>CAWBQT010000007.1:0-221209 GCA_963790875.1 uncultured Alphaproteobacteria bacterium
CTAGCATCGGATCGTCACTCCACTCGGCGGCGGCGTGCCAACTGGCATCTTGTTTGCGCTGTTGCGCTTCCTCCATTGAGGTGCGCCGGGCCGAGGCGGTCCGCTTTCACCCAACAAGCAACGAGCGGCCGCGCCCCGGGTTCGCTTACCGGACGGGGTGGCCCCTCACCCGTTGACCCGGCGGATCAACGCCGCCCAGCGGTCAAGCTCGGGGATGATCTGTTCGGCCCCTTCGGCCGGCAAGGTCGTAACGACGCGTGCGACGCCCATATCGCAATAGCGCTTCAACAGGTCTTCATCCTCGGCGCCGCCAAAGAGCGTGATCGGCAGCGATGCGTCATCGCGCCGGCCTCGCGCCATCTCCTTGAACTTGGGCAGGTAGTCGTCGACCGACCCATACGGCGCCCGGCCGGCGATCGGAACCCAGCCGTCGCCGCAGCGAACCGCGCGCCGTGCGGCATGCGGGAAGGCGCCGCCGACCATGATCGGCGGATGCGGAGGCTGAGCCGGCTTCGGCCAGGTCATCAGCGGCCCGAATTGGACGAACTCGCCACTGAATTCGGCCGTCGTCTCGGTCCAGATTGCCTTCATCGCCTCGAGGCGCTCGCGCTTCAGTTTGAAGCGGGTCTTGAAGGCGGTGCCGTGGTCCTCGACCCCCTCTGCGTTCCAGCCGACGCCGACGCCGAACAGAAACCGGCCGTTCGAGACCTGGTCGGCGAGGCGACCAGCTTTGCCGTCTGGATCGGGTCGCGCTGCACGACAAGGCATACGCCGGTGCCGAGCTTCAAGGTTGTGGCGACCGCGGCAGCCGCGCCCAGCACGACGAACGGGTCCACGACATCATAATACGGCCTCGGCAACTCGCCATAATACGGCCTCGCCAACTCGCCGCTGCCGGAAACGGCGTGCGCCGCGGTACTGGGATGTGCGAATGCTCGGGTGCCCACGGCAATTCGAAGCCGTGCTCTTCGAGCGCCGGCGCCAGCCGAACCGCCGGCATCGAATAGTCGGTATGGAACATCGAAAGTCCGGCTCGCGCCCGGTTTGCCGCGGCGCTCTCGGCGCTCGAATCACGCTTTTTCGACCGCATTCTTTCTGTCGGCGACGAGGTCGTCCCGCCCGTGGGGCGTGATCAGCGGCACTCTGAAACGGCGGATCGGGCATTCGCTTCCGGTCATCGACAGTTTGCTCGCGGCACGGCAATTGAATACCAACTCTATCCTGCTACGCGGAATGTCGGCGACGTCGAAGATAGCGGCGGCGGCGGCGTCTTCAACCCGTGGGCGACGACCCGGGGGCATTCTCGCTCGAGTGAGCCGGCGGCGGGCACGCGTGCTCGCGAGGTTAGGTCGAATCGGTAGGGATATGTCCGGGCGGTACGGGGAAATGCGCTTGCCGTCGCGCCTTCACCCGGCGCCGGCGGCCCGGCGGCGCGATTTTGCCCGCCCAATTGCATAGCGGTCGAGGAGGCGTGCCGCGACCCGCGGGCTGACGAAATGCGAAACGTCGCCGCCGAGCGCGCCGATCTCCTTGACGAAACGTGACGAGATGAACTGGAAGCGGTCCGAGGCCATCAGGAACACGGTCTCGATGTCCGGATTGAGCCGGGCGTTCATCCCGGCCATCTGGAACTCGTATTCGAAATCCGACAGGGCGCGCAGGCCCCGGATCACGACGCTAGCCCCGACCGAGTGCGCGAAATGCATCAACAGGCTGTCGAAGGCGCGTACCTCTACGCGCTGGGCGTCGCCGTTTTCGAGATCGGCGATCTCGTCGCGGACGATCTCGACCCGTTCGTCGGTGGCGAAGAGCGGTCCCTTGCCGTCGTTGCGGGCGACGCCGACGATCAGCCGGTCGACCAGTCCGACGGCGCGCCGGATGATGTCGGCATGGCCGTTCGTGATCGGATCGAAAGTACCGGGATAGATCCCGATGCGCGGCTTCATCATGGGTCACCAGTTCCGGCCTGAGGAGCTTCACCGTCCGCTGCATCGTCGGCCGGTTCCGCGGGGTCGCCGTTTGCCTCGGCATCTTCGGGCAGCCGGGCCACCGAGACGACACGCTCGCCATCGCCGACCTTGAAGATCACGACCCCCTGGCTGCGCCGTCGGGCGATGCGGATGTCGTTGACTGGGCAGCGTATCACCATGCCGCCATCGGTCACCAACATGACTTGATCATTGTTGCCGACCCGAAAGACCGCGACGACGGCATCGCCCTCACGGCGCCGCAGGTCCATGTTCTCGATCCCCTGCCCGCCCCGCCCGGTGATGCGGTAATCATAGGCCGAGGTCCTGACGCCGAAGCCCTTTTCGGTCACGCTGAGGACGCATTCCTCGCGCTCGGCGAGATCGCCATAGACCTCGTCCGATATGCTGCCGCTTCCGGTGCCGTCGTCGCCATCGGCTTCTTCGGGTTCGGGCAGCGGCTCCGGCGGCGCTTCGCCGTCCTCGCCGATTTCGCGCCGCCGTTTTGCGGCAAGGCTCAGATAGGCATCGCGCACGTCTGGAGCGACTTCGACATGGCGCAGGATCGACATCGAGATGACGAGATCGTCGCCGAGCAGCCGAATGCCGCGCACCCCGACCGAGGTCCGGCCGGAGAATACCCTGACGTCGCCGACCGAAAAGCGGATCGCCCTGCCGTTGCGGGTGGCGAGCAGCACGTCATTCTCGTCTGTGCAGGTGGCGACAGCGATCAGCCGGTCGTCGGCATCCTCGCCTTCAAACTTCATCGCGATCTTGCCGTTGGCCATGACATTCCCGAAATCGTCGAGCGCGTTGCGCCTGACATAGCCGTTGGCCGTCGCGAAGACGACGGCGAGGTCGGACCAGCTAGCCTCATCCTCGGGCAGCGGCATGACCGTCGAGATCGTCTCGCCCGGCGTGAGGTTCGGCAGCAAATTCACCATCGCCCGGCCGCGCGCCTGCGGCGTGGCGAGCGGCAGACGGTGCACCTTGAGCTTGTAGACCCGGCCCGATGAGGTGAAGAACAGGACCGATGCATGGGTCGAGGCGACGAAGACCTGGCTGAGAAAATCCTCCTCGCGCAGCGCCATACCGGCACGGCCCTTGCCGCCGCGCTGCTGCGCCCGATAGGTCGACAACCGGACGCGCTTGATGTAGCCGGCATGACTGACGGTGACGACCATGGCCTCGCGCTGGATCAGCGCCTCGATATCGGCCTCGAACTCGACATCCTCGATCCGGGTGCGCCGCGGCGTCGCAAACCGCTCCTTGATCGCCAGCAATTCGCCGCGCAACACGTCGAAGAGCCGGGCGCGCGAGCGCAGGATTTCGAGATAGCCGGCGATCTCGGCGATTAGACCCTGTAATTCCTCGGCGATCTTGTCGCGCTCGAGCCCGGTCAGGCGCTGCAGTCGCAGATCGAGGATCGCTCGGGCCTGCTCATCGGAGAGCCCGTAGGTGCCGTCTGCGGCGACGGCGCGGCCGGGCTCGCCGACGAGCGCCACGAGCGGCGCGACCTCGGTCGACGGCCAAGCCCTGCCGGTGAGGCCCTCTCGCGCCGTCGCCGGATCGGGCGCGGCGCGGATCAGCGCAATCACCGCATCGAGATTCGCGACCGCGACCGACAGGCCCAAGAGGATGTGCGCCCGCTCGCGCGCCTTGCCCAAAAGGTGGCCGGTGCGCCGGGTGATGACCTCCTGGCGGAACGAGACAAAGGCGGCGATCACGTCGCGCAAGGTCAAGAGCTCGGGCCGCCCGCCGTTCAGCGCCAGCATGTTGACGCCAAAGCTTGTCTGCAGCGCGGTATGGCGGAAGAGCTGGTTCAGCACGATGTCGGGCTCGGCGTCGCGCTTCAGCTCGACGAAGACGCGCACGCCCTCGCGGTCGCTCTCGTCGCGCAGTTCGGCGATGCCCTCGATCAGCTTGTCGCGGACGCATTCGGCGATGCGCTCGATCAGCTTCGCCTTGTTGACCTGATAAGGCATCTCGGTGAACACGAGCGCCTCGCGATCCTTGCGGATTTCTTCGACGTGGTGCTTCGCCCGCAGGATCACCGCGCCGCGGCCGGTCTTGTAGGCGGCATGGGTGCCGGCCCGGCCGAGGATCAGCCCGCCGGTCGGGAAATCCGGCGCCGGCACGCATTCCATCAGCTCTTCGACGGTGATCGCGCCATTGTCGAGATAGGCGCAGCAGGCGTCGATGACCTCGCCTAGGTTGTGCGGCGGGATGTTGGTGGCCATGCCGACCGCGATCCCTTGGGCGCCGTTGACCAGGAGGTTCGGAAAGCCGGCCGGCAGGACCTTCGGCTCCTCCTCGGTCTCGTCATAATTCGGCTGGAAATCGACCGTGTCGTTATCGAGATCGTCGAGCAGCGAATCGGCGGCCCGGGCGAGCCGCGCCTCGGTATAGCGGTAGGCCGCCGGCAAATCCCCGTCCATCGAGCCGAAATTGCCCTGGCCGTCGATCAGCGGCAGGCGCATCGCGAAATCCTGCGCCATTCGCACCATCGCGTCGTAGATCGCCAGCTCGCCGTGCGGATGATATTTGCCGATGACATCGCCGACGATGCGCGCCGATTTGCGGTAACCGCGGTTCCACGCGTTGCCGTTGACCTTCATCGAATAGAGAATGCGGCGGTGCACCGGCTTCAGGCCGTCGCGCACATCCGGCAACGCGCGAGCCACGATCACGCTCATCGCGTAATCGAGGTAGGAGCGCTTCATTTCGTCTTCGATCGCTACGCCGGCGATGTCAGGGGCGGCGGGCGGGGCGGCTGAGGATACGGCCAAGGCTGATCGACCGGACGGGGGTGGCTGGGATTAAAAATCGCGGCTGAGCCGGGCGGGGCCGCGATACGCGACATTATATAGACGGCAGCGACAAGACTACCGCATTTTGCAGTGCACCCAAAACCGGCCGCCGGCGTCCGTGCGCTAGGGCGGGCCGCCGACGATCGCCCGATAGATCGCCAGGATCAGCACGGCGCCGATAATCGCGCCGAGAAAGCCGGCTCTCTGCCCCGCGGCATACCAGCCGATGCGCTCGCCGAGCCAGGTGGCGAAGATCGCGCCGACGATGCCGAGCAAGGTCGTGACGATGAACCCGCCTGGCCCATGAATGAAGAGCTTGGCGATCGCCCCGGCGAGAAAGCCGATAATGACGACCCAGAGCCAATGTAGCAGCATGATGGCGCTCCCATCCCAGCCCCGGTCGTTGCGTCGAATCCGCGCCGATGCTGCCGGTCATTTAGCCGTCCGCGTTGTCGACGGCAATAGGCCCCGAGAATGGGGAAAATTTCGCACCTGTCGAAAGCGCGCTCTCGCCCTCGACGGGGTGGGCCGGCTGGGGCGATGCAGCGGATAGGCGACGACCTGAGGAGGCCGCGAAGAGAGCGCTTGCGCCGGCGCATGGGTCAAGCCGCCACACAGCGATGGAACCCGGCCGCGGCTATAATTTTACGAAACGGAAGCTACGGGCCGCGGCAGGGCGTGTTCGGCGATCGCCGGGTGCAGCGCGAGAGAGGGCGAGATGATTGCCGGTCCGCACGAGCCCACACGCCGTCGCGCCACAGCGAAGGCTGCGGCGCTGGCGCGTCGCTCGGCCGGCGGCATCACCCGTCGCCGCGCCGGAGTCCTCATCCTAGGTATCGCGCTCGCGCTCCTCGCCGGTTGCGATGACGGCGCCACATGGCATGCGATCGACGTATCGGGCAGCCTCCCGGCGCTGTCCCTGACGATGACCCGGGTCGAGGACGGCAACAGGGTGACCGAGGGCGACTACCGCGGCAAGGTTGTGCTGGTCTATTTCGGCTACACCCAATGTCCGGACGCGTGTCCGACCACCCTGTCCAATGTGGCGCACATCATGAGGCTTCTCGGCCCGGAAGCCAACGCCGTGCGCCTGCTCTTCGTCACCGTCGACCCGAACCGCGACACAGCTCCGGTGCTGGCCGCCTATGTCAAGAATTTCGCGCCCGAGATCGTCGGGCTGCGCGGCACGCCGGATGAGCTTGCGGCCCTCGCCCGTCGTTACCGGATCGTCTACTCGGTGACGCCGGCGACCAAGGACCATCCCTACGAAGTAACGCACAGCGCCGGCATCTATGTTTTCGACCGCTGGGGCGCTGCGCGGCTAATCATTGCCTCGCTCGACGGGCCGACCCCCGACATCGCCGGCAGCACGGCCGATTTGCGGCGTCTCGCAACCGAGACGCATCCGCCCGGGTTGCTGGCGCGGCTACGGCAATGGGTTTAACCATTGCTTCACCCCGCGAACCGCGGCCCAACAATGAGGCGCGGCTTCGCGGCCGCCGCGAGAGGAGACCGGATGCGTGCCCCAAGTCGTGCTTCATCCGGCACCGGCAGCTGCTCGCCTTCCTCGACGCGCATTGAGCCCCGCCGGCGCTTCCACCGACACCGATATTTGCGAGCGCGCCTTGCGACGCGCGTTCGTCACTGCCTCATGGCGTCGACGTAGGGCGCCGCACTGAGCTCACGCGCCCCAGATCTCTCGCGCGGTCTCGACAACGAGACGCAGCTTTGCGTTCTGCTGATCGATGGTTAGCGCGTTGCCGTCGACAGTCGACGAAAAGCCGCATTGCGGCGACAGGCACAGCTGGTCGAGCGCCACATAGCGAGTCGCCTCGTCGATCCGGCGCTTCAACGCGTCCTTCAATTCAAGTTCGGCCCGCTTGCTGGTGACGAAACCGAGCACCACCCTCTTCTCGCCTTTCGGCAGGAACCGGAGCGGTGCGAAACCGCCCGAGCGCAAGTCGTCGTATTCGAGGAAAAATCCGTCGACCGCCAATTCGCCGAAGAGGGCCTCGGCGACGTGGTCGTAACCGCCTTCGGCCATCCACGACGAGCGAAAATTACCCCGGCACATATGCGTCGTAATCGTCATGCCTTCCGGCTTGCCGGCGAGCGCGGCGTTAATGACCTTGATGTTGGTCAGATGTTGCGTGTTGCCGTCGCCGCCGATCGCAGCGACATGGGCGCGCTGCGCCGGATCGTTCAGGTAGGCAAGGCTGGTATCGTCGAGTTGCAAATAGGTGCAGCCGAGAGCGTAGAGCCGCTTGATCTCATCCGCATACACGGCCGCCAGGTCGTGCCAGAACGCCTCCATCTCGGGGTAGATGCCGGGGTCGATCGCGGCGCGCCCGCCGCGGTAATGCAGCATTGACGGCGACGGGATCGTCAACTTCGCGATCGTGCCTTCAGGCGCCAACGACTTCAGATAGGCGTAATCCTCGCCGAAGATCGTGTCCCCTAAAGAGAGTTTGCCGGCGATGCAAAAGCCGCCGAGTGCCGCTTCGACCGTGCCGCCCTCGTTCCTGAATTGCAGGCGCATCGTCTGATCGACTCTGCTGACACCGCCGATACGGTAGAGATAGTCCATGTGCCACGAGCCGCGGCGGAACTCGCCGTCGGTGACGCCGCGCAGCCCGATCTCGGCCTGCATCCGCGCGGCGTCGCGAATCGCCGCGTCCTCGACGCCGCGCAACGCATCGGCCGCGAGGTGCCCGGCCTGATGCTCGGCCCGCGCCCGCAGCAATTCCGGCGGCCGGAGCAGGCTGCCGACATGATCGGCGCGAAACGGCGGTCCGGACAAATCGCTCATCATACCCCCCGTTCTCGTTGGTTGCCGCTTGCTGCGGATGGCAATTCGCGGCCGTCGGCGGATCGCCATCGACGAGCGGTCATTCTACGCGCATTCTCGGGAATAGCCACCGCCGGGAAGACGCTCGATGCCGGTCATCCTCCAGGAATCGCTACGCGGCCTGCTCTATGTTCCTTATTACGCGGCCCTGAGCCTTGGCGCCTATCGCGCCGAGGGCATCGTCGTCGAACTCGCCGCGACACCGGCGCTAGGCGCGGCGCCGCTGGGCCTGTTCGCGGGCACCGTCGACGTCGCTTGGGGCGGACCGATGCGGGTCAACCAGTTCTACGAAAGCCGGGCGGATTGCGATCTCGTTTGCTTCGGCGAGGCGGTGACCCGCGATCCGTTCATGCTCGTCGGCTGCGCGCCGCGGCCCGATTTTACATTGCAGGACCTTTATGGCCGGCGCGTTGCGACGGTCAGCGAAGTGCCGACCCCTTGGCTCTGCCTGCAGGAGGATCTGCGGCGGGCCGGGCTCGACCCCGACGCGCTGCCGCGCGTCGCCGATCGTGCGATGGCCGACAACGCGGCGGCGCTGCGCCGCGGCGAGCTCGACGTCGTGCAATTGTTCCAGCCCTTCGCCGAGGAATTGATCGCCGACGGCGCCGGCCACCTCTGGCACGCCGCGGCGGCGCGCGGTCCGACCGCGTATACCAGCTTCTACGCGCGCCGCCGGCTGCTCGGCGAACGGCGCGGCGACATCAAAAGTCTCGTGCGCGGGCTCTACCGGACGCAAAAATGGCTGCATGCGAGCCCGGCCAAGGCGCTGGCCGAGGCGGTGCGGCCGTTCTTCCCGGCGATGCCGGCCGATCTGCTATGCGCCGCGATCGCCCGCTACCGGGCGCTCGGCATCTGGGGAAAGAACCCGATCCTGCCTCGCGTCGGCTACGACCGGCTCGCCGCCGGCCTCGTTTCCGGCCGCTTCGTCAAACAGGCCGTGCCCTACGAAGAGGCGGTCGACAACAGCCTCGCCGCGGAGATCGTCGCCGAGGACCCGCCCCCGCTCTGACGCCGACGGACCGATCCAGCAACATCCTACTAGACTCGCCACACCGGCCCTCCCCCGCCTTCGTCGCGGGGGACAGACTTGTTCGCATTCCGCGCGGCCCGAGGATAAACTCCGGCGCCCATTACTGACATAGATCCCGGCCTTCGCTCGGAAGACAGAAAGAAATCGAACGAAAATCGTATTTCGATGCTCGCAACGTCGCCATTCGTTCATTCACCGCGCGCGTCATCAAATAAATTTCTTTTCCGGCGGTGTCTTGGCCCGGCAAGGCCAGGTTGATCAACAGACGGCGAAGGTCCGCTGCACGGCCTCGATGTCGGTCGTCGTCGTCAGCGCCAGCATTAAGAGGATGCGGGCCTTTTGTGGGCTGAAATCGAGGCCGCCGACGATACCGCTCTCGCGCAGCCGGCGGCGGGGTGCCACCCGACCCGAAAAGGCGCGGCTGCACTGCACGACGACGATGCCGTCGCGCGCCGCGCGGTCAAAGGCCGTGCGCTGCGCCGGCGTCGGACTGCCCGGCGCGAAGCCGGCCGAGACGAGGCCGCGCGCGCCGGCCGCGACAGCGGCATCGACAAGCGCGGCATCGGCGCCGGCATAAGAATAGACGATGTCGACGCGCGGCAGCGGCAGCGCGAGGTCGAGCGCTGCGAACGGGCCGGCGGGCATGTGGGCGCCGAGCGGTGTGCGATAGAAATGTACGTCGTCGCTGTCGACATGGCCGAGCGCGCCGAAGTCGAGCGAGCGGAAGGTCTGCACCCGATAGGTCGAAGTCTTGACCACGTCGCGTGCCGCATGGATCTCGTCGTTCAGCACGACGAGCACGCCTTTGCCGCAGGCTTCGGCCGAGCCGGCGACGCGCAGGGCGGCGACGAGGTTCATGCCGGCATCCGTGCCGAGCGCGCTCGCCGGACGCTGTGCCCCGACCAGCACGACCGGCTGCGCCGAGCGCAGGGTCAGGTTGAGAAAGAACGCCGTCTCTTCGAGGGTCGCGGTGCCGTGCAGGATGACAACACCGGCCGTTGCCGGCTCGGCATCGGCGATCCGGTGGATCTGGGCGCGCAGTTCGAGCCAGTCGGCCGGACCGATGTCGGTGCTGCCGACCTGGCGAAGGGTCAGCGCGACCGGGTCGGCTACCCGGCGCGTCTCCGGAAACCGTTCGATTAGCGCCTCGGCGGTCAGCTTCTCTCCGAAATCCGGATAGTCGAGCACATCGAGGCTCGACGCACCGAGCGAGGAAATGGTGCCGCCGGTACCGAGCACGACTATGCGGGGAAGGGTCGCCGCCATCTTTCACCTCTCGACCTGCCGTCGCGTCGCGCGACCGGAAGACGTAAGCAAACCGCCCGCGCGCCGGGGACGCAATGGGCATGCCTGAGGCCCGGTGTCCGGGCCATTCTGGTTTGTATCGAGAATTCCGCCCTGCGCTCCGTCATCCAAGTAAAATCGGGAAATGACGTTCAGTTCCGAAGCATATTTTGCCGCTTTATCCGTTGATACTGCGGCCTTATCGCCAGAGTCCTGACTGGTTGGCGGTAGAATGCCCACCAATCCGCCTCTCCTTTGCCGTCGCATAAACAAGCGGTGCGCTTGCTTGTCGCACCAGGCCCGGTTGCGTACCGGGGTCTTGACCTGCGCCTGCCCTATGCCCCATCGCGGCCGCTCAAAAAAGGGTAAGCGGCCGCTATAGTGAGGGCGACATGCTTCCCGGAGGCAATGGCCTGCGGCACGCGGGTCATCGCCTGGCCGTGCGGCGCGGTGCCGGAAGTGTCGAACACGGGCTTGCCGGCTTCATCGTCGACAATGTCGGCGCGGCGGTCGCCGCGGTCGAAGACGTCGGTTCGCTGGGATCGCCGGGTCGTCCGCCGCCGCTTCGAGCAGCGGCTTACCGCGGAACGCATCGCTCGCGATCATCTCAAGGGCTACGATAAGGTGGCGAAGCCACAGCCCGCCGGCGTCGAATGCGGACCGAGGCAGCTTCCCGCCATCGCGACCGCGCCCGCGGGCCGGTGGTAAGCTACGGGGTTCACACAATTTTCGCCGCCACATGAATGGGTCACGAGGACGAGATGCGTCGCGTGGGCAAACCCTCCTGCTGGGGGAGCCTGCGTGCACACTCCGATTTCGCGCGCCTGACCCCAAGCCGCGGACCGATCAACTCTGCTGATAGCCCGAGAGAGGGTGAGCGGCGTCGCGTCGCAGGGAAACGGAAGAGAGGAAGCCAGACTGCTCCTGGTCATGCCGCGGACTGCCGGCTTCCTTCGCCATCACCCGCCCTGCCCAAATCTGTTAACTCGGTAGCGATAGAAACCCGCAGCGGTAGAAGGAGAGAGTCGTTGACGCCAGACGAAGCGACAGGCGCCACCATGGCGCAGCCGGTGGGAATGGCGGCGGAGCCGGTGCAATTCTATATCCCGGCGACGTCGTCGATCCTCGAGCGCCGGCCGCGAACGCTGAAACACGGCGACACTTTCGGTGTCTTCGACCATTACGGCGACATCGTCGCCGGCAGCGGCAGCCCCGAGGGGCTCTACCACAAGGACACCCGTTATCTTTCCGACTTGCGCCTTCTGCTCAATGGGCGGCGGCCGCTGCTGTTGAGCTCGACGGTTCAGGACAACAACACACTGCTCGCGGCCGATTTGACCAACCCTGATTTCTTCGCCGACGGGCGGCTCGACTTTCCCCGCGACACAATCCACCTCGTCCGTTCCAAATTTCTCTGGCAGGGCGTCTGCTATGAGCGGCTCGGCGTCCGCAATTACAACGCCGCGCCGCGCGAGATCGAGCTTACCTTCCATTTCGCGGCGGATTTTGCCGATATCTTCGAGGTCCGCGGACGCCGCCGGTCGCAGCGCGGCGAGACTTCCATCACTTTCGCGCCGAACGGGGTGACCTTCGGCTATCGCGGGCTCGACGACTTGGAGCGCCGATCGGTGATCCGCTTCGATCCGGCGCCAGAGATCGTCGAAGAACAGAAAGCGCGCTTCCGTCTGAGCGTCGCGCCGGGCAAGCGAGCAGCCGTTTTTTTCACCGTCACCTGCGAAGCGGAAATACAGGAGCCGCCGGCGCGGCGATTTTTCGTGTGCATGCGGGAAGCGCAGCGGGCGCTGCGCAGCGCCTCGGCGCGCGCCGCTTCGGTCGAAACCTCGAACCAGATCTTCGACGAGGTTTTGTGCCGCACGATGGCCGACCTTTACATGCTGATCACCGATAAGGAGCAGGGCCCGTTTCCCTATGCCGGGATTCCGTGGTTCAGCACGGCCTTCGGCCGCGACGCGATCATCACGGCGATCGAAATGCTGTGGATCGACCCGGCGATCGCTAAAGGAGTCCTCAGATTCCTGGCGGCAACGCAGGCTAAGGAGTTTCGTGCCGAGGCCGATGCCGAGCCGGGCAAGATCCTGCACGAGATGCGGTCGGGCGAAATGGCGCGCCTCGGCGAGGTGCCGTTCGCGTTCTATTATGGCTCGGTCGACAGCACGCCGCTGTTCGTCCTCCTGGCCGGTCTCTACTTCGAGCGCACCGGCGACCGGCAAACGATCGCGGAATTGTGGCCGGCCATCGAGGCGGCGCTGTTGTGGATCGACACCTCTGGCGACCCAGACCGGGACGGCTTTGTCGAATACCAACGGATCGGAAGGACCGGGCTCGTCAACCAGGGCTGGAAAGATTCGCTCGACTCGATATTCCACGCCAGCGGCAGCGATGCGGAAGGTGCGATCGCGCTTTGCGAGGTGCAGGGCTATGTCTACGCGGCAAAGCGCCTTGCCGCAAAAATTGCCGTCGCGACTGGCCGCCCCGCTCGCGCCGGAGCGCTCGAAGGCGAGGCCGAACGGTTGCGCGAGCAGTTCGAGACGGCGTTCTGGTGCGATGACATCGGCACCTATGCATTGGCGCTCGACGGCCGCAAGGAAGCCTGCCGGGTGCGCTCGTCGAACGCCGGCCAGCTCCTGTTTACCGGCATCGTTACGAGCGAACGCGCGAGCCTCGTCGCCGATCAGCTCCTGGGTCCGGCCTTCTTCACCGGCTGGGGGGTCCGGACGATCGCTTCATCGGAAGCCCGCTACAACCCGATGTCGTACCACAACGGCTCGGTCTGGCCGCACGACAACGCCCTGCTCGGGTTCGGGCTTGCCCGCTATGGGCTGCACCGCCATGTGCAGCGGCTACTTTCCGGCATCTTCGACAGCGCCGCCTACATGGATCTGCGTCGGCTGCCGGAGCTGTTCTGCGGGTTTCGCCGCGTGCCCGGCAAGGGGCCGACCTTCTACCCGGTGGCTTGCTCGCCGCAGGCCTGGTCCTGCGCCGCGCCGTTCGCCTTATTACAGGCCTGTGTCGGCCTCGAATTCGATGCCGCGGCCGAGCAGATCCGCTTTTGTCGGCCGCGGCTGCCAGCGTTCCTCGACGAGGTCAGGATCCGCGCGCTGTCGCTGGGAACGAACCGGGTCGACATGCTGCTGCGCCGCCACGGCGAGGATGTATCGGTCAATGTGCTGCGGCGCGAGGGCCATGCCCAGGTCGCGGTGACGCTGTGAGGCCGCGGCCGGCGCGATGCCTTGTGCCGGCTCTCAGCTCTTGCCGCGGTGCGCGTTGTCGGGTGTGCGGCCGAAATCGCCTGAGCGGCTGCAGATGACCGCCTCTTCCAGGATGTCGAGCCGGTCTTGCCCCCAGAACACGCCGGCCGCGCCAGCACTTCAATTCCTCGATGCGGTACGCCCGTCGCTGACACGAACGGTTGGCGAGGATGATGCCGCCGCTCATGGCAAAGACGTCTTGCATGCGCATCGGAATGTGGTTGACGCGAACACGTGGCGTGCCGCCATCTGCATCGATGTCTCTTCATCGCCTCGCTCACTCGAAGATCACCAGAAACTCCGTCCTGGAAACGGCAAAATGAGTGCTCGGGCACCGCTGGCGACGATCGGCCCGGCGATCTCGGCTGCCGACATCCGCGCGGCGCATGCCCTCTTTCAAAGGTATGGCGACTCGCTGCCGTTCAGCCTTTCCTATCAAGGTTTCGAGGCCGAACTCGCAGCCCTTCCGGCGCCCTACGTTCCGCCGGACGGCTGTCTCCTCGTGGCGCGATGCGGACCGGACTATCTGGGCGCGATTGGATTGAAGCGGCTCGGCGATGACGTCGGTGAGATCAAGCGCCTTTATGTCGTGCCGGAGGCGCGCGGCGGCGGGCTCGGCAGAATGCTGCTGACGCGAATCCTCGACGAGGCGCGGGCACGGCGCTATGTCCGGGTGCGCCTCGACAGCGATCGCCGCAGCATGGCGCCGGCAATCGCGCTGTACCGCGCCCTCGGCTTCGTCGAGATCCCCGCCTATGGGCCCGATCTCGACGGACGGATCGCGTTCTTTGAGAAGCTGCTGCAGAGCTAAGGTCCAAGGCGGGCATTTGCCCCACCCGGAGCGACTGGCATGAAATCGGCCGACGTCCTAAATTTGGTGACCATGCTGCCGCTGCTCGTCGCCGAACGTCCGAATAGCGATGTCGGCCGGCCGTTTGCTCTGTCCTCGGAGTTCCAGCCTGCCGGCGATCAGCCGCAGGCGATCGTCGAATTGTGCGAGGGGCTCACGCGCAGCGAGCGCGACCAGGTGCTGCTCGGCGTCACCGGTTCGGGGAAGACCTTCACGATGGCGTATGTCATCGCCAACACTGGCCGGCCGGCGATTATTCTGGCACCGAACAAGACGCTGGCGGCGCAGCTCTACGGCGAGATGAAGAGCTTTTTCCCGGAAAACGCGGTCGAGTATTTCGTCTCCTATTACGACTATTACCAGCCCGAAGCCTATGTGCCGCGCACCGATACCTATGTCGAAAAAGAATCGTCACTGAACGAGGAGATCGACCGGATGCGCCATTCGGCGACGCGGGCGATCCTCGAACGCCGCGACGTCGTCGTCGTCGCCAGCGTCTCGTGCATCTACGGCATCGGCTCGGTCGAGACCTATTCGCAGATGATCCTGTCCCTAGCCAAGGGCGACCGGGTCAACCGCACCCAGCTTCTCGCTCAATTCGTCGAATTGCAGTACCGGCGCAACGACCACAATTTCGTGCGCGGCGCATTCCGCGTGCGCGGCGACACGATCGAGCTGTTCCCGGCGCATTACGAGGATCGCGCGTGGCGGCTCTCGTTGTTCGGTGACGAGATCGAGGCAATCCATGAGATCGATCCGCTGACCGGCGAGAAAACCGCGACCCTGCAATCGATCAAGATCTATGCCAACAGCCACTACGTGACGCCGCGGCCAACCCTGTTGCAGGCGATCGAACAGATCAAGCGCGACCTTAAATTCCGCCTCGAAGAGCTCCATGCCGGCGGCAAGCTCCTGGAGGCGCAGCGGCTCGAGCAGCGCACCAATTTCGACGTCGAGATGATCGAGGCGACGGGAAGCTGCGCCGGGATCGAGAACTACTCGCGCTATCTGACCGGGCGCCGGCCGGGCGAGCCGCCGCCGACCTTCTTCGAATACATGCCGCGCGACGCGCTGGTCTTCGTCGACGAGTGCCACGTCACAGTGCCACAATTAGGCGGCATGTTCCGCGGCGACTGGATGCGCAAATCGACCCTCGCCGAATACGGTTTCCGACTGCCGTCCTGCACCGATAACCGACCGCTCAAATTCGAGGAATGGGACGCGATGCGCGGCCAGACGATCTTTGTCTCGGCGACGCCCGGCCCATGGGAAATGAACCGCGCCGGCGGCGTATTCGTCGAGCAGATCGTGCGCCCGACCGGGCTCGTCGACCCGCCTTGCCTCATCCGCCCGATCGAGACGCAGGTCGACGACCTGATGGCCGAATGCCGCGACGAGGCGCGCAAGGGCCACCGCGTGCTGGTCACCACGCTGACCAAGAAGATGGCCGAGGCGTTGACGGAATACCTGCACGAGGCGGGGCTCCGCGTGCGCTACATGCATTCCGACGTCGATACCCTCGAACGCATCGAGATCATCCGCGATCTGCGGCTCGGCGTCTTCGACGTGCTGATCGGCATCAACCTGCTGCGCGAGGGGCTCGACATCCCGGAATGCGCCACGATCGCGGTTCTCGATGCCGACAAGGAGGGCTATCTCCGCTCGCGCACTTCGCTGATCCAGACGATCGGCCGGGCGGCGCGGCATATCGACGGCCGCGCCATCCTCTATGCCGACCGCATCACCGACAGTCTCAAATCGGCGATCGAGGAGACCAACCGCCGGCGTGAGAAGCAGCAGGCCTACAATGCGGCGAACGGCATCACGCCGGAAAGCGTGCGGCGCGGCATCGCCAATATTCTCTCAAGCGTCTACGAACGCGACCATGTGACCTTCGGCCTCGCCGAAGGCGAAGCCGCGCATTATCAGGGCAAGGATTTGGCGGCGGTCATCGCCGACCTTGAAAAGCGCATGCGCGACGCCGCGGCCGATCTCGAATTCGAAGAGGCGGCGCGGTTGCGCGACGAGATCCGCCGGCTCGAACAGGCCGATCTCGGGCTTCCGGGGCCGGCGGCCGCGAATGGCCCGCCGGGCAGCCCGGCGGCGCGCGGCGAAGGTCCGCGCGGCCGCTCGACGGCGGGCCGCGCCGGGGTCTCGGCACGCGACGTGGCGCGCGCCAAGATGCGCGCCAGGAAGGAGCGCCGTGCCCGCCGCTGAGCGCGGACCCGCCGCGGCCGTGAGCGGCGCCGCACCGGCGCTGCCGGTGCCGAAGGCGGCGCTTGTGACCGGGGCCGGCCGGCGCATCGGCCGCGCCCTGGCATTGGCGCTCGCCGATGCGGGCTTCGCGGTCGCGCTCCACTATCATGCCTCGCGCGCCGCGGCTGAAAGGGTAGCAGCCGAGATACGCGGCCGTGGCGGCAAGGCTGCGGCATTCGCCGCCGATCTCGCCGACGAGAATGCGGTCCGCGGTCTCTTGCCGCAGGCCGAGCGGGAGTTCGGGCCGGTCGGCGTGCTGGTCAACAATGCCGGGGTGTTTGGCGACGACACGGTCGTGACCGCGACGCGGGAAAGCTGGGACGCGCATCTCGCGGTCAACCTCCGGGCGCCGTTCGTTCTGATCCAGGATCTTGCGCGGCGGCTGCCGGTCGAGGCGGCCGGCGTCGTCGTCAACATGCTCGATCAGCGGGTATGGTCACTGACCCCTTATTTCGTCACCTATACATTGTCGAAGGCCGGCCTATGGGCGTTGACCCAAACCCTGGCGTTGGCGCTGGCGCCGCGCATCCGGGTGAACGGCATCGGACCCGGCCCGACCCTGCCGAGCCCGCGGCAAAGCGATGAGCAGTTTTCCCGGCAATGCGCGATGATGCCGCTTGGCCGCGGCACGAGCCCGGAGGAGATCGCGGCGGCCTTGCGTTTCATCATCGAAGCGCCGGCGATGACCGGCCAGATGATCGCGCTCGACGGCGGCCAGCATCTTGGCTGGGCACAACCGCAACGCTTGCCGGCTCTGGAATGACGGGTCGCCTTGGGCACGAAGCGGACCCCAACTCGAAGCGGCCGGTTCGCCTGATGATTGTGCCGGGAGCCGGCAGGTACGATCGCCAGCGCGGCAAATTGCTCACAATCCGTGTGACATTGCAATGACGGACCTGCGGACGATCCTTCTCCACCGGCGAGTCTGGAATATTAACCATATTCGATAAAGTACCAATAAGTTCAATGTGTTATAGACCCCCCTGCAACTGCCTATTTTATAGGCAAAGCATCAAAACCCGAGGATTGGCGTCGCTCGACCGGCGATGCATCGGTTTTTTCAACAATGTTATCCACCGGATTCGTGGATATCGCCGGCTTTTCCGGAATCAGCATGACAGCACAACCAATTGACGAACCGCTGACCAAAACCGGGACGGGATCGACGGCATCACGGCCGGCGTCTCGCCGCCGGCAACTATCGACGATGGATCCGCGCCGCGGGCCCGGCGGCATTGTCGCCGACGCACCCTCCGAGCCCGCCTTTGGTTCTACGGACGAGACCGGCGGGGCAGAAGCGACGACCGCGGCCGAGGCGCCGCCTGCCGCCCGGCCAACCGGCAGTGCCGCCGGTCTCGCCGTGATCCGGGACGCGCTGAGGACGATGCCGTCCGCCCCCGGAGTTTACCGCATGCTCGACCGCAGAGGCGACGCGCTCTATGTCGGCAAGGCGCGCAGCCTCAGGAGCCGCGTGCAGAATTACACCCACACGGCCGGGCTGTCGAACCGGCTGCGCCGGATGGTCGCCGAGACGGCGGCGATGGATATCGTCGTCACCGGGACCGAAGCCGAAGCGCTTCTGCTCGAATGCAACATGATCAAGCGGCTGATGCCGCGCTACAATGTGTTGCTGCGCGACGACAAGTCGTTTCCGCTGATCCATATCACGGCGGATCACGAATTTCCGCGTATCGCCAAGCATCGTGGCGCGCGCGACAAGCAGGGCAGCTATTTCGGCCCGTTCGCCTCGGCCGGTGCGGTCAACCGCACCCTGGTGACGCTGCAGAAGGCGTTCCTGTTGCGCTCGTGCAGCGACAGCATGTTCGCGGTGCGCACCCGCCCGTGCCTATTGCACCAGATCAAGCGGTGCAGCGCGCCCTGCGTCGGCCGCGTCGGCCGGGATGATTATGCCGCGCTGATCGACGAAGCCCTCGCCTTCCTCTCCGGCAAGAGCGGACGCGTGCTCGAACGTCTCGCCGGCGAGATGCAGAAGGCCGCGGAGCGTCTCGATTTCGAGGACGCCGGCCTGATCCGCGACCGGATCCGCGCGCTGTCCTTGGTCCAGGGCCATCAGGATATCCATGTGGCCGGGCTCGTCGATGCCGACGTGATCGCCGCCCATCAGGAGGGCGGGCAGACCTGCGTCGAGGCGTTCTTCTTTCGCGGTGGGCATAATTGGGGCAACCGAGCCTATTTCCCCAGCCACGACCGCCAGCTTTCGGTCGAAGCGGTACTGACGAGCTTTGTCGGGCAGTTCTACGACAATCGGCCGAAGCCGCCGCTCGTCTTGTTGAGCCATCCCCTTAACGAGCAGGAGCTCGTCGAGGAGGCTTTGTCGCTCGGCGGCGGACGGGTGACGCTGGCGATGCCGCAGCGCGGCGACAAGAAAAAGCTCGTCGACCGCATCCTCGCCACGGCGCGCGAGGCGCTCGGCCGCCGCCTCGCCGAAAGCGCCTCGCAGCGTCGGCTGCTCGACGGCACTGCCGGGGCGTTCGGTCTTGACGGGCCGCTCAACCGGGTCGAGGTCTACGACAACAGCCATATTCAAGGTACGAATGCGGTCGGCGCGATGATCGTTGCCGGGCCGGACGGACTGATCAAGAGCGCGTACCGCAAATTCACGATTCGCGGTCTGCCGCAAGAACGGAAGGCCCCTCCCCCTTTCCTTCTCCCGGCGAGCGGGGAGAAGGAGCAATCGGCGGATTCCCGGATCAAGACCGGGGAAGAGAGTGCGGGGCAGTCCGGCGGCGACGATTACGCGATGATGCGCGAGGTCCTGCAGCGCCGGTTCGGTCGTGCCCTCAAGGAAGATCCCGAGCGCGACCGGGGCCAATGGCCGGACCTCGTGCTGATCGACGGCGGCCAGGGGCAGCTCGGCATCGCGCAGAGTGTGTTCGAGGAGCTCGGGATCGACGATGTCGCGATCGTCGGGATCGCCAAGGGGCCGGACCGCAATGCCGGTCGCGAACGGTTCTTTCTGCCCGGCCGTCCGCCCTTCTCACTCGATCCGCGCGATCCGGTCCTCTACTTCCTGCAGCGGCTTCGCGACGAGGCGCACCGTTTTGCGATCGGCACGCACCGCGCCAAGCGGACGAAGGCGCTAGGCCGATCGCCGCTCGACGCGATCGCCGGCGTCGGCGCACGGCGCAAGCGAGCACTATTGAATCATTTCGGCTCGGCGCGGTCGGCGGCGCGGGCCGGTCTTGGCGAGCTGGAGCGAGTCGCCGGCATCAGCAAGGCTGTGGCAAAAAAGATTTATGATCATTTCCATAGCGATGCGTAAGATGACCCCGATCCGATCTCGCGCCGGGAGCGATTTGTGGCATTGACGAGCCTCCCCAATCTGTTGACCGTCTCCCGCATCGTCGCCACCCCGGTCGTCGTCGCGAGTTTCTACGTGGACGGCGCCGCCGCCCGCTGGTTTGCCTGCGCACTGTTCAGCGCCGCGGCGGTCACCGACTGGCTCGACGGACACATGGCGCGCCGCTGGCAGCAGCAGTCGGAAATCGGGCGCTTTCTCGACCCGATCGCCGACAAGCTGCTGGTTTCGGCGACGCTCTTCATGCTGACGGCGTTCGGGCGGCTGTCTGCCGGGACGATCCCGCCGGCGCTGGTTATTCTGTGCCGTGAGATCCTGGTTTCCGGCCTGCGCGAATACCTTGCCGGGTTGCGGGTGAGCGTGCCGGTATCGCGGCTCGCCAAATGGAAGACGTTCATCCAGATGGTGGCGATCGGCTTTCTGATCGTCGGCAATGCCGGGCCGGTCGTTCTGCCGGTGACGGGGATCGGCGAGACCCTGTTATGGGCGGCGGCCCTACTGACCCTGGTGACCGGATACGACTACCTCGTCGCCGGGCTGCGTCACGTTAGCCGCGTGCCCTCGGCCCGCCCGATCGAGCCAGGCAAATCGGAGCACCCCGCCTGACATCGGCATTGCCTCGCGCGCCCGCGCAACCCAACTGAGCCGACAAGCAGGACGTGCGGCATGCGGATCTTCGGCCTCGCCGGGTGGAGCGGCAGTGGGAAGACGACCTTGATGACGGCACTGATCCCGGAATTGCGCGCTCGCGGCGTTACCGTGTCGACGGTCAAGCACGCCCATCACGCCTTCGACATCGATCAGCCGGGCAAGGATTCATGGCGCCATCGGCAAGCCGGGGCGCGCGAGGTGATGGTCGCCTCGGAACGTCGCTGGGCGTTGCTGCACGAGCTGGGCGAGGCCCCCGAGCCGACCCTCGACCGGTTGATCGCGCAGATGAGCCCGGTCGATCTGATCCTGGTCGAGGGTTTCAAGCGCCATCCGCATGCGAAAATCGAGATCCGGCGTCCCTCGCTCGGCAAGCCGCCGCTCTACCCGGACGATCCGTCCGTCGTTGCCGTCGCCTCAGACGAGACGCTGCCAGGTCTAGGGGTGCCTTGCCTGCCATTGTCCGACCCGGCGGCGGTCGCGGATTTCATCATCGAGCATCAGGGGCTCCGCCGATGGCCCAGCTGAGCAACGATTGCTTTGCCTCGGGCGATGACCTGTTGACGGTCGCGGCGGCGCTCGCCCGGATCGACGAGCGGGTTGCGGCCGTGGTCGAGACCGAAGCGGTGCCGCTCGCGCAGGCTGCCGGCCGCGTTTTGGGGCGCGACATCGTCGCGTCCATGGACTTGCCGCCGCATGCCAACAGCGCCGTCGACGGCTATGCGCTCGTCCATGCCGATCTGGCGCCCGACGGCGAAACCGTGCTGCCGGTCGGCGGGCGGGCCGCCGCCGGCCATCCGCTCGAGCGGCGGGTGCGACCTGGCGAGGCGATCCGGATCTTCACCGGCGCGCCGATGCCGGAGGGGACGGATACGGTGATGATGCAGGAGGACTGCGTCGTCGAAGCGGAGCTGGTGCGGCTGAGGCCAGGGATCAAGAAGGGCGCCAACCGGCGGCACGCCGGCGAGGATGTCGCCCGCGGCGCGCTGGCTCTCGCTGCCGGGCGGCGGCTCGGCGCCGCCGATCTCGGTCTCGCCGCGGCACTCGGCCATGCCGAATTGCCGGTCTTCCGGCGTTTGCGCGTCGCGCTGTTGTCGACTGGCGACGAGGTGCGCGAACCAGGCCGGCCGCTGCCGGCCGGCGCCGTTTACGATGCCAACCGCTTCATGCTCGCCGCACTCCTTGCCGGTCTCGGCTGCACGGTCAGCGATTTCGGCATCCGCCCCGACCGTGAGGCGGCCCTTGCCGACACCCTCGCCGCGGCGCGCGCCGGGCATGATCTGATCGTCACCTCTGGCGGCGTTTCGACCGGCGAGGAGGACCACGTCAGGGCGGCGGTCGAGCGGCTCGGCAGCCTTCATTTCTGGCGGCTCGCGATCAAGCCGGGGCGGCCGGTGGCGCTCGGCCAGGTGGCCGGCGTGCCGTTGATCGGGCTGCCCGGCAACCCGGTTGCTGTCGTCGTGACTTTTGCGATGCTCGCCCGGCCGTTGATCCTGAAGCTCGCCGGCGCCAAGGCGGTTGCGCCACGCCCCTATCCGGTGCGGGCCGGCTTTACGTACCAGAAAAAGCCGGGGCGGCGCGAATATCTGCGCGCCCGGCTGGAACGCGACGGAGACGCTTGCGTGGCCGTCCGCTTCGCGCGCGACGGCGCCGGGATTATCTCGTCGATCGTCCAGTCGGACGGGCTCGTCGTCCTCGATGAAGCGACGCGTGATCTCGCGCCGGGCACGATCGTCGATTTTCTGCCGTTTGCCGAGGTGATCGGGTGAAGATCCTTTATTTCGCCTGGCTGCGAGCCCGCATCGGCTGTGCCGAGGAGGAGTTGGCGCTGTCTCCGGAGATCAAGGACATCGCCGGGCTGCTGGATTGGCTGGCGGCGCGCGGCGCCAATTACGCCGTGGCGCTGCAGAACCGTGCCGTCGTTCGGGTCGCGGTCAACCACGACTATGTCGGTTTCGACCATCCGCTGCGCCAGGGCGACGAAGTCGCGATCTTCCCGCCGGTGACCGGAGGCTGAGCGATGATCCGCGTGCAGCGCGAGGATTTCGACATCGGCGCCGAACTCGACCGGCTCGCGGCCGGCGATCATCAGATCGGCGGCATCGCGAGCTTTGTCGGGCTGGTGCGCGATCTGTCGCCAGCTGGCGCTGGGGGCGGCGACGCGGTCACGGCGCTGATCCTCGAACATTACCCGGGGATGACCGAAAAGAAGCTCGCCGAGATCGAGCTCGATGCGCATCGCCGCTGGCCGCTGGCGGCGTCGCTGATCATCCACCGCTATGGCCGGCTCGAACCCGGCGACCGCATCGTCCTGGTCGCCACCGCCTCGCCGCACCGCGAAGCGGCCCTCGCCTCCTGCCATTTCCTGATCGATTGGCTGAAGACCGATGCGCCGTTCTGGAAGAGCGAGGAGACGCCGCAGGGTGAGCGCTGGGTGGCGGCGCGCGCCGAGGACGATGCCGCGAAGGAGCGCTGGTCCCGCGGCCCATCGTGACGGATTGACGCTTTACGCCACCTCGCCAAGGCGCAGGTTCCATCGCAGGATCCGGTCGGTCGAGAGGATCCCCGATCGCGTCCACGGATCGGCCTCGAGGCGCCGATCGATTTCGTCTCTGTTCTCCGCGCGAAATACGAGAAGCACCTCGGCGGCCCCTTCCAGCGGTCCGGCCAGGCGCGCGAGGCCTTCGGCCTCCAATGCGTTCATGAAGACGCGGTGCGCCTCCCATTCAGGCTGGGCTTCCAGCGGTTGTTGCGCATCGTAGGGCGGCCCATATCGGCGGATCACGACGAAAAGGCTCTTGTTGCTTTCCATTGTGCTCGGCTCCTCAGCGGTTCCACTCCATGTGGCCGCTCGCCGCCGCTTCCCTGCCGGCAACGCCCGGCGTCGTCACCTTCGCTTGAAGCGCGGCCCGAGTACCAGCAGCGAGAAGATCTCGAACAGCATTTGCGCCCCGACCATCGCGGTGTTGCTGGTCGGGTCGTATTCCGGGGCCACCTCGACGACATCGCCGCCGATGATGTCGAGACCGTTGAGGCCGTGCAGGATCGCCTGCGCTTCGCGCGGGGTGAGCCCGCCGGCCTCGGGCGTGCCGGTGCCGGGGGCATAGGCCGGGTCGAGCCCGTCGACGTCGAACGAGATGTAAGTCGGGCCGTCGCCGACGACCTGCCGGGCCTTTTCGACGACGCCCGCGATGCCGAGCCGGTCGACATCCTCGATATGCAGCACCGTCATCCCCGACTCGTAGGAGAAGCCCCAGAAGATTTCAGCCGGCCCGCGGATGCCGATCTGCACCGTGCGTTCGGGATCGAGCGCGCCGGCCAGCACGGCCTGGCGGAACGGTCCGCCGTGGTGGAATTTCGAGCCGTCGAATTCGCCCATCGTGTCGCAATGGGCGTCGATATGGACGAGCCCGAGCGGCCGCTCGCCGCCGAGCGCCCTGAGGATCGGGTAGGTCACCGAATGGTCGCCGCCGACCGATAGCGGGCGCACCCCGGCCGCACGGACGCGTGTGTAGAATTCGGCGATGTCCTCGATCGAACCGTCGAGGCTGTAGCGCGAGCGCATCGGCACGTCGCCGATGTCGGCCGCGACGCATTCCGACCGTGGCACGACGCCGAGCGCGTGGTTGTACGGACCGATGCGCTCGATGTCGCGCACCGCGCGCGGCCCGAAACGGGCGCCGGGCCGGTTGGTGACGCCGAGATCCATCGGAACGCCGATCAGCGCGACCTCGAGCCCGGCGAAATCGGGCTGTTCGGCCGCATCCGGCCGATAGGGCAGGTCGAGCAAGGTCGACACTCCGGCAAACGGCATCGCCCGCCGGTATTCGGTGCCGAAGACTGCAGCGAGCGGCTTCCGGAATTGTTCGGGAGCGACTTCGGTTTCCCGCGCACCTTCGTATTTGGCGCGCAAAGCCTCGAGCTTCGCCTTGTCGAACATCGCGGCTAGCGGTTGCCGCGAATCCGCGGCGGCACCAGCATTCGCCACGGATCAGGCATCTCGCCGACCGCGACCTCGATCAGCGTCGTGCCGCGCCGCTTCAGCGCGGCGGCGAGTTCGCGCCGCAGACCGTCGGGGCTCGTTATGCGCACGCCGGCTGCGCCGAAACTCTCGGCCATTTGCGGAAATTGCGGGTTCGCGAGGTCGACCCCAATCAGCCGGTTGCCGTATTCCTCTTTTTGCATGCGCCGGACATTGCCATAAGCACCGTCGGCAAAGACGATGGCAACGATCTCGATGCCGTGTCGCAGCGCGGTCGACAGCTCCTGGACGTTGTACATGAAGCCGCCGTCGCCTGAGATCGAGACGACCGGTAGATCGGGCCGCCCGACCTTGGCGCCGAGCGCCGTCGCAAAGCCGAAGCCGAGGGTCCCCTGGTAGCCGCTGTGGATGTAGCGCCGCGGCCGGTAGACCGGGAACGCCGCGCGACCGACATAGCCGACCTGCGTCAGATCCTCGACGAAGATGCCGTCATCCGGCAGTTCGGCCCGAATCGCGTCGAGATAAGCGCATTGCGGGCCGAGCCGCTCGGCGAGCCTCGCCGAGGTGGCGGCTTTCAGCGCCTCGAGCTCGGCGCGGCGCGATGCGCGTTGCACCCCCTCTCGCTCGAGCGCTTCGCGCAACGCGGCGAGTGCGGCTTTGGCGTCAGCGACGATGCCGAGCGCCGGCTTGAAAAACCGGGTGATCTCGGCCGGGTCGATATCGACGCGGATCAAGGTCAGATCGCGGTCGATGCCCCAACGCAATTGCGGCTGGTGCAGCCGGGTGCCGACGGCGAGCGCGACATCCGCGTCGCGCCACAATTCATGCCCGGCGAGCGAGGATTGCGCGAGGTAATGGCGGTCGCTGACGATGCCCTTGCCGCCCGAAAAGCAGACGACCGGCGCCTGCAGCAACTCGGCTACCGCCAGCACCTCGTCGGCCGCATCGACGGCGCCGCCGCCAACAAAGAACAGCGGCTTCTTCGCCGCGGCGAGCACCGTCGCCGCCTTGAGGATCAGTTCCGGGTCGGGTTCGGCAGAGGGTGCCGCGACCTCCGGTTGCGGCAGCGCGACTTCGGTTTCGAGCGCCAGCACATCGGGCGGGACCTCGATCCCGACCGGCCGCGGTCGACCCTCGCGCAATTGCCGGAAGGCTTCGTTGACGAGCCGGCCGGTCTGGGTCGGGTGCTCGATCCGCGCCGCCCATTTGGTCAACCGGCGCAGCATGCCGAGCTGATCGGGGATCTCGTGCAGCAGCCCGAAACCGCGTCCGATCAGGTCGGACTGGACCTGGCCGCTGACGCACAACACCGGCGCGTTCGTCGCGTAGGCGGTCGACAATGCCGCGGTCGTGTTCAGAAAGCCCGGCCCCGGCACGACGGCATAGGCGCCGACCTTGCCGGTCGCTCGCGCATAGCCGAAGGCCATATAGGCGGCACCCTGCTCGTGCCGGGTGTGGATCACGCGCAGCGCTTCGCCGGCGTCGTAGAAGGCGACGAACAGCGCATCGTTCTGCACCCCCGGCAAGGCAAAGATCGTATCGACGCCATGCCGGCGCAGCATCTCGACCAAGGCACCGCCGCCCGTCATCCTGGTCATGGCCCCTCCCCGCCCGGTTGTATCAAGCTATTCGAACTGGTAGCGGTAGGCGCTGCCATGGGGTCGAATCCGGCCGACGGTCGGCGCCGGAAAATGCGCCGGCAACAGCCGGGTGCCGCGGTCGACATGCTCCTCGATCAGACGGGTGCGGGTGCGGCGGGACAACTCGCGGTCGGTGCAGGCCAGCGTCGACCACTCCGGCTTCGCCAATTGCAGCTGGTGATGGATAACGTCGCCGAGGAACAGGGCGCGATCCGTGCCAGAGCGAGCATGGATCACGACGTTCCCGGGCGTGTGGCCGGGGGCCGATTCGAACCACAGCCCGTCTTCGAGCGCAAAATCGTCATCGACGAGTTGCGCCTGTCCACCGCGGACCACCGGCAGCACGCTGTCTTCGAAGGCGAGGCGATGCGGCGAATCCTCGCCGCGTTGTTGCACGCTGTGCCAATGGTCGTACTCGCGCCGCGCCATGATGTAACGGGCATTCGGAAAGGTCGGGACCCAGCGGCCACTGTCGAGCCGCGTGTTCCAGCCGACGTGATCCCAATGGAGATGGGTGCACATCACATAGTCGACGGCCTCGGGCGCGACCCCGGCGGCGGCGAGGTCAGAGAGATAATTGCTGCGCAGCCTGTGGAATTGCGGCCGGGTCGGTCGTTCCTTGTCGTTGCCGAGGCAGGAATCGATCAGGACCGTGTGGTGCCCGGTCCTGACGACGAAGCTGTGAAACGAGAAGATCAGCTGACCGGTCGCCGGATCGACGAGCCGCGGGCCCGCCAGATCCGGGCTGGATTGCAGCACCTCCGGGTCGAAATCGGGAAAGAAAACCTCGGGAGCGATAAACGGGCCCTCGTATTCGGTGATCCGATGCACCGCGAAATCGCCGATCCGCGCGACTTGCATGACCCCGCCTCCGCTCCTGCCGGCGGCAACCCTACCGCAAGCGTCGCACTCCGGTCGATAGCGCGGCGGCTCCAGCCGCGGGGTCGTCCGCCAGCGCCAATTCGCCGGCGGGAGAGCGCGTCGGCGGCGGCGGGCCGTTGATGGTGGGCGCGACAGGGATTGAACCTGTGACCCCACCCGTGTGAAGGGTGTGCTCTCCCGCTGAGCTACGCGCCCGCCTCGGCCATTAAGGAATCTGGCCGCAACCGCTGTCAAGGCGTCGCCGGTCGCGACCGGGCCCGCCGGACGCCGGCTCGACCTGTCGGTTCCGCATGCCGACGACGGCAGCTTTCCGAATAGAACGTCGCGGTGACACCGCATCGCGGAACGAACAGATGAACGGCTGCCCTGAGGATCAGGCGTCGTTCCGCCAGCATACGGCGCGTCCCGGTCAAATCGCGCGCGCTGTCGCGTTTGTCCCTGTCGCGTTGTTGCTGGCGTCGTTGTTGGCTGGATGCGGAGGCCGCGGCGGGAATGCGATGGCCGGACCCGATCCGGGCGGCGGCTTTCCCTGTCCGCATAACATCTTCGAGGACTGCGCCACCCCCTAAAGGGGGGTGCCCGGTGGCGCCCGGCGCGTCTCGTCGTCGCCGAGTGTCATCTTTTGGACTGAACCCGGAGTTAAATTGACGCCTTCGTATTTCCACAAATCGCCGGTAGCGGTTTGCGACAACGCGCCGCCCTGGCGGACCGGACACGAGGCCTCGGATGATCGAGACAGCTTTGTCCAGGTGATTGAGATGAATGGCGCACCCGGCGAGATTCGAACTCACGACCTCTGCCTTCGGAGGGCAGCGCTCTATCCAGCTGAGCTACGGGTGCACAACCAAAAAGTAACGATGTCGGATATAGGTTTGCGGCGCGCGACGCAAGGCAGTTCCGATCTCGCTGCTGCCACGGGAAAGCCACCGCAGATGCCAAGCAGGATCGGCGCCAGCGCGATCGACACGGAGCTCTGCGAGATTGCCGAAAAGTTGGAGCGGCGCCTAGGGCGGCTCTATGCGCGGCAGCGGCTGGGCATCGAGGGCGATCGCGAAGCCCGGGTGTTCGGCCGCGGCTTCAACTATTTTCACCCGGAAAACTGGTTTTTGAGCCCACCGGTGGTGCGCGCCGCGCTGCAACTGAGCGGCCTCTACTGGCGCGCCCGCAAAAACGCTGGACGCATCGAGGTCCGCCGCAACGACATCGCCGTCGCGGCGCTGCCGCTGGCTTTCGACGGCTTTACGATCCTGCAGCTCAGCGACCTGCACATCGACATGAACCCGGCGGCGATGCAGCGGCTCGCCGAATTGCTGCCGCAAGTCACTTATGACCTCTGCGTGCTGACCGGCGACTACCGCGGCAAGACCTACGGGCCCTTCGCAGCCGCGCTCGACGGGATGAACCGCTTGCGCAATTGCCTCAGAGGCCCGGTCTATGGCGTCCTCGGCAACCATGATTCGATCCGCATGGTTCCGGCCTTGGAGGAGATGGGCATCGCGATGCTGCTCAACGAAGCGACGCCGCTTTGGCGCGACGGCGAAAGGCTGCATCTCGCCGGCATCGACGACGCGCATTACTATCGGGTCGACAATATCGAAAAGGCCGCCGCCGACATTCCCGACGGCGAAGTTTCGATCCTCTTGTCGCATACCCCCGAGATCTTTCGCCAGGCGGCGCATGCCGGTTTCGATGTGCTGCTGAGCGGCCACACGCATGGCGGCCAGCTCTGCCTGCCCGGCGCCATCCCGATCACCCTCGACGCAAAACTGCCGCGGCGGCTCGGGTCAGGCGCCTGGCGCTATCGGAGGATGGCCGGTTACACCTCGGTTGGCGTCGGCTCGAGCATCGTCGCAGTACGCCTCAATTGCCGGCCGGAAATCACGCTGCACCGCTTGCTGCGCCGCCGAGCTCCAGTCTAGTACGGGCGGTCGCGCAGGCGGAACGCGTAAAGCAGACGCGACAGCAGCACTTCGCCGGCGAAGAAGATGGCAACGACGAGCACAATCTCGGTCGTCGTCAGCGCCAGCGGCACGCGACAGGCGAGCAGCGGGAACAACGCTTCGGGGATCTGGTCGAGTCCCAACGCCGGACTGCTCGGCGGCAGGCCGAGCCGGCGTTTGCAGAAGCTCGAAATCAGATCGCCGGCCATGGCGAGGCTCCCGACGAGCGCGCCGATGCGCCAGTCGAGCCCGAGCAGCGGCGCGGCCGCGGTCGTCACCAGAATCGCGAGCGCCGCCCCGCGCAGCGTTTTCGCGCGGCCGAAGATCGGCCGCCCATCGACAAACCGTCGGTTGCCGTCGATCGGCGAGGACCAGCGCTTGCCAAGCAACGTCCGGGCCGCCAGCGGCGCGCCGTTGGCCAGCACCAGCAGCATCAGCAATCGGAGGGCGAGCGGCGCGTCCATCGGCTCAGCCGCCGCCGACCGGTGCATGGCCGGTCCCGCGCAACAGCGCTTGCGCGGCGCCGCGATCAGCGCCCGAGATCAGCGGCGCCGCGGGATCATGCATCCAGCCCGCGACATCGGCGATCACCAGCGGACCGTCGAGGTCGCGCATCAGCATATGGTAGCCGTGCGGGTAGAAGGCGAAGGTGCAGCGATCGCCACGGTCGCTCGGCAGTGCCCGCAGGAATTGCTGCGTCGCCTCATGCGGGATGATCTGGTCCTCCTTGCCGGCCAGGACGAGGAGCGGCGCCCGCAGTTTCGGCGCGGCGACGACGGCGGCATCCATCAGATTGACGAGGCCGTAGATCGTGTCGATCCGGGTCTCCTTGATCACCAGAGGGTCGCGGGAATAGGCCCGCAGCATCGGGATATTGTCCGACGCCATGATGTGGAGCCCGCGGCCGGTCAAGGTCAATCCAGGCATCAGGCGCACCCCGAGCCACAGCGCCGCGCGCGGCAAGAGGTCCATCGTCGAGCGTCCCCAGACCGCAGGCGCCACCAGGATCACGCCGTCGACATCGGCGATCGGCGTGCCGCTTTCGCCGGTCATCGCGACCACCGCGACGGCCCCGCCCATGCTCTCGCCGAGCAGATAAAGCGGCCGGTTCGGGTAGAGCCGGCGCAGGATCGCGCAGGCTGTGGCCGCATCGGCGGCAAGCGCCGAGGGGCCGGGCCAGCGGCCGCGGTCCGGGGCGGCGCCGAAGCTGCGCTGGTCGTAGGCGTAAGTGGCGACGCCGTTCTTGGTCCAGGCCTTGCCTGGCTCGGCGAACGCATGGCTGTAGTCGTTGAAGCCGTGCAGTGCTAGGACGACTGCGCGAACCTCGCCGCTGGGCAGCCATTTGCGCAGCGGCAGCACCTCACCGTCGGCGGTGATGAAGTCGTTGCCGGCGAAACGCGGCACCGGCCGCGGATCGGGCGCCGCGCGGGCCGTGCCGATCCCTTCGAGCCGCGCCGTCCGATCCATCGTCGGCGCGCACGCGGCTGCCAGCAGTAGAACCGCGATCAATGACCCGATGCCAAGCCACGCCCGGACCTGCGCCCAGGCCGTCGATCGATACCAGGCGGTCACATCGCGGCCGGCCGATCGGGTTGGTTCGCGCGACCGTGTCCGGCAAGCGGCGGGAAAGCGGGGGTCGCCGGCAGCCCGCCGGCTGTGCAAGAGCGAGTCATTGATCGCGCCGCGGCAATGCGTATCATCGCCGTCGACAGACGGTCAACCGGCGCTGCGGCGGCCGGCGGCGGGACGGCTCGGCGGCCATGGAACCCTTCGAAACCATCACCATCGACGAGACGGTGACCGGCTGCGACGGCGGCGGCGGAGCGCTCGGTCATCCCCTGGTCTATCTCAACCTTGCTCCGGCGGGAAAAGCCGAGTGCCCCTATTGCTCGCGGCTGTTCGTCAATCGCGCGATGACGGCCGGGGCCGGGCCGGACGAGGCCCCCGATGCGAGGTCGTCGAGGGGCGAGACGGCGGCGCGGAGCGCGTGAAAGAAGGGGCAACGTGGACGAGATCAGCGCAACGGTCGTCGAGAAACCCGTAGTCGAGCCGCGTCCCGGCGTTCCGGTCGGATCGACCCCTGAAGCGGCGGCGTCGGCGGGCCCCGCCGCGGCGCCGCGCCATGTGCTGTTGATCGACGGATCGGGGTTCATTTTCCGCGCCTATTACGCGCGCGCCCGCGATCCCAACGCCGAGCGGTTTCAACGAAAATCGGACGGCGTGCCGACCGAAGTCGTCATGCATTTCAGCAACATGCTGGATAAATATCGGCGCGAGACCGATGCCGACCACATGGCCGTGATTCTCGATGCGTCCGGGGCCAGTTTCCGCAATGAAATTTACGGTGAATACAAGGCCAATCGTCGGGAGATGCCCGAGGATCTGGTCCCGCAGCTCGCGCATGTGCGCCGCGCAGCGGACGCCTTCGACATCTGCCGCATCGAGATGGCGGGCTTCGAGGCCGACGACCTGATTGCGACTTACGCCCGACAGGCGGTCGAAGCCGGCGCCAAAGTCACGATCCTGTCTTCCGACAAGGATCTGATGCAGCTGGTCGGCGACAGGATCACGATGCGAGACCCGATGACCGAGCGCGTGATCGGCGACGCCGAGGTGCGCGAGAAATTCGGTGTCGGTCCCGACAAGGTCATCGACGTCCAGGCGTTGTGCGGCGACAGCATCGACAATGTCCCGGGGGTGCCGGGCATCGGGGTGAAGACCGCGGCCGAGTTGATCAACCTCTACGGCGACCTCGAAACCTTGCTCGCCCACGCGCATGAGATCAAGCAGCCGAAGCGGCGCCAGGCGCTGATCGACAACGAAGACAAGGCGCGGCTGTCGAAGGTTCTGGTCAAGCTCGACGCCGACGTCCCGGTGCAATGTCCGCTCTCGGCGCTCGAAATCAAGCCCTACGACCCGGACAAGCTGTTTGCGTTTCTCGACGAGATGGAGCTGCGCGCGCTGAAAAAGCGCATTGCCGACCGCCTCTCGGCGGTGACGCCGGCCGCACCGTCCGAGCACCCCGACCCGGTGCTCCCGGAGGTGCCGCCGTTCACCGCCTCGCGCAGCTACGCGCTGATAGATACGCTGGAGGGTCTCGACCATTGGATCGAGGCGGCCGTCGAGGCGGGGGTCGTCGGCATCTGGCCGGAGGCCAGCGCGGTTGCCGGCAGGCGGCCGGAACTGGCCGGGATCGCGCTGGCCTTGGCGCCGGGGCTCGCCGGCTATGTGCCGCTCGCCCACGGACGGGGGGATCTCGCCGCACCGGCGGCATTGCCGTTCGGCAGCGTGATCGGCCGGCTGAAGCGGCTCTTGGAGAGCCCGGGGGTTCTCAAGATCAGCCATGACGCAAAGGGCGTGGCGCGGCTGTTGCGGCAGTATGGGGTGGCGCTCGCCCCGTGCGACTGCACGATGCTTATGTCCTATGTCCTCGACGGCGGCCAGTTCGACCACGCCGTCGAAAGCCTGGTGCGGCGCGCTTTCGCGCATGAACTGACCCCGCTCAAGCAGCTGATCGGCACCGGCAAGAGCCTGATTGCCTTTGCCGAGGTGCCGGCCGAGGCGGCGCGCGACTTTACCGCCGAGCGCGCCGACGCCGCCCTGCGGCTGCATATGCAGCTGAAGGCGCGGCTCATACGCGACAAGATGACCGCCTTCTACGAAACGATCGAGCGGCCGCTGGTGCCGGTCGTCGCGGCGATGGAGGATGCCGGGATCAAGGTCGACCGCGCCGCCCTCGCCGAGTTGTCGCGCGATTTCGCCGGGCGCATCGCCGCGATCGAGGCGGCGATCTTTCGCGCGATCGGGAATGATTTCAACATCGGTTCGACCAAGCAATTGGGCGACGTGCTGTTCGAAAAGCTCGGCCTGCCCGGCGGCAAGAAGGGCAAGACCGGCGCCTACGGCACCGACGCCTCGATCCTCGAAGAGCTGGCGCCGCTGCACGACGTGCCGCGGCTGGTGCTCGAATGGCGGCAGCTGACCAAGCTGAAATCGACCTATGCCGACGCGCTCGCCGAAGAGATCGCCGGTGAGACCGGTCGGGTCCACACTTCCTACGCGCTGGCGGCGACCGCGACCGGCCGGTTCTCGTCGACCGAGCCCAATCTGCAGAACATCCCGGTGCGCACCGAGGAAGGCCGACGCATCCGCCGCGCCTTCGTCGCCGAGCCGGGGCACCTGCTGCTGTCGGCCGATTACAGCCAGATCGAGCTGCGGCTTGCCGCGCATGTCGCCGACATTCCGGAATTGCGGCAGGCGTTCCGCGACGGGGTCGACATCCACGCGCTGACCGCGAGCCAGGTGTTCGGGGTGCCGCTCGCAGCGATGGACCCACTGACGCGGCGACGCGCCAAGGCGATCAATTTCGGCATCATCTACGGCATCAGCGCCTTTGGCCTCGGCCAGCAGATCGGCGTGCCGCAGGCCGAGGCGGCGGAGTACATCCGTGCCTATTTCGCCCGCTTCCCGGCGATCCGCGCCTATATGGAGCGGGTCAAGGCGGAGTGCCGCAGCGCCGGCTACGTCGAGACGATCTTCGGCCGCAAATGCTTCATCCCGGGCATTCGCGATGCGAATCCGGCGCACCGCGCCGGCGCCGAGCGGCAGGCGATCAACGCCCCGCTGCAAGGTTCGGCGGCCGACATCATCCGCCGGGCGATGGCCCGCATCCCGCCGGCGCTGGCCGAGGCCGGGCTCGCTGCGCGGATGCTCTTGCAGGTGCATGACGAGCTGTTGTTCGAGGTGCAGGAAGCCGAGGTCGACGCCACCGCGACGCTCGTCAAATCGGTCATGGAAGGGGCCTGCGCGCCGCGCTGCGAACTCTCGGTGCCGCTCGTCGTCGAGACCGGCCGCGGCGAGAGCTGGGACGAGGCGCATTAGCCCCGATCCACTTTTTACCCCTCGGCAAGGCGCATAACGGCCCGAAACCGCGGAACGGCGCGGCCTGGGCCGGGTTATCCGAGGCGGCGGCGGGCGGGTTTCCGGCGACCCAGACGTCGCTGGTGCCGATCGCGGTCGCATGATTTGCAAAATTAACCTATAATTTTATGGATCTTCTTTCTGCTCAGTGCTCAATTGCGCCGATGTTGCCAGCGTTTCTGATGCGATCCGCTTTATGGACAATCGCTGCGGCACTCGGCAGCTCCGGGGTGTTCTGTATCATTTACAGCTTTATCCTGCCGTATCTTGCTGCCCATGGATTGATCTTGCTCGGTGCGGCGCTGGCGATCGTCTACTTTACCGACCGCCCGTCGACGCGGTAAAAATTTCCGACGAGAGGCGCCTCGAACCGCCGCCAATTCCCTGGCCCGCAATTCGGCTCAGCAATACCGCTGCGAATCCCAACCCAAATCGCTGTTCAGAGCGTTTCGGGCTTTTTCCGGCGCCAACACCGGATGCGATTAGTACAGGCGCTCGCCAGGTCGGCCCTTCGTAGTCGATCCCCTCTTCGCGCGGACAACCTCTATTCGCCTCGATTGACTGCGACCACCAATTGTTGCCTTGATGAAAGGCACGCACGCAAGCGACGGCCCCGCCGTCGATCAACGCTCGAATTTTTTGGAGTTTCAACCAAGGGACGGTCCGATGCCGCAGAATATTGCCGTCACTGGGTCCGCTTCGCTGGCAAGTCAGCCTGTGATAGGTCCATTAGCCGAGCGCGATCTGCCGGAAGCCGATCGCATTTTTCGCACGGCATTCGGCACCTTCCTCGGTGTTCCCGAGCCGGAAACGTTCTGGACTGATCGAGACTATCTCTATGGCCGCTGGCGTGCGCCGCATGTCGCCGCGTTTGGCGCAACGTCCGATGGCCGGCTGGTCGGCTCCAACTTTGCGACCCGATGGGGAACCGTCGGCTTTTTCGGGCCGATCACTGTGGATCCGGCGCTACAGGAACGCGGGATCGGCAAGGCATTGCTGGCCGCGACGATGGATCAGTTCGACGCCTGGGGCACCACGCACACCGGGCTGTTCACCTTCGCGCACAGCGCCAAGCACGTGGCCTTGTATCAAAAGTTCGGCTTTTACGCGCGGTTCCTGACTGCCATCATGTCCGCACCCGCCCAGCCTGCGCAGACGACCACAAGCTGGTCGCGCTACAGCGCACTGAGCGATGCGGAGAAGGCCATAGCGCTCCGTGCAACACGCGAGGTGACCGAGACGCTTTACCCCGGTCTCGACCTGTCCGATGAGATCCGGGCGGTGCACGACCAGGAGCTCGGTGAAACGGTGCTGGTGCACGGGGCGGACGGTCCAGCCGCGTTCGCGGTCTGTCATTACGGCCCGCGCAGCGAGGCTGGCCTGGGCGCATGCTTCGTCAAGTTCGGCGCGGTTCGCGACACGCCGTCGGCGGAACAGGACTATCTACGACTGCTGGACGCATGCGGAGCACTGGCGGCAGCCGTCGGCATGCCGACCATTCTGGCCGGTGCGAACCTCGCGCGTCGCGAGGCATATCAGCATCTTGTCGCGCGAGGATTCCGCACCGCTATTCAGGGTGTGGCGATGCACAAGGATAACGAACCTGGTTACTGCCGCCCCGGCGTTTACATCATCGACGACTGGCGATAGTCCCCGCCGCCGGGCCAGCTGCAGCCCCTAGGCTAGGTTAAGGCTAGGGGCGGTCTGAAGCTGGTCGAAGACGTGCTCGCGGAGCAACAGCGCGGTGCCGTAGCTCAACTCGCGATGGCGTTGAGATCGGTCTCCAACTGCGCAAAGTCGAAGCCGGGGGCGAAATCGGCGTTCTCCGCTTCCGGCGGCAGGATGGCATAGGCTTCGTCGACGCACTCGTTCCACCAGGACCAGGTGCCTTGCTGGATGTTCCCCCAGGTCAGCACGGTCACCCCCTGTTGATCATAGGCAACCGCGAATACGGCATGGCCGTCGGTGGTCAGCGGCCCGGGCGTCCAGGGTCGATGGTTGTCGAATTCCTGAATGCAATTCTGCTGCACCTGGAACCCCAGATAGACGCCGCCAAAGATTTGGATGGCCTGCTGCACATGGGTCAGATTTTTCGGATCGATGGCAGCGAAGGCCAGGATCCTGTCGCCGGCAACGCTGTGCTGGCGCCAGTAGTTCAGCACATCGAGTTCGTTCAGTCCGGAATCGACGCCGCCGGTCAGATGCATGTACAACTTGATTACGGCTGACGCGGGCATGATGTCCGTCGTGCCGAGCAGCCCGCGGTAGGTCGTCACGGCATGCGCGAGGGCGGCGATCGTGCAGTCGCCCAATGTGTCGTTGCCGTCCATCGGGAACAATTCCGTCGGGTTTGCTACGCCGAGGGCGGCGTAAACTCGCGACAGTGTGTCGACTGCCGGAGGCGGCGGCGGGAGAGCCGCTACGTAATCCCTCAATCGGAGGGTTCGATAGTCCGCCTTGGGCGGATGCTTTCCGAAACGATAGCTCGGCATGTGACGCTCGTTGTTGCGACGATAGAAAATATTAATAGCATAATGATTTCGAATTAGCAATGCAGTTCTGCGACTGAGGCCGCTGCCGTCGGTGCCGGCAAGCGCGCTCCTCGGGGCTTGCCGCGGCGTCGCGAGCCGGCGAGGATGCCGCAATGAGCGGGCTTCTCGCAGATTTGCGCATCGTCGAGCTTTCGGCCTTCGTCGCGGCGCCGCTGGGCGGCATGACGCTGGCCCAGCTTGGCGCCGAGGTGATCCGCATCGACCCGTTGGGCGGCGGTCTCGATTTTCACCGCTGGCCGGTGGCGCCGAATGGCGCCAGCCTCTATTGGGCCGGGCTCAACAAGGAAAAACGTTCGGTGGCGCTGGCTCTCGACCGGCCGGAGGGCCGCGAGTTGGCGCGCGCGATCGTCACGGCGCCGGGGACCGGCGGCGGCATCGTCTTGACCAATCTGCCGCCCTTCTCCGGTCTCGATTTCGCGAGTCTCGCAAAGGCGCGCGCCGACGTGATCATGCTGCGCCTCGTCGGCGACCGCAACGGCGCGACCGCGGTCGACTATACGGTCAATGCGGCGAGCGGTTTTCCGCTCGTGACCGGGCCGGGCGGCGGGCCGGTCAACCACGTCTTGCCGGCCTGGGACATTGCAGCCGGGCTCTATCTCGCGACCGGGCTGCTCGCCGCCGAGCGGCACCGCGCCCGCACCGGCGCCGGACAGGAGGTGGTGGCGGCCCTCGCCGATGTGATGCTGGCGACGGTCGGCAGCCTCGGCTATGTCGGCGACGTGCATGTCAACGGCCGCGCGCGCCCGGCACTCGGCAACGACCTTTACGGCAGCTTTGGCCGCGATTTCGCCACCGCCGACGGGCACCGCGTCATGATCATCGCGCTGACCCCGCGGCAATGGCGGGCGCTCGGCCGCGCCACCGGCCTCGCCGACCGGCTGGCGATGATCGGCCCGATGATGGATGTCGACCTCGACAGCGAAGAGGGGCGCTACGCGGCGCGCGACGCGATCGGCGCGCTCATCGGCCGCTGGTGCGCCGCGCGCCGTCTCGACGAGATCCGCGAGGCTTTCGCCGGCAGCGGGGTGCTGTGGGGCCCGTTCCAGGATTTCGGGCAGCTGGTGCGCGACGACCCGCGCTGCTCGCCGGCGAATCCGCTCTTCGCCGAGGTCGAACAGCCGGGGATCGGGCGTTATCCGGTGCCGGGCCTGCCGCTCGACTTTGGCGCGGTGCCGCGTCGGCCGCCGCGCCCGGCGCCGCGGCTCGGCGAGCACACCGATGCCGTTCTCGCCGAGCTACTCGGCCTGTCCTCGGCCGAGATCGGCAAATTGCACGACGCCGGCATCGCCGCCGGGCCCGAGGGAAGCTGAGATCCCTCCTTCCGCGCGAAGGGGCCGGGCTTCGAACGCAAGGCGGCCGACCGCGTCGCCGCCGAGATTTTCGATGCGATCCGCGAGAACGTCGCGACCAAGCCGACCTCGCCGAGCTGCGCGGGGAACTGAAACGCGACATCGCCGAGCTGAAGAGCGAGATCGCCGTCGGAAAGGCCGAAATCTTCAAACAGATGTTCGCGCTGACGATCGGGACGATCGGCAGCCTCGCCGCGTTGTTCCATCGTTTGCGCTGAGAGACCGCCAGCGCGGCGGGGGCGCGCACCACGATGGATGAAAATGGGGCGAAGGCTGTAGGCACGTGGGCCGGGCCGTGGCAGAACCGTCGTGGTGGTCGTTTGAGGTCGACACACCCTTGGAGGGCTTGAACCCCGCCTGAGAGACTGACCCGCGCGGCGCGAAGGTATCACGTTTTGTTGCCCCCATTCTGGGTGAGCACGCATGGCAGTGTCTGATTTCCCTGGCGGCGCAGCGACCACCACGTTGCACGGGAGGTGGTTGTGGATGTGATCGTGGAACGGGGCTGCGGCCTCGATGTACATCAGGCGACGGTGGTGGCGTGTCTGTTGACTGGTCCACCGGGGCAGCGACCGACGAAGGAGATCCGCACGTTTCGGACGTTGACGGCGGCGCTGCGGGAGATGCGGCAGTGGCTTCAGGAGAACGGCTGCACGCATGTCGCGATGGAGAGCACCGGGGTCTACTGGCAGCCGGTCTATGCAGTGCTGGACGGGGCCTTCGAATTGGTGGTCGGCAACGCGCACCACATCAAGAACGTGCCGGGCCGCAAGACCGATGTGAAGGACAGCGAGTGGATCGCCAACCTGCTTCGCCACGGCCTGATCCGCAGCAGCTTTGTGCCGGCCAAGCCGGTGCGCGAGTTGCGCGATCTGTTGCGCTATCGGCGTAAGCTGGTCGACTCCTGCGCGGCCGAGCGCAACCGTTTGCTCAAGCTGCTGGAGACCGCCAACATCAAGCTGTCGAGTGTGGCGAGCGACGTTTTCGGGGTCTCCGGGATAGCGATGCTTCGGGCGCTGATCGAGGGCACGGCGACTCCGGCTGAGATCGCCGCTCTGGCGCGCGGTCGGTTGCGTCGCAAACTGGCCGAGCTGGAACTCGCCCTGGACGGCTGCATCGAGGAGCATCACCGCTACCTGCTGGGCGTGCAACTGCGGCGCATCGAGGCGATCGAGCACGACATCGGCGAACTCGATGCCCGCATCACCGCCAAGCTCGAAGCCCTACGACGAACAGCATCGCCGGCTGATGCAGATTCCCGGCGTCGACTGGTTCGTCGCGGCGGTCATCGTCGCCGAACTGGGGGTCGACATGACGGTGTTTCCGAGCGCCGCCCATGCCGCCGCCTGGGCCGGCATGTGCCCCGGCAATTACGAGAGCGCCGGCAAGCGCCACGGCGGCAAGCTGCGCAAAGGCAACCAGCACCTGAAGACTGCCTTGATTACCGCCGCGGTCGCCGCCTCGCGCAAGACCGGCAGCTACCTCAAAGACAAGTACTTTCGCCTGCGTGCTCGGCGCGGCCCCTTGCGTGCCGCCGTCGCGGTCGGACACAAGATCTTGATCGCCGCCTACCACATGCTCGCCACTGGCGCCCGCTTCAAAGATCTCGGCGCCAATCATCTCGACAAGACGCACACGCAGCAAAAGATCAGAACCCTGCTTCGCCGCCTCAACCGTCTCGGCTACCAGGTCGCCCTCAGGCCGCTCCCAGCAGGAACGTGAGCCGGGTCGTGCCTGCGGTTATTTTCATGGCAGCTTGTGAATGTATTCGGGCGCCGGTCTCTTCAGTCGTCACCCCGGCGGCGGCCGGGGTCCACAGTTCCGCGGCACGAGCGGTCATCCGCCGGGTGGGGCGGTGAAATTGCTGGGGAAATCAGAAGCGGCGGAGGAATGGGCCCCGGCCTTCCGCGGGAAAGACGGAAAAGGGGTTTTGGAGGCGAGAAGCCAATTGGATTACAGCCTCCTTCGCCGGGGTGACGATAGCGGAATTTCTCCATTTTCGTCCTGATCTGAATTCCTTCACAGTCTCTGAGACGAATGCTTGGGGGTCAACACGGGCACCCCTCGCTCGAAGGTGCTCGCCGAGGTCCTGCAGCGACCTCGTCGTCCGGCCCGCCGCCGACGAGTGCCGCGCGCTGACGCGGCAGGGCATAGGGATGCTCTTGCTGTAGAAAGGCGATCATCTCTTCCCGGACGAGACAGCGCAGGTCCCAGGCGTCGCCCGAATCGTGGGCGCCCACCAGCGCCCGCAGCGTGATCGTGGTGCCGAGCGCTTCCGTCACTTGCAGCACCGCCACCTTGCCATCCCACAGCGGCGTCGAACGGACGATCTCGTCGAGCTTGGCGCGCATTGCCTCGACGGGCGCGGTGTAGTCGCAGCTCCATTCGACGGTACCGATCAGCTCCGAGCTCTGATAGGTCCAATTCTGGAACGGCTTTTCGATGAAATAGGTGAGCGGCAGCACCAGGCGACGCAGATCCCAGATGCGGACTACAACATAGGTGCTGGTGATCGTTTCTATCCATCCCCATTCGCCTTCGACGATGACCACGTCTTCGACGCGGATCGGCTGGGTGATCGCGATCTGAATGCCGGCGAGAAGATTGCTCAACACTGGTCGCGCCGCGAGGCCGACGACGAGACCCGCGGCGCCGGCCGAGGCGAGGAGGCTCACGCCGTATTGCCGCACCGCGGCAATCGTCATCAGGGCGGCCGAAATGGTGACAATGACGATGAGGGTGAGCGTCGCGCGACGCAGAATATTGACCTGCGTGAGATGCTTGCGCGCCAGGAGATTATCCGGCGTGTCCATGCGAAAGCGCCGAACATAGAACTCGGCGCCGAGATCGAGCGCCCTTGCGGCCCACCAGCCGATCGCCAGGATCAGAGCGAACACCAGAGCGTGTCCGATCGCACGCGTGACCGGCGTCGCGAAGGAGGCCGCCGGCAGCGCGATACCGAGAACGGTCAGAACGACGAGGGCGCTCGCCGGCCCGCGGTCCCGCAACAGCAGCTGCTGCAAGAAGGGGCTGAACTGCGCCGCGAGCCTGCCGAGCCGGCCGGTGAACCAGCGATAGAGGAGGAGTGCCAGAACCGCCGGCACGACCATGACGGTCGGGCCGATGATCCAATGCGGTATCCAGAAGGCGGCGAACTGCATCGGGGCGCTCCAGGCTGCGCGACGGCCGGGCCGCTCCGCCTTCGGAGCAGCTTGCCCCGTTGCAGCGCCGCTACCGAGCCTCGGCCGTTAACGTCGCAAGGCCGAAAAGCCGCGCCATCGCCACAGGGCGGCGACATTCTGTCGCCGCCGCAGCAGCGGAGCGCAGCGCTAGCAGCCGGGCTCGGCCTCGCGCAGTTGCCGCAGCAGCAGCCGCACGGCGCGCGCGGTCCGCAGCTTCTTGCCGATATCCGGGGCGAGCCGCAGATCGCCGGCCGCGTCGAGCCAGCCGGCCTCTATGTCGGGCGGCAGCTCGCGCAGCACTTCGACAAAGGCGATAAAGATCTCCTCGACCTGGCGCGCGTTGAGCCGTCTTTCCCTGGCCATGCTCGCGCCTCCGCCCGATTGTGCGCGGGCCACATTAGAGCCGCTGGCCGCTGCGGTCGAGCGCGGCGCCGGCCGTCGCCGCCGGCCTTCACCTTGCCGGCCCACCCGGCTAAACTCGGCGCGGCGTCACGCTACCACAGAGTAGGAGGAAGGCCTCATGGCGATCACGATGTATCACGCCTCGGTGCCGGTGTTCCTGCAATTGCTCGGCGGCCTCAAAGGCACGCTCGACAAGGCGCAGAAGCACGCCACCGAAAAGAAATGGGACGAGGCCACGGTGTTGAACCTGCGCCTCTATCCCGACATGTTCACCCTGGCCCGGCAGGTCCGGCAGGCGAGCGAGCATGCCTTCGGCGCCGGCCGCGTCGCCGGCGTCGCGGTGCCGCAGCTGCCGGCGATCGACAACAGCTGGGCCGAAATGCAGTCGCGGCTCGACAAGACCATCGACTTCCTCAAGAGCCTGCGGCCGGATCAGCTCGACGGCAAAGAAAATTCAGAAGTTACGATCACGGCCGGCGGCCAGGATCGCAAGTTCCGGGCGCAGGTCTATCTCTATCATTTCGCGATGCCGAATTTCTATTTCCATGTAACGACGGCCTACAACGTCCTGCGGAGCCTCGGCATAGAGATCGGCAAGCGCGATTTCATGGGCCAGATGCCGTCCTGATCACCCGGCTCTTCCAATCGGTGCTCCGCGTTCAGGAGCACGCCTGAATAAAACCCCTCTCTCCGCCGACTCTCCGCCGGCGGAGGGAGGGGTCGGGCGCGTTGCCGCCCGATCATCGAGGGAGGCAAGGTCCGATGATCATCGATTGCCACGGCCACTACACCACCGCACCGCGCCAGCACGAGGGCTGGCGCGCCGAGCAGATCGCGGCGCACACGGCCGGCAAGCTGCCGCCGCCGCGCCCGAGGATCACCGACGACGAGATCCGTGAGACGATCGCGAACGGCCAGCTCAAGGTGCAGCGCGAGCGCGGCACCGACCTGACGATCTTCTCGCCGCGCGCCGCTGGCATGGGCCACCATCTCGGCGATGCGACGACGAGCGAAGCCTGGGCGAGCGCCTGCAACGAGCTGATCCACCGCGTCTGCTCGCTGTTTCCGCAGAACTTCGTCGGCGTTGCGATGCTGCCGCAGAGTGCGCGCGTCCCGCCGAAGAACTGCATCGCCGAGATCGACCGTTGCGTCACCGAATACGGCTTCGTCGGCGTCAATCTCAACCCCGACCCCTCCGGTGGACATTGGCAGGACCTGCCGCTGTCGGACCGCTATTGGTATCCGCTCTACGAGAAGATGGTCGAGTACGACATCCCGGCGATGATTCACGTCAGCGCTTCGTGCAATCCGGCGTATCACACGACCGGTTCGCATTACCTGAACGGCGACACCGTCGGCTTCAATCAGCTGATGACGTCGTCGGTGTTCAAGGACTTCCCGGCCATCAAGTTCATCATCCCGCACGGCGGCGGCGCGGTGCCGTATCACTGGGGCCGCTTTCGCGGTCTGGCGCAGGACGCCAAGCTCGGGCTGCTCTCCGACCTGATGCTGAAGAACATCTTCTTCGACACCTGCGTCTACCACCTGCCCGGCCAGGAGCTGCTGGCGAAGGTCATTCCGGTCGACAACATCCTGTTCGCCTCGGAAATGATCGGCGCCGTTCGCGGCATCGATCCGGAGACCGGTCATCACTATGACGACACCAAGCGTTACATCGACCAGCTGCCGCTGTCGGCGGCGGACAAGGCGAAGATTTTCGAAGGCAATGCGCGCCGCGTCTACGGCCGCTTGTCGGCGATGATCGACAAGCATTCGGCGATCTGAAGGAGCGGTCGATGCCGAAGGACGCGAGCCCGGCGACGCAAAACCGCTGGGAGGTCTTGAGCCGGACCGGCGCCGACGCGCCGATGGGCCGGCTGTTGCGCCGCTATTGGTGGCCGATCGCGGGCGCCAGCGAGCTCGAGCGGCCCGGCACGCTCCCGGTCCGGCTAATGGGCGAAGATCTCGTCCTCTACAAGGACCTCGGCGGCAAGTACGGCCTCCTCGACCGCCATTGCCGGCACCGCCGTGCCGATCTCAGCTACGGCTATGTCGAGAAATGCGGGCTGCGCTGCAACTACCATGGCTGGCTCTACGACGCGGACGGCGCGTGCCTGGCGCAGCCTTATGAGGACATGGCGCATCCGGCGGCGCGACTGCGCGACGAGATCCGCATCAAGGCCTATCCGGTCGAGGCATTGGGCGGGCTCCTATGGGCCTATCTCGGTCCGGAGCCGCGGCCGCTCGTTCCCGATTGGGAATTCTTCTCGTGGAAGAACGGCTTCCGCCAGATCGTCAAGGCCGAGATCCCATGCAACTGGTTCCAGTGCCAGGAGAACTCGATCGACCCGGTGCATTTCGAATGGACCCATTCGAACTGGAGCCTGCGTCTCGCGGGTGCCACCGGCCCCTACACGCCGCAGCACGTCAAGGTCGATTTCAACGAGTTCGAATACGGCTTCCAATATAAGCGCATCCGCACCGACACCACCGAAAAGGACCGGCTGTGGACGGTCGGCCGCGTCTGCCTGTGGCCGAACGGGCTGTTCACCGGCAATCATGTCGAGTTCCGGGTGCCGGTCGACGACGGGAATACGTTGAGCGTCATGTGGCATTTCAGCCGTGTGCCGCGAGAGCGCGAGCCCTATGTGCAGAACAGCGTCCCGACCTGGCAGGGGCCGATCGCCGATCCGGCGACCGGGCGCTGGGTCACCAGTCATGTGATGAACCAGGATTTCGTGACCTGGGTCGGGCAGGGCCGGATCGCCGATCGGTCGCAGGAATATCTCGCCCCGAGCGACCGCGGCATCGTGATGATCCGCCGCCGCTTCCTCGACGATATCGACGCGGTCGAGGACGGACGGGATCCGAAGGCGGTGATCCGCGACCCGGCGGTCAACCGGGCAATCGCACTGCCGGTCGCCGAGCGCGAGGCGTTCATCGACGGGTTCTCGCGCGCCGAGATGATGAGGAACCCGCTCGCCCGCCGCGGCCTGCAGGGCTACATCTTCCAGACCGGGCAACCGGCCGAGGTCCGTGCCGCGTTTCTCGCGGCGATGGGCTTCAGCGAAGCCGAAGCCGCGGCGGACCCCCGCCCCTTCGACCCGCTGGCGCCGGCGCCGCGCTGACCTCGCGGCGAGTGCGCACTCCGACGAAATCCCTCACTCCAGCCTGCGACCTCCCTGGGAGCGGGGAGCCCTCTCGGCCCCATAGCGCCTTCGCCCCCGCTGCGGCAAGGCCCGAACATGCGGAATTCCAGCATCGCGCGTGAGCCGCCTCACACCAGGCCCCGGCCTTGGCGGTTATGCAGGGCCTGCACCCACCGCCGCGGGTGATTTCGAGACATGGCGAACCGAAGGCGTCGATGCGTCAAGCGGACCTGATCGGCTATGTCGCGGCAAGCCTGGTGTTCGCGACCTTCTGCGCCAAGCGAATGGTGCCGCTGCGCGTGTCCGCGATCGCGAGCAATGTCGGCTTCATCTCATACGGGTCCTTGCTCGGCCTCTGGCCGATCGTCCTTCTGCACGCCGTCATGCTGCCAGTGAATGTCGTCCGGCTTTGTCAAGCATTGGCCATGCCGGGGCGGCCCGGTTGGCTCGTCCGGTGGCGCGAGCGGGAGCGGCACCGTCGGGAACTGGCGACGATGCGGGCCTGTGACTTCGGCGATCTCGCCGTGCCGCCGGGCCTGATCGAAGACGAAAAGCGCCGATGGCCATGGCAGGCTTGGAGCGCAGCCTGGAGCGGCATTGTCGGACCCCGGCACGGCGGCGCCGATCAACAGACGTCAGCCATCCCGGCGACGGCGATTGCCGAATATTGTCCCGCACGGCCGCGGAGATTCGGTGGGAATGCGGCGGCGGAATAGGCTCCGCTCAGAGGATGTGAAGGAATTCAGGTCGGGACGAAAATGGAGAACCCTGCTATCGTCACCCCGGCGAAGGAGGCTGTAATCCAATTGGCTTCTCGCCTCCAAAACCCCTTTTCCGTCTTCCCGCGGAAGGCCGGGGTGACGACTGAAGAGGTTGGCGGCGGGATACATTCACAGCCTCTCAGTTCAGCCGCAATTCGGTGATGTGGCGCGGGTCTTGTTTCAGTTCGTCGCGCTCGACGCGTTTGACGATGTCGACGAGCCGCGCGTTGGCGCGCGCCGCGATGCCGGCCGCCTCGCCTTCGCGCACGACAAAGCCGTTCAGGAACTCGATCTCGGTGCGCCGTCCTTTGGCCATGTCCTGGCCCATCGACGGGCGCTGGTCGGGCGAGCCGCGGCCGACCCGCGACAGCCGGCGCGCGTCGTAAATCGCCAGCGCCTCGACATCGCCTTCACCGGCACGGGCGATCGTTTCGGGCGGCAGGTGGTCGATCTCTTCGAGGCGGTAGCCGCGCGCCTCGCCGATGCGGATCGCCTCGCTGCCGAGCCGCGCCTGGAAGTGGCGGATCGCCTCGTTCTGCGCGATCTGCGCGCCGGACAGCCCGGTGCAGGCCGAAACGCCGTTCGCCATCGTGTTGGCGACGAGCTTCGACCAGCGCTCGCCCCACAAATTGTCGGTGACCTTGGCGCTGTCGGCAAATGAGACGAGCCGGCAGATCTCCTGCGCCCGTTCGGTGATCCCGCCATGCACCTCTCCGGCGCGAAAGACCGTGTGCGCAGCGCCGCCCTTGACCCCGCCGCGATGCACATGGCCCGGTTCGACGAGGCCGACGCTGATGTTACTGGCGATGCAACCCATCGTCTTGCCCCAGCCGACGACTTCGGCGATCGTTGCCTCGTTCATGCAGTTCTGCAGCGAGACGACGAAGCCGGTTGGCGCCAAGTATTGCCGGATCAGCAGCGCCGCCCATTGCGTGTCATAGGATTTGGTGCAAACGAAGGCGATGTCGATCGGCGCTTCCTTGGCGAGTTGCTGCGCCTCGGTCAGATGCAGCGCACGGACCTTGACCGTGAACGGCGCGTCGCCTTCGTGATGGGTGATGCGCAACCCGTTCTTTTTCATTTCGTCGACATGCGCCGGCCACATGTCGATAAAGGTCACGTCTTCGCCGTCCCGCGCCATATGCGCCCCGGTATAACCGCCGACCGCGCCGACGCCGACGATCGCGATCCTGTTGCCCATTCTCGTTCTCCCGGCTGCTTCCCGCGAAACCCTAACGCCAGCAGGCGCCTCGGGACAATCGCCGTCGATCGCGCATGACGATCCGCGACATGATGCGCGTTGGCGTCGGCACCGGTTTCATGGCAGGGTCCCGCGAGCGATGACACCACCATCGGGCGATCGGCTGGAGCCGGCTTGGCTGCTTTGGGCGCGCGAGCTGCAAGCCATCGCCCAAACCGGATTGACCTATGCCGCCAATCCGCATGATCGCGAGCGCTACGCGGCGGTCCGCTCGCTCGCGGCGCAGATGATGGCAACGCAATCGGCCGCGGATGTCGCTCGCGTCGAGGCGTTGTTTGCCGAACAAACCGGCTATGCGACGCCGAAAGTCGAGGTGCGCGGAGCCATCTTTGACCGAAACGGGCGCATTCTCCTGGTGCGCGAGATTGCCGATCGCGGACGGTGGACATTGCCCGGCGGCTGGGCGGACGTGAATCAGTCGCCGAGCGAAGGCGTGATCCGCGAGGTGAAGGAGGAAGCAGGGCTCGAGGTCAGGGTCCGCAAGCTCGCCGCAGTCTATGACCGCGCGCGCCACGCGCACCTGCCGCCGCAACCCTTTCACGTGTTAAAGCTGTTTTTTATTTGCGACCCGATCGGCGGCCGGCCGCAACCGGGGTTGGAAACCAGCGAAGTCGCGTTCTTCGGCGAAACCGAGATCCCCGAAGAGTTGTCGATCGGACGCGTCCTGCCCTTCCAGATCAGCCGCATGTTCGACCACGTCAGGCATCCGGATCTGCCGACCGATTTCGACTGACCGCGGCTCGCCAGGCCGGCACCACGACCCGTAGGGCGGAAAAGCGGAACGCGCATTCCGCCGTGCCGATGGCCTCGACAGACGCCTGCAGTTTCGCGGTCGCCTTCGGTGACGCTGCCGCTTTTTCCGACCCACGATGCATGCCTGTACGCCCAACGCGCCTGCCTGCACCGTCCGCCGGCGGATTACGCTGTCGCTCATCCGCCCTATGCTTGCTCGGCACGCCGGCGGTGGTGGTCGAGCGGGCGATCCGGATATCCTGATGGTCGGATCAACCGATTGAGGAGACGCAGCATGCCGGCGACGCAAAACGAGAAAGCCGACCGGTTCCGGGCCCTGCACGAAGGTTCCGGGCATTTCGTCATCGCCAATGCCTGGGACGCGGGTTCGGCACGGATCCTCGCGGGACTCGGCTTCGCCGCGCTCGCGACGTCGAGCGGCGCCTCGGCCGGCGTGCTCGGCCGCCGCGACGGCATGGTCACGCGCGAGGAAGCGCTGGCCCATGCCCGCGCCATCGTCGAGGCGACCGACCTGCCGGTCTCGGCCGATCTCGAAAAGGGCTTCGACGACGCGCCCGCGGGTGCAGCCGAGACGATCGGTCTCGCCGGGGCGACCGGTCTCGTCGGCGGCTCGATCGAGGATTTCAGCGGCGATCCGCAAAAGCCGCTCTACGATCTGCGTCATGCGACGGAGCGCGTCGCCGCGGCGGCCGCGGCGGCGCGAAAGCTGTCCTTTTCGTTCACCTTGACGGCGCGGGCGGAAAATTTCCTGCGCGGCAACCCCGATCTCGAGGACACGATCCGGCGGCTCAAGGCCTTCGAAGAGGCCGGCGCCGACGTGCTGATGGCGCCCGGCCTGCCGGACCTCGCCGCGGTGCGGGCGGTCTGCGCCGCACTCGCCCGGCCCTTCAACTTCATGGCCGGCGTCAAGGGCCGCTCGTTCACGGTGGCGGAACTCGCCGCGGCCGGCGTCAAGCGGATCAGCCTTGCCACCTCGCTCTACCGCGCCGCGATGAGCGGTCTCGTCGAGGCGGCGCGCGAGGTCAAGCAGCGCGGCACGTTCGGCTATATCGAAACGGGCCTCGCGACGCCCGAGCTGAACGCCTTCATGCGCGGCCGCTGACCGGGCGACGCCGCGCTCCGGCGCTATGTCGTCCTCGCCCGGGATGGGACGCGCAGTACCGCACTGATGGCGGCGACGATCCCGGCGGCGGCGAGCAGCAGCACATCCTTGACGCTGCCGAGCACGCCCCCTCCGTGGCGCCGAGCGTGCGATCGCCGAACCCGGTCGCGGCCGCGAGCCGCCAGCGCAAGAACGCCGATGCGCCGGCGACGCCGAGGCTCGTCCCGAACACCCGCATCAGGTTCAGGAGGCCGCCCGCCTCGCCGCGGCGATTGTCGGGAGCGGCGCTCATCGTCAGGCTGTTGTTCGGCGCGATGAAGAGGCCGAGCCCGGCACCGCAGCAGGCGAGCGCCGCCATGGCGCCGACAAGGCTTGCCGCCGTGCCGGTCAACACCGCGGACAAGAGGATCAACGCCGCGACGCAGGTCGCCATCCCCGAGAGCCGCAACTTTCGGGCGCCGAGCCGCTTCTGCAAGGCGCCGCTGAACGGGGCGACGAGGCCGAGCGCCACCGGGATGATGGCGAGCCGCAGCCCCGCGGCGAACGGCGAACCGTGGTAGCCGCGCACAAACGCAAACGCCATCAGAAAGAACATCGCGTACAGCAACGCATAAGACAGAACGATCGCGACGATGCCCCCGGCAACGGCACCCGCCGGAACAGGTCGAGGTCGATCAGCGGCGCCGGCGTGCGGCTCTCGTGGCGAATGAAGGCCGCCAAGAGGAGGGGGGCGCCGGCCGCGGCGCCAAGGATCGCCGGCGAGGTCGGACCCCAGGCATAGCTCTCGCTGATGACGATCAATAGGAAGGTCAGCGCCGGCACCAGCAGCACCGCGCCGCGCTCGTCGAAACGTCGATCGGCCCCGCGCTCGGCGGTTCTTGGGATGACGAACCAGCCGACGACCGCCGCGGCGACGGCAAAGGGGACGCTGGCCCAAAATACCCAGCGCCAGCCGAGTGCCGCCAGCAGCACCCCGCCGGCGAGCGGGCCGATGCTGACGCCGACCGCCTGCGCCGCGGCAAAAATCCCCATCGCACTCCCCTGCCTGTCGGGGCCGGCGGCCTTGACCAGAATGACGATGCTGTTGGCGCCGAGCATCGCCCCGCCGATGCCGAGCAGCCCGCGAAACGCGATCAGCTGCGGCAGGTCCGCGGCCAGACCGCACAAGGTCGAGGCCAACGCGAATAATGCAAAGCCGGTCAGATACATCAGCTTGCGGCCGGCGAGCTCGGCCAGGCGGGCGAAGACCGGCAGGCTCGCGGCAAAGGCGAGCTGGTAGGCGATCGCCACCCAGCTGACTTCGCTCAGCCGGGCCAGGAATACATGCTCGAGAGTCGGCAGAGTGAGCTGGACGATACTGGCGTCGAGCTGGCCGATGAACGAGGAGATGCAGGTCGTGGCGACGACGATCCATGGATAATAGGCGCGGCGGACGAGGAATCCGGCCGGCGCCGGCTCTCAGCCGCCGGCGCGGACCGAACCGCGACTAGCGGCCCGAGACCGCTGCGTCGTCGGCTCGATCATGCGGCCTCGAACACGATTGGATCTGGAACAAAGGTTCTTGAGCGAACAACCTCGTCACACTCCGCCTTCGCGGCGGCGCGGCACGCTTCCGATGCCGGGACTATCGTCGCGATCTGATCAAGGTGGCAACATCTCCGCATGATGAACCGCATGGCGCGCGCCAACGGGCGACCGGCGCTGTCTTACTGCAGCCCAGTAAGACGCCGGGGGCGGGTCCGACAGCGGCGGATGACGGCCGGACGCCTTGCGCCGGGCTTGCCGGTCAATCGGGGATTGCGATGCCGCCACGACATCATCTTGCTGGTCAGATCAAATTCCGCGCCCGCAAGCGGCCGGAAATCCTCGTTCGAGGAAGTCATGGGCGAACATTTCGGCCCGGTCATGCAGGCCTTCGATCTCGACGCCTAGGCGATCGGCGCGGTACTCGGGGACGGCTGGGGCACGACGCTGTGGGGTGTCGCATTCGAGGATTTTCTTGGGCGCCGGCCGGAGCCTGATAACCGCAACTTCGTCGACGAATATTTGCGGCGTCGCGGCTGGGCCGAATCGACCTCGACCAAGGCCTATCTGCGGGATTTGCGCGATTCGATCATGAGCCTCTACGAGTCCAGCGCGATCGTTCCCGGCGAATCGTCCCTCGCACGCGACCTCATCCGCGGCGGCGACCCCGTCTTGGTCAGCGAGCGGAGCGCGACGCGAATGCTCAAGGAGTGGGGGCCGCATCGCCGCGCGCATCGTTGGGCAAGGCGACAAACGCGTCCTGGGCGGCGGCCTCCTCGCCTATCCCCTCCGGGCTTCGGAGCTGCTGCTGACCGCGCTGCAACAGGCCTCGGGCAGAGCGCCGCGCTCCGACCGGGGCGAGGCGATCCAGCACGGCATCGCCGATTGGACCGCATACCTCCTCCGGGAGGACGATGGCGGCGCGCGACCTGCCGGCGGCACCTCGGTAAGTCGGAAGCTCTATCTCGGCCAGGTTCGGCTCGACTTCCTTCTGCGCCTGCTTGACCAGCCGGTCGATATCAGCATCCGTGAGACCGGCGGCGACAACGCGCACCCGCGATTTTTCTTCGCGCGAGGGCCAGGCCCTCGACCGGGTTGATGATGATCGACACCGGCTCGTCGGGGCCGACGCCCCGGTGCAGCAACTCGCCGGTGACCTCGGCGGCGGTCGTCTCGATGATGCCGGCGGGCGGCCTAAGACTTTAGCCTGGCTTGGCTTCCAAGGCGCGCCGCACGCCCTCCGGATCGTGCGCGATCACGGCGAGATAGGCGCGCGCCGGCTGGTCGGGTTCTGATCGGCCTTGCTCCCAATCGCGCAGTGTGCCGATCGGGATGTGATAGCGCCCCGAAAATTCTTCCTGCGTCAGGCCGAGCGCCCGCCGCAGCGTCTTGGCACGCGGCACCCGTCGCACCTTCGCCAGCTCTTCGGCCGTGAAGGGCCGCGCATCGGGATCGGCGCGGGCGGCCGCTTCGACTTCCTCGGGCATCATTGGCGCAAGCGGCGTGACCGGCATCACCTCCTCGGTGCCGTCCGGCTTGACGCGCACGAGCACCCCGTCACGGCGCATTCTGGCGATAGTAGTAGTCTCGTTCATGCCGCGTTGCTCTCCAAGCCGAGATGATCCGGATGCGATCGCCTCGCTCTGTGTAAACGACGGTCAGCACCTGGCCGCCGGTCATGCCGAGCAGGACGGACCGTTCCTCGCCGTAGGCCTCGCGCTCATCGCTGACAGAGAACCTCGTCCAACCTGGGGTGCAAATCGGCGAGAGCAATTTTGAGGAATTGAACGAGGCTGCACTGGAGGTCACCGAGCAAAGCGTGGTGGTGATTAACCTCGAAGACGGGCGTGCCTGGTACAAGACACGATTGTTCGCCGTGGCAGCTACGGCCGAGATCCTCCACGCGCCGAGGGCGCTTGTACTAGTGGGCCTCCGGGGTGGGCAGCCCATGCAGGTCGCCGGCTGGGTCAGGCCCCGCGATTTCGTAAAAGCCGTTATCAGGTCCGACCGGGGTTACGGCGCAGTTTGACAGCGTGCGCAAAGCTACCTTTATCGTCTGCAGTCGCAAACGGATCAGCAGTCCATCAGATTCGGGTATCAACAAGCGTTTCAGCAGGTTGGCGCAGCGTCCATTCTCTTCATTCTGGTCGACCAGATGCGCAGTCCGGACCAGATGCCGGCCCCAGCGCTGCCTACCCTGGAACCCCACGACGCGCCGCCCTGGATCACGCTGGCCGAGGTAGAGGTTATGCTTGATCCCTGGCTCGTTCGCGGGTCACTTGATCTGAGTAAACCGCAAGACGAGCAGGTGACCGCGATCATGGCGGCGACCGGCGAGATCGTGGTTGCGACGCGCGAGGGACAATACGCCGGGCTGATCGATGTCGCCCGGGCCGAGCGTGCGCTATTGCGGTAACTCCTGGTGCGCCCGGCATCGGCCTGAGGCCGTTTGAGCAGCCTCTCCAACTCCGATAGGAAATTCCGCTTCCCATCCGGCAATTCAGAACGCGAAGTCGGCTATGGGGAATAGCCGCTGGTGCCCTGCCCCTTCGTGGATCTTGCTAGTGATAATGAAGAGCATTTTTGCGTGGCGGCGCGCTGCACGGACAGAACACAGGAGACCTCGGAAGACGAGGGCGCGCCGGTGCGCAAAAAAATGGGTTGGACTAAGCTAGGGCCGGTGTGGGTGGGCGAGGTTGGCGCCCCAACCGCGGGGTGAATGGCACGAATTTTGAGTTAATGGGCATTGAATTGTTGCGGGGTCTGCGGGGTCAATGAGTTGCGGTGACAAGAAGATGATAGAGAGAACGTTAGGTAGAACAAGCTCAAAAGAGCCCAGGTTAATGCCGACGGAACGCACATAAAAAACGCAGGGTCTTCGCGGTGAGGGTGAAGGCAACGTTGGCGGAATGCAAGAGATAAACGACAACGGTTCCCGCCGATACTGCCGCGCAGCGGCTTAGTCCAACGTCCTTATCATGTGCAAGGTCGCTTGAATTCAACGCATGCAATGCGTATAATGGATGCATGCTAACAGACGAGACCACGATGGCCACGCTGACGATCCGCAACATCGACGCGGCTCTCAAAGAGCGCCTGCGGGTGCGCGCCGCGCAGCACGGGCACTCGATGGAAGCCGAAGTGCGCGACATCCTGCAAACGAGCCTCAGCGAGCCGGTGCGGCCGCGCGAGCCCAATCTCTATGAGCGCATCCGCGCCCGCTTTGCGCCGTTCGGCGGCGTCGACGATCTCGAGCTGCCGCCGCGCGAAGCAGCGCCAGAGCCGCCGCGCTTCGAGTGATGTTCATTCTGGACACCAACGTTCTCTCGGCCGTCATGGTCTCCAATCCGGAGCCCGCCGTGGCGGCTTGGATAACAGCGCAGCCGCCCGAGCTTTTGTTCACCGCCTCCGTCTGCCAGGCCGAAATCCTGGCCGGCATCGCCATCCTGCCCGAAGGCCGCCGCCGCGCGGGTCTCGAGGAGGCGGCGCGCGCCATGTTCCGCGACGATTTTGGCGGCCGCGTGCTGCCGTTCGACACGCGCGCCGCCGTGACCTACGCCGATCTTTTCGCCGCGCGCCGGCGTGCGGGCCGTCCGGCGGCGATGGCCGATCTCATCATCGCCGCGATCGCCCGGGCCCGCGGCGCGAGCGTGGTGACGCGCGACACCGGCGGTTTCGAAGGCTGCGGCCTGACGCTGATCGATCCCTGGGGCGCCGCATGAGCGAGGATGCCATGGTGACAGGCCTGCCCGCCGTGACCGGCGCCACCGCCATTGCCACGCTCGTCGAGACCCCGGTCGTGCCGGCGACCAGGCTGGCTGGCGCTACGTCGAGTTCTTCGCCGCCGCCATCAACAACGATCACACGCGGCGCGCCTATGCGCGCGCCTGCAGCCGCTTCTTCACCTGGTGCGAGGATCGCGGCCTCAACCTCGCCGGCATCCGGCCGTTCGACGTCGCCTTGTGGGTGAAGCAGCTGCAGGCCAGCCACAGCGCCCCCGGCGTCAAGCAGCAGCTGGCGGCGGTGCGCATGATGTTCGACTGGCTGATCACCGGGCAGGTGGTGCCGATGAACCCGGCGGCGGCCGTGCGCGGGCCGAAGCATGTCGTCAAAACCGGCAAGACGCCGGTGCTCGAGAGCACCGAATGGCGGAAGCTGCTCGACAGCATTCCGACGGAGACCTTGCGCGATCTGCGCGACCGGGCGCTGATCGCGACGCTCACCTATTCCTTCGCGCGTTACCGCGGCGCTCAAGATGAAGGTCGAGGATCTGTGGCCGCGTGGCGCCGGATGGACGGTGCGGTTGCACGAAAAGGGCGGCAAGGAGCATGCGATGCCCTGCCACCACGCGCTTGCCGAGGCGCTGCACGCCTATATCGCTGCGGCCGGTATCGCCGATAATCGCAAGGGCTGGCTGTTCCGCACCGCGCCGAGGCACACCGCCGATACGCTCTCCGATCGCCCGATGACGCAGCCAGACGCCTGGCTGATGATCCGCCGCCGCGCCATTGCCGCCGGCATCTCTGCGCCGATCGGCTGTCATACCTTCCGCGCGACCGGCATCACCGCCTACCTCGCCAACGGCGGCGCGCTCGAGCACGCACAGGAGATGGCGGCCCACGAAAGCCCGCGCACGACCAAGCTCTACGACCGCACGCGCGAGCAGCTAACACAGGACGAGGTGGAGAGAATAAGGCTATGAGTCTCTACCGAAGGGTTTGAAGTGTAGATTTGCGGAGCCAAATCCCTGACAGTCAACGCGTCAAGCGCGGCATCAACTGGACCGGCGGGCAGTCTCTTCGAGGGCTAGGTCGGAGCCCACTATTTGCTGTCCCTCTTGACGTCTGCGGAACCGCGCGGTCTGCCGGGCACGACCATCGATCGCGTCAAGCTTCAAGGAGCAGCCGAGGGGTATCCGCTCGACGATGTGATCGTGCATGCTCACGATGCGCGCGGGAACGAGGCTGTCCTTGAAATCCAAGTTAAGCGCAGCATCACCTTTACACCAAGTGATCCGGTCTTTCGCGCTGTCGTAACGCAGATCGCCGAGGCCGCGCGCCTCGCGAATTTTGAAACCGATCGTCACGAACTGGCGATCGCGATCGCCCGGACCTCCCGCAAGATCGAGGGCGCCTACCAAGACGTTTTAACCTGGGCCCGACAATTGCAGTCGGCAGCGGCCTTCTTTGCGCGCATTGAGCGGGCGGGCTCTGCCAACGATGATATGCGGAGATTCGTGCGGACTTTCAGGTCGCATCTGCACGATGCCGGAGCTGCTGACGATGACGAAACAGTCTGGAAGCTTCTGCGCAAGCTCCAAATCCTCGTCTTCGATTTCACGGCTCAAGGCTCTGCGTCGGAAGAACTTGCAAAGGAACGTGCCGTACACGCTCTCCATCCGGATGATGCATCGAGATCCGAAAATTTATGGACAACACTCGTAAAACTCGCTCTCGAGATCGCAGCAAGCGCCGGCGAACGAAATCGCCAAGGCCTAATTGACGAACTCACCCGCCACTCATTCCGTCTAAGCGGCAATCCGGGATATTTCTCCGCGCGAACGACGATCGCCGAGGCTTCTCGGCACGCCCTTGCGGATATCAGCGATCGCGTTGGCAATGTCACTCTCTCCCGCCCCGAACGCATTGCTGCGGTTCGTGCAGCGCTTGAGGAGGCCTGCTATGTCGAAATTCGCGGCGATGCCGGCGTCGGCAAGTCCGCGGTCCTGAAGCATTTCGCCGAACAGGCTGCCACCGAATCGCGCGTCATGGTGCTTAGCCCGGGAAGAACGATCCCGAGAGGATGGATTGCCTTACGGGCGGCGCTCAGGTTTGAGGGCACCGCGCGCGACCTCCTGGCGGATCTTGCGATCGACGGCGCAGCCGTTCTGTTCATCGATAATCTTGATCTGTTCGATGACGAAGAGCGTAGAACGGTCATCGACTTGGTTCGCGAGGCTGCTGATGTTCCGGGCCTCGCAGTCATTGTCACGGCCAGACGAAACTTCGGGGTCGAGGAGCCGAGCTGGCTTCCCGACGATGTGCTTGATCGCCTGGGACGTGCCGCCGCGATCATCATAGGCGAGTTGACCGAGGCAGAAGTCGACGAGCTGCGCCACGTTGCCCCAGCCTGGCCCCCCTTCTGGCGGACAATCATCCAGCTCGCGACGTAAGCCGCAACTTATATCGCCTTGCCAGACTGGCGAACCGTTCAACAGACGAGCCGGTCCCGCACACAGAAATCGACATGGCCGAGCACTGGTGGCGGACCGCCGACGGAAAGATGGACGGGAACCACCGAGAACGTGCCAGGCTCCTCAAGGAGCTTGCCGAACAAGCCCTCGTCCGCGCCGAGCCGCTTGACGTGAGCAACCGCCCAGCCCTCGCTGTGGATGGCCTGGTTGCGAGTGAGACCTTGCGCGACCTCGGACATGACCGCGTCGCGTTCCGGCATGACGTTCTCCGCGAATGGGCGATCGCCAATCTCCTCTGGTCAGAGCCGGAGACAGTTCAGCGATTGCCTCTGGACCGCCCCGCGTCGGCGATCTTAGCCAGAGGCGTGGAACTTGCCGCCCGCATGAAGCTGGAGCGCGTTTCCGACGCTGGTTCTTGGTCCGCATTTATCGACTTACTCAGCCGCGAAGGCATTCACGGCTCATGGCGGCGATCGGTTCTGCTGGCGCTCGTCCGATCGGAAATCAGCGCCGATCTGCTCGCTCGCGCATCAACGCGTCTCGCCGACGAACGGGCAACGTTGCTCCGCGAACTCATTCGCACGGTGATGGCCGTTGATGTCGATCCGGCCTCGAAGTTGTTCACCAGTGCCGGGGTTGACCCGGCGATGATTTCTGCGGGCATGAACGTCCCGAGCGGCCCCTCTTGGTATCGGCTGATCCTATGGCTTCTTGGCCTTGGAGAGAACTTACCCGCGGCTGCAATACGCGACGTCGTCAACCTCTATACCGCCTGGTCGAGGGGGATGCTCGGTCGCGACCCTCTCACGCCCACCTTATTACATTGGCTTTTTTATTGGCTTCGACAAATCGAAACGGCCCGCGATGCCGGCACTTATCGCGAGCATCACCAATTGTTTGGGGGCGGCCTCGACTACGAGGAGCTCGATTTGCTGGAGGCCGATCTCCGGACCGGATTTCTCCTGTTCTGCAATCGGACGCCGGCACTAGCCGCGGACTATCTCCGATCGCTGATTCAGCATCGCCATCATGACCGAGTGGGACTTGGTGTCCTCAAATTTCGTGGCACGCTCGCCCAGGCCGCGCCCGCAGAGCTTGCGGAACTGACTGCGATCACCTTGATCCCCGAACCATCGGAAGAAGAAGAATACGTAGATCGTTACGAGCGCAGGGAGCCTTTGATTACGGTGATCATGAATTTATTGGGGCATCACCAGCCCAGGGTCCATTTTTGAACTTCTCCTCTATGCACCTGAACATGGCCTCTCGCTGGTGCGCCGCCTCATCGATCACGCAATCTCGTTTTACGCCGGCGGCCATAGTCCTGACGGCGATGTCATTATCATCCGGCGCGTGGATGGCGAGCGCGCCTTCCCTTGGGTACGCAGCTACGCATGGTCCCGCCAGGGGCCGGGCCATTACAGCCTCACCTCCGCCCCGATGGCTCTAGAAGCTTGGGGGCATCGCCGCATAGAGGCCGGCGAGCCATTCGACACGGTACTTGCCGATATCCTCGGCAATCCGGGCGCGCCGGCCGCGTATCTCTTGGTCGCGGTCGACCTTCTGCTGTCGCATTGGCCGCTCTCCCGCGAAGCCGCGGTTCCATTCCTTGCGTCTCCAGAATTGCTGTGCCTCGATCGCCAGCGCCGGCTTCTCGACGCCATGGAGGATCCGGACATTTTTGGGTTGAACGCTTTGCAAAAAGAACCGGTGGGCGCCGTCAGCCTGGACGACGTAAAGAAGTACCCTTCGCGGCGCCAAATGTTCGATAATCTTGTCGGCCAAATTGGAGCTTTTGGGCCGCCTGAGCTGCGCGAGTCCCTCAGCGATTTGCTCCGTCGGGCAGCCGCGCGCCTTGGTCCGCCAAGCGACCAGTCCGCCCTCGACGACCCCGCCCGGATGGCCGCCTACGCTCTCAACCTTCTCGACCCTGACAACTGGCCCGAAGTATCTGTCGTACGGGACGACGGCTCGCAAATGACACTACGCAAGTACGAGCCACCTGCGGCGGAGCGGCAACATTTCGAACGCTTGCAGGAGGGTGTGCGCGAACGACAAACAGCAACCAACATGCAAGCTGCCATTGGTCTCGCCGTGGATGACCCTTCGCGTTCGTCTCCGCAGTTCGCGGCTCAGGCCGTCGCTTGGGCGCAAGGGGTGGCGCCGCCCACCTCGCCGAACGACGACCCAGATGCAGAATGGATGGGCAACGAGGCTGTTTTCTCGGCGGCGATGATTGCGATGCGTGACGGCGACGCTGAATTGCGCACGCGGCACGTGGCATGGGCATATGGCATCTTCGCTCAGGCGCTCCAAACCACGGACGATGCTGGTCACCGCTTCCGACCCGGCCTTCGCTTCAACCCGATAGCGATCGCTTTCGCGGGGATGATCCATTCGCTTACAGATACCCCTACCCCCGATCATGTGCGCGCATTGCTTGAGGTGGCCGCTCGCGATAATCCAGCCGCTGCACACGGTCTCCTGGCGGCGGCTTCCACCCTCGCTGGCATCGACGGGCGCCTACCGCGCGCGATCCTCCGCTGTTCCTTCGCCGCCGCTGCAACAAAGCCTGTTCGTCACTCGTAGGTGACCGAAGAAGAGAGCGTGGCGCGTACCGACCACCACAGACAGCTAGCCCGGATTATGCGTGAGGGTCGGCGGGTGTAGCGCAAGATGTTGATTTGGTGTAGGGTTCGGTTGTGGAGACTGAACCTCGGATCAACAGGAGCGCGCACCCGCCATGGTTGATGATACATCCCTCCTCCCCGGTCTGTCACCGGTCGCCGGCAAGGCTGTCGTCGCCCGGTTTGACGGCGGTCGCCTGTCCTCGGAGGGCGGCCTGTTGGCACTGCGCGAGGTGGAGCGGCGGCTGGGGCTGGCGGGACGGCTGGCCGGATGTCTGGTGGATGAGCGGGCGCCGGAGCGGGTGCGGCACAGCCTGGAAGAGATCATCGGCTTTCGCATGCTGATGATCGCGGCCGGCTACGAGGACGGCAACGACGCCGATGCGCTGCGCCGCGATCCGATGTTCAAGCTGGCGCTGGAGCGGCTGCCGTCCGGGGCCGATCTGTGCTCGCAGTCGACGATCTCGCGGCTGGAGAACTTGCCCGACAAGCGCGCGCTGCTGCGCCTGGCCGGTTCCTTGATTGATCAGTATTGCGCTTCCTTCGGGCATGTGCCCAAGCGCATTGTGCTCGACATCGACGACACTTTTGATCGGGTGCACGGTGGCCAACAGCTGCGGCTGTTCAATGCCTTCCATAACGATTACGGGTTTCAGCCGATTGTGGTGTTCGACGGGGAGGGACGCTTCGTGACCGCGCTGCTGCGGCCGGGCCAGCGGCCGAGCGGCAAGGAGGCGCGGGCGCTGCTGCGGCGGCTGATCGGGGCGCTTCGGACGCGTTGGCCGCGGGTCGAGATCCTGCTGCGCGCCGACAGCCACTATACCGCCCCCGAAGTGCTCGACTGGTGCCGCGCCAACCGCGTGGATTTCGTCCTCGGTCTAGCGCCGAATGTCGCGCTGCATCGGCATGTGGCAGAGCTGGAAGGCAGCACCGCGGAGCGCTTTGCAGCGCGGGCGGCGGGGACCAAGTTTCGTCGGTACAAGGAATTTTACGACGCCGCCGGCAGCTGGAGCCGGGCCGAGCGGATCATCGCCCGGGTCGAGGTCGGGCCGCAGGGGGCCGACACGCGCTACATCGTCACCAACCTCGAAGGCGGCCGGCCCAAGAAGCTCTACGAGCGGCTCTACTGCGCGCGCGGCCAAGCCGAGAACCACATCAAGGCGTTCAAGAACCATCTCGCCGCCGACCGCACCTCCTGCCATCAGGCCGAAGCCAACCAGTTCCGGCTGTTCCTGCATGCCGGCGCGTATTGGCTGTTGTGGTCGCTGCGCCAGGCCATGCCGCGGCGCTCCACCTGGCGCGTCATGCAATTCGACACGCTGCGGCTGCGCCTGATCAAGGTCGCCGCCCGCGTCGTCGAACTGAAGACCCAAGTCAAGATCCACCTGCCGACAAGCGCTCCCGATCAGCGGAGCTTCCGCCTCGTCCTCGAGCGCTTGCCTCGCCTCGTTACCTGAAGCACGGGGCAGCCTGCCCCCACCCGAGCCCTTTCCCCGCAACCTCCAGCGCCTACCCAACCCCAGAAATCTTATACCCGCCCCGGCGGGAACAAAGCCGCACGTCCGCGCTCCGGTTCCACAACCATACCGGGTGCGCGCTCATGCACATTCAAAAGGTGTACTTTCCTGACGCATAGATCGGGCTAGGGCAGGCCGCCGTAAATGCCGAGCTCGCCTGGCTCGCCGGTGAGCGTGACGAGCCTGAATGGCCCGTGTTTTCCTCCGCTTCGAAAAGGGCTCGCCAACGACGACGTATTATCTTCGGGCCTGAGCAAGCTGACCCCGCCCCCATTCGCCAGGCGCCCCCAGAGGAATACACAGATCATCAAGCAGCCGCCTTATGGCTCCGCTCGGCCGCCGCATTAGCCGATGTAACCACGAGGCCATGGCTGCGCGAAATGGTTCGGGCTTACGGGCAATGGACAGCGGCAGCGAACGGCGTCGGCTTAACCCAAGATGAAGAAATCGTCAAAGCCCCAACAGAATGGAACGACGTCTATTACCGCTTGGTCGCCAAATGTCTCCCGGGTCTGGGGTCGCAGGATATCGACGAGATCGCACTACTCCGATTATGTCTCTACCCGACGAGCCGTTTTTCGATGTCACTTCAAACTTTCTCCGCAGCGTCGACGTGGAGTTTTTCAACGAACATGATTTACTGACGGACGAAGCGGTCCGGATTGATCGGCGTTCGCCGGCCGATTGATCGCAACGAGCGGTTGGCAAAGGCTTGCAGGCAGCCAATCTAATTCCGCGGAGATTTATATCGGACCGGCGATAGCGGTCTTTTTTTTCAACGATCATGATCGTTTCCAGCCGACAAAGTGTTACTTGCCGCCGCACGTTATTGAGAGGGTTGAGCCGTTTCTATCGTTATTACTAACGATGATCGAAAACGGTCCCTCCTTTTTTACAGCGCTCGTCACGCTCAACTTGCTGGAAGTTTCACCGAAGCCATCGCATTTGCCATTCATCGTTATGGCCGGCACCACTTGGCTCAAGACCTATCCGGATAGCGTGCCGCTCTGGATCGACAACGGCACGGGACGCCGTATTTGTTGCCTCATCGATAATATCAGACTCAAGGAACCTGCTCTCCTTCGTCGCCAGCAGAAGCTCCGCGACGACCTCGACTTATTACTTGCTGGCCTTGTTCGTATCGGCGTGGCGGATGCGGCACGCCTCGAGCAAGCCCTGCTCGCCGAGCCGCGACTCCCGAGGGATCATCACAAGCTCACCGACCTGCGAAGACCTGTTAAGCCCACTCAGTTTTCCGTCGGGCCGCTGACGCCCATCGCCAGAACTCTTAACCGCTCTGCAACGGTCAGCATCTGTGCCACTCCCCTGGCGCACCCTTGCTAAGTAGGGGTCATCGCACGATTTGTGCAAAATCGTACGCTAGTGCTGGCCGTCCAACCCGACGACTGCATCGGGTCGGGAGCCGTCCTCTGAACCGGCTACCAAGCGTATGATTTTTACCACGGCGGATAAAATCTAGCCAAAGATATTTGAAATTTCCCGTTCAAATTGCGGACGTAAGCTTGTCGACCGGATATCCGAGGATGGTGGTGATCCGGCCGGTATCGTGATCGGAGTAAACAAAGGTCGATCCCTCGATGCGATACCGGCCCTTCCACCCAATCGCGAAGTTAGTATCGGTTTCTTCGATGTGGATCGGTTCGCGCTCGCCGTCTCTCGCCAGCCGTGCCGCGAGTCGATCGGCGGGGTCGAGCAGCCAAGCATCGCCGGTTTCGGTAGAGAACAGGATCAGCTGGCCAATGCTGACGATTCGGCCGTCGCAGTCCGCTGCCGGCGCTGAATATACCGCACCTCATCAGCCAGCCGGAAACTGCTACCCTCAACGATCCGCTTGCCCGATCCTCGCCTGATGGGTCTTCGACCCCGAGTCGGTCTGGCGGGGATTGCCATGGAATTGTTCACCCAGCTGTTTGGCGAGCTGCTGACGCTCGTCTACCACTGTTTCGACCGTATTGTCATTTACGGTTACCTCAGCGGCCTGTCGCGGCCCGAGCAGGTGGTTCACTTCTTCCGTCAGATCGTCGGCGTCCCAGCGGTCGACAAGGAGATCCTGAGCCAACGCACCGCCGACTACCAAGCCTGGTGGAAGCCTTTGCCCGCAATCACCGCCTGCCGATCGAATGGGCCGAGAAGGGGGTGCGCAAGGAAGACCATGTCCTACCTTGGCAACGTCGCATGGCAAAGGCCGATGCCTACGGCGTCTACTTCATCTTCAAGAGCATGGAGCAGGGAGCCACCTTTCGCGTCACCGTGCCGAAATACCCGACCAAGGATCCAAATTACCGGATCCTGGCGCACCAGCGCAGCCGCTTCACGCACTACTATTTCTATATCCGCGATGCAGTTCTCGGCCCGATGGCCTGTCCTGCGCGAAGGGACGACACGGACGAATCGGGAGTAGCGGCGGCGCTTGCTAGCTTCCGTGCCACGTTCGAAGCCACTCAGAAGGGATGCGCAATTACCGGCGACTATGACGACGCGAGCCGCCGCGCCAGCCACGGTAAAAATTTATCAGCTTCCATTGTGGCCGGAACCCTGTTCGAGCCGCGCCGAACAATTCCCTACGCTCCGCCCTTTTGCGGCGATCCAAGGCGAGGGCCGAGAGCGGACGAAACGAGAGCTTCTCGGCTCCTTGCAAGGTGTCACCGCCAACTATACCGGCGAGCAGCTTGACCAATCCGACCTCGATGTTTGGGAGCGAGCGATTTACCTTGCCCGACAGCATCCCCTCGGCAACGTCTGCCACTTTGCCGGCTACGCCTTTTCCTAAGGCCGTAGCCAAGCTAGGCCGCAGGGAATCGGTCGCCTGAGCGACGCGCTTGTTTCCCGGTTCGACGTGTTGCGTTGCATGGAAGTTCCCGCTACCTGCTTGCGCCGATTTGAGGGTTGGCGTTAAATACGTTAATACGACCGTCACCGAACAGGCCGCGCTCCGGGTGTCCCGGACTGATCGCACCGATGCTCCGTGCGCTCGTCGCGGCGATGCTCGAACGCTTCGGCCATGAGACCGTCACCGACGCGTCCGAGCGTGTGGCGATGAATGGCGGGCAGAGATTCATCACCGTAGCGTAAGCCGGCCCACCCAACGTCGACCGGCTTACGCTGTTATCGCTATCCCGGATCGAGCTTTTCCGGCACTTGACGAGCCGCACCCCGTCGTCACTCGCGTTACGCCGCGTGATACAGCAGCGCCATACGCAATCGGGCCGCGACCCCAAGATAGGTTTCGAAAAGTCGTCGGCTTTGAACAGGAGCGGCATCGCGAAGCCTTGGCGCCCTTTGCGGTATAACTTCGCGCCATGGGAATTGGGACGCAAATGACCCCTACCCGCGGAACCGACAGGAATCCGGGGCTGCGCGCCGACGCGCTCGGTTTCGGCGAGTCGGTAATCATGGGAATCGCCGGCAGCGGTCCCGCCTACAGCGTCGCGGCGAGCACGGCCACACTGGTCGGCGCCGTCGGCGTCTTGGCGCCGGCGAGCCTGCTGTATTGCGGCCTGATCATGTTCGGGATCGTGTTCGCCTTCCGCCACCTGAACCGCGTCGTGGTCGACGCCGGCGCCTCCTATGCCTGGGTCGCGGCGATCTTTTCGCGGGCGCTCGGTTTTCTCGCCGGCTGGGCGCTGATCATCAGTTCCGCCGTGTTCATGGTCGCCGGCACCCTGCCCGCCGCCGCCGCGACGCTGAAGCTCTTGATGCCGAGCCTCGTCGACAGTCAGGTGGCGGTGACCCTGGTGGCCGCCCTTTGGCTCCTGTCGATCGGCGCCGCCGTCGCCAAAGGCATCAAGCTCAGCAGCTATCTGCAGATCGGGTTCACGCTCGTCGAGGTCGGCGTGCTGGCACTTTTCTTGGCGCTTGCCGCGATCGGCAAAGCCCCGCCGCCGGCGCATGCCTTGGCCGCCGCCTGGTTCACCGGCGCGGGCCTTACGCCGGCGCTGTTCGCGAGCGGCGCCGCCACCGCGCTCTTCGCCCTGAGCGGCTGGGACGTCACCGCCAACCTGAACGAGGAAACCCGCGACGGCGCCCGCCTCGCCGGCGCCGGCAGCATCGTCGCGCTGGTGGTCGTCGCCCTGCTGCTGATCGGCTTCAGTGCGCTCGCGCTGTGGCTCTTGAGCGACGACGAAATCAGCCGCGCCGGGGTCAACATCGTCTCGGTCGTGGCGCAGAAGCTCTTGCCATATCCCTGGGATTATCTCGCCGTGGTCGCGGTCATGCTGAGCACGGTCGGCACGCTCGAGACCTCGATCCTGCAATTCACCCGGACACTTTTCTCGATGAGCCGCAACAAGGCGCTACATCCGCGCTATGGACGACTGCACCCGGTCTACCGCACCCCGTGGGTCGGCACGGCTTTGATCACCGGGCTAGGCCTCGCGATGCTGCTCGGGTCCTTATGCCTGCACAGCATCAACACGGTCATCAACGACTCGATCAACGCCGTCGGCTTTCAGGTCGCCTGTTACTACGGGCTGACCGGGCTTGCCTGCGCCTGGTATTTCCGGACGGCAGCGCTGGCCGGCATTGGCAAATTCGTGATGCTGTGTCTCTGGCCCCTGCTGGGCTTCGGCTTCTGTGTCGCGATAGCCGTCTACAGCGTCCGGACTTTCGACCTGACGACCAACCTTGTCGGCGCCGGCAGCATCGCGATCGGCATCGTCCCCTATCTGTGGAGCCGCTGGCGGGCGGCCGCGCGTGTCGCCTCCCTCGGATAGCCGCGCGGGGACCGGCTCAAGATTGGGGCCACGGGCCGCTTCGCAGGCCACGAGGACAGGGCGCATCGCCTGCCTTGGCACTCCCAAATTCCGATGCTTGGAAGGCTACCGAAGAGCGGACGGCGCGTTGGACGGCCCGAGCCGCTGTAACAGGCCGAGAAGTCGACCGGTCAATCCTCAGTACAAATGCGTCTCTGGCAACCCGATTTATCAGGTACTTCAGGACCTCACAGGGCTCCCCTCGGATGCCTCGGTGCACTCCACCCCCGAATACTTTAATCTTTACCTTTGGGAGGCACACAAAAACCTGAATTTAACTGTAGATATGAGTTACTGTATGGCTCCAGACGCCGTTGCCTTCCGATTATTCCAGCTAATCGACGACCACCTGATAATCGTACATGCGTTTGATATCCCTATCCAGCTGAAGCAGGCTGTGCAACTTCCACGGGAAGGCGGCGGATGCGACCGGCGCCGCCCGGCATGGCGCCGGCGGTGAGTTGGTCATAGGTGATGGTGGCGCATTCGACCGCGCGTCGGATCAGATAGCCGTCCAGGCCGTCGGCGAGGTTGCGGCGATTGAAGCGGTAGGACCATTCCCGCAGGTAGCGCGGCAAATGCTTGGCGCTGACGCCGTGATGGGTGCCGACGAGCCAGGCTTTGATGTTGCTGAACAAGGTATGGATGATCGGGAAGAATTCGCCGGCGTTGGCGCCCTCGCCCTGGACCACCGGCGTGTGCTTCAGATGCCCGCCGAGATCGGCGCCGCGGCCGCGATAGCCGGAAAACGCATCGGTCAGCAGCCGCGAATGGGCCGCGATATTGGCCTTGAGAGAGGCGCCGAGTTCGGCACCCGTTGCCGCCGGCAACACGGCGATGCGGACACCGCCGGCGAAGAAGCCGTGCTGACGCTTGACGGCATGCCCGTGCTTTCCCTTCGCGTTCTTCGGTGCCGGCACCTTTTCGACGGCGGCGACGACCAGGCTCTTGTCGGGGTTCTTCGTGCTGCGGCCGCGACTGCTCGCATCGCCGCGGCCGCCAATGAAAGTCTCGTCGGCCTCGAGAAAGCCGCGGAGTGGACGCATCGGGTCCTCATTCAGTCCATGGCGCAGCTTATGCGCCATGGTCCAGGCCTCTGATACGCCACTCCCAGCTCCCGCTGCAGAAGCTTGGCCGAGACCCCGCGCTTGTCGCGGGCCATCAGGTAGGCGGCCAGAAACCACTTCGTCAGATTGGTCCGCGTGCGATGAAACACCGTTCCCGCCGTCACCGATTCCTGCCGGTGACAGGCCGTGCATTCGTAGACCCGCGGACGTGCCTTCAGCCGCCATGCCTGCCGGCCGCCGCATCCCGCGCAGACGAACCCGCCGGGCCAACGCAGCCCAGACAGGTGCTCGATGCACCGCTCCTCCGTCCCGAACCGCGCCGCAAACTCCGCAAGCCCAGCCATCCGCCCCCCCCTCGACCGACTGCGGCTATGCTACCTTGAGGCGAGGCTTCTCACAAGAACATTTAGCGAACCTGTCCTACCTGGACAGGGATAGAGTTTGATTATTGCCTCGATCAATGAAAGCTTTTTTGTCGAGGCAGACATAGTGCCTACTGCGCGCAAAGTACATACTCTATTGAAGGAGGTTCTCATCCTGACTGGGAGGGGTTGAACCGGCGAAACAGGCTGAACTCGCCGAACGCAAGTGGAGCGTCATCTTCCAAACGTCAGGTTAACCGTCATGCCGGCCGAGCAGCAGAGTGACCGACTTATTGAAAGCTTCTATTCCTCGACGGCTTTCAGGACATTGGTCGACAGGTTGAGCGTGAATGGCGCTTTCTGAGCCCAGCGTCCGGTTAATGCTCCCGCGGCACGCGGTTAGGGGTGCGCCTCGACCGATCGCAGCCACCAACAACCCGCGGGTTCCGCCAGGCGCGCTCGGCCTAACCGCTACGCGCGCTTAATGGCCCGCACGATGGCGATGAGAATGATCGCGCCTACGACCGCGGCGATGATCGACCCGATCAGCCCAACGGCGACGATCCCGAACAGGCCGAACACCCAGCCGCCGATCAGCGAGCCGATGACGCCGACCACGATATCGCCGAGGAGACCGAAGCCGCCGCCTTTCATGATCAGCCCGGCAAGCCAACCTGCAATAGCCCCGATCGCCAAGAATATGATGAGCGCGGTGAGCGTCATTAGCGGCCCCTCCCCTCGCAGAACCTTCGCGGTCCGGTGTTAGTGAGAGAGTTCTATCGCGCAACCGTGAGGTTGTCACCGCCGGCTCAGCGAGCCCCTTGGCTTTCAAGTGTCGGCCTTTCCCTGGTCCTCCGGAGCCTGCGGACGAGGACCAGCCCACCGACGCCAGCCCCGATAAGCAAGAGCGCCGGAGCCCCGGCATCTATCACGCCCCCGATCACGATCTCGGCCGCAAGCGCCAGGAAAAATGCGATCACTGGGCTGAGGAGGACGAGCGGCACGACTATCGCCCAAATGGTCCAGGCCGGCAGGCTGTGCATTGACAAGGTCCGCATCGGAAACACCTGGCGGCATCGTGGGCGCGCGCCGGTTACGAAAGGGTTGATCGGCGGGCTTGGGTCCGGTTCTAAGGCCACCGGAGATCCTCAAATAGAATGGTTTTGCTTTTCTAACACGTTGTTTTCACTGGAGCCGGGGATGAGAACAAATGAGAACTCAACTCAGCCGGTGCGAGCGGATCTCGACCTCGGTCTGGTCCTCGACATCGACTGCCGAATAGCCAGCAAGCCGCGGTCCCATGAACAGCGCGATATCGTCGCGCCACGAAACCCTTCGTCAGCGTTCAGCCGCAGGTATTGATCACGATGTCGACGCGACGGTTCTTCTGACGGCCGGCGGGATTGTCGAGGCCGTCGGGGAAGGTATTGGGCGCGACCGGGCGGAGCTTGCCGTAGCCTTCGATCGCCGTATCGGCCGGTACGTAACCCTGCGCCGCAAGCCAGTCGCGCACGCTGCGGGCGCGGTTTTCGGATAACGTCAGATTGTACGCCTGGGTGCCAACGGCGTCGGTATGCCCTTCGACCGTCACCGGATGCTTGCCGGCTTTGGCGAGATCCGGGGCCACAGCCCGCAACGTTTCCTCGGCATCGCTGCGCAAGGAGCTCTTGTCGAAATCGAACAGAGCATCGGCCACGAGTTCCAGGCGGTGCTCGCATTTCGTATCGGCGAGATGCACCGCCTGGATGCCTTTGGGCACCTCGATGTCGCCAGGCCTCCGCCACGGGCCCTTCGGCTGTTGAATTTCCCCCGGGATCTGCCAGTGGCCTTTTGGCTGCGGGATGTCGCCCGGCGTCTGCCACACGCCTTTGGGCTGCTGAATTTCATAAGTCTGCGTCCAGCCGGCGGTCGTTCCGGCGAGGAACATGCCGATAATCAGGGTGATCCGTTTCATGGTTCGGCGTCTCGAACACTATCCGCGCAGCAGAAGTTAACGCCACCCCGGTTTCCCGAAAGTGAACGTCGCTCCCTCCTGGCGGCCGCGCTTGGAGCCCGCGTGCTCGACGGCAACGATGGAGGCAAAGGGGGAGGACGAACGCCCTGGATGGAACCCGGCACCGCCATCCGGCCGGGATCGCCGAGCCGGCCGCGAAGCCAATTCCCTTCCGTGCTTTCGCGGACCGATCGCGTGAGCCGGGATCGGGCCGGCCGTGAAGCTGATCGGTTCTCCGTGCGGCGGGTCTGCAGCAGGAAGCCGCGGCGGAGCCAGCTGCCATCCGCGGGGCTACGCTGCAAGAATTGGAGCGGAGCTGTAACGTGGGGATCCTGGCGATTCGCCGCGCGACTGCGGCCCTTAGCTCGTCGCGCCGCCTCTGGTGTGTTCGCCGGCGCGGTCAGGTGACGACTGTCAGAAATGTCTCGTGCAGTTTGCGCTGCGGGTAGTCGAGGCCGGAGGGTAATGCCTCCCAGCTCCATGCAATCGGTTCCTGGTCGGGATAGCTCTGCAGCCCGCCGCAGAATGTCTCGAACCGATTGCCCGAGGGATCGTAGCCGTAAATCGTCATGCCACGGGTGATGCCATGGCGGGTCGGGCCAATTTCCACCTTGACCTCGTTCATCGACATGATGTCACCGGCCCGCAGGATCTTTTCCCAAGACTCGAGCAGGAAGGAAACGTGATGCAATTTGCCGGGCTCAGGATGTTCGACGAAGGCGATGTCGTGCGCCTTGATCGAGCAGCTGAGCCATAGCGCCCCCTTGGTTTCGCCGTCGGGCAGGATTACGTACTCCGTCAGGTAAAATCCGAGAACCTCGGTAAACAGCGCCAGGTTGTCATTGACGCGGGGGCCGTAAAGGAGCGTGTGATCCATGCGGATCGGGGCGATGCCGTGCTCGGCCGCTTCGGTCCATGGCCGCGGGTTGCGCAATTGTCCGGGATAAGGCACCGCTTCCTTTTCTGCATATAGCTCGATCGAATGCCCGCTTGGGATCTCGAAACGGATCCGGCGGCCGGTCGAAAGCATCTCGCCTTCCGAGATACGCTCAACCGCTGCCCCCCAGTCGCGCAGGTCGCTATCGAGCCGGTCAAGGGTCGCCGCATCTGAGACCTTGAATGCGAAATAGTCGATGCCGGGGCTATCGGCCCGGCGCAGCACGACGCTGTTATGGTCGCGTTCGTCCCAGGCCTTGAAATAGACGCGACCGACGCTGTCGCGCCCGGTTTCCACCAACCCCAGCACATCACGATAGAAGTGGATCGCCGGTTCGAGTTCAGTTACCCGGATCTGCGCGTGGCCGGGACGCAGCACCCCTGTGAGCGCCATTTGAAGCCTCCCCAATCGCCGCGGCCTCACCGGGACAATCCCGAGCGAAAGCGGCGTCAGTTCTCCCGCAGGTTCTATACGCGCTGCCGCATCAAACGCCAACCAAGGGCCTTTGAAGATCGTGGGGCACTTCAATGGCACCAAGCTTCACGGCTGGCTCTGACTACGCGGCATTTCGCGCTGACCCGCCTATGGGACCTTATGTCGACAGGCAATTCTTTTTCATCCGATACTCTGCGGACATGGTCGTCTCCGTAGTCCATAGGACGGGCTCCGCCGTCCGCGTAGCGCGTATGACGGCAAGCGGAGCGGACGGCGGAGAGGTACCTGTGAACCCATCGGGGCGAGCACCAGGCCGTGTGCCATATCTCCGACAGCCCGGCGTTTCGTCTGAGGATCATCAACGGCCGCGAGCTGCGGGTAACGCGTCAGTTTGAATTTCCGCTGTGGGTAGAGTCTGGAATGTGGCGCGGTGGCCTTAGGTCAGGCATGCGTGTTGCCGCCTCTTTCGTTTGGCGGTGCCTTAGTGGCTCGACCATAGCTCCGTTTCCACATCGTTCCTTGTGTACATGCCGCCGCCACTACCCCGGTGCAGCAGATCGGCCTACTCCTCGCTCAAACTTGCCCATCCATGTCAGCCTTCCCCGAAACCACTATCGGGTCGGCCTGCACATCGTCCTTTTCGAGGATTGCTCGGCGTTCACTCGCGTTGCGGCCTGCACACTCGCACGGTCACCAAAATCGTGACCGTTATCCGAAGGCTTCAGACATTTCGTCTCCTCCATGCCTGCTCCGGCTGCTTCCAGCTGGAGCGATCGCTGGGCGGGACTTGCACCCGCTGGAAAAGCGCCGCCTTGTCACGGCGCACGTGGATTCCGGCCGTTCCCGATTTGCCGGCCGGTGATGCCTTGCTTCAGAAGCGGTTATTTGCAGCCTGACGCCGCGACACCCAACACCGCGCCTATTTGAGCGCTGCCGCTGGTAGTTCAAAGGGCACAGGGATATCGTCGTCGATGGGGACTGCCGGTCCTCGGGGCCGAGGATCACCGCATGGACGTAGCGGCGTGGCTTCGCGCGTTGGGGCTCGAACGATACGCGCCCGCATTCCGCGACAACGATGTCGATGGCGAGGTGCTGCCGGAGTTGACGGCCGACGACCTGATCGGCCTCGGCGTGAACTCGATCGGTCATCGCCGCAAACTGCTGGCCGCGATCACAGCCCTGGGGGCAGAGCCGACGCTTGACTTAGCCGGATCGCTGGCGAGCGCTCTCATCGTCCCTTTGACCAGCGATGCCGAGCGCCGTCAGCTGACAGTGATGTTCTGCGATCTGGTTGGCTCGACGGCACTCTCGGCGCGACTTGACCCGGAGGATCTGCGCGAGGTCTACACCGCATATCACCGGGCCGTCGCTGACGTCGTGGGGAACCTCGATGGTTTTGTCGCCAAGTACATGGGCGACGGCGTGCTCATCTATTTCGGCTATCCGCGAGCGCATGAGGACGATGCCGAGCGCGGGGGTCCGCGCCGGACTTGATGTCGTCTATGCCGTCGCCCGTCTTGGGAGAGTCAAATCGCTCCAAGCTCCAAGCGCGAGTTGGGATCGCCACCGGGCTGGTCGTCGTCGGCGACCTAATTGGCCGGGGCGAGGCGCAGGAGCGCGGCGTCGTCGGCGAGACCCCGAATCTCGCGGCGCGCATGCAGGAGCTGGCGCCGCCCGGCGGCGTCGTCATCGCCGAGGGCACAAGGCGGCTCATCGGCGAGCTGTTCGAGCTGCGCGATCTCGGCTCGGTCCAGGTCAAGCGATCGAAGGGGCGGCGAGCCTGCCGGTGCTGGTGATCCTGACCTTCCGCCCGGAATTTCAGGCGCCATGGAGCGGGCTGCCGCAGGTCACGGCGCTGACGTTGAACCGGCTCGACCGGCGCAGCGGTGCCGCGATGGTCGAGCGCATCGCCGGCAAGGAGCAAATTGCCGGAGGCGCTGGCGGCGGAGATCGTCGAGCGCGCGGACGGCGTGCCATTGTTCGTCGAGGAACTGACCAGGGCGGTCATCGAGGCCGGCGCTGGCCCCGGCGGCGAGGCGCTGGCCGGGGGCGGCGCCGCTGCCGTCCTCTGAGTGTCCCGCCGGCATTGCGCGCCTCGCTCGTTCGCCCGGCTCGACCGGCTCGGGCCGGCGGCGCGCGAAATCGCGCAGATCGGCGCGGTGCTCGGCCGCGACTTCTCCTACGAGCTGATCGCGCGCCTGGTGCAGCAACGGGCGGAGGCCGATCTGCAAGCAGCCCTGGGCGCGCTGACCGGCGCTGGCCTGTTGTTGCCGCGGAGTTGGCGCCGCGATCCTCCTACCTGTTCAAGCACGCGCTGATCCAGGATGCGGCCTACGAGACCTTGCTGCGGGCGCGCCGCCAGGAATTGCATCGCGCCGCGGCGCAAACGATTACCGCTGAGTTTCCGGCGCTCGCCGAAGCCCAGCCTGAGATAATCGCCCGCCACTGGAGCGGGGCAGGCGAGGCCGAGCGTGCGTTCGCGGCGTGGCGCAAGGCCGGCGATGTCGCCCGCTCGCGCAATGCTTTTCTCGGAAGCGCAGGCCGCCTACCGGCACGCGCTTGACATGCTCGCTCTTGACGCCGCCCGCGCCGGAGCGCGACACGAGCGAGCTGGAGCTGCTGATTGCGACGAGCCAGATAATCTTCGCAACCCAAAGGGTCCAACTTGCCCCATGCTCGTCGAAATCAATGCGCGGGCAGAAGCTCTCGCCGCAAAGACCGGCAATCTCGGCCATCTCGCCGAGCAGATTTATGCATCATGGGTGGCGGCGCTCGTCGCGGGCAATCATCCTTCCGCGATGGCCTTGGCCGATCGATTACTCGATGTCGCGCGGCGCGACGGCGGCGCGTTCGCGCGCGGTCGGCAAGCAGCGTGCAGTCTAGTAACCCGATTCAGCATTGGCGATCTGCCGGGGGCCGAGGAGCATTTCGTCTCGGGCGAAGCATTCCTGTCGGACCCGGTTCTGCGCCGCCATACCGTCGCTGCCACCGGACGCTCTATTTTGCCGGCTGGAATGCCTGAGACCATGGGCCGGGCTGACGAGGCGTGGGCGCGAATGCGTCGCGCCGCCGCCACGATCGAGGACGATGCGTACGTCTAGGAAGATTGGGACAGGGGGCGCTCCCCAAATCTCCATGTGATGCTCAGAGAGCCTGAGCAAGCGGCGACCTTGGCGGCGCAAGGCGTTGCGACCGCCGCCGAGCACGGATTTCGCGAAGCCGGCTGCGCGGGCGCGGATGGCCCATGGCTGGGCGCAGGCGCAGCTGGGTCATCCCGACGAAGGGGCCGAGCCTTAATCGCGAGACGTTGACTGCCTATCGCGAAACGGCTCCCTCCTTTGGGTCCCAACGTTTCTGACTTGGCTGGCCCAAGCGCAAGCGCTGGGCGGCGCGGTGGCCGCGAGCTTGCGACGCTCGACGAAGCGCTGACCGTCAACCCCGACGAGCGAACTGGCGTCCCGAGACGCTGCGGGTGCGCGGCGACATCCGCCGTCAGCAAGGCGAGAACGAATTGGCCGAAGCCGACTTCCATGCCGCGCTCGCGCTGGCGCGGGAAATGTCCGCCAAGGCCTGGGAATTGCGCGCCGCCATGAGCCTCGCGCGGCTATGGCGCGATCACGGCAAGCGCACCGAGGCGCGCGAATTGCTCGCGCCGATCTATGACCGGTTCACCGAAGGCTTCGATACCGCCGATCTGAAGATGCCAAGGCGCTGCTCGACGAGTTGGGGTGAGGGTGCGACCGGCATCTGCCGAAATCCGGACAATGTCCGCTTCAAAGCCGACCGACTAGCTCGTCGGATTTGCCAAACTTGATGCGAATGTGTCAAATTTTGTGTGCGCCGCCACATGCTCGTCGGTCTGAGGCGAAGCCTCGTTAGCTGTTGGCGTGGTGATGAAGGTCTCCAGTGGGTCGGGCGGAATGCAAACATTCACCAAGGGTTTAAGGACCCAGTTCGGTAAGGCGGATTAGCGATAGCGCGGACGACTTTCCTGGGCCACTATTACGACTACCTACGAGGGTTCGCCGAGAAGCCCTTACGGCTTGGCTAACGGCGCCACGGCCGGTCTCGCTCGATTGATCATGCGGTGCGTTCACGGGGGGAAAACGATGGATTTTGATGTGGGATCATTGGCGGCGGCACCGCGGGCTCGAGCGTGGCAAACACTCTCGCGCGAAACGGCGCGCGGGTACTGGTCGTCGAGCGCGAGCAACAATTCCGTGACCGTGTGCGTGGCGAAGGAATGCTGCCTTGGGGCGCCGGCGAGGCGCGTCGGCTCGGCATCCACCAGCCCTGCTCGATGGATGTGCCCAGGAGGCGCGATGGTGGAAGGCCCCTGATGACAACCGCGACTGATCGAGACGACGCCGGACGGCCTCGGCTGCCTCGATTTCTTCCATCCCGAAATGCAGCAACGCCTACTCGACCTCGCGGTTGCGTCCGGAGCTGAGTTATGGCGACCGGCTGAAGCGATTGATGTGGTCCGGGGCGACCCGGCCAAGGTGTGGGTACGGGCAAATGACGGCGAACGGGAAGCGTCCGCTCGCCTAGTCGTGGGCGCTGATGGGCGCGGTTCGCCGGTGCGCAGCCGAGCCGGCTTCGCCGAGCGACGCGACCCGATCTGCCTAACCTGCACCGGCGTCTTGTATCGCGATCTGGCATTGCCGGAAGACGCGGTCCAGTCTGTTTTGAACCCGGCGGTCCAGCAGCTGTTGATCATCTTTCCCGTGGGGCAGAAACGATTTCGCGCCTATATCGCGTCGCGCCGCGACGCCGGTATCTCGTTTCACGGTCGTGACGACGAGGCGCGTTTCGTCGAGCAGTCGGTGGCGATCGGCGCGCCGGCGGAGTGGTTCGCCTCTGGGGTCGCGACCGGGCCGCTCGCCTCGTTCAATGCGCCCGATGTCTGGGCCGACCATCCCTCTCGCAACGGCATAGTGTTGATCGGCGATGCCTGGACGGGGAGCCATCCTTTCGTCGGGCCGTGGCTTGTCGTTGACCCTGCTCGTGACGTGCGCGTGCTGAACGATCGGCTCGGTGCAACCGATGACTGGCGGTAGTGCTGCTGATGAGTACGCCGCTGAACATGACCGCTACACGGCCGATCTGCGCCGCATTCACAGCTGGTTTCGAGAGTTGTGGTTCGGCGCCGATGCCGTGGCCGAGGCTTTGCGCTCTCGCGCCATGCCGCGCTTCGCCGAAGACCCCGCGCGTATCGCCGACTTTATCGGCTGGGGACCGAGGCCCCTAGCGATGAAATCGCCCGCCGGCGGTTTTTCGCAGAAGATTAGGGCCAATGACCATGGCAGGCCATCTGTCACAGCTAGGTTAGCCTGTGTTTGTTCTGTGCTCCGGAGGCTCCGGACACCCAAAAATTAGATACCTGCTATCAGGTGTTCGGTCCAGAGCCGAAGCTCGAACACGTGGCTTGACGTCCCGCAAATTACGTTTCTGCGGTCGGTGAGGCATTCTTCTCCGGCTGAGCGACCCGACGTGTTCGCCTAGTCCTCGCCGCAGCAACCCGGTTGGTCTTGCAGCCGCCAATTTCGGCGCAGGGCGCGCTCTCCGTCTCGGTATTGGATTCGCTCGGCCTCGATCGGGGCTGGTGTCTTCAACGGCGGCTCAGCCTGGGCCGCCCGAGGCGCGGTCCTGCGCCCGAAGCCCAATGCCTTGGACACGGCCGACCGCCGCTCCGAGTAGGCAGGAGCCGTCAGCGGATGATCGCTCTTGAGCCCCCATCGCTGCCGGTATTCGTCTCGGTTCAACCCGTGCTGGACATTGAGGTGACGTCGCAACGTCTTTCCTCGATAGCCGCAATCCAGGCACACTACATAGTCATGTTGCAGACATCGTCCCGCACCAGTACCGCAGGAGTTCGCGCCTCTTCTACCTTAGCAGGTTGACCTAGCTGTCCGATCGCTTGATGGACGGCAGTGATCAGCTCGAGAAGCTCGAGATCTGTTGCCAGCTTATGGTGAGCGACGTATTCGCAAACGATCTTGGCTGTGAGATGCTGGTCTGTTCCGCTCCAGTTCATGACGACTTCCTTATAAGAACTGCTCTTGGCTATATATGATGATCCTGAACATCACAAAAGGGGCTTAGCTGAGGTGATCAAGAATTTATTTGCTCTATGTGATGTCATAGCCGACTGTCCCGAGAGGTATCTGTAGCAACCTCGCAGAAGGAGGTAACGAGAAGGTGCTCGGTGGCATTTGCTATTAACGACCTCGATCGAGAGCCACGGGGCGCGGTGAGGAACCGATGCGGTGTCCGTCACTGCAATTGAAGATCTGCAGCATCTGGGTCGGTTGCTCGGGGTCGAAATCGCCAGCTTGAAATCCGCAAAGCCGTCGAATTCTCCACCTGGTTCGTGATCGATTCGTTCACCGCGGTCCTATGTTTTTCGCGTGTCGGTTTCCAGCGTTAGCCATATAGGTCTCGTGGCGAACTGGGTCTTTGTTGCACCGATCAGCTTGATTCCGCGCTGGTCAGCACGCCTCAAGGGCACCTGAACCCAGCCGATTTTGACCCCATAGCCACCCTAATTTGGGGATGTCGGTCCAAGTCCAGGGATTGGGGTTTGTGATGCCCGAAGCCGCGATGGCGGGTGCCGGCCTTTTGTGCACTCACCCTCGACCCTTCGAGTCGTACCGTTGCCTCAGGTGGTTCATCTGGTTAAAACGGATGACCTTTCTGTGCCTAAGCTGGCCAACAATGATGCCCGGAGCTACGCCCTGCTCCTCGGGCAAACCTGATCACCTCCGAATCCTTGTAGGAAAACCGTGTGATGAACCGCGCCATCGCGCCTTGTGCCACAAGGAAATTCGCTGCCCAGTCGTTCGCTTCCGCTTCCAGCTGAGGGTCAGCACTTCCCCTTCCTTTGGCATCGATGAATAGGATCTTCCTGCTGCGCACAAAAGGAGGTGAGCGCATTCATGGAAGAACGTGAACCAGAAATGGTCATTCGAAAGATGCCGCAACGTCTGTTGGATCAGCGCCTTCTTCGGGCTTAGTCCCACTGTTGATTTTGCTGAGGGGCAACCCGGTCAAACGGCCGCTCCACTACGAAAGCGACGCCAGCCTCGGCGCATCGCTGTTGAACTTTTGGTAGAAACTCCTCGATCCGCGACGTCGTCAGAAGCCGCACCCTCGAAGCCCGCCTCGATGAGCGCCGCTCGATCGAAGTCCGCGCATTTGATTTGGTCGGCCTTGATCTTGCCGGTCCGCAACCACGAAAGGAGACATTCTTCGTTGCTCTCGAACGATGGCGAGTGCCGATAGGTGACAGCCGAGCGTGCTGCGTCTGCGGACCGGTTTCGACAAGCTTCGACGGTGCCGGCGCCGAAAAACTTCAAGCAGCCCCTGACGGACTTGACCCGCTGCGTCGCCAGTGTGCGAGACGTACCCTCGCCTTTCGAGTTCCCTCAGCGGAAAGGATTGAGCCCAGCGGATGTTCGCGGCAAGCTTCTGTCCTCTTCCAAGCGCGCGAGGTGAAGCCTGTACTCCGCTTCCATACTGGTCTGAACCGACGCATCCAGCTTCAGGACGTGCGCGAGCTGCAGGGCGGTCTCCGGTTCCAGAGCGGCTTTCCCGGAAATGATCTCTGAGATGAGTCTGGGCGACCGCCCGCACCTGCGCGCCAACTCGCGCGCCGATATCTCGAGGATGTCCAGGTAGTCCTGAACGGTGGCCCCCGGCGGATCGACATGCGACGGTCTATAGGCATTGCGGGGACTTCATTGCTGACCGGTCCTCTGCGCTTGCGCCGGGATCAACCATCGACTCCGACGACTTCGATCGCCACCACGCTATCCAAATCCACGACGCCCGCCGTGATTCTCGGGCGTCGGGCGTGGCGAACCGCAGTCTCCGCGGTGGCATCAAGCTGACCGTGAAAGTTTTCGGGCTTCCGCGGACCTCCGACAACAGAATCAGCAGGATCGCCGGGCATGAAGGCCAGACGAGTTGCTGCCTTCAACAATGACATACGCCGCGAGATATAGCGCGCCAGCTCTGGGCTATACCGTTCCTGCAGGAGGCCATGATCATTGAAGACGCGCTGCATCCTCAGGTCCGGAAAATCGATCAACACATCGCGTTGCTTCCCTCTGTTTCGTAAAGCGGAACAATTTCCGGAGGCCGCGGAAAGAGAATCGCACAGATTAAGCGCGCGCGGGGATGATCGACGAACCTTCGTGAACTCGGCGATCAAGCCCCAAGAGTTTGCCGCGCCTCATCTTTTTCAATCAGGACACATCGGCGGTGCGTGAGACCGCCCACACCGGCCGCGCTGGCACGCAGCGCCTGCTTCGGATCGGACCAATTTTGACGCGAATTGGAGGACGAGAGAGGAAAACTGAGACGCGAGAGGTTCTCTGGCGTCGTCCTGAGCACCCGACCACCCGGAGTTGCGGTATGAGCGGAGGCCGAGATGAACGGCACCATACCCGCCCACACCTTGAAGGTCGATGAAGCGCCGGAAAAATTGTTCCCCATTATCTCTCTCTTTGATTCGATCGACGATGAGGCGGCAAAAAGTGTAGCACCTCATGTCGCCGGTGCCAGCGAGGGGGCGACGGCAGGGGGACCGGGTAGGAGGCTGTATGATCGAGCACGAACTCGGCGTCACAGGATTGTGGATTTGCCGATGAATCAGACCCTCGCCGGCGATTTTGGGCAGGGTGACCGTGCAAGGCCGCTCGCATCGCCGGCTTGCCTCGTTTGTCAATTGGATCAAGCCGGAACCGTATACCCGGGAGACCATCCGGCAAGCAGATGGCCGATATCCGCCGCGTGATTTCCGGCCGGGCTACCGTGGATCCTCAGCCTTTCCATCCGAACGACGCCCGAGGCGGGCTCGTTCGCCAAGCACACCGGGTTGCGGCGTCACATGCGCGGCAATTCGGAGATCGAAGGCCAGGACGTTGACCTGCCCTTCGTCGTCAAGCCGACGACCAACGACGGAGAGCAGATCAACAACCTGGTCTGGCGGTTCGACAACTACGCCGCAACGAATTACCCGAATACGCCCAGGAGCGTCACGGCCAAGCTCCATCGAGCTTCGCTTCGTCGCCTCGAGGTCCAACCACGATCTCGTGCCAATGCTGGTCTCGGCCTATCCCGACTACCAGGTCATCCTGAAGAAGGACGGTAGCCACCGCGTCACCTCGGTCGCGAAGCACACCGAATTTGTCCGGAGCCCGACGCGCCGGAGCGACGACCTCGCCGGTAGGGTCAAGTTCAACGAGTCGCCGACCGGTTCGAAATGGTGGCGCTTCGTACGGATTGGCACCACGAGCCCGATCGAGCAGGTGTGCACCATGTTGATCGAGCTTCTCTGCGCCAGCGCCTTCGACCGGCTGGCAGTGGAGCCGACCTACACCGAGACGCTTCCCAAGCTGGTTCGGGTTGTTTGCGACGGTGACCGCCCGGCGCCGGCCCATTGTTTTCAGCGACTATCCGAGCACCGAGATACCCGCGCCCGCTAGGCAGGGGAATCAGCTCTGGCAAATCTTGGACCCGGTGAATGCCGAACAACAACGTCGTCCACAGCAACTGGGGCAACATCGAGATCGACGAGTTCGCCTCGTGGTTCGCGGCAGGGCGCGACGCGCTCAGCCGCGTCATTGCCCACGAAAACGCGGGGAACGAAGGCATTGTCGACGACATCCTGGCGGAGCTGTTCGGCACGGCGATCCTGACCCACGGAGATATCGTGTGACCGGCACTTTCACAGCCTCGCGGACGAATACGTTTACCGATGCTCGACTTCGGGCCGTGATGCCAGAAGTGGGTGCAGATTTCTATGCACTCTCCGGCGCGGGCATCATCTCCTTCGACGTTGCGGCGCGGTGGACGGAAGGAGCTGACCTTCGTGCTGCGGCACCAGGCCGCCAACGGCTTCCAGCTCCAACTCACCTATCCGAACGGCACCCGTGTCGCGCTCGATTATCGGGTCAGCAGCGACGGCTCGGGCCGCAAAAGCGGCACCGCAGGCGGTGTGGGACTACTACGCCCTACCTGCAGGCACCTTCGCCACCTTGTTCGTTGATCTGGATTTCAGGTCGCTGATGATCGCCACGGTCCGGACCTACACCCAGCAGCACGGCGCCGGGGAACCGGCAGTCCCGTGCAGGGCGAGGTTGTCCGCGACCGCGTGTACTCGAAGGACGGGTACGGCGTCATCCGCGGCAAGATTGGCATGCTGCTCATCACCCAACTGCGCCTGCTTTAGACCGTCCATCCGACCCGCGACGGCATGAAAGATTTCGAGGCGCTCTTCGGAATTGATGATCTGAAGGAGGCGCTCACTGACGAGCTCGCTTTGATTCTAGACCGCGGGCGGCTGGAGGTCTTGGCGTCAGCTACACCTCACAGGTGGGCTTGGAATACTCGATGTTACTCGGTCGACGCTGCCGCTTATCTTGCTCTCCGGCGATGTCGGGTGCGGGCAGACTGTGCTCCGCAACGTGCGTCGCGACGCCGGTTGCGCGCGCCGTCGACCAGCGCACACTGGTCCCAGACACCTTCGGACATTCGCGGCGGCGGCCACGTCGCGAGCTTCGGTCCGCATTACCGAGGCCTTCATTCAGGCCAAGACGCGCGCCGCCATAGTCGGGCGGGGCATCCTGATCATCGACGAGGCGGATGACCTCGCAACCGGCCGCAGTCAAATTCAGGCCCATCACGAGGATCGCGCCGGCGTCAACGTGCTGATCAAGCAGATAGATCAGCTGGCAGCCAACCCTGTGCCGATAGCGCTGATCATGATTACCAACCGTGCCGACGCCCTCGACCCGGCCGCTTTCCGCCGCGCGGCGCTCCGTTTGACTTTTCAGCGGCCCGACGAACAGGCGCGCTTTGCGGTCTTCGAGCGCATCCTGCGAGGGACATCTGCCACCGCCGCGGAGATCCGCGAGCTTGCCAAACGGACCGTGCCCAGTGATTTTCCCAACTCCTATGGGCACCTCACCGACCGCATTGCGCGCCTGGCGCTCCGCCGGGCATGGAAGGGCGACCAGCGATTTGGCATCGAGAGCCTCAAAGCGGCGATCGCCCAGGTGGCGCCTTCGCCCTTGATGAGCAGCCAATTAGGCTAGGAAACGGGAGCGGGCCGGCTCGCAAAAGAACAAAAACATCCCGCAGCTACAGCGATCGAACGCTCAAACTTTTGTGGGGCCGTGCGGCAGGCCGCTGCGCCATGCCCGAATGCCGCGTCGAACTGTTCGCGGACGCGACGCACTATGATCCCATCGTCGTCATCGGCGAGATCGCCCACGTGGCTGCGGTCGCCGATGACCCGTCCAGTGCTCGAACTCGATGCCGCGCAGAGGAACGATGACGGCACCCTCATGCTGCTGCGCCAGAATTGCCATGCGCGCATTGACGGCCAGACCGGGTTCTACACTGTTGCCCGGCTCCAGGACGTCAAGCAGTCGCATGAAGCCTGGGTTCGAGCCTCACTGCCAGAGCGTGGACGGTCTCCAGCACCGGATGGATAGCCCTTGCATTGCGCGGACCCATCCTGTTCATCTGGCGACCGCGGCCGAGGCGCTGTCGCCGGATTTCATCATCAACCTGTGGGGCAGGTCCTGGAAGCGCCCACCAATCCAGACGACTGGCAGGCCGTCGACGACATCATCGCTGCGGAAGTGCGGCGGCTTCTTGCGCAAGGAGACGCGTTCGACCAGCGCATTGCAGTTTTCCCGTCGGCGCCCGTTAGCGCCGCGCATCTTCCTCGGTGATCATTTTAACCAGCTGCCCTCACGTCCGCATGTTCCAGCATCATTGTGATGAAAGCAATTGGGCCTGGCCGCCTCTGCCGGCCCCGGCCGAAGACATCGGCGTGACAGGCGTCGACGGCTCGCCCGCCAGCGCCGACGCCGTAACCTTTCTGTTCCATTTTAGCGCCATTATCACGGACGACGTGCTTGCCGAGGTCGGCGTTCCGCTTGGCGCCCGGATTGACTTCCGCATCCCGGAGCCTCTCATACGGCTAACTGCGACCACGGCCAAATTGATCTTCGCTGCGCAGGAAGCACCATGCGCCTTCGAGCGCGCCATGCGGCGCTTCCCTTGCGCTGCAATCTGGCATCTATTTTACGCAGGTCCGGCGCCTCTTGCCGTCGCCATTGGACAGCAACTTAACCCGACCATGTACCCGAAGACCCAGCTCTACGAATACCGTCACAAGACAAGCCCGCGCTATCGACCCAGCATTCGCCGCAGAAGGGTTAGACCTTCTCACCGCCGGCGACAAACCGATGACCAATGCCGATAAGTTCAGGCCCTCCACGCGCTGCCCGCGCCGCAGCCCTGCCGGCGATCCATACCGCCGGCGGTCGACCACGGAAGCCGGGCCCGGCGCTGGTGCGATGCCGTCACCCTCCTGTTCGCTCCCAGGCCAAGTATCGGGCGTGGCTCCAGGCCTTGCCCGACAGCCACGAGAAGGGCGCCACCGCCCAAGCGTCGCAGGCCATCGATTGCCACCAGTTCGTGGAAATCGAAGGTCTTCGAACTGCCCAAGTGCCTCGGCCGGGATTGCACATCCGCTCCCCCATGAGACCCGCAGCGACCCACGCGTGCGTCCCGCTCCGCCTAGGTTAACGGTCGCTGTGCGGTTTGCGGGTTCCCTGTAGACCTTGTATGCGGCGACCCGCTCCCCCGCCGGCCCACTCACAGCCCAACCCGTTCTACCGCCTGTTCCTCGACGGCAAAAATGCAACCGCCAGCGAGGCGCCACACCCGGGGAAGATGATCTCGTAATGCCGGGCGACATCATCTCGGGTTGCCCAGGTGACTCCACTTCGTCGGAATCTCCAGCCGAACGATGCTGTTTTGGTGGCCATTCCTGGATGCCGCCGTTTCCGGTGCCATGTCACGCGCCGGGTGTACTGATACGGCGAAACCGATCGGCGGGCGGATCGATCAGCTGAACCAACGGCCGATCAACGCAGCACCGAACACCTGGAGGGAGATCGGCTTCTCCTGTTCGGCGGTTGGGATTGCACCGCCCCTTCATGGGCGCACGACCTCGCGCGCGGGCTTGTCCTCCCGCAGGCCTTGGTAGACGACCTGCCGCAACAGGCCATCATCGGTCCAGAGTCAGATACTTGACCTCGACGACGAGTTCGGGCCGGACCCAATGGACCCGCGATAGCACCAAGGGTGGGCCGAACCGCGTCGAGCGCGGTGGTGCGACGTCGAGCGGCATCCTGTCGGTCCGTAGCGGCTGCAGCCGCCGGAGCAGGTCTTCGAGCTGGTCGACCCGCATCCCCGAGCCGACCCGCCCGGAATAGATGAGCCTGGCGCCGGGGTCGTAGTACCCGAGCAACAGCGCGCCGACAAAAGGGCGGCCACCCTCGGGATCGGTCCAGCCAACGACGACGAACTCCTCCTGGTTGAGGCATTTGGTTTTGAGCCAGGACCCGCGCTGGCCTGGGCTGTAAGGCGGCATCGAGTCGCTTCGAGACGATGCCCTCAAGCCCGAGCGCGCGAGGCATGCCGATGGAATGCCGGCCCCTGCCCGACCTGGTGATCGCTGTACCGGATGGCGTCCTTCCTGCGATCGAGAAGGGCGGCAAGACGCGCCTTGCGGTCGGCCAACGGCAGAGGCATCAAGTTCTGACCGTCGAGGTAGAGCAGGTCGAAGACGAAGTAGACGAGGTCGGCGCCGCCCCGCCGTTCCGCCGCGTTCTGGATCAGACGCAAAGGAGGTGAGGCCGTCCGGCTGCACCCCGCAGAGTTCGCCGTCGAGGTAAGCCTCCCGAACGGGAAACGAGCGCAGCGCTGCGGCGATCGCGGGGTATTTCGCGGTCCAGTCCAGCCCGGTGCGGGTCAGCAAACGGACGTCGCCGCGGTCGAGCCGGGCGTGCATGCGATAGCCGTCGAATTTGAGCTCATGGGCCCATTCATCGCCGCTCGGAGCCTCCTTCACAAGCTGACAGAGCTGCGGCTTGATCCATGTGGGCAGGTTCGACATCGGGCTCCGCAGCGGTCAGTTGGGGCGAGGCGTGCCGTGTATACGAAAACCAAGGCCGATTGCGCCCGTGTGAGCTGGTCGAGAGCGGTAGCAAGACGCGGGTACAAGCGATCGCGAGATCTTGTCGGAAGAGGGGGGGCTGTCGGAAGATGGCGGGGGTCGTCGGGAACGGGGCTGGGTAGGCGGGCGGTGGGGGGTGCGCAGAGTCGGTGGAGGAGCTTCAAGAAGACCAGGCGGACAACGGCGGATTGCCAGTGATGCAGAAAACCCTGAACATGCCGTTCGGCGACCGCGGTGATCGCGGTTCCGGACGACAACAAGCCGGGTGGCTACTGCTGCTCCGGCGCCGGGGGAAACTCACATGCTCGAATATCTCGAACGTCAACAGCGGCTGAGTATCAACCAATGGAAGATCTTCGCCGCGGCGACGATCGGCGACATGCTCGACTTCTTCGATTTTCTGCTGATCGGCTTTCGTTCTGGCCTTCATCGTGAAGGACTGGCACCTGACCTACGGGCAGTCGGCGGCGATCCTGCCTGGCGTCCGGCGTCAGCGCGCCGCTAGGGCTCGCTGATCTGGGGCTGGGTCGCCGACCGGATCGGCCGGCGCAAGGTCATGATCGGGACGATCCTCAATTTCTCGATCGCCACCGGATTGATGGCGCTGACCCCGGACAATGGCTGGATGTATCTGGTGGTCTGCCGCTTTCTGGTCGGGTTCGGCGTCACCGGTCTCTATACGGTCGATATCGCCATCGTGCAGGAGTTCGTGCCGGCGGCGAAGCGGGGCTGGATCACCGGGGTGACGACGACGATGCTGCCGGCTGGGTTCGTGCTCGGCGCGCTGCTCGGGCAGCATGTCGAAGCCTATGTGGGCTGGCGTGGGCTATTCGCGATAGGGCTGTTGCCGGCTGGACTGAGCCTGCTGATCCGCGCCTGGGTACCGGAATCGCCGCATTGGTTGATGCAAACCGGTCGCCTCGCTGAAGCGCGGCGATCGCTCGCTTGGGCACTGATGGTTGACCCCGAAAAGATCCAAGCTGCCCCCGGCGGCACCGCCGGTCGAACCCCTCGCCTGGCGCGAGCTATTCAAGTATCCCCGCAGCGTTTTAGCGGGCTGTTTGACCGGCTTGAGCGGCACCGGCATCACCGGGTTCCTGTTGTGGCAGGTGACGCTCTTCGTGATGGTGCTGCATGTGACGCCGGCACAGGCCTCGGGGCTCGTTATCTGGCTCAGCCTCGGACAGATCGTCGGACGCTTCTTCTGCTCGTGGATCTCGGACGCGATCGGGCGCCTGTCTCCGATCGCGCTGACCTGCGCAATCGCCGGGGTTGCCATGTCGCTTGCCGGCTATTGGCACGCCCGGTACCTCGGCGGCGTCTCGGTCTTCTATTTGATGATCATGGTGCAGCAGTTCTTCGGCAGCGGCAGCTATTCGATCATCGGACCCTACATGGCCGAGATCTGGCCTTCGCGGCTGCGCGCGAGCGGCATGGGGCTGGCCTACGGCGCCGGCAATCTCGGCAAGTTCATCGGTCCGGCCGGGCTGGCCCTTATCGCCGGTTCGTCGAACCTCGTCAGTCCGCAAGCGACCACGGCCGCGCTGGTCCCGGGCATGAACTACTTTGCCTCCTGGTATATCCTGGCACTCGTCGCGGTCTGGTTCATCGGCTTCGAGACGCGCGGCCGCACGATCGACGAGATCGACAGCGCCTTGACCAGCACAAAACCGGCGCCGGTCAAAACCCCTGCGGCTTGACCGCTCGTCCGTTCCCGCGGTCCCGGAATCCGCGCTGATCTCCCAGCCCGTTCCCCCCCGACCACTCCCGGCTTTCACATGCCCAGCCGGTCCGAAGGCAGCTCATCCAATGACGATCATCGGACGCTGCCCCTCGGCTCGGCCGCCGTCGACCGCGCTGATTACGTGCTGCGCTCGCATCTGATCGCGCTCGATTGGCTCGCGGGGCTCGCGCCGGAACCGCCGGCCGATCAAGCGATCCGCGAGAAGGGTGGGCGGCAGCGCAAGGCGCTTCCGTGGCCTGACGAGCGGCGGCCCCGGCGGCGCCGGCTTTGCATTGCTGTCCTGCTTCTGAGCGGCGTGCTCGCCCACAAGGGTCTGTAATCGCGACCCGCAAGCACAGGGCGGCGGCATACCCGAACCCACTCGACGCCTGGGCCCCTTCTGCGCAGCCCGATCCGAAAGGGCTCGACGAGGATGCGCCGAAACCAGCCGCCCGCAGTGCTGTGCTGGAACCGAGATGTGAGACGCTCAAGGGACCTTTGTGGCCACGCACAGGATCGTCGAGTTGCGGACGAAACGGTCATCCGCACCAGACCGCCGACAGCCCGGCGGCTGCTCATGCCAGCTCGGAGAGGAGCGCGGCGTCTTTCAGGTCGGCGGTGTCGAAGCCCTCGGTGAACCAGCCGTAGACGGGTGCCAGCAGGTCGCGCGCCTCGCCGCGCCGGCCCTGCTCGCGCCACAGCCGAGCGAGGCTCGTGGCGGCGCGCAATTCGTAGCCCCGCGTGCCCTGCTCGCGGGCGATCGCGAGGGCGGTGCGGAACGAGTCCTCGGCCTTCGCCGGATCGGGGTATGGCAAGCGAGCGGTGAGCTCGCCGCGCAAGCGATGAATTTCTGCGTCCCAGCCCCTCGCGCCGGAGACGGCCGCTTTTGCCAATGCGTCGTCCAGGGTGGCAAGGCCTTCCTCTATTTTTCCGGCAAGCGCCAGCGCCTCGGCCAGCAGGGCGAGGAATAACGGTGCTGATAAGCGGGTGCCGGTCGCCTCGGCCGCGGCCAAACCGTCGCGGATGCGGGCAATTCCCGTCGTCGCTTCACCCTTTTGGGCGTCGGCCCAGCCCTGGAGAATCCGGCCAGGGCCGCCCATAGGGCGAATCCGTGTTCACTCGCGAGCGCCACGCAATCGTTGCTGTGGGCGTAGACGGTGGCGACATCTCGGGCGAAGACCGCGGCCATGCCGGCGAACCAAAAGGCGTGGGCAAGGGTGTGGGCATGTCCCAATTGCCGGCTGAATGCGAGCGCGCGATCGGCAGCTCGGGCGGACTGATCAGGATAGCCGCGATGCCAAAGCGCCCAGGACAACTGGACAAAGGCGCTGACCCCGATGTCCTGCCCATAGTGAAAGGCGGAATCGCGATGCTCGTCGGGCCGATACAACGACGCGGCCGTTTCGAAATGCGCGAGGGCTGCACGGTAATCGCCGCTATACGATCAAAGACAAAGCGAGGGTGCGATGGCCGACCAGGAGCGGGCCGGACGAGGGTTGCGATTGGGCTGACGACAGGAAGTTGGTGGCGTGCTCGAGCGCGGCCGCAATATTCCCGCTGGTGAAGTTAGAGATCCAAAGCCCGTAAAGCACGGAGAAATGGAGCGGGGTCCCGACTGACGCGGTCTCGGTCACGAGCCGATTCGCTCGCTCCAGCGCGGCGGCGACCTCAGGGTCGGCGTAGCCTTTGCCGGCCATCAGCGCTGCGGTCAAGGTGACGTGGATATCGAGCTCCAGCTGTTTGCGCTCGCGAGTTTCGGGTAGCCCGTCCAACAGACTGAGGCCTCGGCGTAATTGCGCGGTCGCCTCACGCACGGCTGATTTGGCCACCGACGATTTGCCCGCGAGGTGCCAATAGGTGATCGCCTTGTCGGCGATGGCGGCTTCGCCGTAGTGATGCGCGAGGATCTCCGGCCGGGTTTCGACGAAGTCCGGAAACCGCTGTTCCAACGCCTCGGCGATCCGGCGATGCAAGGCCTGGCGCGGGCCGCGCAGCAAGGTGCTGTAGGCGGTGTCCTGGACCAGCGCGTGCTTGAACAAATATTCGGCCGCCGGCGGCACGCCGCGCTGGAAGACCAGGCCCGCTTCGACGAGGCGGCGCAGCGCCTCCTGCAGTTCGGGCTCGGCGAGCGGCGCGGCCGCTGCCAGCAGCTCATAGGAAAAGTCGCGCCCGATGGCGGCGCCGACCTGCGCCACAGTCTTGGCCGCCGGGCCGAGCCGGTCGAGGCGCCCCAGCAGCGAGGCGTGCAAGGTGGCAGGCACGGCGAGCGACGACGGCGGCACGGCGGATATCGACGCATAGCCGCGATCGGCGCCGGCCTCGACCACCGCCTTGGTCAATTCCTCGACAAAGAGCGGCACCCCGTCGGTGCGCTCGACGATCTCGTCGACAATATCCGGCGGCAGCGCCCCGAGATTGCCGGCGAGCCGATGCACGAGCGTCGCCCCTTCGTTGCGGCCGAGCCGGTTCAGCGCGATCACCGTCACCTGCGATTGGCCGACCCAGGGCGGTTGGAACTCGGGCCGGTAGGTTGCGACCAGCAGCACCGGCAGGCCCGTGATCTTCTCGACCGTAAGGTCGAGCAGCTCGCGCGAGGTCGGATCGATCCAATGCAGGTCCTCGAAGATCATCAATACCGGCTGCCGCCGCGCCAGCGCCTGGAGCTGCCGCAGCAGCGCCGCCAATGTCCGCTCCTTCTTGCGCTGCGGGCTGAGGTCGAGCGGCGGGAAGCGCTCGCCGCCGGAAAGCGACAGCATCTCGGCGATCAACGAGAGGTCGCCCGGCTCCGCCCCGTCGCCGAGCAGCGCCTCCAGCTTGTCGAGCTTTGTTGCGGTCGTGTCGTCGCGGGTGAACCCTGCGGCGCGTTCCAGCTGGCCGATAAAGGGGTAGAGCGCGCTGTCCTGATGGTGCGGCGAGCAGAAATAGCGCAGTCGGGTATGCGGCTCGGTCTCGATGCGTTGCGACAGTGCCGCGGTCAGGCGCGATTTGCCGATCCCCGGCTCGCCGGAGACCAGCACCACCCGCCCTTCGCCGGACTTCGCCTGCTGCCAGCGCCGCAATAAGAGGTCGAGCTCCTCGTCGCGGCCGACCAGCGGTGTGGTCCCCGAACGCAATGCCTCGAAGCGGCTGACGACCCCGCTCTCGCCGACCACACGCCAGGCAGGCTGTGGCTCGGCGAAACCGGCGAGCGGCTGGGGCCCGAGATCCTCGATCTCGAACAGGGTGCCGATCTGTCGCCGGGTGCTGTCGGCAACGACCAAGGTGCCCGGCCGGGCCAGCGCCTGCAGACGGGCGGCGAGGTTTGGCGTCTCGCCGACCACGCCCCGCTCCTGCGCCGCACCCGCGCCGATCAGATCGCCAACGACGACGAGGCCAGTGGCGATGCCGATCCGCACGTTCAGCGGCTCTTGTGTGGCGAGCCGGCCGACCGCGTCGATGACCGCGAGCCCGGCGCGGGCCGCGCGCTCGGCATCGTCCTCATGCGCCTCGGGATAGCCGAAATAAACAGCACGCCGTCGCCCATATACTTGGCGACAAAACCGCCAAAGCGGCCGACGGTGTCGGTGACGCAGCGATGGTAGGCGCCGACGATCTCGCGCAGATCCTCGGGATCGAAGCGGGTCGACAGCGGCGTCGAACCGACCAGATCGCAGAACATCACCGTCAGCTGCCGCCGCTCGGCCTCGGCGGCAGCCGTCGTCCGGCCTGCGCGCGCGTCACTGTCGCGGTGGCCGCCGAGGCGCCGAGCGCGCGATCGCTTCCAGCAGTTGCGCCGATGGCCGACCGCGGCGACGCCGATGTCCTTCAGATCGTCGGCCGTCAGCTTCGGCAGCACTGCCCAATCGATCTCGTTATCGCGGAAGGCGTGCTCGTATCGCTCGAGCCCGAGCCTCCGCAGCCAGCCGCCAATGTCCATCGTGTCGTTCCGGCGCTCGTCTTCGGCGCATAGTACGCGCGAAAGATAACGCGTGGGAGCCTATGATGCGCCCGGAGTAGACGTCGAACGAATGTCGGCAAAGGGGCATTGCATCCCCACCGCCGTCGCTCCCCGGGTGCTGGCGGGCGCCGTACAGCTCACCGAAGCCCGGTGGTCGCCTGCGCTGCGGTGACGTCGCTGCGGAACCGGAGCATAATCAACGAAACGGAGGAAACCATGCCCCTGACCCAGGAACTCGGCCGGTTTGTCGCCAGCCTGACTTTTGAGCGCTTGTCGGCGGAGGCGGTTGAGATCGCCCGCACCGGCATCATCGACACGGTGGCGACGATAATCGCCGGAGCGCAGGAGCCCGCCCCGCAATTGCTGCGCCGGGGGCTGACGCCCGTGGCAGGCCCAGCCAGCCTCTATTTCTCGGGTGAGGGTGCGGCCGCGCCCGAAGCGGCGTGGATCAACGGTACTGCCGGGCACGCACTCGACTACGACGATGTCGGCTGCCGCGGCCACGTCTCGACCGTCCTGTTGCCGGCGATCCTCGCCGAGGCCGAAACATTGGACCTCGGCGGGCGCGAGATGTTCGCCGCCTATGTCCGGCTACAAGACTGGGCCGAGCTGGCCCGCCGCGACCCCGGCCATCACCACGTCAAGGGCTGGCACCCGACCAGCATCTCGGCGCGATCGGCGCTGGGGCGGCGTGCGCCGCATTGCGCCGCCTCTCACCCGCGCAGGCGACGATGGCGATCGCGCTGGCGGCATCGCAAACGGGCGGCATCATGGCCAATTTCGGCACGATCGACGAAGCCGTTCCACGCCGGGCGCGCGGCCCACGCCGGGGTCGTCTCGGCGCGCCTCGCCGGCCTCGGCTTCACCGCCGCCGCCGACGCCCTGGAACACCCGCAGGGCTTCCTCTCGGCCGTCTCGCCGGAGGGCAGGGCGGACCGCGAGGGGGCGGTGCCGGCGCTCGGAGAGGAGTGGCAGATCGTCAGGCAAGGGATCAGCATCAAGAAGTACCCAGCCTGCTACTGCACCCACCGCGCCCTCGACGGCATGCTGGACCTGCTTGCCAAACGCCCGCTGAAGCCGGCGGAAATCGCCCGGATCACCGTGACGATCAGCCGAACACACTTCGTGATCCTGCGCAACCACGCGCCGCAGACCGGGCTTGAAGCCAAGTTCAGCATGGAGTTCGCGATGGCCGCCGCGGTCATCGCGCGGCGCGCCAGCCTTGGCGAATACACCGACGCCTTCGTGCGCCGCCCAGAAGTGCAGGAATTGATGCGGAAGGTCGCTATTGTCACGAACGGGGACTACAACCCCGATGTCAGCGGTGCCTCGGTGTGGGACCAGGTTACGGTTGAGCTCGTAAACGGCGAGCGCATCGAGAGCGACAAAGTGCGCCGTGCCCGCGGCCACGCCGAGCGGCCTCTCTCGGAGCACGAATTGTTCGACAAATTCCGCACCTGCCTCGACAGCGGCCACGCCCGCCTTTCCCCCGAACGCTTATTCGACCGGTTGCGCCGGCTGGAAAGCGTCACCGCCCGCGAATTAACCGCAACCGGATAGGGCGACCGTTAAATTGAAGCCGCGGGGCCAATAGCTAGACCGGCTCCCGAACTCCGCGGCAGTGGATGCAGGCCCGAAGGATTTGCTGAGATGGCGGCTCCCCCCGCCTTGGCACCCAGACGGTGCGGTCGTTGGCCCATAGCGGCAGGGACCGGCACCAATCATGTCAGCATCGGTACCGACCAGTTCGATCCGCGTGGCTGCGTCGGGACTCTACCCGCTCCTCGTCGCGGCGATGCTGCGTGGCGGCTCACCGCCGAGGACGCCGCGAAGATCGCCGGCGGCAATTACATGCGTATCTTCCGCGATGCGGTCGGCTGACGCGTTCAGGCACCAAGAAAGGGGTTCGCAAGGATCGGGTCTCCGGTAGGACCGCGATCGTCACCGGCGCCGCATCGGGCATCGGCCTTGGCACTGCAACCGTGCTCTCCGACGCCTCCCATGGCAATTCAAGGCTCGGCGCGAGGGCCATGATCGTGAGGCGCGACCCGTTGGTCTTGAACGACAGCCCAGCGCCGATAACGGGCATTCCCTGGGAACGGAAAGGTTGACCTGGGCTCGCCGTCATCATGACGCATATCGACGGCGCGGGTCCCATGGCAGATCAGGCAGGGACTATTCAAGCGGCAGTCGCGGCGACGACACTGTGGAAGGCGTTCGGTACCCTGTGCCACGCATCATAACGCCAGCCGGCGGCGGCCATGAGCTCGGCAAACTCAGAGGCGGTGCGCTCGCGGCCGGTGAGCGCGAGCATCATATGGATGTCGAAGAGCTTGGAAAAATGCGGTTCTTCAGGACCAGGAACGACGAAATCGGCGACGAACACGCGGCCCGCCCCAACCGCTGCCCGGCGCAGGTTGGTCAAGATCCGCACGCATTCGTCATCGCTCCAGTCGTGTAGCACCGATTTTAGAACATAGGCGTCGGCCAGAGGCACCTCGCGGAACATCTCCCCGCCGAGGTAGCGGCAGCGCTCGGATAACCCGAGCTTGCGCGCCCACAACTGGTCGGTTTCGCTGACGACTTGGGGCAGATCCAACACGGTCGCCTGGAGATGCGGATAGGTATTGAGCAGCCCACAAGCGAGATGGCCATGGCCGCCGCCGACATCGCACAGAGTGTGGATTTGCGAGAAATCCTCTCTCCCCAACGCCACGAGCGCCCATTGTGTCTCGACCACAGAATAGCTTGTCATCGCCCGGTTGAAGACAGCGCCATAGGCTGGGTTCACACGGACGTAGTCGAACAGTCGCGCGCCGAATTCGCGAAGAAACCCATCTTGCTTTCCGTCGCGCAAGATCGGCACCAGATGCTTCCAGACCGCATAATGCTGCGGGCCTTCTTCGAGCGATGCCATGGCCTTGAGTGAGTGTGGATGATCCTCGCGCATCAACGCGCCAGCTTCAGTCAAGCGGAAGCCTTTGCTGTCGTCTTCCGCAAGCAAACCGATCGCCGCGAGCGCGCGCAACAGTCGGTAGAGCAGTGCCGGGTCGGCGCCGACCTGCTGCGCCAGTACCAGCGCATCGATCGCACGGTTCTCGGCAAGATGGTCGAACACGCTGACTCTAGCAAAAATAACTTGAACACTTCATGTGGTGTCTGGAAGCCCGCGAGGGCGCAATCGGTAGTTCCACTCGCCATGAAACGCGTCGCGCTCGATCGCCAGTTCGGCAAGCTCTTCGTCGGACACCTTGATGCCGGCTTGATAGGTATTTTCGTCCAATTGCGAGCGGATATGGAGGCCTGAGTCGGTCGTTGTGCTGCCGATCAAGTTGACGACGACTTCGCGGCTGATCAACGGTCGGCCGCGCCAGTTGTTGGTGATGTGACAGAACATGCGGTGCTCAATCTTGTTCCACTTGCTGGTTCCTGGCGGCAAGTGACAAACCTGGATGATCAAGTTCAGTTGGTCGGCCAGCTTTTGTAATTGCAGACGCCACAAGCGTACCCGATATCCGTTGCTGCCGCCGCAATCGGCGGTGATGAGCAGTCGGGGCGCATTCGGATAGCGGGGGTGACCCATTTCTTTCCACCAGCGGCGAATGCTTTCGACGGCGAATTCGGCGGTGTCGTGATCGATGCCGACGCTCACCCAACCTTGATTGGCGGCGACATCGTAGACGCCGTACGGCGCCACCTTGCCGAGTTCCGGATCGATGAAATCATGGACGCGAACTGGCTCGGGATCGCCGGTTGGCCGCCATTCCCGGCCGCTGTTCTTGAAGTCGCCGACCAGCTCTTTTTTCTTGGTGTCGACGGAAATCACCGGATTGCCGGCCGCCTGGTACTGCGCAGCCGTGCTCGCGATGTGCTGGAATTGGGCATCCCGGTCAGGATGTTGGCCGCCTTCTCGCGTTTTACGCGTCGACTGCAAGCTGTAGTCGAGTTGTGCCAGAAGGTCACAAACACTCCGTTGGCTGACCGCGTGACCCTGTCCGGCCAATTCCTGCGCAAGTCGCGGCGTGCTCTTGCACGTCCACCGCAGCGGCGACTGCGGATCGCCGCGCGCCGTGGGCTCGACCAGCGCATCAAGATCTCGCAGAAGGGTCGAATCCTTGTCCGTCAGCTTCTTTCGTCCGCCGCCTTTGGCGCGAATACGGCGCTTGCCGGCCGCATCAACCGCCAAAGAGGACGTCGATACCGGGGATGGCTTCCGCGATCCCAGCTCTTCCAAACCGGCATAGATGGTGGTGCGTGACATCCCGATGGCTTTCGCCACCGTGCTCACGCCGCCACGGCCAAGGGTGCGCGCCTCGGTCGCCGCCCACAGACGCAGCGTCGCCTCGTCCAGCCGATCCGCCAGCGCTCGATACTTGCCCGCAATTATCTCGCTATCCGCCATACCCAGAGGGTGGCGAACTCACCCATATTGTTCAAGTTATTTTTGCTAGGATCCTTAGTGCCGCGCCGGCATAAAAATCTGGCTGCGCCAGCGGCCGAAGATCAACTCGATCACATGTTCCGGTGGGCTGATCATGTGCTTCTCCCTGCTGCCTATTCGTCGCCACTTCCGGCCGCAGAGCGCTCTTCGACGCCTCGCGCGATACCGCTTCGCTCGCCGCCGGGAGCCAGCGCGCCTATTCAGCTACACGATCGCCCTGCTGAGCATCTCGGACAAGGACAAACGCCTTTCGCGCCCCGAGCAGCGTGTGATCCAACACGATCACCCCCAGCCCGTGCGCTTACCGAACAGGTGCCGCGCCGGCTGAAGTGCGCCAATTCCCCCCGTTCGCGGGGCACCATCTTCACAGGCGACCCGACCTTTTGGAACGGCAGTTCAGCGTCGAACCCGCTACGGCCGCGCTTCGAGCACCATGTTGAATGGCGTCTCGGTAGCGCGCCGAACGGTACTGAACCCGCCCGCGGTAATGACCTCGCGAAGCTTCGCCTCTCCTGCCTGGGCGCCGAGCGCGGCGCCGACCTCCTGCGACAGCGAGGTCGGAACGCAGATCATCGTCGATCCGGCGTAATAGAGCCGGCCGACCGGGTTCAAATTCTGTTCGAGGCTGTCGCCAGCCATCGGCTCGACGATCATCCACGAACCGTCCGGCTTCAGCGACTGGCGGACATGCGCGGCGGCGCCGGTGGGATCACCCATGTCGTGCAGACAGTCGAAAAAGGTGACGAGGTCCAATCCAGTCTCCGTAAAATCCTTTGACGTACCAACCTCGAAACGCGCGTTCTGCACGACGCCATGCGAGCTGGCGTGCTCACGGGCCAAATCGATCGAACCCGGGATGGAAGTCGTAGCCGATGAATTGCGAGTTCGGAAATGCCTTGGCCATCATGATGGTAGATAAGCCGTGTCCGCATCCGACATCGGCCACCTTGGCACCGCGATTAAGCTTGTCGACGACGCCGTCAAGGGCTGGTAGCCATGCACTGACCAGATTGTTGTGGTAGCCGGGTCGGAAAAATCGCGCCGCCGCACAGAACAAGCATCCGGCCTGATCGCCCCACGCGACCCCATCGCCAGTCCGGAAGGCCGCCTCGACCTTTGGCTGGTTGTCGAGCATCGCTGCCATCACGTCAAACGCACCCGCTAAATAGACCGGGCTGTCCTCGTCGGCGAAGACCATCGCCTGCTCTTCTGGAAGAGTAAATTTTTCCGTGGCCGGATCGTAGGAGAGATAGTTCGATGCCGCTTGATGCGACAGCCATTCGCGCAGGTAGCGGGGGTGAACCCTCGCTTCGGCGGCAAGTTCCGCCACCGTCATTGACCCCTTGGCATGCAGCGCCTTGTATAGTCCCAGTGTGTCCCCCATCCGGACCATCGCGATGCTCGCTGCGCCGCCGAGATCGCCGAGCATCTGGCCGATAAACTGGTGCAACTTGGCTTCGTCGACCATGTTCGCCTCCAATGTTCAGATTGCCGGTTCGTTCAACTCTTGCCGTCCTTATGCCCAATTCACGTAACCTCACGCGCCGACTTCTTCAAATTCAAATTACGGTATCACGGGGTCAAATCAGAAATGAAGACCCCTTTCCATTACGTGCGGACCTGAGCGGCGTGAAGGTCCGAAATGGTGGAAAGCGGCCATCCGGGCCACCGACGCGAGGGCGGCTTTTGACCCTGCTGTTTGGAAACGCCCGGCATAATATGATCCACTGGCGGTTGCGGGGGATGCGATGAAACGTTTTGTCCAGGGGTAAATCACGGACAGCTGATGGTGTTTCCCGAATGCCAAGACGATTGGTTCGAGTAATCGCAACTCTTGCTTGCCTCCTGCTGCCATCATTGGCGCGAGCAATGGAAATAACGGTCGCTGGCGATCAGCTGATCTTGAGCGGTCCTATCGCCGCGCGCGACTATGAAGAGGTCGCCGGCACGCTCGCCTTAAAACCGTATATCAAGATCGTGATCCTGCGCAACTCGCCGGGTGGCGATGCGCCGACAGGCTATCATTTGGGCGAACTGTTTCGCCGGAAGTCGCTGCAGACCGCGGTCTCCGGCTATTGTTATTCATCCTGCTCAAGGCTGTATCTCGGCGGTAAGGCGCGCTATTTTACCGACGACTATCCACCCGAATACACGCAGATCGGGTTTCACGGCCATTACGACCGCAACGGCGATTTGAACGGCGCTTATGTCGCAGAACTGCACCTCAAGGATTGGATCATCCGCTATTCCGACGGCAAGGCCGACCCGGCATTGGTCGAGCGCTGGATCAACATCCCGCACGGAACCGGGCTCATTCATTTCTACAACCCGGCGCTGGTCAATATCGGCGGATATTCGACCTTTATGTGCCAGGGCACCGAGCCTGGTCATCCGCGGATTTTCGATTGCGAACGCATCCCCAAGACCGCGCTCGAGCTCGGCGTCGCGACCTCGACGACCCTGGTCCATAGCAGCGATCAGCAACAGATCCGGCAAACGATCCTGCCTACCCCGCCGCCATCCGGCTATGCGGCGATTATGGACGACACAAAGCTGCCCGGCATCGGCGAAGCCGGCCGGGATCTATACCGCCGCTTTCTTGCGGCACCGTCACCGCGGGCGTTCGCGATCGCGCCCTCGAGCCGGGTCTCGGCCGGGAGTTCATCGCTGGTCCCGGACGCCGCGTGGCGGGCGCTGACCCGATGCGCCGAGCGCGCCCAACAGCAATGCCGGCTCTACGCCGTCGATGACAGCGTCGTGTGGACGGCTCCGACAGGTAGATAAGCGCAGCCGGTCAGGGCGGTCCGACAGGCAGATTTGGACGCTTGGGTTGGGCAGCCAGTCCCGGTCCTTGAAAAACAACCTCTGCTTCTGACAATCCAGATGGTTCGTGCCACAATATCAGACGGCACTGAAATCAGAAATTGCGTCAACGGTCGCAATCTTGGGCGGTGCGGTGTTACCGGAAATATGAATTGCACTACCTACTTGCAATTCACTCAATGCATGCAGTCGTTAGCTGTCTTACCAGTATTCTTTACATAAAGATAGTATTGTGACAAAATACGCAACAATCGGCACCGGTCGCACTCGCTGCTATGTCACCCGAAGAAGAACACGAACTGTTTAAGCGATTCGCCCCGCGCCTTTGCCACCTGATAAAGCACCTCGGCCGAGCAGCGCCGTCGCGTCCCAAATCTGAGCCTGCTACCGCAATTCCCTCAACCAAGCCAGCACGGCTTCCCTGGCAGCGGTAGGCGTCCCGAGATGGTCGGCGGCGACAATAATGTAGCGGTTCAATGGATTAGTGGGCGCTTCCATAAAGGCGTACTCCAACCCGGATTGGCTGCGATCCGCGGTGCCCGAAACCCACAAGAGCGGCGCGCGCAGCCGGCTGATGTTGTCGAACATGTTGGCAGGCCCGGCAGGATCGAAAAAGCTCAGATAAATCGCCGGCGTCGTCTCGATTGAGAATGGCCCGCGGATGTTTAGGTCGGTGAAGCTGGCGCGTTCATCGCCACGGCGTTCGGCGACCATCGCCCGGGCGCGGGCCACGCTCTCTGAGATCTGCGGAAAGAGATTTACCAGCCGCTCCGGAGCGCCGTTCGGGGCGAGCGCGATAACGCCAGCAAGACCTGAGCGTCGTGCGCCGAATACGATCGCCCCAAGCCCGCCTTGGCTCATGCCGGCCACTACGATCGCGCGGGCGCCACGGCTGGTCAGTCGGGCGATCGGTGCCTCCAATTCAGCCAGACAATCCAGGAATGTCCGATCGCGCCTGCGGCGATGCGACCAGCACATCTCGGGCGTTTCAACCAGATACCCCGCACCTTTGATTGCGGCAGCCAGCAGGGAAATGGTCCCATCCGGCAAGTCAGTGTTGCCATGCATGAGGACCACGCCGGTAGTCTGCGCCGATACGGACCCGCCAACGCTCGCAACAGCCGCGAGCGTCAGCAACGTCAGCAGCAGCCGCCTCATTCCAGCCCCCTGTGAAAAGGTTGGGAAGGGGAATTATCGCTCAACCTACTTTCTGGGGCGAGGTACTGCCTTTTATTGGATCACCGCGCCGACGCGGGTAATGAGTGATTGCCGCGCAGGACCAAGTGCGCGACCAGACGGCATTCCGCCAGGTGAGCGGCGCCGTGCCTCAGCCGCGCAATTTCCCGCCGGTCGCGTTTTCGACGCGGGCGACGAGCCGCGTTGCGAAAGCTTCGATCTCGGCGTCGGTCAGGGTGTGGTCGCGCGGCTGCAAGACGATCGTGATCGCGAGCGACTTCTTGCCGTCGGCCAGGCCATCGCCTTCGTAGACGTCGAACAACCGGATCTCGGCGACGAGCTCGCGGTCGGCGCCGCGGGCGGCGCGCAGCAGGCTTTCGGCCGGCAAGTCGTGCTCGACGACAAAGGCGAAATCCCGCTCGATCGGCTGGAACACCGACCACTCGGGGGGCGCCGGTCGGGCAGCGCGCGGCTCCGGCACCGCGTCGAGCAGCACCTCGAAGGCGGCGATCGGCGGCTTCGCGTCGAGCGCCCCGAGTACGGCCGGGTGCAGTTCGCCGAAATGGCCGAAGAGTTTCGGCCCGAGCCGCAGGCTCGCCGCCCGGCCGGGGTGGTACCAGGCCGGCGGATCGGCGGCGGATTGAATGCTTTCCGAGGGCGCCCCCATCGCCGCGAGAGCGGCGAGCGCGTCGGCCTTGACGTCGAAGAGGTCGACCGCCCGAGCCGGTGCGCGCCAATGCTTCGGCCCGGTGCGGCCGGCGCGCAGACCGGCGGCGACGAGCGCCTGCCCGGCCGGCGTATCGTCCCGATAGACGGGCCCCAGCTCGAACAGCGCCAGATCGGCGAAGCCACGGTCGGCATTGCGCCGGGCGGCGGCGACGAGGCCCGGCACGATCGACGGCCGCATCGCGTCGAGCTCGGCGCTGATCGGGTTGACGAGACGCAATTCCGGCATGGCGCCGCCGAACAGCTCGGCCTCGGCCGTCGAAATGAAGGAAAAGGTCACAGTCTCGACGAGGCCGCGCGCCGCAAGGCTGCGGCGGACGAGTTCGCTGCGCCGCCGCGCCGGCAATAATGCCGGGCGCGGCAGCGGCGCCTCGCGCGGCAGCGGCACGGCCGCGATATGGTCGTAGCCCTTGACCCGCAACACCTCCTCGACGAGGTCGGCCTCGCCTTCGATGTCGGGGCGCCAGGACGGCGGCTCGACCGACAGGTCGCCGCCGGCCAGGGTTTCGACGGCAAAGCCGAGGGCTTCGAGGATCGCGCGACGCTCCGCCGGCGCCACCTCGAGGCCGCCGAGGCTCTGCATGCGACCGGCGCGCAGCACATAGCGTCGCCGCCATTCGGGAACGGCGCCGGCGGCGACGATCTCGGACGCCTCGCCGCCGCACAATTCCAGAACGAGGCGCGTCGCGATTTCGAGGCCGTCAGCGACAAAGGCCGGGTCGAGACCGCGCTCGAAACGATAGCGCGCGTCGCTCGCGATATTGAGCCGGCGTCCGGTCGCGGCGGTGCGCACCGGGTCGAACAACGCCGCCTCGATGAAGATCTCGGTCGTCGCCTCGGTACAGCCGGTCGCCTCGCCGCCGATGACGCCGCCGAGGCTCTGCACGCCCTGCGCATCGGCGATCGCGGTGATCTCCGGGTCGAGCGCATATTTCTGGCCATTCAGCGCCAGCAAGGTTTCGCACGAAAGGGCGAAGCGCACCGTCAGGTCGCCGGCGAGCCGCCCGGCATCGAAGGCATGCAGCGGCCGGTCGAGGTCGAAGGTCAGGAAATTGGTGATGTCGACGATCGCCGAGATCGGCCGCAGCCCGATCGCCTCGAGCCGGGCGCGCAGCCAATCCGGGCTCGACCCGTTCTTCAGCCCGCGGATATGCCGGCCGAGAAACAGCGGGCAGGACCCCCGGTCCTCGATATGGACGGCGATCGGCGAGCGAAAGCGGCCCGGCACCGGGTGCGCATCGAGCGGCTTCAGCCGGCCGAGGCCGGCCGCCGCGAGATCGCGGGCGATGCCGCGCACCCCGAGGCAGTCGGCGCGGTTCGGCGTCACCTTGATGTCGATGACCGCATCGCCGAGACCGACGAGGTCGGCATAGCGCATGCCGAGCGGCGCGTCGGGCGCGAGCTCGATGATGCCGTCGCGGTCGTCGCCGAGGCCCAGCTCATAGGCCGAGCACAGCATGCCTGAGGAGGCGACGCCGCGGATCACGGTCTCCTTCAACAAGGCACCGGTGCGCGGGATCACCGTGCCGGGCGGGGCGAAGACGCCCTTCATGCCGGCCCGCGCATTCGGCGCGCCGCACACGACCTGGACGCAGGCCTCGCCGGTATCGACGAGGCACAGCTGCAGCCGATCGGCATTCGGATGGCGCTCGGCCGAAACGACCGCGGCGACCGTGAACGGTTCGAGGCCGAGGGCCCGGTTCTCGACCCCTTCCACGTCGTGGCCGAGCATCACGAGGCGCTCGACGATCGCGTCGAGCGGCGCTGCGATGTCGAGATGCGTTTTGAGCCAGGATAGGGTCGTCTTCATGGGGTCGTCTTCATGGGGTCGTCTTCATAGGGTCGTCTTCATAGGCCGGCGGCCCCGGTCAGCGGCCCGCGCACCAGCGAGGGTATGTCGAGCGGCAGGAAGCCGTAATGCTTGAGCCAGCGCAGATCGAACTCGTAGAACGAGCGGGCATCGGGAATGCCGTATTTCAGCATCGCCACGCGCTCGATCCCCATGCCGAACGCGAAACCCTGGAATTCTTCGGGATCGAGGCCGCAGTTGCGCAGCACCTTCGGGTGCACCATGCCGCTGCCGAGGATTTCGAGCCAGTCGCCGCCGGCGCCGATCGTGAGCTTGCCGTCCTTGCGCGAGCAGCCAATGTCGACCTCGGCCGACGGCTCGGTGAACGGGAAGTAGCTCGGCCGAAAACGGACCGGCAGATCGTCGAGACCGAAAAAGGCGCGGAGGAACTCAACAAGGCAGCCCTTCAGATGGCCCATATGGGTTGTCCGATCGATGCAGAGCCCCTCAACTTGCTGGAAATTCGGCAAATGGGTTGCGTCATGGTCTGAGCGGAAGGTCCGGCCCGGTACGATGATGCGGATCGGCGGGCGCTCGGCCAGCATCGTGCGGATCTGCACCGGCGAGGTATGGGTGCGCAGCACGAGGCGGCTGCCGTCGGCCCGCGGCGGCAGGTAGAAGGTGTCGTGCTCCTGCCGCGCCGGGTGTTCGGGCGGGATGTTGAGCGCCGTGAAGTTGTAAAAATCCTCTTCGATATGCGGCCCTTCGGCGAGCGCGAAACCCATTTCGCCGAAGATCGCGACGATCTCGTCGATCGTCTGGCTGATCGGGTGGATGCGGCCGGTCTGCGCCGGCGGCGCCGGCAAGGTCACATCGGCGCGTTCGACGGCGAGCCGCTCGGCGAGTGCGGCGCGGCCGAGCCGGTCCGACGCCGCGGCGAGCGCCGCCGCGATCCGCTCCTTGAGCGCGTTCAGCTCGGCCCCGGTGCGGCGCCGCGCTTCCGGATCGAGCGCACCCAGCTCGCGCATCGCCAAGGTCAGGCTGCCGCGCCGGCCCAGCACGCGGACGCGCATCTCTTCGAGCGCCTCGAGCGAAGCCGCGGCCGCGATCTCGCCGAGAGTGTCGTCGAGCGACAGGTCGTGATTTGCCATCCGCCAATCCTAACGGAATGAGCGTGTTGCGGCACCATCATCGATGCCGCACGCCAGCGGGCCGGGAATTCTTATTCCGTGAACCGTTTCACACCCGCCCGTCCCAGCCACCGATATCTTCGGGGTTTCCTTGGTCGCAAAGCCTTGGAGGACGGGATGAAGCGCGCGACTGTCGCAGGTATGCTCGTCGCACTACCGCTGATCCTCTATGTGGCGCACGACGAAGTCCGGGGCCAAACGGCCCCACCCGCGGTGCAATACCGCCACGTGCCGCGCGATGCCGACAGCAAGATCGCGTGGTTCGGGAACTGGCGGCGCAATGCAAACAACAATTGCTCGCCGCGGTTCATCCCGACCCTCGAACTCGTGACCCCGCCCGTGCATGGCCAGGTCCAATTCGTCACCGCCGAGGGGGGCGCCCTGCCGCGCACCGGGTGCAGCAACTCATTCTATGGAACGGCCGTCATGTACCGGCCGAACCCGGGGTTCCTGGGCGAGGATCAATTCACGATAACGGCGCCCGACGACCCGATGGCCATGGATCACATCGGAGCGCGGGGGCCGAAACACACCTACGTCATCCGGGTAGTCGGCACCGCGCCCGGGGCGGACGCAACACCGGCATCGCGGCAGTAACGACAGGAGCCCGCTGATGCAAATCGGCGGAATGCGTTGGCGCATTTCCGCCCTGCGCCGCGTGTCGGAGAAAGCCGTTGCCAATCCGGCAGCAATGTGGTATCTATTGCTATGATAGCACGGAGAGGCCGGCCGGCAGGCCCTGGTTTGCGGCCGCGACAGGCGGCCGCGCCGGCGGCCCCGAGATCCCTCAGAGCTGGGCCAGAAATTCGCTCAGACCGGTGCCGAAAGTCCCTCAGCAAATCCCTCAGGAAATCGCCGTCAGCATGCGCGTCTTCGTCATGTTTCCGTTTCTTATCAATAAGCGGTGTGTGGCCTGCGGGGGTTTGCGACGGCCAAAAATGGACAAAATTCCCTCAGCGCAGCGAGGGTCGCGGGCCGGTCCCGCGGCTGTGCTGCGGCGGCGCTGATCGCGGCCGCGCCGGCCTGCGTCGGACGGCTTCAACCCCCGGCCTTTCGCGCGATCGGGGGGCGCTCGATGCCGGATTGGGCCCGCCCGGTCGCGGCGCCGGTGCGTGCCGCTCACTCGGCGGCAGCGTGCCGCGGATAATGGCGCGAGAGTTCGGCGCCGAGATAGCGGGCGAGAGCGTCCATGCCGGATCGACCGGCCTGCGCTTCGGCCTCGGCGTTGTAGTTGGTGTTGGTATTGACGTCGTAGGTGTAGATCGTGCCGTCGGCGTCGACGATGAACTCGATCCCGGCGACGGCGATGCCGTTCGCCGCGAGAAACGCCTCGTAACGGCGCTGCAGCGCCGGATCGATGCCGTCGACGATCGTGAATTTGGCCCGCGGTTCCGCGGTTTCCGGTTCGACTGGGCAGAAAGCGTCGCCGACGGCGCAGACATCGGCCGGGCACAATTCGAAGCCGCCTCTCGTATCGACCTCGACGGCATAGAGGAACCGGCCGCCGATGAACTCGGCGCGGGTGATCACCGGCTGCGGCGCGCGAATGTATTGCTGCAGCAGATGCAATCCGTCGATCGGCGGCTCGTAATCCGCACTGCCGAGAAAATCGGCGAGCGCCGCCGGCCGCTCGAAATATCGCACGCCCAGCCCCTTGCCGCCGCGGTTCGGCTTGAGGATGAATGAACCGTCGGCGAAGCGCTGCCTTGCCGCGGCGACGAGCCTGTCCTCGCCGGCGACGACGACGGTGTCGGGCGTGCGCAGGCAGGCCGTTTCGAGCGCCGCCATCTGCCGCGCCTTGCTGATTTCGAGATCGAGCGCCCGACCGCCATTGACGACCCGGCGCCCATGCCGTTCGAGCCAAGCCAGGACCGACGCCGTCAACTCGGCGGCGTAGCGATGCTCGCGCGTATGCGACGAGGCGCTCATCCGGCTGAAGAAAACGCCGTCGGGCGGCGATGGTGACAGGTCGAAGACGCCGCCGTCGAGAAACCATTCCTCCCAGGGCAAGCCATGCCCGTCGAGGGCCCGAGCCAAGGGTTCGAGCCAGGCCGCGTTCTCGTGCAGCACATGGATGCGGGTCATCGCCGTCTCCTCGGCCAATACACAAAATTTGCCAGTTAATATGCGACATTTCCCACGAGAACTGGCGAGATAGAAATAGTGCGCCACAGGTCGAGCTTGCAAGCGGCGGATATGCAATATTGCGATCTACACAACAGAAGCCGCTTGTTGCCGCGGGGAGGAATAGCGGCCATTTTGCCTCCCTGCCCTTCCCTCAGAGACACCTTTTTTGCCCCTTGCCCAGAGCTCGCCCACCACCGGAATAATCTCGTGTTATCAACAAGTTGGAGTGATTCTCCGGGCGTCGATGAATTTTTGCCGGTTTTGGGCAGGGCGGCAGGGAGGAGACGCGCGTGCCGACCGATCGCCGCGGCGAAAGGTGTCGTGGCATGCGGCTGGCGCATCGCCGAGGGCTTGACCCGGCGACGCGGTTTCGTTTCGGTGCGCGGCAGGAAAGGGCGACCGGCTCGCCGGCTCGCTTCGGCCGGCACCGCCAGGGAGAACGCATGACGATGCACACAGCCGAGGATCTCCTCTCGGTTTACGACCGGGCGCCGCTCAACCGCCGCTATTGGCTGAGCTTCGCGCTGTTGGCGGCGATCACGGTGCTCGATTTCTTCGACTTCTTCCTGATCGCCTTCATCCTCGCCGTGATCGGGCCGCAATGGCACCTGACCTATGGCCAGTCGGCGCTGATCCTTTATGGCGGCGGCCTCGGCGCCATCGCCGGCGCGCTGCTCTGGGGCAGCCTCTCCGATCTGTGGGGGCGCAAATTACAGATCGTGACCGGAACGCTGATTTGCGCGCTGAGCGCCGGGCTGATCGGAGCCGTGCCGACCGGCGCCTGGGGTTGGCTCGCGGCCTTGCGCATCCTCGTCGGCTTCGGTCTGGCGGCGGCGGTGACGCCGGCGCTGACCATCGTCGTCGAACTGACCCCGACGCGGCTGCGCACCGGGGTCACGAGCTTTTACGTCGTCTTCGCCAGCGTCGGCACTTTGCTCGCCTCCTACACCTCGGCGGTGCTCCTCGGCTGGCTCGGCTGGCGCGGCGTGGCGATGCTCGGCATCGTCCCGGTCGTCCCGGGTGTCCTTGTGTGGGTCTTTGTGCCGGAATCGGTGCGCTGGCTGATGGCCAAAGGGCGGTTCGGCGAAGCCCGCGACCTGGTGGCGCGGCAGCTCGACATCGCCGGCGACAGCGTTCCGCTGCCGACAACGCGGCCGGCGGCGGCACCGCGCGGCAGCATCGCGGAGCTTTATGCCGACCCGCAGCTCTTCTGGCAGACCGTCCTGATCTGGGGCGGCTCATCGACTGCGGTCTACGGCTATTACCTGTGGGGACCGACGATCGTCGCCCTGGTGCTGGGCGTACCGGTCGGCCAGGCCGCGAGGTATTTCGTCACGGTCGCGGCGAGTGCGGTGACCGGCAAGATCCTCGTGTCGTTGGTCGCACCACTGGTCGGGCGGCGCGCGCTGGGCGTGACGTTCGGCCTGCTGGCGACGCTCTGTCTCGCGACCGCCGGCTGTTACCACGACGCAATCGTCGCCGGCTTCCCTGTCATGGTCGTGCTGATTGCCGCCTCGGCGTTTTTCTGCGAGGGCGGGTTTTCGAACCTGGCCCCCTACACGGTCGAGCAATACGGCGTGCGGCTCGGGGCGCGGTCTTCCGGGCTCGGACAGGCGGCGAACGGCATCGGCAAGATCGTTGGGCCGCTCGCCCTGGCGCTGATCGCCGGCTCCAGCAACATCGTCTCGCCGAAGGCGACGGGCGCCGCGGTGCTGCCGGCGTTTGTCTTCCTCGCCGCCAACATGCTGCTGGTCGCCCTCGCTTTTTTCTTCCTCGGGATCGAGACGCATGGCCGCCCGATCGCGCAGGGCGGCGGCGAACACCGGCCGCCGGCGGGGCGGCCGGCCGCCGCGCACTCATTCGGTCGGCGTTTCGATCCGCGGAGGCAAGGATGAAAATCGGTTTTATCGGCACCGGGACGATGGGCCAGCCGATGCTGGCGAACCTCGTCAAAAAGGGGTTCGACCTCACCGTTTTCGATGTGGTCCCGGCGGCGCTCGACGCCGCGGTGCGGCTCGGCGGCAGGCGCGCGGGCTCGGCGCGCGAGGCGGCGGCGACCGGCGACCTGATGATCACGATGCTGCCCTCCTCGGCCAATGTCGAAGCCGTCTATTGGGGGGCCGACGGGATCGGCGAATGGGTGCCTGCGGGGCGGCTCTGCATCGACATGTCGACGATCGACCCCGGCACCTCGCAGCGCCTCGCGGCGCGGCTCAAGGAGCGCGGCGTGCGGTTTCTCGACGCACCGGTGTCGGGCGGCGTCGGCGGTGCCGCTGCCGGCACCTTGGCAATCATGGTTGGCGGCGACGCCGGGGATCTCGAAGAGGCGCGGCCGGCGCTCGCCGCGATGGGCGCCAACATCATCCATGTCGGCGCCAACGGCGCCGGCGAGGTCGCCAAGCTGTGCAACAACCTGATTGCCGGCGCGGCGCTGATCGCTGTTTCCGAGGCGTTCCGGATCGGCGAGGCCTATGGCGTCGATCCGCAGGTCCTGAACGCGGTGATCGGCAAGTCGTCCGGCGCCACCTGGGTCATGCAGCATATGCATCCGGTTCCCGGCATCGTCGACAACGCGGCGTCGAGCCGGCAATACGCGCCCGGCTTCATGACCGACCTCATGGCGAAGGATCTCGGCCTCGCGGTTACGGCGGCGCGCGACAAGCGGGTGCCGGTCGTCGTGGCACCGGCCGCCCAGCAGCTCTATCGCCTGGCCTCCTCGCATGGCCTCGGACGCGAAGATTGTTCCTCGGTCTACAAATTCCTGAAGCCGTCGAGCGACGACGCCCCGGTTTGATCCGCGCATGGCGGCCGGCCCGGCATGCTATAGAGTGCTTTCCGACCCGACGGAGGTGGGTCCGATGAAAAACGGAATGGTGATAATCGACGCCGATGGGCATGCGGTCGATTACGAACCGGTCTACCGCGAGCGCTTGCCGGCGGAATACCGGCAGCGCGCGACGATCTACCCGACCGACAATTTCGATCGCACGCAAAACGGCAGCCTGGCCGGCAAGCGGCCGCCGACCCCGGCGCAGAACCTCGCCGACAACGACCGCGAAGGCATCGACCTGCAGATCATCTACCCGACCGGCGGGCTGAACCTGACACGGGTGCGCGAGCGCGATTACGCGGTCGCCTTGTGCCGCACCTACAACGACTGGCTCTACGACTGGTGCGCCGCCGACCGCAGGCGGCTCAAGGGGGTCGCGATCGTGCCGCTGCATGTCGACGTCAGGGCGGCGATCGACGAGATGCAGCGCGCAGTCGGAAGGCTCGGCGCCGTCGGGGTCATGGTCAACACCTACGATCAGGATTTCTGGCCGTTCTACGAGGAATGCGCCCGCCAGGGCGTCCCGATCGGCTTTCACGCCTCCGGCAGCGACACGCTCGACCCGTTGTGCCACTTCGACAATTTCCTGCAGGTGCACACGCTGTCACACGCGCCGGAGCAGCTGATCGCCTGCACTGCGGTGATCTATAGCGGGCTCCTCGAAAAATACCAGGAGTTGCGCGTCGCGTTTCTCGAAGCCGGGATCGGCTGGGTCCCGTTCTGGATCGAGCATATGGACGAGGAATACGAATTCCGCCCGTTCGATGCGCCGCTCCTCAAAGGCAAGCCGTCGGAATACATGGCCTGCGGCCGGGTGTTCGTGTCCTGTGAGCCGGAAGAGAGGACGCTGCGCTACGTCCCGGATTTCTTTCCGGCCGAGAATATCCTCTTCGCCTCCGACTATCCGCATTGGGACGGCCAGTTTCCCGACGCGGTGGCGACGCTAGCCGATCGCAACGACCTGTCGGAGGCGCTGAAGCGCAAGATCTTCTTCGACAATCCGCAGCGCTTCTACGGAATGAAAGTCGACCCCGCCGGCTTTGCGGCGGCGCATTAGGGAGACCGAAATGCCGAAGATTGCGGCCGAGCGGCTCATCGAGATCGGCCAGGCGCTGTTCGAGGCGGCCGGAACGCCGACGCACGAGGCCGAACTCGTCATGCGCCACATCGTTGGCGCCAACCTCGTCGGCCATGATTCGCACGGCGTGATCCAGATCCCGACCTATATCGACCGGATCAAGGCCGGCCATATCGTGCCCGGGGCGCCCTGGACGATCGTCCGCGAATCGCCGACGACGACCGTCGTCGACGGGCATTGGGGGTTCGGCTATGTCGCCAACGAGCGGGCGATGCGGCTGACCATCGACAAGGCCAAGAGCGCGAACGTCGCCGCCGCCACGGTGTTCCGCCAGGGCCATATCGGCCGGCTGTCGAGCTATACGCAAATGGCGGCGCAAGCTGGCATGATCGGGCTCGTCACCGCCGATTCCGGGCGCTCGCCAAAGGCGGTGGCACCGTTCGGCGGGCGCGAGGCGCGGCTCGGCACCAACCCGATCTCGATCGCGATCCCCTCCGATCTCGACGGGCCGCTCTATCTCGACATGGCGACCTCGGCAGCGGCGGCCGGCAAGATCGCGCTCGCCGTGGCGCGCAACGAACCGGTGCCGGACGGCTGGGTAATCGGTAGGGACGGGCGCCCGACCAACGACCCGCGGCAGCTTCGCCAGGGCGGTGCCCTGTTGCCGCTGGGCGGCCCGGAGGGCGGCTACAAGGGTACCGGGCTTGCCGTCATCGTCGAAATCCTGTGCGGCTTGCTGACCGGCCTCGGCTTCGGCGTCGAGCCGAGCGGCCGACACAACGATGGCTGCTTTATGGCGGTGTTCAACGTCGCCGCTTTCCGGCCGCTCGACGCGTTCAAGAAAGAAGTCGGCGAGTTCGTCGCCTATCTGAAGGCGACGCCGCCCGCCGAAGGCAGCAGCGGCGTCCTCTACCCGGGCGAGATCGAGTATCGCCGGCAAGAGCAGCGCAGCCGCGACGGCATCGAGGTCGAAGACGCGACCTGGTATAGGTTGCAGCAGCTCGCCGAAAGCTACGGTCTCTCCGAGAAGCTCGAATTCACCGAGCCCGAATAGCCTCTCGTCATGCCCATCGGTTCCGTCGCGGATGTTCGCCGGAAATTGCGGGCCGTCGTTGCGGTGCTCGCCGACAACGGTGCGACCGAGCACGAACGGCGCAACGCCGCGGCGTTGAAGGCGCGGCTGGAACGGCGGTTGAGGGCCGCCGGCGAGCCGGCCGGCGACTGGACCGACAACGTCTTTCGCCTTGGCCGGCTGGCCCGGAAAATCGAGCAATCCTCGGCGCCCCGATCGCCCAAAGGCGATTGGAGCGACCATGCGCTGCGGCTCGGCAAGGCGCTGCGCCGCGGCTACAAACGGTGGCTGTCGGACTGAGGCTCCGAGCGCGCGAGCTCATCGAGGCGGTCGGCCAGTCGGTCGAGCGCCCATGCGCGCGCCAGGGCTGCGGCTTCCCCCCAGCGCGGCGTCTGGTCGGCGAGGCACGGGAGCGGAGCCGCACGGTCCATCGTCGCGATGCTTCGGTAGAGACGAAGTGCTTCCGCCTCGTCCAGAAACCTGCCGTCGGCGAGGGCCGCTTCGAGCGAGCCATAGCGCCGCAACAGGCTCGCCGCCCCTTTCGGCCCGATGCCCTTGGCGCCCGGGATCTTGTCCGAGGGGTCGCCGCGCAGCGCGATAAAATCGGACACCTGGTTCGGCTCGACCCCGTAGCGTTCTCGGACCTCCGGGGCCCCGATGCGAACCATCACGCCGGCCTGCACCGGTTGCAGGATCGTCGTCGCCGCCGAGGCGAGCTGAAACGCGTCGCGATCGCCGCTCGCCACCAGCGCCGTGCCGCCGCGGCTTTCTTCGCGAGCCGCCGCCGCGGCGAGAAAATCATCGGCCTCGTAGCCCGGCGCCTTGGCGACGGCGAAGCCGCAGGTTGCGACGAACTGCGGCAGCAGGTCGAGCTGATCGACGAGTTCGGCGTCAAAGGCGCGGCCGCTCTGGTAGCTTTCGAGCGCGCGGTGCCGATAGGTCGGCGCGTCGAGCGTGTCCCAGCCAACGAGGACCGCGCGCGGCTGCTCATCGAGATAGAGCCGCAACAGGAAGTTCACAAAGCCGACGATCGCGCCGCCGCCTTTGTCGCCGCGCCGCCGGATCGATTTCGGCAGACCGTGATAGGCGCGATGCGCGAACGAGTCGCCATCGATGACGAGCAGCGGCCGGCGCACGACGCTGCTCCCGATCCGGGCCCGCGCCGCTCGCTGGCCGCGCTAACGCACCGTCGATTTCGCGGTAGGAACGATGCGGGTCACGACCATTGCCGATCGGTCGAGGCAGCTCGGCACGCGCGGCGCGATCTTGGTCTTCCAGTGGTCGCTGTCATAGACCGCCTTGTAAAGCGATTCGCGCTCGGCTTCGCTTTCGAAGCGGCGCAGCCAGACATAAATGGAATCGTCGGTCTCCCCGCGGAAGCTGCCGGTGATCACCATACCTTTGGATACCTGGAAGGGGATGATCTCCTCCTCCATGATCTTGACCCATTCATCCATTTTTCCTGGCAGGACTTTGTATTGGCGCAATTCGTAGAAGGCCATGTCGCGTCGTCCCTCTTTCGGGCCGGTTGGTTCCGGGCCAGCATAGCGGCTGCCGGCCGCCGCGCAACGTCCGTCGCCCCGCTCCACGCCTGCCCGCGCGGTCGAGCATGGCTCCGCCCGGCTCGGTACGGATCAGACTTGCATCGCGGCGCAATCGGATCATGCTGCGGGGAGTTCCTCTGTAAGAAATTGTAACTATATGTACGGAGCCCCCTAAGGGCGTCGGCGCACTTCCGGTCCTGACTTTGCAGCCGGGGTGCGATCGGCGCCTGGTCGGGCGAGTTGGCAGGACATGAACGACGGTCTTCACATTCTGGTCGTTGACGATCAGCGCGAGATCTGCGAGGTCGTCCAGGACTACCTGACCAACGAGGGTTATCGGGTCTCAACGGCCAATGACGGTGCTTCGATGCGCCGGATAATGGCGCAATCCGCGGTCGACTTGGTGATTCTCGACCTGATGCTGCCCGGCGAGGACGGGCTGACGCTCGCGCGGGCATTGCGCGACGAATCGGGTGTCGGGATCGTCATCCTGACCGGGCGAGGCGATACCGTCGATCGCATCATCGGGCTCGAAATGGGCGCCGACGATTATCTGCCGAAACCGTTCCACCTGCGGGAGTTGCTGGCGCGGGTCAAAAGCGTGCTGCGGCGGGTTTCCAGCCGGGCCGCCGAGAACGCTCCGGCGCGATCGAAGGCTCGCTTCGCCGGGTGGAACCTCGATCTGTCGAGCCGCGAACTGCTCTCGCCGGCGGGCAAGGAGGTTCGCCTGACCACCGGCGAATTCGACCTGCTCGCGGCATTTGTCAACAACGCCAACCAGGTTCTGACCCGCGACCGGCTGCTCGATCTGGCGCGCAATCGCGAGGCGGGACCGTTCGACCGAACGATCGACGTTCAGGTCGGGCGGCTGCGGCGCAAGCTCGAGAGCGACCCGCAAAAGCCGACGATGATCAAGACGGTTCGCGGCACCGGATACATCTTCACGCCCTCTATCGAAGCGGAATAAGCGGGCGAACCCGCTCATACCGTCAAATAGCTGCGGACCACACTCTCGTTCATTTCCTCGCGGCGCCCGGCGGCGACGACCTCGCCGCGCTGCAGGACGAGGAAGGCACCGGCCAAGTCGCGGGCGAATTCGAAATATTGCTCGACCAAAAGGATCGCCATGTCGCCGCGGGCGGCGAGGGCACGGATGATCCGTTCGATGTCCTTGATGATCGAGGGCTGGATGCCCTCGGTCGGTTCGTCGAGGATCAAGAGCCGCGGCCGCGTCACCAGTGCGCGGGCGATCGCGAGCTGCTGCTGCTGGCCACCGGAAAGGTCGCCGCCACGCCGGCGCAGCATCTCCTTTAGCACCGGGAACAACGTAAAGATCTCATCCGGAATGGAACGCAGCCGGCGCGGCAACATCGCAAACCCGGTTTCCAGGTTCTCGGCGACGGTTAGCCGCGGGAAGATCTCGCGGCCCTGCGGCACCAGCGCCAAACCGGCGCGGGCCCGCTGATACGGCGGCAACCCGGTCAGATCCCGATCTTCCCAGGTAATCCGCCCGGAACGGATCGGCAGCAGCCCAAAGATCGCCCGTAACAGACTGGTCTTTCCGACACCGTTGCGACCGAGAATGCAAGTCACCTCGCCCTTTTTCGCCGTCAAGCCGACCCGCCGCAGCGCCTGACTGGCGCCGTAAAGCAAATCGACGGCTTCGACCGAAAGCATGGTTTAGCGACCGAGATAGACTTCGATGACACGGGGGTGGTTCTGCATTTCGTCGATCGAGCCTTCGGCCAGCACCGAGCCCTCATGCAACACGGTGACCCGCGACCCAAGACTGCGCACAAAGGCCATGTCGTGCTCGACCACTACGACGCTTCGCGTGCGATTGATCTCGCACAACAGCCCGGCCGTCGCCGCGGTTTCCGCGTCGGTCATGCCGGCCACCGGCTCGTCAACCAGCAGCAATTTCGGATCCTGGGCCAGCAGCATGCCGATCTCGAGCCATTGCTTTTGACCATGCGACAGATCGGCGGCGCGCCGGTCGCGTTCGGCGGCAAGGCGGATCGTCGCCAGAATCTCGTCGAGCCGCCGGCGTTCCTCGGGCACCTCCCGCGCCCATATCGCGAAACGCGGCGAGCGATCGCCATTGAGCGCCAGAAGCAGGTTGTCGCGAACCGACAGCGGCTCGAATACGGTCGGACGCTGAAATTTGCGGCCGATGCCGAGGCGCGCGATGGCCGGTTCGTCCAGCCCGGTGAGATCGGTATCGGCACCGAACACGACGCTGCCCGCATCGGGTTTCGTCTTGCCGGTGATCACGTCCATCATCGTGGTCTTGCCGGCGCCGTTGGGACCGATCACCGCGCGCATCTCGCCCGGTCGGAGCGCCAGCGAAAGCGAATTGAGCGCCTTGAACCCGTCGAAAGAAACCGTGACGCCGTCGAGGCGAAGGAGCATTTCATCGCTCATTCCGCGGCCTCCCGCGCCGCCTCTTCGCCCGCCGCGGACTGCCGGTCGAGTGCTGGGCTGCGGGCACGCGCCCTGAAGAGGCCGATAATGCCCCGCGGCAGCAACAGCGTGACGAGGATGAACAGACCGCCAATCGCGAACAGCCAGGCGTCGGGCAAGGCGCTGGTCAGCCAGGTCTTGCCGAGATTAACGAGGACGGCGCCGAGGATCGCGCCGCTGAGCGTGCCGCGCCCGCCGACCGCGACCCAGATCACCGCCTCGATCGAGTTGCCCGGAGCGAATTCCGAAGGGTTGATGATCCCGACTTGCGGCACGTAAAGCGCGCCGCCGATCCCGGCGATTGCCGCCGAGACCACCCAGATCGTCAGCTTGTAGGATTCAGGCCGGTAGCCGAGAAACCGTGTGCGCGCTTCCGCATCGCGCACCGCCATCAGGACCTTGCCGAAGCGGGAGCTGGTAATCGCCCGGCCCAGCAGCAACGCCGCCGCAAGGACCACCGCGGTGATCAGCATCAACGCGACCGAGGTGCTTTCCCGGTCGAGCGGAAAACCGAGAATGTCCTTGAAATCGGTCATCCCGTTATTGCCGCCGAAGCCCATGTCGTTGCGGAAGAAGGCCAGCAGCAGCGCGTAAGTCAGCGCCTGGGTAATGATCGAGAGGTAGACGCCCGAGACGCGCGAGCGGAATGCGAAGAAACCGAAGACGCCGGCCAGCACGCCCGGTACCAACAGCACCATGGCCAGGGCAAACCAGAAATGGTCGAACCCGTACCAATACCAGGGCAGCCGGTTCCAGCCGATGAAGATCATAAAGTCGGGCAGGGTCGGGTTGGCATAGACGCCGCGCGCACCAATCTCGCGCATCAGATACATGCCCATCGCGTAGCCGCCGAGGGCGAAGAACGCGGCGTGGCCGAGTGTCAATATCCCGGCATAGCCCCACACCAGATCAACCGCCAGCGCCAGGATCGCGTAGCAGAGATATTTACCGACGAGCGAGACGACGAAGTCCGGGGCATGCAGCGCCCCGGCCGTTGGGACGACAATGTTCAGACCCGCGACCAGCACCGCCGCGCCGAGCACGCCGCCGAGCGTCGCGATCGTCGTGCGGTCGATGACCATCATCAAGCCTCGGCCGCCCGGCCCTTGAGTGGGAACAGACCCTGCGGGCGCCGCTGGATGAACAGAATCAGGAACACGAGCACCAGAATCTTGGCCAGCACGGCGCCCTCGAAGGGTTCGACGAATTTGTCGACCACCCCGAGCGACATGGCGGCGAACAGCGTTCCCCACAGATTGCCGACGCCGCCGAGCACGACCACGAGGAAACTGTCGATGATGTAGTTCTGGCCGAGATTGGGGCTGACATTGTCGATCTGGCTCAGCGCGACGCCGGCCATGCCGGCAATCCCGGATCCGAGACCGAAGGTCAGCGCGTCCACCCACGGCGTGCGGATCCCCATCGCGGCCGCCATGCGGCGGTTCTGGGTCACAGCGCGGATCGAGCGGCCGAGCCCGCCCCAGCGCAGGGTCGCCATCAGGGCGCCAAGCACCAGCCCGGCAAACAGGATGATCCAGAGCCGGTTCACCGTCAGCGTCAGTCCGCCGAGCGTCGCCGCACCGCTCATCCAGGGGGGCGAGCTGACGTCCTGGTTGGTGGGTCCGAAGATGCTGCGCACCGCCTGTTGCAGGATGAGACTGAGCCCCCAAGTCGCGAGCAGCGTTTCGAGCGGTCGGCCGTAAAGAAAACGGATCAGCAGGCGTTCGATCAGCACGCCGAGCCCACCGGCGACAAGGAAGGCCGCCGGCACCGCGAACAGCAGACCGACATCGGCAAGGGCCGGGGCGAAATCCGTAATCAACTGCTGGACCACGAAGGTGGTGTAGGCGCCGATCATCACCATCTCGCCATGCGCCATGTTGATGACGCCCATCACCCCGAAAGTGATTGCCAGTCCGGTTGCGGCGAGCAGCAGCACGGCGCCGAGGCTGATGCCGTAATAGACGTTCTCGGCGAGGCCCCAGATCTGCAGCCGGCGGTCGATGTCATGGATCGCCGCCGCGATCGTTGCTGCGACGGCGGGCGGCTGTCCTTGCAGCGAGGATAAGAGGCTGCGCGCCGAGAGATCGGCCCGCGCCGCGACTTCCTGGACCGCGGCGAGGCGCGCCGGAGTCGGTCCGGTGTCGGATTTCAACAGCGCCGCAGCTTGCGCTTCCCGCAGGACGCGGGCGACTGCCGTGTCACGTTCCGTCGCCAGCGCGCGGTCGATCATCGGCAACGCGCCGGCGTCGGCCGACTCGAAGAGCGCCTCGGCCGCCTTGCGCCGCGCCGCCGGATCGGCAGAGGCCAGATCGAGCGCCCCCTCGGCAGTCTCGATCGCCCCGCGGACCGCGTCGCTGCCAATGACGCGTCGCAAATTCACCGGTAGCGGCGTCGCGACCGGCCGGCCCGTGCGCGCGTCGACGAATCCCCGCGGCGTGCGGATGTAAAGCGGCACGTCGGGTCGCGGCCACTTCCACGCGTAGAGCGCACCGTCGCGCAGCGCGTCGATAACCGCGACGGTGCGCGGGTTGCCGGACATCGCGAGCGCCGTGACCCCCCGGGCGACGGCGTCGGCACTCGTCGCGGCGATGTCCGCGAACGGATCCTCGCCGGCGTCGGCGCCCCCGGGCAACGCTAATATCGTCGAAACGAGCGCAGCGATCAGCAGGCCGGCTCGGAGAAGGAACCGGAGGTGCCGGCTCCTTCTCGAGCGAAGGCCCATCCTCAAGCCTTGTGTGACCCGAGGCACTTGCCGGCGACGACGTCGTAGCTGCCGCAGGACATCGGCGGCAGCCAATCGCCGATCAAGTTCTTGCTCTCGGGCAGATAGGGCGACCAGGGTTGGGCCACGACGAGACCCGGAGTTTGCCAAACGACGTTGAACTGACCATTGCCCTGAACCTCGCCGATCAGCACCGGCTTCGTCAGGTGATGGTTCGGCATCATCGTGGCGAAGTCGCCGGAAAGATTTGAATACGCAACACCTACCATCGCATCGATCACAGCGTCGTGCTCCGTGGTGCCGGCTTTCTCGACCGCCTTCACCCACATGTTGAAACCGATGTAATGGGCCTCCATCGGATCGTTGAAGACCCGTTTGTCGTCGTTCACGGATTTCTTGAAGGCCGCAACGACTTCCTTGTTGAGCGGGGTATCGACGCTCTCGAAATAGTTCCAAGCCGCGAGGTGGCCAAGAAGCGGCTTGGTATCGATGCCGGCGAGCTCCTGCTCGCCGACGCTGAAGGCAACTACCGGAATGTCGGTCGCCTTGATGCCCTGGTTACCGAGCTCCTTGTAGAACGGTACGTTGGCATCGCCGTTGATCGTCGAGACGACGCCGGTTTTCTTGCCGGCAGATCCGAAAGCCTTGATCTTGGCCACGATCGACTGCCAGTCGGAATAGCCGAACGGCGTATAGTCGATCATCAAATCGGCGGGTGCGACACCCTTCGACTTAAGATAGGCTTCGAGGATCTTGTTGGTGGTGCGCGGGTACACATAATCGGTACCCTCCAGCACCCAACGCTTCACCCCGATCTGGTTCATCAGGTAATCGACCGCCGGGATCGCCTGCTGGTTCGGCGCGGCGCCGGTGTAGAACACGTTGCGGCTGCACTCCTGGCCCTCGTACTGGACCGGGTAAAGGAGGATGCCGTTCAGCTGTTCGAATACCGGCAATACCGACTTGCGTGAAACCGAGGTCCAGCAGCCGAATACCGCCGCGACCTTCTCGACCGACAGCAACTCCTTCGCCTTTTCGGCGAATAGCGGCCAGTTCGATCCCGGATCGACAACCACCGGCTGAAGCTGCCGGCCCATGACGCCGCCTTTTGCGTTCTGCGCGGCGATCAGCATCAGCATCACGTCCTTGAGGGGCGCCTCGCTGATCGCCATGGTGCCCGAGAGCGAATGGAGAATGCCGACTTTGATCGGTCCGGTCTCGGGTGCGGCTGGAGCGGCGGCCGCCTGCGGCGCCAGGCCGCCGATCGCGCTAAGACCCGATGCGGCTGCGGCCAACCCCGCGCCGAGCAGGCCGAATTGGCGGCGATCGATCATGGGACCGTCGAATGACATGTGCAGCTCCCCTCCATAGGCCGTCCCGCGCAGCCGGTCCTCTATGCGGAGCAAGATCGAGGCCAGACGTCCGAGGAGCCGGCTCCGCCGGCCGAAACCCGATCGCACCGGGCATCGTGACCGCGGACATATGTCCGGCGACCGAGTAACGACGGTCGACTGGCGTGCCGCAGTGCCAGATCGAGTGACATCGGTCGGATCCGCTTGCCTATTTTTTGGGTCATGCCCCAAAATTGCAGCCGATCGGCTGATCGGAGCCGCTCGGGGTTGGGTAAAACGCGTTATGCTAGAGCCCGCGCTCGGGGGCTCTGCTGGCAGGAATTTGCCATGACCGATCAGGATGCCGTGCTCGCCGCCAATCTAGAATTCTATCGCGCGTTCACCAACCGCGACGTCGCCGGCATGGAGGCGCTCTGGGCTCGGGCTTCGCCGGTCGCCTGCCTGCATCCCGGTTGGGCGGCGCTGACCGATCGCGAAGCGGTCATCGCAAGCTGGGAGGCGATCCTGGCAAATCGCCAAGCGCCGCGGGTCGCCTGCTTCGACGAGCGTGTGCTGTTATTCGGCGACACCGCGCTGGTGCTGTGCGAAGAGGAACTTCCCGGCGGCACCCTTGCCGCCAGCAATTTCTTCGTCCGCGAAGACGGCGCCTGGCGGATCGCGCATCATCAGGCTGGTCAGATCGTCCAGAGCCAGCGAGAAGCGCGCCGTCCGTCGCGCCTCAATTAAGCGGCCCGCCGCAAGGGGTGGGCCGCGCCATCTGGCGGAGGACGGATCACGTTCCGCCTCAGAGCTGGTAGGCGGCCCGTACCTCGGCAATGCGAACCGCGGTGTCGCCGTCAAGTACGCCGTCGCAACACGCCGGGCGAAAGCGTCGCTGAAAGGCTGCGATCACCAATTCTTCGGATGCGGGCGGCGTGCCGTAGCCGATGGCGCGCAGACCAGCGACCGCCTGCGCGCGGTCGATGGACGCGGTGGCTTGCCGCCGCGCGGGCGCCGGCCAGATGCCGATGCCGGCACGCGCCAGCCGCGGCCAGTCGAACAATTCGCCGGGATCCGTCTTGCGGTCGGGTGCGATATCGGAATGACCTACGACACGATGCGACGGGATTGGATGGCGCGCGAGGAGATCGCGACACAACCGCTCGACGGCGGTCATCTGCGCCTCCGGAAACCGGTGGTACCCCCATTCGTGACCCGGATTGACGATCTCGACCCCGATCGAGACCAGGTTGAGGTCGGATTCGCTCGCCCAGCACGAACGTCCGGCGTGAAACGCCCGTCGGGCCTCGGATACGAGCCGCCAAATCGTCCCATCTTCGCCGACGACATAATGCGCGCTGACCCGCGCCGTCGGGTCGCAAAGCCGATCGAGCGCCGCCTCGGCGCTTGTCATCCCGGTATAGTGCAGCACGAGCATATCGATGCGCGGCGGCTTGCTGCGCTGCCCATGGTTCGGCGACGGCCGGTCGAGAAGGTTTACCACGCCGCGATTCGCGCCCTGACGGACCAACGGAAGACGGGCTAGCGGCTCGTTGCCGCGTCCAATCTGGCAAGGCGCGATGCCGCATCTTTGGCGCCGAGCGCGATAGCCCGCTCGTACCAGTAGCGGGCCGCTGTCGGATCGCCGCGCCCGGGCCAGCGCGTCAGGGAAGCGGGGTCAAACGTCGCGCCGAGTCGCAGCGCCGCTAGCCGATCTCCGGCATCGGCCGCCAGCTGGAAGAAGAAGCGCGCCATCCCCAGATCGCCGTTGCGGAAGAAGGCATCGCCGCGAGCGATCGCCCGCGCGATGTCGCCGGTGGACAGCGCCGTCGCTGCCGCCGACGCGCGTGCCGCGGCCGGCACCGACGACACCCCGGACGGCGCGAGCGGCGCGTGCGCAGCGGCCGGAGACACGGCCGCCACGGCCGTCCTCGCCAGCTCCAGCGATGGTCCGGCCGCGATCGAGACAGGCGCCGCCCGGCGCACCGGCACCGGTGGCGCCAGCAAGCTGAAGCAGACGGCGAACAAAGCGCCAGCCACCGCAACGCCGACGACCCCGGTCGCGGCGAGATGGACAAGGCTGTCGGGTGGTATACCCGGCAGCCGCCGAAATTCTTTTGCCTGCGACAGACAGCCGGCCGGCGCCTCGCCGATCGCAGATGGTCCTCTTGGTCGCTCGGGCATCTTGTCCACTCCCGTCGAATAGCGAGCGGCACCAGCCACCGCAAAGCCCTTCACCGGAAAGGTTAACACAAGGTCGACTCGACCCCAATAACCGGCAATTCGCGTTAGGGCATTGTGGCATTCGCCATTCCGGGCCAATTTTGCCGGAACGAAACCCACTGATGCCGTCTCGAACACCCGCTGACATCGCTTCGATGAGCTGGCTGAGCAATTATGTCCTTCCGAAAATCCGCGGCGTGGTCGGGCGTCGAGCGCTGCCGGAAAATCTGTGGCAGAAATGCCCGGCTTGCGCCCAGCTGCTGTTTTATCGGGAGCTCGAGGCCAATCTCCATATTTGTCGCCACTGCGGGCATCACCTGCGGATCGGGGTCGAAGCACGGCTGAAGATCTTGTTCGACGACGGGATCGGTGTCCGCGTCCAACTGCCGGCCGCCGTCGTTGATCCGTTGCGCTTTCGCGACCGCGAACGCTACCCGGACCGGCTGAAGAAGGGCCAGGCGGCCTACGATATTATCGGTGACGCGGTCGTCGTCGCTCACGGGCGGATTGGCGGCAAGCCCGCGGTGGTCGCCGCCTTTGAATTTGGCTTCATGGGCGGCTCGATGGGCGTGGCCGCCGGCGAGGCGATGCTGACCGCCGCTCGGCACGCCATAGCGCAGCAGGCCGCGCTGATCGCCGTCCCTGCGTCGGGCGGTGCCCGCATGCAAGAGGGGGTCTTATCCCTGATGCAGATGCCGCGCACAATCATCGCCGCCGACATGGTCAAAGAAGCGGGGCTCGCCTATATCGTCCTGTTGACCGATCCGACGACAGGCGGCGTCTCGGCATCGCTTGCGATGGTCGGCGACATTACTCTGGCCGAGCCGGGCGCCCTGATCGGGTTTGCCGGCGCGCGGGTCATCGAGGAGACGATCCACGAAAAGCTGCCGGAGGGATTTCAGCGCGCCGAGTACCTGTTCGATCACGGGATCATCGATTTGGTCGTGCCGCGCGCCGAATTGCGCGCAACCTTGGGGCGCATCCTCGGATTGCTGGGCGAACGGCAATCGCCGGACGGCGGCGTAACGGCAGCGGCATGACCGGCTTTGCCAGCGACCGGGTGCTAGAGCGGCTCGGGCGACTGCACCCGAAGCTGATCGACCTGTCGCTCGGCCGCGTCGAGCGGCTGCTCGCGGCGCTTGGCGATCCCCAGAAAGGGTTGCCTCCGATCGTTCATGTCGCTGGCACCAACGGCAAGGGATCGACGGTCGCGACGCTGCGCGCCTGCCTCGAAGCCGGCGGCCGGCGGGTGCATGCCTATATCTCGCCGCACCTCGTGCGGTTTCACGAGCGCATCCGGCTCGCGGGCCGGCTGATCGATGAGGACGCGCTGCTCGCCGTGCTCAAGGAATGCGAAGAGGCAAACCGAGGCGCGCCGATCACCTATTTTGAGATCACCACCGCCGCAGCGTTCCTCGCCTTTGCCCGTACTCCCGCCGACATCGTGTTGCTCGAGACCGAACTCGGCGGCCAACTCGACGCGACCAACGTGATCTCCCGACCGGCGGTCACCGCGATCACCCCGATCTCGCTCGACCACCAAGCCTTTCTCGGCGACACGATCGCCGCGATTGCCGGCGAAAAAGCCGGCATCCTGAAACCGTCGGCGGCGGCGGTGATCGGCCCGCAGCCGCCCGAAGCCGCCGCCGTCTTCGCCGCCCGGGCCGCGGCGATCGGCGCCCCGCTGCTGCGCTTTGGACAGGAGTGGCGCTGTCGGTTGCACGGCGACGGCATGCGCTATGAAGGTCAGCGCTGGCGGCTCGATCTGCCGTTGCCATCGCTTGTCGGCGCACATCAGATCGCCAACGCCGGCACCGCCATCGCCTGCCTCGAACAACTGACCGATCTACCGGTGGCCTCCGAGGCGATCGCCCGAGGACTGCGTCACATCGAATGGCCGGGACGCCTGCAGCGCCTGACCCATGGCCCACTGGTCGCGGCGTTGCCGCCGGGTTGGGAATTGTGGCTCGATGGCGGGCACAACCCAAGCGCCGGCGCCGTGCTGGCCGAAATGGCGGCGGCCTGGCAAGACCGGCCGCTTTACCTCGTCGTCGGCATGCTGAACACGAAAGACGCGTCTGGTTTTTTGGCCCCCCTCGCGCGCGCCGCCAAGCTGAGCGCCGTGACGATCCCGGGCGAGGCGAACCCGCTCCCGGCCGACGCGATTGCCGTCGCCGGCCGTTCGGTCGGGCTGGAGGCGCGGACTGCGGCTTCGGTTCCCGCCGCACTGCGCTTATTGACGGCGCGGCGCGCAACGGGCCGCATCCTGATCTGCGGCTCGCTGCACCTGGCCGGGATTGTCCTTGCCGACAACGGCTGAAGCCGCACAGCCGCTGCGCAAAGCTCGGGCAACAGAATGTTAAGCGAGTCGGGCGATAATCGCCGACCGATATCGCGTGTTCATCTTCCACCCGGAAGGCTCGCCGCCACAGGAGCTGCGAGCCTCTGCGGGCGAGCCGGGAACGGGTGCAGCCGCGGTGAGATTGAGACAATCCATCCTTCCAATTCGAGTTTGTGTTGCTTGCCGCGACAGGTTCGACGATGTCATTCGCGGTCGGCGCTCCGTGCCGCCGACGCCGATCGCTGTTCCCCGGGATCGCTGACGGGATGTCGATGCTCCTGGTGCCATCATGGCGCCGAAGAAAGCGGCCGCGTCCGCAACGGACGATCGTCGAGCTGAGCATCGTGCTCATCGCCGTGCAGGCCGTGAGTACGGCATTTCTCATCCGGTGTTGCGGCGTTCAGGTTCTGGCCGAAGTGGGTTCGAAATCCGCGGGTTTGGTCATCGGTTTCCTGCTGTTCGCGGCGACGGTGGCAGCGCTGGCTTGGATCGCGATCGGCACGCTCAGACGGTCGCAATTGGCTGCGGCGCGACGCGACCGCAACGGCAACAGACTGCAGCGTCAGATTGCGCTGTTGCAGAGCACTCTCGAAAATATCGGCGAGGGGTTGAGCGTCTTCGACCGCCGCGGTCGGCTCGTTGCACACAATCGCCAGTTTCTCAAACTTCTGGATTTTCCTCTCGACCTGCCGACCGGAACAGCGCTGGCCGACATCCTGATGCGCCAGGCGGTCCGCGGCGATTTTGGCGACCTCGACGCGGCGCCGGAAACGGCAAGACGGCTCGAGCAGTTCTATCGAGACGTTCCGCTGACCAAGGAGCGGGTCACGGCGACTGGACGGGTCTTGCAGATCCGCCGCTGGGCGATGCCGGGTGGTGCGGTCCTATCGGTCTATTCCGACATCACCGAGATCAAGGAGAGCGAACGCACAATCCTTCAGGCCCGCAGCCAGGCGGAATCGGCGAACCGCTCGAAGAGCGAATTTCTTGCCAATATGAGCCACGAGCTGCGCACTCCGCTCAACGCCATCATCGGCTTCTCCGAGATCATCGACAACGAGCTGTTCGGGCCGGTCGCCAATCAGAGATATCACGAATACATCAAGGATATTCTGACCAGCAGTTCGCATTTGCTGTTGATCATCAATGATGTGCTCGACATGTCGAAAATCGAAGCCGGTAAGCTCGAGCTGGCGAAAGAAGCCGTGACACTCCAGCATATCGTCGCCGAGGTGGTCAGGATCATGCAGGAGCGGGCCGACATTCGCGGCATCACGCTCCTGCGGTGCGCGCCGCGGGACGACGTCATCGTGCGGGCGGACGAGCGCGCGCTGAAGCAGATCCTTCTCAATCTGCTGTCGAATGCGATCAAGTTTTCCGGCGAGCGCAGCACGGTCACGATCCGGCTCGCCGCGTGCGCCGGCCGCGCCGTCATCGAAGTCGAGGATCGCGGCATCGGCATGACCGAGGAGGAACAGGAGCGCGCGCTGCAGCCCTTCGGGCAGGCGAAACCGGTGATCACTCGCGAATATGGCGGTACCGGTCTCGGCCTGCCGATCACCAAGGGGCTGGTGGAGGCGCATGGCGGAGCCCTGATGATCAGCAGCCGCGCCGGGCTCGGCACGACGATTCGCATCCTTCTGCCGACGGAAATACCGCGTTCCGCGCGGGAGATCGAGGGCGGCGGCCCACTCGAGCCGGTGCGCAGCAATTGAGCGCCACGCAGCCCCCTCCTGAATAGGCTGTTGACAATCCCCCTATTGCGGGACTGTCGAGCGAGGGTCCTGACCAAGCGCGGCGATTGCGGCAGTCGCTATTGACCCCGGTAAGCGCGTCGGAGGAGGCGCGCCGATCCTACCGCGGCGCCACGCCTTCGAGCTTGCCGCCCGGGCGCACGACACGGAAAAAAAATATTCCAGGAATCAGCAGCCCCGTACCGGCGGCGAGCAACCGAAAGCTATCCGCATAAGATCCGAAGCGCGCGGCGTCGACGAGCGATCGCGCGGCGGCGCCGGCTGCCGATCCGGGCAAAGCCCCGCTGCGAGCCTCGAAAAAAACCTGCCACACCGCCGTCATGACAGCGACCCCGGTGGCGCAGCCGAGCTGCCGAAGCAGATTGTACACCCCTGCGGCATCGGTGCGCAGATCGCCCGCGAGGGTCGAAAAGGCGAGTGTGCTCAGCGGCGTGAACAATAATCCGACCCCCACCCCCTGGACCGCGCTCGCGGCCGCCAGCCACAGCCCGGCGGCCGCGGGCGGGACGCGCGCGACGGCCTCGAGAGCCCCCGCGGTCAGCGCCAAGCCAATACACAGCAGGACCCGATGATCGAACCGGTCAATCAGCCAGCGCACCGCGAGCATCGTCGCCATCGTGCCGAGTCCTCGCGGGGCCATGATGAACCCGGCGTCCGTCGCATCGTAGCCGAGCGGCCCCTGGCTCAAAGCCGGCAGAAAGACGATTGTCGCGAACAGCACTGCGCCGATCATGAAATTGTACAGTGATGAGATCGCAAAATTACGGTTTCGGAATACTTCGATACGCAACAGCGCCAGGCGCGTTCGGCGGTTCAGAACCGCGACGCCGCCGAGAGCGAGGACGGCGACCGCCGCTTCGGCGAGGGTCTCCGGACGCGGCGGCCACAGATGGCCGATGCTGCGTTCGACGGCCAATTGCAGCATGCCGATGCCGAGAACCAGCAGCAAAACCCCGATACGCCCGATGTTCTGGTTTTCGACGGATTCCGGCTCCAGCCGGAGACGAATGAAACCCAGCATCGCAATGCCGCCGAGCGGGGCATTCATCGCGAAAATCCATCGCCAGGACGATAAGTCGGTAATCGCGCCGCCGAGTATCGGACCGAGCATCGGGCCGGCCATGATCGTGGCTCCCCAGATTGCCAGCATGCGGCCGTGCACCGGTTTCGGGTGAATGTCGAGGAGAATTGCCTGGGCGAGCGGCTGGATGACGCCGGCTGCGGCGCCCTGGAGCAGACGGAACCCGATCAACTCGGCCGGTGAGACTGACACCGAACAGAGCAGCGAGGCGAGAATGAAAAGACCCACCGCACCGATGAAGGTCCGGCGCGCCCCATGGCGGCGGCGAAACCGGGCGGTCATCACGGCGGTCACTGCGGCGGCGCACAGATAGCTCGTCATCACCCAGGAGCCGAGACCCAATCCGCCGCCCATCGCCCGTTCGAGTTGCGGCAGCGCGACGTTCGCGATCGTCGCATCGAAGGCCTGCATAGCCGTGGCGATCATCAGCGCGATCGTCACTTGCCTGCGGGCCGATGGCGAGAATGCCAGCGTTCCTGCGGCCGCGGGAAGCGCATGGCTCAGCTCGTCGGAGGCGTGCTTGTCGGCCGCGCCGGCCGCCGGCACAGAGCTCACGTTTGGTCGAGAACTCCGGCCCGCCATCGCGATCCGTCCCCTGCTGCTCGCGTTTGACGTAGTTGTGTGCGCGACCGCTACTTCGAGGCGCCGGCCAAGCCGATCTCGTGGGAGACCTGGTACTCTCGGCCGCCCGCACGGCTTAGTCGTCGTATCGACTTCCCCGTATCGGAAAAAAGTAAAATAATTGATCAGAACAAGGGTCAGCAGAACGTCCCTGAAGACGCCAACCGGGTTGGAATGAAGAATAAGGAACCGCGGCGCATCGGCAGCACGGCGGCGCCGGTCCGACGATTTATTGGCGGGCTGCTGGAGACGGGCGAGGCCTCCCCGCCTCGGTGTCGCCGGCAATCGGCGGTGAGTTGCTGCGCGACACAGTGGTGGTCCCTGGATCCGGCTGGCATCTGCGCGGCGCATTTACGATCGCTTAACCGTCCGGCAATAGCATGCAGAAACGGGTTGTTAACCCCTGCAGATCCCACCGCGAGGGCCGCCGCCTTGAAAGCGATAACGATGCTGGTCACGCCCGAAGGGCAATGGGTGTTCGAGGAGAGCGCGGAATTTCTCGCCGCATTGGGCGATCCCGATCCGGATTACGATCCGGCCGGATTTGCAGTGCGCAACCTCGGTTTCATCAAATTTCAAACACTCGGGGATGCGGTTGTCGAAGTCGAACTACACCCGCGCAATGTCGCCCTCCCTACCCTGCTCGCGGTGCAGCAGCAGCTCTTGCGATCGCGCGTCAAGCTGTTCCGAATTCGGCATTTGGACGGATCGTGGCACTCGGAGATCATGGGCTCCGTCGAACGGGCGATTGCCCGCCTTTCCGAATTGTGCGAGCCCGAGGTCGAGCTGCCGGTAACTGACCGCTTTTCTGTGGAACTGAGGGATTATGCCGAATTGTTGCGCGATGAGCAGAGTACCCTTCGCCCGTTGGCACAGAAATGGCGCGCCTCCTTCGGTCAGTTCGACCCTGGCGTCATCTCCTTCGCCATTCAGCACCAGTTGCTGTCCGGCTTGATGGTGGTGGGCGTCAGCCCGCGGACAAAAGACCCAATCTTTCGCTTCATCGGTGACGCCCATGACTGGCTGGGAAGGAGCTACCATGTGGCGGCGATCGGGGAGAAAGTTGAAAACCAGCCGGACAAGGAATTCGGCGGATGGGTTTCCGAATTCTACAAGTCCGTAGCCCGTTCGAACCTGCCCCGCTACGACCTTGTCACCGCCTCGGTGCAGTATCAGCAGGAAACCGGCAGGCCGCGGCGGGTGGTCCGCTACGAGAGGCTGCTGCTGCCGTGGAAGACCCCCACCGATGAGGTATTCGTCACGCTGTCGAAACTCGTGGAATGCAAGGGCGGCGAGCCGCGCCTTTCTGACGAAAATTCGATTCTCATGAATTCTTCCAGGTCATGATAGATATCGGCCGCCGCAGTATAGGAGACAACCACCTCCAAATCCCCCCAGGGTGAACTCGGGTAAAATATGCTATGGCTGAAATTCTTCTGGCCATAGCCGGCGGCAACACCCTTTTCCACAAGAACCGGCGCGACCAAAGATATCGTCCAGTCGATGGGCCATCGAGAACAGGCGTAGGCTCTGCCGATGCGCGGAAACAGATGGGATAGCTGGCGACCGCGAAATTCGGGTCGCACCCAGACCGAGCCGGCGCTCAAGACGACGCCCGTGATGCTTTGGGCGGCCGGCGCGGTGACCGTACAGAGTTGGCCGTCGTCCCGGCCGTAGAACATCGCACAGGCCTGTTCAGCAAGACTTGTGCCGGGCCAATAATAAACTCTGCCGGCCCAGGTGACGACAATCTCTCCGGCATCGTCTTCTCCGGAAACCCAGAATGCGTTGTCGGGCGAGACATCGCTGCATTCCGGGTTGAACCAATTGACGAGACGAAACCAGTTGCCGCGCGCGATCTCTCGGCGGTTGAGGTAAAGCAGCTCGTCAAAGTCGTGACGAAGCCGCAGGCGGAGTCCGCTGCGCCGCGCCGCCTTGTCGCCTTCCAGCACGAATCTCGACAGCAGGCGGGCCGGTCCGTGCTTGACGGTCAGCGCGTCCGGCAGGCGGAGATTGTTCTCGGGAACGATGTTCGGATAGATCAGGCTCATATTACTCCTCCGTATTGTCGTTGAACCGCGCAGGGCGCACACGATCCTTAAAGATACTATTAGAAATATACCAAAATTTGAGGTTTTGTGTCAAATAAATACTTGCTTAATACCTAGAATTTGACGAATATTGTTTGAAATTAGACCATGCTTAAGTAGCTAAACGCGCCTATTGACGGTATGGCGAACGCTTTTGGCAGAAATCCGCGGATTTTTTGCTGATTATTACCGATAGAATGCCGCGCTCAGCGGATTGCCAAACGTACAGCGGCCTCCGCCCCTGATCAGGGCGGGCCGGGCGGAGCGCCGGAAGAAAGGCGCCCGAGCGGGGTCTATCGGCCAACCTGCAACGATGGGTTGGTCTACCTAGCTTAACTTTCTGGAGCGAAATTTGGCGGCCGAGCTGAACGTCTGCGTTGGGCGCGCCTTGGTTGCCCTGCTTTCGGATGCCCCGCCGGGGCCGGGCTAGATTGCAGCACACACATTTCCTCCCGGAAAATGCCCTGCGTCCTACCGCGCCTCATCCGTGGCGGCAGGCGGTCACGCGCGACCGCAGAAGTCATTAAGATTTCCCAGTTCGATGGGAAAATACTGGGAATTTTTTCGATTTGCCCGCCGGCGCGCAAGCAAATTCAACAGCTTATGGGGCAAATTCCCGTCGCGCCGAGCGTACAACAATTCGACATAACTGGGAATTAAATCAGACATAACTGGGAATTAAATCAGACATAACTGGGAATTAAATCAGCTGAACTGGGAATTATCCGGTCCGAGGCGAGCGGCTCGACGAGCCGGGCGGCCCTCCGCCCGACGGCGAGCCGGTGCTGCCACCCCACCGGCTCACCCGCGCCCGGACCGCTCTTGTGATGCGCACCTGACCGCGCTACGGAAACCGATTTTTGCGCCGGAAGGTAGCTACTTTCCGGAGCAAAAATTCACCGGCGGGAGCGGAGCGGCTGTGCAGTGCGGTCTCGGCCGCGCTGGGGCTGGCTCGCTGCCCAACCGAAAACCGATATTTTGCGCTGGCGGGCAGGCCGCGGGATCGTGCCTTTCCCGGAGAAGCGACATGCGGATCCCGCGAATGTTCTACCGCGCTACTGCACAGAACTCTCTACATTTCCCTGCCAACAGCGAAAATAACAGTGAAGGCGCTGGATTTGAGCCGACCACGCTCCGAAAGCTTGCACAAAATCAGATGCTTGGCGATCCGGTTCCCTACCGACGGAACAGGGAAACAATTCGCCCTTTCAGGGAATTAAATCCGGCCAATCAGGGAATACCGGGAAAATACGAAACCTTGTCTGCCGCTGGCCGGTTTGAACGCCGAAGGGCAATTCACCACACATGCTATGATCGCAATTTCATAGCAGAACGATCCCGATTTGTCAATGCGGCAGGGCCGGCCACGCGGCCGTAGCCTCTCTGGCCCGGTCCATCACCGGCGGACTATGGCGCGGCAACCGCGGCGATCGGTGTCTGTAACAGCGATCCGCATGTCGCCGACGGCTTGGGGCGCGCCCCGCTCGACCGGCCGACGTCTTTGGCCATGAAGATGCCAGTGTCGTCGAGACGGTTGGGTGAATTGTTTCCAGTCCTCCACGAGCGGCGGGAGCCGAGCGGTCGCCCGCCGGGCGGGAGCCTCAGCCGCCGACCCAACACCGGCAGGATCGCTCTTGTCGTGTCCGACCCGACCGCCCTCGAACCTTCGATTTTTGCGCCGGAAAGTTAGCCGGGGCGATCGAGAATCTCGACGAGACCGGCCGAGGGATCGATGCGCAATTCGTCGCCGGTGCGAAACAGCCGCATCACGTCGCCATCAGCAAAGCGGTCGACCAGCGCGAGACCCGAAAAGGCTGCACCCTGTGCCAGGATCGGGTTGACCCGATTGAAGATCAGCGCGCGCGGCACCATCGCGCGCGCCAGCATCTCGTGCAGCATCCAGGCGGTGGCGACCCCGCCCTTGGCATCGTTGAGAACCAGGATGCGGTCGACATAGCTTTCGCCGCAGAGCTTGTGGCCCGGGCGCGAAAACACACCCTTCTGACGGTCGAGATCGTAGCGGGCGCTGAAATTGTCGGCGGCGACAAGCGCCCGCCCGACGACCGCCGGGCCGATGCCTTTATGGCAGCGCAACCGAATCGGCCTCAAAGCACGCGCCCGGCGACCGCCGAATCGACGCAGCGTTCGAGGCTGGCGAGGCTCGGCCGGTAGCCATAGCCGGCGATGATGTTGACGAGCTTCGCCGAGTTCGTCATCAGGCGCGTCCATTTATTGGCCTCGGCCATCTCGCGCGCATAGCTCTGATAAAAGCAGATCCCTTGCGCGACGACCGCCCCGGCCGCCTCGATCCGTGCGGTCAGTCCCATGCGGTCGGCGGCGTGCTTGATTTCGGGCGAGGTCGTGACCAGCACGACCGTGCCGGGATGGATATGGCGCCCGTCCAGCACTTGTGCCACGCTTTCGATCTCGAACAGCGACAGTTGCGGCGCGCCGAAGACGACGATGTCGAGCTTGTCGCCCGGCGCCGCGTAGCGCAGCAAAAACGCGTCGATCTCGGCACGGCCGACCGTTTGCGGCACCGCCGGCGGTCGGCCGGCAAAGACGGCGGTCTCGGCGGTGATCCCGGGCATGTGGAACAGCGCCACCGAACCAAAGCTTGCCAGTGCCGTGCCGAAATGCTTCAGCGCATCGGCGCCGGGGTTCGCCGCGACGCCTTCAACCACCGGCACCTGCCAGTAGGAACCGCAGGCCTCGCCGAGGATGCCGCCTAAGGCGCCCCACTCGGCGAGGTCGCGCGGCCACGCGGTGAGTTGAAACCGCCTGGTGCCGCAGCGACACGCGTCGAGGTGATAACCGTAGCGCGGCGTTCGGCCGGTCAGCGCCGCGGCCAATGCCGAGGGGCCGCCCTCGAAATTGCTGCGAGCACCGCCGACGCTGTTCGCATAGATCGCGACCCCGGTATCGCCGCAGGCGAGATGCTCGCCTCTCAGCGGCGGCATGACCGTCTGATAATTGATGCAGGTATCGGTCATCAGGACGCCGAACGCGCGCAACGCGGTAATCGTCCGGCCTTCCCGCTCCGCCATCCAGTCGCTCTGGCGGAGCCGGCGGTAGACCGCGAAGTCGATGCCGCGCGGATCGGTGAGCGTCGGGAGCCGCACCCTCCGTTCGGCCTCCGGGGCGACCGCCAAGCCTTCGAGAAAGCCAATGCCGGCCTCGCCGAGGGCTTCGGTGTCGGCCATGATGTGCGCCTGGGTGATCGGCACGAAATCCGCGGCGTCGAAGAATTCGCCGACCGCGATCTGATGTGTCAGCGCCCAGCGCCGCGGCCTCCCGAACTTGCCGGCCAGCATCGCCGCCTCCTCGTCCGTCAGACGCATCTCGGGCTTACTCGGAAGCAGCGATCGCGACCTTGCGGGCAAGCAGATCCTCGATCACCGGTTCGGCCAAGCCAACCTCGCTCAGGATTTCGCGCGAATGCTCGCCGAGACGCGGCGCTGGCCGTCGTAAGCCGCAATCGGCAGCACCAAACCGCACCGGCGGCCGCACGGTTCGGATGCAGCCTTCGCTCGGATGCTCGGGGGAAAAAATCGACGGCCGAGAGTTGCTCGTCGTCGGGCAGTTCGTTGAGCGCGTTGACCGGTCCGCACGGAATGTCGACGGATTTGAGCCGGCCGAGCCAACGCTCGGTCGTATCGCCGCGCACGCACTCGGCGATCAGCGCGTAAAGTGCGGCGACATGGCGGCTGCGGGTCGGCGCGTCGGCCAGGCGCGGATCATTGGCCAGTTCCGGCCGGCCGGCGACACGGAAGAAATCGCGCCAATGCCGGTCGCCGTAGGGAAGAATGCAGATATGCCCGTCGGCCGTCTTGTGCGGCCGCCGGTCGGGCGCCAGCATCCGCGAATAGCCGGGCGGCCCGAGCGGCGGTTCGAAGGTCAGCCCGCCCAGATGCTCGGCCATGACGAAGGCGGTCATGGTTTCGAGCATCGGCACCTCGACCGCCGGCCCCTCGCCGGTGTGCGCGCGCTGCAGCAACGCCGCCATGACCGGATAGACCATGGTCAGCCCGACCGTCTTGTCCCCCACCAGAGTCGGCACGAAACGCGCTTCGCCGCCGGTTGCCTCTTCGAGGCCGACAAACCCGCTCGCCCCCTGGATGATGTCGTCGACAGCGGGCCGATCGGCAAGCGGACCATTCGGGCCGTAGCCATGCGCCGAGCAATAGACGAGCCCCGGGTTGACGTTGCGCAGCCGATCATAGGCAAAGCCCAGCCGGGCCATGGCCTGCGGCCGCATGTTGTGCATCAACACGTCGCTCCGACGAACCAGAGCAAGCAGGATATCCGTCGCCTCGGGCTTTTTTAAATCAATGCACAGGGAGCGTTTGTTGCGATTGAGGTTGAGGAACACATGGCCCATCTCGCGATGCCGCGACGGGCCGGCATAGCGCATGATGTCGCCTTCGGGCGATTCGATCTTGATCACCCCGGCGCCAAGATCGCCCAGGATTTGCGTCGCCAATGGACCGAGGACAACTGTCGTCAAATCGACGATTGTGATCCCGGCCAGCGGTCCGGGCCTCTTCTCGGCAACATCGGCAGCCTTCAGCGCCACCGTGCTCGGCCTTCCGCAATTTGTCGAGCGGCGCCGGCACTCTAGGCAGCATGATGCCGGCAAACAATCGCCCGACATGACGCCGGCCGTCGTGGCGCCGGCCATGCATCGCGCCTCGCCGGCATGGGGGCGATCGGCTTCGTCTATCGGTGCGGGCGTTCGTTCAGCTGGCGCACGCAGAAACCGAAATCGCCGAATTCGATCGTGCTGATCGAACCGAGGCCGATCTCGATCCTGGCATAAAGATCGAGTGGCATGCCGAGCGCGAAGAGGATTGCCGCGCGGATCACGTCGCCGTGGCTGACGACGACGACAGCGCCGTCGCCATGGGTCCGTTGCAGCTCGGCGAGAGCGCCGACGCTTCGCTCCTGCACCTGGCGCATGCCTTCGCCGCCCGGCACTACCGCCATGCTGCGGCAAGTGCGCCACGCTTCCCACCGCGCGTCCCGCCGCACCTCGTCGAACGTCAGGCCGGTCCATTCGCCAAAGTCGAGTTCGATGATGTCGTCCCGGTACTGCACCGGCAGGGCGAGCCGCCCGGCGAGGATGTCGGCACTCTCCTTGGTGCGCTGCAGCGGGCTCGCATAGAGCGCGTCAATCCGCTCGCCGGCCAAGCGCTCGGCGACGGCCGCGATTTCGGCGCGCCCCGTCGCCGTCAGCCCGACCCCGGGGGTGCGGCCGGCCAAAACGCCGCGGCTGCGCAATGCATGCTCGCCGTGCCGCACCAGATGAAAAATCGCCACGGGCTGCTCCGCTTTGTTCGAACCGGGCCGATCGTAGCACCGGCGCCGCAGCCCGCAGGAAGTTCTCTGCGACCGCGGGCCCGGCGCGCAACGGCGGCGTCGGTCGTCCCGGCGCCGCCGCTGCGCAAATCCCCGCGCGGAGGACAAGGCTAGGGCTGGTCGCCCCTCGCCGCCGCACGCTCGGCCGCCAGCTCCGCATAATATTGCCGCTGCTTCGTGCGCCAGGCGGCCCGCTCGGCATCGTCGATCGTGCCGTCATGGTCGGTGTCGATCTGGTCGAAGCGGGCGCGGAATTGCCGATCGCGATCCGCCGCCGGCATCGCCGCGAGCCGGTCGTAATAGGCCTTGATCTGCTCGAGCCGCGCCTTTTCGTCGGCCAAAAGACCGGCAGACGCCAACTGCCGTGCTAGGCTGGCCTCGCGTTCGGCGACATAATGCATCCGGAAATCGCGATATTCGTCGAACGTGATCCTGCTGCCGACGGTTTGGCCGGTCGGCCGTGCGCGGGCCGGAGCGGGCGCCGGCGCCGCCGGGGGCTGGCTTGGCGTTTGCACCGCCGGTGCCCGCTGCGCGATCGCCGGCAAGTGCCAGAACCCGGCCGCGAGCAGGGCAGCAAAGGCGGCCAAAAGCATGGATCGTTTCATCGCGCTCTCCGAACAAAAAATGAACACCGCCGCGGAATAGAACAAAACATGATCTCGTTGGCAAGCGCTTTTTAGACGGTGGCTGGTTAGCCGGGCAGCTCGCGATCCGCCAGGGGCGAAACCGCGTCGCGCCTCAGTCGGGAAAACCGGCGAGACCGCGTCTGACGCGGCTCGCCTGTTGCGTCTCACATGAAAAGACGCTGATCCTTCATGGCGTCGTAGAGATCGGCGACATAGACGCCATAGCCGTTCCAGATCAGGGTCGGCACCCGCTCGTCGGTGCCGAGCACGCGCTCGGTTTCCTGGCTCCAGCGCGGATGCGGCACGGCCGGATTGACGTTCGCCCAGAAACCGTATTCGTCGGGCGCCAGCGTTTCCCAAAACGACACCGGCCGCTTGTCGGTGAACGAGACGCGGACGATCGACTTGATCGACTTGAACCCGTATTTCCACGGCAGCGCCAAGCGCAACGGTGCGCCGTCCTGCTTCGGCACCGGCTTGCCGTACATGCCGGTAACCATGAAGGCGAGTTCGTTGTTGGCCTCGGCCATCGTGACGCCTTCGATATAGGGCCACGGATACCAAAACTGCTTCTGGTCGGGCGCCATCGCCGGATCGAGAAACGTCTCGATACGCATGTATTTCGCCGATGACAGCGGCTTGGCGAAGGCGACGAAAGCGGCCATCGCAAAGCCGCTCCACGGTACCGTCATCGACCAGGCTTCGACACAGCGGTGGCGGTAGAGACGTTCTTCGAGCGGCATCTTCCGCAGGAGATCGTCGATGCCGATCGTGAAGGGCTTTTCCACCATGCCGTCGATCTTGATCGTCCATGGTCGGATCTGCAGCGCCTGCGCGTCGTCGGCGATCGCCTTGTCGGTGCCGAACTCGTAGAAGTTGTTGTAATTCTCGGAATACTTGGCCTGCGTCAACGACCGGTCGAGGGTATAGCGCGGGTTGCGCTTGAACGGGTAGAGCCCGGCCGAGGGCTCCGGTGCGGCCGCGACCGCGCCGCGCGCCGCTCGGATCGCCGCCAGGCTCGGGGCCAGCATCGAGCCAAGGCCAATGGTTCGCAGCAGCGCCCTGCGGCTCAGAAACACCGCCTCCGGGGTTGCTGCGCTTTCGGGCAGTTCCCACCCTTTTCTGCGCCGCACCGGCATCGCCGTACCTCGAACCTGTTGCCGGACCTAATCTGGGATCCGGCCGGCCGGCGCCAAGTCACGCTTTCGCGAGGTCCGGCGCCACGCCGCCACCCGCTACTGCGCCGCTTCAGCGCTGCGCGCCGCCAGCACCTTTTCGGCCGGCCGGCCGATCAGCTCCTGCATATGATCGAAACGATGCGCGAAACTCCCGACGCCCAGGGTTAGCGAGCGCAGTTCGACGATCAGATCGTGCAATTCGCTCTGCGGCATGTGCGCGCTGACCACGTCCCAGCCGGGCCAGTCGGCTTTGGCGTCATAGCCGAGAATCTGGCCGCGCCGGCCGGAAACCAGCCGCTGGACGCGCGCGGTAAAGGCGTTCGGCACCGAGATTTCGACTGCATCGATCGGTTCCAACAGGATCGGCTCGCATTTTGGCAGCGCTTCCTGGACCGCCTGGCGGCCGGCGGTTTTGAACGCCTGATCCGAGCTGTCGACGGCATGGAACTGGCCGGTGATCAAATTCACTGCGAGGTCGATGACCGGAAAGCCGAGCGGTCCATGACGCAACGCCTCGATGACGCCCTCCTCGACGGCCGGGATGTAGTTGCGCGGGATCGCCCCGCCAACGACGCTGTCGGTGAAGGTGAAGCCCGACCCGCGCGGCAATGCCTTGACCTCGATCGTCACGTCGGCGAATTGGCCATGGCCGCCGCTCTGTCGCTTGAAGCGGGAGTGCTGCTGGGTGCCGCCGCGGATCGTTTCCTTGTACGGCACAGCGGCCGGCCGGCCGCTGACGACTAGGTTCTGGCGGTTGCGCAGACGGTCCATCGCGATCTGCAGGTGGATGTCCCCCTGGCCCCACAGCACCATTTCCTGCGTATCGGCGTTCTGCTCGAGCTCGAAGGTCGGATCTTCGTCGACGAGCTTGCCGATCGCGCCGGTGAGTTTGACGTCGTCAGCGCGCTTTTCGGCGGCGATCGCCAGGCCGAAGACCGGTTGCGGCCGCTCGGGCTGAGACAACGGGTCTCCCTTGCCTGACGGCGTCAGCACCGTCCCGGTCGCAATATCCTCCATGCGGGTCAGCCCGACGACCTCGCCGAGCTGCGCCGCCGCGAGCTTTTCATGCTGCGCGCCAGAGATGCGCAACAGACCGGCGACGCGGGTGCCGTTCAGCACCATGCCCTCGGTTATCGCGCCGCGCCAGACCCGCGCCAGCGTCAATTTGCCGGTATGCGGCAGATGATAGGTTTTGATCACTTGCGCCAGCGGTTCGCCGGTCGCGGCGATGCCGAGCCGGGCCGCGGTTTCCTGCGGCGCCGGCGTCTCGTGGCGCAATGCCTTCCACAAACGTCTGACGCCGAAATCGGCGAGGCCCGAGCCGAGGAATACCGGCACCGTCTGTACCCCCCGCAAGGTGCGGGTCAGATGCCGGTAGATCTCCTCCTTTGGCGGTTCCACCTCTTCGAGCAGCTGCTCCAGCAGCGCGTCGTCGAAATCCGCGAGCTTTTCGACGAGGCCGACGCGGGTTGCCCGTTCCTCGTCCCAGAAGCCGTCGGGCAGCGGGATCAGCTCCGAGGCGTGGCCGGGCCGATAGCGGTAGGCGCGCTCGCTGACGAGATCGACATAGCCGGTGAGCTCGCCCTCGGGTCCGCGCAGCGGCACTTGGCGCAGCACGAGCGGTCGCTGCGATACCGATTGCAAAGCGGCGAGCACGTCGCGCACGCGCGCGCTTGCCGTGTCCATCTTATTGATGAACACCATGTGCGGGAGCTTGTGCCGATCGAGAAAGCGCAACAGCGGGCTGATCGTCAGCGCCCGCTCGACCTCGGGCTCGACGACGACGACCGCGACGTCGCTCGCCAGCGTCGCCCCCTGCGCCTCGTAAACCAGCTCCACCGAGCCGGGGCAGTCGAGGATCGTCCACGGATCGCCGAGAAAGTTCGCATTGGCGACATTGAGCTCGGTCGACATCTGCCGCGCCCGGGCCTCCGGCGTGTGGTCGCCGACCGAATTGCCGTCACGCACGCTGCCGCGCCGAGTCGTGCCGCCGCTCGAATGCAAGAGGGCTTCGAGCAGGCTCGTCTTGCCCGACAGATAGGGGCCGATCAGGGCAACGCAACGCGCAGCCGAGGTCGTATTCGCCATGGGGCGCCTCCAGCCATCTCGTTTGGACGACCGCCGCGGGGCCCCAAGGGCCCGGCGGCGGTCGTTATATCGGCAAATCTGGCGCGGCGGGCCGCTGTAACGCAAACGAAATCTGCGGCGCCGGCCTCCCCGGGGCGATGGCGCGATGGCTGGGCGGCGGTGGGGCGCGGCTCGCTAGACTGCCGGCTTGGGTAGGTTCCAGTGCTGCCGAATGGCAGCCAATCGCAGGCCGAAGCACATGCCCCGCCGCTCACGCTCGGCGTGCGCCGTCAACGCGGTGCTCGTGGCGGCAGGTCAGCAGCCGAGCTTTTGCGCGAGATCGATGAAGCTCTCGGCAACCACGTCGAAATCGTGCTCGGGCGCCCTGTCGCGGGTCTTGTTCGGGCCGTGCTCGAGCGGCCGGCTGACGAAGGCGGTGCGAAAGCCGCGGCCGCGCGCCGCGACGAGATCGCCGTTATGCGCTGCGACCATCATGCATTGCGAGGGCGGCAAGTCGAGAAACGCCGCGGTACGGTCGTAAGCCTCGGGCTGCGGCTTGTAGGCCCGCGCCACTTCGGCGCCGAGGACCGCATCCCACGGCAGGCCGGCATATTTCGCCATGTTGACCATCAGCGCGACATTGCCGTTCGACAATGTCGCAAGAATATATTTGCTCTTGAGCCGCGTCAGACCTTCGACCGTATCGGGCCAGCCGTCGAGGCGGTGCCAGGCACGGTTGAGGTGATCGAGCTCCGCCTCGCTCAGTCCGGCGATGCCGAACTCGGGAAGAAGCGCCACCAGATTCTCGCGGTGCAAGTCATCGAGCCGCGCCCAGGGGCGCTCGCCATTGCGCACCTTGGCCATCGCCGGCTGATAGCGCGCCCGCCAGCGATCGGCGAAATCATGCCAGTCGAGATCGTAACCCTTTGGCGCCAATGCCGCCTGGGCCTCGCGGGCGACGCTATCGCGCCAATTGACGACGGTGCCGAACACGTCGAAGGTCAGCGCCTTTACCTCGGAAAGCGGCATCTTGCAGGTTCCTCTGCTGTCGATTGGCCCCGCGGCGATCGCGGCATCTCGCCCGCTGCCGAGGCCGCCGTCAACGGTCATCGCCGCGATCGTGCTTGCCTCTCGGTACGCGGGCGCCGGCCCTATTTGAGCTCCGGAAAATCCTCCTCCCAGAATTCGCCCGGCGCCCTCCCGGCGGCGGCGCGGCGGGCGGCTTCGCTGACGCGCAATTCGACGCGGCGGATCTTGCCGGAGATCGTCTTCGGCAGTTCGGCGAATTCGAGGCGGCGAACCCGCTTGTAAGGCGCCAGATGCGCGCGGACATGGCGGAAGATCGACAATGCCGTGTCGCGGTCGGGCGGCTGACCGGAGCCCAGTGCGATAAAGGCTTTCGGGACCGCGAGGCGCAGCCGGTCGGGTGACGGCACGATCGCCGCCTCGGCCACCGCCGGATGCTCGATCAACGCGCTTTCCAGTTCGAACGGGCTGATCCGAAAGTCCGAGGCTTTGAACACGTCGTCGGCGCGGCCGACATAAGTGAAATAGCCGTCGGCGTCGCGCAGCGCGACGTCGCCAGTGCGGTAAACCTTGCCGGCGGGCGGATCTACCGCGCCGTCCTCGCCTTGATAGCCCTGCATCAGACCCAAGGGCGGCGGATCGAGCGCGAGGCAGATCTCGGCCTCCGGCTGCTCGGCGCCATCTCCGTCGAGAAGCTTTACCCGGTAGCCGGGCGCCGGCCGGCCCATCGCCCCCGATTTGACCGGCTGGCCCGGGAAATTGCCGATTTGCAACGTGGTCTCGGTCTGGCCGTAGCCATCGCGCACGGTGAGACCCCAGGCTGCCTTTACCTGCTCGATGACCTCGGGATTGAGCGGCTCGCCGGCGCCGACGACCTCGCGCAGCCCGACCCGCCACGCGCCGAGATCCTCCTGGATCAGCATTCGCCACACCGTCGGCGGCGCGCAGAACGTCGTCACGCCGCAACGCCCGATCGCATCGAGCAGCGCCTTCGCGTTAAAGCGCGGCTGATTCAGCATGAACACCGTCGCACCAGCGTTCCACGGCGCAAAAAAGCAGCTGTAGGCGTGCTTGGCCCAGCCCGGCGACGAGATGTTGAGATGGACGTCGCCGGGTCGAACGCCGAGCCAGTACATTGTCGCGAGATGCCCGACCGGGTAGGACTGGTGGCTGTGCAGCACGAGCTTCGGCTTGGCGGTCGTTCCGGAAGTGAAATAGAGCAGCAGCGGGTCGGTCGCCCGGGTCTCGCCGGCGGGCACGAATGTCGCCGGCGCGTCATAGCCGGCCTCCCAGCTGGTCCAGCCGGCGACGGCGCCACCGACCGCGATCCTCGTGTAATCGCCGGCGAGGTCGGCGAATTTGGCGGCATTGTCCGCCCCGGCGACGACATGCCGGACCCGGCCGCGGGCGAAGCGGTCGACGAGGTCGTCGCGGCTCAGGAGGGTCGTGGCCGGGACGATCACGGCGCCCAATTTCATCGCCGCCAGCATGCACTCCCACAGCGGTGCAACATTGCCGAGCATCAGCAACAGGCGCTCGCCGCGGCGCACGCCCAGCGCCCGCAGGTGGTTAGCGATCCGGCTCGAAAGCTCGGACAGTTCCGCAAAAGAGAGCCGGGTCTCGGCGCCCGCCTCGTCGACGATCCAAAGGCCCGGGCCTTCGTTGCCTTCTGCCATCGGGTCGAAATAATCGAGCGCCCAGTTGAATTGGTCGAGCATCGGCCAACGGAAATCGCGGTAGGCCCGCTCGTAATCCTCGCGACAGGCGAAGAGGAAATCTCGCGCCTCGATGAAAGCCGCCGCCGACATGTCCCTCGCCTCCCGAAATTTCGTGTCCGCCGCGGCGCGACAATAGCACGGAGCAGCGGTCGCAGCGCCGGCGATCGGGATTGCTTCGCTTCGCGCGCAATGACAGATAGACGGCGGTCACCGCCGCCGCGGCCGTAAAGCCGCCACGGCGGCCGCTCGCGGCGGGAGTTTGTGCGATGCGCGTGCTGGTGGTCGGTTCGGGCGGGCGCGAGCACGCCTTGGCCTGGGCGATAGCGGCCTCACCGCTGGTCGAGGCACTCTACTGCGCGCCGGGCAACGCCGGCATCGCCGAGGAGGCCGAGCCGTTGCCGATCGCGGCGGCCGACATCGCGGGGCTGGTCGGGTTCTGCCGCCGCGAACGTCTCGATCTCGTCGTCGTCGGGCCGGAGGCGCCGCTCGCCCTGGGGCTCGTCGATGCGCTCGAAGCCGAGGGCATCGCGGCCTTCGGCCCCTCCGCCGCGGCGGCGGCACTGGAAGCGTCGAAGGGGTTCGCCAAGGAGCTTTGTGCGCGCGCCGGCATCCCGACGGCGGCGCATCGTCGATTCCGCGAACCCGTCGCGGCCAAGGCCTTCATCGTGCAACACGGAGCGCCGATCGTCGTCAAGGCGGACGGGCTTGCGGGCGGCAAGGGCGTCGTCGTCGCGAGCGATCTCGATAGCGCGATGCGGGCGGTCGATGCAGCGCTGGTCGACCGCGTCTTCGGTCCGGCCGGTAGCGAGATCGTCGTCGAGGATTTTCTCGTCGGCGAGGAAGCAAGCTTTTTCGCCCTTGTCGACGGCAGGGACGCGCTGCCGCTCGCCGCGGCGCAGGACCACAAACGGGCCGGCGACGGCGATACCGGGCCGAATACCGGCGGCATGGGCGCCTACTCGCCGGCGCCGTCTTTGACCCCGGCGCTGGAAGGCCAGGTGATGGACCGCATCATCCTGCCGACCGTCGCCGCGATGCGCGATATCGGGCGCATTTTCAAGGGCGTGCTCTACGCCGGGCTGATGCTGACCGAAGCGGGGCCGAAATTGCTCGAATATAATGTCCGCCTCGGCGATCCGGAGGCGCAAGTACTGATCGTGCGGCTGATGAGCGATCTGCTCCCCGCCTTGATCGCGGCGCATGACGGGGTGTTGCGGCAGGTCGATCTGCGCTGGCGCACCGATGCGGCGCTGTGCGTCGTCATGGCGGCCAAGGGCTACCCCGACGCGGCGGCGCGCGGCGGCGAGATCCGCGGCCTCGCGGCCGCGGCGGCGGATCCCGCAGTCAAGATCTTCCATGCCGCAACGCGGCGCGACGGCGACCGGCTCATCGCCGATGGCGGCCGGGTGCTCGGCGTGACGGCGTCGGGCGGCGGCCTCGCCGAGGCGCGCGCGCGGGCCTATGCCGCGATCGATCAGATCGACTGGCCGGACGGCTTCTGCCGCCGCGACATCGGCCAACGCGCGATCGGGGACAAGTCACAGCGATGATGCGTATGCTGCGCGGGCCGAAGAGCTGTGGAGGAGACGGATGAAGGCGGTCTTGCTGACGGGCCATGGCGGGCCCGAAATGCTGCGCTATGGCGAGGCGCCCGATCCGGTCGCCGGACCGGGCGAAATCGTCGTCAATGTTCATGCGGCGAGCATCAACGCCGCCGACTACAAGGTCCGGCTCGGCGGAGGCGGTCGCAACGGCCTCAAATTCCCCTACATTCTCGGGCGCGATTTTTCGGGCGTCGTCGCGGCGCTCGGCGACGGAGTGACCGATCTTGCGGTCGGCGACGCGGTCTTCGGGGTGACCGATCAGGGGGTCGAAGGCTGCTATGCGGAAAAGCTCGCGATTCCGGCGGCGCTCGTCACCAAAAAGCCCGATCGGCTCGATCATGTCGAAGCGGCGGCGCTCGGGCTGACGAGCCTGACGGCTCTGTGGGCCGTCGAGGACACGGCAAGGGTCAAGCCCGGCGAAACTATCCTGATCCAGGGCGGCGCCGGCGGGGTCGCGGGTTTCGCGATCCAGCTCGCAAAACATCTGGGCGCCACCGTCATCACGACGGCGAGCGCGCGGAACCACGATTACGTCAGCAGCCTCGGTGCCGACCGGGCAATCGACTACAACGCCGTGGATTTTACGAAGGCCGTCGCCGATTGCGACGTCGTTTTCGATACGGTCGGCGGCGAGGTGCAGGTGCGTTCCTACGACGTGCTGAAGCCCGGCGGCCGGCTCGTCTGGATCGCCGCGGCACCGCCGGGCTTCGCGCCCAGTCGGCGCGACGTCGCGGTCTTGCGCCCGAATGTCGCCCGCGACCGCGCCCATCTCGAGCGGATGAAGGCGCTTTATGCCGCGGGTGCCGTCTGGCCGCCGGCGATCACTCGCTACAAGCTCGCCGACGCGGCTGAAGCGCACCGCGTCAGCGAGGGGCGACATTTTCGGGGGAAGCTGGTACTCGAAGTGCGTTGACCGGTTCCGACCCCAGAAGAGGAGAAGGCAATGGCTGGCAACGGGCAATTGGTCATCGACCTCGACAGGCGGCGTATGGACGCGATGGGCGCAAAGGATCTCGCTGCGCTCGACGCCCTGATCTCTGACGATCTCGTCTACACCCACTCATCGGCCCGGCTCGATACCAAGAAGAGCCTGATCGGCGCGATGGAATCGGGGGCGACGGTCTACAGCTCGGTAGTGCCGTCCGACGTCAAGGCACAGGATCTCGGCGACACAGTCGTGCTGAGCGGATCGGCCCGCATCGGCGTCATGTCGCAGGGACGACCAAACAGCTTCGCCGTCCGCTTTACCGACGTCTGGTCGAACAAGGGCGGCAAGTGGCAGATGGTCGCCTGGCAGTCGACCCGCCTGCCGGAATAATCCCCTCTCCCTTTCCGACGGTCCCTCGGCCGTCGCCAACGGAGCCTGCCGTGCCGCGCGCCGCCGCGTTCCTTTGTCTGACGCTGTTCGCCAGCGCCGCGGCGATGGCGCAGACCCCGCCCGCCGAAAAGCCGGCAGCCGGAGAGTCGCCGCCGGGCGAGCGGGTGTTTTGCGAGCAGAGCGTGAGCTTCCGGCTGACCGACCGGGCGGACATCCCTGAGAGGTTCCGGCGTTTTCTCGGGGTGTGGAGCGACGCCGCTTGGGATGCGCGGACCTGCGCCGCGCTGATCGTCACCGGCATCAAATCGGACGGCACCGCATCGATCGTCTATGTGTATGGCCCGCTCGGCGACAGTTCGACGGCGCCGGGCGGCACGCTGCACGGTACCGGCGTCATCCGCGACGACGAATTGCGCTTCCAGAATTCCGACGGGACGCAATTCGCGTTCAAGCCTGGCATCGTCGATCTCGAGGGCCGCCTAACGACGCCGCGCGGGCAGGCCTTCACGGCGACGTTCAAGGAGACGCCGTGAGCCCGCCCGCGGCCGGCGCAACTCGATTGCCGCTCCGCGAACCGCCATGCGTCGCTGAGTTGACGCTGGCGCCCGGCGTTCCTAGATTCCCTCGACGCTGGAAGGCGCTGTCCGGCCGGACAGAGGCCGGCGTTGCAACTTTGGGATGCCTGGACCCGTCACCGCGTCGTCGCCGATTCATGAGCTCAGCGAACGCAGCCGCGAAATCTTTCGGCTGATCGTCGACGGCTATGTCGCCACCGGCGAGCCGATCGGCTCGCGTACGCTGTCGCGCCGGCTTGCCCAGAACCTGTCGCCGGCGACAATTCGCAACGTCATGGCGGACCTCGAAGAGGCGGGGCTGCTCTACGCACCGCATACTTCGGCCGGCCGGCTGCCGACCGAAGCAGGACTGCGCTTTTTCGTCCATGGGCTGCTCGAAGTCGGCCGGCTCGCCGAGGATGAGCGCCGCAATATCGAAAGCCTGTGCGTCGCCCGCGGCAAGAGCTTGCCGCAAGCGCTCGAAGAGGCGACGAGTACGCTCTCCGGCTTGTCGCATTGCGCCGGGGTCGTCGTCGTGCCGAAATACGAACGGCCATTGAAGCATCTCGAATTCGTCCATCTCGGACCTGGCCGCGCTCTTGTCGTGCTGGTCACCGAGGACGGGCTTGTCGAGAACCGCGTCATCGAGGTGCCGCTCGGCCTGCCGCCGGCGGCGCTCGTCTCGGCCGGCAATTATTTGAACGCCCGCCTGATCGGCCGCAGCTTCGAGGAGGCCCGGGCCGCGATCCAAGAGGAGATCGATTCGAACCAGGCGCGGCTCGATGAGCTGACCTCGAGACTCGTCTCTGCCGGGCTCGCCAGTTGGGCCGGTGCCGACAAGGGCAGCGCGCTGATCGTGCGCGGCCAGGCCAATCTCCTCGAGGACGTCACGGCGGTCGCCGATCTCGAAAGGCTGCGGGCATTGTTCGAGATGCTCGAGACGCGCGAGACGATGCTGCGGCTGCTCGACGCGAGCATGCAGGGCGAGGGCGTGCAGATCTTCATCGGCGCCGAAAGCCACCTCTTCGGCGTGGCTGGCTGTTCGATGGTGATCGCTCCCTACCACAACAGCCGGGAGCAGATCGTCGGCGCGATCGGGGTCATCGGCCCCACTCGGATCAACTACGCCCGGATCATCCCGATGGTGGATTACACCGCCAAGATGATCGGGCGCCTGATGGGATGAGGATCAACGATGAACGACAGCGAACATCGGCAGGAGGCGGCGCCGGACGGCGTCGAAGCGGCGGCCAACAACAATCTCGGCGAGGCGGACCGGGTCGCGGCCCTCGAAGCCGAACTCGCCGAGGAGAAGGACCGCCTGCTGCGTGCTCTCGCCGAGACCGAGAACGTCCGCCGCCGGGCCCAGCGCGAGCGCGAGGACGCCGGAAAATACGCGGTGTCCGGCTTTGCGAAGGATCTGCTCTCGGCCGCCGACAATCTGCGCCGGGCGCTCGACAGCCTGCCGGGGGACAAGGTTCGGGACGAGCTGACCCGTAAGCTTCTCGACGGCGTCGCCGCCACCGAGCGCGAGCTGCTGGCGGTTTTCGAGCGGCACGGGATCCGGCGGATCGACGCGAAAGGCGAGCGCTTCGACCACAATTTTCATCAGGCGATCTACGAGGTTGAGCGAACCGACGAGCCGCCCGGCACGATTGTCGAGGTACTGCAGCCCGGCTATCTGCTGCACGACCGGCTGCTACGCCCGGCGATGGTCGGGGTCGCAAAGCATTCCGCAAAACCGTCTGGTGAAAGAGCAACGCCCGATGCCGGGTGAGGACAACCTCGGCCCCTCACCCTCCCGCTGTCGCAGGTCCCTCCCCCTTCCCGCAAGCGACCGCAAGCGGGGGAGAGGCTGGGGTGAGGGGCAGCCCGCCAGCTTGTTGTAGCGGCTTGTCGCGTCGCATATATAACCCTCAACAGTCAGGGGACGACTGGACAATCACCCGCAGGGGATCGGGACGGTGCTTCCCCGGGCCGCCTGGTCCTGCTTTTGAAATGAGGTGTCCATGAGCAAGGTCATCGGTATCGATCTCGGCACGACCAATTCCTGCGTCGCCGTCATGGAGGGCAGGAACGCCAAAGTGATCGAGAACAGCGAGGGGATGCGTACCACCCCCTCGATGGTGGCGTTCACCGAATTGGGCGAGCGGCTCGTCGGCCAGGCGGCCAAACGCCAGGCGGTGACCAATCCCGAGAACACGTTCTTTGCGATCAAGCGCCTGATCGGCCGGCGCTTCACCGATCCGATGGTCCGCAAGAACATGGATCTCGTCCCGTACAAGATCATCGCCGGCGACAACGGCGACGCCTGGGTCGAGAGTCGCGGCAAGAAATACGCGCCGTCGCAGATCAGCGCTTTCATCCTGCAGAAAATGAAGGAGACCGCCGAGGCCTATCTCGGCGAGACGGTCAGCGAGGCGGTGATCACCGTCCCGGCCTATTTCAACGACAGCCAGCGGCAGGCGACCAAGGATGCCGGCAAGATCGCCGGGCTCGAGGTGCTGCGCATCATCAACGAGCCGACCGCCGCCGCGCTTGCCTACGGCATGGAAAGGAAGGGCAGCGGCACGATCGCCGTCTATGACCTCGGCGGCGGCACGTTCGACATCTCGGTCCTCGAGATCGGCGACGGCGTCTTCGAGGTGAAATCGACAAACGGCGACACCTTCCTCGGCGGCGAAGACTTCGACAAGAACATCATCGACTATCTCGCCGAAGAATTTAGGAAGGAGCAAGGCATCGACCTGCGCAACGATCGGCTTGCCTTGCAGCGCTTGAAAGAAGCGGCGGAGAAGGCCAAGATCGAGCTGTCGTCGTCGATGCAGACCGACGTCAATCTGCCGTTCATCACGGCCGATCAGCACGGGCCAAAGCATCTCAACATCAAGCTGACGCGGGCAAAACTCGAGGCGCTGGTGGACGATCTGATCCAGCGCACGATCGGCCCGTGCCGCAATGCGCTGCGCGACGCCGGGCTCAAGGCCTCGGAGATCAACGAAGTGATCCTGGTCGGCGGCATGACCCGCATGCCGAAGGTCATCGAGACGGTCAAGCAGTTCTTCGGTAAGGAACCCAATCGCAGCGTCAACCCGGACGAGGTCGTGGCGATCGGCGCCGCGATCCAGGCCGGCGTCTTGAAGGGCGAGGTCAAAGACGTCCTGCTACTCGACGTGACCCCGCTGTCGCTTGGCATCGAGACCCTGGGCGGCGTGTTCACCCGCCTGATCGACCGTAACACGACGATCCCGACCAAGAAGAGCCAGGTATTCTCGACCGCCGAGGACAGTCAGACCGCGGTGACGATCCGCGTCTTCCAGGGCGAGCGCGAGATGGCGTCCGACAACAAACTGTTGGGCCAGTTCGATCTGGTCGGCATCCCTTCAGCACCGCGCGGCATGCCGCAGATCGAGGTGACGTTCGACATCGACGCCAACGGCATCGTCCAGGTCTCGGCGAAGGACAAGGCCACCGGCAAGGAGCAGCAGATCCGCATCCAGGCTTCGGGAGGCTTGTCCGAGGCGGATATCAATCGGATGGTCAAGGATGCCGAGGCGCACGCCGAGGAAGACAAGCGCCGTCGCGAACTGGTCGAGGCCAAGAACAACGCCGATGCGCTGATCCACACGACCGAGCGCACCTTGAACGAGAGCGCCGACAAGATCCCGCAGGGCGAGCAGGACGCGGCGCGGCAGGCGATGCAGGCGCTGAAGGATACGCTCGGCAGCGAGGATGCCGGGCAGATCAAGGCCAAGACCGAGGCGCTGGCGCAGGTCTCGATGAAGCTCGGCGAAGCGCTCTACAAGGCGCAGCAGGCGACCTCGGCCGGCGGGTCGACGCCCGGCGGCGGCACGGCAGGTGACGGCGGCGCGCAAGGGCCCGGTGGCGCGCAAGGCCCTGACGACAAGGTCGTCGACGCCGATTTCGAAGAGGTCGACGATCAGAAGCGGCGCGGCTCGGGTTGACGCGTGCCGCACGGCAGCTGAAACAGGATGCATCGCCCCGGCCCACGGCCGGGGCGATGCGCGCGGCAAACCTTCGTAGCGAACGCCCTCGACCATGGCCAAGCAGGATTTTTACGAGGTTCTCGGCGTCTCGAAATCGGCCACCGCCGACGAGCTCAAAAAGGCTTACCGCAAGCTCGCGATGCAATATCACCCGGATCGGAATTCCGGGGACAAGGGCGCCGAGCAGAAGTTCAAAGATATCAGCGAAGCCTACGACATCCTGAAGGACGATCAAAAGCGGGCCGCCTATGACCGCTTCGGGCATGCCGCCTTCGAACAGACGGGTGGCCGCGGGCCCGGCGATTTCGGCTTTTCGGGCGGGTTCGCCGACATCTTCGACGAGATGTTTGGCGAGTTCATGGGTGGCGGCAGACGCGGCCAGGCTGGTCCGAGCCGCGGCAGCGACCTGCGCTACAATCTCGAAATCACGCTCGAAGAGAGCTTTCGCGGCAAGCAGACGACGATCCGCGTTGCAACCCTCGTCGCCTGCGAGGCCTGTCATGGCAGCGGTGCCGAGGCCGGCGCCAAGCCGGCTGTCTGCGGCACCTGTCACGGCCGCGGGCGGATTTGCGCGCAGCAGGGCTTTTTCACGGTCGAGCGCACCTGTGCGACTTGCCAAGGAGCCGGGCGGGTCATCGAGAAGCCGTGCCGCAGCTGCGCCGGCCAGGGCCGCACCCGGCGCGAAAAGACGCTGTCGGTCAATATCCCGGCCGGCGTCGAGGACGGCACCCGCATTCGGCTCGCCGGCGAAGGCGAGGTCGGGGTCCGCGGTGCGTCGGCGGGTGACCTTTACATCTTCATCAGCGTGGCATCACACCGGATTTTTCAGCGCGACGGGGCCAACATCTATTGCCGCGTGCCATTGCCGATTACGACCGCGGCACTCGGCGGCACGATCGAGGTCCCGAGCGTCGACGGCAGCCGCACCCGCGTGACGGTCCCGGCCGGGACACAATCCGGCCACCAGTTCCGGCTCAAGTCGAAAGGGATGACGGTGCTGCGCTCGACCGCGCGTGGCGACATGTTCATCGAGGCCGTCGTCGAAACGCCGGTCAATCTGACGAAGCGGCAACAGGAATTGCTGCGCGAATTCGAAAAAGAGGGTGCCGGCCGCACCCATCCGGAAAGCGAAGGTTTCTTCGCCCGCGTCAAGGAGTTCTTCGAAGACCTGCGCGAATAACCCCGACTCTTTTACCGCAAAGAACGTAACGGAATCGTGAAGGACGCCGAGGGGTAGACCGTGGCAAGCGCTTCGCTTTGCTACTTCGGCCTTTCGGGCCCTCACCCTCCCGCTATCGCGAGTCCTCCCTCTCCCCGTTCGCGGCCGCTCGCGGGGAGAGGGCCGGGGTGAGGAGCCCCGGCGAGGGTCCGTCTACCGCCGGAAGGGGCGCGTTGTCGTCGGGCGAATGGATAACACTTCGACCCGCACGGTGATTGAGTTATCTCACGCGCCCTTTGCGGTGAAGCCCTAAGATGTGGGAGGGATAGGATCAGGGAGGGACGTCATGAAACGCAGCACCGAACGCTTTCTGACAACGCATGTCGGCAGCCTGCCGCGCCCGCCCGACTTGTTGGCGATGATCCTCGCCAAGCAGCAGGGCGAGGGTTTCGACGCCGCCGCCTATGCGCGACGGGTCGAGAGCGCCGTTGCCGAAGTCGTCCGCCGGCAAGCCGAATGCGGCATTGACATCGTCGCCGATGGCGAAATGGGCCGCTTCGGCTTCATCCCCTATGTCAACGAACGGCTCGCCGGCATCGAACCGCGCCGCAATGAATCGCGCACCGGCAATTGGGCGCAGTCGCGCGAACATCACGCATTTCCCGAATATTACGAATGGGCGGCGCAAATGCCGGGGACGGCCGGCCGGGCACCGCCGACGCAATGGGTCTGCACCGGCCCCGTTTCCTATGTCGGGCACGCGGCTCTGCAGCGCGACATCGCCAATCTCAAATCCGCGCTCGTCGGCACCGCCTGCGAGGAGGCGTTCATGCCGGCGGTGTCGCCGACCAACCTCGCCAATTGGAACCGGAACGAATATTACCGGACCGACGAGGAGTTCCGCCTGGCGCTGGCCGACGCACTGCACGAGGAATACCGGGCGATTGTCGATGCCGGTCTCGTATTGCAGATCGACGACCCGCAGCTCGCCAGCCATTGGGTCATGCACCCCGAGATCGACATCGCCGAATGCCGCCGCTGGGCCGCCGCCAGCGTCGACCTGCTGAACCACGCGCTCGCCGGCGTCCCGGCCGACCGGGTCCGCTACCACACCTGCTACAGCATCAATATCGGCCCGCGCGTCCACGACATCGAACTGCAGAACATCGTCGACATCATGCTCGGCGTGCACGCCGGTGCCTATTCGTTCGAGGCGGCGAACCCGCGCCACGAGCACGAGTGGCGGGTCTGGGAAACCGCGGCATTGCCTGACGACAAGATCCTGATCCCCGGCATCGTCACGCACGCCTCGAACCTCGTCGAGCACCCGGAGGCGGTGGCGCAGCGCATCTTGCGCTTTGCCGGCGTCGTCGGGCGCGAGCGGGTCATCGCCGGCGCCGATTGCGGCTTTGCCAGCTTTTCGACCTCCTGCGAGGTGCATCCGAGCGTCGTCTGGGTCAAGCTCGCCGCACTCGCCGAAGGCGCCCGCCTCGCGACCCGCGAGCTGTGGGGCGGGGCCTGAGTATCGGGAACGCCCCGCCCACCGCTGAACTAACCCTCCCCCATCGAGCTGGTCTTTGACCAAGCAGCGAGAGATCACTTTTCGTCCGAGCCATAGCGCCGGGCGCTTCGTCGCCGGCATCCCGAAGCCATGCGGCCGGCCGCAGCATGGGCTGTCGATGCGACATGACCGGCATCGCGCGAAGCGGTCTATGATGCCTCGCCCGATCGAAGCGAGGAGCCACAGGACGATGCCAGCGGCCAACGAAGAAAAACCCCGTCTTTATGCCGAGCTCGAGGAACGCCTGTTGGCGCGCGATCAGGTCGGCGGCAGCCGAATTTATTACGAGTTGCTGCGCGACGGGCACAAACTGCCGGAAATCATGGCCGAGGCGGTGCGCATCCACGCCCCCTATACGCATGTGCCGTATCACCAGCGCATCGACGACGGGTTCCCGAACTTCGTCAATAACGACCATTGCCTGTTGTCCGCGCGGGCCGCGATCAACCTCGAACGGATGCTGCCCGAAAAACTGTCGGCGCTGCCGCTGGCACAGACGATCTGGTACATCCCGTCCGGGCTCGACATCTGGAACCAGAAGATCCTGAAGGCGCCTGGCCATTACGCGACGCGCGGCTACAAGATGCCGAACACGACGCCGCCGGCGCCGGTCGTCTATTGGCCCGACCAGGAGCCGCTCAGAGAAGCCGGCCCGCTCGGCGAGCGCCTCAACCACTGGCTGACCCTGGTCGAGCGCGGCCAGGTCATCGACGCCTATCGGGTGTTTCTCGGCCTGATGGAAGAGACGGAGCATCGCCAAGAGATATTGGCCCAGCTCGTCTTTGCCGGGCTGATCGACGTGCAGGACCGGATGCTCTTCAACCGCTCCTACACGACCGGGCACAAGGCCTATCGCGCCCGCTCGGTCGTCGAGATCGGCAACGCGATCGGCTGGGACAACGCGCACGACGCGATCTATGCCGGCGCTCTCGACATCGCCGTCGGGCCGCGCTGGCACTCGGTCTACGAAATGGCCTGCAACGTCGTGACGATCTTCATCGAAGGCGCCGAGGTGCATGCCGTCCCGCAATCGGGTACGACCGAGCGCGAACGCGCCGTACTGGCCAATACCGGCCCCTTGAGCGAGGCCGACACCGCAGCCCTCGTCGACGCGCTGATCCGCCAGCACGAGCCGGCCTATATCCAGAAGATCAGCGCCCTCCTGCTTGCCGGCACGGCGCCGCGGCGGATCGTCGACGCGATCCAGTTGGCGGCGGCGCAGGTCGTACTGGAAACCGACGGCCCGAATTACTTTTCGATGCCGCAGCATACTTATGAATATTGCAACACGCTCGGCTGGTTCTACGACAACTTCGCGCATCCGCAGCGGTTGAAGCTGCTCTATGTCGCCGGCTCGATGGTCAATCAGGCGGCGTGGCATCAGACGCATCAGGGCTGGGGCAAGCCGGCGCCGATCGCCGCCCCGGGCAATGCGGCGCGGCTCAGCGGCGGGCAGATCATCGGCCGGCTCGAAGCGGCGCTCGAGGCCTTCGATGCGCCGCAATCGGTCGCCTGGACCAAGGCCTATCTCGACAGCGGCGCCGACCGCGCCGTGCTGGCGCAACGCCTCGCGCTGATGGCGTCGCGGTTCGGCAACGACCCGCACAACCAGGAAATCCCGCAATGCCTGTTGCAGGATTATGCGGTCAACCGATGCGCCGACCGCGAGCTGCTGCTGCTCGCCTGCGCCCACATCTCAGCCGGGCATCGGAAATACGGCGACACCTTCGAGGCCGCCCGCCGCTTCGGCGAAGCGATGGGCCTCGCCGAGCTGCAGTGAGCGAAACCGCCGTTCACGCGCGCGATGGGTTTCGCTGAGAGCTCAAACCCCATCCTGCAAGGTCCAAATGAGTAGGGTGGGTTGAGCCTCCCGGCGAAACCCACCAATCCCGGGGTCAGGCCGGGACGCCGGCCATCGCGCAGATCAATGCCCACTCATGGTCGGCGACCGGACAGACCGAGAGCCGCGACTGGCGGATCAGCGACAGGCCGGCGAGTTCCGGGTTGGCCTTCATTGCCGCCAAGGTGACCGGCTTCTCGACCGGCATCACCGGCACGATGTCGACCATGCCGAGTTTGCCGCTCTTGTCGCCTGGGTCGGCATAGAAGGTCCGGGCCACCTCGGCGATGCCGACGATGTCCTTGCCCTCGTTCGAGTGATAAAAAAAGGCGCGGTCGCCGTGCCGCATCGCCCGCAAATTGTTCACGGCCTGCGCGTTCTTGACGCCGTCCCAATGGGTGCGGCCATCGGCGACGAGCCGGTCCCACGAATAGCTCGACGGTTCGGATTTCAAGAGCCAGTGCGCCATTGCCTCGCCTTTCGCCTTTTGCCTCAATCGATCAGCCGATAATCGGCCTGATCCTCGTAAACCGAGCCGGCCTTTGTCTGCAGGCTCGCGATCAGGCTGAACGCCGCGACCGGGAGCGGCTCGGCGCGAAACTGCGCCGAGGCCGTAAGAAACGCCGCGACGGTTGCGGGCGCCGGGTTCCTGAGCCGCGCCAAGGTGACGTGCGGGGCGAATTTGCGCTGCTCCGGCGGCACTCCGATGCGGACCAGCGCGCGCTCGATCTTGTCGCGCAACGCCGCCAGCGGCGCGTTGCGCTCGACGCCGACCCACAGGCTGCGCGGCGCGCCGCCATTGCCGAACACGCCGGTGCCGGCGAGCTGTAGGACGAAACGACGCGCCTCGAGCCGCGACAATGTCGCATCGATGTCGGCCGCGATCCCCTCGTCGACCTCGCCGATGAAGCGCAACGTTAGGTGGAAATTGCCGGGGTCGACCCATTTCGCCTCGGGCACACCAGAACATAACAGCGACAGGCGCAGTTTGAGTTCCGGCGGAAACGGGATGCCGACGAAGAGGCGCAGCATGACTGTCCGGCCGTACCACCTTCGGGTTTTTAGGTGAACAGGGTCAGGACGCCGGTATGGCCATAGAGCCGGTCGCGCGAAATCTCGCCATTGGCGAAGAAGCCGACAATCGGGAAATCGCCGAGGTGCTCGCGGATCAGCCCGGTCTCGACCCCGGCTTCGCCGAACAGCGAGGCGCCGCGGGCGACGCAGCTGACGTAGATCCCGGCCTTGGGCGGGGCCGAGAGTCGGCCGGCGAGGTGGCTCACCATGCGGATCATGTCGCGCTGGGCGCTCTCCGGATCGCGGCGGCAGAATAGGATCGGGTCGCCGGCGCCGATTTCGGCACCCAGTACGACCCAACCGCGGCCCGGATCGACCGCCAGGAGGTTGCGCACCATATAGTCGCCGGTATCGGAGCCCCTGACCGGCAGCCCGGCAAAGATCAGCCCGCCGGCGCGCCGCAAATCCTGCGCCAATGCCGGGCCGATATCCTCGCGGAACACGTCGAAAGCCGGCCGACCGTCGATCACCATCACGACATTGTCGCGCCCTTCGTCGATCCGCCGCACCGGCCCGATCGGCGTGCAGCCCTGCGTCAGCGAGGTCGCGACCGCGATCTCCGGCGCCAGCATAACCCCGGCAAGACCGTTGTGGCCGAGGCCGTCGCCGCCTGCTATCCGCGCGAGGAGCGGGCTCTCGCAGCGATGTGAGACCAGCCCGCCGACAAGAAAGGCACCGCTTGCCGAGGCGGCATCGACCGCCGCCTTCACTACGTCGGGGCAGCGCGGGTCGGCATGGACGAGCGCCAAACTCGGCTGCGCCGCCTCGATCCAGGCGCTGTGCCGGCGCGGCAGATCCGAGCCCGGATCCGAGGTCGGTGCAAAGATCCGGAACTTGTCCTCCGGCAGCGCCGCGAGCATCGCCACAATCGCCGGCTCGTCGAACACCTCGCTCTCGGCCGACGACACGCCGAGGCCGACGCCGCCGACCCAGGAACGCACGCCGGTTTTCACAACTAGATCGAGAATGATTTCGGGCAGCCGAGGTGCCGCCGCCTCAGTCGCATAGAGCACCCCGAGCGTCGCATTCTCGACCGGCGCCAGCCCGGCGATGCAGCGCCGCGCCAGACCCGCCGGATCGCCGGACGCGGCCGACGCGGCGAACCGAGCGCTCACGACGGACCTCCCGCGGGATGGCCAAGCACCGCGGCAACGACCGGCCCGATACGGTCGACCAGCACGACGACGCCCTGCGCATTGGGATGGAGGCCATCCGCTTGGTTGAGCTCCGGCTTCATCGCAACTCCTTCGAGAAAGAATGGATAGAGCGGCAAATGATATGCCCGCGCCAAGTCGGGGAAGATGCGATCGAATGTCTTGGCGTAGGCCTCGCCCCAATTCGGCGGCGCCAGCATGCCGAGGAGCAGGACCTTGGCACCGGCAGCTTCGATCTTTTGGATCATCTTGTCGAGATTGGCGCGCACGGTCGTCGGATCAATTCGGCGCAAGGCGTCATTGGCGCCCAAGCCGAGGATCACGAGGTCGGGCTTGTCGGCCATTGCCCAGTCGAGCCGCGCCAAGCCGCCCGCCGTCGTATCCCCCGAGACCCCCGCATTGACGACCCGTGCCGCGATCCCGCGCTGGCGCAGCCACGCCTCGAGGCGAGCCGGAAAAGCTTCGCTTTCCGGCAGGCCGTAGCCGGCGGTCAGGCTATCGCCGAGATCGAGGACGACCGGGACATGCGCCGCAGCCGGAGCGCCCGCCGCCGCGAGGCCGAGGATCGCTGCGACGAGCGCCGCGGTGCGAAACCTCCAAACCAGCCCCGCGCGTTTTGCCATCTGTCCGGGACCTTACCGACCCCGCCCCGCTTAAATCCTTCTCAACATAGGCGGCAAACCCGCGGAAAGCACCGGCGGACTCGCATCCGGCGGGGCGGACGGCGGTGCTCGTGCTATGCTGCCGGGAAGCAGGGCAATTTGGGGGAGGAGAGCGCATGGAACAGCGGGTTGCCATCGTCACCGGCGGATTGCGCGGCCTCGGTCGGGCGATGGCGCTGGGTCTGGCGCGCGACGGCCATCTGGTGTTCGCGGTCGGCCACTTTGCCGAGGACGTCGCGGCGGTCGAGCGCGAAACCGCCGGCACAACTCTGGCTCAGCGCTTTTGGCCGTTCGTCGCCGATCTGCGGCGCGCCGAGGAATGCGACCGCACTGTCGCGGTGGTCGAGGCCCGCTTCGGCCCGACCGAGATTCTGGTCAACAATGCCGGGCTCACCTTCACCTATATCGACCCGGCTCGGTACCGTCGACCGGTGATCCAGAAATTCTGGGAAGTCGGCGACGACATCGTCGAGAACGTGATCGCCACCAATCTTCACGCGGCCGACCGGCTGGCGCGCCGCGTCGCACCCGGCATGGTGGCGCGCGGCTGGGGCCGCATCGTCAACGTCACGACCAAGCTCGACACGATGAACCGCGCCGGCACGCATCCTTACGGAGCCTCGAAGGCGGCGCTCGAAATGGCGACCGAAGTCTGGGCCAAAGAGACCGACGGAACCGGGCTGACGATCAACGTCGTCAACCCCGGCGCCGGCGCCAACACCCCGGGCATGGCCGAAGAAATGCGCGAAATGAGCCGTGACGGCCGCGCCCCGCGCCTCGTCGAGCCGGAACAAATGGTGCCGCCCCTGCTCTACGTCGTGTCGCGCGAAGCCGACCGCGTCAACGGCTGGCGCTTCGACGCCAATCTGTGGGACGCGTCGCTGTCGCCGGCCGAGGCAGCGAAACGCGCCGGCCGCCCGGCCGGCTTCGAGATGCATCCGGCCTCCGAAGCGAACTTGTGAAGCAAGCCCGCGGTCCAGCGATACGCTCACAACGAGGCAGTGAGACAACGAGAACAAAACGCATCTCACCGCAAAGGACGCGATGGATACGAAAAGTACGGTGAGGAAATTTTGTTACCCTTCTCATGCTCCGCGAGACCTTTGCATCCGCCGCGGTAAAAAGCTCGCTGACTCAAGGTCTCATTGTGAAATAAACTAGCTCGCCAGCCGATCTGGCGACGGTTGTCAGGGGCGCTCGGGTGGAACAACGGAATCTGGGCAGATCGGGACTGCGGGTGTCGGCGGTCGGACTCGGCTGCAACAATTTCGGCGGGCGCATCGATTTTGCGGCGACGCAGAAAGTCGTGCACAAGGCGCTCGATCTCGGCATCACCTTTTTCGACGAAAGCGACACCTACGGCGATCCGCGCGGCAGTTCCGAGACCTTTCTCGGCGAGATCCTCGGGCCGCGCCGCAAGGACGTCGTGCTCGCCAGCAAATTCGCCCGACCGATGGACGGCTCGGGCCGGTTCGAAGGCGCCTCGCGCCGCTACATCATGGCCGAGGTCGAGGCCAGCCTGAAACGCCTCAAAACCGACTGGATCGATCTCTACCAGCAACACCAGCCCGATCCGCTGACCCCAATCGAGGAGACCTTGCGGGCCCTCGACGATCTCGTGCGTCAGGGCAAGGTGCGGTATCTGGGCTGTTCGACATTGCCTGCCTGGCAGGTCGTCGAGGCGCAATGGACATCGCGGCAGCACGGGCTGCATCATTTCGTCTCGTGCCAGGAGGAATACAGCCTGCTGGCGCGCCGGCTCGACGATGACATGCTGCCGATGCTGCAATCCTACGGCCTCGGGCTGATCCCGTTTCGGCCGCTGGCGGATGGGCTCTTGACCGGCAAATACCGGCGCGGCGCGCCATTGCCGGCCGGCACGCGCCTCGCATCGACGCCGCGCGCCGCCGGCCGCCATCTAACGGACGAGAACTGGGAGCACCTCGAACGCCTCGCGGGTTTCGCCGCCGAGCGCGGTCACAGCCTCCTCGAACTGGCGTTCGGCTGGCTGCTCGACCGGCCGGCAGTGGCAAGCGTCATCGCCGGCGCCACCACCCCCGAGCAAGTCGACGACAATGTGCGCGCCGCCGCGCGATGGAGATTGACCGCAGACGAGATGCAGGAAATCGATCGACTGTCCCGCTGAAGCAATAATCTGGAAAGGAGCTTCGAGATGGAAATTCGACTGGACGGCAAAAGCGCCATCGTGACCGGCGGCAGCAAGGGGCTGGGGCTGGCAATCGCCAAGGAGTTTGCGGCTTCTGGCGCCGACGTGGCGATCCTCGCGCGCGACCCGGCGACGTTGGCCGACGCCAAGGCCGAGATCCAGAGGGGCGGGCGCGGCAAGGTCGCGGCGATCAGCTGCGACGTATCGAAGATGGCGCCGGTCCAATCGGCCTACGACCAGGTCATGTCCGAATTCGGCAAGGTCGACATCTACGTCAACAATGCCGGCCAGTCGACGCGCGGTCCGTCGGAGGCATTGACCGACGAGATGTGGCAGGCCGATCTCAATCTGAAGCTGTTCGCGCAGATCCGCTTCTGCCGGCTCGTGTTGCCGCAAATGAAGCAGCGCAAATGGGGCCGCATCATCAGCGTGCTCAATATCGGCGCCAAGGCGCCCGGCGCCGACAGCGCGCCCACCTCGGTCAGCCGGGCTGCGCAGATGGCCTTCACCAAGGCGCTGTCGATGGAAGGCGCGCCCTACAACGTCTTGGCCAACTCGCTGCATGTCGGCGTCATCGTCAGCGACCAGATCGTGCGCCGGCACCGCAGCGAAGGCACCAACGTCTCGCTCGAGAATTATATCGCCCAAGCCGGCCGCGGCGTGCCGTTGGGCCGTATGGGCCGGGCGGAGGAATTCGCCAACGTCGCGACCTTCCTCGCCTCCGACGCGGCGAGCTACGTCACCGGCTGCGCGATCAACGTCGACGGCGGCCGCTCGCCGGTCGTGTGAGCATCGCTCGGGAGGTTATCGACCGGATAGATGGTACGCATATCAACAATCGATTTGATCGATGCTACGCAGGCCGATATCCGGCAACATCCGAAGAGGAGGTTCAACATGCCGTCGAGTTTTCACCCGCAGCTGTCGCATTGCGGCGTCTATGCCCGCGACGTCTCAAAGATGGTCGATTTCTACAAGAACGTCGTCGGCCTCGTCGTTTCCGACCGCGGCATCAGCAGCCGCGGCGGCGAACTTGCCTTCATGACCGGGGCGCCCGGCCATCACCATCAGTTCGTCATCGTCTCGGGGCGCGCACCGGAGGGCGTCAGCACAGTCAACCAGCTATCGTTCAAGGTGCCCGATCTCGATGCGCTGAAAACCCTCTACGGTCGCGCCCGCGCGGCCGGCATCGAGACCATCCGGCAGACGAGCCACGGCAATGCGCTCAGCTGCTATTTCCCCGACCCTGAGGGCAACCAGATCGAGATCTATATGGACACGCCCTGGTACGTGCCGCAGCCGCACGGCGTGCCGATCGATCTGTCGCGGCCCAACGACGAAATCATGGCCGAAACCGAAAAGCATTGCCGCGAGACGCCGGGCTTCATGCCGCTCGCCGCGTGGCAGGGCGAGGTCGCGGAGCGGCTCAGCCGCGCTTAAATGCGGCGACTCCCTCTCCCCGCATGCGGTCGCATGCGGGGAGAGGGCTGGGGTGAGGGGCCTTCGGTCAGGATTCGAGGTATTCGGCGAAATACTCCTCGGCCGTGATGAGTCGGCCAACAATGCCGAGGTCGAAGGCTTGGCGGCAGAACACGTCGATCGTCGCACGGTTTTTCTCGAACCCGTAGGGATGGAAATCGGCGCCCATCAGCGCCTCGGTCTCCTCCAGCTCGACATCGAGCCAGGGGGAGACATAGGGAAAATTGCGCTGCGCCGCGGCGAACATGTCGTTGGCGCGGGTGAAGGCATCGGTCAGGCTTCGGGCGATCCATCGGTTCGCCTCCCATGCCGCGCGGCGCAGGATCACGAGATGCTGCGGCGGGAAGCAGAGGGTGCGGCGGAAATAGTCGCGCTCGACCGCGCGGATATCGGCAAAGAGACGGATGATCGGTCCATCGATCGGGTGAAAATGCCGCGGCCGCGGCGGGCTCATCATCCCGTCGAGATCGCCCGCGATCAGCATTTCCGACAGCGAACGTCCTGAGAGTGCGCGCCGGACGCCATCGGGCAGCGTGTAGACGTGGGTCGGCGGGCGCGGGTCGTCGATGTCGCCGACCCACCATTCGAGGCGATGCGGTGGCACGCCGATGAAATTCAGAAAATGCCGGTACCAGATGGCACCACTCGCCACCCAGTCGTAGAGGCCGACGCGCTTGCCTATCAGATCGGTCGCCGATCCAATCGGCCCGCCTTTGCGGATATAGAGATCGCGCGCCGTGAAATTGCGCAGCGGGAAGACCGGCAGTGCGACATGGCTGCGGTCGCCTTCGCTGAGGCGGCGCAGATGGCCGGCCATCGATGCTTCGCCGCCCGCCACGCTCGGATCGGAGAGCGCGCGGCGCAGCATCTCGGCCCGGCTCGCCCACGACCCGCCGGTACCGTGCACCAGGTTCAGCGCGATGCCGTCGGGTTTGACGTCGCCGGTCGCGAGCGGCATCACCCGCGCGTAATCGGCGCAGGTCAGCGTCAATCGGAGATCGGGCATCAGCGGACCCTCCGCCGCTTCGCGCGACCGTCCCCCTAAAGGAATTTGGTCGGGCGGATCAAGGTGCGCCACATATGCGCGACCGGGCTGTTGTCGAAGCCGAGACCTTCTTCCGGCTGCTTGAAGTTGCGGCCGATCACGTCGGTGAAGTCCTCGAGGTCGACGACGACGTCGGGGTCGAACGAATAGATGTCGTGAACGGTGATCATCCGCGCGGTCATGTACCATTTGTGATTGCGGGCGCGATTATACTCGTCCTCGATGTAGGGGTCGGGGCGGTAGTCGACACCGAAATTCTTGACGTAGGATTCGGGATAGGCATAGCCGACCGATTCGTCCGGATAGAAGCGCAGCGCCTGATGCGCGCGGATCGCCCAGCTGACCTCGGGCTCGACATAGGGCTCGACCAGCTGCGCGCCCCAATAGCCGTGATCGGCGCGGATGAAGCCGATGACGCCGATGTCGTGCAACAGGCAGGCGAGCACGACCTTCTCGTCCATGCCGGCGCGGACCGCGTGACGAGCGCTCTGCAGCAGGTGGTTGGCGGGCCCGAAGCGATATTTGAAGAAGTCAACGAGGGTCGGCTGCTTCGGCATCTTCGGCAGGCGCGGATCGTCGCTCATACCGAAATGCTTGCCGGGGTTGGCAGCGAGCAAGGCCGCCCCGTTCGACACGCTCATGTCGCCGTCGGCGAGGTTGAACAGGCGCGACTTGACGTAGATCGCTCGGTCCAGCTCGCGCGTCATCTTGTGCTCGAGCGCATCGGCCCGCTCGGCCAGCGTCATCGTCTCGTTCATGCCCGCAGCCTTTTTCTGAATTGCCGGATTTGTCAAACGTAACAGACCTGCGGCCTTGTTCGCCAGCCTCACCATCATTGACGACGGCATGTCAGCTCGTAAATTCATTGGCATGACAGAAGTGCTGGATCTCGAGCCCAGCGAAGAGTTTGCGTGGGGTTCGCAACCGGAGCGTTCAGGGACGAACCAAATCGGTCCGCACCATGGAGCGGGGGATGAGTGAGGAGCGACCGACCTGATCCTCGACACGCTTTGGGGAAATCCGCACCGAGCAGGGGGCGCAACGCGAGAAGCTCGATGAGATCATCATTCGGCGGGGCCGGCTAGAGGCGAGTTTACCGGCCTGCACGGCGGGCTTCTCGGTGCGGCTCGATAATCTCGATCGACGCGTCGGGCGCATTGAGCCGCGATTGGAACTCGTCGACCTCCCGACACAATGGACCCTCCCGCCAACCGACAGAAAGGCCTGCAAGAGATGACTCGGCATTTTGGCGTCTTGATCCCGTCGACGAACACAACCGTTGAGGTCGAATGCCGGCTGTTGCCGTTCGCCTACCAGGCGCATATCGGGCGGCTCTTGTCGAGCGCCCCGGGGCAGCCTTTTTCGCCGAGCCGCGACGACGACATCGACTACCAGTCGCGGCTCCTCGGCACCGCCAAAGTCGAGATGGTGATCGTGGCGCAGACCTCGGCGAGCCTCTTTGCCGATGACTACGACGAGGTCACCGCCCGACGGATGAGCGCCGGCGCCGGGGTTCCGGCGATCACCTCGGCAGAGGCGCTCGGCCGCGCGCTGCACGCGCTCGGGGTGCGGCGGATCGGGCTCGTCTCGCCCTATTCAGCACAGGTCAGCGATCGCGCCATCCGTTATTTCGGGACGAAGCACGGTCTTGAGACCTTGGGATGCGAAGGCTTCGGGGCGACCGACTCCTATGCGATCGGCAATCTCGGCCCGGAGAATGCGCGCGACGCCTTCGCCCGCATCGACCGGCCGGAGATCGATGCCTTTGTCGTGCCCGGCGGCAACTTCCCGACCCTGCCTTCGATCGCGGGCTGGGAACGCGAATTCAAGAAGCCGGTCGTGACGACGAACCAAGCCTCGTTCTGGGCAATGCTGACGATGCTCGCGACCGGCGACAAGATCCCTGGCTACGGCCACCTCTTGGCCGAAGTTCCGGCCGGGTAACGGCGCACACGCGACTCCGTCGGGCTTCGATCGAGCGCCGCCACCACGGTTACGGCAAATAATGGGCGAAGACCACCGGCGATACGAAAGCCCAGGTCTCGATGAAGGCGGCGCGGTCGGGCTTGCGGCCGAGTTCTTCCATCGCGCCCAGAAGGCAGAACCAGTTCAGCACCTCGTGCTGGCCGCTGTCTTCGATCTGGTCGGTCGTGTAGCCGTGCCAAGTCGCGTAGTCGCCCTTTTCGAGTGCGTCGTAGAGCCGACGGTCGGCCGCGACGTCGGGCCAGAGCTGCCAGTTCTTCTCGGTGAGGAACGAATGCGACCAGCTCGACGAGGCCATGATTGCCGTGCGCCACGGGCTCTTTGCCATGACCCGAGCGACGGCGGCGCCGACCGCCATGCAGCGCGGCGGGTTCGGCGACGGCGGGTCGAGGGTCTTGATCTCGCCGCGCATTGCGAGCGGCAACCGCAACCCGCGGGCCGCATTGACCCGGCGGCCGTAGCAATTCACCGAGAAGGGAACGAGCGGATAGTCGAAGCCGGTGCGCGCATCGTCGAGCAGCAACAGCGTGTTCTCGAAGGCGTGGCCAAGCGGGTGATGCAGCGGCTTATAGGCATAAGCGATGTCGATCCCGGCCTCGATCAAACCGGTCGCGAGGTATTTGCCTGCCGCCTTGTGGCCGCGCACGCAAAAGCTCTGGTCGGCGGGCTCGCCCCACGGATTATACGGGGTGCGCCGGTGCTTCCAGGGCTGGATTTCCTGGTTCTCATAGGCGAGCACGGCAAAAGGCGGGACGATGTCTTCCTTGAAATTTTCGTACTGGTCGTCGCCGAACATGACGACGACATCGGGCGTGAATTCGTCGAGCGCCCGCCGCGCCTCGGCGAAATGCCGGCGGTAGACCTCGCGCGCCCGCCCGGCCGCGGCGGTGCCCCAGTCATTGCCGAGTTCGGCACGCAGCGGCGCCGGCCAGCGTGCCGCGTCCTTCATGTCGGCCGGCATGTCCGGGTCGTCGAGCGAGGCCCGCATCATGAAGGTCCAGTCCTCGTCACGGCGCAGCATGACCGGCCGGTGCGTGCAGCCCAACCCCAAAATCGCGCCCATCTTTGCCTCCCAGCTCTTCCTATTCGCTCGCCCCCAATCCTCCCCATCGAGGGGAGGGCTGCGGGGGCCGAACTCCGACCAATTATAACCCGTCGGCTAGGCGTTGCTGCGCCGGTTCTGCTCGTAATGGCTGTTGCGCAGCACATGGCCCGGCAGCGCCCCGGTGTGCCGGCCTTCCTCGAGCAGGACCTCGCCGTTGACGATGGTGGCAAAGACACCCTCGGCCGGCTCTTTGATCCGCCAGGCGCCCTTCGGGAAGTCGCGCACGACGATTTCGGGGCCGCATTTGACCGTGGCCGGATCGAAGATCACGACATCGGCCGCCATGCCGGGACGCAGCAGCCCGCGGTCATAGAGCCCGAAGGTCGAGGCCGAGTCGAAGGTCAGGCGCCGCACCGCCTGCTCCAGGGTCATGACCTGCTTTTCGCGCACCCACTCACCGAGCAGCTTTGTCAGATAGCCATAGCCGCCGTGGAACTGCACATGCGCGCCGCCGTCGCCGAGCCCGATCACGGCGTTCGGATGGGTCAGGATCTTGGTCAGCGCCTCTTCGTCGACATTGTTCTCGGCTTGCAGGAAGCGGGTTTCGAGTTTTTCTTCGACGACGAGGTCGAGGAACGCGTCGATCACCCGCTTGCCCTCTTTTTCGGCGATCTGGCCGATCGACTTGAACTGCATCCATTTGTTCTTTTCCAGTACCGGCTCGTTGACCCACATGTAATTCCACCAGGTCTTCGAGAAGCCGACCGCCAATTCCGGCTTGTTGATGACCGCCTCTTCATGCAGCTTGGCGCGGATTTCGGGATCGGCATAAGCCTTCATTTTCGCTTCGTCCGACGACAGCAGAATCGGATGCCAAGTCGGCAGGCCGCGGAATACCTGGCAGTTCTTCATGGTGAAGTCCTGCGTGACCCGATTCGGGCTGCACATCGGATAGGCGCGAATGCCGAGCGCCGCGGTCTCCTCGACCCGCTTCATATGGATCTTCCATTCATCGGGCTTGCGCATCGTCTGCGACAGGCTGTTGTAGACGACGGTTCGCCCGGTCGCCTCGGCGAGGCGCCGGATCATGCCGTCCTGCAACTCGACATACTGACCGCCGCCGGCCTGGATCGTGCCGGTGGCGAGCTCGCGCAGCACGTCGCCGAGCGCAAAGATCTCCTTTTCGTCGGCCCACAATGCCGGGATGTGCACGCCCTGCGGATCGTAATGGCCTTTTTCGCGCGACACCGAGAGGCCGAGCGCGCCCGACTGCATGCCGTCGCGCACGACATCCTGCATCGCCCTGATCTGTTCGTCGGTGGCGCCGGGCTTCTGACAGTCCTCGCCCATCACATAGTGCCGCACCGCGGTATGGCCGATCAGATTGCCGACATTGATGCCCAGGCGCTTGTCGAGCCGGTCCATGTATTGCCCGACCGTCTCCCAGTCGAACTCGACCGTGCGCAGCACATCCATCGGGATCGCTTCGACATAGGAGAGGAATTCGGCAAGTCGTTCCTCGGTTCCTTTGCGCACCGGCGCCAGCGACAGCGAGCAATTGCCGAAAATAACGGTCGTGGCGCCATGCTCGGGCGAGAAGGTGCAGAGCGGGTCCCAAGTGACCTGCGCGTCGTAATGGCAATGGTTGTCGATGAAGCCCGGCGCTACGGCGCGGCCTTCGGCATCGATCGTACGCGCCGCAGCGCCGCCCAATTTGCCGATCTCGACGATCCTGCCGTTCTTGACGCCCACATCGCCGCGAAAAGCGGGCATACCCGAGCCGTCGACAATGAGGCCGTTCTTGATCAAGAGATCATACGCCATCGTTTCTTCCTTTCGCGAAAAAGCGGGCCGCCGGCTGCGACCGAGGAGGGCAAGCCAAGTCTACGCCGTCGCGCCACGCTGACAACGCCGCCGGCGCGTTTTCGTACCCGCGAGCCATGTTCCGGGCGCGGGGGTGCCAAGCGCAATTGCGCACCGGCCGACGGCCGGGCAAATGGTAGGCGGCGCCGGCTTCATGCTAAAGCCTGTGCGCTTCCCGCCGCGCCGGCGCCAATTTTCGACGGAGTGCAAAAGACCATGAGCTTGTCGAGCGAGGAATACCGCGATCATCTGCAATCGACTTCGGTTCGCGCCGGCTTCACTTTCGACGACGTGGTCCTGCCCGACGAGCACCGGGTCACGGTCAATGGTTTGCGCTTTCGCTATCTCGATTGGGGGAGTGCCGGCAAGCCGGTGATCCTCTTTCTGCATGGCGGCGCCCTGACCGCGCATACCTGGGATTTGTGCTGTCTGGCGTTGCGCGACGACTATCACTGCCTGGCGCTCGACCAGCGCGGTCACGGCGACACCGACTGGGCGCCCAACGCCGATTACTCGATCGCCGCTCAGCGCGACGACATCAAAGGCTTTGCCGAGGCGATGGGGCTCGACCGCTTCGTCTTGGTCGGCATGTCGTTGGGGGCGATCAACAGCCTTGCCTACGCGATCGAGCATTCCGCGAGGCTGTCTGCGCTGGTGCTGATCGATGCCGGTCCCAACGTCCGTCGTTCGGGGTCGCGGCGCATCCGCGACTTCGTCAATGGCGGGACCGAGCCCGAAACCCTGGAATCGATCATCGCCCGGGCGCTCGCCTTCAACCCGCGGCGCGACCCGTTAATCCTGCGGCGCAGCCTGATGCACAATCTGCGCCGCAAGGACGACGGCAGCTGGGTCTGGAAATACGACCGGCGGCGGTTTCAAGCGATGGGCGGCGACCGGCACGCCGAGGAGCGCCGCAGCCTCGTCGACGGGCTCTCCAATGTCGACTGCCCAACCCTCGTCGTGCGCGGCGGCGAGAGCGACGTGTTCCACGACGAGGATGCCGAACGGCTGGCAGCGAGCTTGCCCAAAGGGCGATGGGTGAGGATCCCGCGGGCCGGCCACACGGTCCAGGGCGACAACCCGAAGGACCTCGTAGCCGCGTTGCGCGAGTTCCTGGGCGCATAAAAGTGGTCCGCGCCGCCTCATTCGCAGACGATCAGCTGCGCTCGGCAGCCTCGGGACAAGGCCTCTCCGATGAGACAGGTACGACTGCACCTCAATCCCGCCGCGTGAGCTTGCGGATGCGGTGGTTCTCGGTGTCGCCGATGTAGATCGCGCCGTCCGGACCGACGACGGCGCCGTGCGGCCGGCCGAGCCCGGCCGCGGTTGCTGGCCCGCCGTCGCCGTCGGGTCCCCTATGTCCGCCGGCGATCGTCTCGACGATGCCGGTCGCCGCATCGATGCGGCGGATCGCGTGGCTTTCCGTATCGACGATCAGGATGTCGCCGCCGGGGTCGAGGGCGAATTCCTTTGGCGCATCGAACAGCGCCGCGCGCGCCGGCCCGCCGTCGCCGCCATAGCCGCGGGCACCGGTGCCGGCGACGGTCGTGATCGTGCCGGTCGCGGGGTCGACCGCGCGCAGCGTGCTGCCCTGGCGTTCGAGGATGTAAACGCGGCCGTCGGCCGCGACCCTGACGGCGCGGGCGCCGAAGATGCCGGCCGATCCGGCCGGGCCGCCGTCGCCGGTATGCACCGCTTCGCCGGTGCCGGCAAAGGTGGCGATCGTGCCCTGCGCCAGATCGACGACGCGCACCCGATGGTCGGCGACGTCGGCGATGAACAGCCGCCTTTCTTCGGGATCGAGGCCGAGCCCGTTAGGCTCGACGAGCCCGGCCCGCGCCGCCGGCCCGCCATCGCCGGCGAAACCCGCCGTGCCGGTACCGGCGAAGGTCGTGACGATGCCGGCAGCGCCGTCGATGCGGCGCACGCAATGATTGTGCCGGTCGGCGACGTAGACGTTGCCGGCACGGTCGACGGCGATGCCGTAAGGCTCGTTGAACGAGGCGGCGAGCGCCGGTCCGCCATCGCCGGCATAGCCGGCCGCACCGGTGCCTGCGACCGTCCCAATGACGCCTGTCTTGCCGTCGACGCGGCGGATACGGTGGTTGAAGGTGTCCGAGAAATAGAGGTTGCCGGGCGGGTCGAAGCCCACGTCGAACGGTCCGTTGAGCTGTGCCTGCGTCGCCGGCCCGCCGTCGCCGGCAAAGCCTCGCGCGCCGGTGCCGACCGCCGTCGTGATGATCCAGCCGTCCTGCGCCATGCTTCGCTCCTCGCTTTTCGCAATCTCGATCTTAGCACCGCTTTCCGCGCCGGCGGCGGCGGATGTAAGCTCACGGCATGCTCGCTAGGCACCGTTGGCCACTGCCTGCCGTCATCTCGTTGTTGCTGCTGGCGATGCTGCCCGGAGCTGCAGAACCCGAGGCGACCCCGACGGGTTCGCTCGCCGGGCAGGTGCTGATCGCGGCGCCGACGATCGGCGACCCGCGATTTTTTCACAGCGTGATCCTGATGATCCGCGACGACAAGGACGGAGCGCTCGGCATCGTCATCAACCGGCCGGTCGGCGAACGTTCGATTGCCGCCCTGTTAAAGGCGACAGGCGCATCGAGCAACGGCGTCGAGGGCAGCCTGCAAGTCTTCGCCGGCGGCCCGGTCGAGCCCCAGCTCGGTTTTGTCATCCACACCGCCGATTATCGCCGGCCGGGAACGCTTCGAGGTCGACGGTCGTGTCGCGATGACCGCGAACCCCCAGATTCTGGAGGATATCGGCCATCATCACGGCCCCAAGGAAAGCCTTTTCGCGTTCGGCTATGCCGGCTGGGGGCCGGGCCAACTCGCGGCCGAGATGGCGCGGCATGACTGGTTCACGACCCCCGAAGAGCCGAAACTGATCTTCGACGACGATCGGGCCGGTTTGTGGAGCGAGGCGATGGAGCGGCGCACCCGCGAATTGTGAGCGGCGTCCACGCTTGCCAGCGCCGCCTTCAATGCGACAGCAGCACCGGCAGGGTCATGCTGCGCAGGATCGTGCGGGTGACCCCGCCGAGCAGCAATTCGCGGGCGCGGGAGTGGCCGTAGGCGCCGATCACCAACAGGTCGGCGCCGAGATCGGCGGCGCGCGACAACAGCACGTCGCCGGCCGGAACCCCAGCTGAAACGGTGCGCTCGACCGAGGGTTTGACGCCGTGACGCGCCAGATGCAGCGAGATGTCGGCGCCTGGCACGGGACCGTGCGCGCCCGGTCCCTCATGCGGGTCGATCGCCAGCACGCTGATGGTCTCGGCCGCGGCCAGAAACGGCATCGCGTCGGCGACGGCGCGGGTCGCTTCGCGGCTGGCGTCCCAACCGACCAGCACGCGACGGCCGACCGCTTCGAAATGACCGGCGTAGGGAATGACGAGGATCGGGCGCCCGCAGGCAAGCGCCACGCGTTCCGGGCGCGGCCTCGTCATCGCCATCGCCTCGTCGGCGGGATCGAGTTGGCCGAGGATCGCGAGATCGGCATAGCGCGCGTGGAGGGCCGGGTCGGCGTCGCCTTCGGCAGCCGTCCGCCACTCGGCCGAGACGCCGCGCAGTCCGGCGACATGCTCGAACGCCTGACGGCACGCCTCGGCCCGCGCGAGCGCGGTTGCGCGCCACTCGCGGTAGATCGGCTCGAGGAGCGCCATGTCGAAATTCGCGGCGGGGCTCGTCAGTTCCGGCCGCGGCACCGGATAGAGACCGACGAGGTGCGCCGCGAAACGCTCGGCCAGCATCGCGGCGAGTTCCGCCCGGCCGAGCGCGTCCGCCATCGGGTCGAGGACGACCAGCATGTCCTTGTAGCTCATCGAACAGACCTCCCGCCCGCGCCTGCCGTCAGGACCGCCAGACCAGCCGAAAGCCGACGGCGGCGCGTTGATCTCGATCAAGAGTGCGCTGGAAGTTGACGCAACTCGCGTGTCCCGGCCGCATCATCCTTGCGGCACGACGCGGAATGGAGCAAGAGGGGTGAGAGGCTGAAGAGGTCCGAGGAATGCGCGCGCCTGCCCCCGTATTTGTCGCGGCGACGGTCCTGCTCGTCGGCTGCGCCAACAATGTCCATGTTACGAACCTCACGCCGGGCAAGGGCCAGAGCTTCACGTTCAGCGCCCAGACGAACACCGTGATGACCGAGAACGATGACGGCGCTGCGGAGCGCATTCGGCGCGACTGGCTGGCCGACGCGCTGACCTCTTCTGCTACCTGCCAGACCGGTTACATCGTCGACAGCCGGAAATTCGTGCAGCCCGACGGCGGGCTCTTTGGCAATGGCGGCGATATCGTCTACGCGGGCCATTGCCTATAGATTCTCCGCTATATCCGGCGACGAGAATCAGCGGCCGCGGGCTGACCGGGTGCCGCCGACGCGCGCCTGAGGCTAGATCGGCCGGTTGCCGATCACCGCAGTGACGGGGAGCCCAATAATCGCTCACAGCGCGAGCGCCGACATTGCTTCCTAATATCGAAAATATCGGCGAAAAAGCTGGATAAACACCCGGCGATCCTTGTTGCCCATCGATCTTGTCTGTTCTATAGCGCGGTAAGTATTCTCGAAACCCGAGCGGTGTCAGCCATGTCGGACCTTACGAGTTATTTTTTCGCCGACGGCGCCGCGGCTGATGACCGGAGTGCTGAGGCAAGCCTGTCGCCCCGCCTCAGGGCGCTGGTGATCACCGGCTTGGCGTTGGCCGCTTGGGTTCCGGTGTTGCTGCCGCTTTTTTTCATTCTGCATCGCTGACCAGGGCGACGGCGCGGCCGGGGAAGAATCGTCCGCCGCACGTCGGGCGCGCGACGCCCGTCGTCGAGGGTAGGCTGAGCGGCAGGCCCCGGCGCGACCGGACCGCGAGGTAGGCGAAGGCCTGCGCCTCGAGCGCGTCGCCATCCCAGCCGACAGCTTCGACTGCGCGCACCGGTGCCACGAGGCGACGGTTGAGCGCCGCCATCAGCGCCGGGTTGTGCCGCCCCCCGCCGCAGACGAGCCATTCCGTCGGCGGCTCCGGAAAATGGCTGCTGCCGGCGGCGACCGCCGCTGCCGTCATCTCGGTAAGCGTTGCCGCGCCGTCCTCGGCCGAGAGGCCGTCGGGCAGAGCGGCGCAGAAATCGTCGCGGTCGAGTGATTTCGGCGGCCGGCGAGCGAAATAAGGGTCTGCCAGAAACTGCGCGATGTGCGGCGGCGACGATCGCCCGGCGGCGGCGAGCCGGCCGTCGATATCGGCCGCAATGCCGAGCCGGCGCCGAACCCAGTCGTCGATCAACGCGTTGCCGGGCCCGGTATCGAAGGCCAGAATCTCGTCCGACCCGCCGATCCAGGTCACGTTCGCGACGCCGCCGAGATTAAGGATCGCCACCGGCTTCGGCAGCGCCGCAGCGCGGGCCGAGTGATAGAGCGGCGCCAATGGCGCGCCCTCGCCGCCGGCGGCGACATCGGTGGAGCGGAAATCGGCCACGACGTCGATCCCGAGCCGGCGCGCCAGAGCCGCAGCGTCGCCGAGCTGCCAAGTGCGGCGTTCGGCCGGGCGGTGCAAAATCGTATGGCCGTGAAAGCCGACGAGATCGACGGCGATGACCGGATGACGGGCGAGAAACCGCTCGACCGCTTCGGCATGCAGCCGCGTCAGCTCGGCTTCGACCGCGGCAACCGGGCCGACCCCGCCCAGGACTGCGCGCAGTCGATCGCAAAACGCAGCCGGATAGGGGATCGTCGAGGACGGCCCGGCGACGACCCGATCGCCGCCATCCGTCTCGATCATCGCGACGTCGATCCCGTCGAGCGAGGTGCCGCTCATCAGGCCCACCGCCCGGCGCAGATTTGTGCTAGACGAGCCGGCCATGTCCGACCTCCGCTCCGCGTTCCTGTCGGCCGCGCAAGAACGCGGCTTCATCCATCAATGCACCGATCCGGCCACGCTCGATGCGCGGCTCAACGCCGGCGTCGTCACCGCCTATGTCGGCTACGACTGCACGGCCGACAGTCTGCATGTCGGCAGCCTCGTGTCGATCATGCTGTTGCGCCTGTTGCAGCGCTGCGGGCACCGGCCGATCGTGCTGATGGGCGGCGGCACGACACGCATCGGCGACCCGTCCGGCAAGGATACGGTCCGCCCTTTGCTCGACGATGCCGAGATTGCCCGCAACATGGCCGGGATCCGGCGGATCTTTGCGAAATTCATCGCCTTCGGCGACGGCCCGAACGACGCCTTGATGGTGAACAACGCCGATTGGCTCGATGCACTGCGCTATATCCCGATGTTGCGCGATGTCGGGCGCCATTTCTCGGTCAATCGCATGCTGACCCAGGACAGCGTGCGGCTGCGCCTCGAACGCGACCAGCCGCTGTCGTTCCTCGAATTCAACTACATGATCCTGCAAGCTTACGACTTCGTCGAACTGGCGCGCCGCTTCGGCTGCGTCTTGCAGATCGGCGGCTCGGACCAGTGGGGCAACATCGTCGGCGGCGTCGAGTTGGGACGTCGCAGCGACGGATTGAACCTCTTCGGCTTGACGACGCCGCTGATGACGACGGCATCGGGCGCCAAAATGGGCAAGACCGCCGGCGGTGCCGTGTGGCTCAACGCCGAGCGTCTGTCCCCCTACGAATACTGGCAGTTCTGGCGCAACACCGAGGACGCCGACATCGGCCGCTTTCTGCGCCTCTTCACCGAACTGCCGCTCGACGAGATCGCCCGGATCGAAAGGGAGGATATCAACGATGCAAAAAAGCTCCTGGCAACCGAGGCGACGGCGCTGTGTCACGGCCGCGTCGCCGCCGAAGCGGCGAGAATAACGGCGCGAGCCGTCTTCGAAGAGGGCGGCAGCGGCGCCGCCCTGCCGCAGACGACGGTGCCTCGCGACGTCTTCGAGCGCGGCGTCGCGGTCTTCGAGCTCTTCCGCCGCGCCGGGCTCGTCCAGTCGAACGGCGAGGCGCGGCGACTGATCCGCGGCGGCGGCGCGCGCGTCAACGATGTCGTCGTCGCCGACGAGGCCCGCGTCGTCGCCCTTGGGGATCTCGACCGCGACGGCGTGCTGAAACTCAGCGCCGGCCGCAAACGGCACGTTCTGCTCCGCCCGGAATGAGCAACAAAGGACCTCGTCGGAAAGAGAGGCTGCCATGTCGCTGAGCCGGGAATTCGCGCAATTCGTCGCCGGTCTCGACTTCGAGGATCTGCCGGCGGCGGTTATCGATCGCGCGAAAGGCGTCACCTTGCAGGCTCTTTCGTCGGCATTGGTGGCGCGCGACATGCCGGCGAGCCGGCAGGCGCTCGCCATGATGCAAGAGGAGGAGGCGGGCGGCGGCGGGTCCGCGACTGTGCTGTGCCGCGGTGCCAAGCTTACGAAGGCCGGTGCGGCATTTGTCAATTGCGAGACGATCTTCGCCGGCGGCAAGTGGGACACCTTCCGCATGCTGACCCACCCGGGCACCGCGATCATCCCTGCCGCACTCGCGGCGGCGGAGGGGGCCGGCGCTTCCGGCCGGGCGTTCCTGACCGCGGTTGCCGCCGGCTACGAGGTCATGGAGCGGATGGCCGCCGAATTCATTCCGACGGTGATGGCGCGCGGCTTTCACGCCGGCCCGGTGTTCGGCATCTTCGGGGCTGCCGTCGCCGCCGCAAAGCTCGGCGGGCTCGACGCCGCTCAGCTGCACGATGCGATCGCGCAATGCGTCAACCTCGCCGCTGGCAATCTCGAAGGGGCGCGCAGCGGAGGCCGGTCGTTGCGCGAGGGCGGTGCCGTGCGCAATGCGTTGCTCGCGGTGGCGCTGGCGAGGCACGGCACGCCCGGCGGCGAGACGACGCTCGAAGGCGAGGCCGGGTTCTATCACGCCTATGCCGGCAATAACCGCGGTGAATTGCGCTACAGCTTTACCGGCGCCAACCGGACCGACCTCGCCGCGATCACGCGCGGTCTCGGCCGCGACTGGCTGTTCCTCGAAACGCTCTACCGCATCTATTCGACGGCCGGCTACAACATCGCCCATGTCGACGTGACGGCGCGGCTGTGCGAGGAGCACGGCATCGCCGCCGCCGACATCGACCGGATCGAAGCCTTGGTCAACTGGCTCGAAACCGAATATCCGAGCCCGGCCTTCCCGAGCCGCGGCATCGAGAACCCGCCGCAGGTCGGCAGCACGCAATATTTCACGGCTTGGGGTGCTGTCGAGCACGGCTACCCGCTGCTCCGCGGCGCACAGCCCGGCCCCGGCGAGACCGACCCGCCGGCGGTACTCGAGCTGATGCGGCGGGTCACGCTGATCCCGACCGTGCGCCGCACGTTGTTCGGCCCACGGATCACGGTGTTCACGAAGGACGGCCGCAGCTTCACGAAAGAAGGCACCGGTCGCGAATTCATCTGGGATTTCGAGGAAGAAGCGCAACGCATCCGGGGGATCGCCCCTGGCCTCGCCATCGGCGAGGCGCAATTCGCCGAGCTGATCGACACCTGCCGGCATCTCGACCGGTTCGACCATGCCGCGCAAAAGCTGATCGCGCTGACCATTCCCTCTTGAACCGAGACGGCGGCTACCGTGCTCAAACACCCTGCCCCACCCCCACCTTCGAGCTTCCCTGGTCAATGGGAATATGCTGGGAAAAATCGTTTTTAAGCTCGGCGTATCGCGAAAAATATATATCTTTATCAATAACTTGCGAAGTAAATTTCCCTACTAAGGCAACAGGGAAATAAATCCGCCCGAGCACGGAATTAAATCGGCCGAACAGGGAAAGCCGCGGAATTGCCGGACCCCGTCCCGCCGGCCGCCGGCCGCCGGTTTGAGCGGCGAAAGCGGCGAAGAATCCGTTCAGCGCGATTATCGCAATTTCATAGCAGAACGATCGTGATCTGTCAATGGCACGGCCGGCTGATTGGCGATGGCGACGACATGCTGCTGCCCCTGCGCCTTGGCGTAGCGCCGGGCCGCCAGCGTGTCGGCGGATGACGGCGACCTGTTCCCTGGACCGGCTCTTGGTCGAGCCGGCCGGCGAGGTTGGCGAGCTTGACCTCGGCCCGGCGCCGCTCGATCCGGCCGTCGACGAGGGTGGCGATCCCGGCCGAATCATAGCCGAGGTATTCGAGCCGGCGCAGCGCTTCGATCAGCCCGGGTGCCACAGCCTCCTTGGCGATGATGCCGATGATGCCGCACATCAGTCCCGCCGCCGCTGCCGGGCCCGGATCTCGGCGGCGCCGCCTGGTTTGTCGACCTGCCGACCGCGCGCCAGGGTCAGCGCATCGGCCGGGACGTCGGAGGTGACAACGCTGCCGGCGGCGACGAACGCGCCGTCGCCGATCCTGACCGGAGCGACGAGAGCGGTGTTCGAGCCGATAAAGGCGCCGGCGCCGATCTCGGTCCGATGCTTGCCGACGCCGTCGTAATTGCAGGTGATCGTGCCGGCGCCGATGTTGCTGCCGGCGCCGACCGCGCTGTCGCCGAGATAGGCGAGGTGATTGGCCTTGACGCCGCGGCCGAGCTGCGCGGCCTTGACCTCGACGAAATTGCCGATATGGACGTCCTCGTCGAGGACCGCTCCGGGGCGCAGCCGCGCATAGGGGCCGACGATGCAATGGGCGCCGATCACCGCCCCTTCGAGATGGGAGAAGGCGCGAATGAGGGAACCCTCTCCAACCGTGACGCCGGGGCCGAAGACGACATTGGGCTCGACCGTGACATCGCGGCCGAGCCGGGTGTCGGCGCTGAAAAACACGGTTTCCGGCGCCACCAATGTGGCACCCGCCGCGAGCGCCGCCCGGCGCAGCCTGATTTGCATCAGTCGCTCGGCCTCGGCGAGCTCGGCACGGGTATTGATGCCGACCAGCTCCTCGATCGGCAACTCGAGGGCACGGCAGGACAGCCCCGTTTCGCTCGCCCGTTCGACAATGCCGGTCAGGTAGAATTCGCGTTTCGCATTGTTGCGGTCGAGCGCCGCGACGAGTTCGCGCGCATGGCCCGCCTCGATCAGCATCAGGCCGCCCCAGACGAGCCCGACGGCAAGTTCCGCGGGCTCGGCATCAGCCGCTTCGACGACGCGGCGGATAGTGCCGTCCGTGCCGGCGATGAGCCGGCCATAAGGGCCGGAATCGGGTGGCCGCATGCCGGCCAAGAGGATTGCGGCCGGCTTTCGCCGCCATTCGTCGAGGAGCGCCGCCAGGGTCTCGCCGCGCAACAGCGGCGTGTCGCCGCACAGCACCAGCACGGCGGCGATCTCGCCCTTCGGGGCGAGACGGTCCCCGAGGGCGTCCAGGCCGATCCTGACCGCGTCGCCGGTGCCGAGCGGCGGGTCCTGCACCGCAGTCTCGACCGATGGGGTCTCGACCGGCGCCACAAGGCGGGCGACCTCGCCCATCCGCGGCCCGATCACGGCGACGCAAGCGGCCGGCCCGAGCGGCTCCAGGGCAGAGAGGATATGCGCAATCATCGGCCGGCCGGCGACCGGGTGCAGAATCTTGGGTATCGCGGAATTCATCCGCGTGCCGTTGCCGGCGGCAAGGATGATGGCGGCAAAGCGGGATGGGCGCATGCAGAGCTCAATCGGCGAACCGGGCGGATGGGACTGTTCCTGCCACCCGCCATCGTTACAACACAAGATTTGTTGCAGAACATAGCACAACAACGGAGGGTTTGCTTGGCGCGAAGCATCGCCCGCGACACAACCCTCATCGGCTGCACGAACCGTTGCGCGGCCGGGCGACCCGACGCACAGTTCCCGCGATGGGAGGCTTTCTACTGATCTTCGATCTCGACGGCACGCTCGTCGACAGCGCGCCCGATTTGCGGGCTGCGCTCAACGCGATGCTGCGCGAGCGCGGCCGTCCGCCGCTGTCGCCGCTGCAGGTGCGGCGCCTGATCGGCGACGGCACGACGGCCCTCGTGGCACGGGCCCTCGCGGCAAGCGGCATCGACCAGGCCGACCGAGCGGCGCTGCCGCGCTTTCTCGAACATTACGAGGCGAACGCGACGCGGTTGACGCGGCCCTATCCCGGCGTCGCCGAGACGCTGGCGGCACTGCGCCGCCGTGGTTACCGCACCGCGGTTTGCACCAACAAGCCGCAGCGGGCGACGATCGCGGTATTGCAGGGTCTCAACTTGGCGGCGCTATTCGACGCGGTCGCCGGCGGCGACCGCTTTGCGGTTCGGAAGCCCGATCCGGGCCATCTGCGAGGCTTGATCGACGAACTCGGCGGAGAGACCGCGCGGACCGCGATGATCGGCGACAACGAGAATGATGCAGCGGCGGCGCACGGCGCTGCGGTGCCGCTTATCTTGATGCGCTATGGCTACGCCCGAGTCGACCCGGACTCTCTTGTTGCCGAAGCGCGCCTCGACCATTTTTCGGAATTGCCCGGGACGCTCGAACGCCTCGGGCTGGTCCCGTGAACCGGGAGGACCATCTGCGAAGTTTCGGATTCCCGCGGATGCGCGGCCGGGCAGGCTTGAACACGCCGCCGCGGCCGTCATATCTCGATGCCTCCGATTGGAAATCTTGCCATTAGGCCAGCTTACAATGATGATGCGGCCCGAGATGGATCGCAACGATTGTCCGAACATTCCGTCGCGCGACCGGCGCCGCCCCGACCCGCTTTGGCCTTAGCAACATGTCGACCGCCAAGCTGGAGGTCGCGGCCGACCGCGGCAAATGGCGGCTCTGGGTGTGGGTCGGGCTTGGGCTCGTGCTGGCCGGTGCCGCTTTAGCCGGTTCGCTCGCATGCCCGCTCGGTCATTGGATCGCCGTGTTTCAGCACGGCATCCGCGGTCTCGGGCCGTGGGGCGTCGCGATCTTTGCATCGCTCTTTGTTGCGGCGACCCTCGTTCTCGCGCCCGACTGGCCGCTCTCGATCACTGCCGGCTTTATCTATGGGTTCTGGGGATTGCCGGTCGTCCTCGGGGCGGCGACGCTCGCCGCCACGTTGTCGTTTCTGGCGGCGCGCTATCTGTTGCGCGACCGGGTTCGGGCGCTGCTGATCGGCCGGCCGCGCCTCGCGGCGATCGACCGGGCCGTCGCCGAAGACGGCTGGAAGATCGTGGCGCTCTTGCGCCTCAGTCCGGCCGTACCGTTCAATCTGCAGAATTACCTGTTCGGCGCCACCGCCGTCCCGCTGTCGCATTACGTCGCGGCAACGGCAATCGGCATCGTTCCCGGCTCGCTGCTCTACATTTATCTCGGCGTGCTCGGGGATGCCGCAGGGCATGGCGGCGGCGCGATCCTCGAATGGCTGCTTTTCGGCGCCGGTCTCCTCGCCACGCTCGCCGCGGCGATCCTTGTCGCGCGCAAGGCCAGGGTGAAGCTCGACGAAGCCGCGTTTCTGCCGGCGTCAGCCGGCGGTTGGCGACGATAACCGACCGGCGGCGGCGAGCCGGCAAATCCTAGCGCCTACGGTCGCGGCGCAAAGCTCTCGAAAGAGTGCGGCACGCGGCGAATCTCCGCGACGAGATCGGGTGGAACTTCGCCGACGCCGTCGCCGCGTAAGGTCAACGCATCGACGAGCCCGCCGAACCGCTCCTCTATGGCCGAGACGATCTGATCGTGGCGCCCGACCGCGGCGAAGAGACGGGCGACGTCGTCCGGCACCTCGCTTGCCAATTCGCCCCATTTGCCTTGCCGCACCATCGCGTTGAGCTTGTGCCCGAGGTCCTCGAGCCCGTGCGCCGCCAGGACCGGGTAATAAGCCGGCGTCGAACCGTAGAACGCGACCCGCTGGCGCACCCATTCGAAGCGCCGGGCGACCGCCGCGTCGTCGGCCCCGGTGGCGAGGAAGCCGCCACCCGAGATCTCGTATTGGGCCCGGCCGCGGCCGGCTTTTGCGAGCCCGGCCTCGATCCGCGGCATGATCTCGTCGGTCAGGTATTTGCGGGTGCAGAAGCCGTGCAGCTTGACGCCGTCGCATTCCTCGGCGGCAACTCTCAGCATCGCCGGCCCGACCGCGGCGATCATGACGGCCGGCGATGCGGCGGCGATCGGTTCCGGCGCGAAATTGGGGGTCATCAACGTGAAACGGTAGTGCTGGCCCTCGAAAGTCGGCTTTTCGCCGGTCTTCCAGCAATGCCAGATGGCCCGCAACACCTGCACATATTCGCGCATGCGCGGCGCCGGCGGCGTCCATGGCACCGAAAAGCGGCGCTCGTTATGCGCCCGCACCTGCGAGCCCAAACCGATGACGAAGCGCCCCCCGGTCGAGCCGGCGAGGTCCCAGCCGACTTCGGCGACGGCCATCGGGGTGCGGGCAAAGGCGATCGCGACGCCGGTGTGCAGCTCAACCTGCCGGGTCGCCGCCCCGGCCACCGCCAACGCCAGGAACGGATCGTGCTTGTTCTCCATTGCAACGATGCCGTCATAGCCCTCGGCCTCGACCGCCCGCGCCGCGGCCCCGACCCGGCCGAGATCTTCCTGCGGCACTGTCGCAAACACGCGCATCCGAGCCTCCCCTCTCTTTGTCGACCGGGCATCGCAGCGAAGCCGGCCCGTGGTGCGGCCGCCGCCGCTATAGCGCCGGCCACAGCCAGAAGGCGAGACCGACGAGCGCGATGAAGCCGCCGCTCAACACCTCGCCATATCGTTCGATCGCCCCTAAACTCCATCGTTGTAACCCGGCGGTCGAGGAGACGCACAACAGCACGTAGGTGGCGATCGTGCTGGCCGCGAACAGGACAGCCATCACGCCGATCAGCGCGGCGCCGTATCGCGCCGCCGCGAAGAATGCTGGGATGCCCTCGACCATCGGTGACGAGCCGAGGATCAGCAAGAGCGCGGTGCGTCCGGTGGTCCTGTGACGATGCGCATGCGGCGGCGCGTCGGCGAAAATCGGATGGTCGGTCGCGGCCCCATGGTCGTGCCAATGCGCATGCACCCAGTTCCTCCCGTGCCTGTGCAGGTGCACATGCCGGGTCAGCACCGCGGCCCCGCCGCGCATCGGCAGATAAAGCCGGTCGTCCGCCGGCGCCAACCGGCTTCGCGGCAGGGCCGCGATGCAGGTGTGCGTGATCGCCGTGACGGTGATCGTGGTCGTGCCGGTGCGCGGTGCCCGGCGCCGAACGCTCCGCGGCGCGGGGCATGCAGCTCTCCCCAAGCCGAGAAGGCGATCCAGCCGCCGAAGCCGATCAGGGCGAGGCTGGAAGCGATGTCGACGAGATGGGTGAAGCGTTCGGCGATGGCGACCCCGGCCAGCCAGACGGCGGCGCCGATTGCCAAGGTCGACAGCACATGACCGATCCCGGCGCGTGCCGCCGCGACGGCGGTCTCGTGCTTCGACCAGCCGCGCTGGCGGGCGATCAAGGTGATCGGCACCCAGTGATCCGGGACGACGGTGTGCAGCACGCCGACCGTGGCCACGGCGCTGACCAGCAGCAGCTGCGGCCCGACGTTCATTCGTCGGCACCGTGATCGTGCCGATGATCCGCGTCGTCATGGCGGTGCGGCTGCGAATGGCGGGTACCGTCGGCATGGCTGTGCTGATGCTCGTGAAACACGATCTCGAGACGCCGGCCGAACGCATCGGCGATGCGGCACAATGTCCCTAGGTTCGGGATATGATCGCCGCGCTCGAGGCGCGAAATCATCGATTCGGTCATGCCGAGGCGCCGCGCCAATTGCCGCTGCGTCTCCCCGGCGGCGACGCGCAGCTCCAAGAGGTTGCGGGCGCATCCGGCGGCGAGCGCCGCGCGGTCATTGGCGGCGTGCATTGATTTCATCCATCACCCTTAGCAAAACTGCGAAGTCTGCATATTAAGGAGATTGTGGCTGTAATCAACGCCGTTGCGCTCTGGTCAGGCGCTGCGGCTCCTCTTATGATCCGGCCGCGACGGCGCCATCAGCAATCAGGGGAGGGAAAGTTGGGCAAGGCGATGTCACGACGGGCCGTAATGGTCCTGGGGGCCCTGTTTTCGGCAGCAGTTGCGATCGGGCTGGCGCATGCCGCCCCGGCATCCTTCACTGTTGCGCTGTCCGGCGACCTGCAGGTGCCGGCGGTGCAGACGACCGGCAGCGGCACCGCCGATCTCACCTGGGATCCGGCGACCAGCGTCGTCACCTGGTCGATCACCTATAGCGGTCTGTCGAGCGAGGCGACGATGGCCCATTTCCACCGCGGGAAGTCGGGCAAGAACGGCCCCGTGGTGATCTGGCTCAGCACGAAAGGCGCGGCGCCGTCCAGCCCGATTACCGGCTCGGCGACGCTGACGCCGGCACAGGCGAAGAATTTCGCGGCCGGCAACTGGTACATCAACGTCCACACCAAGGATCACCCGGCCGGCGAAATCCGCGGGCAAGTGGTCCCGCCGCCGGGCTAGCCCGCCGCCAGACCATTTCACAATGAGACGGTGAGACACCGAGCTTTTACCGCGAAGGACGCAAAGGTGGCGTAGAGTACGCGCAGATATAAAAATTTCCTCCGCGTACTCCGCGTATCCATCTGTCCTCTGGTGTCCTCTGCGGTAAGGTAGCTTTTCTTCTCGTTGCCTCGTTGCCTCATTGTAAGCACGGTCGTCATCACATCAGCATGGCGAGCGCCGCGGCTGCGGCGGCAGCGCAGCCGAGGGCGGCGATCGCCCGCACCCGGCCGGCGAGGCGCGGGGTCGACACGCCTTCGGGCAACCACTTGCGGCCGGTCACCATCGGCACCAACAGATTGTGCCGCTTGACCGTCGCGTAGACGAGGATCGCCAAGAGGTGCAGGGCGACCGCGACCAGCAGCGCATCCCACAACAGCTTATGGAGCGCGCTGATCAGGTTCGCGATCGGCGCCGGCATCAATTCGGTCAACGGCCCGTCATCGGCGACATCGTTGTCGACATAGATCCCGGTCAAGGTCTGTCCCAACAACAGCGCCAGCAGCAGCAGCACCATCCAGCCGCCGGCCGGGTTGTGGCCGGCTTCGCGGTCGGGCTCGCGGCGCCGGAGATGCGCGAGATGGTCGAGTGCGGCGCGCGGCCCGGCGAGAAACCGCGAGAAGCGGGCCGTGTCGCTGCCGAAGACCCCCCATAGGAGGCGCCACAGGACCAGCGCCAGCACCGCGTCGCCGATCCAGGCGTGCCAGTCCATCCAATTGAGCCGCCAGGTCACATAAGCCGCGGCAACCAGCGCCACGACGAGCCAATGAAAAAGCCGCGTCGGCAGATCCCAAACCATGACGCGGCGCCGCGGTTGCCCGGTCATCGCACCGCCCGAAGACAGTGCGACGGTGCCGGGACAGGCACCGGTTGCGCCACAGCGCCGCCGCGTCGCATCATGAGGGGTTGGTCGGGCTTGCTCCGTTGCCGCGCATTCTCGCGGGGCGCGGGCCGGACTGCAACGTCTATGGGGTGGCGGCGCGATGGCGATGGACGCTTTCCGTCCGCCGGTTCGGGCGGACCCGCCAACCCGCAAATCCGATGGAGGATCGCATGCCGAGGAATGTCGCCATCGGGCTCGGTCTGATGGAGTTTCCGTTCAGCGGGGTCGGCGGCTTCTGGCGCTGGGTCGATCTGTGCGAGGCGGGCGGGGTCGATTCGCTATGGCAGACCGATCGGCTCGTCAGCCGTGAGCCGATCCTCGAATGCATGAGCGTCATGGCGGCGCTCGCCGGCCGCACCCGCCGGATCAAATTCGGCGTCAATGTCGTTTCGGTCGCGTTTCGCGATCCGGTCCTGCTCGCCAAGCAATGCGCGACGATCGACGTCTTGTCGGAAGGGCGGCTGCTGCCGGCCTTCGGCATCGGCAGCCCGCTCGGTCCCGAGTGGCGCACCCTCGACTACGACACCAGGACGCGCGGCCGCAAGACCGACGAGGGTCTCGAGATCATCGGCCGGCTGTGGCGCGAAGACACCGTCGATTTCGAGGGCGTCCATTTTCATCTGTCGGGCGCCTCGATCTCGCCCAAGCCGGTGCAGTCCGATCTGCCGATGTGGATCGGCGGTTCGTCGGAAGCCGCGATCCGGCGCACCGCCCGCTTCGGCACCGGCTGGCAGGCCGGCGGCGAGACGCCGGAAGATATCGGCGCCGTCGTCGATGCGATCCGCGCTGCGGCGATCACCGCCGGGCGTCCGATCGACGAGGATCATTACGGCGCGGGAATCGCGTTTCGCTTCGGCCGGACCGACGACCCGGCGCTCGACCGGCTGTTCGACGCCTATCGCCGGCGGACCGGCCGCGACCCGGAACGGTATTTCGCGATCGGCGACGCCGAAACCGTCGTCGAGCGCATCGCCGCCTATGTCGCGGCCGGGATCTCGAAATTCATTCTGCGCCCGGCGGCGCGCGGCGACGAAGAGATGCTGGCGCAGACGCGGCGGCTGATCGAGGAGGTGTTGCCGCGCGTCGCCGAGCGCTGGCCAAAGGCGGCGCGCCGCCCGGCGTCAGCCGCGTCAGCCGCGCCGCTGGCACCGGTTGGCGCCGCGTGAGCGGCGAACCGCTCGCTGACATTGCCGCCTGCGTCTTCGACGCCTACGGCACGCTATTCGACGTCGCCTCGGCAGCGAATCGTTGCCACGACGCGCTCGGCGGCGACGCCGACCGTCTCGCGGCGCTGTGGCGCGACAAGCAGCTGCAATACGCCTGGCTGCGAGCCGTGCAAGAGCGGCATGCCGATTTCTCCCGGGTCACCCGCGACGCACTCGATTTCGCCTTCGAGACCCCGGGGTTGACCACTGCCGGGTTGGGCGAACGGCTGATGCAGCTATATCGGACGCTCGACCCGTTCCCGGAGGTGCCGGAGGTGCTGCGGCGATTGCGCGGGGCCGGGAAGGCCATCGCGATCCTGTCGAACGGCACGCCGGCGATGCTCGCGGCCGCGGTCGGCAACGCCGGGCTCGCGCCGCTCTTCGACCATATTTTGTCGGTCGAGGAAGTCAGGGTCTACAAGCCGCACCCGAAGGTCTACCGGCTCGCCTGCGACCGGCTCGGTCTTGCCGCCGGCGCGATCGCCTTCGTCTCGTCGAATGGCTGGGACGCCCACGCCGCCTCGGCCTTCGGCATGCGGATCGTCTGGTGCAACCGCAGCGCGCAGCCGCCCGAGCGGCTGCCCGGCGCCCCCGAGCGTCAAATCCGCTCGCTCGCCGAGCTGCCGCCGCTCGTCATCGCGGGTTCCGCGGCGACGGCCAAAGAGCGACGGGGCCTGGTGGGCGTCCCCGCCCGAAAATTCCCGCTCCCGAACTTCGTCTTCAGTCTCGGAGAATCCTTACTGCGCCGCAGCGGTTGATTTCCGGGCTTTGCGGCTTTAGATCCTGCCCTTGGCCCGCGGGTCCCCATCGTCTAGAGGCCTAGGACATCGCCCTTTCACGGCGGTAACAGGGGTTCGAATCCCCTTGGGGACGCCAATGATTGCAATAAGTTAGAGGCAATTGGCCGCGGCAGTGTCCAAAGAACGGCCAATATACAGGGACGCATACCCAGCTAAGCGGAGAGACATATATCACGCCACTATGACCCTCGATTTAACCGACGACGAAACGGCCGCTCTTGCTCGGCTTCTCCGACACATGATCAATGACGATCGCTATCCGCTGTCACCGCGGCTAGCGCCCCTAAGGGCGATCCTGGGGAAGCTCGACCGGCCAAAACCCCGGCCCGAACCCCACCAATACCGCCTGAAATCGCTATTCTTCACAAAACTGCAAGATAGCATCTTGCATATTTTCGACTCCGGAGAACTCGAATGCTGCCGCAGCGGCTGCAAGTCCATGAAACTGTCGCAAGAGGGTCGAGACACTCTGGCCGTAGCAGTTCGCCTTCCCCGGCGTCCCGGCAAATTGTTGCCGGGACGAAGGTTGGATGAATTTACCGAACGCGATAGGAACGTCGCCAACGGGGATCGGGGAGCCGATCACCTTATTCGTCGCCGTGTCGATCACCGACACCGTACCGGGCACCACCGTCACGCCGCCACCCGCGACATAGACCTTGCGGCCGTCCGAGGTCACCGCTACGCCAGCGGGCCTGGCCACGGGAATCGTGGCGATCACCTTGTTATTTTTTGTTTCGATCACCGACACACTATCAGACCGCATGTTTGAGACATATACCTTGCGGCCATCCGGGGTCACCGCCACCCCAAAGGGGTCGGTGCCCACGGCTATCGTGGCGGTCACCTTCTTCTTCCTTGTATCGATCACCGAGACTGTACCGGGCACCGTCAGGCTGTCATCCGTAACATAGACCTTGCGGCCGTCCGGGGTCACCGCCACACCATCCGGGGTCCCACCGACGGGGATCGCAGCGATCACCTTGTTGCTTGCCGTTTCTATCACCGACACCTTGCCAGAGGTGGAGTCTGCAACGTAGACGTTACGCCCGCCCGGAGACACGTCCGCGCCACCGGCACTGCCGACGGTGATGGTCGCGATTACCACATTTGTTGCCGTATCGATGACGGAGACGCTGTTGGGAATGGAGCCGGAGTTGTTGACGTAAACTTTGCGGCCGTCCGGGGTCGCCGCCACGCCGAATGGGAAAAAACCAACGGGTATCGTCGCGGTCACCGCGTTTGTGGCCGTATCGATGACCGACACGGTTCCGGGCTCGTTGAAGTTCGCGACATAGACCTTACGGTAGTCCGAGGTCACGGCCACGCCGTCCGGGCTCACGCCGACGGGGATCGTGGCGATCACCTTATTCGTCTGTATGTCGATCACCGACACAGTGTCGGAATCTGAGTTCGTTATGAAGGCGTTTTGCGCGAAGCCTTGAGCACTGCAAGAAAAACTGACGCAGGCTGCGATCAGTCCGAAATGGCCAAACCGCATGCGCGCTCCCCCAACCAGATCGAGGCCGGGTCCCGAGCCCCGATCCGACCATTTCTGTTAGAATTTTTATTCCGACATTCGCCGGATTTCCGGCTGTTTCGAAGCCAGCATCGCCTCTTTGACCGGCTTGAGCAACGGCAAATCGCCCTCGCCGGCGGAAACGGCGCCCTCCGCGGCTCCGCAGGTCCCTATGGCTGCGGCTGGCGCTACTCCCTCCGAAGATACACCATAATCGAGGCGGCGGCGGCCCTCGCCCAGGTCGAAGCCGGCCGCGATCCTTTCGGCGAGCCGGCGCACCAAACGCCGCAGCCACGGACGCCCAGCGCAGATGTACCCGAGCCAGGGGCCGACGCGATCGGCAGCGGTTATCGAACACGGTCCCCGGCGAGGAGTTCCTCTTCCTCTTCGAGGACCATCGCGTAGAGTGGCGCCAGTTCCGGCACGAAGCGGGCGCCGTCGCGCAGCGCTGACAGGGTGAGCTCGGCGCCCAAGTCGCCCTTCCAGAGGCCAAGGCAGGATTTGACCGCGAGCCCAATCACCCGTCGGCCGGCATGTCGGCAATGGCCTTTTCAGTCACGCGAAGGCGAGCGAGCGCGGCCTCATCGTCATCGTAGTACGCGGCATGCCACTCGCGGAAGAGCTCGAGAATGTGGTGATCGCCGAGGACCGGCTCAGCAGCCGGATCATCGCCGGCGCCGGCGATGATCCGCAGGCCGTTGAGGACGCTCTCGACGGCATCCAATTCGTTGTTCTTGAGGCCGAATTCGAGCAGCCGGATCGCGTCGGCCAGGTTGTCCGGGATCGAATTGACGACGCGATCGGTCAGGGCGCTCGCGGCCTCTTCCGCATCGGCGTCGTTTTCGGTATCGCGGGCCCGTGCCGCCCGCCCCTCGGCGATCATCTCTTCCAGCGCACCGCCGGCGCCTAGCGCGTCGCGACGCTCCGGCGCGGCACCTGTCGATGCCACAATAGGAACGCAACACGCCCCGCTCAGGAAACGAGATTTTGAACCGCAAGTGCTGCCCCCCATCAGCCGCCGGCTGCCTCTCTCTCGCATTCAAATAGCACCGCACAATTGTCGCGGCGTCGAAGCTCGAAAACCGAATAACCAACGCGCACAGCAAGTTTATGCGAGCACCGCTCGACAGGCGGGACGCCGGCACATGCTCGTGATATTGCCTGAGATATTTGTCTTTCTCAAACTGTTCGACAACCAAACAAATCGCTCCTTCCTTTAGTTTATCGCATAGCTTGCAATTCTCGTATATTGGATTATGGCAAGCGCCTTGTCCTTTGTAAATCCCCATGGTGCCCACTCCGGTTTGGTGGGGGCTGGGGCGGTCACGTCCTCGTAGGTCCTGAATCATCCTCTGCACCGACACGGAGAGAGGTCTGCTGTGGTCCTTCAGTGGTTCCCGCAAACCCCCCCGGCTGCACGGTGCTGCAATTGCGGCCGGGGGGCCCTACCAAGAGGGCTGCGCCGAGCGAGAACAAGGAGGGAGCCATGGGCTCTCGCTGGGCGGCGTGATAAGGTCAACAGTCAGTCGTCACCGTGGTTCCTGGCGGGTGCAGAACGACACCGCCCGGCGCCCCCGTTGATCACCGCAAGCCGGGCCCGCGCCTGCTCGCCCGCGACCGGCAGGTCGAACGCCTGTCGCATCAGTTCAGCGACGAGGGTGCGCGCCGTGCGCCGATGTCGCGTTAACCACGCGCGTTTAGCATCATTGTCTATATCGTCGTTAGAGCGCTGGCTCGGCGACGCGGACGCGCTGTTTTCGAGGCGCGACCGTGCCGAGCCGCTGGTCGTGCTGCCTCGGGCGACATGGGGCCGGTTCATCAAGGAAGGGGCCAGAATGGCTGATGACACGACGCAGACACGGGAGACGAAATCGCCGGTTTCGGCGCTGAACCTTACTTGGACATTGCTGTCCTCGAGCGCCGCGGTCTCGTGGCGCGCAGCGAGATCGCCGACGCGTTGGCCCAGGTGCAAAGGCAGATCGAGAAAGAGGAAGGATCACCTCAAGTCCGAAACCCCCGGCGCTCGAATGCGCTTTATGGCAAATGTCCGCCCCATACTGCTCCTATGGATGTAGGACCTAGTGCAGAACTTACTACATTGATGTTGAGCCCACAAGTACCCGAATTTGCTACAGCTATTTCCACCGGGTCATTTGGGCTCACTCTGAGATTTTTTACTCCATATGTACCGCCGAAGCCGAGGATTAGAATCCTGTTGTCCAACCATACCCCATATTTAAGAGTAACCGAGTTGCCCTCGTACCCCGCGAACCATTGTGTCGCACTAAACGGCTTGTCGCCGAAAATGAAAAAAGGCAGGTCTCCGGCAAAAGGAAAGCCAGGCGGCGAAGCCCCGAAGCCAGAGCCCACAATCGTCATTTGCATATTTGGACCAATGCCCCCGGCAAAAGAAACAGATTTGATTATGGGTGGTGCAAGCGCGATGGTTTTAGGAATACTCGTTTGTCCCGATATGCCTACGAGGTGGTTTTGCGGATTGGTCACCACGAGGAGCACGCTATCCCCGGGATTGCCTTGGAAGTGGTTGAATACTATTTCTTTATCGGTCCAGGATGTGATATTATAAGATTGACAGCCGTAGCCGCGACCGTCGGTGATTTTGAGGTACGGCGTCGTGCACGCATCGCAGGGAACCCCGGATGGAAATATGCCAAAGCCTGTTCCAGAAACTGCGACGTGCAAATCGGCATTTGTACCTGTGAAGGTAATTCCGCTGATCGTAGGGTTGGCGGCAAGGGCGAGATTCGAACAGCTGAGCGCTATCATCGTACACAGGCCGGCACCCGCAGCGCCCCGCCAGCTAACCCGGAAAATGTGTGAGCCCCGCCGGGCGTGGCGCAGGCCGCTGATTAGGCGCAGGATCATCCTGCTATAGATTGAGCCAATAGTCATTGCCTCCCTTCCCCTTTATCAGCATTCCCCTCCGGACAGAATCACCCCCACGACCATCTTGGGCAATGGTAAATCGCACACCAACCGCATCCCGGCCTTGGCGGCGTTTCCGAGCGTCATCACATCGGCGTAAGGTAGCGAAGCCCTCGCCGCTCGCCCGAGCCTTGATCTCGAACACGAGCGGCGCCGCATCGCGGCCGAAAATGTAGAGATCCACGCGTCGGCCCCGTTGCCGTGATATCGGCTGGCCCGGCTGAGCGGCACCCGTTCGGCCTTGACGCAAAGCTCGACACGCGCAGCGACGATCTCGCGCTCGCGGCGGGCGTCCTTGTCGCGTTCGGCCCGGCTCATTGCGGCGCCAGCCAGTCACAGACTCGACGGCCAAGCGCAAGGGTGCGAGAGGTCACACCCATGCGCCCAGCCGGAGCCGCGCGCCGCCGCCAAGACTCGGACAGCGCGAAGACGATCATGCCGCGAGCGGCCGGAAGCCGCCGCCGCGGCCTGGCGCAACGCCTTGGCCTGTTTTGAAAAACTGTGCATTGAACTCGTCGTGGATCGCCGGAATAGGCGGCGCAATGAGATCAGCCACTTACTGGCTGCTACCTCCCTGCTCTCCCCCGCCCGCGCGCGGCACCGGAGCGAGCGCCAGGGGTCACTGACTGCCGTCCCCGTCTTCGTGTTCGATCACCAGCGGCAGCGGCGCCTCTAACTGTGAGAGATCGATCCCGAGCCGCGCCGCGGCGGCCCGGGCCCGGTCCATCAGATCGCCATCGACGTGGGTCACCACGCTCTCAGACCGATGCACCGGGCTCATTCCGTCCATCGCCAGACCGGCGAGCGCCGCTTTCAGGCCATGCGGATGCGCGGGGTCGGTGCCGATGGCGATGACCGTGCTCAAAAAACCGGGCAACGCCAGCCCAATCCGCGGCCGCCCTTCCTCGAGGATTGCCTCTGAGATCCTCGGATTGTGGCGTAGCCGGTGCGCCTGCACCCGAATGCCGCTGTGCTCTTGGCCGCCCTGGTGGCGATACCCAACCGCCCGGCAGGCCTCCGTGAAGCCCTTCTCGTCGCCAAGCTTCCCCGCCGTCACCAGGTAGTCGACGACACGCCCCACGCCGGGCCGAGCTTTGCGCCCTTCATGAACGGTGATTCCCACTTCGCCCGGATATACTTGTCGCGGCCGGTCATGTTCCTTCGACGAGCGGCACCGGCGAAACGGCGACATAGATTGGATCGGTCGGGGATTCGCTGAGCACCAGCTTATAGTCGCCGGGTGGTAGGTAGATCGGACCCGCCCATCCGTTGGCGGCCCAAGCGGCGGTTACTGGCGCGTAAGTCGATCCCGGCATGGCCGCAGGCAGCAGCCATCGGGCGGGCCTGGTTGCTCTCGCCCCACCGGTCACCATCGGCCTTGCGCCAAGCGTCATCGCTCGGGATTTTCCCCTCGCGCCAGGCCTGGTTGAGCGCGGCCTTGAGGATCGTCAGCACCCGATTCGCGGTCGCCCCGCGGCGTCGGAGCAACTCATCATCATCGCCGACCGAGCGGTATTTCTGCTCTTTCCCCGGTTTGGTTCGGAGGCGCGGCGACCCGGCGGCAACGCCAGTGAGCCAACTCCGTAACGTGCCACGCGTCAATTCGACGCAAGCGACGTCGCCGAGTTCGGGGAGGATCAGCGCCTTGGCGCGGTAGCGAGCGTCGCGCCCGGATTTCCGGTTCGCGTCAGGGAAGCCGAGATATTCCTCGATGCAGGCGCGGACGGTGTAGGGACCGCCATCGGCCGGGAGGCCCTTCGCGACCCGCATATGCTCGACGTGCATTTCCCGTGCGAGCGCTTGGGCCCTCCGAAAGTCGAGGACCGCCTCGCCGGCGCCGGCCTTGTCGTCGGCACCGCGATCGTCTTGACCTCGTAATCGCCGTCGCCGATGTACCAGCGGATGACCCATTTCCCGCCGCGGCACCTTTCCGGTAGCCGAGATGAAGACCCGGATCGAGCGCTTTGTAATAGGGCTTGCCGCTCGCCTTCAGCCTCTCGCGGGCCGTCCGCATTTCGACCTCGCGTCGTGAACTGTCCGCGCCATCTGCCGCCGTCCCTTCTCGATGCCGCCGTGCGCTCCGGCAACGGTCTGTCCAATGACTGTCTAACATACGCGGGTGGATATGCGTAGACAAGGGCGCCCACATACGGACGCGATAATTGTCTTTCAATAGGATAGGTCGACGCCGTTGGACACCGATATACGGCTTTGCGGTTCTTTTACGGCGGTAACAGGGTTCGAATCCCCTTGGGGACGCCAGTTTTATAAGACACTTAGAGATCATCGCGGTCGCCGAGGAACGCTCGCGAACTGGCCGCGAATGCTTGTCGGCGCACATATCGTCTCGGTCTTCCGGGTACCCGGGGTCGACACAAGTTGCCGTTCGGGCAGCGGTCGAGCGTAGAAGAGCTCTGGAAAAGAAACCCAGGCCCGCACCCACATCCAGAACCGAGGTGGGCGCCCTTGGCAACACACGCTGCAGTGCAGCAAGCTTAGCCCGGTAATACCAATGTTCACCGATATCGCCTTTGATCAGCCCCTCTTCTTTTATGTCCATCGTCTGAACACCATTTGCTGTTTCGGCGTTCGGTCGATCGATCGGACGCAGATTTGGTGCTGATGATGGACGTCATCGAGCACGTCGAGGATGATGTCGGCCTCGTGCGCGGATATGTCGACAAGGTTGCCGGCGGCACCCGGTTTATCGTGACGGTTCCGGCACTGATGTGGCTGTGGAGCGGTCACGACGTCTTTCTGGAACACTATCGCCGCTACACTCTGACAAGCATCGAGTAGGTGCTCCGTGCGGCCGGTCTCGCCGTCGAGCACGGTTGCTATTTCTATAGTTTTCTGATGCCTTTGGCCGCCGCTTTGCGCGGCGCCGAGAGGCTGAGCTCGCGCGGTCATCCAAAGGCGCGCAGTCAGATGCGTGACGTCGGGACTGCCTTGAACCTCGTGCTATGGTCGGTCTGTCGTGCCGAATTGCCAATCTTTCGCATGAACCGCTTCGTCGGGTTGACGGCTTTTGCTGTTGCCGTGAAAAGCTGAAGGGGTGGTCGCCCTTTCACAGCAGAGAAATGAGGAACGCTGCGACGGACCGAGCCTACCTCATCCACCCAAGGTCGACCCTTCCGATATGGCTGAAGCAGATTCGCGGCATTCGCCGGATTGCGAGGTCGATCGCGGACCGAGCTTATTAACGATACTTCGTTCTTGGAGGACAATTGGAATTGTGATTTAATCTAACCAAATCCTGAGAACCGGAAAGGTGGGTATAGTGAGAGCAAATCTATGCGTGCGTTTATATACGACGAAATGGCGGTTCTCTTAGGGCATCGGGCGGACGACTATTTTTGACAGTCTAGCCTCAGCGAAGAACGGGGATGGAGCCTGTCGCGAACCGCATATGACGCTGCCACGCGGCAGCGACCAGGGGGCCAGCGACGCGGGGGTGCTGGGGCCAATCCTGATTTCATCCCAATCCTGCTACGCCGCGCTCCAACCTGAAGGGCCGTTGACGTCGAAAGGCTCGAATCACGATCGGAGAAGTGCATCTTGATGAAGGCAAATGACCGGGTTCCAGCGCCGCAAGGCAAAGTAGCCGATGGCGTTCACTGCCTAGAGCAGCCGCAGCGGACGAACCGCGTTGCCATGGAGGCCGGAAGATGGCCAAAATTGCGCCACGGCCCTCGGAATCCGGGGCATATCCGGTTGGACCCCGACGCGGTGAAAGGGAAGCCCAAGATACGATGGGTCCTGTTCTCCGTTTTCTTCGTCATCATGGCTGGACCCGCATACGCCCAGCAGAATGTTCTGACGTACAAATACAACAACCAGCGTACCGGGTGGAACCAGAACGAGACGGTGCTGACACCGGGCAACGTCTCCGGCCTGCAGCTCCTGGCGTCCGTCTCCTCGCTCGACGACCAATCGGATGCCCAGCCGCTGTTATTCAACGGCACCGTCTACGTCGTGACCGAGAACAATTCGGTCTACGCGATCGACGCCGCGTCGGGCAACGTGATCACGAGCACCAACTTTGGATCACCGGTTACGACCAACGCAATCGGGTGCAACTCCGGGCATGTCGGGATCACCTCGACCCCAGTCATCGATCCGGGCTCCGGGACCCTCTATGTGATGGTGTATGCATATAATGGCAGCGGGAACCCGACCTACCAGCTGCACGCCCTCGATACGGGATCGCTGGCAGACAAGGTTACACCTGCGACCGTAGCTCCCTCGGGCACACTGGCGAACGGCAAACCGTACGGCTTCGACGCATCGGTCACACGCCAGCGCCCGGCGCTCCTGCTCTCGGTCGACGGCAACATTTACGCCGGCTTCGGGAGCTACTGCGATAACCCCCCAACAGTCCCCGGCCTCACACGCGGCTGGCTGCTGGGTTGGCAGGGAGTACAAGGCAGCTCTCCCTTGGCCCCGATCGGGGCGCGCCTCAACAACAAGAATGCGAGGTCGCTGAACGACTTCTTCCTGAGCGGGATCTGGATGTCCGGGTCCGGAGTGGCCGAGGATGGGTCGGCTAACCTCTATTTCGCGACCGGCAACTCCGACCCCAGCGGGAAGTCCTACAACGTCACGAGCAACCTTTCCGAGAGCGTGATCGAAGAGTCGCCGGATCTCACGACGACCGAGAGCTTCTTCACGCCTTTCGGCGGGGACGGGGTCCGCCATTTGGAGGAGAACGATCTCGACATGGCGGCGGGGGGTGTGCTCCTGACGCCCGACGGCTATGTGGCCGCCGCCGGCAAGGCCGGACAAATGTTCCTGCTCCACCAGGGCAACCTCGGCGGGCACGCCAGTGGCAACTATGTAGCGAGGCGCAACATCGGCATATGCCTGTGCGGCGAATCCTACTACCAAGGAGCCGATGGGGCCGGGCGCATAGTCAGCAGCGGAGGGGATCAAAACATCACCGTGTGGTTCGAGCCGTCCTTCAGGAAGGAGAGCGCGTCGCCGACGCTCAACGGGAGTGCCGGGTTCTTTACGAGCGTCTCGTCGAACGGCAGCCAAAACGCGATCATCTGGGCGCTGGACCGGCCGGCGAACAGCGACCCGGCGGAGGTGACGCTCTACGCCTACGACCCCGCTACCGCCTCGGTGGTGTTCTCGGCGGCGGCCGGCACCTGGCCCAACGCCCCGGACGGCTACTCGAACCTCGTGCCGGTCGTCGCCAACGGGCAAGTCTATGTGGCGAGCTACAAGCAGCTGACGATCTGGGGACTGCCTGCGCCCACCGCCCCGGCCGCGGTTGTGAAACTCGCCCACCCGGCATTTCAGAACCCAGTGCAGCTGGCGTCCGGAGAGCACGACATCTTTGGCACGGTCACCGCCATTAACGGCACCACAATCACGGTCAAAAAGCGGGACGGGACCACGATCAGCGTCAATACAGCCAATGCTACCACCGGCCCGCCGATGATCGACGAACCTGTCCAGGTGGTCGGTCGGGGCTCGAAGACTGAGCTCGACGCGAAATGGGTAGCGCGCGCGAAGCCACAGCCGAAAATTTGGTTTCCGGACCGGTGAAAACGACCCCTCATCCGGCGCCGGCCCTCACATGGCAGCATCGGTAGCGGCTTCATCCATGCCGGCTGAAAGGCTCGAACCACGTTTGGAGAAGTGCATATTGATGAAGTCAAATGATCAGGATCCAGCGCTGCAGGGCAAGGTGACCGATGGCGTTTGCTGCCTGGGGCAGCCGCCGCGGACGAACCGCGTTGCCATGGGAGTGGAAAGATGGCAAAAAATGTGCCACGGCCCTTCGAATTCAGCGGAAATCCGGTTAGTCCTCGACGCTGCAAAAAGGAAATCTCAAGAAACGATGGGTCCTGTTCTTCGTTTTCTTTGCAATCGCAGCCGGACCCGCACATGCCCGGAATGTTCTGACGTACCATTACGACAACCAGCGCACCGGGTGGAACGAGAAAGAGAAGGTGCTGACACCAGGCAACGTCTCCGGCCTGCAGCTCCTGGCATCCGTCCGGCTCGACGACCAATCTGACGCCCAGCCGCTCATATTCAACGGCGTCGTCTACGTCGTGACCGAGAGCAACTCGGTCTACGCGATCGACGCCGTTACTGGCAACGTGATCACGAGTACCAACCTCGGAAAACCGGTGACGACCAACGCAATCGGGTGCAACTCAGGGCATGTCGGGATCACCTCGACCCCGGTCATCGATCCGGGCTCTCGGACCCTCTACGTGATCGCGTACAGATACAATGACAGCGGGAATCCGGTTTTCCGGCTGCACGCCCTCGATACCGGATCGCTGGCGGACAAAGTTGCACCCCGGACTGTCGCTGCCTCGGGCACGCTGGCGAACGGCAAACCGTACAGCTTCGACGCATCGGTCACACGGCAGCGCCCGGCGCTCCTGCTCTCGGTCAACGGCAACGTTTACGCCGGGCTTCGGGAGCTTCTGCGACAACCCCCCAACAGTCCCCGGCCTCGCACGCGGCTGGCTGCTGGGCTGGCAGGGCGGCTCCCTGTCCCCGATCGGGGCGCGCCTCGACAACAAGAACGCGAGGTCGCCGAACGACTTCTTCCTGAGCGGGATCTGGATGTCCGGGTCCGGGATCGCCGAAGATGGGTCGGCCAACCTCTATTTCGCGACCGGCAACTCCGACCCCAGCGGGAAGTCCTACAACGTCACGAACAACCTTTCCGAGAGCGTGATCGAAGAGTTGCCGGATCTCACGACGACCGAGAGCTTCTTCACACCTTTCGGCGGGGATGGGGTCCGCCATTTGGACGAGAACGATCTCGACATGGCGGCGGGGGGTGTGCTCCTGACGCCCGACGGCTATGTGGTTGGCGCCGGCAAGGCCGGACAAATGTACCTGCTCCACCAGGGCAACCTCGGCGGGCACGCCGCGGGCAACTATGTAGCGAGGCGCAACATCGGCACATGCTTGTGCGGCGAATCCTACTACCTGGGGTCCGACGGGGCCGGGCGCATCGTCAGCAGCGGCGGGGATCAAAACATCACCGTGTGGTTCGAGCCGTCCTTCCGGAAGGAGAGCGCGTCGCCGACGCTCAACGGGAGTGCAGGGTTCTTCACGAGCGTCTCGTCGAACGGCAGCCAAAACGCGATCATCTGGGCGCTGGACCGGCCGGCGAACAGCGACCCGGCGGAGATCACGCTCTACGCCTACGACCCCGCTACCGCCTCGGTGGTGTTCTCGGCGGCGGCCGGCACGTGGCCCAACACCCCGGACGGCTACTCGAACCTCGTGCCGGTCGTCGCCAACGGGCAAGTTTATGTGGCGAGCTACAAGCAGTTGACGATCTGGGGACTGCCCGCGCCGACCGCGTCCTCCGCCACGCCCGCGATTGTGAAACTGGCGCACCCGGCATTTCAGAACCCGGTGCAGCTGGCGCCCACAGAGCACGACATCTTTGGCACGGTCACCGCCATTAACGGGACGACGATCACGGTCAAAAAGCGGGATGGGACCACGATCAGCGTCAACACGGCCAACGCTACCACCGGCCCGCTGATGATCGACGAACCCGTCCAGGTGGTCGGTCGGGGCACGAAGACTGGGCTCGACGCGAAATGGGTAGCGCGCACAAAGCCACAGCCGAAAATTTGGTTTCCCGACCGGTGAAGCAAGATCCCAGACGGCGCAGGCCGACTTGCGGTTCGCGCCAGCGTGTCAACCTGCGCGGGGGCAAGCTTCGGCGGCCGTCGCCGGCGGGTGTCTGCTCCGCGGGTTGTTGCCGGCTGGCGCTCGGCCGTCATGTGCTCTCGTGTGGTGGAACCGGAGGCCGCTTCCCGCGCTCGAAGACTACCCTACGCGATTTCCGGGGGCAGCCTACAGGGTTGACGTTTCGCCAACGATAATCCCAGTAATGGCACAGACAGTATCGTTTCGGCCAATATAAATGGAGATTTTGGCGAACCTATACCGGCCACGCCGCAGCCCCTCTACTCCATCACAGCCGATACCGATTGCACCAACTCCTTATAAAGCTAAATCCGGCAGTTTCACCACGGAACCACGGAGGACACGGAGGAGAAACATGGGGTTGGAATAAAATTAGTCGCTCACCTTTCGGGTGGTCTCCGAGAAATTCTAACTTGCGAAAAAACCTCCGTGATCTCCGTGCCTCCGTGGTGAATTGCTCTTTCTGGGATAAAGGCTCGTGAACAAGGATCATTTCGGCAGGGTCCTCGGCGAGCGGCGAGGACCACGGCGCCGCTGAGAGCAGAGATCGCTGAGTGGGATCGCCGTTGGCAGCACATGCCGGCGGTGCGCTCGCCGAACGGCATCTCCTATCTCACGATTAGGCGGTTCTCGGCACAGAATCGCCCCGCGGCGATCCCGGCCCTCAAGCGGCTCGAGGCCGAGGCGACCGATCGAGAACATCGTGCCGGATGGCAGTAAGCCGGGCCTCACGGTCTAGACTGCACTGTGACACCATCAAAAATGCGAACCTGCCAAGGCCCGGCGGGCTCCAAGGCGAAGACGCGGTCGCGCAATTGCGGCTCCAAAATTACGACGCAATTGATGCCTTGCCAAGCGTCGGGCAGCCCGCTGGTCGGGACCATTTGAATCATCGGCCAACGCCCCAAACGGTCACGCATCAAAATCCACAGCGGGTATTCATAATCGTCCCCCCCATCGCGAGACCTAGGCTATTGCAGTGCTGGGAAGCGAGAAAATCGGCCAATTCGATATAAGGTTCCGCGATCTGGGACCGGTTCTGGAAATATTCCGCTTCGCGGTTGAGATTGAAGATGTTTCTCGCAAAGACCAGAGGGTGGCTCGGATTGCGAAGCAATAGTTGGACTGTCGGCAGCAAAAACAGTAGCCCAAGGATACAAGTGACTCGCGGGCCTGCTACCCGGGACAACGCAAGACCGGCGACGGGGGCGGCCAGGATGAACACCGGGAGGTCGAGTCGCGTGATCCAAGGCTGCCATTTTATCGCGGCGCAAAACACGACGTACCCGGCAACTACAACCAGCGTGTACACAATCACGAGGCTATCTCGCCGCCGCAGCGCGGCCAAACCGACCCAGCCACACGTTAAAGTAAACAACAACAGATGTAACGGATTCCCAGTGGAGCTCTCATTGATTCCGTAAGGCGAGGCCCTAAAGACCTCACCAGGAAGCGTGGTCCGCGGATCATTGACATCCACGCCCAGGAGGTGATGCTCGACGTCGATGGCGTGATCAATGAAAGGCGCCATGAAGTGATTGACTTTATTACTGCCGGTCGTGAAATGCATCGCGAGGTCGCGGCTCAGATTGGAAATTAGCAGGCTCGGCGACATGACGTCGTTCCGATAATCGGCTAATTCAGAAGGCGGTGTAAGTGGTGAACCATAAGCTTGATAGTTCCGCGACCACTGCCCCACGTTTAACAGCAAGGCGACGACAATGGCCGCGCCAGAGGCTAGGACAGTCCCGCGGCTTCGATGACGCAGGGTAAGCACCGCGAACCAGACGACCATCGGCGCCGCCAGAGGGTACGCCGTTCCTTTGGTCAGCATCGCCAGTCCCACCGCGGCGCCGCACCCCAGTGCGATTGGCAGGCGGCTCGTGGTTTCCGAGGTGCGGTAATCCAAAAGGAAACGAGCAAAGCAAATCAGCCACAGGGCGAGCGCCAAATTGTTCTGCGTGCTCGACGCCTGGAGCACCGCCGCTGGCACTGTGGCGGCCACCACGACGGCCAGCAATTGTCCCCGGACATCGGCCCCCAGCCGACCGGCAATCGACCAAACGCCGACGAGGCAAAGCGCGAAACTCGTCCACTGTACCGCAAAAGCCAACCGGTCGCCTCCGCTAAGCAGCTGTAGGTTGAGCATCGCAAACTCGGCCCAAGGCGGCGGCCAAAGTTGCCGCGTGATTGCGGTCGGGTAATAGGCCAGCGAACGGTCCTGCATCCAGTGCGCGACCCGGGCGAGATGATAGGTCATCGAATCCCAGTCCGACGGTGCGGAGAGCAGGCCCGCAAAGGCGGCGACGCCCAGCAGGCCGGCGACGGCACCAAGCTGCAACCGGCCTGATAAGCTAAGGATCAGAAATCGTTCCCGACTGTATGAAAGCAGTCGCCGCGCGCCGCCCGTGACATCCCGTGCCGCGACCGCTAGGACGCAAAGGACAATCAGCCATCCAGTCAACACGCTCCAGAACGTCAAAGCATGCAGGGCGCTTAGGAGTTCCGTGAGACCAGTCACCGTAACGCCCCAGCAAATCGCCCCGGCAAGAAGCGCGGCACAGTAATCTGCGCCGCAGCGACGTGCCTGATGGCACAGAAGGATGAAGCAGACTAATGGCACCAGGGAGACGATCATGGCGTACGGTCCTGAGGTACACTCTCAATTGCTGCGCATCTCTTTGCCGTTAAAAGAGTGGTGAAGGCCCCGACCGCCGCACCGGCAAACGCAGCGACTGGGATGCGTTGAAGCTGCGCGTGATCTCGCGTACCGGCTCCGATATCTCGGAACCCAGGCGAACACCGCCGCTTAATCGTTCCTCACGGACGACTACGTATTCTGAACTTAAAAAGATAGAAGAGCGCTTTTAGGCCGTCTCGCCAGTTGATCTTCTTTCCCTCGTCGTAAGTGCGGCCGTAATAACTGATGCCAACCTCATAGATCCGCCATCGCCTGGCGAGCGCTATCTGCGCACTTATTTCAATCTCGAAGCCGAAATCGTTCCTAGTCAGATTAAGTGCGTTTAAAACTTTGCGGGTGAACATTTTATAGCACACTTCTATGTCAGATAGCATTTGATTATATAGCAAGTTGAACAGCAACGAAATCAGACGATTTGCAAGATAGTGATGAAAATACAGCGAGCGATGTGGCCGGCCATAGAATCGTGAGCCGTAAACGACGTCGGCGACTTGACGATCTACGATCAGCGGTAGCATCCGCGACCAGTCGTCGGGGTCATATTCGAGATCGGCGTCTTGTATGACGATGACGTCGCCGGATGCATGCGCAAGCCCCGTCCTCACCGCGGCACCTTTCCCCCGATTTTGTTCGTGAAAAAGAACCGTGAACGAGAAGCCGCCGCCTCTTTTAGGACCATCTGCAGATAGGGCGAACTCGCCGGCGTCGTCGAGCGAAATGTAATGCCAGGTGCCATCGACATTCGCCAGATTCCGCCGCAGCCAGTTAGAGGTTCCATCGTTCGAGCAATCATCCACTATCACGATTTGTTTCGGCACCTCGGGCACCGCTCTCACAACTTGCTGCACCATACGCCCGATCGTTTCCGTTTCGTTGTAGGCGGGAATGATGACGGACAGCACAGCACCGCCTCCGCTTAGCAGAGTCTTATTTCATCAGGGGCTAACGGCCTTGCTCGTGCGTTAGCCCCTGATGTGGGCGCTTTAGATTCAGTCCTGCTCCTTTGACGCAGCGAAACAAGGACCCTTCCCGACCCGTGGGCGAGAATCCCCATCGCCACAAGCGCGACCGGAAACAGCAGACATAGCTGGACAAGCGTGGCTGCCGCGATCCCCACGGCACGGGGATGGCCGGCGAACTCGATTGCCAGCGCGTATGCAAGCTGTAACGTCCCGAGAAAGGCCGGCCCCGACGGTACGAGCGTGCTGAGGCTTGCCACACCCACGAGAACGAGCGTGTCGCCGAAATCCAGCGTCAGCCCCACAGCTTTCACCAGAAACCACAGAGACAGGGTGTCAGGTAGGTAGATGATCAGGGTGAGGGCTGCGATTTCCAACGTTCGCCACGTCCGCAGGATCTCAAAGCCTCTGCGCACCATCCCCATCCGCGCGGACAGCCCGGGAAAGCGTGAGAGGAACTCGGGACATCGCCGGTCCCGAAAGCCAGAGGGCGGAGAGCAAGATCGCTCCAAAGAGCACGCTTCCCGTCGTCAAGACGTCGAGCACGATGCCTGCGTTCTGATGGGTCGTCGCGGTCAGAAACAGGCCGACCCCAAGGCAAATGACGACGGTCAAACCATCGAAGAGACGTTCGAGGACGATCGAAGTCAGGGCCCATACGCGGGACAGGCCGTGAGTTTTCTTGAGGAATTCGGCCCGAAAGAGTTCGCCGAGCCGCGCCGGCATAATGGTGTTCAATCCGTAGCCGACGAGAAGGGCCCTTCCCACGACCCGATACGGAATTGCTGCAACAGGCTGCAAGATGATCTGCCACCGCCTCGTTCGGAGGGACAGATTGACCCCATAAGCGACGATCGCCGCCCCAACCCAGGTCGGATCCGCATGCGCCAGCGCGGAGCCGACGGATCCCAGCTGCACGCGATAAAGCGCCAGTGCGAGGAAGACCAACGTGCAGGCGAGCCCGAAACTGATCTGGATCACGCGGACTTTCATGTCGGCGGGTACTCAAGCTGATGAGACGGCCCGCTCCGTTGCCATGTCGGCCGTCATCGATTGAACACGTAATGAGCGAAGAGTGCGAGAGGAAGGAGGCCGAGGCGCACATGCATTGGCACCTTGCAGCCGCAAACTTTGCGCGGGAACACCTCATAATGGCTAAATGGAACGCCCAGGAAACATAATCGCACGGCAGCGGTCAAGGCCCCGTTAAGATGCGCGCGCGTCGGACACTGCTGTGGAAACCGAACCATGCCCGATGACGGCCGCCAGCGTCATAGACGGCGCGAAATCGAAGCGATAAAGGGATATGAAAAACCGATATCCAGGACGGGAGCGATAGCTGAAGTAGGCCGCGCCCATGCGCGGAAAGACGCTGATTTAGCCTGCATCAAGGCGCACGCTGCTTCCGTCGTTTGCCCGTCGTATCTGCTTTCCGCACCTTTACGCTGGCGCGGGCGGCGCCCGCTGCCGGGCGATCAAAGACAGGATGTCGGTGAAGATCTGTCGCGATACCGCGACCTCGGTCAGCTGGAAGGTGACATAGCGGCCGTGGCCGACGACCTTCGCGCCGATCTTGATCAGCTTATCGCGCGGGCTGGTCCGCGACCACGGCTCCGCCGCCTTCGGCATCGCCAGCGTACAAACCCCCGGCTCGGCATCGGTTGCGGCCCAGATCATAAGAGCTGCGAGCGTGTGCTCCCTACGCCTGACTGCGTCTTGGTCGCCGCCAAGGCCGGGCAAATGCTCCTGCTTCGCCAAGGACGGTGAGGCATGGGGCCGCGGGGCACGCCGAGTGGCAACGATGTAGCGCGGGTCGAGATCGGCATATGCGCTAGGTGCGGCGCATCTGCCCCACCGAACAAGCCCGAGTCGGGGCCCGGCCCAACGTCAGCAACAAGGGGGGGTCGAGACATCGGCCGTGCGGTTCGGCCTCCGACCACCAGGAGTGCAAGTCGGCGCACTGCACCGCGGGCCCGGAAGTGCCAATTTTTGATCGCAACTGCTGTTGCTTCATCCGCGCTTTATAGGCTCGGCGGGGCGAAAGCTTCGGCTCAGGCAACGACGTTCTTTTTCGCAAAATCGCCCTCGGGGTGGGTATTCGGGCGCTTACCGGTCTGGCACGCGGGAGCATCGGCGGCGGCGGTCGCTAGGCCTGGTGTCGGCGCATGCGCTACCGACGGCAGGCCGGAACTCTCTCGTAGGCATATCCAGCCTGCGGCGTGGCTCGACCGACAAACCCTTGACACTTCGATATGACTTTTTTAGGTTTCGTGGCCCACTGTTGAGCAGAAATAAATGGCGGATGTGATCGTCATCGAGCCCGGGCGGCACGAGCGCAACTATTGGCGCGACCTGTGGCGCTATCGCGAGCTCTTTCAAGTGCTGGCTTGGCGCGACCTCGCGGTGCGATACAAGCAGACCGTCATCGGCGTGGCTTGGGCGGTGATTCGACCCCTTCTCACGATGGTCGTCTTTACGATCATTTTCGGCCGCATCGCCAAATTGCCGTCGGAAGGCAGCGCGCCCTACCCGCTGATGGTCTTCGCCGGCATGCTGCCATGGACGTTTTTCTCGACCGGGCTGAGCGAGGCGTCCAACAGCCTCGTCAACAACGCCAACCTGATCAGCAAGGTGTATTTCCCGCGGCTGATCGTTCCGACCGCGACAGTCGTCGTCGCTTTCGTCGACTTTCTGATCACCTTCTCGATGCTGGTCGCTCTGATGGCGTGGTACCGATTTATGCCAGGATGGCAAATGCTGGTTTTGCCGGCGTTCGTCGTCCTGGCCTTTCTGGTCAGCATCGGCCCCGCCCTGTGGATTACCGCGCTCAACGTCAAATACCGGGATTTCCGCTATGTGATCCCGTTCATCGTGCAGTTCGGCCTCTACATCTCGCCGGTCGGGTTCAGCTCGAATGTCGTGCCCGAGAAATGGCGATTGCTCTATTCGCTCAACCCGATGGTAGGCGTAATCGACGGCTTTCGCTGGTGCATTCTCGGCGGGCAGAGCCAGCTGTAGCTGCCCGGCCTGGCGCTGAGCGTGCTGGTCGCCGGCTTTTTCTTGTGGTTCGGCATCCACCGCTTCCGCAAGACGGAAAAAAGCTTTGCTGACTTGATCTGAGCGCGCCGAAGCCCTAACGCCGATGTCCGACGCGATCATCACCGTCGAAAACCTGTCCAAGAAATATCTGGTCGGGCACCAGACCGGCAGCGGCGGCCGCTCCCGCTATACCGCGCTGCGCGACGTCATTGGCCGCGAGATGCGCAACCTCGCGCGCAAGACGATCGACGTCGTGCGCGGGCGGCAGATCTTCAGGGCGACGAGGTCGAGGAGTTCTGGGCGCTCAAGGACGTCAGCTTTGAGGTGCAAGCGCGGCGAGGTCTTGGGCATCATCGGCCGCAACGGCGCCGGCAAGAGCACATTGTTGAAGATCCTCAGCCGCATCACCGAGCCGACGCGAGGGGCGCGTGACGCTCCGCGGCCGCGTCGCCAGCCTGCTCGAGGTCGGCACCGGGTTTCACCCGGAACTGACCGGCCGCGAGAACATTTTTCTGAACGGCGCGATCCTCGGTATGACGCGCGCCGAGATCAAGCGCAAATTCGACGAGATTGTCGCTTTCGCCGAGGTCGAGAAATTCCTCGATACGCCGGTCAAGCGATATTCCTCGGGAATGTACGTCCGGCTCGCCTTTGCCGTCGCCGCGCATCTGGAACCGGAGATCCTGGTGGTCGACGAGGTGCTGGCCGTCGGCGATACGGAGTTTCAGAAGAAATGTCTCGGCAAGATGGACGAGGTCTGCCGGAGGAAGGGCGGACGGTGCTCTTCGTCAGCCACAATATGGCAGCTATATCAAGGCTGTGTACGAGAGCGCTGCTCCTCGTAGACGGCAAGGTCCATGTGTCGGGTATGCCGACCGACGTTATAGAATGTTACGTCTCTCGTAATGAGATCACGACCACCTTCCTCCGTCCGCCGACAAAGTCGTCAAGACCGATGGTGGTCGGCGTGTCCTGTATACAGCCCGAGGATGCTGGAACGCCTCAGTCTGCGATCGATATCGAGTTGACCATTTCTTCCCAAGAGGCGACCAGTGTCAGTATCGATGTTCGGTTAAAAGATGATCATTCCAGCCCGGTGGGGTTTGGCTCTGTCGGGCAGGCAACACGTCCTGTATCGATCAAAACCGGCATGAATAGCGTTATTGTTACAATTTCGACTAAATACTTAGCGGTTGGCGAATACCTCCTCAGCATTGATCTGACTAACCCTTTTATCGAATTTTACGACAGGGTTGAAGATTGCCTCCGGTTCTCTGTTTCCCCCAATCTCATTCCTGATGCAGGGCATTTCCCCGATGCAGGGCACTATTTCGAGCAACGTTGGGGTTATGGCTCCACTTTAATACCATTATCCCTCAAGATTGTACCCGAATCGGAACCGGGCAACACATCGGAACATTCCGTCGAATCCGCGACCATAGGCCAATGATTCACCGGGATTTTTGATCAACGTCGTATGGTGGACAACAGTGGCGGTATGGCCGGCCGCGCGCACTCGTGGAAACGGGCAGTTATCTCGGCACGACTACCGAATTCATGGCGATGACAGGATTGCCGGCGTTTCGGGTATCTCCGACCCCGCTTTTTGGAACGCCGGAATGTCACGGTTATTCACGGTGACAGTCGAGTCGGCTTACAACGTCTGTTCGCAAGCTGGCTGCCACAATTTGCCGCAGAACCGTTGTTCTTCTACCTTGACGCGCATTGGAACGACGATTTGCCGCTTGCCGAAGAGCTGGACCTGGTCTTCAGCTGCTGTTCGTCGGCGATGGTGATGATCGACGACTTCCAGGTGCCCTTTGATGCGGGGTACGGATATGACGACTACGGGCGGGAAAAGCGCTGGTGGCAGATTATATCGCCCCAGCCGTCTCGGCCCGCGGGGTTGCGGGTTTTTTATCCGGCCACGCCTCGGCCCGAGGAAGGCGTAGCCGGGCCACGCGGCTGCGTTGTAGTGGCAAACCACCCCGCGCTGGTGTCGAGCCTCTCGTCGCTGTGGCTTCTCCACTGCGACGATGGTCTGGGTGCGGAACCGTGTGCCCCACCTCTTGGCGATCAGGCTCGATGAATTCGATTCTGCGGTGCTGATCGTGGGCGCCCTCTCGCCAGGGCTCCGACGCGCGAAGTTGGCGCACTGTGGCTGAACGAGGTGCAGCGTTTTGCCGCAGCCGTGGCGGAGCTTCCGACAAGCAGGATTTCGGAATATATTTCTGTTTGCTCCAAAATCGAGACCAGGCGAATAGCATGGAGAAATGTGTCGGCAAGATCTTGGTCACCGGCGGCGGCGGATTTATCGGCGGCCATTTGGTCGTCGAGCTTATTCGCCAGGGGTATTCGGACATTCGGGTCGTCGACTGCAAACCCTTCGCCGAGTGGCACCAGATATTTCCGCAGGTCGAGAATATTAGTGCCGATCTGCGTGAGTTGTCGGAGTGCCGCGCCGCGGTGAGCGACGCGCGCTGGGTTTTCAACCTTGCGGCCGATATGGGCGGCATGGGTTTCATCGAAACCCACAAGGCGGAATGCATGCTGTCGGTGCTGATCAGCACGCACATGCTGATGGCGGCACAGGAGGCGGCGGTGGAGCGCCTTTTCTACAGCTCCTCCGCTTGCGTTTATGCGGCCGAAAAGCAGACAAGCGCCGATGTCGTGCCGTTGCGCGAGAGCGACGCCTATCCGGCCATGCCGGAAGACGGCTACGGCTGGGAGAAGCTGTTCAGCGAACGCATGTGCCGCCATTTCCGCGAGGACTATGGTCTGGCGACGCGGGTCGCCCGCTACCACAACGTCTATGGCCCGCACGGGACCTTCGACGGCGGCAGGGAAAAGGCGCCGGCGGCGATCTGTCGCAAGGTCATCGCCGCCAAGCTCTCCGGCTCGAACGAGATCGAAATCTGGGGCGACGGCCAGCAGACCCGCAGCTTCATGTACATCGACGACTGCATCAAGGGCACCCAGCTGATCTTCGACAGCGACGAGACCGAGCCCCTCAACCTCGGCAGCGACCGCCTCGTCACGATCAATGAGCTCGTCGACATCGTCGAGGCGATCGGCGGCGTGAAGCTCAGGCGATCCTACAACTTGTCGGCGCCGAAGGGCGTGCGCGGCCGCAACAGCGACAACACGCTGATCACCGAACGGCTCGGCTGGGCCCCCGCTATCCCACTCGAAGTCGGGCTGGAGCGGACCTACCGGTGGATCTGGGACCAGATGACCGGCGGCAGACGAAACTATCTCTAGCAGCGGCCCGGCCGGGTTAATCTGGGAAGATCTCCGGACAATACTCTGTGCTCGGCCGCTCGAGGATCTCGGTTTCCGGGTACCAGGTGCGGTTGTAGTATCCCCTGTTGAGCAATATGACCTTCAGGTTCGGGTTGAAAAACGATGCCGAGGCCGACAGAAGCGATGTCGTTCTGTATCAAGGTCGCACATTTCGCCAGCAGTAGCGCGTCGACCAGCGCATCCTCACCTCTCGTACCCGCCGCTTCCCGATCATGTGGTTGTGGATGGGCTGTCCGTCGCGACTGCGGTGATAGTAGTCCCGAGAGAATACCGGCAGCTCCGTTATCGCTTCCTTGATGGCATCAATGAACCGCTGTTCGTCGCTCGCAACAAAGACGGCCGAAATATCCGGGTTTTGCCTGATGTAACGCTTTACGACCGTAAGCAATGTTCCAATGACACGCGCGGCGCCTCCAACGATTTGTCCGTGCCGCGATAGTGGATGCCAAAGACAGGTCCGTTTCGACCAGCATGTTCCCAGAACTGCTCCACGATTTCGATGATATGTGGCTTAACCCGTAGATGGCGGTTAAACACGTATCTGGCTTCTTCCATGCTGGTATGTGGTCGAACGGCAAGTCCGACCAGCTTTACGTCATATATCGTGCTTGTGTACCTGATTTTCGTGAGATCGCTCGTCTCGGAATTGCAGTTTGGTAAAATAATATTCGAGCCAGTCTTGGCCCCCTCGGCATCCACGTAATTTAGGCCGGTACACCGGATATGAGGAGTGAGCCCGTGCCGTTCGCAATATTGGAAAATGGCGATGCACCGATACACCTGTGCGAAGAACCCCATATGCGAATTCCGTAGCTCAATCGAGCAGATACCGCCATTGGCCCTTATTTGCTATCAATCTGAGCCGCCGCAGCCATCGATAAGGCCGCGTCTCCCCCGCCTGGGTTTTAATCCACCATAGCGGATGGCGCAAGGGGTTGACGGGCGTGCGCAGCAGGAGCGAGCTCGGGATCGATAGCGGCGACAGCGTTGGCCACCGCCTCCCGGATCACGTCACTTCGTCTTGCACCCCGCGTAATCGCCATTCTTTTACGATCAGCCAGTCGTCGCGGGGCAATCAGAAAAGACGACCGGGTTGTCGCGATAACTGCGAAGACGGATTGTCACTCGCTCAACTCTATGGAGCCGTCTATCCGCTTCTCTGCAGGGCTATTTTCTGAGCCAGCGCGTTGACGGAACTGGTTTGGCCACGAAAGGTACATTTTTCAGATGTTAGCGCCCGGTTCGGGCGGTATGGACTGGAACGCGCTGCGACTACTGTCTCCCCGGTTTTCCCTCGGAGACGGGCCATGTACACCGGCAAGACCTTGTTCTCGCAGCTCATGGATTTCGTTCCGTGGACGACCTACGGGAAGATCGTGGCGCGCTATGTCGGCGACCGCCGGGTGCGGACGCTGTCCTGCGCCGAGCAGTACCGAGCAATGGCGTTCGCGCAGCTGACCTGGCGGGAGAGCCTGCGCGACATCGAGACCTGTCTGTCGGTTCAGCCGTCGAAGCTCTCCACACATGGGCTTCCGCGAACCCGTGCGGCGCTCGACGCTGGCCGATGCCAACGAAGGCGCGCGACTGGCGGATCCATGCCGAACTGGCTCAGCGGCTGATCGTCCAGGCCCGGAAGCTCTATGCCGGTGAGGATCTCGGGCTCGATCTCGACAACACCGTCTATGCGCTCAACTCGACGACCATCGACCTCTGTCTGGCGGTGTTCCCGTGGGCGCATTTCCGCACCACCAAGGCGGCGGTGAAGATGCACACGCTGCTCGATCTGCGCGGCAATATCCCGAGCTTCATCCACGTCTCGGACGGCAAGCTCCACGACGTTCACGCCTCGACCTGCTGCTCCCGGAGCCGGGAGCTATCTACGTCATGGATCGCGGCTATGTCGATTTCGCCCGCCTCCACCGCCTCGATCAGGTCGGCGCCTTCTTCGTGACCCGCGCCAAATCGAACCTGGACGCCCATCGGGTCTATTCGGCCCCGACCGATCGCACGACCGGCATCATTTGCGATCAGACCATCGCGCTCGACGGTCACTATACCAGCCAACATTATCCCGACCATGTGCGGCGCATCCGCTTCCGCGATCCCGAAACGACCAAAACGCTGATCTTCCTTACCAACAATTTCGCCCTGCCGGCCGCCACGATCTGCGCCCTCTACAAGAGCCGCTGGCAGGTCGAGCTGTTCTTCAAATGGATCAAGCAACATTTGCGCATCAAGCGGTTCTTCCGGCACCTCGGAGAATGCCGTGAAAACCCAGATCTGGATCGCCGTCTCGGTCTACGTCCTGGTGGCAATCGTCAAGAAGCGCCTCAACCTTGACGCCTCGCTCTCTACATTGCTCCAGGATCTCTCGATCACCCTCTTCGAGAAAATCCATATCAATCAAGCACTTGCCGGAACCCATTTCAAATGCAATACTTCGCATAATAACTAACCATTTGAATTTATCTGTTTATTGACCGCATATAGTGGTAGCTTACAAATAGAAAATGATTCACGACGAAGGGTATTTTCTAATTTTGGCCAGAAAGCAAGATTGAATCACGACAGCTTCGATCGCGAGATGGTACTCGACAACGGAGGCGAGCCTGTCTCGGGCCGTTTCGTGCAGGCGTCCACAGCGACGGCTCAATGTGAATCGGCCGGTCAGCGGTTCTTCGTAGGCATCCGGAGAAGGCCCTTGGCGTCGAAGGGAATGATACCGGCGAAGTGGTTCGCCAGTTGGACGATCCGGTTAACCTCGCCGTGGACGCTGCCGATGGGTAGTCACGCGATGTTACTCGCATACGCCAGGTTGCGCGGGGATACGTTCGACCACAATGGAATTAACTGGGGCTGCATATGTCCATTCCGGTGATCGGAGCGATCGAACGGCCGGCGCAAGTGTGCCGGAACTGGGGCGCGGCTGCCGATCTCACTCTCGTCGTGCCGACATTCAACGAGCGGGACAACATTCCGATACTGGTGGAGCGCCTGTTCACGGCGCTAGCCGGGGTAGCCTGGGAGGTGGTGTTTGTCGACGACGATTCGGGCGACGGCACCGCCGATGTCGTGCGGGCGCTGGCGCGCCGGTATCCGAATGTGCGCTGCCTGCAACGCCTCGGCCGGCGCGGGCTCGCTTCGGCCTGCGTCGAAGGCGCTCTGTCGAGCGCCGCACCCTATGTCGCGGTGATGGATGCCGACCTGCAGCATGACGAGAGCCTGCTCCCGAAGATGCTGGAGATGCTGCAGAGCGAGCCGCTCGACATCGTGATCGGCAGCCGTTTTGCCGGCGGCGGCGATTTCGCCTCGATGCCGAAGCGCCGCGTCAAGATCAGTGCCTTGGGCAACCGTCTCGCACGACTCATCGTCAAAGCGGAACTCACCGACCCGATGAGCGGGTTCTTCATGCTGCGCCGTCCGGTTTTCGACGCGGCGGTGCGCCGCCTGTCGGCCCAAGGCTACAAGCTCCTAGTCGATCTCTTCGCTTCCTCACCGAACCCGCTCGTCTTCAAGGAGCTAGCGTTTACGTTCCGCGAAAGGCTGCACGGCGAGAGCAAGCTCGACACTTTGATCGCCCTCGAATACCTGCAGCTTCTCCTCGACAAGCTAATCGGCCATATCGTCCCGGTGCGCTTTGTCTTATTTGCGGCGATCGGCGTTCTCGGCTTGTTTGTGCATCTCTCGGTGCTGGCCATCTCGCTCAAACTTTTCGGGTTGGCGTTTGCCGCGGCGCAGGGCGTCGCCACGGTATCGGCGATGACCTGGAATTTCCTGTTGAACAATATCCTGACCTATCGCGACCGGCGGCTGCATGGCATCAGACTGCTTTACGGGCTTCTTTCGTTTTATGCCGTGTGCAGCGTCGGCGCCGTCGCCAATGTCGGCATCGCCGCCTACGTGTTCCACTCCGATCGCTCGTGGTGGTTGGCCGGGATCACCGGCGCCTTGATCGGCTCCGTTTGGAACTATGCGATGTCCTCGATTTTCACTTGGCGCAATCGATAATTCGGCAGATCTGCTGGTCGAAGGGTAGGGTCGCCGCGGCCGCTGCGTTTTTTTCGACGGCAAGAGGTTTAGGGGCAACGCAGGTTGGTGTCCGAAGCCAAGGATCGAAATGTTTCTTCTGGTGCGCGTTGGGGCGGGCCTTGGGGCATGGCCGACGCGTCGTGAAAAGACCTGACCAATCAGAGCGATGTCGATGACCTTTCTGGTGGAAATCCTCCACCATGTGCATGCGCTGCTCGTTTCACATTTTAAGCCCACCTGAGTCGTTTTAACAGCCACCGCGGCGCTCTGCGTCGCGTGGGCTGAAGAAAGGCGGCGACGAGAACGAAAAAAATACTTTGTTGCGACAGATGGGAGTGGGGTGGGGTGTGGCGTTGCTGGCGGCGTTTGGTTAATTGCAATGACTTAGTTGGAAGGATTTCACGCGACGACGATTATAATATTCTCCTCTGGCTAAAGGCCATGATATTCCACCACCAATCTAGGTAAACTTGGCACGTTTCTTTCCGCTTTGCTTTCAAGGGTTCAACCTCGTACGTCACTTCACGGATACAAGCGTCGGTTATCATTTTCTGCCGATTGCCGAGCTTTTGGTCTTTGGTGGCATACTCCTCATTCTTGATGATGAACTCGGCGTCGCGGCTCGAACAGCTCTTGCAATGCTTGCTCTTCTGACGCCGAGCATTCTCATCAGCTTCACGGGGTTAGTTTTCCCGCAGCGCAACGAACTGCTTTTCCTTGCGTGTCTCATGCTGTCCGTCAAGCGCTTCTAACAGACCGAGTCTACGGATGGGCGGTGGCCGCGGTCGTTTGCACTCAATTCATGCTTTATTACAAGGAGACCGCTTTCTCGCTGCTCTTGGGCTTGGCCGGAGGAAGGCTTATATTGCGCCGCACAAACGCGCGGCAGATATGCCGAATTTGCCTGTTGCCGGTTCGTCGAAATCTTTGCCGAGAGGTCAAGCAATTTCTGCTGTGCTGCTGTCAATTTCGCTCGTTGTGCGTTCGCCTCCATGCGCTCCCCGAGTTCTACAACGGTGATTGCACGATCTTTAGGATCGTAAGTCATGGCTCGGCCCCCGCTTCCTGCATGCGCCGATTTGGGGGATGGCGTCAACGGCCGGGTTGTTCCTCGCGCTGCATCTTCAACGCCCGAGCGCGGCATGCGGATGCCGTCAACAGGTGCGCGCCGGGTCGGGCGCGGAGCTGTCAAACGGCGCAGCGCAGGGCCCGCCCTTCGTGTAGGCGCAATATAGAGATGACACCCTCTGTAAGATAGACGTGACACTCCCGCGGGTTCTGGGGTCCCGGAGGGAGCGCCGCGGCGGTGGTGTCGATGAGCAAACAGGAGTTCAGCCGGCTTGAGATCCTGTTGCGGGTTCAGTCCGGTGGACTGCGTGTCGCAGACGCGTGTGAACTGATCGGCTTGCAGCGGCAGGTGTTTCGTCTGCTGCGTGGCCTCAAGCAGGACGGCGCCACGAGCCTGCTTTCCAAGCGCCGAGGCAAACCCAGCAATCATCGGCTACCTGCCGAGGTTCGTACCCTGTCGATCGTGCGTGACAGGTACGCCGACTTTGGCCCGACCTGGCGGCGGAGAAGCTTGCCGAGCATCACGATTGCTCGGTGTCACACGAGACGCGGCGCGGTTGGATGATCGCGGATGGGTTGTGGCAGGACCGTCGGCATCGTTTCCTCCCCCGCATCAGCCACGCCGGCGGCGCGACTGCTCGGGCGAATTGGTGGCTCGGAGCACGCCTGGTTCGAAGATCGCGGTCCGCCGTGCACGCTGCTCGGTTTCATCGATGATGCGACGAGCCGGCTGCAGCAACTGCGGTTCGTCGCCTCGGAATTGGCGTTCGATTACTTCCGGACGACACGTGCCTATCTGGAGGAGCATGGCAAGCGGTCGCGTTCTACAGCGACAAGCACGGCATCTTCCGGGTGAACAGCAAGGACGTCGTCGATGGCGAGGGTGTGACGCAGTTCGGTCGCGCGCTCTTGCATCGACATCATCTGTGCCAACAGCCCGCAGGCGAAGGGACGCATCGAACGCATCGAACGCATCGAACGCGCCTTTGGCACGTTGCAGGACCGCATGGTCAAAGAGCTGCGTTTGGCGGGCGTATCGTCGATGGCGGCGGGGAACGCCTGGCTGCCGGGGTTCATCACCGCCCACAACGCGCGCTTTGGCCGCGACCCGGCGAATAAGAAGGACCTGCATCGGCCGCTGGGGCAGCCGATGATCTGGACGAGATCCTGGCCTGGCCGGAGGAACGCACGGTCACGCGCAATCTCACCTTGCACTATGCCCGGATGATGCTGCTGCTCGACCCGACGCCGCTGGCCCGCGGGTTGGTGCGCAAGAAGGTGGTGTCGCTGCAAGATAGAAATGTCACCGGGCGCGCAAAGTAGAAATGACACCCTGCTGTCGTCGGGTTCGGGCGGCGGGCGGGTGCGGAGCCCCCGGCGTAGCGCAGCGCCCGACCGACGTCCGATGCACCGAGCTCGCAGCCGCACCCGCTGTCTACCGAGCGGGCGTCAGCGCGCTCGGCTCGTAGAAAGATCCAGCAGGCGACCTCGACAGCGTCGGCATCGCCGCCGGCTGTCGGCTGGATAACATTGACAGCGGTGGACCGCTTGCGCGTCGCCGCTTTGGTGTTTTTGGCGTCACGGTTTTCCGTTACGTAACGAATTGCATGGGGACGGCTGCGGCAGTCAACCCTTCATCCCGGTCCGCCGCCTCAGACCGGAGCCGCGACAGCTGCGTGGCGCGATGCCCGCCCCTTCGACGGCAGACCCGGCGCCTCGAGGTTGTTCGGCGGCCGCTGCCGTGCAACATGCCCGCGCTGCCGATGCGCCGGATAGGCGGCCTGCTGCGCCTTCACCTGCTCGAGCACGGCCGACAACCGCTTGTTGTCGACGATGGCGCCGGGCTGCACTGTCTGGATCTTGTCGAACACCTTGAAACCGAGCGCCGTCCCGTTGAACTGAACTGCGAACCGCCCGTCCGGATAGTTCACCACCTCCACCTTCTTGCGCACCAGCCCGCGGGCCAGCGGCGTCGGGTCGAGGAGCAGCATCATCCGGTCGTAGTGCAGGGTCAGGTTGCGCGTGACCGTGCGTTCCTCCCGCCAGGCCAGGATCTCGTCCAGATCATCCGATTGTGTCAGCGGCCGATGCAGGTCCTTCTCGTTCGCCGGGTCGCGGCCAAAGCGCGCGTTGTGGGCGGTGATGAACCCCGGCAGCCAGGCGTTCGCCGCGGCCATCGAGGAGACCCCCGCCAGCCGCAATTCCTTGACCAGCCGGTCCTGCAACGTGCCGAAGGCACGTTCGACGCGTCCCTTCGCCTGCGGGCTGTTGGCGCAGATGATGTCGATGTTCAGCGCCAACAGCGCGCGCCCGAACTGGGTCACACCCTCGCCGCCGACGGCGTCCTTGCTGTTCACCCGAAAGATGCCGTGCTTGTCGCTGTAGAACGCGACCGGCTTGCCGTGTTCCTCCAGGTAGGCGCGCGTCGTCCGGAAGTAATCAAACGCCGATTCCGAGGCGACGAACCGCAGTTGCTGCAGCCGGCTCGTCGCATCATCGATGAAACCGAGCAGCGTGCACTTCGGAGCGCGGTCCTCGAACCAGGCGTGCTCCGAGCCGTCGATCTGCACCAATTCGCCCAGGCAATCGCGCCGCCGGCGCGGCTGATGCGGGGAGGGAAGGCGATGCCGACGGTCCTGCCACAGCCCAGCCGCGATCATCCAACCGCGCAACGTCTCATGCGACACCGTGCAACCGTGATGCTCGGCAAGCTTCTCCGCCGCCAGGGTCGGACCGAAGTCGGCGTATCGCTCGCGCACGATCGACAGCGCCAGGGTACGAACCTCGGCAGGTAGCCGATGGTTGCTGGGTTTGCCGCGGTGCTTGGAAAGCAGGCTCGCGGCGCCATCCTGCTTGAGGCCATGCAGCAGACGAAACACCTGACGCCGCTGCAAGCCGATCAGTTCGCACGCGTCTGCGACACGCAGTCCACCGGACTGAACCCGCAACAGAACCTCGAGCCGGCTGAACTCCTGCTTGCTCATCGACACCACCGCCACGGCGCACCCTCCGGGACCCCAGAACCCGGCGGAGTGTCACCTCTACTTTGCACAGGGGTGTCATCTCTATATTGCGCTTACAGGTGGAGGTAGTGAACTACTGATTATGACAAATTCACGCCTTGCGGTTGTGTGAAATCTTCCTTCGCCTCAACCAGCCGACGCCACCCAGCAAGCGCGCTGCCGAACATTGGGAAGGCGGCGGGCCGGGGAACAGCAGAAACCGGGCAACCGCTCACGCACGATACGGCGCCGCTGACTCCGAGGACGCCGTTGCCGAAATTATGAGGCTCTCTAAAAACCGGTGGCTGGCGCGGTTCATCGGTTCATCGTCACCTACAACATCCGTGTCGATTTCGACAGCTGCAGCGATCTCGCATCATCGATCATCCGAATGTTGGACGACTGGATCGCAGGGAGGCGCTACGCGAAGATTGCCCATGGATATTTCCCAGAAAACATAATCTAGGTTTCTCAGAAGAACTCCAACGATGCCAACAATTGTTAATTCGCCCATCGTCCTCTTCGGAGTAATCGTTTCGCCGTAACGGCTGATAGAACCCAGATCATGATTAAGGGAATCATCACGGTCCAGGTTGGCCTAAAAATGGACGCGAATAAATCTGCTCTCAAGAAGTTAGGAATAATAAACTGTGTCAACGGTGATCTATACTCTTGTGGAGCGGTCATACTTACAGATGCCGCGGCTAAAGAGATTGCGACGCTCACAATGAATAAGATGATTAAGATGCCGTGAAAGACGCGCCCTACACTCGACCATTGTAGGCCAAGCGGCAAGCATAAGAGTGCTATCATCGGCGTTACATACCGCGGTCCAGTGGACCATCCCGCATCCCAGTTGACAAATCCGGAATTTATCAGCAGAAAGCTCGTTACAGCGGCAACGATGCAAGCAAAATGCTCGTTGCTCAGCACTCCCTTCCGCCAGGTATCCGCGGTCGACCAGAATGACAAAAATAAAATTGGAGAAACTATAAAAAGCCCTCGATATCGGCCGAATAAGATTTTTCCGAGCACAAGCAGCTTCGGGACGCCGATCCCGACGACACCCTGCTTCATCTCGGGGAAGTTAACCTGACTTTCATAGCCAATGTGCATCGGTGATCCAAACGCAAAATAATTATACAATCCAAGTAGCGTTAGCATAACGGCCCCGGATATAAGGGCAGAGCAGAGAACGCGCCATCTTTGGACATGGTCAAGCCCGACTGCAACGCGCAGCGCAAACAGCGCTATCACTGCTGCGGCAGGTACTGTCGTGAACTCGACGACCATAGCGAGACCGAGAAGGCTGCCTACAGACCAACCTAGCAATAGCGGGTGTCGGGGGTTGGGACTTCGACGTTCGAGCGCCACAACTGCTGCAAATGCCAAGAACAAGCTAGCACCCGCCGTCGCGTGGCCAAAGAAGGCGGTTGCCCACCCGAAAGCAGGCGACGCGACACCATATGAGAGAGCACCGAAAAGTGCACCAACCTGCGTTGCCCCTAAACCTCTTGCCGTCAGAAAAAGCGCAGCGGCCGCAGCAGCCGTGAACAAACCTGACGTTAATATTGTAGATACATAAAGATATAACCAAAGATGAGAAATTTTGCCTTTAACAATGACAGGTTTTTCTTGACCAATTATTCTCAACGCGCGGTGAATGGAATAAACAGGAGGAACTGATAGTAGTGTCATACCTGGCGCCTTATTAGAGTAAAACTTGCCATTGAAATATGCTGTGTCACCTGTGAATTCCTGAAACCGGTCGATAGACAATGTGCCATCCTGCACAATTGACAGCGCAACGGCAATGTGGCTTACAGAATTCCATTCTGGCGGCTGTAAGAATAAAGCATATGTTAGAAAGAGTGAGGTTGATAATAGAATCGCTAACATTCGGTCGGTTTTGTGGAATGCTATAATGCTTGGCGAATCCACCATTAGTACACTCCGGGGTACGAGGGCTCAGTTACCGACAGAAAACGGCGCGGTTGGGACAACTCAACCGACGGTTAGCACGACTATCAGCGCCCCGGCAACACGCAGACGTGTTTTTATATCTTGTGTTTGGGCGCTCTTCCTCCAGCTCTGACGACAGTGACGTGACTCCGGCCGCCACCCGAGCGGCAGCCATCAATGGTGGAGCGGACATACCAGCGCGCAGCCCGTTCATGCTTCGTCCAAGATGTCGTACACTCAGAGCACTTTCGTGTAGTGACCCACATTGGCACGATTTGCCGTTGCCCAAGCCGTTCAGAGGCGCGATCCTGCCCTCGAAACCGTCGGGAATCTGGCGAATGTCGGTTCAACCGCTCCGGGGTCATCGGGGCGCGGCGCACTCAAACAGCGGCTGCTTTGCGGGGGGTTCGATGCTCGCGAACAAGAAGATCACGGTAGTGCTGCCTGCGTACAACGCCGCCCAGACGCTCAAGCAGACCTTTGACGAAATTCCGCATGACATCGTTGACGACATCATCCTGACTGACGATGCCAGCAAGGACGACACGGTCGCGATGGCTCGAAGCCTGGGCATCCCAACGATCCGCCACAATCGTAACCGGGGATATGGCAGCAACCAGAAAACCTGTTACACAGCGGCGCTGGCCCGAGGTGCCGATATCGTTGTGATGCTGCATCCGGATTATCAGTACACACCGAAACTGGTAACCGCGATGGCATCAATGATCGCCTCGGAAGAGTTTGATGTGGTACTCGGCTCGCGGATACTCGGCCGAGGGGCGCTGGTCGGTGGAATGCCAGTCTATAAGTATGTCTCGAACCGGTTTCTCACCCTGTTCGAGAACCTGATGATCGGGCAGAAGCTGTCGGAATATCATACCGGGTATCGGGCGTGGAGCAGGGCTGTGCTGGAACGGCTGCCGCTCCGCAACAACTCCGACGACTTTGTTTTCGACAATCAGATGCTGGTACAGGCCGTCCACTTCGGGTTTCGGATCGGCGAGGTTAGCTGCCCGACGAGATACTTCCCGGAGGCGTCGTCGATCAATTTCAGACGAAGCGTGATCTACGGGCTCGGCGTGCTGCGGACTTCGCTGCAGTTCCGGCTCGAGCGAATGGGGTTGATCAATTCGGCCCTTTTTGCCGACGTGACCGAGAACCGCCTGCCCGTGCTTACGAAGTTCGACGTCGACCGCCTGCTCGCCGGCGGAGAGTTTTCGCGGTGACCTCTGCGGTGCGCGTAGGCTGGCGCCCATCCGCCCGCGGGGTCTTTGCTGTCGGCCTGGTCGGGCTGATCGTGCTCGGTATGGCTGCTGCATGGGTCTCGCCCGACCGCATGATCGGCGCCGCCGAACAGCTGATGCAGGTCGTGCGGGGTCTTGGAGTCCGCGGAGCTGTCGTCTTCGCGATCGTGCAGATTTTGGTGGCGGTGAGTGGCATATTGCCTGCTTCGCTGTTGGGCGTGGCGGCCGGCGCTATCTATGGTCTGGTGCCCGGCTTCTTGCTGGCGGCGGTCAGCACCTTGGCCGGTGCTCTACTGTCGTTCTTTTTCAGCCGATCGTTGTTCCGAGCTAGTGTCGAGCGCCTGGCGGCCCGCCGGCCCCGGCTGCGCAGCCTCGACACAAGGATTGCGCGCGACGGGTGGAAATTGGTGTGCCTGCTGCGAGTCTCCCCGATCATGCCGTTTTCCGCCACGAGCCTGGCGCTTGGGCTATCCGCGGTCGGTCTGCGCGACTACGCCATAGGCACGCTCGCATCGTTGCCGGCGCTGTGCGGCTATGTATTTATCGGCACACTTGCGGATACGAGCCTCTCCGCTTGGGCAACCGGTGCCAGCACCGTTCGCTTGGTGCTGCTCGGTATCGGCGGGCTCGCCACGCTGGTTCTTGTCCTTCGCTTAGGGCAGATCGCTATAAAGCTGGGGCTCGCGTCTCGCCCGGCCAACGATCTTCGAGCCAACGATCTCAAGCCCACCGGCGGTTGAAGCCGGCCACCCACACGATCTCCGCTAAAAGTTACCGAGAAAAAATTCGTTCGGGGTAAGACAAGGAACGTCGCAAGGATCGCGTAAATGTCGGAGCCTGTGCGCACGCCTGGAATTGTGTATCCGTTAGGCGCTTCCGCTTGCCTGAAATAAGGCCCGCCGTTGAAAGTCAAACCTGTCGGGCCGATGAAGGGAAAACTATAACCGGGGTCAGGATCGCCGGGTGGAAAACTATCCGATTTCCTCTGTCAGCGTGTCTCCGTTTGCAAACGTTATGTTCACCGTGTCAACCATTATGGCGCGGGCTGGTGCGGTGACAGCGAGCAAGACGAAGACGGCGGCAGCAAAGGTGCGGATCATAGCGTCCCCCCTCCAAAACTATATCTTGTGTTTCTTGCGCGATCCGGGGCGTTTGTCAAAGTCGCATAATGCCTATTAGAGAAAGCCGGCAAAGGTTTCTTGAAATACCTGCGCCGTATACCAAGTGAAAAACACGGGCGGGCGGGGTGCTATATTGTTCTTGGAATTTGCAGAAGTTGTGGTGATCGAACGTGGAAGTTCCAACCCCCGACACCCGTTATTGCTGGGTTGCTGTGCCGGCGGGTTTCTTAGTTTCGCTATGATCGTGGACTTCACGACGGTACTCGCCGCAGTGGTGGTAGCGCTGTTGGCGCTGCGCGTCGCAATCGGGCTTCAGCATGACCGAAGATGGCGCCTGCTCTGCTCTGCGTGTGTATCCGGCTCGAATGTCGTTTCCGGGGCGGCTCCCTGACCGATTTCGTCGATCTCGGGATGTCGCCGCTGAGCGAGAGCTATGTCGCGCGGGACCAACTCAACGCGATGGAGCAGTGTCGCGAGGAGTGTGCCTTTCGCGAGACAGCGACGTGGTCGCCGCCGGCAAGGCTTGGCGAATGGATCAAGCAGCGCATGCACCGACTGCAAGCCTTGAGCTCCCGTAAGCATACTTCATGTGCCGTGTGGGTCGCCAACCAACGCTTGACATCTCGATAGGACTTTCTTAGGTTTCGCGACCTTACTGTTGAGCCGAAATAAGTGGCGGATTTGAGAGTCATCGAGCCTGGGCGGCACGACAGCAAGTATTGGCGCGATCTGTGGCGCTATCGCGAGCTTTTCCGAGTGCTGGCTTGGCGTGACCTCGCGGTGCGATACAAGGAGACGGTGATCGGCGTGGCCTGGATGGCAGATGCTGGTGTTGCCGGCTTTCGTCGGCCTTGCCTTTTTGGTCAGCATTGGGCCCGCCGTGTGGATCACCGCGCTCAACGTCAAATGCCGGGATTTTCGCTACGTGATCCCGTTCATCGTGCAGTTCGGCCTCTACATCTCGCCGGTCGGGTTGAGCTCGAACGTCGTACCCGAGAAGTGGCGGCGGCTCTATTCGATCAACCCGATGGTGGGGGTGATCGACGGCAGAGCCAGCTGCAGCTGCCCAGCCTCGGGCTGAGCGTGCTGGCCGCCGCCTTCTTCTTGTGGTTCGGCATCCACCGTTTCCGCAAGACGGAAAAAAGCTTTGCTGATTTGATCTGAGCGCGCCCAGGCCTCTAACGCCCATGTCCGATGCGATCATCGCCGTCGAAAACCTGTCCAAGAGATACCTCGTCGGGCACAAGACGGAGCGCTATACCGCGCTGCGCGACGTCATCGGGCGCCGGATGCGCAGCCTCGCCCGCAAGACGATCGATGTCGCTCGCGGGCGGCAGGTTGTCCAAGGCGACGCGGTCGAGGAGTTCTGGGCGCTGAGAGACGTCAGCTTCGAGGTCAAGCGCGGCGAGGTCCTCGGGATCATCGGTCGCAATGGCGCCGGCAAGAGCACATTATTGAAGATTCTCAGCCGTATCACCGAGCCGACGTCGGGGCGCGTGACGCTGCGCGGCCGCGTCGCCAGCCTGCTCGAAGTCGGCACCGGGTTTCACCCGGAACTAACCGGCCGAGAGAACATTTTCCTCAACGGCGCCATCCTCGGCATGACCCGCGCCGAGGTCAGGCGCAAATTCGACGAGATCGTCGCCTTCGCCGAAGTCGAGAAATTCCTCGACACGCCAGTCAAGCACTTTTCCTCGGGCATGTATGTGCGGCTGGCCTTCGCCGTCGCTGCCCATCTCGAACCCGAAATCCTGATCGTCGACGAGGTGCTTGCCGTTGGCGACGCCGAATTCCAAAAGAAATGCCTGGGTAAGATGGACGAGGTCTCGCACCGCGAGGGCCGCACTGTACTGTTCGTCAGCCACAATATGGGAATTGTAAGCAGTTTATGTCCGAGAGCGATTTGGTTAAACTTTGGCTTGGTCGAAAGAGATGGCAGCGCGCGCGCTGTGATTGACGACTACATTGACCGCGGGGCTCCAAATCAAGATCATATGATCGAAATGGGGCGGATGGTGCGACCACCCTATGTACACGACGAGCGCCTTCGCGTGCAGTCGCTGCAGTGGCTGTCAAACCTGCCATTACGCCACGGCGAGTCGGCCAAGGCGCGTATCCGGTTTAAGGTTCGGGCGTTTGTACCGGGGGTTTCAATCGGAATCGGGTTCTGCGCTCCGGAATCTGCCCGTTTGCTGACATATTACACCGACTTTCAGGATGGCTTTCGTCCGGATCTATCGACCGCAGGAGGGTATTCGGTGGACGTTGAGATCCACTCTTTGCCGCTTGCGCCGGATATTTATGAAATCGAGATCGGTAGTCGCTCAGGGGACTTTCACACTTTGGATCACCTGCCGGCATGCTTTCGGTTGGAGGTTGTGGCTGGCGCCGACACCCCTGGCTATATCATCGTAAAAAACTCGGGGGCGCGGCTCCCCAGCCATTGGTCCTGGGACTTTGCTAGAGATCCGGGCGAGGTCCGACCGATCCGAGAGCTGGGAACTGCACCTCCGCGCAGGGCCGCCATCACTTGAGCCTACAACTATGATGCGCGAGTCGACCGGAACTCGTTCGACTTTACCGAGTACGCTGCGGGCCCGTGCCATCGCGCTATATTTGCCGCAATTTCACCCGGTGCCCGAGAACGACGAATGGTGGGGAAAGGGCTTTACCGAGTGGACGAATACGGCGAAGGCGAAGCCGATGTTTCGCGGCCATTATCAGCCGCACATCCCCGCCGATCTCGGATTTTATGACCTCCGCGTCCCGGAAACCCGCGAAGCGCAGACTGCCCTTGCCCGCCGTTACGGCATTGAAGGCTTCTGTTATTACCATTATTGGTTTGCGGGCCGGCGTATTTTGGAACGCCCCTTCAACGAGGTACTCCATTCCGGTGCCCCGAACTTTCCGTTCTGCCTGTGCTGGGCCAACGCGACCTGGAGTGGCATTTGGTACGGCGAGCCGAACCGTGTTCTGATCGAGCAGACCTATCCTGGCCTCGCCGACCACGAGGCGCACTTCCGTGCGCTGCTCCCCGCCTTCTCGGATCCCCGCTACATTCGAGTGGAAGGCAAGCCCCTCTTCCTGATCTACCAGCCGAACGAGCTGCCCGATGCGGCAGCCACACTCGCGCTGTGGCGCGACATGGCGGCAGCTTCCGGGCTAGGCGGGCTGCATATCGGCGGCATGGCAACTTCGCACGATTGGAAACCGATGGCCCATGGCTTCGATGTCAGGATTGCCCAGCCGGGCTGGCCCGACGGGCGGTGGGTATCCCGCGGCCGCCCCGTTAGATGGGTGCAAAACAAGCTTCGGATGTGGCGAGGACTGCCGACAATCCTCTCGTATAGCTTGTTTGCTGAGAGCCAGCTGCCGACCGCGCCAGCAGACGACGCGTGGTATCCGTGCCTCACCCACGCCTGGGACAATACTCCTCGGTCAGGCCACAACGGCGTGGTACTCGATGGCGCTAGGCCGGAGTTGTTTCATGGAATGGTGAATGACGCTATCGACGCAATAAAGCACCGGCCTTTCGATCGAAGCTTGTTGTTCCTGAAATCGTGGAACGAATGGGCGGAGGGCAACCACCTGGAGCCCGATCTGCGCTTCGGTACCGGGTTCCTGCAGGCTATCGCAGATGCGCTTGACCCGAGATCTGCACATAGCTTACTTTACAGAACCGCGTAGGAAGGGAGCGAGCGCCTATCTGTAATCATCGCCAAGCGCGTAATTACCCAGCGCGCTGTGTCAGAACTTGTATTTGTACCGGCTCCAGGAAGTGAAGATGAACTCCAATCTTGTCTGCCGGGCTTGCGGCGGAGGGGAACGCTTCCATCAGCACACTGTGCGCGAGATGCAGTTTGGCTCCAAGGAGACGTTCCGATATGTCGAGTGTATCAACTGTGGTAGCTTACAAATAGAAACGGTTCCCTCCGATCTGGAAAGGCACTATCCATCTGATTATTTGGGATCAGAGCATTCATCCGAGGCAGCGTCTGCAACTTCTCCCAGAGAAGCGGTTCGCAATTTTGTTCGGCGACGCCGCACGGCTTACCTATTACGTGGATGGAACCCGATCGGCTGGGCCGCAAATAAGATACGCAAAGACGACCTCGCACCGCATCTGGTTGCACTAAGATCTGTTATCCCGGCAAATACAGAACGGATACTAGATGTCGGATGCGGCCCAGGATATCTGCTTCACCGGCTACGAGAAAATGGCTATGAGGACGTGACTGGTCAAGATCCGTATCAAAGGTGGACTGTCCCAGGTGTCAGGATATATGCAGGAGATCTTGAGGAGTTACCAGGGCAGTTCGACTTAATCATGCTGCACCACAGCCTTGAGCACACACCAGATCCCCTACGGTATCTCATCGAACTAAGGAAGCTATCGGCGCCGGGTGGTGCAATTCTTGTTCGAATACCGTTAGCCGCTTCGGAGGCCTGGATGCAATACAATGTCGATTGGTACCAAATAGATGCGCCTCGACATTTGGTAATTCCTTCAAGAGAAGGTATGATAATCCTAGCAAAACGAGCAAGACTTGAACTTATAAGGGTAAAATACGACTCGGATGAGACACAGTTTCTTTGTAGCGAGCAATATCGCCGAGGCGTTCCGCTACGAGACGCGAGGTCATACTATAGGAATTCATACCAGACACTTTTTACTCGATCGGAGGTAGCTCATGCTAAAGTGCGATCACGATGGGTCAACAGGAGGGAAAGGGGCGATCAAGCCTGCTTCTATCTTAGGGTGTCTGATGATCATCAAATCTGACTTAAATATTTCTCGTCTATGTTGGCGTGATCTGCCCGAACTCATCCGGCCACCAATTGTCGTCATCGAAATATGCAATGAATCGGCTATTGGTGAGGTAGCTACATTGCGGCGCAAAAATCGATTTTTCGGAGTTGGGTCGGCTGTGTAGGACGCGCGAGATAGGCCGGTGTCGGTCGGCTTCTGTGGTGCTGCCGGATTGGGTAGGTTTAGGGTGTCGGCGTGGCCAGTATTTACCAGCTTTTCGGCGATGAGTCCTGATGCCGATCGACTGCGGTTGAGGCGGTACCGGGACTTGATCACGCTGATGCGGCCCTCGCGCATCTGGTTCGCCATTTCTGGCCGTTACGGAACCAGCGTTTTTTTCTGCTCACGCTTGCGGGCTTCGCTCTTGCACGAGCGGTTGGAGATGCAAA
>CAWBQT010000008.1:0-1101452 GCA_963790875.1 uncultured Alphaproteobacteria bacterium
TCATCGCACCGGTGACATGGTCGCCGGCGGAAGGTGTCAAGCCTTCCGTCATGCCGCCCGATGCCCGCTCGGCAGAGCAGCCGTCACCCATTTCGTCGGCCGCGCGCCGGCAGCTCACGATCATGTTCTGCGATCTGGTGGGGTCGCCGGTGCTTGCTGCGCGCCTCGATCCCGAGGATCTGCGCCAAGTCAGTGCCGCATTCCATCACGCTGTCGCCAATGTTGTCGCCGGGTCCGATGGCGTTGTCGCCAAATACACCGGGGACAAAGTGTCCGCCTATTTCGGCTATCCGCAAGCGCACGAGGACGATGCCGAGCGGGCGGTCCGGGCAGCGCTGGGCGCGATTGAGGCCGTAGCTCGCCTCGACGTCGAATCCGTCAAGCTCCAAGCCCGGGTCGGAGTTGCCACCGGGCTGGTCGTTGTCGGTGACCTGCTCGGCGATGGATCGGCGCAGGAACAATCGGTCGTGGGCGCGACACCGTACCTCGCCGCTCGCTTGCAAGCCGTGGCCGAGCCGGGCACCGTTATCATCGGCGCCGGTACGCGCCGGCTGGTCGGCGATCTGTTCGAATACAGCGATCTCGATGCCGTCGAGGTGGAGGGCATCGGCGCGCCGGTTCCGGCTTGGCGGGTGCTGCGTCCAAGCGTCGTCGCGAGCCGTTTCGAGGCGTTGCGGGGACCGGCGCTGAATCCGATGATCGGCCGCGACGAGGAGATCGACCTACTCTTGCGCCGCTGGGCGCGGGCCAAGGCGGGGGTCGGCCAGGTCGTCCTGGTCTGCGGCGAGCCGGGTATCGGCAAATCGCGCATCGCGGCGGCATTGGCGGAGAGCCTCCGCGCCGAGTCGCATATTCCCTTGCGCTATTTCTGCTCGTCGCAGCGCGCGGACAGCGCGTTCCACCCGATCATCGGCCAGATCGAACGCGCCGCCGGACTGGTGTACGACGACAAACCGCGGGCGAAGCTCGACAAGCTCGATGCGCTGCTCGCACGGGCCTCGACCTCGCCCGAGGATGCCGCACTCTTCGCCGAGATGCTGTCGCTGCCGAATGATGGACGCTATCCCGCGCTCGAGCTGGCCGCGGAACAGCGCCGGCAGAGAACGCTGGAAGCGCTGATGTCGCAACTCGCGGGGTTGGCGCGCCGGCAACCGGTGCTGATGATCTTCGAGGATTTGCACTGGATCGACCCGACGAGCCTGGAGGTGCTCGGCCGGACCGTGGACCGGATTAAAACACTTCCGGCACTGCTCATCGTGACCTTCCGCCCCGAGTTCAACGCGCCGTGGGTGGGACAGTCGCATGTGACGAGCCTGACGCTCAACCGGCTCGGGGAGCGTGAAGCGGCCGCCATCATCGTGCGCTTGGCCGGGAACAAGGCGCTGCCGCCGGATGTGCTGACGGAGATCGTCGAGCGCACCGACGGCATTCCGCTCTTCGTCGAGGAGATGACGAAGGCGGTGCTGGAGGCGGAGAGCGAGGGCGCGGCCCGCCGCACGGTTGCCGCGGTTCCGTCGCCGGCCCTGGCGGTGCCGGCGAGTTTGCACGCCTCGCTGATGGCGCGGCTCGACCGGCTCGGCCCGGCCAGGGAGGTGGCGCAGATCGGGTCGGCGATCGGGCGGGAGTTCTCGCATGCCCTGCTGGCTTCGGTGGCGCGCAAGCCGGAGGCGGAGCTGGGGTCGGCGTTCGACCGTCTTGTTCAGGCAGGCTTGCTGTTCCGGCAAGGCGTGCCGCCGCAGGCGAGCTACCTGTTCAAGCATGCCCTGGTGCAGGATGCGGCCTATGGCATGCTGCTGCGCGAACCGCGACGCGCACTTCACGCCCGTATCGCCGAAACCCTCGAAAGCCATTTCTCCGAGATCGCCGAGAGCCAGCCCGAGATCCTGGCGCATCACTGCACCGAGGCCGGGCTGATCGAGAAGGCCGCGGGTCTGTGGGGCAAGGCGGGTCAGCTGTCACAGGCGCGCTCGGCGCTGGTCGAAGCCGCGGCCCAGCTCACCCGCGCCCTCGATCAGATCGTGAGCCTGCCCGGCACGCCGGCGCTGCGTCGCGAGCAGATCAAGCTTCAGGTCGCGCTGATCACCCCACTCAACCATGTCAAAGGCTTTGCTGCCACTGAGACCAAGGCGGCTGCGGAGCGGGCACGTTTGCTGATCGAGCAAGCCGAAGCGCTGGGAGAGCCTCCCGAAGATCCGCTGCTGCTGTTCTCGGTCCTCTACGCCTTCTGGGCAGCGAACAATGTGGCATTCAATGGCGATGCCTGTCGCGATCTCGCGGCGCAGTTCCTGGCGCTCGCGGAGAAGCAAAGGGCGACAGTCCCGCTCATGGTTGGGCATCGCCTGATGGGAATGTCATTACTGTATATGGGGGACATCGCGGAAGGCCGGGGGCATTTTGATCAGGCGATCGCGCTTTACGAGCCTGCCGAGCATCGTGCGCTGGCGACGCGATTTGGCCAAGACGTTGCGGTGGGAGCCTTAATTCGGTCGTTGGCTCTGTGGCTGCTTGGCTATCCCGAGGCCGCGCTCAGAGACGCCGACGACGCACTCAGGAACGCGCGAGAGATAGGTCAAGCGGCAACGGTGATGTACGCTTTATTCCATACCTCAATACTGTATACGCTTTGCGGCAACCGCGCCGTGGCAGCCGCGCAAGCCCGAGAGCAAGTCGCTCTGGCCGAAGAAAAAGGTTCCCTGTTTCGGAAGGCGTTGGGAATGATGAGCCAAGGTTGCGTCCTGGCCCTGACCGGCAGGGCTTCGGACGCGACCGAAATTCTGATCTCCGGGATGGCCGCCTTGCGGCCAACGGGAGCGACACTTTTTATGCCATTCTTTTTGCCGCACCTGGCCCGCGCCCACGCCGAACTTGGGCAATTCGAGGCGGCTCGGCGCTGCATCGGCGAAGCGATGACAACGGCGGAAACAACCAAGGAAAAGTGGTGCGAGGCGGAGATCCACCGAACCGCCGGTGAAATCGCGCTGATGTCGCCCGAGCCCGACGCGGCGAAAGCGCAGGCGCATTTCGAGCGCGCCATCGCCATTGCCCGCGCGCAGCAGGCAAAGTCCTGGGAATTGCGCGCGGCGACGAGCCTGGCCCGGCTGTGGCGCGATCACGGCAAACGGCAGCAAGCCCGCGATCTTCTCGCGCCGGTCTACGGCTGGTTCACCGAGGGCTTCGACACGCTCGACCTCAAAGAAGCCAAGGCGCTGCTCGAAGCACTGGCTTGAGTTGGCGACTGACATGTGCCGAAATCCGGCACGCAATGGCTGCTCCTGGCGGGTCCGACCGTCCACGGGCGCGGGCTAGGAATGTCGCAGAGGCATCCACTGCCACACCGATCGGGAAGGACTGCTATCCAACCATTGCGGCCATCGACCCTACCACTGCATCCTGCCTGTATTCCCGGTCCGTGCCGCGAAGCGTGCTATCGTGCCGGTCTATGTCGCGACCCCGGTGTCCGACCGTCAGGCATTGTTCGGGCGCGGCATCGGCCATGTCGACGCCCACCTGCTGGCCGCCGCGCGGCTGACGGCGGGCGCCCGATTGTGGACCCGCGATCGGCGCTTGGAGAGAATCACGACCGGATTCGGTTTGCCAGCGACGCTGTCGGACTGATTGGCAAAAGCCTTCGTCGCCTAAAAAAGAAACAGAGCCATGAGTGGCACCCGCCCATAACTCGCTGTCATTGCGAGGAGCGGAGAGACGAAGCAATCTCGACCCCCGAGACTCCGCGGCGTCGACCCCCGGAACGCCCGCAGGGCGGCCGTCCGGGGGGCCGCGGCGCCCCTCCGCATGACCGCCAGGGCGGGCGCGCCTGGGGCAGGCTTCTATGGGGCTTTGATTGTCAAGGCGTATTGTGGTGTCAGTCCCGGCCAAATCCACGGGGAGGATCGATCGCCTGCAACTCCTCGAGCGCCAACTCGCCGATCACAAACGGGTGTCCAAGAACCTCGTTGCCGTCGAGCAGCACAGCAAGCCTCTCATCGCCGGTCCGCAGGTGCTCGACCCAGATCGAGGTGTCGACCAGGATCACCTGCGTTCCGTGCGCCGCCGCGGGGTGGCTTCGAGATCGGGTTCGCTGCCGCCGAGGCGCGCCAGCCGACGGGCGGCCTCGCGCTCGATCAACGCCTGGAGCGCCGTGCGCACGAGAGCGGCTTTCTCGCGTATTCCGGTGTAGGCCTCGGCCTTGGCCAGCAGTTCGTCGTCAAGAGACAATGTCGTGCGCATTCTCATCCCGACAGTTTGACGCGGCGCAAATCCTGACATCATTTGATGTCTTAATCGATGCCTGAGGGATCTTGCCCAACCGCCTCACGGCATCTCGCGCCCGACAAGCCCGCGGTGCTAGGCTCTATCCAGCGCGACCGAACAGGGAGGACGAGCATGAGCCAAGCCCTCGAAGGCATCCGCATCATCGACATGACGCACAACCAGGCGGGGCCGGCCTGCGCCCAGATTCTCGGTTTCCTCGGCGCCGAGGTGATCAAGCTCGAAGAGCCGAAGGGCGGCGACGTCGCGCGCCGCAACATGCGCGACCGGACCGACAGCGACAGCCTGTTCTTTCTGCTGTTCAACGCCAACAAGAGGAGCCTGACGCTCAATCTGAAGACCGGCCGCGGCAAGGAACTGTTCCGGGAATTGATCGGCAGATCCGACGTATTGCTGGAGAATTTCGGACCGGGCGCACTCGACCGGCTGGGCTTCGGCTATGCCGCACTGGCGGCGATCAATCCGCGGCTGATCTACGCGACGATCAAGGGCTTTGGCACCTGGGGCCCCTATCGCAACTTCAAGAGCTATGAGCCTATCGCCCAGGCGATGGGCGGGGCGATGAGCATCACCGGTTTTCCGGAGAACCCGCCGACTTTCGTGGTGCCGGCGATCGGCAATTCCGGCACCGGCATGCATATGGCGATCGGCATTCTCGCGGCGCTGCAGCAGCGCCACAAGACCGGGCGCGGCCAGCAGGTCGAGGTGTCGATGCAGGACGCCGTCGTCAATCTGATCCGGGTCAGCCTGCGCGACCACCAGCGCTTCGGCCAGCCAATGCCGCGGCGCGGCAACCAGATGGGCCGCGGCGTGCCGAGCACGACCTATCCCTGCGCCCCGGGCGGGCCCAACGACTATGTCTTCATTACCGCGCAGCAGCAGATGTGGCCGGCCTTCGCCGCGGCGATCGGCCGGCCGGAACTCGCCGATGATCCGCGCTTTGCCCGCGAGGACGGGCGCTGGGAAAATCGCGCGGCGCTGAATGCGATCATCGAGGAATGGACGCGCGGCCGCTCGAAGCACGAGGCGATGCGGGTATTGGGTGCGGCCGGCGTGCCGTGCGGCGCCTGTCAGGACACCGGCGAGGTGCTGGCCGACCCGCATCTCGCGGCCCGCGAGATGATTCTCGACATCGACTACCCGACGCGCGGCACCTATCGAACCGTCGGCTGCCCGGTCAAGTTGTCGGATTCGCCGGCGACGGTAACCCGCCCGCCAATGCTCGGCGAGGACACCGCGGCGTTGCTTGCCGAGTTGTGCGGCGTCGCCGCCGAGGAAGTGCAGCGGCTGCGCGACGACGGCGTCGTCTGACCCGAGGGATCATCCGCGCGGCGCCTCGCCGAGGGCCGGCACGGGTAGGGTGGGATGCGCCAGGGTTTCCGGGCCTGCAGGCCTATGAGCATCAGAGGGAGGCAGGGATGACGTTGCGACTGACGATCGCCTTTTCCGACAATCCGCGGCTCGACCCGCTGAGGGACGGCACCGTCAAGCCCCAGAACATCGAATTGGGTTTTGTCACGCTCGAGCCGGGGACGTTGTTCTTTCGCAACCTCGTCTACGACGAATTCGACGTCTCGGAGATGTCGATCTCGGAAACATTGCTCGCCCGCGAGCGGAGCGACGGCAAGAAATGGGACTGGTCCGCCCTGCCGGTGTTCCTCAGCCGCGGCCATCACTGGCCGAACCTGTACGTCAACGCGGCATCCGGCATCGCCGGTCTCGGCGACATCAAGGGCAAACGGATCGGCGTTCCCGATTACGAGATGACGGCGGCGCTGTGGTTCCGCATCACATTGAAGGAGCTTTACAGCATCGAGGCCCGCGACAATGTCTGGTTCAACGGCCGCACCAAGGAGTTGAGCCACGCCGGCGCTCTCGGTCTCGACAAGGCGGGGCCGGCCGGGGTCGAACACCATTTCCTCTCAGCCGAGCAGACGCTCGACGTGATGCTCGATCGCGGCGAGATCGACGCCTGCACCGCGATCCGCCCGCAGAGCCGGGTCACCGCCGGCGATAGGACGGTCATCGACCGCTGGGGCGGCACCGAGATCCGCGGCAACCCGCGGCTGCGCAAATTGCTCGACGACGACGGCAAGGGCGTGGTCTTCGAATTCTACCGCAAGACCGGCTGCTTCCAGGCGAACCATCATGTCATCGTGCAGAACCGAATTCTGGACGACCATCCCTGGGTGGCGCTCGAGCTTTACGACGCCTTCCGCCGATCAAAGGAAATCGCGTTTGAGCGCGCCCGCCGCTACGAGACGACGCGCGCCTATTTCCCGGGCCGGGATGTCGCCGAGCAGCGCGCTGCCATTGGCGACGACCCCTATCCGCTCGGCCTCGCCGCGATGGGCCGGAACATCGAGCGCGCGGTCGCCGGTTCGGTCGAGCAGGGTCTGTTGACGAGGCCGCTGGCGCTCGACGAGATCTATTACCGGACGACCCTGAAAACCTGACCGACGGCCCGCCCGCGCTCCGACGACCTGCACCCGATAGATCTGGCACAATGCGGCGCCGCGCGATCTGTTCTTTGGTGCACCAGGGGTCAGCGGGGAGCGTGGTCCGAATGCGCGCGATGGACGTGATGACGAGCGAGGTCGTGACGGTCAGCGAGACTGCCACGGTGCAGGCCGCGGCCAAGCTGATGGCAAAGCACGGCATCAGCCCGTTGCCGGTCGTCGACCGCGACAAGCGGGTGATCGGCATGGTCAGCGAGGGCGATCTGCTGCACCGCGCCGAGACCGGGACCGAACGGCGGCGCGCTTGGTGGCTCGACCTCATGTCGTCGACCAACGAACTCGCCGGCGACTACATAAAGTCGCATAGTGGCCGGGTCGCCGACGTCATGACGCGCGACGTCATCTCGGTCACCGACACGACCCCGGTTGCGGACATCGCGATCCTGCTCGAGACCAATCGGATCAAGCGGGTCCCAGTGCTGCGCGACGGCCGCCTCGCCGGCATCGTCAGCCGGGCAAACCTCGTGCGGGCGCTCGCCATGACGATCAGCGACACGCCGGGTGGGCGCGAGGATGACGACCGTGCGATCCGCGAGCGGCTCCTGGCCGAATTGCGGGCACAGCGCTGGGCCGAAGCGGCGCCGGACAACGTAACGGTCAAGGACGGGATCGTCCATTTGTGGTCGTCCTACATGTCCGACCGGGAAAGGCGAGCCCTCGTCGTCGCCGCCGAAAGCATCCCCCGCGTGCGCCGCGTCGAGGACCATATGCGGGCGGTCGGGGGCGGTTTGGATACGTAGAAGCTTTTTTTCAGGAGAAGAAAATGCCGCCACTGCACCCGATCGCCGACAAGGCCGAAGTTTCAGTCGATTTTCCAGACACGGCCTATATCGGCACCTTCAGCCGGCATTCGCAATTCGACGCCTATGCCGATGCAAAAAGCGCGGCGATCAGGCTCGTGCGGCCCGGCGAGGATCGGCGCGAGGCCGTGATTCACCTGCATTATGGCCTCCTGGCGGGTATCCTCGACGAACTGGCGCGGTCGCTTGCCGCGCGCGCCGCTCGACGAGCCGCATCGCGCCGAACTTGCCGAGGCGGCAACGCGGCTCGCCGCAGCGCTCGAACCGCGCGCCGGCGGCGCAGAAGGCCCTGTACCAGGGTAAGGATCAGCTCGACGGCGCGGCCTTGATCTGCTCGGCGAGACGCTCTACGGCCGCCCGACGCGCTGCCGGTGAGGCCATATCGGGCGTAGCCGCGGCTTCGATGACGCGCGGCGCATGGGGCCGGATCGCCGGCGCCATGGGGGCGATTGTCGGGCCGCCGATCTCGAAGCCCGAAGCCGGCGGGCAATCGCCGGATTTGCTGATTTTCACCTGCGGCCTGGCGCCGGTGCCCGGATCGAAATAGGAAAAACTCTCGCTGCAGGTGGCGGCTGGCGGGCCGGCCGATGTCTCGACGATGCCCGGGATCTGTTCGCACCCGATTTGCGGCGCCGCAAGGGCGGCCTCGACCTCCTGGCTCGGGCCGATCAGCCAGATCGGGGCGTCGGCGAACTGCCGCGCGACCGCCATCATTTGCCCGAGCGCCGCCTGCTGTTCGGCCGCGAGCCGATAGAGCGGCGGCGGCGTCACGAGGTCGACCCCCTCGCTCCGCCACAATGCCGGGTCACAGGCAACCGCCCCGGCGCTCGGCAAGACGACGAGGATCGCGGCCGGCGCCGGCGCGGCCACCGGATATAGGCTCGGTGGTGCCGAATAATAACCGGCGGCGATCGGGGCCGGGGGCACCTGTTGCGCCGCCGGGGCGAACCCGCCGGCGCAGCCGATCAGCGGCAATGCCGCGACGCAGCACCATAAAGTGGCGGAACGCTTCTTCGACATTGCTCGATCTCCCGCATAATCGAACCCATGGCCAAATCTGGCGGCGGATTTCGGCGATTTTTGGCCCGATGTCGACGGCCAGCGGGCCCGCTCAACCGTCGACCATGGACGGAAAATCGATGAGACGGCCGCGCGCCCGCATCTTGTGGAGCAGCCCCGGCAACCCGCCGGATGCAGTTGCTCGGGCACTCGGCATAGCGCCACGGCGCTTCAGCCGCGCGCTTCACAAAATCAAGGCGGCGGGCGATCTTTCCGGCGCCGATCGCGTGGTCATATACAGTGCCGGCTCGGTCACCGATGAGCAGGGCGAAGTTCCTGGCAACCTCTACGATGAAGACTGAGTCCGAGGCCGACCGCAAAGCCTTCGTGACGCTGCGGTTCGCCGGCGACGAATTCAGCCCCTACGAAATCTCGGCGATTTTGCCTGTCGAACCGACACGCGCGCACCGCAAAGGCGAAGAATTTTTGGCCGGGCCGCGTGCCGGACGGCAGCGAGGACGCACCGGTATCTGGTTTCTTTCCACCGACAGCCTCGTCCCCAGCGACGACCTTCGCGACCACCTGCAATTTCTGCAACAACTGCTTCACCCGGCGCCAGGCGATGACAGCCGGATCAGCAAGCTGCGCGCCGTTCTGGAGCGCGGCGGCTCCCACGCGCACATCACCTGCTTCTGGCGCGGCGATCCCGGCGAAGCGACCCCGCAGATCCCTCCTCGGTTCAAGTCGGCGATCGAGCCCTTGGCCGCCGACATCGAAACCGATTTCGCCATTGGCTGAAATAGTGGGGCGGGTTGACCGCCCGGAAGCCGGGAAACCCGCCATCGACGGCGATCAGCTTTGCGCCGGTCATCAGCCCAGCGCGTCAAGCCGGGGCAGCACGGCCTCGCTGAACAGCGTCAGATTGGCGACGGTGTCCTCGTGGCTAATCGGGCCGCCCTGACCCATCATCAGCAGATGGCCGAAACCGCCGACGTGATCGTAGAAGGCGCGCAGCTGGTCCCAGACGTCGTCGGGGGTGCCGGCGAAGACGAGGCCGGCATCGATCGCCTCCTCGACGCGTCATCGTGCGCGCGTTGATCGGCCGGCCGTCGCGCGTCTGCACGCGGGTCGCGCGCGCCGGGCCGGCACCGCCCGCCTTCAGCATCGCCGCATTGGCCGCCGCCGACTGATAGCCCGGTGGGTTCGAGAATTGCTGGGCGACGATGCCCGAGGTGCGGCTATAGCCGAGGATCTGGTCGGCGAGGCGCCAGCCCTCGTCCCGGCTGTCGGCCGACCCCGATCAGCGCCATATAGGCGAGCTTGCCGAGCTTCGGCTCGTGGCCGGCCTCGGCCGCCCTGCTGCGGTAGGCCGCGAAGATCGCCGGCGTGCGCACCCAGCCGGTATTGAGGACGCCGATCGTGATGCCGCGCGCCGCCGCTTCGGCGGCGCTGCCCTCGCTGCCGACCGGCGTCCATACCGGCGGATGCGGCGCTTGCCACGGGCGCGGCCAGACATTGACCGAACGGTAGTGGAAATGCCGGCCCTCCCAGTTGAACGGGCCGTCATGGCTCGTCATCGCCTTCAGGATCAGATCGTGCGCTTCCCAGAAGCGCTCGGTCAGATCCGCCGGATTGCTGTTGGCGGGGGCGATCTCATAGGGCACTCCCTTGACAAAGCCCATCTCGAGCCGGCCGCGCGAGATCACGTCGATCATCGAGAATTCTTCGGCAACACGGATCGGATCGTTGCGGTTGCCGATCGGCATGCCGAGCGCCAGCAGCCGGACATGCCGTGTCTCGCGCGCCAGGATCGCCATCGGGATCGTGCACACCGCGTCGCTGCAGGTCGCGGTCGCGTGGTGCTCGTTCGTCATGATGTTGATGCCGAGCCCGTCGCAAAGCGCCCACTCGTCGAGATAGCGGTGGTAGAGGTCGGCGCCGATCTTCGGATCGTAAAGTCGGTTCGGGACGATGACGCGATAGGAATCGGCGAGTTGCGGCCAAGCCGGGTGATAGGCCATCTCGCTGAAATGCCAGACCTGCATCGCGCTGCCTCCTTATCGGGTCGGCTTTGGGCGGGCGAAATCGTCGATCAGCGCCGCAACCTCGTCGGGCCGCTCGATCTGCGGGTAATGCCCAGCCCGCGCCACCCGCGCGAAGCGCCCATCGGGCAATGCCCGACACAGCTTTTCGCCATAATCCGGCGTTACGATTTCGTCGCTGTCGCCCCAGATGACCAGGCTCGGCACCCGCACCCGATGCAGCCATTGCCTGAGGCCGGGGTCGTGCATGAACGGGCGCCAGCCGTAAAGCGCCGTCGCCGCCCGGTCGCGGGCGATCGCTTCGAGTTCGCCCTCGGGGAGCCCTGCATAGTCCGGCAGCACGCGCGGCGGATCGTAAAAGCTGCGCCGGTTCAGTTCATCCTGGGGCAGGGCGTAGACATCGGCGATGTCGCGATCCTCGCGGCCGCCGAATTTGACGCCGAGCGCATCGATCAGCACGAGATGATTGATCCGTGCCGTCGAGCGCACCGCCATTTCGAGCGCCACCCACCCGCCGAACGACGAACCGACGACGACGGCATCGCCGCCAGCCTCCCGGTCGAGCCAGTCGAGGTAGAGGTAGGCAAGATCGTGGATCGCGCGAAACCCGTCCGGGCGCGGCGAGGCGCCGAACCCCGGATGGCGCGGCGCCACGACCCGCCAATGCCGGGCCAGCCGCTCGAGAAAGGCACGGTTCTGCCGCACGAAGTCGCCGCCGTGCAGGAAGAGGAGCGGCGGCCCGTCCCCGGCCGCAAACGCTTCCAGCGAGACTTCGCCGATCTCGATGCGTGCCATCAGCTTTCCTTTGCAGTACGGCTACTCGTCCAACGCCAGTATCGCGATCGCCGCCGGCGGGCTCAACCGAGGATCTCGAAATGCGCGTGCGTCGGCGACATCGCGAGGCCGTTGACCGGTAAGAGATCCTGTGGGCAGGCCGAAAAGGCGACGATGCAGTCGATCTCGGCCCGCAGCGCGACATAACTGCCGGGCGTGCTGACCGGGGGCCGCACTTCGACCCGGCCGCCGTCGACCACCGGAATGTTCATGAAGAGATTGAGCGGCGCCGGCACCTCCGGCGGCACGAGACCGAGTTCGGCGAGGCTCGCGGCGAGATTGTCGGTGCAGTTGTCGTGGTATTCGGCGCAGCCGAGCAATTCATAGCGCCAGCGGTCGCAAGCGGCGAAGAGCGTGTCGTGCACGCCGCCCGAATTGTCCTCGACGAGGGTCAAAATCGGCCGCCGGCGATTGCTGACGAGCGCGTCGCCGACCCGCGGCACGATGCGGCCGATCGCGACGCGGCTGTGCTCCATCGACATCAATTCGTGCAGGTCGGCGGCGTTGAACGCCCAGGTGTCGACGACCTGTTGCCCGGTCGTGTTGATCACCCGGACCGTCTGGCCCTTCGACAGGCGGGCGGCCTTGCCGCGGCGCGCCGGGATCTCGATCATCGCATCCTCCGCCCGGAACCCATTGCGGTATCTAGCTTAGCCCCGTGTACCGACGTCAATGCGAAAGCTGTTGCACGCGCGCCGCTCCAGCCCGTGCGGGAGGAAAGGGGTGAGAAATGGCGTCAGAGTTATGTTCTCGGCTGCGGGTGCAATGGGTGGAGCGGTGCTCCGTCCACCGTAGGCGGCTCCGGCTTCGGCGGTCGCCCGCGCCGCGGCGGGTCGGCGCGCCGTCGGGGGGCGGCCTCGATCTCGCGGCGAAAACGGTCGTTGCCGAGAACCCCGCCACGCTGGATCGCGTCGCGCGGGGTGGCAAGCGTTTCCTCGTCGAGCCCCGCCGCGAACGGCGCGCGGTAGGCCGCCCGGCGCGCCGCTGGCGTTGGCCCGCGCGCCCGGTAGGTCGGATGCTCGCTCAGCAGCGGGTCGGGCCGGCCCGCGCCGTTGCCGTGCCAGCTCGACCATGGGTGATCCTCTGGCAGGGCGACCATGCCGGCGCGCACCGAATTGGCCTCGGTCACAGGCAAGGACCCAGGCTTCGTTGCCGACGATGGTCGATTTGTACCGCCCTTCCCACAACGTGCCGCTGCGCCCGTAGACGCGGTTGACGTAGCCGACATAACGACATAACGTCAGCTCAGCGACTGCATCAGCCGCGGCAGCGCATCGGGCCGCTCCGCCGTCAGCAACAGACGCACGTGGTTGGTCGCCAGCACATAGGCATGGAGCGCGCAGGCTGGCGGCCGCAGCGCCTCGCGAGCCAGCCAAGGAAGAGCGGCCGGTCGAGATCGGTGAAACACCGGCTGGCGGTTGCTGCCGCGCTGGATCACGTGGTGGGTCTGGCCTGACAGGAAGAGGCAGGTGAGGAGTGGCATGCTCAGCCGGGGGGCTCGATCGGGATCCCGAGGCAGCGGCACGTGCAGCAATTACTATGCCCGCCACAATAAATCACTCTGATCCCTTTACTGACTGATGACATAAGCGCCGCCCGGCGAGCATTGTCTCCCGGATCGCCAGCGCGGTCTGCGGGGCATGCGGCGCGGCGCGGCCGTCATCCTCGATGATCTCGGCGTCGATCATGCCTCTCTCGGCGGCAGCACTCCTTTGAACAACGCATCCAATATCGCATCCGAGCAATAAATACCGATTATCGCAGCCCCGACGCCTATACCACCCAAGCCGACCCCGAGGATCACCGGGGCGATGGCCGCGGCTTCCACCGCAGCAAACACCGAGAGGAGAGCGTCGGCTTCGACCACAGTTTCAAACGTTTCTGCTCCTAATATTCCTTGTTGAACAGAGAAAAGCTGCGGGCCGAGCGCCGCCGCGTCCGCAGTTCCCACTCCATTTAATTGAGCTATTAATGAAGCTAAGTTTGCTGGATTGGCACCGTTGCCAAGACTACTCGCCACCCAGCCGAGGATTGATAACGCAGACCCAAAGCCAAAGGCATTTGAACACGGATCGCACTGCAGGCCAGCGGGGTCAATCGCATTGATGGGATCATCTTTGACATACGCGTAAAGATTGGCCCCAATGCTTTCGCCCAGGGGGTCGCGCGACAGCCAACGGCCAATGCTCGAATCGTAAGCCCGGTATTGCGTCATATAGAGCCCGCCGGTCACCGTGCCGTTGACCGGATAGAACATGCCGGCGTAGCGAAAATCGGGAAACGGTCCGTTGGCCGGTGCCTTGATGGGGTTGCCGTGGGGGTCGTAATCGTATGCCTGGACCATCGAGAAGACCGGGCTCTTGGCATACACGTCGCGCACCGAGCCTAGCTGGTCGGGCCCGTAATAGAACAGCGTATCATCCGCTGCTTTCGCTGCCGGGATCGCCTCGCCTTCGCGATAATAGAGGCGCGCGATCGCGCTGACGCCGGTCCGGGCCTCGCAGATCTGCGTGCCGCACCACAGATAGCGGGTCGTCGTTGTCTTGCCCGATTTCGTCGCCGCGATAGCAACACGCCGGCTGAGCCCGTCATAGGCGAAGCTGCTATGGGCCCCGGCTTGGCCGACGCCGACAAGGCGGTTCTCGGCATCCCAGGTGTAGGTACGCGCGCCGTCGGAAACGAGGTTGCCGTCGGCGTCGTACACAAAAGGCTTGCCGCCAAGCGCAGTCACCTCGTTGACCTTGTTGTAGGTCGCGGTGGAAGTGCCCGACGGCGACGTGAATTTCGTAATATTGCCGACAGGGTCGAGGCCGTAGCCGTATTTGCCGGCCGCCGTGACGACGGCGGTCGTCAACCGGCTGTCCTTGTCGTAGCCGAGGCTCGAGCTTCTGCACCTGGCTACCGCCTTTATCCTCGATAATTCTAGTGATCAAATCCAATGCCGTTGTCGTGTAATGGAACACCCGCTCGCCTGGAAATTTGTTGTCTATTTCGGCGAGCCGCCGGTCATCGGTGTTCGACAGATAGCTCCAGGCGGTCGCGACGGATGCCGCCGACGAGCTGACGCAGCGTCGGCTGGCTCGGTCTCGCCGAGATAGGACAGTGCGAATTCGCCCAGCGCGTCGGTATGGTCGACGACCCGGCCGATCTTGTCGTAGGCGAAGCTCTCGGTCGGGGCGCCGCCGACGGAGCGCGAAACGATGCGGCTCAGCGGGTCGTAGGTATAGCCGATCTTGCCGTTCGGCAACGGCGTGCTTTCATGCGCCAGCCTCAATGCCCCCAGCTTGCCGACCGGGATATAGTTGTAGATCGTCGTACCGGTGCCGTCGGTCATCGATGTAAGGCGCGGAAAATCGAGGTCGTAGGCGAAGGTGACGTTCGGCGTAGGGTGGAGGGCGCCGGAATAGGTCAGCGCCGCCAGCCGGTTGTCGGTCGTGTATTGAAAATATTTGGTCTGGCCGAGCGCATCGGTCGCCGACAGCAGCCGGCTCGTCGCGAACTCGTAAGCATACGCCGTCTTGGTGCCGACGGCATAGATCTTGGCCGTCGGCCGGCTCTCGACGTCGATGTCCCAACTCGTCGTGTGGCCGTTCGCGTCGGTCAGACTCTCCAAGGTGCCGTCTTCATAATAGGTGTACCGCGTAACGTGGCCTAGAGGGTCGGTCGTCGAAATCAATCGGCGATCGGCGTCATAGGCATACGCGGTCACATTGCCTTGCCGGTCTTTGTGGGAGACGAGGTCGAGCTTGTCGTAGGTGTATTCGTCGGTCGTGCCGTCCGGATAGGTCGCTCTGATGAGCCGATCGGCGGCGTCATGGTCGTATTTGACGTTCCAGCCGCCGGCATCGGTGTAGCTCGTGACATCGATCGTTGCCGGGCTCGTATGTGAAGCTCGCAGCGATCTTGCCGTCGGCATTTATGACTTGGATCAGGTCGCCCGCCGCGTCGTATTCGCAGCGCGTTGTCTGTACGAGCGCGTTGGTCAGCGACGTCAGTTGTCCGGCGGAGTTGTAGGCGTAATGCGTCGTCTGTCCGGCAGCGTCGGTATAGGTCAGCGGCTGGTGCTGGTCGTTGTAGGTGAAACGGGCGACCGTCTGCGGCCCGTTGGCGGTCGTCTGTGCGATCGCGTCGACATCAATCTGGTTTGTGCCGTAAGTCAATGTCGTGGTGCGGCCCGCCGGGTCGATGTATTGGGTCGGGTTGCCGAACGCGTTGTAGGCGAATTTGCGTTAGTTGCGTCTGGCCGTTGTCGAGCACCCGGCTTATCGCGACCGGCTCGTCGTAGGTGCCGGATTCGCCGGCACCGAGGGCGTCGCCGATCTGTCCCGGGTAGTTGTACCAGACGCGCCCTTCGAGCGGCTGCTTTTCGCTTTCGAACGTGTACCATTCGGTGTTGGTATCGTCTTTGTTGTGGTTGAAATGGCTGATATGAGCGTCTGAGTAGTTGCAGCCGCCGCTCGGCGTGCAGCCGGCGACGGCATACTGATGCTTGTTCCAATGAAAGCTGTTGCGGTATTGCAGGTAGGCGTTGAATAAGGCGGCGTATTTGCCGGCAGGGAGTTGCGGCACCACCGGTTCGGAATACGGGACCGGCGTCGGCTCGAAGGTTTCCTCGCGCTCGCTGTAGCCGAGCGGGTCGATGATGTTGAGGAACCTCTTGTTGTCGGTGCCGCCGAAGACGCTCGAGGTGCCGAAGGCGAAGCGGGTTGTCCCGTAAGGTGTGGTCAGCGTGTCGATCAGCGAGGCGGGGTCGTAGGTGAATTTCGAGGTCAGGCCGATTACATCGGTGATCGAGGCGAGCCGGCCGTTGCCGTCGTAGGTCAGATCGGCGCTGCGGCCGAACGGGTCGGTGATCTTGGTGATTAACAGCGGCGAGACGCTCGACCCGTAGCTGAAGGCGGTCTTGCGGCCGGTTGCATCGGTCAGCGAGGCGAGCCGGACCTGGCCATCAACCTTGTCGTAATCGAGTGTGAGCGCGTTGCCCTGCGGATCGGTTACCCGGCTGAGGAAAACATTGCGCGGGAAGACCGCGCTGCCGTCCGATTTGACATAGGTCTCGACGGTGCCGTCGCGCAGAAAGCGCTCGTAGGTGATGGGGCTCGCCTTCTCCCGCACCAGCACCGAGGCGTCGGTCTCGGCCCGGGCAAAGGCGCCGGTCGCGGTGTCGTAGCCCGAGTAGAATTCGGCCTCGCCGTCGGGAAAGAACCGCATCACGTTGGATCCAGGCGACTTCGGGTCGTCCTGGATATAGGTCAGCCAATTGAGCGTCCATTTCTGGCTGACGTTGAAGTAGTTGAAGTTCGCCGGCTGCTCGGCCTCGCGCTGGTTGTAGGTGATCATGACCTTGGGCGAGGGGCCTTTCGGCGGATCATAGCCCACCGGCTCGTCGGTGAGCACGAGCCCTACGTTAAATTCAGTAATGCCGGAACTGCACATCCCAAAGTTAACGCCGGTGCCGGTGCCGGCGCTATTGCCGGTACCGGTGCCGGTGCCGGTGTTATTGCCGGTGCCGGTGCTATTGCCGGTGCCGGAGTTTTGGCAGCCGCAGCTCTGACAGCCGCCGAAGAGGAAGACGATAATGTCCTCGATCGGCCCCGCGCCCCAGACCCGGCCCGCTTCGCTTGCGGCGACTCGGCGCCACTCGACTGGTCGCGCTTCCTTTGCCGGCGCCAGGAAATAGCCGCTCGCCTCGGCGTCGAGTGCGGCCTGCGTGACCCATTCGCTGTGCTGGGCCAGGCTCCGGTCCTCGATCTGGAACCAGCCGTTGCGCTTGGCGACGATCGCAGAGAAGTGCCCGACCTTCCAGTGTACGACCGATGGCACCGGCACCCTTTCGCCGGGCTTACGGAAAACCGGCTCAAGCGCGAAGTCTGCTGTCTTCGCCAAGGCCGCGAGCTCGGCAAGGCTCGTTCCTTTGGGGCCGGTCCGCACCTTGTCGAGGAATCGGACCTGCGCCGGTGCCACGTGTTCCGCGAGCATCAGCGCCTTGAGCGCCATCGGCCCGCACAGATAGAGATGCTTCGGGTCGGTCTTCATGACCGACAGCGTATCGCGGCCAGCCTGCACCATCTCGGTGGCCGGGCCGCTGACCGGCCGATTGCCGATCTCCTTCAGCAACGCCGCGAGCTGATCCTTGCGTCCGAGTTCGGCATCGAGAACGACCAGCTCGCCGACGGCGCGGTCGACGAGCGCGTTGGCGCGCGGCCCGGTCGCGTCCTTGCCCTCGTCCCAGGCCCGTTGCGAGGCGTCGAGCGCGCGGGAAAAATAACCGTAATGCAGGTAGACGATGCCGAGATCGGTCAGCACCGCGACACGCCAGGCGGATTGCGCGTGCGCGGCGAGAAACCCAGTCAGGCTCGAAAAATCGTCCGGGCCGCGGCGGGTTTCCCAGATCCGCACGGCGTGCAACAGCGCGGCGTCCTCGGCGGCGCCTGTCGGGCCGGTGGCGACCAAGGGTTCCGGCAGATGTGCCGCTTCGAGACCGGCTGTGACCGGGTTCAACGGCAGCTTGGCGGCCGCTCCCGCCGGCGGCGCGGCCAATCCCATGGCCAGCAGCAATACCGTGGCGAGAGCCAGGATATGCCGGCCCGGTCGCTCGTTCATGTTCTGCGCCTCCGTAAAGAGTTCGTCTGGTCCTTACCGGGCCGCGGCGAAGAATGCGTGCGTCAGCGGGTCGGTGATCAGCGTGCCGCCCGACGGATCGGCCGAGGCATGGAAATCGGCCGTCTTGTAGTCGCCGAGCAGCGTCAGGCGATCGGTCTCGCTGCTGCGGAGCTCGTCGCTGACGGTCAGCACGCCCTCTTTGGCGTTGCCCTTGTAGCTGAGCCTGAAGCCCACGGAGGGGAACCCGATGTTCACCAGATCGATTTCGTCGCTGCCGCCGAAACCGTGAATACCGGCGGCAAACGGCTGGCTGTCGGTCAGCACCAGCTCGCCGCCGGTACGGGCGGCGAAATCGATGCTGGAGCCGGCGGCGACGGCGGCGTCGAATTGCAGCGCGGCGCCGGCGGCAATCGTGAAGCTGCCGCTGCCCGCGACCACGTTCTGGAACTCGATCGTGCCGGTCTCGACCTTGACCGTGCCGTCGTTGGTGAAGGCGACGCCAACATGCTGTCGCCGGTGCCGACCGTCTTCTCGAAGACGGCGCCGGCAGCGTTGATGAACCGCGAGAGCGCCGTGCCGCCGAGCGTGATCGCGTAGCTCGTGAAATCGAAGACGCCACCATTCTCGTTGGTGAAGGTGACGGTCGCGTAGCTGTCATCGCCGATCTGCATTGTGCCGACGACGTCGACGACCCGGAATTCTGCCAGTTGGCGCCGAAGGCGAGGACGATGCTGTCGACGCTGGTCGTGCTGCCGTGCGTCGTGACCAGCGTGCCCTGATCCTCGACGAGGCAGTCGGCGAAGGTCGCGGTCTTGGAGAGCGTCAGGCCGAAGCCGTCGAGGTCGAGGATCGCGCTCTCCAGCGCGAAGGTGCCGGCGTAGGCGAGCTTCTCGCCGAGGGTCACGGAGGCGCCGTCGAGACCGTTGATCGTGAAGGCGGCGGTCGAGATCCTAGCGCGGTGGCGATGAAAGTCTGGCCGCCGATATTGTCGCTCCCGAGGCCGAGCATGAAGGTACCGGCGCCGAAAATCGCGCCGGCGAAGCTGTTGTCGAACCCGCCGAATTCGATCGTGCCGCCCTCGATGCGGATCGTGCCGTCGTCGACCACGTTGGCGTTGATCAGGCTGGTATCGGTGCCGGCGGTCTTTTCGAGGATCGCGCCGCCCACGTTGATAAAGGTCGAATTGAGGGCATCCCCGATGTTGATCCCGAAATCGCCGGCGAACAGGTATTTACCGCCCTTCTCGTTGATCAGCGTCGCGGGGTTGTCGGTGGTGTCGCCGAGCTGCAGGGCGACCGTGGTCTCGCTGACCGTCCCCGCATTCCGCCAGACGATGCCACCGCCGACAAAGAGCTGGTTGTCGCTCGTCGTGCTGCCCTTTGCGGTGACCAGCGTGCCTGCTCCCTCGATCGCCCAGCTCAGACTGTTCGTGCCGGTGAGGGTCAGCGCGAACCCGGCAAGGTCGAGCGTCGCCTCATTCCCCGTGGTGAAGGTGCCGGCGTAGTCCAAATTCTCGCCGAGAGTGGCAACCGTTTGCGGGGAGGAGATCGTAAAGGCCGCGGTCGCGACCGTCGCCCCTTTGCCGATCAGATAATCGGCGCTGCCGCCAAAGCCGCTGAGAATAAAGGTGCCGGCGCCGGAGATGGCGCCGGAGAAGCGGTTGTCCGGGCCGGCGCAATCGAGGGTTCCCGACGCGACGACGATCCTGCCGCTGTCGTCGAGACTGACGCCGATCACGCTGGTGCCGGTCCCGGCCGTTATCTCCAGGGTTCCGGCGTTGATGAACCGGGCCGTCTGCGCGCCGAGCGTGATGCCGAAATCGCCGCCGATGTCGAACACCCCGCCCTTTTCGTTGTCGATCTTGGCGCCGGTGCCGTTGGCGTCGCCGAGCGTGATCCCGGCGGTCAGGTCGGTCGTCCCGAAGTTCGTCAGCGCCGAGTAGCCGCCGAGCGTGTAGTTGGCGAGCGCCACGCTGCCGTCGAAGGCAAAATCGGTCTTGCCTTCGGCGCTGCCGCCGGTCAGCGAGCCGCCCTTGACCGTCACCTTGCCGCCGGCGCTGAAGACACCGCCGGTCTGCGTGAAGCCGTCGGCAAAGCTCGCCGTCGTCGTGATTGCGAGGCTGCCGCCCGACATGTCGAACAGGTCGCGGCCGGCGGTCAGCGAATGGACGGTGAAGCTGTCGGAGCCGCTGTAGGAGACGGTCAGCACGCTGGCGGTGCTGATGACGACGTTGTCGTCGCTGGTCGGAAAGCCGGCGCTCCAGTTGGCGCTGCTCGCTCCCCAATCGGCGCTGGCGGTGCCGATCCAATGATCCGTCGTCAACGCCATCCCAACGTCCTTCCCATCCCGCGAGGAACTGTGCTCGATCAGGCAAGGGTACCCGCGCTGTTGGCTGCTGACGCCGACAGATTGCGATCCGCAAACCTGAGATGGCGAACACGCTCCCGATTTTTTTACACTTTGGCAATATTTGTGCCGTCGTAAAGGCGATCGCTGAGGCTGCAGTCGAACGGAGAGTCCCGTCTCGGCCCGCCGCCCGCCCAGCAGCCTGTTCCGGTTATGGCGAACAGTTCGTCCGACAAAAGCCGATCGGTTGGTGTTCCGCCGACTTCGATCGGGCGAGCAGGGCTAAGCCGGCATGGGAGGCTTATTTGCCGCCGCCCGGAACTTCGATCGGTGCGCAGTTGGTCCGCCCGGACATCAGGCAATCCTCGCGCAGGCTTTCCTCGCGCAGCGCATGCACGAGATAGACTGCGGCAACGACTAGGACCGCCACCACGACCAACGCAAGGAGCGCTCTCGATCGCGGCGGCGGGCCGTCGTCGTCGGGCGGCTGATCCGAGATGAATGCCTCCGGCATTGGGCGGGACCGACCGGGCGCTGCGTCGCGGCCGACAGGTTATAGGCGGTCTAATCGCGCGGCGTGGCGGCACCTTGTCAAGCGCCGCGGCTATGCGCGAATGTTCCCGGCGTGCGCGATTTTCCGCTCGCCGGATTGGAGGGAAGCCGCGATGACCGACCCCAACGCACTGACGGCCATCGAGGCCGCCCGGCGGATCGCCGAACGGCAGCTCGGCGCCGAGGCATTGGTCGCGGCCTGTCTCGACCGCATCGACGCCCGCGAAGGCGTCGTCGGCGCCTGGCAATACCTCGACCGCGAGCGGGCGATGATGACGGCGCGACGGCGCGATGCCGAACCGCCGCGCGGTCCGCTGCACGGCATTCCGATCGCGGTCAAGGATCTGATCGACACCGCCGACATGCCGACGGCCTATGGCTCGGCGATCTACCGCGGCCACCGCCCGGCGGCCGACGCCGCCTGCGTCGCCCTCGCCCGCGCCGCCGGCGCCGTCCTCCTCGGCAAGACCGTCACGACCGAGTTTGCCGCTTTCACGCCGGGCAAGACGGCAAACCCGCGCAACCCGGCGCATACGCCGGGCGGTTCGTCGAGCGGCTCGGCGGCCGCCGTTGCCGACGGGATGGCGCCGCTCGCCTTCGGCACGCAGACCGCCGGTTCGGTGATCCGCCCGGCCGCCTATTGCGGCTGCGTCGGCTACAAGCCGAGCTTTGGCCTATTGAGCCGCGCCGGGATCAAGCCGCTCGCCGATTCCCTCGATACGCTCGGCCTCTTCGCGCGCACTGTCGCCGATGCGGCGTTTTTCGCCGGCGTCCTCGCCGAACGGCCGGCGCTCCGCCATTTAGCACTGCCGCAGAGGCCGCCGCGTTTCGGGCTCTATCGCACCCCGATGTGGGAGGAGGCCGAAGCGGCGACCGCGGCAGCGCTCGACCGGGCGCGCCTGGCGCTCGAACGGGCCGGAGCCGAGGTCGAAGAACTCGCGATCCTGCCCGAACATTCCGGCCTCAACGCGGCGCAGGACAAGATCATGGGCTGCGAGATGGTTCAGGCACTCGCCTATGAGCGTATCGAGCACAGTGCCGAACTGTCGCCGCGCCTCGCCCAGATGCTCGACGCCGGCCTGTCGGTCGGGGCGGAGGAATACGACGCCGCCATCGCCGAGGCGGCGGCGGCGCGCGAGGGGCTCCCTCAGTTTTTCGTAAACTGCGACGCGGTGCTGGTGCCGGCGGCGCCGGGCGAGGCGCTGGCCGGGCTCGGCTATACCGGCAACCCGGTGTTCAACCGGATGTGGACCCTCTTGGGCGTGCCCTGCGTCACAGTGCCGGCGCGTTGGGGCGAGAGCGGCCTCCCGACCGGCGTCCAGCTCGTCGGTCGAATTCGCGACGACGCCCGGCTGATGGCGGCGGCGGCGTTTCTCGAACGCGCTCTCGCCGAGACAGCATGAGCAGAGCCGCGGCGATGCTGTCGATCGCCACCGCCGCAGCGCTCGCCGGCTGCACCCTATTCGACCCCTATCCGACCTACCCCCGCCAGCCCGAGGCGAAAACCCACGATGCCGGGCCGCGCGTCGCGATCTGTTATGACGCGCTCGTCAGCTCGGCCGCTGCCGTGCGGCAGACGGCGCAGTCGGAATGCGCGGCAAACAGCGTGGCGACCCGCATCGACACCGATTGGCTGTTGCAATTTTGCCCGCTGCTGCTGCCGGCGCGGGCCACCTTCGTCTGCACACCAAAGCCCAAGAAATAGCGGGTGTTGATCAGCGCTGCGCCGGGGGAAGCGATGTTCAAGAAGATCCTGATCGCCAACCGCGGTGAGATCGCCTGCCGCATCATGCGGACCGCGCGGCGAATGGGGATCGCGACCGTCGCAGTCTATTCCGACGCGGACAGCGCGGCACTGCATGTGCAAATGGCCGACGAAGCCGTCCCCATCGGGCCGCCGCCATCGGCCGAGAGCTATCTGCGCATCGACCGCATCGTCGAGGCCTGCCGGGCGAGCGGGGCCGAGGCGGTGCATCCCGGCTATGGCTTCCTGTCGGAAAACGCCGCCTTTGCCGACGCGCTCGCCGAAGCCGGCATCGTTTTCATCGGCCCGACATCGGCGGCGATCGCGGCGATGGGCGACAAGATCGAATCGAAGAGGCTGGCGCGCGCTGCTGGCGTTTCGACCGTCCCCGGGCATCTCGACATCATCCCCGATGCCGAGGCCGCGGTCGCGATCGCCCGCGAGATCGGCTACCCGGTCATGATCAAGGCTTCGGCCGGCGGCGGCGGCAAGGGTATGCGGATCGCCGCCGATGACGGCGAAGTCCACGACGGCTTTCTGTCGGCGGCGAGCGAGGCGCGGTCGAGCTTTGCCGACGATCGGATGTTCATCGAGAAATACATCGAGGAACCGCGCCACATCGAGATCCAGGTGCTCGGCGACGCGCATGGCGACATCGTCCATCTCGGCGAGCGCGAATGCTCGATCCAGCGCCGCCACCAGAAGGTCGTCGAGGAAGCGCCGAGCCCGTTTCTCGACGAGGCGACCCGCAAAAGGATGGGTCGCCAGGCAGTGGCTCTGGCGCGCGCCGTCGGCTACCGCTCGGCCGGCACGGTCGAATTCATCGTCGATCGTGCGCGCAATTTCTATTTCCTCGAGATGAACACGCGGCTGCAGGTCGAGCACCCGGTGACCGAACTCGTCACCGGTCTCGACCTCGTCGAGCTGATGATCCGCATCGCCGCCGGCGAAGCGTTGCCGTTTCGCCAGCAGGATGTCCGACTTTCCGGCTGGGCGATCGAGGTCCGCATCTACGCCGAGGATCCGACGCGCAACTTTCTGCCGTCGATCGGCCGCCTCGTCCGTTACCAGCCGCCCGGCGGCGACGGCCTGCGGCTCGATAGCGGCGTTTACGAGGGCGCCGAGATCAGCCTTTTTTATGATCCGATGATCGCCAAGCTCGTCGCTTCGGCGGTCGATCGCGATACGGCGATCGACCGGCTGCGCATCGCGCTCGACGGCTTCTACATCGCCGGGGTCCAGCACAACATCGCCTTCCTCGCCGCCGTCGCGGCGAACCGCCGATTTCGCGACGGCGAGCTGTCGACCAATTTTATCGGCGAGGAATTCCCGGCGGGCGTTGCGCCGCCGGCCGCGCTCGGCAGTGCCGACCGGGTCATCCTGTTCGCCGCTGTGCTGGTCTACCGCCGCCTGCGCGAGCAGGAGACGACGATCGAAGGCAGGCTCGCCCGCGCACCGATCGATATAGCGACGGATTGCGTCGTGCTGCTCGACGGCCGCCCGTGCCGGGCCGCGATCCGGCCCGACGGCCGCTATTACATTGCCGAGATCGACGGCGAATGCGTTCGCGCCGCGACCGAATGGCGGTTTGGAAAGGCGCTGCTCGAAGCCCGCATCGACGAGGAGGTGAAAATCGTGCAGGTCGAGCGGCTGCCGGGCTCGACCTTCAGGCTCACGCATGGCGGGGTCGTTCGCCGCGTGCAGATATTGTCGGCGCGCGCCGCTGAACTTCTCGCGCTGATGCCGGCGAAAAAGGCGGCCGATACCTCGCGGCTGTTGTTGTCGCCGATGCCGGGCCTGCTGTCGGCGATCACAGTGGTGCCCGGCCAAGAAATCAAGGCCGGCGAACCTCTCGCAATCGTCGAAGCGATGAAGATGGAGAACGTGTTGCGTGCCGAACGCGACGGCCGGATCGGCCGCATCCGCGCCAAGCCGGGCGACAGCCTCGCGGTCGACGAGGTCATCCTCGAATTCGAGTGAGCGCCCGATGAAGACCGTTCGGCTGCGCGGCAGCGGTCGGGTGCAAGGCGTCGGTTATCGGTGGTGGGCGGTCGCGGCGGCCACGCGGCTCGGGTTGCGCGGTTGGGTGCGCAACCGTTCCGAGGGCACGATCGAACTCTTGCTGACGGGGCCGGAGGACGCCGTCGCGGCGATGATCGAAGCCTGCCGGCGCGGTCCACCTGCGGCCCGAGTCATCGCGATCGAGATCGAGGACGGCGAGGACGACGGCAGCATTGGCTTCACCACGCTACCGACGAAATAAAACAAAGACACCTCGGGCGCAGCGGCGACCGTGAAATTCGTTGCGTCAGCCGGCCTCGGCCGCGGCCTCTTCATCGCCCGGTTTCGGGCCGGAATCCTTGCCTTTTGCGTCAGGGTCGCGCTCGACCAATTCGATGAACGCCATCGGCGCATCGTCGCCATAGCGGAAACCCGCCTTGACGATGCGAGTATAGCCGCCGGCCCGCCCGGCATAGCGCTCAGCCAAGGTCGTCATCAGCTTGTCGGCCAGTTTGACATCCTGCAATCGGGCAATCGCTCGCCGCCGATTGGCGAGCCCTCCATGCTTGCCGAGCGTGATCAATCGCTCGACGAGCGGACGCAGATCCTTCGCCTTTGGCAAGGTCGTCTTGATCTGCTCGTGCTTGATCAATGCCGCGGCGAGGTTTTCGAACATCGCCTTGCGCTGTTTCGAAGGACGGCTAAAGCCGCGGCCGCGGAGGCGATGACGCATCGGGACCTCAATAGGGCTCGTCGAGGCGCTTGGCCATCTCTTCGATGTTTTCCGGCGGCCAATTCGGGATCTCCATCCCCAGATGCAGCCCCATTTGCGCCAGCACCTCTTTTATCTCGTTCAGGGATTTGCGCCCGAAATTGGGCGTCCGCAACATCTCCGCCTCGGATTTCTGCACCAGGTCGCCGATATAGACGATGTTGTCGTTTTTCAGACAGTTGGCCGAACGCACCGAAAGTTCGAGCTCGTCGACTTTGCGCAACAGGTTCTTGTTGAACGGCAATTCGCTCGGCCGCGTTTCGTCGGAGGGGTGGCGCGGCTCCTCGAAGTTGATGAAGAGCTGCAACTGATCCTGCAGGATGCGCGCGGCCAGGGCGACCGCGTCCTCTGGGGTGACCGCCCCATTGGTCTCGACCCGCAACGAGAGACGATCGTAATCGGTGACCTGCCCGACACGCGTGTTTTCGACCCGATAGGACACCTTGCGCACCGGGCTGAACAGCGCATCGACCGGGATGAGGCCGATCGGCGCATCCTCGGGCCGGTTTTGCGTTCCGGGCAGATAGCCCTTGCCGCTGTCGACAGTCAGCTCCATCCCGATGCGGGCGCCGGCGTCGAGCGTGCAAATGAGCAATTCCGGGTTCATGATGTCGATGTCGTGGCCGGTTTCCAGGGCGCCGGCGCGCACCTCGCCCGGGCCGCTGGCGCGTAGCCGCATCCGCTTCGGCCCCTCGCCATACATGCGCAAATCGATGCTCTTGATGTTGAGCACGATATCTGTGACATCCTCGAGCACGCCCGGGATCGATGAGAACTCGTGCAGCACGCCGTCGATCTGCACCGAGGTGACTGCCGCACCCTGCAGAGAGGACAGCAACACCCGCCGTAGCGCATTGCCGAGCGTCAGCCCGAAGCCCCGTTCCAGCGGCTCGGCGACGACGGTCGCGACCCGCTTCGGATCGTCGCCAGGCTCAACCGATAGCTGCTTTGGTTTGATCAGGGTTTGCCAATTTTTCTGAATCACGACTCTTCAACCTTGGTCATTGACCACCGTGGCCAGCGGCGGATGGGAACCCCTCGGCCCTGCCGGTAATGTCTTCCGCGATTAAGGCTCCCGCCCGCGGGAGCCCCCGGTCACACCCGGCGCCGCTTTGGCGGGCGACAGCCGTTGTGCGGGATCGGCGTCACATCACGGATCGAGGTCACCGCGAAACCGACCGCCTGCAATGCCCGCAACGCCAATTCGCGCCCCGATCCCGGTCCTTTCACCTCGATGTCGAGCGTGCGCATGCCGTGCTCCATGGCCTTGCGGCCCGCATCTTCGGCGGCAACCTGCGCCGCATAAGGCGTTGATTTCCGCGAACCCTTGAAGCCCTGGCTGCCCGAAGACGACCACGCGATCGTGTTCCCCTGGGCGTCGGTAATCGTGATCATCGTATTGTTGAAAGTGGCGTTCACGTGCGCCGTACCCGATGTAATGTTCTTGCGCTCCCGACGGCGCAGACGCGGGGCCGATGCGGCCGTTCTTGCCATCTACCTCTTCCCGCAAACGTGCCGGGCGCCGGCGTCGCTATTTCTTCTTGCCGGCAATCGGACGGGCCGGGCCCTTGCGGGTCCGCGCGTTCGTATGGGTGCGCTGACCGCGCACCGGCAACCCCCTGCGGTGGCGCAAGCCGCGGTAGCTACCCAAATCCATCAGGCGTTTGATGTTCATCGCGACAGAGCGACGCAGATCACCCTCGACAACATATTGGCTGTCGATCAACTCGCGCACCCGCAATACTTCGTCATCGGTTAGCTCATGCACGCGCCGCTCGACGGGTATCCCGATCTTGCTGCAGATCTCAAGCGCCTTGGCGCGTCCAATTCCATGGATGTAGGCGAGCCCGATCGGAACACGCTTCTGATTGGGAATATTGACGCCAGCGATGCGCGCCACTTACGGTTCTCCTGACTTTGTGATGTCGGGGCAGCCCCCCGCTCGGCGGGTGGTCGAGTATACAGATCGGCTGCGGTGCGTCAATCCTGGTTGCGGCATTGTGGCGCAGCCGATGCGGCGCTACCCAAGAATGTTCTGGATCTGCCGGGCGACGGCATCCATTTCGCCGGTCCCGTCGACGCGACGGAGGATGGAGCGCTCGCGGTAATAGGGCAAGATCGGGGCCGTCTGCCGATCGTAGACCTCGAACCGCGCCTTGACCGCCTCCGGCTTGTCGTCGGGCCGGTGGATGAATTCGCGGGCGCCGCAGACGTCGCAGACCCCGTCGACCCGGGGACGATGATAACGTTCGTGGTAGCTGGCGCCGCAGCGCTGGCAGCTAAATCGACCCGACAGCCGATCCACCAGCGTCGTTTCGTCGACCGCGATTTCGATGACGTGATCGAGCGCGAGACCGCGTTCGGCCAGCATTTTGTCAAGCGCTTGCGCCTGCGGGACGGTTCGCGGAAAGCCGTCGAGAATAAAGCCGTTGCGGCAGTCGGGCCACGCCGTCCGCTCAGCGATCATGCCGATGATCACGTCGTCCGGAACGAGCTGGCCGGCATCCATCAGTCCCTTGGCGCGTGCGCCGAGCTCGCTGCCGGAGGCGACGGCAGCGCGCAACATGTCGCCGGTGGAGAGCTGGACGGTGCCTTTCAGCAGCTCGATTTGCTTTGCCTGCGTTCCCTTTCCTGAGCCCGGCGGGCCCAGCAGGATGATGTTCATCCGCGCCGTCCTCGCAGTCTCGCTTTTCGGATCAGCCCCTCATACTGATGCGCGAGCAGGTGCGAGTGGATCTGCGCGACCGTATCCATCGTCACGCTGACGACGATCAACAGGCTGGTGCCGCCGAAATAGAACGGTACCGAGTATTGCGAGATCAGAATCTCCGGCAGGATGCAAACTGCTGCCAGATAGCCGGCGCCGACCACGGTCAATCGGGTCAGGACATAATCGAGATAGTCGGCGGTGTTCTTGCCTGGCCTGATCCCCGGGATGAATCCGCCGTATTTACGCAAGTTATCCGCGGTCTCGGCGGGGTTGAACACAATCGCTGTGTAAAAGAAGCAGAAGAATACGATCAAGGCGATATAGAGCACCATGTACAGTGGCCGGCCATGGGCGAGATAGGCAGAAATTTGACCAAGCCAGCCAAAGCTCTGACCATTCGCCTCGAAATTTGCAATCGTCGCCGGCAGCAGCAGCAGCGAAGAGGCAAAGATCGGCGGAATGACGCCCGACGTGTTGATCTTTAGAGGCAGGTGTTGGGAGTCGCCGCCGAACACCTTGTTGCCGCTCTGTCGCTTTGGATACTGGATCAGAATGCGGCGTTGCGCGCGCTCCATGAACACGATGAAAGTGATGACCCCGACGGCCATCACCAGGAGGATGAGGATGAAGAATGTCGAAAGCGCGCCGGTGCGGCCAAGCTCCAGGGTGGACGCCAGCGCATGCGGCAGGTTTGCGACGATGCCGGCAAAGATGATCAGCGATATGCCGTTGCCGACGCCGCGCTCGGTGATCTGCTCGCCGACCCACATCAAGAAGATCGTGCCGCCGACCAGCGTCACGACCGTCGTCAGCCGGAAGAGCAGCCCGGGATCGGTCACCGCCGCTTCGGCGCCGGCGCGCATTCCTTCTATGCCGACGGCGATGCCGTAGGCTTGCACCATACCCAGTAGAACCGTGCCGTAGCGGGTGTACTGATTGATCTTCTTGCGACCGCTTTCGCCCTCCTTCTTCAGGGCCTCGAGCGTCGGCGATACCGCGGTCAGCAGCTGCAGGATGATCGATGCCGAGATATACGGCATAATGCCGAGCGCAAAGATCGTCATGCGCCCGAGCGCGCCGCCGGAAAACATGTCGAACATGCCGAGAATGCCACCGGCATTGCGCGCGAAGATACTCCCCAGGATCGCGGGGTCGATCCCGGGGATCGGGATGTAGGTGCCGAGCCGATAGATCAGGAGCGCGCCGAGAGTGAACCAGATCCGGCTCTTGAGCTCGGTCGCTTTGGTGAAAGCCGAGAGGTTGATACTGGCGGCGAGTTGTTCGGCGGCTGACGCCATCTCATCGATCCCTGATCAATTATCCGGCTCAGCTCGGAAGCTGACGACGCCGGACGGAGGCCTCCCGCTCAGGCCGTGCGGTCTGTCTTCCCGGCTCGGGCCTTGGCCGGGCCGGCGAGCAGGATGACCGTTCCGCCCGCCTTCTCAACCGCCGCGAGCGCCGCTTTGGAGCCGCCAGTCACTTCGATCGAGATCGCGGCGCGCAATTCGCCCTTGGCCAACAAGCGAACGCCGTCGCCGCGGCGACGCAACACGCCCGCCGCCACCAGCGCCGCGCCGTCGATCGTGCCGTCGGCCCGCAGCTTGCCGGCATCGAGCGCCTGTTGCAAACGGCCCAAATTGACCGTTTTCAGATCCTTGCGGAACATTCGATTGTCGAAGCCGCGCTTCGGCAGCCGGCGGTGCAGCGGGGTCTGACCGCCCTCGAAGCCGTTGAGCGCCACTCCAGAGCGCGCCGTCTGGCCCTTGCCGCCGCGCCCGGAGGTCTTGCCCTTGCCTGAGCCAATGCCGCGGCCGAGGCGTTTGGCGCGGTAATGCGCGCCGGGATTGTCGCCGATCTCGTTGAGCTTCATGCGTCGCCGATCCGGTCCCGGCCGCCGGCGAAGGGTGACGCTTCCTCTTCGACGCGGACGAGATGCTTGACCTTCTCGATCATACCCCTGATCGCGGGAGTGTCTTCGAGAACGCGGCGGCGATGGCGCTTATTCAAGCCGAGCCCCTTGAGCGTCGCCTCCTGATCGGCGCGTCGGCCGATCGGGCTGCCGGTCTGCACGACGGTCAGCGTCGCCTTCTCGACCATCACGCCGGCTCTCGATTTTCCGGATCGCGCCGGCCGAGAATCTCGCTGACCTTCTTGCCGCGGCGCGCGGCCACCGCACGCGGGCTCGTCGCCCGGCTCAGCCCGACAAAGGTGGCCTTGATCATGTTGTGCGGATTGGCGCTGCCGACCGATTTTGCCACCACATCGTGGACGCCGAGCGCCTCGAAGATGGCGCGCATCGGGCCGCCTGCGATGATCCCTGTCCCCGGTTGGGCGGCTCGCACGATGACCTGGCCGGCGCCGTAGGTGCTGACGATATCGTGGTGCAGTGTCCGGCCCTCGCGCAACGGCACGCGTATCATGCTGCGTCGCGCCTGTTCGGTCGCCTTGCGGATTGCTTCTGGTACCTCGCGCGCCTTGCCTGAGCCGTAACCGACCCGACCCTTCCTGTCGCCGACGATGACGAGCGCGGCAAAGCCGAACCGCCGACCGCCCTTGACGACCTTGGCGACGCGGTTGATGTTAACGAGCTTCTCGGCGAACTCGCTTTCCTCGCGTTCGCGCGGCTGACGATCGCCGTCGCCGCGCCCGCGCCGTTCGCCTTGGGTACGCGCCATGCCATCCCCTCTCAAAAATCCATGCCGCCCTCTCGGGCGGCGTCGGCGAGGGCTTTCACCCGCCCGTGAAACATATAGGCGCCGCGATCGAACACGACCCGCTCGATGCCCGCCGCTTTCGCGCGCTCGGCAATGAGTTTGCCGACGGCGCTCGCAGCCGCGATATCGGCGCCTTTGCCGAGGCTCGCCCTAAGTGCCGCGTCGAGGCTCGAAGCCGCTGCGAGAGTACGGCCGGCCGTATCGTCGATGATCTGTGCATAGATGTGCTTCGAGGAGCGGAACACCGAAAGTCGCAGCCGGCCATTCGCCACACGCCGCAAATTGGCGCGTACCCGCTGTCGTCGGCGCATGAACAATGTTTTCGCTTTGATTGACATTGCGGCTACTTCTTTTTTCCTTCCTTGCGTCGGACCGTTTCAGTCGCGTATTTGATCCCCTTGCCTTTGTAAGGTTCAGGCCGACGCCAGGCACGGATCTCCGCTGCAACCTGACCGACCCGCTGCCGGTCGGCGCCACGGATCGTGATAAGTGTGGGCCTCTCGCAGGTGATCGTCACATCGCGCGGAATCGGAAATGGGACATCGTGGCTGTAGCCAAGCTGCAAGTTCAAAGTTCCGCCTTGCACCGCAGCACGATAGCCGACGCCGTTGATTTCGAGGCCCACGGCAAAACCCTGCGAGACCCCGGTGACCATATTGCTGATCAATGCCCTGGTCGTGCCCCACATGGCACGCGACTGCTTGCTGGTGCTGTTGGGCGTGACCGTGATCGTGCGGTCGACTATTGCCGCTGTGACCTCGTTGCCGACAGCGAGGCTCGCGCTGCCGAGCCGGCCTTTGGTGGTCAACGTCCGGCCAGAAAGCTGCACCTCAACTCCGTCAGGGATAGCCACCGGATGCTTGCCAATGCGCGACATCGGCACTCCTCAAAAAACGCGACAGAGCACTTCGCCGCCGACTTTGGCGGCGCGGGCCTCGTTGTCCGACATGACCCCGCGCGGCGTCGACAAGATTGAAATCCCAAGCCCATTGTAGCTGCGGGGCAGGTCGGCGATCCGCGAATAAACACGCTGGCCGGGTTTCGACACGCGCGAGATTTCGCGAATGACCGGCTCGCCGTCGACGTATTTGAGCTCGATCTTCAATTCGGCGACGCCGGGCCGGACCTGCTCCCGAGTGAAGCCCCGAATATAGCCCTCGCGTCGCAAGACTTCGAGTACGTTGCCGCGGATCTTCGAGGCAGGGGAGGCGACCACCGCTTGGCGCGCCCGCTGGCCGTTGCGGATTCGCGTCAGCATGTCGCCGAGCGGATCGCTCATCGTCATCGGCGGGCCGCTCTTACCAGCTCGACTTGACCATCCCCGGGATCTGCCCCGAGGATGCAAGTTCGCGCACCGAAATCCGCGACAGTCGGAATTTGCGATAATAGCCGCGCGGCCGACCAGTCATCGCGCAGCGGTTGCGCACGCGCGTCGGCGATCCGTTGCGCGGCAGTTCGGCGAGCTTCAGCTGCGCGGCGAACCGGTCCTCGGGCGCTGCCTTGCGGTCGCGCGCCGCGGCCTTCAGCCGCAATCGTCTTGCAGCGATCTGCTTGGCGAGCTTGGCTCGCCTGTTGTTTTTCTCGATCGCGCTCTTCTTTGCCATTCGGCCGACCTCCCGGCTCAATCAATTGATGAAGGGCACGGCGAACGCCGCCAGCAACGCTTTCGCCTCGGCGTCGGTCCGCGCTGTCGTGGCGACGACGACATTCATGCCGCGCACCGCATCGACGCGATCGTAATCGATCTCGGGAAAGACGATTTGCTCTCTGAGCCCGAGCGCGAAGTTGCCGCGTCCGTCGAAGCTGTTGCCGGAAATGCCGCGAAAATCGCGGACCCGCGGTAGCGCCACATTGATAAGCCGATCGAGAAACTCATACATGCGCTGCCGGCGCAACGTCACTTTGCAGCCGATTGGCATCCCCTCGCGCAGCTTGAAGGTCGCAATCGACCGCTTGGCCCGGGTGATCACCGGCCGCTGTCCAGTGATCGCCGTCAGTTCACCGGCCGCCGCCTCCGCTTTCTTCGCGTCCTGCACCGCCTCGCCGACCCCCATATTGACGACAATTTTCTCGAGGCGCGGCACCTGCATCCGGTTCGTGTAGCCGAACTGTTGCATCAACGCCGGACGGACCGAGCTCTCGTAAAGCTCCTGCAGACGAGGCGCACTCATCTCTCACCTGTCCAAGGTTTCGCCCGAGCGTCGCGCGAACCGCACCTTGCGGCCATCACCAAGGAGCTTGTAGCCGATCCGGGTCGGCTTGCCCGACGCAGGGTCGATATGGGCGATGTTCGAAATATGCAGCGCCAGCTCCTTCTCTACGATGCCGCCGGGCTCGCCCATGCGCGGCTTGGTGTGGCGCCTAGCGATGTTGACGCCCTGGACGACAGCCCGCTGTTCCGCCGGCAGGACGCGCAGAACCTCGCCGGTCTTGCCCTTATCGCGCCCGCTGATCACGACGACCGTGTCACCCTTCTTGATCTTCAGCTTTGACATCGCCTCACCCCGCTGGCTCAAAGCACTTCCGGAGCCAGCGACACGATCTTCATAAAGCGCCGCGCCCGCAGCTCGCGGGTCACCGGACCAAAGATGCGCGTGCCAATCGGTTCGCCCTGTTGCGTGATCAGCACTGCCGCATTGCGGTCGAAGCGGATCGCGCTCCCGTCGGTGCGTCGGATTTCCTTGGCCGTACGCACGATGACCGCGCGATGCACGTCGCCCTTCTTGACCCGACCGCGGGGAATCGCCTCCTTGACCGAAACGATGATCACGTCGCCGACGGACGCCGTCTTGCGCTTGGACCCGCCGAGCACCTTGATGCACTGCACCCGCCGCGCCCCGGAATTGTCGGCGACGTCGAGGTTGGTCTGCATCTGGATCATGCGCCGCCCACCTCTAATTCGACCGAGCCGGGCGGCTCGGTTGCGCCATCGCCCCCCCGCTCGAGCACGACCCAATGTTTGGTTTTCGAAATCGGCCGACTTTCCTCGATGCGCACTGCCTCGCCTATCCGATGGCGATTACCGGCGTCATGCGCGGCGTATTTCTTGGAGGTGGTAACGAATTTTTTGTAGATCGGGTGCATGACACGGCGCTCTACCCGAACGATGACGGTCTTGTCGCAGGCGTCGCTGACGACGATCCCTTGAAGGATGCGTTTGGACATGTCGATCTCTTTCAGGATCCGGAGCGCCGACGCTCGCCGACGATCGTCTTGATGCGGGCGATGTCGCGCCGGGCCTGCCGCACCCGAGCCGTGTTTTCGAGCTGCCCGTTGGCTCGCTGAAAGCGCAAGTTAAAAATCTCCTTGCCAAGCAAGTCGAGCTGTTCCACGAGCTCGTCGTCGGTCTTGGTCCTGATGTCCGCCGCCTTCATCAGGCCGGCTCCTCGCCCTGGCGCATGACGAACCGGGTCTCCATCGGCAGCTTCGCAGCCGCGAGGGCGAAGGCTTCGCGGGCGGTCTCGATCGAGACACCGTCGAGTTCGAACATGATGCGGCCGGGCTTTACTCGGCAGATCCAGAATTCCGGCGATCCCTTGCCACTCCCCATGCGAACCTCGGCGGGCTTCGACGAGACCGGCACGTCGGGAAAGACACGGATCCAAACGCGGCCGGCACGGCGGATATGGCGCGTGATCGCGCGTCGCGCCGCCTCAATCTGGCGCGCCGTCAGCCGCGCGGGATCGGCCGACTTCAGCCCGAAGGCGCCGAAATTGAGCGTCGTGCCCGCCTTAGCGAGGCCGTGCACCCGCCCCTTGTGCGCCTTACGGTACTTGCTGCGTTTCGGACTGAGCATGGCGTCCTTACCCCAGCGCCTCGCGCCGGCCGCGCTCATGGCTCGCCGGCGGCGCCTCGTTGAGCCGCTTTTCTTGCGCCATCGGATCGTGCGCGAGGATCTCGCCCTTGAAGACCCACACCTTGACGCCGCAAACGCCATAGGTGGTCTTGGCGGTGCCATAACCGAAATCGACGTCGGCGCGCAAGGTATGGAGTGGCACCCGGCCCTCCCGGTACCACTCCATGCGAGCAATTTCAGCGCCCCCGAGGCGCCCCGAACAATTGATCCTGATGCCTTGGGCGCCGAGGCGGATCGCCGACTGCACCGCACGCTTCATGGCGCGGCGGAAAGCGACGCGTCGTTCGAGTTGCTGCGCGATGCCCTCGGCGATCAGCTTGGCGTCGATCTCCGGCTTGCGGATCTCGACGATATTGAGGCTGACTTCGCTGGTGGTAACCTTCGCGATATCGGCGCGCAGTTTTTCGATGTCGACACCCTTCTTGCCGATGATGACCCCCGGCCGCGCCGAATGCAGTGTGATACGGCTCTTACGCGCGGCGCGTTCAATGATAATGCGCGACAGACCCGCCTGCGTGAGACGCCGCTGCAGGAACTTCCGCAGCCCGAGATCGTCGAGCAGCAAATTGCCGTACTCCTTGCGCGCGAACCAGCGCAAATCCCAGGTGCGATTGATGCCGAGCCGCAGCCCGATCGGGTTGACTTTCTGACCCATCTTTTTGCTGTCCTCTTCAGCCGGCGTCTTCCGGGTGCTCCCGGACGACAACGGTGAGATGCGCGAAATGTTTTTCGACGCGGGCCGAGCGGCCGCGACCGCGGGTGTGAAACCGCTTCAACACGAAAGCACGGCCGACCGTCGCTTCCTTTACGTAGAGGCGGTCGACATCGAGCTGATGGTTGTTCTCGGCGTTGGCGATCGCCGATTGCAGCGCCTTCTTGACATCGCCGGCGATGCGGCGATGCGAAAAAGTCAGCTCCGCCAGCGCCGCCGCGACGCTCTTCCCGCGGATCGCACGGGCAACGAGGTTCAGCTTGCGCGCGCTCGTCCGCAGCCCGAGTAGGCTTGCCAGGGCCTCGTTGTCCTCGAGTCGGCGCGCCGCGCCCGGCTTGCCCATTTCAGGACCTCCTGGCCTTCTTGTCGCCGGCGTGGCCATAGAAGGTGCGGGTCGGCGAAAATTCGCCGAGCTTGTGTCCGATCATATTTTCGGTCACCAAGACCGGGATGAATTTGTGACCGTTGTAGACGCCGAAGGTGAGGCCGACAAACTGCGGAAAAATCGTCGAGCGACGCGACCATGTCCGTATCACCTGGTTGCGGCCGGAGCGCCGCACCTCCTCGGCCTTCTTCAACAAATAGCCGTCGACGAAAGGCCCCTTCCAAACCGAGCGGGTCACTGGTGCACTCCGTTCTCCGCTAGCGCTTGTTGCGACGCCGGACGATCAGCCGATCGGTCGCTTTGTTCTGGCGCGTCTTTTTGCCTTTCGTCGGCTTGCCCCAAGGGGTGACCGGATGGCGACCGCCGGAAGTGCGGCCTTCGCCGCCGCCATGGGGATGATCGATCGGGTTCATCGCCACGCCGCGAACCGACGGCCGACGACCGAGCCAACGGTTGCGCCCGGCCTTGCCGATTACGACATTCTGTTGGTCGGGGTTCGAGACCGCACCGATCGTTGCCCGGCACTCGGCACGCACCATGCGCAGTTCGCCGGACGACAGGCGCAACAACGCATAGCCTTGGTCGCGCCCGACGAACTGGGCGTAGGTCCCGGCCGAACGGGCGATCTGGCCGCCCTTGCCAGGCTTCATTTCGACATTGTGGATGATCGTGCCGACCGGCATGCTGTACATCGGCATGGCGTTGCCCGGCTTCACATCGACTTTCTCACCGGAAACGACCGTGTCGCCGGCGCGCAGCCGCTGCGGCGCCAAAATGTAGGCGCGTTCGCCATCCTGATAGCGAATGAGCGCGATAAACGCGGTCCTGTTGGGATCGTATTCGAGGCGTTCGACCACGGCCGGCGTGTTGATCTTGAGCCGCTTGAAATCGACAATCCGATAACGCCGCTTGTGTCCGCCGCCGCGCCAACGCACGGTGATCCGCCCGGCGTTGTTGCGACCGCCCTTCCCGCGAAGACCTTCGGTCAGCGCCCTGACCGGCTTTCCCTTCCACAACTCGCGCCGGTCGACGCTCACCCGCTGCCGCTGCGAGGGGGTGGTCGGGTTGAAGGTCTTCAGAGCCATGGCGGCAAATCCTTCGCCTTCATATTCCCGTCGTCACGTCGATCCTCTGGCCGCTGCCAAGGGTGACGATCGCCTTCTTGTAATCCGAACGCCGGCCGAGCCGGCCGCGAAACCGCTTCAGCTTGCCCATCACGCGGATCGTATTGACGGCGCGCACCTCGACATTAAACAGCCCTTCAATCGCCGCCCTGACCTCGCGCTTCGTTGCGGTCAATGGTACACGGAAGATCACCTGGTCGTATTCCGACACGTTCGTCGCCTTTTCGGTGATCACCGGAGAGCGAATGAGATCGTACATCTGCTGCCGGGTGAGCTGCGGCCGCGTGCGCGGAATAACGCGGAACCGGCTCATATGAGGCGCGCCTCCAAAAGCGCGACGGCCTCGCGCGTCAAGACGAGCGTGTCGCGATGCAGGATGTCGTAGACATTCGCTCCCTGCTGCGGCAGCACATCGACCTGCGGCAGGTTGCGGGCGGCACGGGCGAAGGCCGCGTCGACGACGGGGCCGTCGATGATCAGCACCGACGCCCAGCCGAGGGCGGAGAATCGGGTCCGCAACGCCTTGGTTTTCGCCTCGGCGACCCGCGCCGCATCTATGACCACGAGCTTGCCTTCGCCGTGCTTGGCCGACAGGGCCGTTTTGAGACCGAGGCGACGCACCTTTTTCTGCAGGTCAAAGGCATGACTGCGCACGACCGGACCAAAGATCCGCGCGCCGCCGCGGAACTGCGGGGAACGCAGGCTGCCCTGTCGGGCGCGACCGGTCCCTTTCTGTTTGTAGGGTTTCTTCGTCGTACCCCGAACGTCGCTGATGCCCTTGGTCTTATGGGTGCCGGCACGGCGCTTGGCCAGCTGCCAATTGACGACGCGGGCGAGGATGTCCCGGCGGACCGGCAGCCCGAACACCGCCTCGGCGAGTTCGATTTCGCCAACCTCCTCGTTGTCGAGATTGCGGACGACGAGCTTCACGGCGCGGCCTGTTCCGCCAACTCCCCGACGGGCGCCGGCGCCTCGCGCAATGCTGCCGGGAACGGCAAGCTCTCGGGCATTTTGCGCTTGACGGCGTCGGCGATGCGGACATAGCCGCCGGGGCTGCCCGGTACCGAGCCCTTGATCATGATGACGCCGCGTTGCGCGTCGGCGGCGATCACTTCGAGGCTTTGCGTGGTCACTCGCTCGGCCCCGAGATGCCCGGCCATCTTCTTGTTCTTGAAGGTCTTGCCCGGCGATTGGCGTTGTCCGGTCGAGCCATGGCTGCGGTGCGAAACCGACACCCCGTGCGTCGCCCGCAAGCCGCCGAAATTATGCCGTTTCATGGCTCCGGAAAAACCCTTGCCAATGCTGATCCCGGTTACGTCGACGCGCTGCCCGGGCACGAAATGCGCAGCGGTGATCTCGGTGCCCACCTCAAGCACGGCATCTTCCGATATGCGGAACTCTGCGAGCCGCGACTTCGGCTCGACCTTGGCGCTCGCAAAATGGCCGCGTTGCGCCTTCGATACGTTCTTCACTTTCGCCGCGCCAACCCCAAGCTGCAGCGCCCAATAGCCGTCTTTTTCGTGCGTCCGAACGCTTACGACGCGGCAATCTTCGACAAGAAGCACCGTTACCGGCACATGGTTACCGTCTTCGGCGAAGATCCGGGTCATGCCGAGCTTGCGGGCAAGAAGGCCGGTGCGCATCGCCGTTTGCTCAGAGCTTGATCTCGACATCGACGCCGGAGGCCAGATCGAGCTTCATCAGAGCGTCGACCGTCTGCGGCGTCGGATCGACAATGTCGAGCACCCGCTTGTGGGTGCGAATCTCGAACTGTTCGCGCGATTTCTTGTCGATGTGCGGCGAACGCAGCACGGTGTATTTCTCGATCTTGGTCGGCAACGGGATGGGGCCGCGGACGCGCGCGCCGGTGCGCTTGGCGGTATTCACGATCTCGCTCGTCGACTGGTCGAGCACCCGATGATCATACGCGCGCAAGCGTATGCGGATGTTTTGGCTTTCCATCAGGCGGTTCCATTCCCAGTACTGGATTGTCGTTTAGTTTCGCTCATTTGATGATTTTGGCGACGACGCCGGCGCCGACGGTGCGGCCGCCTTCGCGGATGGCAAAGCGCAGCCCCTCGTCCATGGCGATCGGCGCGATCAGCTCGACCTCCATCGACACGTTGTCGCCCGGCATCACCATCTCGGTCCCTTCCGGCAGATGCACCGTGCCGGTCACATCGGTCGTCCGAAAGTAAAATTGTGGCCGGTAATTGCCGAAAAACGGCGTGTGCCGACCGCCCTCCTCCTTCGTCAGGATGTAGGCCTCGCACTGAAACCGCGTATGCGGCGTGATCGACCCCGGCGCCGCCAACACCTGGCCGCGCTCCACCTCCTCGCGCTTGGTGCCGCGCAACAACACCCCGATATTGTCCCCCGCCTCGCCCTGGTCCAGCAGCTTGCGGAACATCTCGACCCCGGTCGCCACCGTCTTCGCCGTCGGCCGCAAGCCGACGATCTCGACCTCGTCGCCGACCTTGACCACGCCCCGCTCGACACGCCCGGTCACCACCGTGCCCCGCCCCGAGATCGTGAACACATCCTCGATCGGCATCAAAAACGGCCGGTCCTTGGCCCGCTCCGGCTGCGGGATGTACTCGTCAACCGCCTTCATCAACTCCAGGATCGAGGCCCGACCCTGCTCCGGGTTCTTGCCCTCCAGCGCAAACAGCGCCGAGCCCCGCACCACCGGCAGGTCGTCCCCCGGAAACTGATAGGAACTCAACAGCTCGCGCATCTCCAGTTCCACCAGATCCAGCAATTCCGGATCGTCGACCATGTCCACCTTGTTCATGTACACCACCAGCGACGGCACCCCGACCTGCCGCGCCAGCAGAATGTGCTCGCGCGTCTGCGGCATCGGACCGTCCGCCGCCGACACCACCAATATCGCCCCGTCCATCTGCGCCGCCCCGGTGATCATGTTCTTCACATAATCGGCATGACCCGGGCAGTCGACATGCGCGTAGTGCCGGTTCGTCGTCTCGTATTCGACATGCGCCGTCGCGATCGTGATCCCCCGCGCCCGCTCCTCCGGCGCCTTGTCGATCTGGTCAAACGGCACAAACGTCGCCCCGCCGCTCTCCGCCAGAACCTTCGTGATCGCCGCCGTCAACGTCGTCTTGCCATGGTCGATGTGACCAATCGTCCCGATGTTGCAATGCGGCTTCGTCCGCTGATACCTCGCCTTCGACATCGACTTCTTCTCCGATTGTCAGGCCATCTTGGCGCGGACTTCGTCCGCCACGGCCTGAGGCACCTGCTCATAATGATCGAAATGCATCGTATATTGGGCGCGGCCCTGGCTCATTGAGCGCAACGTATTGACATAGCCGAACATGTTGGCCAACGGCACCATCGCGTCGATGACCCGCGCGTTGCCGCGCGTATCCATGCCAGTCACTTGGCCGCGTCGGCTGTTCAGATCGCCGATGACGTCGCCCATATACAATTCGGGCGTCACGACCTCCACCCGCATTACCGGTTCGAGCAATTTCGGGGCGGCCCGCATGACGCCCTCCTTGAAAGCCGCCCGGGCAGCGATTTCAAAGGCGAGCACGCTCGAATCAACGTCGTGATAGGCGCCGTCGAACAGGATGACCTTGAGATCAATGACCGGAAAGCCGGCGAGGACGCCCGTTTCGGTCGACGCTCTCAAGCCCTTCTCCACGCCGGGCACATACTCCTTCGGCACGGTGCCGCCGACAACGGCATTTTCAAACTCAAAGCCCGACCCCGCCGGCAACGGCTCAAAGCGCAGCTTGACCCGGGCGAACTGGCCTGCGCCGCCGGTCTGCTTCTTGTGCGTGTGGTCGACCTCGGCGGTACGGGTGATTGTTTCGCGATACGCGACCTGCGGCGCGCCGACATTGCCATCGACTTTGAACTCACGCTTCATTCGGTCGACGATGATCTCTAGGTGCAGTTCGCCCATGCCCTTGATAACGGTCTGCCCGCTTTCCTGGTCGACCGTCACTCGGAAGGAGGGATCCTCGGTTGCCAGACGCGCGAGCGCCTGGCCCATCTTTTCCTGATCGCCCTTTGTCTTGGGCTCGACCGCAATTTCGATGACCGGCTCCGGAAATTCCATACGCTCCAGAATGACAGGGTCGCTTGGATCGCAAAGCGTATCGCCGGTCGTCGTGTTCTTCAGTCCCGCCAGCGCCACGATGTCGCCGGCGCGCGCTTCCTTGATGTCCTCCCGATGATTTGCGTGCATTTGCAGCATGCGGCCGATGCGCTCACGACCGTTCTTGACGCTGTTCAGCACTTGGCTGCCGCTCGACAACACCCCCGAATAAACGCGGACGAACGTCAACGAACCGACGAAGGGATCGGTCATGATCTTGAAGGCCAGCCCAGCGAAAGGCTCGTCGTCCGAAGAGTGCCGCAGGACGGTCTCGTTCTTACCCATTCTGACGCCTTTGATCGAGGCGACGTCGGTCGGCGCCGGCAGATACGCGATGACGGCATCGAGCAGCGGCTGCACACCCTTGTTCTTGAATGCGGAGCCACACAGCACCGGGACAAAGGCACCGCTGATCGTGCCGCTGCGAATGCAGCGCTCAAGTGTCTGGGTCGACGGCTCTTCGCCGCCGAGATAAGCCTCGAGCGCCGCGTCATCCTGTTCGACGGCGGCCTCGACGAGCTTGGCGCGCATCGATTTCGCCTCGGCCAGCATCGATGGCGGAATCTCGACGATGTCGAATTTTGCGCCCAAGGTCTCGTCGCGCCAGATGATCGCGCGCATGCCGACGAGGTCGACGACGCCGGCAAAATCGGCCTCGACCCCGATCGGCATCTGCAGCGCCAGCGGCCGGGCGCCGAGACGGTCGTCGATCATCGCAATGCAGCGTGGGAAATCGGCGCCGATGCGGTCCATCTTGTTGACGAAGCAAATCCGCGGCACGCCGTATTTGTCGGCCTGACGCCAGACCGTCTCGGATTGCGGTTCGACGCCGGCGACCGAATCGAACACGGCCACCGCGCCATCGAGCACGCGCAGGCTGCGCTCCACCTCGATCGTGAAATCGACATGGCCGGGCGTGTCGATGATGTTGATCCGGCAGTCCTGCCAAAAGCAGGTGGTGGCAGCAGACGTGATCGTGATGCCGCGCTCCTGCTCCTGCGCCATCCAATCCATCGTCGCGGTGCCCTCGTGCACCTCGCCCAATTTGTAGGACCGTCCGGTGTAGTAGAGGATCCGCTCGGTCGTCGTCGTTTTGCCGGCATCGATGTGCGCCATGATGCCGATATTCCGATAGCGCTCGAGGGGTGTGATGCGTGCCATGGAGAAACGCTCCGGCAGCGCCGCGGCGCCGCCCTTTGGGATTGCAATAGAAACCGCCGCCCGCGCCCTACCAGCGATAATGCGAGAACGCCTTGTTGGCGTCGGCCATCCGGTGCGTATCCTCCCGCCGCTTGACGGCGACGCCGCGATTATTGGCGGCGTCGAGGAGTTCGCCCGACAGCCGCTCCTCCATCGTATTCTCCGACCGACCGCGCGAGCTCGTGATGATCCATCGGATCGCCAACGCCTGGCTCCGGTCCGGCCGGACTTCGACCGGCACTTGATAGGTGGCCCCGCCGACGCGGCGCGAACGAACCTCGACTGCCGGACGGACATTGCCGAGCGCATCGTGAAAGACGCGCAACGGGTCCTGGCCGCTCCGTTTGCTGATGCGGTCAAAAGCCCCGTAGACGATCCGCTCGGCAACTGATTTCTTGCCTTCGTACATCAGGCAGTTCATGAATTTGGTCAGCACGGCGTCGCCGAACTTGGCGTCCGGCAGCACCTCGCGTTTGACCGCGGCGCGGCGGCGCGACATCTTGCCCTCCTATCTTGGACGCTTCGCGCCGTATTTCGAGCGCCGCTGCCGGCGGTCTTTGACGCCCTGCGTATCGAGCGTGCCGCGAATGATATGGTAGCGCACGCCCGGCAGGTCTTTAACCCTCCCACCGCGAATAAGTACGACAGAATGCTCCTGCAAGTTGTGCCCCTCGCCCGGAATGTAGCTCGTGACCTCGAACCCGTTAGTCAGCCGGACGCGCGCTACCTTGCGCAACGCCGAGTTCGGCTTCTTTGGGGTCGTCGTGTAGACCCGCGTGCATACCCCCCGCTTCTGCGGGCAAGCTTCCATCGCCGGTACCTTGTTGCGCGCGACCACCGGACGGCGTGGATTGCGGATCAATTGGTTTATCGTCGGCATCGTCATGACCTCGTCAAACACGGCCACCGCGCGACGCCCATCTCGCGTCGGAGCGGTGGCCGAGTTCCAACCCACTGGTATTGCCGCGCCGTCTCACAAAGGCGCCGAGCCATTGAAGGGCGAGTAAGCTGCGTCTAGGTGGCTTCCTACCGCCAGCCCAATAAGAGCGCCTCCATATATGGAGAGGCGCCCGGCGGGTCAAGCGCGTTAGCGAGGGGCACGCGCCGGACCCGCATTTCAGCCCGTTTTCACCGATTGGCCGTTCGACGGAGCGCAGGTCCGGCCAGCGCCGGCGCGTTGCCTCCCGCCAGCTCCACCGCGGAATGGCCCGCTCGAAACGAGCCGATTCCGCGGCGGCGGGTCAGGCCGTGCGCTTGTCCGGTTCGACGAGCTGTGCGGCCTCTTCATTTGCCACGATCGCCGCACGCTCCCGATCGCGCTCGGCGGCAATCTCGCGCAGCCGGGCGATGACACTGCCGGTTCCGGCCGGTATCAGGCGTCCGACGATGACGTTCTCCTTGAGCCCGGCCAGCATATCGACCCGACCCGAGACGGCCGCCTCGGTGAGCACGCGGGTCGTCTCCTGGAACGACGCGGCAGAGATGAACGAACTCGTCTGCAGGCTCGCCTTGGTGATGCCCTGCAGCACCGGATGGGAGATCGCTGGCGGCAGCCTTTCTTTCTGGACTTTGCCGTTCTCATAATCGAACTCGGCGCGGTCGACCTGCTCGCCGGCGAGCAAAGTCGTTTCGCCCGGATCCTCGATTTCCACCTTTTGCAGCATCTGCCGCACGATCACCTCGATGTGCTTGTCGTTGATGCGAACACCCTGCAACCGGTAGACCTCCTGGATCTCGTTGATCAGATAACTCGCCAGCGCCTCGACCCCGAGGATCCGCAGGATGTCGTGCGGCACCCGGTTGCCATCCATCAACAAATCGCCCTTTTGTACGTAATCCCCTTCCTGCACGCTGATGTGCTTGCCCTTGGGGATCAGGTATTCGACCGGCTCTGCGCCCTCCTCGGTCGGGACCACGATGATGCGGCGTTTGGTCTTGTAATCCTTGCCGAATTCGACGCGGCCATCGCTTTCGCTGATGATCGCGAAGTCCTTCGGCTTGCGGGCTTCGAACAGTTCGGCGACGCGCGGCAGACCACCTGTAATGTCGCGCGTCTTCGAGGATTCGCGGGGGATGCGCGCCAGCACGTCGCCGGCCTGGACATGCGCCCCAGCGTCGACCGATAGGATCGCATCGACGGACATGAAATAGCGCGCCTCAAGCCCGTTGCCGAGGGTCAGCACGGTGCCCGCCTCATCGCGCAAGGTGATGCGCGGGCGCAATTCGCCGCCGCGGGGCTGCTGTTTCCAATCGATGACCACCTTCGACGAGATGCCGGTAGCCTCGTCGACGACCTCGCGCATCGATACGCCCTCGATTAGATCGACGTAATGGGCGATCCCGTCCTTCTCGGTAATGATCGGAATCGTGTACGGGTCCCATTCCGCGAGGCGGTCGCCGCGTTTGACCTTGGCTCCCTGGTCGGCAAGCAGCCGCGCGCCATAGGGGATCCGGTGACGCGCCTTCTCCCGACCCGCCTCGTCGGACAGCACAATTTCGCAGTTGCGGCCCATGATCACCGGCGTCCCGGTCGAGTTGATCACGACGTTGCGGTTGACGACCTCGACCGTCGCGTCGAGGGCCGCCTCGACCGAGGATTGCTCGGCACCGCGCTGTGCCGCGCCGCCGATATGGAAGGTGCGCATCGTCAATTGGGTGCCCGGTTCGCCGATCGATTGCGCAGCGATGACGCCGACTGCCTCGCCGATATTGACGACAGTCCCGCGCGCCAGATCGCGGCCGTAGCATTTGCCGCAGACCCCGATATGCGATTCGCAGGTCAGCACCGATCGGATCGTCACGGTGTCGACGCCCGCGCGCTCGATACGGTCTACCGCATCCTCGTCGATCAAATCTCCGGCGGCGAGCACGGCTTCCCCGCTCAACGGATCGACGACGTCCACTGCCGCCGTCCGGCCCAGAATGCGATCGGCGAGCGGTGCGATGACCTCGCCGCCCTCGATGACGGCACTCGTCGCCAGCCCGCGCATCGTGCCGCAATCTTCCTCTGTGATGATCGCATCTTGCGCGACATCGACGAGACGGCGCGTCAGATAACCCGAATTCGCGGTCTTCAGCGCCGTATCGGCCAGACCCTTGCGTGCGCCATGCGTCGAATTGAAGTATTCAAGGACGGTCAGCCCCTCCTTGAAGTTCGAGATGATCGGCGTCTCGATGATCTCACCCGACGGTTTGGCCATCAGGCCGCGCATCCCCGCCAGCTGCTTGATTTGCGCCGCCGAGCCACGGGCCCCGGAATCCGACATCATCCACACTGAGTTGATCGGCTCGCCTGGCGGCGCCGAGCGGATCATCTTGAGCATCTCCTCGGCGACACGGTCCGTGCAGCGCGACCAGACGTCGACGACCTTGTTGTATTTTTCGCCTTGGGTAATCAGGCCGTCCTGATACTGCTGTTCGTATTGCTTGACCTGCTCTTGCGCCTCGGCAACCAGGCGCCGCTTTGCCTCGGGGATGATCAGATCATCCTTGCCGAACGATATCCCAGCCTTGCAGGCCTGCTGAAAGCCGAGCGTCATCAGCCGGTCGCAGAAGATCACGGTCTCCTTCTGGCCGCAGTGCCGGTAAACCTGGTCGATGACGTTGCTGATTTCCTTCTTGGTCAGCAACGTGTTGATCAGTTCGAAGCCAATCGCCGGAACGCGCGGCAGAATTTCGGACAGCAGCATGCGCCCCGGCGTCGTCTCGATGCGCTGCACCACCGGCTTGCCGTCCGCGTCGACCCCGTTATAGCGGGCCTTGATGCGGGCATGCAGCGACACCGCCTTGGCCTCGAGCGCCTGCTCGATCTCGCCGATGCTGCCGAACACCATACCCTCGCCCTTTTCGCTCTCGCGTTCCATCGAGATGTGATAGAGGCCAAGGACGATGTCTTGCGACGGCACGATGATCGGCTTGCCGTTTGCTGGCGAAAGAATGTTGTTGGTCGACATCATCAGGACCCGCGCCTCGAGCTGTGCCTCGAGCGAGAGCGGGACATGGACGGCCATTTGGTCGCCGTCGAAATCGGCGTTGAACGCGGTGCAGACGAGCGGATGCAGCTGGATCGCCTTGCCCTCGATCAGCACCGGCTCGAATGCCTGGATCCCGAGACGGTGCAGGGTCGGCGCGCGGTTCAACAGGACCGGATGCTCGCGGATGACCTCCTCGAGAATGTCCCAGACCTCCGGCCGCTCCTTCTCGACCATGCGTTTTGCCGCCTTGATCGTGCTGGCGAGGCCATAGAGCTCGAGTTTCGAATAGATGAACGGCTTGAACAGCTCGAGCGCCATCTTCTTCGGCAGGCCGCATTGTTGCAGCTTCAGTTCGGGGCCGACGACGATGACCGAGCGCCCGGAATAGTCGACGCGCTTGCCGAGGAGGTTTTGACGGAAGCGGCCCTGCTTGCCTTTCAGCATGTCGGAGAGCGACTTCAGCGGCCGCTTGTTGGCCCCCGTGATGATCCGCCCGCGCCGGCCGTTGTCGAAGAGCGCATCGACGGCCTCCTGCAACATGCGCTTTTCGTTGCGCACGATAATGTCGGGCGCGCGCAGTTCGATCAGCCGCTTCAGGCGGTTGTTGCGATTGATGACGCGGCGGTAAAGGTCGTTCAAGTCGGAGGTTGCAAAGCGGCCGCCATCGAGTGGCACGAGCGGCCTCAGTTCCGGCGGGATCACCGGCACCACCTCGAGGATCATCCACTCCGGCCGGCTGTTCGAACTCGATGAAGGCCTCGACGAGCTTGAGGCGCTTAACGAGCTTCTTGCGCCGCGCCTCCGAACTCGTCTCCCGCAGATCGGTTCGCAGCTTCTCGCGTTCTTCCTTGAGATCGATGGCCGAGAGGATGGCGCGCAGCGCTTCGGCGCCGATTGCCGCGGTAAACTGATCGTCGCCGTATTCGTCCTGCGCCGCCAGATACTCATCCTCGCTCAGCAGCTGGTGCTGCTTCAGCGGGGTGAGCCCGGGTTCGATGACGATGTAGTTCTCGAAGTACAGAACGCGCTCGAGATCCTTCAGCGTCATGTCGAGCAACAGACCAATGCGGCTCGGTAGCGACTTTAGGAACCAGATGTGGGCGACCGGCGAGGCCAGTTCGATATGACCCATGCGGTCGCGGCGCACCTTCGATAACGTGACCTCGACACCGCATTTTTCGCAGATGATGCCACGATACTTCATGCGCTTGTACTTGCCGCACAAGCATTCGTAATCCTTGATCGGCCCAAAGATCCGGGCGCAGAACAGGCCGTCGCGCTCCGGCTTGAACGTCCGGTAATTGATCGTTTCCGGCTTTTTGATCTCGCCGAAAGACCAGGATCGGATGCGCTCAGGACTGGCGATCGAGATGCGGATCTGGTCGAAGCTCTGCGGGCCGCTGACTTGCCCAAAGATGTTCATCAATTCATTCATGCGCGACCCCTTTCACATTCGTCGTGACGCCCGCCGGGGCAGGCCATGGCCGGCAGCATCGGGTTCGAGACCGGCCCTGCGCCGGCGCGGCGCCGACCGACAAAGAAATTCGCATGACGCTGTCTTGGCGGCTTGCGTTAGTAATTGCGCTGCTCAAGCTCGACGTTGAGACCGAGCGAGCGCAGCTCCTTGACCAGCACATTGAACGATTCCGGTATGCCGGCCTCAAAATTGTCGTCACCGCGGACGATCGCCTCGTACACCTTGGTGCGGCCGGACACGTCGTCCGACTTGACCGTCAGCATCTCCTGCAAGGAATAGGCCGCACCGTAGGCTTCGAGGGCCCACACCTCCATCTCCCCGAACCGCTGGCCGCCGAATTGCGCCTTGCCGCCGAGCGGCTGCTGGGTAACTAGGCTGTAGGGTCCAATCGAGCGCGCGTGAATCTTGTCATCGACGAGATGGTGCAGCTTCATCATATAAATGTAGCCGACGGTCACCTTACGGTCGAAGGGCTCGCCTGTGCGCCCGTCGATCAGAGTCACCTGGCCCGAAGGCGAGAGCCCCGCCTGCTTGAGCATGGCGTCGATGTCGGGCTCGCTGGCGCCGTCGAAGACCGGGGTGGCCACCGGCACGCCGTGCACCAAGTTGCCGGCGAGTTCGGCCAGTTCGTCTGTTGACAAGGCGGCGATCTGCCGGTTCTCGGCTCCCTGATAGATCCCGTCGAGAAGCCCCCGCAACTCGCCGTCGCCGTTGCGCCGCAGGCCGGCGAGCACCTCGTTGATCCGGCGACCGAGTTCGGCCGAAGCCCAGCCGAGATGCGTCTCGAGGATCTGACCGACATTCATCCGGCTCGGCACGCCCAGCGGGTTCAACACGATGTCGACCGGGGTGCCATCCTCGAGATAGGGCATGTCCTCGCAAGGCATAATCCGGGAGATGACGCCCTTGTTGCCATGCCGGCCGGCCATCTTATCGCCGGGCTGCAGCTTGCGCTTCACGGCGACGAAGACCTTGACCATTTTCATGACGCCTGGCGGCAGCTCGTCGCCGCGCTGCAGCTTTTCAACCTTGTTTTCGAAGCGCGCCGTCAGTTCGGCGACCGCCCGGTCGAGGTTGCGTTTCAACGTCTCGACGTCGGCCATGCGCGCGTCGTCGCGGATCGAGATCTGCTTCCACAGCGCCGGCGCGATCTCGTCGAGCACCGCCTCGCTAATCTCTGTCCCCAGTTTCATTCCCCGGGGCCCGCCGACCGCCACCTCGCCGAGCACCAACTCCTTGAGTTGGGCCGCAAAACTGCGTTCGAGGATGGCGCGCTCGTCATCGCGATCCTTGGCGAGACGCTCGATCTCGGCGCGTTCGATCGCCAGTGCACGCTCGTCCTTGTCGACGCCGCGGCGAGAAAAGACGCGGACCTCGACGATCGTGCCGGAGACGCCCGGCGGCAAACGCAAAGAGGTGTCTCGGACGTCGGACGCCTTCTCGCCGAAGATCGCGCGCAGCAGTTTTTCCTCGGGCGTCATCGGCGACTCGCCCTTGGGGGTGACTTTGCCGACCAGAATGTCTCCCGGCTTGACCTCGGCGCCGATATAGACGATGCCCGCTTCGTCCAGGTCCTTGAGCGCTTCTTCCCCGACATTCGGGATGTCGCGTGTGATCTCTTCCTGACCGAGTTTGGTATCGCGCGCCATTACCTCGAATTCTTCGATATGGATAGAGGTAAACACGTCGTCCGAGACGATGCGCTCCGAGATCAGGATCGAATCCTCGAAATTGTAGCCGTTCCACGGCATGAAAGCGCAAAGTACGTTCCGCCCAAGCGCCAACTCGCCGAGTTCGGTCGACGGGCCGTCGCCGATGATGTCGCCCGCCCTTACCTGGTCGCCGACTTTGACCAATGGTCGCTGGGTGATGCAGGTGTTCTGGTTCGAGCGCTGAAATTTCAGCAGATTGTAGATGTCGACGCCGGAAGCCGCCGCCGAGGCCTCAGCGGTCGCACGGACCACGATCCGGGTGGCGTCGACCTGGTCGACAATGCCGGACCGGCGCGCGATGATCGTAACGCCGGAATCGCGCGCGACGGTCTCCTCCATGCCGGTACCGACGAGCGGTGCTTCGGCGCGGATCAGCGGCACCGCCTGGCGCTGCATGTTCGAGCCCATCAGAGCCCGGTTGGCGTCATCGTTCTCGAGGAACGGAATGAGTGCCGCCGCTACCGAAACGAGCTGCTTTGGCGAAACGTCGATCAGGTCGATGTCCTGCGGCCGCTGCATCACGAAGTCGCCGCCTTTGCGGCAGTTGGTCAGTTCCGCCACGATCCGTCCATCGCCGTCGGTCTCGACATTGGCCTGCGCAATCGCGTAGCGGCCCTCGTCCATCGCCGAGAGATAGACGACTTCATCGGTGACCCGGCCGCCGACGACCTTGCGGTAGGGGCTCTCGATGAAGCCGTATTGATTGACCCGGGCGTAGGTCGCGAGGCTGTTGATCAGGCCGATATTGGGACCTTCCGGCGTCTCGATCGGGCAGATTCGCCCGTAATGCGTCGGATGCACATCGCGCACCTCGAACCCGGCGCGCTCGCGGGTCAGGCCGCCGGGGCCCAAGGCCGAAAGCCGGCGCTTGTGAGTGATCTCGGAAAGCGGGTTCGTCTGATCCATGAATTGCGACAGCTGCGAGGAGCCGAAAAACTCCCGCACCGACGCCGCCGCCGGTTTGGCGTTGATCAGATCGTGCGGCATCACGGTGTCGATCTCGACCGAACTCATCCGTTCGCGGATCGCCCGCTCCATGCGGAGGAGACCGATGCGGTATTGGTTTTCCATGAGTTCGCCGACTGAGCGAACTCGGCGGTTGCCGAGATGGTCGATATCGTCGATTTCGCCGCGTCCATCCTTCAGTTCTACCAAAACCTTGAGGATCGCCAGGATGTCCGCCTTGCGCAGAGTGCGCACCGAATCGTCGGTGTCGAGGCCGAGGCGCGAGTTCATCTTGACCCGGCCGACCGCCGACAAGTCGTAGCGCTCGGAATCAAAAAACAGGCCGTTAAACAGCGCCGCTGCGGTCTCCAGCGTCGGCGGCTCGCCGGGACGCATGACGCGGTAGATGTCGATCAACGCATCCTCGCGGGTCGCGTTCTTGTCGAGCGCAAGTGTGTTGCGGATGTAGGGGCCCACCGTGACGTGATCGATGTCGAGCACCGGCAGTTCGTCGATGCCAGCCTCGGCCAGTTGTCCAAGCGTCGTCGAGGTGATCTCGTCGCCAGCCTCGAAGTAGACTTCGCCGGTCGTCTCATTGATCAGGTCGGCAGCGAGATAACGGCCGACCAGCTGCTCGTTATCGGCCAGGATTTCGCTGAGTCCCGCCTCGCGCAGTCGCCGCGCCACGCGCGGCGTCAGGCGCTCGCCCTCGGCCAGCGCCACCTCGCCAGTGCCGGCGTCGCGCAGCGCACTCGCGAGCTTGCCCTTGAACTGCTCCTCGCGGAACGGCGTCGTCCAACCCAGGGGGCCGCGCCGATACAGCACCGTGCGATAGAAACCCGCGAGTATTTCCTCTTTCGACATGCCGCTTATGTCGCCCGGCTGCACGGCCCGGCCTGCGGCCTCGCCGTCGGCGCGCAGTCTTTCGCTTCCTGCGTCGTCAAGGGCCATCAGCAACGTCGTCGCCGGCAATTTGCGCCGCCGATCGATGCGCACGTAAACATGGTCCTTGGCGTCGAACTCGAAATCGAGCCATGATCCCCGATACGGTATTACCCGGGCAGCGAACAGATATTTTCCCGAGGAATGCGTCTTGCCCTTGTCGTGGTCGAAGAACACGCCGGGGCTGCGATGCATCTGCGAAACGATCACGCGTTCGGTGCCATTGATGATAAAGGTACCGTTCTTCGTCATCAGCGGCATATCACCCATATAGACATCCTGCTCCTTGATGTCGCGGATCGAGCGCGAGCCGGTATCTTCGTCGACATCCCAAACGACAAGGCGGAGCGTAACTTTGAGCGGGGCGGCGAAGGTGATGCCCCGTTGCTGGCACTCGTCGACGTCATATTTCGGCGTCTCAAGCTCGTAACGCACGAATTCCAGCTGCGCGCGGTCCGAGAAATCACGGACCGGAAATATCGATTTCAGCACTTCTTGCAGCCCGACATTGACACGATCGTCGGATGCCACCCCCATTTGCAGAAAGTGATCGTACGAGCTTTTCTGAACCTCGATCAAATTTGGCATCGGCGCGACCTCAGGTACGCGCCCAAAGCTTTTACGGATGCGCTTTTTGCCGGTGAAGGATATGGCCATCTATGCTCCTCGACATGGTCTGCCGCCGGCGCGCCCGAACCGCCCGCACCAAGGCGCTAGACGACAAAGCGCCGCGGGCGCGGCATTTCGCGCCCCGGCTCCGGAGATCTCGCAATCGGGCGCTGCCGCTGCAGACACCCGCCCGCGTTTGCTAGAGTGGGTCGTGATCGACCTACTTTATTTCGACAGTCGCGCCGGCGTCTTCAAGCTGCTTTTTGATTTTTGCCGCCTCTTCCTTGTTGACGCCTTCCTTTACCGGCTTGGGAGCCGCCTCGACGAGGTCCTTGGCCTCCTTAAGGCCGAGACTGGTGATAGCCCGCACTTCCTTGATCACATTGATTTTCTTGTCGCCGATCGCCGCCAGGATCACGTCGAATTCGGTCTGCTCCGGCGGCGCTTCGGCCGCCGGCGCCGCGGCGCCGCCGCCGAACGCCGCGATCGCGACCGGTGCCGCGGCAGAGACGCCCCACTTCTCTTCCAGCATCTTCGACAGCTGAGCGGCCTCGAGCACACTCAGCGCCGAGAGATCGTCGACCAACTTTGCCAAGTCCGGCATGTTCCACTCCTGATTCCGGAATAAGTACTGATTTTCCGTCAATCCTGTCGCAGTCCGTTAGCCCGGAATATCCGCGGCCTCCGCACGCGCGGCGAAGACCCGGGCGAGCTGCCCGGCCGGCGCCTGCAACGTGGCCGCCAACCGGCTTGCCGGGGCGACCAGCAAACCGACCAGCTTGCCGCGCAATTCGGCGAGCGAGGGAAGACTGGCCAGTTCCTTAACTCCGGCCGCGTCAAGCGAACGGCCGGCAAGCCCGCCGCCGACGATCGTCAGTTTCGGGCTGCGGTTCGCGAATTCGACTACGACCCTGGCAGCCGCGACCGGATCTCGCGAAAAGGCAATTGCCGTTGGGCCGATGAACAGCGGCGACAGGCCTTCGAAGGCGGTGCCGGCGAGCGCGCGTCGCGCGAGCCGGTTCTTGGTCACCCGGAAACGCGCTCCGGCGCCACGCACTTGCCGGCGCAACAGCGTCGCCTCGCCAACATCGAGCCCCGTCTGATGCGTCACCACGAGGCAGACGACGTCCTCAAGGTCCCGCCGCAGGCTATCGACCAGCCGCTGCTTTTGCGCTCGGTCCAATCCGTTCTCCAAACCGCACTTGGCCCTCTAGGCCCCTGCGAGATCAGTCAATTCGAGCTTGACCCCGGGCCCCATCGTTGAACTCAAACTCACCTTTTTGATATAGGTGCCTCTGACGCCGGTGGGCTTGCCCCGGGTGATCGCGCCGACAAAGGCGCGCACATTATCCGCAAGCGCCGCATCGGTAAAGCTCGCCTTGCCCACCCCGGCATGCACGAGGCCGGCCTTTTCGGCGCGAAACTCGACCTGCCCGCCCTTTGCCGCCTGCACCGCTTCCGCGACGTTTTGCGTCACCGTGCCGAGTCGCGGGTTCGGCATCAGCCCACGCGGTCCGAGGATCTTTCCGAGCCGCCCGACCACCGCCATCAGATCGGGCGTGGCGATCGCCCGATCAAACTCGATCTGTCCGGCCTGGACCTTCTCGGCAAGATCCTCGGCGCCGACGAGGTCGGCGCCAGCCTCCGCGGCTTCCTTTGCCCGGTCGCCGCGAGCGAACACGGCAACGCGGACGGTTTTGCCGGTGCCATGCGGCAGCATCACGGTGCCGCGCAGATTCTGGTCCTGCTTGCGTGGGTCGAGGTTCAGATTCATCGCGATTTCGACGGTCTCGTCGAATTTTGCCGAGGCGCGAGCCTTGATCAACTCGACTGCCTCGCCGAGCGGATAGGCCGCTACCGGATCGATCCCTTCATAGGCCTTCTTCAGCCGTTTCCCGATCTTTGCCATCTTGTCACTCCACCACTTCGAGGCCCATCGACCGGGCTGAGCCGACCAGCATTCGGCAAGCCCCATCGAGGTCATTGGCGTTGAGGTCTGCCATCTTCTTTTCGGCGATTTCGCGGATCTGGGCCATCGTGACCCGGCCCACGCCGGCGCCCTTGCCGGTGGTTTGCGATCCTTTGTCGATCCCCGCGGCCTTTTTCAGGAAATAGCTGTTCGGCGGACTTTTTGTCACGAAGGTGAAGGAACGATCGCCATAGGCCGTGATGACCACCGGGATCGGCATGCCAGGCTCGACATTCTGTGTCGCCGCGTTGAACGCCTTGCAGAATTCCATGATGTTGAGCCCGCGTTGGCCGAGCGCCGGGCCGATCGGCGGCGACGGGTTCGCCTTGCCGGCCGGAACCTGCAGCTTGACGATGCCGACGACTTTCTTTGCCATGGACTAGGTCTGCCTCTCTCGCGACAAGCGGCGGCGACCGGCGGTGAGCCTTGTAAAATCGTCCCTACGCCGAGCCATCATACCTTTTCAACCTGCGAATATTCCAATTCAACCGGGGTCGCCCGACCGAAAATCGATACGGCAACCTTGATGCGCGCCTTTTCCTCGTCGACTTCCTCGACGAGGCCGTTGAACGAGGTGAACGGCCCGTCGCAAACCCGCACCTGTTCGCCAATCTCAAACGTGATCGAGGGCTTCGGCCGGTCGATCCCTTCCTGCACCTGGCGCATGATCCGTGCCGCCTCGTGCTCGGTGATCGGCGACGGCCGTCCGCGCGTTCCGAGAAAGCCCGTAACCTTGGCCGTGTTCCTGACGAGATGCCAGGTATCGTCGTCGAGATCCATCTTGATCAGCACATAACCAGGAAAAAACTTACGTTCCGCGCTGATCTTGGCGCCGCGCCGGACCTCAACGACCTCCTCGGTCGGAACCAGTATCTCTTCGAATTTGGCCACGACGCCCTTCTGCTCGGCCTGCTCGCGGATCGCGGCGGCCACCTTCTTCTCAAAGCCTGAGTAAACGTGGACTACGTACCAGCGGCTCGCCATGCCTCGCTATCCTGCAGCTAATGTCCAAACCCGAAGACCAGCCGCACGCCCGCCGACAAGATCTGGTCTATCAGAAAGAAGAAACCGGCGGCAATGAACACCATGACAAAGACCATAGCCGTCGTCGTCAAGGTCTCCTTGCGACTCGGCCAAGTCACCCGGGAAACCTCCTGCCGAACCTCCCGGATAAACTGTGACGGGTTCGTCTTCGCCATGACGCGTCCGCGTGGAAGAAGCCGGCCGAACTGCTCTCTATATGACATCGCGTGCCAGCCCATTCCAGCCAGGCCGTGCGACGCGCCGATTGGCAGGAGTGGAGGGGCTCGAACCCCCAACCCCCGGTTTTGGAGACCGGTGCTCTACCAGTTGAGCTACACTCCTACCCGCATCGCCGACGAAGGGCCGCCTCGCTCATTTGATGATTTTGGCGACGACGCCGGCGCCGACGGTGCGGCCGCCTTCGCGGATGGCAAAGCGCAGCCCCTCGTCCATGGCGATCGGCGCGATCAGCTCGACCTCCATCGACACGTTGTCGCCCGGCATCACCATCTCGGTTCCTTCCGGCAGATGCACCGTGCCGGTCACATCGGTCGTCCGAAAGTAAAATTGTGGCCGGTAATTGCCGAAAAACGGCGTGTGCCGACCGCCCTCCTCCTTCGTCAGGATGTAGGCCTCGCACTGAAACCGCGTATGCGGCGTGATCGACCCCGGCGCCGCCAACACCTGGCCGCGCTCCACCTCCTCGCGCTTGGTGCCGCGCAACAACACCCCGATATTGTCCCCCGCCTCGCCCTGGTCCAGCAGCTTGCGGAACATCTCGACCCCGGTCGCCACCGTCTTCGCCGTCGGCCGCAAGCCGACGATCTCGACCTCGTCGCCGACCTTGACCACGCCCCGCTCGACACGCCCGGTCACCACCGTGCCCCGCCCCGAGATCGTGAACACATCCTCGATCGGCATCAAAAACGGCCGGTCCTTGGCCCGCTCCGGCTGCGGGATGTACTCGTCAACCGCCTTCATCAACTCCAGGATCGAGGCCCGACCCTGCTCCGGGTTCTTGCCCTCCAGCGCAAACAGCGCCGAGCCCCGCACCACCGGCAGGTCGTCCCCCGGAAACTGATAGGAACTCAACAGCTCGCGCATCTCCAGTTCCACCAGATCCAGCAATTCCGGATCGTCGACCATGTCCACCTTGTTCATGTACACCACCAGCGACGGCACCCCGACCTGCCGCGCCAGCAGAATGTGCTCGCGCGTCTGCGGCATCGGACCGTCCGCCGCCGACACCACCAATATCGCCCCGTCCATCTGCGCCGCCCCGGTGATCATGTTCTTCACATAATCGGCATGACCCGGGCAGTCGACATGCGCGTAGTGCCGGTTCGTCGTCTCGTATTCGACATGCGCCGTCGCGATCGTGATCCCCCGCGCCCGCTCCTCCGGCGCCTTGTCGATCTGGTCAAACGGCACAAACGTCGCCCCGCCGCTCTCCGCCAGAACCTTCGTGATCGCCGCCGTCAACGTCGTCTTGCCATGGTCGATGTGACCAATCGTCCCGATGTTGCAATGCGGCTTCGTCCGCTGATACCTCGCCTTCGACATCGATCCGGCTTCCCGTTCGAGAAAAACGCGACCTTCACGCACTCCTGCGGCCGGCCGGAGCGGGTGATGGGAATCGAACCCACGTAGCCAGCTTGGAAGGCTGGTGCTCTACCATTGAGCTACACCCGCATTCCGCCGCAACCCTCGGTCCCAGCCGCCGCCGACGCGACGCCGCCCGGCCCGCTCGCCGCATCGACACAACAGCCTCGCTCTTCACACCGCGAAGCGCTCGCGCCAAACGTTTCGGTTGGACCGCTCGGCACCAACTCCTGCCGCCATGCCCCGCCGCCCCCTGCGCAACCGTCGGTTCCGACTGATTCCGAAGCGTTGGTGGAGGGGGTAGGATTCGAACCTACGAAGACATACGTCGGCAGATTTACAGTCTGCTGCCTTTAACCGCTCGGCAACCCCTCCAACGCTTGTGCCGCCCGGCGCAGCGGAAACCTCGGGTGATAAGGTTTCCCCGCGGGCTTGTCAATCATCGGCCCGAGTGGCTGCCTCCGATCGCGGCGCAGACGGCCGAGGCTCGTCGCCGCACGCGTTCGCATCTTTGCGGATGATCGCCGCCCCTTTCTCGGCGCTATGATCGTCGGTGCGTTGGTGTTGCCGGTGGTGACCGCCGGCAACACCGAGGCATCGACAACGCGCGTTGCATCGCGGCCGTTGAATCGCGGCGGCTGGGACGCCTTTACCGCGAAACATCGCTGCCCCACCGGCCGCCCGCCAGTTGTCTTCCGGGCGGCGGCGAGGCAAGCTCCGCTTTAGGTTATGCGAGGGAGGAGCGCAGCCATGCCGATCGAGCCGATGCTGACCGAGGAGACGCCGGCCAACGCGCTGGTCGCCCGGGTTCTCGCCGAGGCCGGGATTGAAATGGTTTTCGGCATTTCGGGCGGCCATACCGGCCGCATCGTCTCGGGCCTGAGCCAAGTGCAAAATTCGGTGCGAACGCTGCTGGTGCGCGAGGAGTCACTGGCCGGGGTCATGGCCGAGATCTACGGCCGACTGACCCGTCGGCCCGGCGTTATGCTCGGGCAGGGCCCCTGGGTGCTCGGCAACGGGCTGATCGGCACGATCGAGGCCCATCTGTCGAGTTCGCCAATGCTGCTGTTGACCGATTTCAGCGACGCGCCGCGTTTCACATTGCACGCTCCCTACCAACAGGGTACCGGCGACTGGGGCAGCTGGGATGCGCGCCGCGCCTTTGGCGGCGTCACCAAGCACGTCATGCAGGCGCACGACCCGGTCGCGGCGGTGCAGGCCACCCAACTCGCGATCAAGCACGCGATGGCCGGGCAGCCGGGGCCGGTTGCCGTCCTCTTCAGCCATGATTCGCTGGCCGGCACGGTCGCGCCGGGCTCGCAGCCGGCGCTTTACCCGACGCGCCATTACCTGCCGCCGCCGCCACCACCGGCAGCCAGCGTTCAGGTCGAGACGGCAGCGGCAGCGATCCTGGCGGCGCAGAAGCCGGTATTGCTCGCCGGTAACGGGGTGCGCATCGCGCAAGCCTACGAGCCGTTGCGCCGGCTCGCCGAAGCGGCCGGCCTGCCGGTGGCGACGACGGCGGCCGGCAAGGGAGTCTTTGCCGAGACCCATCCGCTCGCCTTGGGCGTGTTCGGCACTTTCGGCACGGCCGCAGCCAATGCCGCCGTCGCCGAGGCGGATCTCGTGCTGGTCGTCGGCTCGAAACTGTCGCCAAGCGACACGGCCTGGGAAAACCGGGACCTGCTCGATCCGAGCCGGCAGTGCTTTGTGCAGATCGACATCGAGCCGCGCAACGCGTCGTGGAATTATCCGGCCGAACAGCTGCTAATCGGCGACGCTGCCGTCGTCGTCGAGCAGTTCGTTGGCGCAGTGGAGGCATCCGGCCGCGGGCGCCGTCGGGACGGCGAGCGCCGCGTCGCGGGTCACCGCGAACGGCATGGCTATTTCAACGACCGTGCATTTTTTGCCGACGACGTGCCGATCCTGCCGCAGCGTCTGATCGGCGAATTGCAGCGCAGTCTGCCAGACGATGCGATCGTCACCTGCGACGCCGGCGAGAACCGCATCATGATGACGCATTTCTACCAGACGAAACGGGCGGAAGGTTTCTTGCAGGCGGCGGGGTCCGGACCGATGGGGTTTGCGATCCCGGCGGCACTCGGCGCCAAGCTCGTGCATCCCGACCGTCCGGTCGTCGCGGTATGCGGCGACGGCGGTTTCGCGATGACGATGAACGGGCTGATGACCGCGGTCGAGCACGACATTCCGATCGTCGTCGTCGTCTTCAACAACAAGGCGCTCGGCTGGGTGCTGCATGGCTCGGGACCGTTTGCCGCCGAATTCAACGATTTCGACCACGCGGCGATCGCCCGGGCGATGGGATGCCGGGGCGTGCGGATCGAGGACCCGGCGGCGATCGCGCCGGCGCTTGCCGAGGCCTTGGCGACCCGGGCGGCGACCGTGCTCGATGTGCGCACGTCGCTCGCCGTGACCTTCGCCGACATCACCTCGCAACTGGCGAAGGACGCTTCGCCGCGCCGGCGCTGAGGCGGCGGGATGGCATCCACCGCCGGCATCGACGCGGTTTTGCGGCGCGCCGTCGAGGCGAGCGATGCGGCGGCGACCGATCGTGGGATGCTCTATGAGGGGCCGTTTGGCGAACGCGACCTTGCCGCCGGCCGCGAAATGACCGGCGACACGATTTCGCCGCAGCCCGGCCCGAACGGCCGCGGCGCCGGTAGCCTCACCTGGGGCGGGATCTTCAACAGCTATTACTGGATCGACCCGCAGCGGCGCATCGCCGCGGCGATCATGAGCCAGTTCCTGCCGTTCGCCGATTGGCGAGCGCTGGCGCTCTATGGCGCCTTTGAACGCGCGGTGTACGAGGCGTCAGCCACCGGGTGAGACGCCCCGCCGGCGACCCGCCGCGGCTGCCGGCTGCCAGGATTGAGCGGAATACGCAATGCTGATCCTTTCCGGCGTCGTCTACCGCATCGACAAACGGCGTCTTATCGACCGGGCGAATGCGCGAGTCCCGGATGGTGCCCGGGTCGGACTGGTCGGCCGCAACGGTGCCGGCAAGTCGACCTTGCTTGATCTGATCCGCGGCGTCCTGCAGCCCGATGAGGGCACGGTCGAAGTGTCGGCCGGCCGCCGCATCGGCTTTCTCGCGCAATCGGCACCAGGCGGCACGGCAACCGGGCACGAAGTGGTCCTCGCCGCCGACCGCGAGCGCTCGCAGCTGCTGGCCGAGCGCGACGGCAATCCCGAACCGTTGCGCGCCGCAGAAATCGAGACGCGCCTCCTCGAAATCGACGCCTATTCGGCACCCGCCCGCGCGGCGCGGATCCTGGCCGGGCTCGGCCTCGACGCTTCCCGACAGCAACAGCCGCTCGAGCAGCTTTCGGGCGGCTGGCGGATGCGGGTCGCACTCGCCGCGATCCTTTTCGCCGAGCCCGATCTCTTGCTGCTCGACGAACCGACCAACCACCTCGACCTCGAAGCCGCCTTGTGGCTCGAACGCTTTTTGAGCAGCTATCGCCACACACTTATTCTGGTCAGCCACGATCGCCGTATCCTCAACGCGGTGACGACGACCACCCTGCATCTCGAGCGGGGCAAGCTGACCGCCTATTCCGGCGGGTTCGACGCCTTTCTGCGGGCGCGCCGGGAGCATCGCCAGCGGCTTGAGGGATTGGCCCGCCGACAGGACGAGGAAAAGCAGCGGCTGCAAGCTTTCGTCGACCGTTTCCGTGCCAAGGCGACCAAGGCGCGACAAGTGCAAAGCCGATTGAAAGCGCTCGCCCGCTTCGAACCGGTCGTGTTGGCGGCAGAAGAGGCGCCACCGCGCATCCGCTTTCCCACGCCGCCGCAATTGAACCCGCCGCTGATCACGCTCGAACGGGTCAGGGTCGGCTATATCCCGGGCAAGCCGGTCTTGTCGCGGCTCGATCTGCGGCTTGACCCGGATGAGCGGATCGCGCTGCTTGGCGCCAATGGCAACGGCAAGACGACCTTCGCCCGACTGCTTGCCGGCCGACTCGCCCCGCAGGGTGGACAGGCTATCCGCTCGCCGAACCTGCGCTGCGGCTACTTTGCCCAACACCAGATCGACGAAATGCACCCCGAGGCCTCCGCCTACGACCACCTCGCCAAATTGATGCGCGACGCGCCGCCCGAAGCGGTGCGCGCCCGGCTCGGCAGTTTCGGGTTCAGTCAGGAGAAGGCCTTTGTTCCCATCGCTGCATTGTCGGGCGGCGAGCGTGCGCGGCTGAACCTCGCGCTCGTCACGCATGACGGTCCGGCCCTGCTGATCCTCGACGAGCCGACCAACCACCTCGATCTCGAAACGCGCGAGGAATTCGTTCGGGCGATCAACGAGTTCGCCGGTGCGGTAGTACTGGTAACGCATGACTGGCATTTGTTGGAGCTGATCGCCGACCGTCTCTGGCTCGTCGCCGACGAGACAGTGCGGCCTTTCGACGGCGATCTCGACGACTATCGCCGCTTGCTGCTTGATCGCGCCGCAGCTGCGGAATCCACGGGTCCGGAAAGGCTCGATCGCCGTCGCGAGACACGCCGCCTCGCCGCGGCGGAACGGCGCATGCTCGACCCGCTGCGGCTGCGCGTGCGTCAAGCCGAGGTGGCGGTCGCGCGGCTCACCAACGAGCGCGATGCGCTCGATCGCGAGCTGGCCGGATCGGGCGGCTCGCGCGCTGCAGGGCCTTCGATCTCGGAAGCTTTGAAGCGGCGCGCCGAAGTGGTTCGAGCGATTGTCCGGGCAGAAGCCGAGTGGTTTGCCGCGGAAGAAGCGTTCGATCGCGCCGCGCCACGGCAATCCCTACCGCGCAGCGCCACCGAAGGCGCAGAACATTAATGCGCAAAGTCACCGAGCAAGAGACGCGCCGCCGGCGCGCGGCCAATGGCCGCACGTCTCCCGGGCAACTCCGTTCGACTTTGACAAAATCAACAGTGCCGGTCTATCGAGCTTCGGCGAAATTGGAGTCCTCTCGCGCCGAGCCATTGCCGACGAGACCGCAACCATCCCGTAGCGACAGGCTGTAACCATGGCCGCCACGCCCGCGATCGCCGACCGCAACCTCGAAGACGACGACGAACATTTCGCTGAAGCGCGAGCCGGCCTGTTTCGCGTTTCTCTCGTCCCGCTCTGTCGCGGCGCCAATGTCGATCGATTCGATCAACCTCGATCTCGCCTCGGCCGACTATTTCGACGGGCGCGCGTCAGTGTGGACGACGCTTGAGGTCCGCTCGGCAATCATCGACGACCGGCCAGCGGCGATGCTCGGCTTCGACGAAAGCTTTCTGCGGCCGTTTGCCCGTGCTTTGATCGAGGCGGCGACAACGCGCGCCGCCTATCGAATGACCATTCTGGCCGACGCCGGCGACCTCGATCGGTGCCGGGTGGTCGAATATGTGACCGGTCCCGGCAAGGTACTGAAGGAACTGGTGCTGCAGCCTTTCGAAAGCGTCGTGCTGATCGGCGCGGCGGGAGGCAAGGACGCCGAAGAGACTTTGTTTCAGCTGCCGCGAACCGACAGCTTTCTGCGGGCGTTCGCCCGAATGACCTGCATCGCCGATCAGACCCTGCGCGATCTGCTCGACGATCTCGAACGTTTCGCCCGCCGCAGCCCATCCGCTCCTTGACCCGAGGCGGAAACGCCGCCGCGTGGCGAAGACAAAGCCCTCGTCACGAGGCTAGCCGAGTTCGCGCCTTACTGTGTTTTGGGGCCGGGCATGCCCGACGGACCTCCGGGCATCGGCGGCGCAGGCGGGTTACCCAAATTGCCGGCCTGAATGCGGGCAAGCTCCTCGCGGTTTAGAGCGGAGGTCGTGTCGCCGGCCAATTGCGGCGCCTTCTTCTTCGCCATGTGGTGCATTGGATGATGCATATGCATAGCGTGATGCATCGGCGGCATCGCCGAAGTTGATGGCATGGGGGCGCCCACACCGGTCGCGCCAGGCGTTGCGGGGTTGTATTGCGGTGCGCCGCCGCTGTAAGGCGTCAGCCCCGGCCCGCCGGGGTTCGGACCGGGTGTACCCACCGCATTGCCGCCGGTCGGACTCTGCGCCCATACCGGCACGGCAATTACGATCGCGGCCGCGATCGCAACGCCGTTCAACAGATGCTTCATGCCTTTGATCCTCTATCGCAGTTCCCAGTTGACCAAGACCTGAGGGCGCTCGCTCTGCCGAAAACACCTGAACGCGACCGATTGCGAACGACGCGCCGCACCGCTCGAATCCGCGAATACACAACTTTCGCCTGTCGCGTATTCTCGTCGGCCGGAGCCGAATAATAAGCTCGTGGCCGGCTTCTTTCAAGCGTAAAGGTAGCCCCATTTGAAGGCAAATAGCGATTGAAGCGAGAATTCCGATATCGCCACACCTCCTCTGAGCGATCGCCGGTAGAGACCGGCCTAGCATAAGGAAACCGCCGCGGTGTTCCGCGGCGGTTTCCGGGACCGGGAACCAGGCCCGAGAGGTCGGAGGTAGGGCGCGTCAGGGGAAGACGATCTCGACGCGCCGGTTCTGCGGCTCGCGTACACCGAGTGCGGTCGGAACCCGCGGATCGTTCATGCCGCGCCCGGCGACGACCATGTCGCTGCGCGGGACGCCGAGCCGTTCGAGAGCCACCGCCACTGCGTTGGCGCGCCGCTCAGACAGCCGCTGATTGTAGCCGGCTGGACCCGACAGGTCGGTATAGCCGGTAACCTGGATCTGCACGGAACCGCCGGCCTTCCAGTGATTGGCCGCCGCCTCGAGGATCTGCATGCCCTCGGGCGTGATGTTGTAGCGATCCCAGTCGAAGAAGACCAGGTAGACCTGATGCACCGGCGGCGGCGGCGGGGCCGGCGGGGCCGGCGGCGGCGCGGCCGGGGGCGGCGCGCCGAACTTCATCGTCAGGCTGGCGGTGATGTTTTGCGTATTGTAGCCGGTTTTGAACGACAGCGGGATACCGCCGCAACCGCGGAAGCCAGGCTGTGTGAACGGGCAGGTGCCGGTGATCGTGTAACCCGGCGTCGCCAGATAATGGTAATCGACGTCGAGCGAAATGATCGGGTTGATGTCGTAGCGGACGCCGGCGATCGCCTGATAGCCGAATTCCCAATTGCTGGCGTCGTAGGAGCCGAACCCGGTCGTCGCGAGGATGCCGTGCTTTGGTAGGCTGCCACTAAAGGACACGCCTTCATTGACGTTCACCGCCCCGACGCCGGCGCCGATATGCGGCGTGATCGGCCAGCCGAACGTGAAATCATAGATCGCGTTCGTCATGATCGCGTTCGAATGGGTGTTGCCACTGAAATTGGAGCCGGGGAGGCCGAACTTGCCGATCGTGCCCGAGAAGTTCGACAGCCCGTTGTTCCGGTATTCGTATTCTTCCTCGAACCGCCACGGTCCCCACTCGTAGCCGCCGCGAACTCCGGCATTGTAGCCGGAATTGAAGCTCGTGGTTTCGCTGTAGGGGAAGCTCTTGAACTTGTCCGGGGCCACTCTCACGCCGACGTTGCCGGTGTTGGTCCGGCTATTGAGATGGGTCCAACCGCCCTCGGGCCCGAGATAGAATTCTCCAGGCGGGTACGGGCCGAACATATTCCATTGGGCGTGCGCCTGGACGCCCCCGAGCGCCACAGCGAGCGCTACGCCGGCGCCCAACAGACAGCGATTTAGCATCACCTTACCTCCGGCCGCAAATACGCGTCTTACGATGGTTGTCGCGCCATCGTTCGCCTATTTTCATCATCCCTCTAACGGATCGCAATCGCTTTCGGCGCGCCTGCGGATGTCAACGGGCGCTCGCGCATAAAGAAACCGCCGCGGTTTTTCCGCGGCGGTTTCCGGAACCCGGGAAAGCCCGGGAGGTCGGAGGTAGGGCGTCAGGGGAAGACGATCTCGACGCGCCGGTTCTGCGGCTCGCGTACACCGAGTGCGGTCGGAACCCGCGGATCGTTCATGCCGCGCCCGGCGACGACCATGTCGCTGCGCGGGACGCCGAGCCGTTCGAGAGCCACCGCCACGGCGTTGGCGCGCCGCTCAGACAGCCGCTGATTGTAGCCGGCTGGACCCGACAGGTCGGTATAGCCGGTAACCTGGATCTGCACGGAACCACCCGCCTTCCAGTGATTGGCCGCGGCCTCGAGGATCTGCATGCCCTCGGGCGTGATGTTGTAGCGATCCCAGTCGAAGAAGACCAGGTAGACCTGATGCACCGGCGGCGGCGGCGGGGCCGGCGGGGCCGGCGGCGGCGCGGCCGGCGGCGGCGCGCCGAACTTCATCGTCAGGCTGGCCAGAATGTTCTGCGTCTTGTAGCCGGTCGCGATCGAGAACCCCCTGCCACCGCAGACGCGGTACCCCGGCTCGGTGAACGGACAGTCACCCGTGAGCGTGAAGTTCGGTGTTCCGAGGAAGCGGTAATCGACATCGAGCGAGACGATCGGGTTGATGTCGTAGCGGACCCCCGCGATCCCCTGATAGCCGAATTCCCAGGAACTGGCGTTGAACGAACCGAACCCGGTCTGGCCGAGGACACCGGTGGTGAACGTACGATTCGCAGAAATGCCATCGACGACATTCACGGCACCGACGCCGACTCCGAGATGCGGCGTGACCGGCCATCCGAAGGTGAAGTCATAGATCGCGTTCGTCATGATCGCGTTCGAATGGGTAGTGCCGCTGAAGCCGCTGCCGGAGAAGCCAAATTTGCCGATGCTGCCAGTGAAGCTCGATAAGCCGTTGTTGCGGTATTCGTATTCTTCTTCGAACCGCCACGGCCCCCATTCGTAGCCGCCGCGAACCCCCGCATTGTAGCCCGCATTGTAGCTTGGGGTGGAGCTATACGCGAAGTGCCTGAACACCGGGTCGTCCGAGCGGTTGAAAAACGTATGAGGCGGGACTCGGGCCGTAAAGCTGCCGGTGTTGGTCCGGCTGTTGAGATGGGTCCAGCCGCCCTCGGGGCCGAGGTAGAAGACACCCGGGGGTACGGGCCGAACATATTCCATTGGGCATGCGCCGGGACGCCTCCGAGCGCTACAGCGAGCGCTACACCGGCGCCTAACAGACAGCGATTTATCATCCCTTACCTCCGGCCACAAATACGCGTCTCACGATGGTCGTCGCGCCACCGTTCGCCTATTTTCATCATCCCTCCAGCCGATGGCAATCGCTTTTTGCGCTAATGGCGCCAGTCCGCGATAAATCGGCGTAGAACGTCGCGCATCGCGACATTCCTGCAACAGCTTCACCCGAGACCCGCCGAAACGCTGTCGTGTATTGTGTCTTTTTCGCAACAGCCGAAAGATGATTGGGGCGTTTCGGTCGAGCCGGCAATCAGTCACGGCAGGGCAATTGATCCCCGACAATCACGATCGATGTCGTCCCGGTGCCGAGCGATGGTTGGCTTCGCCTGACGGTTGGGGCGACCAGGGATTTGCCGGGATTTTGCGCGAGGCAACCGGGGTCCCGTTACCCGTCGATCAGCACCCCGGGGTTGAGCAGGCCCTGCGGGTCGAGGCGACGTTTGACCGCACCGAGCGCCGCCGCGAACAGCTCCGGGCGCTGCCGATCATACCACCGTCGATGATCCCGGCCCACCGCGTGGTGATGCGTGATCGTGCCGCCGGCGGCGATCAGCGCGTCGCTGGCGGCTGCCTTGATCGCCTGCCACTGCTCGGTCAGGGCGCCGTGCCGGCCGAGCGCGTGGAACGTAAAGTAGGGCGCCGGTCCGTCGGGATAGACGTGGGTGAACCGGCAGGTGACCTCACCGGGGCGCCCGGTCGCGTCGCGGATTGCCGCCTCGGTCGCCGACTTGACCCGGTCGTGAAAGGTCTCGAACCGCTCCCAGGTGATCGCCGTCTCGAAGGTATCGGTGACAACCGCCCGCCGCACCAGCCTTTCGCGCGCATAGGGCATGCGGATGAACGCGTTGCGCCAGGATTCGGCCGCTCCGTCGCGATGCGCATCGGCCCGATCCGTCCGTTCAGGCGCGCCGCCGTGATCGGCGCAACATTCGAGCGCGCGCGCCAGCCAAGCGTCGAGCGGATGGTCGGCCAATTCGAAGGCCAGCACCATGACAGCGCGCGTCCCGTCGCCGGCCCCGGTATTCTGCGCCTCCTGCGGGTCGAGGATGCGGCAGTTCGCTGGATAGAGCCCGGCCTGGGCGATCGCCCGGACGGCGATCGCGGCGCCGAAGAAATCGGGAAAATGCACCGCACCCCCGGCGCGAAAGCGCGGCCGATCCTGCAGCCGCATCCAAGCCTCGGTGATGACGCCGAGAATTCCTTCCGAGCCGATGAACAGCCGGTCTGGGCTCGGCCCTGCGCCGGAGCCGGGGAGCCGCCGCGTCTCGACGACCCCCTGCGGCGTCACCAACCGCAAGCTTTCGACGAAATCGTCGATATGCGTATAGAGGCTGGCAAAATGCCCGCCCGAGCGGGTCGCGATCCAGCCGCCCAAGGTCGAATACTCGAAACTCTGCGGGAAATGCCGCAACGTCAACCGATGCGGCCGCAGCTGCGCTTCGAGGGCCGGACCAAAAATGCCGCCCTCGATGCGCGCGGCGCGCGAAACCTGGTCGATCTCGACGACCCTGTCCAGCCGCCGCAAATCGAGCGTGACGGCCGCGGGCCAGCGTGCCGGGTCGAGTCGCGGTTCGACGCCGCCGACGACGCTGCTGCCGGCGCCGAACGGGATCACCGCCGCATCGGCGGCCCCGGCCCAGTCGAGTACCGCAGCGACCTCGGCCTCGTCGCGCGGATAGGCGACGACATCGGGTGCGACGCGGTAATCGCCGCGAAGCCCGCGCGCATAGTCCGAAAACGACTTGCCGTAGGTATGGGCGATTCGGTCATAGGCGGCGCTCGAACAGCAGGCGGCGAGCGATCCGGGCGGCGTGATGCGCGGTGCAGCCAGCGCGATCTCGGCGAGCGGCGGCGGCGCCACCTCGTCGAATTGGGTGACGCCGAAGAGCCGCTGGTAACGATCGAGTGCGGCTGTTTCTTCGGCCGGGGTGAGCCCCTCGCCCTCGCGGCCCCAGCCGAAATGCTTGAGGCGCCCGGCTATCTGCGTCGTCATCGCCGCCGCTCCGTGCCGATCGATCCTGCGCCGAGCATAGCTCCGAACTTCCCCGTCTGCGGCCATTTCGTGCTGCTCCCGCCGGCGCAATACTGCCGACACCGCCACCACGTTGTCGCCGCAGAAAGAATTTGCCGCAGATGGCGGTGCGCCTGCACGAGCCCGACGAGAAGGTCGATTTCACCGGCGCCCAGTTTCGGCGACGCCGCATTAGGGCCTCGGCAGGAGTGCCGTCGATCGCTCCGCGCTACCGCAAACAGCGGAACAAATCGGGTCTCTCGGCGAGGCCCGCGCCCCTCCCTAACGGCAACCCGGCCGCGGTTTCTCAGAGATGGCGCGGCGCCTCCTGGCTGCCGACACCGAGGACATCGGGGATCGCCATTCGGGCGTTATCTGACGGGCCAGTCCCAAGTAAACGGAGCGCGCCCGCGTTGACGGGGTTGTCCGGCTTCCCCATATTCGCGGCCCGTTTCCGGAACATGCCGAACCGATGCCGACGGATTATCGTCCGACCGTTTTCCTACCCAAGACCCCGTTCCCGATGCGGGGAGACCTGCCACAGCGCGAGCCGCCGATCCTCGCCCGCTGGGAGGCGATGGATCTCTATCGTCGGCTGCGCGAGGCGTCGGCGGGGCGGGAAAAATTCATCCTGCACGACGGCCCGCCTTACGCGAACGCCGACCTTCACCTCGGCCACGTGTTGAACAAGATCCTGAAGGACGTCGTCAACCGCTCGCAACAGATGCTCGGCAAGGACGCGCCCTATGTGCCCGGCTGGGACTGCCACGGGCTGCCGATCGAATGGATCGTCGAGGAACAATACCGGGCCAAGAACCAGTCCAAGGACAGCGTGCCGATCGCTCAGTTCCGGCGGGAATGCCGCGCCTTCGCGGCGCATTGGATCGAGGTGCAGAAACGCGATTTCAAGCGGCTCGGGGTGATCGGCGACTGGCAGAACCCGTACACGACGATGGCCTATGCCGCGGAGGCACAGATTGTCCGCGAGATCGGCAAGTTCCTTGTCAATGGCGGGCTCTTCAAGGGTGCCAAGCCGGTTCTCTGGTCGATCGTCGAACAGACCGCGCTCGCCGAAGCCGAGGTCGAGTATTACGATCATCGATCGACCACGGTCTGGGTGCGGTTTCCGATCATCCGCACAAAGCTGCCGGCGCTGTTGGATGCCGCGGCGCTGATCTGGACGACGACGCCGTGGACATTGCCGGGCAATCGCGCCATCGCCTACAGCGCCAAGCTCGACTATGTGGCGATGCGGGTGGAGAGGGTGGCCGAGGGCAGCGGCGCCCGGCCCGGCGAGACCCTGCTCGTCGCCGAGACGCTGATCGAGGAGATAGCAAAACGCGCCGGCGTCGAGGCGCATGCCGTCGTTGGCCGATTTCCTGGTGAAATGCTCGAGGGAACGGCCGCGCGCCATCCGTTGTGCGGCCAGGGTTACGATTTCGAGGTCCCGCTGCTGGCCGCCGATTTCGTCGAGAGCGACCAGGGCACCGGCCTCGTCCACATCGCCCCCGGTCATGGCGCCGATGACTTCGAGCTCGGTCAGGCGAACGATCTGCCGGTGCCGGATACCGTCGGCCCCGATGGGGTCTATCTGCCGCAGGTGCCGCTGTTTGCCGGCCGCGCGGTCTATCGGCCGGACGGCAAGCCGGGCGACGCCAACGCGGCGGTCATCGCCGCAGTCGACGCGGCCGGCGCTCTGCTGGCGCGCGGCACCCTGGTGCATTCCTATCCGCATTCGTGGCGCTCGAAGGCGCCGCTCATCTTCCGCAACACGCCGCAATGGTTCATCGGCATGGCGACGAACAGGCTGCGGCAAAAAGCTTTGGCGGCGATCGCCGAGACGCGCTGGGTGCCGCCGCAAGGCAGAAACCGCATCGCGGCGATGGTCGAAAGCAAGCCCGACTGGTGCGTCTCGCGGCAACGTGCCTGGGGCGTACCGATCGCGGTGTTCACCCACCGCAAGACCGGTGAACCGCTGCGCGACCCGGCCGTCGTCGAACGGGTCGCGACCGCGGTCGAGCGCGATGGGGCCGATGTCTGGTTCGGCACCGACCCGGCGCAGTTCCTCGGCAATGCCTATGACCCGGCGGAATGGGAAAAGGTCACCGACATCGTCGAGGTATGGTTCGAATTCGGGATCGACGCACGCTTTTGTGCTCGAACAGCGTCCCGAGCTTCGCTGGCCCGCCGATCTCTATCTCGAAGGCTCGGACCAGCACCGCGGCTGGTTTCAGTCGTCGCTGGTCGAGGCCTGCGGCACCCGCGGCCGCGCCCCTTACGATGCCGTTCTGACGCACGGCTTTGTCCTCGACGAGGCGGGCCGCAAGATGTCGAAATCGCTGGGCAACGGGATCGAACCCAAGACGGTCTTAGAAGAGAGCGGGGCCGACATCCTGCGCCTCTGGGTAGTCGGTTCCGACTACACCGAGGATGTCCGCATCGGACCGGAAATCCTCAAACATCACAGCGACGTCTACCGCCGCCTGCGCAATACGCTGCGCTACCTGCTGGGGGCGCTCGACGGCTTCTCGACCGAGGAGGCCGTCGGCCGCGACGCGATGCCGGAGCTGGAGCGCTGGGTGCTACACCGGCTGGCCGAGTTCGACGCGCTCATCCGGCGCGCGGTCGAAGAGTTCGATTTCCGCGGCCTGTTCGCAGCGCTGCACCATTTCTGCGCGGTCGACCTGTCGGCCTTCTACTTCGACATCCGCAAGGACCTCCTCTATTGCGGGCTGCCGACCGACCCTCGGAGGCGTGCGCTGCGCACCGTATTCGACCGTTGTTTCGACTGCCTCGCGCGCTGGCTTGCGCCGATCATCTGCTTCACCGCGGAAGAGGCGTGGCTCGCCCGCCACGGCGACGCGCCGGGGCGGAGCGTGCATCTCGAACTCTTTCCGGAGATCCCCGCCGGTTGGCGCGACGACGCGCTTGCCGCCCGCTGGGCGGCGCTACGCAATTTGCGGCGCGTCGTGACCGGCGCGCTCGAACTCGAACGCGGCGCCAGGCGTCTGGGCTCGAGCTTGCAGGCCGAGGTCGAGCTGTTCGTTCCGCCGCCCCTCGCCGATCTCGTGCGCGACGTCGATCTCGCCGAGTTGTGCATCGCCTCCGCCGGGACCGTGCGGCCGGGACCGGTGCCGACCGAAGCCTTCGTCCTCCCCGATGTCGCCGGGATCGGCGCCCGCATCCGGCGGGCGCCGGGTGAGCGCTGCGAGCGCTGCTGGCGGGTTTTGCCCGAGGTCGGCCGGATGCTGGGGCATGCCGATCTCTGCGCCCGGTGCGCCGCCGCCATCGAGGCGCTCGCCGGATGAAAGCCAAATGAAAGACGGCCGCCGCGCGCTCTTGACCCTCGGAGTCGCGATCGCGGTCGTCGTCGTTGCCTTCGATCAGCTGAGCAAGGCGGCGGTGCTTGCGTTGTTCGCCGGCGATGGTCTCGACGACATCACCCGGGTGGCGCCGTTCTTCAACCTGGTCCTCACCTTCAACCGCGGCGTGAGCTTTGGCCTGTTCAACGCCGCCGGCAGAGGTGTCGGGCTCGACGCCCTGATCTTTTCGCTGGTCGCCGCGGCGATCGTTGCCGGGTTGATCTGGTGGTTGAGCCGGGCCGCGACGCCACTGCTCGCGGTGGCGATTGGACTGATCGCCGGCGGCGCCGCCGGCAACGTCGTTGACCGTATTCGTACCGGTGCGGTCGTCGATTTTCTCGATTTCCATCTCGGTTCCTGGCATTGGCCGGCATTCAACCTCGCCGACAGCGCAATTTGCGTCGGTGTCGCCGCCATGCTGCTCGACGGCTTGCTTCTGCGCCGGCAAGCATCGTAAATAGCGAAGGGAGGGACCTTCGCCATGTCTGTGTATCAGGGTATTCGCGGCGCGGGCCGCGGCCTGCTTACTTCGGCTTTTGTTGCGGCCGCCGGAACGCTTGCCCTATCGGGCTGCACCGGTTTCAAGCAAGCCGTCGGGCTCGAGCCGACGATGCCCGACGAGTTCGCCGTCCAATCGAACCCGCCGCTGACGATCCCACCGGATTACGATCTGCGACCGCCCTCGCCCGGCGCGCCGCGGCCGCAGGAGGAGAGCATGGCCAAGCAGGCCGAGCAGGTGATCGACAAGGCCGGGCCGGGAGCCCCTGGCGAGCAGGCCTCGCCCTACCGCCTGCGGCGTGCGCCGAACGATCTCGGCAATCTCGGCCCACAGTCGCCGAACCCGAACGCGGTGGTCGAGGCCGACAGCCTGTCGAACAAGCTCCTCGACTACAGTGACACCACCGGCAACGCCGGTGCCACCGTCGAAAAGCGCGAAACCGAACCGCTGAACGGCGTCTATTAAGACGCCAGCCACGGCAGGCTAACAGCCACGGCGCCGGTCGATAGACGACGAGAAAATCCGCACCCGTCCCTGACTCCGCCCTCCGGGACGAGACGCGGCCACTTGCGCATGCACCGGCAGGATGCGCTGTAGCAAAATTAAATATATCATAGACGAATAAACAAATGTTCGATATGACCCTCAATACGGCGTAAGTTAACCTTATGAATCGGGGCTTTCGCTAGCGTTAAGGATATGCCTCTGATCTTCAAATCAACTAGTCAGGAATCATATTGCTAAGAAACGCAAACTCGATTACATTTTGACGCAAATTTGACGCGGGCGCCACCTTGCTCGCGTCAAACGGGAAGAGAAATACCAAGAATGTTGTGGATTCGCAAGCATGTTAGGCTCCATCACTCGACCACTGCGCTGGCGACGATCGCCGACCACGCCCCCAAGACATTATCGACCGAACGATCCACCGAAGCCGAGATCGCGCGGCTCCCTTTCGGCGTTGCCGTGATACACCCGTTGAGAGCGGATCGATTCGCATGACGCCCGCACTGCGCTTCACCTGCCTAGAGGAACTCCCCGGCGAACTGATGACCGGCCGGAACGCGCTGGCGGCGCTGTTTCATGAGGGGTCGCCACGGCTGTTGCGCGCCGGACAGCTACTGGCCGCCGCCGCCCGGGGGGGCGATGTCCTGCATCGGCTGAAGGCCGGCTGGGCATACCGGTTTCGCGAATTGGCCGATGGTAATCGGGCAATAGTCGATATCTATCTGCCCGGCGACATCATGGGTTTCGACGCAGCATTCTGTGGCGGACCGATCGAAAATGTGCTGACGCTGACCAGCGCTGCGGTCGAGACGATAACGAACAAGGCTGGCCTAGGCGGATTGATGGCGTCGAAGCCGATCGGGCTCTACATCGCCTGGCTGCTCAACGAACAGCAAGGCCGGACGGACGCGCTGCGGACAGCCACCGCCGCACTCGATGCCCGTGGTCGCCTCGCGGCGATGGTACTCGATTTTCACGATCGCTTGCGGGTCCAGGGGCTGATTACGAACGCGAGCTTCAACCTACCGCTCACCCAGCACCACATCGGCAGCTATCTCGGGCTGACCGTGGTTCACGTCAATCGTGTCATTCGCGCTTTGCGCGACAACGGGGTCGTGATGATCGAAAAACATTGCGTTACGCTGCTCGATCTCGCGGCGCTTGCAGGCCTGGCGAAAACCAATGGCAGAGGCCCGGCGAGCGTAGAGGTGCCGTCTTTTCCGACAAATTTGCCCGGATTACCAGGCAAAGTGGGGCCGATCTCAGCGGGAGTTCTTGGCGGCGAACTCCTGAGACGAGCGGCGAGCAGGGCGAGTTGACGCATCCGCGATCCGAGATTGGTGCATAACCCGGTGGCCTGGTGCCGCCGGTCGATAGCTGTCAGTCAATTGTTCGCCACCGTCGCCCGCAACGCATTCGCGAACTCGGCAGCAAGCCGGTGAACATGTTTTGCCGAGAGCATCGAGAGGTGGTCACCACCCACTGAAATGACTTGCAACCGCGAGCAAAGGACGTCCCAACCGTTATCATCGGGGCCATCTTCACAGCGAAAGAGAAAAGTCGAAACGGATATCGGGCTGGATCCCCAATGCCGAACGGAGTAGAAGCGCAATACGGCCGTGATTTGCACGCCTGCCGACAAACCTCCCAAGCGCATGCTAACCCGCGCAACCCGGGTCAGGAGCTTGTACGCCCGTAATGCTATAAGAATCCGCAACATCAGGCGTATCAACGCATGAACTTCCCTTCCATCTCAAGAAATCTTTGAGCCGGCTGGCTGCTGTTTCCAAACTGGCAGCATCGCATAGCCAGGTATCGAGCAATCCAAGAAAAGGGACCGGCCGACCGAACTCGACAAGACGTCGTGCCGTGTCATACGCGACCAGTCCGCCGAACGAGTGGCCCGCTAGGCAGATGGGACCATCACCGCACTCGCCAAGGACTTGTTCGAGTGCCGACGCAACGACAACCGAAAAATCAAGCTTGGTTACTATCATCTCTTGCCAATTCGGATATCGAATGAGCACGAACCGGATCTGACCGCGAAGGATTGATCGGAATCGGGCCAACCCGAGAAGTTCACCCGCCCGCAGCTGCTTCTTATGGAAAGATAGATCGTGGTAATGTATCCCGGGCATGAGAAAGACGGTAATCTCATCTGCATTAATGTAGTTTTGCAGGTTCGACGGAAGCCTCTTTCCTGGGACCGATGCGGTGTTTTTAACACTTGTGCACTTTCCCCGATAATCACAGTCCACAGTTGTGCCGTCTGAAGAAGTAGTCGGTACGCGCATGTCCACAAATATTCCCTACGGTTGGCATAAGGGCCCACTCGACGATCATGATAGTAAGCGACCTGCTCGAAGTGGCGAAGAATTATAGTTAACAAAGATGATTAACTATCCTCGTGTCACCGATGATCAGTCCCAATGAGGTGTACGTCGATCCGACATTGGCGCACTACCGCCGCCCGAAGAAGGCCCCAATCGTCGCGATTAGCTCCGATGGTGCAACTCAATAATACGCGCCAGTGCCATACCGCCGAAGCTGGTCCGGAGCCACCTTGTTAAAGACCATTCCCGCCACGCGATTTGTTTCAGGCTGGAGAAGCCTGAATGACTCTGCAACGGTCTGCGACCGAGTGTGGGTACTATCGATCGCTATCAAGATCTTATCGGCGATGGTTGCGAGCGCGACTGCGTCGACGACCGAGAGGAGCGGCGGGGTATCGACGATGATATATGCATAACGTTCCCGCAGGCGCGCGATGACCTCGGCCACGCGGCGAGACGCCAAGAGGTCCGCCGGGGCGTGGCTGCGCGACCCTGCGGGGATCACGTCACATCCGGCGATCGGGTGACGCACCGCTACCGCCCCGATATCGGCAGTTCCGGTCAAGACGTCGGTCAAGCCGGGCTGTTGCTCGTCAAACTCTCGTGAAATCGTTCGACCCCTCAAATCGCAGTCGACAACCACCGTCCTTTCGCCGGCACCGGCGCTCGACGCGCCAAGTAGCATGGCAATCGACGACTTCCCCTCTCCAGGCAAACTGGACGTCACCAGCACGACCATCGGGGTTTGATCGGGGTTCGAGAGGAGCAGGGAAATCCGGACCGCCCTGACCGCCTCGCTCAACGCCGACATCGGGGCGTCGACGACGGCTTGCACTAAGTCGCGGGTCTTGTCCGCGCCGCGGGATCGCCCCTCCTTTATAAGGGGGAGAGCGCCGATCACCGGGTGACCAAAAGCGTGCTGAGCCTGCTCGCGCGTCTTTATGCTGGCCTGGAGATAATCCAATAAGAATGCAAGAACCACCCCGATCCCGGTTCCGATGACCCCGGCAGCCAGATAGATCAGCATAGGTGGCGGAAAACTCGGTGCCGTCGGTACAGTCGCGGCACTGATTATTTTCGGGCCCAATGCCTGCAACGATACGCGCGTGTCGATCTCGTTATATTGAGCGAGATAGGTGTCGTACAGCTTGGCATCGGCATCGGCGATCCGCTGCAATTGCTGCAGCTTGACGTAATCGCCGGAACCGCTTTGCGCCGCTGTCAGTCGTTGCAAACTCGTCTCCAGCGATTGTTCGCGCCGCAGCACGATGTCATGGCCATCCTGCAGATTGGCTAGGATGTGCGCCGATTCCTGATTGATCGCCCTGTTGACGTCGGCCAACTGCGCGCCGATGGCGAGAACCTCGGGGTTGCGATCGCCCAATTCGCTGCCGAGCCGTGCTCGCTGCTGGGTCAGACGCAACTGCTCCGCGCGAAGCTGGCCGATCATCGACGATGCCGCTCCCTCGGGGATGTCCTGGAGGCCGGCGCTCGTGGCTGAGAGTAGATGCGCCTGTTCCAGCCGCGCCCGCTTTTCGGCGAGATCCGCGCGGACGACCATGAGTTGCGCGTTGAGATCGGCGATCTGCTGTTCGGTGACGTTCCCTTTGCCGGTGTCGCTGAACCCGCTAGCCGATTTCAGCTTCTCTATCGTGCTCTCGGTCTCGACGACCCGGGTTTTCAATTCGGCGAGCTTTGCCTTCAGCCAAACCGCCATCTGTTGCAGTGCCTGCTGCCGTCCTTCCCGCAAACCCGCGAGATAGTCGTCGACGACCTTCGCGGCGAGGCGCTGCGCCATTTGCGGATTGTGTGAGGTGGCGGAGACGGCGAGCACGTAGGAAAACGGGACGCGCTCGACGCGAATGTGATGGTCGCGCAATAGATCCGCGGCCGTTGCGACCTCATCGGCGTCGGTCTCGCCGGGTCCAACGGCAATCCAACTCTGACCGCTCGAGCCGTTAACCGGGCCGCGACCAAGCAGCCTGCTCAAGAGGTCCGCGACCCAGCCATTCCCCGACAAGCCCAGCTGTTTAAGCAGCGCTGCAAGACTGCTGTGCCGCTGAAATTCCAGATCCTTGGCGAGATCGAGATCCTTGGCCACCCGCAGGGCCAACGAGGCCGATTGGATGACAGCGATTTCGGTGGTCAGGGCCTCGGTATCGAAGTCGCGGCCGGATGCCGGTTGTTGGCCGAGCGCGTCGAGGCCGGTCTGTTGCGGATCGAACATCAATAATTGAACGCTCGACTGATAGCGCGGCGGGACTAACTTCACTCCTGCAACGGTCACGATCAGCAGCAAGATCGGGACGGCGATAATGAGCTTCCACCGACGCAACACCCCGCCGACCAACGCGCCGAGGTCGATCGGCGGAGCGGCAGGACGCTCCTCCAGCAAAAGGCTTCCAGGGGACGGCAATCCTAAACTCCAGCGCGATATCGCACCAAGAGGCGCACCCGTTTACTAGTTTTGCGCCCCTTGCCTCGCAAGTATGGTAAAGGAACCACCAATTACACCAAACTACTAGCAGATCGCGCAATTGTTGGCAAGGCCCATGACAAATCATCATTACCACGATATGATCGGTCCGTGCGACAGGTGCAGCTGACGAGCCGAAAAGGGGCAGGTTGGCGCCGCTCGCCGGCAGCCAGCCAATCGCGCGGGTCGCCGCGAAATCGGCATCCCTTTGCGCGTCGAACCGTGATCTGCGATCACGGGCAGGTGGTCAGCGTGTGGTAGCAGGCCCCGACATCGACAGACTGCGCCGGCAGATAGGTTCTCGGTGAGCCCGTAGCCAATCGCGGGGCTGCCGGGCTGCAGGGCAAAGTTTGCGCCTACCGGCAGCGTTGTCTCGCTGCCGACTGAAGAATCCCCGACGCTCACCTAGCCGGGATTGGTCGCACATTTGTTCGATGAACAAGAATAAGAGTCGGCGTTCCACATCGGGTTTTCGCCGGTGGGCGCATCCTGGCCGAAGGCCCCCCAGCAACTGTTATAACCGCCCTGCAGTTGTGTAATGTTGTTGCTGAACGCATCGGCCGCCGTGCCGCTCGGCGGCCCACCCAGCATGGCGCTGTTGAATTGGGCGTATCGGGCCGTCCCGAAGGCGCAGGATCCGCTAGGAGCCGCCGGAATTGCGACCGCGATATTATTGATAATCGTGTTGCCATAGCTTTCGATTCGTGTCAATGCAGGCGCGAGCCGACCCCGTGTTGTACGGGTCGAGATAGCTGTCGTAGCAGGTATTGTTGGAGGCCGTCACATCCTCGGAGTAGAAGATATGCACGCCGCCGCCGCCCGCGCTCGACACGATATTGAACGCGACCAGCGTGCCCTGAGTATAAGGCGTCGCGCCGCCGGTACCGTTCCAGCTCAGCGTATCGATGATGATGTTGTTGCCGTCGGTGTCGTAGGGATCGGCCGCAGTGCCGCAGCTCGTGGTGGCGTTGTTCTAAAGCAGGTTCCATTCGATGACGTTATGAAAAGCGCTGCCGATGTCGCTATATTCGGTGTTGTTCGAATCGTCCGCAGTTGGCGTATAGTTCGGCAAAGCAATCAAGTTAGCGAATGAAATGCCCGAGCCCTGTGCACTGCATCCGGCATTCGCATTGCCATAGATAGTATTATGGAGGACAAAGAAATACTCACCTTCGTTCATTTGGATTCCGGACTGACCGTACCCCGAGATAATGGAATTCAATATCCAGACATGATGCACCGAGTGGGTGAAGGTGTTGCTCCCCGCCCATAATTCTATTCCCTGGCCGAAGGTTGTCTCGGCCGCTGCGGTCAGGGCGAAGCCATCGATGATGGCGTAATTACCGGTCATCGGCTGCGCCGGGTTGAAGACGAACTACCCGTTCTGACCGCTGGCCGCGACATCCGTGACGATGCACGCGTCCATTGTCATGCAGCGATAGGCGACATAGCCGGTCGAGGATACAAGGTTGCCGCCGGCCGTGATCGAGACGCCTTTCGGATAGGTGCCGGGAGCAACGTTGATGCACGTCCCGGCCGCCGCCCCGCCGATCGGCAACGAATTGTCGGCATGTTGCAAGGTCAGCCAGGGCGTACTCGCGCTCTTGCCGCTGTTGGAATCGTTGCCGGTCGTCGCGACCTAATAGTTCGCGACGCAGGTATAATAGGGATTGTCGAAAAGGGCCGTGCTGGGACCCGGTTTTTCCGCCGTCGCCGACGTCGCGAGAGCTTCGCAGGACGCGGAGTTCCCGCCGCCCGACCCGGTGCAGCTCCAGGTCCACGGGCCGGAACCGGCCACCGCCGAGGCGGTGCCGGCGCTGCACAAATCCGTTGTCGGAGCGCTGGCGAAGCCGGCACCGCTGGCGCCGCCGCAAGCGCCATTCACCGATTGCGAGCCGCTGCCCGCCGTGCCGGCGGCAGTAACGGTAAAGTAGATCGAATTGCCGGTCTGCCAATTCCAATTCGAGTCGAAAACGCCGGAGAGGAGTTCATAGCTTCCGGGGATGGTGCCGGCCGGTATCGTCCAGCTGGATTGTTCGGTAAACGCCAACCCCCGGCTGGAAATTGATCCCCTGAAACAATTGACTGATCGGCCACCCGATAAAAGTTCCGTTGAGGAAGACCTGCAGTCCGATCGTGTAATCAGAAGCTGCCGCACTGGCGGTCACCGTGGTCGCGAATTGCACGGTCTGTCCCGGTTGCAGGGAACTCGGCGACGCCGTCACCGAGTTTACCGTGAATGTCACCGCATAAGCTGGCGCGCTCGCCAGCAGCGCCAGAACCGCCACCGTAAAGTAAATGCTGCGGGAAACGGCCAGCACGACGCCCGACCTTTGCTGATTGTTGCCGACTTCATTGTTGACGACCGCGGACATGGCTCTCCTATTGGAAAAAGTTCGCTCGTGCTCGTCATTGGGCGCACGCGGCCGACTGGTAGGTTCCGGACCCACGCCGACATCGCGTCTTGAGCAGCGCGTTTTTTCATGCCGCCGCTTGCACGCAGCGATGATTCGTTACTGGAAAATGAAAATTCGTGTGTATTTAGACTATTGCCGGATCGATTCCCCCAGCAATTTATCCTTTCCTGCGCCGCGTTTCTGATACCGAGTCGTGAATGAAATTGCTGGGATCGCGGCCGGCCTGCTGAATTTCGAAGAGCAAATTTCATCTCTGTGAATAATGTTCCCAAAATTATCAACTTCGCCCCCTGATCACGGTCTAGAGAATGGTATGTTTTATTAAAAAATCGATAAGCAAGCAGAATCCGTCGGTCGCCGATCACCAGGTTGACACAAACTTATCACACAAAGGGAAGACGTTTTTGCTGTTTGTAGCGCGTTAACCTTTAATTGACTTGAAACACTCACAGGAATGAGTCGCGACACCTGCAATATACAGCGGGGAAAAGCGAGTTGCGGTGCGGTCGACATGTCACCTTTGCCCGGTGATCACCTCAGTTGCGGCGCCGGTGCCCGCTCACCGGATCGCTCTCGGACTTGTCACAGCGGCCACGATGATCACCACAGTCTGACAAATCGATGTATAACTCTGGCACTTAAGTTAACAACTTTGAGGAATTATAGTAAATATCAATTCCTGCTATAACATATCCGCAACAATACCGGTAGATATCCGGAAAATTCTCGTATCAGGATTTGACACGCCAGGGGGATCGACATATACAAGCCGCTATGCTTGACCATGTACGCGACTAATACCGTAGAATGTCGAACAAACTGCTGCGCGCAGCGCGCGATCCCGTAACGGCTTGGGGCAAACTGCGCGATGGACTTGATGTGCGGCTCGAATATTCGCGGCCGCCCTGCCGCTATCAATGCGAGCCCGATTGGGAGCGACAACTGCACGAGCGGATCGGAGCGCCGTGGCCGTGCGCGTCGGCGGTCGAGTTCCGCGATTTGTGGCCGAAGGTCGCCGAGCTGTTGATGGCCAACGGGTTTCGATTCGGTCCCGAAAGCTATTTCGGCTGGAACGACGGCGATCCCGAATTCGTCCGGGCCATCTGGTGTCTCGTGCGCCACCAACGACCTGCTACCGTCGTCGAGAACCGGCGTCGGCCACGGTGTGACCTCGCGCTTCATTCTCGAGGCTCTGCAGCGTAACGGTGGCGGGCGGCTCTACAGCATCGACCAACCGCCTGGCGACGCCCACACGGCGGCACAGATTGGTGTCGCGGTCGACCCGGCAGCACGCGAGCGTTGGCGTCTGCTCGCAGGGTCGAGCCGCCGCGAGTTGCCGGGCCTCGTTCGCCAACTTGGGCGGGTCGATCTGTTTGTGCACGACAGCCTGCATACGAAGCGCAATGTGTGCTTCGAGGTCGGCTGCGTATGGCCGGCATTGCTGCCCGGCGCCTTCATCGTCATCGACGACATCGATACGAATTGGGGGTTCAACGCGTTGATGGCAAACCACCCCAACGATCGCTTCTGGGTTTGCCAGGCCGAACCGGTGCGCCCGGATTTACGCCGCTTCGATCACAAGGGTTTGTTCGGCATCGTGCAGCCCAGGCAGACGCAGCCTACCTTCAAGTTCGCTAATTAAGCCGCAGCGGTCGTCGGCGCCGGAAAGCCGCGGAGCGACAAAGAAGTGACCCGGTCGTCGCGGCACGCTCCTGCGATTAGATCCAATTCGTTGGCTAACTCGCAGTACAACGTGGCCTAAATTAAGACATAACTGAGAACTTTATTAACCTTAATCTGTTGTTTTCTTAACTCGTCCGACGGATTGGCGCATCCTGTTGTTATTGGACGTGGAGATATCTTGTGACACGAGTCTCAAACATTGTCATAATCGGCGCCGGCCCCTACGCACTTTCTTTGGCAGCACATCTTAAAGCTGCGGGTGTCGACTACCGTATCTTCGGTCACCCAATGCAGTTTTGGAAGCAGCATGTCCCGCCGGGCATGCTGTTGAAATCGCTTGGCGCCTCGGCAAATCTGTTCGATCCGGCCAACGAGTTCACCGTGGCCAACTACTGTGCGGACCACCATCTTTCCTACGCCGAGCAGATCCCGATCCCGGTCGACATATTTGTCAACTATGCAGCGGCGTTTCAGAGGCATTTCGTCCCCGACGTCGACGAGCGGCAGGTGGTATCGATCGCTCGGGACGCAGGCGGTTTCCGCATTCGGCTCGATGATGGCCGGTCGCTTTCCACGGCAAATGTCGTCATCGCCGTCGGCATCCGCGAATTCGCCTATGTGCCGGAGGTGCTCGGGGCGCTGCCCGCCGAATTCGTGACGCATAGCGTCGACTACGGCCCCATCGACGCTCGGCTCGGCCAGAAAGTGGTCGTGATCGGCTCCGGGGCATCGGCGATCGACCTGGCCGCAGCGCTCGATGAGCAGGCAATCGATGTCTCGGTCATCTCCCGGCGACCCGTCCTCAGCTTTCAATCTCCGCCAAGACCCACCAAACTCCACCACAGGCTGCGGTCCCCCGACACGCCGATCGGCGGCGGGTGGGACCTTTGGTTTTACGCCAATGCTCCGCAACTATTCCGTCTGTTGCCGGAGCGGCTCAGGTTCAGGCTGGTCGCGACGAGCCTCGGTCCTGCCCCGGGATGGTTCATGACCGAGCGGGTTCTGGGGCGAATTGCCATCACCTCCGGCCACCGGCTGGAGCGCGCCGAGATCGAGGGCGGGCGGGTTCGGCTCGAGACCCTATCACTCGACGGTGCCCGAGTGGAGTTCACGGCAGACCACGTGGTCGCGGCAACCGGCTATCGAGTCGACATCAGCCGACTGGGATTCCTGAGCCCAGCGCTGACGAACGAGATCGCAACGGCCGTCGGCGCACCGGTTCTCTCGCGGAATTTCGAGAGTTCTGCCAAAGGCCTATACTTTATTGGCGCGGCCACTGCCCCGAGCTTCGGGCCGGTCATGCGGTTCGTTGTCGGCGCCGGGCACACGGTGCGCCGGGTAACGGCGGCGCTTGCTCGATCTGCCGACAGCAGAGCGCGTCCGTTGACGCCGGTCCGTCAGGGAGGCTGACAATTGGCGATGCCCCTCCGGGCGCAGGTGCAAACCTGCAATCTGGCTCGCGCGCCGAACGACCGGCGCCGACGCATCAACGTTCTTATGCTGTGCGATGTATTCTGTTTGCCGTATCGGACAATGCGCTGTCTCGATGCAGCGGGAGCATCGGTGCATGTTCTCGGCGGCCCCGGATCGGACGGCTTTCGCTTCTCGCGCTTCTGCCGCAGTTATCGGCGAAGTCGATACGGCTTTGCCGGCCCATGCGACGGTCTGATCGACGAGGTCAATTCCTACATAAGCGAACTTACAATCAATCTCGTATCGGCCGGCGATCATCCGGCGACGAGGACTCTGCTTGCCCTCAAGCCGTCGCTCTCGGCTCCCTGCTATCCGATGCCAGAGCTCGATCAGTTTGCGTTGCTGAACAACAAATGGAGCTTCACGCAACTCTGTCGCCGGCTGGCAATCCGCTGCCCCCGCTCAGAGCTTGTGACCGATCGAGCGGAACTGCTCAGCCGCCTTACCTCTGGCGAAATTGCTGTGCCCAGCGTTGCCAAGCCGATCGATTTCGACGGCTCCCGCGGCGTCGTCCCGATCAAGGATCGAATTGATCTCAGCCGCGCGGCTGCGATCAACTATCGGCCGATACTGGTGCAAGACTACATCGAAGGCGAGGACATCGGCTGCAGCGTCTATTGCGACCAAGGGAAAATCCTGGCGTTTATCGCTCACAAGTTGAAACGCTCGACTTATTCGACATTTGAATCCGTGGAGATTCGCCGGGCTGCTGCAAAGATCGCAGAGGTGACGAAGGCAAGCGGCGTCCTCAACTTTGATATGCGAATTCGGAGCGATGGCACCATTTATTGGCTTGAATGCAACCCACGATTTTTTTACAAAAGCTTCTTCGCGATGCTGTCAGGGATCAATTTCACGGCTTTTGGGCTGCCGGACGCGCCATCCGAACTGTGCTGCTCCGTTCCCGACGGGACGAATGTCCGGTGCTGCAAGGCGATCGTCGCCGAACTGCCGCGACCCTGGCGCCTCACTTGGCGCGATGCTGCATATCTCCGTGCCATTTGGGCCGATCCGATCCCGTTGTTGCGGGAGGCCCTCCACATCGATCGGTAGTTCTTTACAGTTTATGAACGCACCCGGGCCTCCGGGCCACGACCCAAGGTTGCTCCCGGCCGCCTGCGCCGACTTTCGCCTCGCCGGCGGGGCCGCGATCCTCAAACGATTTTGCCGTCTCCCGATCGAGATCCGCGCTATTGCAGCAGACCGGTGATTGCTAGCAACTCACCGACTTCAGATCCGTTCAGTCGATCGATATTGACCGCGAGCCCGAGGCAGCGCTCAACTGACGATGGGGTCAGTCGTCGAGACAGGCAATCACGGACCTTGCCTAGGTGCTCCACATCGCTTATCGGTGACGATCCCCAGGCGCCGCGGGGCCGTTCACACCGGGCGACCAAGACATCTCCGTCTTCGAGTTCCACCGCCGCCTCGACGTGCATCGCTTCGAACCGCGCGGGGATTGCCGGATCCATCGTGAGCTGAACCTTCGCGAGCAGATCCCGGATCCCGGGATCCCGCGCTTGCCGATCGCTGAAGGTGTCGATGGTTACCCGACCGTCCAACAGCGCCCGGCAGAATGTGTATTGAAAGCTGAATTTTCCATCGAGCCCGTCTCGCGGAGAGGGCCGGTTCACATATGGCATCACCGGCGTCGTCAAGCTGATGCGCCGGATTCGTCGGCAATCCGGGATCCTTGGGAACAGATCGAGGCCGGCGGTGATCGCAAAATGCGTCCCAAATTGGCTTGGAAACATCTTGAGCGCAAAGCCCGGCTCGACAATGCGATAGGACGAACCGAATCTCAGCAATTTCCGAGCGTCGAACCCCTGGCCTAAAAAGGCGACGGCATACCCGTCCGGCGCTTCGATGGCCTCCGGATTAGCGGTAAAGCCGCGAGCCGCCAGCATCGCCGCTTCCAACCCCGCCTGTGCTGCATGCCCACAATGGGTGCATTTGGTCATCGTCCCCGCATTGGCAAACAGACTTCCGGCACGTGAGCAGGCGATACCGATGGCATGAGCCAAATCGGCAGCACCGAGCCGAAGCATGTGTCCGCCGGCAACGGCCGATCCAATGGGCCCGACGGCCCCGGGGGGGTGGAAGATCTCACCGGTCAAGGCCGCGGCATGCCCTGCCTCGCGCAGCCAACTCTGGAACTCGATGCCCTTGACGAGTGCGGTCAAGATCTCCTGCCCGCTGCTCCGCCGAATTTCCGCCAGGGCAAGAACTCCGGGCAGCGTCGTCGACAATGCGTGGTTCGCCGGCGACCACATAGGCTCGAAGTCCAGGACATGCATTGCTGCCCCGTTCAGCGCTGCCGCGCAAGGAGCGGCCGTGCGGAACCCCAGGCCCAGGGCCGTCGCTTCCGGACGAGCCTCGTAGCCACGGTAGTGCTCCGCCAGCACGCGAATTGCCTGCTCCTCTGTTCCGGCGACCGCCACAGCCAGCCCGTCCAGAAACAGTTGCCGCGCTCGTTCAATTACCGGTACGGGCAAGTCGCAGTAGGTAAGCGACACAACCTTGGCACAGAGTTCGCCGATGATGCCCATCGTTTCCTACCATATGAAAAGTGCGTTTCAGAACAGCGCGTGAGACGCGCCGATGTCTAGAACCCTCGAGGATCCCGCAAATATTCTCTCTTTCTGTTAGTTTTTTTGTGGGTGTCGAGTAGTGTGTAATGGTATCCGTTGTCGAAATAGCGCAACAAACCGGGCTCGCCTTCGGTTTGGTCAGCCGGCGGCACGTCCGCACCGGATCCTTGCGGCCTGCGGACTACGCGGAGCCACCGGCACTCATGCCGCTCGAACCCGACCGCCATCGCCGAAACTCGAAGTTCAGCCCCTTGGCTTTCCGTGCTCGAACTTGCTTCAGCACGTCGTTGACTGCCTCAGCGAGGAGCCTCAAATGAGGATCGCGTAGCAATGACGCATGGTCGCCCGGCATTTTCACAATCTCCACACCGTTGGAAAACAGTTTCTGCCATACTCGCAAGCTATACGACGCGTAGAGAACGTTGGGATCGTCTCGGGATTGAAACAAGACAGCTCGGGAATCGAGTGGACGATAACGGTATCTTCGTGAGGCCTTGCGTAGTTGGAGAAGGACGCTCTCGGGGACCTCGCCGAGCAGGAAGCGGGTCTGGTCAAACTCGGGAGCCGCGGCCGCCGCGTCGGGGGGCGCGATGACGGCATAGGTTGTTGTCCACCAGTGGCTCGCCCAAGAGCGTACAAATCGTCCTGCCCGATTAAACGACAGCATGCTCAGCTTCTGCCACCAGAGCGCGGCGCGCACATGCAAATCCAGCAAAAGGATCATCTCCACACAGACACCTTCGCGCTGAAGCTGGTGTGCCACCTCGAAGGCAAGCAAACCCCCGAAAGAGTATCCAACGAGCACGCAGCGACCAGAGCGCAAGTGATTACGAATCAAGGCAGCATGCGGAGCCGCCAGGCTCTCGACGGACGCAATGTCGGCCAACTGGCTGCCCATCGCGTCTTCTGACAATTCCAAAGGCCACGGAACCTGACTGGCAAACACGGCGGGTCCCGGATCCAGAAACTGCGCCAACCGGCGCAACCCAACTCCTCCCTGTAAAAAAAAGAGCGTTTCCGCGGAATCCCCGGGTTTCAAGGATATCAACTGGGGCTCATTCTTGACCCGCTGCTCCTCCGCAATCGCCTTCGCCATCCCCTCGATGGTGGGATCCTGGAAAAAAGTCGGGACTGAGAGCTGGTAATCGAAGGATCTGTTAACCTCGGCGAGCAGCCGCACCGCCTGCAACGAATGGCCGCCCAGATCGAAGAAATTGTCGCGCATGCCGAGCCGCGTCAGCCCCAGAACCCTGCGCCAAATCTCGGCGAGCGCTTCTTCCACCGGAGTGCGCGGAACCATGTGACCGCGCGTCACGCTTGCCCCTCCCAAACCCGGCGCGGGGAGTGCGTTGCGGTCGAGCTTGCCGTTCGGCATCAGCGGCAGTTTCTCCAATGTGACAAAGGCTGCCGGAATCATGTATGCTGGCAGTCTCTGCCTAAGGAAGTCACGCAACTCGTCCTCGCCTGCTGCAGGACCATACCGATCCGGCGGTACGACATAGGCGACCAGTTGCTTTTCCGCCGCCCCCTCCTCTCGTGCGGTCACGACGCACTGGCCGACACAAGGATGCTGCCGCAGCGACGCCTCGATCTCTTCCAACTCAATGCGAAAACCACGGAGTTTGACCTGGTGATCGAGGCGGTGGAGGAATTCTATGCGGCCGCCCGGCAGCCGGCGCACGAGATCGCCGGTCCGGTACATTCGCGCCGCCGGCTTCTCGACGAACGGATCGCTGACGAACCGTTCCGCCGTGAGTCCGGGCTGACCGAGATAGCCCCGGGCCAGGCCAACACCCCCGATATAGAGCTCGCCAGGCACCCCGACAGGTACAAGCTCGCGGTTCGGATCAAGGACATAGAAGGTCGTATTGGCGATCGGAGGACCGATCAGAACCGGATCGCCTGTCTCGATGCGTGACGCCGACGACCAGATCGTCGTCTCGGTTGGCCCGTACATGTTCCATAGCGACGCGCATCTCTTCAACAGTGCATCGGCGAGTTCGGCAGACCACGCTTCTCCGCCGCAGAGAATCTTCAGTGTCGCACTGCCGCGCCATCCCGTCTCGAGCAGGAGCTGCCAGGTTGCCGGCGTGGCCTGCATGATCGTCACCCCGCAGCCCTCGATCAGCGCCAGAAGCCGCTTGCCGTCGACCGCGGCTTCAGCGGGTGCGATCACCGTGCAGGCTCCGACGGCGAGGGGCAAAAAGAGCTCGAGGCCGGCAATGTCGAACGACAGCGTTGTCACCGCCAGCAGCCTGTCGGTTCTCTGCGATCCCTGGCTCCCGCCGCATCGACGCCAGAAAGTTGACCATGGCCCGATGCGGGATCTGCACAGCTTTGGGCACCCCGGTCGAACCCGACGTAAACATTACATAGGCCAGCTGGTCGGGAGTTACCGCGCAGCGCGGATTTTCCGTGCTATGCTGTTCAATCGTATCGCGATCGCCATCCAGGGACACCAGCCGCGCGCCGGCCGGAATTTTCTCCCGCAACGAATTCTGAGTGAGGACCACGTGTACCCCGCTCGCCTCGATCATGAAGACCAACCGCGCCGCGGGATAATTCGGGTCTAGCGGCACGTACGCACCCCCGGCCTTCAAGATCCCCAGCAGCCCGACCACCGTCTCCGACGACCGTTCGAGAAAAATTCCTACCCGCTCACCAGCCCTCACCCCCAGCGTCCGCAGATGGTTCGCCAATCGATTGGCACGCTGATCTAGTTGCCGATACGTCAGTTGCATGCCGCGAAAGACGACCGCTACGGCCGCCGGAACGCGTGCGACTTGCGCCTCGAACAACTCGTGCAGGCACCGATCCTTTGGGTAAGGGATCGCCGTACGGTTCCAATCTATTAACAACTGTCGGCGCTCGGCATCGGTCAGGAGAGGCAGCTTGGCGAGGCGCTGGCCGGGATCCGCCGCGACAGCGTCGAGCAGCGTCCGATAATGGCCGAACATGCGTCGAATGCGCTGATCGTCGAAAAGGTCGGTGTTGTATTCGGCCTCGAGCCAGATGCCATCGCCGCCGTCGGTCATGAACAGCGTCAGGTCTAGTTTCGAAGTTCTGGTCTGCGCCACCAGCGGTTCCACTACCAGCCCATGCAGACCGATGAACGCCAGCTGCTGATCCCGATCCCGCCAGTTGAGCATAACCTGGAACAGTGGCGAGCGCCCTGGGTCGCGGTCCGGCTGAATTCTGCTCACGACCCGGTCAAAAGGGATCGCGCGATGGCTATACAGCGCGACAAGGCCGGTCTGCACGTGGGCGAGCAACTCGCGAAACGTCATGGCGATCGAGAGTTTCGTTCGGAGAGCGTGCGTATCGATCAGGAATCCGATCAGCGACTGCACCTCCGGTCGCTCTCGGTCGGCGATCGGAATTCCCAGAACCAGGTCTTCGCTCCCCGTGTAGCGATACAAAAGGGCCTGGAGCGCGGCGGCAAAGATATTGAAGAGGCTCGTTTTTTCCTTTCGACCAAGATCGCGCAGGCCTTCCGCCAGCGCGGCGTCGAGCCGGAAGCGCTGCTTGGCGCCGCGATAGGACAGAACGCGGGGTCGGGGCCGATCCGTCGGCAGATCGAGCAGATCGGGAGCACCGCGCAGATTGTCCTTCCAATAGGCCAGATCTTCGCCGAAATCCGCTTCGGCCAGCCATTGTTGCTGCCAAAGCGCATAGTCTCCATTTTGGATCGGCGGCGGTGGCAGGGCAGGCGTTTCACCGCAAACGAAGGCCTTGTAGAGCGTCGCCAGTTCCCGCGACACGACACCCATCGACCACCGATCCGAGATGATGTGGTGCATCATCAAGATGAAAACCTGGTCGCGAGCGCCCAAGCGGAGCACAGTCGCCCGGATTCCCGGTTCGGCTTCAAGATCGTACAAACGCCGCGGTTCGTCGATAAGCAAGCGCTCCACTTCCGCTTCGCGCTGCGCGGCGGACATGCCGCTCAGGTCGATTTGTCTTATCTTAAGCGGCCAGGCGTCGTGCACGCTCGCCGTCGGCCCGCCTACCGTGTCGTGGATTGTCGTGCGCAATATCTCGTGTCGGGCGACGATCGTGTCGAACGCCCGCTGCATCGCCTCGATATCGAGTGCTCCGCGCACCCGCACCGCCTCCGCCTCATTATAGAGCGGTACCCCCGGCGCCAGTTCTCGAAAGCACCAAATCCGCTGCTGTCCGGGGCTCAACGGATATGAAGAACGCTGCGCGCGCGCCGGGATCGACAGTCGTCCCGTTGGCGGCGTGAGCGCTCGAAGAAGGGCGTGATCGGCGATCGGCCATGAAAGTTCCGAAGCCAGATCGACAACCCCGGGGCCGCACTCGTTTAGCCGCCGTCTGACGAGGGCGGCCTGCTGCGCCACCGTGGCATGTTTGAAGAAGTCCGACAGCGATAGTGCGACCGGGAGCTTTTCTCGCATCTTCGACAGGCAGGCGATCGCCATCAGCGAGTGCCCGCCGAGCGTGAAAAAGTTGCTGTCGGGGTCGATCTCCGATCGCCCCAGCAACTCACCCCAGCTTTCGGCGATCGTCCGTTCGATGGCCAACAACGCCCGCGCCGGCGCGCCCCGCGCAACAGGATCGCCGGCGAAAAGCGGCCCGACGGCGGAGAGATTTACCGCCTCGTCCAGCAGGTGCAGACGCTGAACTTTGCCGGACGGGCCCTTTGGCAGATCTGATACGAAGTGAATTCGGCTTGGAGACTTAAAATGACCCAGGCGGCTTTCGCAGAACCTGAGCATTTCTCTCTCGTCGCCCCGCGCCCCGGCCCGCAATACCGCGAAGGCAACCAAATCTTCCCCGACATAACGATCGGGAACTCCGACAACCGCCGCTTCCAGAACTTCCGGATGCGATTCGAGCACATCGTCGATCTCGCGCGGCGCAATGTTCACCCCTCCCTTGATGATCAATTCCTTGGAGCGTCCGACGACGAAGAAGTAGCCGACCTGATCCCGGTAGGCGAGGTCACCGGTGTGGAGCCAGCCCTCTGCGTCGAGGACGGCGGCGGTGCCATCCGTGTCCTTGTAGTAGCCCTGCATTATGGCCGGGCCGCGCAGCAAAACCTCGCCGGGCTCGCCCGGCGGGAGGTCCGCGCCATCGCGGTCGATGATCCTGGCCTCGAAACCCCAGGCAAGACCGGGCGAACCGATTTTGTTTTCGCGGGGCGGCAATGGATTAGAAAAAACGTTCCCGGTCTCCGTCGACCCCATCGCCTGGATCAGCAGCAATTCGAATTTCCTCAGGAACTCGCGCTGCAGGGAAGGCGCCAGCGGTGCCGAGGAAGAGCGCAGGAACCGGACCCTCTTGTGCACTGCTTTGCGGCTCTCCGCGCGCGGGTCCTGCCAATCGAGTAGTTGCGCGACGATCGTCGGCACCACGGCCGACCAGGTACAATGGTAGTCGTCGAGCCAGTCCCAAAACCGGCTGACACTGAAACGGTGCGGCACGACTATCGAGCCGCCGCTCAGCAACGTCGGCATCACGGTCACGCATTCGGCGTTGATGTGATACAGCGGCAATACGAGCAACGCGCGATCGGCACGCGACAGTTCATGCGAAAGAATTGCGTTACGCCCATGCGCGAGTAGTGTCCGATGGGAATGTATTGCTGCTTTTGGGCGGCCAACGCTGCCCGAGGAATACATCAGCAATGCCGGATCTTCACCATCAGGCGACGCCGGCTTGCGGTCGAATGGGATCGCCGTCTCGTCCGCGAAGCCGTCGACGGCTGCGACAAACACCCTCGCCGCGCCGCTCTGCCCGGCCATCGCCTCGTCGGCGATGGCTTTGTACTGGTCCTCGACGAAAACCACTTTCGCGTCGCAATGCTGCAGCGTGCTGGCGAGTTGCGCGACGCCGGCGCGTACATTCAACGGCACCGAAACGAGACCGGCATACATCGTGCCGAGGAACAGCTGCACGGTGAACAGCCCGTTATCCATCAGAAAGGCAACCTTTTCGCCGCGCTTCGAGCCCGGCTTCATGGAGCCGCGCCGAGATTGCCAGAGATTGTTCCCGCAAACCGGCGAAGGTCAGTACGCGCCCGGTCTCCGGGCTGATTAGAAAGACGGCTTCGCCTTGGCGGAGCGCCAGCAAATCAACCGCCTCGCGAATGCTGCTGGTCTCCCCGTCATGCATCGGCTGGGCTTCCATCGATCACCCCTCTGGTCATACGTCAACAGCAAGCGGAGCGTGCCGCAATGCTGCAATCGTCCTTGGCGGTCGACGACGCCGACGATCCACACAATTAACCAACCTAAGTAAAAGAATACATCATCGCCATTCATCTCACGCATGGGTAAGTTTTTGGCAGAGCAAGCGGAAGTGTGTGGCAAACGGTTTCTCGGATTGCCGTCCTCAATGCCCATTTGACCTCGACGCTGTCTTATTTGAGATGATTTTAAGGGAAATGGTCAAGAACTCTTTTGTAAATTCGAATCAGCTATGCGGCTGGGATTAGGAGTCTGCTGCCGCTCGCCGATGGGCCGAGACCTCCAGATGCTGGAAATCCGCGCCCCGGATGTGCGGGCAGCGATCGCCGACCGCGCAGGCAATAGCCGGCAAGCACTAGCTGCAATATGACGTTCTGCTTGACGACCGGGAAGTTTTGTGACAGCCTTGCACTGCCCTCGGAAACAGGAATCGTACTATGAGGGCGCCGCACTTTCTGGGCGCGCGAGGCGCTGCCATGACCCCAATCGAGGCGGTCGCCGAGGATTGGCATTGGCATCAGGGTGCGCGGAGCCCCCTTTTACCGGAGGCCGCCGCGCTCGGGCCGCTGCCGGCGGGGATGATTGATCGGGGCAAACCGACGGCATGACGGTGGAGCACAGTCTGCGGCAGTATCTCGCATCGTGCGTCGGAGTGTTCTGTGGCGATGGCTGAGGAGCCGCGGCGTGTCTGCGGCCGGCTCCGGCTCGGGCACATCATGCCTTCCCTGTCGCCTACAACTTGGGTAACGACCGACAAAATTACTCAAACTGTTTTGTGGCTTGTCGTCTTCTCGATTGTCGCCCCGATCCTCGGTCCGCGCCCATATGGTTTATTTTCTATCGTCATGGTCTTTGTCGGGGTGTCCGAGTTGATCCTGAGCGAAGGCACGGTTGAAGCGCTCGTTACCGTCGATGAATTGGATCGCCGGCATATGAGTACGGCGAACCTCGTCAGTGGCGCCCTCGCCCTCGCCCTCACCCTTCTGACCTCTGGGCTGGCTCCGGCGATCGCTACTTTATTCGATGATACCGACTTGAAAAATCTGCTTTGGGCGCTTGCACCATTGCCAGTGTTATCGACGCTGTCGGCGACCCCTACGGCGATACTGCGACGCTCTTTGAAATATAAACAGCTGGCGGTTCGCAACATCGCCGGGTTGATGATCGGTGGCATCTGCGGCATCGTCCTCGCGGTTGCCGGCGCGGGCGTTTGGGCGCTCGCGCTGCAAGCGCTTGCCCAGCGGTTGGCAGAGGTCACAATCGTCTGGCTATCCGTGCCTGTTCGGATGGAGTTCGGATGGTCGAAGCCCCATTTTCGCGATATCAGTCCGGTCGGGATGAATGTCTTGACCGGCCTTATCATGACTTTCGCCAGTGGGCAACTGCCGCGCCTCGTGATTGGGTACGTGCTTGGAGCGACTGACGTCGGCCTCTTCGCCTTGGCGAACCGGTTTCTGGACCTTACAATCCGCACGACTGTCATGCCTCGCACGGCGGTGGGTCGGATTGAATTGCGCGATGCAAAACCCGGTTCTGCGGAGTTTGTACGCATCTTCTCGGAGATGACGCAGCACGCATCAATTCTAGCATTTCCCGTGTTTTGCGGTGCAGCAGCTCTATCGCCCGACTTGTTTCGAGTATGGCTCAACCACCGTTGGATGCCCGGGGTGGTCCCGACCCAGCTTATGCTGATAAGTGGCGTACCGCTCGCGTTCTTTTACTGTATTGATTCCGCGTTTCTCGGGGCGAAGCAATCGTCGGTGTTTAAATGGACCGCTACTCTGCAAGCCTTGACGATTATGATAACCGTTCTGTGTGTAGCGCCGTTCGGATTAGACATGATCTGCTTGTCTTTGGCAATACGCTCGTGGGTGTTGTTGCCGATTTTCTTACTATGGTTTCGTCGCGCCTGTCGTTTGTCGGTTTACACCGCTTTGCGGCCGGCGCTTTATGCATTGGTCGGCGCCGTTATCATGGCGGCCCTGTTGAGCCTGCCTTTCTTGCGCCCACAATGGTTTTCCAGGAGGTACGATTTCATATTTTTGGTGATCATTGGAACGGCTGTCTACACCGTTTATTTGCGTAGTTTTGCCCGAGACCAATTGAAAGCGTTTCTGGGTGAGATTTTTTCACGCCGGACTTGAGTGCATCCTGCTGTCGACCGGCAAAGTGAACTTCTCGCCTCAGCGTCGTTACACGGCAAGCCGGTTTCGCCCCTAATGGGGACACAGGCACCGTTGGTTTCCGTCGTGATTCCGACGTTGCGTCGGGGGATGTTGCTCGCGCGGGCCCTCAAGAGCGTCTTCAACCAGACATTTCAGCCACTCGAGGTCATCGTCGTCGTCGACGGACCGGACGATGCGACGACCACCCTCCTGCAATCAATTGTCGATCGCCGTCTGCACGTCATCGTCAATCCGCGGTCGTTAAGCGCCGCCGGAGCGCGGAATATCGGGGCCGATCATGCCAAAGGCGAATGGATCGCGTTTCTCGACGATGACGACGAGTGGCTGCCGTCGAAAATCACGACACAGATGGCATTTGCCGCCGGCCGCACCAGGTTATTACTGAGCTGCCTGAGCCGGGTCGAGACCCCGACCTACACCCTGATCCAGCCGACGGCGATTTACGATAATTCGGGTCCGCTCGACGATTACCTGTTCGATCGACGCTCATGGTTCGCTCGGGTTGGGTTCGTACAGACTTCGAGCTACCTGATGCCGCTGTCGCTGTTCCAGGAGGTGCGCTTCAGGCTCGATAACCCGCATGATGACTGGGATTTTCTGCTGCGTCTTTCGAAAGTGCTCGGCGTGAGGATCGAAACCGTACCCGAGGTCCTAGTCGTACTCCATGTCGACCACCAGCGCCCGTCGTTGAGCACAAGCGGCACATGGAAGGCGTCACTCGCATGGATCGACAGCGTCCGAGCGATCGTCACGCGGCGTGCCTATGCGGGCTTTTGTCTCGGTGTCGTCGGGCCGCGGGCGGCGAGGGAGCGCGCCCATGGCGGAGGTATCTTGCTGCTCTACCGCGCGTTCAGGTACGGATCGCCGCGACTCTGGCGGACCTGCGCCTTCATCGGCCTGTGGCTCTTGCCTGAACAGCTGATCCGAAGATTTCGGGCGTTGCCTCGAGGCGCCATCAGATGGAATAGGCGGCACGGTTGATTGATTAATCAGTTAAGCAATTTTTTTCCGATGGCCTTCTCATTTTTCGCGTCCGGGACATTTGCCGTCGGCTTGATAGGCTCGAAAACCGGCCCAGAAATGTGACGAGCGGATGCGCGCTCCGCGGACTGCCGACCGACTAGATGCTCTGCCAACCGAAAGGCGAGTGCGACAGCCGCCAATGTAGGATTGGCCAAACCCGACGTAGGAAACGTCGCTGTGCCGGCGACGAACAATCCGTGGGTGCCCCACACTTCATTGTGCGGGTTCACCACCCCTGCGCATGCATTGGCGCTCATTCGCACCGTCCCGATGTGGTGGCCGCCCTGTGGCACGAGTGCACGTCGCACGCTGTCTTGGAGGTCGGGATTCAGATGAACCTCGCCAAGACCCGATTTGGCAACGGCGGAAGCCAGCACACGATAAGCTTGGCAGATCAACTCCAGTTCAGTGTCGCGAAACGTCCATCGCACAACCAGCCGCGGCAGGCCCAAGGGGTCCGTGTCGCGCCCCAACATCACGCGCGAGTCGGGATTCGGCATGTGTTCTGCATTGAATTCGACCGGATAGATGCCGTCCTTGCGGTACAGAAATACCGACGGCAGCTTGCGCTTCGCCAGAATGCGCCGCCTCAACCAATCGGCGCCAAAGAGTACGAGATTTGGAATCCCGGAAACAATATTAGCGGAGTGTTCGCGCCATGCGTGCCATGTCGGGAGGGTGCCCTGCTTCGCCGCCATGCTACGCGCGTATTCCGGTGGTAAGACCAAGCTTCTGACCAGAAACATCGCCGACAGCACCGGGTTCCGGTGCGAAGCATCATCCATGGGTGGCCGAGCGGGGCGAAAGGCAATATTGGGCAGGCCCTCCCGCCGTCGGGTGTCCCGCGACAGCAAGATCATCCTGCGCGCATACACACCGTCCACCGTCTTGTTGAAATCGAATGCGTGGGCAGCTGCCGCCGTGGCGAAGCGCATAACACCGACGTTGTCAGCGCTGCTGACGAGATGAGTCATATAGAACCGGCCGACGAGGTCGCGCTCGTTACCGAGCCCGCAGGCGCGGCTTTCTCGCGACGCCAACAAGAGGCGCGGCGTTTCGAGGCCTCCGCACGCCAGCACGATCGTCTCGGCAACGACTCTATGACGACGGTTGGAGATTGTTCTCAGCTTCGAGGGCGGCTGCACGCGTGCCCTCCGGATTCGTGACCACGCTGGTACAGGCCGCGTCGTGAATTACCGTTATATCGCGCGAGCGGACTAGGTGCTTTTTCCACTTTCGCCACAGGTCCGTCGGCTTGCTGTATCGTTCAATGCGATCCAGAGTGAGATCGCCCAGCGGGATTTGAAGGGGCACGGGATGGTTTGGCAACGCGACTGCCGCTGAAAATTCTGGTGCACCCGCATCGAGGAACTCGGCCGCATCACGAAGATGCGCATTAAACTCGGCGAATGTGATCGGCCATCCGGGTCGGTCGCGTGCTGGCGCGAAGTCCTCCGGATCGAACGCGATGCAGCGGCCCCCCCAAACCGACGTGGTCCCGCCCAGCATCCTTCTGCGATATAGCTCGGTAGGCGGATGCCGCGCGTCGCCGATCTGCTCTGCCTTGAAGAAGCTGAGATTATGTGCCGGTTTGAATCGCACGCCGCCGGCTTCGACCAAGGCAATTCGGCCGACCCGGCCTAAAAGCCGAACGGCCAAGGCAACACCAACGGCGCCCGCCCCCACGATCGCAACCTCAGCGTGCGTCGTACCACCATCCTCTAGGGCCCCGCCGAAGGAAATCATCGAAGTGCACAAAACAATTCATTGAGATGCTCCCGCGTGCTGACTCCGACGATTGCCGCAGTGACGAAATCGGGTGCAATCGCGGCGGATAATGCCTGCTGCGGTGATGGCTTATCGTCTGCCATCTGAGCGTGCCACCGGAGCACCTCGCGAACAAAAAGTCCGATCTTACGCGCACGAATGCCATCGGCGATCCCTGTCTGGGGGAGCGTCGACACAACCTCCATCGGGGCCTCAATCATGGTAAGCGCCGGGATCGACATCGCCGCCTCAATCGCGGCGAGCGAACCCACAGAGGCACCGACGCGCACCGCCTTCCCGCTGTGCAGCAACTCCTCTAGAAAATCGCCAATCTCCGGCTTGCAGAGGGTTTCGACTGATGGACTATGCAGGAGTAAACCATCGAGCCTGTCAAGACCCAGACGAGATAGCGAGCCTTGAACCGCTGTACGGAGGTCGGGCGGCGAGAAATCATGTGTGACCGTTGCTGTGCGCGCTTTGACCGCAGCGCGGTGCAAGCCGGGCCGCCACCGTGCAGCTAGCCGCAACAGCGGCTTCGCAACGCGGATCAAACCGGCATACCCACCGTGACGACCGCCAATTTTGGTCACGACGAACATATGCTCGCGATGACGACGGAGCAAGCGCCCCAATATCCGTTCACTGTCTCCTTGACCGTAAATATCAGCCGTATCGAAAAGATTTACACCGGCTTCGATTGCAGCCGCAAGGGTTGCCTCGGTTTCTCGCATAGGCACGGGGTTGCTGATTGAGGCGACGCGACCGCAACCGATGCCAAGTACCGAAACGCACGCGCTCTCACCGAAAGATCGCCGTTCCAAGCTGCGTGCCCGATCGTGGATTCTGGGCGGCCGGTCTAGCGCAATCGGGACCGAAGTTGCCCAAACGGCAGTGACGGATCCTCGCAGAATCGGCATCTAGCCACGGAAATCACTTTGTGTTCCTCGAAACCGTCCACCTGAGGATATATAACCGACCGCCGCCTCAAAGTCATTATTAAATGGCGTCACTGATTCTTGATTTGATGAAAATTCGGTATAAAGTCACGGAGCGGGTCTCGGGAGGTGCGCATGCAAAGAAGTCCAATCTTTGTTATAGTCGTTATGCTGTGTTTAAGTGCGCCGATCGCGGCGTCAGCGCTGACCTTTTCCGTCTCGGCCTCCGCGAACCCAGGCCAGATCGAACCCGGAAAGACGGTTCGCTTTGCAGCTACGGTTATCGCTGACAGCGCCGCGGCCAATTACACAATTGGCTTGCAGGTCTTTTTGGGCAATGCCTATCAGCCGGGGCCCGGCCGCGTGTTCACCGGCGTTAATTTTGCCGCGAATAAAGCCGTTACCAGAGCGGCGAGTTGGATTGTCCCGGCCTGGACTGTGCCCGGAAATTATACGCTTCTGGCCGGAGTTTTTGACAGCAACTGGAACTGGCAGACCGGTGCGGCGACCCCGTTCATCGTTGGGCACACCGAGCAGCCGGGTCTAAGCCCGGCCTTGTCGCGGTCGCCGCTCTATACCTGCGTGACCAACTATTATGTCGACGGCGTTAACGGCAACGACACCAACCCGGGGACCGAGACCGCGCCGTGGAAGACCATCCAAAATGCCGACAACGGGTACTCCAACGTTCCGACCCCCGGCGAGTGTGTGGACGTCCTTCCCGGCACATACAGCATCAATAAAACGATAGTCCTCGGACACGGCGGTAACAGCAACGCGCCGACCGGCTATGTCGTCTATCGTTCGACGGCGCCGCAGCAGGCGCACATCACTGCGAGTCGACCAATCCGCGGCAATGGCGACCTGGTGATGCTGTATGCCCCCTACATCATCGTCGACGGGTTCGATATCAGCGGCAACCTTTCGACAACCGGAGGCGCCGGCATCGACGGTTGTGCCGGCGGCGGTAGAAACGTAGACATTGCGCATCATTTTATCGCGATCAACAACAGGATCCATGACATAGGCGGTGCAGGATTATCTTCCTGCACCGCCGACTATATTATTTGGGCACACAATGTAATCTACAATACTTCGTCGACGAATCTCTATCAAGTCTCCGGCATTGACCTATGGGAGCCGAAAGCCCTGGCCGCCGGATCCTATACTCAGACTGCGGCGGACGACACACCCTATCACATAATGATCGCATATAATATCGCCTACGATAACGGCGAAGGCCCGGCGGTCCCCCCGCCGCACACCGACGGCAACGGTATCATTATCGATACCACATTCGGCAGCGCCTCCTGTCCGACTTGCGGCACGGCTTATCCGGGCAACGTATTGGTGCTTGGCAACCTCGCCTACAACAATGGCGGCGGCGGTGTCCATATCTTTCTCAGCCAGAATGTCACCGTTGCCAACAACACCACTTACAACAACTACCTCGACATGCTCAACCCGGGCACCGCGCGCGGCGAATTGTCCAACGGCGGCAGCCAGAATATCACCTGGGTCAACAACATAGGGATTGCGGTACCGGGTCTCGGTGTGCTTGGCAACAACCGGCCGATCGTGAGCTACCCTCTCCACCGATTCCCGGACAGCGGCAGCTGGAGCAAGAACATCGCTTTCGGCGCACCGGTGACGTCAACTCCTAATTCGTATGCTAACCCGGCGACCAATCTGATTGGCGTCAACCCGCAGCTGACGGACCCGGTGGGCGGCAATTTCGCGCCGCTTGCCGGCAGCGCGGCGCTCGGCGCGGGCCAGGTCGAAAGCTATCTGCCATCGGCGGCACCGAATATCGGGGCGTATGGACGGCACTAACAAGGCTCGCCTCTGACCTCGCGCTGGGAGTTTTCGCGTCGGCGCGACTTCGCCACGCAACTCCCGCCGTTTCATCGCGCGGCAATCGCCGCTGCTAGTGGGTCGGCGGGCAGAGCCGGCACGGCCGAAGGGAAGGCCGACGACAATGATCGGAGACGGCGTCGTTTTGCGGCGCGCACGGCTCTTTCGCAAATCATCCCGGTCACAAAGAATATGCTGGTCGAGATTTCGAAAGGTTCCATCAACACGGTCTCCGTCATCCCGACCAGGAATATCCCCGTACAGCACAACAATGTCGAGACCGCCAGTGCCTTTTGCGGCGTGCGAAAGCAACGCAATGCGAGATAGAAATTGCGTGCCCACAGACACATAAAGAATGCGGTACCGACCATCCCGACGTTCAGAAGCATTTCCAGCAGGCCGTTATGGGCCTGCGGCACATACCATCCCAGCACACGCGAAATTTCCATCGCCGCAGGACTGACGGGCGACCAGAAGGCGTAGTAACCCCACCCGAGGAGCGGCTTCAGTTGAATGTCGTTGAGGACGTAGGCCCACAAGTCGGTGCGCCCGGTCAGGGTCGGGTCCTTCCCGATCAGTTCGAGGATCGGGTCCGGGTCGACCGCGACGATCGCTAAAGTCGGCAGCAGAATGATGATCGAAAATATCCCTATAAACCGGGCACCGCCGCCTCCGCGGCAAAGAGCAATGACCCGATCGGCACAGCAGAACGCGAAAATTGTCAGCCATGACGTCGCAGATTTCGCAGCAAGCGCTACCCCGGCGAACAGGATCAACATGGCAATATTGCGCGCAGGCCGGCGGGAGCCCACCCGATAGCGGTGCAAACTGGCGAGCGCACCGGCCGTCATCACCTGGCCGAGCACATTCTTTTGTGAGAATATGCCGATGAAATCTCCGGCGACTACCGCTCTACCGGGAGAAACGGCGAGCAGCATCAGCGAAGCGATCGCCGAGATGCGGCAGGTCATGCCGAGCAAATCCATGAACTCATCGCCGTCCAGATTGGCGGCCAACCCGATCGCGCCGATCACGACGCACAAGTACACCGTAGCTCGCCGGATCGTGGTCGCAGGATCGATCGACCAGAAGGCGGAGAGAAATAGAAATGCGACAGCCGAGAGAGCAAAGATACCGCCTAGGCTGATGCTCCTCGTCCTGCGAAGGCCGCGGATGAACAACGTAAGGCTCGCCGTGATAAACAATAGGTTCAGGCCCTGGGTGATCTTGTCCCCGGGTTTGCCCGCCCAGCCGCCGTAAATCAGCCGATCGAAGACGTCAAACGCCTCCATTGCCTGCAGCAGAAAAAAGCCGGACACCCAACAATGCCAACCGAACCGTTTCATTTCTTCCCGCGATATATTGGAGCAAGTCAGGGCGGAGGTGATGCGACGTACGGCCGGCGGCCGGAGGAACGTCCTATCCATCGGCGAAGCCGCAAAGATGGCCTAGGAGGCACCTGGAGTTTCGCTGTGCGATTGGATCGTAAACCGCTCCACGGTTCCCTCACCGCATGGCGATCGCGCGAATTAAATGTTCTAATAGGTGACTCTGGTATAAAGCCTCGGCGCGATTGACGGCAATGATCTCTTCGAGCGTCATCACCGAGCCTGCCTAGCAAGAATGGCGGGTCGCGTCAATTGCCGGCGTCCACCGATTGCAGTAATTTCACTTGCCGATGGCGCTCTGGTTGGAGCCTGGGCGTGTTCGCCAAGCCAATGAACGCGACAGCGCGATCGTAAAACTCCGCGACGCGATTTGACAGAATGAAGTCGTGAGCGCGGACGATAGCGCCGTCCGACAAAGCCGCCAACCGCGCCGGTTCAGCAAAGAGGCGGCAAATTTCGTCCGCCATCGCCGCCGCTAATTGCGCGGTGTTACGGCCCGTCGTGCTGACAACGACGCCCGAACCCGCGCCGACGATTTGTTTTGGACCGCCAAGATCGAGGCAGACAACAGGGAGACCCTGCGACAAGGCTTCGAGAACGACGGTGCCCCCGCTATCATGCAGGCTCGGAAAAACAAACACGTCATGGCTCTCATAAAGCTCGAACAGCTGCTGCTGCGGAAGCCATGAGACGAATTCGACCCTTTCCGCGACGCCATACCGCGCGGCTTCGGCTTTCAGTCGTTGCTGTTCCGGGCCGTCGCCTACGATGGTAAACTGGGCTTCGGGCCATTGACGCAACACCTGCGCAAAGGTGCGGATGGCGATATGGCCCCCCTTCCAATAGAGCAATCGACCGGCGTACAGCAGCCGGTGCGGTTTTTCCCGAGCGCTGCGTGGCTTGCCGATTTGTGCCGTCTGCAGCCCCAGCTCGATGAACTCGATCGACTTTCGCCGCATCTCGTGGGTCAGAAGCCCGAGCGTCTCCGACGTCCGCGCAGAAATGACGGCGGCCTCGGTCAATTCGCGGCGTATCGCCGGATTGATCATAACCGTCGAGTTGGCAAAATCTCGAACTCGCTCAAGAATCCTGCCGCGCAGCGGAATCTCGTCGCGGAGCGAACGCGGCGACGTCTCACCGCCGCCGATTGGGCCGATGATCAGCGGGGGCTCGAGCGAACCCAAAAAGGTCGGAACGCGAAGCCCGCCCCAGGTTAAATGGTGGATGGCGTCGAACTCGACGCTGCGGCAGAGCTCGCGCGCGACGGAGAAAGCGGCGCGCTGCCACAACAGGCAATAAGAACGCTCCCATTTCGGCTTCGTCGCCGGGTTGACCGGCCATCCCCGGACCTCCGGAAAGAACCAATGGATCCCACCGAGGTCGGGGTCGGCGCGACAGGCTTTCTCGATCGCGTTACGAAAGATCGGCCAGACAAGTACCCAGACCTCGTGTCCGAGTCGGTGCACCTCGGTCGTCCAATTCCAGCCGACGGCTTCTTCGGAGCCCATATCGGGCGCACAGGCGAAGGCGGAAATCAGCAGCTTCATTTGCAGCACCCCCGGTCCCCGGCTCTACCAGTGCGGCGCGTAGGATTTCCACCCAGCGAGCTGCTGAACAGCACACGCGATGAAAATCGTATTGTCGATTAAATAGCGACGTGCCAGGCGACGCGGTTCGCTGGCCAGACGGAATAGCCACTCCAGCCCCGAACGTCGCATACACGCCGGCGCCCGCGGCTTTGTTCCAGCGTGGAAGTCGAACGCGGCGCCAATCCCGATCAGGGCGGTTGCGCGAATTCGGCCGACATGAGCGGCCATCCATTTTTCTTGTCTGGGCATGCCGAGCCCGACCCAGACGTAATCGGGGCGGGTCTCATTGATGGCGGCAATATCGGCGGCGTGCTCTTCCTCGCTCAGTTCGCGGAAAGGCGGCGATCGATAGCCGGCGACGATCAGCCCCGGAAACCGATGGCTCAGGCGCGATACCAGCTGTTCAAGGACAGGCGGGCTGGCGCCATAAAAGTAATGCCGGTGGCCGCGCTGCACCGCGCGCGCGCACATCGCGTCGAGCAGGTCGGATCCGCAGACTTGGGCCGCCTGGGGAAATCCCGCACGGCGGCACCACCAGACGAGCGGCATGCCGTCCTCGGTCGCCAGCCCGGCTCGGTTGAGCGCGCTGCGAACCACCGGATCCCGCTGCGCCGAGACGAGCCCGTGCACCGAGATGCAGCAAACATAATCGCGCTTTCCCTCCTTGCGCCATTGTTCGAGCGCCTCGACCGTTTGCGCGAGCGTAAGTGGCATCACGCCGATCCCGAGCATATTGACTCGCTGCGCAGTCAGTGGGGCCACCGCCCGCGGCAAGGCGTGCTCAATTTCCAGCACGGTCACCGCAATGTCTCCCTTTCCCGGATGCATACCAAATCGAAATGCTGCAAAAGCAGGCCCTCATGCAGCGAACCCAACCGCTCGGCATAGGCACGCATATCGAAGTTTTCGAGAAAGCGGCGGCGGGCACCCTTGCCCAAGCGACGGCGCAACCCGTCGTCGTCGATAACGCGAACAAGCGCGTCGGCCAGTGCCTCCACATCGCTCAGCGGGACCAAAATTCCCGAAATATTTGGCTCGATGACCTCGGGATGCGCGCCGACCGGCGTCGTAATCACGGCGAGGCCGTAGGATAGGCCTTCGAGCACTGCCATCGCCAATCCTTCGGCATGAGACGGCAGCACAAGGGCGTCGGCGTCGGCGCACAAGGCACCGACCCGGTCTTTGTCAAGCCATCCCGGAAAATCGACCCTTTCGAGGATGCCGAGGTTGAGGGCGAGGCGCCGGTAGGCGTCGATCGGACCGCCGCCGGCCAATGTCGCGCGCCAGTTCCGCGACGTCAGGGCCGGGCGGGCCAGAGATTGCAGAAAATCCGGCACGCCCTTGCGCGCACTGAGATGGCCGAGAAACAACAGGTGCGGCGGCGTCTCGGGAGCACGGACCCTGGCAAGATCCGGCTGCGGATCGGGCACGGCGTTATGCAGAACGACGAGCCGGTTTGGCGGCAGTTGCAACAGGCGCGACAGCGCTTCCCGCTCCCGCGCTCCCAAAACGAGGACGATCTCCGCGCGACGAAAAATCGCCGCGATCAGCGCCCGCATCAGCGCCCGATGCCGGCGGTATTCCGCGGCATAGTCATAGTCATGCACATGCAGTAAATAACGCAGCCCAAGCGCATGCGCCAATGTCAGCAAGATGATCTTGCGCACCGTGCTGCCGCGTCCGGTAATGTTGACGTGGACGATGCACGGCTCAGCGCGCCAGCGAAGCGCCAGTAACCTGACTAATGCAGTCGCCAGATAGATCGCGGAAAAAACGGTATGAAACGGCGAGGCGCCGAGAAACCACGGACCTCTCGAATCGAGAATCTCGTAAGCCAAGCGGTCCGCTCGACCCTGGCGAGCTTGCAGAAAATATTCCATCTGACGGCCAATCCCGCCGCCATGCTTCAAGCCCGCCCGGGCAAATGACGACGACGGTGCCGACCAAAGCTCCCGTTGGGTCAAAAAAGTTTATTCGTGACAAGATTTCGCTGCCCTTGATCGCGCAATAGAATGCGCAGATTATGGGCGTGCATGCAAGTTGTTTCCGTAATATTGCAGGATAACGTAAGAAACAATACCAAGAATCTTTTACATATGTTAGATAAATCTATTAAATGTGCATCAAATATCTTAGCTTTGTCCGCCGATACGCCGGGTTACGAGGCAGTGTCTTGTTGGGGGAACGGGGCCGTGGCGCTTCGCATTGGCTCCCGCCTTGCGGCTTTATCCTATGCAAATGCTGAGATGTCCACTTCACCCGAGGTCGCTGTTGGGGTGAGTGACAGGTCCGGCGGCGCTCCCGGATTCAGTAGGCGTTGGTGCGTGACACCAGCAGGCCTATGGTCATCAACATGATCCTGAGATCAAGCCATAGCGACCAGTTCTCGATATAATACAAATCGCACTCGACGCGGCGACGGGCCTTTTCGAGCGTATCGACCTCGCCGCGCAGCCCGTTGACCTGTGCCCAACCGGTGAGGCCAGGTTTGACGCGGTGACGATGTGGGTACCGTGTCACGGCCTCATGATAGAGACGGTTCCCTGCGCGCATCGCGATCGCATGCGGGCGCGGACCAACCAGTGACATTTCGCCGCGCAGTACATTGATCAATTGTGGAAGTTCGTCGAGACTGAGCGACCGGAGAACTCGGCCGACGCGGGTCACGCGCGGATCGTTCTGCACCGTGCGTTGCGCGCCTGACCGGTCTTCTTCGTGAACATACATTGTTCGGAACTTGAGAACCCAGATCACGTTGTTGTTGAACCCGAACCGTTCCTGCACGAAGAAAATCGGTCCTGGGCTGCCGAGTTTTATTAATATTGCTATAAGCGCGAGCAGCGGACCTATAAATATAATAAGAATCGCAGCAAGCAGCTTGTCTTCAAGCCACTTGCACAATTCTCCCCACCGATTCAGCGGGCGGGCGATGATCTCGAGCATTGGGATGTCGGCCAAGCGGTCGATGCCGAGGACCGAAAACCGTTCGGCGAGAGGATCAACGCTCAGCCGCAGGTCGGCAGGGATCACCGCCAGCTTTTCGAAGATTGCCTTCAGTTGCGCGTCGGCTTCGAGCGGCAATGCCACGATGGTCTGATGGATCGGTTCGCGACGCGCATACTGAAGCAGATCATCGGTCGTGCCGAGAACCGGAACACCCTCGATAGAGCGAGGGAGCGGCCCCACCCGATCCTCGAAAATCCCGCGGACAACTATGCTTTTGTCTCGATGGTTCAGGAGCTTGGCAACGACCTTTTGACCTTCTTCGCCGGCCCCGACGATGACGACGTTGCGCGTCAGAGTCCCGTCTCTGATCCATCGGGAAGTCGCACAATGAACGATACTGCGCCCGACCATCACGATCACGGGTGTCGCTAGAAACCACGCAAAGGCCCAACCGCGAGAATAATCTCCAGTCAACTTACCGGCAAAAGCGACAATAAGAAAAAGCGACACTACTATTGTCCAAGCCAGCACAATGTGCAATATCTGCCACGAAACTTCTTGCAATCGTAGCAGCCGGTAACCCTCGAACCGCTCCAAAATCCCGACGAAAACGGTGGCCGCAAGAATCGCTGTTACCAAATACTGTGCCGAGGGTGAGGGCACGCGGCCTAGCACGGGAAAGTAGGTGGCAAAAACCGATGCCGCGGCGATCAGTACCAAGGAGAAGTCGATCAGCGCGGTTGCCACTGCAATGATTTCCGGCGACAGCTTCAGCCGCGCCATCGCCGCGGTGGGTCTGAGAGATTTGACGGCGGCGTCTGGAGAAGCGGGCGCGATCGAGCCATTACCCACAGCGGGGACGTCAAGAGCGAACTCAGGTTGGATGATCGCCGCTTCAGAAACGATATCCATAACAGGGCGCCTGATTTGCGAACATCGTCAGCCGATTTGTTAACAATAGGATAAGATAATGTAGCCGATCCGCCAGCAATGGCAAGACCTTTATTTTAAAAATGCGTCAATACCCAGATAATGTATCATCCCTCATCAAATTAATAAGAATATGTAAATAATAAATAGTTAATTAACATTTTTAAGTAAATTTACGGTAGGAACATGTCCGATATCTAATCCGGTCGCCCACCCGGTATACCTTTGTCACAAGTTCGACTATATGATGTTGCGGTGTTGAGCTTCCGGGTGCCCGGAACGATCATAACCGAAATCAGAGGTACGACATGGAGCGGGTCGGCAAAATTTTGGTAGCCGGCGGAGGCGGATTCATCGGCGGGCATCTGGTGCGGTCCCTGATGCGGCAGGGACATTCGGACATTCGTGTGGTCGACCGCAAACCGCTCGATGAATGGCATCAACTTTTTCGCGAGCCCGAGAATATTTGCGCCGACCTGAAGCTACTCGACGCCTGCCGCGCCGCCGTGCACGGCGTGCGTTTTGTCTTCAACTTGGCCGCCGACATGGGCGGCATGGGGTTCATCGAAACCCACAAGGCCGACTGCATGATGTCGGTGCTGATCAGCGCGCATATGCTGTTTGCTGCCAAGGAGGCTGCCGTCGAACGCCTGTTCTACAGCTCCTCTGCCTGCGTCTATGCGGCGGAGAAACAGGCCGATGCCGATGTGGTGGCGCTACGAGAGAGCGACGCCTATCCGGCGATGCCGGAAGACGGTTATGGCTGGGAAAAGCTGTTCAGCGAACGGATGTGCCGGCATTTTCTAGAAGACTACGGGTTTGCGACACGGATCGCGCGCTACCACAACGTGTACGGTCCGTTCGGCACTTATGTCGGCGGGCGAGAGAAAGCGCCGGCGGCGATTTGCCGCAAGGTGATCGCGGCCAAGTTTGCCGGCTCGAGCGAGATCGAGATCTGGGGCGACGGCAACCAGACGCGCAGCTTCATGTACGTCGACGATTGTATCACAGGCACCTGCCTGATTTTCGACAGCGACGTAGCGGAGCCCCTCAATCTCGGCAGCGATCAGCTGGTCTCGATCAATCAGCTCGTCGATACCGCCGAAGCGATCAGCGGGGTCAGGCTCAAACGCGTATACAACCTCGCGGCGCCGAAGGGGGTGCGCGGCCGGAACAGCGACAACTCACTGATCCACCGGCGCCTGGGTTGGGCTCCGGAGATCCCGCTGGAGACGGGCCTAGAGAAGACCTATCGCTGGATCCATGACGAGATGACAAGCGGCCGCAAATAGCCCCGGCCGGCGTGACCCCGTCTTGCGTCGGGTCCGCCGGCGGTGCGTCCGCGCTCAATACGACCGCGGCATGCCCAGCACGTGCTGGCCGAGATAGGCGAGGATCAAGTTGGTCGAGATCGGCGCCGTCTGGTAGAGCCGTGCTTCGCGCCATTTGCGCTCGATATCGTACTCTCTGGCAAAGGCAAAGCCGCCATAGGTCTGCATCGTCGCTTCTGCGGCGTGCCAGGTCGCCTCGGAGGCGAGAAGTTTCGCCATGTTCGCGTCGGCGCCGCATTCCTGCCCGGCGTCGAACAGCGCCGCGGCTCGGCGGCAGATCATGTCGGCCGCCTCCAATTCGGCATAGGCGTGCGCTAGCGGGAATTGTACCCCCTGGTTCTGCCCGATTGGTCGATCGAACACGACCCGCTCCTTGGCGTAGTCGATGCCCTTCTGCAGCAGCCAGCGGCCGTCGCCGATGCATTCCTGGGCGACAAGGATGCGCTCGGCGTTCATGCCGTCGAGAATGTAGCGAAAGCCCTTTCCCTCCTCGCCGATCAGCGTATCGGGCGGGATCCGCAGATTGTCGAAGAACACCTCGGTCGTGTTGTGGTTGATCATCGCCGCGATCGGCCGGATCTCGACGCCATGGCCGAGGCTCTCCCGCAGGTCGATCAGGAACACCGAGAGCCCCTCGGTGCGGCGCTTGACCTCGTCGACCGGCGTCGTGCGCGCCAACAGCAGCATCAGGTCGGAATGCCGGGCGCGCGAGGTCCACACCTTCTGCCCGTTGACGACGTAATGGTTGCCGTCGCGCACCGCACGGGTCTTGAGCTTCGTCGTGTCGGAGCCGGTCGACGGCTCGGTCACGCCGAATGCTTGGAGGCGCAATTCGCCCGAGGCGATCTGCGGCAGATAGCGGCGCTTCTGCTCGTCGCTGCCGTGCCGCAACAAGGTGCCCATGATGTACATCTGGGCGTGACCTTGGCTCGCCGTGCAGCCGGCGGCGTTGATCTCTTCGAGGATCACGGCGGCGGCGCGCAGCGGCAGCCCCGAGCCGCCATATTCCTCGGGGATCAGCGAGGCGAGAAATCCGCCCTCGGTCAGTTCGGCGATGAACGCGGTCGGGTAGGCCTGCTCGGCTTCGAGCTCGCGCCAATAGGCGCCGGGATAGCGCTCGCAGATCCGGCGGATGGATTGGCGCAGTTCAGGGTAGTCCTCGCCGAGGGCGAGCATCACGGGTTGGCCCGGCCCTTCGCCATCGGACATCGGCATCTCCTCTCGCAAATCCGCCGAAGGATAGTGCAAGGAAGAGGGCATTGCGAGGCGCCGGAGCCGCCAGCCCTCTCGCCGGGGGCGATCGCTATGACAATTCGGACGGCGTCATTGCCCGGTATATGATCCGCCGCTCCGTCGCGACCCATGGTGCACCGATGTCCAGCCCCCGTCCGCTCTCCGGCCTCGTCGCCGTCGAAATCGGCCACAGCGTCGCCGCGCCCTATGCCGGGATGATCCTCGGCGAATTGGGCGCCGAGGTCATTAAGGTCGAGAACCCGAAGGGCGGCGACCCGGCGCGCGGCTGGGGCCCGCCCTTCAGCGGTGGCACGGCGACGGCGTTTCACGCTTTCAACCGCGCCAAGCGGGGCATCGCCGTCGACCTCGCCGACCCGCGGGCGGCCCTGCGGCTGCGCCGCCTGATCCGCGAGCGGGCCGACGTCCTGATCCACAACCTGAAATTCGGCACGCTCGATCGCTATGGTCTCGGCGCCACCGACCTGCTGGCCGAAAAGCCGAGCCTCGTCTGCTGCAATATCGGCGCCTTCGGCACCACCGGGCCGTTGCGCGACCGGCCCGGCTACGACCCGATGATGCAGGCCTATGGCGGGCTGATGAGCCTGTTGGGCGAGGACGGCCGGCCGCCGGTGCGGGTCACGGTCTCGATCATCGACATCGCGACCGCGATGTGGGCGACGATCGGCATTCTCGCCAAGCTCGCCGAACGGCACGAGACCGGCCGGGGCGGGATCGTCGACGTCTCGCTCTACGAGACGACGCTCGCTTGGATGAGCCTGCCGATTGCCGCCTATCTCGCGAGCGGCGAAGTCCCGGCGCGGTACGGCTCCGGCATCGAGCAGATCGTTCCCTACCAGGCCTTCGGCGCGGCCGACGGTCATCTGATGGTGGCCGCCGGCAACGACAACCTGTTCCGCCGGCTGGCCGACGCGATCGGCCGGCCGAGCCTCGCCGAGGATCCGCGTTTTCGCAGCAACAAGGACCGCGTCGTCAACCGCAGGAGCCTGATCGCGATGCTCGAGGATGTCTTCGCGACCGAGCCGATCGCGGTGTGGCGGGCGCGGCTCGACGCCGCCGGGATACCGAACGCGCCGATCCGCAGCCTTGATCAGGTGGTCGAGGATGCGCAGACGACGGCCCTCGGCATCATCCAGGCCCGGCCGGGGAGCGCGGCCGAGGCTGCGCTTTCATTGCTCGGACTGCCGCTCTCGCTCGACGGCGTCCGGCCGGCCTTCGCCAAGCCGGCGCCGCGGCTCGGCGAGGACGATGCGGTCATCCTCGATCCGCCAACGTGATCCGTCGGCCCGGTGTTGCCGCCGCGCTGTTCGGCGTGTCGCTCGCCGCCTGCGCTCCGCTGACGGCGCAGCCCACGCCAACGGCCGCCGCACCGCCCGCAGCCGGCACGGCGCAGGCGGCGCCGCCGGCCGAGAGCATGCTGTCGGCGCGGTTCATCGGCTTTCTCGGGCCGAGGCTGCAGCACGACCCGCCGTTCCTCGGCGTCCCCTACAGCAATTTCTATTGCCTGCGCAGCTTTCTCGACCGACAGACCGGCGAGACTGCGCACCAGCTCTATGTCGCGGACAGCTATTTCGGCGACGAGCGTGACTGGGAGGCGGCGCATGACGCGGCCGGCAACGCCTTGCCGTTCACCCATATCGGTACCAGCAAGCTCACCTGCGACAATGGCTGCGCCTACGAAGAGGAATTCGCGGCGACGCTGCCCGAAGCGGCGCTGCACGCGAGCGCCGGGGATTTCGCGGTCACCTTCACCGCCCATTCCGGCCGGAGGATGACGATCGATTTGTCCAGCGCGGAAATCGCTCACCAGCTCGCCGCCGTCGTCTCCGCGCGCAACGGACTGGCACCAGGTGCGGCGCCGCCGCCGCAATAATCGGCGATCACCAGGTGGCAAAGGCCTCCGCATCGAAGCCATCGAACGGACCCGGAGCCGCGCGGCATTGGCCGTCGGAGCAGATCGGGTCGTGCCGCGGGATGGCGGCGCCGGCGAGGTGCGGCGCCGCATGATGCCGCGCCGCCAACGCTTGAAAGCCGGCGAACACCATAACCAGAAATATAGCAACCGCCCAGGCCGAGACGACCCCGCGCCAGGGGCTAATATCCCGTTCAAGGATTTCCGTTTTCTGCATGCTACGACCCGTTGTGTTGCGACGCAGTAACTGGGCTGGACCCCCAAACCGGGAAGGCATCAGGCTGCATGGCTGTCCTGCATCTTCTCTTACCTTCGGCAAGCAGCTTTATCGTTGGCCCACACCTCGCGCTGTGACGTTACGTCACCCCACTGATCCGCCACCGAGCCAACCTGGCAATGCCGGCCACGATCGCGCCCCTCAAACGAGAGCCGTGCCCTCCTGGGCGGCATATGCGAGTTCCGGCGCGGCGCGCCCAGCGGGTCTGGCCGCGTCGGAGAGGGCGCAGGGCAGAAAGATGCCGCTGCCGCGATGCGCGGCGAGCCGGCCTTCTTCGACGACGACCCGCCCGCGGCTCAACACCGTCACCGGCCAGCCATGCAGATGGCGGCCCTCATACGGGGTGTAGCCAACATTATCGTGCAGCATGCCGGCGGTGACCGTCACCTCGCGCGCCGGGTCCCAGATCGCGATGTCGGCGTCGCTGCCAACCGCGATCGTGCCTTTCTTGGGATAGAGCCCATAGAGCTTGGCATGATTGGTCGCGGTCAGCGCCACAAAAGCGTTGAGGTCGAGTCGGCCGCCGCGCACGCCTTCGGAAAACAGCAGCGGCAGGCGCAGCTCGATGCCGGGGACGCCGTTCGCGATGTCCTTGAAGGTCGTCTTGTCGCCATGCGGCAGTTTCCCCGAGGCGTCGTAGCGATAGGGCGCGTGGTCGGAAGAGAACACCTGGAAGGTGCCGTTCTTCAGCCCGTTCCACACCGCCTCCTGTCCGGCCTGATCGCGCGGCGGTGGGCTGCAGCAGAATTTGGCGCCTTCGAGTCCTGGCCGCGTCAGATCGTCGGCGGTCAGAAACAGATATTGCGGGCAGGTCTCGCCATAGATCTTGAGACCCTTCGTCTGGGCGTTGCGGATCACCTCGATCGCCTCGGCGGCCGAGACATGGACCAAGAGGATCGGCACGTCGAGAAGCTGCGACAAGGCGACGACGCGGTTCGTCGCCTCGCCCTCGGCGAGCCGCGCATGGCTGACCGCGTGATAGCGCGGGGCGCCGAGCCCGCGGTCGAGGAGCCGCGCGGTCAGCCATCTGATCATGTCGTAATTCTCGGCATGGACCATGACGAAGGCGCCCTCGCGCCGCGCCAGGGCCAGGATGTCGAGCATCTGCCCGTCGTCGAGCTGCAGCAGGTCATAGGTCATGTAGACCTTGAACGAGGTATAGCCGTCCTTGATCAAGGCCGGCAATTCCTGCCCCAGCACCTCGGCGGTCGGGTCCGAGATGATCAGGTGGAAGGCATAGTCGATAACTGCCTTCGGCTGCGCCGCCGCGTGGTATTCGTTGACGACCTGGCGCAGCGACTGGCCGCGGTGCTGGGCCGCGAACGGGATCACCGTCGTCGTGCCGCCAAAGGCGGCGGCGACCGTGGCGCTGTAGAAATCGTCGGCGCAGACGACCCCGGCCGAGGAGCGTTGCTCGATATGGCAATGGCTGTCGATGCCGCCCGGCAGCACGAGCTTTTCCGCCGCGTCGATCTCGCAGTCGCCGGGCCCAAGATGGCGCCCGAGCGCGGCGACGATCCCATCTTTGATGCCGACATCGCATACGGCGGTGTCGGCGGCGGTCGCGACCGTGCCGCCGCGGATCACGAGATCAAAATCGCTCATGGCTCTCCTTTTGCCGCCGCGGCCGCCGGCTGCGTGTGAGGGGGGATGCGCTCGCGCAGCGAATCATAAATTGGTTCGCTGCGCACCAGATTTGCCGTCAGCATCGCGGCGAAACAGGCCGCCAGCATCGGCAAGAGGGTCGTGAAGGCGGCGGTCATCTCGGTGACGAGCACGATGCCGGTGACCGGCGCCTGGACGACGCCGGCAAAAAACGCCGCCATGCCGACCACCGCGAAGGCCTCCGGGTCGATCTGCAAATGCGGAAACGCCGTGCGCAGCAGAATCCCGGCGACAAAGCCGAGCTGCGCGCCGAGCACCAGCAGCGGGGCGAAGAGCCCGCCCGGCGTGCGCGCCGCATAGGACAGGGCGCCCAGTCCAAAACGCAGTAGGAAGGCGAGCGGCAAGAGGGCAAGGCTCGCGCCGTGCGCCAGCAGGTGCTGCGTAATATCGTCGCCGCCGCCGACGAGTTCGGGCAAGAACCAGCCGAGGATCGCGACCGCCGCGCCGATCAACCCGGCTTGCAATTCGACCGGCCAGCGGCGGAGCCGCTCGGCGAGCGAAATTGTGCCGAGCAGGGTGCGGTTGTAGACCGCCGCCACGAGCCCGGCGCCGATACCGGTGGCGAAGTAGAGCGGCCAGGTCGCGGCGACGGCGTAGGGCAGCGGCCCCGTCGCGATATGCGCCGCTGCGGAAATCGAGACCTGGAAGTCCGGGGCGTTGCCCAGCAGCAGGCGGGCGACGAGGATCGCCGTCGCCGAGGCGCCGAGCGCGGCGATCGCGGTCCGGGTATCGAACCGTCGCAGCAGCTCTTCGAGCACGAAGACGGCACCGGCGATCGGCGCGTTGAAGGCGACCGCGAGCCCGGCGCCGGCGCCGGCGGCGAGCAATACACGGCAATCCGGCAAGGTCGCGGCCAAACGCCTTGCCGGTTTGACTGGCGATGACGGCGCCCATCTGCACGCTCGGACCTTCGCGGCCGAGCGCCAGCCCGGCGCCGATCGCGAGGAGACCGCCCAGGAACTTGACGAGTATGAGGCGCGGCGGAGCCGGCGGCAGATCGCCGGCGAGCTCCGCCTCGACCTGCGGGATGCCGCTGCCCCCGGCATAGGGCGAGCAGCGGCGCACCAGCCAAGCGGCGGCACCCACCGCCCCGGCGCCGGCGGCCGCGACGAACAGAAACCCGGCGAGCTGCCGGTTATGCGCGTGGGCAATCAGCAGATTGCGAAAATTATCGGCGCGGTCCAAGGCGAGGCGAAACAGTGCCGTCAGCAACCCCGAACCGGCACCTGCCAGCAGCGACAGGAAGGCGAGCGCCGGCAGGCTCCCGAGTCTCTCTGGGGTTTCATTCATTGCGGCGCGACGGCTCTTCTATCGGCGGCTCAACCGGCGCTACTGTGACGCCGGCAATCGATTGTGCAAGGGTTCGCCATGACCGCTTCGTTCGCCCATCGCCCGACCATCGCCGTCACCCGTCATGCGATCGCGGCCGGCCACTACCTCGCCGCGACCGCCGGGTTCGCGATCCTCGAAGCCGGCGGCAACGCGGTCGATGCCGGCTGCGCCGCCGGCTTGGCACTCGGCGTGCTGCAGAGCGACCTCGTCGACGTCGCCGGCGTCGCGCCGATCATGATTTATCTCGCCGAAAGCCGCGAGGTCGTGACGATCGCTGGGCTCGGCCCCTGGCCGAAGGCGCTCGACCCGCAACTCTTTATGCGCGAGCACGGCGGCAGGATCCCGAAAGGCGTGCTCCGCACCGTCGTCCCGGCCGCACCCGACGCCTGGATCACCGCCTTGCGCCGCTGGGGTACGATGCGCTTCGGCGAGGTCGCGGCGGCAGCGATCCGCCTGGCGCGCGACGGCTTCCCGATGTATCCGCTGATGGCCGATAGCCTCAGGCGGCACGAACCCGACCACTGTGCCTGGCCGTCCTCGGCGGCGATCTTTCTGCCGAATGGCCGCGTGCCCGAAGTCGGCGAAGTGTTCCGCCAGACCGACCTCGCCGCCTCGCTGCAATACATGGCCGACGAGGAGCAGGCGGCCGCTGGCCGCGGCCGCGACGCCGGCCTCGAAGCGGCGCGCGACGCGTTCTATCGCGGCGACATCGCCAAAAAGATCGTCTCCTTCATGAAAGAGGAAGGTGGGCTGCTGTCGGCCGAGGACCTCGCCGACTACCATTCGCCGGTCGGCCCGCCCGAGCGCCGCCGCTTTGGCGATCTCGAGGTCTTCACCTGCGGCGCATGGTGTCAGGGTCCGGTGTTGCTGCAGACTTTGGCCTTGCTGGAGGGCACCGATCTCGCCGGCCTCGGCCACAACAGCGCCGATTACGTCCACCATCTGGCGGAAGCGCTGAAGCTCGCCTTCGCCGACCGCGAGGCCTATTATGGCGATCCGGCCTTCGTTGAGGTGCCGCTCGCGACACTGATCTCGGCGGAATATGCCGCCGAGCGGCGCCGGCTGATCCGCCCCGACCGCGCCGCTCCGCAAATGCCGCCGCCCGGCGAACTCGGCCGTCGGCTTTGGCGATCTGCGCCCGGCGACCGGCGACCCGCACCCGGAGCCCGACACCTCTTATGTCTGCGTCGCCGACCGGCACGGCAATCTCTTCTCGGCGACGCCGAGCGACGGTTCCTACGGCTCGCCGGTCGTGCCGGGCACCGGGCTCATCCCGTCGAACCGCGGCTCGCAGTCGCGCCCCGACCCGCGCCACCCGGCCGGCGTCGCACCCGGCAAACGGCCGCGGCTGACGCCGAACCCGGCGCTCGCGATCAAGGGCGGCGAGCGCTTCATGCCGTTCGGCACGCCGGGCGGCGACGTGCAGACCCAGGCAATGCTGCAGGTGCTGCTGAACCGCTTCGTCTTCGGGCAGGAGATGCAAGCCGCGATCGAGAGCCCGCGCTTTGCGAGCTATAGCTATCCGTCGTCCTTCGCGCCGTTCGACTATTACCCGGGGCGGCTGGCGATCGAGGCGCGCATCGCCGAGCCGGTCATCGCCGAGCTCGCCCGCCGCGGCCACGAGATCCAGCGTTGGCCGGACTGGATCTGGACGGCCGGTGCGGTCTGCGCAATCGAGGTCGACAAGAGGCGCGGCGTTATCGAAGCCGGCGCCGACCCACGCCGCGCCGCCTACGCCTTGGGGTGGTGAGGGTGGTGCCGCGATGGCGAACGGCAGACTTCCGTTCCTGCCATCTCATCCGCAAAAGCGGATGGTCGCACTATTCGTGGAGGATAGCCGACAGATGCTTGCGCAGGCCCTCTTCAAATTTGCGGCGGCCGGGTATCGAGTTCTCATAAAATAGGCAGCGGAAGCCGCTGATATCAAAGGGAAGAGCCTTATCCTTCTCGGCTAGAAGGATCGTCGGCTTCTTTAGCGCGTGAGCGTAGCCCAGTTCATAGAACACGTTTTTGTTTGGTGGTGTAATTTCTGCAACAATTATCTTCGCATCGATGATGTCTCTCTGGATGTCTTCGAGAATGATTCCTGGTCCATATACTTCACCTGCGTGGAGAGCCTGCAAACCTGGAAATTCGTTAATCACTTCGCTAATAACTTCGGCGTAGATCTGGCGGCTTATTGCGTTGTCCCAGGCTCATCCATATCTAGCTACAACCTTACATTCGCAGTCTGATCTGAGTGCACGGTTTGGGTGCGGGGCGCGCCGTCTTGGCGCATTCCAGTCGCTGTTTTTCGACGCCGCAGGGCACGCCTGAGGGAGACGTTGCCCTTGCGGGGATTGGCGCGGCCGATGACGTCCCAATAGCTCGCCGGCTCACGGTGTGCCGCGAGTCCGAGGATCGTTTCGCAGCGTGGCCCCAGGCTTCACATTGGCCCTCACGAAAGCCTCGATCGATGCGGCGGAATTATCCGCGATCATGGCGAGGCGGATGCGACCGGACCGGTGTCGAGGTATTTGGCACCTTTGCGCCGCGGCTTGGCCTCATTCGTGTCGCGGTCGACCACCTCAACGGCCCCAACAATGAGGATTTTCCCGGCGTTGCCCGGATCAAAGAAACTGTCGCCGGCCCGAAACGGGATCTCCGCTTGATCGACTTCAACCACCCCTTCGAGGGGATCACGACTCGGATCGACCATCGATCGCCGTAGCTTCTGGGTCAGCAACCAGGCGGTCCTATAGGTAAGGCCGAGCTGATCCTCCAACTGCCGCGCCGACATTCCGTTGGAATGGGTCGACATCAGATGCGCGGCCCAAAACCAAACCGTCAGCGGCAGCTTGGTGCGGTGCAGCGCCGTGCCCGCGGTGATCGAGGTCTGCCGGCCACAGGCGGAGCATTCGTACGTGTACGCCCGGCTCTTCAGCGCCGCCGCGCGACCCTTGCCGCACGCCGGGCAGACGAAGCCGCCCGGCCAGCGCCGTTCGAACAAAAACGCCGCGCAGCTGGCCTCGTCCGGGAACGCCTTTTGAAATTCTGTCAGCGAGCGCGCCCTGGCCATCCGCAGCCCTCTCATAGCCCCCCTACGGCGGCTTAACCGGGGCACGATACCATATTTAGGGCGACCTGGGACAACGCAATAAGCCTCTAGATCTGCTCATAGCGATCGGAGAATTCCATTATAATGAAGAGTTTACCCGGCTGGGTAACGACCGACGTATTTCGGAACTCGGTTCTGCATTCTCCCCAAGCAAATAGGCCCAGCTGCCCCGGCAGCAGAGGGGTCGTGAGGACATGCTCCAGCACCCGAACAGCATCCACCTCAAGGGTAACCCGCTGACCGGCAACACGGGCGACTAGTTTGTACGGGTGGTTTGGCAACAAGTTCTCCTGACTGCCGGCGATGGCCGTCTGTTGCCATCCGTGAACGTCGAAAAGACTAACCACGTAGGCAGCGCCGTAGCCGCCGAGCCCAACAGTCAGGTATTCGTCGTTTGGAGAACGGTACCCGAATAAAAGTCGGCCCACTCCCTTGGTGGCTATACCCTTTTCATCCGGGAATGATACTGTGACGCTACTCTCACCCTCTGCGAACCGAACGTTTGAGACGCAAAGACCGAACGGCTGTCTTTGGCTCTCTGGCGGCGGTAGGTAGGTGATAGTGTCGCTAGCAGACAAATCCCAACGGCCGACGATAGGGGCCCAGTTCGTGACCGGTTCACCGCCGCTATTCATCATGGTCACCGAAGATGGTTCCGCGGTTAGGCTACATCGCCGCTAATAGCGAAGCAAAGGCTCTCCTTGTTCTCCGCGGAGGACGTCCGTCATTGACACCGTAAATCGATAATGCGTTGCGCACCTTGCAAATCGGGCCCTGCGCCATCTAGTCCTCGGGGCCGCGGCGCGCGCGCTTCGCATAGGGCGTGCCGTCGCGGCGGGTGTAGCCGCCGCCGCGCGCGATCATATCGATATCGGGGTAATAGGCGGTATCGCCGCCCGGTACGCGCGTCCCGACCTCGAGCACGCTTGCGTCGCTCTCGGAGCGGTTTTGCAGGCAGTGGCCGTTCGCCTCGCCAGCCTTGAACCCAGCGCAGTCGCCGGCGCGCAGGATTTCGTCGCCCGCGTCGGTGACCAGAACGACCTCGCCCGACAGGACATAGACGAGTTCGTCTTCGCCGACGTGCCAGTGGCGTTGGCTCGACGAGGCGCCGGGCGGCAAGCGCAGCAGGTTGACGCCGAATTGCGTCAGCCCGGCGACATCGCCGAGCCGCTTGCGCTCGCGCGCTCGGCACGGCTCGTCATAGGGTGCAGGATAAGTCGTCCCCACCACCGCCGGCGTGTCCGCGATATTTATGCATTTCGTCATGACTGGTTATCTCCGCGAATGACCTGATCAACCGACCAGCGGCGCCTGCTCCGCGCGCTCCGCGACCGGCGCCACCGGGCGCTCTTTGGGACCGATATAGAGTTGGCGGGGCCGCACGATACGGGTTTCAGGATCGGTCATCATCTCGTTCCAGTGGGCGACCCAGCCGACCGTGCGAGCCACCGCGAAGACCGGCGTGAACATTGCCGGCGGCAGCCCCAGGGCGCGAAAGATGATGCCGGAATAAAAATCGACATTGGGGTAGAGCTTGCGGCTGACGAAATAATCGTCTTCGAGGGCGATCCGCTCCAACTCCATCGCCAGCGCCAACAGCGGATCGTCGCGGCCGAGCGCGGCCAGCACCTCGCGGCACAGCGGGCGCAGCACCTTCGCCCGCGGGTCATAGCTCTTGTAGACGCGGTGGCCGAAACCCGAGAGGCGGAACGGGTCGCTCCTGTCCTTGGCGCGGCGCAGCATCAGGGGGATGCGTTCTTTCGTGCCGATCGCTTCGAGGGTCTGCAATACCGCCTCGTTGGCGCCGCCGTGCAGCGGCCCCCACAAGGCGGCGATCGCGGCCGCGGTCGCCGCATAGGGGTTGGCGCGGGTCGAGCCGACGAGCCGCATCGCCGAGGTCGAGGCGTTCTGCTCGTGATCGGCCTGGATGATCAGCAGCGCCTCGAGCGCCCGCACCATCGCCGGCGGCGCGATATAGGGCTCGCATGGCACGGCGTACAGCATATGCAGGAAATTCTCTGCATAACCGAGATCGTTGCGCGGGTAGATGAACGGCTGGCCCAGTGAATATTTGTAGGCCATCGCGGCGATCGTCGGCATCTTGGCGACGAGCCGATGCGAGGCGATCATCCGCTGGCGCGGATCGAAAATATCGAGGCCGTCGTGATAGAACGCGGCCAGCGCGCCGACGACGCCGCACATCACCGCCATCGGGTGGGCGTCGCGCCGAAAGCCGCGATAGATAGCGTGCAACTGCTCGTTGACCATCGTGTGATGCGTGATGTCGTCGGTGAATTTTGCCTTTTGTGCGGCGCTCGGCAGATCGCCGTTGAGCAGCAGCCAGGCGACTTCGAGATAGTCGCAACGCTCGACCAGCTGATCGATCGGATAGCCGCGGTAGAGCAGGATGCCCTCGTCGCCGTCGACATAGGTGATCGCCGAGCGGCAGGCGCCGGTTTCGCCGAAAGCCGGGTCATAGGCCCAAAAGCCGGTTTCCTCGCGCAGCCGGCGGGTGTCGATCATCGCCGGGCCCAGCGTCGGCTCGAGCAACGGGAGCGCGACGTGCCGGCTGAGGCCGGCGATCTCGACGCTCGAAGCGGGAACAGGCATGGCCACCTCCATAAACGGACGCGGTTGACTTGTCCCGCATTGGGAACATGTGTCAATATTGATTATATTAAATCAATGTAAGGAATCATGCTGCTCTCGGCCCGCGAAGCCGCCGACCGGCTCGGCATAAAGCTCGATACGCTCTACGCCTATGTCAGCCGCGGACTTTTGCGATCGGTCGAGCTGGCCGGCAGCCGCGAGCGCCGCTACGACGCCGAAATCGTCGAGCGCTTTGCCGCGCAGCGCGGCGCAACGCGGCAGAAGCCCGCAGTCGTCGAGGCTTTGACGCCGGTGATCGGTTCATCGATCTCGTTGATCGACGACCACCGGATCTATTACCGCGGGAGCGACGCGATCCGCCTCGCCGAGACGGCAAGCCTCGAAGAGGCCGCCGCAATATTATGGGAGGAGGATGCCCCTCACCCCGGCCCTCTCGCCGCAAGCGGGGAGGGGGAGGGACCCGCCGCGAAGCGGTGGGAGGGTGAGGGGCGGCTCGGCTTGATCGAACGCTGCCAAGTCCGCCTCGCCCGCATGTCGGCCGATGATCCGGAAGCGCTCGACCTCAGCCGCGCCGGGGTGGTCCGGACCGGGCGACTGATCCTCGATCAGCTGGTCGCGAGCGTCGGCGGCGATGCGCCGACCGGCGGACCCGTTCATGCCCGGATCGCGACCGCGTGGCGGCTCGGCGCGGCCGGCGCCGATGTCGTGCGGCGCTGCCTCGTCCTCCTGGCCGACCACGAGCTTAACGCCTCGACCTTTGTCGCCCGCTGCGTCGCCTCGACCGGTGCGACACCCTACGCGGTCGTGTCGGCGGCGCTCTCAGCCCTGTCGGGGCGCCGTCACGGCGGCGCTTCGGCGCGGGCGGAGGCGCTGCTGCACGAATTGGCCGGCGGCGGCGACCCGTTGGCGGCGATGGCGGCCCGCCTCGCCCGCAACGAAATGTTGCCGGGTCTCGGCCAGCCGCTCTATCCCGACGGCGATCCGCGCGCGGCGGCGATCCTCGACGCCGTTGCCGCGAACCTGCCCGAAGCCTGGCCGCGCGTCGAGCCGATCATCGCCGCGGCCGCCCAACTCGTCCGGCAGCGCCCCAATGTCGACTTTGCGCTCGCCGCGGCGATGGTGGCGCTCGAGCTGCCGCAAGGCGCCGCCCTCGGGCTCTTCGTCGTCGGCCGTACGGTCGGCTGGATCGCGCATGCGATCGAACAATATGAGACCGGCGTCTTGATCCGGCCGCGCGCCCGCTATACCGGCCCGCGCCCGGAAGGTTAGGCCGGAGACGGGACGACCGGGTCGAGCCGCCGCTCGATGCGGTCGAGACGGGTCTCGATCCGGTCGATACGCAACGACATTGCCGCCATGTCGACGCGAATGCTGGCGCCACCTGGCCTTCGAGCGACGTGACCCGGTGCTTGAGATCCTGAATATCGTCGATGACCCGATCAACCTTTTCGTCGATCCGACGCAGGTAAACGAGAACGAGATTGTCCGGTTCGCCGCTCATTTGGCGTTCTTATGGCTTTCCGCGGGAAAGGATTCAAGCCGCGGCGCGGTGGTGCTAGGCTTGCTTGCAACCGGGTGAAGGGAGAACGGCGCGTGAGCGAGCCGGCGGCAGCGGCGACGCCCGACTGGCGTGACGGGGTGTTCGCCGCATTGAAAGCGGCGGCGATCCGCCAGGTCGGTTATGTGCCCGATGCCGGACACGCCCGGCTGATCGAATTGTGCCGCGCCGACAGCGAGATCCGCGCCGTGCCGCTGACCAGCGAAGAGGAGGGGATCGGGCTCGCCGCCGGCGCCTGGCTCGGCGGCCAGCGCGCCGCCCTGTTGATGCAGTCGAGCGGCGTCGGGAACTGCATCAACATGCTGTCGCTCACCAAAAACTGCCGTTTCCCGATGCTCCTCTTAGTGACGATGCGCGGCGAATGGGCCGAGTTCAACCCGTGGCAGGTGCCGATGGGGACAAAGACGCAGGCGGCGCTCGAGCTGATGGACGTGCTGGTTTACCGCGTCGAGCGGCCCCAGGACGCGGTCGAAACCGTCGACGCGGCGCTCGAGATCGCCTTCGGCGGCGATCTGGTGGCGGCGGTGCTGTTGTCGCAGCGGCTCCTCGGCGCCAAGCGGTGGCTCAAATGATCGCGAACGACCGCCGCCTCGACCGCCGCGCCGCGATCGGCATCCTGCTCGAAAAACGCGATGACCTGCTGCTCGTGACCGGTCTCGGCTCGACCAGCTGGGACGCCGCCTCGGTCGGCGACGATGATCGCAATTTCTATCTGTGGGGGGCGATGGGAGCGGCGGCGATGGTCGGGCTCGGCCTGGCCATTGCCCGGCCCGAGCGGCGCGTCCTCGTCGTCACCGGCGACGGCGAGATGCTGATGGGGCTCGGCGCCCTCGCGACGATCGGTCTGCAGCGCCCGCCGAACCTCGCGATCGCGGTGTTCGACAACGGCCGTTACGGCGAGACCGGCATGCAGATGAGCCATACCGAGACCGCGGTCGAACTGGTCGCGGTTGCCGCCGGCTCCGGCATCAAGGAGACCTTCGACATCAGCGACGAACTGGGACTGCGCAAATTTGCCGGCCGCCTCCGCAAATCGGCGACGACGCTGTTCGCCCGCATCGCCATAGCCGCCGACGAGCCGCCGCGGGTCTTGCCGCCGCGCGACGGCGTCTATCTAAAGCATCGTTTCCGCCGCGCCGCCGGCGGCGAAGCCTGATCAACGCCGATCCCATGCCGTCGCTACGCGAGGGCAGGATCGGAGAGGGGGCCCGGTCGATCATCCTTCTACAGGCATTGCGCGATCCGCGGTCGCTGTCAAAAAGCGTGAGGGAGCGTCACCGGCTCGCCGGGACACTGCGCGGCCCGGCGAGCCTGTCGCGACAAATAGGATCGGGCGACAGGCGAGTAACGCCCGGCCCCGGGCGCGCGGGCACGCCCAAAGCCCCAATAATATGTCAAAGTCGCATAAATGCGTATTACGTAAATTATTTCCAGGTATCTCTAAGGTCACCACGTTAACGATTGAGTAACACCAGTCGCGGCCCGTGTTTCTACGGGATTTCGGGGTGCGCTACGCCGGGCGCGAATACTTTCCTAGGCGGCTTTTACGTGGCGACCGATATACACAACATACGATATACACAACATATAGGCGGGCTGGAGTCAGGTCGCGAGCCGGTCCGGGGCGGGGAGGCGGGCGGGGCAGAGGATATAGGTCGCACGGTGTTCGCCGGCCGCCGCTCGTGCTGCCCGTTCGTGTCCAGTATCGCCTCGATCTCGCGCCGCGCACGCACCGGCGCCAACCTCTCCCGCTTGGCCCGCCGCTGCGCTTCGGCCGGATTGACACCGGCGTGGGCCCTCAGGATCAAGGCATTGGCCCCCGTTTGTCAGCGCAAGAGAGTCCATCACTCGGCTCCGGCGGCTGCGCCGCGCGTTTGGCTCGCGCCGCAGCTGCGCAATTTCGGGCTGGCTGGCAGCGCCGGCTCCCGTGCCGTCAACCCGGCTCGCCATGCTCGCCGCTCCTGCGCCGGTGCGCGGCTCCGCGCCGCTGCGCGGTCGGCCTGACGGCCGACGGCTTGATCCCGCGCTCGCTCGATGCCGCGCGGATCGCGTCGGGAGGAAGGCCGTCCCGACACAACGACACGCCTGCGGCGCGTCGAAAAAAGGACCGGTCTGATGGCCGACCTGGGGCGGGGTGACGCACACATGATTTCGAACAATGGACAAAATTTCAAGATGTTGTGCGCCACTTGGTATTTCCACCCGCAGCGCTCGACCGAGATATAAGTACGATTGACAAATCGCGATTGCTTTGCTATACAGCGGCTGGATTGGGCTGAAAATCTGACGCTTGGTGCTGCCTCGATATTGCTTCGCTTCGCTCGCAATGAGACCCTAAGTCATTGTCATTGCGAGGGTGCAGCGACGAAGCAATCTCGCCGCAAGTACCTTTAGTCGCAAGTACCTTTAACTGCCGACGGCTGAAACCGGGTTCGCCATGTCTGGTTTTTCCCGGTTAGGCTCATTTAATTCCCGGCTACGAATGATGATTTTCCCGATAAGCCCCACCGGAATTTGACCCATAAGTAATTGAATTTACTGGAATTGTTTGCGGCGATCCAAGAAATTCCCGGTTAATTCCCGGTTACACGGGAAATTTTAAGATTTCTGTGGGGTCGCGCATCACGCACCTCGCTGCAGCAGCGGGGCGAGCGCGCGGAAGCCTTCGCAGTCCGGCCGGGCGCCGCAGCCGGGCGCGCCGGAGCTGTCGCCGAACCCGGCAATTGTGCTATGCAAGCAGCCGTCAGCCCCGTGTCGAAGCGGCGGCCGGCAGCTGTATCGAACCAAGAAAGGGCCGTATTCGTGAGCATCGGAACCCTGCCGCTGGCGAAATTCACCGTCCTTGATCTGTGTCATGCCCGCGCCGGCCCGACGGCGGTGCGCCAGCTTGCCGACTGGGGCGCCAACGTCATCAAGATCGAGCCGCCCGGCAAGTCGAGGGGCGACGTGACCGGTTCGCGGCGCGACGGGTTCGATTTTCAGAATTTGCACCGCAACAAGCGCGACCTGACCCTGAACCTAAAGACCGAGGCCGGCAAGGCGATTTTCTTCGAATTGGCAAAGAAGGCCGATGTCATCGTCGAGAACTTCCGGTCGGAGGTGAAGTTTCGGCTCGGTGTCGATTACGAAAGCGTCAAGAAAATCAATCCGCGCATCGTCTATGGCAGCATTTCCGGCTTTGGCCAGACCGGGCCTTACGCCAAGCGGCCCGGCGTCGACCAGATCGCCCAGGGCATGGGCGGGCTGATGTCGATCACCGGCCTGCCGGGGCAGGGGCCGGTGCGGGTCGGCATTCCGATCGACGATCTCTGCGCCGGGCTGCTGCTCGCCCAGGGCATCCTGATGGCGCTGATCGAACGCGAGTCGTCGGGCGAAGGGCAATGGGTGCACACCTCGCTGCTCGAAGCCCAGATCTTCATGCTCGATTTCCAGGGCTCGCGCTGGCTGATGGCCGGCGAAGTCGCGAAGCAGGCCGGCAACGACCATCCGACCGGCATCCCGACCGGCGTGTTTCCGACCGCGGACGGGCAGATCAACATCGCCGCCTCGGGCGACCACATGTTCCGCCGCTTTTGCGAGGCGGCTGATGCAATGGCGTTGCTCGACGATCCCGATTACGCGAACGGTCCGGCGCGCTCGAAAAACCGCAAGGCGCTCAACGAGCGCATCGCCGAGATCACGCGCAAGCGTCCCGCCGCCTATTGGGTCGAGTTGATGAACGAGGTCGGCGTGCCGTGCGGCCCGATCTACACGATCGATCAGACCTTTGCCGATCCGCAGGTGCGACACCTCGAAATGGCGCGGCCGATCGACCATCCGAAGCTCGGGCGGCTCGAGGCCGTCGGCCAGGCGATCAACATGACCCGGACGCCGGAGCCGGCAACGCTGCGCCCGACGCCCGAGCTCGGGCAGCATACCGACGCCATCCTGCGGGACCTCGGCTACGACGCCGCAAGGATCGCCGAGCTGCGCGCCGGCGGGGTGGTGTAAGCGGAGCGGAAGCAGTCTCGGGCCGTGGGGCGGAACAGCGCGCGGCGCGCATTCCGCCGGCTACCCGGTGCTGCGGGAGTTGGCGGAAGACCCCCCGGAACGCCCGCCCTCGGCGGGCGGCCGTCCGGCGGTTTTCCGCCCTACGACGGATCCGAACCATGATGTCGCCAAGGAGCGCACCCGATGCTCGACCAGCCCTTGACCAGCAAGATGATCGCCGAAAAGGACGGTCCGATCGGCCAGCTGATCTTCAACAATCCGGCGCGCCACAACGCCGTGTCGCTCGAGATGTGGGAGGGCGTGGCCCAAATAATCGATGATTTCGAGCGCGACGACAGTGTCCGCGTGATCGTCGTCAGCGGCGCCGGCGGCCGCGCCTTCGTCTCCGGCGCCGATATCTCCGAGTTCAAGGAAAGGCGCGCCTCGGAAGACGCGGCCGCCGCCTACGCCAAGATCTCGGAGGGGGCGCGGCTGCGCCTGCAGGAAACGCTGAAGCCGACGATCGCGATGATCCGCGGCTATTGCATCGGCGGCGGTGTCGGCACCGCCTTGGCTTGCGACCTGCGCATCGCCGCCGAAGGATCGAAATTCGGCGTCCCGGCGGCGAAGCTCGGCCTCGGCTACGCCTATGACGGGATCAAGAAGCTCGTCGATCTGGTCGGCCCGGCCTATGCCCGCGAGATCTTCTACACGGCGCGGCAATTCACCGCCGAAGAGGCGTTGCGCATGGGCCTCGTCAACCGGGTCGTGCCGGCCGACGCGCTCGAAAGCTGCGTCAAGGACTGCTGCGACATGATCGCGGCGAATGCGCCGCTCACCGTGCGTGCCGCCAAGGTAAGCATCCGCGAGGCGCTGAAGGACGAGAGCCGCCGCGACTTGGCGCTGTGCAAGCGCCTCGTCGACGAATGCTTTGCCAGCGAGGACTACGCCGAAGGCCGCACTGCCTTCATGGAAAAGCGGCGCCCCGTGTTCAAAGGGCGCTGAGCCGCCGGCGGCGGGCGGCGTCAGAACGAGAAGGCGTAAAGCCGGCCGTCGGCCCCGACATAGAGCCGGTCGCGGGTCGCGATGAAGGTCGCGAAATGGCGCAACCCGGTCATCCGCTCGCCCGAGCCGCCGCCGCCGAACAGCACCTCGCCGGTGTCGCCGCGAAAGCCGTGCAACCGGTTGTCGCCTTCGGCGCCGAGGATCCAGACGATCGGGTTCGACCGGCCGTCGGTCGTCGTGACGATCGGCGCCCCGGCGCCGCGGAACGCGCCGCACCAGGCCGTGGCGAGCGTCGGCGGCACGCCGGCGCGGATTTTCAGCACCGTGAGCGCGTCGTCCGAGCGTGGCTCGGGGCAGTCGGCACCCTGCCCTTGAAACGCGACCATGACCCCGTCATCCGCCGGATAAGCGGCAGGTGCGGTGCGGATCCGGCCGGTCGACACGGGCTTGACAAGGAACTGCCCGCCGATGCCGCCGAGATTGTCGCGATTGAGGAGGTAGGCATCGGCATCCTTGCCGAGCGCCAGGACGAGGCGCTGCACGCTCTGCCCGGCCGGAATGTCCAGCGGCAAGGGGTTGCTACCGCCGAGGTCGTCATCTTCGGCATCGAGCGCGCGCCAGTTGGCGGCAGCAAAGAAATCCGCGGTCCGATCCCTGCGGGCAAGATCGGGCTGCAGGCGAAACACCGCCTCGCCATCGCCCCAACGCCGGGCGCCGTACGTATTGCCGGTAGCGAAGAACACCCGATCGCCGTCAGTGGCGATCCCGCCCGGCGCCCAGATGCCGCCCTTCGCAGCGATCGTGCTCCAAGCCACGATGTTTCCCGGATGCCGCTGATCGATCCCGACGACCCAGCCGTGATAATCGCCGCAATCGCCGAAGTGCCCCCCATACGGGATGAAGACCCGGCCGTCGAGGATGGCGAGCGCCCCCCGCTGATTCTGGTCGGGCGCGTTGAACCGTGCGCCATGCCCCGCCAGCGCCGCGCCGACATCGACCGGCCAACCCGCCAACGTCGCGCCATCCGTCAGCGACAGGGCGAAGATCAGGTGGTGCGGCCCGGACGTCTCGGCCACCATGGCATCGAGATAGACGGTCTGCGAAGGCGCGTCGATCACCGGCGTCCCGGTGATGCCGAGCGGATCGATATCGCCGCAGTCGAGCGCCGACAACGGGACCGGATAGCCGAGGCTGCGGGTCCAGATCGTCTTTCCCGAGCCCGCATCGATCGCTGCCACGGTGTCGTCCTCGGTGACGACGAGCAAGCGTCCCGCCGCGGCGCTAGGCGGCCGCCAATAGAGCGGCTGGGCATAGAGATTCCCCGAGAACCGCGGCGCAAAGCCGGTGTCGAGCCGCAGATGGCGGGCCCGGGCCCAAGTGAGCGCAGGCACGACGTAATTGCCGCTGCGTCCCGGGTCGCCATGATAGCCGAGAACCGACTGCGCCAATGCCGTCCCGGCGAATTGCGACGCCAGCAGCAGAAGGCCTGCGCGCCAGATTTGCGTCCAAATCGGCAAACGCATGTCACCCTCCTTTGAACTGCGGCGCGCGGCAGCCCTGTCGCGGGCTGGTGCCGCTGGCGCAAAGCATGATATGGCCTCGGCCGCCCGCCATTGTGACAGGCAACCGGAGAAGCCTCGATGCGTCGACCGCCGCTGACCGCCGCTGCGTTCCTCGCCTTTGCGGCAGTCGTGTTCGCTGCGCCGCCGGCTTTTGCCGGCTATGGTGCCATCGCCTGGGACAAGGAGACCGGCCGGTACGGCTGGAGCAAGAACCAGGCAGCGGCGCAGAAGGCTGCCGAACTTGCGATCAGCGGCTGCGGCGCCACCGGCTGCAAGGTGGTCATTCGCCTGACGAGCCCGGAACCGTGCGGCGCGCTGGCGACGACACGGGACGGCAAGACCGCCGGCGGCGCATCGCGCAAGACCCAGGACGAGGCGCGGCTCGCCGCGCTCGCCAACTGTCAGAAGAACAACAAGGGCGAATGCGTCGTCCGGATCAGCGAATGCAGCAAGTGACGCCGCAACCGTCGCCGCTCAGGGACGCTCGGCGAATGCCCTCGCCTTCCACAACTCCCAAGGCCGGCCGATCTGCGCGCTGTTGGTTGCGGCCGCCGCTACGGCTTCCGCTTCGTTGAGAAACACGACCCGGCCGTCGCCGAGCCGCAGCGCCTCGCTTTCGAGCCTGGCGTTGACCTCGGTGTAGATGGCGCGAAAAACGACTTCTCTGATCGATCGGCCGACGACCACATCGCCATGGCCGCGCAGCAATGCCACCGGCGCGCTCCCAAGTGTCTTGGCGAGAGCCGCGCCGAGCGCAGTGTTGCGGATCAGCATGTCGGTGGCCGGTCCGCCGGCGTCGCGGATCTCGAACACCGGCACCCCGGCGCCGAGAAAGCCGCCGAGATGGAATATTGGTCGCAGCGTCACGCCGGCGACGCCGAACGGGATCACCGCCGGCGAGTGGCTGTGCACGACCGCCTGCACCTCGGGGTGGGTCCGGTAGATCTCGCTGTGGATGAACCGCTCCAGATAGGCGACCCGGCCGCGCGCATCGAGCGGATTGCCGTCGAGATCGAATTCCAGGAGATCGGCGGCGGTAACCAGCGCCGGCGCCATGCTCCGCGCCAACAGAAAACGGTCCGAGTGCTTGTCGTGCCGGGCGCTGACATGGCCGAAGCCGTCGAGCACACCCTCATTGGCGAGGATGCGGTTGGCGGCGACGAGATCGTCGATCAGCTGTGCATCCGCCACGCTCGATGGCGTGGCCGCGGGCCGCGCGGCGAGCGCCATGCCGATCAGATCGGTCACGAGATTTTTTAGCATCCGCCTCCTCCCGTCTGGGACCCGTGATCTTCGATCACAGTGCTCGCTACCGCCACCCCCGAGTGATTTTCTTAAAATCCTCCTATTTGAAAGGGGGTAGTGTAGGGCGGATCGAAGTCCGCCCTACGGGTTACTACTGACGACGGACGGTGCGAGACGTCATCCGCCAGGCACAAGGACGGATCAGACCGCGGCCAGCCGAGCGAAGGCCGCTCTTAGGCGGTCGCGGTCGCGGGCCGCATCGGCTTCGCGTTCGCGCTGCTCCTCGACCACTTCGGGGCGCGCCTTGGCGACGAAATTCGGGTTGGTGAGCTTGGCGGCAAACTTCGCGAGGTCCACGTCGAGCCGGCCGATCTCCCGCTCGAGCCGTGCTCTCTCGCGTGCGAGATCGACGATTTCGGCGAGCGGCAAGACGAGGGTGGCGCCGTCGACGACGATTTGGATCGCCTCCGCGGGAGTGCCCTCGCCGGCCACGATCGGCTCGATCTTGTCGAGCCGCGCCAGCCGCAGGAAATGCTCGCGGTGCTGCAAGAGGCGTTCGGCCGCGGCCGGATCCGCGTCCTTGACGAGCAGCATGAGGCGCGCCGTTGGCGGCACGCGCAACTCGGCGCGCACGCCGCGGATCGCCGAGATCGCCGAGACGACCCATTCCATCTCGGCTGCGTCGGCCCGCTCGACGGGATCAGCTGCGAGTTCGGGCCAGGCAGCGGTCAACAGCAGGCCGGCCTCGGGGCCGGCGAGCTGCTGCCAGATTTCCTCGGTCAGGAACGGCATGATCGGGTGCAACAGGTGCAGGATCAGCCGCAGCACCCAACCGGTCGCGGCGCGGACCTCGTCGCCGGCAGCCGAGTCGCCGCCTTGCAGGATCGGCTTCGAGAATTCGAGATACCAGTCGCAGAAAGTGCCCCAGACGAACTGGTAGAGCCGGTTGGCCGCCTCGTCGAAGCGGAAGGCGTCGAGCGACGCCGTCACGGCGGCCGCGCATTCGGCGGTGGCGCCGGCGATCCAGCGGTTCACCGCCAGAACGCACTTCTCGGGAGCGAAATCGGCCTCCGGCAGGCAGCCGTTCATCTGTGCATAGCGCGCCGCATTCCACAGCTTTGTTGCAAAGTTGCGGTACCCCTCGACCCGACTTTCGGCGAGCTTGATGTCGCGCCCCGGCGCCGCCAGAGCGGCCAGCGTGAAGCGCAGCGCGTCGCAGCCGTAGCGGTCGATCAGTTCCAGCGGATCAATGATGTTGCCGCGCGACTTCGACATTTTGCGGCCGTGCGCATCGCGCACCAGCGCATGGATGTAGACGGTGCGGAACGGCACCTCGCCCCGTCCGTCCGCATCCTTGATAAAGTGCAGCCCCATCATCATCATTCGGGCGACCCAGAAGAAAATGATGTCGAAACCGGTGACGAGCACGTCGCCCGGATAATAGCGCGCCAGTTCGCGCGTCTCTTGCGGCCAGCCCAAGGTCGAGAACGGCCACAATGCCGACGAGAACCACGTGTCGAGCACGTCCTCGTCGCGGTGCAGCGCAACCGCCCTGCCGTATTTTGCCGCGGCCTCGGCCTGCGCCTCGACTTCGGTCTCGGCGACGAAGACCGCGGCGTCCGGCCCGTACCAGGCCGGGATCTGGTGGCCCCACCACAGCTGGCGCGAAATGCACCAGGGCTGGATGTTGCGCAGCCACTCGAAAAACGTGTTTTCCCATTGCCGCGGCACAAAGCGGGTGCGGCCTTCCTCGACCGCGGCGATCGCCGATCGTGCCAGGACCCTGGCGTCGCAATACCACTGCAAGGTCAGCCAGGGCTCGACGACGACGCCGGAACGGTCGTGATGCGGCACCATCAGGGTGTGCTGCTCGGTCTTCTTCGAGATACCCCTCCGCAGCGAGGTCGGCGACCACCCGCTCGCGCGCCGCGAACCGGTCGAGGCCACGATAGCGCTCCGGCACCATCTCGTTGAGCCGCGCATCGGCGTCGAAGATGTTGATGATGTCGAGCCCATGGCGGCGGCCGACTTCGAAATCGTCGAAGTCGTGTGCCGGCGTGATCTTGACGGCGCCGCTGCCAGTCTCGGGATCGGCATGCGCATCGGCGACGACCGGAATAAGCCGGCCGACGAGCGGCAGCCGCACCCGCCGGCCGACCAGATCGGCATAGCGCCGATCATCCGGATGCACCGCGACGCCGGTGTCGCCGAGCATCGTTTCGGGCCGGGTCGTGGCCACCGTCACCGAACGGCCCGGCTGCTCCTCGACCGGATAGCGGATATGCCACAGCGCGCCCTGCGTCTCGCGGTTTTCGACCTCGAGGTCGGAGATCACCGTGTGCATTTCCGGGTCCCAGTTGACGAGCCGTTGGTCGCGGTAGATCAGCCCTTCCCGGTAGAGGGCCACAAAGACGCGCCGAACCGCGGCGGCGAGGCCCGGATCCATTGTGAAGCGTTCGCGCCGCCAATCGGGCGACGCGCCGAGGCGGCGCAGCTGGCGCGTGATCGTGCCGCCCGATTCCCCCTTCCATCGCCAGACGCGCTCGACAAAGCGCTCACGCCCGAGATCGCGCTTGTCGCTGCCTTCCTCGGCGATCTGGTTAGTAACGACGATTTCGGTCGCGATCCCGGCATGGTCGGTGCCGGGCTGCCACAGCACGTCGCGGCCCTGCATCCGCCGGTAGCGCACCAGCACGTCCTGCAACGTAAACGTCAAGGCGTGGCCGATATGCAGGCTGCCGGTCACGTTGGGCGGCGGCATCATGATCGCGAAGGGCGGCGCGTTGCCGTCGGGATCGGCGGCAAAGCCGCCCGACCCCTCCCAGCGCGCGTATTGGCGCGCCTCCGCGGCCGCAGGTGCATAGGTCTTGTCAAGCATCGTCGCCTCGTTGCCTGCCGGCCGCCGCGATCAGCGCAGCCCGGCCTTGCCGGCCACCCGGGCAATCTCCTCGCGCACCAGCCGCTCGACGAGCGCCGGCAGATGCGCGTCGAGCCAAGACCGGAGGAACGGACGCAGCGCGTCGCGCACGATGTCCTCGAGAGTGCGGCCGAGATTGCCGACCGGCAACTCGCTTTCGCTGGCGCCATTCTTCGGCAACGTACCGAGCCGGGCGAAGGCGATTGCTGCCGCCGCCGAGGTCGCCGCCGAAAGAACGTGCTCGCCGTCGGGTTCGGCGTCTTCGCCGGGCTTTCCGGCTTCGGCGCGGGGCGGCTCTGGTTCGGGCAGCCTTGCTTCGACAGGAGCCACCACCTCGGACGACGGGGCACCTGTCGGCGCGGTGGCCGGACCGGCGGGTACGATGCGGCGCACCCTGCCGCCGTCTTCGTCGACCGCCTCGGTCAGGTCGAGAACGTCGTCCTTCTCGTCGACCGCCGGCAGGATCGGCTCTCGCGCGCCGCCGTTCTGGGCGATGATGCGATTGATCGAAGCGATGATCTCCTCCATCGAGGGTTCTTTCGGGGGTTTCGCGTCGGACATCAAGGCAACCCCCGCGGACCAGAACTCTTCCCAAACTAGGAAACAGAGAAGGAATTTGCCATAGCCGCGATGCCGGCCGATCATTCCTGCTGCGGCTCGCTCACGCTACCGATAGCTTGGATCGGGCGAGGAGAAGCTCGCCTGTCTAGCGCCTCCGATCGGCGCTCGGCATCGGGCTCATTCGCTAAGGCCGCCGCCAAAGCCGGCCCATTTGTGCTCCACTTCCCGGTAATGCGCATCCATGTCGTAAAGCTTGACCGGCAGATGCAGTTCGGGCGCGATCAAGCGTCCGGTCGCGGCGGCGACGTTGAACTCGGCGAGCGCCGAATTATGCTCGGCGGTGATCAGCTGCGATTGGACCGTCAAGAGCTGCTGGTTCTGGATCAGCACGTCGAGCGTCGTCGCCGTGCCGACCAGCGCCTCCTGCTGAACCCCTTCGAGGGCGATTTGCGCGGCCCGCACCGCGGCCGCGAACGAGGCGACGCTGGCGCGCGCCGCCTTCAGCGTTTCCCAGGCATCCTCGGCCGTCTGCACCGCCGTGCGGCGCGCCATGTCGACCTGGCTGCGGCGCTGCCCGACTGTTTGCTCGGCTTGGCGCGTCTGCGAATAGATCGCCCCGCCTTCGTAAAGCGGCATCGTCATCTGCAACGTGACCGTGAGCGTATTTTCCAGGGCGTTGCTCAGCGTCACCGACGGCGCGACGCTGCGGAGCGCGTCGCCGACGACCGAGATCTGCGGCAGCAGCTGGCCGCGCACCACGTCGATGTTGTCGCGCGCCGCGAGTTCGGCGAAGTTCGCCGAAATCACGCTGAAATTGTTGTTCGCGGCGAGGCTCTGCGTCTCTTCGCGGGTCGCCGGCAGGGTCGGCCGCTCGCGCGGCAACAAGAGGATACCGGGCCGTTGGCCGACGGCGGCCACGTATTCCGCCTGGGCTTGCGCGAGCGCGCCTTCGGCTGAAGTAAGATTGCCGATCGCCTGCGCCAGCGAGGATTCGGCCTGGGCGACATCGGTGCGCGTCACTTCGCCGACCCGAAAGCGGTCCTGGGTGGCGGTGAGCTGCTCCTGCAGCACCTTGACGTTGCTGCGGTTGACCTCGACCAATTCCTGCTGTTCGACCGTGTCGAGATAGGCTTGCGCGACGGCCTGAAACACCGAGGTCTCGACCGCGAGCGTCTGTGCCCGGGTCGATTGGACGGTCTCGATGGCTTCGCGGGTCTGCGCCACGGTCCGTCCGCCACTATAGATCGGCTGGGTTATTTGCATCTCGAGAGCGTTCGACTGAAAGGACGTACCTATGGTCGGCAGGCGAACGCCCTCCGTGAACTGGGAGGTGTTCCCGGCGACATTGCCGGTGAAGTTGACCGTCGGCCGCCAGCCGGACAACGCCTGCGGCACGCCCTCGTCGGTCGCCCGCAGCAGGGCACGCTGCGCCAGGAGCGTCGGGTTCGTGTTGTAAGCCTCGGCCATCGCCTGGGTCAGCGTTTGCGCCTGCGCCGCGAGCGAAGACAGCAGCACGACAATGCCGGCCGAGGTTGTCGCCAGCGCCGACCAGGCGCAGGATGGCTTTGCCGACCACTTCGGCCCGTCCCGGCGCGATCGCGCGCGACAGAAGAGCGCGAAGCCCCCGGTCGTTGAATGCGACTCGGCGTGGCGGGGTTGAATGATCGCAGATTGCGTGATCAAGCGCAGACTTTCAGAAGACGAAGGTGGCGGACGGCACGAAACACGGCAGCAGCGGGGTCGCGGCGTCAAAGATAACGCGTCGGGCGAGTGTCCCGCCAGTCCGCTTCGTCAATACGGCATGACCGACGCCGCCGGACCGCTCGATGGCGAGAAGGCGCCCGCCTTCGGCCAGTTGTTCGGCAACCTCGGCCGGGATCTGCGCCACCGCTCCGCCAAACAGGATCGCGTCGTAAGGCGCCCGCGGCCGATAGCCGCGCGGCAACGGTCCCTCCACCGGCTCGACCGCGGCGATCGCATGATCGACGAGGGCGGCGCGCGCGCGGCGCGCAAGATCCGCGTCCTCCTCGAGGGCCACGACCTTCCGTGCCAGGACAGAAAGGACTGCGGCCTCGCAGCCGGCCCCGGCGCCGACGACAAGCACGGTGTCGGTGCGCGTCACCGCCGCCGCCTGGATCAGGCGGGCCGCGACCATCGGCTCCATCAGGTAGCGACCGCCGCCGAGCGGCAGATCCTCATCGATATAGGCCACCGCGCGCAGCGGCTCCGGCACGAACAGCTCGCGCCGGATGGCCTCGAAGGCGGCCAGCACCCGCTCGTCGGTTATCTTGTTCGGCCGGAGCTGGCTCTCGATCATGTGCGATCGGGCCGTTGCAAAATCGCTCATGTTGCTCCCGTCGGCCGGCGGACCGCCGGGTTATATCCGGCCGGCGCGGCAGGCACAACCGGACCGCGCCGCAGCTCGCATACCGTTCGCCTACGCGGCGGGCTTTTCGGCAGATCCGGCTAGCATTGCCGGCAAGGCCGAATCGCGGTTGACACTCCCGCGAAACCGAACGACCGATTCCGCAGGATGACCGAGCCAGACAGCGACGAATTGTTCCCTGCGCCCGAACCGGCAGATCCCGATCGCTCGACCGGACTCCTGCCGTCGCAGTTGTTGCGCGAGGCCGTGGTGTCCGGGCGCGAAGTCCTGACTCCCGTGCCGATCGAAGACGATCAGATCCAGCCGGCGAGCATCGACCTCAGATTGGGCGAACTGGCGTACCGGGTGAGGGCGAGCTTTCTCCCGGGCACCCGGTCGCGGGTGCGCGATAAGCTCGACCTGTTGTCGATGCACCGGATGGACCTGACACAGGGTGCGGTGCTCGAAAAAGACTGCGTTTACATCGTCCCGCTCGTCGAGCATTTGGCGCTGCGGCGGCGCACGACGGCACTCGCCAACCCGAAGAGCTCGATCGGCCGGCTCGATGTGTTCGCCCGCGTCATCACCGATTTCGGCGTCGAATTCGATCGGGTGCGCGAAGGCTACAAAGGCTCGCTCTATGCCGAGCTCTCGCCGCGTTCCTTCAGCATCCTGGTGCGCAGCGGATCGCGCCTCGTGCAGTTGCGAATCCGCCGCGGTTCGCCGGCGTTCAGCGATACGGCGCTGCGGCGGCTGCACGAGGAGGTCGGTTCTCGTCGACCGGCCGGGCGGGGACGCGTCCGCCGCGGGAACGATCCGCGACGGGCTCGCCTTTACCGTCGATGTCGCCGGCCCAGCTGCGGACGGCGTCGTCGGCTACAAGGCGCGGCGCCACACCGATCTCGTCGATGTCGATCGCGTGAGTCATTACGAGCCGCGCGATTTCTGGGAGCCGGTGCATGCCCATCGCGGGGCCGACGGGCGCGGCGGGATCGTGCTCGATCCGCATGATTTCTATATCCTTGCGTCGCGCGAAGCGGTCGTCGTGCCGCCCGATCACGCTGCCGAGATGCGGCCCTACCACACCTCCGTCGGTGAGTTCCGGGTGCATTTCGCCGGTTTTTTCGATCCGGGCTTCGGCACGCCCGAAACCGGCGGCGCCGGCAGCCGGGCCGTGCTCGAAGTGCGCTCCCACGAGGTGCCGTTTCTGATCGAGGACGGCCAAGTGCTTGGGCGTCTCGTCTACGAGCGGCTGATCGCGCGCCCGGACAAGCTCTACGGCCGGGCCATCGGCTCGTCCTATCAGCGGCAAGGGCTGGCGCTGTCGAAGCATTTCAAATAGACGAGGAGGCGGTCCGAACCACCGTCGCCCGCAGCCCTCACAGGTAGTCGCGCATGCGCTCGATCTCGTCGAGCGCATTCCCGAGGGACACGACGAGAACCTCGTCGAAGCCGATCTGCTCGATTCGCTTCAGCCGCACTCTCGCCTCCTCCGGAGGACAGACGAGGGATACCTTGGCGCGCGCCGCGAGGCTGCCGGGTTCCGGCCGGTTCAAGAGATCGATGACGACATTGGCGAGGACGGCGTTGCTGCCACCCGCCTCGCGGTAGAGACGCATGCCGTTTTCCAGATCCTCCCAGCTGCTGTACAGACCGGAAGCAATCCACCCTTGGCATTGTTTGGCCGCATAGGCGATCCAGCGCGGGTTGCGCCAGGCGCCGAGCAATACCGGCGGTCCGCCCTCGCTGCCCGGCCACGGGGTCAGGGTGCCGCCGGCGACCGGCTCGCCGCGCCAAGCGCGGCGCATGATGTCGAGCGAACTCATCAAGGTGCGAAAACGTTGCTGGTAATCGGCCCCGAGGAGGTCGAAATCCGCCTTTGTCGAACCGCTGCCGACGCCGAGGCGCAGGCGGCCGGCCGACAGGGCCTGCACCGACTGCACGCGATGCGCCAGGTCGATCGGATGGCGCAGCGACACCTGCAAGACCGCGGTGCCGAGTTCGACCCGTTTCGTCAACCCGGCGAGCATGCCGAGCGCCACCAGCGGATCCAGGGTGGGCTGGCCGCGGCCCAGCGAGTTGGTCACCCAGATGCCTGGAAAGCCGCTCGCCTCGATCCGTCGGGCGTAGTTGGCGATCCGCTCCAGCGTTTGCCGCGGCGCCTCCATTCCGGGGCGCAGGAAGGTTACGACGCTTAATCGCATGAGCGGCTACCCGGAGCCCTTTGCATCGTCATGAATTCCCTCTTTCGCGACGCCGGGATGCCGCCGCCGGACGCGGCGCGGACAATGCCCGAATCGGGCATTCGCCGCCAGCGGCGCGTTTTTCGCTCAGCCGCCGGCCGCCAGGCGGCTGCGGCCGACGGTTTCCCTTGAGCTTTCGCCGGACATTCCCCAATTGTCGAATTGCTGCTTCTTGCCAGGACAGAGTAGCGTCCAGCCCGGCGCTTTCTTCAACCGACTGCGGCATTTCATGGCATTGCGTTTCTACCCCGTGTCGATTTCAACCCGCCGCAAGCTCGCTTCGATCCTTCTCGCCGTCGTTATTTTCGCGTTGCTTTCCGGGCTCATGATGTTAGCGCAAGGCCGCTCGGTCGTCTTTGGGGTTCTCGACGCCATTTTCGTCGGCACCGGGGTCGGCCTTTTCGAACAGTTCTTCGTTCAAAGCGGGCGCGGCGGTTGGTTTCGCGGCGTTCATCCGCTGTGGTCGATCTTGTTGTACACGGTGGTCGTCTCGCTGCTGTTCGTGATGGCGGCCAACCTTTCGCATTTTCTGCTGCGCGGCATTTACCATTTGCCGGTGCCCTACAGCCGGCTGCCGCTCGTGTTGCCGCGCATCATCATTCTGGCGATCATCGGCATTGTCATCATGCGGGCAGTCCATTTCATCGGGATCGACACGCTGTTTCATCTGATGGTCGGCACCTATCACCGTCCGGTCATCGAAAAGAAAGCGATCGTGTTTCTCGACATCAACGATTTCGACCAGCCTTGCCGAGCGGCTCGGCGCGATCCAAACCCAATCGCTGATAGGCAAATTTCTGTTCGACGTCGCGAAACCGATTACCGACCACGGCGGCGAGATTTATCTCTACAAAGGCGACGGCCTGATCGCGCTGTGGAACTGGCAGGACGCGATCGGCAGGAAGCGGATGCTCCCGGCGATCGACGCGATGTTCGTCGATCTCGGCCGGAAGCAGCAGGAATATCGTCAACGTTATGGAATCGTGCCGACCTTTCGCGTCGGCATTCATGGCGGCGATGTCGTGGTCAGCGAGCAGGGCGATACCAAGCGGTCGATCGGCATCTACGGCATGACGATCAACATCGCCTCGCGCATGGAAGAGGCGGCAAAGGAGCATCGCATTCGCTGTGCGATCTCCGGCGACGTCGCCGAGGCGATCGCCGGAGCCGCCGACCGGCTGCATCCGATCGGCACCGAGAAAATCAAAGGCATTTCGGCGGCGCTGCCGATTTTCGAATATCGGGTCGCCGGGACGGCGGCGCCGATTGCCGCTGCGGCGGTCGCCCACCCCGCCGCCCTCTCTGCGCAGACCGGCAGCTAGCGGCGTTTCGCAACGGCGCGGCCCAATCCGAGCCGAAGCCGGGCGACAGGCGGCTGCTGCAGAGTGGCGACGGCAACGGCAATGGTGCCGAAGCGACGCGCGACCGGTATGTTGCCTCGTGGTCGAAATGACGGCACTCGCCCGCAAGCTTGCCTGGTTCGCGGCACTCTCGCCCGCCGAGATCGCGATGCTCGATTCCCTGACGGAGACGACGCGGTCCGTTCGCCGCAATCGCGAGATCGTCACCGAAGGCCGCAACTACGAGACGCTGTTCGCGTTGGTGGAGGGCAGCGCCATCCGGTTTCGTGTGCTGCGTGACGGCCGACGTCAGGTCCTCAACATTGTTCTGCCCGGCGATTTCATCGGATTTCCCGGCTGCTTCTATGAAAGTGCCTTGTATTCGATAACGACGCTGACCGACGCCGTGGTTTGCTCGGTTCCGTTAACGGTTCTGATCGGGCTCTTTGAACGGTCGCCGAGGCTGGCCGCAGCGATTTTCTGGTCGTTTGCCTGCGAGGCGGCGATCTTTGCCGAGCATCTGATCGATGTTGGCCGCCGCTCCGCGCTCGAACGCGTCGCCCATTTTCTGCTGGAGCTGTTGACCCGGCTGCAGGTCGTCGGATTGGCTGACGAGCGGTCCTACCAGATGCCGCTGACCCAGGAGCTCCTCGGCGATGCGCTCGGCCTCAGCGTTCCGCACGTCAACCGCACCTTGCGCCAGCTCCGCGACGACGGCCTGGTCGCGATCGAGGAGCAACGGGTCACCATCAAGGACATCGAGGCGCTTGCCGTCTTGGCAGACTTCGAAAAGACCTATCTCAGCCGCTTTCGCCTTCCCGGGCTGGTCGCCGACGGGGCTTGATCGCGGCAGCCTCGGGCCGCCTTCGAGATTGCTCTAGATTAATCGCATAGGTTAAGGACCGCTCCCGGCCGACCAGCGATAATCGTGCTGCAAAAAAGCTCCGATCGGGGTGATGCGGGTCGCATCGCCGCCGCACCGGGAACGTGGGAGTGGCGCCATGACGTTGAATTCGGGGAGAGGTGCCATTCCTCTTCCGCCGCGGAGGAGAACATGAGGCGCCAATGGCCGCCGCGCGGACTTCAGGCGACGGCGCGGCTGGCTACGCGACTGGAGCGGGCCGTCGATCGAATGAACCCATTTCTGATGGCGCTCGCGATCGGGTTGATGATTCTTAACGTCACCTGTTTTTTCGCAATCAAGGTCCTGCCGCCGAAGCCGATCGAACTCGGCGCTCCGCTCTCGCCTCCGGCCACGCCGTGACGCTCCGGGTCGATGATGTGCGTGCGCTTCACTGTGGGCGCCGGCGCGGCATGTAGAACACGGCAGCCGGCAGCCGGGCGCTGGGCGCGTAATGGTGGGCGATTGCCGCCAATGTCGATGGCGTGAAGCGCTGCAAGGTCAGGACGTCGGTCTCGACGCGTGCCGGATCGCGTGGATCGGCATGCAGCTCGAACGGCAGCGCGATGACCGCGAAACGGTGGCCCGCGATCGCCCGCAACAGCGCCGCCTCGTCGGCACGGCCGGTCAGGAACTGCTCGCGGGAGCCGTAGGGGTCGACGACGAGCGGCTTGCCCGCGGAAAAACACAGCAACAGACTCTCGCACAATGCCGTGCCCGGCCGTGCTTGCAACCACCGCGCCGCCGCCGCGAATCCAGCCTGCCGTGCCTCGAGCGCTCGCCAGCTCGCAGCGAAATGCCAGAGGTCGGGAAGGCTTCGCCCGGTGCGCGCCAGGATTGGGGAGGCGAAGATCAGCGGCAGCAACAGGGTGACGGCAGCCGCGCCGCGGCAGTGCGGCCGCGGCCCGGGCAACGCGCGCCAGCCGAGGAGCGCCACTCCCGCGGTCAGTCCCATCAAAATTGCGGTCTCGAGGAAGACATTAACCGAAACCCCATCGCCGCCGGCAAAGAAGATGCCGGCCGCGAGGGCGGCGATGCCGGCGGCGCGGAGCAGCAGTCGCAGCGAGCCTGCCCCCGCGGCGGCGGGGAATTGCAGCTTGCGGCACAGCACCACGATCGACGCCGCGACCGGCGCTTTGAGAAAAAAGAACAGCTTCCTGCCGTGGTAGACGACCCGCCGCCAGAGCCACTCCCGGGGTTCGAGCACGCGGGCCAGAAAATCGCCGCCGGCGACGACGGCACTAGCGGCGGCGAACAGCGCCGCGGCCAGCCCGAGGCAGAGGAGCCAGAGGAGAAATTGCCGGCGACCTTTCCACAACAGGTCGATTGTGACCGCGGCCGGAAAGACGACGACGATCTGTTTGACGAATCCGCCAGCGGCAAACAGCAGCGCGCAGGCGAAGAGGCGCGCAAAACTCGGCGGACCGGACACGTAACATAACAGTCCGCCGAGCGTGCAGGCCTCGGCCAGCATTTGCGGCTCGTCGACCGCGACCCATTCGGCCGCCTGGATTTGCTGGAAACCCAGAATGCAGCCGGCGGCGAACAGCATCTCAGCTGTGCCGCCGCCGCAGCGCCTGACGAAAAGCGCGCCGCACACCATCACCGCCGCCAACCCGATGAGGTTTACGACGCGCCCGGCGAGCAGCACGCTGCCGAAGAGCGGCGCGAGCCAGCCTATGAGATAGAACGACAGGAACGGGTAGTTGACCGGACGCCACGGGTCGACGGCGTAAAGCGACGCGCCGGCCGCGGCGCGCGCCTGTTGATAAGCGTTCCAGCCCTCGTTGTAGCTGCGCTCGAAAAGGAGGCCGATCGACATCGCCGGCAGGACGATCGAGGCGAGCGCGGCGCCGAGCACCGACAGCGCCAGCAACAGCGCCGGCCAGCGCAGATAGGTCGAAAGCCGGTCAAAGATGCCGTTATCGGCGGCGCGCGGCGCCGAGACTTGCGTCAACCCGGCGGCACCCTCTTCAGAGGGCCTTGCGGAACGTCAGATTGATGCGGCAGCGCCCGGTCAGCGGGTCGTCGCCGTCGGCGAGCGGGGCGACCCCGTGATAGGCGAGGCGGGCCGGTCCGCCCCAAACGACGATATCGCCGCTCGCCAAAAGGATGCGGCGCGGCCGGTCGGCGCGGCGGCCGCCGCCGAACAGGAACATCGCCGACAGCCCGAGCGAGACCGACACGATCGGCGCCGCGAAATCGCGTTCGTCCTCGTCGCGATGCAGCGAGAGCCGCGCGCCCGGCGCGTAGCGGTTGACGAGGCAAGCGTCCGGGGCAAATCCCGGGAAGCCGCCCGTCGCCGCGGCCGCCATCGCCAAGTGGCAAAATCGCGCCGGCATCGGCGGCCACGGGCGTCCCGTCATCGGGTCGGCGGCCGTATAGCGATAGCCCTTCGCGTCGGTGATCCAGCCGGTCTGCCCGCAACTAGTCATCGCCGCCGACATCCGCCAGCCGCCCGGCATTACCATATGCCGAAACGGCGCCGCGGCGGCGATCCGCTCGACCGCCGCTAGAAGCGCCGCCGCGTCGCGCCGCGCAAAACCGCGCAGCACGACGGCACCCTCGACGATCGGCTCGGCAGTCGGCGCAGCGGCCCCGGCGCGGTCGGCGCCGCCGAGCAGGTCGCCGATCGCGGTCCTCGTCTCAGCCGCAGGCGACGGCGTAGACGTCGCGCACGCCCTCCGGCAAGCGCGTCTCACGCCAGCTCCGCCCGCCGTCCTGAGTCCCGAATACCTGACCGAAGCGCGAGACGCCATAGACCTGGTTCGGGTCCTGCGGGTGCAGCGCGACGCCCATCATCGTCGCCTCGGCCTTGACGTCGTGGTCGAACCGCTTCCAGGTCCGGCCGACGTCGTCCGAGCGGTAGATCGAGCCGTCGGTGCTGCGCGCCGCCGGGCTCAGACAGGCATAGAGGACGCTCGGGTCCTGCGGCGAGACGCGGATATCGCGGCCGTAGGTCAACGGCGAGAAGCGACCGATCTCGATGTCCTGCCAATGCTCGCCGCGGTCGTCGCTGCGGAACAGGCCCATGCGGTTTGCTAGGAAGACGCTGCCGGGGGCGGCGGCGCTGACCGCCAGAGCATGACCGTCGAGCATCCCCTCGATCTCGGTCTGGCTGCCGATCCGGCTACGATATTTCGGCTGCTCGCAGAAGCGGATCAGGTCGGCGGTACAATCCTCCCAGCTCTCGCCGCCGTTGCGGCTGCGCATCGTGCCATTCGCCTCGAGCGTCGCAAAGACGTCGTCGGGCGCATTGGGGTCGATGCCAAGCCGCATGACCCGGCAGGCAAAACCCATGATCACCCGGTCCGGCAGTCCCGGATCGGCGGTCTTGCGCCAGCTGTCGCCGGCGTCGTCGCTGCGGTAGACCGCGGGCGGGGTCGCCCCGGCATAGACGATGCGCGGATTGTTCGGGTGCAGGCACACCGACCAGATGTCGGCGTCTTCCGGCAGGGCGAGCCGATGCCAGCGAGCGCCGCGGTCGGCGCTGCGATAGAGGCCCTTGGTCGTGCCAATATAGACGATGTCGGGATTTTCCGGGTGCACCGTGATCGCGTGAACCTCGGTGCCTTCCGGCAGGCCGTTCGCCAGATGCTCCCACTTGTCGTCGCCGACGGTCTGGCGAAAGACGCCGCCGAGCGTCCCGCCCATCGACCGCGCCGCGCCGGCATACACATGTGTCGCCGCCATCAACTCCTCCCTCGGCTGGGTTGCGGCCGCGATCATACGCCTGTATTGGGACGCGTCATCAGGCTTTAGCGTTTGGCCCGCTGCGGCGTTCGGCAAGAGGCGGCCAGGCCCCCGACAACAACATGCGGGAAGCCGCCCGACGAGGAGACAGCGATGCAAGGTGCCGCGGTCAGCGAAAAGCGCAGGCTCGGCCGGGGCGGACCGGACGTCTCGGCGATCGGGCTCGGCTGCATGTCGTTTTCGGGGGTCTACGGCAAGAGCGACGACGCGGCCGGCATCGCCCTGATCCACCGCGCGATCGAATTGGGCGTCGACCATTTCGACAGCTCCGACATGTATGGCTGGGGGCAGAACGAAGAGCTCGTGGGCCGGGCGCTGAAAGGCCGGCGCAGCGGAGTGCTGATCGCGACCAAATTCGGCCAGACCCGCCGCCCCGGTGGCGCCAACGGTGTCGACGGCCGTCCGGCCTACGTCGCCCAGGCCTGCGATGCGAGCTTGAAGCGGCTCGGCGTCGAGGTCATCGACCTCTACTACCAGCACCGCGTCGACACGGCGGTGCCGGTCGAGGAGACGGTCGGGGCGATGTCCCGGCTCGTCGAGGCCGGCAAGGTGCGTTTTCTCGGCTTGTGCGAGGCGCGGCCGGAGCGCATCCGCAGGGCGCACGCGACCTATCCGCTCGCCGCCGTGCAGAGCGAGTTCTCGCTGCTCTATCGCGAGGAAGCGACCGAGACGCGGGAGCTGACCCGCGACCTCGGCATCGCGTTTGTCGCCTACGCGCCGCTCGGCCGCAGCCTCCTCGCCGGCGTCGTGCCCGATTTCGACAATCTCGCCGAGGGCGACACGCGCGGCCGCCATCCGCGCTTCATGGGCGAGAATTTCGCCAAGAACCGCGATCTCGTCGCGCGCATCGAGTCGATTGCCGGCGAGAGGGGCTGCACGCCGGCACAACTCTGCCTGGCCTGGCTCCTGGCGCAGGGGCCGGATGTGATCCCGATCCCCGGCACCAAGCGCATCGCCCGGCTCGAGGAGAATCTCGGCGCGCTCGACTTGCGCCTCAGCTCAGCCGATGTCGAACGCATCGGCGCCGCGATCCCGATCGGCGCCGCCGCCGGCACCCGCTACCCCGAAGGCGGCATGCGCGGCGTCTATATTTGATCGGCCGTGCATCAAGAGAGGTTCGCGCCCGTGGCGGGCCGACGGATCAGCGTCTGCTGCTTTCCGCCCGGCACGCGGTCGCCCGCCTGCTCGCGCTCATGCAGGACAATCCGCGACCCCTTTGGCGAAGATCGTCTCGATTGAGTTGAGATCGGGGGATAGGCCCGAAGACTCGGGCCGTTGCCTCCGTTATCGAGTGCGGCGGATCAGCGTTCAGCAGCTCTCCTCGCTAGGTTTCTGTGCGGTCACGCCCAGTGCTCCGCCATCGAGCGCTCAGGCGCGACTGCGCAGAAACCTCTAAATTTCCCTGGTAACAGGCAAAAGAACAGCGAAAGCGCTGGATTTAGGCCGCCCGCTTTTCGAAAACTTGCTTAAAATCAAATGTTGGCGATCCAATTCACTACCGACGGAACAGGGAAATAATTCGCCCTTTCAGGAATTAAATCTGGCCCATCAGGGAAACACGAAAATACCAAACCCCGTGCAGCCGCCATCCGATTTAAAAAGCGCCGAAGCGGTAATACGCCTCCGATGCCAAGTTCGCCATTTCATAGCAGAATAATCCCGATTTGTCAATGCGCCGGCCGGTTCGCGGCGGTCCGGCGAGCGCCGATTTCATTAATAAATTAAGTTAAATCGGGCTCGATGTCGGCAGCAGATCGGGCGGTGGTTCAGGCCGCGCTCGTTGCCGGGACCGGGCAGCTCACGCCGGTGCCGCCGAGACCGCAATAGCCGTGCGGGTTCTTGGCGAGATATTGCTGATGGTACGGCTCGGCAAAGTAGAAGGGCGGGGCGTCGACGATCTCGGTCGTGATCCGGCCCAACCCGGCGGCGTCGAGGCGATCCTGATAGACGCGGCGCGACGCCTCGGCAAGCTGCCGCTGCTGCGGTGAGAAGACGTAAATCGCCGACCGGTATTGCGTGCCGACATCGTTGCCTTGGCGCATCCCTTGCGTCGGGTCGTGGCCTTCCCAAAACAGCTTCAAGAGTGCGTCGTAGCCGACGATCTTCGGGTCGAAAACGACGAGCACGACCTCGGCATGGCCGGTGCGGCCGCTGCACACCTCTTCATAGGTCGGGTTGGGCGTCGAGCCGCCGGCGTAGCCGACCGCGGTCACCCACACCCCCGGCGTCTGCCAGAAGATCCGCTCGGCGCCCCAGAAACAGCCGAGGCCCAAAACGGCCTGTTCGAGGGCCTCGGGATAGGGGCCGACGAGCCGATGGCCGTTGACGAAATGCTGCTCCGGTGCCGGCATCGCCGCCTGCCGCCCCGGCAGGCAATCCTCGGGCCGAGGCACGACCAGCTTGGCTGCGGTGAACGGCCACATCTCGCAACTCCCTGCCGCCGATGATCCGAAGCGTTCGTTCGATCCGCCAGCATAGAGAAGGCCGCACCCCGACGCCACCGGCGGCAACGCGCGGGCAGAGACGAAAAATCGCGGCTTGCCTTTTTTCCTGACTGCCGGGCGTAGGCAGGTGCGGCACAGCTGGTCTCGGATAGCATCGCCGGATGTCTTACGGGGGCGTTGCAAAGACCCTGCACTGGACCGTCGCCTGCCTCCTCGTGATGCAGTTTCCACTCGCCTGGACGATGCCCCGGGTGGCGACGGCGCAGGCGCCTGATAGCCTCGATCGGTTTCACGTGTCGATCGGGATGAGCGTCCTCGGCGTGATGCTATTGCGCCTCGCCTGGCGCTTGGTGCACCGGGCACCGCCGTTGCCCGACGATCTTCCGCGATGGCAGTGCTATACATCCAGGCTCGTGCACGGCTTGCTTTATGCAGAACTGCTCGCAGCACCCGCCGCCGGCTGGGCCTGGGCCTCGGCAAAGGGCTGGCCGATCGTCTTCCTCGGGGTCGTTCCATTGCCCGGCCTGCTCGTCGTCGGCTCCCGGCTCGCGCGGTTCGCCGCGGCGGCACACCAAGTGTTGGCTTGGACGATCCTGGCGCTGATCGGGCTGCACCTGCTTGCGGTGTCGTATCACGCGCTAATTCGCCGCGACGATATTGTCGGTCGGATGCTGCCGCGGTAAAGAGAGGCGCGAGCCAAGGCCGAAAGGGGACGGCAACCTATGGCTTCGATCAATCTCCCGATCGCGGCTGCGGCTGCTACCTCCCGTCGGAAGATCTCGGCATCGTTGACGCGGCGCGTCGTGCTCGGCGCGTTGCCGGCGGCGTGGGTCGCGACAGCTTCGGCGAGTTCGGGCAGCGCCGCCGCCGAGGACGCGGCCGGGTTCATGAACCAGCTCCTCAACCGAGCTATCGAAGTCTTGAACGGCAAGGCGTCGTTGGCCGAACGGCGCGAGCGGTTTCGCCAGCTATTTCACGCCGATTTCGACGCGCCGGCCATCGCGCGCTTTGTGCTTGGCCGCTATTGGCGGCAGGCGAGTGCCGCGGAGCGGAAGGAATTCCTGAAACTGTTCGAGGATTATGTCGTCTACGTCTACACGGCTCGACTGTCGGATTTCAGCGGCGAGGCGTTCAAGGTCCGCGGCAGCCGCGCGGATCAGGATGCCTTTATCGTATCGACCGACATATTCGGCCCGAGGGCGGCGGCGCCGCTCAAGGTCGATTGGCGGCTCGTCAGCAACGATGGCGGATACAAAATCGCCGACGTCGTCGTCGAGGGGGTCAGCCTGATGGTGACGGAGCGCTCCGAATTCGCCTCGGTCATCGAGCGTCATGGCGGCCAAGTCGACCGGCTGCTGGCGCTGATGCGGCAGAAGACCGCCGCCGCACGATAACCGCGCCGCCGTGCTAGTCGCCGGCGGGCCCTCGCGGCATCGGCGGCCAGAATGGGCGTGCGCGCAGCGCGGCCTTGGCTTGGCGCGACCGTTCCCGGCCGGTGGCATAGGCCGAGAGCGCCGCGCGGTCCAATTCGGGAACTTCCGCCTGAGTCGGGAGGACGCAGGCCGTAGGGCAGCGGGTGATCCCTTTCTTGCTGATGAATTCGGCGATTGCCGCGTCGGTGCCGTGTTGCGGCAGCGGATTCATCTTGGGGTTGGTCATCATCTCCGTCGTCCCGACCGAACCCCGAAAGAGGGTCCATCTGTCTGACGCCGGATGTAGGCCGCGCTGGCTGGGGCGGCTACGCCGGAGATCCCGGCGGCGTCCGCCGGCAAAAGCGACTATCGCTATGCGGTCGTTACGCCGCAAATTCCTTCCGAGCAAAGCACGGGGCAACCGTGACGAGAAAACCGCGGCGAAGGTTTCGTCACGTTCCCGATAAATTCCGCAGGCGGCACTACTCGCCTTCGAGCGGCTCGGTTTCGACGATCTCGATCCCGAAGCCGGCGATCCCGACATAGGTACGCGAACGGGTCGCCAGCAATCGGATCGACGAGATGCCGAGGTCACGCAAGATCTGTGCGCCGAGCCCGACCTCGCGCCATTGCATGTTGCGCTCGCGCTCCGACGGGCTCACCCCGTCGCCGAGGGCCGAAGCCGGTACACCCGACGTGCCGTCGCGCAAATAGACGAGAACGCCACGTCCGGCTGTCTTGAAGCGGCCGAGCGCTGTGTGGATCGGCTTGGCGCCGGCGAAGATGTCTTCGAGCACATTGGCGCGGTGCAACCTCGTGGGCACGTTGTTGCCGCCGCCGATATTGCCGTAGACGAATCCGTAGTGGTGCACCTTGTCGAAGGGTGTCACAAAGGCGTAGCCGGCGAGTTCGCCGATCTCGCTCTGCACCTTGAACTCCGCCACACGGGCGACGAGCTTTTCGCGCGCCTGACGATAGGCGATCAGATCGGCGACCGAAATGCTTGGCAAGCGATGCCGCGCAGCGAAGTTCGCGACCTGCGGGCCGCGCATCACGGTGCCGTCGTCGTTGACCAATTCGCAAATCGCGGCGACCGGCTCGAGTTCCCCCAGCCGACACAGATCGATCGCCGCCTCGGTGTGCCCGGAGCGCATCAGGACGCCGCCGTCCTTCGCGATCAGCGGAAAAATGTGCCCGGGCCGGACAAAATCGGCCCGGCCGGCGTTGCCGTTCGCCAGGTTGCGTATCGTCGCCGTCCGGTCTTCGGCCGAAATGCCGGTCGTCGTGCCGTGCCGGTAATCGACCGAAACCGTGAAGGCGGTCCCGTGGATCGCGTCGTTGTCGGCCACCATCGGCGCCAAATGCAGCCGCCGCGCGATGTCGCCGGTCAACGGCGCACAGACGATGCCGCAGGTATGGCGGATGATGAAGGCAATCTTCTCAGGCGTCGCATGCACCGCCGCGAGGATCAGATCGCCCTCGTTCTCGCGGTCGTCGTCGTCGGTCACGACGACGATTTCGCCGGCGGCGAACGCCTCGATCGCGCTGCGCACAGAAGATTTTGGCACGCCTTCAGTCTCCCGATCCGGCCCGGCTAGGCAATGCCATTGGCATCCAGGAATTTCGGGTTGGCAAGGCGCAACTTGGCAACCGTCGATCGCCACAGAACGGCCCGGGCTTGGCGGTCGCGCCGCTCGGAATCTTCAAATGCGCCGATCCGCAGGTCGCGGGCAAAGCGCCGCCAGAGTTCGTCGGTCGCGTCGCTTCCTGCCGCGCGCCGCGTCCCGAAATCGGGAGCCGGCGGGCGGGCTGCCCCACCACCGGTCAATCGGCTCTCAGGGTCGCTTTCCGGGCTGTACAGCAGCGCCAGCTCGGGTCCGGCCCCCGGCACGGCTGCGGCGGTTGCTTCACGCTCGGCGATCGCCAGACAATTCCCGACGAGCAGCGCCTCGAACCGGCGTTCCGCCGGCAATAGCGGCAGCAGCTCGTCCAAGAGTTCGGCGCGCGCCGCCGCCAACAACGCGGCGCCGCTCGGCAAGTCATGCATCGAGCGGGGCTCCGCCGCGCTCGGCGAAGCCGAGTTTTGCCCATCAAGAGGGCGCGAGCCCGGCTCACGCCCGGGGTCCAGCAGCATCAGGATCTCCAGCTCACATTCGGTGGCGCGCCGGCCGGTCAAAGCGAGATCGAGGCTGCGTTCGCCGGCGAGGATGTGACGGTCGCTCTGCTGCAAGGCAATCACCCCCCAGCGCACGCTCGCCATGACTTCCCAAAAGAACACCTGTTGCGGATCGATGACCCGCCCCGCCTCGCGCTGGTAGCCGTGATAGAACGGCGCACGGTCGGCGATCCCGCCGGCCTCTCGATCGAGCCGCGCGAAGCGCCAGCCCTTGCTGCAGAACCACCCGATATCCGCGTGCGGGTCGCCCCAGCCGGCAAATTCCCAGTCGAGGATGCCGGTTAGCGTCGCGCCGGCGAGCAAATAGTTCCCGGTTCGGAAATCGCCGTGGCAAAGGACGGGTTCGGCCGGCGCCGGGAGATGCCTCTCGAGCCAGCGCATTCCCCATTCGAGCACCGGCCGCGGCATCAGATGACGGTCGAGATAGGCCCGGAAACGCGCGATCTGCCGCAACGGCCGGGCCGTGGAATAGGGCGGCAGAAAGGCGAGATCAGGCCGCGGCGGGCGGATCGTGTGGATCCGCCCAAGCTCCTCGCCGAGTCGCTCGGCAATCGACGGCAGCACCGGATCGAGTGCCCGGTCGCGGGTAATCCGGTGCGCCGCCGCGGTTCCGGCGACCCGTTGCATGACGAAGAACGGCTTGCCGAGGACGCCGGGATCGGCGCAGGCAAAAAGCGGTTCCGGAACCGTCACGCCGGCCCCGAAGGCCGCCCTCAGTACTGCGAATTCCTCGATCCTGCCCAGGCTCGAAGGCACGCCGCTCGGGCCGGCGGCGCGCAGGACGAGTTGCCGGTCGCCCGCCAGCATGCCGCCATCGAAATGGGCGTCGAGTGCCCAATTCTCCTGGATCGCGCCGCCGCTGAGCGGTCTCGGGGCGCCGACCTCGACCTCGGCCGCGCCGCTCGCCGCGGCGAGAAATTGCGCCAGGGCCTGCCGCCGGCCGGCGACGCCGATCGGCTCAGATCGCGGCGACGCCGTGCCCACCATCGACTGCGATCACCGCGCCGGTAATGTAGGCGCCCGCCGGCGATACCAGGAGCAGCATCGCGCCGTCGAGATCATCGGGGCGCCCGACGCGCTTGAGTGGGACCCGGCCGATCAACTTCTGCCCCGGCTCGGACTTCAGGAATTCCCGATTGAAGTCGGTCTCGACATAGCCGGGCGCCAGCGCGTTGACGAGGATGCCATAGCGCGCCAGCTCCATTGCCAGCACTCGGGTCAGATGAATGAGCCCGGCCTTCGCGGCACAATAGCTCGGCACGCGCGCGATCGTGCGACGACCCAGCACCGAGGCCATATTGACGATCCGCCCCGGCCGCTCTCGCGCGCGAAGGTGGGCGGCGAATTCGCGCGCCATCAGCCAGGCGCCTTTCAGATCGGTATCGACGACATGATCCCAATCGGCTTCGGTGTGCTCGAAAAGCGATTTCGCAACCACGACGCCGGCATTGTTGACGAGAATCGATAGCGGCCCCAGCTCGGTTTCGGCCGCAGCGACCGTTTCGGCAACGCTATCGGCCCGCGTCACGTCGCAGGCAAATGGCCGAGCGATCCCGCCATCGGCTTCGATTTCCCGCGCCGCTTCGGCGAGGCGGTCGACACGCCGCGCGGCCAGCGCCACCTTGGCGCCGGCCGCCGCCAGAAGCAGCGCCAAATGACGCCCGATGCCGCTCGACGCACCGGTGACGAGCGCGGCTTGCCCGGCAAGATCGAACCGCGGCAGCGGAGTCATGGAACGAGCTCCTTGGCCCGTTCGCGCAATTCAAATTTCTGGATCTTGCCGGTCGAAGTCTTGGGCAGCGGTCCGAACACGACCCGCTTCGGCACCTTGTAATGGGCGAGGCGATCGCGGCACCAGTCGATGATCGCCTCGGCCGACAAGAGCCCGGCCTCCGGCTTTAGCGTGACGTAGGCGCAGGGGGTCTCGCCCCAGAGCGGGTCGGGTTTGGCGACGACTGCGGCTTCCATGATCGCGGGGTGGCGATAGAGCGCCTCCTCCACCTCGATCGACGATATGTTCTCGCCGCCGGAGATGATGATGTCCTTCGAGCGGTCCTTGATCTCGACGTAGCCGTCGGGATGCCGGACCGCGAGATCGCCGGTGTGAAACCAGCCTTCGGCGAACGCCGCCTCGGTCGCCGCAGGGTTTTTCAGATAGCCTCGCATCAGCGTGTTGCCGCGCAACACCAGTTCCCCGAGGCTCATGGCGTCGGCCGGGACGTCGGCCATCGTCTGCGGATCGACGACCCGCTGCCGCCAGAGCGTTGGATAGGCCACACCCTGCCGCGCCATCGACGCCGCGCGTTCCGTTGGCGGCACGTCCGCCCATTCCGGCTGCCAGGCGCAGAGCGTCGACGGACCGTAGCTTTCAGTCAGACCGTAAAGGTGGGTGACGCGAAACCCCATTCGCCCCATCGCCTCGATGACCGCCGAAGGCGGGGCGGCGCCGCCCGTCGCCGCCTCGATGACATGATCGAACCGGCGCTTGACGGCTTCGGGCGCGTGCACCAACAGGTTGAGGAGGATCGGCGCGCCGCATAAATGGGTGACGCGGTGCTCGGCGATGGCGGCAAAAATCGCCGCCGGTTCGACGCGACGCAAACAGATATGGGTGCCACCGACCGCTGTCACCGCCCAAGTGTGGGTCCAGCCGTTGCAGTGGAACATCGGCAGGGTCCACAGATATTTCGTGTGGCGATCGAACCCGAGGGCGATCGCGTTGCCGAGCGCATTCAAGAACGCGCCGCGGTGGTGATAGACGACCCCCTTTGGATTGCCGGTCGTGCCCGAAGTGTAGTTGAGCGCGATCGGTTGCCACTCGTCGCTCGGCATCGCCCAATCCGCCGCCGCATCGCCTTCGGCGAGAAAGGCCTCGTATTCGGTGGCGCAGAACCGGGTTTCGAAGGCGCCGCCGATCGCGACCAGCGGAGGCCGTCGCTCGAGTTCGCCAAGAGCGACAGTGACGCTCGTGGCGAATTCACGGTCGGCAATCACGAGCTTCGCCTGCGCATGCCCGAGGATGAAGCCGATTGAGTGCGGATCGAGTTGGAAATTCAAAGCATTGAGGACAGCGCCCGCCATCGGCACGGCGTAATGCGCTTCGAGCAAAGCCGGCACATTCGGCGCCAGCACCGCCACCGTGTCGCCGGCGCCGATGCCGCGCCGGCGCAGTGCGCTCGCGAACCGCCGGCAGCGGTCGTAGAAATCTCGATAGGTGTACCGGTTGCCGCCGTCAACGACCGCGACAGAGTCGGGATAGGCCGCGGCGGCGCGCGGCAGAAAGGCAAGCGGCGTCAGCGCCGAGAAATTCGCCGAACGCCGCGCGAGATGCGGCGCGTCGTATAGCTCATTCGCCGACGGCACGATCGCCCTTCCCAATTCGGCCCTGCTGCCGGCATCCTCACGGGGTGCCGCTGCAACGTCAAGCTCGCGCGGAGGCTCGGGTCATGCACATCGACATCGTCTCGGACGTCGTCTGCCCCTGGTGCTACATCGGCAAGCGCCGCCTCGAACGGGCGCTGGCACGCCGGCCCGGACTGGCGGTGACCCGTTCCTGGCGCGCCTTTCAGCTCAACCCCGACCTGCCGAGCGAGGGGGTTCCGCACGCCCTCTATCTGGCCGCCAAATACGGCAGCTCGCAAAATGCGGGCCGCACCCATGCGGCTTTATCCGCCGCCGGCCGCGGCGAGGGCATCGATTTCGCATTCGATCGGATCGGGCGCGCCCCCAACACGCTGCGGGCGCACCGGCTGGTCCGTCTCGCCGCCGACGAAGGTGCCGGCGACGACATCGTCGAGGCCTTGTTCCACGCCTACTTCCTCGAGGGACTCGATGTCGGCGACATCGACATATTGGCCTCGATCGCCGGTCGCACCGGCTTCGACCACGCCGGGGTCCGCAGCTACCTCGCCGGCGACGCGGGGACGAACGAGGTGCGCGCCGAGGACCGCCGAGCCCGGCATCTTGGCATTCACGCCGTCCCCTGCTTTGTCCTGGAGCGCGGCTACGCGATCTCCGGTGCGCAGGACCCTGAGATGTTCTTATCGCTGTTCGATGTCGCTTGCGGCGTCGGCAATGCCGCCGGCACGGCGGCCTGAGGGCGATAGCGGCCCCTCATTTCCGAACTGTTCGGACGCCTCGACGATCTTCGGTCGGGTCCGGCGCGTTGACGGCTCACCGGGACGGGCCTAGCTATGTCGGCGAACGCTCCGCCGAAGGGGACGGACGCGGCTAAGCGCGCGAGGGGTTTGGATGGCGTCGTTCCGCTGGTCGGCGATAAACGCCGGCGGCGAAGTGGTCCGCGGCGTCATGGACGCGCCGGATCGGGGTGCGGTGGTCGAGCGGCTGCAACGCCAGGGGCAAATCGTGTTGCGCGCCGACCCGGCCGGCGGGCATCGCGGCATCCTCGAATTACTGCACCTCGAGATCGGCGGCAAAAGCGGCCTTGACAAGGCGGCGCTCACCGAGGCTACCCGCGAGTTGGCGACAATGCTGGCGGCGGGTCAGGACCTGGACCGGGCATTGCGGTTTGTCGTCGACAATACGCGCAGCCCGCGCGCCCGCGCTGTTCTGGGCACCGTGCGCGACAAGGTGCGCGGCGGCAGCTCGCTGGCGGCGGCGTTGGCGGGCGAGCCGAAGAGCTTCTCGCGGCTCTATGTCGGGCTGGTGCGGGCCGGCGAGGCCGGCGGCACGCTCGCCACGACGCTTGACCGCCTCGCGGCGCTGCTCGAACGCGAGCGCAGCCTCAGCGCCAATATGCGTGCGGCGATGGTCTATCCGGCCCTGCTGGTTGTCGCGGCCATCGCCTCGATTGTCTTCCTGCTGGAATATGTCCTGCCGCAGTTCACGCCGATCTTCGAACAGGCCGGCGCCGAACTGCCGGCGGCAACGCGGGCCTTGTTGGCGCTCGGCGATGCGGTCGGCTCCGTCGGCCCGTGGCTGCTCTTGGCGCTCGCCGTTGCCGGTCTCGCGGCGCATCGCCTGCTGGCGCAGCCGGCCTACCGGCTACCGTTCGATCGGCTGCTGCTGCACCTGCCGATCATCGGCAACCTGTTGCGCGAAACCCTCGCGGCACGGCTGACGCGGACGCTCGGCAGCCTGCTCGAAAACGGCGTATCACTGATCCCGGCACTCACCATCGCCAAGGACGCGCTCGGCAATCTCGCAGCGGCGGAAGCCGTCGAGGCGGCGACCCTTAAGGCCAAGGACGGCGCCGGGCTGGCACGGCCGCTTGCCGCCGCTGGGGTGTTTCCGATACGCACGATCCATCTGCTGCAGCTAGGCGAGGAAGCGGCGCAACTCGCGGCGATGTCGCTCAAGGCTGCCGAGATTCACGACGAACAGGCGCGCTTGACGACGCAACGTCTCGTGGCCCTGGCCGTGCCGCTGATCACGATCGTGATGGGGTTCGCCGTGGCCGGCATCATTAGCGCGCTGCTGACGGCGATGCTGAGCCTGAATGACCTCGCGCAGTGAAACCATGCGGCATCCGCCGCCGGGTGCCGACGGCTTCAGCTTGATCGAGCTGATCGTCACGCTTGCGATCCTCGGTCTCGTCCTGGTCCTGATCACCGGTTACCGGGCGCCGTGGAGTACGGCCCTCGGGCTCCGGGGGACCGCCGCCGAACTCGCTTCGGGGTTGCGGTTGGCGCGCTCCCAAGCGATCGCCGGGAACAGGCCGGTGGTTCTCGATCTCGATCTGGCGCAGCACCGCTATCGGGTCGGCGACAGCCCGCCACACGAACTGCCGCCGAAGCTGTCGATCAGACTGCTGACGATCGCCGGCGAGAACCGAGGCCGCACCAACGGCGATATTCGGTTCAACCCGGACGGCAGTTCGACCGGCGGCAGAATCACTCTTGCCGAAGGAGGGCGAAGCGTTGCCGTCGGAGTCGATTGGCTGACCGGCAGAGTCACGGTCGCCGATGTCCGCTGACAGCGCCGGCTTCACTTTGCTTGAAGTGGTCGTAGCGTTGGCGATCGCCGGCCTGGCGCTTGTCGGATTGTTTCAGGCCGGCAGCACCGGCCTCTTCGCGGCCGACACGGCAACCCAGGCCGAAGAGGCGGTCGAGCGCGCACAATCTCACCTTGCGGCTGTCGGCCGCGATGCCGCACTGACCGCAGGTGAATTCACCGACCAAGACGGCGGCGGGTATAGCTGGCGGCTCAGCGTACGACCCGTCGCGACGCGCCAGATGCCCGGGCCCGACGGCATATCGGCGAACAGCACCACGCTCTATGCCGTCGAGGTCGAAATCTCTTGGGGGGACGCGGGTCACAAGCGGTCGGTCGTGTTGAAGACCCTGCGGCTCGGCTCCGCCGCCGCCAGCGGCTGACCGGCGCATGCGCCACAGCTTGGTCCACCGCCGCAACGGCGGGTTCACGTTGCTCGAAACCCTCGTGGCGCTCGTCGTGCTGGGCTTCCTGATCGTCGGGTTGACGCATGGCGTGCGCACGGGCCTCGCGCTGTGGAACGCGCAATCGCGCCGCCTCGGCGAGGCCGCCGACCTCGATGCTGCCGAGCGCACGCTGCGCAATTTGCTCAGCGGCATCCCGACGGCTCCAACCGGTGATGCAGGGCCCGGTACCGTCACTTTCGACGGCAGCCCCGAGCGCCTCGCTTTCATCGGCGACCTGCCGACCGGGCTCGGCACGACGCAGCGTGCCAACATCGAGCTCGAATTGAACGGTGAGCGGCTGGTCTTGAGCTGGACGCTGCACCGCCATGAAATCTCCAGCGCGCCGCCGCCGAAGCCGATGGTGACCGAGCTCGTCGGTGGGGTGAAACGGCTCGAACTCTCCTATTGGGGCTCGACCGAGGCGGATCAGCCGGCGGCATGGCAGGGGCAGTGGCAGGGCCCCCAGCTGCCCGTTCTGATCCGGGTGCGGGTCGTTTTCGCCGGCGGCGACCGGCGGCGCTGGCCCGATCTGATCGTCGCATCCGCCGCCTGAGCGGCGTCGATTCGCGCAAGAGCGAGACGCGGCCGCAGAAGCGCCAAGCCGCGTCGACGTCATAGCGCCGTCTGCTGTCGCCGGTCTGACCGCGATTGCCTTGATCGAGCCATATTCCGGCGCTTCCCGTAGGATCCCAGGGGTCATCAAGCGCTCGGCCTTTGCTGCATAGGCGTCTCTTCGTACGATGCGCCACTGCGGCACGGATTGGAGCGGACTACGTCGCCGATCATGTTGCGCGAATTTTTCAGCTGGTGGTTTGGACAGCTCGCCGATCTGCTGCCGCCGTTTTTGCGCCGCACCGCACCGACCGACGCCGACGCAACGGTCATCGCTCCGGTCGGACAGATCAGCCGCGGCATCGACGCCGTCGCGGTGGGTCAGCGGCGGAACGGCAAGGAGACCCCGCTCGGCCGCTTCGCGCTCGGCGCCTCGGGGGTCGCAGCACTGCCGGGCGCCAGCGGCAGACCGACCGTTCTGCGCCTCGGCGAAGCCGATGTACTAGGCAAAACGATAACCCTGCCGCTGGCAGCCGAGCGCGAGCTGGAACAGGTCCTCGCCTTCGAGATGGATCGCGAGACGCCGTTCCGGGCCGATCAGATCTATTGGAGTCATCGCATTGCCGAGATCGACCGGCAGAACGAGCGCATCTCGGTTCGCCTGCAGCTGTTGCCGAAAGCGAACCTGGCGCCGTTGCTCGGGGCGCTTGGGCAGATCGGCATCGTGCCGGAACGGGTGGAGATCGCCGACGGGCCCGACGCTGGCGCCTGCCTGCCGCTCCTCGCCCGGCAGAACAGCGCCCGCCCGACGGTCAGCCGCCTGATCGTTCCGTTCGCCGCGGCCTGTTGCGCAGCGCTCGCCTGCGCGACCGTGGTCACGCCATTTGTGCGCCAGTCGATCGCGCTTGCCGCGCTCGATCAGCAGATCGCGAGCGGCCACGCCGCCGCCGCCGAGGCCGCCCATATGCGGCGGGAGATCGACGAGCTGTCGCGAAGTGCCGATCTCATTCAAAGCGAGCGCGAAAAGGTCGGCCAGCCGCTGGAAATCCTCGCCGCCGTGACGCGGGTCGTGCCGGACGACAGCTACTTGACCGAACTCGAGTTGTTGCAGCGCAAATTGACATTGAGCGGCCGCTCCGCCGCCGCCGCCCGGCTGATTGGGGCATTTGCCGCCGACAGCGAGTTTCGCAATCCCGCCTTCGCCGCTCCCGTCACCCGGATCGAGGCGCTCCGGCAGGAGATCTTCACGATCGTAGCGGAGGTCGGACCGTAGTCTCGCTCTCAGCCTTGCCCACAGGCCGGCGCGGCCGGCTTTTGGCATTGAGTCTGCTCTTGATCGCGCTTGGCGGCGCGTACCTCGTGGTGGTTGCCCCCGTCCTCGATCTCTATGCCGGGCGGCAGACGGCGCTGGAGGATCGCCGCATGGTGCTGCCGCGCCTGTTCGCCGCGGCGGACGAGCTGCCGTTGCTGCGGGCGCGGGTGGCGCAGCTGCGCGCCGCCGCCAGCCTTCGCAAGGTGTCTCTGCAGGGCGTCAGCGACGCGATCGCGTCGGCCGATCTCGAAAGCCGGATCGACTCGCTCGCCACGTCCGTCGGCGCCACGATCGGCAGCACCGAAGCCCTCCCCGCGGAAGCGCGCGACGGTTACCGCCGCATCGGCCTGCGTCTCGCGCTGAGCGGCTCCTATGAGACGTTGGTCAAGCTGATCGCGAGGATCGAGGCGGCGACCCCGCCCCTCATCGTCGACAACCTGCAAATCCACGGCGTGCTGCGGCGGCCCGGCCTGCCGCAGGAGGCGGGGGAGGATGCCGCGCTCGATGCCGGGTTCGACGTGTTCGGCTTTCGCCGCGACGCTACCCCGGCCGCTAAGAAGCCATGATCGATCGGTTCGTTGCCCCGCTGCTTCTCCTCGGCTGTGTCGCCTTTGGGACGCTTCTGTTGTTCGAGATAAAAGCGCCCGATCGCGCGGCGAGTGTGCCGCAAGTGCCCGAAGAGCAACCCGAGCCGCTTCCCCCTCTGCGCCAGCTGCCGCGACCGCCCGCCTCACCGCCGCTTGCCGAAATTCTGGCGCGGCCGCTGTTCACTCCGGGCCGGCGCCCGCCGCAAAGCAGCCTCGGCAACGCCGCCGACGATTCGGGGCTCGCCAATTCGCGGTTGACCGGGATTGTCATCGAGCCCGGCCGCCGGTTTGCGATATTTGCGCCGCAGGGCGCCAAGTTGCTGACCGTAACCGAGGGCGAAACGGTGAGCGGGTGGCGCGTCGACAGCATATCGCCGCGCGAGGTGTCGCTGAGCGGCCCCGACGGCAACAAAACCTTGCAGCCGAAATTCGACCCGAACCTCGCCCCGCCATCCGACGAGTTCGACACCGCCGCCGGCACCGGTGTTCGGCGTGCCTCCGAATGTTCGGATCCCGCAGCCCGGCGCGCCGGGATTCATCCCCGGCCAAGCGCGGCTGCGGCAGCTGAGGCGGCAATGAGGTCGTTGCGCTTTCGCCGCCTATGGTCCGCCGTCGCGACGGCAACATTTCTCGCCGCCTGCCAGTCGCCGCCGGCCGGGCTGACCCCGCTTGAACAGCCGACCGCGGTGCAGCCGGCGACGCCGCGCATCAACGGCACGATCCCGAACGACCAGAGCGGGCAACATCCGTTCGAAAGCCGCGGCGTTGTCCCCGGTCCGTCGGACGGATCGACCGCGGGGTCCGGACTGCAGCCGGCGTCCGGAGCGCCGGCAGCGCCCGGCGTCACCGCCGAAGGCGGCGGCGTCACGCTCAACTTTCTCGACACCGACATTCGCGAGATCGCACGCGCAATCCTCGGCACCACGCTCAAGCTGAACTACACAATCGACCCTCGCGTGCATGGCACCGCTTCGATCGACACCGGAACCCCACTGCCCCGCGCGGCTTTGCTTCCGACCCTCGAGACACTGCTCAATCAAAACGGGGCGACCGTCGTCGAGCAGAACGGAATTTACAACGTCGTGCCTACCGCTGCGGGCGTCGCGACAAACGCGGTCAGCGGCGCGAACACCATCGGTGCCGGCGCCCAGATGGTCCAGCTGCGCTACACATCCGCCGCCGACCTCGCCAAAATTCTGGAACCATACGTCGCCGAAGGCGGCAAGATCGCCGCCGACCCGGCGAATAACGCGCTGATCGTAAGCGGCGACGCGCAAGTGCGGCAGACCCTGGTCGGCCTGATCCACGCCTTCGACACCGACCTCTTGGCCGGCCGGTCCTACGCTCTCTACCCGGCCGGCAACAGCGACCCCGCCAAGCTCGCTACCGAGTTCCAGACGGTGCTGCAGGCGCAGAGCCAGGGACCACTCGCCCAGATCGTCAACGTCCTGCCGATGGAGCGGGTCAACGCGGTTCTCGTGGTTTCGTCTCAGCCCCGCTACATCGATGCCGCCGACCGCTTTTTCGGCCTCGAAACCCGGGTTGAGGACGCCACGGCGCGGACCTGGCACGTCTATTATGTGCAGAACGGACAGGCTAACGATCTCGCCTACACGCTGCAGCGCGCCTTTACGCCGAACAATGTAACCGCGCAGCCGACCGCACCGGGCGCCACCTCGCCAAGCGCTCCGTCAATGACGTTGGGGAGCAGTGCGTCCGGCACTGGCGGCACAACCGGCGGCACTACCGGCGGCCTCACCGGATCTGCCACGGGTGGCTCGACCGGCGGCGGCCTGCAGCTCCTTTCGGGTTCCCTCGGAACCGCCGGTTCGCCCGCGGCGGGCGGGGCGCCGGCCGCGGCCGCACCGGCGCAGTCCCCCGCGACCGAACCGCTGTCGGCCGAGACGGAAACCGGCGCCGCCGTCGAGAACCGCATGCGCATCATCCCGAACCCGGTCAACAATGCGCTCATCATCTATGCCACGCCGGCCGAGTACTCGGTCATCGAAGGCATGCTGGCCAAGGTTGACATCATCCCTCTGCAGGTGCTGATCGAAGCGACCATCGCCGAGGTCGACCTCAACGACCAGCTGCAATACGGCACGCAATTCTTCTTTACGACCGATCATTTTGCCGAGACCCTGGGCACGCCGACCCAAGTCTCCGGCTTCCCGTCGCTCACCAGCCTCAGCTATCCCGGGGCGACGCCGTATTTCGTGCTGAGCAAAGCGCCGAATTTCGCGCTGGCGGCGCTCGCTTCGGTGACCAAGGTCAAGGTGCTATCGGCGCCGCAGGTCATGGTGCTCGACAACCAGCCGGCCAGCGTGCAGGTCGGCCAGCAGGTGCCGGTCTTGACCGGCCAGGCGACCAGCACGCTGGCGCCCGGCGCGCCGACCGTGAACAGCGTCAACTACCAGAATACCGGCGTCATCATGGACGTGACGCCGCGGGTCAATTCGGGCGGCCTCGTCACGCTCGATATCGCCCAGGAGGTCAGCAACGTCGCAACCGCGGCGGAGAACACGGTCACTGGGTCGCCGACCTTCAACGACCAGGTGTTCCGCACCCGGGTCGCGGTTCAGGACGGCCAAACGGTCGGCATGGCCGGCCTGATCACCGACAACGCCTCGGTCGGCAATACCGGGTTCCCATGGCTCAAGGACATCCCGGTGATCGGCACCTTGTTCTCGACGCAGGCCAACTCACGCGCCCGCACCGAACTCCTGGTGCTGATCACGCCGCATGTCATCCACGACCAGCGCGACGCCAGGGCGCTGACCGAAGACCTGCGCGGTCAGCTGCCGAACGCCGCCCTCGCACCGCAGCAACTGCAGCACCAGAACGGTTCCGGGTCGGCCAACCCGAACGGCCTCTGAACCGATGCCGGAGGCGTTGCGCCGTTTCGTTCGCCGGCGCCGCAGCCGCGGCTTTGCGCTGCTTGTCGTGCTGTGGACCCTGGTGCTGATCTCTTTCATCGTTGCCCAGGTCACGGCAAGCGGGCGGAGCGAGATCCGCATCGCCGACAATCTCGTCGACAACGCGGTCGCCCAGGCCGCCGCGGACGGCGCCATCTCCGAGGCGATCTTCAACCTGTCGAACCCGCGGCAGGATCAGCGCTGGCCGCTCGACGGCACGCCGCGCGAGGTTGCGGTCGGCCACAGCCGGATCACCTTGCGGCTCGAAGACGAGGCCTCGCGCATCAACCCGAACCTCGCCTCGCCGGCGCTTATCCAGGCGCTGTTGCAGACCCTCGGCGTCGACCCGCAAGCAGCCGTGAAGCTGGCCGGCGCGATCGCCGAATGGGTCGGCACGGCGCAAGTTCAGCGGCCGCCGGCGGCAATCCTCGCCGACTACCAGGCGGCGGGGCTCGATTATCAACCGCCGGGAGCACCGCTCGAAACCCTCGACGAACTTAGCCGCGTGGTCGCCATGACCCCGGTCCTGCTCGCGCTGCTGCGGCCGCACCTGACCCTTTATGGACCAGCCGAACCCAACCCGGCCGGCGGCGATCCGGCGGTCGCGACCGCCCTCGCGATGGTGGCGCAATCCGGCGGCGAATCGGCGCCGGTGGATCCGACGCCGCCCGACATCGTCACGGCGCGGATCACCGCCTTGGCCTCCGGTCCAGGCAACGCACGCGTGCAGCGCGTTGCGGTCGTCCGCATCGGCGCCGCGCTCCCGAACGGCTATACCGTTCTAGCCTGGGGCAACCAGGTCGACTGAGAGTCTTTGACCGCATTGCGGCCAGCCCATCCTGAGCCAGCGCGGCCCACTGCCGCGGTTCAGTTGCTGAGGGTCTTGTCGGACTGATCGTTGCCGGCAAGCTGTCCGCTCGGCCCGAGCGAATAAAGATCGTAGTCATGCCCGGAGCGATCGCTCGGCATTCGGTAGACGAAGGGGTGCCCCCACGGATCCTCCGGCACAGCGTCTCCCTTCAGATAAGGCCCGCTCCAATGCTCGACCCCGGACGGGCGGGTGAGCAACGCCTGCAGCCCTTGCTCGGTCGTCGGATAGTTCCCGACGTCGAGTTTGTATATGTCGAGAACGCTGGCCAGCCGCTCGATCGACTGATGTGCAATTTTTTCTTTGGCGGAACCGAGCTGGCGCAAGGCGGCCGGTGCGACGAGGCCGATCAGCAGCCCGAGGATGGCAAGCACGACGAGCAGCTCGAGGAGTGTAAAGCCGCGCTCGTCGCGGCGCGAAGCGGCAGCCCGAACGCCGGCCGGACTGGGAGACAGGATCATCGGACAAAGCATGTCAGCGGCAGGAACGAACTCCTCGGATCGCGCAAAATCTGGGCAAATTCATGATGCGAAATGTCGCGGCAGACAATCGTCCGGTACGACGGCAACAGCCCGGCAGCCGCCCTCGGCCGCGGGGTGGAACCGTCCCGCGATGTTCCGGAGAGCACCCGGTGCGGGGTGCCCGCGTGCCTCAATTGTGGAACAGGTTCAGCGCCGAGCCCTTGCGGAACCATTCGAGCTGCGAGGCGCTGAAGGTGTGGTTCAGGCGCAATGTTTCGCCTGAGCCGTCGGCGTGCGCGACGCGACATTCGACCGGCGCACCAGGCGCCATCTCCTCTAATCCGACGAGGCTCAGGCGGTCGTTGGCTCGGATCCTGTCGTAATCGGCCGGATCCTGAAAGGTCAGCGCCAACAGACCCTGTTTCTTGAGATTGGATTCGTGAATGCGGGCAAAGCTGCGCGCAATGACCGCGACGCCGCCCAACAGGCGCGGCGACAGCGCGGCGTGCTCGCGGCTCGAACCTTCGCCGTAATTGGCGTCGCCGATCGCCACCCACTTGACGCCGCGCGCCTTGTAGTCGCGTGCGACCTTGGCGATCGCCACCCCCTGCTCGCCGGTCAGCGCATTGACGCCGGTGCCGGCCTCGCCGGTGAAGGCATTGATCGCACCCATGAACATGTTGTCGCTGAACTTGTCCAAATGACCGCGGTAGCGGAGCCACGGACCGGCCGGCGAGATATGGTCGGTCGTGGTCTTGCCCTGGGTCTTGATCAGCACCGGGCAGTCGACGAAATCCTTGTGGTCCCAAGCGGCCCAGGGCTCCATCACCTGCAGCCGCTCGCTGTGCGGATCGACCGCCAGTGTGATGCCACCGCCGTCGACGGACGGGGCAATATAGGTGGCGTGTCCGGCGTCGAAGCCGTGCGCCGGCACCTCTGGCGCCGACTTTGGCGGCGCCAACCGGAACGGCTTGCCCTCGGCGTCGATCAGCGCGTCGGTCAGCGGGTTGAACGACAGCCGCCCGGCGAGCGCCATCGCCGTCACGACCTCGGGGCTCCCGATAAAGTTCATCGTCGTCGGCTGGCCATCATTGCGCCGCGGGAAGTTGCGGTTGTAGGAGGTGACGATCGTGTTCGGCACCGCCCCCTCCGCGGTCGAACGCCGCCATTGTCCGATACAGGGCCCGCAGGCATTGGCGAGGACGGTGCCCTCGATGTCCTTCAACGACTGCATCTGGCCGTCGCGCTCGATCGTCGCCCGCACCGCCTCCGAGCCCGGCGTCACCAGAAACGGCACCGCGGCCTTGAGCCCATGTGCCTTTGCCTGTTCGGCAATATCGGCGGCACGGCTCATGTCTTCATAGGAGGAATTCGTGCAGCTGCCGATCAGTGCGGTGGCGATGTGATCGATGAAGCCGTTCTTTGCGTCGGTGACCTCGGCGCCGAGCCGCGAAATCGGCCGCGCTCGGTCCGGCGAATGCGGGCCGACGATATAGGGTTCGAGCTGCGACAGATCGAGCTCGACGACCCGGTCATAATATTTCGCCGGATCGGCTTCGACTTCCCTGTCGGGCTCCAGCAACGCCTGATGCCGGCGAAACAGCGGCACCAGATCCGGCTTGCCGGTGGCCTCGAGGTATCGCGCCATGTGATCGTCGGCCGGGAACATCGAGGTCGTCGCACCGAGTTCCGCGCCCATATTGGCGATCGTCGCCTTGCCGGTGGCGCTGATCGTGCGGGCGCCCGGACCGATATATTCGACAATCGCATTGGTGCCGCCGGAAACCGTCAGCTGCCCGGCGACGTAAAGGATGACGTCTTTCGGCGCCGTCCACCCGTTCAGCCGACCGGTCAGGTAGACCGCGATGTGTCGGGGATAAAGCACCTCCCAGGGCAGCCCGGCGATGACTTCGACCGCGTCGGCGCCGCCGACGCCGACCGAGCAGGCGCCGAGCCCGCCGGCATTCGGGGTGTGCGAGTCGGTGCCGATGATCAACTCGCCGGGGAAGGCGTAATTCTCGAGCACCACCTGATGAATGATGCCGGCGCCGGGCCCCCAGAAACCGAGCCCGTATTTCGCCGCCGCCGACCTCAGGAATTCGTAGACTTCATTGTTCTCGGCCAATGATTCACGCAAATCCTGGGCCCCTTCCACCCGTGCCTGGATCAAATGGTCGCAATGGATCGTGGCCGGCACGGCGACTTTGTCGCGCCGCGTCTGGATGAACTGCAGGAGACCGGTTTGGCCGAGCACGTCCTGAAAGACGACGCGGTCGGGTCGCAGCAGCAGATAGCTCTCGCCCGGAGCGAGTTCTTGATGTTCCGGATCATCGAGATGGCCGAGCAGCACTTTGTCGGCCAAGGTCAGCGGCCTACCCAGGCGCCGGCGGACCACGGCGAGATTGCGCGCCATCGCCGCGTAGACGGCAGCCGCCATTTCCGGCGTCAATTCGATAACAACCATGGTCCACCCTCTCTTGCCGACGCTCGAACGCGCTGAAACGAGCAAACTGTCGTCTGCCCGAGACGGCTGAAACCAGGGGGTATGATTCCGACCGCCGAGCGGCGATGCCGGCTGGATAGAAGCCGGAGAATCATGCCCGAAGCCGGTGGGACCGTCCAGGAAATCCTTCAGAAACGGCACGATGCTCAGGCGATCGTTTCGAGGTCTTTGGCCGTGCCGATTTTTGGGCAGGAGGACCGCCGGAGAGCGGACCGAAAAACGGCCCCGGCCATCCGGCCGCGGGCCATCGGCTCGTTTGCTCGTGGGTCCTCAGGCCGCCGGCTCAGATAGCATCGAGCTGCCAGGCAACATCATTGCCGATACCCCACAGATAGCCGATATCGGCTTGGCCGACGAGGGCATAGGCGCGTCCCTGGTGCCGCCAGTAGAGGAGGTTCACGTCCTGGCGCCGGTCGAATGTCCGGGGGATGTCGGGCTGCCGCGAAGAGCCGATGATAAGGGTCAATGGCCCGATCGCCTTGTTGTCGGTCGTATAGATCAGCTGGGCTGCCGGGCGGCCGCCGATCAGGACGAGCCGGGCGCCGCGGAAGGCCAGGCCCCACGGCTTGAGGTCGGGCAGACGTACCGCCTGCGGCAAACTCTGGCTGATCTTTTGCAAGGCTTCGCGCGGGTCGCCCGAAGCCGGAACATCGACGAGCGCGTAGTCGCCGGTATTGACAAACAGCTTGAAATAGCCCGCCGCGGTATCGAGCCAGACATCATTTGCGGCGGCCGCCTCGATCGCCGGCTGCGCGGCGCCGGAAGCGCCAGGGGCAAAGACGCGATCGACGCCGAGAAAGGCGGCACTGCCGCCTGCCACCAGTCCGACGATCGACGCGGCAATTGGCAGCGCAACGCGCCAGCGCCGCATCGGCGCCCACCGTTCACCGGCGCGCTGTCGCGCCAATGATACGACTGGCGACGCTGCGGCGCCGATTTCGCCGCGCGCCGCGGCGATCAGCCGATCGGGCAGCGGCTCGCGGATGACGTTGTCGAAGGCGAGGCGCAGCAGTTGGCCCGTGCGGGCGAGCGCCGCCATCCGCGCCGCGGCCATCGTATCGGCAGCGAGCCAGGCTTCGACCGCACGCCGCTCCGCCGTCTCGAGTTCGCCATCGAGATAGGCGACGAGCCGATCGTCACCCTGCGGCTGCATTCTTCGCACTCCCTGGCTCCGCACTCCCTGGCTCCGCACTCCCTGGCTTCGCACTCGCTGGTAGCCCGGCGCCGGCCTCGAGCTGCAGCTGCAGCGCGACGCGGGCGCGGGCGAGCCGGCTCATGATCGTGCCGACCGGAACCGCCACCACCGCCGCAGCCTCCTTGTAGCTGAGGCCCTCGATCGTAACGAGCAGCAGCGCCGTGCGCTGATCGGGGGGCAGTCGTTCGACCGCACGGCGGACTTCGCCGAGTGACAGGCGCGCTTCGACCCGCCGCACCAACTCGTCCGAGCCGGACCGCCCTTCGACGAGCTCGCCGTCCTCTTTGCGGACCTCCCTAGCGCGAATTTGATCGATCCAGATCGTCTGCACGATGCGGAACATCCAGCTGTCGAACCGCGTGCCCTCCTGAAATTGGTGCCGCCGGGCAAGCGCCCTCTCGCAAGCCGCCTGCACGAGGTCATCGGCCTCGCCGGCAGAACCGCTCAAGCCGCGCGCAAAACGCCGCAGCCGGGGCAGCACGGCGATCAACTGGTCGCCGAACCGCTGGCCGACCGGCTCGCTCTCGGCGACGAGCCGTACCGGCGGTCTCGGCCATTCGTGCCGAAGCGACAACGGACCCCCCAAAAGACTTATTCCGAGTTACGTCACAGCGCGGACGTCGAGTAATATGCAATTGGCGCTGCGACCATCCTCTGCCGCGCCCGCTCATAACGACGGCAAAGGAGCAGGAAGGCAAGCGCGATCGCGCTCCGCCCGAGCGGCGACGCCGCGGCAACGATGCCGAACGGCGGCGAAAGCGCTGCGACTACGAGCCGGGATCACTCTTCACAAACCGCTACGGCGACGGCATTGTGAGCCTCCGCCAGACCGCCCGATCAGGAACAGCCAAGCGATGAAGGTCGCCGTCGTCAAGGAAAGACGGACGCATGAGCGCCGGGTCGCGGCCTCGCCCAACTCCGTTAAACGCATGGTTGGCATGGGAATAGAGGTCGCGGTTGAAGGCGGCGCCGGGGAAGGTGCCGGCGTCTCCGACACGAGTTTTGCCGAGGCCGGCGGCATTATCGCATCCGACGAGGCCGCCGCCCTTGCCGATGCCGATGTCGTCCTCAAGGTGCAGCGTCCGCTGCGCGGCGAGCCGCTCGACGAATTGCGCCACGTAAAGCGCGGCGCCGCCCTGATCGGTCTCTTGCAGCCGTTGGAGCACCCGGCCGAAATCGAGTTTTACGCAGAGGCCGGGGTAGCCGCGTTCGCGATGGAGTTGGTGCCGCGCATCACCCGCGCCCAGTCGATGGACGTGCTGTCGTCGCAGGCCAATCTCGCCGGTTACAAGGCGGTGATCGACGCCGCCGAGGCGTTCGATCGCGCTTTTCCGATGATGATGACCGCGGCCGGGACGATCAAGGCGGCGCGGGTGCTGGTGATGGGAGCCGGTGTCGCCGGCCTGCAAGCCATCGCCACGGCGCGCCGCCTCGGCGCTATCGTGTCGGCAACCGATGTGCGGGCCGCGGCCAAGGAACAGGTCGAGAGCCTGGGCGCGACGTTTATCACCGTCGACAAGTCGGCGGCTCGCTCGGCCGAAACCGCCGCCGGCTATGCCCGCGAAATGGGTGAGGAATACCGGCGCCGGCAGCGCGAACGGATCGGCGAGGCGCTGCGCCGCACCGATGTGGTGATCTGCACGGCGCTCGTCCCCGGCCGCAAAGCGCCCCTGCTCGTGACCGAGGCGATGGTCGCCGACATGGCACCCGGCTCGGTCATCGTCGATCTCGCGGTCGAGTCCGGCGGCAACGTCGAAGGCAGCCGGCCTGGCGAGACGTTCGTGACCGCGAGCGGCGTAACGATCCTTGGCCCGCTGAACGTGCCGTCGCGGATCGCCGCCGATGCCAGCCGGCTCTACGCCCGCAACGTCCTGTCCTTTCTGCAGCTGATCGTCGACAAGGAGGGCCGGCTGGCCATCGACCGCACCGACGAGATCATCAAGGCGACGTTGCTGACGCTCGACGGTGCGGTCGTGAACCCGGCGCTCGCCGCGCCGGCGGTGCCGGCCGACGCTGCGGCCCCCGGCGACTGAGGCAACAGACATGGCGGACCCTGTTTCGCTGTCCGAGCGGGTCGGCGCTCTCGCCGCCGATGCCGCGCAGCTTGCGCAAAACCTCGATTCCCTGGCCCGGCAGCTGGCGGCCCAGGCGCCACCGCCGGCTGCGGCCGCGGCCCCCTTTGTCTTCGAGCTGACCGTCTTTGTCCTCGCCGTCTTTGTCGGCTACCACGTCGTGTGGCGGGTGACCCCGGCGTTGCACTCGCCGCTGATGAGCGTCACCAACGCGATTTCGAGCGTCATCATCGTCGGTGCGCTGATCGCGGCCGGTCCGTTCGGATTGAGCTTTGCCAAACTCGCCGGCTTCCTTGCGGTGACCCTCGCCGCGGTCAACATTTTCGGCGGCTTCATCGTGACGCAGCGCATGCTGCAGATGTTCCAGCGAAAAAAGTAGCGGGGCGGCGGTGAGCGAAAACTGGTCCGCGCTGTTATATCTCGTCGCTTCGGTCTGCTTCATCCTCGCATTGCGCGGGCTCTCCTCGCCACGGACGGCGCGCGCCGGCAATATTTTCGGTATCGCCGGCATGGTGATTGCCGTCGCGACGACATTGGCCTCACCGCATGTCGTCAGCTTTTGGCTCATCGTTCTCGGCGTCCTGATCGGCGGTGCGATCGGCACCGTGGTCGCCTTGCGAATCCAGATGACGGCGTTGCCGCAGCTGGTGGCGGCGTTTCACAGCCTTGTGGGCCTCGCCGCCGTTTGCGTGGCCGCCGCCGCCTTCAGCTATCCCGAGGCCTACGGCATCGGTACGCGGCATGTGATCTACGGCGAGAGCCTCGTCGAAATGGCGATCGGCACGGCGATCGGCGCCGTCACCTTTACCGGCTCGATCGTCGCCTTCGCCAAATTGCAGGGGGTCGTCAGCGGCCGCCCCTTCACCTTCCCGTTCCAGCATCCGGTGAACGCCGGGCTCGGCGGCGTCCTCATCCTGCTGATCGTGCTGTTCGTCGCAACGCAGAATGCCGCGGTGTTCGCGCTGATCGTCTTGTTGTCGCTGGCGCTCGGCTTTCTGGTGATCGTGCCGATCGGCGGCGCCGATATGCCGGTCGTCATCTCGATGCTGAATTCCTATTCGGGTTGGGCCGCTTGCGGCATCGGCTTCACGCTGTCGAATAGCCTGTTGATCATCACCGGCGCGCTCGTCGGCTCGTCGGGCGCCATCCTCAGCTACATCATGTGCAAGGGGATGAACCGCTCGATCTTCAACGTGATCCTCGGCGGCTTCGGCACCGAAGGCGGCGCCATCGCGGCCGGCGCCGCGGCCGGCGACCGGTCGGTCAGATCGGGCAGCGCCGAGGACGCCGCCTTTATCCTGAAAAATGCCGGCTCGGTGATCGTCGTGCCGGGCTACGGCATGGCCGTGGCACAGGCGCAGCATGCGCTGAAAGAGATGAGTGATCTCCTGGGGAAGGACGGTGTCGGCGTGCGCTACGCGATCCACCCGGTCGCCGGCCGCATGCCGGGCCATATGAACGTGCTGCTGGCCGAAGCGAACGTGCCTTATGATGAGGTCTTCGAGCTCGACGAGATCAATCGAGACTTCGCCTCGACCGATGTCGCGTTTGTGATAGGCGCCAACGATGTGACCAACCCGGCGGCCAAAACCGACCCGAGTTCGCCGATTTACGGCATGCCGATCCTCGACGTCGAGCGCGCGAAGACCGTGCTTTTCGTCAAGCGCTCGATGGCCTCCGGCTACGCCGGGGTCGACAACGAGCTGTTTTACCGCAACAACACGATGATGCTGTTCGGCGACGCCAAGAAAATGTGCGAGGAGATCGTCAAGGCAATGGAGTGAGCGGAAGGGTCGACCGTCCGTTAACCCTGCCCGCCAGAAAGTCGAGCAGACGGACCGCCCTGCGCGCCGCCGTTGACAACCGCACTCGCCACAGCGAGGCTGTGACCCAACGCAACTTGAGGGGGCAAGGCGATGAAGCGCTTTTCGGTACGGTACCTCGCTGCGATCGTGGCTGGCGGGCTTTTGGGGGTTGCCGGCTTCGCCGCCGGCTCGGCTCGAGCTAACGACACCTTCAGCTTTCCCTTGAGCGTGTCATCGGGGGCGGCGACCTGTCTTCCCGAAGCAAGCGGCACCGTCTTTCTCAACTCCCTCGGCATCGTCGAGGAAATGCATATCCAAGTTAACTTCCTGCCGCCTAATACAGATTTCGACGTCTTTGTGATCCAGCAACCGACCTCGCCGTTCGGCCTCGCCTGGTATGAGGGCGACATCCTGACTGACGCCAGCGGCTCCGCGGCCACCGATCTCATCGGTCGGTTCAGCTTCGGGAGCTTCATCGTTGGCTCGGGCTCGGCTCCTGCGCCCGTTACCCACCCCAAGGGTCCGTTTCCGGATGCTTCTACGAATCCGGCGACGAACCCTGTACAACTCTACCATGTCGGGATTTGGTTCGACTCGCCTCAAGACGCCGTAAAGGCCGGTTGTACCACGACGCCAGTGGTAACCCCGTTCAACAGCGAGCACCAGGGCGGCATCCAGGTTCTCAATAGCGCTGGCAAGAAATTTAAAAAAATTGGACCGCTGGGGCAGTTCAACCCGTGAAGTCGTGCTGCTACCGGTGACCGCGCGGCGCTCGGCGTCCTTAACCCCTGCCCGCTTGCATGGGGGTAGCAGTAGCCGTCTCGCCGGCGGGGAGGAAAATCATGACAGGCCTGCGCGCGGTTACCAAGGACGGTGCCGATAGCGTCATCGAGGCGGCGGCCCTTGCCGCCTTCGAGGGTGGTTTTCGCGGCGATCTTCTGCGTCCCGGCGCCCCCGGCTACGACGACGCGCGCCGGGTGTGGAACGGGATGATCGACAAGCGTCCGGCGCTGATCGCCCGCTGCGTCGGGCCGGCCGACGTCGTTTCTGCCGTGAACTTCGCGCGCGACCACGATCTCCTCGTCTCGGTCCGCGGCGGCGGGCACAACATCACCGGCAACGCCGTCTGCGAGCGCGGTTTGATGATCGATCTGTCGCGGATGAAGGGCATCCGGGTCGATCCGGTAAGGCGCACGGCGCGCGCCGAGGCCGGCCTCACCTGGGGCGAGTACAACCGCGAAACGCAGGCCTTCGGTCTCGCCACCACCGGCGGCGTGGTTTCGACAACCGGCATCGCCGGCCTCACCCTGGGCGGCGGCCTCGGCTGGCTGATGGGCAAGCACGGCCTCAGCTGCGACAACCTCGTCTCGGCCGACATCGTCACCGCCGACGGAACGCTCTCGACGGCAAGCGCCGAGCAGAACCCGGAGCTGTTCTGGGGCTTGCGCGGCGGCGGCGGCAATTTCGGGGTGGTAACCTCGTTCGAGTACCGGTTGCACCCGGTCGGCCCGGTATTGGCCGGCATGGTCCTGCACCCGCTGGCCAAGGCGCCGGAGGTGCTGCGCTTTTACCGCGACTACGCGCGCAGTTGCCCGGACGAGCTGACCGCATTTGCGGCGATGATGACCTCGGCCGAGGGCGCGCCGGTCGTCGCCATCGTCGTCGGCCATATCGGCGACCTCGACGCGGGCGAAAAGCTGGTTGCGCCGGTCCGGAAATTCGGCGCGCCGCTCGCCGATACGATCGCGGCGACCTCCTACGTCGCGCTGAACACGATGTTCGATGCCGCCTTTCCCTATGGTGGCGTGCAGCGCTACTGGAAGTCGAGCTTTCTGAAGGAGCTCGGCAACGACGCGCTCGATATCCTCATCGATCGGGCCGCGACGATGCGCTCGCCGATGTCGATGGTCGGCTTTTTCCATGTCCATGGCGCCGCGACCCGGGTCGCTTCGGACGCCACCGCCTTTGGGCTGCGCGACGATCAGTGGGATTACGACGTGATCTCGCAATGGGAGGATCGGGGCGAGTCGACGGGCCACATCGAGTGGACGCGCGCCTTCTGGACCGCGGTCGAGCCGTTCGCGTCGGGGGCGGTCTATGTCAACCACCTCGACGCCGAGGAGGGGACGCGCATCAGGGCGGCCTACAACAGCAGCGCCAGCTATCAGCAACTCGTCGCCCTGAAGCATCGATACGACCCGGCGAACCTGTTTCGGCTGAACCAGAATATCCGGCCGAACGGATAGCCGGCAGCGCAACGCCGTCGGACCAACGCGACGGTTCAAAAGCACTGTCGTCGGGCAAAATGGGGAAGGCCGCGCGATCCGAAATTCCCAGTTTCGACAGCTGAAATTCCCAGTTCGACGGGAAAATACTGGGAAAAATTCGCTTCGCGATCGTTGCGTGATTCGTTAAGTCATTGCGTTTCATGCACATTGGCGAGACGATCCCCGACCGAAACTGGGAAACAATTCGGCGAAATCGCAGCCAAATCGGAGGCAGAAACGAGATAACTGGGAAAACCGGAAATCACGAATTAGCCCGCCGCGACCGCGCCGCTCCATGCCGATGCCGATGCCGACTGTGCGTATTATAGCAATTCTTGTATTGACAATCAAGAGAAGATTTGCCAGTTTTCCGCGCTATGGAGAACCGCCCGATCGATGATGGCTGACCCTGGGCCCGATTACTTCTTCTCCGCGTCTTAAACAGTCGTGCCGCGCATTGTCTTCGGCGGGGCTTGCGCCATTTATGCTGCATCGCAACATTTTTTCAGACGAGGCAGAGCTAGGCGGACGGCATGCGGGTCTTCCGGAAATTGTCGGCGGCGGAACGCGTGAAATTGCGCGACCATTTGTTGCGACTCTCCCGGCCCGACCGCCTGCTGCGCTTTTTCGGCGCCCTCAGCGACAAGGCTGTCGCCGCGTATTGCGACGATATCGACTGGGACCGGGGTTATGTCATCGGCTGTTTCATCGACGGCACATTGCGCGGCGTCGCCGAGTTGCAATTCGACGGATCGGCGTCGCCGCGGAGCGTCGAGGCGGCGGTTTCAGTCGAGACCGAGTGGCGGGACCTCGGCATCGGCGCCGAACTGCTGCGCTATGCCGTCGTTGTCGCACGCAACCGCGGGATCGGCACCTTGCACATGGTCTGCCTCGCCGAGAACGAACGGATGCGGCACGTCGCGCGGCGCCTGGCACACGATCTTCGGTTTCGCGACGGCCAAGCCGAGGCCGAGATCATCTTGCCGTCTCCGACATATCCCTCGCTGTACGCCGAGGTGGCGCTCGATGGCATCGGGCTTTTCGGCGCGATTATCGAAGAGCTAGCCTTTCCATGGCTGGAGCAACAACCGGCGCGCGTCGGACCATCATCACGAGCCAGGACATGAAAAGTTCTTGGAACTTGCCGCCGCCGCAAGCGTAGTCTCATTATCTTTTCAGGGAGGGCGGGGATGGCCAATCCGTTTGTGCATGTCGAGCTCAACACGACCGACATCGACAAGGCGAAAGACTTTTATCGCTCGCTGTTCGACTGGCAGCTGAATGACGTCGCAATGGGCGGCGGCATGACCTATACACTGATCGGGGTCGGCGAGGGCACCGGCGGCGGCATGATGAAGCATCCGATGCCCGGGGCGCCTTCTGCCTGGCTGCCCTACGTCCTGGTCGGCGACATCCGGGCAGCGACGGACAAGGCGAAATCGCTTGGTGCTACGGTTGTGCGCGATGTCACGCCGGTGATGGACGAAGGATCCTTGTCGATCATCACCGATCCGACCGGCGCCGTGCTCGGGCTCTGGCAGTCGAAGGCCAAGTGACGGCCGAGTGACCGCGGGCTGGCGCGAGAGCGCGACGGCCATCCGGGCTTCCGATAGAATGGCGAGCCATCGCAGATCGGGAGGGCTTGATGTCCGGGCGGGTCGTCGCAATCGCAGGGACTGGCGCAGGGACCGGCGCAGGGACCGGTGGTGAGCCGATAGCGGGCTATCTGGCGGTGCCAGGGGCCGGCAGCGGGCCGGGTCTCGTGCTGTTCGGCGGCGGCGAGGCGAGGTGCGATGCCGCCGACCTCTGTGCCGCCGAAGGCTATGTCGTGCTCTCTCCGGAGCCGATCGGCGGCGATGCGACCGCCGTGGTGGGCGCGCTGCGCGCCCGCCCGGAATGCACCGGCAGGATCGGCGCCCTCGGCTTTGGCGACGGCGGCCGGCAGGCCCTCTTCGCCGCCGCAGCGGGTATCGTCGATTGCGCCGCGATCTGGGAACCCGACGGCCTTCTCGCGAATGCCGATTTTGCGGCGCCGGCCGCCGCCACCCCGCTCCTCCTGCATCTCGCCGAGCACGACCCGGCGCTGCCACACCTCAAGGAGATGTTCGCCGGCCGACCCGAGATCGCGATCCACGTCTATCCCGGCGCGCTGCGCGGCTTTCCCGTGAAGGGCGGGGCGCATTATCACAAGGCGGCGGCCGGCCTTGCCCATTCGCGGTCGGTCGCGTTGTTCCGCCGGGTTTTGGGGCCCGATTACGATCTTGAAGCGCTGTGGGAAGCGCACACCCGATACGAATTCGTCACCCGCGACGTCGCCGCAACGATGCGCACGATGGTCGCGGAGCCTTACGTCAACCACGTCCCGGTGATGACGGGCGGGGTCGGGGCGCGCGACCTTGCGCGCTTCTATGCCAATCATTTCATTCCGAAATGCCCGAAAGACATCAGCATGGTGCCGGTTTCGCGCACGATCGGCGCCGACCGCGTCGTCGACGAAATGATGGTCTCGTTCACCCACGACACCGAAATCGACTGGATGCTGCCGGGCGTCGCGCCGACCGGCCGCCGCGTCGAGATACCGCTCGTCGCGATCGTCGGCTTTCGCGGCGACAAGCTCTACCATGAGCATATCTACTGGGATCAGGCGAGCGTCCTCGTGCAGCTCGGCCTTCTCGACCCGGAGGGCCTGCCGGTCGCCGGGGCCGAGACCGCGAAGAAGCTCCTCGACGAAACCCTGCCGTCGAACGGCCTGATGCAGCGTTGGGCCGAAAGCGCATCGTGAAGCGCGGCCGATTGCCCGAGCGTTGCGAACTCGCGGTACTGGCCGGTTGTCGCGAACCCCGGTAATCTTGCCGTACGGCGCTAACACGGCGCAACGGATGGGGGAAGAGATGGTAGCGGTGCCCGACAACTATCTCGATCTGGTCATGCAGAAAAAGGCGTTTGCCAGCCTCGCGACCTTGATGCCCGACGGATCGCCGCAAGTGACGCCGGTGTGGATCGACTACGAAGGCGGCAGGATCCGCATGAACACGGCGAAGGGCCGGGTCAAGGCGCGCAACCTGCAGCCGGGGGCGCGCGTCGCCATGTCGATCCTGGACCCGGACAACCCCTATCGCTATGTCCAGATCCGCGGCCGGGTCGCCGATGTCCGCGAGGCCGGCGCCGACGCGCATATCGACGCACTCGCCAAGAAATACCTCGGCAAGGACAAATATCCGTTCCGCCGCCCCGGAGAGACCCGGATCATGTACGAGATCGAGCCGCTCGCGGTGTCCGGGATGGGCTGACGGCCAAAGCGATGGCCGGCTTTTTCTCGCGGGTCTTCAGCGGGTCGCCAGGCGGGGAGCCGGCCTGGATCGAACCGGCCGAGTTGCTGCGGCGGCTTGCCGCTGGCGAGCCGCTCTTGCTGCTCGATGTGCGCGGCCCGGACGAGTTCGCCGGGCCGCTCGGGCACATCGCCGGCGCGGTCAATTTGCCGTTGCCCGAACTGCCGGCCCGTCTCGCCGAGCTCGCCGCCGAGCCGCGGCCGATCGTGGCGGTCTGCTTGACCGACAAGAGATCGGCGCGGGCGGCGACGGAACTCGCCGCCGCCGGCCATCGCGACGTCGGCGTGCTGCGCGGCGGCATGGACCGCTGGCGCCGCGAGGGCATCGATCAGCCGGCATGACGGCACCACAACACGGGTGCGATCGCCGCCTCGGGTCGCCGCTGCCGCGCGTCGCAATCTCGATCCGGCGCCGGGGAGAAAAAACCTAGGCCGCGCCTATCTCTCGACGGAGCGGTCGGTCCCCCAGGCGCTGCCGATCGAAGATCCCGAGATCGGGATCCGGTCGTGCAACGGCCGGCGAGCGACCCAGAAGGAGAGACTATGATACGCAAATTCCTGATGGTTGCCGTGTTGGCGCTCGGTACCCTTGCTGCCACCGGCAACCTCGCGCCGGCGCAGGCTTGGTGGCATGCGGGATGGCATGGCGGCTGCTGCTGGCGCGGCGGCTGGGGCTGGCACGGCGGCTGGCGTGCCGGCTGGGGCTGGCGTACCGGCTGGTGGGGCCATCCGGGTTGGGGCTGGGGCTGGGGTCATCCGGGCTGGGCGTGGCGCGCCGGCTGGGGCGGGTGGGGCGGTTGGTCCGGGCACCGGGTTTGGGTTCCCGGCCGCGGCTGGGTCTGGCGCTGAGGCGCCGGCCCGCTTCCGGCACCGCGCCGTGCGGCAGGGGCCGCTGCCGCATCGATCCTGACCGCGCCTCACCCCTCGAGCAAAAACGGTGTCAATAGATCGGGATGCGACAACATCGGATAGTGGCCCGCATCGATCTCGAGATATTTGCCGCCGAGCTTTTCGGCGGTGCGGCGCTGATGCGCCTCGGGCGGGTTGGCGGCGCGGCGGCAGCGGATCACCGTCGCCTGCCACGGCAAGGTCCAGAAACTCTTCAGTGATACCGGCTCTTCCATGGCGGCGATTGGGTGCGGCGTATAGCGGGCGAGCGCAAAGGCGCGCAAATCCGGGGCAAGATCGGCGAAGCTGCGGTTTTCCGCATCCGCGCGCGACGGTGCCACGGCGAGTTCCGTCGTGACGCGCGGCGTCGGCCGGCTGACGATTTCCGCCACCCTTTCGCCGTCCAAAAGCGCCAGCGCATCGACAAAGACGAGCCGGCCGATCCGCTCGCGCGCCAGCTCTGCCGCGCGGCACAAGACCATGCCGCCGGCGCTGGTGCCGGTCAGCACGACGTCGTGCAAGTCGTCGTAGAACATCAGTTCGGCCATCTCGACGGCCTGCGTCTCGGTGGTGATGCCGGGCCGCAGCTGGTGCCGCCTCTCGCCGCAGCCGTCAAGCGACGGCGCATAGACAGCGTGCCCGGCGGCCCTCAGCCGCGCCGCCGTCGGCCCCCAGATCCAGCCGCCCTGATACGCGCCGTGGATCAAGACATATGTCGCCATCGCCAGCTTCCTCCTGGTTGCGTCGGTTTGGTTTGGGCAGGCGTCAGATGCCGCCGGTCACGTCTATCGTAACCCCGGTCACGAAATCTGCGTCGCTCGACGCGAGAAAACAGATGACCCGCGCCTGGTCGGGCGCCTCGGCGAGGCGCCGCAGCGGCGTCCGTGCGATTTCCGCCGCCTGGTCGTCGGGGCTCTGCTGCTCCCAGCGCGGCCGGATGCGCTCGGTCAAGGTGCGGCTCGGCGCGATCGCGTTGACGTTGACGCCATAGGGGCCGAGTTCGATCGCGATCTTGCGGGTGAAGGCGATGATCCCGCCCTTGGCCGCGGCATAGGCCGCGCTGCTCGACGCGCTCAAACCGCGGCCGGCGATCGACGAGATGTTGACGATCTTGCCAGCGCGCTGCCGCTTCATGATCGGCGCCGCCGCGTGGCAGCAAAGGAACGTGCCGTCGAGGTTGAAGGCGATGAGCCGCCGCCAGTCTTCGAGCGTCAGCTGGTCCATCGCGGCTCCCGGATGCGCGATGATCGTGCTGCCGCCGACGGCATTCACCAGAATGTCGATGCCGCCGAACTCGCGCGCGACCGAAGCGATGAGCGCGTCGACTGCGGCGGCGTCCAGCACGTCGGCTTGGCGCCCATGGGCCCGCCCGCCGGCGGCGCGCAATTCGGCGACGGTGTCATCGAGCCGGCTTTGCTCGACGTCGACGGCGACGACGATCGCCCCTTCACGCGCCATGATGTCGGCGGTCGCGTGTCCGATGCCGCTCGCCGCGGCGGTGATGATCGCGACCCGGTCGGTAAAGCGCATCCTCTCCCCCCAATCCCCGACGGTGTCACCCGGCCCGCGGGGTCGGCGCACCGCGCGGCCTGCGGATAGTTTAGTGAGAATAGAAGCCCAGTTGGCATCCACTAAACGCTAAATCACCAGCCGGCCACCGACCACGAACAAGACCGCGGCGAGGCTCAGCCGCAGCGGCCTGTCGTCAATCCGAACGCTCGCCAGGCTGCCGAGCAGAATCCCGGGTATCGAGCCCGTCAATAGCGAGCCGAGGATCGCCAGATCGGCGGAGCCGAGCAGCCAGTGGCCGATGCCGGCGAGCAAGGTAAGCGGCACCGCATGGGCGATATCGGACCCGACGATGTGCGGCGTCGGCAGCCGCGGGTAGAGAATGATCAGCGCGGTGACGCCGATGGCGCCGGCGCCGACCGATGAGACCGAAACGAGAATGCCGAGGACCGCGCCGCTGATCATCGTCAGGATGGCGAGGCGGCGCGGCGACGGCTCGCGAAAGCGCAGGGTGCAATACGCCGTCAACGCCGGGCGGAAGACGACCGTCAGCGCGGTAGCCAGCAGCGCCGCGCCCAGGCTGCGGGATATCAGCCGCCCGGCGGCGGCGCCGCCGAGATCGAAATGCGACAGCACGAAGAGGGTCAGCGCCGTCGCCGGTATGCTGCCGGCCGCGAGCCGCCGGACGACGCGCCAATCGACCGTGTGCGTGTAGCCGTGCACCGCGGTGCCGAAGATCTTGGTGATCGCCGCGTAGAGCAGATCGGTGCCGACCGCGGCCGCCGGATGAATCCCGAACAGCAGGACCAAAAGCGGCGTCATCAGCGAGCCGCCGCCGACCCCGGTCAAGCCGACAAGCGCCCCGACACAAAACCCGGACAGCACATAAAGCGGCTCGAGCGAATGAATGAAGCCCAATCGACCCTCCGGCAACCGCGGCACAACCCTCTGACCGACGCCCCTCACGCGACCATGGCTGGGCCGTCTTACGCCGTCTCGGGCCGTTTTATGCCTTCATTTACCGATGGACGCGACAATCCGGGCGGATGCTGAAGGTCCTTTACGCCTGCCTCACGCAAAAGCACGACCTGCGCCTGGTCCTCGTCGCGGGGGTCGTCTGCATCTTCGCCTGTTTCACGGCGATCGAGCTGTTTTTCCGCGCGCGCGAAGCAGCCGGCAGGCGCCGCCTCGCCCTCTTGTCCGGCGCCGCCGCGATCTTCGGGGCCGGGGTGTGGGCCACCCATTTTGTTGCCGAATTGGCGTTCCAGCCCGGCCTGCCGATCGCCTACCATTCGGGCCTGACGGCGCTCTCCTTCTTCATCGCCGTCGGTCTGACCTGGCCCGGCATGGCCGCCGCAGTACGGTGGCAGGCGCCGCTGATCGGCGGCGGCATTATCGGCCTGGCGGTCGGGGCGATGCATTACGTCGGGATGGCGGCGTTGCGGGTCCCTGCCGATCTGCGTTGGGATCCCTTCCTTGTTGCGGCGTCGCTGACGATCGGGGTCGCGCTCTGCAGCGCGGCAGTCGCCGCCGCGTTGGGCGGAACCGGGTGGCGCTTTCGCCTGTCGGCGACGCTGCTGCTGGTCGCCGCGATATTGGCACTGCATTTCATCGCCATGGCGGCGGTCACCCTGATCCCGGACCCGCTGATCCGGATGCCGGCCGACAACGCGCCGACGACGCTGCTCGCCCTCCCGGTCGCCGCCGTCACGCTCGGGATCGTCATGTTCGGCATGTCGGTGTCGATCGTCGATCAGCAAATGAGCCGGCAGGCGGCCCGCGAGGCGGAACGGGCGCGGCGCAGCGAGGAGCATCTGGCGTTGGCGCAGCGGGTCGCGGCGATCGGCAGCTTCGAGCTCGATCTGCAAACCCGCGCGCTCGTCTGGTCCGACGAGACCTATCGAATTTTCGGGGTCGGCCGGGAGATCGGTCCGCTGACCCAAAACGATCTCGAACAATTCGTCCTGCCCGAGGACCGGGAGCACCTCAGGAATCAGATCGCCGCGGTGGCGGCGAAAGGACGCTCGGAAACGGTGTGCGAATACCGGATCCGCCGCCCCGACGGCAACATCCGCGTCCTGCATCGGGAAATGGAGGTGACGCACGACGCCACTGGCCTGCCGCAGAAGCTCGTCGGGGTCGTCAAGGACGTCACCGAGCTGCGCGAAGCCGAGCGCCGCAATGACGAGCTGCAGCGGGAATTGCTGCATGCGCAGCAGGTCGAAGCGGACGAGCTTCGCCGCAGCCGCGCGCATTTGGCCCGCATTCTGCACATATCCGGGGTCGGCAGCGTCGAACGGGATCTGCTTTCCGGGGAGATGGAGTGGTCGGAAGAGGCGTGCCGTATCTTTGGCGTCAAGCGGCAGGAGATCGAGAACAGCCGCGACTACTTCTATGCGCGGGTGCATCCTGACGACCAGGTCATGGTCAGACAAGCGGCCGACCGCTCGAGCGGCGGAATACCGTCGCCGCCGCTCGAATATCGGATCGTTCGCCCCGATGGCGAGGTGCGGTTCGTCTATCGCGAGAACGACCTCATTTTTGACGAAACCGGCCGTCCGGTCCGGCGCTTCTCGACATTCAAGGACGTGACCGAGGTGCGGGCGGCGCAGCAGCGGGAACAGGAGCTGGAGCGGCAGCTGATGCATTCGCAAAAACTGCAGGCGCTCGGCACCCTGGCCGGCGGGGTGGCGCACGACCTCAACAACACCTTGGTGCCGATCCTGGCGCTGTCGCAGTTGGCGCTCGAAGAATTGCCCGAGCACAGCGCCGCGCGCGCCGACATCGAAACCATCGCGCGTGCCGGCGAGCGCGCCCGCGACCTCGTCAAGCAGATCCTCGCCTTCAGCCGCAAGCAGGACTTTGTCGGAGAGGCGGTCGATTTGGCGGAAGTGACGCGCGAGGTGCTGCGGATGCTGCGCGCCAGCCTGCCGACCACGATCAGGATCCGGGCTCGCATCAACAAGGTGCCCGAACTCTATGGCGACGCCGGTGCGCTGCAGCAGACCGTCGTCAATCTGGTGACGAACGCGGCCGACGCGATCGGGACGCAGACCGGTCAAATCACGGTCCGCGTCTGGTCGCCGCAGATTGAGCGCAGCGGAGAGGCCTCGGCCGTTTGCCTGTCGGTCGCAGACACCGGCCTCGGCATGGACCGGGCGACCCTCGACCGCATCTTCGAGCCGTTTTTTACGACGAAGGCCGTCGGCGAGGGCACGGGCCTCGGGCTTGCCATTGTCCACGGCATCGTCACGCGTCACGGCGGCCGCATCGATGCCCGCAGCCAGCCGGGTCGCGGCAGCGAGTTCACCGTGACGCTGCCGGCGCTTGCCGAACCGCAAATCACCCCGGCGGTCGAAACCGTGGCCGCGTGAAGTCGACCGGTTATTGGGGCAATACGGCGATAAGGGAAAAGGCATGCCAACGATCCTTATCATCGACGACGACGCGCTCGTCCGCGACACGATCGTTCGGGTCCTCCGGCGCAAAGGTTATCAAACGCTCGTTGCACCGGACGGCTTGCGCGGCTTGAGCGTGTTGCGCGCCGAGCAGCCGGACCTCGTGATTACCGACATTATCATGCCGGACAAGGAGGGTCTCGAGACGATCCGGGATATCCGCAAGGAACGGCCTGATCTGCCGATCCTCGCCGTCTCCGGCGGCGGCCGGCTCGGCAACACCGATTATCTCAAGGTCGCCAGTATGCTGGGCGCCAACCAGATTTTGGCGAAACCGTTCGGTCCGAGCGAATTGCTCGACCGTGTCGAACGCTGCATCGGAGGCGCCTGACCCACCACCGGCGGGTCGGCCTGCGGCCGGTCTCAGAGGATGTGAAGGAATTCAGGTCGGGATGAAAATGGGGAAATTCCCCTCCGTCACCCCGGCAAAGGCCGGGGCCCATTCCTGCGCCGCTCCTAATTTTTCCTGCAATTTCAATTCCTCATTTGGCGGATGACCGCTCATGCCGCGGAACGATGGACCCCGGCCTCCGCCGGGGTGACGAATCAAGAGGTCGGCGGCGGGATACATTCACCACCCCTCACGCCCCCGGGTGCGGGCTTGCGGCTTCGCGATATTCCTGCACTCGGTAGAACACCCAGAGGAAATTCGCCAACAGCACGAAGCCGGTCAGCAAGAACACCCAGCGCAGCCCGAACGCCGCCGCGATCGCGCCGCCGCTCAACGGCCCCATCGAATTGCCGAGAAACATTGCCGATGCAGTGATCCCATAGACGGTGCCGCGCTCGGCGCGAGGCACGAGCCGGCCGACCAGTGCGTTCGCGGTCGGCAATATCCCGCCGACGAACAGCCCGAGCGCGAAGCGCTGGGCGGTAAAGAGCCAATAACTGTCCGTGAAGGCTTGCGGCAGGGTCGTCAGGCTGGCCCCGAGCAGGCCGATCAGCAGGACCCGCCGATAGCCGATGACATCGCTCTTGTTGCCGAGGAATGGTGCGGCGATGACGTTGGCGACCCCGGTAATCGAAAAGGCGATGCCGCTCAATGTCGCAATATCCGGCCGCGGGCCGAGCAGTTCCTTGACGTAGAGGGTCACGACCGGCTGCACCGTGCGCACCCCGAACTGTGCCATCAGCAGCACGAAGAACAATGCCAAGAGCCCGGGCGACTGGGCCACCGCCAGCAGGCTGGCGAGGATCGAACGTCCGGCGCGACCGCGCGGCGGCGCGGTAAAGTGCTCGTGCACGGTGAACCAGACGAGCCCCAGCGAGCCGAGGATTACCGCCGAGGTGCAATAGAACGGGATGCGGTAGCTTCCGGTCAGATCGGCCAGCACGCCGCCGAGGAGCGGCCCGACCAGCGAGCCGACGAGTTGCCCGGTGCTGAGCCAGCCAAGCGCGTAGCCGAGCCGCTCTTCGGGCGCCTGACTGGCGACAAGCGCGATCGCTGAGCTCGAAAAGCCGGCGAAGACGCCCATCAGCGCGCGGCAAGCAAAGAACTGCCAGACATTTGCCGCCAGGCCCATCAGCGCCGCGAATACGCCGATCGCCAGGCTCGAGCGCAGCAGCATCAGTTTGCGCCCGCGCCGGTCGGCGAGGCGGCCCCAGAGCGGCGAGGCGAAGGCGGCGACAAAAGAGGTGACGCCGGCAAGAATCCCGGCCCACAGATCGATCGCCGCCGCCGATTTGACGCCAAGCACCGGCAGGAACAGCGGCATGATCGGCGTCAGCATCGAGAACGCCATCGTCATGACGAACTGGATGCCGACCATCGCCCACAAGGTGCGCCGCCACGCCGATGCGGCCGAGCGCTCCGCTGGTTGACTGCTGCTGGCGATCCGCTCTTCGGCCATGCGCGCTCTTCTTCCACCTACCGTGTTGATCGGAGCGCCGCATCCAACCGAAGTCCGACGGCTCGCCATCAGCTCGAGCATTTCGCCGAACGGCGAAAAACTGCCGTGCAATTATCGTGCAACCCGCCCGATCGTCGCCAAACGCCGGCCGCCGCTTTGCAAAAATTAGTAAAAAAAACGCATGACATCGATGCATAGCTGGGCTACGGATTCGGCAAAGCTCCGAAACAGGGGGCGGCTCGGACCGGGAGGCAAACGATGGCGGCGGCACAGGATCTTCCCAAGACGATACCGTGGTGGCGGGAGCCGACGAGAGAGCAGTGGTATGCCTGGTGGGCCGCCTGGCTCGGCTGGACCTTGGACGCGTTCGATTTCACCGTGTTTCTGTTGATCATGGTGCCGATCGCCCGAGAGTTTCAGGTGCCGCTGACCGCGGTAGCGTTCGTCCTGACGATCACGTTGTGGATGCGGCTCGTCGGCGCGGTCGGCGCCGGTTGGCTCGCCGACCGCATCGGCCGCAAGACGCCGCTGATGATTTCGATCGCCTGGTATTCGCTCGCCAATTTCATCGCCGGCTTTTCGCCGAGCTTGTGGTTTCTGCTGCTGTTTCGCGCATTGCTCGGCATCGGCATGGGCGCGGAATGGCCGGTCGGCGCGGCGCTCGCGATGGAGACGTGGCCGCAGCGATCGCGCGGTTTTATGAGCGGCATTCTGCAAGGTTCGGGAAATCTCGGCTTTCTGCTGTCGAGCATCGTCTACGGGCTGTTCTACAACCGGATCGGCTGGCGCGGCATGCTGTGGGTCGGCATCCTGCCGGCCCTGGCGATCATCTATGTGCGGTTTTTCGTCAAGGAGCCCGAAGTCTGGGTCGAGAACCGGCGCCGGCAACGGGTCGAAAGCCGCGAGGTTCGCGTGCCGTTCTTCGCCATCTTCAAGCGCGCCGTCCTCGGCAATACGCTGACCGCGTGCTGGTTCATGGCGAGCGCCTTTATCACTTATTACTCGATCAACTCGCTGTTCGCCTCGCATCTCCAGGCCGATATGCATTTGAGCCCGGCGCTGATCGCGACGCCGGTGGCTCTCGCCAACCTGTTGGCGTTCATCGCCAGTACCTCATGGGGTTGGCTGTCGGACCGCATCGGCCGCCGGTGGGCGATGATCCTGCCGGCATTGTTTGCGATCCCGCTCGCCCCGTTCTACCTGTTCAGCCCGATCTTTGCGGTGGTCGTGGTGGCCTTCGTGCTGCAGGGCATCGCCGGCAGCGGCGGCATGTTCGGCCAGATCCCGGCCTATCTGAACGAAAGATTCCCGACCGAGGTGCGCGCGACGGCGACCGCCTTCGCCTATCACCAAGGCGCGATCTGGGGCGGGTTTTGCGCGCCGGTTCTGGCCTATTTCGCGTCCAGCTGGCAGATCGGCCTCGCCATCCCGATGCTGGTCGGAACCATGGTCGGCGCCGCCAGCTTCATCATCGCCCTCTTGCTCAGCCCGGAAACGCGGGGCAGGGCGATCGTGCCCGACCTCGTCGTCGCTTGAGCGCAAGGCGCCGTCGCGCCGCGGCGTGAAGAAACGATTAAAAGGACATGACACCGCCGCATAGCTGCGCTACCGTCTGTGCAAGGCTCCAAAAAAGGGCCGGCTGGAGCGGAGAGGTGGAGCGATGGCGTCGGTCGAGACGGTAAGGGTCTTGTCGTGGTAGCGCGAACCGACCAAGGAACAATAGCTGGCCGAAGAATTCGTCGTGCCGTGGCCTGCAGCGACGGCGCGCGGCCCGAGGAGTCGGCCGCGCGGGGCGCTGCCGGTCGGGTGCGGCCGCGATGGTGCGGATCGGGAGGCGCGTGCCGGCGATTGCGGCAGAAATTCGTCAAAAAATGAAAGACATGCACGCAACCCTGCTCTACCATCCATGCAAGGCTGCGGCTGGGCCGCAACGAACAGGGAGAAGTGCACTATGGCGACGGCGACGGCCACCGAGACGGTGAGCAGCATCCCTTGGTGGCGCGAGCCGACGAAGGATCAGTGGTTGGCCTGGGTGGCCGCCTGGCTCGGCTGGACGCTCGATGCCTTCGACTTCACGATCTTCCTGTTGATCATGGTGCCGATCTCGCGGGAATTCGGTGTGCCGCTGACAGCGGTGGCGATCGTTTTCACGATCACCTTGTGGATGCGGCTCGTCGGTGCCGTCACTTCCGGCTGGGTCGCCGACCGCCTTGGCCGCAAATTGCCGCTGATGATGTCGATCCTCGGCTACTCGCTGTGCAACTTCATCGCCGGCTTTTCGCCGACCTTCTGGTTTCTGTTCTTCTTTCGCGCCCTGCTCGGCTTCTTCATGGGTGCGGAGTGGCCGGCCGGCGCAGCCTTGGCGATGGAGCAGTGGCCGATCCGCTCGCGCGGCTTCATGAGCGGCGTGCTGCAGGGGTCGTGGGGGATCGGCTTCCTGCTGTCGAGCGCCGCCTACGGCCTACTGTACACCCATATCGGCTGGCGCGGACTGCTGTGGCTCGGCGTCTTGCCGGCACTGACCGTCGTCTACGTCCGGTTTTTTGTCAAAGAGCCGCCGGTCTGGGTCGAGAACCGCCGCCTGCAGCGAAACGAACACCGCGAGGTGCGGCTGCCGCTCTTCAGCATCTTCAAGCGCGGCATGATCGGCAACACGGCGCTCGCCTGCTGGTGGATGGCGGGTGGCCTAGTGACCTACTATTCGATCAACGGGATGTTCGCGACGCATCTGCAAAAGGATTTGGGCCTCAGCCCGGCCCTGATCGCGACGCCGATCGTGTTCGCGAATCTCGTCGTGTTCCTCGCGAGCATGTTCTGGGGGTGGGCGGGCGACCGTATCGGGCGGCGCTGGGCGATGATCATTCCGGGCTTGCTGGGCATACCGGTCGCCTTCTGCTACATGCTCAGCGCCAATTACTGGGTGATTGTGATCGGTTATGTCGTGCAGGGGGCGCTGCTCGGCGGCGGCGCCGGCGCCCATGTGCCGTCCTACATGACCGAGCGGTTCCCGACCGAGGTGCGGGCGACGGCGAGCGCCTTTTGCTATCATCTCGGAACGATTTTCGGTGGTCTGGTGCCGCCGGTCGTCACCTATTTTGCCTTGAACCATCATCTCGGGTTCTCGGTGCCGATGCTGATCGGCTGCCTTATTGGCGGCGGCAGCTGGTGTCTCGCGCTGTTCCTCGGCCCGGAGACCAGAGGCAAGGAGATGTTGGCGGATCTGGTGCTGGCCTGATCCGAGCCGCTGTCTGCGCTGCAACCGGGGCGTGATCGCGTCCCGATTGCGGCAAAAAATCGTCAAAATAATGAATGACATTCACACAACCCTGCCCTACCATGCGCGCAGGGCTGCTGTGGAGCCCGCATCGAGCAGGAGGCGTGGGTAATGGCGACGGGCGTCGAGACGGTAAAAAGCATTCCGTGGTGGAAGGAGCCTACCAAAGACCAATGGTACGCGCTCGGCGCCGCCTGGATGGGCTGGACCCTCGACGCCTTCGATTTCACGATCTTCTTGTTGATCATGCTGCCGATATCGAAAGCGTTCAACGTCCCGCTGACCAGCGTGACGATCGTCTTCACCTTGACACTCTGGATGCGGCTCGTTGGTGCCACCGCGTCGGGGTGGATGGCCGACCGGTTGGGCCGCAAGGTGCCATTGATGATTTCGATCTTCGGCTATTCGGTGTGCAACTTCATCGCCGGGTTTTCGCCGACTTTTCTGTTTCTGCTGTTTTTCCGCGCCCTTCTCGGTTTCTTCATGGGGGCTGAGTGGCCGGCCGGCGCCTCTCTGGCGATGGAGACCTGGCCGATCCGCTCGCGCGGTCTCATCAGCGGTTTCCTGCAAGGATCGTGGGGGCTGGGCTTTCTGCTGTCGAGCCTCGTCTACGGCCTGTTCTTTAAGTATGTCGGGTGGCGCGGCATGCTGTGGGTCGGCATCGCCCCGGCCCTCGCGCTCGTCTATATCCGCTATTTCGTCAAGGAGCCTGAAGTCTGGCTCGAAAACCGACGCCGCCAGCGGGCGTCGCACCGCGAAGTCAAGGTGCCGCTCGCCAAGATCTTCAAGCCCGGCATGCTTGCCAATACCTTGACGACCTGTTGGTTCCAGGCGGCCGGCTTCGTCACCTATTATTCGATCAACGCGCTGTTCGCGACCCATCTGCAGAAGGATTTGGGCCTCAGCCCGGCATTGATCGCGACGCCGATCGCTTTCGCCAACATCCTGGTGTTTCTTGCAAGCTCAGGATGGGGCTGGGTGTCGGACAGGATCGGCCGTCGCTGGGCGATGATGATCCCGGCGATGTGCGCGATCCCGCTGGCACCGATCTATCTGTTCTCCGGCAACTTCACCTGGGTCGTGATCGCCTTCATGGCGCAGGGGCTGTTCGCCGGCGGCGGCATGTACGGACAGGTGCCGAGTTATTTGACCGAGCGCTTCCCGACCGAAATCCGCGGCACCGCGACCGGCTTCTGCTATCACGTCGGCGCCATCCCCGGCGCGATGGTGCCGCCGATCCTGACCTTCTTCGCGATCAATTGGCATCTCGGCTTCGCGATCCCGATGCTGATCGGTACATTGTTCGGGCTCGGCAATTTCATCTTGTCGCTGGCCTTCGGCCCGGAGACGCGCGGCACCGTGATGGTGCCCGACCTCGTCGTCGCCTGACCGGTGTTTATCAAGCACTTCAGCCCCGGCCTTCGCGCCGGGGCTTTTTTGCCGGCCGGCTGCTCGCGACCTGCGAAACAGCCCCAAGATAAAGCTGTACGTCACATATCGACAGACAGCGGAGTGTTTCCTGTCTAAGGTAACTTGCAAGGCTCCGAACAAGAAGCCGCCCGCCGAGTTGGGAGGAAAATTACGATGGTGACGCTCGCCGCCGACAGCCCCGCAACCGTTCCGTGGTGGAAGGAGCCGACCAAGGAGCAATGGCTGGCGTGGTCCGCTGCCTGGCTCGGCTGGACCCTCGACGCCTTCGACTTCACGATCTTCCTCCTGATCATGGTGCCGATCTCGAAGGATTTTCACGTCCCGCTAACCACGGTGACGTGGGTCTTCACCCTGACCCTGTGGATGCGGCTCGTCGGCGCCACCGCCTCGGGCTGGCTCTCCGACCGGATCGGGCGCAAGACGCCGCTGATGATCTCGATCGGCTGGTATTCGGTGTGCAACTTTATCGCGGCATTCTCGCCCGCCTTCTGGTTCTTGTTCCTGTTCCGCACACTGCTCGGTATCGGCATGGGGGCCGAATGGCCCTGCGGCGCCGCCTTGGCGATGGAGTCCTGGCCGATCCGCTCGCGCGGCTTCATGGCTGGCGTGCTGCAGGCCTCGTGGGGACTCGGCGCGTTGCTATCGAGCGCCGCCTATGGCCTCCTCTTCAATTTGATCGGGTGGCGCGGCCTGCTGATGCTCGGCGTACTGCCGGCGCTCGCGATCGTCTATGTGCGCAAGTTCGTGCAGGAACCGCCGGTCTGGGTCGAAAACCGCAGACTGCAGCGCCTGGAACACCGCGAGGTCAAGGTACCGCTCCTCAAGGTCTTCAAGCGCGGCATGCTCTACAACACCCTGACCGCGTGCTGGTGGATGGCGAGCGCTTTTATCGTCGGCTATTCGGTCGGCGGCATGTTTCCGACCTACCTGCAAAAGGACCTGCATCTGAGCCCGGCTTTCGTGGCCCTGCCGGTCATGCTGCAAAGCATCGTGTTTTTCCTGTCCGGCTCGGTCTATGGCTTTCTCGCCGATCGCATCGGCCGACGCTGGGCGATCATCCTTCCGGCCCTACTCACCCTCCCGGTGGCTCCCCTCTATTTGATGACGCACGATTACGCGATGATCGTCGTATTCTTCACATTGCAGGGGGCGTTCGGCGGCGGCGGCATGCACACGCTCTACCCGGCCTATCTCTCGGAACGGTTCCCCACCGAGGTGCGAGCCACCGCCAGCGGCTTCGTTTATCACCAGGGGGCGATTTTCGGCGGCCTGACCGCGCCGGTGATCACCTATTTCGCGACGACCTGGCATCTGGGATTTGCCGTGCCGATGCTGGTCGGCACCTCCCTTGCCGCAATCAGCGTCGCCTTGGCGGTGTTGTGCGGTCCGGAGACCAGGGGTAAGCGCCTCGTCGCCGAACTCTCGGTCGCCTGAGGCAGGCGGGCCCGAGGCGTAGGGGCTGATATCGGCGCCGCCGTCGAAGGCAGCATTTAAACGTCTCGTCGTCCCGGCGAAAGTTCCGCCGGGGCGACGAAGTATTCGATGCGGAGATAGACCACCCTAAAATCCAGGACCGGGGATGGACAACGGGCACTTCGCCGAGGCCCTCATCCGTGCGGCGGCCATTGGTGCAGTGCTGTGAACAGCAGCCCGAGCCCGACGACCAGCGCTGCGCCGAGCCGCAGCACCACCCTGTCGATCCGGTGGTTCAATCGCAATTCCGTCGTCTGCAGGTCGGCGCGCAGCCCTGCCTCGACCCGTTCCAGTTCCGCGCAGCCCCGCCTCGACCCGTTGCAAATCCGCCCGCAGCGCCGCTTCGACACGTTCGAGGTCGGCGCGCAATCCGCCCTCGACCCGCTGCAGATCGGCCCGCGTCGCCACGTTGTCGTGGATCGCGTCGTAGATCACTGTCCCGACTTCCTCAGCGGCTTCGGGCCGCATGCCGCTCCTTTCGAGGGCGCGGATCAGCGTGTGACGGCCGGTCATGGTGCTCGGTTATCTTTTGGGTGCGGTCGGAGGCCGCGGTCAATTGGCGTGTAGCCGCTGGACGCCGCCCTGGGCCGCGAAAGAGCCGCCGAGGCCAGTGGAGGCATTCGTTGCGAATGCCCATTTTTTCGGCGCTCGGTTCCATGCTGCCGCCCCGCTGGACCTTTCGAGATTTGGCGCGGAAAATGCTTATGAACGGCAGCGGTCGGCGTTTTCGGGCAGGCAGATGGCCCCCTCGGTCCTCGATGGTTACGACCCGCAGGGTTTCTACTGCGAGATGCTGCGCGGCCCGGCGAGCCCGGCAATCCGGCAGCGTCTGGGCCAGCTTTCGGTCGACGCGCTGAAGGAACGCTCGGCCGCCGCCAATGCCGAGCTCTACAATCTTGGGATCACCTTCACGGTCTATTCGGACGCGCAGATGATCGACCGGATCCTGCCCTTCGACGTTTTGCCGCGCGTTTTGTCGGGCGGCGAATGGCGGCATGTCGAAAGCGGCATCGTGCAGCGCATCGCCGCGATCAACCTGTTGCTCGACGACATCTACCACGACCAGCATATCTTAAAGGATGGCGTCGTTCCGCCAGAGCTGATCCTCGGCAACAAGAACTACCGAGCGCTGATGCGCGGCATCGCCGTGCCGCACAAGGCCTACGCCAATATCTGCGGCATCGATATCGTGCGCGACGAAAACGGGGCCTTTCTCGTCCTCGAAGACAATGCCCGCACGCCCTCGGGCGTCAGCTACGTCGTCGAAAACCGGCACATGATGCTGCGCGCCTTCCCCGACCTGCTCGACGAAATCAGCCTGCGGCCGATCGACAACTACGGCGCCAAGCTGATCGCGGCGCTGCAGGAGATGGCGCCCGCCGGCGTCTCCGACCCGCAAACGGTGCTGCTCTCGCCCGGCACCTACAACTCGGCCTATTTCGAGCACGTGTTTCTCGCCCGCGAGATGGGCGTGCCGCTGGTCGAAGGCTCGGATCTCGTCGTCGACGACGACTGCGTCTTCATGCGCACGACCGGCGGCCTCGCGCGGGTTGATGTGATCTACCGCCGGATCAACGACGAATATCTCGACCCCGAGGCGTTCCTGCCGGAAAGCATGCTCGGCGTGAAGGGGCTGATGCGCGCCTATCGCGCCGGCAAGGTAGCGCTCGCCAACGCCGTCGGCACCGGCGTCGCCGACGACAAGGCGGTCTATGCCTATATGCCGCGCATCATCCGCTATTATCTCGGCCAGGAGCCGATCCTGCCGAATGTCGAGACCCATATCTGCCGTGAGCAGCAGGCGCTCTCCTATACGCTCGACCATCTCGCCGAGCTCGTCGTCAAGCCGGTCGGCGAGGCCGGTGGCTACGGCATCACGGTCGGCCCAAAAGCGAGCCGCGGGGAATTGGCCGATTGCCGCGCCAAGCTCGTCGCCGACCCGGCCAACTACATCAGCCAGCCTTGCATCAACCTGTCCGTCGCGCCGACTCTGGTCGACGGCCGCATCGAGCCGCGGCATGTCGATCTGCGGCCGTTTGCGGTGACCGGTGCGAGTACCTGGGTGTTGCCGGGCGGTCTGACGCGGGTGGCCCTGCGGCGCGGCTCGCTGGTCGTCAATTCGTCGCAAGGCGGCGGCTCGAAGGACACCTGGGTTGTTGAGTGACGTCCTCCTCGCCCGCTACGCGGATTGCATCTTCTGGCTCGCGCGCTATGTCGAACGCGCGGAAAATTTGGCGCGTATCCTCGACGTCAACGAGACCTTTTCGCGCGACAGCCGCGGCGGCCAGAACTGGCGCTCGATCGTCCAGCTCAATTCCGACGAAACGCGTTTCTTTGCCACGCACGACGCGGCGACGACGGCGAGCGTCCTCAAATTCTACCTCGTCGATGCGACGAACCCGACCTCGATCGTCAGCGCGATCAAGAGTGCGCGGGAAAATGCGCGCACGTTGCGGCCGTTGATCTCGACCGAGATGTGGGTGCAGCTGAACGTCTTCTACAACCGTCTCGCCCGGATCGGCCCCGAGGATCTGCTGCCCGGCCGGCTCGCCGCCCTGTTCGCGACGGTCAAGGAAGCCTGCCAGACCCACACCGGCATTACCGAGGGTACCTTTTTCCGTGATCAGGGCTGGTATTTTTATCAACTGGGACGCTATATCGAGCGCGCCGACCAGACGACGCGGCTCCTCGACATCAAATACCATCTCTTGTTGCCGCAGCGCGCCGATGTCGGCTCGCCGACCGACGTCAGCCAATGGAATGCGCTGTTGCGTTCGGCGGCCGGTTACCACGCTTATCGCCGCCTGCATACGGCGAGCACGACCCCGGCGCGGGTCGCCGGCTTTCTGCTGTTGAACCAGGCCTTTCCGCGCTCGGTGCATCATTGCGTGCGCGAGGCCGGTCGGCTCCTCGGCGAGGTCAAGTCGCGCTATGCGCTGCGCGGCGCCAACGATGCGGCCGAGGAACTCGATCGCCTGCGCGCCGTTTTCGGAACACTGACGATAACTGCGATCCTGAGCGAGGGGTTGCACGAGTTTCTCGACCTGATCCAACGCCAGCTGATCGCCATCACCCGCGACCTTTCGATCGCCTTTTTCGGCTATTCGCCGAGCCAGGAGCAGAGGCAGGCATCGGCTGCGCAATAGGCAGGAGCGATGCCGGTTATTACCGTCCGTCACGTCACGACCTACCGCTACACCCAGCCGGTCGCCTTCGGCGAGCACCGGTTGATGCTGCGGCCGCGCGACAGCTACGACCAGAAACTCCTCGACGCGCGGCTCGCGATCGCGCCGGAGCCCGCCGATATCCGGTGGGCGCACGACGTGTTCGGCAATTGCGTCGAGATCGTCCGTTTTGCCGCCCGGGCCGCGGAATTGCGCTTCGACAGCCTCATCCGCCTCCAGCATTCTTCGGGATATGCGCTCGATTTTCAGCTTGAGGATTATGCCCGACTTTACCCTTTTACCTATGGCGCAGCGGAGATGCCCGATCTGTCGCCCTCGATCGAGCGGCAATATCTCGACCCGGAGCACGAGCTCGACAATTGGGCGCGGCAGTTCCTGCGCCATGACGGCCGCGCCGATACAGTCGAGATGCTGGCGGCAATGACCCACGCCATCCAGGCGAATTTCGGCTATGTTGCGCGCGAAGAGAGCGGCATCCAGGATCCGGTGCAGACACTGCGGCAGGGAAGCGGCAGCTGCCGCGACTTTGCCGTCTTGATGATGGAGGCGGTGCGCTCGCTCGGGCTCGCCGCGCATTTCGTCAGCGGCTATCTCTATGTCCCCGACGGGGCCGCCGCGGCGCGGGGGGCGGGCGCGACGCACGCCTGGCTGCGCGTCTATCTGCCGAGCGCCGGCTGGGTCGAGTTCGATCCGACCAACGGCATCGTCGGCAGCCGCGACCTGATCCGCGTCGCGGTGATGCGCGATCCGCGCCAGGCGGCGCCGGTTTCCGGCAGCTGGACCGGCTTTCCGTCCGACTATCTCGGCCTGACCGTCGAAGTCGAGGTCACCGCTGCCGACGGCTGACATCGCGGCCGAGGCGCCGGCGGCGCACCGCTCTAGGCGGCGAGAGAGCCGCCGTCGACGTAAAGCTCGGCGCCGGTGATGTAGGAGGCTTCGTCCGAGGCGAGAAAGAGGACGGCATTCGCGACCTCCTCGGGGCGGCCGGCGCGACCCATCGGTATCTGCCGCAGCATCTGCGCGCGGACCTCGGGGTCGGCGGTCCGGCCCGACGAGCGCATCGGCGGCATCAGCCCGGGATGCACCGAATTGACCCGGATGTTGTCGGCGGCGTGCTGCACGGCGGCGGCCTTGGTCAGCGTGCGGACCGCGCCCTTCGAGGCGTTGTATCCGACATGCACCCCGCGCTGGCCGGTGATCCCGGAAATCGAGGAGATGTTGACGATCGCGCCGCCGCCCTGCGCCTGCATGATCGGGATCGCGAATTTCATGCCGAGAAAGACGCCGCGGGCATTGACCGACATCAGCCGGTCCCAGGCCGCGGTCTCGAACAGATCCTCGACCGCGCTGCCGGAGAGCCCCGCATCGTTGACCAGGATGTCGAGCCGGCCATAAGCGGCGAGCGTCGCCTCGACGGCGGTCTTCCATTCCGCCTCGCTGGTGACGTCGAGAGCGTGGAACAGCGCCGAACCGTTGCCTCGAACGATGTCGGCGACGATCGCGCGGCCCTCTTCGGCGAGCACATCGGCAACGACAACCTTGGCGCCCTCACCGGCAAAAATCCGCGCCATGCTGGCGCCCATCCCGGATGCTGCGCCGGTGATCAGCGCAACCTTGCTTTCGAGCCGCATCTTCATGCCTCCGTCGGATTGCGCAGGTCCACGACGCTGATCCTGCCGCGTCGCTGGGCTATTGTTGCCCCCCGAACAGCGCCAGGGCTATCCCGGAAGCGCATTCAACGGAAAAACCCGACTTGCGCCGCGGCGCAAGTCGCTTTCAAGGGAGGAGCCTGAAGATGGGTGTTTCCCATTTTCTCCGTTATGCTGGCCGCGGCCGGTTTTCGGCCGGTGCAGGCGGAGAGCGGCGTGAACGGCACGGTCTACAGCATCTGCTATTTCGGGGTGGCGGCACCCGAGGTCGCCGCGGCGGCCCGGCTCACGCGCGCGTTCGCCACGGCGAGCGGCAAGGAGCCGGGTAATATCAGGTTCGCGGCTTTTCAGGAGATCGGCCGGCCGAGCCGCTTCGCGATCTTCGAGGCCTGGCATGACAAGACGGCCGCCGGCGCCCATCAGGCGGCCGCGGCCACCGCCGCCTGGAGCGACAAGCTCGCACCGATGCTGGTCGGCCCATTCGAAATCCGCTCCTTCGGCGGATTCTCGCTGGCGGCGGCGAGCGCCGATGGCGACACGCGCGCGGTTTATGTCCTCACCCATGTCGACGTCTTTCCGCGCGGCAAGGACGAGGCCGCCGCCCTCGTCACCACCCACGCCGAAGCCGGCCGGAAGATGCCCGGAAACCTGCGGTTCGACGTGCTGCAGGTCGACGGCCATGCGAACCACTTCACGCTCGTCGAAGGGTGGCTCGACCGGGCGGCCTTGGAGGCGAGCCTGAGCGCAGCGCCGACCCGCGAGTTTCGGCGCCGGCTGACGCCGCTCGAAGGCGCCCTCTACGACGAGCGCCTCTATCACGAACTGCGCTGAACGGTTTTCGCGATGAACGGCGAAACTGCGGACCGGCCGCTCATCGGGCGCCGCATCGCCGTGCCGGAGACGCGCGAAGCGGAACGGCTGGCAGCGATGCTCAGAGAGCAAGGGGCAGAGGTCCTCTCCTGTCCGCTCGTCGGCATCGTCGATCCGGCCGATCCGGCGCCGGTCGACGCCTGGCTCGACCGCTTCGTCGCGAACCCGTTCGACGATCTCGTTCTCTATACCGGCGAAGGGCTTTACCGGCTGTGGGAGCGCTCCCGCCGATCCGGGATCGAAGCGGCCTTTCTCAACGTTCTCGGCAAGACCCGGAAAATCACGCGCGGCCCGAAGCCGGCGCGTGCCCTGCGGCAACTCGGCCTCAAACCCGATTTGCGGGCCGAACCGGCGACGACCGAGGGTCTCGTCGTATTGCTTTCGGCGCATCCATTGCTGGACCGGCGCGTCGGTGTTCAGCTTTATCCGGCGGCGGACGATCGGCTCCTCGCGCTTCTGCGCGAGGCGGGCGCGATCCCCGACCCGGTGGTGCCCTACGATTATGTCTCGCAGGCCGAAGACCGCCGGGTCGCGGCGCTGATCGACGAGATGGCCGAAGGCCGCGTCGACGCGATCGCCTTTACCAGCGCCTCGCAGATCCGGCGCATTTGCGAAGTGGCGCGTGCAGGCCAGCGCGACGATCGGCTGCGCAGCGGGTTTCAAAGGACTGCTATCGCCGCGGTCGGCCCGGTCGTCGAGGCGGAATTGCGGCGGCGTGGCGTCGCCCCGACGATCGTGCCGGGCGAGACCTATTTCATGAAACCGCTGGTGTCGGCGCTCGTCGCCGCACTTTCTTCCTGAGTTCTTCCCGTTGCGTCGCCGAAAGGCGATAACAGCGAGAGATCATAGCACGCCATTGACAACCCCGCTCGCGCTCCTCTGAGAGCGGCCACGCATCTCAATGGGACCCTTCGCATGACCAGCCCCGTCGACGTCCTGATCATCGGCGCCGGCGCCTCCGGCGCCGCCGTGGCCTGGAGCTTGGCCGAGACGAAGATGCACATTCTCTGTCTCGAGCAGGGCGACTGGATGAAGCCGTCCGAATATCCCAGCACCGCGCGCGATTGGGAGGCGCATCAGTTCGACGATTTCCACGTCAGCCCAAATCGCCGCGCCCGCGAGACCGACTATCCGGTCAACGATGCCGACTCGCCGATCAAGATCGCCAATTTCAACGGCGTCGGCGGCGGCACCGTGCTGTATGCCGGGCACTTCCCGCGCCTTCATCCAGCGGATTTTCGCGTGCGGACGCTCGACGGCGTCGCCGATGACTGGCCGATCGACTACGCGACGCTCGCGCCTTTCTACGCCGAGAACGACCGGATCATGGGCGTATCCGGCCTGGCCGGCGATCCCGCCTATCCGCCGCACGAGCCGATGATGCCGCCGCTGCCGCTCGGCAAGTCGGGTGCGACTTTGGCGCGCGGGCTCAACAAGCTCGGCTGGCATTGGTGGCCGTCCGACAGTGCGATCGCTTCGATGGATTACGAGGGCCGCGCGAAGTGCATTAATCTCGGCCATTGCATGTCGGGCTGCGCGCAGGGCGCCAAGGCGAGCACCGACATCACCTATTGGCCCGCCGCGATCCGCGCCGGCGTCGAGCTGCGCACGCGCTGCCGGGTGCGCGAGATCGCCACCAACGAACACGGCATGGCGTCGGGGGTGGTCTATTACGACGCGGACGGGGTCGAGCATTTCCAGCCTGCCGAAGTCGTGGTCCTCGCCTGCAACGCTGTCGGCACGGCACGCATTCTGCTGAATTCCGCGTCCGCCCGGTTTCCGAGCGGCCTTGCCAATTCGAGCGGCCTCGTCGGCAGGAACCTGATGTTCCATCCCTATGCACGGATCGCCGGCTATTTCGAGGTGATGCTCGACGGTCACCGCGGCCCGGGGAACTGCATCTGGAGCCAGGAATTCTACGAGACGGACCGTTCGCGCGGGTTCGTCCGCGGTTACACCTTCGAATTCACCCGCGGCGAAGGGCCGGTGACGGCCGCCGTCGACGCCATCGAGATCGGCCGCCTGCCGTGGGGCGCCGAACACCACCGCGCCTATCGCCAGCTGTTCTGCCACCGCACCGGCATGGTGGCGATCTGCGAGGACCTGCCCGAAGAACACAACACCGTGACGCTCGATCCGGTGCTGAAGGACTCGCACGGCATCCCGGCGCCGAAGATCACCTATCGGCTCAGCGAGAACAGCCGCCGCATGCTCGATCACGCCGTCGCCCGGGGCAGCGAGATCCTGCGCGCCGCCGGTGCCTATGATTTGTGGTCCGAAGCGCCGATCCCCGGTGCCGGTGCGCATCTGATGGGGACGGCGCGGATGGGTATCGACCCGGCCCGATCCGTCGTCAATGAATGGGGCCGCAGCCACGACGTGAAGAACCTGTTCATCGTCGATGGCAGCATCTTCGTGACCGCGGCCGGCGTGAACCCGACGCGGACGATCCAGGCGCTGGCGCTCTACGTCGCCGACAACATCAAAGAGCGGCTGGCCACCCTATTCGATTGAGGTGACCGTATTACCGGGACGATTTTAGGGCTTCGCGGTGGAACAAGGCGACTGGTCCCTGTTGGATCCGGTGCGCGCCCGTCCGACGCTTTATCGCGACGCGGGTTGACGGAAATCGGCTCCCCGCGCGGCCGGCGCGGCGCAGGTTCGTGTGACCGGAAAATCATGGTCTGGAAAACCCAGGCTCTGTGTGCCACGGTGGGGCCGAACCAATCGGAGGTATGCGATGAGCCCGCTCGATGTCGCCGACAACAAAACGGAGAGAGCTTCGTCGGCCTATGTGCCGCCGCTGCAGCGCACGGAAGGGCAGCCGCCGCCGATCGCGGCGCATGGCGGCCTGTCCTACATGTCGTTCGACCGGGATGGCGATGCGGGAACCGCCGTGGCGCTCGAGGACGCGCTCGCGGAGATCGCCGAGGGCGAGAGCCAGCGCGTTATCGACATGATCGCCAAGACGCCGCCGGGCCCGATCAAGACCAAGTGGGGCCTCGGGTTCCGCGACTACGACGAGTGTATGAATTATATCCGCCAGTCGAACAGCATCAAAGCCCCGCCAGGCGGCGTGGCGCTGCCGCTGCCCTATACGATCTACGAGCGGCCGTCCTATTCCGTCGTTCCGTCCAACGCTCTCTGGCGAGACCCGGCGCGCGCCGACGTCGCGGTTATTCTGCGCACGAGCGAGCAGGGTAACCGGCGGCGAGACCTGTACTTCCCTCAAGTGCTGCGCGATGCGCGGCGCATCGGCGAGTACTACCCGGGCCTCTCGCCTGACAGCCCCGAATGCATGGACCGGCTCGGCGTCTCGCTGGCGCACCTCGAGTCCAAGTGCTCGAACATCTACGATGCGGCGGAGGTGGAGCGCGTGTACTATCCGGAGATCGAGAAGCTGCTGCTCGATTTCTTCCCGGACGCGACCGATGCCCTGGTCTACAACCACGATGTCTTCGACAAGGACTACGCGGGCGACCGCACCGAAGACCAGGACGGCAACAACCCGGGCGTGAACGCCAATTACGCCAACCTTGTGCACAACGACCTGAACGACAACAGCGGGCGCGTGCGCTGCCGCGAACTGCTCACCCGGAACCTGCGCAATTTCGGGCGCACGCAGCACTACACCGAGGAAGAGGCCGACGCAAAGATGTCGCGGCGGTTCATGTCGATCAACCTTGCCAAGCCGATCGAGACCGTCGAGCAGTTCCCCTTCGTGCTCTGCGCCTGGCCGTCCTTCGCCGACCAGCCCTACATCACCAACTACCGGATCTACGACGACCGCGTCGGCGAGACCACCCGCTTCACCTACCGTCCCGATCACGAGTGGTACTGGTTTCCCCAGCAGAAGCCGACCGAGGTCTCGATGCTCAAGTGCTATGACTCGGTGACCGACGGCTCCGTCTCGCGCTGGTCTTTCCATACTGCCTGTGTCGACCCGACCGCACCCGCCAATGCCCGGTGCAGGAAGAACGTCGTGGTCCGCTCCTTTATCTTCTTCTAGGAGGACGGAAAGAAGCACCGGGTAGAGGAAGCCGACATCGGCGTCGTGATACTTGACGACCGGATGACCGATTAGGGCACCGGTCGGCGGCGAAGGGTTTCTGTGGTCGAAGAGCCATCGGGCCTCTCCGCGAACTCGGCCGGTGTTGACTTCCGCGGCGCGGGTCGCGACAACCGGAAGGAGAGCCGGATTTTTCGGGAGGAGCCGAGGGATGGGCATGCTCGACGGGCGGGTCGCGATCTGCTGCGGCGCCGGGCGCGGCGTCGGCGGCGAAGTCGCCAAGCTGATGGCGGCGCACGGCGCCAAGGTCGTCGTCAACGACCCCGGCACGACCGGCAGCGGCGAGGGTTCCGACACGCGGCCGGCGCAGGAGATCGTCGAAGAGATCGAGCGCGCCGGCGGCGCGGCCGCCGCCAATTACGGCTCGGTCGCCAAATTCGACGATTGCCTGGCGATGGTGCAGCAGGCGCGCGACACGTTCGGCGGGCTGCACATCGTCTTCAACGCCGCCGGCATCCTCCGGGACAAGATGTTCCACAACATGTTTCCGGAGGATTGGCAGGCGGTCATCGACGTGCATTTGACCGGCCATTTCAATATCAACCGGGCCGCGGTCAACCTGATGCGCGAGCAGAATTACGGTCGGCTCATCATGGTGTCGTCGACCTCGGGCCTGCTCGGCAATGTCGGTCAGTGCAATTACGGTGCCGCGAAGTTCGGCATCGTCGCCCTCGCCCGCATCGTCGCGATGGAGAACGCCTCGCGCGGCATCACGGTCAACGTCATCTGTCCGTCGGCCGATACCCGCATGACCCGTTCGGTGCCGACGCCGAAGGACCCGGCGGTCGCGGCGTTGCGCGAGGAGCGGCTGCGCCGCAGCCGCGCCGATGCGATCGCACCCCTATGCGTCTTTCTTGCCTCCGAGCAATCCGGCCAGGTCAACGGCCAGGTGTTCCACCAGCGCGCCGGCGAATTGTCGCTCTACGGCCATATGCGGCCGGTGCGCATGGTGCATCGGCAGGGCGGCTGGACGCCGGAAACCTTGGCCGAGGTCGCAATCCCGGCGCTGGCGCCGCAATTCACGCCGCTCGACGCGCGCAGCGTGCATGCCGGCCTGCCGATGGAGTGAGCCCCTTTGGCGTAGGGTAGCGTAGCGGGGTCATAACCGCACCGAAGGCGCAGTCGGGGAGGATGGAACCGTGAAACTCGCGATTTGGTCGACAACGACGCCGCGCGAGAATTCGACCCATAGTGAGATGTTCCGACGCCAGCTCGAAGAGGTCGAGCTCGCCGAACGCATCGGCATCGATCAGATCTGGTTCTTCGAGCACCATCTGGCGCCGACGGCGCCGGTGCCGTCGCCCAACCTCTTGATCGCCGCCGCGGCGCGGACGACCCGGCGGATCCGCTTTGCGAGCATGGTCAACATCCTGCCGTTCCGGCACCCGCTGCTCGTCGCCGAAGAGGCGGCGATGCTCGACAATCTGACGAACGGCCGCCTCGACATGGGCCTCGGCCGCGGCTTGCGCCCGCCCGAATTCGACGCTTTCGGCGTCGATCAGGGGCAGTCGCGTGAGATGTTCCTGGAATCCTTCGAGATCATCCGCCGCGTCTGGGCCGACGAGAATTTTGTTCACCGCGGCAGGTACTGGACGGTCCAGAAGGACGCGCCGCTGTCGCCGCCCCTGGTGCAGCAGCCGCACCCGCCCTTTCTCGTCAGTGCGCAGAGCGAGGAATCGCTGCGCTGGGCGGCTCGGCACGACATCCCGTTCGCACAGATCGATTCGCTCGCCGAGCAGGCGCGGCGCGACCAGGCGCTTTATCGCGAGGTTCAGACGGCGCATGGGCACGCGCCGGCGCCGCGGCTTTACCTGATGCGCGAGATCTACGTCGCCGACAGCGACCGCCGCGCCCGCGCCGAGGCCAAGCCTTATCTGTTGCAGTATTGGGAGTTGTGGAACCGCTATACGCAGTTCACACGCGGCGGCCGGCTGCCCGACAGCTATGATTTCTGGCGCCGCCAGGCGCCGATGCTGCACGCGATGTCGTTCGACGAGATCGTCGCCAACGACATGGTGCTGCTCGGCGGCCCCGAGACCGTCGCGGACGCCATCCTCCGCCTCGCGAGAGGGCTCGATCTCCAGGGTCTGGCGATGATCTTCAAGCTCGGCGCCATGCCCTACGACATGGTCGAGCGATCGATGATCGCCTTCGGCGAAGAGGTCGTGCCGCGGCTCCGCCGCGGTCTCGATCGTGAAGCCGCGGCCGAGCGAGCGGCTCCGGCCTCGATGCGGCGCGCCGCCAGCTGAATCTGTCGCCGCCGGGAATCGTCGAAACCGCAACCATTAATTGTATGATTGTCGGCCGATGGCTGCATCTGCAGCGAATTTACAGCGACATTTCCCGCGGTGGTTGAATAAGCTCATCGCGAACGGGATGCCGGTCCCGGCCCGTGCCGAAGCCGCCGATCCGCATTCGTTCCATTATCGCAATATATACCACATTGCTACCGAATTAGCAATCCATTCCGACGGGCGGCTGGTTCGCGATGCGGCGCATTCTTTCTCGCTGCGTTCGTTGTAACCGAACCGCCCAGCATGAGCGGGTCGGTCGGCTACCCGCCCGATCGGCTGGGAGGACAGCATGTCGAGATCGATTTCCGCAACGGCATCGATCCAGCGCGGCGCCATCCACGGTCGTATCGCTGCCCGCATCGACCGCCTGCCGCTGACCGCGGTCCAATGGCGGCTCGCCATCCTCGTCGAGATCACCTGGGGCTTCATCATTTTCGACACCGACGGCATCGGGGCGCGGCTGTATCCGTTTGTCTGGCGCCCCGGTCACATCATCACCGTCGGCCAATATGCGGTGATCCAGGCGCTGCAGGTCGGGCTCGGCATCCTCCTCGGCGTCTATCTGATGAGCTGGGTCGCCGATCGCTACGGGCGGCGCCCGGCGATCCTGCTGGCGACGTTGCTGGGCGGAGCCTGCATCTGGCCGTTCGCCTATGTGACGAATTTCTGGGGGATGGTTTTTTTGTCGGTGCTGAGCACGCTCGGCGCGGGCGGCATCATCGCGACGCACGCGGTCTACCTTTCGGAAATGACCTCGTCGGTCATCCGCAACAAGGTGCTGCTGGCGTCGCAGGGGCTCACGGCTTTGACCGCGGCCGCCGTCAACCTCCTCGCCTTTTGGCTGATTCCAGGCCATTGGCAGGTGTACCTTTGGGTTGGCGCGGCGGTCTTGATCATTGTCCTCCTGCCGCTGCTGATCTGGCTCCTGCCGGAATCGCCGCGCTGGCTCGAAACGCACGGCCATCACGCCGAGGCCGAGCGGGCCGTCGCCGAGTTCGAAGAGCGCTGCCGCCGCGCCAGCGGCCGGCCGCTGCCCGAGCCCGACGAAGGCATGCACCCGGTCATCGTCGCCGAGAAGGGCGCCTGGCGCGAGATCTTCGTCAACCCGCTCTACCGCGGCCGCACGATCGTCGTGCTGACCTGCTGGCTCCTCGGCTATGCCGGCCTGATCTATGGATCGGGCGCGTTTGCCGCCGTTTACATGGTCGATCACGGCGCCACCGCGCATTTCGTGTTTCTGACCTTCGTGGTTGCCTCGCTCGTCGTCTTCGTAGCCTTCCAAGTCAACGCCCGAATCAGCGAGGGGATCGAGCGGCGCGACGTCATGTGCGCGATGGCCTGCCTGTTTGCGGCAAGTTTTGTGATCGTATACCTTGCACCTAATCTGTGGATCCTCGCCCTGTTCTTCATCCTCAGCCGGATTGGCGTCGGGCTGTGGTTGTTCAATCTTTACAACTACACGGCCGTCGCCTATCCGACCCGAATCCGCGCCGCCGCATTCGCCTGGACCGACGGGCTCGGGCATCTCGGCGCCTGGGGCGGGGTAACTTTGCTCGGCCCGCTCTATGGGTGGGGGCCGAACCACCTCGGTTGGTTCCTGTGGCTGCTCATTCCCGGCTCGCTGATCCCGGCGATCGTGATCCGGACCTTCGGCATCAAGCAGTCGCGGACGGTCCTCGAGCAGGTGTCGACTTAGCACCCGCATCTCCCCTCACCCGCCCTCTCCTCGCAAGCATACGGTATTCACCGTTCATCGCCCTCACCCCGGCCCTCCTGGCGCATCGAAGATGCGCCACCCGACAGGCGCGCGCACGCGCGCGCCGAGAGGGGCAAGCGGGGCGAGGGAGGCGGCCACGAAACCTCGCCCCGCGCGAGCGGGCAGAGGGGGGGCCCGCGCCAAAAGGCGCGGGAGTGTGAGGGGCCCACAGCGACCGCTGCTCGAACGTGTAATCCTGTTCATCGCTCAACAAAAATTGCTTGAATGCCGTAGCCGCGAGCGGGGCGAGGGAGTCGACGGGTCGCGCTAGGATTTCGTCAGCGACACGTCGAACCTGCAATTGCCGCGAAGCATATTCCCGGTCGCGCCGGTGTCGCTGAGTTGCAGCGTGAAGACCGAGCGGCTGCCGTCACCATTCAAGTGTGACAATTGGATCGTGCCGGCCGGATCGACCCGGCCGCGATAGTGCAGCGTATGCAGCTTCCAGTCGTGGTACCAGATGGTCGCATAGCCGTTCCGGATCACCATGTTGATCGGCCGCTTGTCGACGCAAATGGGATTGGTTGTGCCTTCGGTCTCTTCCCCCGCTACGCCCAAGGTCGCCATCCCGGCATAGCGCCCGTTGAACGATGCCAGGGTCGGTGGCGGCGGCGGTGCGGGTGGCGGCGGCGGCGCCGCGGCGACCGGGGGCGGCGGCGCGGCTGGGGCTGGCGGCGGCGATTGCGGGGCGCAGGCCACGGCCACGAGGAATAAGCCGAGGACGACCAGACGTTTCATCCCATCCTCCAATGCCCAATTGATTCGGATCACTTTAACGCAAGCGCGTTGCTTTGTCGCCACCTCAGAGGTGAATGGCGGCGGCCTTCGCAGCCGAACAGTAGTGTCCGCCCAACCCCGCCCGCGTGCCGTTGATGCTCGCAACGCTGATGATGCTGCCTGACCGCTCGCCACCATCACCGGCACGGCATATTTCATGGCTGCGAGAACGCCACGAAGGTGCACGGCGATGATCGCGTCGCGCAAGCGCTTTCGCATAGAGCTTGCTCGGCCTCGTATGTGTTAGGTCGGTCACTCTTGCGATGACCGGAGCGAGCGTGTGATAACGAGTTGCGGGTTGCGCCCGCACAGACAAACGAAGCTCTCGACGCGGGATCCTCCGGGAGGAGGAGCCTGTGCATGAATTTTGCTCCGAGCCAAATTGCGTCAATACGCCGTCCCTGCGGGCGCCCGCGTTGAGGTCACCGTATGGCGGCTTCGCACAATCCGAGGGATATGCTTTGGGACAAAAAGAGGAGCCCGACGCCATATGTCAGTCAGGCGCTCGGAATCGAGGAATGGCAGCTACGAGATGCTCTTCACAAGATCAAGTATCGCAGTCCTCTTAGGCCGCAAGATCGAGTGATAATACATAGAGATGGAAGAGTGACGGATGAGCATGGCGAGGATCTTGGTAATGTCTACGACGAAATCTGACGACCATGATACTCGCAAGACTTATGCGACGTTGCGGATCGTAGGAGATAACCTAAATCCAGAAGATATTACCAGAATATTGCGAATCGTTCCGACGATTTCTTACGTGAAAGGCGGGAAATACATCGCAGGAAAACGTACCGGTGAGCTTGTTGGGAAAACGAGCATTTGGGCTTTCTCAACAGATCGCCTTGTGGCAAGCGATGCTCTACAACATCATATAGATTACATACTAGGAATTTTAGTTCCTAGCCGTCAAGGGCCTATACCACTTTTCCATTTGCATTCAATATTGGCTAAAAATGAGGGTTTACGCGCCGAACTTCTCTGCTTCTGGCATGGCCGCTACGGCGCAAAGCGACCATCAATTCCTAAATATGTAACAGAAGCAATGCAACTGATCCCTGCCACTATTGAAACGGATTTTGACACAGACGATATTCGCCAGACAGCATGATGCTGCCGGTCCCATTGCGCCCGAATACCGCAGCGTTGACGAGGCAATCAAGACGGCCGAATTGCGCCACGGCGCATTCCGATCATCGCCTTCAGCTCTCCTCGACCGCTACATCGGTTTGCACGAAGACAGCCGACCGTCCGACGGCCCGAGCCACGTCTTCGCCCTTGTCGCGACGGCGTGCGGCGATGACGACCCTCGCCCCTTCAGCGATGAACAGACCCGCGGCGCGAGCACCGATGCCGCTCGTTCCGCCGGTAATGGCTGCGACCTCTCCTTCGAGTAACGGCATGCGCCCAGCTCAATGTCATCGGATTGGCGGAATTGCTGCGAGCGGCCCTTCAGGCTGGCTCGTCGAAGCGGTAATCGAACCTGATCCGGCCATCATCGGTTAGGATCAGCAGATCCGTCCCGGCCGCAGCCGGTGTGAGGCTGGCGGGGGCGCCGACGCGCCAGGTGAATTTCACGACGTTGTGGTGCGCGTGTGTGCCGTTTGCCGACGCGAACACGCGCCCGCGCGCGACATGGGCGCCGTATGCATCAGCCGCTTGCGCCTGCAGCGCGCCGTGTCCGCTCCTGACGGCGGTTTCGCTGAAAAACATGCCCTCGGACGCCCAAAGCTCGGCGATCTGCCGGCGCCGGACGATCGGGTCAGGCTCATTCAAGACCGCCAGATAGCGACCGACGATGTCGTTCGGTTCGTCGGCCGAGGGGTTGAACTGATAGTCGTGTCGAATGCGGCGATCGCCGTTCAGCAACAGAAAACACAGCCCGTTCGCCTCGACCACCCCATCCGGCACTGTCCTCAGGACGAAGTCGAGCCTCACCGCGTCGTGATGCGCGGCGACGCGCTTCGGGTGAAACGCCCGGTTTCCGTCTCGGAGCCATTTCTCCCACGATCCGCGAACGCGTGCCTCGATCGCGTCATAGCCTTGCGCGTCGAGCAGCCGGTAACAGGTCGATCCGTCGGGCGCCCATAGCGAACGGATCCGCCCGCGGCGCAACTCCGGATCGGCCTCGTTCCACACCGCCACATAGCTTTCAATGTCGAATTTGCCAATATCGAATTTGCCCGGCATGTCCGCCTTCCCGTCGAGGCTACGGATTTGACTTCGGCGGTGCATCTACGGCCCTATACCTGACAGATCATGTCAAGAATTTTCAGGCAAGATAAAAAATGCGCGCGAGCCGACTGCTCTCAACCCTGCTGCTGCTGCAGACCCGTGGCCGTGTGACCGCCCAGACCCTGGCCGCGGAGTTCGAGGTTTCGGTCCGCACGATTTATCGGGACATCGATGAATTGAGCGCCGCCGGCGTGCCGATCTATGCCGATCGCGGCCCGAACGGCGGGTTCGAGCTTCTCGACGGCTACCGAACGAAGCTGACGGGCTTGTCGCCGGCCGAGGCGGCGACCCTCTTTCTTGCTGGGTTGCCGGGCCCTGCCGCGGAGCTTGGGCTCGCCGATATCTTGACCACGGCGCAACTGAAACTGACGGCGGCGTTGCCGGAGGGTGCCCGCGCCGCGGCGGAGAGGGTCGCGGCCCGCTTCCATCTCGATCCCGTCGGCTGGTTCCGCGGCCCCGACGACGCGCGGTTCCTGCCGATGATCGCCGAAGCCGTCTGGAACGAGACCGCCGTCACCATCCGCTACCGCCGATATTCCGGGCCGATCTCGCGAACCGTTTTTCCGCTCGGCCTCGTGCTCAAGGGTGGCGTCTGGTATCTGGTCGCAGATGTCGGCCAGCAGACGAGGACGTACCGCGTCTCCAACATCGTCGAGCTCAAAGTCACGAGCGAGCGTTTCGCGCGGCCGAAGGATTTCGATCTGGCCGCGTTCTGGACCAAGGCGTCGCGGGCGTACGAGATCGGTCTCTATCGCGGCATGGCGAGGCTCCGCCTCTCGCCGCGCGGCGTGCTTCTGCTGGATCAGCTTGGATCGCCGATCGCCCAAAAAGTGGCCGAGGCGGCGGGCCCGGCGGATGCCGAAGGTTGGGTGTCGGTGACCGTTCCGGTCGAACGGGCCGATTGGACGGCCCGCGACCTCATTCGCTTCGGCGCCGAGATCGAGGTTTTGGAGCCAATCGAGCTGCGCGCGCGCATTGCGGAGATGGCCGGCGCGTTGTCCCGACTTTACAGCAGCTGAACCCGCAAACCGCGCAGCCGGCGCCGCTGCGGCCGGGTGGCCGGGACCGGGGTTCGAAGCGGTGATGCGCCCGTCTTCGGCGCTTGAGCAGGCCGCCCGCGGGGGCGAGAATTGGTCGCATGGCGAGCGACGAAATCGGGCCGGAAGCGATCGAGCGCTGGGCGCTCCTCTATCTTGGGCATTATGCGAGCTCGGCCGAGAATTTGCGGCGGGTCCTGTTGCGCCGCGTGCGCCGCCGGTTGCCGCCGCCTGCCGACGGCCTGCCTGACGCGATCGTCGCGGTCGACGCGGTGATCGCCCGCTATCAGGCGTCGGGGCTGCTCGACGATGCCGCCTACGCCGAGGCGCAGGCGCGTTCGCTGCACCGCCGCGGCGCCCCGTCCCGGCAGATCCGCGCCCGACTGATGGCCAAGGGGGTCGCGCCGGCGATGGCCGCCGAGGCCGTCGCCGGCCTCGCCACCGAGGCCGCCGATCTCGACCTCGCCGCCGCCTGCGCTTTCGCCCGTCGCCGCCGGCTCGGGCCCTACCGGCGCGGCGCCGCCGAGCCGGCGCGCGAACTCGGCGCCTTTGCCCGCGCCGGTTTCGACCGGCGTGTCGCGCGGGCGGTGCTCGCTTGCGCCGATGTCGCGGCGGCCGAGGCCTTGGCGCGCGGCCCGAGCGACTGAGAGATAACCGTTGCGCATAGCGTCCCGGCGCGGGGAAATCTGGCCGCCGCCGCCGGCTGCATGCTAGCGTGGCCGCGCATCGAAACGCCGCACCAATCCATCCCGGAAGACCCGGGAATCGCCCAGAGGAGAAAACCATGGCGCAATCGCAACCTTCGACGGCACGCGAACAGGTCCGCCACGTCGTGCCAAAGCTGATCGATCTCAGCGAGAAGGTGCTGTTCGGCGACGTCTGGGAACGCCCCGGCCTGTCGAAGCGCGACCGCAGCCTGATCACCTGCGCAACGCTGATCGCGCTCGGCCGCGAAAAGCAGCTCGTCGGTCATCTGCAGCGCGCGCTCGACAACGGCGTCACCAAGGACGAGATCGGCGAGATCATCACCCATCTTGCCTTCTATGCCGGCTGGCCGGCGGCGATGACTGCGGCGCTCGTCGCCAAGGACGTGCTGTAACAGCAATCCGATAGCAAGACAGGCGGGAGGGCGGGATGAAGATCGGTTTCATCGGCTTGGGGATGATGGGTTCCGGCATGGCGGCCAATCTGCAGAAGGCCGGCCACGATCTTGTCGTGCACGATCTGCGCCGCGCCGCCTCCGAACCCTATCTGACTAAAGGCGCGGTGTGGGCCGATACGCCGCGCGCCGTCGCCGAGGCTGCCGAGATCGTCTTCACCTCGCTCCCCGGACCGCCCGAAGTCGAGGCGGTGGCGCTCGGCGACAATGGCCTCTTATCCGGCATGAGCCGCGGCAAGGCCTATTTCGACCTGTCGACCAACTCGCCGACGACGGTGCGCAAGATCAACGCCGCCTTTGCCGAGCGCGACGTCTATATGCTCGACTCGCCGGTCAGCGGCGGGCCGCGCGGTGCCCGCAGCGGCAGGCTCGCGCTGTGGGTCGGCGGCGACGAGCAGATCTTCAATCGTTACAAGAACGTGCTCGACGCGATGGGCGACAAGGCGCGCTATGTCGGCCCGATCGGCGCCGGCTCGGTCGCCAAGCTCGTGCACAATGGCGCCGGCTATTGCATCCAGACGGCACTCGCCGAGATGTTCACGGTCGGGGTCAAGGCCGGAGTCGAACCCCTCGCATTGTGGGAAGCGGTGCGCGACGGCGCCGGCGGCCGCCGGCGGACCTTCGATGGCCTCGTCGACCAGTTCCTGCCCGGCAAATACGAGCCGGCCGCCTTCGCGCTGCGCCTCGCACACAAGGACATGACATTGGCGACCCAGCTCGGGCGCGATTTCAACGTCCCGATGCGCATCGCCAATATGGCGCTCGCCGAGCTTTCCGAGGCGCTGAACCGCGGCTGGGCCGAACGCGACTCGCGCTCGCCGATGGTGCTGCAGCAGGAGCGGGCCGGGGTCGAGATCCGGGTTGACGAAAAGCGCCTCGCCGAAGCGGTCGAGCGCGACCCGCCCTAGCGGTAGTGTCCTGTTTCAGACATTCATTGCCCCAGCTTTCTCCCGTCGTCCCGGCGGAAGGCGGGACCCAGGGCAGACATGGATACCGGCTTTAGCCGGTATGACGAAGAGGTCGGGACTGCGGTCGGAATGGAGTCGGGGCAGCCAGACTGTGAAAAGGACTTCTGGTTCCGGACACCAGACGATCTCAGGCATGGCTAGCGGCACCGAACCCGTCTTCGAATAGGAGGCTGAATGGGCGATCGCTACGTCGCCGCCGATCCCTATCCGTGGCCCTATGACGGTGATCTGCGGCCGGCCAACACGGCCCTGATCGTCATCGACATGCAGACCGATTTCTGCGGGCACGGCGGCTATGTCGACAAGATGGGCTATGACTTGGCCTTGACCCGCGCCCCGATCGAACCGATCGGGCGGGTGCTCGCCGCGATGCGGACGGCGGGCTGCCACGTCTTGCACACGCGTGAAGGCCATCGCCCCGATCTCTCGGATCTGCCGGCGAACAAGCGCTGGCGCTCGCGGCGGATCGGCGCCGGCATCGGCGATCCCGGCCCGTGCGGTCGGATCCTGGTGCGCGGCGAGCCCGGCTGGGAGATCATCCCGGAACTCGCCCCGATGGCCGGCGAGCCGATCATCGACAAGCCGGGCAAGGGCTCGTTCTGCGCCACCGACCTCGAACTCCTGCTGCGCCTGCGCGGTGTCGCCAATCTGGTGCTGACCGGCATCACGACCGATGTCTGCGTCCACACGACAATGCGCGAAGCAAACGACCGCGGCTTCGAATGCCTGCTGCTCGAAGATTGTTGCGGCGCCACCGACAAGGGCAATCACGAGCACGCGGTCAAGATGGTCAAGATGCAGGGCGGCGTGTTCGGCGCCGTCGCCCAGTCGAACGCGCTGCTCGCAGCGCTCGGCTGACCGGCTACGGTTAGCGCCGGCAAGGAGGGTGAAGCTCACAGCAATGGAAGAAATCTACACCTTCGCCGGCAACCCGCTCGACCGCGTCAGCCAGCGCCGCACCGATACCGAGTGGGTCCGCTCGCTGCTCGACGATCCCGCTACCCGGCTCCTGCCGCTGCACGAGCTGAAGCCGCTCGTCAGCAACGGTTCGGCGGCGGAACTCGACTGGCATAGGGTGGCGCCCTGGCGGGCGCTCATCGATGAAGGCGCCACACTGATCCTGCTCGGCATCGGCGACGGGCGCGCCCATTTCGCGCTCGATGTTAGCGCGCAATCGGTGCCGGCAGAGGAAAGCGCGTCGACGGTCGATGCCCGGACCCTGGCGGCGGCGATCCCCGGCGGCGAAGCGGCGATCCTGGCCGAGGCGCGGGCGTTGATCGATTGGCATGCGCGGCACGGCTTCTGTGCCCAATGCGGCGCGCCGAGCAGCCTCGCCTCGGGCGGCTGGGTGCGGCGCTGCCCGAATTGCCGGGCGCAGCATTATCCGCGCGTCGATCCGGTCGTCATCATGCTCGCGGTCAACGGCGAGCGCTGTCTGTTGGGACGCGGCCGGCGCCGCGTGGGCACGCGATATTCATGCCTTGCCGGCTTTGTCGAGCCGGGCGAGACCCTCGAAGAGGCGGTGCGCCGCGAGGTCTTTGAGGAATCGGGAATTCGCGTCGGCCGGGTGCGCTATCTAGCATCGCAACCCTGGCCGTTTCCGTCGACATTGATGGTCGGCATGCTGGCCGAGGCGCTGAGCGAGGCGATCACGGTCGACCCCGAGGAACTGGCCGAAGCCTGCTGGTTCGAGCGCGACGAGGTGCGGGCGATGGTCGCCCGGTCGCAGTCCGACCGCCCGATCCCGGGGGTCGCGACGCTGCCGCCGCCGCTCGCGATCGGGCACCAGATCGCGCGGCGTTGGGCCATGGGCGTCGACACAATCTGACGGCGGCGGAGCGGGCACGCTCAGGGCTGCTTGTCGCGCGTCACCCCCACCCCGACCGCCCCCATCGAGGGGGCGGGGGCGCGCTTTCATCGGGAGGGGGTGAGCAGCGCGGTGCAATTTGATCGAAAACCGAACTAATCTAGGCAACTTGCAGCAGGCATGACCCAGCCTGTAGCGATTGTCACCGGGGCGAGCGCGGGGATCGGGCTCCACACGGCGCTCGGCCTTGCCCGCGCCGGCATGCAGGTCGTCATGGTCGGCCGCGACCGCGAGCGCACCGAAGCGGCGTGCCGATTTGTCGCCGCGCGTTGTCCCGGTGCGGCGCTTGAGATCGCGCTCGCCGATTTCGCCGCGCTCGGCGAAGTGCGTCGCCTCGCCGCAGAGCTGCTTGCCGAGCACCCGCGGATCGATGTCCTCGTCAATAACGCCGGCCTGTTCTCGCCGCACTACCGGATCTCGGCCGACGGGTTCGAGTTGACCTTCGCAGTCAATCACCTCGCCCCGTTCCTATTGACGAACCTGCTGCTCGACCGTCTGCGCGCGTCCGCCCCGGCGCGGATCGTCATCGTCGCCTCGGAAGCGCATCGCGGGCAGCGCATCGAACCCGCCGCGCTGGCGCAACCGCCCGGCCATTCGACGATGCGCGCCTATGGCCGCTCCAAGCTGTGCAACATCCTCTTCACCCGAGAATTGGCGCTGCGTCTTTCCGGCACCGGTGTCGTCGCGGCCTGTTTGCATCCCGGCGTCGTCGCGACCGGGATCGGCCAGCGCGGCGGCATTTTCGAACTGGGCTGGCGGTTGGTGAAGCCTTTTATGCTGAGCCCCGAACGCGGTGCCGAAACCTCGGTGTTCCTGGCCACGGTGCCCGACCCGACGCCGTTCCACGGCGGCTATCTGATCCGCAAGAATTTGGCCGAGCCGGACCCGGCGGCGCGCGACCGGGAGACGGCGCGCCGCCTGTGGGACGAGAGCGCCCGTCTCGTCGGTCTGCCCGCCTCCTGATCAGCCGAAATACACGATCTCACGCGGCATCGTGGAAGATGATGCCGAGCGTGTAGCGCCGGCCGGCGCGGAGGCGGCTGACGCCATGCCGCATCGTCGCGCGCGTGAAACCGCGGGTGCCGGCGACCGGCCGATGGTGCACCGGAAAGATCACCGCCTCGCCCTTGTCGAGCGGCACGACCTCGCCTTTCGACTGCAGCCGAGGGCGCTGCTCGACGAGCAGGAACTCGCCGCCGGCGAAGTCTCGTTGCGGATCGCTCAACAGGATCGTCAATTGCAGCGGGAAAACGAGCGGGCCGTAAAGATCCTGGTGCAGCCGGTTGTAGTCGCCTTCCTCGTATTTGAGGACGAGCGGCGTCGGCCGGGTCTGGCCGGCCGCATGGCACAGGGCGAGATAGGCGTCGAGCGCCGGGGGAAAGCGCTCCGGCTGATGCAGGCGCTCGCGCCAGAGGTTGGCGACCGGTACGAGCTGCGGATAGACCGCCCGGCGCAGCGCCTCAACCGGCGGCGGCAGCGGGTAGCGGAAATATTGATATTCGCCGCTGCCATAGGCGTGGCGCTGCATCACGATGCGGCGGCGGAACGCCGCCTTGTCGGCATAGAGCGCTTCGATGTCGCGGCATTCGGCGCCGGCGAGCAAAGCGGGCGCCGTGGCCCAGCCGCGTTCGTCGAGCGCCGCCGCGATCGTCGCCCAATCGACCGCGGCGACCCGCTCGCCTATCCCCTCCGGCACCGTCTCAAGCGGCGGCGGCATCGCTCGCCGCCCCTTCGCCGATTGCCGCCTGCTCGCGCTCGAGCAGCGCCTGCTTGCGCGCCACTCCCCAGCGATAGCCGCCGAGATCGCCGTCCTTGCGGACGACGCGATGGCACGGCACCAGCAAGGCCAACGGGTTGGCGCCGCAGGCGCGGCCGACGGCGCGCACCGCTTTCGGCAGGCCGAGTGCCATTGCGATCTCGCCGTAGGTCGCGGTCTGCCCGAGCGGGATCTTCTGCAAGGCGCGCCAGACCTGCGCTTGGAACGCCGTGCCGCGGATGTCGAGCGGCAGATCGGGAGCCTCGCCGGGCGCGGTGACGAGGCGCAGGATCTGCCGCGCCCAATCGCCGAGCCCCTGATCCTCGCCGGTGATCATCGCCGCCGGAAAGCGGCGCCGCAGGGCCGCGCCGAGGCTGTCGCGATCGTCGGCGAGGGCGGTCATGCAGATGCCGCGCCGGCTCGCCGCGACGAGCGCCCAGCCGAGCGGCGTTTCGACCGTCGTAAAACGGATCGTCTCGCCGCGACCGCCGCGGCGCCGGGCGCCGGGGGTCATCCCGAGCCCCGAAGGTGCCGCTTCGTAGGCGCGCGAACTCGACCCGAAGCCCGCCGCATAGATCGCTGCGGCGATCGGCTGCCCGGCATCGAGCTTCTCGCCGAGGCGCGCGAGCCGGTGGGTGCGCGCGTAGTCGCGCGGCGTCGTGCCGACGATCTCCTTGAACACCCGGTGGAAGTGAAAGCGGCTGATCGCGGCGGCGGCCGCGAGTTCGGCGAGCGACGGCGGCGTCTTGCTCGTCCGGATCAGCTTGCACGCCTTCTCGATCGCCGCGACATGCCGCGCGTTGGCCGATGCCTCATCGGGACGGCAGCGCTTGCAGGGCCGCAACCCGGCGGCTTTTGCCGCCGCGGCGGTCTCGAAGAACAGCGTGTTCTTGCGCAGCGGCCGGCGCGACGCGCAACCCGGCCGGCAATAGACGCCGGTCGTCGCCACGCCATACAGAAACTTGCCGTCGGCGGCAGCGTCGCGGCGTTCGACTGCCGTCCAGCACGCCTCGATATCGAGCATCTCGACCTCCTCCGCTTAATTGGTAAAGCAAAGATGGCGAAGGGAGGGGCGGCGCTCTATCCGGCGATTGCTTTCTAATTCCGCCGTCGCCCAACCCCGCGACTCGCTAGTCGCTTCCTCTCGTCCGGCGCTCGCTTACCGGCTTGGTCCGTCGCCCTGCCCGGCGCTGTCCTCCTGCCAAAACTGCACCGCGTCTGAACCCGCGTCACCCAGTTCGTCCGCGCCCGCGACGGCGCCAAGCCGTCCCGGCCGAAAAGGTCATCTCGACCAATGAGATCGAAGCCTTGAGCCTCGAAGGGCGGACGACAAGGCAAAAGAGCCCTCACCCCGCCGACTCCTTGGTCTCTGCGAGCTGAATCATCGCTCGCCTCGGCGGCCGGAAGCGATACGCCCCGGAAAGTCCGCCCGCGCCCTTTACCATGCGCCGCGGCCTCACCGGGTTGAAAGCTCTGCGACGCCCGGGGCTCACTGAGAATTGCGCGCAGGTGAGTTCATCGAAGCGGGTATTGCGGCTACTTCACCGTCACGAAGATGGGCACCGACGGGATGCCGTTGGCCACCACTTCCAGGAGGCTGGTGCCTGTCTCGATCGTCTTTGGTACATCGAAATGGGTCGTGACCGTCTTCGTGCCGGTGGCCACACCCATCGAACTGGGATCGTGTGTGCGGGCGTAGGTCACGTGGCCGGTCGTGTAGTTGGTGATGCGCAGCAGCGGGTAGTTGGTGGCCACCTGGAATTCGTCGCCGTATGCATTGGCCTGCGACAGCCCGTTGAACTGTTGGCCGGAAATCTCGTAGCTGGTGCCGGTCGTCAGCGATGTGGGGGCTTTGGTTATCAACGGCGCCCAGTCCGGCTTATTGGTTCCGGTCGGGGTATAGACGGCCTGGCCGTTGAGCATCACCTCGCCGCTCGGGAGCAGCAATGTGCTCGCCTGCCCACCGATGAAGTCGGCTCTCGGTTCGGGTATGAGGTTGGTTCCGTCGAACTCGTAGAATTTCCAGGTGGGCGTGGTCGCCTCGGCCACGGCGGCCTGCGCGGCGATCGGGTGGATCACCCCGCTGAGAATACGCCCCAACCGGGTTCGGGCGTCATCCTCGGTTCCGGACGGATTGGCCTCGACCAGCACGTGGCCGTTGGGCAGCAGGTTGGCATAGGAGTCGCCGGTGCCCTCGCCCCCCGGGAGGTTCGGGCCGGCGGCCCAGCGACCGGGCGCGGTCGGCGTCATGCCGGGATGATAGATCGCGGTGTGGCCGACCTTGGAGAGGACGATGCAACCGTCCGGACCGGTGCCGGCGATGCCGCACACAGCGCCGGCGGCGAACACCGTGCCGTCGGGGCGCAGGATCGCCGGGCCGACCTCGCCGGGCGGCTGATAAATCCGCTTGGCGTCATCGAAGGAGATAACGCGATCGGCGTTCGTGTCGGACGCCTGCAAGTTCACCGGCGTCTGGCCCGCGGTCACCCATTTCGTCAGTGAGGGGTCGGCGTTCGGCAGGAAGCGCTCGGTCAGCGGATGGTCCTTCACGTCGACCGTCAAGACTGAGCCGTCGGGCAGCAATGTCCAGCCTTCCTCGGCGTTGAAGTCCTGCTTGCCGGTGGTGGCGACTTCGGTCCAGGTCAGGGTTCTCGGATCCAGCTCGGCCGCGCGCTTGGTCAGCTTCTCGCCGAGCAGCAAGTGTCCGTCGGCCAGAAGCGTCCACGGCAAGTCGCCGATAAAGGCCCAACCGGCTGGCGGCTTGATCTCGGTCCAGGTATCCGCCTGCGGATCGTAGATTGCCATCTTGTTGGTCAACGCGAATCGCAAAGTGGTGTCGATCTCCAGATACTCACCGCCGATCAGCAACACGCGCCCGTCGGGCAGGACGCCGCCGGAGGTGGCCCAAGGGATGTAGTCGGGCGGCAGACTGGCAACCGGCCGAAAGGTGCCGTTGACATAGCTGCCGTTCCGATCCGGCGTGAACCTGTACCAGTCGATGAGCCCGCCGCCCTGGTAGAGGATCGTCCCGTCAGTCAGCAGAAACCCGTAAACGATGCCATCGAACGGCAATGTGGTCCTGAGCGGCGTAACCGTCTGCGCCATCGCCGCAACGTAGGAACCTGCCAGCAACGCAGCAGCAAACGCGCAGATTTCTTTGAACGCCACTTTTGTCTCCTACCGTTTGTTTACCAGGCATCTTGCGATGCACGGCCAGTTCGGACCTTCACCGGGGCAGGCGGGGCACCGATCCGGGCGTATTGCAACGGTCGCGAATTGCCTCGAAGCCCGCCGGAGGAAGCCTTCCGGTCGCGATGACCGCCCTTGGCCGAACAGCCCCCTCGCCACACCGGCCCATCCCCCGCCTTCGCAAACCACTGTTTGCCTCTATTGAATAGCACCGTCTATCTCATTTCGATGTTGGTCAGCGAGTTCTGATTGGCGTCCCTCACTTCCAGAATCCCGCGTACTTCGCTCTTGTTCGGCAGAACCTGGGCAATGCACGAATAGGAAGAATTATTTGCAATATCGCCTGCCACGCCGCAGGACTGAGCGAAGGCCAGCGAACCACCGCATTGGTCGATGACTTTGCGAACGGGCACACCATTTTGATCATAAATGTCGATCCCGACGACATTCGCGCTAGGACCAGCATTGAAAATGTAGCAGACGGCCCGCGTCTGCAACGGACCCCCGTAAAGACTCCCCGCAGCGAGAATCTGTGCAGAGCCCGCTTGTACCGCACTCCCCGATCCAAGCGCCATCACCAGACCTAACGCGAGTCGCCTTTTCATCCATTCGTCTCCTCTCGGATTTATGCGATCCAGACGTTCGCACGTGCGACGATAAAGCAAGGTGGGCGGTGCCAGGGTGCCCCGTTCGATAAAGGTAGGGAGTTGCACCGGTATCATAAGCCTATTCTATTTTAGCGTGAATATCGCCCTTGAGACGCAATCATCACCCAGGAACCGTGCGCGGGCAGCCGGTAGGGGCGATGTCCCGAACTGGCCATATACCCGCGAGCCGTGACGCTCACGTGCCTCGGCGGCAGGGTCATCAGCGATGCCCAGTCGCGCCCAGCGCCGCGGGCGCGGGCACATACCAGGTCGGACCCAATCGGCCAAGGCACCGGCCGAAACTCGACACTATTACTGGGTGATCAGTATGTGATGCCTTTTATCTAATGCCGATAGCCACGCGGGCACGAGGGGCGAGGATGGTGTTAGACCGAGCGGCACCGCACGACAAGCAGCGTGAGGGAGGTCGCAACAGAAAGGGGAGAAGAGCGATCCAATAAGAGGGGGGACGCTTGAATATCTTCAAGCGCGCATAGAAAGATATATACGCCTGCTACTATTTTACCCAATCTCAGCTTCCAGGCTCGTCGCCGCTGCCGGCGAGCGGGCCACGATGCGCTTCGTCGAATTCTTCGCCGCCAACATCCGCAACCCGCACACGCGCCGGCCAATGCCCGGGCCGCGGAGGATTCCTCGGCTACTGCGCAAGCGCGTCTGCGATCGATCGCCGATGTCCAACCGGTGCATGTCACGACCTGGGTCGAGGCCGGCACGCGAACTCGCGACGCCGAGCGTCAAACAACGGCTCGTTGCGATCCGCCATCTGGTCGACTGGTTGGTAACCGGCCAGGTCTTGACAGGCAATCCCGCCGCCTCGGTGCGGGGACCCCGGCACGTCGTGACGTCCGGGCCAGACGTAACGAAACGCTCAGATTTCATGCATAAGCGGACAAACCACGAACTCAGGCGGCTTGGCCGAGAAAATGAACATGTGGATGGTGTTGAAGGGACTGCCCGAGGTGTGCAGCATAGCCAGGAAGCCGACCTTCGCCCCAGATGTCTTGGGACGACCTGTGCAACGTACACACGTTGGGTATTCGGCGTCAGGTTGCGAATTTGCATGTCCTCGGTCATGCGACGACGGAGCGGGCTCATTGACAACTCCTTTGCGAGACGAACAGCGCCACCGGGCGCCGGCGTATCGTCCCGCAATCGAGTTGTCAGACCAGAGGGACGTCCCGGACGGTTCCCGCAACCGAGCCCGGCAAATCAAAATCGCACCAATTCAAGAACTACCGCGAAGCGGTTTAGTACAACGTCCTTTATCATGCGGGATAGATCAGGGCAGGGGGCCTATTTTGAGCGAGCCGGAGGAACCAAAGGACCAGCTGCCGGCGTCGATCGCGTCGGCCGAGGTCAGCGCCGACCAGCGCGCGCCGAACGTCGTGCCGGCGCTGATCGCCGATCTGGACGACGAGGCCGCCTGGCGCTATGTCGAGTTACTTCACGGCCAATATCCGCAATCCCAACACTCGGCGCGCCTATGCGCGGGCCTGCGCCCCGTTTCTTCGCTTGGTGCAGCGAGGATCGCGGCCTGACGCCGCCCGCGATCCGGACCTATGACGTCGCTACTTACATCGAGCAGCTGCAGAGCGAAGTCTCGGCGCCGTCGGTCAAGCAGCAGCTCGCCGCCGTGCGCATGCTGTTTGATTGGCTGGTGATCGGTCAGATCGTGCCGACCAACCCGACCGCGGCGGTGCGCGGGCCCAAGCATGTCGTGAAGACCGGCAAGACGCCGGTTCTCGAAGGCACCGAGTGGCGCAAATTGCTCAAGTCGACCCCGGACACGACATTGCGCGACCTGCGCGATCGGGCATTGATCGCCACCCTCACCTATTCCTTTGCGCGGATCAACGCGGCCTTGAAAATGAAGGTCGAAGATCTCCAGCCGCGCGGTGCCGGCTGGACGGTCCGGCTGCATGAGTAAGGTGGCAAGCAGCACCGATGCCGTGCCATCATGCGCTAGCCGAGGCTTTGCGCGCCTATATCGACACCGCCGGCATTACCGGAGACCGAAAAGGCTGGCTGTTCCGTACCGCCCGCGGGCACAACGGTAGCGCACTCTCCGACAAGCCGATGAGCCAGCCGGACGCCTGGCGGATGATCCGACGGCGCGCGGCCGCGGCCGGCATCGCAGAGGCCATAGGCTGCCTCACGTTTCCGCGCCACCGGGATCACCGCCTACCTCGCCAACGGCGGTGCGCTCGAACACGCGCAGGAGATGGCGGCGCATGAAAGCCCTCGAACGACCAAGCTCTACGACCGGACCAAAGAGCGGCTCACACAAGACGAGGTGGAGAGGCTCAGGCTGTAAAGGACAGCCGAGGCGCATTCGAACACGCCCGTGCAGATGTCCAGCGGAGCCGCCCCTCATCAACGAGCTGCGCTTGTGTGGAAGGCCGCCGCGCCGCCGGCGGTGATCGCGAACGCGGTGCGCGACGCGCTACGCGGCAGCGCGTCGCGGAGGTCAACGGGACGCCGCTGACGCCACAGGCGCGTGTTGGCGGTCAAAAAGGCAGGTGGCCAGCGAACAGCGCTCAACAAGTGCCAAACGCCTTATGGGAACAAAGTCTCCGACTTTGCGGCGTTGACGTACACCGACACGTCCTCGGGGAGCAGAAGTCGCTGGGTGACCAAGGCGTTGGCAGCGGCTTGCACCTCTGCCACGTGGACTGCCTTACTGGCAAACCGCTCGTGAAACGCAAGCCGCGAATCGCCATCCGCTAGCCGCGCTGCGCGGGTTGCCGCAAAGGGCAGTGTGGACGCGTAGAAATAGCATGCAACGCCCGGCGAATGACCCGCCCCCCGAACGCTCCAGTCGGCGTAAGTCGCCAGAGGTGCGGCAATCTCCGGTACAGGAACCCCAACGATCTCATTGCCGTCGGAGTTGGTCTTTGACACCAAGACCCTATACGGGCGCGGATGTGCCGGCCCACTCGTCTGTGTCATCCCGCGGTACCTGCTGCACCGCCTAATCTTCAAAAATTTACGCCCATCTCATTATCATTTTCAAAATGCCATGCGTTCATCGCGGCTGAGATATGCGCGTTATGCGACACCGGGATTGAACTATGCCGGATTAAATTAACGTTAACCGTTGGCTCTGAGGCCGCTCGCTGATGCCAGTAGCTTGGGCATGCACGAAAAAAACATGGGGGAAACAATGCGAAATCGCTCTCTGAAGCTTCAGTGGGTTTTTCGTACTACTTTCTTTGCCGCAGCAGTCATTGTATTTGCTGCAATGTCCATAGTTGCCAAGGCAACTTCAAACCAAATCGACATTGTGAGCCTTTCCTCGCGGCCGGATATCGTCAGCGGCGAGGTCGTGCTGGCCCAAGTCACCGTGCCGTCCGGTGTGGCGCTGAGCGATGTCTATGTTTTCTTGAATGGCCAGAATGTCACCAAGCGCTTTCAGGCTATAGCTGGAGGTCGTTCCTTAATGGGCTTGGTCCAAGGATTGGATATTGGCCAGAGCGATCTGACGGCTGTGGCTCTTGATAAGAAGAACCAACCGTATCTCACCGGCCGTTTGGCATTGACGGACTATCCGATTGCCGGGCCAATTTTTTCCGGTCCACACGAGAAGCCGTTCTATTGCATGACGCAGCTTTTCCCGCTGCCCGCTTCTACCAAGACGCTCGGTCCTGCCCTCGATACGGACTGCTCGACCGCCACCCGGATCGACTACGTCTACAAAACGACCGGAGGCGTGTTCAAACCGCTCCCGAGCCGTACCGTCTATCCCGCGGATCTTGCGAGGACCACAACCAGCCAGGGAAAGACCGTTCCTTACATCGTGCGCGTCGAGAACCGGCACGATCAACCGGGGCATCTACGAGACGGCGATCCTGCACGATCCCACGAAAGAGGCGCCGCCGACATCTTTTAATCCTCCGGCCGCATGGAACCACCGGCTAGTCTATACACTTGGCGGTGGCTGTGTCGGCGGCTGGTACATCCAAGGTGCCAGCATCGGTAACGGCGGGATCCTCGAAGGATCTGATGCTGCGGCAGGGGTACGGACTTGCCGCCAACAGCCTGAATGTTTACGGCAACAGCTGCCAGGATCTGCTCGCCGCCGAGACGTTGGCGATGACGAAATCTCGCTTTATCGAGAACTTCGGACCCGTAGCGTTTACGATTGGGTACGGCTGCTCCGGCGGCACCGAGGCGAGCTATCCTACCGCTGACGAATATCCCGGTCTCCTGGACGGGCTTGTTATGGGATGCTCCTTCCCTGAGCTCACCGCAGGGATGGTAAACAACATCACCGACGCGGATCTGTTCGAAAATTACCTCACGACCCGGACTAAATTAACCTGGTCCGACGCGCAGATTGAGGCCGCCTCAGGGTATCCCACGGTCACGACCCTGACTACGATCGGCGCCCCCGACGCCATTCGCATCAAGGCGCAGGGCGGCACATGCAATTCGATCATTCCCAAAAGGACACAATACGACGCAACGAAAAATCCGACCGGAGTCCGGTGTGACATCTATGACCATATGGTCAACATCTTTGGACGCGACCCGAAGACCGGCTTCGCGCGCCGGCCACTCGATAATGTCGGCATCCAATATGGGCTCGAAGCCCTCAATGCCGGCGCCATCACCAAGCAGCAGTTTCTCGACTTGAACAAGAACATCGGCGGCTACGACGATGACGGCAACTACGTCACCACCCGGACAGTTGGCGACATCACCGCCATCGATACTGCTTACAATAGCGGACGCGTGACCGATGGCGGTTTGGGCTTGAGCCATACTCCGATCATCGATTATCGCGGCTATGTCGATCAGCCGGAGAACCCCAACGAGGTCCACTCGCGCTTCCACTCCTTCTCGATCCGGCAGCGACTGGTCGACGCCAATGGTAACTTCGATAATCAAGTCATGCTGATCGAAAATGGCATGTCGCCACCACTGGGTAACGGCCTTTTCAGCGACACCAGCCCGGTGTTGAGTCACGCGCTTACGCAAATGGACGAATGGCTCACCGATCTGTCGGCCGCCGGTTCAGTTCCCCCAACATTGCGGCAGATCGAACGTGCCAAGCCAAAGGGCCTCGTCGACGCCTGCTTTACGCACCAAGGAACAGTGAAGATCGCACAATTGCAGGTTTATCGAGGTGACACGACCTGCAACAAGCTGTACCCAGCCTTTTCCATTCCTCGGTTGGTTGCCGGCGAGCCATTGGAGAACAACGTCATCAAGTGCCAACTCATGCCGATCGACGTGGGCCTTTACAAGGTAACGTTCACAGACGTGGAAGCTACAGAACTAAAGGCGATCTTCCGGAAGGGCGTGTGCGACTATAGCAAGCCTGGCGTTGGCCAAGAACCGACCGACGGCACTTGGCAATTCTATCCGTTCACTCCAGAGCTGCTCTGAGTCTCCGGAGTTGTAAGTAGGACCGGCTTGGCCCTCGCGTGCTTTATAATAGATGCAGGCGAGGGCGATCCTTTTGCACGGGTCGCAAGACGTGATGCACCCGTCCAACCGGGAGGTTGGTTCTCCAACTATTCTCAACGACAGTACCCTCGCCCAACACCGCGCCGATCTCGACAGCCGGCTCGACCGGCTGCTTGCGGCGACCCTGACCACCGAGGCCGGACGAAAGCTCGCGGGCGGTACCGTAGGGACCACGCCTTAGTGGATTTTGGGACCAACCACGATGGAGGCATTCGAATATGTCGTGTGGCGGTCAGCCGACGGTTTGCGTGAAGCGCGGCCTTCCGTCCGGTAGGATATTAGGTTTTTTTAACATCGCGTGGATGCCCTTGTTGCCGTCGACCAGCTGGGTCACCCGCAGGTCGACGGCGAGGCTGCAGAACATATACGCATCCTCGGCCGGCAAGCCGAGGCGTTCGCCAATGAGCTTGATCATCTGCCGCAGCGCGGTCTTCGCCGCATCGTCGAGATCCTCGTCGAAGCCCATCGTGATGTGGTGCGACGGCGTCTCCGCTCGCGGCAGGGCAAAGCCGAGGTCCTTGCGCAGCGTCAGGCGAAAGGTGCCGCTCAAGGCCGTTTCGAGCGCCGTGACGCAGACCTCGCCGTCGCCCTGCACGCCATGGCCGTCGCCGGCCGAAAACAAGGCGCCGGGCGCCCAGACCGGCAGATACAGGGTCGTGCCGGCGGTCAATTCCTTGAGGTCCATATTGCCGCCGAATTCGCGCGGCACGATCGAGGTGACGGCGCCATAGACGGGCGGCGGCGCCACCCCCATCACGCCGAAGAACGGCGCCAGCTCGATCTCGGCGCCCCAGGGCAGCGTACCGATGCCGCGCTGCCGGTCGATCGCGGTGTGCCAGGTCCGGCGCAGCGGAAAGTCCTCGGGCAACGTCCCCGACAGCGGCCGGATGCGGGTGTAGCCCCAATTCTGCCGGCAGTCGATCGACAGGATCTCGATTTCGAGCACATCGCCCGGCTCCGCCCCGGCGACCGCGATCGGCCCGGTCAGGATATGCGCGCCGAGCTGCGGCGCCAACGCCCGGTGGATCGCCAAATGCTCCGGCAATATCTCGAAGCCCGAACCCTGCGGCAGCACATCGGGGCCGCCCGAAACGCTGTCGAGGGTTACGGTGTCGCCGGAAGCCACCGCCAACACCGGCTTCAGCCCGGCATCGAAGAAGCCCCAATGGCAAGTTTCCGGAGCGGCGTGCAAGACGTGGTGCTGCGACATCGCGAATTCCTCCTGCGAACCGGGCTGGCCAATTCTATTACATGGACATCAAAGGTACATGAACATCAAAGGTCGGTATTCGCCGATTGGCCTGGAAACAGCGTCGCTTTGCTCCAATCCGACCAATCGCCGGCGACCGGGTTGTTCGGATCGCGGTCGTGCCGCCAGCAAATGATTTCGGCGTTAGGGGCTTCGATCGAGTGGGTGGTGTCCTTCGTCATGACGAATTCTTTGGTGGCCACGTAACCGGGTCCGCGGTTGTCGCAGTCAGTGCTGTTCGTGATGACCGCCTGGACGTTGACGTGCGCCCAATAGGGGTCGTTCAGGGTCAATTTCGCCGAGTTGTCCGAGCCTGAGGAACAGGCCGCGAGGCACAAGAGCGCGCCCAGCCCGAGCGGATGACGCATTCGCCGACCCCCCCTGTGGATCAATAGGTTGGCGGCGCACGCCGAGAGACGAGAACGGCCCGCCGCGGCACCCCTGCCGGGCGAGGAGATATTGCCGGCGAGCGAACCGGGGCAAGCGGAATCTTCGCCACGCTCCGTGGTCAGCCGGCGGTTTCGCGCGCTGCGAGGACGAGCGCCGTCAGCGCTCCTCGGCACAGGGTTTCGGCCGGGAACCCGGTCTGCTTCATGTTCACCTCGGCGCGGGCGAGTCGATCGAGCGCTGCCCGCAACCCTCTGTCGCGCCATTTTCCGAGCTGGCGACGAAAATGATCCTCATGCTGGTAGAAGATCGGCGGACGGGCGCGGCGCAGCGCGTCGGCGACCGGCGTTCCGGCCGCAACCACGGCGGCGAGCGCGTGCAGGCGTTGCAGGTGGCGCAGCGCGGCGCGCACCACGGTCACCGGCGAGGTCCCTTCCTGGAAGATCCGGTCGAGGACGCGGTCGAGGCGGGCAGCGTCGCCGTCGGCGGCGGCCATCACCGCATCGTCGAGATCGAGTGCGGCGCTGTCGCCGACCGACAGCCTGGCATCGTCGAGTTCGACGCGGCCGCCCTCCCCGGCATAGAGCGAGAGCTTTTCGAGTTCGGATCGCGTCAGCAGGCGGTCGGCGCCGAGATGGTCGACGAGATAGTGGACGGCCTCGGCGCTCGCGGTGATCCGATGCGCCCCCAGGCTCTCGCGGATCAGGACGGCGCGCTCGCGCGCGGTGTCGGGATAGCAGGCGATCGCCGCGGCGCGCGGCGCGGCTTCGAATGCCCGGCGCAACGTCGACCCGCGCGCCAGTTCGCTGGCTTCGACGACTATCAGCGCGTCGCCCGGCGGCGCGTCGAGAAAGCCCGCGAACAGCTTCGCCTGGGCGTCGCCGGCGCCGCGCACCCGCACGACCCGCCGGCCGCCGGTAAGGCTGAGCTGCGCCGCTTCGTCGCCGAGGCGGGCCGGGTCGTCGGCGAGGCCCGGTCCGGAGAGCTCGGCGACGCGGAACGGATCGCCGAGCGCCGGGCAGACGAACCGCGCCAGCCGGTCGGCCCGCTCGCGCACCAGCCCCGCTTCCGGGCCGTAGAGCAGCACGGCGCGAATTTCCGGATCGGGGCGCTCGAGAAAGGCGGCGACCCGCGCGCTCGGCAGGTTCACGGCATCTCAGCTAGGCTTCGCGGGTTGCTTCGCAAGGCGGGCCTGCAGGAAAAAGGTCAGCCGCGTCACCATCTCCTCATTGATTTCGACGACGCCGCGCACCGCCGAATCGTTCTCGGCGACGACGGTCGAGTATTGGTTCGGATTGAGGGCAAACGAATTTTGCGTATGCACGGTGTCGGTGAACAGGAAGGTGCCGCTTTTCAAATCGATCAAATGATACGTCGCGGTGAGGTCGACCCGGCCGATAGTTGCGGTGCCCTGCGAAATCAGGCCGACATTGGAGAGCGTGTAGCTTAGGCCGGTCTGCAGCCGATAGCGGGCCGTAGTCGGCTCGCCGGTCGGGTTGAGCGACTCGCGCAATGCCAGCTCCAGGCGCTGGCCAACGCGGTTCGGTATCGGGTCGACGCGGATGGCGCGCAACTCAGCATTCGCCGGTCCGGTCTCCGCATTGGCGTAAAGCGGCGTCCAGCCGCAGCCCGAGAGGGCGAACAGCAGCGCGATGACGAGTGCCGGCGATGCGCGAGCGTCCGGCGGCTCGCGCCGCCGCATGCTGCACCCCTGCATGTCATGCAACGATGCTGACAATCCGGTTCGGCACGACGATGACCTTGCGCGGCGCCTGGCCGCCGAGCCAGCGCACGACCTGCGGCAATGCCAGTGCCGCATCCTCGACGGCGGCCGGCACCGTATCTTGCGGCAATTCCAGGGTCGCGCGCAGCTTGCCGTTGACCTGGACAGCGATCGTCACCTGATCGTCGCGGACGAGGTCGGGATCGGCCTGCGGCCACGGCACCGTCGCGAGCAGGTCATCGCCGCCCAGCACTTGCCACATCTCCTCGGCAAGGTGCGGCATCATCGGTCCCAACAGTCGCGTCAAGGTTTCGAGCCCTTCGCGCAACACCGCCGGCGCGCCCGGATCCGCCGCCAACACCGCGGGCGGCAGCTCGTCGAGCGCATTGGTCAATTCGCGAATCCGCGCGACGGCGCGATTGAAACGGAACTTGTCGAGGTCGTCGGTGACCGCGGCTATCGTCCGATGCGTCGTCCGGCGCAGCCCGGCAAGCGGCGGACTGAGCGCCGCCGGCAACGGCGTGCCGAACGGCGGCAGTGCCGCAGGCGGCTCGCTGACCATCCGCCACAGCCGGTTGACGTAGCGCCAGATCCCCTCGATCCCGGTCTCGGTCCATTCGAGGTCGCGCTCGGGCGGGCTGTCCGACAATAGATAGAGCCGCGCGGTATCGGCGCCGTAGGTGTCGACGATCGCATCGAGACCGACGACGTTCTTCTTCGACTTGCTCATCTTTTCGTGCCGGCCGGCGATTACCGGGCGACCGGCGGTATCGACCAGCCGTCCCTGCGGATCGGTCGAAACCTCTTCCGGAAACAGCCAATCCCCGTTCTCGCTCTGGTAGGTTTGATGACAGACCATGCCTTGGGTGAACAGTCCGGCAAACGGCTCGTCGGGAACATGATAGCCGCAACGTTCGAGCGCCCGGCAGTAAAAGCGCGAATAGAGGAGGTGCAGGACGGCGTGCTCGACGCCACCGATATACTGGTCGACCGGCATCCAGTAATCGACCGCCTCGCGCTCGAAGGCGTCGGCCGCGCGCGCCGAACAGAACCGCAGAAAATACCACGACAAGTTGAAGAAGGTGTCGAGGGTGTCGGTATCGCGCCGGGCCGGCCGGCCGCATTTTGGGCAAGCGACATGCTGCCACGTCGGGTGCTGCGCCAGAGGGTTGCCCGGCGCAGCGAAGCTGACGTCCTCGGGCAGGGTCACCGGCAGATCGGCTTCCGGCACCGGCACGATGCCGCAATCACCGCAATGGATGACCGGGATCGGGCAGCCCCAGTAGCGCTGGCGCGATACGCCCCAGTCGCGCAGGCGATAAGCCGTGACGCGCCGGCCGCGCTGCAGCGCCTCGAGCCGCTCGCCGACGGCGCGCTTTGCCTCGTCGACCTTGAGGCCGTCGAGAAAATCTGAGTTGAACAGCGTGCCGTCGTCGACATAGGCCTCGTCGGCGATCGCAAACCTAGCCGGATCGGCATCGAGCGGCAGCACCACCGGAATGACCGGCAGCCCGTATTTACGGGCGAATTCGAGGTCGCGCTGGTCGTGCCCCGGGCAGCCGAAAATCGCCCCGGTGCCATACTCCATCAACACGAAATTTGCGACATAGACCGGAACGCGGCGGCTGTCGTCGAGCGGGTGGACCGCGTCGAGGCCGGTCGCCCGGCCGCGTTTCTCGGCCAACTCGATCGCCGCTTCACTGGTGCCGAGACGGTTGCATTCGGCGATGAACCGGGCGAGGCCGGCATCGCGTTCGGCGAGCCGCTGCGCGAAGGGGTGGTTCGGCGAAAGGGCGAGAAAGGAGGCTCCGAAGAGCGTGTCCGGCCGGGTCGTGAAGACCTCGATCGTCTCGCCCGCGCCGGCAGCGTCGCCGGCGATCGCGAACGAGACGCGCGCGCCCTCCGAGCGACCGATCCAATTTTCCTGCATCAGCCGCACGCGCTCGGGCCAGCGGTCGAGTTGGCGGAGCGCCTCCAGCAGTTCTTCGCCATAGGCGGTAATTCGCAAGAACCATTGCGACAACAGCCGTTTTTCGACACCGGCGCCGGAGCGCCAGCCGCGGCCGTCGATCACCTGCTCGTTGGCGAGCACCGTGTTCTCGACCGGGTCCCAATTGACCCAGGCTTCCTTGCGGTAGGCGAGGTCGGCGGCGAGGAAGTCGAGAAACATCTTTTGTTCGTGGCGGTAATACTCCGGATGGCAGGTGGCGATCTCGCGCGACCAGTCATAGGCAAAGCCCATGCGCTGCAGCTGGGCGCGCATCGTCGCGATGTTCCGAGAGGTCCAGACCGTCGGGTGGGTCTGCTCCGCGATCGCGGCGTTCTCGGCCGGCAGACCGAAGGCGTCCCATCCCATCGGATGAAGGACGTTGAAACCTTGCGCGCGCCGGTAACGGGCGACCAGATCCCCCATCGTATAATTGCGGACATGGCCGACATGCAGCTTGCCCGACGGATAGGGGAACATCTCGAGCATGTAATATTTCGGTCGCTCGCGCTCGGCGACGACCGTGAAAAGCTCGCGGCCGTTCCAGATGCGCTGCCACTTTGCCTCGGTTTCTCGGAAGTTGTAGCGCGCCATCGGTTCTATGTTTCTTTCTGAGATGGCGCCGAAACGACGTCGTCACCGTCGAGGCTCCGCCGATGCGGCTGCCGGCCGGGTGGGGATGCCGTCAACTCTTCAATTCCGAGATCCACTGCTGCTTCAGCTGGCGGGCCCGATAGAGGATCTTGGTCTCCAGGTCTTCCTGGACCTTTCTGTCGACCGTGCTTTCGACCCATTGGCCATCCGGCCCGCGCACCTGACGGTCGACGGTAACCGCGACCGCATTGGAATTCAGATAGTACGACAGGATGAACACATCGATCCGGAAACGCTCGTCGGGTTTGTCCGGCGGCGAATACCAATCGGTGACGAGCGAACCGCCAAGCGGATCCTCTGAGGCGAGCTTCACCCAATGCAGCGTATCGAGCGCCGCCTGCCACAATATCGGGCTGACCTTGGTTCCGGTCTGCGGCCCCGGGTCGCGGTGCGACCCCTCCTTGGCGAGGCCGAGCACGGTCCACAGCGTCGCCTCGGTATCGATGCCGCCCGAAGGCTTCGCCGCGGCTTGCTGCCCTTGGGCACCGGCCGCACCCGACGCCGACGCCGACGGGGCGGGCGGGGTCGAGCCGCAGGCGGCGAGCATCAACGAAAGACTTGCGGCAAGCGCCGTCGAGAGGCGGTAATGAGCGACGGGCATCGGGCGATCCTCGGCGGAGCGGCCTTTTCTGGCTGAAACCGGCCGGGCTCTTGTGCCAGGAATGGAGCGTCTATGGAAGGGATTATCGCGGCCAACCTCGCCGCCGTCCACGACCGGATCGCCGGCGCCGCACGGGCCGCGGGGCGGCCGCCGCAGAGCGTCGCCCTCGTCGCGGTCAGCAAAACCCATCCGGTGGCGAGCGTGCGGGCGGCGCTCGCCGCCGGCCATCGGCTGTTCGGCGAGAACCGGGTGCAGGAGGCGCAGGCGAAATATCCGGCGCTGCGCGACGCATTTCCGGATCTCGCCCTGCATCTGATCGGGCCGCTGCAAACCAACAAGGTAAAGGACGCCGTCGCGCTGTTCGACGTGATCGAGAGCCTCGACCGGCCGCGCCTCGCCGCGGCGCTCGCCGCCGAGATGGCGCGCAGCGGGCGCCGCCTGCCCTGTCTGATCGAAGTCAACACCGGCGAGGAGCCGCAGAAAACCGGGATCTTGCCCGAGGCGGCCGATGCGTTCATCGGCGAATGCCGCGACCGGCTCGGCTTGCCGATCTCGGGTCTCATGTGCGTGCCGCCGGAGCACGAACCGCCGGCGCCGCATTTCGCGCTGCTGCGCGAAATCGCGCGGCGGAACGGCCTCGAACTCCTCAGCATGGGGATGAGCGCCGATTTCGAGACGGCGATCCGCTTTGGCGCGACCCACGTGCGGGTCGGCACCGCGATCTTCGGCGCGCGCGGCGCCGTCTAACAGAAGTTGGGCTAGCCCGGAACGATCCGCACCTCCGCGTCCGGCGTCGCCGTACTCAGCAACGCCAAGAGATCGTCGAGAGCGAGTGCGACGCAACCCGCTGTCGGTGCGAAATCCGGCCGGGCGACATGGAGGAAAATTGCGCTGCCGGCGCCGGGCACGACCGGGTCGTCGTTATAGCCGAGCGGCACGACGATGTCGTAGAGGTGGTCGGCCCGCCACAATTTTTCGCATCGGCTCCGGTATGGCAGGCCGACCCGGCGATTATAGGCTGCGTCGGCAGGGTCGTCGCACCAGCCGTCTTCGCGTTCGAGCCCGCGTGTCGCCAGCGCCGTCGCAACCGTGCCGAGGCGGTCGCGGCGGAACAGCACCTCGCGCATCGGCCAGAGGCCCGCCGGGCTGGCGCCGTCGCCTTCGCGCTTGTCGGCGACGACACCGCTGCGGCCGACCGCGCAACGCAACCGCCGCCCCGCCCACTCGGCTTCGCCGCCGGCCCGGACAATGAGCTCCATCCGACCCGATCCCGCCGGCCCCCGCCTCGACATCGCCTAGAGAAGATGCCCGCTCCGGGTCGCCTTGGTGCGCAGGTAGCGTTCGTTATGGCCGTTTGACGCGAAGACATGCGGGACGCGTTCGACGATGCGGATGCCGTAGCGTTCGAGTGCCGCCATCTTCTCGGGGTTGTTGGTCAAGAGGCGAATCGTGCCGAAGCCGAGCCGGCGCAGCATCTGCGCGGCGGGCAGATAAACGCGCTCGTCCGCGTCGAAGCCAAGCTGCTCGTTGGCGTCGAACGTATCGAAACCGGCATCCTGCAACTGGTAAGCGCGCAACTTGTTGACGAGGCCGATGCCGCGGCCCTCCTGCGCGAGATACAGGAGCACACCGCCGCCCGCCGCCGAGATAGCAGCGATCGCGCCGCGCAGCTGGTCGCCGCAATCGCAGCGCAGGCTCGCCAACAGATCGCCGGTAAAGCATTCGGAATGTAACCGAACCAGGATCGGGGTGGACGCATCGGGGCGGCCGATGACGATCGCGAGGTGCTCGACGCCGCCGTCGCTCGGCCGAAACGCGATCAGCCGGGCATCTTCCGCGTCGGCGAGCGGCACCCGCGCCTCGGCGACACGCTCGATCCCGGCCGCCGGACCGTCTCGCTTCAGCAGCGCCTCGGCCTCGATCGCGGACAGATCTTGGCGCCGGCCATAGAGCGCGGCCTCGGCCGTCCCGAGGCGCAGCACCAAGGCCGCGGGCAAGAGCGCGGCGAGTTTGGCAAGCGCCACGGCGGCCAATGCGCCGCCTTTGGCGGCAAGCGGCGCGGCGCCGAACCCCGGCGGTTCGGCCCCGAGCGAGGCGGCCGGATCGGCGAGATTGCGGATCACCGCGACCGGCAAGTCGGCGGCGACGGATATGGTCACGGCGCCGGACAATTCGTCGCGCGGCGCGAGACCGAGCGCCACGGCACGGCGGCGCGTCAATACGACCCGCGCCGGCGCTTTCGACACTTCGCGCAGCCGCCGCAAATTTTCCTCAGTCGCCAGTTCGGCGGCGATGGTCAGGACGCTGATTTCGTCATCCCGGATCAAAACCGGATCGCCGCGGCGTAGCGCCGTGATGGCCGCGCCGAGCGCGCGCGCCGCCTCCTCCGACGCCATGGCGCCTTCAGGGATCGTCCGCTTGGTATCGCGATCTGGCACCCTGTTCCTTCTCCATGGCCGCGCGCCATATGGTACTTTTGGCGAGCGGCCGGCAACCGCAATCGGTGCAGCGCTGACCAGCAGCATGCCGATGGCGGCGACGCGCGGTCACGAGGCCGCGCGCCGGGGATGACGCGTGCTCGGTCGGCGAACAACGGGTGCGCAGCTCGCCGGCTGCTTCGATTGCCGATGGGCGCTCAATCCGGCACGGCGGAAGGGATGATGAGGGCTGGCCGCAGGATCTTGATCGTCGAGGACGACGACGCACTGCGTCAATCGCTGAGCGAGCAGCTAGAGCTGCACGGCGAGTTCGTCGCCGTCGCCTGCGCCACCGCAGCCGATGCGATCGAGCTGGTCGAAGGCAAGCGGTTCGACGCCATCCTGCTCGACCTCGGGCTTCCCGACCTGGACGGGCGCGAACTCTGCCGCCGGTTCCGGCGCGCCGGCATCCAGGCGCCGATTGTTATGTTGACCGGCGCTGACAGCGACGCCGACACGATCCTCGGGCTTGATGCCGGTGCCGACGATTATGTGACGAAGCCGTTTCGCTTGAGCGTGCTGCTGGCGCGGCTGCGCGCCAATTTGCGGCAGAGTGAACAGAGCGACGGTGCGGAATTCCCGATCGGCCCCTTTACGTTTCGCCCCAGCGCCAAGCTCCTGACCGACCCGCGCGGCGGCAGACAGGTTAGGCTGACCGAAAAGGAAACCGCGATCCTAAAATACCTCCACCGGGCCGGCGACCAGGCGATCGCGCGCGAGATCCTGTTGGGCGAAATCTGGGGCTACAATGCCGCGGTCACGACCCATACCCTCGAAACCCACGTCTACCGCCTGCGGCAGAAGATCGAGCGCGATCCGGCTCATGCCGAGATCCTCGTCACCGAAACCGGCGGCTATCGCCTCGTCCCTTGATGACCCCTGCCGGCTTCCGAGCCGCGGTTCACCACGTCCCGCGCCGAAACCATTTCTGGGCCACGCCTTCTGCCTCGACCCGCTGTTTCTTCTGCACGATCCAGGCTTCCGCCGCGGCCTCGGTGGCAAACGGGCTGACCGTCGTCGGATAGGTATTCGGGATCGTGACTTCGACGCCAAAACTCCCATTCGGCAGCGGGATTACCCGGTAGGTCGCTTCGGCGTGCGGGTGAATTCGCATCCCATTAATATGGGGTCGCGACAGCGAAACCAAAATCGCGACGGCTATCGATCGATGGTGTCGCAATCGCCGCTGCGCGGACGGCCCCCAATGAGCGCTGCGCAGGCGTCAGCACATCCGGGCGGCGTCCAACGAGCGCCGCGCAGGCGTCAAGATGTCCGGGCGGCGTCCAACGAGCGCTGCGCAGGCGTCAGGACATCCGGGCGGCGTCCAACGAGCGCCGCGCAGGCGTCAGGACATCCGGGCGGCGTCCAACAGAGCGCCGCCCGGCACCTGCGAGGGTAGTCGCATTATTCCGCCGCGGCCCGCTGCGGCGCGATGAAGCGCGAGACCCACTTGTCGCGGCGCCTGAGGCCTTCGCGATACATCGCCTCGAACGCGTCCGGCGGGAAGGAATGCGTCGAAGCGCGGCTCATCAATGCTTCGGCCCAGGCCTTGAGCCGCGGGAAGTTCTCGATATGGCCGAGCTTCTTCACCCGGTCGAGGAAGAAATAGCGCTGCAGGAACGGCGCATAGGCGGCGTCGACCAGGGAATATTCGCTGCCGTTGAAGAACGGTCCGCTGCCCTGCTTTTCCAACGCCTTTTCGAGCCGCTCGAACGGCGCCGGGATCTGTTCCGCCGCCTTGTCGTAATCGGCCTCGGTATCGGCATAGGCAGTCGCGGTCACGGTGCCGGCGAAGGTCGGCACATAATCGGTCCAGGCGCGGTTGATCGCCCGCTCAACGGGGTCCGTCGGATGCAACCGCGGGACGATCGTCTCGTCGAGGTATTCGTTGATCGCGTTCGATTCAAACAGCGACACGTTATCGTCGATGCGCAGAACCGGAACCTTCTTGTGCGGCGAGATCGCTAGGAACCAATCTGGCCGGTTGTCGGGTTCGATATGGCGGAGTTCGAATTCGGTATTCTTTTCGCGCAGCACGATCGCCGAACGCTGCACCCAGGGGCAGGTCTTGAAGCTGACCAGCATATATTTCGGCATGGCGGCCTCCGTCGGTTCTTCTGGACGCCGCATGATCGCATGGCCGCGCCGCCCGGTTAAGCGCCAAACTGACCGTTGACGCGGCGCCCGCCTGGTAGTATTACTTTTTCGGGTATGTAATGGACAGACGATGGAATCCGCGCTGACGGCAAAAGGTCAGGCAACAATACCGAAGGCTATCCGGCAACACCTCGGAGTGAAGCCCGGCGACCGGATCAAGTTTTTTGTCCATCCGGACGGCAGCGTGGTTTTGCTCCCGAAGCGGCCAGCAGCGGCGCTGCGCGGCATTGTCGAGGCTCGTGGGCGGCCGGTGACCCTCGCCGAAATGAGCGAGGCTGCCGCCGAGGGTGCTGCGTTGCGCACGGCGCCTCGCCGGCGGCAATGATCGGGCTCGACACGAATGTCCTGGTCCGTTATCTGGCGCAAGACGACCCGGTTCAGTCGCCGCAGGCGACGGAAATCTTCGAGCACCGGCTCGACGAACGGAACCCCGGTTTCCTCAGCGTCGTCGCCCTGGCGGAAGCAGCCTGGGTTCTCGAACGCGCCTATGGCCTCACCGATCGCGCGATCGCCGCGGCGATCGAGCAGGTGCTGCAAACCGATGTGCTCGTCGTCGAGAGCGAGCAGGAGGTTTTTACGGCGATGGTGGCTCTCAAAGAGGGCCGTGCTTCGTTTGCCGACGCGCTGATCGGCGCGCTCGGTGCGAAAGCGGGCTGTTCGGCGACCCTGACTTTCGACCAGAGGGCGCTGCGGCTCGCCGAATTTCAGCCGATTTAGGCGCCGGGGCTCTTCGAACCGCCGAGGCGAAGCTCTGCCGGGGTGCGGGTCATACCGGGTTTCGCTCGATCAATTGGCGAGCGATGATTATGCGCTGCAATTCGTTGGTGCCTTCGCCGATCAACAGGAACGGCGCATCGCGGTAGAGACGCTCGATCGTGAACTCCTTGGAATAGCCGTACCCGCCATGAATCCGCATCGCTTCGAGGCTGACCTCGACCGCGGTCTCGGAGGCGAAGAGCTTGGCCATCCCGGCCTCCATGTCGCAGCGTTCACCGTTGTCGTAGGCGCGCGCCGCGTCTTCGAGTAAGAGGCGCGCCGCGCGCACCCGGGTGGCCATGTCGGCGAGCTTCAGCTGGATTGCCTGGTGCTGGGCGATCGGTTTGCCGAATGTCTTGCGCAACTGGGCATAGGCAACCGCCGCGTCGAGCGCCGCCTGGGCAATGCCGACGCCGCGCGCGGCTACGTTGATGCGGCCCAATTCCAGCCCGCCGAGCGCCTGCTGCAGGCCGCGGCCCTCGACTCCGCCGATCAGCCGGTCGGCGGGGACGCGGTAATCGCTGAAGATCAACTCGGCCGTGTCGATGCCCTTGTAGCCCAATTTTTCGAGCTTGCGGCCGACCGCGAAGCCCGGTCCCTTCTCGGCGAGAAAGAGGCTCATGCCGCGATGGCGCGGCTCGGCCGCCGGATCGGTTTTGACGAGCAGCGCAAAGATCTGGCCATGGATGCCGTTCGAGATCCAGGTCTTGGTGCCGTTCACCACGTAATCGGTGCCGTCGCACCGCGCCGCGGTGCGGATCGCTTGCAGATCGGTGCCGCAGTCGGGCTCGGTCAGCGCGAGACCGCCGCGAATTTCGCCGGTGGCGAAGCGCGGCAGCCAGGTTGCCTTCTGCGCTGCGGTGCCGAAACGCTCGACTGCGGCGGCCATGATCAGGTGCGAGTTGAAGATGCCGGCTAACGACATCCAGACGGTCGAGACCTTCTCGACGATCTTGGCATAGGTGCCGGCGCCGAGGCCGAGGCCGCCGTAATCGGCCGAGATCGTCGCGCCAAACAGGCCGAGCGCCTGCATCTCGGCGACGATCGCCGCCGGCCAGACGTCGTCGTGCTCGAGCGCGTGCACCTGGGGTTTGACCGCGCGCTCGAGGAAGCGGTCGAGGCTGTCGAGGATCAGCGCGTCGGCATCGGCGTCGTTCATCGGCAAACTCTGTTCCCGACCGCTGACAAGCGTCAAGCGGGCGTGGCGCTCGCCCGTGCCTGCGCGCGCCGGCGCCGCTCGCGAAAGGCGATGAATAGGCCGGAGACGATGATGATCTCGGATGTCGCCGGCACCATGGCGGCCAATGGCTCGGGCCTGCATTGCCCGACGTTGCGCAACATAGTCCTCGCCTGGGTTTTGACTTACCGGCGGCGATGATGCTGTCCGACCTCCTCTACCTCCTGTTTCTGCATCGCTTCCGAACAGGGGTGAGAGATGCGGGCAAGCCATGTCAAGCTGCGCGCCGTCGTGATCGTCCGACCGAAACAGATTTTGCCAATGCAGTCAACTACTTGACCGAGGATGATGTCAGCGCCTTGGGTGGCGATGATGATGCCGGCGCCGATCCACTCACCCTCGATCTTCACGGCGGTCCCCTTGTTAAGCGGACGCACGGAGAAGTAGCGTGTTCCTCGTTGATTGGGGTCATAAGAGACTACGCTTTTTCGCAGACTGAGCTGCGAAAAGTGGCCCCTGCGGGGCAGTTTGGGGCGGTCGGCGGGGTGGTTGTACCCTGCCGGCATGACCGATCGACTGAGCACTCTCTACCAGGATCTGCTGAGCGGCAGCTACGATTGCGTGGATCGCATCGTCCTGAACGCCTACTTCCGGATGGGGCATGATCCCGGCGGGTTCCGCGTCTGGTGGCGGGCTTTGACCGGGTCCGACGAGACGTTGGAGAACACCTACCTGATGCGGATGGCCGGCCGCTTCAGCCGTCGGGTTCGCGGCTATGCCAAGGCGCACGGCATTCCAGTGATCGATTGGGCCGCAGGCCAGCGCAAGCACGACCCTGCCGAAGAATATTTGGCCAAGACGACGGTCACCCAAGGCTTGTTTCTGGTCCTGGTTGGTCGCGCCCAGGCACCGGTGTGGGATGTGAGCGCCAAGCATCACATCGAACGAAAAAAGCCGATGCCCTACGTCAACCACTATTCGTTCCACATCCTCGACCCCGACTGGGGCCATCTAACCATCAAGATCAGCGGACATCCGCCGTTCCCTGCTCAGGTGATATTGAACGGCCACGAATACGTCGCCTGCCAGGCGCGCAAGGCGGGCCTCGGCTTTACCAAGGACGGGAACTGCTTTACGAGCATCTCCGACGCCGCAGGCTTGGCAAAGATCGCAGACACCTTGTCCGAGCCCCGGGCTATAGGGCGATTGAGCCAGGTCTGCGAGCGTTGGATTTACACCTGTCTGTGCTTGCGTTCGACCTCGACGAGCAGAAGCGCCGCGGCTTTCGCTATCAGTACTCCAGCTATCAGATCGAATACAGTCGCAATCTGGTCTTCCAGGTGGGCGGGCATCTCGACCAGGTGTTTCAGGCCTTGATCGACCGCAGCCGCGCCCCATTGGACCTGAAGACCGTCAGGACGATCCTAGGATACCGGCATCGTCCGAGATATCGCCGAACCCAGCGATCGGCCGAGTGGGAAGTCAGCGTCGAGAAACCTACCTATGATCTGACGATCTTCAAGCTGCGCTGCGGCAAGCTGACCCTCAAGATCTATAGCAAAGGCGAACGCGTCCTTCGCATCGAGGCCGTAGCCCATAATACGCAGGAGCTCAACTGCGGTCGCTCCCTGGAGAAGTTTCCGGAGGTAGTGTCCCGACTGAAGGACGTGCTCGAGAGATTTGCCGATGCGAGGAGCTGCATCGATCAATGCTTCATCGCCGACGATCTTCTCGAACAACTTCCTGCCGCCTCGCGGTTCGGCAACACCATCGTCGGCGGCATCGATCTCAACAAGCCACGCATGCGCGCTTCGTCGAAGCGGGGATCGCCTTGTCGCCCTCACCCAACGGCTTCACTGCCTCCGATGTCGCCACTCGGGTGTGCGCCCTTGGCGATGGCCGGCACCCACAGTACGGTCCCCGACACGCCGCCTATGATCTGAAAAAGCTCCGTGGCAAACACATCGTTTACCGCATCGGCTGCACGCGTCGCTACGAACCGCTCGCCAGCAGTCTCCGAGCGATGACTGCGCTCGTCGTTCTCCGCAACAAGGCGATCAAACCTCTCCCCGCCGCCGCCCAGCCCCTTCATCCAAAGCGCGGCGCCCACAATCCCAAACCGATCGATGCCCACAATGACGCCCTGCAACTTGCCATGCAGGGCATCTTCCACGAGTTCGGCATCGCGGTTTGATCGACAAGAATTTTGTCGGGCTTCGCCCCGAAGCGCCTAGCGGAAGCCTCCATAGCGCAAATGGACGGAGGTGTCGTCCAGTTTCCACGGCATCGAGATGAACGCGGTGCGCCCCGGATCGAGGAGCACATCGAACATGCGGATCCGGCGCGCCGCCTGCAGCTCCCGCGGCAGCCCCCCAGGCAGAGACGAGATGTCGACGCTCTCGCCCTCGACTGCCCCGCAAAAGTCGAACGCGGTGTCTCTATAATCGGGAAAGTTGTAGAGCTGCGGCTGCCCGTAGGCATTCGTCTGGCCCGGGACGGCGGGGCGCTCGAGAATCCACTCCGCGGTGGCCCCGGCAATGTCCGGCGTGCCAGTACGGGTGACCCCGGGCGGCATCGGTACCGCCGGCGGCGCGGTCGCCTGCACCGCCATGCAAGTCTTCTGGTCGAGATCGACCATGACGAAGATCACGGTCTGGGGATCTACGGCCGTCAGGACGCACAGCACCTGATCGCCCGGCGCGACGGCGAGGTTGAGCGGCGTTGGCACGGGGTTCATGAGCCCGCGCGCCCACCACTGTGTCCATGCCCCGGCGGCGGTGGTTCCGTCCGCCTGCAGCACCGAGACGGTGCCAATCTGCGGCAGTGATGAATTGAAATAAAGCCGCTGCCCATCGAGACCGATCCAGTTGGCGCAGCGATAGCCGACCCCGGCTGGCCCCCGGAACTCCGGCGGCGGCAACTTGAGATTGCTCGGGATCGCCCAGGCGCCCCAAATCTGCAGGAACTGCCGGTCCCGGTTAGCCGTAATATAGGCCCCCGACCAGTTCGGGCTGGTCTCGAACCTCGTCAGTGCGACGGGCAGTTCGTCGGCTTGCCTGAACTGCAGACGATAGGTAGGCTTCGTGATCTGCTCTATCACCCGGGGAGTGAAGCGAAACTCCTCAAGCGTCAGCTTCGCGCCGAAGCCGCGGTCCCAGATCCCGCGCAGCAGCGGCTGCGTCGCGGGGTCCGGCTTCGGCGGCAGCCCGTATGTCTTGAGCTGCACCCTGCTTGCGGAGACGGGATCGAACGGCCCGCTCGGAACCGGGAACCCATGGAAGCGCTTTTCCAGCTCCTTGACGACGGCGTCGGGATCATCCCCGGCCGGCGCCGGGCCGACAGGCGCGCGGTCCATCACCATTCCCCCCCGGCGGCGGCAACCGCCTGCTGGTAGTGCGTTTGGCCCGCGCCCGCGAGAAGGGAATGACTCCAATACGCGAACGCCTTGCCGGCCGCCGTATCGCTCGCGTAGTGCAATCCGGCGATCTCGCGGTTGCGGGCAATGCAGTCGGCGAGCGTCCACAAATCGTCGAACATCGTGCCGGCCAACACGTCGGCCATGCACAGGGCCATCAGATGCGCTTGCGTCGAGTGGCCGCTCGGGAAGGATGCATGCCCCGGTACCTCGATCGGCGGCAGCAGCGCCGGGCAGAGCTGCGACGGCCGCGGTCGCCGGTACAGGTTCTTGAAGTACATCGCGACGAACGTGCCGACGAGGCTCGCGATGCTCAGCACTTTCATGGTGGCCGGATAGGCGCTCGGCGACGCCGTCATCATGTTCAGGAAATAGCTGATGAATTCGTCGCTCTGCGACAGGATCTCGGCCAAGGCGTCGGCCCGCTCGTCCGACGCAGCGGTCACGAGATTGCTGATTTCGGTCTGCACGTCCGGCGACGCATTGAGGACGGTCCAGTTGACCGCAGGCGGAGGAGGCGGAGGTACGGCTGCACCTCCCAGGCTCGGCCAGAACCAAGGGGATGTCGCGGCGGGGAAGCCGGGCGGCGGGTTCGTCGGGTTGATGCCTTGCCAGCCGGTCGCCGCGAACTCGTTCAGGGCAAGCCATGAATACCATTCGGCGGACCAGTTGCGGTCGGGAAAGTGCGGGACGTTGATGATCGGCAGTTGGCCGATCGGCTTGGGCTGTGGGGGCACTACGAGGGTGGGGCTGGTGTCGATCTCGGTGACGAGGGGCAGGTTCACCCGGTCGGCGAAGAACCATCCCGCGCTGGTGCTCGTGGAGTTGCCGGCGCCACCGATATTGGCGGCGTTCCCGTCATTGCCATCGTTGCCGTCAAAGCTCGCGCCCATGCTCTGCTTCTCCTGATCGATTACGCGAAAGGGCGTGAGCGGGAGCGCCGCTATTCGGGTACCCCGGCCAGGCCCAGCCGACGCGCGAACAGGTCTCGCACTTCGCCTCGCAACGGTGTTCGCGCGCGGAACGTCGAGAGGCGGTAGTTCGGTGCCAGCCGCATGAGGTGCTGCGCGATCCTGCCTGCCTCCTCCATCTCGCCGGCGGCGATGAGGCTCGCGATCAGGCTGCGCAGGTTCGAAGTATTGGAACTCGCATGGGCCGCCGACAGGCGGCCCCAGGCAATAGCATCCTCATGGCGACCGGCAAGATAGTAGGATTGCGACAAATAATGCTCGAGCCAGGCGCTCTCGGCGCCGACCGGCGACAGCCGTACCGCCCGTTCGGTCCGCGCTATCGCTTCGGGGATTTCGCCGAGATAGCCGCAGCGCAGACCGCTGTAGCCCCACGCCCAGGCACAGCTGGGCCCGACCGCGAGCGCGCGATCGAGGTAGTCCCGCCCGACGTCGTACTCCTTCAGGAGATAGGACTGGAGATGCCCGTAGATCGCCAGCCCGAGCGCGTCGTTGCGATCCCGATCGATCGCCATGCGCGCGGCACTGGCGGCCAGCGCGCGGTCGGTCATCTCGTCTTCAGACCACCCTTGGCCGATCCACCGCATGCGGAGCGAGGCGAGATGCGAGTAGGCCGGGGCATACGACGGATCGTGCGCGATAGCCTGCTCGAACAGTTCGCGGGCGCGGGCAACCGAGGGGCGATCCATGCGGAAGAACAGATCGAGCGCCTGCAAGGTAAGATCGTAGGCGGTCATGCTGTCGGGATGTTTTCGCAGTGCGCGGGAAAGTTCGCGCTCACGCAGATGCGGCGCAATGGCCGTCGCGACGCGCAACGCGATTTGGTCCTGCAGATCGAAGAGGTCCACGAGTTGGCCGTCGAAGCGGTCCGCCCAGATGACGCCGCCATTCCGCGCTTCGATTAGTTCGACGGCGATCCGCAACGCATCGCCGGAGCGGCGCACGCTGCCGTGTAACACGTAGCGTACATCGAGGTCGTATGCGACGCGGCGTACATCCAGCGGGTGTCCAGCGAACCCGACCGTCGAACTGCGCGAAATTACCAGTAGATCCTTGAGGCCGCCCAGGGCACGGACGATGTCGTCGATGATCCCCTCGGCGAAGTACGCGTCCGACTGGTCCTTCTGCAAAGTCCGAAACGGCAGTACCGCAAGGGACGGGCGGTATTCGACGTTAGTCTCAGTCTCTGCCGCGCTGCCGTCTCGCAGCGTCGGCAGGGTCGGCATGCCCGGCCAATTGCTGCAGGCCGCCGCCGCGATACCATAGACGGCCAACGGATCCCTGATGTTCTTCAGGCGTTGCTGTCCGAGGTACTCATAGTTGGCGGCGACGACTCGCCGCACCTGCTCGAAGACGGCGCCAGACAAAGAGATACCGCCGGGTTCGGCGATTTGTTCGAGACGAGCGGCGATATTGACCGCCGTACCGCCGGTGCGTCCCTGCTGCAGCATGAGCTCACCGGAATTGAGGCCAATCCGGAAGACGATACGCTCATCGAGGGGAAGCCTTGCGTTGCGCTTGCCGGCTTCCAACTGCACGCGCAAACCGCATTTCAGCGCGGCGACCGCGCTCGGGAATTCGGCCATCAGGCCGTCGCCGGCGAAACTGAAGACGCGGCCGTGGGACCTCTCGATCTCGCGGCGAAACCGCTCGAGTTCCGCCCCGACTTGCCGGTGCGTTTCTTCTTCGTCGCGCTCCATCAAGGCGCTGTAGCCCATGATGTCCGCGCCGAGGATCGCAGCTAATCGGCGTTCGAGCCTACGCCGGCTTGGGCCCTTGCCCAGCGGCGGTGGGCTGTAATCCCCCAAGGTCATGGCTGCTCTGCCGTGTAGGCGGCACGACGGAAAATAGCGTCCATCGATTTGCTTGTGGAATCGATGCCCGCTCACCCACTGATCGAATCCGACAGGCTGCAACATGACTGCGATTTCGAGAGTTCGCAACTCGCGACTTGCCGGAGTGCGAATTGCGACATTTTCGGCAAAACCGCAGCACTCAGTGTGAAGTATTTCACATTCGAACCGTTCCCGAGCCATCCGGGGCGCGTGGTGGGTTCGCCTAACGGAAACCCTTGCGCGGAATTCCTCACGCGCTGGCGGCCACTTCTGAGGCCGTGTGAAAATTCTTCGGCGCGCTTGCCTTTTCCTCGCCTGCCGCGCGGTAACGATCGAGTTAGCACTGGCGACCGGCGCAATCACGGCGTTGAAAACCGACGAAGGTCTGCGGGATGCGATGGATATCGTCGAGGATCTCGCGCTGCGGCCCCGGGTGGTGGATCGGCGCGGAATGAGAGATCGATCACATCGGCCGCCCCGCCCCAGCAATCTTCGACGGGCCGCGGAGACCGCGGTAGTTGCCGCGGGCGGCGAAGATCCGGACCACCTCGTCCGACACCAAGTCCAGCATCTCCGGCCATCGTCCGGCAACGGACAGCCATGCAGCCGCGCGCTCAATTCTCCGAGGGCGTGCAGGGTGAGGATCGGCAAATAGGTGCGGGTCGAGGCGTAGAACGCACCCTCTCGCGCACCCGCTGCATCGCCGCGGCAACCGCCGCCTCGTCGGCGCCGGTGGCAACGAAGCTGCCGCCGTGGATGTCGAAATGCTCACGGCTGCGGCCGCTTCTGCCCGTGCGCTCGGCAAGCCGCGGCAGGGACACTTCCTCGAGCGTTAAGCAGGCGTGCTCGCCCGTGCCTGCGCGCGCCGGCGGCGCTCGCGAAAGCCGATGAATAGACCGGAGGCGATGATGATGCCGGCGCCGATCCAGGTCCATCGATCGGGGAAATTACCAAAGATCAGATACCCGAGGATCGTCGTGCCGACGAGTTCCATATAGCCGAGCGGCGCCGACACCGCGGCCGGGCCGTATTCGAAGGCGCGGATCAGCAGATAATCGCCGCCGCCGCCGATCAGTCCGAGGCTGACGAACGGCACCAAATCGCCGAAATTGGGCGGCGGCACAAAGATGAAGGGCAGGATGATGCTGGTCGCGAGAGAGCCGAGAAGGGCGGAAAAGATCATGCCGGTCGCGGCACCGTCGAAGGCGGCGATCCATCGCGTCGCGATCTGATAGAGGGCATAGCAGGCGGCCGAGAACCAGGAGCAGCAGCACCGCCGGGCTGACAAAGCCGCCGCCGGGCCGGATGACGAGGAGCGCGCAGGCAAAATCGACGACGACGGCGCTCCAGCGCCTCCAACCGACCTGCTCGCCGAGCACCGGCACCGACAGCGCGGTGACGAGCAGCACCCGGCCGATCGCCGTCACGAAGGCGAGATATCACCAATTCGTCAACCCCACTTCAAGGCGGGTGACGACGCCGGCGACGGCTGGATCTTGGCGGGGGTAAGGAGTTGGAGGCGTTGTAGGTTCTTCCGCCGTTCGGGGGATGATGCCGAATGCGACGAGCCCGGTCGACAACAACTGCCGCCGAAGCCGCAACCTTGGACCGCTACAAGCATTCGCTTGCCGGTGGTCGATGATCCGGCTTGAATGCCGGCCCGGCTGCGTTAGCAATCCTTGATCGATTTCTGCAGCCGCAACGTGGTTGTCGGCGATCATGTCGTGCGTATATGGGGCCTCGTCGGCCCCTCGGCGGAGCGCAAGGCATTGCTTGCCCGGGCCGAAAGCGTGCTGGGCGTCGTGCGCGTCTGCGACGAGATGATTTCCGCTATCAGCAGGATCCGGGCACCTCGGCCTTCGGAGGGTGGCGACAAATGGTAGAATTGGCGATTGATCGGCGACCGTCCAATCGCGTGGCGACGCTCCGACCCGCGGCGACGCCGCAGCAGCGTTACATCAACCGTGAACTGTCCTGGCTCGCGTTCAACGAGCGGGTGCTCGACGAGGCCGCCAATCCGGCACATCCGTTGCTCGAACGGCTGCGTTTCCTGGCGATTTCCGACAGCAACCTCGACGAGTTCTACATGGTGCGGGTTGCGGGCCTCAAGGAACTCGCGGCCGCGAGTGTGCCGCTGACTAGCGAGGACGGCTTGACCGCCGAACAGCAGCTCGCCGCGATCGCCGAGGTTACCGATCGCCTCGTGCGCCGCCAGCAGCGCAGCTGGTCGGAGTTGCAACAGCAGATGGCGGCCGAAAAGATCACGATCCTCGACCATCAGGCATTGACGGAATCCGACCGCGCCTGGTTACGGCAGCGCTTTATCGAGCGTTTGCTGCCGGTCTTGACGCCGATCGCGATCGATCCGGCACACCCGTTTCCGTTCGTCCCGAACCAGGGGCTCGTTCTGGTCGTCGAGTTGCTGCGCGACGACGGCTCACAGATCAACGCGCTGGTCATGATCCCCGAGCAGATCGACCGGTTCATGCGGCTGCCGGGCGAGGCGATCCGCTTTACCTCGATCGAGGCGGCGATCGTCGCCGTCGGCTTCGCCGAATTGTTCCCCGGCATGCGGCCCGCCGGGCTCGGGACGTTCCGCGTGCTGCGCGACAGCGACATCGAGATCGAGGAAGAGGCGCACGATCTCGTGCTGATGTTCCAGTCGGCACTGAAGCGCCGGCGCCGCGGCGAGATCATCCGGCTGATGTTCTCGGCCGGCACCCCCGAGAGGTTGCGCGATTTTGTCGCCCGCGAGACCGGCACCCATCAGGGCGACATCGCGGTGCTCGACGGAATGGTCGGCCTGTCGGACAGCAGTCAGCTGATCACCAGCGAGCGGCCCGATCTGTTGTTTCCGCCCTATACAGCACGCTTTCCGGAGCGCATCCGCGATTTCGGCGGCGATTGCTTTGCCGCGATCCGCGCCAAGGACATCGTCGTCCATCATCCCTATGAATCATTCGATGTCGTCGTGCAGTTCGTCCGCCAGGCGGCGGAGGACCCGCAAGTCATTGCGATCAAGCAAACCCTTTATCGGACTTCCGAGGATTCACCGATCGTCGCGGCGCTGGTCGACGCCGCCGAAGCCGGCAAATCGGTAACGGCGCTGGTCGAGCTGAAGGCGCGCTTCGACGAAGAGCGCAACATTCACTGGGCGCGGCGGCTGGAGCAGGCCGGTGCCCAGGTCGTCTACGGCTTTGTCGATCTGAAGACGCATGCCAAGGTGTCGCTGGTCGCCCGCCGCGAAGCCGACATGCTGCGCTCCTACGTGCATTTCGGCACCGGCAACTACCATCCGATCACCGCCAAGATCTATACCGACCTGTCGTTTTTCACGATCGATCCGGCGCTATGCCGCGACGCCGCTCGGCTGTTCAATTTCATCACCGGCTATGCGCGCCCGGCGGCGCTTGAAAAGCTCGCGATCTCGCCGGGCGGCATCCGGACGAGGCTGATCGAGCAAATCGAAGCCGAGATCGCGTACGCCGATGCCGGCCGTCCGGCGGCGATCTGGGTCAAGGTGAATGCGCTCGTCGATCGCGAGCTGATCGAGGCCCTCTACCGTGCTTCGCAGGCGGGCGTGTCGATCGCGCTCGTCGTTCGCGGCATTTGCTGCCTGCGTCCCGGGGTCCCCGGGCTCTCCGAAAACATCACGGTGAAAAGCATTGTCGGCCGCTTTCTCGAACACGCCCGCATCGCCTGCTTCGGCGCCGGCCATGGACTACCCTCGCCGGAGGCGGCGGTGTTCATCTCCTCGGCCGATTGGATGCCGCGAAATCTCGACAGCCGCGTCGAAGCCCTGGTGCCGATCGAGAACCCGACCGTGCATCAGCAGATCCTCGACCAGATCATGGTCGAGAATTTGCGCGACGACGCGCAGAGCTGGCTGCTCAAGCCGGACGGCAGCTTTGTGCGCGAGGTCCCGACCGGCGAACCGCAAAGCGCGCATGTTTATTTCATGACCAATCCCAGCCTCTCGGGTCGCGGCAGCGCGCTGCATCGGCCGTATCAGCCGGTGCACCGCATCAGGATCGGCGATGACTGATGAGGCTGGCCTCCCATCGACCGATCTCGCGCGCCCCACGGTCGCCGCGTGACATCCCTACCTGGAGTTTCGTTGGGCACGATGGCGTGCTCCCGCCCCCTCGATGGGGGCGGGCTGCGGTTGGGGTGGTGCCGGCGAAGGCCGACGGCCGGCGATGTGAGGGAGGCGAGGTTTAGCGCGCCCTAATGGTGTCCGGGTGCCGCGCAGCGCGACCGCACCGCGGCAAAGAAGCTCACGAAGCCGGATGGGCTATATGACCACTCCTTCGTCGGGTCAGGACGCCGCCGGCTCTTTCGCCCTGCCGAAGGTCGGGTAGTTGGTGTCGTCGGCAAAGGCCTCGTCGCCCTCGGTCGGTAACCCTTCGGCATAGTCGAGCGCGCCCTGGATGTTGTCGCCCCAGACCTCGCGCGGCAGTTCGTACAACACTTCGACGCCATAGCCGTTCGGGTCGCTGATATAGAGGCTGTGCGTCATGCCGTGATTGACGCGCCGGTGAAACTTGACGCCCTTCTCGCGCAGAAAGGCGAGCTGCCGCAGCCACGCCTCCCGGCTCGGCATGGCGATCGCGATGTGGTTGATCGCGAGCGGCATGTCGAACATCGCCCAATCGGCGGGCGGCGCCGGCAGGTCGGGGTTTTCGCAGAGCGCAATGTCGTGGTGGTTCATCCGGCCGTCATGGTCGCCGCTGTAGAACCGCATGTTGCGGCGCTTCGATTGGCCGACCTGCTTGAAGCCGAGGATTTCGGTCCAGAAGCGGTGCGACTCTTCCATGTTCCGGACATTGATCACGAGATGGTTGAGGCCCCTCGGGGTCAACGCCTCGGTCGGTGCCGTCGGAACGATGTTCGATGTGCCGTCTGCCATGCTGGGCTCCGCGCTGCAGGTGACTGTGGTTTAGAAATATAGGCCCGAGCCGCGCGGTTCGCCATCGACGCCTTGCTTGATCGGAGAGAAGCATGAATTTGCGGGATCGCATCGGCATCGATGTCGGGCGCAGACTCAAGCTCGAAGACGCGGTCGAGTGGGCGGCGGCGCATCAGGTGCGCTGGATCGACGTCCAGCTCGATGCCGGCGCCAATCTCCTGACCGAGTTCGACGCGGCGCGGGCAAGCGGGGTCCGCGCCGCCTGCGAGCGGCATGGCGTGCACCTCGGCTTGCATACCGCCTCGGCGGTCAATGTCGCCGAGACGGCGCCGTTCGTCGATGCGGCGGTCGACCGCTACCTCGAAGCCTATGTCGAAATCGCCCCGAGGTTTGGCGCCGAATGGATCGTCATGCATGCCGGCTATCATTTCAGCGCGGACCGCGAGCCGCGGATGCGCGCCGGGCTCGAACGGCTGCAGCGGGTCGTGCTGCATGCCGAGAGACACGGCGCGCTGGTCCTGCTCGAAAACTTGAACAAGGAACCGGCCGCGGCCGAGGTGCATTACTTGGCGCATACGCTCGAGGAGTGGCGTTATTATTTCGAGCGCATTCAGTCCCCGGCCTTCAAACTCTCGTTTACCGTGAACCACGCGCATCTCGTGCCGGAAGGGATCGAGGGCTTTGTCGAGGCGCTCGACTTCGGCCGGGTCGCCGAGGTTCGGCTCGCCGATTGCCGTCGCAACGGCTATGAGGAGCATCTGCGGCCAGGCGAAGGCGACATCGATTTCGCCGACATGTTCCGGCGAGTCGAAGACAAGGGCTTTACCGGCCATTACATGAATGCGTTCGGCTCGCTCGACGACATGCTGGCCGGCCGCGACGAACTGGTGCGGCTCGCCGCCGTGGTCGGGATCGACTAACCACCCAAACTGGTCGGTCGGCTAGCCCAAGCGAAAGGCTCAATCCGACCCTAGCGAGTTCCGGCCCTACGAGGGCGAGCGTCTCGCCGTTTTGGCTGTGAACGTGTCGGCCGCGAATCGAGTTTCGCTGCGGCGCGCCTCCCTGAGACGGAAGATCGCATCCAACACATTGGAATCAAGGAAATATCGGTCTACCGTTTGTTGGGCTCCTCGACGAGAGTTTGGTGCGCTTTCCCCGCGCCGTGGCCCCACCCCCGTCTATCGGTCACGCGCGCCAATAATCTAGATCATTAATTTTGGTCATGAACTTGAATCGACTTGCTTTCGTGACCGCGATAAACTGCCGGCAACGCCTGGTAATCGGGCCATTCCGAACAGGGGAGATACGCGATGACGGCGGTTGCAACCGTAACCCCTATGGCCTGGTGGAAGGAACCCACCAAGGCGCAATGGTATGCCTATCTGGCAGCCTGGGGCGGGTGGACCCTCGACGCCTTTGACTTCACTGCGTTTCTGTTGATCATCGCGCCGATCGCCAAGGAATTCCACGTGCCGGTACCTGAGGTGGCGGCGGTGTTGACGATCACGCTGTGGATGCGGCTTATCGGCGCCACCGCCAGCGGATGGCTCGCCGACCGGATCGGCCGCAAGACGCCGCTGATGATCTCGATCGCCTGGTATTCGGTTTGCAACTTCCTGGCCGGCCTGGCTCCGAGCTTCTTTTTGTTGTTCCTCTTCCGGGCGCTGCTCGGCATCGGCATGGGCGCGGAATGGCCGGCCGGCGCCGCTCTCGCGATGGAGACCTGGCCGGCGCGCTCGCGCGGCTTCATGGGCGCCGTGATGCAGGGCTCATGGGGGATCGGATTCTTGTTGTCGAGTGCGATTTACGGTCTGTTCTACAATTATATCGGCTGGCGAGGCCTGCTGATGATCGGCATCGCGCCTGCCCTGCTGATCATCTATATTCGACTATTCGTCAAAGAACCCGACATCTGGGTCGAGAACCGACGCCAACAGAAGCTGCAAAACCGCGAAGTGCGGGCGCCGCTGTTCTCGATCTTCAGGCCAGAGATGCTGGGAAACACGCTCACTACCTGCCTGATGATGGCGAGCGCGTTCGTCATCTATTATGCAAACTACGCGCTGTTCGCGACCCATCTGCAGCTCGACCTGCATCTGAGCCCGGCCCTGGTGGCGCTGCCGATCGCGCTTGCCAACACATGTTTCTTTCTCTCTTCGCTGTTCTGGGGCTGGCTGGCGGAACGCATCGGCCGGCGCTGGGCGATCATCATCCCGGCGGCGCTTGGGGTTCCGACCGCGTTCCTTTATCTGCTGCCCCATGATTACACGTTGGTTGTGATCGGATTTGCGTTGCAGGGGATGTTTGCCTGCGGCGGCATGCACGTTCAATACCCGGCCTATCTCTCCGAGCGGTTTCCAACCGAAGTGCGCGCCACCGCGGTCGCCTTCTGCTTTCACCAGGGGGCAATCTGGGGCGGGTTGATCTCGCCGCTGCTCATTTTGTACGCGACCACCCACCAGATCGGCCTGTCGGGTCCGATTCTCGTCACCACGGTGGTGGGCTTAGCCATCTTCCTTGTCGCGGTCCTGTTGAGCCCGGAAACGAAGGGCAAGATGCTCGTCGCCGAACTGACCGTCGCCTGAAATCCCCCGTTTAGGGTCCGGCACCCGGCTCGGGAAAGTTCCCGGCCGGCAGCCCCGCCAGCGCGAGCGTACGCCGGAATAGCAGCCTGAACCGCGCACGGTTCGGCGGTTACTTGCTGCGGCTAGCATGCTTTTTTGGCAACTGAACAACCGCTTGTTGACGGGACCCAAGCCGCTTGAGCGAATTGCGGCTGTCCACCCTAGACGAACCCTAGACGGCCGTTCGCGTTCGCGACTGTCGGCTCCGGCCGCTATCTTTTCACGGGATCGCAGCGAAAACGACGCCGCGAGAGGCCGTACCGCTTGCGTCAGCGCTTCGGCATCAGGGCGGCGACGACCGGCAGCGACATCGCGTGCGGCGCGTAGCGGCTGCCCATCGCCAGCACGTTGTTGTGCAGGCCGGCGATGACGACGCGGCGCCCGGCTTTGAGGCCGCGATAGCCGATGCGCGCGACCTCGGCCGAACTCATCATCGCCCGCATGACGCCGTGCTCGGCGCCGGCGACCGCGAAGAAATTCGTCGCGGTGGCGCCGGGGCACAGCGTGGTCGCGGTGACGCCGGTGCCGCGCAATTCCTGCGCCAGCGCCTCGCCAAAGCTCAAGACATAGGCCTTGGTTGCGAAATAGACCGCCATCCCCGGCCCCGGCAGGAAGCCCGCGGTCGACCCGACCAGCATGATCCGGCCGCGCCGGCGCGCGATCATGCCCGGCAGAAAGAGCCGGGTCAGTTCGGTCAAGGCGACGATGTTGACGTTCAGCATCTCGCCGATGCGCCGCGGGTCGACGCGATCGAACCGGCCGACGCCGCCGAGCCCGGCGTTGTTGATCAAGACGTCGACGGTCGATCCGCGCGCCTCGATCGCGCCGGCGAACTCGGCGGCGGCACCCGGACGGCTGAGGTCGGCGGCGATCACCTCGGCGGCGGCGCCCTGGCCGCGAAGCTCGACGGCGAGCGCCTGCATCGGCGCTTCGCGGCGCGCGGTCAGCAACAGATCGTGGCCGTCCTTCGCCAATTCGCGGGCGAGATCGGCGCCGATGCCGCTCGAAGCCCCGGTGACGAGGGCGAGCGGCCGACGCAAAGCCGTCGATGCCGGCATCTCAAACGCGCGTTACTCGGGCGGCAGGCAGCCGGTTCGCGGCGATCGCCCCGCCCTTCAAGACCAGCGCGATCCGGCGCAAATCCTGCAGCATTCCGACATCGGCGAGCGGATCGCCGGCGACGGCGACGAGATCGGCGAGCTTGCCCTTTTCGATCGTGCCGATCTCGTGCCCGCGGCCCAGACAGTCGGCGGCCCAGCCGGTCGCCGCCCGCAACGCCTCGAGCGGCGTCATGCCGGCCCTGACGAGACAGGCGATTTCGAGCGCGTTCGGCGGGTGGTTGTGGCCGCCGGCGTCGGTTCCGGCGGCGATCCTGATCCCGGCGGCGAGCGCCCGGCGGAGGCTCGCGGCATGGTGCTCTTCGAGATCCTGGGCGCGCTCGCGGACATGCGGCAGAGCCGATTTGCGGTGATAGTCGTAAACCGCGAAGGTCGGTACGAAGAAGATGCCGCGCTCGGCCATCCGGTCGAGGAGTTCCGGCTCTTCATCGAGGTAGCAGCCGTGCTCGATGGAATCGACGCCGGCCTCGACCGCGATCCGCAGCCCGCGGCCGCCCAGCGCGTGGCACATGACGCGGCGGTCGAGCGCATGCGCCTCTTCGACGAGGGCCTGCATCTCGTCGAGAGCAAAGGACCCGTCGCGCGGCCCGTGGCCTTCGCGCGAGCTGGCGCCGCCGGTCGTCGCGCATTTGATCACGTCGGCGCCGGCCCGCACGATCCGCCGCACCACACCCCGCACATCGGCGAGGCTGTTGACGACGCCGTCGGGCAAGAGCGGATCGGTCGGCACGCAGCAGGCAAAGCCGGACGGGCTTGCCCGATCACCGATGCCGCCGATCGGCGAGACGATGACGAGCGACAGGACGAGCCGCGGCCCGGCGATCAGTCCCTCATCGATCGCCCGCTTGAACCCGGCGTCGAGCCCAGCCGCGTCGCGCACCGCCGTATAGCCGGCGGCGAGGGTCGTTTCGAGCACCTTGGCGGTGCGCAAGGTGCGGGTGCTCTGCGGTTCGTCGAGGCCCCAGCGCCGCGCCATATCGTAGCCGTGCAGCGCCAGGTGATCGTGGCAGTCGATCAGGCCCGGCAACACCGTCATGCCGGCAAGGTCGATGATTTCAGCGTCGGCCGGCAATTCGCCGACCGGTCCGCGCTCGACGGCCGCGATTTTGCCGTCGCGGATGACGACCGTCGCCCCGGCGACGGCACCGGCGCCGGTGCCGTCGATCAGCCTGCATCCGGTCAGCGCCAGCATGTCGTCTTCCCTCCCGCCGCTATGCGGCGGAGACTTTAACCGAGGAGGGGCGGGTCAGCGCAGTGTCGATCTCCTCGATCGAGCGGCCCTTGGTCTCGATTCCGATCAATAGGAAGGCCGCCACCGCCAGCACGGCCCAAAAGGCGAGGAACAGCATCGCCGGAAATATCGCCGCCAGGGTCGCCGCCGGTTTTACGAAATTCGACGTGCCGACGATGATTGCGAGGCCCAACGGGCTGATGATCTTGCCGAGGTTGCCGACCCCGTAGCCGAAGCCGAGGCCGCTCGCCCGCAGCCCGGCCGGCCACACCTCGGCCATATAGGGCGCGATGATCGAATAGGAGCCGCCGCCAAAGAAGCTGTGCAGCATCAGCATCAGCCAGAAGACCGATACCGGGCCGATGAACACGTTGGCCAGCCAGCCGGCGAGGAAGAGGGCGACCGCTGCACCGGAGCAGGCGAAAATGCCGGACCAGAGCCGGCCGATCGCGTCGGCGAGGTAGGCGCAGAACAGGCGGCCGACAAAGGCGCTGATGCCGACCCACATCATCAGGTAAGACGCCTCGTTCGGCTTGATCCGGATGATCATCATAAGCAAGGTCGTCGCCCACAGCGCGAGGCCAACGCCGCTCGTCTGCGACAGGCCAGTGAGCGCGGTCAACACGACACTGCGCGGATATTTGAAGAGTTCGCGCCACGGCGTGGGCGGCGTCTCCGGCAGGCTCGCCGGCAGCTCGATCGATTGCGGGTCGATCTGCAACGCCCAGGCGATCGATCGCCGGGCCTCTTCGCGGCGGCCCTTGCGGATCAGCCAGCGCGGCGATTCCGGGACCCAGGCGCGGATCATCAACGTGAAGAACGCCGGCAAGAGGCCGATCGCGAAGAGGCCGCGCCAGCCGATCAGCGGTTCGAGGAACGCCCCCGACGCGGCGCCGAGAAAACCGCCGATCGACACCGTCGAGGTGACGAGCCCGCCGATCCAGCCGCGTTTCGAGGACGGCACGAATTCCTGCACCAGCGGCAGATCGACGGCGACGAGCCCGGCGACGCCGGCGCCGACGAAAAAGCGGCAGACCGTCAGAAAGATCCAGCCGCCCTTGTCGGGCGTCAGCGCCATGATGCCGGTGGCGATCGAGAAGTTGAGCGCCGTCGCGATGAACACCTTGCGGCGGCCGATCTTGTCGGCCATCCAGCCCCAGAAAAAAGCGCCGGGCACGGCGCCGATGCCGGCCGACAGGAGGATCCAGGCCGACTGCCCGTAAGTCAGGTGCCAGGCGCCGACGATGAAGGCGAGGACGAAGCCGATCAGGAAAAAATCGAAGAAGTCGAGCATGTCGCCGAGGATCGCGGCGGAGATGATCTTCCACTGGTTGGCGGTAAGCCGGGTCTGTTTTTCGAGAAGATCGAGCATCGTTCCCCCCCCTCTTCGTTTTTCCGCGGCGCGTCCGCTGCTGCCGGTGCCGAGCCCTGTCGCTATGCCATAGCGGCAAAACGCCGTATTGAGCATAGGCACAGATCCGCGGCCGCGACAATGTCCGACGGGCGGCGCTTCACCGGTCTCTGGGACTTGAAAGGGCGTCATCCTGAGCGCCGTGTCGATCCGCCCGTTTGAGGCTCGCGGCGGACGAGGGGTGCCATTGCGAGCGGGCCGGGGCAATCTCAGCCTCAGCCCGCTCGTCGTTGGGCGGGCGGAGTGCGTGACATCTCAGCGGAGGATCAGAAATGCCCCGATTTTCAGAGGAGGCCTGGCAGGCGAGCGCAGCGTTGCGCGCGGCGGTCCATGCACTGCCGTTCAATACCGAACTCGCCGCCGGCACGCTCGCGCACGACCGGTTTCGCCATTACATCACGCAGGACGCGCTCTATCTCGGCCAGTTCTCGCGCTGTCTGGCGATCGCCGCGGCCAAGGCCCCCGACGCAGCGGTGCTGCAATCCTTTGCTCAGTCGGCCTTGGGCGCCGTCGCCGTCGAGCGCGCCTTGCACGAGCAATATCTGCGGCAATTCGGGGTCGACCCGGCGGCGCTCGCCACGGCAGAGCCGGCGCCCGACTGCCTCGCCTACACCAGTTTCCTGATCGCGACGGCCTACCATGAGCCGTGGGCCGTGCTGGTCGCGGCGCTGTTGCCGTGCTTCTGGCTCTATTGGGATGTCGGCTGCGCGATTGCCAATAGGGCGGCGTCCGACAACCCGTACCGCGCCTGGATCGACACCTACGCCGATCCGCGCTTCGGCGAAGCGGTCGCGGCTGTCATCGCCACCGCCGACGGCGCGGCCGACGCGACGACCCCGGCCGGTCGCGCCAAGATGCATGCCGCGTTCACCCGCGCCTGCCAATACGAATGGCTCTTCTGGGACGGCGCCTATCAGCGACGGGGCTGGCCGGCGCCGGGTTAACCTGGATCAGGTCGCCGCCTGGTCGGCGCCGCCTCGGCCGCTCGATCTGGCCGGTCGACGTTGCTGATATCGGGACCGGAGGCTTGTTGTCGGGGATCGACCTCAACCAGGCGGCCGCGTTGCAGGAGGCGGAGGACCGGGCCAGCGCCCGCACGGACACCGCGCATCACGCGGTCTGCAAGCCGTGGCTCGACAACATCGTCAGTAGCGACGCTCAGTTCGGAATGTCTCCGCTCGCATTGAGCGCGGTCGCACGGATCACGACCAATCCTCGGATTTTTAAGCAACCCAGTCCGGTTGACGAAGTCTTCGCCTATTGCGATAGTCTCCTGAACCAGCCGCATTGCGGGATCGTCCGGCCCGGCGAGCGGCACCGGACTATATTTGCGCGCCTTTGCATCGGGACGGGCACGCTCGGGCCGCGCATCGCCGATGCCTGGTTCGCGGCGCTCGCCATCGAACATGGCTGCACCTGGATCACTTACGACCGCGACTACGCTCGCTTTCCAGGATTGGACTGGCGGCAGCCGGGCGGATGAGGACGTGCGGCGGGCATCCCGAAGCGCCGGCAATCGCGTTGCCCGCGAGGTCGCAATTAGATTCCGAGTCTAGTCGGCGAGCGGATCGAGGCGGAAGCCATCGCCCCAGCGCTTGATTTGGCCGACCGACGGCGACGGGAAGTGCATCGTGCAGCACAGCGTGTCGGTATCGCAGTAGCGTTCGAGGAAATGCCTCCGCGTGTTCGAGGCCTGCTTCTGATCATAGTCGACGCGCATCACGAGGTCGGGATAGCGCGCCTGGATCGGCGAATGGATCAAATCGCCGGTGAACACCGCCTGGTCGCTGCGGCGCCCGGCGCAAACCGCGAAATGATCGGGCGTGTGACCCGGGGTCGACATCAGCCGGACATGGTCGTCGAGCGCATGGTCGCTGACCACCAGCTCCGCCTTGTTGGCGTCGATGATCGGCAGCACGCTTTCCTTCATCGCGTCGAGCGGCGTTTCCCGGTCGACGCCTTCCCAATATTCATATTCCTTCTTCGAGAACAGATATTTGGCGTTCGGAAAGGTCGGCACCCAGCGGCCGTTTTCGAGCCGCGTGTTCCAGCCGACATGGTCGCCGTGCAGATGCGTGCACATGACGAAGTCGATGTCGTCGACCGTCACGCCGGCGGCGTCGAGCGCCTGCATCCAATTGCTGTCGGTCTTCTTGTGCCAGGTCGGCCGCAGCGGAAACGTCTTGTCGTTGCCGATGCAGGCATCGACGAGGATCGTGTGGTGCGGCGTCTTCAACACATAGGACTGGAAGCAGAGGACGGCCCTGTCGGTGGCCGGGTCGAGGGCGGCGGGCTGCAGCCACGGCCGGTTCTCGTCGAGGAGTTCGGCGCTCAGGCTCGGCAGGAATTCGCGGATCGGGGTAAAGCCGGCCTCCTGATCGACGATGCGATGGATCGTCATGTCCTTGACCGCGAAGCTCGTGCGCATCAGCCGCGTTCCTTCCGCTAAGGTTTGGCCTTCCTGGGACTGATCCTAGCCGCCGGCTCGGCGCATGACAAACATGTCGGCCGTGGCGATTGCCAGGGTGGGACGCGCGTCTACAATCGAGCGGGAGCGAACGGCGTTCACCCCGTGGAGGTCATGCCATGATCACAAAATTCGACAGCCTCTTTGCCGGCCATGTCGATATCGAGGATGTCGGCTATGGCGGGGTCCCGGTGAACGACCGCCGCTACCCCAACGAGCACCTGGCGAGCGTCTTCGACAAGGCGCAGGCGATGGCGCAGCTTATGGACCGTCTCGGCTACGACACCTTCTGGATGGCCGAGCACCATTTTCAGCGCGAAGGTTACGAGTGCATCCCGAACGTGCTGATGATGGCGGTGCATCTGGCGCATGTGACAAAGCGCATCCGGATCGGCTGCGGCTTCAACATCACGCCGATGTGGCACCCGCTGCGCCTCGCCGAGGATTATGCGACAGCCGACATCCTGAGCGGCGGGCGCGTCACCTTCGGCGTCGGCCGCGGCTATCACACGCGCGAGGTCGAGACCTTCGGCTCGCCGTTGCTCGACCAGCCGGCCAATCGCGAGCTGTTCGAAGAGCAGGTCGACATCATCTTCAAGGCGTTCAACAACGAAAGCTTCTCGCACCAGGGCAAGCACTACACCTTGCCGCCGCGCGTGCCGTATCGCGGCTATACCTTGGAGGAGCTGACCGTCGTGCCGCGGCCGCTGCGGCTGCCGGTCGAATGCTGGCAGCCGGTCCAGGGCGGCACCGCAAGGGCGCTCGACTTCATGGCTAAGCACGGCATCCAGGGCCTGGTCGGCGGCGGTTCGGCCGAAGGCGGGGCGATGCACAATGTCGTCATGGCGTGGCAGGAGGCGCATGCCCGCATCGGCAAGCATTTGGAATTGGGCGAACGGCTCGCCTTTGGGTTCCACTTCTTCATCGCCGACAGCCGCGAGGCCGGGATCCGCGAGGCCGGCAAATATTACGAAGAAAACATGAAGATGTTTGGCGAGCTGCGCCTCGTGCGGGCGCTGAGCGACGCGCAGATCGAGATCATGCGCGACCCTGCCCGCGCCCCGTTCGCCAAGCTGCCGCGGATCGAGGACGCGATCAAGGCGGGCGGCGTGCTGTGCGGCACGCCGGAAGAGATCGTTGAGCATCTGAAGATGATCGAGAAGCGCTATCCCGGCCTCGACCGGGTGTCGGTCAGCCTGTCGGTCGGCGTGCCGAAGGCGGTCTGCCTCGAACAGCTCGAGCGTTTCGCAACCGAAGTCATGCCGGCCTTCACCCAGGCCAAAATCCCGGAACTCGTTCCGGCACAGTAGCCCCGGCGCCGTACCGCACCGCGAGGGGAGCAGCCCTCACCCCTCGTCGAGCGGCGGCAGCAGCCGGTGCTTGAGGCTGCGCGGCAGGATCCCGAGCCGGCGCGGATCCTCGAACGATACCGGGCGGCGGGCATAGACGACAAAGCCGGCGCGCTGATAGACGCCGAGCGCCCTCGGATGGTCGAAGGTCGATGTGTGCAGCCAGAGGCGATCGATCGGCCGGGATGACCAGGCGCGGTCGATCACCGCCTGCAGCAAATAGGGTCCGAGCCGGCGGCCGATAAAATCGGGAACGAGGCCGAAATAGAGAAGCTTGGTCTCGCGCGGCGCGGCGGTGTCGAGCTCGAAGAAGCCGGCCGGTACGCCGCGGACATAGAGGACGAAGATCTCGATCGTCGGTTTGCGGATCAATGCCGCAAGCTCGGCATCGCCACAGAGCCGCCGCTCGAACCACAGCCACGGCTCGCCGACCGCGTCGTAGATGTAGCGGTAGAACGACACGGTGCAGTTCTCGGCGCGCATCAGGGCGAGCATGTCGAGCGGCGCCGTGGCCCGGCGGCCGGCCGGGCGCGCCAGCATCTCGAGGTAGGTGATGGTGTCGTCGAGCACGGGTCAATCCAATGCCGGCGCGCCGGTCTCGACCGGGGTGTCGCCGGGCAGTCCCCATTCCGACCACGACCCGTCATAGACCGCAGCACCCGGATGGCCGATCAGGTGCAGGGCAAAGGCGAGCGCGCAGGCGGTGACGCCCGAACCGCAACTCGTGACGATCGGCCGGTCGAGGGCCACGCCGGCCTCCCTGAACAGCGCCCTCAATTCATCGCCGCTGCGCAGCTGTCGGGTTTCAGGGTCCGTCAGGCGCTCGTAAGGCAGGTTTCGGCTGAGGGGAATGTGGCCGCTGCGCAGCGTGGGCCGCGGCTCCGGAGCGCTGCCGTCAAACCGGCTGGCGGCCCGAGCGTCGACGACCTGCTCATGTCGCGTAGCCAGGTTGGCGAGGAGCGCCCGTTTGTCGCGCAACAGCGTCGGGTCGAGACGCGCCGTGAAATGGCGCGGCGGCGGGTGCGGGATCGCGGTCGACAGCGGCCGGCCCTCGCCGCGCCATTTCGGCAGGCCGCCGTCGAGGATCGCAACCTCGGGGTGGCCGAAAAGGCGCAGCAGCCACCAGGCGCGACCGGCCGAGGACAGGCCGGCGGCGTCATAGACGACGACCCTGTCGCCGTCGCCGATGCCGAGCGCGCCGATCTTCTGCGCAAACCGATCGGCCGACGGGACCATGTGCGGCAGGCTCGCCCCCGGCATCGCTATGTCGTCGATGTCGAAGAACGCGGCGCCCGGAATATGGCCCCTTTCGTAGTCCTCGCGCGCGGTGGGTGCCACACCCGGCAGCTTGAACGAACAATCGACGATGCGGACCCGCGGATCGTCGAGATGTGCCGCCAGCCATTCGCCGGTGACGAGCCCTTCCGGACGGGCGTAAGGCATGGCGCCCTTTCCTCCCTCAGGCGACGAAGGCGACATTGATGCGGCGGTTCTGCCGCCCCTTGTTTTCGATCTTGGTCACCGCAATCGGGCCGATCTCGGCCGTGTTCGCGACATGCGTCCCGCCGCATGGCTGCAGATCGACCCCGGCAATTTCGACGAGGCGCACCAGGCCCGTGCCCGCGGGCGGCTTGACCGACATCGTGCGCACGAGCTCCGGCCGGTCCGCCAGCTCGGCGTCGCCGATCCAGCGCGGCGCTACCCGATGCCCGGCGGCGATCACGGCGTTGAGGCGCGCGGCGATCGCTTCCTTGTCGAGGCTCGTACCGGGCACGTCGAAATCGAGCCGTCCCCGACCGTTCGCGACCTGACCGCCGGTCACCGCGCCCGGTACGACACTGCACAAGAGGTGCAGGCAGGTGTGCATCCGCATCAGCCGATAGCGCCGTAGCCAATCGATCTCGGCGACCACTTCTGTACCGATTGGGGGCAAACTGGCGCCCGGCGCCGGCGCATGGATCACCGCGTCTGGGGTCTCGCCCTTGATCGTATCGACGATGTCGATCGCCGCGCCGCCGGCGAGCAGCAGCCTGCCGGTGTCGCCCGGCTGGCCGCCGCCCGTCGGATAGAACACGCTGCGGTCGAGCCGGATGCCGCGCGCATCGACGGCGATAACCTTCGCATCACAGGAGCGGGCGTAGGCATCGTCGCGGAATACGAGATCGGTCATTTGGTGATCCTCCCGTCAGCGCTGTCCCGGCGCAAGCCGGGAGAGAGTTATTTGGAGTCGTCTCTCCAAGGCGCGCCGCAAGCCGATCAGCGGGGTGTAGGCGATCGTGCCCATAAAGTCGCCGCAGATCACGCCTCTCTCCCAGCCCGGCCGCCGGCCGGACTATCGGGTGCCGGTCGAGACGGCGCAAGACCCGCCGCGGCAGCGCGAGCGACGCATTCCCGCAAATTCCCGCCACATGGCGGTTGGCCCAGAATAGCGCGCGCGGCCTCGAAGGGCGGCTATCTCTGTTGAGACTTCGCCCGATGAGCGAACACGCGGCGCACGCCGCGTCCTTGCGATTATGCGCTGGCGCCGGGGTTCGGGAGGTTGCGCGCTCCATGGCAGGACGACCGCAGCGTCAGGTGAACATCGGCCGGCCGGCGATCATCGCGCTCTGTCTCTTTGCGCTGCTGATCGCCGGCTGCGCCGGCCCGATGCGAGGTGCGAGCGACGCAACCGCCCGACCGACCCAGGACGACACCGGCAGAACCGGCGGCGAAGGCGGCGGCGCGATGTAGTGCAGGTGCCGCAACCGGCGCGCCGTTCGCGGCGGGAAATCAGCGGGTAGCGGGCGGCGCCGGCGGGTCGAGCGGCGCGTCGTTCCTGTCGCCGCTCTTCTCGGGAACCGCGGCGTTGAGCAGGGCGACGAGCTGCGGGGTCGCGGCGATCAGCGCATCGGTCGCGGCCCGCTGTTCCGGAGTGTCGCCGCGCCGTTGCCGCAGCGCCTCCTCAATGCAGTGCGCGGTGAATGCCTGGTCGATCCGCAAGCTGAACGGGGCGGGCTCGTAGCAGCCGCGATAGGCCGCACCCCAATTGAGCCAGGCGGCGAGGCGGGCCTGCTGCGAGGTCCCGAGCGGGGTCAGCGTCATCGCGGCGGTCAAATAGACGGGCAGCGGCGAAATCGGCATAGGCCATTATGCCCCGGTTCATGCTGCACCGCACGCCGGCAATTCTGTCCGTCCAAGCGGCTTCAACGGCAACGGATCCCGAGATGGCCGGTAATTCGATGCAGGAATTCCTCAGCGCGGAGTTCGCTGCCGTGCAGCACCAAGGCCAGCATCGCCATGCCCGCCAAAAGCGGCGCCAGGCGCGCATTCGGCGGTCGAGAGCGCCGGTATTTCCAGCCGAAGAGTGCCAGGAAGGCGCCGCCGATCAGCCACCCGACGATGACCTCCGGGACGCTGTGCGCGTCGAGCAGCAAACGTGACGCGCCGATCGCGAGGACGAGACAGAGCCCGGCGGCGATCGCGATACGCGGGCGCCATTCGCCGCTTTCGACGGCGGCGATCAGCGCCGTCGCGCCATAGAGGAGGGTGCTGAGGCTCGTGTGACCGCTCGGACTATGGAGATCGGCGATCGGCGGGCAGCCCCAGAACTCGATCTTCAAAACCGCTGTGACCCCGCAGCAGAGCATGACCGAGACGCCCCACCACCCGGCGGCGCGGACGGCGCCGCTCAGCAGCAGCCAAAGACAGATTGCGGCCGCCAGCGGCAATGTCACGGCGGCATCGCCGAACTCGGTCAACGCGACCAGCAAAACCTCCCCTCGAGGATGCGACCGACCCGAGCCCCCGACGGCAGCCGCATCTGCCGATACTGCCTCGTCTCGCTATTCGACGCACCGTCGGAACAGGCCGCGCGTCGCTATACCGCATTCGGCCTGAAAAAGGCGTATACGCCGGACCGCAACGTTCGCTGCGGACCGAGTTGGGGATCAAGCCCGCCCGAAAGCGGCGAGCGCCGCGTCGGCGGCGGCGATCCCACTGAGATAAGCGCCATGCGCCGTCGAAAAAAAGTTCGGCGATGTCGCCTCACCGGCGAAAAACAGCCGATCGTCCACCGGGGCCGCCAGACGCGCGCGGTCATCGGCGTGGCCGGGCAGCGCATAGGAATAAGAGCCGCGTGCCCAAGGATCGCCAAGCCAGCCGGTCGCGGCGAGCGGCGCGATCATTCGGCGGACGTCGCTGCCGAGAAGAACGGCGAGCTCGTCGGCAGCGAATGCGAACATCGCGGCTTCGCCTTCCCGTTCCAGCGCCGCGGCAAACCGCCCGCCGAAGAAGCAATAGATCGCCGGGCGGTCGAGCGGGCGGATCTGATAGGTCATCGTCTCACGCCGGGTCGTTGAGCCGACCAGAAATCCGTTATCTCCGATCCTTGGCAGCGTGCCGTCGAGGGAAATGAACAATTTGTCGTCGACCCCGAGCGGCAGCCCGGCCGCGGCGGCGACTTTCTCCGGCAGCGGTGGGTCGAAGCGGAGCAATTCCGCCGAAAGGACCGAGGTCGGTACGGTGACGATCGCTATCGCAGCGGTGACGGTGCCGGGCGCGGTGGCGAGCCGGATGCGCCGCCCGCGATGGTCGATGCCGGACACCGGCGTCGCAAATGCCACCGGCAGGCCCTCGGCCAAAGCCTCGAACAGTCGGCCATAGCCTTCGGCGATCCGCCAGTTGACGCCGCTGTCCTCGTAGCGGACGTTATCCTTGAGCGAGACGCGGTCGAGCTCCGCGCCGTTGCCCCAGGTGCTTGTCGCGTCGAGCAGCTGGTTCCAGCGGCCGCCGGGTTCGAGGAGGCTCGCCAACGGCCGGTCGAGCGGCTGCGAGGCTGCGGTCCGGCGGGCCCGCGCCTGCGCTTCGCGCGTGGCGAGCCAATCTGCTTCGGCCTCGGCGGTCTCGCCGCTGCGCGACAGGCGCGAAATCCATTCGGGCGGCCGGCGGTGGATCGAGAAGCCGAGCCTGCCGGCGATCGGCGACAGAGGGTTGCGGTCGGCTGAATGCAGCCACTCGGCGCCGCGGTCGAGCGCGAAACCGGCCGGCGCAATCGTATGGACGCGGCCGCCGACCCGGCCGCGCGCCTCCAAAATCAGAAGCGAAAGGTCAGGCCTCGCCTCGCGCAACCGCCGCGCCGCGCCGATCCCGGCGGCGCCGGCGCCGATCACCGCGACATCGACCTCCGAGCGGAAATCCGTCATCCCTATCCTCGCTTCACGCCGCTGCGGCCAAAAGCCGGGTCATCGTTCCGTGGGACGGGCCGGCGATTGTTGGCAAGTCCCGGAGTGGCCGAGAGAATGAGTTGGGCTTGCTCCGGAACGGCAAGGCAAAAATCTTCGATCCCGGCTTCTTCGACAACCTCCTCGCCGGTTCAGCGCCGGCGGACGATGCCGAAGAGCTGCTGGATCGCGGCCGGATAGGCCGGCGAGGGCTGGGCGGCATGGCGGCTCAGGCACGCCTCGGTGAATTTGATGACATGCTCGTCGCCGTTGTCGATGGCTCGCTCGGCCAATTCGTCGAGGCCGATCGCGCCCGTCTCGACGGTGTCCGGCAATTCCGGGCCGCGGGCATAACAGGCGTAAAGCCCGCATCCCGCCTGCCACGCATGGCGGACTGACTTGCGGCTCGTCGCTGCCTCCAGGTGCGGTACGAGATTGCCGAGCGCCGCGAGGCTGGTGACGCCGTGGATGAAGGCGATCGCCGTCGGGACGTTGTGCGCGTTGGCGAGAAACACCCGCGCGAAAGTGTCGGTAAGCTCGGCGAGCAACGGGTCGATCGTGCCGGTCGTGTCGAGGAGCCCGATCGTCGAGGCGAATTCCGGGAAGTCGTCGAGACCGCCGAGCCCGGCGACGATGTTGCCGGCGTGACGCCTTTCCGACGGCAGGATCGGAACCGCGGCGATCGCCTGGCGCGGCGCCATCTGGCCGGTGGCGGCGGCGGACGGTGGTTCCTGGCCCGGCAGCTCTTGGCCCGGCAGTTCTTGGAAGGTCGCGGCCCAGCCGGCGAGCGCATCGGCGAGTTCGCGCCGCCGCGCCGGAGTTTCCTTTTCGGCAAGCGCCCGCGCCGCATGCCCGACGCGGATCGGGCCATGCGTCGCCGCGGCGCAGAACCCCGATGCCAGCCGGTCGACCCAGCAGTCGAGGACCCGCGGCCACGGCGCTTCGGCCAGCTCCTCGGCGAAGAAGACAGCCCAATCGGGGAACCGTTCGCGCCGGCCGAGCGCCGGCCGCCACGCATCGCGGCGGATCGGTTCGATGGGCGCCCGGCGCGACAGCATCCGCTCCCGGTAGCGTTCGATCCAGGGCATGACCGCGTCGGGCCGGCCCAGCGCGCACAATGCCTCGGCCACCATCGGCGCATGGTTGCTGTTGCCGTTCTTCAGATCGATGCCGTAGCCGGCGATCGCGTCGAGCGCCTCGTCAAGGGCGGTATAGAGCGGTGCCTGCATGCTGTTTCCTCCCGGTCTTCTGTTATTGGAATTATTCTAAAATAATGAGCGCGTCAATGCGCCTGTCGGGATGACAGCGGCATGCCCTTGGTCAGCTCCGTCGGCTCCGTGGGACATGGTCGTCGATCATGCCGATCGCCTGGGCTACGACTGACACATTCCGCACGCCAGGAGGAAGCGATGGCCGAGACGAGTGAAATGGGCGATCTGCCGAATTTCGTTACGCATCTCGAATGCAGCCTGACCGGTGAGCGCTATCCGGCGAACCGGTTGCAAACCTTGTCGACGGCCGGCCGGCCGCTGTTGGTGCGCTATGATCTCGACGGCGTCGGCCGCGCCTTGCCGAAGGCGGCGCTCGCCGATCGCCCGCCGAGCCTGTGGCGCTACCGCGAATTGCTGCCGGTGCGACGCGCCGATGACTTGATCTCGCTCGGCGAGGTCATGACCCCGCTCGTGCCGCTGGCGCGGCTCGCCGGCAAGGGCGGCGAGCTCCTGGTCAAGGACGAGGGCCGGTTGCCGACCGGCTCGTTCAAGGCCCGCGGGCTGGCGCTCGCCGTGGCAATGGCCAAGGAACTCGGCGTCGCGGCGATGGCGATGCCGACCAACGGCAATGCCGGCGCGGCACTGGCGGCCTATTGCGCGCGCGCCGGGATCAAGGCCTATGTCTTCTGCCCGGACGACACGCCGGCAGTCAATGTGCGCGAGATCGCGATGCAGGGTGCGGCGGTCTTCCTCGTCGACGGGCTGATCGACGATTGCGGCCGGCTCGTCGCCGAAGGCGAAAAGGCGATCGGCTGGTTCAATTGCTCGACCTTGCGCGAGCCCTATCGCATCGAGGGCAAGAAGACGATGGGGATCGAACTGGCCGAGCAGCTCGGCTGGGAGCTGCCCGACGCGATCTTTTATCCGACCGGCGGCGGCACCGGCATCATCGGCATGTGGAAGGCCTTTGCCGAGCTCGAAAGCATCGGCTGGATCGGGCCGAAACGGCCGCGCATGGTCGTGGTCCAGGCGGCGGGCTGCGCGCCAATGGTCAAGGCCTGGGAAGACGGCGTCGAGCATGCGCCGCGCTGGCCCGACGCCTGCACTTTCGCCGCCGGCATCCGGGTGCCGCAGGGGATCGGCGATTTCCTGATCCTGCGTGCGGTGCGCGACAGCGGCGGCTTTGCGATCGCCGTCGGCGACGACGCGATCGCCGCCGCCTGGCGCGAGGTCGCCGCGGCGGAAGGGCTGCTGCTCTGCCCCGAGACTGCGGCGACCTATGCGGCCTATAAAAGCGCGTTGGCCGACGGCCGGGTCGGCCCCGGCGAGCGGGTCGTGCTGTTCAACTGTGCCAGCGGCCTCAAATACCCGATGCCCGAAGCCGGCGTGACGCTCAAGCTCGGCGCGGCCGTCGATTGGCGGCGCGTCGCAGAAGCCCTGCCGGCGGACGCCTCGTGAGAGCCTCGTCGACAAGACGTGAGGAGGGGTTCAGAGCGGCGTCGCGAGCAGGCTCGGCACCGCGAAAGTGTCGAGCAGGACGAACTTGTCACGGATCTTGAGATCGCCGGCGGCAACTTCGATCCGGTCGCGGTAGAGGCCGGTCGCGAACAACCGCGTCTTGCCTTCCTGGTCGGTCTGATAGACCGCGAACGCGGCCTCTACCGAGATCGCCTCGCCGTCGCTTTCCGCAAGGCGCGGCAGGCCGATCAGATGGCGGTCGCTGTGAATGTTGTATTTGTTGGCCTCGCGCAGCGCCATGATGCGGTCTTCGAGCATCGCCCGGCTGTCGCAGAACATCAGCGCCGCCGGCAGGCCGCGCTCCCAATTGTCGCGCGGCATCACCTGGTAGCGGCATTCCGCGGCGAAGAGGCCGAGCCAATCGTCATATTTCGCCAGATCGAGGAACCCGCCGTAGGCGGCGAGGAGGTCGAATACGGCGAAGCGGTCGGCCGTCATCGCATGGCACCCTCCGGTTCGAGCCCCAGCAATTCGGCCCAATAAGACCAGAAGCCGCGCAATGGCACGTCGGTCACCCGGTAATCGCGGTCGGAAATGACGCCGCCCCCGCCCAATTCGATGACCGAAGTGCAGTCGGGGTCGGGCCGCGTCGCGCGGTGGGCGATCTCGATCGCCTCGCCGTCCTCCATCGAGACGAGCCCGGCCGGCCCGACGAGGTTGGCCTGACGCAGGCGGTGCGCCGTCATATCGGGCGGGTCGTCGGTGTAGCCGAACATCGTCTGGAATACCTCGACCTCGTCGACCCCGCGCGGCCGGATCTGGCGAACCGCCAGGCTGTTCGAGATCTGCACGAAGACCGCGCTCGGAAACACCGAAGTGACCGCGAGGTTGAGCGGGTCGGCGCGCTCACGGCGGAAGGCAACGAGCTCGGGCATCTGCAAACGCAGGTGGTTGCTGCGGATATGCGCATCCGCATAAGCGCTTTGGGCGAATTCCTCGGTGTCGCTGTCGGCCTCGGCCCAGGTGATGTTGTGGCGGTGCCGCCGGTCCATCGTGACCCCGCCCTTCTGCGTCGAGCGGTCGAGCCCGAAGGTGACGAGGAATTCGTGCAGCAGGCTCGCATGATAATTGTCGCGGGTGTTCTCGGCATAGAGCTTCCAGTTGCCGCGGATACGCTGGCGGTTGTAGCCGAGCACCTTGACCGGCCGGTCGAACAGCCGTCGCAGCTGCGCTAGGATCGGCGCGCCGAGATAATCCTCGAGCGGCTCGGCGTCGTCGGCGAGGGTGCCGAAGACGAGGCCGTCGACGATGCCGAGGCGTAGCGGGCGCAAGCCGTGCGCCGCCATCGCGAAGCCGGCGTCGAGGCCGCCCTTGCCGCGGATGCCGCGGCGGAACGGGATTGCGGCGAGTCGGCCGTCGAGGCCGTAGCACCATTGGTGGTAGATGCAGGTGTGGTTTTTGGCGTTGCCGGCGGCTTCGCGCCGCACCAGCGCGCCGCGATGCGCGCAGCGGTTGACGAAGGCCTTGACGTTGCCAGCCTCGTCGCGATCGACGACGACCGGCGTCTCGCCGACATAGGTCGTGCGGAAATCGCCGGGGTTGGGGATCTCGGCTTCGAGCCCGAGAAAATTCCAGGTCGGGCCTTGAAAGATCTGCTGCTGCTCGCGCTCGTAGATCAGGGCGTCGTGGTATAGCGGATAAGGCACGCGGCTGTAGTCGAGGGCCGGCCAGATCGCAGCGGTCACCATCGGCATCGTCTCCAAAGCCTGCCCGTTTGTCGTTGACGCTCCCCGGCCGGGCAATGTGCCGGCAGCGCCGTCCTCGGCGTCATGGTGCCGGGTGAGGGATTCGAACCCCCGACCTTCGGTTTACAAAACCGCTGCACTGCCACTGTGCTAACCCGGCCCGCGCTGATGCTAGCGGATTTGCCGCGGCAACGGCAAATCGAGGCCGCCGCCGGCGGCTTTCACCATCGTCTCCGCGGTCGCGATCGTGCAGCGGCTGTCGCGGGCGGCGGGGCTCGCTCCGCGACCGGTGCCGGGGGCTGGGTTATGATACCGGTGCGGGTAACGCATTTTTGACGATTGCCGCGATGATGCGTTGACGAAATCATCGTTAGCCTGCCCGCGCCAAATCGGGATGGAAGAAAGCCTATGCATGCCAAAACCTACAAGGCCCGCGGCGCTGCAGGTGCACGTCGGCCAACGCCACCTTGGGATGACGGCACGGATCTGCTGCTCGCGGCATCGCCGTCGCCCGCCCATTTCCGCGCGGCCGCGGCGCAGGCCCGAATGCTGCAGGCCATGACCACGACGCCGCGGCTCAAGCAGTATCTCCGCGAAATGATCGCTCGCTACGAAGGCCGCGCCGTCGACATGGAGGGCCCCGCCAAGGCCTGAGGGCGTCGGGCGGCGGCACCGATCATTGCCAGCCGCAGGTCAAGAGCGGCAATGAGCCTGCGGTCCGGCGAAACAGGCGCCGGGAACTCGACCGCCCGGCCTGGTCGGCGAACCATGAGTTCCGTTCTCTTGCCGTTCCGGGCCGCGCCGTGCTAAGCGTTTGCTTCCGCTCGGTCGGAGAGGTGCCGGAGCGGTCGATCGGGGCGGTCTCGAAAACCGTTGTCCCTCTTGCGGGGGACCGAGGGTTCGAATCCCTCCCTCTCCGCCAACCATCTGACTTGCCATAGATTTTGCACTTTGGCCTCATACCGGAGGATCAAGGTACTTGGCTCTGGTCCTTCTTTTGCCACCGGATTGCCACCGACCGTGCCGGGAGCGTTCAGGCGACCGCCGGGTCACGATCGTGTCCCATGCCGTGGTGTAAGAGCGTGGCGGTTTCGCTCTCAGCCGGCGGGGCTAGCCGGGTGATCGTCAGGCGGCCACGGCGGGCAGCGCGACGAGGGGATCCTCGCTCAATGGGGCGATGGTTTCCAGGGTCATGTAGCGGGCCCGCTGCACGGCCCATTCGTCATTCTGCTCGAGCAGGATGGCGCCGACCAAGCGGGTGATCGCGGCCTCATTGGGGAAGATGCCAACGACATCGGTGCGGCGCTTGATTTCGCCATTGACGCGTTCGAGCGGATTGGTGCTGTGGATCTTGGGTCTGTGGTCCTTGGGGAAGCTCATGAAGGCGAGGACGTCGGCTTCGGCCTGGTCCATCAGGGCGGCGAGTTTCGGCACTTTGGGGCGCAGCTGGTCGCTGACTTGGCGCCATTGCGCGCGAGCGGCTTCGGCGTCGGCCTGGGCGAAGGCGGTGGCGATGAAAGCGGCCACCACGCGCCGGCCGCTCTTGCCGGCATAGGCCAAGAGGTTGCGCATGAAGTGCACGCGGCAACGCTGCCAGGAGGCGTGCAAGACGCGAGCAACGGCGGCCTTAAGGCCCTCATGCGCGTCCGAGATCACCAGCTTGACGCCACGCAGGCCGCGCCGGGTAAGGGCCCGCAGAAAGTCGGTCCAGAAGGTCTCGGCCTCGGAAGGACCGATAACCATGTCCCAGCACCTCGCGTCGGCCATCGCCGTTGACGGCCACGGCGACGATGACGGCGACCGAGACGATGCGCCCGTTCTCGCGCACCTTCACGTAGGTGGCATCGAGCCACAGATAGGGCCAGTCGCCTTCGAGTCGGCCGGTTGCAGGAAGGCTGCGACCTTGTCGTCGATCTCGGCGCACAGCCGGCTGACCTGGCTCTTGGAAATGCCGCTCATGCCCATGGCCTTGGACCAGGTCGTCGACCGACGGGTGGAGATGCCCTGGACATAGGCTTCCTGGATGACGGCCGTGAGCGCCTTCTCGGCCATCCGCCGCGGCTCCAGAAACCCCGGGAAAGTAGCTGTCGCGGCGCAGCTTGGGGATGCGCAATTCGACGCTGCCGGCGCGGGTCTCCCACATCCGGTCGCGGTAGCCGTTGCGCTGATTGACGCGCTCCGAGCTGCGTTCGCCGTGCGCCGCGCCGGTGCAGAGCTTCGACCTCCAGCTCCATCAGCCGTTGCGCGGCAAAGCCCATCATCTCGCGCAGCAAATCGGCATCCGAACTCTTCTCCAACAAGCTGCGAAGGCTCATCATTTCATCGGTCATCGCCGGTGCTCCGTCAGGTTGATCGGTTTGGCGACCAAACCCTACCGGAGAGATCGGCGATGACCACCGCTATGGATAAGTAGCCCGCCGCCGCCTGACTCGTCGGGGTCTACGGCGACGGGGCTACTTACCCACAGCTCCTACACCACTCCAGGGGACACGACCCCGGGTCACGGCGCTAATGCTCCCCAAAGCGTCTTCGACAGCTGCCGCGGCACGCGTTCGTCGCTGCTTCGGAACCAGTGCGCATACACCGCAGTGTGACCGTGGGGTTGCTGTGTCCGATCCGGCGGCTAACAGTCATCACGTCGAGCCCGGCAGCGATCAATTGGCTTGCGTGAGTGTGCCGGAGGGCGTGAAACGTGACCTTGGGCAGGTTAAGGGTCGATACTCTCTTCGCCCATGTCGACGATCGGCGGTCAGGGGGCCACAGACTGCCGTCCGAGCATGGGAAGACAAGATCGTCGTTTGCTGCCCTACCCCTGCCCAGGGCCAACCGGTGCTCCCGCTGCTCGTGCAGTGATTGCGCATCTCGGCAGCAACGGAGGGTGGGATCGAGACGACGCGGCGCCCGGCTTTCGTCTTCGGCTCCTTGAACGCGAGGCCTCCATCGGTCTGGCAGGCTCGGCTCCGGTCATCGACAGAAGCCACGCGCAAAGATCGGCAAGCCCGGCCCCGCCATGAACAAAGGCGCGCTCGCCGATCATCTTGCCGTCGGCATCGATCAGGCAAACCTGATGCGTCTGGCTCGCCCAGTCGATGCCGGCGAACCATCGGGCATCGTCGGTCATCGCTCTCTCCTTCGCAGTCGGGCCTACCGCGACGCGTGTCATTCCCTGTATTGGCGCTTTTGGCGCGACTCCCCACGAGACTTGCATCGCGGCCAACCCGCCGAGGCACGCGTCCCCCCAGTGCTCGAAACACCGGGGGCAATGGGTGGCTCTCGACAGCCTGGCCCGGCCCCACCAGTCTAGGATCCAGACCGGCGTATGCTAAAGAGTACAGGGGGGCCCGAGCCAATCGCTCGACAGTGATTTTGCACGAACAAAGGGGCCAGGGAAGGCACGATCACAGTTTTCGCACAGTGTGGTCCGCGCTCGTAGTGGAAAATCCATGCTGAGCGACGGGCCTAAACATAAAGACTTTTGCTAAGTTTCTTTCCCGCTGGCGATTAGGCGTTACGTTCGCGGTAAGTCGCGAAGACGGGCTGCGATCCTCGTGTTAAGCTGCGCGGTTCGCGAGAGAACGTGGGTGATGCGATGCTGAAGCCGGTATCATGGCTCGGCACCAGGCGGATGGCGGCGCTGGTTCCGTTCCTGGTCGCGGCGGTGGCCGGATCGGCGGCAGCCGCTACACCGAAGTTCTTGACGCTTTATTCTTTCTGCGCGACGGGCTACAGCGACTGCGCCGACGGCAACGACCCCGTCGGCCAGCTCTTGCTCGGCAGCGACGGCGCGCTCTATGGCGTGACCTGGGAGGGCGGCAGCACCGGCAATCTGGCCAACATCTACGGGTCGGGCACCGTCTTCAAAGTGACTCCCGGCAAGACCGGCTACACGGAAACCGTGCTTTATGCCTTTTGCCCGAAGGGCGGCGACTGTGCCGACGGCAGTCATCCGATCGGGTATCTTCTCGTCGACGACGCCGGCAATTTATACGGTACGACCGAACTGGGCGGCACCCACGGCAAGGGTACGGTCTTCAAGCTCACCTTCGACAAGAGCAAGAACAGCTACACCGAGAGCGTGCTGTACACGTTTTGCAGTACCGGCGGCACCCACTGCAGCGACGGAAGGGAGCCTGGCAACGGCGTCATTATGGATGAGCACGGCAATCTCTACGGCACGACCGTTGCCGGCGGGGCATACGGCAAGGGCGCGGTCTTCAAGCTGATTCCGAGCAAGACGAGTAAGACCGGCTACGTCGAATCCGTGGTTTACAGCTTTTGCGCCAGGGGCGGCAGCGCCTGCACCGATGGGAGCGTCGGCTATGCCCTGACCAGCGACGGCCCCGGGCATTTCTACGGCACCACCTCGACGGGCGGCACTCACGACGGCGGGACCGTCTTCGAATTGTCGGCGACCAGGAGCCCACCCTACGCGGAGACCGTAATCTACAGTTTCTGCAGCAGCGGCGGCACTCAGTGCACCGACGGCAAAATTCCGGGTGGCGGCCTCGCGTTTGACAAGAGCGGCAACCTGTATGGAACCACTTTCGAAGGCGGCGGGCACGCCAGCGGCACGGTCTTCGAGATCGATGCCGCGACCAGGAAGGAAACGGTGCTTTACAGCTTTTGCAGCCTCGGCGGCAGCGAATGCATCGATGGCGAAGAGCCCGACACGGGCGCACTGGCCTTCGACACTCAGGGCGATCTTTACGGCGCAACGTATTTTGGCGGGGCCAAAGGTGCGGGCACCGTGTTCGAGCTGGTCGCCAGGGCCGCGGCCAATACCGCGAAATCGTCCTGCATAGTTTCTGCGAGGTTATCGAGGACGATACCTGCACCGACGGCGGTGAGCCCGGCGCCGGCGTCGTTATGAGCCGGGACGGCACGCTCTATGGCAGCACGACCTATGGCGGCGTCAACGGCTCCTTGACCATCGGCGGCACGGTATTCGCTCTGGTGCCCTGATTCGTCTCACGGCACGATCGCCGTACCGGCGCCGACATGCGGCGCGTTCAGGCGGGCGGCGGCGGTGAATTTCCCGGTCGAGGGGTCGAACAGCTCCGCGGTCGTCAGCGTCGACGCCCTGTTCGTCTCTTCCTCCGCATCGCCCGCGCCGCCCGCGATAAGCACCCGGCCCACCATCGGACCCGAGCCGATCAGGGCCGCGATATGGCCGATGCGGGCATTGACCATGCTGCTCGCGCACATCTTTGTCTTGTCACTCACCACCGTGCCGCCGATGCAGGCGACATGGCCGGTCGCCGAATCGAACAGCTCGGCCGAATCGAGAAATGTGCCGTAGATCCCGAAATTATTTTTTCCGGCCTCGAACTGGCCGGTCGCACCGCCCGCAAGCAGGATATTGCCGTTGGGCAGGAGCGTCGCGGTATGACCGGCCCGGTAGTCCGTCATCTGACCGACCGCCTTGGCGAAGGTCTGCGTGGCCGGGTCGTAAAGGAGCAAGGTGTCGGCCGCGGTTTCGGTAGACGAACCTGCGAGCTCCGCGCCGCTGAAGCCGCCCGCCAGAAGGACCTTGCCGTCGTTCGCGCAATGGCAACCGGCGATCAAGGTCGCGGTATGGGCGGCGAGCGTGATCCCATCGGGGACCGAGCCCTTGGTCGGGGTGAAGGTATGGAGACGAGGGTCGTAGATCTCGGCGGTGCCAGTGGTATCACCCAACACGTCCGCAACGCCGCCAACCAGGAGCACGGCTCCGTCGGTGAGCAGCGTCGCCGTGTGGAGCGCGCGATAGTCGTTCATGAAGAATGTGGAGAGGGAGATGCCGGTGGTCGGGTCGAACAGCTCGGCCTCGTCGAGCGGCTGGCGCGACGAGGAGAAGCCGCCCGCAATCAGGATCGTGCCGTCCAGCAAGGGCGTTGCGGTGTAATAGCTTCGCTCCTCGTTCAGCTGATGAGCATACGCGGCGAATTGCCCGGTGCGCGGGTTGTAGCTCTCGACCGTGTCGAGATCGGTCGCATCCAGGGTGATGACGTTCCTCGAACCGGCTGTCGCCTTGCCCGACAGGCCGCCCGCGACCAGGATGTGCCTGGCGAGTGCCCCCTTCGCGACCACGACCGGCGTCATCCCGATCCGGCCGGCGTAGAGCGGGCCGGTAAGCACGAACTTGTTCGATTTGACGCTGTAAAACTCGGCGGCAACCGTGGATTGGCCGGTATTCTCGGCCGGAGAAAATCCGCCGCCGACGATCAGAATGTCTCCGCTCGCCGGAACCGCGGACGAGGCCTGCCGCTCCAGCGAGGCGCGCAGGGCGGCATCGACCCGGAGCATGTCGGCGGAACGCGGACCCGAGCAAGTCTCATCGCAGCCGTTCAGCGCCAAGGCGAAGCAAGTAAAGCAGATCCGCAGAGCACGCCGCTGCCACAGCCCAGAATGTTCATGCATTTCTCCGCCGACGGCCTCGTCTGATAAAGCGCCGCATACTACCTTTTCATTGCAGTCGCACAGCGTCCAGAATCGCCAGGTGATTGGCGGCCTCTCGATTGGTGGATGCGGCCGCCCGATCGGCGCCTGTGGACCCCCGACAAATAGGGCCCTCCGTCAACGCGCCATCAGGTCGTGATCGTCGTCGTCCGCAGCAACGCCGCGCTTCAGATTCATCGGGATCATGACGGCGGCCACCGCCCTTCGCCCCTTCGCGCACGCCTCCTCCCTCTTCGGCAGGATGTCGCGCTTCTTCTGATGCCGGAGCAAGGCGCCGGTGTGCCGGGTGAAGAGCTGAAGGAACGCAGCGTCAGCCGTATTCAGTCCGCGCTCGGCCATGATGTGCCGGACGGTTCCTTGGTCGTCATCGGCCCCGACGTGTCCCGTGAGGCGTCAAGCGTGGGCCGTGGGCCGCAGGCGTTAGCGCCACAAACCGCTGCGGGCTCAAATATGCCGGAGCATCGGCAAACGCAGCACAGATCGCTCGACGAGGTACGGACTCCGAACCCTGAGCGTTGCCACCACCGAAATTGCCACCGGACAGTGCAGCACCAGGCGGTTGTAGGCGGGACTGAGGGCGATCACGACCGCAGCGGCCATCCGCCAGGAGGGCCGACTTCTTTTGAGGTAGGACCCCTCAGTCGTGAGCGAAAACAATTGTTACCGGGCTCCCGACCTTTACGATCTGGCCTGTCGGGGTCAGCATGCCGCCGGTCCGATCCACTCGGAACGTCACGACGGTATCAGTATCCTGGTTCGCGGCGTACAGGAATTGGCCGCTTGGATCGAGCGCGAAGAAGCGCGGCGTCTCGCCTTCAGTCGGCTCCCAGCCGACCGGCACCAATGTTCCGCTCTGCGGATCGATCGCAAAGATGCCGATGCTGTTGTGCCCGCGATTGGAGGCGTAGACGAAATTGCCCGAGGCGGCCACGGCGATCTCGGCCCCGGTATTGTCGCCGGTGAAGTCGGGCGGGGCCGAGGGGATGACTTGCACCGGAAGTAAGATCCTGCGCTCAGGGTCGTAGCGATAGGTGACCACGGACGAGCCCAACTCATTGACGACATAAGCGAAGGGCAGCGTCGGGTGGAAGGCAATGTGGCGGGGTCCAGCACCCGCCTGGGTTTGCGCGAAGGGCGGGTCGTTCGGGTTGAGCTTGCCGGTCCCCGTGTCGAGTCGGAACACGAAGATCCGGTCCAGCCCTTTATCCGGCACGGTGATGAAGCGTCCGCTTGGGTCGAACGGCGCATCGTGCGGGTGCGAACTCGCCTGCTCTTTCCGGTTCGGTCCTGGTTCCCCCTTGAGACTGACGACATCCGTCATCGCGCCGAGGTTGCCATCTTTTTCGATCGGCACAACACCCACTGAGCCGCCGGTATAATTGGCCGTGATGATGAAGCGGCCACTGGGGTCGATCGTCAGATAGACTGGGTTCTTGCCACCGCAGGATTGCCGATTGAGCGGGCTCAAACGACCGCTCGCCTTATCAATCGCATAGGCGCTGACCTGATCGAGGTCGGCGTGTACCGCGTAGAGAAACCGCTGGTGGCGGTCGAGCGTCAGGAAGGATGGGTTTTCGATGTCGGACAGAAGTTGCAGATGCGTCCAGTCGCCGGAATCCGGGTCCATATGGTAGGCATTGATGCCGTTGCCGTGCCCTTTGCGTTGGGGCGTCGTGAACGCTCCGACATAGGCGAATAGCGCGTTGTCTGATCGGGCGGCGCGAGTTTCCGCCCGAACACTGGTGCCAGGGATGGCGTGCGCTGCTGCGAATGCGGCGGCCCCGGCGAGCACGGTCCGACGCCGGATGGGCTCATCCATCACGGGTTTCCTCCCATATTTTCTGCACCACCCTAAATGAAATCGGCCGGGTGGCGATATGTTCGGTTCAACTCCCTTCAAAAAAAGAACAAAGAGCTATGGATCTGGGGATCGTAAGACGCCGCGAAGCCGAGCAACACTATCATAATCCTTACAGAGACTCGAAAAAAGACCTTCTGCGTCGCCGCCAAGGCGGTTAGAGCGGTCCTGTCCCGAAGGGACAGTCTTCGCTTCGCGGCGAAACCCGATTCATCAGGGACGGTAGGTCAGGGCCATCGCCGCCTATGGATTGATGATCCTATTTGCCTTTTCGCTTCCGAGCTTTGCGAGCGGCATAGCGAGCGTCGCGTGCGGCCTGCCGTTCCGCTTCCAGAGCCGCTTCCCGTGCCGCTCGCCATCTCAAACTTATACGCTCAAGGTGAAGCGGCTCTCGGCCGAACGGTCGATCGTTTCAAATCGGCGTTGGGCACGCCATATTCCAGGCATGGACAAGACCAAGCTTGAAGGGCTCGCGCGCCTGTCGGGGAAGGCCGCCTCAAAGGCTCTCGGGGTGCTTGAGCGGCGCGGTTATGACATCCGTGGAAAGCTGTCGGCTCCGATCCGAAGAATTCCCCGCCGCGCTCCTCCCTCAAAGCCAAAATCGGACGAGTGAACACCGGCATCCAGGTGGCGAGGGTTCATGGCCGACCCGGAAACGATCTACAACTGGCGACGGCTTGATGATCGGATAACAACATCCGGTCAGCCGACTGAACCGCAACTGGCTGATATCCACGCTTTGGGCATCCGTCACATCGTCAATCTGGGGCTTCACACCCACGAGAAAGCCGTGCCCGACGAGGCGGCAAGCGTCAGCCGTCTCGGGATGACGTATATCCACATCCCGGTTGATTTTCAGAACCCCACTGACGATGACTTCGCCAAGTTCTGCTCCGAAATGGCACGGTTAAACGAAGTCCCGGCGCATGTCCATTGCATTGCGAATTACAGAGTTTCAGCCTTTTTCTATCGCTATCGTCGCGATGTGCTTGGTATGGACGAGGCCCAGGTGCGCGCCGAGATGGAACAGATTTGGCACCCCGAGGGTGTGTGGGCGACGTTTGTCGGTCGCTAGGCTGGTTACGAGCTGAAGGAGGAAACGTCAGATGGCTCTCTACGAACTGAGAACCTACACGCTCCGTGTCGGAGCGATGGCCGAGGCGGTGAAGCTCTATCAGGAGATCGGCTTCCCGGCGCTCCAGAGGGGCGGTCAGGACAAAAAGCTCGTGGGCTACTTCCAGGCCGACACCGGCATGATTAATCAACTTGTCCACCTGTGGAAATTCGAAGACGACGCTGACCGCCGGGCGCATTGGGTAGCAGTGTACGCAAACAAGGATTTCGTCGAGGGCTTTGCCTCGAAGTTCCGCCCGCTGCTGATGACCCAAGAGGTGAAACTGCTCCAAGCCGCACCGTGGGGGCCGCATCCTTAATCTTCTGGCCGGGACGGGCAGAGCTATCGACCCGAAAATCGCGAGCGGATCGTCAAAACTACCATCGGTGCGGTCCGGCGGTTGTGCCCATGAGCCCAAGAAAAGCGGGCCGATGCCTTCCCGCACGGGTCCCTGGAATTGATGGATCGTTTCCTTGGCCCGTAGCTCCGCACGAGGCTCGTCGGCTCCTTCGCGATCCCAGTCGGCCGAGTTTCAGGGTTATTGCAAGACGTCTCGGTTGCTAAGCACCAGCGCATGCGGTACGAGTTGCCTTGGTTCGGCTCCTGAAATGGGATGCGAACTAGACCGGGGTGCAAAACCGGTGCATATTGGGGTGCAATTTACCCTAGCCGAGCTTCAGAAATCCGCAGAAACGCTAGACACAGGTATTATCGGGGAAAGTCCCTCCCTCTCCGCCAGCCCCGCGTTTGCGCGCGACGGGTTATTCGGCGATCGCCCCGGAGCGTCCCGCGGTTTCAGGCCACCAAAAGACCGAGATGTTCCTCCATTGGCGCGAAATCATGGTCGTCGTGCAGCAATGAGTGGTGGCGCTCGATGCAGAAGGTGCCAATGATAATATCGGCCGTCTTGCGGACCGTGATGCCAAGCTCTCTCAGCTTGCGATAATTCCGCGCCGCCCGAGAGGCAAGATCAGCATCCAGAAGCGGCACGACGACATATCGGCGCAATCCACGCTCGATGCGCGCAGCATGAAGCTCGTCCCGGGCGCCCTGAAGAACCTCAAGCAGGATGAGGTCGCCGATCAGCAGCGGTTCCCGACTGGCGGCAGCTTGCAACTTCGCAGTTGCCGCCGTTCGATGGCCACGCAGATGCGCGATCCAAACGGAGCTGTCGACGAGAATCACGACCGACGTGGCGGGCGGTCCTGACGCATTTCGTCCAGGTCGCCGTCCCATCCCAATCCCTTCGAGTTCTGCGAGCGCCTGGGCCTGCTTGCGTATCCGAACAAGCAGTCGCAAACCCTCTTCGACTGTAGCTCGTTTCGTCGATAGACCAGCCGCCGTCATAGCTTGGGACAACAATTCGTCATCGATCTCGATATTGGTCCGCATCTCCATGGCCCAAATCACTGTGTATAGGTGGGTCATCTTATACACATCATCGAGGTGGTGCAACCCGTCACCAGCGGATCAGGGGAGGGCTGTGGCGTAGACGTAGTGCTCATCATCGTCGGGCGTGGCCCGCCAAATCCACGCTACAGTCCTCCATTGCCGTTCCAGCGGCGTCCGGCGTTGCGATCAGCCTTGCTGCTGGGATCGAGAGGCCGTGACGGTCTGCCGGGGAGCCGGCGGGACGCTTGCAAATCGACCCAAATATCCTTACTCTTACGCGTATGAGTAAGGAGTGATCCATGCGCATCACGTCGAAGGGACAGGTAACCATCCCGGCTGACATTCGCGAACGGGCGGGTTTGTTGCCCCATACCGAGGTGGAATTCGAGTTCGACGGCAAGGTCGTGCGCATCGTTCGCGCCAAAGCTGGCAAGAAGGACGGTCGCGGCGCTCGTCTTGTCGCCCATCTGCGGGGGCGCGGCGACGTCTCGATGAGCACCGACGCTATAATGGCGCTGACCCGCGATGATTGAATGACGGCCGTATTGGTTGACGCCAACGTCCTTCTCGACGTCATGACGGAGGACGCGCGCTGGCTTGCATGGTCCGCGGAGGCTATCGAGCGCGTCGCCGACCGCTATCGCCTCGTCATCAATCCGGTGATTTATGCTGAAGTCTCGATTCGCTATTCGCGGATCGAGGATCTCGATGCCGCGCTCCCCAAAGCCATGTTCGATCGTGAGCCCATTCCATATGAAGCTGCCTTTCTCGCTGGCAAGGCGTTCTTCGCCTATCGGCGACGCGGCGGAACAAAGAGCTTGCCGCTTCCGGACTTTTTCATCGGTGCTCACGCGGCTGTTGCAGGATATTCGCTGATAACGAGGGATGCGGCGCGTTATCGGGCCTATTTTCCCAAGCTCTCTCTGATCGCGCCGAACCGAACTTCGACCTAAAAATAGGGCTATGGCGTAGACATAGTGCTCATCATCGTCGGCGGCGGCCCGCCATTTCCCTATCGCTGTCTCAGTCTGTCAAGTGCGCGGTTGAAAGCCTCGGTTCCTGATGGCGCCAAGCGAGATGGGTATCGAGTGCACCGCGGCCGAAATCGCCGGCACCGACGCACTTGAGGCGGCGGCGTGCCGTCGCCCGAAGTCATCAAGCCGGATTCGGACCGTCGATAGCAGCGATCTCGGCTTTCAATTCGCCGACCCTGTCGGCTTGGCCGGGCGCCCTCGGGCTCTCGGGACCCCTTTCGGCAGACGGCTCCGCCTGTTGCCCGAAAGAAGGTTCCGTGAGGGGGGCCGCTGTGGAGATCAGCCGGAGACGGCTCGTCGTGCTCTCCGTGCCTCCGCGTCTCCGTGGTGAACCTTTCCTTCTTGCGAAAGCAGCAAGACGGAAGCGGTCCAGGAAAACCGGCCGCCGCCAATGCCCTCACCGTTCAGCGGATCGAAATATTCGCTGAAACCGCCGGCACGAATCAGCCCCGCGGTGCCGGCGCGCAAGTCAGCCGCCAATGACCGTTCCCCGGCTTCCGCCAGCCCTTCGGCCAACATCCAGTTGACCACGGCCCATACCGGCCCGCGCCAGTAGCGGCGCGGCTCGAAGCGCGGATCGTCAGGTGCCGTGGAAGGTACAAGGTGCCGCACCGTCCTCTTCCACTGCCGCAACGTTGCGGCCATGCCGGCAACACGTGCCGCCGGAACGCCACCGCCGAACAAGGGCAACAAACCGGCCGAGGTCGCCGCCTCGATCGGCGCAGCGACGACCAGATCGAAGGACAGATACAGCCCGCGCGCGTCGCTCCAGAGACGCGCAATAGCGCCTTCCTGGCGCGCGATACGTTCCGCGACCTCGGCGGCGTCCGCAGCAGCTCCGAACCGCTGCGCGAGTGCCAGCAGATCGCGTTCGGCGCGCAGCAAAATCGCGTTGGTGCCGATATCGGCTACACGGAACGGAGACACCGCCAACATTCGCGCAGGGTCCCAGTCGACATCGCGGAAACGCTCCACCAGGTGAATAAAGCGCTGGTACTCCTCGCCACGCGGACGCATCGAGGCATCGACATGCGCAGTATCCCGCCGGCGGATCGGCGTCGTCGTCTCGCTGGGAACGCGCGCGAGTGCCGCATCCCAGGCCGGGCTATTGTCCATGCCCGTCTCCCAAGGATGCAGCGTGCTCACCAGGCCGGTATTCCCCGGGTCGCGCGCCTGCGCCCACCACCGATGCGACGCCAGCAACCGGGGATAAAGCGCCGCCGTGCGTGCCTCGGCGGTGGCGCGGTCGGAAGCCGTTTCCCACATCCGACGCACCACCGTGGCAACGATCGGCGGTTGGGTAATGCCCGAGGTCGGCGGCGAACGCTTTATGTCCCATACATCGGGACCCGGGAAATATTCGTCCGATGGCGTGTGGAAGACGATCTGCGGAATCGAGACCATCTTCCCATTGGCCTTCCAAGAGGCGCTCGATCTCACGGAACCCCCGCGCCTCATCGAACGTCGCCCACCCCATGGCGACGAAGCCCGAATCCCAGTTCCACTGAAACGGATAGAGACGATCTGTCGGCACGGTGTAGCCGCCGCGGTCGTTGGCCTGCAAAATCGCACGGGCCTCGGCGAAATGGTCGGTCATGATCGCGCCAGCGCCAGGCCGGTTTCCGGGTGCATCCAGGCGAGATGTCCGACTTCCGGACGAAGAGCGATGATGTCGCCGGCACGGACAATCGTATCGGGCGGAACGGTGACGCGCATCGGTTGGCCCTCCGTCTCGCCGGTCAGCAGCAAATGCGGCCCGAGGGGCTCGACGACGCGAACGCGGAAGCTGATCCCGTCTTCTGCCAGCGTCAGATCTTCGGGGCGCACACCTAGCACCACGGTCCCATCCACGCTGGATGGCGGACGCAGCTCGAGCGGTCCGAGATGCACGGCGCCGTCCCGCACCGGCAGTCGCAGAAAGTTCATCGGCGGGCTGCCGACAAAGCCGCCAACGAACATATTGCCCGGGCGGCGATAGACCTCGGGTGGTGCTGCCTCCTGCACGATGCGCCCCTGGTGCATCACGGCAATCCGATCGGCCAGGCCCATCGCCTCCGTTTGATCGTGCGTCACGTAGATCGTGGTGGTGCCGGCTTCGGTCAGAACCGATTTGAGCTCGGCCCGCATCTCGAGCCGCAGCAGCGCATCGAGGTTGGAGAGCGGCTCGTCCATCAGCAGCACCGCAGGCTCGACCGCCAGGGCCCGCGCGACGGCCACGCGCTGCCGCTGTCCGCCGGATAGTTGCGTCGGATAGCGATCGAGCAGGCCCTCGATGTGCATGAGTGTGACTGCGCGCTCGACTTGGCGCGCCATGCGTTCCGCCGACGCGCGCAGCATGGCGAGCCCGAAGCCGACATTTTCGCGCACGGTCATGTGCGGAAACACGGCATAGTTCTGAAACACCATGGCGAGCCCGCGTGCCCGTGGCGGCAAGCCGGAGATGTCGCGCCCGCCGATCAGCACGCGGCCGCCGGTTTGCCTCTCCAGCCCGGCAATAATCCGCAACAGCGTGGTCTTGCCGCAGCCGGACGGGCCGAGCAGGGCGACGAAGTGGCCGTCCCGCACGGTCAGCGAAACGTCGTGCAGCACAGTGGCGGCGCCGAAGCTTTTCACCACTTGCTCGACGCGGATCTCTGCCATCAGTTTGCGCTCATCGGCTGGCAATTCCCCACATGGCGAACAGGTAGCGCCGAACCAGGAAGATGAAGACCACCGAGGGGATGATCAGCAGCAGCCCGCCGGCGAATTGCGCCTGCAACGGCAATTCCGAGAGCACCGAAAAGAGGAACGCCGTCAACGTCTTGTGTCGCACGGTCAAGACGGAGGCGGCGAAGACCTCGTTCCAGGAGATGACGAACGCAAAGATCGCCGTGGCGGCGACACCCGGCAGGGCGAGCGGCAACACGATGCGGCGGAACGCGCTGAAACCGGAGCAGCCGAACACCCATGCGGCTTCCTCGAGCTCGCGGGGGATGCCGAGGAACAGGCTGGAGGTGACCAGCACGGCAAACGGCAGCGACAGTGCGGTGTGGATCAGTGCCACACCGAGTGCCGTGTCGTAGATGCCGAGCCGCACATAGCTTACCGCCAGCGGCAGGGCGAGGATGCCGACCGGAAAGGCGCGGGTGAGCAGGATCGCCAGGCGATAGGCGTTGGCACCGCGGAAGGCAAAACGCGCCAGCGCGTAGCCGGCAGGCGCACCGAGCGCAATCGAGAAAGCCACGCAGAGCGCCGCGACCTCGACGCTCTCCAGCATGGCGGGCCAGATCCCCTCGATCGCGAGAAAGGCGGAGAAATTGTGCGCCGACCAGGCAAGCGGCCAGAACGGCTTCGGCCAGGCGTAGACCACCGCCTCCCCGCCCAGTCCGCCAAGAGCCACGAGGTAGATCGGCACGATCGTCCAGGCGCAGAGCAGCACGACACCGGCGACGAAGATGGCGCGCTTGAGCGAGCTCATGCCGGCTCACCGGCGCGCGGGCGTAACGCCACCAGATAGGCCAATGTCGCGGCGAGCGTGACAACCATGATCAGCACCGCGTAGGCCGCAGCGGTTCCGTAGTCCTGGTTCTGATTCGCCCAGATGAACGCCTGGCTGATCAGAACCGGAAAGTTGGTGCCGCCGATCGCCAGCACCACGGCGAAGGTTTCGAATGCGAGCACGGTGCGCAGGATCAGCGCCGACTGGATCGAGGGGCGCAACAGCGGCAGTGTGACGCGGCGGAAGCGCTGCCAGGACGTGGCGCCGAACACGCTGGCGGCTTCTTCGTACTCCTTCGGCACCAGTTGCAGGCCGGCCACCAGGATAACGAACAGGATGGCGGTGGCACGCCAGAACTCGGCGATAACGATCCCGAAGAACAAGGCAAGCGGGGTTTCGTAGGTAAGCCAGCTCTCCGGTCGCGAAATCAATCCCAGGTGAAAGAGGACCGTGTTGAGGTACCCTTTCTCGGTCAGGATCGAAAGCCACACCAGTCCGGCAGCGAGATCTGAAATGCCGAGCGGGATCGTCCAGATCCACAGCACGAGGTCGCGTCCGAGGCGCAGCTTTCGCAGCATCAATGCCATGCCGAGCGCCGCCGCCAGCTGCACTGGCACGACTACGATCACCAGCCCGAACGTGTTCTTGACCGCCGAAGCGAAATCGAGATCGCCCAGCATCTGGTCGAATTTGCCAAACCCAAAGCCGGCGTTCGTTTGGCCGGCACTCGTTTGGAAGGCAAGCGCGATCGTTTGGATGAGCGGGACGAAGAACAGCAGCAGCAGGAACAGCAGCGAGGGCGCGATCAAGAGATAGGGCTTGAGGCTCGGCCTGATCATTTGACCTGACACGCACCCTGGCTAGGCGGGTCGGGCGCCCAGCACGACGCTGTGGCGGCGTCCAGCACGCGCTGCATCTGCCTGCCTTCGGTCTGCAGCACCTGGTGGATATCCTGCCCGCGCAGCACGATACGCTGGAACGTGTCGGTGAAGATGCGGTCGAACTCCCCGCTGTGCGAACCGAGCCCGACGGGGAGCAACGCGGGGTGTGCGTCGGGCGCCGTTTGCTGCGTCTCTACGGCCACCATCTCGGCTTTCAGTCCGGGGTCGAGGTCGGCGGGGATCGAGGCATGCACAACCGGGAAGAAACTGCTGACGCGCAGCGTGGCAATCTGCGTTGCGGGTTGCAGCAGGTACTCGATCACTTGCTTCGCAGCAGCGGCATCCGGCGCAGATTTTGGCACCGCGAGCCCGACCAGCACCGGCATGAAGCTGCGCCCCTTCGGCCCGGCCGGCGCGGGAAACGCGACGAAGTCATCGGGGTGCTTGCGGAACGCCTCCTGCAACCGCGCCACATGGTCCCAGGCAATCAGCACGTCGCCCGAGAGCAACGGCTCTTGCATGAAATTGTAATTGGTGGAGTCCGGATTGACGCGTTGCCAAAGCGACTTGAACTCGGCCCACATCGCTTCCGCTGCCGGCGAGGTGAAGGTGGTCACGACGCCGCCCGTGAAGGAAGGCAACAGATAGCCTTCGAAGAACCGGTTCATCAGGCCCGTCGGCCCGGCGGGAAATCCGAGGACGCGCTGACCCGTCGCCTTTTGCGCGTCGGCTGCCCACTGGCCAAGCTCTTCGTAGGTCAGGGTGTCGAGCCTTGCGCCCTGCGGCAAATATCGCAGCGCTTTCTTGCTGGCCGCCATGATGTAGGTTGCCTGCATCCACGGGACGTATTGCAAATGATCGGTGCCGAGGTGGGCAAGCGTTACCATCCCCGGCGGAATACCGCTCTGGGTCAATAGCGGGTTCATCGCATCGAGCGGCGAGAGGGCGCCGAGCAGAACGAGCGGTGCCAGCTCCCCATGCAGGGCGCCGATCAGACCGATCGAGGGCGACCCCGATTTCATATCCGCTTCTACGTGGATCAACAGCTGCGGCGGCTGTTCGGGAACAAACTCCACGGGCACCGGCGAACCCTTCAGGATTTCGGTGCGTGTCCGTTGCGCTTCTTCCAACGGACGAAGCTGGGTGGAAAGCAAGGTGAGGTCGCCGGCAGACTGACCTGCGGCATGCGCAGCCGGAGTCCCGCCGAGGCTGCCCAGCACCAACATGCCGCCAAGCGCCGCCAGCCAAACCCACATCGCCCGCCTCCCTCTCCCGCTTTCCTTCGGCTCTACGCGATGGCAATGTCAGGCGTCAATCGGCATGCAGGAGGAACTCGACTTACGCCGCCGGCCGACCCGACGAACGGCCCTGGGGGAGCTGGGAGATCCTCGCTGTTGGTGGAATTATGCGATGAAGCGAATTCGGGTGAAATCAGGCGGGATGGGGTCGAGCAGCTTGAGCAGCTCGCGCGTCCCTCGGGTTGCGCTGGACTGCTCCCCCGCGTCCGCAAGAAGGTTCCGCGGCGGGGGAGGCCGCTGATACCAGAGTGCACCAACGCCAAGGATGAGGGCAGATATGCGAGCGGTTTGGTACGACCGGCAGGGAGCGGCGGACGAGGTCCTGGTATGCGGCGAGCTGCCGACCCCCGAGGCCGGTTATGGCGAGGTGCGGGTGCGACTGGAGGCCTCCGGCGTCAACCCGTCGGACACCTATCGGCGGCGAGGTCCGCCGGCGATGGAGTACCCGCGCGTCGTGACCAACAGCGACGGCGCCGGCGTCGTCGATCAGATCGGTCCCGACGTGCCCCGGCGTTGGCTCGGAAGACGCGTGTGGCTGTACAACGGCCAGCGCAACGGTCGCTGGATGGGAACCGCTGCGGGATACATCGCGCTTTCGGTCGATTTGGTCACCGAACTGCCCGATCACGTGTCCTTTGCCGAGGGCGCAACCCTGGGGGTGCCGGGCATGACCGCGCACCGCAGTGTGTTCGTCGCCGGGCCGGTTCAGGGCAAGACGCTCTTGGTGACGGGCGGCGCCGGTGCGGTCGGCCACTACGCCGTTCAGCTCGCAACCTGGGCCGGCGCGCGGGTGATCGCCACCGTCAGCTCGCCCGAAAAGGCCGAACGGGCGCGCGCCGGCGGGGCGGCGCACGTCATCAATTACCGGCAGGAGGATGTTGCCGGGCGCGTTCTCGACATCACGGACGGGGTCGGCGTCGATCACATCGCCGAAGTCGATTTCGGCGGCAATCTGGCCGCCGCGCTGCGCTGCCTGCGGGTCAATGGCAGCATCATGATCTACGCCACCAACGGCGATCGCGAGCCCAAGCTGCCGGTGCGCGACCTGATGCAGAAAAACCTCGCGCTTTATGCCATGTCCCTTGCCGGCGTTCCGCATCCGGATCGGCGGCGCGCGCAGTCCGACATCGCCGCGTGGACGGCAACACGAGGCCGCATCCTTTCCGTCGCTGCGCGCTTCCCGCTTTATCAGACCGCGGCCGCGCACCGGGAGGTCGAGCGGGGCGGCAAGGTCGGCACGGTCGTCGTCGAACCGCAGCTTTAGGAGGATCCGATGCTTGCCGTTGCGCCGACCGGCATGGTGCTCGGGGCCACCGTGCGGAGGATCGGCCGGCAGAAGTAGGTCCTCGAACCCATAACGCGGATTCCCATGCCCGGTCCTATTCGCATCGAAGGTTATGCTATCGTCTCCGAGGACGGCATGCTCGCGAACGCCGCAGGTATCATGCCGGACTCGCTCAAATTCGAGGCCGATCGGGAATTCTTCGAACGCGGGCTCGATGGCGTCGATGTGGTGGTGCATGGGCGTCATTCTCATGAACGACAGCCGCGTTCGCATTTGCGCTGCCGATTGATCCTGACCCGGCAGGTCCCGGCGATCGCGCCGGACCCGTCGAATGAAAAGGCGCTGTTCTGGAACCCGGCCGGTGCTCCATTCGAGCAGGCCTTGGCTGCGCTTGCGGCCCCAGACGGCCGCGTTGCCATCATCGGCGGTACGGAGGCGTTCGGGATGTTCCTAGACCGTTATGACATTTTCCACCTGTCGCGGGCGCCGAATGTGCAACTGCCGGGCGGGCGACCGGTTTTTCCTGAGGCGGCCACGCAGACTCCGGAGGAGGTGCTCGTACGCCACGGCCTCCACCGCGGTCAACGGCGGGTGCTTGATCCAGCAAGAGGCCTCGTGGCGGTTAGCTGGCAACGCTCCTCAACGCCCTCGCGATGATCTCCTCATTGGCGCCCGTCAAGGCGCACGCCGGAACGATAACAGAGAGGGAGCTTCATCATGAGCACAACAACAGAGCAGAACAAGGCCATAATCCGGCGTTTCTTCGAGACATGGAATCATCGTCAGCCCGATGCGTTCGACGACCTCATCTCTCCGGATGTTGTCCGCCATTGCGAAGCAACGCCGGGTGTCGAGGTCCGGAGTCTTGATCAGGTCAAGGAATTTCTGCGGCTGGATACGGCGGTTTTTCCCGATTCTGTCCAAACGATCAAGCTTCTGGTCGCCGAGGGGAATCTCGTCGCGGCATGGACCACCTATGAGGGCACACAGCAGGGACCAATGGGCCCATTTCCGCCTTCTGGTCGCAAGGCGCAATTTGATTTCGGGGCAGTGTTCCGCATCGAAGGCGGAAAGATCGCAGAGTGGTGGGTCACCTGGGACAACATGACAATACTGAGGGCACTCGGCCACCTTCCGAGCGGCTGAGAAGAGCGGGAACCGCGACTGCATCGAGCCGGCCTTCCCCAGACGGCGGCTCGCGATACTGAGAGCCTGACCGGAAATCGACGCGTGCGGTGTCGAGAACTTTTCGGCGAGCCCAGGCGTCGGCGCACGCCGCGCCACCCCCCACCCCAGGAACATTACGCCTAACCCCCCCGGTCCGAACAGGACGAGTCCGGCTGAAACGTCCCAGCGGCTCAATTCGTCTCTAACCCGTCTCTAACCCACATTCTTCCCTCGGGTTTCCGCCCCCTATCCCGTCCTTCTTACGGCCCGTAAGCACCTTCGTCGGCGCACGCGCCGCAAGTACCGCAAGCGGCACTCCTCCTCTGCGTTCCGGTCGCACGCGATGCAACTCCCCTCCTTCGGCGCAGGGCCTCCGCATGAAGGCCGCGATGAGCGCGTCGGAAACAAGGGAGGAAATCATGCGGATATGGACTTTAATCGAGCGGTTTCGCCTGACACGCGCCGAGCTGTTCGGGCTTCATCAGGAGATCGTAAACGCCCCCGCAACAATGCCGGACAGTGACCCGGAACGCCCCATCGCTCTCGCCAACCTGCAAAACATCCGCATGGTTTTGGCGCGGCCGAGCTTCGTTCCCCGATGAGCGGCGGGGGCCGTGGCGGCAATCTCGGCTCCGCTTCTACAACGAGGAGCGCCAGCACCAGAGCCTTGGCTATCGCACGCCGCGGCAGATTTACGAAGAAGGCAGCCGACAAAGGATTTGATATCGATGATTTAAGAAGTAGACTCGTCAAACCAGCCGTCGCACAAATCGCGATCGGAGCCGACATCGAAATCGGCGGGGCTACACCTTAACAAGCGGCTCCGGCTGTCTCGCCTTCAGGGTCCACCTCAGGGGCCAAGGCGCCAGGTTGCGCGTCAGGAGAGGTCTGCAATGGGTGAGGCGGTCTTCCCCGAAGGGGACTTTGCCAAGACCGGGCGGGTCAAGCGAACGCCCGTCAAGAGAGGAGACCTCGTCCTTGGGCAGCTCGAAGAAGGTGTCGTTACAGCCAGCGCTGATCTAGATCGTTCTTTCGGCAGCCCTCGTCCGCAAGCCGAGTTGTAAGTTACTCACTGTCGACGCGCGCGGATTAAACTCCTGCGCTCTCGGCACCCCGCTCCAGATCCGAAGTTCACGCCCAGTGCCTACGTGGCAATCGAGGCTATTTTCGGAACGCGGAAGCGGAAGTATCTCGGCAAGCTGGCGATGAACACGTTTATGGTCGACGGGGACGTGTTCCAGCCTCACATGTCGGACGCACTTTGAGGGTTGGGACAATCATCGATGAGGACGAATATGGCCGGCCTACTGAGCCTCAATCCAGAGCCGGTCGCAGCCGTGTCTCCGGAACCGAATGACTATGTGCGCTCGATCTTCGAGCGCGAGATGGGCGTCACCCTCCACAACCTGAAGGCCGGATCGCCCCGCGATGAGGCCATGCGAAACCTGACGAAGGAAGCTACCAACTTCTACGCGAAGCGGGTCCTGCGCGAACTCATCCAGAACGCCTTCGACGGCGCGGCCCGGGCCGAGGAGCCCAGGATCATGCTCCGCCTCGACCTTCGGAGCGGCCGCCATGGCACCTTGTACGTCGCCAACGATGGCAACGGTTTCACGAAAGACAACGTGGACGCCATCGTGAGCCCAGCTATGAGCAACAAGACACCGGGCAACTTCATCGGCCACAAGGGGCTTGGCTTCCGCAGCGTCGAGCTGCTCACCGACGACGTCCAGATATTCTCCATGCAGGACACCGGCGTGATGGGTGCCGGTCAATTCGACGGCTTCTGCTTCCGCTTCGCCCGTCCCGAGGACGAGGAGGGCTGGCTCCGGGCGCGGGGCGAGGGGCGTTATACCGCCGACGTGGTGGGGCGCGTGCACCGGCTTCAGCTGCCGGTGCCGATCCTTTATCCCGATCCCGACGCCGCCCGGTTCGCTGGGGAGGGATATACCACCCTGATAAGGCTACCGCTGCGCGACGATACCGCGGGCGAGCAGGCCACCGACGAAATGCAACTTCTATTCGACGAGAAGGCACCGATCACCCTCTTCCTCGACCGCCTGTCGTCCCTCACGATCGAGCGCGTCGATCCGGAAGGGGCAATCGAGGTCAGATCGCTGAACCGGCGGGCTAAGAAATTACCGACCAGCACGCAGGATAGGCGATTGGTCCTTGAGGAGGTTTCGGTCGATCGCAAGCGCTTTCTGATAGGTAGGATGGAGGTAGACGACGCGGCCTTCCGGGAAAGTGTCGAGGCGGCGATCCAGCAGCAGCACCCGGTGGACAGATGGAGGGAGTGGCAAGGAACGCCGACAGTATCGATCGCACTGCCCCTCTCATCCGACGCGCGGCCAGGCACCTTCTATGCCTTTCTGCCGATGGACCGGGTGGCGCCATTCAACGGCTGCCTCGACGCGCCTTTCTACCCGGATGCACACCGGCGCGACCTAAACCTCTCCAATCCGCTGAACGGCTTCCTCCTTAATCAAGTGGCTGAGCTCTGCCTCGTCGTCGCGGAAACCCTCGCCGACGCCGAGGAGACCCGGCCGGAGCTCGCAGCTGCGGCGATCGATGCCATCGCCTGGACCGACGAATGCAAGCGGCTGTTCGATGCGTGCGAACGGACGGGCCTCGCGATCGGCGCGCTGCGACTTCCGGCGATGCGGCGCCGCAGTGAGAGGACGCGCTGGGCCAGGCTGGACGCCATCCGCGATTGGAAGGACGACGCATTCCGAATATTGATAGGAATTGGCTCGTCAGGGTCTGCGACGTGCCCATGCTTCCGCGCAAGCTCGGCGAGAAGCGTGTCGAGGCGCTCGCCCACTTCGTCGCCAAAACCAACTTCGTTCTCGACGCGGCGGCAGAGAACTGGGCCGAGTGGGCACCCGCACTGGCGACCGATCTTGCCAGACGCAAAAAACTCGTCCGGGGTGATTGGGAGAACTTCTACACCGACCTCGCGGCGATGCCAGTAATCCTGCACCATTTGTACGGACGCCACATCTTCCGCATGGCCGACGGCAAGCTGGCGGCCGCAAACGCGTCGGACGCTCCCCAGGAGCATGAGCTGTTCATTAGCCCCAGCACACAGGTCCTGACGCGGCGCCGCCAGCGACTGGCTGGAACGGCCCTGTTCCCACCCGAAAGCATTGCCAAGAAAATGGTCTTCGCCGACCCCGCCTTGTCATGGCAGCCGGCTGTGACCAAGGCGTTCTTCGACGCGCAGCTCGCGACAGAATACAGTCTACCGCGGGTGCTTTCGCGGATGGGCCGGCTTCTCGGTAGAAGGCCGAAGCGGCCGTCCATCATCGCTGCATTGGGCTGGGCGTTTGCTGCCTGGAAGGCTCACAAGACACCCGAGGTCGAGCATGCGCTCAAGGCAGCAAACCTGCTGCTGCCGGTCGAAGGCGGGGCGACAAAAAACGCCGCGAACGTGTACTTCGGAGCCGGCTGGCGCGAAACGAAGGGCGACCTGCTCTCCGAGTTTCTGGAGGCTATACCCAATCCGGCTCGCAGCGTCCGTCACCTTCAGGAAGGCCTACTCCTTAATTGGGAGACCTGGCCGCATAGAGAGAAAGGCACCGCTGCCGAGTGGGTGCATTTCATGCGGCTGCTCGGCGTGAAGGATGGTCTGGTTCCTGTCCGCTATAAGTCGATCAGCCGGCACGTCTCTGAGTGGGTGCAATTCCGTAGTTCCGACGATGCTACGCTCTCAATTGAGCCCAGCATTGGACGGCACTGGCGGCGCGCGGTCCGCACGGTGTCGCCGTTGCAGGGCTTTCGGTATATGAGCGGAAACTATGAGACGGGGGAGACCCTGTACGCACTCCCGGGTCAGACCGACCATGCGGCCATGTCCGATCGGGCGAAAAACGCTTATGCCAAGCTGGTGGTTGCGGCGCTGGCGGACATGGCATCCAAATTCCTGAACACGACTTTCTCGCGTACCTCCGGCAATAGCGACACGCTAGACTCTCCCCAGCCCGATCGCTGCCTTCTTGCGCTTGGCCGAATGGGTGCCAGTCAGCGGCGGGGATGAGGTCAGGTGGCGGCGGCCATCGGCCTGTTGGTTCGCGCCTCGGTCGGAACAGCTTCCGAGGTTCGTCGCCCGGATCGACCGGCCCGTTCGAGACGTGCTTGACGCCTCGGCGGCGGCGCGCGACTTGGCCACCAGCAAACTCGGCCTCAGATTGTGGAATGATCCCAGTAGCGCTCCGACGCGGCTACGCGACCTCGGCGAAATCCTCTCAGAAGGAGTTGCCGAGGGCGATTACGACGCCTTCCGCAAGGTCTACCGCGAAGCCTGGGATGACTGGCACCGCCTCACGCCGCGGCCGGCCTTACCCGCGCCAATGGTCCTCGCTGTTCAGTCGGCGGGGCGCCTAACCCCGATGACTTTGGCGCTTGGAGACGCGACCCGTCCGATCGTCTTCCTCACCGACGGCTCGGACACAATGCGTGAGCAACTTGTCACAGCGTTGGGTCACCTCGTCCTGTCTCTGCCAGCAGGGGCCGCTGTCGAAGCGGCCGCGGCGCTGCGGTTGTCGGTTGAAGGCGATTTCCGGCTTCTCTCCGAGGCGGACCTGACCATCCGGGCGGATGGCGCGGTGGTCGTGCCTGGCGAGAACACACCGCATCTCGTGGTTGCCGGTCGGGAATGGCTCGCCGAGATTGCCGTCCTGGTACTGGAATTCAATGAGGGGCTCTCGAACCGCAACACGGCCCGCTCACGGCAGTCGCTCTATGACGACTTCCGCAAGCTTAGGGTCGTATTCGCCCGGCAAGTGACGGTCGAGATCGACCAGCGGGAAGGCGCGTTGCCGGACATTCTCGACGGCGTTCTCGCGGTGCCTCACCCAGAATTCCCGACGCTCATCGTGCAAGGGCCATTCGACGATCTGGACTGGTCGGTGTTGGCGCGGATTTCGCGCGGCCTTCCGATGGCGTTAGGTCGACCAAGCCTCGCAATGCCCTTCCGGGTCGCTTTCCTAGAGATAGACCGGGTGCAGCCAGCACGGGAAGGTAGCCTCGAACGGCCAAGCGACCAGAGCGTCGCCCTGGCCCTCGGCCATCCGCTGGTCCGGGTGAAAGAGATCTATCGCTCGCTGCGCTCGACCAGCCGGCGCCTGTTCGACTGGCTCGTACCCGCAGCGCACGTCCTCCTTGGCGAGGCTGCGGCACTCGCGATGCTCGCAAAGGAGGATGTTCTTCTGGAGGACACGGAAATCGCGGCGATCCTCGTGCGGAACGGCGCTGAGATGCAGGTAGCGCAACGTCTGATCGAAGTCTGCCGAGATGCCGAAGATCTAGACGAGCTCCGCAGAATGCTCGGCATCGAATTCGCGAACTTCAACCGGACACTTTCCCACCTAGGCCCGCCCTGGGTACTGTTGCGTTTCGAGGAGAGGCTGAAGAAGAATTTCGACAAGCGGAAGGACGCGCGCCGGACAGAGCTCCAGCAGATCGTCCGCGACGCCTTCGTCGCGATCTTCGACGAAGGGGGCGCGCTCGACCGATACAACGAGCTTCGGCGGCTCGATTGGGCGACCTTTGATGACGACTGGCCAAACCGGTACGACGAGCTGACGGAGGATGTCATTGACGCGCATATCGCGTCCCTTGCGGAATCAAACCTCCCGCTCGGGTCGTCGTCTGCGGACGGATCCCTTGATGACGTGCGGCAGCGCAATCGGACCCTCCTCCTTCTTGCGATTGAGCGTCTGCGCCGCCTGATTGGCGCGTGGGCGGTGAAGGATAATGCCACCCGTCAGGTTCCACCCGCCTGGAGCGGCGCCGCCGAGCAGCTCGCGCGCGACGTCATGGCCTCGGGCGCACTCGACTTTCGGATTCTCGAGAATCCGATCTGCCGAAAGCGATGCGGCAGGCAGGCCTATGGCCTCACGGCATGCCGAAGTCTTCCGATCTCGTGGCCCTTGGACTGGAGGCCGCCGATCTGGAGATGCGGACCAGGGAGGAGGAGAAGGCCAGGCAGGAAGACCTGAAGGCGAACCGCTCCATAACGTTTGGTACAACATCCGTGGACGGCGGTGGCGAAGGCCGCTTCCAGATGGTCGCCGACGCGCTGCAGGTCGCGTTGGCGTCGAGGTACTTCCAGGCGCGCTCCGGAAAAGCCGTGCTGAAGCCATTCGCCGACGGTGGCGGCAGTGGCGGGCCCAGGACCCGCACGCCCAGAAGCGGCCGTGAGCCCGAGTATATGAGCGACGAGCAGCGGACGCTTCTCGGATTTGCCGGAGAGTTCGCGGCCTATACCTATTTGAAAAAAACGGTCCGTAACTTCGCCGACAGCCACTGGATCTCGTCAATGGGGCGCAAGTTCCTGAGCCTGCCGGCAACCCAGGATGACGACGGTTTCGACTTCCATGTACCGCGGTCCCGCGGTCCTGACCTCTACTTCGAGGTGAAGGCGCACACGGGCGATCCCGGCTACGTCGACCTCGAACGTTCGCAGGTGGCGGCCGCCTTCTCGATGGCGGACGGTCGGGGTGGGATCTGGAGCATCCTGTACATCACCTTCGTCAGGAACCCGGACCTGATCACAGTCCACGAGCTGCAAAATCCGTTCAGCCATGAGAGCCGGAGCCTCTACCGTCAGAGCGGCAAGCAGGCGATGCGCCTGGAGATGAAGCGCTCGTAGTTCGCGAACCGCCGTGGTCTGCGAGTGTTCCCGATAGAGAGCCGGGTCTCTGGTTCGCGAAGTACCTCCGGGAGCAGAGCGGACCTTGAACGGTAGCCATCCGGCGGCGGTTGCGTGGCGCAGTTGCGCGTTGGCCGATGAACGGCATCCGGGAAGGACGCCGCTATGCGGCGCCCTCTGCGCTGTGGAGCCACACGGGGATGCCGAGCTTCCTGGCATTGTCGGCGAGGTTGGCGGAGATGCCGGAGCCGGGGAAGGCGACGAGACCGGCGGGCAACGCTTCGAGCATCTGATCGTTGCGCTTGAAGGGCGCGGCCTTGGCGTGCCTCCTCCAGTCGGGCTTGAAGACGATCTGCGGCACCTTGCGGTGATCGGCCCAACAGGCGACAATGCGCTCGGCGCCCTTGGGGCTGCCGCCTTTGTCGCAAGTCGCGGGGGGCTACTGCGGTCTGGAGGAGAATCACTCGTCAGTCGAAGAGCGGGAGGGATCGTGACCGGGAGGCCGAGACGCCGGGGGCGGCTCGGGGCGCGGCAGCACCTAGAGCCCGATCCAGCCGAACGCGCCAGGTCAAACCCTCTTGTAGTGTGTACCATTTAAGATTATTTTGTATCCCAGCACCATGTTGGGAGAACACGTTGATGGTTAAGCGCGCCGATGATCTCCGTGCGTTGCGGTTGCAGAAGCGTCTGAACTCAGGCGGAAGTGGCGAGCAAGCTCAAGGTCAGCCAAAGCTACTATTCATCTATCGAAGCCGGACAAAGACCGACTGAAATTGCGCCGGCCGAACAAGTGGTGAATTGGATGCGGTTGCGCTCCGACCGCACTGCGGGAGGCGGGCAAAAGGCTGGGAGGCCAAAGTAAGTAGGGGCGAGATGTCGTTTCCCGAAGGGGAAACGCGACGACCTTGGCGATTTCCGGCCTCCAGCGCGCCAGAACCGACCCGCTTCTCGTCATCGAGATGCAGGACGGTCTTCTGCGGCAGGCCACGGGTGGCAGCTTGGCTGACGGGGACGAGCGTTATCGGGCGTTGCGCGCTGATCCTTTGCGCGCTCCCGGACATCCACGAGCTGCCTTATGCCGAGGGCAGCGAGCGTCAGTGAGGCTATTGACCGAGAGAGGAGTACGGCGATGACAAGGCATTTCCCCAGGGGTCTCGACAACCGGACGCGGGATAAAGACGGTGAAATTCCGAAAAAGCCCAGCGACACGCTCGTCGGGACTCTGCGCAAGGAGTACGGAGAAAACTTTGCTCAGGGCTACCGGAGTGATACCAAACTCGGAAGCGTGCTGAAGCGCGAGGGCGTGGAAACCTTGGATCAATTGAGGAAGAAGCGTTGAACGTTGGGTGGTCAATTTGTTCTATTTCACTGTTGTCCGAGTATTTCACCCGAGATTTTCTAGGTCAGCGAGTTTATAATGTCGCTCATTTTACAAATCCTAACCGAAGGCCCCCGGAGCCGTTCGTCTTGGAATGATCGCTTTGAGCATTGGGAACGGCCAGCGAGCGAGACTGAAGAGGCACAGATCAATAGAGCCGCCGCAATGGTCCGCACCGCCTTGGCAGGGAACGCCTGGCTGCAGGCCGAGGGCGTCATGATCGCTTCGCAAGGGTCCTATTCCAACAACACTAACGTTCGACTTGAATCCGACATGGATTTGCGGGCAGTGCATCCCCTGGTGAGGATCGAATACCACCCGAACGTAGTGGTCGAATGCGCCGAAAGGGTTCATCAAATCCCTCAGAGCGGCCGGTATTTCACCGATGTCCTCGCCGGGATGCGGCGGGAGATAGCAGCATCGATGGGAGCAAAGGTCGGCACTGCAAACGTCGATGCCTCTGGCAACAAAGCCATCCGCATCAAAAAGCTTCCCGGCAGTCGCGCGGATACCGATGTTGTGCCGGTGTTCAAATATCTCTGGGTATGGTGGAACAATATGGCGAGTTGGTATTGGAAGGTAGAAGGGATAACGATTCTCCTCGAAGAATGGCACATGGATCAACAATTTTCCTGAGCTGCATTATGCGAATGGAGTGGCCAAGCGAGCCCGCACGACGCATCGTTTCAAAAGGCAAGTGCGAATTTTCAAACGGCTGCGCGATGAGCTTGTCCGGGAGCTGAAATTAGCTGCAGGCCGCGCTCCCTCTTTTCTAATCGAGTGTCTGACCTATGCCGTCGAGGACGCCTACTTCCTTGTTGCTGGCGATGATCGGTACGGCCGGGCGACCCGCATCCTCTATCGGATGTGGGAATTGCTCAACGATCCAGCATGGACCAGCACCGCGACGGAGATCAACGGCATCAAGTTCCTATTTCACGCGTCGCAGCCCTGGACGGTTGAGGACGCGAAGGGCTTTGTGGCGGCCACCCTGGGGCAGCTTCGGGTCTAACCATGTGGGCGCTAGTACCTCGAAAAACTCAGATTTTGGTGGTCGCGGCGTTGTCGATCCTCCTGGCTTGGGGGATCGAGGCGGCGGCCGGGCTAATCACCAGCAAGCCGCCGTCGGAGCTGAAGTTCATCTCGCTGGTTGCTTCGATTATTTCCGTTGTAGGCGCAGGAATCGCTGGCGCGACCTGGCGCTGGATTTGGCGGCGCTTCCCGATCATCGGCCGGAAGACGTTTCCAGATCTGTCCGGAACCTGGCGCGGCGAACTCGTATCCACCTGGAAAGACCCTGCTACAGGGCAGGGCGTGCCGCCGATCCCGATCATGATCTGGATTTGTCAGGGACTGCTCTCGACCTCGATTAAGCTTCGCACCCGGGGAGTTGACGTCCTATTCGACCCGGTGCCTTCTTGAAGCCGATCGGGAGGCGGGGCGCTTTCGGTTTTGGTATTCTTACGACAACACGCCGCAAGCCGAGCATCGTCACCGGAGCGCTCGTCATGAGGGTGTCGCCTGGCTTGAACTCGACATCGACACCGACCCAGCACGGTTGATTGGCTGCTATTACACGGATCGTAAGACGAGCGGCGATATGGACGTGCGCCGGCTAGGAACATGCGTCCAAGGCGACGCTATAGTTGCCGCGGCGTGAAAGGGCGAGGGGCTATGCCGATCGTCACGGTCGTTCACATCGTTTTCGACAATATCAACGATCCCGAGGGCTTCGCGAAGCGCCACGTCGGCCGGGAGATGGGGAAAGGGAAAACCCAATCGGATATTGTTGGCCATAGGTGGCTGCATCGCCATGACCCCGTTCCCAACGCCATTACGAGCACGTCATTTCGTGCGCCGCCCTTTACGCCCGTCGAAATTTATTACGATCCCGCGGGTGTAGCTGGAGCTACTGAGCAGGATGTCGTAGATGCCCTTACCAAAGCTTGCACCGAAATCGGAGAAAGGGCGAGCGACAGCCGGATCGATGTCGGCGGTTCGCTCTCGGCGCTGCGGACCTTCGCGCGCGAGATCGTGCCGGAATTTGCCTACTGAACGCGGCTGGCCCGCAGCGAGGCGCACCTCGCATTGCAATAAGGAGCCAGGCCGGGCGAATGGGGCAGCAGATCGACGGATTGGCGCACTTCATCGCGGCGACGCGGTGAGAGGACATCCCGGCACCGGTCCAGCGCCATGCCAAGATGGTATTCCTCTATACGCTCGGGGTGATCCTCGCCCGCAGCGAGCGACCCGAAGTGCGCGCCCTGCGGGAGCGCCTGGCCGGAACGGCCGGTTCCGGCGCCACGCTCTATGCGCGGGGCCGGTCGACCACCGACCCGCGCAGCGCGGCTTTGCTCAACGGCATCGCCGGACGGGCGATCGAATTGTGCGAAGGTCTGCGCCTCGTCTCGGGCCAGGCGGCAATGCAGGTCCTGCCCGGGGTGCTGGCCGTCGCCGAGCAAGCAGGGCATCCCGGACGCGAGATCCTGGCCGCGTTGGTGCTCGGCTACGAGGCCGCGGCGCGGCTCGCCGCAGGCTTCAAACCGCGGCCGCTGGCGCACCAGAACGGCCAGGTGTCGCTCTTGGCCGCCGCTGCGACAGGTGCACGCGTCAATGGGTTCGACGCGGCCGGGATCAGCACGGCGATGTGCATCGCCGCGACGTTGCTATTGACCCCCGGCTACACCAATGCCGTTGCCGGTGCCACTGCGCTGAACGTCGCCGGAGGGATGAGCGGTTTCGCCGCCGCATTGGCGCCCGAACTCGCCTCGGCCGGGTTCACCGCGCGCAACGACGCAATCGAAGAGGCGCTCGGGCAGCTGGTCGGCGATGGCTTCAGCGCCGAGGGCCTGCTCGACGAGATCGGCGAGCGGTGGGAGATCACGCGCAACTATTTCCGGCTCTACGCCTGCTGCAACCCGATCCATCCGGCACTCGATTGCCTCAAAGCCGCACTCGCCGAATTGCGGCCGCGCCCGGAGCAAATCGAGCGCATCAAGGTCGCGACCTATCGTTTCGCCTCGGTCATGCGCAACCCCGACCCGCCGAACTATTTCGCGTCGAAATACTCGTTCCCGCACGCCGCCGCGGTGATGGCGGTACGCGGGCACGCCGGTTTTGCGGCACTCGACGACAGCGCCCTCGCAGACCCGGCGATCGAGCGATCTGCGCCATCGCGTCCGGATCGAGGAGGATCCGGCGATGAGCGCGCGGGCCCCAGTTCTGCGGCCGGCGCGGGTGACAGTCACTTTGACCGACGGCCGTCGGGCGACCCATTCCCGCGACAGTCACCGCGGCGATTTCAACGACCCGTTCAGCGAAGCGGAATTGCGCGACAAGTTCCGCGAGCTCGCCGGCACCGTGCTCAGCGAGAACGGGGTCGCTGCGGTCGAGCGCGCCGTCGATTGCTGCGAAGACTGGCCGAATGTCGGCGAACTGACCGGGTGCTTGCGACAATATGGCCGGGCCGAATGAACGATCCGGACCGGGGTCCGATGCTGTCCCGCAGCCACTCCCGCAGGGGAAGTCCGCTGAAATCGTTGCGGCGACCGCGATGACTGCTTGCTTCCGCGTGGCGCGGGTCGCCGAGCGCACGCAGCGGCGAGGGCGAATGGGAAAATCGGCAAGGACGCGCGATGAACCGACAGCCAGCGCTAATGCCATTCCGCCTCGAAGAGGCGACGATCGAGGAGTTGCACACCGCGATTCGCGCCGGGGCAACAACTTGCGTCGAGGTGGTGCAGCGCTATCTCGCCCGAGCCCGCGCCTATAATGGCGTCGCCAGCCTGCTCGTCACCGAAGACGGGGCGACGATTCCAGAGGCGGTGGGCGCGGTGCGGGCTGGTGCAGCGTTGACGTTCCCGACCGAGACGGTAGCGGCATCGGCCCTGTTCCCCGATCTAGACAAGTACCGGGGACCGCCGCTCGAATTCGGCCGCATGGAGGCGACCGCTTCCGGCCCAACCGTGCAGCAGCAATACGGCATGATCATCGGCAAGCCAGAAGCCGGTCAACTCAACGCACTGTCGACCCTGAACATCCGCGGCGAGCGGTCGGTCACCTGCAAGGGCGAGTTCGACCGGCATCCGTCGCTGGGCCCGCTGCCGCCCGGCGCACCGCCGGTCTGCGAGATGTTTCGCCGCTATCCCGATGCGCTCGAACGCGCCGCCGAGCTCGATGCGCAATACGGCAGCAACCCGCCGGTCGATGCGCTGCCGATGTATGGCGTCGTCTTCTCGTTCAAGGACCCGTTCGACACAAAGGACATGCGCACGACGGCGGGCGGCGACACCGCCTATGACATCGACTTTCCGGTACGTGACCACATCCTGGTCGAACAGCTGCGCAGTAAAGGTGCCATCATCTTCGCCAAGGCGGTATGCACCGAATATAACGGCCGCGCCGGCAATCCCGGCGGCCGCCACGCGCCGGAAAAGGTGCTGCCTTCGACCCTCGGCTACCAGCGCAGCTCCTGGGGCGGCAATCCGGCCAATGTCTACGACCCGACCCGCGCCGCTTCTTTGGGCTCCTCGTCGGGCTCGGCCGTCTCGGTCAGCGCCAATCTGGTGATGGCGAGCCTCGGCGAGGAGACCCGTGCCTCGACCCGCGGCCCCGCCAACCACAACGCTTGTGCGCTGATCCTGCCGCACAAGGCGATGATCGGCTTTGTCGGCGGCGCGATCGGCGCCGACATCTATTGCGACCGCAGCGGCATTCTGTGCCGCACCCTCGCCGATTGCGCGAAGGTACTGGATGCATTGAGGAACCCGGACGGCGGTACCTACGATCCGCGCGACCCGTTCACCACCGTGCCGCGCTCGTTGTTGTCCTCCTATTCTGTCCATGCCAAGGCATCGGGCGCGGCCGGCGCGCTGCACGGCGTGCGCATCGGCATCGTTCGCGAGTCGATGCTGGTGCTCCCGGGCGAAATGGCGACCGTGCCGATCTGCACAGCCGCGGCGGCGGAAATCAAATCGGTGTTGCGCGACCGGCTGGGCGCGACACTGGTCGAAAGCGGCCATCCTCAATGGCGGCGCGACCCCGATCTCGAGCAGATGAACCCGGATTTCGGCGCCGGGTTGGCGCGGCTCGTGCCACTGTTGATGCCGGACATCCTGTTCCGTCTCGGTCCCGACGGCACGCCGTTGTTCAAGGAATTTGCCGCCGCGATCAGGCCAGCCGAGTTCGCCCCGGGCAAGGTGTTCGGGACCGGTGCAATGGCGCCGATCGATTACATGGTCGCGCTGGCCGACGGGCGCATCGCGCCGCCCGCCAACCTCGATATCGCCACGGTCCAGCAGCAGGAGCTGGCCAACACCTTCCGCTTCCAGGTCTCCCAATACCTCTGGCGGCGCGCCACCGACTGGGCGGTGCGCGGCTTTACCGAGACGCTAAGCGATTTCGCCGCGCTGAACCGACGGTCGAAATTCTGGGGCGATGACGGTCGCGCCGCATTTCGCAACTGGGAGGAGGTCGCCGACCCCCGCAACAGGCTAGGCGGCCGCCAGGGGATCGACGAACGCATTATGCTGCGCGAGCTGCTGCGCCGGCTCGACATGCTGGTGCTGCTGGAAAACCGGCTCGACGTGCTGGTGCGGCTGCACACGCCGCTGCCGCCGGCGAAGATTGGCGGCGCCCATGACGCGCTCGCCGGCCGCAGCAATCTGCGAGCGGAATCGATGTACGGGCCCAACGCCGGCCTGACCGAGGTGCTGATCCCCGCCGGCTACGTCGGTGAAGCGTGGGATCCGGTGTTCCGGCTGAGCGCTGATCGGACAGGCTACGTTCCAGCCCCGGCGGCGGCGCCGACGACATTGTCGCCGCCGGGCCTGCCTTTCTCGCTGGTGTTCCGCGCCGAACCGGGCCGCGAAGATGTCCTCCTCAGGATCGCCTCGGCCTACGAGGCAGCCGCCAAGCGGCGCATCCCGCCGCCTGCGTTCGGCGCTTTGCCTGAATGCGTCTGCGTTTGAGGCAAATGGTTGCAAGTTCCCGGTTGGGTGAGGTGGCTCTGTTCTCGCAGAGCACACCACAGAGGCGGTGAGGCCTGCTATTCTGGCCCTCGACGCGGCTCGATCCCGCTCGGCATCGATGTAGCAGGCGTTCTGCTCGGGCGCTGGCGGACCGGCCAGGTGAGCGGAAAGAGAGCAAGCAATACCATGCAAGTTGGCATTCAGTTCTTCCCTGATATCGGTCCCGACGTGAAGTCAGCACGCGATTACTGGCAAGACGCGTTGTCCCTGGTCGGGCTGTGCGACCGTTACGGCTATAGCCACGTGCGGACGGTTGAGCATTACTTCCTGCCATACGGCGGCTATAGCCCGAATCCGGTGGTGTTCCTCGCTGCCGCGGCGCAGCACACGAAAACCGCGCGCCTTGTCACCGGCGCGGTGCTCCCGGCATTCAACAACCCACTGAAGCTCGCCGGTGAGCTTGCCCTGTTGGACGCGCTGTGCGACGGGCGTCTCGACATCGGCTTTGCGCGGGCCTTCCTGCCGCATGAGTTCGCCCGCTTCGGCGTGAAGCTGGACGAGAGCCGCGCGCGCTTCGACGAAGGCATGGAACAGGTGCGCCTGTTGCTCGAGCAGGAGAACGTCACAGCCGCGGGGCGCTTTCACAGCTTCCGTAACGTCACGTCGCTCCCACGCCCGACCCAGAAGCCGCGGCCGCCATTCTATGTTGCGGCACTCGCCTCGCGGGAGTCGTTCGAGCGCGCGGGAGCGGCGGGCCACGGCGTCATGGCGATCCCGATGGCGGGGAGCGCGATGGCCGAACTGATCGGCATCTACCGCGAAGCCTGGGCGACGCGCCGGGCATGCCGGGACCGGAACGGTCATGTTGGCGTTCCACATGTTCTGTCACGCGAACCAGGACGAGGCGGAACGCATCGCCCGAGACCCGTTGAATCGCTATCTGCAATCGCTGGTGAGTGCTGCATCCGACTGGACGACAGGGGCGAGTTCCGCCGATTACCCAGGCTACGACAAGATCATCGCGTCGCTGGAACGCGAGAATTTCGAAACGCAGGTGGCGAAATGCGCCGCCTGGGTGGGCACGCCAGAACGCATACTCGACACGGTGACGACCTATCGGCGGCAGATCGGCGATTTCGAGATCGCCTCCTTGCAGGTCAACTTCCACGACATGTCGCTGATGGAGGCCGAGGGGTCGATGCGGCTGTTCGGTGATAAGGTGCTGCGGCGGCTGTGCTGACGATCGGTTCGACATGAGCCGCGAGCCCGCTCGTCGTGTTCTCGGGTGCCGGCTGCCGCGGCTGGAGGACCCGCCGCTCTTGACCGGGCGCGGCAGGTTCGTCGGCGACCTCGGCTTCCCGCACCAGCTGCACATGCGCGTCGTGCGTTCGCCTTACGCCCATGCCGTGTTGCGCCGCGTCGACATCAGGGCGGCGCTCGCCGTGCCCGGAATCTTTGCGGTGTGGACGGCGGCGGACCTCGCCGATTTGCCGCCGATCGATTTCCGCGACCCGGCGGCGGAGGCGTTGCGCCCGTACCGCCAGCCGCTCTTGGCGCAGGAACGGGTGCGTTATGTCGGCGAGCCGGTCGCGGTCGTGTTCGCGACCGATCCCTATCTGGCCGAAGACGCCGCCGATCTGGTTTCGATCGAGGTCGACGAACTCGCGCCGCTACTGGACGCCAGCGCCGCCCCCGGCAATTTTGCGCCGGGTCTGTCGACCGAGGTGCTGCTGCTGCGCGCCGCTTACGGCGATGTCGAGGCAGCTTTTGCCGCGGCATTTCAGGTCATCGCCGTCGACCTGACGATCGGCCGGCACAGCGGCGTACCGCTCGAGACGCGGGGTGCCCTCGCCAACTTCGATGCCGCTCGGGACGTGCTCGAATTGTTCGGCGCCGCCAAGGTGCCGCACCGCAACCGCGACGCGCTGGCGCGCACGCTCGGTCGCAGCACGACGGCGGTGGTCCTGAAGGAAGGCAATACCGGTGGCGGATTTGGCGTCCGGGGCGAACTCTACCCCGAAGACTTCCTCGTCGCGGTCGCCGCGCTGCGCTTCGGGCGGCCGATCAAATGGATCGAGGACCGACGCGAGCATCTGATGGCCGCCAACCACTCGCGCGAGCAGCGTCATCGCGCCCGTGTCGCCGTCGATGCCGACGGGCGGATCCTGGCGCTGGAGGATGAGTTCGATCTCGACCAGGGCGCCTATGTGCGCACCCATGGCGCCCGGGTCGTGGAGATGACCCTCGCGATGCTGCCGGGGCCGTACCGCGTCCCTGCCTACCGCGGCATCGGGCATTTTCGGCTGACCAACAAGACGCCGGCGGCGACCTATCGGGCGCCCGGCCGGTTTGAGGGCAGCTTTGTGCGTGAGCGGCTCGTCGACGCCATCGCCGACCGGCTCGGCTTCGATCGGGTGACGGTACGGCGGCGCAACCTGATCACCGCCGCCGAGATGCCGTTTCATCGGGCGCTCAACGCGCTGGGCACCGAGGTGGTCTACGATTTCGGGCGACTACCCACTGTTGCTCGACAGGGCGCTCGACCGAATCGGTTGGATTGCGTTGCAGGCCGAGCTGCGGCGCCGCCGCGCCGAGGGCGAACTCGTCGGGTCCGGCATCGCGATATTTGTCGAGAAGGGCGGGCTTGGCCCTTTGGACGGCGCCCGCGTCACCGTCGACGCCACCGGCACGATCGAGTTGGTGACCGGCGGCTCGGCGGTCGGTCAGGGCTTTGCCACGGCAATGGCACAGATCTGCGCGGAGACGCTCGGCGTCGACTACCGCCAGGTGCGGGTTGTCGCCGGACAGACAGACCGCATCCAATACGGGATCGGCGCGCACGCCTCACGCGCCTCGGTGATGACGGGAAGTGCGACGCACAGGGCGGCGCTGAAAGTCCGGGCCAAGGCGCTCGAGATGGCGGCCGTGTTGTTGCAGGCGACGCCCGACGAGCTCGACATCACCGACGGAGTTGTGGTTCATCGCCACCGGCCGCAGGGCTCATCGATCAGCCTCGGGGAAATCGCCGATCATCTCGCCCCCGACTCGTCGACTCTCGGTGAGCGCGACCCTGGGCTCGCCGCCGAAGGTTGGTTCCGCACCGAGCACATGACCTATCCCTACGGCGTGCAGATCGGCGTCGTCCGGGTCGACGCCGAAACCGGGCAGGTGACGGTCGAGCGGTATCTCCTCGCTTACGATATCGGCCGTTCGATCAACCCGATGCTGGTCGAAGGTCAGCTCGTCGGCGGTTTCGCTCAGGGTCTCGGCGGCGCGCTCTACGAGGAATTCCGTTACGACGAGCGCGGCGAGCCGCTCAGCGTGACCCTTGCCGATTATCTGCTGCCGACCATGGAGGAAATGCCTGCCGCGGAAGTGCTGGTGACCGAGGACGCGCCGAGCCCCCTCAATCCGCTCGGCATCAAGAGCGTCGGCGAAGGAGGGATAAACGGGGTCGGCGCGGTCATCGCCGCCGCGATCGACGAGGCGATCGGCATGCCCGTTGGGGTGACCCGGCTCCCGGCAACACCGCAGCGCATCAAAGCCCTATTGCGCAACGCGGCGAGGCATGGCCGCCATACTGCCGCCGAGGGGTGGAGGGAAGATAAAGACTTGAGCAACCATCTCGACGGTCTGATCCAAGACCCGAGTTCGGCGCCACCAACCCGGGCTCGGCCCGACCCGCCAAAAAGCTGATCGGCAAAATGCCGGGCACTCGGTCGGCGCCAGTGCTGACGTTGCTCAATGCGCCGAGCATCGCTGCCTACACTGCGGCAGGGTTCTGGGGCGGCGAGACGATCTACGGTCTGGCGGCACGGCACGCGCAGATGACGCCGCAGGCCTGGGCAATGCGCGATCGCCACCGCCGGCTCGGCTATGCGGAACTGATCGCCGCCGCCGACCGGCTCGCGGCATATCTCACCGGGCACAGTGTTCGGCCCGGCCAGCGGGTCGCCGTGTGGCTGCCGAGCCGGGTGGAGACCGCTATCGCGCTCATCGCCTGCTCGCGTAACGGATATGTCTGCTGCCCTTCCCTGCATCGCGACCACACCGTTGGCGAGATCGCCGCGCTGGTCGACCGCATGCGCGCCGCGGCGTTCCTCGGTCAACCGGGCTACGGTGCCGATGCCGATCGCCACGACGTCTTCGCCGCATTGGCCGACCGCGACTTTCTGCGTTGCGCCTGGCGCGTCGGATCGGCCGATGCCGTGCCCTTCGGCGAATTGCCGGGCCCGGCGGTCGAAACAGAGGCGAGCGGCGACGCCAATCAGGTGATGTATCTGCCCTTCACCTCCGGCACGACCGGCGAACCGAAGGGCGTTCTGCATAGCGACAACACGCTGCTCGCAACAGCGCGGATGATGGCGCGCGACTGGCGGCTGGAGAGCGCTGTGCTCTACACGCTGAGCCCGCTCAGTCACAATCTAGGGCTGGGCGCGCTGATCACCGCGCTGGCCGGCGCTGGCGAACTCGTCGTCCACGATCTCCGGCGCGGCGCCAGCCTCGCCGATCGGCTCGAAGAGACCGGCGCCGAATTTCTGTTCGGTGTGCCGACACATGCGATCGATCTCCTTGAGGAGATCAGAGCCAGCGGGCTGCGGCGCGTCGGCGCAGTACGCGGTTTCCGCATCTCGGGTGCCGCGGCGCCGGCGCCGGTGGTCGCGGGGCTGATGCAATACGGTATCGTGCCGCAGAGCGGCTACGGCATGACGGAAACCTGCTCGCACCAGTATACCCTGCCAGACGACCCGCCCGAGCGCATCGTCGAAACCTCCGGGCGGGCCTGTGCCGGCTACGAGGTCCGCGTCTGGCACCAAGATGATCCCGACACCGAGGCAGCACCTGGTGAAACCGGCGAAATCGGCGGCCGCGGCGCCAGCCTGATGCTCGGCTATTTCGACGACCAGAAGGCGACCGAAGCGGCGTTCAACGCCGAGGGCTGGTTCATGACCGGGGATCTCGGCTGGATCGACGAACACGGCTATCTTTGCATCACCGGCCGCAAGAAAGACCTGATCATCCGCGGCGGCCGCAACATCCATCCGGCGCGCATCGAGGCGTTGGCGCTGCGGCACGACGCGATCGAGAAGGCGGCGGCCTTTCCGGTCGCCGATCAGCGGCTCGGCGAGCGCGTGTGTCTGGCGGTGGTGGTGCGCACGAATATGCAGGCCGGCCCGGAGGCGATCCTCGGACATCTGGATGCGTCGGGCTTGTCGCAATACGACATGCCGGAATTCATCCTGCAACTGTCCGAGATGCCGCTGACCGCCAGCGGCAAATTGCTGAAGCGCGCGCTGATGCAATGGGTCGCGGAAGGGCGGGTGCAGCCGGTTCCCGTGCGCTTGCCACCCCGGTCCGGGATGCCAGGTTAGCGGGATGCAGGCGATCGTCGTCGATGCTTTCGGGCCGCCGGAGCGGCTGCGGGTCTGCGAGGTCGCTGCGCCGGCACCGGCGGCGGACGAGGTGCTGGTGACGGTGCATGCCGCGCCGGTGAACCATGTCGATCTTCTGGTCGTCGGCGGGAATTATCAGTTCCGGCCATCGCTCCCGTTTATCCCGGGCAAGGGCCCGGCGGGCGTGGTCACCGCGCTCGGCCGTGACGTGACGAGCTGGCGAGTCGGCGACCGGGTACTGGCCATGGCCGAGGAGGGAGGTTATGCCGAGGCGGTCACGGTCCGTGCCGACCAGTGCTACCGTTTGCCGGCGACGATGTCATTCATCGAAGCCGCGTCGTTGAGCCTCGTCTACGACACGGCGTGGTTCGCCTTGCGCGAGCGTGCCCGAACTCGAGCCCGGAGAGAGTGTCCTGGTGCTCGGCGCCTCGGGCGGCGTCGGCCAGGCGGCGGTGCAGCTCGCCCATGCGCTCGGTGCGCGGGTGCTTGCCGGGATTATCCGGCCGGAACGAGCGGCACCGGTGCGGACTGCCGGCGCCGAGGCGGTAATCGACCTGTCGGCCGCCGGCCTGCGCGACAGCTTGCGCGCGCAGGTCTACGCGGTGACCGAGGGGCGCGGCGCCGACATCATTCTCGACCCGCTCGGCGGCACGATTTTCGAGGCGGCCGTGCGCTCGCTCGCCTGGCGGGGCCGGCTGGTGGTGGTCGGGTTTGCCGCGGGCAGTATTCCGACGATCAGGACCAACTACCTGCTGCTGAAGAACATCGAAGTGAGCGGCCTGCAGATCAGCGACTACCGCCGGCGGCGTCCGGCGCAAGTCGCCGCCTGTTTTGCCGAGATCTTCAGCCTCTACGAGCTGGGGAAGGTCAAGCCCGCTGCGGCGGCAATCTTTCCGTTGGCTCGCGCCGGCAAAGCACTCGCCGCATTGCGCGACCGCCGCATTTCCGGTCGCGCCGTGTTGCAAGCATCTGACGCAGCGATTTGATCGGACAGGAACGACCGAGACGTCCGGCGTTACCAGCGCTGCCGTCACCGCATTAAAGGGCTGATCATTGCCGATCAATCTGCATCGGACAGTAAGGGACCCAGTCTCCTCGCCCCTGCGGGAACCCAAAATTCCTTCGTCATACCGGCGAAAGCCGGTATCCATTTCTGCCCTGGATACCGGCTTTCGCCGGTATGACGAAAAAAGGAATCCAACGGACTGATCCGCATTAAAGGGAGGAACGGATGGCGCGACTAGGCGGAACTGCGGCGATTGTCACGGGTGCCGCGCAAGGCATCGGCGCCACCTATGCAAAAGCGTTGGCGGCGGAGGGCGCGCGGCTGAGCGTGTGCGACCTCGATCCGCCCGACGCGGTGGTGCAGGCGATCCGCGCGACGGGCGCCGACGCGATCGGCCAGGTCTGCGATGTGAGCAACCCCCGGGCGGTGGCGGCGCTGGTGCAAGCAACCGAGCAGGCGTTCGGAGGCGTCCAGGTGCTGGTCAACAACGCGGCCCTCTTCGGCAAGATCGCGCAGAAACCGTTCACCGAAATCAACTCCGAGGAATGGGACCGGGTGATGGCGGTCAACACGCGCGGGCCGTTCGAATGCGTCAAGGCGGTGCTGCCGGTAATGCGCCGCCAACGCTATGGCAAGATCATCAATATCGCCTCGGGCACGGTGTTCAAGGGCACGCCGATGATGCTGCATTATGTTGCGTCGAAAGGCGCCGTCGTTGCGATGACGCGGGCGATGGCCCGGGAACTGGGCGAGCATGGCATCTGCTGCAATGCACTGGCTCCGGGTCTCACCCTGAGCGACACGATCAAGGGCCGCAACGATTACGGCGGGCTGCGCGCGCTCAACGTCGAGAGCCGCGCGCTCAAACGCGAGGAAACGCCGGATGATCTCGTCGGCGCGTTGATCTTTCTCGCTTCGCACGACAGCGACTTCATGACTGGACAGACGATGCTGGTCGACGGCGGCTCGGCGATGCACTGATCTTTTACGCCCGCCCGATCCGCGTCCGGACGATGCCATCCGTGACGCTCAACGGAGTGGCGCCGGTCGCCGCGGCCCGGCGCAGCACGTCGCGGGTGATGGCGCCGATGCGCGCGACCGCGGCGAGCACCGCCTCGGGCCGGTCGTCGATGGTTTCCTGGTGGAAGTCGATGACGCCGCCGGCGTTCGCCAGATAGTCGGGCACGAACACGACGCCGCGCGCCGCCAACGCCTCGTCGTGCCGCGCCTCCGCCAGCTGATTGTTGGCGCCGCCGCAGACGACGCGGCAGCGCAGCCGGGGGATGGTCGCGTCGTTGAGCACCGCACCGAACGCCGCCGGGGCGAACGCGTCGACCTCTTGGGCGTAGATGTCCTCGGGGGCCGTCACGGTCGCGCCGTAGGCGGCGGCCGCCTGGGCGCAGAGGTTCGCGTCAAGGTCGCTGACCGCCAATGCCGCCCCCGCCGCCGACAAGAAGCCGCACAATGGCATGCCGACATTGCCCAGCCCCTGGACGGCAACTCGCAGCCCCTGCAGGTCGCCGCGGCCGAGGCAGACCTCCGCGGCGGCCCGCAGGGCCTCGAACACGCCGAACGCGGTCGCCGGCAAGGCTTGCTGCGCGGCCGCCGTCGCCGCCGCGGTATGGCGCGTCACTTCCCGCATGATCATCAAATCGGCGAGTGTCGTGCCGACGTCGTCGGCGGTGATGTAGCGGCCGCCGAACCCCTCGATGATTTGCCCCATCGCGCGCAGCAGGGCCGGCGTCTTGTCGCGGCGCGGATCGGCGATGATTACCGATTTGCCGCCGCCATAGGGCAGTTCGCAGATCGCCGCCTTGTAGGTCATGCCGCGCGAAAGGCGCAGCACGTCGGTCATCGCGTGGTGTTCGGTGGCATAGGGGTACATGCGGCAGCCGCCGAAGGCGGGGCCGAGCGCGGTATCGTGGATCGCGACCAGCGCCCGCAAACGGCTGGTCGCATCCTGTGCGAACAACAGCGCCTCATGACCGTCATAGTCGGGGTGACTGAACATGTCTTACCGACCCGTTGGCGCGGCGGCTGCATTGGCTCGCCCGGCCGCTAATATGGCGAAAAAGCCGACGGCGATCAAAGGCAGACAACTTTTGATTACCTGAACACTCGAGACGCCTCACTAATTCGATTTGTGTCTCTTCTTCTGATAGAACATTGTCCTTCAACTCTCTTCTCGCTGGATGCTTAAAAGCAACTCGCGGCGGGATGAATTCCACCATACTGTTAGCCGCAAACAACGCTTCGACGCCATTGGCTCGGCGGTGGCCGCAATGGGCGGCCGGGGATGGAGACGATGATCATACTCACGGTCAACGGGACGAGACATCGGCTCGATATCGAGCCGGAGACACCGCTCTTGTGGGTTGTGCGCGACGAGCTGGGTCTGACGGGCACCAAATTCGGCTGCGGTATCGCGCAATGCGGCTGCTGTACCGTGCATGTCGAGGGCGAGGCGGTGCGCTCGTGTTCGCTCGCGATCGGCGACGTCGACGGCAAGAGCATCACGACGATCGAAGGGCTCTCGCCCGACAGCCGGCATCCGGTACAGCTTGCCTGGCTCGCCGAGGACGTGCCGCAATGCGGCTATTGCCAGTCCGGACAGATCATGGCGGCGGCGGCCTTCCTCAAAGAGAACCCGCAGCCGAGCGACGCCGACATCGATGCGGGCATCACCAATATCTGCCGCTGCGGCACGTATTCTCGCATCCGCAGCGCGATCCACCGCGCCGCGGCGCTGATGAGGGGCTGAGCAGGCCATGGACGCAAACAGCGCAACGTCGGTGCTGTCGCGCCGCCGGTTCATCGTCACCGGATTGACCGCGGCGGGTGGCTTCGCCGTCGGCATCCGTCCCGCCGGGGCGCTGCCGATCGCGGCGCAGCCGTGGAGCCCCGAGGCCGCCGATCCGCACGAGATGAATGCCTGGCTCGTCGTCGAGCCCGACGACACGATCATCATTCGCTATCCGCGCTCGGAGATGGGGCAGGGCAGCTTCACCGCCCTGCCGATGATGGTCGCCGAGGAACTCGAGGCCGACTGGTCGAAAGTAAAGGCTGAGTTTGCCTCGGCCAACCGCAACCTGCGCGAGGAATTCGTCTACGGCAAGGACATGTCTTCGGTTGGCAGCCACTCGGTCCGGTTTTCGCATCAGCAGATGCAGCAAGTCGGCGCCTCGGCGCGGGTGCGGCTCGTGCTCGCCGCGGCCAAGCGCTGGGGCGTACCCGAGGCGGAGTGCGAAGCCCGGCTCAGCAAGGTCACGCACGCCCCGACCGGGCGCAGCCTAGGCTACGGCGCGCTTGCCGCGGACGCGGCGAGCATCGCGCTCGACAAGGAGCCCGACATCAAGCCGCCCGAAAAATTCACTCTCGCCGGCACGCCCAAGCCGCGCCTCGACGTGCCGCTCAAAATCAACGGCACCGCGGCCTACGGCATCGACACCCGGGTGCCGGGGATGGTCTATGCCGCCGTGCTCGGTTGCCCGGTAGCGGGCGGGACGCTGAACGGCGTCGACGACGCGGCGGCGAAGCGGATGCGCGGCGTCATGGCGGTGGTCAGGCTCGACAACGCCGCCGTCGTCGTCGCCGACCGATTCTGGCGCGCCAAGCAGGCCGTGCAAGCACTGAAAGTCCAGTGGAACCCGGGTCCCGGCGCCGGCAGCTCCAGCGCCCAATTTGCCAGGGCCTATCGCGACGCGCTCGCCGGCCCGGCCGCGACGGCGCGCAACGACGGCGATGTCGACAAGGCGATAGAAGGTGCCGCCAAACGCATCGAGGCCCTCTACGAGGTGCCGTACCTCGCGCACGCGCCGATGGAGCCGCTCAACGCCACCGCGCACTATCGGCCCGAGCGGCTCGACGTGTGGATCGGGACGCAGAATGCGCTCCTGACCCTGAGGACCGCGGCCAGGACGGCCGGCCTGCCGCCTGACAAGGTTTTCATCCACAACTGCTTCTGTGGCGGCGGCTTCGGCCGGCGCTCGTTCAACGACGAGATGGTCCAGGCGATCCATGTGTCCAAGGCGATCGGCAAGCCGGTCAAGCTCGTATGGACGCGCGAGGAGGACATCCGGCACGACCGCTTCCGCCCGCAGGCCGCGATCCGCTTCAAGGCCGCATTTGCGGCCGACGGCACGCCGACCGCGCTCGACATCCGCACCGTCGTCGGTTCGCTCTTGCGCTCCACCGGCATCAGCAAGGTCGAAAGCGGCATCGAGCCGATGGCGGTCGAAGGGCTCGCCAATTCGCCCTACGCGGTTGCCAGCACGCGCGTCGACTGCGTGTTGAAGAACACGCATATCCCGGTGTCGTTCTGGCGCTCGGTCGGCAGCTCGCAAAACGCCTTCGCGATCGAGAGCTTCATCGACGAGATGGCGCATGCCGCGGGACAAGACCCCTACCAATTCCGGCGCAAGCTGCTCGCCGGCCGGGCGGACTTCGTCAAGGTGCTGGATCTGCTCGCCGAGCGGAGCGACTGGGCAAAGCCGCTGCCGGCCGGGGCCGGCCGCGGCATCGCCGTCCACGAGTGTTACGGCTCGATCGTCGGGGCGGTGGCCGAGGTGGCGGTGACGAAAGGCGAGGTCAAGGTCATGCGGGCCGTCGTGGCACTCGATTGCGGGCACGCGGTCAATCCGCTGACAGTGGCGGAGCAGCTCGAAGGAGGCACGATCTGGGGCCTATCGGCGGCGCTCTTCGGCAAGAACACCGTCAAGGACGGCGCCATCGTCGAGACCAATTTCGACAGCTATCCGGTCGTGCGACTGGCCGAGACGCCAAAGATCGAGACTCATCTCGCTTTGGCCGGCGGCAAGAAATGGGGCGGGGTCGGCGAGCCGGGCGCCGCACCGATCGCGCCGGCGGTCACCAACGCGATCTTCGCCGCCACCGGCAATCGCATCCGCCAGCTGCCGATCCGCGATACCGATCTCTCGGGCCATGCGTGAGCGGCCGGCAGCAGGACGAGCGGCGAGCCTAGTGTCGTGGTTTCGAAGTTCGCCCCATTACCTATATCGCGCTCCGAGCGAACTTCGAAACCAAAACGACACTAGGAACAATAAGTTGCTAGTGTCCCTTTGATCCCGAAATTCGCCCAAAGCCCGATATCAATCCGATGCGAATTTCGGGATCGGGACACTAGGCAGGCGACAAGCGCGGCAGCAGGTGCTCCTTGCTGTCTTGGATCGCCAACAGAATGCCGCTAGAACTTATACTCGGGACCGTCGACGTACCGGAACCGCTCCAGCGCATCCTTGCGCAGCGTGAAACCGAGGCCCGGCCGGTCGGGCGCATGCACCATGCCGTCCGGACGGATGTCGAACGGCTCCTCGAAGAGCTCCCACATCATCGGCATGTAACCTTGGGTTACCTCGAGGATGTGGCAATTCGGGGCCGCCATCGCGACGTGAATGCTCGCGGCGAACAGAACTCCACTGCCCCAAGCATGTGGCGCCAGGCGCACACCGTGTGCCGAAGCAAGTGCTGCAATACGCCGGATCTCGGTCATGCCGCCCGCGCGGGCGACGTCCGGCTGCGCGATATCGAGCGCACGGCGCTCGAGCAGATCCTGGAAGTCGAACCGCGTGAACTCGCGCTCCCCCGAGGCAATGGCGATCGTCGTCGATCGGCGCACCTCCGCCTGACCGGCGTGATCGTCCGGCGAGACCGGCTCCTCGAACCAGGCGATGTCGAGGGGCTCGAGCTCCTTGGCAAGCTTGATGGCGGTCGCAACCTCGAGCGAGCCGTGCGCATCGATCATCAGTTCGACGTTGGGGCCGAGCCCGCGGCGGGCCGACTTCACCCGGCGCACACAGTTGGAGATCGAGAAGCCGTCGCGCCCCACCACGCGCATCTTGGCAGCGGTGAAGCCTTTCGCGGCGTAGCCCGCGAGTTCCGCCTCGGCCTCGTCGCCCGGCGCCCAGCCGCCGCTCGCATAGCCCCGCACCGCGCGGCGCACCGCGCCAAGCGCCTGGTAGAGCGGAATGCCGAGGGCTTGCGCTTTGACGTCCCATACCGCGATGTCGACGCCGGAAATTGCTTCCATGAAGACGCCGCGGCGTCGGCTTTCATCGGCCTGTGTGACGCCACGCTCGAGCGCCGGCCTACTGCGCGAGCCGCTATACATCTTTTCGTAGATGCGCTCGGAGAACATCGGATCCTCATCGACGCATTCCGCCGCGAGCTCGTGCTCGACGATGGCTGCGACGATCGGCGGCGTCCCGAGAGCCGCGCCAATGCCGGTGAGCCCGCCGTCGGTTTCGACGCGGATTAGTGTCGCATCGCTCTTGACCTTTGTTCCGAGGTCGGTGCGGTGACGCTTTTCCTCCGGAACGGGTGCCGACATTGGAATCGCGGAGACTTTGATGATTTTCATGGGTCGTTCTTTCCTGGTCGGGCGGCCTGTCTCGATTTGGCTTGTTTACCCCTGCGGCCAGTCGATGCGGATGGGATCGCGCCCGTCCCAGTTCAGGGCCGCTTTGCGCACCTGGTCGAAGATGCGCATGCGGACGGGTGTCGCCTCCGCCATCTCGATCACCGTGCCGGGGTGCCCTTCATTGAGGAAATAGATGAAAGGGCCGCGCGGCGTGTCACCCTCCTGGCCAATCTGCCAGCCGGATCCGAGCGCGCGCTCGCGGATCTCGTGGTAGTTCACCGGCCAGCTCGACCAATGCTGCATCCCCTCGTAGCCGGCGGCGAGGAAATCGCGATAGAGGCTCGGCACGTCGTTGCGCTGCTGGATCAGCTCGAGCTGCACCTCGCCCGAGTTGGCAAGCGCGATCGACACTTTGAGATCGTAGGGCCGGCCCTTGTAACGGAATTCATCCAATGGCAGCTGCTCGGCGTAGAACCACGGGCCGACGCCGCACACCTCGACCCAGTGGCGCATCGCCTTCTCGATGTCGCGTACGACGATCCCGACCTGCCGCATCGGCCCGAACAACCTGCTCATCGTCTTCTCCGTTTCCTGGTCGCGGAATCCTCGGATCAAAAGGATACGCCAGATCCTGATGTCGCCGCAGATCCTCTCCGGGAAAAAGGCACGCCATCGCCGCAGCACCCGCGGGAGCCTTGCTCGGCGGTGGAGGCGCCGCGAAGGATGAAGTCGGCGATGCGTGACGGTGTTCACGGAGGAGCTGCCGTGGCTCAAGGGCGGCGACCGCGAGCTCGTCATGGGCGTGCGGTGTGCGACTGGGTGGGCCGGAGCCGTCCCGCCTGGGGGCGGGCGGGAGCAGGGGACGCGGGATGAGGCCTTATGTGATCTGCCATATGAACTCGAGCGTCGACGGCCGCATCCTGGGCAGCCGCTGGCGGCCGAGCGAAAACCGCATGGCGGGGCTGTTCGAGCGCATACACGAAGAGCTCAGCGGCGGCTCGTGGCTGATCGGCCGCGTCACCGGCAGTGAGTACGCCAAGGCGCAGGCCTACCCGAGCCACGCGGAGCAGACCTATCCGCGGGAATGCTGGTTCGCGCGGCGCGATGCGAACGCTTACGGCATCGCACTCGACGCCCAGGGCAAGATCGCCTGGGGGCGGTCCGATATCGGCGGCGACCCGGTCGTCGCGGTGCTGACCGAGCGGGTCTCCGACGCGCACCTGGCGGGGCTGCGCCAGGACGGCGTCTCCTACATTTCCGGCGGCGAGCGGGAGCTCGATCTCGGGTTGGTGCTCGAGATTTTGCACCGCGAGCTGGGGGTCGAACGCCTGCTGCTGGAAGGTGGGGGCGAAGCCGACGGCGCGAAGGGCGCGCCGAGCATCTTCGACTCCATGCGACAGGGACGCCGGCGTATCGGCGCCGATCACCTCGATGACGCTGACGAGCACCGAGGTACTGGAGGGTGGCGCGGTCTGGCTCCGCTATCGGCTCCAGAACCGCTGATGCGACGGCGACGGAGGCCGGCTAGTCGCCGGCCCCGCCAGAGCGCTCCCGCGACGGATCCCAGACACGCGTTCGTGAGGTGCGCGCCTGTCGGGCCGAGGCGAGAATCTTCCGGCAAGGACGGCCCTCCTCGGTTTTGATCGGCGACAACTCAGGCAGCCGGCATGCGATGCAGCGCGCACAGTTTGTTGCCGTCGGGATCGCGAAGATAGGCGAGATATATCTCGCCGGCGGCCCCTTGGCGCACGCCAGGCGGGTCCTCGATCGTCGTGCCGCCATTCGCGACACCGGCTTTGTGCCATGCGTCGGCCCGCTTGGGTCGCTCACCAAGAAGCCGATCGTGCCGCCGTTGGCATGGGTCGCGGGTTTGCCGTCGATGGGTTTGGACACCATGAAACGCCCGCCATTGTGCGCGTAAGCCAGCCGGCCTCTGGCGTCTTCAACGCTGGGTTGACCGCCTATCGCGATAAAAAGGGCATCATAGAATTTTTTCGACCGTGCGATGTCGTTACTCCCGACCATAACATGGCTGAACATTCCGTTGTCTCCTCTCAGGATCATATGTTGCCGCCGCGTCCGCCTCACAAGCAGTACACGGCTTACCAGCTTTTATGTCGGTATCCGCACGTTCATCTCGGTAATACCGTGAATCAGATTCGAGTAGGCCCGCTTCGGTCTCTCCACCACCTCGATCGGCGGGAACCGCTTCAGGATTTCCTCCCACAGGATCGTCAACTGCATTTCGGCCAGCCGGTTTCCGACGCAGCGATGAATGCCGAACCCGAAGGACAGATGCTGACGGGGCCGCCCGCGATCGATGATAAAACGATCCGGATCTTCGATCTCCTCGGGATCCCGGTTGCCTGATATGTACCACATCGCGACCTTTTGACCCTTGCGGATCTCTTTCCCGTTCAACTCGGCATCGCGCAACGCGGTGCGGCGCATGTGCACAACCGGTGATTGGTACCGGATGATTTCGGGCACCATTTTCGGGATCAGATCGGGATTGGCCCGCAGCTTCGCGTATTCTTCGGGGGACTGGTTCAAGAACCACAGGCCGCCACTGATCGAGTTGCGCGTCGTATCGTTGCCCCCGACTATCAGCAGAAGCAGATTGCCCATAAACTCATTCGGCCGTGACGGCAGATCGTGCGTCGCTTCGCCGTGCGCCAGCATCGAGATCAGGTCGAATTTCGGCGGCTGTTTCTGCCTTATTCTCCAGACATCGGCGAAATAGCTGACCATTTCTTGCATGACGAGGTCGCGCTTTTCCTCCGAGTCGATTTCCGTGCCGGCGCGGGTGTTCACAGTGGCCACATTCGACCAGCGGGTCAGAGTCCGCCGCTCCTCGAACGGGAAATCAAACAACGTCGACAGCATCTGCGTCGTCAGCTCGACCGAGACACGATCGACCCAGTCGAACACCTCACCGCGTGGCAGGTCTTCCAGGATGCGAATCGCCCGCTCGCGAATTGTGGTGGACATTTTCGCCAGATTCGGCGGGGCGACAATTGGTGAGACGATCTTCCGCTGCTCGTCGTGCCGTGGGGGATCCATGGCGATGAAGCTTTCCTTCCTGAACGGCAACGGGACGTCTTTCAGCGTGATGCCCCCCAACGCGGCGTCGGAGGAGTAGATCTGCTGTGAAGTGTCGACGGTCATGATGTCCCGGTATCGGGTCACCGACCAATACGGACCGTATAAAGGGCTGTCGACGAAGTGCACCGGATCCTCGCCCCGCAGCCGAGCGAAGAAGCCCTGCCACGTGTCCTCGGAATATAAGTATGGATTGCTGACGTCGATTTCGTGCAGCGGCACAGACCACGGATCGCGATGCGCCTCGGCCTTGAAGTCGATGGAGTTCCGCGGGGCGACAGGCGCGTTCATTGGATTTTCCTCTCGCAGTTCAAGGCGGCGTCGCCGAGATCTCCGGGTCAGAATGCGCGCTGCCCGGTAGATACGTCGACCAAAAATGGCGTGGTATGGATGCAGCGCCGCAAATCGCGCCGACGATGGGGACGAACCTGTTCTGCGGGTTGAACCCGGTTACGCCATGGCCCCCAACCTCGGTAACGATAATCCCGCCGACAAATGCGCCGACATGCCAAGAACGACATCGGGAAAGAGCCCGCGCCGCGGGCCGCTCCGGTTGCGGATCTCACTGGCGATAAACCCAGCGGTGAGCCCTAGAGGGGCGGAGCGAGGCGATACCCCTTGCGCTGAGCAAAGCGAAGGCTGACGGCCATGTGCCGCAGCTGCGATCAACCCGGGTCGTCTTTCGGCGTGTACGCATTGCCCGATGCCAAAAACGAAGGTTCCGATGATCGGCCGGAGAGCCGCTGACGTGCGCGAAGGTCGGGTTCCTCGCCCTCGGGGAAGCTGGCCGGTGCCCGAATTGCTAGGGGCAGACCTCTCCGGGGCTACCGCCTTGGCAACGAACGCGCTAAACATGATTCGAGGAAGACCACGACCCCTCCACCTCGGACCAGCTTTTGTATGAGGCGAGGATCTGCGTATCGCTCATGGCGTCCGCGGGGGTGACGGTGTTATGCTCGGTCCTGCTGACAAGCAGATGGCTAATGATCGATATAGATGGTAAGGCCACTCGTGTTCTGGGGTTGGTTGTTGTCGCGTTAGCGGCCTCAGTGAGTTCTACGTTGGCGACTGCCTCGCCAAATAGCGTGATCGATCTTACCTATGACGCGCTGATGGATATGGTGCGCCCCGAAGTCCACCCAGGCATCGTCGTACATCACAATCTTCAGATTACCGGTAAGCGGGGTCGCCGAGGCACGCCCTCAGCTGTTGACAGCGGTCTGAGCTTGTGAGGCTTTCCAGGCCCAGGGAAGCAACGAGGCGAGTTCGTTGGCCTTGGTCTTGCCGGAGACGACGCGTTCGAGGACGTCGCGCAGATAGGCAAACGGCTCGACGTCGTTGAGTTTGGCGGTCTGGATCAGCGAGGCGATCATTGCCCAGCTTTCGGCACCGCCATCGGAGCCGGCGAAGAGGTGGTTTTTGCGGCCGAGTTTGATCGGCCGGATAGTGCGCTCGACGGTGTTGGAATCGACCTCGACGCGGCCGTCTTCGAGGAACAGGCTGAGCCCCTGCCAATGCCGCAACGCATAGCGGATGGCGTCGGCCAGCTTCGATTTGGCCGAGACCCGGCCGAGTTCCTGCTCGAACCAGGTCTTCATGGCTTCGAGCAGAGGCTTGGTTTCGGTCTGCCGGATATGCCGCCGCTGGTCGGGCGGGCGGCCGCGGACGCGCGCCTCGATGGCGTAGATCTCGGCGATGCGGCGCAGTGCTTCGCCGGCAATCGGTGATCCGGTGGCCTCATGGAAGTCATAGAACTTGCGCCGTACATGCGCCCAGCAGAACGCTAGTGTCACCGCGCCTTTTGGGTGATCCCCGGCGAGGCGGTTGAAGCCGCTGTAGCCGTCGACTTGCAACACCCCGGTGAATTCGGCGAGATGGCTGCGCGGATGCACCCCCTGGCGGTTCTCGCTGTAGACATAAACGACGGCCGGCGGATCCGGCCCGTGCCATGGCCGATCGTCGCGGGCGTAAGCCCAAAGCCGCCCGGTCTTGGTGCGGCCGCGGCCGGGATCGAGCACCGGCACCGGCGTGTCGTCGGCGAAGATCTTCGGCGACGACAGGACCGTGCCGAGCAGCAACTCGGCCAGCGGCCGCAGCCACCAGCACGTCCGTCCGACCCAATTCGCCAAGGTCGAGCGGTCGAGATCGATGCCGTGGCGGGCGAAGACCTGCGCCTGGCGGTAGAGCGGCAGATGTTCGGAATACTTGGCCACCAAGACCTGCGCCAGCACCGCCTCGGTGGCGATGCCGCCGGTCAGCGGGCGCTCCGGCGCCGGCGCCTGCACCACCGCCGCCTCGCAGCCGCGGCAACCGTAGCGCGGCCGGCGGATTACTTTGACCCGGTACTGTGCCGGGACAACGTCGAGCATTTCCGAGACGTCTTCACCGATCACGTGCAGCGGTCCGCCGCAGCACGGGCAGCTCTTGTCGTCGATATCGACGATGACCTCGTAGCGCGGCAGATGCGGCGGCAGCGCACCGCGGTTGCGCTGCGGCGGCCGGCGTTCGCCGGGCGTCTTGGTTGAGGCGACGGCTGGCGCCTGCGCGGTCCCGAGCGACTGCTCGACCTCTTCGAGGCCCAGCTGCAACTGGTCCGGATCGAGCGTCTCTGACCGGCGCCCGTATTGCGCCCGCTGCAGCTGCCGGATCATCAGCCGCAGCTTGTCGATCTCGGCAGCCGCCGTGTCGCGCTCTGCCTGGGCGGCGTCCCGCTCGGCACGCAAGCTGTCCCGCTCCGCTCGCAACCGCTCGACAGCGCCGGTCTGATCTTCCAGGAGTGCCGTCACCGCCGCCAGCCGAGCCTGCAGCTGGGCAGGATCTTGTGGGGCTACAGCGGCGCTGGACAGCATGTGGTGATTTTACCGGCGTCCTCCGTAATCCAACAGAACTGTTCCCTCAGGCGGCCACCGTTGGCGCAATCACTGGCCTTGGTCGCACCCGCGACCACTCCAGGCCCTCCAGCAACAGCCCCAGTTGGCCGGCACTGAGGCGAATTGTCCCGTCGTCAACCGGCGGCCAGGTGAACCGGCCCTGTTCCAGGCGTTTGTGGAACAGGCAAAGCCCGGTGCCGTCCCAATAAAGGATCTTCACCCGGTCAGCGCGCTTCGAGCGGAACACGAAGATGTCGCCGGCAAACGGGGTCTCATTCAGCGCCTGCTGCACCATCGCCGCCAACCCGTCCAGACCGTTGCGGAAATCCACCGGACGGCTGGCCACCATGATCCGCACCCCGGCTGGCGGCGAGATCATCGCAGCTCCCGTACCACCTGCAGCACGCGGCGCAGATCACCGGCGGCAAATCCGTTGCCGACCCGGATCGTCACCCCGGCGCAGCTCAGTTCGATCCGGCCTGCGCCTTCCGCGGCGAGCGCTATCGCAAGGAAGTCCGTCGGCTGGTCCGCAGTGCCTGTCGTGCCACTCCGAAACTGCCGCCGCCATGCAAAAATCTGATTGCGATGCAGTCCGTGCCGCAGCGCCACCGACGTCCCGCTCGCTCCCGGCGCGTAGCTCTCGGCCACAATCCGCGCCTTCTCTGCCGCCGTCCAGCGCCGCCGCCGCGCCACTCCGGTGATCACCTCCACTCGCCGGAAAGTCTCACGTTCCGTTTGCAAATTGCTGGGCAAACCATCCATATCGGGGCCTCCGTTGAAGGCCCCCATCTTCCCTCCCGCTTCACCCCCGGCAAGGTGGGGTCAACGTGACGCTTACGATTACCGTAACGGGCTCGGGCAATCTTGCCGAGGCTCGCAATCGCAGCGCGGGACCTTACCAGGATCAAAATTCGATGGTTCAAGTGCTCGGCAGTTCCGGCGATGAGTCGGCCTATGCGTCTTGGCGGGCAGCGCCGGACGGTCGGCTCGTGCGCATTCAGAATGATCCCCAAAGCACTCGAACCATGACAGTTACGCTGCTGCCCGACAATACTTGTCACCTCGACATCGTCGAGCAGCTAAAGCCGGGTTATAGCGAATACGCCTTCTTGCGCATATCGACCCACACGATCGGATATTTCTCAGCCTATCGTGTGATCCGCACATCCTGCACGATTTATTGACCGGCGCGCTGCAAGATCGAACTGGCGGTTCATCCCCTTCCATCCTAGATGACTATCCGCTGGCGCTCTCACGAATGGCATTTCAAGCTCCGAGAGCAGTCACCGGTCACCCTGTCGCCGAAAAGATCTCGGGTTGCCTTCTCGGCGCTCACGAGGTGCCTGACGGCGCGATGGCCCCGGCAGCTAGGGAGCCGCGTGCGAAATGTGCAGCGGGCCGCCCCCGGTCATCGGGTCCTCTGCCGGCATCCGGCGAACCCGGGGCCGAAAGGGGTCCCATGCCCGAATCCTACTCCGTCTGACCTGACGCGCGCGAAGCTGCCGATCGCGAGTCGGCCTGCTAATGCCGAGTCTCCCACGAACGCAGGTCAACCTAAGCGCTCGTTCCGGAATTGGACGAGACGCTCCGGGATGCGCAGCTCGCCCAGGCGTTCCGGTTCTGATACAGATATACAGATCGCGGGTTGCGCACCACGTCGCCGATCGCGGGATTCCAAATGAAATTGGTCAGAACGTCCATATCCTCGTCGTGATTATCGCCTCTAGTAGTTTCTCTGGCCAAGCGGCACCCCAACCCAAGCAATCAGAGATCGTTTCGGCCAATCAGCTCTTTCAATTTGGGAAGTTTGCCGAGGCCGGGAAACTCTACTCGCGATGCGTCACTCAAAATCCCAAGGACTATCGGGCAACACTGCAGTTGGGTCGCATCGCATTGCTTTCCAACCGGCTTGACGATGCGCAGAAATGGCTCGGAAAGGCCTTAATCCTACAACCCGGCGACGCCAACGCCAAGGTCATGCTGGCGGCGATGGGCAAAGTACGCGTCTGAAACTTCTGCGGATAGATCCGCTGCCGTTGGTTAGCGTGCGCGTAAACGGGGGCAACGAGGTCACTTTCTTCATCGATACCGGGGGTTCTGAGGTTGCGCTCGACAAGGACTTCGGCCAGGAACTCGGCGTCCCGGAATTCGGGGCAGTGCAAGGCACCTTTTCCGGCGGCCAGCACGCTGAGGTTCAGCAAGGGCGGATCGAGTTCCTCACGGTCGGCGACTGGACGGTAAGGAATCTGCCGGTTGTGATGCTACCCCTGCGCCAGCTCTCGGAAAGCCTCGGCGCGAATCGTATCGACGGTATCATCGGGACCACTCTCTTCTACCATTTCCTTGCGACCCTCGATTGTCCGCGCGGCCTGCTCGTACTCCGCCGGAAAAACGCAACTAGCAGCCTGTCGGACTTAGGTGGAAGCCGACCCAGAATGTGGTAGGTTTGAGTGGGGGATGTGTACTAGGGGCGGGTGGGGGATGAGCAATTTTCGCCAGGTGGATCGGCAGACGGGGTTTCTGTTGCCACCCTCGGTGGACGAGTGGCTGCCGCAACGACATTTGGCGCGCTTTGTGGTGGAAGTGATTGACGGTCTGGATCTGCACGAGCTGAGCGGCAGCTATCGCGGGTCGGGCTCGGCGTCGTACCACCCAGCGATGCTGCTGGGGCTGTTGGTTTACGGCTATGCGACGGGGGTGTTTTCGAGCCGAAAGCTGGAGCAGGCGACGTACGATTTGGTGGCGTTTCGCTTCATCGCGGCAAACGACCACCCGGACCACGACACGATCGCGACGTTCCGGCGGCGGTTTTTGCCGGAGATCGAGGGGCTGTTCGTCAGGGTGTTGTTGTTGGCCCGCGAGATGGGGGTTCTCGGTCTGGGCACGGTGGCGTTGGACGGGACCAAGATCCACGCCAATGCGAGCCGGCATAGCGCGCTCTCTTATGAGCATGCTGGGAAGCTGGAGGCGCAGCTGAAGGCCGAGGTGGGAGAGCTGATGGCCAAGGCCGAGGCGGCCGATACGGCGGATCTTCCTAAGCCTGCCCCGGCGAAGGCCGGGGGGATGTCGATCCCCGAGGAGTTGGAGCGACGCGAAGTACGACTGCAGAAGCTGGCCGAGGCGCGCAGCAAAATCGAGGCGCGTGCCAGCGAGCGCTTGGCCCGTGAGCAGGCGGAGTATGAGGCCAAAGTCGCGGCGCGCGAGGCCAAGGCCAGGGCGAGCGGCAGGAAGCCTGGCGGCAGGCCGCCGGCGCCGCCGGCTGCGGGGCCCGGCCCCACTGATCAGATCAATCTGACCGACGAGGACTCGCGGATCATGCCGGTGGCGGGCGGCGGGTTCGAGCAATGCTACAACGCGCAAGCCGTAGTGACGGCAGACAGCCTGTTGGTGGTCGCCAGCGATGTCGTACAAGCCGCGAACGACAAGCAGCAACTCGCGCCGATGCTGGGCAAGCTGGCGGCTTTGCCGGCGGATCTCGGCAGGGCGCAAACGATGCTCGGCGACAATGGCTATTGCAGCGCCGCCAATGTGACAGCCTGCACCGCGGCAGGGATCGAGCCGCTGCTGGCGCTCGGCCGTGCGCCACATAACCCACCCTTGGCCGAGCGCTTTGCTCCGGCACCGCCCGCACCGCAGGACCCGACGCCGCTCGAAGCGATGGCGCACCGCTTGGCGACACCCGAAGGCAAGAAGCTCTACGGCCGGCGCAAGTGCACCCCGGAGCCAGTCTTCGGCATAATCAAGTCGGTTCTGGGCTTTCGCCAATTCCTGCTGCGCGGGCTCGATAAAGTCCGCGGCGAGTGGAGCCTGGTCACCATGGCCTGGAACATCAAGCGGATCTTCGCCCTCGCCGCCCGGTAAAGGAGCATCAGAAGAGTATATCTCAACCAAAGCGAGATATCGGTCGGAACCCTTGACCAAGTCTCCAACCCGTCAGCATCCCGACGACGGTTGACGCAATGCAAAGCCGCGTTCCATCCCTCGATAGTTAAATCCAGTCCGACAGGCTGCTAGCCTGGAGCAGTTTGTCGCGGCCTCGGGCAAGGGCGTCGCGGTTCCTTTCTGGATTGCAAGCGACCACTTCATGGTGGGCTGGGGTCGTGTGGCGAGGCTCCCGCCTGCGCTCCTCTTCGTTGACACCGGGCTGCAAGGCGCGGGTGTCAAATTGGCCGAGGCGGTTATCAAGGAAGCGGGGATCAAGCTCGAGGAAGACAAAGCATCCGAAGGGGCCGGAGCAGGCGGCAAGCTCAAAATCGTTCCGTATACCGTGCGTCAACTTTCCTTCGGCGGCATACAGGAAGACGACGTCCCGGGTCTCTACGATGGGCCGTTCCCCTGGGAATACACTTTTGGCTTCCCCCTCGCGGGCATGGTCGGACACGATTTCTTCAAGCCCTTTGCGATGACCTTCGACTTTGAGGACATGAAGATATTGCTTATGTAAATCGGCTAGCCGCCGTCAAACCATCTATTTTCCCTATCGGGTGCTGTAGTCAGGGTTGCCTGGGGCCATGGCTAGCGATAGTTGTTTGGGAGAAGACCTTCGAATTCACCCCGCTCCTGACCAATCGAGCAGGAGTGTGCATGGACTACCGGAAGGCCTTCGATTTGACGGGATCCGTGGCCGTCGTTACCGGCGGCCCGCGCGGCATCGGCGTCGAGTTGGCTGTAGCGCTTGGCCCATGCGGGGCAAAGGTGGTCCTGGCGGCTCGAAGATCGAAATGCGGTGGACACGGCTGTCGAAAATCTTGAAGAGACGGGCGTCAACGCCGCCTGCGCTGTTCTGGAGGGCGCGGATGCGATCGTGGCGGAACAAGGCAAGGTCGACATCCCGTCAATGCCGGCATCGCTCGGCTCAACTCGTGTTTTGGTGTTGCCGAGCCTTCGGGCGTCACATGACGGCGCAGCGTCACGGCAGAAGCTTCGACTTCCGTGACGGGCGCCATTCTGTCGATCGATGGCGGCTACACCGCCTGGCGAAACGACTACCGGTGGTTGTTGCCCCGCGTCCCGATCATCGTGGCCGTGCTGTGCTTAGCTCGCGCCGCCCTGGGGCACGAGATAAGTCGCCAAGTGGTCATCAAGTGCGGCCATCGTCGTCTCGTCGACCGGGGCAGCGCGAAACCCGATGAAGCCGTCGGGCCGGACAAGGATGGCGCCGCCATCGGGCACGCCGGCCTCGATCGCGTCGAAGTGTGCATTAGCAGCGTCGACAATCGAAACCAGTTTATTCCAGCGCGCGCGAAGATGGTCGAGACGAGGCGCCGCGCCGAACACGATCAAATGGTGGCCGGTACCCCGCAAGCGGTGGCAGGAGGGGAAGCGTTCTCCCGGTGATGGTCCCGCGATAACGGCGCCGGCCTGACCGACGAGCGGGCTTCCCGCGTACGAGACATCGAGCATCAACCGTCTGCGCACCCCCGCCACCTTCTGCGTCGGATCATCCCCCTGCGGCACGCTGGGCTCGCCTTCGCCGTGGCACATCGCGACGAGTCCCATCACGAGGCTGTGGACCTGATCCGACACCTCCAGCACGTGGCGGTCGGCAAGTCCCCGCTCGATCGCGTAGCTGCCGAGCAGTGACGGCTTTGCAGTACCGCGCAGGACGAGGGCAAGTTTCCAGGCAATGTCGGCCGCGTCCATGAGTGACGAGTTGAGTCCCTCCCCGCCGAGCGGACTGGACAGATGGGCAGCGTCGCCCAACAGGAAGCGCCGCCCATCGCCCAGGCGCTCGACCAGGCGCCGGTGCATCTTAAAAGGGGAAACCCAGCGGAGATCGTTCAGCCCCACGTCAACGCCGGTCTTGGCATTGAGCAACGCGCCCAACTCGGCTTCCGTCGGAAGCTCGCGCCGAGTATCAGCCTCGTCGCAATTAACGAAAATAAGCCAGCGCTCATCCGGCAGCGGCGAGAACAGTACGAACCCAGCCGGCCCTACAACGAGGCGGCCGCATTCGGGCGGGCAGGGAACGCGAATTTTCACGTCGGCGACGAAATATCGACCGTCGTAAGTCTCTCCTGTCAGATGCTCCTGCATCGAATGGCGCGTTATGCTATGGCCGCCGCCCGCGCCCAGCACATAAGCCGCCGTGACGGTTTCCGTTCGACCGCCGGTGTTGAGCGTCACGCGCACGCCCTCCGGATCATCTTCGATCGACGTCACTTCGGTGCCGAATTCGACCTTGAGGCCGAGGCTCTCCAAATGTTCGCGCAGGATTGCCTCGGTGCGCCATTGCGGGAGGCTGCATTGAAACTCGTAGGTGCACCCGCTGTCAGCGAAGTGCTCGCTCGCGATTTCCCGCAAACCCGGACCTAAGAGTTGGATGTGCCTGATGCGCACGCCCGCGCGAAGGAAGAGTTCGATCAGACCGGCCCGCTCAAGCATCTCCAGCACCGCTGGTTGGAGAGCGGTACCGCGAGCTTCTCGATGCGGCGCGAGCCTTTGCTCCAAAACGCGCGGCCTAACGCCATGGCGAAGGAGTTCGCAGGCCGCGAACAATCCAGCCGGACCGGCCCCCACGATCAGGACGGTCGTTGCGGCTGCGGAACCACTATTATGACGAAATCGTTCGTCGAATGGGGAACCGATGTCGCCAATGCAAGGATCGATGTTGGCCATGGCCTGTACCCCTGTTGGACCCAACGGAACACACACCGCGCGGGTCGAACGCTCCTGGCCGTGGGTTCAATCGAACAGCGCCAGATCGATCACGTCGCCCATCTTGCAATAGCCGAGATCGCTTGGGTGCAAGCCGTCGCCGCAATCGTAGATCGGCAGCATCTGGGTCGGGTGCTCGGGGTCGCGTAGCGCGAGATCGAAGTCGGCGACGCCGTCGAATGCGCCGCCTTCGCGAATCCATTCGTTGACCGCGGCCCGATGCTTTTCGCGCGTCGGGTTCCAGGCATTGGCCATATAGGTCTCGTTGCCGAACGGGGTCAGGGTCGCGCCGATCAGCTTGATGCCGCGGATCTGCGCCCGCACCGCCATCTGCTTCAGCCCGGCGATCATCTGCGCCGCCGTAACTTCCTCCTCGGGCTTGGCCCAGCGGTTGCGCAGATCGTTGGTGCCGAGCATCACGATCGCGTGCGTCACGCCGGGCTGCGCCAGCACATCGCGATCGAAACGGCGCAAGCCGCTGTCGCCGCGGATGTCGTGCAGAATGCGGTTGCCGCCGAGCCCCTGGTTCATCACCGCCATCGGCCGGCCGCCCGGGCGGGCGACCAGGCGCCGGGCCAATTGGTCGGGCCACCGGCAAAAAGCGTCGATCGTCGAGATATTGCCGTCGGTCAGCGAGTCGCCGAGTGCGACCACGCCGCCGGTCCCGGCGTCGGCCAGCACGTCGACGCCGCTGGCGAAGTACCATTGGTCGGTCAGATTGCCGATCGGCATCACCGTTGCCTCGGCGAAGTTTCCCGGGGGCGACAGGTAATTGGTCTGGCGGGCGTAGCGGCCGGTAATGCCGAAGGCGAGGGTTATCTCGCCGGGCAGATAGAGACTGACCGCGACATCCGCCAGCGGTGCCACCTCGAGGTCGACCGGGTCGCTGACGACCAGCGCGCCGGCCGCGATCGTCACCGCACCCTCGCCGCCGAAGGTCAACGGTCGCGACGAGCCCGGGACGATGCCGGGGCCCTTGTCGCGCGACGCGATCCGCGCCACGCCGATCGCCAGCGGCCGGCTGCCATAGGCGTTCGACACGCGCACGCGCAGCCGCTGTCCGCCGAGGCTGATCCGCGGCATCATCCGCAACGTCTGGTTGCTGACGGCGCCGCTCTCCGCCGGGGCGGGAGCCACCGCCCAGGTGCCGACCCAACGCTTGTCCTGCGGCATTTCCTGCCTCCCTCGTCTGCTGTCGTAAAAGCAACTCGTTGTAGCTTAACTGATGTGAAACCGTGAGTACTGGGTTCCGGACCGACCGGCGCGGAAACGCCGAGCCCGCGCGCCTATCGTAAACCGCGGCGAGCGTCTGGACGAGCGCGACCGGGGTCGTCGATGATCCGGGTCATCAGCGTGATGCGAATGCAGCTGACCAACGGAGAAACGACCGGACATTCCCGTTTGCCAAGGCGAAGGAAGCGTACCGCTATTTCGAGGGACGCGCCCACTTCGGTAAGGTCGTGATCTCGCACGGCTGACGATCCGCGCGATTTACCGCACCTAACCAGGGAGGAAAGCAGAGCATGGCACAGGTTCAGGACAAGGTGGCGATCGTCACCGGCGGCGCCTCGGGCATCGGCGCAGCGTGCGCGGCAACTTTGGCACGCGAAGGCGCCAAAGTCGCCGTGACCGATATCGACGATGTGCGGGGCAAGGAGCTGGCGGCTAGGATCGCGGCGTCCGGCGGCGAAACGGTCTACCTGAACCAGGACGTGACCGACGAGGCGCGCTGGCCGGAGGTGGTTGCCGAAATCGAAAGTCGCTATGGGCGGCTCGACATTCTGGTGGCGAATGCCGGCATCGGCATCATGGTGCCGTCGATCGTCGACATGAGCCTCGCCGATTGGCGCCGTCAGACCGCGGTCAACCTCGACGGCGTCTTCCTGTCGGTAAAGTACGGCCTACCGCTGATGCGCCGCTCGGGCGGCGGCTCGATCATCATGACCTCGTCGATCGCCGGGTTGCGCGGCGGGGCGACACTCGCCGGCTACTGCGCCACAAAGGGTGGGGTGAGACTGTTCGCCAAGGCGATCGCAATGGAGTGCGCATCGCGGAGCGACGGCATACGGGTCAATACGGTGCACCCAGGGATCATCGATACCCCGATCTGGGGCAAGCTCCGGCCCGATCTCGCGGGCGGCGGCCGCAACGCGCCGATCGATGTCGACGAGATGGGGCGCCTCGGGGCGCCGCTCGGGCGCGTCGGCACGCCACAGGACATTGCCAATGGCGTGCTGTTTCTCGCTTCGGATGCGGCGAGCTATATCACCGGCACCGAACTCGTCATCGACGGCGGCATCACCGGCGGCGCCATCGCACGCAGTGGTCCCCTGGCCCCGAGCCCGGGCACCTGAACGAACGGGCCGACGTCATCGCATCTGCGTCCGGGCGGTCAAGAAGCGGAGCGAGGCCCGGCAGATCGACTAGACTGGCTTGGCCCGCGCTGGTCGCGCGCCAAATTCGGCACCAGGCGCTCGATCGCCGCCAAGCGCTGCTCCAGCCGCGCCAGGTCCTCCGCCGGCAGCCGCCCCCGGCAGCCTTCGACGACGTGCGCTCCACGCTCGACGATGCGCAGCCGCAGCGCGTCGTTCTCGATGGTCACGGCGACGTCGTTGAGCAACCGCAAGAGCCGCAGGCTGACGGCCGCATCGTTTGTGGCGTAGGCGCGAATCTGCTCGATCGCCGTGTCCAGCATACCGTCGAGGTCGATCCATGGCAGCACGACGCGCAGGACGTGCGGCGGCTTGTACAGGTGGGACTCTGGCGGGAAGCGGCTGACCCAGCGGATCAGGATACGGGCGAGCTGGTCGATGCAGCTGATCGCCGTGCTCGGGTCATTCACCGCGGGCGAGATCGCACGCAACGCGATGTCGACGATCTGGATGACGCCGAACTCGACGTCCTGCTGCAACGTGCGCATCGGGCCAATGTCGAACGCACCGGTCAGTTCCACGGCCCGGTCGCGGTCGATCAAGGCGCGGCGGGAGACCATCAGCAGCGGCAAGCCAGCCGGCACGAAGTGGCCGACTTTTCGGGTGACGCGCAGGTGCAGGCGATGCGTCCGCGCGAACTCGACCAGCCGCGGTGCGTCGACGAAGCGGATGTAGCCCGAGACCTCGTTCAGGATCGGGAATTCCTGCTCGATCGGCTCCTGCATGACTTGCGCCGGGCGATAGTGGCCGGCGCGCGGATGCGGCATCAGTTCGTCGATCACCAACTCGGTCTCGCGCGCAATCCGGTCGACGATGTGGTTGACGCTGATCGACCGCGAAATGTGTTGGATGAAGAACAGCAGCCAGCCGACGCAGACGAGCGCCAGCAGCATCGCGCCGAGTACCGTCACCACCGGCGCGAACGGATGCGGCATCGAGCGGGCCGCCGGCAGTGCCGCCACGCAGTAGGAGAAGGTGCCGAGAAAGATGCCGAGCGTCCACTGCGTGCCGCGGTCGCGTACAAAGCTGATCAGGATGCGCGGCGAGAACTGCATCGACGCGAGTGTCAGTGTCATCAGCAGGATGGCGAAGACGATCGAGACGACTGTCATGATCGACTGGGCGATGACGCCGAGGATCACCTGCGCAACCTGCGGGTCCTCGTGCGAGGGGAACAGCGTCGTCGGCACCCAGGTTGCGGCGATCGGCGCGGCCTCCTCCAGCGAGGACAGAAGCGCGCCGCACAGGCCGAGGACGACGGCGATCACCAGCGGCCGGATCAGGAAGCCGCCGCGTAGCGCATAGGCGGCGGCGCGAAGCCGCAAGGGCAGCTGTTTCCACATGGGTTCCTCTCGGCCTCCTCAGTAGTCGGTCACGGCGGCCGAGGGAACCGATTCCGGAGCAGCGGCAGGAACGGCCTATGAGACGCACCGGCGTCCAGCGATAGCGTTCGACAAGGCGCTGCTGCAGGCCGAATTCGCCGTCAGCGTCGATTATGACGATGCAGTCGGCGCGGGCAATTCACGAATCATCGCGTGGCTGCCCCTCACCCCGGCCTCTCCCCGCTCGCGCGGCTTCGGTATTCACGGATCTACAGCGCACTCCCGCCCCCTCGATGGGGGCGGGTTAGGGTGGGGGTGACGCCGCCTGGAAGTGTTCGGCCGGCGATGCTGTGATCGGCGGTGGCCCGTTCGTGCTGCCGTTCGTCCTATGCAGCGCCGGCGCTCACCCCCTCCCAAACCCTCCCCCATCAAGGGGGCGGGCTTGCCGACGCGACGGGGCTACTTCCGTAACCAATTGGTGACATGAAAGAAATTGTGTGAAGCCCGTAGGCTCGCGCGGGGCGAGGGAGGGGCCCGCACCAAAAAAGCGCGGGAGGGTGAGGAGGCCCACAGCGACCGCTGCTCGAACTCGTAACGCTGTTCGTCGCTCAACAAGAATTGCGTGAATAAGCTAGCCCTATTGACTGCGAGACCCTCAATCGCCTCGTGAGGCCAGTCGCTCGGAATAGGCTGACGACGGCTGCAATTGACGGCAGCTGGATTAATCCAACCCCGCCCTCTCTGCGCTTCAGGTGACGAACTATTTCACTGTCCAGGGCAGTTCGCTGGCCCAGGCGCATCAGCAGGCCATCCAATGGGTTGGACAGCAGGTGCACGCGCAGGCGTCGTTCGTGGGCTATATGGACGCGTTCTGGCTCCTAATGCTGATCTCGCTCGCGGCCGTGCCGCTCGCGCTGACCCTGCGCAAGGTAAAGCTGGGCGGCGCCGCCCCGCTTGGCCATTGATGACAGAAGATTATCCGTATGATCATTCTGCCGCAGACCGCTGCTCGTCGACGCCTCGATCAAAACAAAAGCCTTCATATCCCCTGGCCGCGATCTCATCGCATTTCTTCTTGTATGCGCTGACGCCACCGACATACGGCATGAATACGCGAGGCTTGCCGGGGATGTTGGCGCCGACATACCATGAGTTGGCTAGCGGATAGAGCGTACGATCCGCGACCTCGTTGTTGTGCTGCACCCAGGCGCCCTCGGCACTGTCGGTCGCCTCGATGCGCGAAAAGCCGCGGTTGCGCAGGTACTGTACGCAACCGGCAATCCAATCGACGTGTTGCTCGCAGGCCAATATCATCTGACTTTTGACGCCGGGGCTCTGCGGACCCGTAATCATGAATAGGTTCGGAAAGCCGGCGATCATGATCCCGAGGTAGGTGCACGGTCCGTGCTCCCACTTCCGTCTGATCGACATTCCGGCATCGGTGCGAATATCGATCTCTTTCATCGCCCCGGTCATGGCATCGAAGCCGGTTGCAAAGACGATCGCATCGAGCGCGTAACCGGCATCGGCCGTGCGCAGTCCGCTCGGTGTAATTTCTGTGATCGGCTTGCTTCTGATGTCCACCAACGTCACGTTGTCGCGATTGTAGGTCTCGTAGTAATCGGTATCGAGGATCAATCGTTTGGTGCCGATCGGATGATCGTTGGGACACAGCAGCTGCGCGGTTGCGGGATTCCTGACGGTAGCGCGGATCTTTTGGCGCACGAACTCCGATGCCGTTTGGTTGGATTCCTTGTTGAGCAGCAGATCGGTAAACGAATATAGGAAGCTGATGCTGCCCCCCTCGGCCCATTTCGCCTCGTAGGCTCGCCGCCGTTCCTCCTCGCTTGCTGCGAGGGCGGGCTGCACAGGCGGCGGGTAGCCGGCGATTCCGAAAGGGGTGTCGAAGGCGGCGCGGCGGCGCTCCGGGTACTGCGCTTTGTGCGCGCGCTCCCTCGCCCGATCCATCGGCGCATTGCGCGCGGGCAAGCTGAAATTGGCTGTTCGCTGAAAAACGTATAGATGCTTCACCTGCTTGGCGATGATCGGTATCGACTGGACGCCGGAGGAGCCCGTCCCAATGACTCCTACGCGCAATCCGGTGAAATCAACTCCTTCATGAGGCCATAAACCGGTATGATAGCACTGCCCCCTAAATCGTTCCAAACCAGGGTAGTTCGGGGTCCGAGGAGTCGAAAGATTGCCCGTCGCCATTATGCAAAAGCGCGCGGCCGCGGTATGACCTTTATCGGTCTTCACCGTCCAGGTGTTTGTCTTACTATCGAAGGAAGCTTCCTTGACCCGCGTGTTGAACTCGATGTCACGCTTGAGGTCGAAGCGGTCGGCCACATGGTTGATGTAACGTAGGATCTCGGGTTGGGTGCCGTAGCGCTCAGGCCACTGCCATTCCTGCTGCAGCTCGTCGGAAAAGGAATAGGAATATTCCAGGCTTTCGACGTCACAGCGACACCCTGGATACCGGTTCCAGTACCAGGTGCCGCCGACCCCGCCGCCGGCCTCAAAGGCGCGGACTTTGAGGCCGAGTTTACGCAGTCGATAAATCGCATAGAGACCGCCAACTCCAGCGCCGACGATAATTGCATCGAATTTCACTTCGGAGGCGCGTAGCGGCGTTTCGGCTCTCCCGTGAGAAGTGCTCACTCGGCCGCCTCCCGAACCTTGGTTGCGGATTGCGGTTTGAGGCCGGGAAGCACCTCCTTGGCAAAGAGCTTCAAGCCGCGCTCGGCGACCTCGTAAGGCGTGCCGCCGAAGCGAAAAGCGACGTTCAGTTCGAAATCGCCGATGATCTTCCGTCGCTCTTCGAGGCCCCGCAGGATTTTGTCCGGCGTGCCCCAGCTCGCGGCCTGCATGAAGCCGGCCACCGCCCCCTCGAGGCCGCCCTTGCGGGCGATCTCTGCCTTCTGCTGGTAGGCGTCATAGCCCTTCACGGTCTTGAAATGTTCACCCAGGAACTCGTAGTGATGGAAATTGCTTTCGACGAATTTGCCCTGGTAGCGCCGGGCCTCCTCCTCGGTCTCGGCAAGGTTGGTGCCGCACACGCAGAATTCGGTCAGCATGACGCGCGGCGGCTCGGTGCCGTGGTATTTGCGGTGCAGTTTGCGGCCGCGCTCGATGGCCGGCAGCCGCATCTGCCACGGCCGGTCAGCGAACATGACGATATGCGCGCCGAGCTTGGCGGCAGAATCGATCGAGTCCTCGCTCGACGCCACGGCGTAGATGCGTCCGTCGAAGGAATGCTGTGGCCGCGGCCGGATCTCGATGCGCGGCTGCTTGTAGAATTTGCCGTCGCCCTCGATGAACCCGGTCTTCAGCGCGTTGACGATCATCGGCGCCGCCTCGTCGAAGCGCTCGCGCAACTCGTCCATGCTCAGGCGGAAGGCGGCGAACTCCCGCCGGGCAAGGCCGCGCCCGAGGCCGAGGCGAAGCCGGCCCTCGCTCAGCATGTCGAGGACCGCCGCTTGCTCGGCGACGCGCAACGGGTCATGCCACGGCAGGATGACCGCTGCGGTTCCGAGGTCGATGTCGGGACACAGCGCCGTCAGATACGTCATCAGCTGGATGTTGTCCGGCACGAAGGAGTAGTCGTTGAAGTGGTGCTCGGCCGACCAGAGGCAGTCGAAGCCGAGATCGGCGGCGAGGCGGGCCAGCCGGATTTCCTCGTGCCAGACGCGCGCGTCGGAGCAGTTCTCCCAGCCGTAGCTGGCGAACACCATCATCATGCCGACATCCATTGACCACTCCTCATTTCGCTGTGGCGCGCAAGGTTGGGAACGGCTTTGAGAGGCACGCGCCTGATGGCAGGCCGCGGCCGCGACTGCGACGCCTCAAGCCAGCGCGAGTTCGCGGTACCCGTCCGCCACAACGGCTTCGCAGCGCTTGCGAAAGGCCGGGTGGCCGCCGCTGTACCGCATGATCCGGCGGACCTGCTTGCCCTCGACATTTCGGTTGATGCCGGTCATCCACGAGTCGACCTCGGTGAACAGCAAGCCCTCGCTCGAACTCAATGACGTGGTCGGTCCAGGCGGCGGCACCCGCCGCGGTGGCCTCGATCCGGGTCAGGCCGCGGTCGCGGGCAAAGCGGATCAGCCCCGTCACCCAATCGGCGCTGTATTCGGCGGCGCGCGGAAAGTTGCCGAGCCCGGCATGCGGGCCCATCACCATCAGCATGTTCGGAAAGTCGTCGACGAGGATGCCGAGAAAGGTCTGCGGCCCGTCCTTCCACTTCTCCTTGAGGGACACCCCGTCGACCCCGCGGATGTCGATGCGGTCGAAGCTGCCGGTGATCGCGTCGAAGCCGGTTGCGTAGATGATGATGTCGAATTCGTACTCGGCGTCGCTGGTCTTGATTCCGTTGGGCGTGATGCGCTCGATCGGCGTCTCGTTTATGTCGATGAGCTTGACGTTGGGCTGGTTATAGACCTCGAAATAGCCGCTCTCGAGCGGCACCCGGCGGGTGCCGAAGCCGTGGTTTTTCGGGATCAGCTTTTCGGCGACGGCCGGATCCTTGACCCGCTGGCGGATCTTGCGCGCGAGGAAATCCGAGATCAGCTTGTTGGCCTCGCGGTCCACCAGGATATCGCGGAAATTCCCCATCCAGATGCCGAAACCGGGCTCGCCATAAAGCTTCTCCCAGAACGCTTCGCGCTCCTCGCGCGTCACCTCGTGGGTGGCGCGCGGATCGGTGGCATGGATGAAGCAGCCGTAGGTCTCCTGGCAGCGCGCGAAGATCTCGGGATAATCGGCCCGGATCCGGTTCATCTCCTCCTGGCCGATCTTGGCGTTGTGCAAGGGCGCACACCACTGCGGGGTGCGCTGGAAAACCGTCAAGTGGCCGACGGTCTTGGCCACTTCGGTGATGGTCTGCACGCCGGTGGCACCGGTGCCGATCACCGCGACGCGCTTGCCCGCGAAGCGAACCGGTTCCTTCGGCCAGTAATGGGTGTGGCAGGACTGGCCTTGGAACGTCGCGACGCCGGATATCGTCGGCATCGTCGCCGCCGAGAGCACGCCGATCGCGGTGATCAACAGGCGGGCGGTGAACCGCCGGCCGTCCTCCAAGGTGATGTCCCAGCGGCGCGTGTCCTCTCGGTAGTGCGCGGCGGTCACCCGGCTCTTGAACTGGATATCGCGGCGCAGATCGAACTTGTCGGCAACATAGTTGAGGTAGCGCTCGGTCTCGGGTTGTCCCGCGAAATGCTCCTCCCAGTCCCATTCCTCCAGGAGTTCCCGCGAAAACGAGTAGCCGTAGGTCCAGCTTTCGGAATCGAAGCGAGCGCCGGGATAGCGGTTCCAGTACCAGGTGCCGCCAACGCCGGTGCCGGCCTCGAAGACACGCACCTTCAGACCGAGTTCGCGCAGCCTGTAGAGCTGGTAGAGGCCGGAAACACCGGCGCCGATGACGATCGCGTCAAATTCCGTGCCCGGATCCGTCGAAGCCCGGTGCGCGGCCGCCTGCGAGAGAGTCATGCTGTCATTCCTTGCACTGATGCTTTCGGAAACCCAACGCAACCACACCGTCAACCGAGACGCAGTAATCGCACGCTCTCGGAGAGCCTCGCCGCCGCCGACTGCATCGCGCGGCTGAGCGCCGCCACAACATCGCCGTCGAGGTCGTGAGCGTCCCCGGCCGCCGTCAGGATCAGCAGCAGCTCCCACGACGGCGACAGAACCGGCACGGACACTTGCGCGATGCCGCGAAACATCGTGCCCCGATCCACCGCGACGCCGGCTTGACGCGCCTCCCTGACCCGCACCAGGAAATCGGGAAAGGACGGCTTTTGGTACCAGGTCACCTGCGCGAACCGCGCTTCGAGTTCCGCTTCGCCGCTGTTTCCGAACGCGGCCATGATGACGCCCGATGCGCCCGCGGGGCCGGAAATCTGGCGCCCTACCGTGAGGTAGAGGTCGGTGCGGACCGCCGCGCCGACCCAGTCGAGCAGCAGCAGAGAAGACGGTCCCAAGACCTTGGAGAGATAAACCGATACGCCGTGTGCGTCGGAAACCGCGTGCATCAGCGGGCGCGCCAGGTCCATGAGCCCGCTCCGCCGCAGAACGCCATGTGCGAGTTCGAGAATGTGCAGGCTCACCGAATAGCTGCGCGTCGCATCGTCGTAGCCGACAAAGCCCTCGGCCTGCAGTGTTCGCAGGATGTTGTACGCGGTCCCGCGGTGCAGTCCTGCGGCGCGGGCGACCTCGCTCGCATTCAGTGGCCGTTCCGACGCGTGCAGCACCCGGAGAACTTCTGCCGCCGCGACGACCGCACCGACGGGCTTGCCGGGATGGCCCCGATCCCGACGAGCAACGGCAATACCGCGAGTCGGGCCGTTCGGCTGCCCTTCGCGACCCTTTGCCTGCACCGTGCCGACCGTTGAACTCGCTGGCGGCCCGTCCATCCTTGCCCACCAAGCACATTGACCCGTACGAAACGACATGATACCGACAAGCCAGCATGTCGCAATAAAAATCGTTTGTCTTCCATTGAAGACAAGACAATCGATCCGCGGCGCGACAGCCCTTGCCGGACGAAGCGGAGGAGATAGCGATGCATGACCTGGTGATCCGCGGTGCGACCGTCGTCGACGGCCTCGGGCACGAGCCGCTCAAGGCCGACGTCGCTGTCGCAGGCGGCCGCATCGCCGAGATCGGCGTGGTGGACAAGGACGCCGCCGAGGTGGTTGATGCCGGTGGCCTCACCCTGATGCCGGGCATCATCGACCTGCACACGCATTACGACGCACAGGTCACCTGGGACCCGACCCTGTCGCCCTCGCCGTCGCTCGGCGTCACGACAGCGATCATGGGTAATTGCGGCTTCGGCATCGTGCCGTCGCCGCCGCCGCTGCGCGATCTGATCATGCGCAACCTCGCGGTCGTCGAGGGCATGGACCTCGACGCGCTGCGCGCCGGCATCGATTGGCGGTTCCGGTCCTTCGCCGAATACATGACGATGCTGTGCCAGCGCGGCCCGTACATGAACCTCGGCGTGCTGGTCGGCCATTCCGCCGTGCGCACGGCAGTAATGGGCGAAGACGCCTCGGTGCGCAAAGAGCCGACCGCCGCCGAATTCGCCGAAATGAAGCGGCTCGTCGCCGAGGCGATGGATCAGGGCGCGATCGGCCTGGGTGCCTCATACTCGCTGAACCATTCGGGCTGGGGCGGCGTGCCGATGCCGTCGACGATCAGCGACATCTCGGAATTCGACGCGCTCGTCGGCGCCATGGGCGGACCGGGGCGCGGCGTCGTCGAGCTCTCCTCGGGCCCGATCATGCCCGACGCGATCGAGGAGATCGCCGCCCGCCATGGCCGGCGCATCTTCATGAGCTCGGCCGTTGCGCTCTACAACGAGCAATATCCGGACCGCGCGCTCGGCGTGTTCGACGCTTGCGCCGCGGCCCAGGCGCGTGGCAACGAACTCTACATCCAGATCACCTGTCAGCCGCTGTCGTTCGATTTCACCATGGCCAGCGCCTACCCGTTCTACAGCCATCCGACGTTCGACCCGATCAAGGCATACCACCGGGAGCAATTGAAGGCGGTGTTCCGCGATCCGAGCTTTCGTGACGCCTTTCGCGTCGACCTGCGCAACCCGAAGCCGGGGACCGTGTTCCAGGGCAATTGGCAACGGGTCATCGTCGCCGCACCGGCAAAGCCCGAGAATGCCGGACTGGCCAACCGCACCGTCGCCGACATTGCGCGTGAAGCGGGGCGCGATCCGCTCGACGTTTTGCTCGACCTCACACTCGATGAGGACCTCGACACCGGGCTGATCGGCCGCTTCTTCAACGCCGTCGACGACGGGGTCGAGCCGCTGGTCAAGCACAAGGCCGGGGTGATCGCCCTGTCCGACGCCGGCGCGCATCTGGTCTATCTCTGCGATGCTGGTTTCGGCCTCTACTTCCTCGGTCATTGGGTGCGCGAGCGCGCCGCGTTCGACCTGCCGGAAGGCGTACGGCGCCTGACGAGCCATCAGGCCGGCCTTTACGGCATTCCCGACCGCGGCCGGATCGCAGTCGGCACCTGCGCCGACCTCCTGCTGTTCGATCCCGCTACGGTCGGCATCTCCAAATTGCGGCAGGCGAACGATCTGCCTGCGGGCGGGACGCGTACGCTCCGCGATCCGGTCGGCGTGTACGGCGTTTACGTCAACGGCGTCCGGGTGTTCGACGGCAAGGACTACGTTCGGCTCAGCAAAGGTCCGGGGCAGGTGCTCGATCGGTTTCTGCCGGCCCGCGCGGCGCCGATGGCGCACGCCGCACAGTAATTCCGGCGCGACAATGACGCGCGATGCCGCTCGATCCGCAGGCCGGGACATTGCTCGTCGGGCGGGCGACGACCTGCTGAACCCTTTACCGGAGGATTGTCATGGCCCTCTCCCCGCAACTGCGTCCGCTCGGCGCGACGCTCGGCACCGAAGCGCTCGGGATCGATCTGTCGCGGCCGCTCGACGAGGCGACATTTGCCTGGATCGCCGATGCCTTCGCTGGTCATGCGGTGCTGGTGTTCCGCGACCAGAACCTCGGCGCCCCCGAGCTCGCCGCATTCGGCCGTCGCTTCGGCGTGCCGCGCAAGCACGCCTTGGTCAAATACCGACATCCCGAGCATGAGGAAGTGTCGTGGCTGACCAATATCGAGCCGGACGGGAAGATCGACTGGTACGGGGTCAAGCGAGCCACCGAGTGGCACACCAACTCGACCTACGAGCCGGAATTGCCGCTGCTGGCGATCCTGCATGCCAAGGAGGTGCCGTCGGAAAGAGGCGGCACAATGTTCGCCGATATGCGCGCCGCTTATGACGCCCTGCCGCTGGCGATGAAGGAGCGGCTCGCGAGCCTCACTGGCCTGCACGGCCGCAGCTCGGGCCCGGCCGGCGAGCGGCTTTACGGCGACGACAAGGGCGCGACCGAAAAGGTCTATACCGAACTGCCGCGCCCGGCCGTCGTGCGGCATCCGGTGACAGGGCAGCCAATCCTGTTCGTCAACCCGATGCACACGCACGGCTTTGCCGGCATGCGCCGCGAGGAGGCCTGGCCGTTGATCGAGGAACTGGCGGCGCATGCGACACAGGAGCGGTTCGTCTACTATCACCGCTGGCGGGTCGGCGACGTGCTGATGTGGGACGAGCGGGCCACGATGCATCGCGGCGCCGGCGATTATCGGCCGGAGGAGCGCCGCATCATGCTGCGTACCATCGTATATCCGCAGTGACAGTCGGCGGAAGACAGCGACAACAAAGGTTCGGAGAACGTCGCGGGCCTGCTTCGACAGCGGCGTCGGCGGTGCGCCCAATTAACATGCAACGCAGCGAAGATTTTGCAGATCGGGAATCAAGAGCGCGGCCCTGAGTTCGAAAAAGCAGGCAAGCGACAACCTTGGCGCGCAGCTCGCGCACCGGGCTTACCCCCCGATGCCGCGACCGCCGGTCAGGAGGGTGACGGCTGGCGTCTCGTACCAGACCGCGATTCCGGCGTGCGCGGCGCAGATCTGGGGGCTTTCGCCACCGCCGCGATGCGATCTGCGCTATCCTTGTCGGCTGCTTCCTTGGCCAGCCGAAGCGCGCGGAGGCGTGCGGTTTTCTCGGCTGCGGCTTGTTGTGCGGTGGTCGCCTCAACCTGGGAATTGATGGTCTTTCTCGTCTTGAATTGTTCCTCCGCACGCCGACGGCCTTCCCCGCCCGGCAGGGGTTGCGAACGCATTGATGCGGCCTCCTCTTTACGGATGGACGATCTCACCGGGCAGCACCTGCTGCCCGGAAAATCGTTGGAGCCAGTTTCGCGCGGCATCCTCGGCGGAAAATCCATCCGCCGGCGAGCATCTGACCTGTCGCCCCGATTTCTGGGCGCCGACGACAGCATGGTTCCATGGTCTGTCGTCAGTCATTGGCCCCTCGACGGAAAACGTACCATTATCCCCGTCAGTAATGATTAGATAGAACGACTGTTCTCTGGGCATGTTCCTATCTCTTTGCTGCAGACACCCTTTCTTCGCGGAGGTACCTTGTGGCGCGGCATGATCGTCGTCGCCAACTCCTTTGTATCGGGCCCTTTGGGAAACTCGCCAAAAACATTGGGATTGAGCGCCGCTACGGCTGCGTTTTAATCGGCACCTAGGCGCGAGCTACGCATGACACGACTGCTCGAGCGGGATGGTCGCCCCGCGATCGAGATCGAGAGCCGCGACGGCGCCATTCTCGGGCGCTCCGGCGCGAGCGTCACCGAGCCTCTTCCGCTGGTGGGCGTCGGCCCGTTTCACAAAGCCACCGGCGCGGCTATCAGCCAAAGAGATGTACATCCCGACTAACCTTTCCGAAACTCAGGTCAGCCATTAGATATGGTGTCGACCTTAAATTCTACCAGATCTGATTTGTATCGTCCGAAAATATGAGGCAAACCTTTCCGACGTAATTTTTCTGCTTTCTGTTTTGCTTTCAGCACGCGACGATTACCGTCGGTGCGGGCAAGAAGAAGGACCGACCTCGATGGTCGCTGCGCACAGCTGCGCCGGGAGATCGAGGAGAAACTGCGGAATAGGACGAGGAGAAGTTGCAGGGGCCTTCGCGAAACGGGCGCAAGCGTCGCCATCAATTCGTGTCGGCGGCGCAGCCGAATTCGAGTTCAAGGAGCGCAAGGACCGGGGCGATGGCGCTGTGCCTGCAACCCGGGCAGTAAGAGCCCGAGAACTTCATTTGAAGCCGCTTTTCGTCCTCGCGAGCCGAGGCGCGTGTGGATGACGTTTCCACGACCAGGAGGAGAGAACATCGGCAAGGCGACGGCTCAAACCCGATATCGGCCAACTCGACCAGATTTTTGTCGCGTCGAACGCCCAGCGGCAGGGGTGGGACGAACTCTGTGTCTCGCCAAACAACAGATGCCAGCCGCGATTTGGACGCGCGGCGGCCGCTACGTCCAAGGCGGCGGCTGCCTGACGATCGGCGTCGGCGGCTTTGTGCAGGTCAGCAGGTTCGGCAGCTTCTCGCGGCAATACGGAAACCGCCGCGTCGAACCTGCTGGAAGCCGAAATCGTCACAGCCGGCGGCGCGGTCCGCATCGTCAATGCCTGCGCCAATGCCGGCCGGTCGAACTGCATTTCCAGAAGGGGCTGGTCGGAGCGTCCGCGCAGGCTGCTGCAGCCGTTCGCAACACGGCGACGAACTCCGCCGTTCTCGACGCCTTCGCTCGCGGTTGGCGCTCAATTTCATTAAGTCCCCGTCAAGCACTTCGACATCGGATAGCTCGCGGTTCCGAACATCTGGCAAGGCGGAAGATCCTCGATGTATCCGGCAGAGCGGTAGAAGCGTCGTGCGGTCTCGGTGCTGTTGAGCGTGCATCGGTCATTCCCGCGCTCGATTGCGCGCGCTTCCAGTGCCCGCAGCAATGCTCGACTGACACCTTGGAATTTCGAGGCTGGCGACACGTAGTTCAACGTGATCTCGCCCCCCTCGGTAACCGCTCCGACGCCGACAACGGCTCCGCTTCTCACCGCCAAAACCACCGAATTGCGCGGCAGTGCAATCCACGCTGCGACGATCTCGGGGGTCTTGTTGGCCAGCCACCGCGCCAGTATTTCGGGGTCATTGTGATGATCGGCAGCGCATAACTCGGAGATCGATTGCCTGAGCACCGTACACGCGGCTGCGGCGTCAGACGGCTGGGCATCCCGGATTTCCATGAAGCGCCTTGAGAAGTTTATTCAGCAGTTGTCCGCCGCACCAGTCAGCGGTGTTGCCCACGGTTAGAAAATTTCAGGACACCACGGCAGGGTTTCCGTACGGAAAATGTCGTCGGCAAGCCAAAACGGCCATAGATCGTGTCCTCGGTGGCCCAGAGATAGGCGACCGGGTCGCCTGCCACGCGGCAGGCGTCGAGCAAGGCGCGCATCATCGCCCGAAGAAGCCCCCATCGCCGGTGAGTCGGCAAGACCCCGGCGACAGTAACGCCGGCCGCCGGTACCCTCCCGCGGGGACCGTCAATTGCAGCGGAAACGCCGCCAACCCGCCAACGGTCGACCGCCCTCCGACGCGGCGTAGACACGCTCGACCGGCGGGACGCGGGCAAATCGCTTCGCCTGGTCTTCATTGGGCGCCGAACGCCCGAAATAGCATCCGATCGGGCTGATGGCCTGCCGGACTTCCTCGCCGAAGCGCAAGGTCGAATGTCGACGTCCATGGCGTAATTTCGCTCTCCAGGTCTTCCCGCATCGGCTGTCGGTGTGCGTTAGCCCGGTCCATGCACGAACAAATTCCGTACCACGGTGGCCGGATGGTTGTGGGCATTCACACCTGGGATTTGCGTTCAGCGATCCAGGACGAAACTTGGTCATAGCAGTGGGCGATATAATACTCGGCAATATCGTCGGCGGTGGTGTTCCAGACGCCGTCATGGCCGAGAATGTACTGCAGAGCCTGGTCGAGATACTTCGCCGCATTGGGACGCCCGATATTGTGCGGATGAAGCGACAGGCACATCACGCGCCCGTTTTCTGCACCTTCTCGATAGAGCGTATCGAACTGGTCCTTGATCATTTGTAGGAAGTAATCCGCATCGCAATTCCAGCTCAACATGCCCGCATCATTTGTCTGGCCAGTATAGGGAACGTAGATGAACTTCTGGCCACCCCTTACGTTGATTGGCCAGGGCTGATCATCGATGATCCATGACGTGTGATAGAGACAGCCAGCCTCAGCCATCAGGTCGTCAGTTCTGACGGTGTATCCCGCACCGCCACCCAGCCGTCCTTTCAGACGTTTGCCGGTCATCTCCTTCAGGTGCGTGATGAAGTCCTGCCAGTAGGCCTGCTCCTGCGCTTCCGTATAGTCGTATATCGGCTGGCTGTTGTAGAGACCGTGGGCCATGTAGTCCCAGTTGCTGGCGATCATTGCGTCTTTTATTTCTGGAAAATGATCCAGAATCTCAAGATTGAGACAACAGCACGCGCGAACGCTGTTTTGGTTCAGAACGTCGAGCATGCGCCAGAAGCCCACGCGATTGCCATAGTCCATGCGCGAGTAGTGCGGAATGTCCGGCTGTGTCGGCCGGCTCTCCGGCAGGTACTCAAAGAACTCCATATTCGGCGCGACCCAGAACGCCAGGCGCGCCTTGTCAGGCCACTTGATGACTGGTCGTTCAGTGATGGGTGCATAGTCGAATCGGCCCGGCGCGAGAGTCATACCGTCGTCTCCGTTCGCCTGCGAGGGGTGTGAATTAGCCTGGCTGCGCCTTGAACCAGTCGATGATCTCGCTACCGGTGGCCTTCCAAACACCCTCGTAGGCGCTGACGTGGCCAAGCACTTCGTCGAGATGCCGGATGCGCCACGGTTGGCCGATGATCCACGGATGCAGATGCAGCACCATCAGGCGTCCGGTGGTCGCGCCATCTGCATACAGGCCATCGAACCACTCGCGCCACAGCAGATTGACCTCGTTGATGGTCCGGCGGCCGTGGAGGTGGATGTAGTTGTCGTCGAGATACGCATGCACTCCGAGCGAGTAGAGCTCCCCCGCCTTCGGCGTCATCTTGTAGGGCTGCTCGTCGTTGCCCCAGTCGCATACGTAGCGAATACCCTCGGCGGCGAGGAGGTTGGGCGTGTTTGGCGTCTCCTGGAAGTCGGGGCCGGACCAACCAATCGGGCGCTTGCCCGTGGCCTTTTCGACCGCCTCGATGGAGGCGCGGATGTATTGCCGCTCCTCGTTTGCAGACATGCCGATATGGATGATGCGCCGGCGCGAGAGGCCGTGCGCGACGAACTCGGCATCGCGCTTCCGGCCTTCATTGATCAGGAACGGGTAGTGATCGGCGACAACCTTATCGAGCGCTAGGGTAGGCTTGATGCGGTACTTGTCCAAAACGGCGAGGACGCGAAAGATCCCGACACGGTTGCCGTACTCGTGGTTGCCATAGCCGCCGATGTCGGGAAAGCGGTTGTCCGGCGGGTTTCCGGTCCATAGGCCCTCGGGGCCCCCCAACGGGCTCACCGCCAGCGGCGTATCGGCTGGCACTTCCCAGTCCCAATGCTCGAGGTTGACGATGACGGCAAAGGCGACGCGGGCGTTGTGCGGCCACCTCAGAATGGGGCGCGTAACAATCGGGGACCAGCGATAAAACTCCTGGTCCATGCCATAGCTTCGCGTTGCGGGCATCGTTCCCCTCCCGCTGCTTTTGTATCGAATTACCGGACGTCGGACTATGACATACAGGGAGACTGCCGCAAATTGCCCCGGCAACGTATCCCGGGGCGGGCGACTGCAACAGGAGGCGCCTCGCCCCCCGGGAGAGGTGCCGTGAGCATTTTGGATGGGTATAGTCGCACTAACGAAGAGTTGCCGCCGCAGATCGCGATCGATGCACGCCGCAGCGCGTGCACCTGCACGCGGTCCTGCACATCCGTTGAGGTTCCCAAGTCTCCAGCTGCACCGGTTGCGCCAAGAGGTGAGATGTGGACCAGGCGACGATCGAATTTCTGGCGCGCCGCGCCGGACTGGACAAGGCGATGGCGGAATTTCCCGAAGACGTCGCCGCGGCCGCCGAGCAGGCGGGCAGCGCCGTGGCGAAGCTGAACGCGCCAATCGATCCGCGCGCCGAACCGTGGCCGGCGATGCGGGTCGGGACCGATCTATGACCGACCTGCAGTGGATGACGGTGGCGGAGGCGGCACGCGCTATCGCCAGCCGGGAACTCTCGTCGGTCGAGCTGACGCAAGCGCTGTTGGACCGCATCGAGGCGCTCGATCCGAAGCTGTGTGTCTTTGTCCGCCTTGACGGGGAGGCGGCGCTCGACGCCGCCAGGGCTGCTGAAGTCGAGATCGCATCTGGGCGCCCGCGAGGGCCCTTGCACGGGGTACCGGTCGGCATCAAAGACATTATCGATGTCGCGGGCCTGCCCACGACCTGCCATTCCAAGCTGCTGAGTAATAACGTCGCGACCGCTGACGCCCGGTGCGTTTCACGGCTGCGCGGCGCCGGTGCCATCGTGCTCGGGAAGCTTGCCACGCACGAATTCGCCATCGGCGGCCCCAGTTTCGATCTTCCCTGGCCGCCGGCACGCAATCCATGGAATACGGATCATCACCCTGGCGGCTCATCGTCGGGCTCCGGCTCGGGCCTCGCGGCCGGCTTGTTCCCGATGGCCTTGGGCAGCGACACCGGCGGCAGCGTACGTAACCCGGCAAGCGCCTGCGGAATTGTCGGGCTGAAGCCCACCTACGGCCTCGTGTCGCGCCGCGGCGTCTTTCCGCTTTCTTTTACGCTCGATCATGTCGGCCCGCTGACGCGCACCGTAGCCGACAATGCGCTGATGCTCGATGTCATCGCCGGGTACGATCCGCTCGATCCCGGCAGCGCCGCGGCACCCGCCGGCCGTTACGGGTCGAGGCTTGAGCGGGGTGGGCGTGGATTGCGCATCGGGTTCGTCCGCCATTTCCACGAGGTCGACATGCCCGCCGATGGCGAGGTTACGGCCGCGTTGGAGGAAGTCGCTCACACCTTGCAAAGACTCGGTGCCGAGATCCGCGACGTGCGCCTGCCGGCACTGGAGGAGTTCGGTGCCGTCAACCGTGTGATCCTGCAAAGCGAGGCCTGGGCGATTCACGGTCCGTGGCTGCGCGAACGGCCCGGCGATTATGGTCAACTGGCGCGCCGCCGTCTGATGGCTGGGGCGTTCCTGAGTGCCGGGGACTACGTGCAGGCCGCGCGCCGGCGTCTTGCGATGATCGCAGCGGTTGAGGACGCTCTGCGCGATGTCGATGTGCTATTATGCGCGAGTTCGATGGACCCGCCATGCCGCATCGACAAGCCTGACGACGTCGAGCGCACCTACCCGCGGCAAGCGCGTACGCCGTTCAACGTCACCGGCCACCCGGCACTTGCGATGATGGCCGGCCTCTCTAGCGGTAGCCTGCCGCTATCGGTTCAGTTTGTTGGCCGTTACTTTGCCGAGTCGACGCTTTTCCAGGTCGCCCGTGAATGGGAGCGGGCGGCCGGCACAGACGAACGACATCCGCCGATAATCTGACTGCATCACCGCGCTCTGCCGGCATCGCCCGCCCATCAACTGCCGGTAACGCCCCGGGGGATGCCCGTATTTGGCGTGGAAGCGGCGGGTGAACTCGGACAGGTCGTCGAAGCCCATGTCCAGCGCGATGATCTGGGTCAGCGACTTCCTGCCAGACGATGCGGCGGCGCCGGCCGGCGCCCTCGTCGAACAAGGTGTCGCCGCGCTGCAACGCGCCATGCGAGCGGCCGCATCAGTCACCTCGCCGACGTCGAGCTCCCGGAAAATGCCGCGCCGCCCACGCCGGGTGCGACCGGCGGCTCTGTTGCTGGTCCGGCGCTTTCCCGATAAGTTGCGGGCGGCGATGCTGTTGGGGCGTAGCCAAGTGGCAAGGCAGCGGATTTTGATTCCGCCATTCGGAGGTTCGAATCCTCCCGCCCCAGCCAGGCTTCAATTCAACTTTGGGAGCGCATCTTCGAGCTCTCTTCGAGAGCGATCGCCGACGCGCGTTGCAGGAGGCGATTTCGGTGTGGGCGTTCACTGGGCGGGTGACGAAAGGGTCATCCATTCATGGCCCACCGACCGCCGGCGGCAGAGCCGCCTAGGCCAAGCGCCTGACACGCGCTGCCTGCCGCCAATAGAACTCTGCCAGCATCGCCCGCATGTTGGACCCGGGAATCAATTCCGGCAACCAATCAATATCCTTCTCGTTCAAGGCGCTTGCGCAGCATCTTCCGGTGGCGGCGGATCGCTTCGGCAGTCTCGCGCGTGCGACGCTCCGACGGCTTTTCATAGGATCGGCGCCGCTTCATGTCGCGGAACACGCCCTCCCGCTGCATTTTTTTCTTCAGCACGCGCAGCGCGCTGTTGATGTCGTTGTCGCGCACGAAGACCTGCATAGTCGACCGCCTTTGCTAATCTTCAGCGCTATTTTTGGCGAAAAGGGAAAGCCGCGCTGATCGGGTCCCCCTCGCGGCCCGAGCTAGGCTTGCCGGAGATTGACGGCAGAGGTCTTGCCCTGATTGCCACGCTCGATCTCGAAGCTCAGCCGCTGGCCCTCGTGCAGATTGCCGATGCCCGAGCGCTCGACCGCCGAAATGTGGACGAACACATCTTTCGAACCGTCCTCCGGTTGAATAAATCCGTAACCTTTTTGCGTATTGAACCATTTAACGGTTCCGGTTGCCATAGTCGTCCTTCGAATAACAAAGGGAGCGCCGCCGCTCACGGCGAGCGGCGGGGTCAGAGGACAACACTGAACGGAGAGCAGGTCCGGCGCTCGATTGCGCTAGGAGGAGCAAGCCGAACGATGAAGAACTCGACTCCCTTCACATAGGGGCCCGCAGCCGCCTTACAAGCGTGGGATCGGCGTCGCGCCGTCGCGCCCTGGACGGTGGACGGGAAGCGCCGACAGCCAGGCGGTGTGCGCCGGGCACCGGCATCGACGCAAAGACCGAGAGCGGAGCGGAAAAGCTCGAAACCGAGATCAACAAGGCCGCAGCCTCCGCGAGCTCCGCCAGGCGACACCGCCGTAGCTCGCCAGCCTTCTCGGTTTAGAGCTTGCCTACCCCCGGCACCAGCCATGGGCGATGCGGCTGATCCGGCAAAGAGGTTCTCGCCGCCTCAGGGGCCGGAACGGTGCCCGCGCCTGGGATGGCCTCGCCCGGGTGATCGCCGTCACAGTGGCTCGGCGAAGCCGCGATAAACCATTTCTTGGCGCGATTTGCGCTGTTGTCGTCGAGATAAATGGTCCTCATTGCTGCCCACCATTGAGGGTTGCCCCGACAGGATATTCGGATCGTCTCGGCCGGTCGGAGTCCGCCTATCCGACTGCACCGCCGCGAGCCGGCTGGCAGCCGCCCCTGTTTGAGGATCGCCATGGGCCTTGGTCCATGATCCACGCGACGGCTGGCGCCCTGGATGAGTACGTGGGCGCCAGACCGGGATATACAATCGGAATTCCATTCGATTTCCCGTCCCGGGAAAATAAACGTTGTAATCGGGCGCGTTTACCCCACTTCCAAACAAAGGCCTCGGTTTTATGAGCGGTTGGCCGGAGGTATTTCCAGTTGGAATCGCCAGAAGTTACGAGGCTGAACAAGGCAGCAGAACTACGTAGCCTTGCCGTATGGTATCGGAATCGGGCCGAGGCCGCCGAAAATCCATCAATCTGGGAAGGCCGACACCGCACCGCGAACGAGCTCGAAAAGATGGCCACGGCTGCCGAAGCTCGATCGCTGTCTGACGGGTCCGACGAGCAAAACCCGCGGTAGCGACACGCTGGCTTCGGGCACGGCGATTGGGCATTTCTGCGAATTTGCGACCGGGGATGTGCGGAGTGGCGGCGATCGGTACGGCGGTGGCGGCGGGCTCGACCGCCGGTCAGGGCGGTTGCCAGCAAGACGCCGCGATCGGCGCTCCTAGCCGAGTGCCGCCGGAGCGGTCGTGCAGGATGGAACATGACGCTACCGGCCCGATTTTCGCTGCTGCATTCCGATCTGAACGATTTTCTGTTCGCCGCTGTGGGCGACGAAGCGAATGGTATGCCGCTCAACGTGGTCTCGGCGCTGACGCGGCTCGATGTGGATCCCTGGGACGAAGCAGCGCGGCTCTCGACTCTGCCGAAGGCCGTCGCCGTGGCGGCGCTCGCGCCGATGATCGCTCGGTTGCCGATTTGTCGACAGCCGCGGTCGGACGATTGGGAGATCAGCCGCAGACTGGTGGAGCTGCTGCCGGCGCACGGGCGGGCGGCAGCGCCGGGGAGCCTGGAGCGGGAAGCCGCGAAGGACAAGCGGCGCCTTCGCCTCGCGATGGTTCTCGTCTGCCTAGTATTCGCGGCGGCCATGCTGGCCGCCATCTGGTAACTCGGCCGGGCCCTTCCGCCGGCGCGCTGCGCTACGGCGAGGACGAAAGAATGCGGCCGTTCTTCGTTGACAGGAAAACCCCATGAAATACCTCGTGCCGCCGATCGTAATCCCCGTTCTCTTGGTGCTCGGGATTGCCGCCTACGCGCTGCTCAAGCCGCCGACGATCGTCGGCCATCCGTCCGCTGCGGCGGAGAATGCGCAGCCGCAGCACTAGCGTCGCGCTCGCCATCAAACGAAGGTACGGTTCGGACGGTTGCGGGCGGCTTCGGGTCCTCGGACCACGGCCATGCCTTTCCCGGCGACGCTCCGCCTGAGCGCGCTCTCGATCGGCCCCTGCGGCGATGCATCTTGCCGCCGGCGGGCGGCAGTCGCACCGAGCCCGAGCGTTCGGACGGGCCGCCGGATGAGCTTCTCGATGCCGCTCAGGTAGGGCCGCTCCTCGTCGCAGCAGAACGAGATTGCCGTCCCGGAGGCTCCGGCGCGCGCCGTCCGGCCGATCCGGTGGACATAATCTTCCGGCACATTCGGCAGTTCGAAGTTGATGACATGCGATACGTTCTCCACATCGATCCCGCGTGCGGCGATGTCGGTCGCGACCAGTACTCGGGTTCGGCCGGCGCGGAAGCCGGCGAGTGCCCGCTCGCGCTGCGGCTGCGATTTGTTGCCGTGAATTGCCGCAGCGTCGATGCCGGCGTCGCCGAGATGCCGCGCGACCCTGTCCGCGCCGTGCTTGGTCCGGGTGAAGACGAGCACTCGGGCGAGGGCGGGGTCCTCGAGCAGTTTCGCGAGCAGCGCCCGCTTCTCGGCGCTGGCGACGAAGACGACGCCCTGGTCGACGCTGGCAACGGTCGTCGCCGCCGGGGCGACGGCAACCGTGACCGGGTCGTCGAGATATTGCTCGGCGAGCGCGGCGATCGGCCGGGGCATGGTCGCCGAGAACAACAATGTCTGACGTCGCCGCGGCAACAGCTTGACGATGCGCCGCAGGGCGTTGATGAAGCCGAGGTCGAGCATGCGGTCGGCCTCGTCCAGAACCAGCACTTCAACCTGTGACAGCGAAAGGGACTTGCGGTCGATCAGGTCGAGCAGACGCCCCGGAGTTGCAACGAGGATGTCGAGCCCCGCGGCAAGCAGACGCTGCTGCGTTCCGATCGGCACGCCACCAAAGACGACCGCCGCGGCGAACCGCATGCCGCGGCCATAGTTGCGAAAACTGTCGAGGATCTGGCTGGCCAGTTCGCGCGTCGGGGCGAGCACCAGCGCGCGGCAACGGCCCGACGTTGTTGCCCGCGGCATGTTGCCGAGACGCTGCAAAATCGGCAAGGCGAAGGCCGCGGTCTTCCCGGTCCCGGTCTGGGCGATGCCGCAGAGATCGCGACCGTCGAGGACCTGCGGGATGGCCTGGGTCTGAATCGGGGTGGGCGTCGTATAGCCCTGGGCGGCGAGGGCATTAAGGATCGGTGTTGTAAACCCGAAATCGGAAAAACTAGGCAAGATTGGTGCCTCTTTAAGATTATTGGTTAAGATTATTGGGCGCCCGCGAGGCGCATACGAACCATTGCATGCGCGTCGCGGATCGGAAGCCGACCCGCGTCACGAGGGCTGTCGACGAATGCAAGGCCAAACCGAACCCAGTTCCCGCAGACGACTTCCTTGGCGAGAACGCTCAGGCGGGTTTGGTCACGTGGTTCGAGCGGAGCACGAACCCTGCCGGCCCGGATTATCGCGGAATTATCGCGGACCCAATTGGGTCTCCCGCGCCATCCGCTCGTGGCCGTCGGCGGCGTTTTTTAGCCGATACTGAGGTGTGCTTCCCTCGGGCGGGAGCAGTCTGACGATCGTATAGCGGCCTCGGCTCGCCCGGTCGACGCCCGGTTCGGGAAAGAATTCGACCGCCTGGCCAACGCGGAATTTATGCTCCAACATCCTGACCTCCAGAGAGCGTAGCACGGGCCCCGCCACCGGCGGCGCCTGTTCTTTGTATTATGCCGCTTTGGCGTTACCCGGCTCGGAGGTCGACCGCCGAGGTCGTGCTCTGCTCTTTTGCGCGTTAAACCGTTTCACGGTACCGATGGTCATTGAGCTTCCTCAGGAAGAAATCCTGCGCCAGCACCCTCGCCGGCTCAGATCACATTTCAATTTTGGGAAGCGCTGCTCGGTTTGCCCATGAGCATCCCGCATGGAGCCGTGCCCTGGTCGAAACACGATCCAGTCTAAATGGGGCTTAGAACGGGTGTGGTCAACGATTTGCTTTGCCGCCGCTGAGAAGCCGCTGCAGTCACGGCGCTTGCCACCAACCCTTTATCGTTGCCGCGGCGGCATGACGACGGCGTGGAAGCAGCGCCCGGCTGGACCGCGTGGCGGCGCTATGGCAATCCGCAAGGAGACGGTTCAGGCCGCGGCCGACAAAGCCTCCGACCGATCTCGGCGACGACAAGATGGGCGATAGCGGCAGAAGCCGCCGGCCGAAACCGGCGGTCTTGCCGGTGGCTCAGCGCGCCGCGAACTGGGTCGCCCCGAAATAGTTCTCGCGCTCTGCGTCGCTGATCTGCCCGCGCCGCTGATGCTCGGCCAGCACCGCGACGCCGCGCTGCACCGCCGGCCGAGCCGCCATCTCGTCGTGCCAGCGCTTGACCGACGGGTAGTTCGCGAGATCGATGTTGCGCCGCTCGGCGCCGCGGATCCACGGGAAGGTGATGATGTCGGCCATGCTGTATTCGTCGCCGGCGAGCCACTGCGCCTCGGCGAGTCGATGCTCGAGTACCCGGTGCAGGCGCTTCACTTCGTTGGTATAGCGCTCGATCGCGTAGGGGATCTTTTCGACCGCGTAAGAGGCAAAGTGGTTCCATTGGCCGAACATCGGGCCGACGCCGCCCATCTGGAACATCATCCATTCGAGGCATTTGTATCGGCCGATCGGATCTTTCGGGATCAGCTTGCCGCCGTTCCGCTCCGACAGATAAATCAGGATCGCCGCCGATTCGAAGAGCGTGAACGGCTTGCCGCCCGGCCCGTCGGGATCGACGATCGCCGGAATCCGGTGGTTCGGCGTGATCTTCAGAAATTCTGGCTTGAACTGGTCGCCGGTGCCGATATTGACCGGGATAACCTTGTATTGCAGGCCCAATTCTTCGAGCGCGATATGTACCTTGTGACCGTTCGGTGTCGGCCAGGTCCAAACTTCCAGCATCGTACATCCTCTCGCTTGCGGCAGGTTCCGGCATTCCGGGCCGGCGCGATGTTAATTAGGAAAGCAGGCAAGCCCGATCGAGTCGGAATACGGTTGGTCGGGCTGTTGTGTCGTCACCGTCGACCCGGTGTTCCCGCCCGTCCACATTCCGGTCTTGTGCCGGCTCAGCCGCGTTCGGGCAGATCCTCGGCCGCGAGGCGGCGCAGCGCCGCCTCGTCCCCGCCATAGCGCAGCCATTCGCCGAGAGGCGCCATGCCCAGGCGGTGATAGAAACTGCGCGCCGGGTTCCAATCGAGCACGTGAAAGTCGATCCGGCCCCAGCCGCGCTCGACGGCGATCGCGGCGAGCCGTGCCATAAGCCGGCGGCCGACGCCCTGACCGCGCGCGCCTTCGACGACGTAAAGGTCTTCGAGATACAACCCCGGCCGGCCGAGCCAGGTCGAAAACCGCGTGTGGAACAGTGCGCAGCCGGCCGGATCGCCGTCGAGAAAGGCGAGCAACGCCTCGAACTGAGGACGCGGTCCGAAACCGTGGCGGCGGAGATCCTCCTCGGTCGCGACGACCGCGGAGGGAGCCCGCTCATAGGCGGCGAGCGCGCGGATCAGCCGCAGCAGCAGACCCGCATCTGCCGGCGCGGCGAAGCGGATCGTGATTTCCCCGTTCATCTTTCGCGCCAGTCGCGCCGGCCGCTGCCAGGCGGCCCGAAATCGCGCGGCGTGAGCCCGGCATGAAACCAGGCGACAAAGGCATAGATGTCGAAGACCGGCAGCCGCAGCCTTTCGGCAAGGGCGCGGGCATAGGGCGCCATATTGGTGCATTCGAGGACGACGGCGCCGATATCGGCATGGCGCGCGACGAGCGCGTCGCCGGCCTCGAAGATGTCTTGCTCGGCGGCGGCGACGTCGAGCCGCTCTTCGTTGCCGAGCATGACGCGCGTGAATTCGCGGCCGCCTTCGGTGCCGACGACCGGGGTCCGCGGATCGGCGCCGGCGGCGACGAGGTGCTCGGCGCCGAGGCTTTGGGCATTGACGGTCAAGACGCCGACCCGTTTACCGGGCGGCAACAGGCGCTCGACGAACGGGATCTGCATCAGGCTCGATGTCGCGACCGGCACGCCGGCATGCGCGGCGATTTCCCGCTGGAACAGAGACAGAAAGCCGCAATTCGTCGTGATGCCGTCGGCGCCCAGGCGCACGAGTTCGGCAGCGGCGTCAAGAAACCGGTCGAGAAGCCCCACCGCCCGCTCGCGCACCACCCGATGCGGCGTGGCGTCGGGCACGATCCGGTACAAGACCGGAAATGGCCAGGTAGCGGCGTTGCCCATATCGCCCGGGATGCGGGGAAACCGCGCCTCCAGCATCAGGATGCCGAGCCGCGCGCCATAGACAGGCTTGCCACCCCAGGCGATGCGCCCGGCTACCCCTGCTTGCGGCCTCTCGTTCATCGATATTCCTGCGCCGGGCCTCACGCGATAGCTTAGCGCCGTGTCACGACCGGAACAACGCGTGGAGGCGAAGATGGCCGAAGAGACGATGAAACCGGTGGCGATCGAGGCCGCCTCTGTGCCGGCGGCGCGGCCCGGCCGCGGCTACCCCGAACCGTTTGCGGCGCGGGTCGCCGGCCGGGCGCGACGCGCCCTCGGCGACCTCTTCGGGCTCACCCAGTTCGGGGTCAACCTGACCCGATTGCCGCCCGGCGGCATGTCGGCGCTGCGCCACACCCACAGCCGCGAGGACGAGTTCGTCTACATCCTCGAAGGCGAGCCGGTGCTGGTGACGAATGCCGGCGAAACGCCGCTACGGCCCGGCATGTGTGCCGGCTTCAAGGCCGGCTCGGGCGATGCGCATCATCTCCTGAACCGCACCGCAGCCGCGGTCGCCTATCTTGAGATCGGCAGCCGCAACCCCGGCGATACCGTGATCTATCCCGACGACGACATCGGCCGGGGGCTCTCAGCCGACGGCACGCGCGTCTTCGTGCACCGCGACGGGTCGCCCTACTGAGGGCGCCGCGGGCTATTCGCGTTCGAGCCCGGCGCCATGCGCGAGTTCGGCGTAGAAGTGGTACGAATCCTTGGGCCGCCGTTCGAGCGTCGCATAGTCGACGTGGACGAGGCCGAACCGCTTCGCGTAGCCGAAGGTCCATTCGAAATTGTCGATCAGCGACCATACGAAATAGCCGCCTACCTTGACTCCCGTGGCCAGAGCGTCGAGCACGGCGCCGAGATATTGACGCAGATACTGGATGCGATCGGCGTCGTGGGTCCGGCCATCCGCGTCGACGGTATCGGCAAAAGCCGCGCCGTTTTCGAGGATGTAGACCGGCAGATCGCCGCTGTAGCGCTCCTTCACCTCCAATAACACGGCATAGAGGGCCTCTGGGGCGATCTCCCAGCCCATGTCGGTGACTCTGGCGCCGGGCGGCGGCGGCAGCGTGCCGACCTTGAACGGGTGCTCGGGGTCACGGCGGACCCGCGTCCGCGTGTAGTGGTTGAAGGCGAAATAATCGAGCGGCTGCTTGATGATGTCGAGGTCGCCCGGCTGCACCAGCGGCTCGATCTCGGCGGAAAGCGGTTCCGGGTAATGCCCGAGCAGCTGCGGCTCGGGGAAGGAGCGGTTCCACAGCGCATCGAGCATCTGCGCGGCGATCTCGTCTTCCTCGCGCTCGCTCGCCGGCTCGCGCGGATGAAAATTGTAGATGTCGCTGATCAGGAGGCCGGTCCGCTCGGCGCGCATCGCCGCGACCCCCAGTCCATGCGCCAGGTTCATGACGTGAATCGCCGCCAGTGCGCTTCCCCGGCCGCGGATGCCAGGGGCGTGCCGGCCCTCGCCATAGCCGAGGACGGCGGCGGCATTGGGTTCGTTGAAGGTCGCCCAGTGCGTGATCCGGTCGCCGAGCCGCCGCACGATCAGCGCGGCATATTCGGCGAACCAATAGGCGGTGTCCCAATTCTGCCAGCCGCCGCGATATTCGAGCGCCTGCGGCAGGTCCCAATGATAGAGGCAGATCCAGGGCTCGATGCCGGCCTCCATCACGGCATCGACGAGGCGGTCATAGAATTCGAAGCCCTTGTCGTTCGCCGGGCCGCGGCCCTCGGGCAACAGGCGCGGCCAGGCCGTCGACAGGCGGTAGGCGCCGAGGCCGAGTTCGCGCATCAGCGCCACGTCCTCGGGCCACCGATGATAATGGTCGCAGGCGGTGTCGCCGGTCTCTTCGCCCTCGATCGTGCCGGGCAGACCGCAAAAGACGTCCCAGATCGACGCGCCGCGTCCGTCCTCGCGGGTCGCTCCCTCGATCTGATAGGCCGCGGTCGACGCGCCCCACAGAAAGCCGTCGGGAAATGCTTCCGCCATCCTGCCGCCTCGCCCGCCGCAGCGAACAAAAGGGTTGCGGGTGCGATTCGGCCATGGAGGCAAATCATCCGCCGGCATCGCGCCCGGTGTGCGGCCCGTATGATGCCGGGCGGGCCGGTCTTGCGCCAGCGCTGCACCCTCCGCCGAAAAAAGAAATTGCCGGTTGGAACAAATCATGTACATTGGCTGCCGGCGCGCGTTGCGCGCGAAGAGCGGCTGTGGAATAAGGAGCACCGATCATGCAGAGCGCGTTGCGCCTGTTGGACAAGGATCAGATGGACAAGCAGCGCGCCTTGGACGCCGCACTCGGCCAGATCGAGCGCGCCTTCGGCAAGGGCTCGATCATGAAGCTCGGCTCGCGCGAGGCCGCGACCGAAAGCGAGGTGATCCCGACCGGCTCGCTCGGCCTCGACATCGCGCTCGGCATCGGCGGCCTGCCGCGCGGCCGCATCGTCGAGATCTACGGGCCGGAAAGCTCGGGCAAGACGACCCTGGCCTTGCACTGCATCGCCGAGGGCCAGCGCGGCGGCGGCACCTGCGCCTTCATCGATGCCGAGCACGCGCTCGACCCGGCCTATGCAAAGAAGCTCGGCGTCAATGTCGACGATCTCTTGATCTCGCAGCCCGATGCCGGCGAGCAGGCGCTCGAGATTGCCGACACGCTCGTCCGCTCCGGGGCGATCGACGTGCTCGTCATCGATTCGGTCGCGGCCCTCGTGCCGCGGGCCGAACTCGAAGGCGAGATGGGCGACTTGCATATGGGATTGCAGGCCCGGCTGATGAGCCAAGCGCTGCGCAAGCTGACCGGCTCGATCTCGCGGTCGCGGACGATCGTCGTGTTCATCAACCAGATCCGCTACAAGATCGGCGTGATGTTCGGCAATCCCGAGACCACGACCGGCGGCAACGCGCTCAAATTCTATGCCTCGGTCCGCCTCGACATCCGCCGCATCGGCGCCATCAAGGAGCGCGACCAGGTGACCGGCAACCAGACCCGCGTCAAGGTCGTCAAGAACAAGATGGCGCCGCCGTTCAAGGTCGTCGATTTCGACATCATGTATGGCGAAGGCATTTCAAAGCGCGGCGAATTGATCGATCTCGGCGTTCAGGCCGGGGTCGTCGAAAAGTCGGGCTCGTGGTTCTCCTATGACGGCCAGCGCATCGGCCAGGGCCGCGAGAACGCCAAAACTTATCTGCGCGAGCATGGCGAGGTCGCCGACCTGCTCGAACGCGCGATCCGCGGCAATGCCGGGCTCGTCGCCGAGGCGATGATGGCCGCCCCCGGCGACATGGCGGCCGACGAATAGAGCGCGGCTCGACAGCGTGCCGCCCGCTGTTCTATAACCTCCGCCCGCCGGAGCGCCCAGGTAGCTCAGTTGGTAGAGCAACGGACTGAAAATCCGTGTGTCGGTGGTTCAATTCCGCCCCTGGGCACCACCCCTTTAGGGAAATATATCAATTAGTTAACTTCCAGGATGGCCGGCCCAAGCGGCCTTTTTCGTGTCACATGTGTCGCAAGCGCTCCCTTGGTTTTCTGCGGGTTTCCAAGGGATCCCAAACATTCCATGCAACATGATTGCGACATGCGCCGGGCGCGCAGCGGCGTAAAAATCCTCGCCAAAACGGAGCGGATGGATCGCACGGAGCACCTCGATCGGCCGCTCCCCACCGAGCGATCAGTTCGAACCGAACGATGACGAGCCTGGCCGCAGCGACGGCGCCCAACAACGAGGTTTGCGCGACCTCCCAGCGGATCGGTAACCTGGCGAGCTGGGCCTTGATGAAATCGAGATCGTCCTCGATCGCGGCGAAGTCAGCGCGCCTGGTGAGTGGGTCCGGCATGCGGACATTGTGCCGCAGGGACGGTAAACCCGGCGCCAAAGGCGAGAGAGGGGCCGGCCGCGCCCGCAGAACCTTGAGGCAAGCGCGACGGCGGAGGCGCTGCAGGCGATCTGTGACCTCGATCTATCAGATCTTGAGAGCGTGGAGCCGCTGCGGCTTTGGTCGCGACTGACACAAAGCAAGCTCGTTCTTTCCGCCCTTTGCGCAACGAAACACAAGATATAGATTTCGGCGCATGATTAGGCGAGGCCGCGTCAAGGATGCGCCGGTCGTTCACGCCATATTGCTGGCGGCGGCTGATGATATCCCTTTGGCAGCCAACTTTGCCGATCAAGCTCACAATGATTGGGTGCGCGGGGAGTGCCGACAACGGCACGTTTGGCTTGATGAGCGCGACGGCGGCGTGGCGGGCGTCATGGTTATGCGCGTGACCGAGATTTTTTATCTGGTCACCGCGTCTGAATTTCGCGGGCAGGGCGTGGCTTCTAGTCTCATAGACCATGCAATATCGGACGTGCAACGCTGTTACCGCGTCGGTGTTACTGCAAAGGTGCGTGAGAAAAACATACCTATTGTTCGGCTGTTACTGAAGAAGGGGTTTTATCGGCACCCGATCTTGCAATCCGCATTCCCGAATTGGACCATTTTTGCTTTCGGCAACGTGCGTTAGCATTTTAGGCGACTTCGGCTGGCAGGAACAGGAACGTAAGGGGGAAGGTTTCACACATCCGTCGCGGATGATTTCCGGAGTGTGCTAATATTTCGGCGCATGAGCGATACTAAGCCTGTGACCCCAGAGCGAGAAGCGGGACGCACAGAAACGCCAAATATCGACACACTCGCACGCAACATCTCAAAGTGGATAGTGATCAATACCTCATCAATAGAATTTAAAAAATTTAAGAGGCGGCAAATGCGTTACGCATTGTCTGAGGAATGGGAACGCCGTCTTGGGCTTTTTGCTGACACTCCAGAGGAGTTTATTTTTCCAAAAGAGATAGATATGCAACATGATGTGATAATGGCTTATTTTGGCCTACGACAAGCGCACAATATGCTGTCTCAGTGCGAATATTACTTTCGACGTTTCCCTTTCCGTGGCACACCGGTTTCGAGAGATGATCATGCCCGGAACGTATGCGAGTTTTATTTTGGCTATTTTTACATAATACGGAGTCGGTTAAAGGAAACACTCAATAAGCTAAAAATTGCGTGTCCCAATAGCATTGATGTAGGGAAATGGCTACGCCTCTTTGATAAGACGTTTCAGCCAGAGCTTCGCACACGCAACAGAGTTCATCATCACACGCCGTTTGAGGACATCGGATTAGATCGCATTTTGTTACCTAGACTTCTGGCATCAGGCGAAGAAGTTGGTAGTAAGAACTGGGAACGACAGCATTTGTCAGCATACCGCGCATTTTCTAGGGAGTGGGGCCTGCGCGCGCGAGAGCGGGCACGTGCTGTCGAGATCATTATTGAGGGGGTATCGGCCGCAATCCTGAGAGTCGCACCGTTTTTGCAGTTTCCACAAACCGCCCCCTTGCGCGACCTCGACATTTCTTGCCCGCCGGACCAAGGCTTAGACTTCCCGTAAGATATGACTAAGACACACCCGCAAAACCGCCGCCTCGGCTATGCCAGCGTCAGCACCTACGGGCAGACGCTCGACACCGAGCTTGAGCAGCTACGCGGCGCGGGCTGCACCAAGATTTACCGCGAGAAGGCGACGGGCGCGCACAACGACCGGCGCGAGCTTCTCAAGATGCTCGACCAACTTGCGCCCGGCGACGTGGCGACGGTCACACGCATCGACCGCCTCGGGCGCAGCACCTTCGACCTGTTCGCCATCGTCAAGAAGATCGTGGACGGCGAGGCGCAATCCCGCTCCCTTGCCGAGCCGTGGGCTGACCGGCACCAGCACCGGGCGATTGATGATTGCCGTTCTCGGAGGCCTCGCCGATGTCGAGCGCGACCTTATCCGCACTCGCACCGACGAGGGCCGCAGCCGGGCGCAGAAGCGCGGGCAGCATATGGGCCGACCGCCCAAGCTGACCGACGCGCAGAAGGCCGAAAGCGCGGCGGCGGCGGCGGGTGCAGGGCGCGACGCTCGCGGAACTCGCGCGCAGCTACGGCGTCGGGAAGAGCACGATTTCCCGGCTTACTGCACAAAATCGAAGCGCGTGCCAGTAGGAAGGATGGAAAATCGGGGAAGGCTTTAGAGAGCGCAGCACGGAACAGGGAGGCAAACATGAAGCTGAAAGAGCTATTGATCAATAATTTTCGGGCGCTTGAGGATATAGGATTCCCCCTCAACCCGGATGCCAATGTGATTGTGGGTCCTAATGCGGTGGGAAAGTCAACAATATTGGAAGCTATAAGGATTTCTAAGGGAATACTCGCTCCAAGGACTATCAATGAAAGTATCAGTGTACTACAATATCTAGGAGCGATGTCTCCGCACATGCCACAACAGTTGAATATTAAACCCCTTATGCGCAACTTGGCCGCGCCACTTCAAATACGTACTACGTATTCCCTTAACAACTTCCGAACGTGCTGCGTTATCTGGCTTCGTGCCTCTACTTGCCCAACGGCAGGTCGCTGCTAGCTTGGGAGCCAGTGGAAATAACCCTTTAGTTCTTACTCAATACCTTTCATCATCGGACGGACAAACCACTCTTCAAACGACAACTGCGGCGGCTCGCTCGTATGTTGATGGACTTGCGGTCTCAAACCAATTGAAACTCAATCTAACGATTGACACGAGTGGTGTGCACGGCGAAGACGTCATGGCCCAACTTGTCTTCTCTGTACTCGAAAGTCAGCTGCCAGCCCACGAGACGCTCCTCGGATATTTTCCGGCCGACAGGGCACTGCCAACTGGCGACGTGCAAATTCAACTCGGACTCGCCGATGCGGCCCAGCAACTAAAATCTCATCTTGCCCAGCCACAACTCAAGTTTGCACGATTTAAAACTACGATCGCCAACACGCTCTTGGGGGACATGACTCGTCAAACACTAACTGACATCTTCAAGGATGTGTTTACGACAATACTTCCCGGAAAGGAGCTAGGAACTTTGGGAATAAACGCCTTTTCAGCGATTTCGATACCAATAATCGAGACGGATACACAACGCGAGTTCGATTTGGATCAGATGAGCAGTGGTGAGAAGGGGCTATTACTTGGTGCTCTTCTAATCATACGCTCAATTGCCCAAGGGGGTATACTTCTCCTTGATGAGCCGGAGCTACATCTTAACCCGTCAGTATGCAGGACAATGTTTAAGTATATCGTCGAGAAAATCTGTAGAGTATATGACATTCAGGCGATTATCTGTACTCATTCACCCCAAATTTTGGATGAAGCTATCGACCAAGAACATTGCGCATTATGGCATTTGCGTGACGAAAAAACGATATCCCCGATAAATTGGCGTGACCGTGGCGAAGTATTTTCTGCGCTGAAAAGATTAGGAACGTCTCCAAGTGACGAACTGTTCTTTAGAGGGTCAATTTACGTCGAAGGGGACGACGACGTTCAACTGCTGCAGGAAAATTTTAGCAATATACTTTATCGATATCGCCTCGCGGCCCGAGGTGGGAGGGGTAATATTGAGGGTGAGATTGACGCGCTACAAAAGGCCGAAGAAGACGGAAAACTAGAAGGAGTGCATGCGTTCATATTTGATCTTGATCGCACCTCGTCTGGACGGCGCTCGACACCTAAAGTGCGAATTCTCCAGTGGAGTCGATACTGTATTGAGAATTATCTGATAGAGCCAGAGATTATTTATTTTTTTCTGCGTGACCGGGATATCGCGGTAGAATCTATGGAGACGGTAGGCGAGGCGCTGCCGGTGTTGAAGGCTCTGGCGTTCGAGCAGATCGCGGAATTGGCAGCGCGGGAAACGTTTAGCGAGATGAACTTCAACGATCCGGGGTTGCCCAATAGCGTGGTAAGGGGAGCATCGTTCGAGGCAATCTCCGAAGTAGCCTTTGCACGGCTTGCATCTATAAGTGCGCAAATAGGGACTAGCCTAGATGAGAAGCAGTGGAGAGGCGAGTATCAGGTCCGTTGTGCATCCAATGCTGCGCGCTTGAGAGATGAGTGGGAGAACAATGCGTGGATTTTGAAATGCAATGGTAAGCGCGTGTTTTCCGACGTTCAAGCAAAGTTTCGACTAAAGATTAGTTCCACCAGATTTAAGCAACGGGTGTTACAGGAGATGCGTGTCAGAGGTACCGAAAATTGGAAGCTAATTTTAACAGAAATAAAAAGTGTTATTGTATGATACATATCCTTTTGGACGACACCGACCCAGACGCAGCAGCGTGAGTTCGATGGCTGGGCAGTGAGGGTCACGATTTTCTAGAACCCGTGTTATGCGTCTTTGACATGACATGACAGCGCCGGGCGCAGGTGCAAGGGCGCTGCGCGTCGGTTAGCGCTTGGTCGCCGCCAGCCAGCAGCGGCAGTCGACATGCGCCGGCGGTGCGGTGTCACCCGACGGAAAGACGTCGCCGATGGGAATCGGGCTGGCGTCCGCGTTTTCCTCGCAGATCGCCTCGACCTGGTCGTCGCGCATGGTGTTCCAGGTGACGTAGTCGACCTTTCTGCTCGCTTTGAAGGCTTCGAGCGTCGCCTGGTGGTAGATCTGTGTCGTCTCGAAATCGGCAATTCGCTGGGCGCGATGATCGGAGAACGCGGGTGATTGCCGTAGGGCCTCGACCAGCTCGGCCAAGGTTTGTCTTTCAGCGAAGGCGGTTTCCAGCACTGGCCGCAGCATGTCCGGTGTCGATTCGGTGATCGCCATATCGGCGCTGCTGTCGGGAACCAGCCTGTCATCAACCCATTTCTGCCCAACCAGCTGCGCGGCGCGCTTCTTAGCCCAAGCCGCGGCCCATTCCTTGCCGGATTCGACGATTTCCGGCGCGTCGACCGCTTGGGCGGCTTGGGCGAAGGCTTCCGCGCCGAGATCTGCGAGTAAGGCACTGACCGGCAGCACCATTACCCGCCAGCGCGTGAAATCGATAGCCGACAGCGCCGCGGCGATCAGCGCTTCGATCCGGTGCCTGTCCTGGTCGACCGGCGTCACTTGGTTGTCATCGCCCTCGCCGTCGTCGACGTCATCGGCCTTAGTGAGCTTCCGCGCGCGGAAAACCTCGGCAACGCGGGCCGCCTCGTGAGCAAAGAATTGGCCGATCGTGCGCCGCAATTTGACCGCGGCCCGCTGCCGCGCCGGCGAGTTCGCCGGATTGAACCGGCCGCGCTTCGCGAGCATGGCCTTTTCGGCACCGCCGCGGTTGAGATCCCTGACCAACACGATGCCCTGACCCGGTACCTCAACGGTCGCGTTCTCGCCGCCGGGAATGGGGTCCATGCCGAGCACATCGCGCGCTTCGTTGCGCGTGTAGAGACCCTCCTTGACATAGCCGGTCAGCATCTTGTGCTGATCGAGCGGATCGACCGGCCGCTTGTCGCCCCAACTGAATTCGAGATCGGGATGGCCGAGCCGGTTCTGGATGATCAGATCGGCGAGCCGCTTGGCCCAGCCCATCAACGGCGCCAGGCCCTCCGCGAGGGCGGTCTCTTGCGCCTGTTCGGCGGTCGCACGATTAAGCTGCCTGACGAACGGCGTCGGCGGCAACGAAAAGGCAAAGCATACGACCCGCGCAAGCCATTCGTCGAAATCGTCTTTGAATGGTGGTTCCTTGAAGACCTGGTATTTGGCGCCGGCGGGTCCCCAGAGGATCTTCGTGCGCTCGCCAAGATTGCCCGACAATATGCTGTCGAACCAATCCTGGTATTGCTTCACCTGATCGGGGCTCCAACCGTCGGGCGAGTTCACCATGCCGGCCGGCAAATTCGACTCGGTGAAGTGTGCCAGCTGCATCGCCTGCCGGCGGATCTCGGTATTGATCGTCAAGAGGATCTGCTCGACCGGCGGATGCCCGTAGTTGTGGGCACCCCGCGGGTTCCTCGGCATGTAGATGATCTGCGCGTCGAATAACGGCTTGCCGCGGTCGCGGGTGTCGATCCGGCCCTCTTCGGCCAACACCCACGGGCGGCCGTGGATCACCTGCTCGTAGGCGGGCGCCGGCGGCAATGGCCGGCGCCCGTCATTGTCGATCAGCACCTTGAAGGTTGAGCCGTCGACATAGTCCAATGAGACGATGCCGCCGCCGCGGTTTTTGCGGATCTCGATCGCCGGCGCATCGGTAACGAGCACGTCCTCGATCAGCAGGCGCAGCCAGGTGGCAAACGGATGATAGCCGTCGGGTTTTTGAAAGAATTCGACCAGCTTCTCGGCGCGCGCCTCGGCGCCCGCCTTGGGCCGGCGCTCATCGATCGGCTTGATCGTCCATTCCAAGGCCTCGATCTGGTCTTTGCGCGTTTCGATGCAGAGCCGGGTTATCGGTTCCTGCGCCAATGCCCGGAGCTGGCGGTACGAGACCGGCTCGAACGACCGCGGCGTATAGATGTAGTTGTAGCCGGTCGGAAAGTCGTAACGCCGCAGCAGCTCGCGCTCCACGGGCACAAGCGGGTAGACGGGAGAGAACAAGCTGCCCGAGGGCTGAAAGGTCGGGGCAAACTGGCTGATGTCCGGGGTGTTGCCGGGGGCGGCATTCCAGCCGCTGCCAGGCTGCCCGGCCGGCCCGCTATTGCTGCCGCCGTAGGACCAGACCGGAGCGCCGGCACCTGGCCCGCCGCCGCTCGGGATCGCCGAGCCGGTGATCCTACCCCGACGAAACGGGGCGGTGACCATCGAGACGAGGCCTGAGAGCGATGTCCTGGTCGGCGGCATAGCTCACCTCGCTCTCGCGACCGTGTTCGCGCGGAGTTGCCCAAACTCATTTTCGTCGAAGTTGAAACTGGGCCGGGCGCCGACCTCGATCCCGAGAAGCCTCGCCATCCTCAACACGCTGATATCGACAAAGACTATCGCGGCGCTCGTCGCGCTCATTCGAGCCGCCGAAAACCGGCATTCCAACATAGGTGCCGCGCGACCTCGGACGGCACGTCGACGAGCCACTTTGAACTCGGATCGCGGTGATCTTCGCGATAGGGAACGAATTCCTTGTCGCCATGGCTGATTTTCCCGTCTTGGGCACCGCTGGGCAGGATCAAGGTCACCCAATCCGCGAGATCGGTCATTAGCGCCGTTCCGGGGTCGGCATATTGAAGCCGTCAACCGGCGCCGGCCGGGTGCTGGGGCGCTGATTGATCGAGCTCGGGTTTTGGGCGCCAGGCTGGGGCGGAACCGGTGCTAGCCGGCCGAGCGGCGTCGAAATGCCGCCATCACTTGGGACCGCGGGCACACTGCCGAGCGGGTCCGCGACCTGATGGGACGGGGTATGGGCACCGTTGGTCGTTGCCATAATCAGCTCCTCCAAAATCAAAAGCCTTGGCATCACCGCGCCGTGCTTATCGGCCGGCCCGAGCCTGTATCCAGGCGAAAAACCCGGCATGACCTGGCTTGGCCTCGACCGGGGTGCCGGCTCTTGCGGCCTTGATCAGCTCGATCGCCCGCTCATCGGCTGCCCCCGTATTCGGACCACCGATTTCGAGGTGGCGGTAAGGATTAGGATCGTCACGTCGCGTTGTCGGGGTCACCATTTTTGAACTCCTTTCCGTGGTGGTAGAACCGTCGTCTTCACAAACGTCCATTGCTCATTGGACGATGGCCAGCCCGCGCGGCATTGGCTGTCGCCTCGACAAGCGCGAGATTGTGGTCAAGCCGAGCGATGCCGCGGTTGATCTCGGCAAGCGCGGCGGCGAGCTTGCGCAGCTCAGCCTCGATTTTTCGGGTTGTTTCGGTCATTGCAATACCGCCTCCGGGTTGTTCGCCAATGCCGCCAATAAGCGCTCTCCTGCCGCAACATTTATCGGCGCGCCGGTGGTGCGCTTGATTTCGGCGATGGCGTCCGAAATTTCACTGGCCACAGCGAAATAGGCATTGCTCGCGTGGGGCTGATTGCCGGCCGTGCGCAGCGCCGCTTCGAGGCCGCGCAGTTGCCCTTCGAGCGCGAGGTACTCTTCAAGCTGAGCCATGAGCCGCGGAAACAATTCGCGCGCTGCGTCAGCAGCAGCAATGGCAACCAATTCGACCAAGCGCCGAGATGCAGCGGCAGCACGCGACGCCGCTTCCTGTTCGCCATGCCGGGCGGTGGGCAAGGCCGCCTCGGCAGCGGCGAGGTCGTCAGCCAGCTCGGCGCGGCGCTGGCGGAGGCCGACGGTCGCCGCCGACGGCGTCGGTCGCTCGGCTTGGCTACTATTCGCCAGCCAACTCCCGAGCTCGCGGTGGTGGTCAGCAGCAGAGGCCGCAAGCTGTTGATCGAGGTCTCGGGCTTCGGCGATGATTGCATCGAGCCGCCGCGCCGGCTGCGCCTCGGCCTCCATTGCGGCGGTCGCCTGCCGCAGGACCGAAATCGCCGCGGCGAGCGCGGATCTTCCTGGCGACAGCGGCACCGCGGCATTTTCGGGCGGCGGCGCCGGCTGTTGAACCGCGACCGGCGGCGCACTAGATGATGCTGGCGGTGGCTCTCGGGCTGCTGGTTGGTCAATGTGTATCTCGTACACATTGACCTCTTTAACGTGCTGATTGCGGCCGTCAGGATTGGTTGCCCCGCCATCCGGCCGCTGCGTCTCCCGATCGAATACAGTCAAATTCGCTATAGCCGCACACGAACCCTCCAATACACGGCCGGCGCCATTGGGCAGGTTTGGAGCCTCGGGGTCGACCCGGCTAGACGTCCGCCACCACATCATGCTCGCTCCTGCTGTTGCGCTTGCCACTCGACCGAACCGACCGCAAAAGTCGGCTTGGCCTGCTCGAAAACCACCGGGCGCGGCCGCTGCGCCTGGATCTCGTCAAACCGGCGGCGCCATTCCGCAACATCGCCCGTGCTGGCCACCGCCGGACCCCGGTCGATTGCGGGGTTGTAATCGCTGGAACCGTTGTCCTCGCGCCGCTTGATTGCCTCGGCCTCCCGACGGGCGTGCTCGAACGCGCCCCAGGCGGGAAAGTGCACGCCGCCACCAATCAACTCGGTCAGAACGCCCGCAACCGCATTGGCCGCGTCATCATGCGCGCCTGGTGGGTGATCGATCGAATCCCGGCCGCCGCGGGTGGTCCGGCGCTCTAGTGCGCATAACTGCGCAATGAGCCGCGGATGCTCCAATAGCTCGACGCGGCCCGAATTGAGCAGCGGCAGAAAATCGAGGTACAGGTCGTTTTTCGGGCGCTCGGACGGACGATAATGGATCCCGTGCTCACGGAACCGCTCGGCCGGCCATTGCCCACCGTAGCGGTCACCCGAAACGCTGCTGACGCTGTAGGTCCGCAGCAACGCCGCGAACTCAGCCACCACACTTGCCGGCGAGAATGGCGGCCGGACCTCGCGGACGCAGTCTAATATTCCCCGGTCACCTTCGGCATGGCCGACCGCCAGCGTCATGCTGTCCGACGATCCGCCGGAAGGGTCGCAAAAGGCCGAATAGTGCACGCCGTCCATCGGCGGCAGCTCGTATCGGCCGGCAACTACCGCGGCGTCGACCACCTCGCGCGCCACGAAATCAGCCAAATCGCTGCGCCATTCGGCCAGCGATTCCGCCGCGGCGGCGTCGGGATCGCGCTCTAGAGCAGCATCGATAATCGATTGCGGCAGGGTCGGATTGAAGGCGGTCGACGGACCCTTGACGATCAACACGCCGTCATCAGTCTGGCCATAGTATCGGCGCCAGCGGTCGAATAGCAGCCCGGCTCGACGATAGGGCGTCGAGATCCCAACCAGCATCGCACCCGGCATTGTGACCATTCCGGGCGCTACAGCATTGTAAGTCTCGAAATCGGGCGTGGCCGAATTTTCATCGCGCCAGAAAGCGGTTTCGTCAAATACCGCGCAGACGATTGTTCGACCGCGGACCGCGCGAAAGCTGTTGGTCGAGACCACGATCTCGACACCGTTATTGAGATCGAGCCCGTCGTCGGTCTCGCGCTCGATCAGCGGTGCCAATAGTGGATTGGCCGCGAAATAGCCCGCGACGTAGCGATGAACGATACGAGCCTGGGCCCGGTCGCACGCCAGACACATGACGCTGGCGCGCTCGCCCGGCCGCAACGTCGCCCGATAATCGTTCATCGCTGCTGCGGCAGCGATAGCGCTGGCGATCGAATCCTTGCCGGCGCGCCGACCGGCGATGGCCCACAACTCACGGACGCGGCGCCGCGGCGGATCCCGCTCGGCGACAGCACGGAAGGCGCGGCGCTGGCGTCGGTCCAATGGCAAGCCTTCGGCAGCACGCAAAACGGCGGTGCAGGTTGCCCAGCTATCGCCGGCAAAGGCGGCGCCCAGCAGTTTGGGATCGGAAATCGCCTCGGAGGCGCTGATCATGCCGTCGCCTCGGCCGCAGTCTTGCTCGCTAGGTACTCGGCCAAGCTGGGTGCCCGCGGCGCGACCGGGTTTAGCCCGAGCTCGCGCAGCGACAGACATTGCAGGTTGATCAACCCGTTATGCGTCCGACCATCGTGATCGGTCCAAGCGCCATCGCTCAGCTTGCGATCGAGGGCGTCAATCTGCAGGGTGCATTTGACGACGCGGTCGATCAGTAATTTTTGCGCGATCGTCGGCTGTCCGCCGACATGCGCGACGAGCTGCCGCTCCAGATCGCGTATGAACCGACCCTCAGCACTCCGACCATAGACCGAATCGCCGATGGCGCTGCGGCGAAGCCGACGCGAATAGGGGCCGACCGGGTTGCGATTTTTGCGCGCTTCCGCCACTCTCAGCATCCGAAGAATCCGATGCTCGCATTGGCGGAATGCGGCTATTGCCCTATATAGTGGGAGTTGTAGGAAAGCAACAGGTTGGCGACACAGAATATTTCTTCTAGTGTTTTTAATAACTTAGGTAGGGAATAGCGGACTATCACTCCGCTGGTCGGCTTTTGATCGCCTCAAAAGTCAACAGCAAACAGCAGCCAAAACTCGCAAAGACGCAGTATGGGGCATTCTTACCTCCGCGAAGGGCCCCGGAAGCACGCCCTGCAGCGAAAGCGAACGCACAGCCGCCAAATGGAGACCACTCAAAAGTAGGACTATTCGGTTCGTCTGGGCGGATAGAGCAGCGCCATCCGCAAAGAGCGCCGCTTTTGTGACAGACGATCGCATTCGCTGATCAGGTCGGCGAGCGCCGGCCAATAACGATTTGTTCGGCCGCAATGCCGAACGGCGGCAACCATGATTTCTTCTGGGTAGCGCATTAGTTCTTCGGCATACGCCGGAAGTCTCAGGCGCCAATCCTCCGGCGCGACCTCTCGCGAGATGGTGGTGGCTCGCAGCCACGCCAGTTCGCGTTTGACCACCGCAGGCGAACTTGGCTTGAGCATGGCCTCGACCAGCGCGAGCGCCGCCGCGATATCGTCACAGGTGGGCACAGGCAAATAGTCGGCGTCGTCCCATCGATAACCAACGAAATCCTCGAAATTGTTGGCGTATCGCGCATGGAGCACGAACTTGACGGGGGCTGGCAGCGAATTGACCAGCGCCTTGTCGACCTCATACAGCGACGCTGGCAGTTGACGATGGGCCGGCAAGTCCGTCATGGCGCTTCCTCCCCGGGAAGTCGGATCTTGGCTATGATATCGAAGATGCTGGTTGGCCTCGTCCTCGATCGATCGAGGGTTGTTCTGGTGGCGCGGGTTCATCATTCCAGCGGTCGCCATCGAGCCACGTTGCCGGGTTGCACCATTGTCTGTCCGGTGGCTTTGTCTCGATGTAGCGTCTTAAGCGGCAAGCAGCTCCTGGGTGAGGCGCGTTCAGCGCAGCGGCGAATGCCTTTCTGGCCTTTGGCTCCGCGATCTTGTGCGGATATTCGTCCCACCAAGTATCGAAAGGCTCGTCCGCCTCGCGCGCGCGCCGCGAGCAAAGCGAGCTATTCTGTGATTGTGGAGGTGAGAGTGATTGTGAAGGTGCATCGCCGACCGTTGGGTCCCTTTGGCTCACCAATCAGATCACCTAATGAGTTCACGGATGGCTCATCTATTGACCTGCTATAGATGAGCTATCAGGTGAGCTACGTTCATTGAATTGTCAGCCATCGCTTTGCGGCACCTTTTCTCCCACCTGTGCGCCGCGCCTCGGTTATCGCGTTAGCTTGGCAAGCCCCGCTTCGACCGCTTGTGCCGCCAACCCGCTATCGTGATTTCGAAAATTCGGCGACGACCGGCCGCACCGCTTTCCAAAGTTCAGGAAGTTGGTGATGCGCGCGAGCGCGCATCATCATCCGGTAAAACACGTCGCGCAGCTAACAGGCATCGATCAGACGCCGATATGCGCATCCTGGACGTGATCGAGATGCGTGGTGGCGCGCAGATAATCGCCGATATACCACGGCATCTATCGCTCGGGCCCCTCATACTGGCATCCGCGGTGCGAGCTATTGCGCGACAACCCGAAGTACCTCTGGCTTGGGCGGGCCCGTAAACGCGCCGCTGGGGAACGGCGGGACAAAGTCGAGGCGGCGCTATTGGGTTGTGTTGTGGGCGGCGCTCAGGGTGCCAGCAGTGCGGCTTTTTCCTTCGGTCATTTGCCGCCTCCCATCAGCGCGTCGTAATGCTTAGTCAGCCTCGTCTTGAACGTGATCCAAATCGCACCTTCTTTGGCGGCGGGAAGAATGCCGTTTTCGAGCAAGTAATAAGTGCGCCGTTCGCTCTCTCCAATAAATTTAGCAATCGCCGGAACTCCGCGGAGTTTGTCAACGCAATGGAATCACAGTGCGTCTCAGAGTACGGCATTTGCGTCATTCTCGATTTGAGGGAAGGTGGTCTTAGGGGATCGCCGTGGTCGACGGGCAGATCAACCGCGGCCAACGCTTATGGCGCCCGAAACGGGCGCGCACTTCTGCCTTCGCGTGTCTTTATCGTGCTGGCAGCAAAAAGCCCGAACACGGTTTCCCGCGCCGGGCTCCAGACACACTTCTAAGCTTCAATTTCGGTAAGCTAACCATAATTACGCGGCGTTGTCAAGCCCTTTTTTCCGTCGCCGATAAATACCTCTTTTAAGTTATTTGTTGACTATCGGAACCGCTTGCGACACAATAGTGGCTATTGGGAACAATGGCAACAAGCACATGAGGTGGCACCGATGGCAACCGTGCGCAAACGTACTTGGACGAACAGCGAAGGCGAGCAGACGGCGTGGATTGCAGACTATTTAGACCAGCACAAGAAGCGCCACGTCAAGACGTTCAAAACCAAGCGCGAGGCGACAGCATGGTTGACAACCGCAGCGGGCGAGGTAGCGCGGGGCGTCCACACACCCGAAAGTGCCAGCATAACGGTCGTCGAGGCGGCCGAGCTGTGGCTTGAGAAGGGAGCGCTCGAAAAGCTTGAACGCTCGACGCTGCGTCAATACCGCAACCACGTTGACCTGCATATCAAGACTTCGCGGATTAGCGCCGAGAAGCTCGCCCGGTTGTCGACACCGCTGGTCGAGGCTTTCCGCGATGACCTGTTGCGTAAGGGCTCGCGGCCGATGGCACGGAAGGTGCTCGCCAGCCTGAAAAGTATCCTCGGCGAGGCGCAGCGTCGCGGGCTCGTCGCACAGAACGCAGCGCAGCCGGTCCGGGTTGACATTAAAAAGCGCGAGCAGGGCAAGCTCGCGGTCGGGCGCGACATTCCGTCAAAGGAAGAGATACAGGCCATCCTGGCGAAAGCCGAGGGCCGCTGGCGGCCGTTTTTCGTGACGGCGATCTTCACCGGCATGCGCGCGTCGGAGCTGCGCGGGCTGACCTGGGACGACGTCGACCTTGACCGCAAGGTGATCAGGGTCCGGCAACGGGGAAATCTGTGGGGCGAGATTGGGGCGCCGAAGTCGGCCGCCGGCGAGCGCGAAATCCCGATGTCGCCAATGGTCGTCAACGCGCTCCGGGAATGGCGGCTCGCCTGCCCGAAGGGCGAACTTGGGCTCGTCTTCCCGAATGGCAACGGCAACATCGAAAGCCATGCCAATATCGCGAACCGGGGCTTCTATGAGCTGCAACGTGCGACCGGCGCCGTCGATGCCGCCGGCAAGCCCAAATATGGGCTTCACGCGCTGCGGCACTTCTTCGCGTCCTGGGCGATTGAGCGGTCGTTCTCGGCGAAGCGGGTTCAAGCCCTGCTTGGCCATAGTTCGATCCAGATGACCTTTGACGTGTACGGCCACCTGCTTCCGAGCCTCGAGGACGATCACGCGAAGTTCGCGGCGGGCGAGCTTGCTGTGGTGAGGTAGTCCAAGGACCAGAGGACCGGGGATGCTGTACCGTTTACGAGGACATTCATGGCGAATGTAACAATAAAGGCTGAAGTCACTGACGCTGCGCTTACGATATTTGAAATGCAAAACAGGCGAGGTTATATCGTTCCAAAGTTCAATTTTCACTATGAGGAGCGGTGTAGCGGGCTCCATTGGTTTATCACCGGTGGAGGTGACCAAGCCTACGTTCTGCGATCCGGCAAACATGAAGGAGATTTTTCGGACCAGATAGCGGATAGCCATTTCATGATCAATCGTATCGTTGCCGCTCTCCTGATGTCGCACGCTGGGCTATTTACTCCGATTGCCCGAGGGCGCGTGTTGTTTAAATCTGTGAAGGGGCTCGATTGGCAGGCACAGACGGCTATGGAGCTCACATATAGTGATGAAGTAAAGCGTATCCATTCTGGATTTAGTGAGGATAACTTTAGGGGGTGGTTACAGGCAATTTGTAAGACCACGTTCCTGAGGCGCGCAGTTGACGACGCGATCCTGGCTATGCGCATGCCAACTGAGGCATTTGTTTACCTATACAGAGGTTTCGAATGGCTCGAAGATGGATTGCATATATCGAAAAAGGAGATGGCGAACGCGATAGCAGTAGATTTCAAGAATTTAAGGGATCTTGGTAAATTGGCTAACGTTAAATCCGGGGTGCGGCATGCGAGCAGTACGGGTGTCAAGATGCGAGCCGACATGGAAACTGACGGGCCCTGGATCTGCGGACTAATCGATGCGATCAACTATGCGAGGAAGAAGCTGGACAACGGATTCACCGTTATGCAGCCAGCCGATGTAGCCGACCTGGTCCATATCTCGATTTCATATCCTTACCCATAGATCAAAAAGTCTGCAACAAGACGGCCCGGTTTTTGCAACATGCGCTACCTAATATATTGTTATATAACCAGAATTTATATACCTACACGGACTGAAAATCCGTGTGTCGGTGGTTCAATTCCGCCCCTGGGCACCATTCTTACGCAGGCAATCGGTTATATTCGTTCTTTATCGGCGGCATAATCGCTCGCGCCCATCAGGAGCAGAGAAACGCCTCGCCAACGACCCAGCTATCGAAGCCACCCCTGGCTTTCATTTCGATATCTGACCGTCGTGCGGAGTGCCGAAAATCATCATGCCGGCACCCAGGAACCAGGCCCGTTATGCGCGCCATGCAAAGCAGCGCCGGGTTGATTTGCAACATGTCGGAGCGCCGGGCGGCTGACGGCGTGCCCGGATCCGCCGGGCTGCCGGCGGCGTAGTGATGACTCGGTGAACCCGAAGAACCGCGCCGCCCTCGCCGATCGAGTCGGCAAGGCCGCGGCGGCGGCGCTTGCGGCGCAGGGCTATGTGAGGCCGATCGACGTGCTCGTTGGGATCGGCTGGCTCGACGCCGGGGAATTGGAACGCTGGCGGCGCGGCCAGATCGACTACCTCGAGCGCGCGGTCCACGCCAACCTCAAGCGCATCTCCGAGGCGTTGCAGCTGTTCCGCTCCTGGGCGGCCGCAAAGGAGTTGTTCGCCAGCTCCACGGCATATGTCGCGCGCCGTCCGGGACGCCAAACGCTGCGTTTCAGCAAAAGCGGCAATCCAGTGATCGAGGGGCTTTACCGGACCCATTGGGTTTCACCAGAACTTTCGCAGAAGAAGCGCGAACGCCTGGCCGAGAAAGCCGCCCCTGTTGGCGGCCCTCGGACGCCCGCCGAGCCCTTGTCGATGAATCGGTGAAACGAACGGCATCATGCTTCTTCGACTAATGGAGAAGCCAAGCGCCCTTCGTCTTCTTGTCCATTGTCAGCTCATCGCGCGAAACGGGTTGACGATCCGCAGCCGGTCATCGATTACCATTCCATGGTGCATGTCTTCCGACCAAAGGGTATCGCAACCGGCATTAAGCGCCGACGCGGCGATCAGGGCATCGTAGATGGCCAGGTTGTGGCGTTCGGCCAGGGTCAGGCCGCCGTCGTGCGTTTCCGAAGTGACAGGATGGACCATCAGCAAGCCGCGTAGCATCGACAAGAAAGCATGGGTTTCGGTCCATGACATGCGCATCTTGCGACGGGCGACATTGGCGATCTCGTTCAACACCTGAACGCTGATGGCGCCGCCTTCGCCGAGGAGTTTTTCGGCCCAACTCGCCTTCGCCGGATCAGCCGATGCGATATAGAGCAAAACATTGGTGTCGAAGAAGCTACCGGGCATTCGCCTCGTCCCGGTCAAACTTGAAATCGGCGGGAAGGCGCCCGCGGAAGGCGCGCAGACGCTTCAGCAATTCTTCGCGCCCGGGCTTGCGCGCCACGGCAAATTCCCGAGCGTCGGCGACGCGGATCTCGATGTCGTCGCCCTCCTTGAGCTGCAACGCCTCGACGACGGCGGCGGGAAGACGGACGGCAAGGCTATTGCCCCATTTTGCGACCTGCATGCGCAGCTCCCAGTCTGCTGAGGACCTAAATTGTAGTCGATGTGTCAAGTTTGCGGGGCGATCTGGCATCGGCGAGCCATGCGGCGATGCGGGTGTCGAGGGTGTCGAAGGCCTGTCTGAGGAGGTTTTTGGCGGCGTGATGATCGGGGAGGCTGGCAGCGAGAGCGGGGCGGAAGAGGCGATTGTAGGCTCGGGTGAAGAAGAGGGCGGTGCGGAATCCGGCATCGGTGACGCGATAGCGATGAGTGCGTGGGCATACGTTCGATGATGCCGTGGAGGCGCAGGCGGCGCAGTTGATAGGTGATCGCCCTGGCCGGCTGGCGTCGGGTGAGCGGCCGGCGAGTGCGGCGAGATGCGGACGCAGATCGGCGGCACGGAAGCCGTCGGCGAGCAGGCGAAAGAGGATGATTGCGTGCAACAGGGGATGGACGCAGCGGGTCGGCAAAGCGCAAGCCGGAGGCTCGCTGACCATTGACCGCGATGGGGCTGTTGATGTTCTGGAAGCTGTCCTCGGCGAGAATACAATCGTGGCTGATGCGCTCGACCTCGAGGAGGCGGCGGTTGGCGGCAAAGCCGATCTCGCGCAGCTTGGGCAGGTTGGCCAGGCGCTTGCCGATGCCGAAGTCGTAGGTGTTGTTGATGGTGGTCTCGGTGCGCAGGGCTCGACCTTCCTTGTGATATTGCTTGATGCGCGCAGTACTTGTAGTAGACGTGCAGAGATGGTGTGACGCCGTGGGTCACGAATGCGGGTGCGGAAGCGTCCCGGAGTTGCGCCGGGTGATCTTCGCGATTGAAGATCAGCTGCACCTCTTCTGGGCGGCCGAGGTCGAGATTCTCGCGGATCACCTGCTCGAAGAACATGCGGCCGTGCACCGGGCGATCGAGCACCTGGGTCAATGAGAACTCGGCCTGCAGGATCGAGATGTCGTAGCGATAGCCGGCCTTGCGGTCGGCGGCGAGTGAAGGGGTGCGGCAGCTGGGCCAGCCATTTGCGCAGCGAGCGCGTCGATCTTGTCGGCGGACAGGCCGTCGCAGATCTGTTGCAGGCGCCGCGGATCGGCGCAGCTCAGGATGCCGTTGTCGAGCGCCTCGAAGGCGATGCCCTCGCGTGGCCAGTTGGCGCTTGGCGTATTCGTGGCCGTTCAGGCACAGCTTGGCGTTGTAAGGAAAGTAGGTGCAGAACTTGAGGAAGAACGGGCCGAAGTCGCGGTCCATTGCATAGAAATAGTAGTGGTTGACCATGGCCGTGGACTTGACGATCCACGGGTAGGGCTGGCCGGTGCGGGGGCTGTGCCGCTTCTCGGTGCGGAAGACCGGCGTCTTTTCCTGGGCCTTGCCGATGAAGACGATGCCTTCCTCGGCCGCGAAGCTGCGCAGCCGCTCGGCCATCACATCATCCTTGCGCTGGCCTTTGTGAAACAGCACCAGAGGAACCTCATGCTGCGCGATGAAACGGTCCAGCGCTGCGACAAACTGCCGGCTCATCGGGTTCATCAGCGCGGAGGAAGCTAGCGGCTGCCCGCGATGCACCCGGAAGAAATTCACCGCTCCATTGGTGCTCTGCAGCCTCGGCACATAGACGTTGAGATACATCCGGTCGATCCCCTCGACCGCCAGCCTCACGTGATTGCCGAGAAGTTCGGCCACGCTGTGTGCTATCATTCGCCCGGCTCCGGTCGTGCGGTTTTGCCCTCTCGAGGGCGTCTAGGCCGTTGATCGGTCCCAGTGAGACTGGTTTATACCAGAGCTCGTCATGAACCGGCGATCGGAGCCACCGAGACATGCCTCGTCGGTCTGAGGCGCAGCCTCGTTAGATATACGTTTCATGACACGTATATCCTAGCCCGGATTATGCGTGAGGGTCGGCGGGTGTAGCGCAAGATGTTGATTCGGTGTAGGGTTCGGTTGTGGAGACTGAACCTCGGATCAACAGGAGCGCGCACCCGCCATGGTTGATGATACATCCCTCCTCCCCGGTCTGTCACCGGTCGCCGGCAAGGCTGTGGTCGCCCGGTTTGACGGCGGTCGCCTGTCCTCGGAGGGCGGCCTGTTGGCACTGCGCGAGGTGGAGCGGCGGCTGGGGCTGGCGGGACGGCTGGCCGGATGTCTGGTGGATGAGCGGGCGCCGGAGCGGGTGCGGCACAGCCTGGAAGAGATCATCGGCTTTCGCATGCTGATGATCGCGGCCGGCTACGAGGACGGCAACGACGCCGATGCGCTGCGCCGCGATCCGATGTTCAAGCTGGCGCTGGAGCGGCTGCCGTCCGGGGCCGATCTGTGCTCGCAGTCGACGATCTCGCGGCTGGAGAACTTGCCCGACAAGCGCGCGCTGCTGCGCCTGGCCGGTGCCTTGATTGATCAGTATTGCGCTTCCTTCGGGCATGTGCCCAAGCGCATTGTGCTCGACATCGACGACACTTTTGATCGGGTGCACGGTGGCCAACAGCTGCGGCTGTTCAATGCCTTCCATAACGATTACGGGTTTCAGCCGATTGTGGTGTTCGACGGGGAGGGACGCTTCGTGACCGCGCTGCTGCGGCCGGGCCAGCGGCCGAGCGGCAAGGAGGCGCGGGCGCTGCTGCGGCGGCTGATCGGGGCGCTTCGGACGCGTTGGCCGCGGGTCGAGATCCTGCTGCGCGCCGACAGCCACTATACCGCCCCCGAAGTGCTCGACTGGTGCCGCGCCAACCGCGTGGATTTCGTCCTCGGTCTAGCGCCGAATGTCGCGCTGCATCGGCATGTGGCAGAGCTGGAAGGCAGCACCGCGGAGCGCTTTGCAGCGCGGGCGGCGGGGACCAAGTTTCGTCGGTACAAGGAATTTTACGACGCCGCCGGCAGCTGGAGCCGGGCCGAGCGGATCATCGCCCGGGTCGAGGTCGGGCCGCAGGGGGCCGACACGCGCTACATCGTCACCAACCTCGAAGGCGGCCGGCCCAAGAAGCTCTACGAGCGGCTCTACTGCGCGCGCGGCCAAGCCGAGAACCACATCAAGGCGTTCAAGAACCATCTCGCCGCCGACCGCACCTCCTGCCATCAGGCCGAAGCCAACCAGTTCCGGCTGTTCCTGCATGCCGGCGCGTATTGGCTGTTGTGGTCGCTGCGCCAGGCCATGCCGCGGCGCTCCACCTGGCGCGTCATGCAATTCGACACGCTGCGGCTGCGCCTGATCAAGGTCGCCGCCCGCGTCGTCGAACTGAAGACCCAAGTCAAGATCCACCTGCCGACAAGCGCTCCCGATCAGCGGAGCTTCCGCCTCGTCCTCGAGCGCTTGCCTCGCCTCGTTACCTGAAGCACGGGGCAGCCTGCCCCCACCCGAGCCCTTTCCCCGCAACCTCCAGCGCCTACCCAACCCCAGAAATCTTATACCCGCCCCGGCGGGAACAAAGCCGCACGTCCGCGCTCCGGTTCCACAACCATACCGGGTGCGCGCTCATGCACATTCAAAAGGTGTACTTTCCTGACGCATAGATCGGGCTAGATGGTGGTCGTCAAGGACGGCCTCGGAACCTTATTGCTTTGCCGGGCGGGAGCGGAACCGAGGTGGATTCCTGCCGTCGCACGGCTGTCCTTGCACCGGGGGATTTGGCTGCTTGCCGAACCAACGGAAAAGCCTGTTGCACAAGGTCGGGGCCGCAACCGTGGCGGTCCAGGTCGCGATCCTGATGCCGCGCCGACCGTTCCGGTGCTTGCCGCTCCGATCGCCGGCCGGTGTTTCGTCCTACCCTCCACGATTAGCTACTTTCGGGCGCAAAAATCGGGTTTCGAAAGAGGTTCGGCTGCGCGGGACTTCACAGAACCCTTCGAGCTTCCCTCGTCACATGGGAATATACAGGGAAAAATCGCGCTCAGGCGCGATCTTGCGAAAATAATGCCGTCTTTATCAATAACTTGAGAAGAAATTCCCTAGTAAGGCAGCAGGGAAATAAATCCGCCCGAGCACGGAATTAAATCGGCCGAACAGGGAAAGCCGGGGAATTGCCGGACCCCGTCCCGCCGCCCGTCGGTTTGAGCGGCGAAACGGCGAAGTGATTATAGCAATTGCATAGCAGAACGATCGTGATTTGTCAATGGTCACGGCCGGCCGCCGCCTTGCGAGCCGTGGGGCCGCAGGCGTCGTTCGCCTGCCGGGCGGCGAGTCTCGGCTGCCGACCCGCCGTCCGTCACCGGGGGGACCGCTCCTGTCATATGCGGCGGGCCACCCACGAAGATCCGATATTTGCGCCGGAAAGTAGCTATTCGAGCCGCGCAGAGTCCGATTAGCGCGTTCCTCGGCTCGAGGCGGTATGCCGGATGAGAAAGCAGCCTATCCTGCTGATCGTCCCGAATGACGGATTTCTGGCTGTGACCCGGCAAGGTCGATCAAGGTCGGGGTGACATCCATTTCTGCCTCCGCGCCCTAATGCCGTCTCTTCGTGCTTTACCTCAATGGTGACCGAAACTGCGACGGCAGGGCGGCCCCCGTAACGCTTCCGAACGCCATCCGCAGCACTGCACGAGCCTTGAGAGACCTCGTCTTGCATGCCGGATATCACGTATGGTGATGGTGGTGTCGATTGCCGGGATCGGATGACCCGGCTTACGCTGAGACCCTCGCCCGGCCGAGCCGTCAGCCCCGGCCTGACAGAAGATAAACTAGCGAGGGAGAAGACCATGACCGGGTCGCTCGAGGAGCGTTTTCAGAACCTGCACGAGTTCGTCGCCCAAGCGCGCACCAATCTCAATCGGAACAATTGGGATTATCTGATCGGCGGCTCGGAGACCGAGACGACCTTGGCGCGCAACCGTGCTGCGCTCGACGCCTGGGGTTTCCGCCCGCGAGTGTTGCGCGACGTGTCAAATGTCGACTGCAGCCGCACCTTCTTGGGCAAGAAGCTGCGTATCCCGGTGCTTTGCTCGGCCGTCGGCGGGCTTGAAGTATTCGAGCCGGGTGGCGGCGCCACCGTCGCCGCAGCCACCCGCGAATTCGGCAACGGGATGATTTTGAGTTCCGGAGCGCATCCGGGGCTGGAAAAAACGGCTGATGCTTCAGGAGAAGCATTTAAAATCTTCCAGCTTTACATTCGCGGTGATGCCGATTGGGTCGATGACCATGTCCGACGCGCCATCGACAACGGCTATGACGGGTTTTGCTTTACCATCGACACGGACAGCCACAGCCGTCGCGAGCGCGATATTGCCAAACGCCACCAGCGCCGGCGCGCGCGCATGAGCCCGAGCGATGAGCAGGCCCGCATCTACCAAGCCCGCTTCAACTGGCGCGATATCGAGCGGATCAAAAAGAACTTCGACATTCCAATCGTGCTGAAGGGCATCGGCACCGCCGAAGATGCCGAGCTTGCGCTCGAATACGGAGCCGACTGCGTTTACGTATCGAACCATGGCGGGCGCCAGCTCGATCAGGGCGTTGGTTCCATCGACGTCCTGCCCGAGGTCGTCGAAGCGGTCGCAGGTCGCGCCCGCGTCATGGTCGATGGCGGCATCTATCGCGGCACCGATGTGGTAAAGGCGCTAATCCTCGGTGCCGATGTTGTCTCAGTCGGGCGGCTCTATATCTATGGCCTTGCCGCTGCTGGAGGGCCGGGTGTCGTGCGGCTGTTCGAGATCCTCGAAGACGAGATCCGCATCTGTCTGTCGTTGCTCGGCGTCACCGGCTATGACGAGCTCGACAAATCCTACATCCGCCCAGCGCGCCAGGTCGTGACGCCGCATGTACACAGCGTCTTCCCGCACCTCAACCTGCCGCGCGAAACATATTAGGGCCATGACACGGGGAAAATAACCGATCGCCCCCGCACGCGGGTCAGAGCGTAGATGTTGCGGAGCAAGCCGGGCGATCCGTGAGCAAGGCGAGCGGTTGCGGAAAGCGTTCTCGGCGACCGATTTCGGCTAATCCGGGGCCGCGCCGGTCTCGGACTACCGACACGCGGTCCCGCGGACTGCGAAATCGCGTGAATTCGACCGAATCTACGCTAATCGTTCGCCGCCGTTAAAACCGGGTGGCGGCGTGGGCGACGAATCAGCAGCAATGCAGGCAAACCAGCGAGTATAACCAAAGCGATCGCCGACGAGACGATGTAGGAGGTCAGCACCCAGGAAATCTCGTCCTGCCATGCCGACATGCTTCCCTGGATGTGCGGCACGGAAACATTGACGATCGTCTGGTCGAGCCCCTGCATGGCGCAGGCGCAGATGACCGTCGCGGTGATCGCCGGGCGGTTCAAGCCCGCCGCTGCGCCGTCACCCCTCACCGCCCGCACTCGGGCGCTGACCAGGACCCACCAAGCGTCGATCCCAGGATCACTCGGCGACGCTTGCCGACGGCGGGTGCGCCAACTCGGCTTCGAGCGCGGCGAGGTGGCGACCGCGGGTTTCCGGCAGCCACATCAGCGTCAGGATCATCATTCCGGAGGCGAAGGCACTGAAGACCGCGATTGTGGCGCCGAGCGGCAGGACCTGGCTCAAATAGCCGACCATGGTTGGGAAGAACGCACCGATCGCCCGCCCGGCATTATAACAAAAGCCTTGCGCCGTACCGCGGACCGAGGTCGGATAGAGCTCGGTCATAAACGGGCCCATAGGCGGGAACTTCATCAGAAACACGACGAACAGAGGAACGCCGAAAAATAGCAGCGCCGTATTGTCCATCGGTAAAAACATATAGAGCAGGATTCCAACGAAGGAGCCGATCGCCGACCAAAAGAACGTCCATTTGCGACCGATGGCGTCACTGAGATAGGAGCCGAGCAAAAAGCCAAGCAACGCGCCGAAGATCTGTACAAGCAGAAAACCGCCGGTGCTGGTCGCCGACAAATGGCGGACCGTGCGCAGATAGGTCGGCATCCAAATGCCGAGCGCGTAACCGCCACCCTGGGCACCGGTAACCATCAGCGACACCTTGATCGTGGTCCAAAGGTACGGAGCACGGAAGGCAGCGAACAGATGCGCCGGGCCGACCGCCGGACGCCTGTCGCGAAAGATCTCCGGCTCGTCGATATGTCGGCGAATCCAGAAGACAAAGACTGCCGGAATGAGGCCGATCGCGAACAGCGCGCGCCAAGCGATCGCCTCGGGCAAGAGGGCGTAAAGCGCCGTGTACACCAACGCCGAGACGCCCCAACCGACGGCCCAGCCCGTCTGGACAATTCCGACACCGCGGCCGCGGTATTTGTCCCGGATCACCTCGCCCATCAATACCGCACCGGCGGCCCACTCGCCGCCGAATCCGAGCCCGTGCAGAGCACGCAGGATGAAGAGCTGTGCGAAATTTTGTGCAAATGCACAGAGAAAAGTGAAAATTGAGTACCAAAGAATTGTGATCTGCAGCATTCGCACGCGCCCGAACCGGTCGGCCAGGGTGCCGGAGAACCAGCCCCCCAAGGACGAGATCAGCAAGGTGACAGTACCGATCAGTCCGGCCTCGCCGCGCGACAAAGACCACAAGCCGATTACAGTTGGGATGATAAAGCTGTACATCTGCACGTCGAACGCATCGAGCGCCCAACCGCCGAAGCAGGCGCCCATCGTGCGGCGCTCTTTCGGAGTCAATTCGCCGAACCAGCCAAGCATGCGTTTCCCCGATCGTTATGGCCGCCGGGCCGACAGCAAACCCGGAAACATTAAAGGTCGAAGCGAGTTTAGCCGGCCGCCGTCTCGTGGCTGCTATCGTCATGCTTCTACGCTGCCATGCTGATCTGTGGTCCATCGGTTAAGCACCTGGACCGACGGCGAGGGCTCGCCGACAGCCGGAGTGCGCATACCTCGCACCCTTCATGCCGAAGAACTGGTTTGTCTACGCCAAGCCGCCCTTAGCTGGGCCAGAAGCGCTGCTTGCCGATCCCGCCCGCTACATGCATCGGTCGCCATCTCAACAGCCGCCTCGTTGCTCCCGACGAGAGCGGCGTGACCTCCGCTACAAGAATGACGGCCGCGACGGCCAGGCGGGGTTTGGCACGACGACGCTCGCTTTAACATCAACGGCGCCGGCTCGTCCTCCAGCCGGCCTCTTGATTTAATTTAACCGCGCGCGACACGGTGGGCCAGCGTCCGATTGCCGCCGACCCGCTCTCACGGGGAAGGCCCGATTCAGACCCCGGCGTATTCCGCTGATATATCCTTGTTGGTGTAATCCGTCATCATCGCCGCCGAAATGATGCCAATGATCGCCAACAGCAGAATATAGAGAGCGATCGGTACGCTCGAATGATAGGTCGCATACAGCCAAGTCGCGATGATCGGTGCCGGGCCGCCGGCAATGATCGAGGCCAACTGGTAGCCGATCGAGGTGCCGCTGTAGCGCAACCGTGGCGAGAAACTCTCAGCGATCAGCGCTGCCTCCGGTCCGTATTGCGTCATCACCGGAAGGAGCGAAATCGCTATTGCCACGAAGATCACTCACGGGATGCCCGGTATTAAGCATCTCAAAGTAGATGAAGCCAAAGATTCCCAAAAAAGCGGCGCCGAGCATGTACATGTTCTTGCGACCGATATGATCCGACATCGCGCCGGCGCAAACGACCCAGATAAATCCGATGAAGGTCTGGGCGATCACTCCCATCAGTACAAAATTCCGCGACTGCCCCAATACTGTCGTGGCGTAGGTGAAAATGAAGGTACCGACGATAAAGCCCGGCCCCTGCTCGGGCTGGCGCAGAAGCGCCGATAAGATTACTTGCTTTGGCTGCCGCTTCAGGACTTCCAGCACCGGGACGCGCTCGACCCGCTCTTCCGCGATCATCCTCTGGAAGACCGGCGTCTCGCTGATGCCGAGCCGGATCCACATCCCGACCCCGACCATGATGATGCTGATCAAGAATGGGATGCGCCAGGCCCAAACATGAAACTGGTCACCGGAAGGTAGCTGAACCCGAGCACCGCACAATTGGCCAGAAACAACCCGCATGGCGCGCCGAACTGGGGCCACGCCGACAAGAAGCCGCGGTTCTTCGTCCCTCGCGCCCATTCCATCGCCAGCAAGACCGAGCCGCCCCATTCGCCACCGACCCCGATGCCCTGAGGTCACCCATGCATCTCGCCTCTATCTTGTCAGGGCGTGCCGGGTCGCCTGATCGGGATGTGTTCGAGGCGCCGATCGTGGCCGAGCAACAGTACGATCCCCGCCGACACTACTGGACCAATCGCTATCGCTATTAGGCCAAGCGTGAAATTGCCGGTCGCGTCCCGAACGAGGCCAAAAACATAGGGGCCAAAAAACCCGCCGAGGTTACCCAGGGCGTTGATCAGCGCGATGCCGCCGGCGGCGGCGGTGCCGGACAGCATGGCTGTCGGCAGCGACCAAAAGCACGGGGCGGTCGAGGATTGACCCATCGCGGCGACCACCAGCATCGCCATCGTCATCACCGGATCGGTCATCAGGCCGCAGGCAATCAGCCCGGCCGCGCCAACGGCGTAGCCGGTTGCGGTATGGCCGGCGCGCTCTCCCGTGCGGTCGGAGTGGCGGCCCCACAAAATCATCGCACATGCCCCGAAGACATAGGGGATGGCGTTGATCAGCCCAATCGTGCCGTAGCCCTGAGCGAGCCTGCGCACGATCTGCGGCTGGAACAGGACGAGGCCATAGCCGGCGTAGGCGCCGCCGAAATAGACGAGGCTCAACAACAGCACACGCCGGTCACGCAGTGCCTCGGCAAGGCTGTAATGGCGGATCGCCTCGCGTGTGGCGCGCTCTGCTGCGAGCCGCGCGATCAGCCAGTGGCGCTGCGCCGGCTGGAGCCACTGCGCGTGTTCCGGCCGGTCGGTCATGTAGAGATAAAAGACAACTCCAAGCACGACGGCCGGAGCAGCTTCCAGGATGAATAACCATTGCCAGCCTGCGAGGCCAAGCCAGCCGTGGAGGTTTAAGATGGCGCCGGATACGACTGATCCGATGATGTTGGAGATCGGAATCGCGGCCATGAACACAGCAGTGATCCGGGATCGGTAACGCGAGGGGAACCACCAGGTCAGATAGAGGATAATGCCGGGGAAGAACCCAGCCTCCGCCAGCCCGAGAAAAAACCGGATCGTAAAGAACGAATACGGGCCAGTGACCAGGGAGGTCAGACCGGAGATGATCCCCCAAGTCACCAGGATCCGGGCGATCCAGGTCCGCGCCCCAACCTTTTCGAGGATCACGTTGCTTGGCACCTCGAAAATGAAATAGCCGATGAAGAAAATGCCGCCGCCGAACCCGAAGACTGCGGCAGAGAAGCCGAGATCCTTGTTCATCGTCAGACCGGCGAAGCCGATATTGACCCGGTCGAGATAGGCAATGAAGTAGCAGAGCATTAGCATCGGCAGGAGGCGGCGGGTGACCCGCGCCATCGTCTCGCGTTCTAAGGCATCGATCATCGGCGCGCTTGACCATGACATCTTGCTTCCCTCCGCTAACCCGACTTTGGCGCGCCAATCGGAACCCATCCGCAGCCGAGGTCACGGATCACGGGCTCGACCCCCCGAGCCGCCGCCACGCGCGAGGCGATGACCATCGGCGGCTCGTCGGATTCCGACGGCTAATGCCGCATCGCAGCGAGGATTGCCACCGGATAGGCGTATTCGAGCCGCTCACCGCCCGCCGGATCCGGCGCGCGCCGCACCGGGATGCCGAGACTGTCGTCCCCGGCCGCGGCGGCGAACATGGCGATGATCTTCGCCTCGTCGCCGGGGTTCGGAAACGACCGGGCCAGCAGGTTCGCGACCGTGTCGCGCAGTTCGGCATGGCTCACCTGCGGCTCGCCGAGCCCGGCGGTCCGAAACAGGCCGCACAACTCGCCCTGCGGCAAGGCGCGGACATGCGACGGGTCGCGCAATTTTTCGAGCCGATTGAAACGGGCTGCCCGAGCCGGATCGGCCGAGGCGCAGGTATCGACGACGACGATCCGCCCGCCCGGCGCGCAGACCCGCACCATCTCGCGCAGCACCGCCGCCGGATCGGGAAAGTGATGCACCGCAAAACGGGTGATGACGATCGTAAAAGTCGCGTCGGGCCAGGGGAGCGCCGCGACGTCGCCCTCCCGCCAAGCGACGTTGCCGACGCCTTTTTCGGCGGCGAGGGCGCGCGCCCGGTCGAGCATCGCCGGGGTCATGTCGATACCGGTCGCGTACCTGACATGGGGCGCGAAGGCGCAGACCACGATGCCGCCGCCGCAGGCCACGTCGAGCAACATGTCGTTGGGGCCGGGTGCTGCGGCGGCGACGATCGCCCGGAGAGCACCCGGATCGGCGATCGGGCTCGCCGTGCTAAACGGTACTGCCTGTCGGGTAAATTGATCGCGGATCAGCCTGCTATGGGCCTCGTTCGTCATCGCCGGTTCGTTCGCCATTGCAAACTCCGTCGCCGCACCGCTGCGGCATTTGATCCCGGGCAATGCTAGCCGGATTCGTGCTCGGGCGGCAGCCGCCGCTGCTGCGGCGCCGGCTGAAGCTGCGATCCCGTCGCCGGCGCCCCGTCGAACGATGCGACTTTGGATCAACGCCGTGTTCGGGGACAGTTCCCCAATAGCGCGAAAACCGTCGCCCGTTCGTTCGGGTGTCTCGGCCTTTTGCCGGGCCGGGATTGGCATTGCCGAAGCCGTGCGGCAGGTCCCGCCGCGATGGTTCCCGACGCCGGATCATCTTTTGCGCGCTCGTCGGCCGTCGCTGTTCGGAACTGTCGCGGCGCCGACCGGCACCGCGGTCCCCGCCCTCCCGATTCTCGGCGTTCCGACCGCGCTCGGCGTCGCGCCGCTCCTCTACCCGCGCTGGACGGCCGCGATTTTCTGATCTCTTGAGCGCCGCTATGAGCGCCGCGCCAAGGAGCGTCAGCGGGATCTCGAAAATTTGGCGGCGCTCGGCGGCTGAAGGGTCGCCCGGCCGGGTTAAGACCCCGGCGTCGGGGGCTGATGTAGGGCGGCGACTTCGGCAAGAGGTCTACGAAAGGGTCTACGGAATTGGGGAATTCGATCTATAAGGATTGGCGGTAGCTATCAATGCCGGGCGGACGACGGCGCACGTTCCTCTGGTGGTCTGGTATGAACCGGAAGAATCGGCCCCCCCTTGCCGATCGGGTCGCGAGAGCCGCGGCGGCGGCGCTCGCCGAGCAAGGCTATGTGAGCCCGCTCGACGTACTCGTCGGGATCGGCTGGGTGGACGGTGGGACGGTCGGTCGCTGGCGTCAGGGTCAGATCGACTGCCTCGAGGGCGCCATGCAAGTCGCCCCGTCGCGCATCTCGGAAGCGATGATCTTGTTGCGCTCCTGGGCGGCGGAAAGGGAGCTCTATGCGAGCCTGGCGCGTTATGTTGCGCGCACGCCGCAACGCCAGACGCTGCGCTTCGGCAAAAGCGGCGATGCGACGCTTCGAGGGGCGGTATCGTACCCATTGGATCTCGCCGGAGCTTTCGGAAAAAGAGCGCGAAAGGCTGGCCGAGAAGGCAACCCGTCCGCCCGAGCTGGTGGTCGTCCAGCCGCTCAACAGGGAGTGGAAGTGCCACCGCTGCGGCGGCACCGGCGGCCTCCTGATGATGGAAAATCCCGGCCCGGCCTGCCTGCGCTGTCTCGGTCTCGACGACCTCGAATTCCTGCCGGCCGGCGATGCCCTGCTGACGCGACGGGCAAAGGCGAAAAGCGAGAGATACGCCGTCGTCGTCCGCTTCAGCCGGACCCGCCGCCGCTACGAACGCCAGGGCCTCTTGGTCGAGCCGCAGGCCCTGGCGGCGGCGGAGCGGGATCTGGAAACGCGACGCCGGGAATAACGCCTTTCGTAAACTGTCCTCGACATCGCGGCCGGCAGCGCGGCACCTTGTTCCTGCTCGTCTCCGACTTTGGCGCGGACTGACCGCCACCGCGACAAGAAGCGCGTTCGATCGGCTCACGCCGGACCGAACCAATCGATCGACTGGCCATGCGGCGCGGCCCACGCCAGCGGTATCCGATCCCGCATCAGTAGAAATTGCCCGCACCCCGGCGCCGGCGGCGCGGTCTCGGCAGCGGCCGGAAACGCGCCCGGCGCCTCGTTGCTGATCCAGACGGCGCCGGCCCGCCTGACGCTTTCCGCGAACCGGTCACGGCGTTCTTGCGAGGCCACGTAGGCTAGAACCGCGGTGTGAAAGACGACCAATGTCGCATCCTTTGGGGCCGTCGCGATCAGCGGCTCGAGATCGCCGAGCAAATCGCCTTTGACGATGCGTGGCGGATCGGCGCGCGCCAGGCCGATCGCGGCGCGCAGCCGTTGCGCCCTGTCGGGCTGGTCCGGCCAGACTAGCGTCTCCAGCCACCGCACAGCCTCGTCGGCGCGCAGATCAACTGGGCTGAGGTCGAGGCCGCAACGCCAGACAACCCGCGGAATCGCCGCCGGCAGCGGCACCGCGCCCGCCGTCCGGCAAGAAAAAATCGGTGCCGCCGCGGTAGGCGGCTCGATCCGCCGGGCCCCGTAATCGTAGCCGTAGCGGTCGAGATTGAGGCACAGACCGGCCGACGCCCCGACCTCGAGCAGGGCCAGCGGCGGCGGCAGGAGGGCCAGCAGCGGCAGCAGAACCGCGCAGCGGCCAGGCTCATTGGTCTGGTTCGTCCGCGACAGCAGCAGCCGGCGAAGGCGGCTCGCATCTTGGCGCACCGCCATGACGAAACGATCAGTGTTCTCGATGACGCCATGGAGGTACCGCACCGCCGCGAGGAAGAGGTTGGGCTGGCGGCGATCCGGCGGCAGACCGGCGATGAAGGAGAGGAGTTCCGGCGAGCCGGCGATCGCCAACGCCAGCCTTTCGTAGATCGCCGAGTTGCCGCGGGCTTCGTCGACGGCAAAAGCCGCATAGCGGTCGGCAAGGCGATGCAGTTCGTTGGACATCGGCGTCATCGGCAGCTCATCGGTCCCGGCTTGGGGCCGTCGCTCGGGCGGTAGACCCGCCCCGCGCGGCTTCACAAACGGCGTCTTTGGCACTAAGCTTGAGGGTTTGCCTTATCTGGACAACGGGGATCGCATGTCTTTCCTGGCCGATCGGCTTGCCCGCGTAAAACCGTCGCCGACCATGGCGATGACCGCACTCGCGACCGAATTGCAGGCGACCGGGCGCGATATTATCAGCCTGTCGCAGGGCGAGCCCGATTTCGACACGCCGCCCAACATCCGCGAGGCCGCGATCGCTGCGATCCACCGCGGCGAGACGCGCTATACCGTATTCGACGGGCGGATCGAATTGAAACGAGCGGTCTGCGGCAAGTTCAAGCGCGAAAACGGGCTCGACTACGAGACGTCGCAGATCACGGTCAGTTCAGGCGGCAAGCAGGTCTTGTTCAACGCCCTCGTCGCGACGATCAACCGCGGCGACGAGGTCGTGATCCCGGCGCCGTTCTGGGTCTCCTATCCCGAGATGGTGCTGCTGTGCGACGGCACGCCGGTGCCGGTGTCGTGTCCGCACAACAACGGCTTCAAGATGCGGCCCGAGGATCTCGACGCGGCGATTACGCCGCGCACCAAATGGCTGATCCTGAACTCGCCGTCGAACCCGTCGGGCGCCGCCTACAGCGAATCCGACCTCAAGGGTCTCGCCGAGGTGCTTTTGCATCACGAGCATGTCTGGGTCATGGCCGACGACATGTATGAGCACCTCGTCTACGACGATTTCGCGTTCAAGACGATCGCCCAGGTCGAGCCGGCCCTCTACGAGCGCACGCTGACGGTCAACGGCGTGTCGAAAGCCTATTGCATGACCGGCTGGCGCATCGGCTATGGCGGCGGCCCGAAAGCACTGATCAAGGCGATGGGGGCGATCCAGTCGAACTCGACGGCGAACCCATGCTCGATCAGTCAGGCGGCGGCGATCGAGGCACTGACCGGGCCGCAGGATTTCATCCCGATCCACAACGAGAAATTCAAGGAGCGGCGCGACCTCGTCGTCGATCTGTTGAACCGCGTGCCGGGTCTTTTCTGCCCGCGTCCCGAGGGCGCCTTCTACGTCTACCCATCCTGCGCCGGCCTAATCGGCAAGCGCACGCCGGCAGGTGCCATGATCGGGAAGGACGAGGATTTCGTCCGCTACCTCCTGGAGGCCGAAGGCGTCGCGGTCGTGCACGGCGAGGCCTTTGGCCTCGCCCCGCATTTCCGCATTTCCTACGCGACCTCAACCGAGGTGTTGCGCGAGGCCTGCGCCCGGATCGATCGCGCCTGCCGCGCCCTCGAGGACTAAAGCGGCTTGTTTCCGGACCCTCGCCTGCTGCCCCTCACCCTCCCGCTGCGCGGGTCCCTCCCCTCTCCCCGCCGCGGGGAGAGGGAGGGGGTGAGGGGCCGCCGGAAGCTGCGCTAGTTGATCAGCCCGTAGAATTTGCCGGCGTTTTCGCAGGTGATCTTGTGCACGACTTCGGGCGGGAGACCGGCGAATTGTTCCGCGATATATTTCGAGGATTCCGGCCAGATGCCGTCGGTATGCGGGTAGTCGGAGCCCCACATCAGGGTTTCGACCCCGATGTCATCGACGAGCTTGGTGCCGATCGGGTCGAATTGGAACGTCGCCTTGCACTGGCGGCGCCAATATTCGCTGGGCTTCAGCTTCATCAGGTCGCGGAAGCGATCCTCATACTCGAAATCCATGCGGTCGAGCGCATAGGGCAGCCAGCCGATGCCGCTCTCGCCGAACGAGACCCGGAGGCGGGGGTGGCGCTCCAGCACGCCGGCGCCGATCAATGCGGCGATGATGTTGATCAGCCCCATCTGAAAGGACGAGACGCCGGTGAACATCGCGGCGCGGCGGACCTGACCCGAGACGCCCTCGCGGGCGCGCGGCGGGGTCGTCGGGAAGGTGTGGAAATGTAGCGGCAATTGCACGTCTTCGACCGCCTTCCACAACGGCTCCCAGTTGGGGTGCCACATCGGCTCCATGTCCCACGAGCAGGACAGTTCGAGACCCCTGATGCCCATTTTCGCGACTCGGTAGATCTCGGCGACCGCCTCGCTGATGTCGCCATAGGGCAGGCACGCCAAACCGATCTGCCGGTCGGCGTAGGGGCGGCAGAACTCCTGCAGCCAATTATTGTAGATCCGCAACATCTCGTTCGAGGCTTCGCGATCGTTCAGCCGCGACGCGGCGCCGAGAATGCCGTAGATCACTTCGGCGTCGACGCCGTCGCGGTCCATGTCCTTGATGCGCAGATGCGGATCGCTGCAGCGGCGGATGTCCTTTTTGCCGTCCTCGTACATGCCGGTCTCGGCCATCTTGTCGACCCGGTGGTTCTGCCCCGGCACGAACGGCGCACCGCCCGGCCCGACGCCATTCTTCAGACCGAAATTGGCGCCGTTCTTGGCGACCCATTGCGGCCCCTGCGGGCCGTCCTCGACATAAGGCATCCGGTCCTTCATCGCCTGCGGCGCCTCGGAGACGAAGAGATCCGGCGGCATCCACGGCATGTCGAGATGGCAGTCGGCCGAGATTCTGCGGTATTGCATGTTTCTTCTCCACGCGACGTTGGCGACGGGTACCGGTCGCCCCGACTCTACTCCGAGCCGGAATGGTATTCCTAGCGGTGCGGACCGAAAGTCCCGGCAAATTTGCCGATCCGACATGAAGAGGACGCAACCCCGCATCTTCACCCGGCGGACGGCTTGCCTCGGCTCGGCCGCTTGCGGCATGATCCGGGTGCCGCAACGAGAAGGGCAGCGCATGCGTGCTTCTGCGATCGGTCTCGTTATTGCCTTGGCGCTCATCCCCACCGCGGCCTTTGCCCAATACGGCCCGCCCGGCGGGCAGAGCGGCCCGCCGCCGGGCGAAGCCGGCCCGCCGTCGGGAGGCCCGGGAGGCCCCCCGCCCGGGCCTTCGGGCGGGGCCCCGCCGCCAGGGGCGATCACGCGCGAGCAGTTCGTGCAGCGTCGCGCGGAGGCAGCCGGCCGGCAGTTCGACGAGATCGACGTCAACCACCTCGGTTATATAACCCGCGCTCAACTGCGCGCCTGGATGGGCCAGCGGCGCGGCGGGGCAGGACCTGGACCTGGCGGGCCGCCGCCGCAGCAGTGAGGGCGGTGCCCACCGTCAGAGACAGCATCGTCAGCGACAGCAAGGGAGCGAACCATGCCTGACGCCGTGAACCTGGAGACGACCGCTACGACGGGCACGGACGGTGCGCCGCGCATCGCCGGCCTCGATCATGTCGTGTTGCGCGTCGCCGATCTCGAACGCGCGATCGAATTCTATCGCACCGTCCTCGGCTGCCGGATCGAGCGCGAGCTGCAGCAGCCGCGGCTCGTGCAAATGCGCGCCGGCGCGTCGCTGATCGATCTGGTACCGGCGAGGTCGACGGCGGCAAAGGGGGCCGGCAACATGGACCACTTCGCCTTGCGGCTCGAAGCCTTCGATGCCGCGGCGCTCGGCGCGCATCTGCGCCGCCACGGCATCGATCCCGGCGAGGTGCACGAGCGCTACGGCGCCGAAGGCTACGGCCCCTCGCTTTATTTTGTCGACCCGGACGGCAACACCGTCGAATTGAAGGGCCCGGCGACGCGCGGACTGTAGCGGCAAACCGCATGGCCGATTTCTTCCCCGGCTTTGCGCAGCGCCGGATCGTTACCTCGGGCGCCGAGATCAACCTCGTTACCGGCGGCAGCGGCCCGCCGCTCCTCTTGTTGCACGGCTACCCGCAGACGCATGTGATGTGGCGCAAGCTGGCGCCGCGGCTCGCCGCCGAGTTCACGCTCGTCATTCCCGATCTCCGCGGCTACGGCGACAGCGCGAAGCCGCCCGCCGGCGCCGATTACGCGAATTACGCAAAGCGGGCCCTGGCGCAGGACCAGGTCGAGACGATGGCGGCCCTCGGCTTCGAGCGCTTCTCGGTCGCCGGCCACGACCGCGGCGCGCGCGTCGCGCATCGCCTGGCGCGCGACCACGCCGGACGGGTCGAGCGGCTGGCGCTGCTCGACATCGTGCCGACCCTCCATCGCTTCGAGACGATCGACCAGAAGGCCGCGACTTCGAGTTGGCACTGGTTCTTTCTGATCCAGCCCGGCGGACTGCCCGAGCGGCTGATCGGCAGCGAGGCGGAATTCTATCTGCGGCATTCGTTGGGCGCGCTGCTGCGCGCGCCGGCAACGCTTGAGCCCGAGGCGTTCGCCGAATATCTGCGCTGTTTCAGGAACCCGGAGACGATCCGGGCGACGTGCGACGAATACCGCGCCGGCGCCTCGATCGATCTCGTGCACGACCGCGCCGACCGCGATCGGCGCCTGGCGATGCCGCTGCGCGTGCTGTGGGGGCAGCGCAGCTCGCAAGGCAGCGGCTACGACATGCTCGCGGTCTGGCGCGACCACGCCGAAAACGTCGCCGGCCAAGCGATCGACAGCGGCCATTTCCTCGCCGAGGAGGCGCCCGAGGCGACCTGCGCCGCGCTGCGCGATTTCTTCGCTGGCGGCCCTGTCTGATTCGGCGTCGAGATGGCTCCGCCGAGCCGGTCCGATGGCCGGCCTTCGGCCCGGCTCGGAGATGTAGGGCGCAAAAGCGGAGCGCATTGCGCCGTCTCCTGCGCCTCGGGCAGATCGGCCGGAGTGCGCGCTTCGCGCTGTTCCGCCCTACTTGAGTTGTGCCGTTAGAGCCACATCAGGCCGTCGGGTTCGAGCCCCAAGAGATATTGCCCGACCGTCTCGTAATGCGCCTCCCGGCCCTGCAATTGCTGCGACACGGTGTGGATGTCGCGAAAGCGGCGCTCGAACGGGTTCTCGGCGAAGATCGCGGTGGCGCCGGCGGCGTGATAGACCGTGTCGACCGCGTCGCGCGCCTGATGGATCGCGAAGGTCGCGGCGAGCCGGATCGTCATCCGCTGTTCGAGACTGAGGCGTTCCAGCCGGGCGACGGCTTGGGTCGTCTCGTCGAGTGCGGCCAAGAGAAAGCCGCGCGCCGCCGACAGCTTGGCCTCGGCCTGCGCGACCTGCGACTGGATCACGTTGTTGTCGCGCAAGCTGCGCTTGGCGCCGCGCGGGATCTTGTCGCGCGCCAATTCGACAAATGCGTCGAGCGCGCCGCGGGCAATGCCGATCGCGACCCCGGCAAAGCCGCCAGCGTAGAGCTGCAGATTGCTGAAGCGATAGAGGAGGCCCGGTTCGCGGCGCACCGCGTCCTGGTCGCGGGCGACGCAGAACGCTTCCGGCACGAAGAGATCGGCGACCGAATACTGGTCGCTGCCGGTGCCTTTGAGACCGATCACATGCCAGATATCGGTCATTTCGGCGGCCGATTTCGGGAACAACAGGGTGCGGATGACCGGGCTGCCGTCCGCGTGCAGACGGGCGCGGCCGGTCTCGTCGACGATCGGCAGATGGGCGCCGAGCCAGCTCGCCTCGTGGCTGCCGCTTGCAAAGCTGAAACGGGCGGTGACCCGATAGCCGCCGGCGACGGTCCGTGCCTCGCCGGGGCCCGGACCCCAGGCGAGAATGCCGCACCGGTCGCCGAAGATCGCACGCGCCGTTTCGGGGGCGAGATAGGCCGCGGTCATCGAGCAGCCGGCGGTCTGGTTCAGGCACCAGGCGGTGCTCGCATCGGCCTTGGCGATCTCCTCGATGACCGGCACGTAGACCGCCGGCAGGAGTTCGGCGCCGCCCAGCGAGCGCGGCAGCAGCAGGCGGAAAAATCCGCCTTCGACCAGGGCGGCGCGGACCGCCTCCGGCAATTCTCGGCGCCGCTCGATCGCGTCGCCGTGCGCGGCGATCAGCGGCGCCACGGCGCGCGCCGCGGCGAGATAGTCGGTGGCCGGCCGGCCTTTAGTCATCGTCGCCCTTTGCTCCCGATCGGGTGCTCCTGATCGGGCGGCGGCACTCCAGCCGGCCGCCGCCGCTCTGTCAAGAGACCGGGCCGCGCGGACGAAGCCGACGGCGATTCGGTTGATCGTCGGCGGCCGCGCGGGGCCGGCCTCGACGGTCCGCCCGGTGGTACCGCCGCCCGAACAAAATTGGGCCGCGTCGCCGCCGACCGAGTAGAGTCGTTCGATGCCGATCCGCCTCCTGCCGCCGGTCCTCGTCGACCGCATCGCCGCCGGCGAGGTCATCGAGCGCCCGGCCGCGGCGGTCAAGGAACTGGTCGAGAACGCGATCGATGCGGCCGCCTCGCGCATCGACATCCAACTGCACGAGGGCGGGCGACAGTTCCTCGCGGTCGCCGATAACGGGCACGGCATGTCCCGCGACGATCTCGCTCTCGCGGTCGAGCGGCATTGCACCTCGAAACTGCCCGACGACGATCTCTTACGCATCACCGCCCTCGGCTTTCGCGGCGAGGCGCTGCCGTCGATCGGTGCGGTCAGCCGGATGCGCATCGTCTCGCGCGCCGCCGACGCCGCGAACGGCTGGGAGATCGCGGTCGAGGCCGGCCGCAAGAGCGACGTCGCGCCGGCCGCGGCGACGCCCGGGACGCGCGTCGAGGTGCGCGACCTGTTTTTCGCGACCCCGGCCCGCCTGAAATTTCTTAAAACGCCGCGGACCGAGCGCGATTTCGCGATCGACATGGTCCGGCGCCTGGCGATGGCCTATCCGCAAATCGCTTTCTCGGTGCAGGGCGACGGCGAACGAAGCCTGTTGCGGCTGCCGCCGGCGACCGACCGGCGCGGTCGTCTCGCCTTGCTGCTCGGCCGCGAATTCGCCGAGAATGCGGTCGATATCGAGGCCGAGCGCGGCGGCTTTCGCCTTTCCGGTCTCGCCGGCCTGCCGACCCTCAACCGCGCCCTGCCGCGCGACCAGTACCTCGTCGTCAACGGCCGGCCGGTACGCGACAAGCTCCTCGTCGGCGCGGTGCGCGGCGCCTATCAGGATGTGCTGGCGCGCGATCGCCATCCGATCGTCGCGCTTTTTCTCGACGGGCCGGAGGACGAGATCGACGTCAACGTCCATCCGGCCAAGGCCGAAGTCAGGTTTCGCGACGGCGCCCTGGTGCGCGGGCTGATCGTCGGCGCGGTGCGCGCGGCACTCGGCGCCGCCGGCCACCGCGCGTCGTCGACGGTGGCGGCGGCGACCCTGGCCGCCTTCCGTCCCGGCCTGTTGCCGCCGCATCGCGGCAATGCCGGGCCAACGACACAGCACTTCCCGTTTCCGCCCGCCGCCGCGATGCGCCCGCTCACCCTTGCCGAGAGCGAAGCCGCCGCGGCCTATCTGGCGCCGGCCGCCGTCGAGGGGCCGGCTGCGGCAGCACTGTCCGGCGAGGCGCCTCTTTCGGGGACGCCGCTCGGCCATGCCCGGGCGCAATTGCACGGCACCTATATTCTCGCCGAGACCGCGACCGGGATCGTTCTCGTCGACCAGCATGCGGCGCATGAGCGGCTCGTCCACGAGCGGCTGAAAGCGGCGCTTGCCGAGCGCGGCGTGGCGCGCCAGACCTTGCTGCTGCCGGAAGTCGTCGAGATCGACGAGGGCAGTGTCGCACGGCTCGCCGCGCGCGCCGAGGAGCTCGCCGAATTCGGCCTCGTCGTCGAGGCCTTCGGGCCGGGGGCGGTGATCGTGCGCGAGGTCCCGGCATTGCTGCCCGATCTCGATGTCGCCGGCCTCCTGCGCGACCTCGCCGACGAGCTCGTCGAATGGGATGCCGCATTGTCGCTGAAGGAGAAGATCGAGACGGTCTGCGGCACGCTCGCCTGCCACACCAGCGTGCGCGCCGGGCGGCGCCTGTCGCCGGCCGAGATGGACGCGTTGCTGCGCCAGATGGAGCGAACGCCGAACAGCGGCCAATGCAACCACGGGCGCCCGACCTATGTGGCGCTCGGCCTCGCCGACATCGAACGCCTGTTCGGCCGCCGCTGACCGCGGCATTCACCCTCCTCCGGACCACTAAAACCGTCGCGACGTTCCCCGTTCGCCTGGCGACGGCTCCCGCCCCTCGATGGGTCTGATCTTTACCCATAAGTTCGCATCGGACAGTGTCACCGGCCGGTATTTTTAGGACGTGCTCGCGGCGTTGCGCGGAAAAGCGCCAGCGCATTCCGCCGATTTGCGTCCACGGCCTCTCCGTCCGGGCGGCCCGATCACCGATGCTGTCGCTTGCCGACGAGCGGGTTTTTGGCGAAGACCGGGTGCTCTCTCGTCAGGGTTGCATCGATAACCACTCATCGGGGCGTAATCGACACCCGATGATGGCGGAAGGCGCTGGCGCTTTTCCGCCCGACCCCGTTGTCCGAGGTGAGGACCAGATCTTTTGCCGCTGCGGGCTGCGGCGTTGCCCGCCTCACCCGGCAACTGCGGAGAGGTCGAAGCCGATCGCCCGCAACAGCCTGACGACGTAGTCGCGCAGTTCGGCGGCCGGGTTCTCTGCCGACGAGAACATCAACACGTGAAAGACAAAAGCGCCGATCAGCAGGTCGGCCAAAGTTTCGAGATCGGCCTCTGTCGTCAAGAGACCGGCCGCCTCGACCCGCGTCAATGCGCGAATCAAGGCGCGCCGCCGCGGCGGGAAATAGGTGTCGCGATAAAGGTCGAGCAAGGCCGGGCAATCGGGCGTCGAACCGATCAGCCGGACCATCATGTTGCGGATTTCCGGCTTGGCGACGACGGCGCAGGCATCGAGCAGCAAGGGCACGAAATCCTGCGGTGCCGTCCGGTCCAACAGTTCGGTCGTATAGCCGGTCGCGTCGCGCGCCGCTTCGATCGCCTGGGCGAGCAATTCCTCGCGGTTCGGCCAGCGGCGATAGATGCTGGTCTTGGCGACGCCGGCGCGTCGGGCGATCTTCTCGATGCTGGCGCCGGCGACCCCGTCTGCGAGAAAAAGCTCGAACGCCGCCTGCAGGATCGCCCGATCGACCGCCGGGTCGCGCGGTCGCCCCGGCGTACCGCCGGGGTTGCCGTCATGCTGCGGGATATCCATCTCTTATTAGATACGATACGATATCGTATCTAATAAGAGATGGATGCAGGTCATGCGGCTGGGGATCCTCGTCATCGCCGTCCTCGGTGCCGGCCTCGGCTGGCTGCGGTGGTGGCAACAGCGCAGCACGGTTGCAGCTGCATGGCAAGGCTATGCCGACGCCGATTACGTCAAAGTGGCGCCGGTCGAAGCCGGCCGGCTGACCCGGCTCACGGTGGCGCGCGGCGACTGGGTCGAAAAAGCTGCGCCTCTCTTCAAGGAAGACGACGAGGACGAACGCGCCGCACGCGACCAGGCGGCCCGCCAACTGGCCCAGGCGGAGCAGCAACTGGCCAATCTCGAAGCCGGCGCCAAGCCGATGGAAGTCGCCGAGGCCGAAGCCAATGTCGCAGACGCGCAGTCGGCGCTCGACCGGGCGCGAGACGACCTCGAGCGCGACGAGGCGCTGTCGCAGCGCGGCTATGCGCCGGCCCAGCTCGTCGATCAGCGCCGTGCCGATTTCTTGTCGGCAAAGGCCAAGGCCGAGCATGCCGAAGCGGCGCTCGACGACGCCCGCGGACCGATGGGCCGACAGCGGGAGATCGACGCGCAACGCGCCGCGGTTGCGGCGGCCCAGGCGCCGCTCGCCATGGCGGAGTGGCGGCTCGAACAGCGCACGGTCGCGGCGCCGGTCGCCGGGCGGATCGCCGACGTCATGGCGCAACCCGGCGAGACGATCGCGGCGGGGGTGCCGGTCGTCTCGATCCTGCCGCCGCAAAACATTTTCGTGCGCTTTTTCGTGCCGGAGACGGCGCTGGCAAGCCTGCATGCGGACGATCCGGTGGCGTTCGGCTGCGACGGCTGCCCGCTCGGCCTCACCGGCACGATCTCGTTCATCTCGCCTGCTGCCGAATACACGCCGCCGGTCATCTACAGCCAGTCGACGCGCTCCAAGCTCGTTTATCTGATCGAGGCGCGCCCGCGAGCCGAGGCGGCGGCACTCCTCAACCCCGGCCAGCCAATGGATGTTCACCCGATCGCCGGGGCGACGCGGCGATGACCGGTCTCGTCATCGATGTCCGCGGCCTGCGAAAGAGCTTTGGCGGGCCACCGGTCGTGCGTGGCCTCGACTTGCAGCTGGCGGCCGGCGAAATCTGCGGCTTCCTCGGTGCCAACGGCAGCGGCAAGACGACGACGATCCGGCTGCTGTGCGGCTTGTTGACGGCCGACGGCGGCAGCGGCACCTGCCTCGGCCTCGACATCATTCGCGAGGCGCCGCGGATACGCCGGCAGATCGGTTACATGACGCAGCGTTTCAGCCTCTACGAAGATCTGACCGTCGTCGAGAACCTCGATTTCGTCGCCCGGGTCTACCAGCTGCGCGAGCGCCGGCGGGCGGTGCGAGACATCGTCGCGCGGATGGCGCTCGCCCCCTATGCCGGCCGGCTCGCCGGCCAGCTCTCGGGCGGCTGGAAGCAACGCCTGGCGCTCGCCGCCTGCGTCCTGCACCAGCCGAAACTGCTGCTCCTCGACGAGCCGACCGCCGGCGTCGACGCCCAGGCCCGTCGCGAGTTCTGGGACCTCGTCCACGACATGGCCGGGGAGGGCCTGACGACATTGGTCTCGACGCATTACATGGACGAAGCCGAGCGCTGCACGCGCATCGTCTACCTCGCGGACGGCCATATCGTCGCAAATGGGGCCCCCGAAGAGGTCGCCCGCAACTCGGGCCTCGTCACTTTCGAAGGAACCGGCGGCGCGATCGACGCCGCGGCCCTTCGGCTGCGGCGGCTGCCGGGGGTCGAGGCGGCCGCCGCGTTCGGCCATTCGGTGCACGTCGCCGGCACCGATCGCGCGGCGCTCGAGCAAGCCATCGCGGATTTCGCCGACCCCGGCTTCACCTGGCGGGAGGTCGCGCCGCGCCTCGAGGACGTCTTCATCCATCTGCTGGCCCGAACGAAAGCGGCGTCGTGAACCGGTTTTCCGTTGCCCGCTTTGTCGCGGTATTGCGCAAGGAATGGATCCAGGTCAGGCGCGACCCGATGACCCTGCGCCTCATTATCGCGTTGCCGATCTTGCAGCTCTTCCTGTTCGGCTATGCGATCAACACCGATCCGAAACACCTGCCGACCGGCCTCCTGGCGGCCGATCATTCGGTCTACGAAGCAACGATCGTCGCCGCTCTCGAAAATACCGGCTACTACGACGTCGTTCCGTTCGCCTCGGAAGCGGCCGCGGAGCAGGCGCTCGCCGAGGGCGAGGTGCTGTTCGTCGTCGCTATTCCGCCCGGCTTCGCCCGGTCTGTCGATCGCGGCGAGGCGCCGCAGATCCTCGTCGATGCCGATGCGACCGATCCGACCGCGATCGGCAATGCGACCGCGGCGCTCGCCTCATTGACGACGGCGCTCGACCGCGATCTGCCGCCCGATTTGCGTTCGGCGCCGCCGCGGCCGGCGGTCCAATTCGTCGTGCATGCCCGCTACAACCCCGAGCAGCTGACCGTCCTCAACATCGTGCCGGGCCTCGTCTGCATCGTCCTCTTGTTCTCGACCTTGTTGATCACGACGCTGTCGATCACCCGCGAGCGCGAGCGCGGCACGATGGAGAACCTGCTGGCGATGCCGGTGCGGCCGATCGAGGTGATGCTCGCCAAGATCCTTCCTTATGTCGCGATCGGCTATGTGCAGGTCGTGCTGATCCTGGCGATCTCGACCGCGGTCTTCGATCTGCCGATCCGCGGCTCGGTGTTGTTGCTGATCGTGGCACTCGGCCTCTTCATCGCCGGCAACCTGGCACTCGGTTTCACGTTTTCGACGATCGCGCAAAACCAGATGCAGGCGATGCAGATGGCGCAGTTCACGCTGCTGCCTTCGCTGTTGCTGTCAGGCTTCATGTTTCCGTTTCGCGGCATGCCGGCCTGGGCACAGTCGGTCGGCGAGATCTTCCCGACGACGCACGCCTTCCGGATCGTGCGCGGCATTCTCTTGAAGGGGAACGGCCCAACCGAGATCCTGCCCGAGCTGTGGCCGATCGCCGCCTTTGCCGCCGCAGCGGGCGCGATCGCGGTTTGGCGCTACCGCGAGACCCTCGATTGAGAGGCTGTGAAAGAATTGGTCTTCGGCCCAGGCATCCTGCTGCACCACGACCGTGCGTGCTTCGAGATGCGCCTGACGGCGCTCCTCAGCATGAGGTAAGTCATTGATGGAAATAAGAACACCTTCATCCTGAGGAAGCCGCGGAGCGGCTGTCTCGAAGGACGCAGTGCGCCCATCCAGCCATTTTGCTAATCTTTTACAACCTCTGAGATCAAACCTACGCGTGCCGGGGACGACCCGCCGCGTTCCGCCGGCACGCCCTCTCGGCTATCATGCCGTGATGGATGATCTCTTGGCTGCGGCGCCGGCGCGCTCGAACCTCGTCGAATATACCGTCTCCGAGATCGCCCAGGCGCTCAGGCGCTCGATCGAGGACAATTTCGGGCATGTCCGAGTGCGCGGCGAAATTTCCGGCTGCAAGCGGCACAGCTCCGGCCATTGGTATTTCGCATTGAAGGACAGCGAGGCGGTGCTCGAGGCGGTGTGCTGGCGCATGACCGCGCAGCGCCTCGCGGTCAAGCCCGAGGACGGGCTGGAGGTCGTGTGCACCGGGCGGCTCACCACCTTTCCCGGCCGCTCGAAATACCAGCTGATCGTCGACGCCATCGAGCTGGCCGGGATCGGCGCGCTGCTGAAACTGCTCGAGGAACGGCGCCGGCGGTTGGCCGCCGAGGGGCTCTTCGCCGCCGAACGCAAAAAGAAACTGCCTTTCCTGCCGGCGGTGATCGGCGTCGTGACCTCGCCCTCCGGGGCGGTGATCCGCGACATTCTGCATCGCCTCGCCGATCGTTTTCCGCGCCCTGTGCTGCTGTGGCCGGTCGCCGTTCAGGGCGAGGGCGCCGCGGCCCAGGTCGCGGCGGCGATCGCCGGCTTCAACCGGCTGCCGCCGGCGGGGCCGGTCCCGCGCCCCGATCTGATCATCGTCGCCCGCGGCGGCGGCAGCCTCGAGGATCTGATGGCGTTCAACGAGGAGATCGTCGTCCGCGCCGCCGCCCATTCGACGATCCCGCTGATTTCGGCGGTCGGGCACGAAACCGACACGACCCTCATCGACCATGCGAGCGACCGGCGCGCGCCGACCCCGACCGCCGCCGCCGAGATGGCCGTGCCGGTACGGCTCGATCTCCTCGCCGAACTCGCCTCCCGATCGGGGCGGCTCGCAGGCGGCCTCGCGCGCTTCCTCGAGGGGCGCCGCCTGCAGCTCGCCGGCCTCGGGCGCGGCCTCCCCGACCCGCAGGATCTGATCGGTAACGCGGCGCAGCGGCTCGACGACCGCGCCGAGCGGTTGCGGCTCGCGGCCGACGCGCATCTGCGGGGGGCGCGCCAGCGCCTCGACCTTGCCGCATCGCGGCTGCGGCCGGCGGCACTCGCCGCCGACATCGCGCGCGCCCAAGAGCGCCTCGGCGAGGTCAATTCGCGGCTCGATTCGGCGGCACGGCGGCTGATCGATCGCAACCGCGAGGCGGTCGACAACTTCGCCGGGCGGCTCGCCAGCCATTCCGAGCGGCACGAGAGCCTGCTCGCCCGCGGCTATGTCGTCGTGCGCGACGGCGACAGTCGGGTGCTGACCGAAGCCGCCGCCGTCACGCTTGGCGCGGCCCTCGACCTCGAATTTTACGATGGAAGGGTGGCGGCGATCGCCGGCCGCACGCCGCGCAGGCCGGTGCGCCGCGCCGCGGTGCCGGCCACGCAAGGCCGGCTCTTCTAGCGGGTTTTCGACCCAAATGCACCGCGGCGCACGCGCTCGCGATCAACCCACAGACGGCCGCGCGCCTTCACGCCTATCTGGAGGCCTCGGGGCACGTCGCCGACATCGACGGGCCCCTGTTCCGCCCGCTCAAGCACAACGGCAAGCGCCGGGACGAGCGCCGGCGGATGGACCCCGACGCGATCGACCGCGTGGTCCGGAAATACGCCGGCGCGCTCGGGCTCGATCGGGGCTACTCAGCGACTCAATGCGAGCCACCTTCATCACCACGGCGCTCGAAGAACGGCGCCCAACTGAAGGACGTTCAGAAGGCCGCCGGGCACCGTGACCCGAGCACGAATAAGCTTTATGATCGGCGCGGGTACAATCCAGAGAAGGCGGCAAGCTTCTTCGCCACATACTGAACGGTCAAATCCGAGATTCCGCTGTGCGAGCCTCCTAACGCCGATTTGCTGAGACTAAACATAACGATAGTACAATGCCTCGTGATCGTACACTTGATAACCCCGTCGAATCTCCAGAAGAAGATGAATTCAACCGGTGGCCGTTTAGTCAACGGTTAGCAGACACAATCGCGAAGATCGACGCGCGACGGGGAGCGCCTACTATTGGAGTTTATGGACGCTGGGGCTATGGCAAAAGTACAGTACTGAATTTCATTCGCGCTCACTTGCAGGACGACTATAAAAATAACGTAGAGGTATTTGAGTTTAATCCGTGGCGCTTTAAAGATCAGGATGCATTAGCAAGCGTGTTTTTCCAAGGATTGGCGATCACTGTTGATCGCACTCTCGGCGGTACTGGCCAACGCGTAGGTGAAATACTGGAATACGGAAGCACGCTCTTAAACGTGATACCGATAGCCGGTCCTGCAGTCGGCAGAATCGGAGAAAAGATAGGAAATCGGCTAGCTCATCAATCTCTAGAGGATGAGCGCAAAAAAATTATCGACATCATGGGCAACTCAGACCGGAAAGTGGTGGTTCTCATTGATGACATCGATAGATTGGATCGCGAGGAGATACTGACGCTTCTTAAAATGGTACGGCTTACGGCAAATTTTCCCCAAATTGTTTATGTGCTCGCCTTTGATGATGAAATGGTTGCTCGGGTATTAGGACAGAGTTTTGGAGGATCTCAGGAAGCGGGACGCCAATTCATAGAGAAAATAGTACAATATCCATTTACAATTCCAGCCGTGGGTCGACGTCGATTGCTCACTTTCATTGAGAAACGTGCCCAGGAAGCGTGTGCGAATGCGGAAATAATTCTTGGTCAGGGTGACTGGTTAGAATTGTCGAATATTGCGGAAACCTGTTTCCTCCCGCGACTGGTCACTCCTCGTCAAGCGATCAGATACGGCAATGCATTGGCGTTCGCGCTACCCATGCTGAAAGGAGAGGTCGACCCGCGTGATCAAATTCTAATCGAAGGCGTACGAACGTTATTTCCAGAGCTTTATGTATTTATTCGCGATAACAGCCAAATGTTCACGGTCCAAGATGCGCCGTTTGGGCCGACGCGAGCACGCAGTTTTGCGACCGCTTTTGGCGGAGTGCCCCTTGAAGTGGCTGGGTTTGGCGACGTTGTAAGCAGAGTATTAGGAAATGTGGATGACACGCAGAAAACCGCAGGGACAGCTCTTCTGCGAGCGTTATTTGCTTCTGGTAGACCAAAGGGAGTGTCTGTGGCAAGATATTTTGATAGGTATTTTTCATATACGGTGGCAGCGGATGATATAACGGATGCCGAGCTGTCTAAATTGTTCAAGCTCTGCGCGGATGATATGCAATCGTCGGCCAATGAATTATTTTGCGAGCTCGCCGATCGCAATGCATTTGTGCTACTAAGCCGTGTCAGGGCCATTGTGGGAGGTGCAGGAAGAGACCTCACCGAACGAGTTGCGAAGATTTTAGCTGTGCACGGGAGCGTATTTACGCGGGAAACCCAGGGCATCAGAGACAGCGTGACCGCGCAAGCTGCGACATTGGTAGCGGAATTGGTTCTGAGCTACCCCGGCGAAATGGAGCAAAGGGCAGCATTCGCATTGCAGGTGCTGGCTTGGGCTGAACCTCTCCCATTCGCTCACATGCTCTGCGAAGAGCTTGAGACAGCTTCATTTCGAAATCGAACCACACCTGGAGAAGTCGATTTCCTGCTGCCAGAAGCCTCCCCCAACGAGATGCGCGCTGCCCTTGTGAAACGGATTGCCGATGCAGCTCGACATCAGCCGCCATATGAGCAATTCGCGCCTTCTAATGCGTTGAAGTTGATGACTTTGTGGCGTTTCGAGGATTCCACGGGGCTTAGGACGTATCTACGCGACCGAATAACAAACAACCACGCGGAAGCAGCAATGGTACTTGGGTTATTCAAAGAATCGGGATTCTTGAGTTTTCAGCTTTTAATCGAAATGATTGATATTGATGTCCTCACCGCTGTGTTAAATAATTATTATGGACCGGCGCTTGCCGAAGGCAACTGGACCCAGGAGATTGCATTGCTGCAAAGCTTCCTCAGTTTTATAGAAGTGAGATCACGCGCGTCGTCGCTGCCATAAATAGATACAGGACATTATCACATATAGACAGAGGATTCCCTTGAAGTGTCGGCCGCGAGTTCGACTGTAGCCGCGCCCGGATGTCGGATAGTGCTGGCTTCGCGCTCTGAGGTTTAAAGAACCGGTACTCTCATGGACGCAACCACCCCAACCGGCGTGCCGCTTTTCAGGCTGACATACACCGCAACTGGTCCCACTCGGTTGAATTGCAGGCGGAAAAAGACCTGCTGCCCCACCTCCACCTCATCGGCTTCTTCATCCTCCAGGGCAGACCGGTGAGCAAAGATCCTGTTCGGATAGACGGCACTTCGGATGAAAATATTGTTGTCCCTGATTGAATTGACTGTTCCGTGATAATTCGGCAGGAGTGCAGTAATAGGGTTATCCACTCTTGGCGCAATTCGCCGAAAATCTCTTGGCGCTCGATTACCAATGTCCGCGAACATGGTGACGGTGCGATCAATGTTTCCGGTGAAAAACAGGAACTGTGCTAACATGAACCGCGCTTCAAAGTTCGCGTCATTGACCTGAAAGCTGCTTGAAAGGTGGTGGATGACACCGGCATTATTTATAGGGTTGTCTCCCAAAAGGTGAATGGCCATGGCATAATGCGCAGCTTTGTCTTCTGGGTTGCGATCCAAGGCCTCGGTAAGCACCTTGAGCTCCTCAGGACGGCGGCCGGCAGTCGCATAGATTTTCCCGATCCTGATCGCCGTGCCTGACCCACGGGGCATCTTTCGCCACGCACGTTCAAGAGCACGAAGGGCCTTAGTCTTATCCTTCATCTCGCTCCAGAGGCGAGCTTCGACCTCGAACATTTCGGCGTCATCCGGAAATTCCTGTTGAGCCCTCATCAGCATAGCTTCTGTATCTTGGAGCTTATCGGCGAAAAAGCTGTCGTCTGCGCCTCGTTCGTCGTCCCGTAACTCGTCGCTCAGCTCGGCGATTTCGTCGACCATAAGCTTGCAGCGACTCGATACGGTAAACCGGTCCTGTCTGGGCATCTTATTCAGGAACACGCGCGCGTGCCGGCGTAGTTGCTCCTTCAACACCGCTGAAGTTTCGACATTAGCTCTTTTCCGCGCTACCTCCGCTTGAGTATGGATGAATGAGTTATTTCCCGGCTCCATTATAGAAGCAGTCTCTGCCAGTTTTTCGGCGTCTAACACATCACCACGCGGGTGAGTTGTTTCGAAAATGGCCCATTGTTGATAGAGATATGCCTGGTTCGGTGCCGCTTGTATCGCGGCCTCATAAATGTTGCGAGCTTCCTGTGGATTTAGAAATTGCGCAGCTAGAGTGCGACCGCGACATATTCCTTCAAGCGTGCGCCTGTCGGAGGAATAACCGACATCGAACCCTTCAATGAGACGAATGAACTGAGCGGCCTTGGCTGCATCATCGTCGCAGACCTGGCTAAACACCAACGCAGCAATATTCGGGTGTCGCGTCTTGTAAACGTAGTCGCCACCATATTTAACTTGCTCCACGATCACCATGTCTTTCAGCGGTTCAAGAAACTCGTCTCTATAGTCACGATAGCGTATACCAGAGACGCGGGAGATGGTGCCCGCCCTTACCGGAACCGCGAACTGATGCATTGTTGCGATATCTAGGTAGACCCTGCGCGCCTTTTCTCGAACGCGATTATGCTCGTCTAAAACTATTTTCTCGAACGGATATCCGCGGGTCAGTACGTGTAAGGCTACAAGCAACTGCCTATTGGCGTGTTCAACGCCCATAAACGCTTCAACCTGGTCTGTGCGCCTCTTAGTTTTTAATTCACCTAGGCAGTCGTGACGTTCTAGTAGGTCGAGAAGGAGCTCTACTTCTCCTGATGAAAGCGTGCCGACGCGAATAAATTGCGGTACGTGGATGCTCTCCAGGGCGTCGCAGTATGTCGTCCAATCCGCCTCCCGCTCGGCCCCTATTAAAACGAGAGGAATCTGCCGCGCCTTCATAAGGCGCATGAACGGGATTAACTTGTCCACTTGTAACGCGACTTGGTCGATGAATAGATAGATGGGTCGCTGCACAAGTTCATAGATTTCGACGAATACGTCGGCTCGCAATTGCCCGCTCTCCTGAAGCCATAGTACCAGAGCCTTATTAGCAGTCGCGGCGTCGAACGCCGCCCTTTTCAGGGCAATTGTCTTTCCAGCACCGGCCGGCCCGCGGAGAAGAAAAAAAACCGGGGCGAGCGGCTTCTCGTTCTCAAGAACCGCCTTGAAAAGCAAATCATCGGTGACTTTGCGCCTTGCATCGTACCTGTTCAGAATCCCGCCCCAACCCGTATCGTATCCCGAATAGAAGCGTTCCGCCGTCTGCTCGGCGAACGCCATTGAGGCATGGACGAGCGTGAGGTCCTTGACCACTGAGTTCCGAAGATGGTCCGATTCCTGTGCCTCGGGTGACGCATAAAAAGTTCTGAGGGGAAAATCTACTGTCTCCTTGGACGGCGTCAAAAACCGCAACAGCTTGGGTACGGAGTTATCTAGTGCTCGGATAAACTCGCCAAAGCGACAAACCAGGAAGTTTTTTCCTGTCCAGAACCTGACGTCTTCTTCCTCTGCTGAGGGGTCCACGATGTACCAGCGCGGCCGGTTTTGAATGTCTAGGCGGTAAACCAGGTCGCGGATATGATTGTCGGCCATAGCATAACCGACGAAGATGATTGGGCACTCGTGCGATAGGTGCTCCAAGCGTGCAAACAGCCGCTTCCGGTTTTGCGAGTACGTTGCATATTGCTCCCACGACAACACTAGGGGCACATCCTTGTCGAGGCGATGGTCGAGACATCCGTGTAGTTTCAGGTATTCAAGGGGGTTCGTGACCGCCCGCATTCGTTCGTCGACGGGTTCATCGTCCTTGACGAACGGTATTAGCACCTGCCTCCGTCTCTTTGGGTCGCTATATGCAGTTTCTAAAAATAGGTCGTAATTAGTGGTAGCGATCGCCCTCCAGTTGAAGTCACTGACCAGCTTGTGCGCCTCTGACGTCTCGAATCCATTAAAGGCAGTTGCTACCGTGTCGAATACCAAGCTATAGCCAGCGCCATTTGCGATGGCCATTTCTGCAACGGACATTAATGTCCGTTTCGGCATCAGCTTGCCCATGTATTTCTGAGAGAGGACATCCCGAAGTTGGTCTGCGCCTGGGGCTGTCTCGCCGCGGCTGTTTTTGCATTCCTTGGAGGCCCCAGCACCAAGGAAGAGTATTGCACGACCGTTCTTCACCGCCTCCTGCAATAGGAAGGGAATCTCGATCTTTCTGGATTTCCTGGATGGCGTGGCCATTTAGTAATCGTCCTAAGTGCAAAGGGTTCTTCTAAGCGGCGATGTTCTCAGGCCCGTCGCCTGAAATTATGTGTGGAATGTTGGGTAGTTTCCAGCCTCACAGCCTGATCCGTTCGACTTCATCCTGGGTGAGCCGCTCCTTCGTGCGAACGTAGAGCTTGGTCGTGCGCGGGCTCTCGTGCGCGGTCATCTCCTGCGCGTGTTCGAGCGCGCCGCGGTTGGCGAGGTAGGCGGTGATCCCGGTCGCGCGGAAGGTGTGGCAGCCGATCGGCGCGGCAATGCCGGCCGCGTCGGCGCGACGGCGGATCATGCGCCAGGCGTCGGATTGATTCATCGCGAGCTCGGACAGCGTGTCGGCCTTGTGCCCGGGCGAGGTGCGGAACAGAAAACCCTTGCGGTCCTCGGCGACGCCGGCGGCGTCGATGTAAGCGCGCAAGGCCTCGGCGAGCGCGTGATGGCACGGCATAGCATATTGCTTGCGCCTTTCTCATGCAGCCGCACCGTCCAGCCGGCACCGCGCGGTCGGAGATCCTCGATCCTCATATTCAGCGCCGCGCCGATGCGCGCGAAGCTGTAGGTGCGGGTGGCTATCAATGCACGGTCGCGCAATGTCGGAATTGACTTAAGGAGCTTACGCCATTCGACGCCCTCGAGGACCGGGGTTGAGCCGGTCTTGACGACGTGCTTGGGCCCGCGCACGGCCGCCGCCGGGGTTCGTCGGCATGATCTGCCCGGTGATGAGCCAGTCGAACAGCATCCGCTCGGCGGCGAACTGCTGCTTGACGCCCGGCGCCGAGTGCTCTTGCTGCAAGCGCTCAATATAGGTGGCGACATCGGATGATATGCCCGCTCGGGGAGGGGACCCTCCGCTTTGTCTACCGGGTATCGACTCTCAGTGAGATACACCGAATTATCACGTAGAGCGATGTAAGCAGCAGCGGGCGGTGTCTGGCGAGCGCAAGCGCCATTTCGCCGGAGGGTTCGGTTCTGCACTTTTCGAGGCGTGTGCACCGATTGCTGCGGGTCGGCCTAGCGCGGGGAAATCAGTGGACGGCACATGATCTGCGCTCTTTGTAGAAAGGATTCGTTAACGTCAGTGAACAAAGTCATCCCCATCATGAAATACCCCTGCGGACAGGCCATCGTTGAATAATGGTCTGGCGCATGCGTTTGCGGTGGCATTACAAACATTGGCGCAGTTGGTATATATGTCGGTTCTCCCGTCCAGGTTTTCAATTCGCTTTCCAACTCCGTAATTTGCGCAGTTACTTTTACGGAGACCCCATTTATAAATTCCGGTTTCTTGACTATGTCATCAACAAATTTGTTAATGTCTTTAATCGCAGAAACTACATCTTTGTCGGCAGCAAGTGTAGTTTTAAGGGTTTTCAGACTATCCTCCGCCTCAGATGCGGCCGCGTCTGCCCCGGCGGCCGACCGAGTGGCTTTAAGAGCGGCATCACTGGCCTGCGTGATGTGGGAATTAATTGTTTGAAGAACGGGAGGAGTTTCTAGCAGGCGTTGAGTTTCTTCTTTTGCGGCAACTATAGCGGCATCATGCGTCCCGGAAGTTATTGCCCACGTAAGAAGACCCGTAAATGCCGCTATAAATAATCCGGCTACAGTGGTATAAATGGTAATCCGTTTTTGACGTTGTTCTTCGTTCTTCTCGTTAATAGATTTAAGATAAAGCTCAATTGCGACCTTTGCATCGTCAGATAATTCTAAAGGCATGTTACCCTCCCGTTCGAATTACGATCCATTCTTCTCATCGAGGCCGTCGCGGCTGGGACCACCCCTGCCAATACTGGCCGTTCCGGCTACTTTGCCGCGCGGCGCGCATCAAGATATCAGTCACGCGGCGCGTGTGGCGCGTCGGATGGTAGATATCCAGATATCACGACGTTATAGCTCTTCGTCAGCTCTTGCCGAACAGGTCAAAGGTGCTGCGCGCGCGGCGATCAATGCGCGTCACCGTCACCACGTCACCGCGGCAACCTGCTTGAGGATGCGCAAAAGCTCGCGCCGGTCGGCCCCGCGCGCCCGGGGCTTCTCGCGGTTAGATGTTCCGGCTGCCGCATCCGGCACCGCGCAGCTGCCCAAACTGGCAGTCGAGGGCCTGTCCATAAGGCCGAGACGCGGGCATAGCCGATCAATCAATTTTTCCGATGTGTTTCGGCCATATCTTACGGAAACGACAACCTCTTGATTTCACAAGGGCGTTAACTTTTGCCGATACTCTTGATTTATGCGGCGCGCGCCAACGGCGTGTCTCACCGCGCCGCCGGGGTACATGGGATAACGGGCCAAACGGCTGGGATTGCGACTGACATCTCAAAGACCCGTAGTCGCCGAACGGTTTGAGACGGATAACATGCCGTATAAAGGGCAAGGCGCAGCAAATAAGGAGGTGATATGCCCATGTACGGGCAGCGCGAGGTCATCGCCTTTCTGCGCGATCCGCGGTCCTACGGTGCCGGGCTCGAACGGGTCGATGTCATCGAGACCCATATCTCGCTCGTCTTTCTCGCCGGCGAGCGCGCCTACAAGCTGAAGCGCGCGGTCAGGCTTCCCTATGTCGATTTTTCGACCACCGAGCGGCGGCGGGAGGCCTGCGCGGCCGAACTGGCGCTGAACCGGCGTACCGCGCCATCCTTGTATCTGAAACTTCGCGGGGTCAGTCGCGACACCAACGGCAAGATGGGTTTTGTCGAAGACGGCGCCGCCGTCGATTGGGTCGTCGTGATGCGGCGCTTCGACCAGACGCTGCTGTTCGACGCGCTCGCCAAGACCGGGGGGCTCACGCCGCGGCTGATGGATGAGGTCGCCGACCATATCGCGCTGTTCCACGCGGCGGCCGAACGGTCGCTCGACCACGGCGGCGCGGCCGCGCTGACCGAGATCGCCGAGATTCAGCATCGCTGCCTGGCAGCCGTGCCGCAAACCGGGCTCGCGCCGGACGAGGTCGACGAAATCCTTGCGACGTGGCGCGCGCGGGTGGCAGCGGCCGGCAGCCTGCTCGACCGGCGCCGCGCGGCAGGCAAGGTGCGTCGCTGTCACGGTGATCTGCATTTGCGCAACATCTGCCTGCTCGACGGTGAGCCAACCTTGTTCGACTGCCTCGAGTTCGACGCGGCGCTGGCCACGACGGACGTCTTGTACGACCTCGCCTTTCTGCTGATGGATCTCGAATATCGCGGCCTGGCGGATCATGCGAACCGCGTTTTCAATCGCTACCTCGACCGCAGCGAGGAAGATGACGGCCTGGCGGCAATGCCGCTGTTCCTCTCCCTGCGTGCCGGCATCCGGGCACAAACGGCAGCCAATGCGCTCGCCGGCACCGCCGATGCGACGGCGGGTGCGGCGCTGGCCGCCGACGCTCGCGGTTATCTCGGCTTCGCGCATCGGTTGCTGCGGCCAATACAGCACCGACTGATTGCGATCGGCGGAGTAAGCGGCACCGGGAAATCGACATTGGCGGCGGCGTTGGCCCCGGAACTCGGGCTACGGCCCGGTGCGCGTCTCCTGCGCAGCGATGTCACGCGCAAGCTGCTGCTGGGTGTTGCCCCGGAAGCCCGGCTCCCGGGCCAAGCCTATGTCCGCGATGTCTCGCGCCGGGTCTATGAAGCGCTCTGTCGCAAGGCGGCGATCGGGCTGAGCGCCGGATATTCGGTGATCATCGATGCGGTGGCCCTCTCGCCGGACGAGCGGCGAGCCTTTGCCGAGGTCGCACAGGCCGAAGCGGTGCCGTTTTTCGGGTTTTGGCTCGACGGACCGGAGGCAATGCTCGCCGAACGCGTGCGCTCGCGGCGCCATGACGCGTCCGACGCGACCCCGGAAATCGTTGCCGAACAACTGCGGCACGACCCCGGGCCGATGGATTGGACCCGAATCGATGCCAGCGGCGGGTCCGAGCAGTGCCTCGCCGCCGTCCGGCGCGCTCTCGCCGCCGCTTGACACGAGCGGCCGATCAGGAGCCGGAGGGCGCCTATGCCGTGATCCCCGCCGTTCCAGGCCCGGCGCGCCGCCTGAACGCAGAGCTGCCACCCGCACCTGACCGCGGATCGGCGCTTGCCCGCGATCAGCCGCCGGCGCCAGTATCGCCTCGGGGTGCGAGGGTGTGCGAGGGTGTGCGAGGGAAAGGACAGGTGAGCGGGTTCTTCTGCCCAGTGCCGGGCTCGGCGGCCGCTCACCGGTGAGCGAGGCCGGCCTCGCCGTTGCCGCGCTGCGGCAGCCGCGCCTCAAGGTCCTCGTCCCGCTCGTCGTCGGCTGCGCCTTCTTCATGGAGGGGCTCGACTCGACGATGATCGCCGTGTCGATCCCGGCGATGGCGCACAGCCTCGGCCAGAGCCCGCTGCGGCTCAACCTGGTGATCGCGACCTACCTGTTGAGCCTTGCCGTTTTCATACCGCTCAGTGGCTGGATCGCCGACCGCATGGGGACGCGCCGGGTGTTCTGCGCCGCGATCGCGATCTTTGCCCTGGGCTCGGCGCTGTGCGGTTTGTCGACGAGCCTCGCGATGCTGCTGTTGATGCGGGTCGTGCAGGGTTTCGGCGGCGCGATGATGACGCCGGTCGGCCGCCTGATCCTGCTGCGCAGTTTTCCGCGCACCGACTATGTCGCGGCGATGAACTGGATGACGATCCCGGCGATGATCGGGCCGACCGTCGGGCCGATCGTCGGCGGCTTCGTCACGACCTACGCCTCGTGGCGCGGCATCTTTTATCTCAACCTGCCGATCGGCGTGATCGGTGTGGCGCTCGCCTGGTGGCGGTTCGAGGATTTCCGGGCCCCGGCGCCGGCGCGCTTCGACATCGGCGGCTTCGTCATCGCCGGGCTCGGCCTGGCGTTGCTGCAAGTCGCGATCGAGAATGTCGGCCGCCCGATCATCCCGGGGATCATCGGCATAACGTTCTTTCCGGCCGCGATCGCGCTGCTCGCCCTCTATGGATGGTACGCGCGGCAGCGCGAGGATCCGGTGCTCGACCTGCGGCTCTTGCGCATCCGGACCTTTCGCATCGGCACCGTGACCGGCGGCCTCTGTCGTATCGGGCTCGATGCGGTGCCGTTTCTGCTGCCGCTCCTGTTCCAGGTCGGTTTCGGCCTGAGCCCGTTGCGCTCGGGTCTATTGACCTTTTCGTCGAGCCTCGGGGCGATGGCGGTGCGGGTCTTCTCGACGAGGCTGCTGCGGCAGTTCGGCTTTCGCCGGCTGCTCGTCGGCAGTGCCTGCCTCGGTGCCGCGGTGACCGGCAGCTGCGGTCTGCTGCACGCCGACACGGCGAGTTGGCTGATGTTCTTCTTGGTGCTGCTGTCGGGCTGCGTGCGCAGCATCCAGTATCTGGGCCTCAACGCGGTCAGCTATGCCGACGTGCCGGCGCCGCTCCTCAGCAAAAGCACCGGCGTCGGCGGTGTCGCCCAGCAGCTGGCGCGCGGCTTCGGCGTCGCGATCGGTGCGATGCTGTTGGCGGTCGTCGCCGGCTCGGCGCCGGTCGACGCGAGTGATTTTCGCATCGTCTTCGCCCTGGTGGCGGCGATCCCGATCGTCTCGGCGCTGGGCTTTTCGCGCCTCTCGCCGGACGACGGCGGCAATGTCAGCGGATACCGGCGGCCACCGCGCAAAGCGTCGGGCGTCGCCACCGGGTAGACGCGCTTGACAGCTGCCGTTCTCGCCGGCTGAGACTCCCGATGAACGGGCTTTGACCGCGCCGGGCACGCGGAAGCCCATTGAAGGGGGGAAACGGTCATGACCGGAAAGCGGACGCTCTCACTCGCGACGCGGCGCGAGGCCATGATCGGCGGGGCGGCGTCCGCTGCCGCGACGATGCTGCCGGCCGGGGTCGCCGACGCCGAGACTGCCGATGTGCCGCGCGATCAAACCATGATCCTGATCGGCATCAACAGCCGCGACGGTCGCTGGGTCGATTACGAGCTGTGGAACCCTTACGCGATCGGCGCAAACCACCAGAACGGGCCGAATTTGATCTATGAGCCGCTCGCCTATTACAGCGCCTTCGCCGACAAATGGTACATGTGGCTGGCGGAAAGCTATCAATTCGCGCCGGACTTCAAGCGCCTGACGATCAGGACGCGCCAAGGTGTCAAATGGAGCGACGGCACGCCGTTCGGCGCCTCCGACGTCGCCTATACGATGAACACGTTGCGCGACCTCGGCCCCAAGGTGAAATGGGGCGTCGACGTCAATCAGGCACTGATGCAGGCGAACACTATCGACCCAAACACCGTAGTGCTGGAGTTCAAGATCCCTTCACCCCGGTTTTTCTTTTTTGCCGCCTATAAATACGATATCGGCATCTACATCGTGCCGCAGCATATTTTTGCCGACCAGGACTGGACCGCGTTCAAGCATTTCGATCTCGGCAAGGGCTGGCCGGTCACCACCGGGCCGTGGCGCGTCGTCGAATCGTCGCTGCAACAAAAGGTGTTCGAGCGGCGCGAGAATTGGTGGGCGGCCGAGCAGCAGCTGGCACCGATGCCGCCCGTCCGGCGCCACATCTGGCTGCCGTCGGTCAACGAGCAGAACACGGCGCAGGCCCAGATCACCAATCGCGCGGATTTCGGTGGTCCGCTGCAGCCCGCCACCTTTCCGACCGTGATCCGTCAGAACCCGAAGGTCACCTCCTATTCGGGGCAAAAGCCGCCCTGGGGTTATGTCGATTGGTGGCCGATCTCGCTCTACGTCAACAACGAAGTCGAACCGTTCGGCGACAAGGACGTGCGCTGGGCGATCAGCTGCTACATCGACCGAGCGCAGCTTATCGCGGTCGGCTATCTCGGGGCCGCGACCCCTTCCGCTTTGCCGATGCCGCCCTATAAGCCGCTGCATCCCTATTTCGATGCGGTCGCCGATCTGCTGGCAAAATACCCGACGCTCGAATTCGCCCCGAAGAAGGGCGACGCGCTGTTGGCGGCGAAGGGGTTCAGGAAGGCGGGCGGCATGTGGCAGATGCCGAACGGCGAGCCGGTGGCTCTCGACATCATCGGGACTGGCGCGTCCGGACCGGCGATCGGGCCGATCTTGGCACAGATGCTGCGACGGCATGGCGTGGCGGCGAGCCTCTCCTTGCCGCCCGACTTCAACGAGCGGTTCCAGAAAGGCCGATACAGCGGATCGATCTACGGCCACGGCGGCAGCATCCGCGAGCCCTATGACACGTTGCGCCTCTATCAGAGCCGGAGCATCGCGGTGCCGGGGGCGCATGCGGTGAATTTCAGCCGCTGGAAGAACGCCGAATTCGACAAGATCGTCGACCAGGTCTACGTCACTGATCCGCAGGACGTTACGAGACTGAAACAGCTGTTCCGTTCGGCGATGGAGATCTGGCTACCCGATCTGCCGGATATCCAGCTGGTGCAGAACTACCACCGCATTCCGTTGAACACGACATACTGGCGAAATTGGCCGACCGCGGACAATTCCTACATTAACGACGCATCCTGGCACCTGACTTTTCCGATCGTGCTGTGGCAGCTGCAACGCGCATAAGATTATTGCTCGGCGGTTCGATCGGTTATCGCGATGGTGCGTCACTTTCGATCGGGTGCCGAGGCTGATGCACGCGGCCTATATCGCAAGACGCTTCGCAATCTTCCTGCTGATCGTGTGGCTGGCGGCGACGCTCAACTTTTTCCTGCCCAAGCTGTCCGGGCGGGACCCGATACGCACCAAACTGCTCGAAGAGGCTTCGCTCGGCGGCTACGTCCATGCCGGGATCGAGGACATGGTCAACGAATACCAAAAGAAGTTCGGGCTGGATCGGCCGCTGTGGCGCCAATATCTCACCTATCTCAGCGCGGTCGCACACGGCGATCTCAACTATTCGATCGCCAACTATCCGCGCACCGTCGGCGGCATGATCCGCGAAGCCCTGCCTTGGACGATCGGGCTGCTCGGATTGACGACATTGTTTTCCTTCGCTTCAGGCACGATCCTCGGCGCCCTCTTGGCGTGGCCGCGGGCGCCGCAATGGCTGCGTTGGCTGATGCCGCCGCTATGGGCTTTGCACGCGATCCCGTTCTTCCTCTTGGGACTGGTGCTCTCCTGGCTGTTCGCCTTCCGGCTGCAGTGGCTGCCGATTTTCGGCGGCTACAGCGCCGGCGCCAACCCGGGCTGGAGCGGGAGCTTCGTCCTCGACGTGTTGCGCCACGCGATCCTGCCGGCCCTATCGATCATCCTCGTCTCGGTCGGTGGCTGGGCGCTGGCGATGCGCGGCATGATGGCGACGACGATGGGCGAGGACTACGTTGCCTTCGCCGAGGCGAAGGGCCTGAAGAGCGCCACGATCTTCATCCGCTATTGCCTGCGCAACGCGATCGTGCCGCAGGCGACGGCGCTCGCCCTGGCGCTGGGGCAGATCCTGTCCGGCGCGGTGCTGGTCGAGGCGATCTTCGGTTATCCGGGGATCGGGGCGCTGCTGTTCCAGGCGATCGAGGAGAATGATTTCTTTCTGATCCAGGGGATCGTGTTCACGGTGATCGTGGCGCTGGGCTTCGCAACCTTTGTGCTCGATGTCATATATCCCTGGCTCGACCCGCGCATCTCCTACCGTCGGAAATAGCAGTTGCTCGGCTATTTGCGCCGGAACGTCTCGCTCATAGTCGGGCTTGCGATTCTCGGCATTCTGGCGATGTTCGTCGCGGTCGGCGCGCTGACGGTGGACACCGCCAACGCGCGGCCGCTGTCGGTGCCGGCGCTGCAGCCCCCGTCCTCCGACTATCCGTTCGGCACCGACCGCCAGGGCCGCGACCTGCTCGCGGTGATGGTGGCCGGCACGCCGCTGACGCTGCGTATCGGCTTGATCGCCGGGTTCATCGGCGTCGGTCTGGGCGCGGTGCTGGCGTTCACTGCCGCCTATTGCCGGGGAGGCGTGGACACGGTCATTCGCAGCATTGCCGATATCGGCCTGACGGTGCCGCAACTCCTCGTCTTGATCATCATTGCCGTCTCGCTGAAGGGCAGCCTGACGGTCGATCAGATGGCGATAATCATCGCCTCTTTGGCCTGGTTCGGCCCGACCCGTACCATCCGGGCGCAGGTCCTGGTGTTGCGCGAGCGCGGTTATGTCGAGATCGCCCGGCTCAACGGCATGCGCGGACCGGAGATCATCTGCCGCGAACTGATGCCGAACCTCTTGCCGTATCTCGCGGCGACTTTGGTCGGCAGCGTCTCGGCGGCGATTCTCGCCTCGGTCGGACTGGAGGTTCTGGGGCTCGGGCCGGTCGAGGCTCCAACCCTGGGAATGACGCTCTATTGGGTCAATTTCAACGCCGCGATCATCAACGGCTGGTGGTGGTGGTGGACGGCACCGCTCGTTGTCATCGTCATGCTGTTTCTCGGCCTGTTCTTCCTGACGGTGGGCCTCGACGAGATCGCCAACCCGCGGCTGCGGCGCGCGCTGTGAACGGTAGCATTCTGCGCGTCGAGCGCCTCAGCGTCGCCTATGACCGGCCGCAGGGTGCGGTGCGCGCCGTCGACCAGGTCAGCTTCGCGCTGCGCCGCGGCGAACGCTTTGGGCTGGCGGGCAAATCCGGGTCCGGCAAATCGACGCTGGCGCTCGCCATCCTGCGTCTGATCAAGCCGCCGGGCCGGATCGAGGGCGGCACCGTCCGGCTCGGCGACACGGACTTGTCGCTTCTGGACGAGGACCGGTTGCGCCGACTGCGGCTCGCCGGCATCGCCTTCGTACCGCAAGCCTCGATGAACTCGCTCAACCCGGTGCTGCGCATTCGCCAGCAGATCCGCGACGCGCTCGCCGATCACGGCGAACGGCTCGGCAAACGGGCGCTCGAAGCCCGCATTGCGGCGCTGCTGGACGCCGTAGGGCTGTCGCCGGAAGTCGCCGGCGCATACCCGCATGAGCTGTCGGGCGGCATGAAGCAGCGTGTCTGCATCGCCGTCGCGATTGCGCTGCGACCGCAGGTGATCATCGCCGACGAGCCGACGAGCGCGCTCGACGTCGTCGTGCAGCGGCAGGTGATCGAGACGCTCGGCCGCGTGCAGGCCGAGCTTGATGCGGCGGTGATCGTGATCGGCCACGATCTGGGGCTGATGGCGCAGTTCGTCGACCGCCTCGGGATCATGTATGCGGGACGGCTCGTCGAGCTGGCGCCGATCCGCGACATCATCGCCGCGCCGCGGCATCCCTACACGCAGATGCTGATCGACAGCCTGCCCTCGCTCGAGCGCAAGGGCGGGCTCGTCGGCATTCCGGGTCTCGCACCCGACCTCCGCGCCCTGCCGGCGGGCTGCGCCTTTCATCCGCGCTGCCCGATCGCCGTCGAGCACTGCCGCAGCGAGCGGCCGGCGCTGCGGTCCGTCGCCGCGGAATCGGACGTGGCCTGTCATCGCGCATGACGCCGCTCCTCGAACTTCGCGGCATCGCCAAGCACTTTGCCGCCGGCCTCTTCGGGCGGGATAAGAGGACGGCGCTCGAAGCTTTCTCCCTGGCGATCGATCCGGTGCGGCCGCGAATCATTGCCGTCGTCGGCGAGAGCGGCAGCGGCAAGACCACGCTGGCGCGGCTTGCGCTCGGCCTGATCGAACCCTCCGAGGGCGAGGTTCGCTACCGGGGCGCCGCGTTGCCGAATCTCGGTGCCGGGCAGCGCCGGCAGTTCCGCCGCGAGGTGCAGGCGATCTTCCAGGACCCGGATGAAGTCTACAACCCGTTCTACCGGATCGACCACGCGCTGACGACGCCGGTACGGAAGTTCGGCCTGGCGGCCTCACGGGCCGAGGGGCGCCAGCTGATCGAGGCGGCGCTGCGCGGCGTCGGGCTGCGCTCGGAGGAAATCCTCGGCCGCTATCCGCACCAGCTGTCCGGCGGGCAGCGGCAACGGGTCATGGTGGCGCGCGCGCTATTGCTCCGCCCCAAACTGCTCGTCGCCGACGAGCCGGTCTCGATGGTCGACGCCTCGCTGCGCGCGACGATCCTCGGCAGCCTGCGCCAGCTGCACGAGGAACTCGGGATCTCGATCCTCTATATCACCCACGACCTAGCTACAGCCTATCAAGTCGCCGACGCGATCCTGGTGCTCTACCGCGCGTCGCTGGTCGAGGCCGGCGAGGTCGAAGCGGTCGTGAAAGCGCCGCGACACCCCTATACGCAATTGCTGATCGGCGCGATCCCGCGGGTTGGCACAGTGCGCAATTGGGGAACCGAAGAACGCCGGTTTGCGAGCGCGGCGCCGGCGAGGGGCTGCAAATTCGCCGATCGCTGTCCGGTCGCGATGCCGCAGTGCCTGACCGCCGCGCCGCCGCTCTACCGGACCGATCCGCACCGCACCGCGGCCTGCTTTCGGCTCGCCGATCGGCCGATCCTGCCGCCGGAGCAGCTCGAAAAAGTCCTGGAGCCGGACCGGGCGTCGGCATCGCCGGTCGTCGCCGGGTAACCCCGGCCCCATCGGGTTGTGCCTGATGCCCCAGCAAAACCACACGCTCGCCGGCTGCGCCGGACCTTCCGCCGCCGTGGTTGCCGCGATCTGCGGGGCCGAGATCCTGAGCCTCGCAGGCTACTCGATCGTGCCGGCGCTGCTGCCGCGGTTGATCGCGGTCTGGTCATTGTCCGATACGCAAGGCGGCTGGCTCGCCGGCATGACGTCCGCCGGCTATATGCTGGGCGTATTGCCGCTCGTCGGCCTGACCGACCGCCTGCCGGCGCGCCGGATTTTTCTTGTCGCGAGCGCGCTCAATGTCCTGTCCAGTATCGGACTGGCCGTGAGCGACCGGCTGCTGCCGGCGCTCGGATGTCGCGCCCTCGGCGGCGTTGCGCTCGCCGGCATGTACATGCCGGGCTTGCGGGCCTTGACCGGCGGCCTTGACGGTAAGCGGCGAGCGCGCATTTCCGCGTGCTATACTAGCTCGTTCACGATTGGCGCCTCGCTGTCATTTCTGCTTGGCGGCGCCGGGGTGCTCTGGGGCTGGCGCAGCGCCTTCATCCTGGCCGCGGTCCTCGGCGGCGGCGGAATGTTTATCGCTTGGCTGGCCCTGCCGCGCGGCGACCCCGAAACCACCGAGCACCCGCCGGCGCTGTTCGACTTCCGACCGGTGTTCGGTAATCGCACCGTCCTGATGCTGATCTTCGGGTACGCCGCGGCGATCTGGGGCTCGGCCGGGTTGCGGCAATGGATCGTCGCTTTTCTCGCTTTCAGCGCGGCGGGCATGCCCGCTGTTGCGGACCGCAGTTGGGGCATGCTGGCGACGGGTGCGCTGATCAATCTCCTCGGCGTTCCCGCCGGCCTCCTCGGCAACGAGCTGTCGATCCGCTTTGGCTTGCGCAGCACCGCGCTCGCGATCTTTCTGCTGTCGGCGTTGGTCGGTTCCGTCTTCGGCCTCGCGGCGGAGCTGCCGTACATCGCCGTCTTGTGGGTGTCGCTGCTCGCCGGCTTCATCGTCCAGGGCAATTTTGCCAATCTGACCGCTGGCCTGCTCGCCGTCGCGCCGCCTCGGCAAGCGGGCGTGACGGCGGCGGTTTATTCGTGCATCGGCCTCGCCGGCGGATTTCTCGGAACGCTCGTCTTCGGCATCACCCTCGACCAGTTCGGCGGCGCCCCGCCGCTTGCCGCCTGGACCGTGAGCTTCGCCACCTGCGGCATGGCTTGCCTCGCCGGCGCCGCGGCGATGATCTTTCTGTCCCGCGCCCGGCACGCGACGACGCCTAGCTTCCCCTGACCGCCGGGGAGAAGGCGAGCCGGCGTAGCGCCCGGGCACCGCAAATGCCGGGACGGCGAATTGACAGGTTTGCCGACCCTCCCCATACTCCGCCGCTTTCCTGCTCATGGGCCGAACCGGCACGGCCGGCGGTGCCGAGGCGAGGAGAGCGGCGATGCGCGGTCCAGGCGACGAGCGCCAAGTTTCGGGGAGGACGGCGGCCCGGCGTCGGCGACGACGATAGGGCGCCCCGGTTTCCGGTTTCCCCCAAGTTCATCCGCGCAGGAGAGATCCCGTGATTACACCCGTTATGCCGACCTACGGCCGGTGGGACGTCGCCGTCGACCATGGCGAAGGCTGCCGGCTCTATGCCACCGATGGCCGCGAATTTCTCGATTTCACGAGCGGCATCGCCGTCACCGGGCTCGGCCACTGCCATCCGCATCTGGTCGAAGCCGTCAGCGAGCAGGCAAAGCGCCTCTGGCACGTCTCCAACATGTTCCACATCCCGGGCCAGGAGCGGCTGGCGCAGCGCCTCGTCGAGCACACTTTTGCCGACACGGTGTTCTTCGGCAATTCCGGGGCCGAGGCTTGCGAACTGGCGCTCAAGGTCGCGCGCAAATACCAGAGCGAGACCGGGCATCCCGAGCGCTGGCGCATCATCGGCTGCGATGGTTCGTTCCACGGCCGCACCTTCGCCACTCTCGCGGCGGCCGGCAACCAGGCCTACCTCAAGGGCTTCGGGCCGCCGATGGAAGGCTTCGACCACGTCGCCTTCGGCAATCTGAACGAGATGCGCGCCGCGGTGGGCCCGGAAACGGCGGCGCTCTTCGTCGAGCCGGTGCAGGGTGAAGGCGGGGTGCGCGCCGCCCCCGAGGGCTATCTGAAAGGCTTGCGTCAGATCGCCGACGAGTACGACCTGCTGCTCGTCTATGACGAGGTGCAAAGCGGCATGGGGCGGACCGGCAAGTTCTTCGCCCATGAATGGGAAGGGGTGCCGCCCGACGTCATGGCGATCGCCAAGGCCCTGGGCGGCGGTTTTCCGATCGGCGCCTGCCTCGCTACCGAGCGCGCCGCCTGCGGCATGGGCCCGGGCACGCACGGCTCGACCTTCGGCGGCAATCCGCTGGCGGTGGCGGCCGGCAATGCCGTGCTCGACGTGATGCTCGAACCCGGCTTTTTCGAGCGGGTCGACGCGATGGGGCGGCTGTTGCGCGGTCGGCTCGCCGGCCTTGTCGAGAGCTATCCGAAGGTCTTTGCCGAATTGCGCGGTGCCGGCCTGCTGCTTGGCATCCGCTGCGTCGTGCCGGCCGCCGACTTCGTTGCCCGGCTGCGCGAGAACGGGCTTTTGGCTCTGACCGCCGGCGAGAATGTGCTGCGCATCGTGCCGCCGCTGATTGTCGGCGAAGCCGAGATCGGCGAAGCGGTCGGCACCATCGAGAAGGTCGCGCGGGCATGGCCGGCGTAACGCGGATCGCCCCCCGGGCAGACAAGCTCGCCGACAAGCTCGTCGAGCGGCGCGCCGGAATGCGCGACGAGGAGCGGCGCCAGCCGCCCTCTGCGCCGCGCCATTTTCTCGATATCGACCGGTTCGACCGCACCCTGCTGCGCGGCATCCTCGATCTCGGCTTTGCCTACAAGAACGGCCGGCGCGACCGGCCGCTCGCCGGCAAGACCCTGGCGATGATCTTCGAGAAACCGTCGACGCGCACCCGCGTGTCCTTCGAGATCGCGATGCGGCAATTGGGCGGCGACACGATCTTCCTCAACACCGCCGACAGCCAGTTGGGCCGCGGCGAGACCGTGGGCGATACGGCGCGGGTTTTGTCGCGCTACGTCGACGCGATCATGATCCGTACCAACCAGCCGCGGAAACTCGACGAGCTGGCGCGGCACGCCAGCGTCCCGGTCATCAACGGCCTGACCGACGCGTCGCATCCCTGCCAGATCATGGCGGACGTGATGACCTTGCAGGAAAGGAAGGGGCCGGTCGAGGGCCGAATCGTGGCGTGGAGCGGCGACGGCAACAACGTCGCGACGAGCTGGATCCATGCCGCGGCGCGGTTCGGCTTTACGCTGCGCCTCGCCTGCCCGGAAGAGCTGCGGCCGGCGCGGCAGCTGATCGATTGGGCGCGGCGCGAGGGCGGCCATATCGAAGTGACGACCGAGCCGCGCGACGCCGTCGCCGGCGCCGATTGCGTCGTCACCGACACCTGGATCTCGATGGGCGCCGAGGCGAGCGTCAACCGGCACAATCTGCTCGCCCCTTACCGGGTCGACGAAGCGCTGATGGCGCTTGCCAAGCCCGACGCGATCTTCATGCACTGCCTGCCGGTCAAGCGCGGCGAAGAGGTGACGGCCGCGGTCGTCGACGGCCCGCAATCGGCGGTGTGGGACGAGGCCGAGAACCGGCTGCACGCGCAAAAGGGCATTCTGACCTGGTGCCTCGGCTGAGTCCGGTTGCTATCATGGCGACAGTCGACCGGCGCCGCGCCGCTCGGCGCTTTGCCTGAGTGGAGCGTGCCAGATTGACCTCCTCCTCCGATGGTTGTCCCGACGATCTCGTCCAGCCCTTTCAGATCGATCCGTTTGCGCTGCGCGGCCGCCTGGTGCGGCTCGGCCCGGCGATCGACCGCATCCTGTCGCAGCACGATTATCCCGAACCGGTCGCCACGCTGCTCGGCGAAGCGATCACGCTCGCGGTGCTGCTGGCCGGCGCCCTCAAATATGACGGCATCTTCACGCTGCAGACCAAGGGTGACGGCGCCATCCGGATGATGGTCGCCGATGTGTCGACCGACGGCGCGGTGCGCGGCTACGCGCAATACGATGCGGCCAAGCTCGACGCGGCGGCCGATACCGGGGCGCCGGTGCCGGATCTCGTCGGCGCAGGCTATATCGCCTTCACCGTCGACCAGGGCGAAGATACCGACCGCTATCAGGGGATCGTCGAGCTCGCCGGCGACACCCTCGCCGATTGCGCCCAGCATTATTTCCGGCAATCGGAACAGCTGCAGGCCGGGATCAAGCTCGCGGTCGGCCGCGGCGCCGCGTGGCGCGCCGGCGGGCTGATGCTGCAGCGCGTGCCGCCCGAAGGCGGCTATGGTCCGATCGCCGACGATGTCGAGGACGGCTGGCGCCGCGCGATGGTGCTGATGAGTTCGGCAACGGCCGCCGAGCTCACCGATCCGCTGCTGCCACCGCGCCGGCTCCTGTACCGCCTGTTCCACCAGGAGGGTGTGCGCGTCTACGACACGCACCCGCTGGCCGCGCGCTGCCGCTGCTCGCGCGAACGGATTGAGACTATCCTGCGCGCGTTTCCGGCCGACGAGCGCGAGGACATGCGCAAGGAGCGGGTGGTCACCGTGACCTGCGAGTTCTGCAACCGGCGCTATGATTTCGACGCCGCCGATTTCGGCCGGCTGATGCCGGCCTGAGCGGGCGGAGGCGAGCGCGGCCGGGGCAGATGGTGCAGCACGGGCAAGGCTGGGAGGCGGAGTGGCAGGCCCGCTTCGCCGACGGCGCGGCCCCCGCGGCCGGCGACGGCGCCGATCTCGCCGGGCTGCGGCAAATCCTGCGGCGGCGCACCCATCGCCGCTATCTCGACCGTCCGGTCGCGGAGCCGCTGTTGCGATTGTTGCTCGCGACGGCCTTCTCGGCGTCTTCGAAGTCGGATTTCCAGCAGGTCTCAGTCATCATCGTCGCCGATCGCGCCCGTCGCGATCGCCTCGCCGCCCTCGTTCCGGACATGCCGTGGATCGGCACCGCTCCGCTCTTTCTGCTGTTCTGCGGCGACGCGCGCCGCCTCGAACGGATCGGCGAACTGCGCCGGCATCCAAGCGACAACGGCCGGCTCGAGGGCTTCTTCAACGCCGCGGTCGATGCGGCGCTCGTCCTGCAAACCTTCGTGTTGGCGGCCGAGAGCGCCGGGCTCGGCTGCTGCCCGATCAGCGTGCTGCGCGACCACGCCGCAGCGGTCGCCGAGATCCTGGCCCTGCCCGACAAGGTGTTTCCGGTTGCCGGCCTCTGCCTCGGCTATCCGGCCGCTCCGGGTTATGTGAGCCTGCGCCTGCCGCTCGCCGTCACGGTGCATACCGACCGCTACGACGACAGCGGTCTCGCCGCCGCGGTCGACGCCTATGACCGGCGGCGCGACGCCCGCTATTCGATCCCGCAGCAGCGCGCCCCGGAGACGTTCGGCAATGCCGCGTTCTATGGCTGGTCCGAGGACAAGGCGCGGCAGGCCGCGGCGCAACCCGAAGGTACGGCGTTTGCCGCCTATCTGCGCACCCACGGCTTCTCCCTCGATTAGCCCGCCTTCGGGATCGCGCTCACCCTCGCGCTGGCGCGAGGGTGAGGGCTGCCGCCGAACTGGGGTTAGGGCGCGGCCGGCCGGTCAGCGGAAGAACTCGATCTTGGCCTCGCGAAACCACAGGAAGTTCGCCGGCGCCGCCGAGATCGGTCCGTTGATCGCGAACACCGCGATCTCGAATTTGCTGCCGGGGGCGACCGGATTGGCGAGCACCAGCCGGTGCGGCATGTTGAACCCCTGGATCGTCGCCGGGCTCGGCCGCCCGGCGGCACGCGGCATTTCGCCGTCGACCCAGACCTCGGCGTAATCGTCGATATTGACCCGGAATACCGCCATCGCCCCGGCGGTGTCGAAGCCGGCGGCGTTGACCGGCATCGTCAGGCTCGTGCGGTACCAGTAAAACGACACCATGCCGCCGCCGCGCCGCGCCCCGAGGTCCGAGGCGGCAATTTCCGGCCACCGGGAATCGTCGAAGCCGCGCTCCTCGGCATGCGGCTCGATGTCGTAGGTCGTCTTGAACTCGGGCATCGCGTCGGAGAGCGCCGGGCATTCGACGATCTTCGCCTCCTGGCCCCGCCAGCGCGCCCCGAATACCGCCGAGCCGGCATCGGTCATCAGATCGACGACATGCGCCGGCGGGATGAGCGGCGCTGCCGCCGGCGTCGGGTTCAAGAGGGGCGGGCTCGTCGGCAATACGGAACGGGTGGGCCGGACGCGTCGGCTCTCGGGCATGGCTCGCTCCTCTGCTGATCGGAATGGTGACTATAGGCCGGTCGCGCGCCGGCATGCGAGGCCGGCGACCAGCCGCCTTGCCGACGCGGCCGCACCGCTCTTAAGCTCGGCGGCGCGTCAACCGCCGAGGAGAAGCCGGTCGTGAAAGTCGGTCTCTTCATCAACACCCAGTTTCCCGAGGGCTACGACCTCGCCGCGCGCATCCCCGAGATCGTGGCGCAAGTGCGCGCGGCCCGCGACGCCGGCTTTGCCTCGCTCTGGTTGCCGCACCACTGGCTGACCCGGCCGCTGCAGATGCTGCAGATCGGGCCGGTCATGGGGTACCTCGCGGCGCATGCCGAGGGCATGACGATCGGGCCGAACATCCTGATCCTGCCGCCGCTCAACCCGGTGCATGTTGCCGAGGAGGCCGCAACCTTCGACGTCCTGACCCGCGGCCACTATATCCTCGGCGTCGGTCTCGGCTACCGCCGGCCGGAATTCGACGCCTTCGGCATCCCGCTCGCCGAGCGGGCGCCGCGGTTCAACGAAAGCATCGCCTTGATGCGCCGGCTCTGGACCGAGGAGCGGGTCAGCCACAGGGGGCGGTTTTACACGGTCGACGACGCCGGCCTCGGGGCGAAACCGGTGCGACCCGGCGGGCCGCCCATCTACATTGCCGGGCAGGCCGCCGTGTCGGTCCGGCGTGCGGCGAGGATCGGCGACGCCTGGCTGATCGTCAACAGCGGCGGGCTCGCCACGGTCGAGCCGCTGATGCAGACCTATCGCGCGGCGCTCGAAGAGTGTGGCCGGAGCGCGGCCGAGTTCCCGATCACCGTCGAATGCCATGTCGGCGCCAGTCACGCCGGCGCCTATGAGGAATGCCGCGGCCCGCTCGAATACAAATACGCAGCCTATGCCGCCTGGGGGTTGCAGGATCGGGGCGTCGCGCCGACCGATTTCCGGCGACAAGGTCTCGGTCAAGGAGGAGATCGCGCGCTACCGAGAGCTGCTGGGCGTCGACCACTTCATCATGCGCTGCCAGTGGCCGGGGCTGCCGCAAGATCTGGCTCTGGCGTCGATCCGCCGGCTCGGTGAGATCTTCGCGGCATTGTGAGCGGGTCAGCATCGCCGTCGCGGGCCGTGGCCAAGGGGTGCTATAGTCAGCGCGCCCTGGAGCAGTTTCCGATCGAGTCGACCCACCGCGCCGATCCGCCGTTGTCGGTTCGGCGCGGATCACCCCCACGCCATCGCGAGGTCTGGGAGGGGTGAACACCGCGGTGCAACTCGGCCGAACAACGCTCTGGCGGTTCTGCCCCAACAGCACCTTCTCAATTCCTATCCGTTGGAGGATGCGCCGATGATCTACGAAGTTCGCACCTATACGCTGCGCACCGGCAGCGTCGCCGAGTTCGAAGAGCGCTACGAGAAGCGGCTGCCGCTGCGCCTGAAGCACTCGCAACTGGGTGCCTTCTGGCATACCGAATTCGGACCACTCAACCAGGTCGTCCACGTCTATCCCTATGATGACCTGCAGCACCGCACGCGGGTCCGCGCCGCAATGGCGGCCGACACCGAGCGGAACGCGATGCCGGGCGGCCAGGACCTGATCGTCGGGCAGGAAGCCGAGATCATGAACCCGGCGCCATTCATGCGGGCGCTCGGCAGCCGCAATTACGGCACCGGCAACGTCTACGAGATGCGTACCTACTCCTACGCGCCGGGCGACATTCCGAAAGTCCTCGAGGCGTGGGGCAAGGCCATCGAGGCGCGCGAGAGGTTCTCGCCGCTCGCGGCCTGCTGGACCAGCGAGCTCGGCACGCTCAATAAATTCATCCATATCTGGGTGTACAAGGACCTCAACGAGCGCGCCCGCGTCCGCGAGGAATCGCGGCGGCCCGGCGGGGCGTGGCCGCCGCAAGCCGGCGTGCGGCCCGTCCGACAGGAAAACAAGCTGTTGATTCCGGCGACCTTCTCGCCGGTGCGCTAACAAGCCCCAGTCGGAACACGTTAGCCTCCCGCGAAAGCGGGAGGCGGCGGGTTCCGACCTGAGCCGGCAACGCCTGGTTCGCCGGCGCCAGCGCATAGCGTCGGCCGATGCCGCCCGACATTTCGGATCCTGCGCTGCGCCGGGTCGTCCGTTGCGTCGCCGCTCTCAACCTCGGCTATTTCGCCGTTGAATTTACGGTAGCCGTCGCCATCGGGTCGGTGTCGCTGTTCGCGGACAGCATCGACTTTCTAGAAGACACTTCGGTCAGCTTGCTGGTTGCGGCGGGCCTGGGCTGGTCGGCACGAAGCCGGGCGCGGCTCGGCATGCTGCTCGCAGGCATCCTGCTGGTGCCCGGAGTGGCGACGCTCTGGACCGCATGGAAGAAGGTCGGCGCGCCGGTTGCGCCTGAGCCGCTGCCGCTGTCGCTCGCCGGTCTCGGCGCGCTCTTCGTCAACCTTTGCTGCGCGTTCTTGCTGGCCCGCTACCGTGATCGCGGCGGCAGCCTGACGAGAGCGGCGTTCCTGTCGGCCCGGAATGACGTGCTTGGAAACATCGCGATCGTCGGGGTCGGGCTGACGACGGCCTTTCTCTGGCGTTCGGCATGGCCGGACGTGATCGTCGGGCTCGGTATTGCCGCGATCAACGCCGACGCGGCGCGCGAGATATGGCAGGCCGCGCGCGCCGAACGCAATGCGACCTGACGGCCCCTCCCGGCTTCGCTGCATCGGCGCCGGTGGCCCGCTCGCTCGGACCATCGGCCGGACGCGCGGGTTCCGTCAGGCTAAGGCGAGGTCAACGGGACGCGCGTGGCGAGCGAATATACGGGGGGCTTCAAGTTCGGCTGCGTCACTTCGTTGCTGAAATTGCACCACTGCGCTGGCGGAACGACGCCGGCCGGACTGGGACAGGAGACGACCTTCGGGTCGAAACCGCTGGGTTGCGTGAACAACGGCCAAATCGGTTTCGGCGGAACGGCGGCTTTCAGTACTTTGATTTGATATTTCTTATTATTGGAATCGGTCAGGGTTACCGTGCACGGGAAGGTCTGGACCGAGGGATCGACGCCCAGCGAATAACCGGTATTTGCAGGAACCGGCGGGAACGGCACAGTGGCCGTCGTGCTGCAGATCCCATAGTTTGCCCAGGTCGGCGCGCCGGCAGCCGGTGCGCCGAGATCGACCGAGAAGTCGAAATAGCGGTAGACCGGCGGCGTCGGAGGCGGATACGGGTTCGGGTTGGGCAAGCCCAGTGTCCCGCCGACGGTGATGATCAGCCCGCCGCCGCTATTGCTGAGGAAGCTGGCGTGGTCGTCGATCGAGAAGGCATAGGCGCTAGCGCCGAGGCCGCCATTGGCGGGCGAATCATGGATGAGTTGCGTGTAGGGGTTGAACCATTGCGGTTTCGTAAGGCTCGAGTCCTGATAATTGTACTGTAGGTTAATATAGTCGATCGGCGCCCGCGATCCCGAGGGCGGCATGTCGGTGGTGGGGAGATCCGGGGTCGCGCAACTGACGTTGAACGGAACCCAGCCGTAAACGAACCGCAGATAGGCGTAGAGGGTTGGTGCCGGGGGGATACTGCCCTTGACCGGTTGCAGGTAAGGCGGAATCACGTTCTTGCAGTTCGTGTAATAATAGCTATAGCTGTTGGCGAAGACCGTGTTCTCCTCCTGGTAGATATCGGCCTGCGGGCAATTGCCTTTTGCCGCGACGCAGTCCGTCCATTGGTTCATCATGGTCTGGACAAGCGGCGGCGGTATGGCGGGAATGATCTCGGGCGTCTTGCCGTCGGGAAAAGTCGATGGATTCATGTAGTAATTGAATACGGTTTCAGTCGCCGGTACCCTGACGCCGGCAGTGGGATAGGTCGGTGCGCCGGCGACGCTCGGATTGTTGTAAACCGGCCAATTCAGGTTGGCGTTTGGTCCGGTGAAGGCGCGCAGCGTCGTTCTGAAGGCCGCCACGGTCGACGTCGTACCAAGATAACCGATGACCGAATTACCGACCGGTTCGATGGCAATCGGCAGATAAACCTGATCGACGTCGGAAACATTGTAATTCTGGTTGAAATCGATGAAATCGCCGCCGGATTTTCCATCGGGGGCCACCTTCTTGACGTCGGCGAACGTGAACTCGTTCAACTGGAACGGGGTGTGCGTGGCAATCAAGGCCGCATCCGGAACCTGATAGATCTGCAGTTGGCCGGGGAGACAAGCATTGTCGGCTACCTTCGTGCAGGACACGACAGGCGAGCCAGCGGCAAACGCCACTTGCGTCGTGGTTTTCAGCAGGGAATAGCTGTCGTTGAGCGCGACCTGATCGTCGAATATGAATATCCGCGCGCCACGCCACCAATCAATGTAGAGGTCGGGGGCCTTCGGCAGGCGTTTCGACCACCAAGGGACACTCACCGAGGCAAAGCTGTTGGGGGCGATGCCGGTCTTGGGATTGACATAGACATAATAATCATTGTTGACCGCATAGCATTTCGTATAGTCGTCAAACGCGGCCTGCAGCCACACGTCGCCGCCCGGGGTAGACGACAGCGGGCAGCCGATCGCGTCTGTCAGCTGTCTTGCCCCTTGGAGGACGACATAAACGGTGCGCGGCGTATCGTTCCAGATCCGAATTTCCTTCGTGCATTCGGCCGGCAGGCTGCCGGTGTTGGGGCACGGCGCGGCGGCGTGGGCAGAGCCGGCACAGCCCGCGGCGAGCACGAGCAGGAACGCGGCGCGCCCTATCTCCTGTCCTATCTTGCGGAAGAACACTGCCACGGAATTCGCTCCCTATCGGTCGATCCGGCGTCGCCACTCGGCGATCGCATGGCGGAATTTCCCGCGCGGCGCAAGTCTCAATCCCGCTCTTAACCAAGACGACGCAAGGAGAGCTCGCCGCGCTGGCTCGACTGCCGCGACCGGAAGCTCCGCCGCTCGGCGATCGCCCGCTGCAAGGCATGGACATTTGCCCGCTGCAGGAATGTGATAGCGCAGGAGAATTCACGGGTCGCATCCCGCTGCGCCCGACGACCAACCCGGAGAAGCCCAGATGCCGCGTCTCAAATTCGGCGCCTTTCTCGCCCCGCACCATCCGATCGGCGAGCATCCGATGCTGCAGTTCCGGCGCGACCTCGACCTCGTCGAGCAGTTGGACCGACTCGGCTACGACGAGTTCTGGTGCGGCGAACATCATTCGAGCGGCTGGGAAATGATCGGTTCGCCGGAGATGTTTCTCGCCGCCGCCGGCGAGCGCTCGAAACGCATCAAGCTCGCGACCGGTGTTGTCTCGCTGCCCTATCACCATCCGTTCAACGTCGCGCAGCGCATGGTGCAGCTCGATCACATGACCGGCGGCCGGGCGATCTTCGGCTCCGGTCCCGGGGCGCTCGCCTCGGACGCGCATACCCTCGGCATCGATCCGATGGTGCAGCGCGATCGCCAGGACGAGGCGATCGGCATCATCCGGCGGCTCTTCAACGGCGAGCGGGTGACCGCCAAAAGCGACTGGTTCACGCTGCAGGACGCGGCGCTGCAGCTGTTGCCACTGCAGGAGGAGATGCCGTTCGCCGTCGCCTCGCAGATCAGCCCGTCGGGCATGACGCTCGCCGGCAAGCACGGGATCGGCGTCATCTCGATCGGCTCGATGTCGAGCGAAGGTTTGAACGCGCTGGCGACGCAATGGGGTTTCGCCGAGGCCGCCGCGGCGAAGCACGGCACGGCCGTCGATCGCAAGGACTGGCGCGTGCTGCTGAGCTGGCATATCGCCGAGACCCGCGAACAGGCGCGCGCCGAGGCCCGCCACGGCCTCTTACGTCACCACAATCAATACATCGTCGGCACGTTGCAGCGGCCGGGCGCCACGCCCTTCACCGATCCCGACGAGGCGGTCGACAAGACCGCGTTCGGCGACGGCGCCGCGGCGACGATCGGCACGCCGGACGACCTCGTCGACCGGATCAAATCGGTGCTCGAAGTGAGCGGCGGCTTCGGCACCGTCGTCGGCTTCGTCCATGACTGGGCGAACCCGGAGAACACCCGGCGCAGCTGGGACATGGTCGCCCGCTATGTCGTGCCCGAAATCAACGGCCATCTCGCCAGGCTGCGGCAGTCGCAGGACTTCGTCGCCACCAACCGCGGCGTCTTCGACCGCGCCAAGGAGGCGATCATGGCGAAGATCACCGAGAACGAGGCCGCCCGCGCGGCACTCGCCGTGACGCGCGGCTCGCGATTGGGCGAGGTGGCTTCGGCAAGCAACGCCCTCGATCTCGAGAAGGCGCGGGCCGCAACCCGGTGATGGACTAGGCCGGCTGTCGGCTGCGCGTCGCCTCACCCCCACTCCGACCCGCCCCCATCGAGGGGGCGGCAGAGAGTAATTACGGGCGCCGTCGCTGTGGCTCTCGCCCCGGTTCCACACGATCAGGCGCGCAGGTCGGCGAGCCCGAAGCCGAGGCTCATGAGCTCCTCGCGCAATGCCGGCTCGGCCAGCAATTCACGAAAGCGGCGCACCGCCGGCCGTTCGAGGCGCGATTTCGGGACGGCGAAATCATAACACTCGTCCTGCGCCGGGATGAAGCCGAGCCCGTATTGCCGGGCCACGGTCTCGATTGCGATGCCCCAATCGGCCCGACCCTGGGCCACCGCGACGGCAACGGCATTGTGCGATTTGGGCTGTGCCCAATAGCCGGGCGGCCGGGCGCCGGCAAGGAGGCGATCGGTCAGGATGCGGGTGCCGCTGCCGGCATTGCGGTTGACCATCAGGTATTGGGGGTCGTCGCGCAGCGCCGCGATCGCCTCCTCGAGCGTGCCGCCGGCGAAGCGCGGATCGCCCTGGCGGTGGACGATCCCCTGCAGCCGGCGGTAGCCGCGGAGCAAGGTCAGCGTCTCGGTCAGGAACGGTTCGTTGTACCGGCCGGTCAGCGGATCGAGCAGATGGATCGGCGCCACATCGCATTCGCCGCGTTTGGCGGCGGCGAGGCCGCCGGTGCTGCCGATGTTGAGCAACTTGACCGAGATCCCCTCGGCGAAGAGGCGGTCGAGCAACAGGTCGAGGCCGACGCAGTGGCTGCCGATGATGACGAGATCGGCAAGTCGGGTCCGGCCGATCGATTGCACCTCGACCGGTGTGCCGGCCGGCACGCTCTCGGCATATTGCGGCAGCACGACGAACCCGTCGGCCTGGCTGAAGGCGGTGACGGCACCCGAGCCTTTCGCGGTCGGATAGGCGGCGAGCCCCTTGCCGGCGGCGTCCCGCACCAGCGACACCAAGAGATATTCGGTGCGGCCAGGTTCGGAAGCGACCCGCAGCGGCAAGGTCGCCGGCAGTCGCTCCGCCTCCGGCGCCGGCAAGCCGGCGAAGCGGCGGATGACCGGCGCGACGAATTCGTGAAAGGTGAAGATCGCCGAGGTCGGAAACCCGGGCAAAACGACGACCGGCTTGCCTGACGTCACCGCCAGGCAGAGAGGCTTCCCGGGTTTGAGTGCCACGCCATGCACGACGATCCCGGGATCGTCGAAGGCCGCGACGGCGCGGTAGCAGAGGTCGCCGGCGCCCTTCGAGGTGCCGCCTGAGAGGAGCACGATGTCGGCGGCGGCGAGACCTTCGGCGATGCGCCGCTGCAATACGGCTTCGTCGTCGGCGCCGACACCGAGCGGCACGGCAGTACCGCCCGCCTCTTCGACCGCGGCGGCGAGGATCGCGGCGTTCGAATCATAGACCATGCCGGGCCGCAGCTTCTCGCCCGGTGCCACGATTTCGTCGCCGGTCGACAGGATCGCGACGCGCGGCTGCCGCCAGACCTTAACCGTGGCGGCGCCGACCGCGGCGAGCATCCCGATCTCGCGCGAGGTCAACAGCTGCCCGGCGCGCAGCACGGTCTCGCCGCGCGCCAGGTCGCTGCCGGCGAAGGCGATGAACTGTCCGGCCGCCGCCGGGCGGCGGATCGCGACGGCCGGGCTGCCGGCCAGTTCGCAAGTCTCGGTGTGCTCGATCATGACCGCGGCGTCGGCGCCGCGCGGCACCATGCCGCCGGTGGCGATCAACGTCGCCGTGCCCGGCGTCACGGCGACGACCGGCGCGACGCCGGGGGTCAACACCTCGCCGTTCAGCGCCAGGATCTTCGGTGCGCCAGCACCAGCGCCCTCGGTATCGGCGGCGCGCAAGGCAAAGCCGTCGACATTCGCCCGATCGAAACCGGGCACGTCGACCTCGGCGACCACCCGGCTGGCGAGGACCCGGCCTCGCGCCTGCGCGAGCGACACGGTTTCAGCGCCGACCGGGCGCAGCGCCAGATGGCGATGAAAGCGCGCCGTCGCCTCGTCGCGGCCGACGACGTCGAGGAACTGCTCCTGCCGAGCTAGATCGCGCAGCGCCGCCCGGAGCAACGGTCGAGGATTGTCGTTCATGACCGCCCTCCGTTCGCTCGAACCTCATCATAAAGATGGGCGGTCACGACGGCGCCCGGCGGATAGCCTTCCCGCGGCGCCGGAATGATCACGAAACCGGCGGCCAGGGTCGCGGCCCGCAACCCGATCTCGGCGAAGGACGGCAGCGGCTCGATCTTGCCGTCGGCGGCGAGCAACACCGGGCAGATCTCGGTCATGCCGATCGCCGAGACGAGCTTGCGCGCCACGGTCACTTCGCGCGCCCGGTACGGCAGCGCGGGATCACGCCCGCCGAGCCGGCGGATCGCACGCCCGGCAAACAGCTCGTAGCTCCACAAACAGGCCGCCGGCATGCCCGGCAGCAGCACGACCGGCACGCCGTTCCCGGTCCGCCCGAAGCCGGCGGTCTGGCCGGGGTGCAGGGCGACGCCGTGAAATGCGAGGTCGCCTATCGCGGCGAGCGCCACGGCGGCATGATCATCGGCTCCGCGGCCGGTGCCGCCGAGGACGAGCACGATATCGCCTGGCGCCGCGGCAAGCGCCGCGGCGAGGGAGGATTGCGAGCGCGGCAGACTGGCGAGTGCGACAACGATGCCGCCGTCGCGTTCGACGGCGGCGCGCAGCATCGGGCCGTTGTCGTCTGGGATCGGCATCGCCGGTTCGGCGCAGAGGATTTGGACCCGCGGCCGGCGTATCGCCGCCACCGTCGCGGCGCCGGCCGCCGCGAGGAGGCCGATATGGCCGATGGCGAGCCGGGTGCCGGCAGCGGCGAGCAGCGCGCCCTCCGCAGCGACCGCGCCGCGCGGCTCGACATTGTCACCCGGCGCCACCGCTTCGACGACGCCGATCCGGCCGCTTCTGTCGGGTTCGGCAGCATCGAGCGCGATGACCGCATCGGTTCCGGCCGGCAGTACAGCCCCGGCCGCTACCGCGAGGAGCGGCAAGTCGATCGGATTGTAGGGGCCGGCGCCGAGGCTTGCCTCGGCGCGCACGGCGAAGCCATCCACCGCCGCGCGATTGGCGGACGGGATCGGCGCCGCGGCGCAGAGGTTCTCGGCGAGGACCCGTCCGCTCGCCTCGCCGAGCGGCACCGGCTCCGCCCGGACGGGCCGCAACGCGGCGTCGATGCTGGCGACCGCCTCGTCGAAAGAGATCGGCGCTGGGTTTCCTCGCATGCGACCCCCAATCCTCGGTGGCACGCGCCAATCGATCGTGGCAAGCTCTCATTGTCGCCAAACCGACGAGGCCGGCCATGAAGATCGAACGCATTGACCATCTGAACCTGACCGTCGCCGATATCGACCGCAGCGTCGAATTTTACAAGCGGGTGCTCGGCATGCGGGCCGAAGCCATGGGCGAGGGCCGGGCCGCGCTCTATTTCGGCCAGCAGAAGATCCATCTCGACCTTGCCCGTGGCCCGATGGCGACGAGCGGAGAAAAACGCATGCCGGCGCATATCTGCTTTGTCACCGAGACGCCGATCGGCGAGGTGACGACCCACCTCGCAGAGTGCGGCGTGCCGGTGCGCATGCAGGGACCGCGAGCCGGCGCGATCGGGGAAATCCAATCCGTCTACATCGACGATCCGGACCAAAACTCGGTCGAGATTTCGACCTACTGACAAGGAGCCGTCCGGCGGGCTGGTTCGGGCTCGTTTTGGCGATCCGGCAAGCACGGCGGCGCCGATCGCCAGAACGAGCGACGGCATCACCACGATGCCGAGGCTCAGGGACTGGCCGGCGCCGACGCCTGCGCTCCGCGATGTCGTCGCCGCCGCGGACACCGGCGCCAAGGCGGGGTCAGGCGTGGATTTCGGCCGCGGCTGTTGCCGGCTTCCCCGACGGGCCGACCCGTGTCTTTGTCGGGCATCAAGAAGTTCAGCACGCTGGATCGGCCAATTCCCTCGCCGCAGTCAATCGCGCGCCGGTTGACGGTACCGCCACCTCTCCTCCCTTGCAGCCAGCGAAATCCGGGCAACGCGCCTCCCGTCGCGTTCGCTCCCGGAACCCTTTCCACCGTAAAAGCGTCTATGAAGCGATGGCGAAGACGACCAAAGGAGGCCCGATGCGACTGCGCAAACGTTCGCTGGACGCGCCGGCTGCGGAGAATTTTCGCGCCGACGGGGAAATCGACGTCGCGCAATCGGCGACGATCCGCTACTCGTCGGAACGGCCGACCGACCCGGTCGAGCATCTGTTCGACGGACAAGACGGGCCGGGCGCCCCGCGCTGGGTCAGCGCCCGCCCGAACGTGTCGGAGCAGATCGTCGTCGAATTCGACGAGCCGCAGCCGCTTTCGCGGCTCATCTACGCGGCCGAGGAACGGGAATTCGAGCGCACCCAGGAGGTGCGCGTCGAAATCTCCGAGGACGGCGGCCGCAGCTACCGGCAGATCCTGGTCCAGGAATACAATTTCAGCCCGCGCGGCGCGACCTTCGAGCGCGAGGATCAACGCGTCGAGCGGCGCCAAGCGAGCCATCTTCGGCTGACGATCGTGCCGAACAAGAGCGGCTCCGGCACGGCGACATTGACCGCATTGCGCCTTTTCGCCTGAGCCACTCGGGAAACGCTGCTGCGATTAACCGGAGCTCCACCTCTCGCCCTATAAAAATAGACGCTGGACAAGGTCGATCCTGGAGCTCCGTTGGGCGATGAGACGCCGGTCGCGGCGATCGCGGTAGCGCTGCGAGTTCGCGAGGATCGGGCGAGCGCATTCTTCTCCTGGCAGGCGCGGATGGCCGTGGCCGTGGCGGCCAGGCCCGGTTTTCTCAGCATCGAGTTCATCCCGGTCGCCGGCACTTCGCGCGAATGGCAGATGGTTCTGCAATTTCGTGACGAAGAGACCCTCGCCGACTGGCGCGCCTCGCGATCACGCTGCGATCTCCATGAAGAGGCTCGGGCACTCGTCGAGCCTGCGGCCGAGCTCGAGGAAGCGGCGGCAGCCGATTTCCATGCCCAGGGCAGCGTCACCGAGGCGATCACGACGCGGGTCAAGCCCGGCATGGCGAGCGCCTACCTCGATTGGCTCGGGAAAATCCAGGAGGCGCAGGCGACCTTCGCCGGCTATCGCGGGACCTATCTGCAGGCGCCATCGTGCCGGCAGAAATTCTGGACCACCCTGATCCGCTTTGCGACCCCGGGGGAGCTCGATGGCTGGTTGGGCTCGCCCGAGCGCCGCCGTCTCGTTGCGACATCGGAAAGGCTGGTCGAAGGCTGGTCGAGCCGGCGGCTGGCGGAACCATTCGCCGGCTGGTTTCCGGCCGAAGAGATCGGCGGGACGCCGGCGAACTGGAAACAGGCGATGGTCGTGTTGCTGATGCTGTTTCCGATCGTGATGCTGGAGCTGCGCTTTTTGCCGCCGTTGACCCGAGGATTGAATGTGGCGGTCGGCACTTTCGTCGGCAACGCGCTCAGCGTCGGGTTGCTGACCTGGCCGGTAATGCCGGTCATCAATCGCGTGCTCGACTGGTGGCTGCGGCCGTCACGCCCGAGGGCGCGGTGGATCACCCCCTTGGGGACCGGTCTGCTGATCGGCCTCTACATTGCGGAAATCGTCGTTTTCGAATGGTTGGCCTGAGCCCTTTCGCGGTTTAACCCGCTGTTAGCTTCACTGTGATTGCTTCCGCGCTGCGCCTGGCGAACCCGCCGGCGAGGATTATCGTATCCGCAGGAGCGATCGCGAGATGCCGGACGACGGGCAACATCGGAACTTCATGCAGCGGGCGATCGAGCTCTCTGCCAGGACGTCGCTCGTCGACAATGCCGGCGGCGTGTTCGGCGCGGTCATCGTCAAGGACGGCGAGATCGTCGCGGAAGGCGCTAACCGGGTCGTTGCCGAGAACGATCCGACCTGGCATGGCGAGATGGAAGCCATTCGCCTCGCCTGCAAGAAGCTCGGCAGCTTCAAGCTGAAGGGCTGCACGATGTATACGAGCGCCGAGCCTTGCCCGATGTGCGCCGCGGCGTCCTATTGGGCCGGGATCGAGCGGATCTATTACGGCGCGACGGTCGACGACGCGCTGGAATACGGCGGTTTTGACGACAGCATGATCTTTGCGCAATTGCGGCAGCCGACGCGACACCGCACGATCCCGGCCGAGCAGATCATGCGCGCCGAGGCCGTTGTCGTCTGGAAGCAGTACAAAGAAAAGCCGGACAAGGTCCCCTATTGACCGAAGGCGGCGAAGCGGGCGCTCAACTGCCCGGCGTTTGATCGAGAGTGCGCGGGTCGTCGATCGCGAATGTCAGATGCTGGGTCGGCTGCGGCGTCGCGGTCAAGAGGCTGACCCCGTCCGGCGCCTCGAAGCGATGCCACGCGCCCTGCGGCACGATCACGACCATCCCCGCCTTCAGCGCGTGCGACTGCGGCCCGTCATCCGTCATTATGTGGAACGTCGTTGCGCCGTCGACGACCTGCACGATCTCGTCGCCGTTCGGGTGCCGTTCCCACGGGCCTTCGCCCGAAAATTTGGCGACATTGATGGCGCTGTCGCGGTACGGGGCCAGTCGCGCGAACGCGCCCTGGCGGTCGGCTTCGGGCGTCTCCGGCGTACGCCCGCGCAACATCTTGAGCTTGGCGAATTCGGCATTGAGATCGAGGACGGTCAGCACCTTACCCTCCGCTGGCGACGACGCCGCAGGATCGCATGAAAGCACGCGCGTCGGCAAATGCCCGTCGTCGTTATATCACCTTGAAATGGTGTAATATTAGCCAGATTGACAGTCCAAAATCGATGAATATGTTTGGCACACCAACTCCATCAGCGTGGAGGGCCCGATGGGCTCGTCGCCAACCACCACGACCGGTACTCGATCCGATGCCGGCTCGGTCTTCCTGATCGGTTCGGACCCGGAGCGACCCGGAGCGCTGTCCTGGCCGGCCCTCGCGGCGCTGGCCGCAGCCGACGTCGTCTTGCACGACGGTGCGGCCGACCCCGCCACCCTCGCTTTGGTCCCGCGCCGCGTGCTCGTCGAGGCGGCGGCTGGCGACATCGCGCGCGTCAGCAAATTGGCCGGTGAAGGCTGGCACGTCGTCTGGCTGGTCAGCGGCGATCCGGCAAATTCGCCGGCGCGCCGCGTCGCCGCCGAACGCCTCAGGGAAGCCGGGATCGCGACACACACAATCGCCGGTTTTTTGCACTGCGAGGAAGCAGCCGTGTTCGCCGCCGCAGCCGCCACCGCCGGACCTGTCGCGCCGCAACCGCTGGCGACGGCGCTGAACGGCCTCGCCGGCTGACCGTCGGCCGATACAAGAGCGGCGCGCAGGGTGGATTAGCGAGACCGTAATCCACCAATCTTTTCGTGGCCGGAGCGGCCGTTGGCGAAGCGCCCGCGTAGGTCGCGCGCGAGAGGTAAAAAGGGATCAGGATCAAGCTTTTGATTTTCCAGGATTTAAGATTCGTAAAACAGCGAGGAGCCGTATGCATGAAGCGGCTCGGCAATAGCTCCCGTCAAAACGCGACCTTTGCACCACAAGCTGGCTTGCGCCACTCATGTGTTTATGATTCGTTCCAAATCAAGGGCCCACGCCCTCACCAGGAGCGACGGCTCAATCTGCCGCCAAAAGGCGCGGGTGCAGCCCCTGTCAATTGTTGCGAGTTCCCGCCGGCCTTGACCGGCCCGCTGGGGATGAAACTCGTATCCTGATAAATACCCGCTGTCATTGCGAGGCGTCGGCAGGCGCCGCGGCAATCTTGTCGTCGCGAAGTCTGCGGCATCGAGATTGCTTCGCTGCGCTCGCAGTGACGACAAGAATAAGCCGGCGGGTCCCGCCGGGCGGTTCCCTTGTTCTGCCGCGGAAAAGGCAAGGCGGAATACCTACGGCTTCTGCCATGGGGCTCCGCCCTACGGGGCGCGCAGCAGCTGCAACAGGCGGTCGAGCTGGTCGAGGCTGCGGTAATGCAGGGTCAGGGCGCCGCCGCGGGATTTCTGGTGGAGCGTCATGCGCAGCCCGAGTTGCGCGCCGAGTTCGCGCTCGAGCGCCGCAATATCGGCATCGCGGACCGGCCGCGCCGGCCGGGCCCGCGATGAGGTGCGGCGCTGCACGAGGCGCTCGGTGGCGCGCACGTTGAGGCCGCGCCGGATCACCTCGCCGGCGAGCGCCGCCGGGTCGGCGGCGGCCAGCAGCGCGCGGGCGTGGCCGGCCGACAGACTGCCGTCGTCGAGCCGCTGCCGCACCGCCTCCGGCAGAGATAAGAGGCGCAGCGTGTTGGCGACGTGGCTGCGGCTCTTGCCGAGCGCCGCGGCCAGCGCCGCCTGGGTGCGGCCGAACTCGTCGATCAGCCGGCGGTAGGCGGCGGCCTCTTCGAGCGCCGACAGATCCTCGCGCTGCAGATTCTCGACGAGCGCCACCTCGACTGCCTCGGCATCGCCGAGGGCGCGAATGACGACCGGCACCTCATGCAGCCCGACACGCTGCGCGGCGCGCCAGCGCCGTTCGCCCGCCACCAGCTCGAACCCGCAACCGTCGGCGCCGAGCGGCCGGACCAGGAGCGGCTGCAGGATCCCCTGCTCGCGGATCGAGTGCGCGAGCGCCTCGAGTTCAGCCTCGGCGAACAGACGGCGCGGCTGCAACGCGCTCGGCCGGATCGCCGCAATCGCCACCTGTCGCAGCGTCGCCCCGACCTCCGCGCCGTCCGCCGCCGCCTCGCCGAACAAGGCCGCGAGGCCGCGGCCGAGCGGCCGCCGTCGGGCTCGTTCGCCGACGGCCCGCTCGCTCATGACCGGCCGGCGTGCCGTGAAGCGGCATCGCCACGGCGCAGCAGTTCGTCGGCGAGCCGAATATAGGCTTGCGAGCCGGCGCAGCCGCGGTCGTAGACGAGGACCGGCTTGCCGTGCGACGGGGCCTCGGCGATGCGCACATTGCGCGGGATCATCGTCTCGAACACCTTGGCGCCGAAATGGCCGCGCACATCCTCGGCGACGTGCTCGCAGAGGTTGTTGCGCTGGTCGTACATGGTCAACACGAGGCCGTGTAATTCGAGGCGCGGATTGAGCACCCGCTGCACCCGCTCGATCGTGCGCAACAGCTGTGTCAGTCCTTCGAGGGCGTAGAATTCGCACTGCAGCGGCACCAGCGCTGCGTCGGCGGCGACGAGAGCGTTGACGGTCAGCAGGTTCAGCGACGGCGGACAGTCGATCAGCACCTCGTTGAAATCGCCAGTCCGGCCGGCGAGCGCACGGCGCAGCAGAAATTCGCGGCCCTGATGCCCGACGAACTCGAATTCGGCGCCGGCTAAATCCTCCGAGGCCGGGACAATAGCGAGGCGCGGGATGCCGCTTGCGATGCTGGCTTCGGCCAGGGCGACCTCACCGGCGAGCAGTTCATGGATAGTCGCCATCCGCACTCGCCGGTCAAGACCGAGCCCGGTGCTGGCGTTGCCTTGCGGATCGAGATCGATCAACAGCACATGCCGGCCGGCCGCCGCGAGTGCGGTGGCAAGGTTGATTGCCGTCGTCGTCTTGCCGACGCCACCCTTCTGATTGGCAATCGCAACGATCCGGCTACCGCCGGCGGCCGGCGGATCGGATGCCAACTCAAACGCTGCGAGATGCACGAACGACCTGTCGCAATTGCAGCACGACCCCCCGCGGATCCGAACGGCTCGCCGTCGACGTCGCCGTCATTGTCCAGTCTTTGCCGGCGAGGGTCAATTCCTCGCCGACCTGGGCACCCTTCAGAAACAGGCAAAGGCCGTCGGCCGCGATAAACGGGCGGGCGAGCGCGAGGAGCCGGTCGAGCGGCGCCAGGGCGCGCGCCGTCACGACATCGAACGGGCGATGCGGCGGGGTTTCGATCCGCGCCTGGCGGATCGCGACCCGAGCACCGGTGACCCGGGCCGCCTCGCGCAGGAAGGCGCATTTGCGCAAATCGGCCTCGACGAGCTCGACGCACTCGAGGTTGGGCGCGTCGAGGATCGCCAGCACCAAGCCCGGAAATCCGGCGCCGCTGCCGAGATCGACAAGAGTTGCCGCATTCTCGGGAATAAGTGGCCGCAGCTGCGCCGAATCGAGGATGTGGCGGCGCCACGGATCGGCGAGCGTGTCGCGGCCGACGAGGTTGATCCGCACCGACCAGCGCTTGAGGAGCGCCACGAACGCGGCGAGCCGGGCCAATGTTTCACGTGAAACCGGAAAGATCTCGGTAAAGCCGGCCGCGCCGAGCGGCGGCTCACGCCGCACGGCGCTTCACATGCTGCAACAGCGCCACGAGGGCCGCCGGGGTCACGCCGGAGATGCGCGCCGCGGTGCCAAGGCTCGCCGGCCGGGCCTTTGCCAGCTTGTCGGAGATTTCGCGCGACAGGCTGCCGACTGACGCGTAATCGAGATCTTCGGGCAGCAGCAATGCCTCGTCGCGCCGGAACGCGGCAATGTCGCGTTCCTGGCGGTCGAGATAGCCGGCATAGCGCGCGTCGATCTTCGAGTTGCTCGGTGATTTCCGGCGCGACCTTCAAGAATTCGGGCCACAGAGCCGCGAGCCGGGCGAGATCGAGGCCGGGATGGGCAAGGAGCTCGAAGCCGCTGCGGGCAATGCCGTCCGCGTTGACCGCGATGCCGTGGCGGGAGAGCGCCGGCGGCGTCATCTTAAGCTCGGAGAGCCGCCGGCGCGCCGCGTCGAGCGCCGCCATCTTCCCGGCAAAACGCCGGGCGCGCGCGGCGCCGACGCAGCCGACGCGCAACCCGATCGGCGTCAGCCGGCGATCGGCGTTGTCGGCGCGCAGCACGAGCCGGTATTCGGCGCGCGAGGTGAACATGCGATAGGGCTCGCCGATGCCGCGCGTGACGAGATCGTCGACCAGCACGCCGATATAGCCGTCGGCCCGGTCGAGCACGAGCGGCGCCGAACCGGCGGCTGCGAGCGCCGCGTTGAGCCCGGCGACGAGGCCTTGCGCTGCCGCCTCCTCGTAGCCGGTGGTGCCGTTGATCTGGCCGGCGAAGTAGAGGCCGGCAATCTTCTTCGTCTCGAGGCTCGGATAGAGCTCGTGCGGGTCGACGAAATCATATTCGATCGCGTAGCCCGGACGCCGCATCACCGCATGTTCGAGACCCGGAATGGTGCGCAACAGCGCCTCCTGGACATCGCGCGGCAGCGACGTCGAGATGCCGTTCGGATAGATCGTGTCGTCGTCGAGCCCCTCGGGTTCGAGAAAGATCTGGTGCCGCTCGCGCTCGGCGAAGCGCAGGACCTTGTCCTCGATCGACGGGCAATAGCGCGGCCCGATGCCGGTGATGTCGCCGGAATAAAGCGGCGAACGGCCGAGATTGGCGCGGATCACCGCGTGCGTCGCCGCGGTCGTCGCGGTGATGTGGCAGAGGATTTGCGGCGTCGCAATCCGGTCGGTGACGAACGAGAAGGGCGGCGGCGGGTCGTCTCCGGGCTGCGCCGCGAGCCCCGCCCGGTCGATCGTCTTGCCGTCGAGCCGCGGCGGCGTGCCGGTCTTGAGGCGGCCGAGGGCGAACCCCGCCCGGGCGAGGGTGGCGGCGAGGCCGAGCGCCGGCGCCTCGCCCACCCGCCCGGCCGCAATCTTCTCGGCGCCGATATGGATGAGGCCATTGAGGAAGGTGCCAGTCGTCAGGACGACGCGCGGGGCGGCGATCTCCCGGCCGTCGCCGGTCGCGACGCCGCAGACCCGGCCGGCTTCGAGCCGCAGGTCTTCGCAGGCGGCCTCGGCGATATCGAGGTTCGGCGTCTCGGCGAGGAGCACGGCAATCGCCCGGCGGTAGAGCTTGCGGTCGGCCTGGGCACGCGGCCCCCTGACCGCCGGCCCCTTGCTGCGGTTCAGGATGCGGAACTGGATGCCGGCGCGGTCGATCGCCCGGCCCATGATGCCGTCGAGCGCGTCGATCTCGCGCACGAGATGCCCCTTGCCGAGCCCGCCGATCGCCGGGTTGCAGGACATCTCGCCGATCGTCGCGCGCTTGTGAGTCAACAACAGCGTGCGGGCCCCGACCCGCGCCGCTGCTGCCGCGGCTTCGCAGCCGGCATGGCCGCCGCCGACCACGACGACGTCGTATTGCGGGCTAACCTTCGTCATGGCCGCAGAATTTATGGGTGTGCGGCGCGGCTGTCGAGTTTTTGGTCCGACGACGGCCGAGGGTCGGGTTGGCCGTCCAGCGAAACCCACGGCCTCAGAGGTCGTGAAAGATTAACAAAATGGCTAGATAGGCGCACTGCGTCTCCTGAGGCAGCCGGCGCCTAGCGGCGGCGTCTCAAAGGGCGAGCAGCCGCTTCGCGGCTTCCCCAGGATCAGGCGCATCTCCAAGGACGCACGGTGAGAGTGCAGCAGGAGGTGCGGATCGCAGGCCAATTTTTTCACTAGCTCTCAGCCGGACGCGATGGGCGCGACGGTGCCGAACGAGCGCGGCCGCGCCTCTCGTCTAGCACGGCAGGCTCCTGCCAATAACTTTAATTATTGGTTGACGGCGGCCTCTGCGGCCGTGCAAGCTGACACGGCCGAGGCATCTGGCCGAAGTGCAAAAATCAAATTCTTTGCCTAAGGCAAAGAAATGGGAGGGCATCGCCATGAGATTTAAAGCATCACCGTCATTTGGCACAATACTTTCGGCGGCGGCGTGCCTGGCGCTGCCGGCGACCGCGCTGGCGACGAATGTCGTTAAGAACCCGCTCTGCCCCACGGAAACCGTGTTTTACGCTCCGGGGCATGGCCAGGACATCAATGTGCCGGCCGGCTTCACTGTCTCTGTCTTCGCCGCCGGGCTGAACGCGCCGACCGGGATCGCCTTTCTTGGCAGCAGCAGCAGCTTCAAGGTGTTCGTGCTCAAGTTGGGGCATGGTTTGCCCAGTCAGTGCAACGACCAGTCGACATTCGGGACCGGCGACTTCGACCCGACCAACCCGTTCACCCCCGATATCCTGGTGTTCAACCAGAGCGGCAAGAAGATCGCCGGTCCGCTGGCCAAGCCCACCGGTTCAGGCACGACCCAGACCGGCGGCCTCCAGGCCGAAGGACCCTCGATCGATATCGCGTTCGAGAACGGGTTGGCCGGCGGCCGGCTGTTCGCCAGCGATTCGAACCAGGCAACCCACACTCATAACGGGCAAAACAACAGCTCTCGCATCGTCACCGTCGACCCGACGACCGGCAAGGTGACGCCTTTCATCACCGACCTTCCGACCGGCGACCACCCGTCGGAACAGTTCGCGTTCGGGGGCGGTTGGATCTACTGGTCGCAGGGGTCGACGACCAACAGCGGTGTCGTCGGCCGTGACAATGGCGGCGGCCAGAACCAGTCGGACATCCCTTGCGCCGACATCACGCTCAGCAACAACCTGTTCAATTCCGGCAAGGGCGTCAAATCCAGCGGCTATTCGCCGTTCGGGACGAGGAACCCGGGCGGGACGATCAAAGCCTTCTTCAACTCGTTTACCGGCAAAGTGCGCAAGGGCGTCTGCGACGGCGCCACCTTGCGGGCAAAACTCAGCAATCCAAGCAACATCGAGGTATACGGCTGGGGGCACAGGAACGGCTATGCGATCCGCTTCGCGCCCGCCGACCATCCGCTGGCGGGCCAATTGCTGGTCGGCGAGGACGGCGCCGACGAGCGCGGCTCGCGGCCGTCGAACGGCGCGCCGGAGGTGTTCTCGATCGACTACCAGAACCCGGACGGCTCGCCGGTCTACCACGGCTGGCCCGACGTTTACGGCTTTCTGCCGACGAGCCAGTCCGTGTTCAGCCCGATCGGCGGCGCGTCCGACGACCTCTGCGTCTTCGACGCGAGCAACCCGCCGAGCTTCTGCACGCCGGCGAGCCTCGACCGCATCCTTGCCGAGGATGTGCCGATGCGCGATGTGCTGGCCTTTCCGCCGCAGCCGGTCACGGCGCCGCTGGCGATCGAGGCCGCGGATTCGTCATTCACCGGCATCGACTTCGTGCCGAGCTCATTCGTCGGCGGTCCGCTCCTGCCCGGCGCGGCGCTCTACAGTCTCGAAGGCGATTTCGGGTTCTCGCCGCCCAATGCGGTCCCTCCGGGCCCGGAGGTTGGGCATGAAGTCAAGCTGATCAACTTCAATCAGAACTCGAGCGGCCCGCTGCAGCTCGCCTTCGAGGATTTCGCCCGTAACGACACCGGGGACCAGGCGTTTATCAGCAAAACCCATCCGGCTGGGTTCAACCGGCCGACCAATGTCAGGTTCGGTCCCGACGGCTGCGCCTATGTCGCGGATTACGGCGCGGTGCGCGACCCCGGCGGCGGCCCCGGCGGCGCCACCCGCTATGTCAATCCCGCAGATGCACCGCTGGTTCAGTTCCCCGGCACCGGCGTCGTCTGGAAGATCTGTCCGACAAAGTAGCCGGCAGCGCCAAAAGGCCGGGACGGCCCCGCCGTCCCGGCGTTCCCTCTTACGTCCGAACGTTCCCCGAGATCACCGCATGACCGGAAAAGCGGTGGGTGTCCTTACCGTTATGCTCGTCCCCGCTTCCCGGATCGACGCAAGGCCGGGCGAACCCGGCCATCGCGCGTCCAGATCACGAACGCGATGAACAGGAATGCCAAACCGAAAGGTACCCGCAGCCACACGCCCTGCATCGGCCCGACGCCGCAAAACGCCAAAATCGCGAACCAGCAGAGCGAAAATCGTCCAAAATATTCTAAAGAACATGGCTGCCTCCTGCGCCAGAGTTAATCCCTTGACCCTCCATTGGCGAGTTCAACAACCACAAGAACCGAGGCTGCTTCGTTCATGGGCCAGCGAAGCATCGTCCGGGTCAGCGCGAACCCGCGTCGAATACGGCTGCGCCAATGTTTCACGTGAAACCGGCATCGATCGCTGCCGGAAGCGTCGATCGATACGTTCACGCCGCCGCCGGCGGCAGATCAAGCCGCACCGCAACGGCGGCGCTGGCGATGACCGCGATGTCGCCGGTTTCATCGTCGGCGATGTCGAGACCGCCCTTGACGACCTTCACGACGACCTCGCCATGCGGCAGCGTCGCCTTGACCTTGGCCGCATCGACCCGTTCCGGCCGCTGCACGCCGATCGTAACCTCGACCTGCATGCGGCGCGCGTCGAGCCCAAGTGTGCGGATAAAGGTCAGCGAGCTGTGATGGATCGCGTCGTCGACCGCGCGCAACGCGGCTTTTGTGTAGTCGCCGCCGTGCAGATCGTTGCCGCTGCCCATTTCGAGAATGACGCGCTTTTGGGTCATGTTGCCGCCCTCATGCAATATCGAGCTGCACCACCGCCGCGGCATTGGCGATGACCGTCTTGTCGGTGCCGGCCGCATTCGGAATTTCGAGCCCGCCCTCGACCACCGCGACCGTGCCGGTGCCGTGCGGCAGCACCGCCAGCACCGCCGCCTTGTCGACGCGGCCCGGTTGCGGCACGCCGATCGTGACCTCGACCCGCATCGCGTCGACCGGCTGGCCGACTGCGTCGGCGACGCTCAAGGAATTGTGCCACAACGCGTCGCGCAGCGCGCGCACCCCCGCCTTGGTATAATCGCCGCCGCGGATGTCGGTCCCCATGCCTATCTGCAGCACCATTCGCCGCCATGCCATCGCCCCGCTCCCGGCCCGACTGAAAAGACGTACAACGCGAGCCTAGCGCATCCGACGCTCCCGGTCACCCGCGGCCGCAACCGGCACGTTACCGCTTGCTTAACCTCGGGTGCGCAAGGTCTTGCGAAATTGCCGGCGGCCGGCGCCGGCAATGCCGCAAAAGAGTGGCCGATGCAGTCTCCATTCGGCGACGGCCCGACCCGCAACCGGCTCGGACCGGTCGCCATCGCCGCCCTGCTCGCGATCATCGCCGCCGCCGGGGTTGTCTGGGAGCCGCGGCAGTCGCTGTTGATTGCGCTCGGTGCCGGGCTCGGCCTCGCGGTCCTCAAGGTCGGATTGGTCGTCTCGCGCGGTGCGTTGCGGCGGGGCCGCGCCGGGCTCGAAGTCAGAACCGCCGAATTGCAGCGGACGGTCGACGCGCTGCGCGACAGCGAGCGACACCTCGCCGAAAAATCGCGGCTCCTCGAAACGACCCTTGAGTACATGGATCAGGGCATCCTGATGATTGATGCCGACCGCCGGGTGCCGATCTGCAACCGGCGGGCAATCGAGATCCTGGACCTATCGGTGGAACTGATGACGTCGCGTCCCGATTTCGACGCGGTTCTCGCCGACTTGGCACAACGGCACGAATTCGAGGGCGTCGACGAACAGATCAAGGAGTTGATCCGCGGAGAAGGGCTCGACCGCCCCTGGACCTGGGAGCGGCGGCGGCCCAACGGCAGAATGATCGAATTCCGGCACGCGCCGCTGCCCGGCGGCGGCGCGGTACGCACTTTCACCGACATTACCGCCCGCCACGACGCCGAGGCGGCGATCGATGCGGCGCGCGACCAGGCGGAGCGGGCGCGCGCGGCCGCCGAGGCAGCGAACCGGGCGAAGTCGGAGTTTCTGGCGAACATGTCGCACGAGATCCGCACGCCGATGAACGGGATCATCGGCATGAACGGGCTGCTGTTGAAGACCGGTCTGACCAACGAGCAGCGCGAATGCTCAATCGCGGTGCGCGACTGCGCCGAAGCGCTGTTGAGCCTGATCAACGATATCCTCGACATCTCCAAGCTCGAAGCCGGCAAGGTCGTGCTCGAAGAGATGGAGTTTGATCTCGTCGACGCCGTCGAGAGCGCTGTCGGCCTGCTCGCCCCGAAGGCGGATGAGAAGGGCATCGAACTCGGTGTGCTGGTCGATCCGGCCGCGCGCGGCGGGTTTCGCGGCGATCCGGCGCGGCTGCGCCAGGTTCTGCTGAACCTGGTCGGCAATGCGATCAAATTCACTGAACAGGGAAGCGTCTCGGTCGAGGTAACGGTCCGCCCGGACGCGGACGGGTCGCGGCAGCGCCTGCATTTCGAGGTCGTCGATACCGGCATCGGCATGTCGGCAGAGGTGCAGGCCGGCGTGTTCGAGAAATTCGCTCAGGCGGACAGCTCGGTCACTCGCCAATTCGGCGGTACCGGGCTCGGGCTCGCGATTTCGAAAGAGCTCGTCGAGCTGATGGGCGGCGCAATTGGCCTCGACAGCCGGCTCGGCACAGGCAGCCGCTTCTGGTTCGAACTCGCGCTGCATCCGGCGTCGACCCCGACCGGCGAACGGCGCCCCCTGCCCACGACGCTCGCGGGCCTCAAAGTGCTGGTCGTCGACGATATCGCAATGAACCGGCGCATCCTCGACCGTCAGCTCGCCGCGCTGGGCATCGATGCCGTTTCGGTCGAGGACGGGTTTGCCGCGTTGGCCGAGCTCGAACGCGCCTTTCACCAGGGCAAGCCGTTCGACCTCGTCATCGCCGACCAGATGATGCCGGGGCTGTCGGGCGAGGCGCTCGTTCGGCGCCTGCGCGCCATGCCGGAGATTGCCGATACGAAGCTCGTCATCGCCTCTTCGGCGGGCCGGAGCGGGTTCGGGGCCGATACTCCGACCCCCGCCGATGCCGTGTTGACGAAGCCGGTGCGTGAACAGTCGTTGCTCGACGCCTTCGCGCGGCTCTTTGGTTCTGCGGCTCCGCCGCGACCGGCACCGGTCGTCGCGCCCGCGCCGAAACCGGTTTCCCAGACGATGCGGATCCTGCTCGCCGAGGACAACAAGATCAACCAGCGCCTCGTGACGATGCTGCTGGCGATGGCCGATCATCATGTCGAGATCGCCGAAAACGGCGAGCTGGCCGTCGAGGCGGTGCGCGAGCGCGACTACGACGTCGTGCTGATGGACGTGCAGATGCCGGTCCTCGACGGGGTCGAGGCGACCCGGCGCATCCGCGCCCTGCCACCGCCGAAGAACGCCGTGCCGATCATCGCACTGACCGCGCACGCGATGGCCGGCGCCCGAGACGAGTACCTGGCCGCGAAGATGGATGGCTATCTGGCGAAGCCGCTCGACGATGCCGCACTCTTCGCCGTGCTCGGCGATGTTGCAGCCGGTCTGTTCACGCCGGCGGCGCGCGGCGGCGCCGTCCCCGCCGCGGCCGCGCCGCCGGATCCGGCGGCCGCCGCGGTGCCGGCAGTCGACGCCGCCCGTCTCGACACGATCGCTCTGGTGACCACGACCGACCGGCTCGGCGAATTGATTGACGACTTTCTCGCCGATCTGGCCGCGCGCGTCGACCATATCGGACGTCTCGCGGCAGAGGGCGCGTTCGCCGAACTCGCTGCCGAAGCGCATGTCGTGATCGGCACGGCGGGAAATTTCGGGGCGGCGCGAGCCGCCGCGCTGGCGGCCGAATTGCGCGCGGCGAGCAATGGCGGCGACGCAGCCGGCGCCTGCCGGCTTGCGCGCGATTTGCGCGAGTCCGCAGCCGGAGCGGCGGCGGAAATCTGCCGCTGGCGCGATCGGCAAGTGGCGCGTCTCGCCTGAGAGACCGCCAGCGCGGCGGGGGCGCGCACCACGATGGATGAAAATGGGGCGAAGGCTGTAGGCACGTGGGCCGGGCCGTGGCAGAACCGTCGTGGTGGTCGTTTGAGGTCGACACACCCTTGGAGGGCTTGAACCCCGCCTGAGAGACTGACCCGCGCGGCGCGAAGGTATCACGTTTTGTTGCCCCCATTCTGGGTGAGCACGCATGGCAGTGTCTGATTTCCCTGGCGGCGCAGCGACCACCACGTTGCACGGGAGGTGGTTGTGGATGTGATCGTGGAACGGGGCTGCGGCCTCGATGTACATCAGGCGACGGTGGTGGCGTGTCTGTTGACTGGTCCACCGGGGCAGCGACCGACGAAGGAGATCCGCACGTTTCGGACGTTGACGGCGGCGCTGCGGGAGATGCGGCAGTGGCTTCAGGAGAACGGCTGCACGCATGTCGCGATGGAGAGCACCGGGGTCTACTGGCAGCCGGTCTATGCAGTGCTGGACGGGGCCTTCGAATTGGTGGTCGGCAACGCGCACCACATCAAGAACGTGCCGGGCCGCAAGACCGATGTGAAGGACAGCGAGTGGATCGCCAACCTGCTTCGCCACGGCCTGATCCGCAGCAGCTTTGTGCCGGCCAAGCCGGTGCGCGAGTTGCGCGATCTGTTGCGCTATCGGCGTAAGCTGGTCGACTCCTGCGCGGCCGAGCGCAACCGTTTGCTCAAGCTGCTGGAGACCGCCAACATCAAGCTGTCGAGTGTGGCGAGCGACGTTTTCGGGGTCTCCGGGATAGCGATGCTTCGGGCGCTGATCGAGGGCACGGCGACTCCGGCTGAGATCGCCGCTCTGGCGCGCGGTCGGTTGCGTCGCAAACTGGCCGAGCTGGAACTCGCCCTGGACGGCTGCATCGAGGAGCATCACCGCTACCTGCTGGGCGTGCAACTGCGGCGCATCGAGGCGATCGAGCACGACATCGGCGAACTCGATGCCCGCATCACCGCCAAGCTCGAAGCCCTACGACGAACAGCATCGCCGGCTGATGCAAATTCCCGGCGTCGACTGGTTCGTCGCGGCGGTCATCGTCGCCGAACTGGGGGTCGACATGACGGTGTTTCCGAGCGCCGCCCATGCCGCCGCCTGGGCCGGCATGTGCCCCGGCAATTACGAGAGCGCCGGCAAGCGCCACGGCGGCAAGCTGCGCAAAGGCAACCAGCACCTGAAGACTGCCTTGATTACCGCCGCGGTCGCCGCCTCGCGCAAGACCGGCAGCTACCTCAAAGACAAGTACTTTCGCCTGCGTGCTCGGCGCGGCCCCTTGCGTGCCGCCGTCGCGGTCGGACACAAGATCTTGATCGCCGCCTACCACATGCTCGCCACTGGCGCCCGCTTCAAAGATCTCGGCGCCAATCATCTCGACAAGACGCACACGCAGCAAAAGATCAGAACCCTGCTTCGCCGCCTCAACCGTCTCGGCTACCAGGTCGCCCTCAGGCCGCTCCCAGCAGGAACGTGAGCCGGGTCGTGCCTGCGGTTATTTTCATGGCAGGCTGCGAGAGAATTGGCCTTCGGCCCAGGCATCCTGCTGCACCACAACCGTGCGTGTTTCGAGATGCGCCTGACGGCGCTCCTCAGCGTGACGTAAACCATTTATATAATTAAGAACATCTTCATCATGAGGCGGCTGTCCTTCGAGACGCCACCGCCACGCGGCAGCTGCCTCAGGACACGCAGTGCGCCCATCCCGCCATTTTCTAATCTTCCACAACCTCTGAGAGGCTCGCCTGCGCGGCAATCGCCGCCGGTGTTGCGCGCATCCGGTTTCGGCTATTGGCGCTGCTGCGACAGTTGGTAGAATCGGCTGCGAAAACGGGCACCGCAAGGCGTGCCCGAGGGTGGGAGGAAAGACTCATGACCGTCGTTGCGGCGGATGCGCTGTCGGAGCTCGATCATCGGCGGCAGTTGCGGCGGGCGGTGATCGCCAGCACGGTCGGCACCACGATCGAGTGGTATGATTTCTTCATCTATGGCACGGCGACCGGGCTTGTCTTCGGCAGGCTCTTTTTCCCCAAATCCGATCCGCTAACCGGCACCCTCCAGGCCTTTGCGATCTATGCCGTCGGCTTTATCGCGCGACCGGTCGGGGCGGCGATCTTCGGCCATTACGGCGACCGCATCGGGCGCAAGGCGGCTCTGATCGCGACCCTGATGCTGATGGGGGTTGCGACCTTTCTCGTCGCCTTCGTGCCCGGCTACCAGCGAATCGGCATCTGGGGTGCGGTGCTGTTGACCGTGCTGCGCACCGTGCAGGGGATCGGCGTCGGCGGCGAATGGGGCGGCTCGGTCTTGATGTCGATGGAATGGGCGCGCAGCAATGCACATCGCGGCTTTATCGCCGCCTGGCCGCAATGGGGTGTCCCGGCTGGGCTGTTTCTCGCGAACCTCGCGCTGTTGGCGTTCAGTACGATCGCCGGACCGCAATTCCTTGCTTGGGGCTGGCGCATCCCGTTCATCCTCAGCATCGCCCTCGTCGCGGTCGGCCTCTACATCCGGCTCGGAATCCTCGAGACGCCGCTCTTTCTCCGGCTGGTCGCGGAAAACCGGGTCGAACGGCTGCCGACCCTCGAGGTGATCAAGCGCCAGCCGCGCGAGATCCTGCTGTCGGCGCTGGTGCGCATGGGCGAGCAGGCGCCGTTCTACATCTTCACCGCCTTCGTCTTCACCTACGGGACGACGGTGCTGAAAACCTCCCGCGACTTCGTGCTGATCGCGGTGCTCACTGCGGCGGTCGTGTCGTTCTTCACGATCCCGATCGCCGGCCATCTGTCGGACCGGATCGGGCGCAGGCGCATGTATCTGATCGGCGCGGCGGTGATGGGCGTCTTCGGCTTCATCTATTTCGCACTGCTCGGGACGCTGGTGCCTGGCTGGATCTTTCTGGCGATCGTCCTGTCGCTGATCCCGCACGATCTTATGTACGGCCCGCAGGCGGCGCTGATCGCCGAGTGCTTCACCGGCCGGCTGCGCTACAGCGGCGCCTCGCTCGGCTATCAGCTCGCGTCGGTCATCGCCGGCGGCCCGGCGCCGCTGATCGCGACCGCCCTGTTCGCCCGCTACCAGTCGGGCTACGCGATCGCCTGGTACATCCTCGTCTGCGCCGGGATTAGTCTCGTTTCGGCGGCGGCGTTGCCCGATTACACGAACCGCGACATCTCCGCCGAATACGATCGCCCCGCCTTGCCGCAGTAAATCAAACAAACGGTTGGCGGGGATCGGCGAGCGGCTGCTAACCTTCCCCAAAACAGCTGGCAACAACGTGGGCGCCGCCAGCCGCGCACAGGATGAGGAGGAATCAAATTGACCACGCCTGAAATCGCGACCGCCAGCGGCATCTCGGACGACGAGCACCGCCGCCAACTGCGCCGCGCCCTGATCGCGAGCACGGTCGGCACAACGATCGAATGGTACGATTTCCTGCTCTACGGGCAAGTGACCGGACTGGTCTTCGGCAAGCTCTTCTTTCCGCATTCGGTCCCATTAGTTGGTGTGCTGCAGGCCTTTGCCGTTTTCTTCATCGGCTTTGTCGGGCGGCCGATCGGAGCGGCGATCTTCGGACATTGGGGCGACCGTGTCGGGCGCAAGGCAACCCTGATCGCGACCTTGCTGGTGACCGGGATCGCGACCTTCGCCGTAGGCCTTGTCCCAACCTATGCGAGCATCGGCATCTGGGGTGCGGTTCTATTGACGCTGATCCGCCTGATCCAAGGAATCGGCGTCGGCGGCGAATGGGGCGGTTCGGTCCTGCTGGCAATGGAATGGGCGCGAACCACCAAGAATCGCGGCTTCCTTGCGGCCTGGCCGCAATTCGGCGGACCGGCCGGATTATTTCTCGCCAATGTCGCGGTATTGTTCTTCAGCTGGGTTTCGGGCGACCAGTTTCTGGTCTGGGGTTGGCGAATCCCGTTCTTCCTTAGCATCGTCATGGTCGGGATCGGGTTGTGGATCCGGCTCGGCATCACCGAAACCCCGGTGTTCCGCAAAGTGGTGGAGGAAGAGCGCATCGAGCGTGTCCCGGTGCTCGAGGTGTTGAAGCGCCAGCCGAAACAGATCCTGCTGACCGCGTTGCTGCGCATGCCGGAACAGGCGCCGGGCTATATCGTCGGCACCTTCATCTTTACGTATGCGACGGCCGTGCTAGGCATGCAACGCAATTTCGTGCTGGTCGCCGTCCTCTTCCAGGCCGTCTTCGGCTTTCTTTGGGTGCCGATGGCCGGACGCCTGTCGGACAGCATCGGCCGCAAGAACATGTACTTCGTCGGCAGCGTCTTCGTGGGGGTGTTCGGCTTCATCTACTTTGCGCTGCTCGATACCAAGGTGCCGAGTTTGATCTTTATCGCGATCGCGCTGTCGCTGCTGCCGGCCACGACCTGCTACGGGCCGCAGGCGGCGCTGATTGCGGAAAGCTTCACTCCCCGGCTGCGCTACAGCGGCACCTCGCTCGGCTATCAGCTCGCCTCGATCATCGCCGGGGGCCCGTCGCCGTTCATCGCGACGGCTCTGTTCGCGATGTTCCATTCGAGCTTTCCGATTGCCCTCTACATCATGGCTTGCGGGATCATCGGCATCGTTGCGACGTCGCTGTTGACCGACTACACCAACAAGGACATCTCGGCCGAATACGAAAACGTCTGAAAGGCGGCGGACCGCACATCCGGGGCCCGTTGCTGCCGGGCCCCGGAACACCCGGCTTCAGGCCGGATGGAAGACGAGGGTGCGCAGCTCGATGCTCTCGCGCGGCAAGGCGTCGGGCGGCGTCGTCGGGTCGGTGAACGAGGTGTGCGGCATGAAGCGCGCCGGCACATCGGTCCGCGTGTCGGCGATCTTCAGCAACAAGGCCTCGTCGCTGCGCATCTGGGGCGCGTAATACCAGCGATGCGCCGGGTTCCAGGTCACCGAATAGGTCTCGCCGACCCGTTCGCGATAGACGAGATCGGACGGGACGAGGTCCTGCGGATCGACGGTGCGCGAGTCGCACACGGCCAGCGGCGCGTCCAGCAGCGGACCGCGGATCGGACGCCACATGTTGATCACCTGGACGCGGCCCTTCAGCAACTCCTCGGCCTCGTCGCCCATCAGGTCGCGGACCCGTTGCGGTCCGGAGCGGGCCGTGTGGTCGACATGTACGCGGGTCGCGGGCTGGCGCGGCACGCCCGCTGTCCGGTCGGCGAGGCCCGACACGCGACGGCGCTGCAGATGGTCAAAGATGAAAACGCGGCTGGCGCCGGTCGCCTCGGCGATGAAGCGCTCGGCTTCCGGGTAGTAGACTTCGCGCACCTCGTCGTCATTCCAGAAGTCGCCCACGGCGCTGCGATGCTCGACCAGTTCGAAGCCCTCGCGGTCGAGGTCGATTACCGACTGGATCGGCCGCAGCGAGTGGATGCGCACCCGATGCGGCTCGTGCGTCATGTTCGAGCGGGTGTCGGGTCCGGTTTCATAGGCGTAGTAGCGCGGCCGTTCGCTCATCGGCCCGAGATAGTTCAACTCGGCCTCGACATAGGGCAATTCTTGAAGCGTCATCGGATCCTCCTTGGGGTGGTCGGAAAGGTGCGGTTCAAAAGGGCGGAAAGCGCAGGCTGTCGATCCACGGATCATGCTCGCCGGCTTTGCTCGTCAGGTAGAGGGTGTCGCTGCGGCTGAGCCCGAGATCGTGCAAGGTCCGTTCGTCGAGCGCCGCCAGCTGGTTGCGATCCTTGATGCGTCTGCGCCAATCGCGGACCGTTGCCAAGGCCCTTCCGACGATGCCGCCTGCCCGGCCGCGCCCGCGTCGCCGCGAGACCCGCCGCCAGCCGAGCCGGGCCTGCGACTGCGTGATACTCATGTGAGAACTCCTCATCCGGGAGAACCGCGCCGACCGGTTGGACGATCGGCCCTCCCGCACCAAATGTGCAGTGGAGAGCGATGTCGCAAACGAGAGTTTTTCAGCCCCAGTTGAGGGATATTCACGCGATCAACGGGCATCTGCCGCCGCTCGCGGCGCTGCGCGCCTTCGAAGCCGCGGCGCGGCTCATGAGCTTCAGCAAGGCTGCCAGCGAGCTCAATGTGACGCCAGCCGCGATCAGCCACCAGATCCACGCTCTGGAACAAGATCTTGGCGTAAAGCTGTTTCAGCGGTTGAACCGCTCGGTCGCATTGACGGCGGCGGCCAGGCTGCTGCTGCCGGGGCTGAGCGAGGCCTTCGCGCAGATCCGTGCTTCGGTCCGGCTATTAAAGGCGCACAACGATACCGGCACCCTCACGATCACCGCCTCGCCATCCTTCGCCGCCAAATGGTTGGTGTTGCGGCTGCATCGCTTTCAGGAGCGCTGCCCCGAGATCGATGTGCGGATTTCCGCGACCGACGAGGTCGTCGACCTGACGAACGGCGATTTCGACATGGGGATTCGCTACGGCGCCGGCCGCTATCCCGGCCTCGAGGTCGAGCTGCTGGCGCGGAACGAGGTATTTCCGGCCTGCAGCCCGCACCTCCTCGAGACCGGGCCGCCGCTCGCCACCCCCGAGGATCTGCGCCATCATGCGCTGATCCATGATCAGACGGTCGAGCGCGATCCGTTGGTGCCGACCTGGTCGATGTGGCTGAAGGCGGCGGGCGTCAAGGGAATTCCGGCGGCCGCCGGCTTGAGCTTCAGCGCCGGCCATCTGGCGCTCGACGCGGCGATTGCCGGCCGCGGCGTCGTGCTCGCCCTCAGCACGATCGCCGCCGCCGACCTCGCCGCCGGACGGCTCGTGCGGCTGTTCTCGCTCGCCCTGCCCGACCTCTTCGCCTACTACATCGCAACCGCACCCGGCGCGCTCGACCGGCCCAAGGTAAGACTGTTCCGCGATTGGCTGCGGCAGGAAGCCGACGGTGCGTCGTGAAGCGTTGGGCGACCGGTACGAGGCTGCGCCCACCCGCACCGCGATGCTCTCGGCCGCCGTCCGCCTTCGATCTATTTCCCTTGCGGGGCGCCGGCCCGCAGCATATCGCCGCGCTTGAAAGGGTCGTAGAGGCCGAGGGGATGGGCAATTCCGACGTAAGCGATTCCACCGCCAAAAGCCGGGCTCTCGGCGGGTCAACTGAAGCAGATCGCTCGGCCAGATTTGCCGCTTTCTGATGAAATAGCACAGAGCGAGAATCACGATGACACGGCGATACCGGCGTACGCGCCAGGCGACAAAGGCATTGTCATGGTTCAAACGAGAAATCGGTGAATACACCGAGATGATACTGAATCATTTCGATGTGGCGAAGGAGGTGACCGAGGTCGTCCCGGGCAAATCTGCTGTCCCAGATGTTGCCGCGAGGCTGACGACACCACCGGCATTGCCGGGGCGGGTCAGCCGATTGGGCGTCAGCCAGGCGTCGGCGGCGCCCGTGTTCCGTCCTGGGCATTCGCGCAATTCCTCGAATTAGCCGTCGGCGCTGGTCGGCATCGCGCTGGCGGCGCACATCCTGACGCCTGACCGACGGCCGGCTTACGGTTTCGGACGCCGCGCGATGCACAGGAAGAACGGCGTGCGGCCGGCGGCGCGCGCCTTTTCCTCGTAGCGCGTTGGCGGCCAGTCAAGAGGCCGCTCGCACCAATCGGCTGGCCGGCGGGCCAGCCATTCGAAGGCCGGGTGTCGGGTCACGCGTTCGAGCATAAAGGCGAGATAATCGGCGTCGTCGGTCGCGAGCCGCAATTCCGCGCCGCCCGGCATGATCCTCGCCAGCTGGTCCAAGGTCTCGGACGAGAGCAGCCGCCGCTTCCGGTGGCGCGCTTTCGGCCACGGGTCGGGGAACAGGATAAAGACGCGATCGACCGAGGCGGCCGGCAGGGCGGCGATCAGGAGCCGCGCGTCATCGGCGAAAATCCGAATATTGGCGAGATGGCCGCGATCGATCTCGGCGACCAGCCTGGCGATGCCATTCTCGAAGACTTCGCAGCCGAGAAAGCCGATCTCGCGATGGTTTTCAGCCTGCCAGGCGAGATGCTCGCCGCCGCCAAAGCCAATCTCGAGCCAGACCGGGCACTCCGTCGCGCCGAACAACACCCGGGGATCGAGTTTCCCGGAAGCCGGCACCGCCAGCGACAGCCGCGGCAACAACTCTTCGATCAGCGCCTTTCGGCCCGGTCGCAACGGGCGGCCGCGGCGCCGCCCATAAAGCAGTCGCGGTCGCGACTGCCCGTCCGCGGGGAAATCAGAAGGCGCGCCGCAACTCGTCGACGAGATCGAGCCGCTCCCAGGAGAAGCCGCCGTCGGTGTCGGGGGATCGGCCAAAATGCCCATAGGAGGAAGTGCGGGTATAGATGGGCCTGTTGAGCCCGAGATGGGTGCGGATGCCGCGGGGCGACAGATCCATCAACTCCTGCAGCAGGCGTGAGAGCTTTTCCTCGTCGACCTCGCCGGTCTTCGCCGTGTTGACGTAGACCGACAACGGCTTCGCGATGCCGATCGCATAGGCGACTTGGATCGTACAGCGTTCGGCGAGACCCGCGCCGACCACGTTCTTCGCAAGATAGCGCGCCGCGTAGGCTGCGGAGCGGTCGACCTTGGTCGGATCCTTGCCGGAAAACGCGCCGCCGCCATGCGGTGCCGCACCACCATAGGTATCGACGATGATCTTGCGGCCGGTCAGTCCGCAATCGCCGTCCGGGCCGCCGATCACAAATCGGCCGGTCGGGTTGACGTAGAAGTGCCGCTCGTCGCACATCCAGCCCGCCGGCAGGACATCGGCGACATGCGGGCGAATGATTTCGCGCACCTGCTCCTGGTCGATATCCGGGCTGTGCTGGGTGGAGACGAGGACAGCCGTCGTCCGCACCGGCTTGTCGTTCTCGTAAAGGAGGGTCACCTGGCTCTTCGCGTCCGGGCCAAGCAACGGCGCTCTACCCGAATGGCGCGCCTCGGCCAGCGAACGCAGGATGGCGTGGGCATAAAAAATCGGCGCCGGCATCAGTTCCGGTGTCTCGGTACAGGCATAACCGAACATCATGCCCTGATCACCGGCACCCTCATCCTTGTTGCCGGCCGCATCGACGCCTTGGGCAATGTCGCTCGACTGGCCGTGAATGTGACATTCGATCACCGCGCGCTGCCAGTGGAAGCCCTCCTGCTCGTAGCCGACCTCGCGGATCGCTTGGCGCGCCACCTCGATCAACTGATCGCCGGTGATCGAGGACGGTCCGCGGGTTTCTCCGGCAAGCACGACCCGATTGGTTGTCGCCAGGGTTTCGACACCGCAGCGCGCCTGGGGTTCGGCGGCGAGATAGGTGTCGACGATCGCGTCCGAAATGCGATCGCAAATCTTGTCGGGGTGGCCTTCCGATACCAACTCGCTGGTAAATACGAAATCACGCTTGGCCACGAGACTGCCCTTCCTCAAATCATCGAAGCGATGCCGAAATGCGCCGCGCCACGCTGTTGGTGCAGTTTCGCGGGTCGACCGTCAAGCAGCATTTGACGTTCTCTTGACCTATTTCTCCGCCGACCGCTCGCCGCCGAACGCCAGCGCCTTGGCGAGATCGAACAGGCGGCGGCGGACCACCAGATCCTCGATCCGATAATAGGCGCTGACCAGCTCGACGGTCTCCCGCTTGCGCAAGGGATCCGAATCCATTGACTCGGCCGGCGGCGGTTCGGCAAACCCCGCCGGGATCGCCGGCGCCCGCACCGGATCCATATCGTCGAAGAAAAACGACACCGGCACATCGAGCACGCGGCTCAAATCATGCAGCCGGGAGGCGCCGATGCGGTTCGCCCCCCGCTCGTATTTTTGCACCTGCTGGAAGGTGAGGCCGATCGCTTCGCCCAGCCTTTCCTGGCTCAAACCGAGCATATTGCGACGCAACCGGACACGGGAACCGACGTGAACATCGATCGGGTTTGGCTTCTCGGTTTTCTGGCGGCCGGGCCTGCGGGCCTGTTGATGCAAAGCCATCTCGGTCGCTTTCTCGTCAAAAATGATGTGCCATATTGATAGATTACCGGATCGCGGCCGGTCAACAGGACACCCTAGGCGCGACAGCGTAGCACAACCGTGCCGAGATGTCGCTGACTCAATGCATCTTAAATGCGATCGGGATCGTGCCCGTCACCAGCAGCGCCAACAGCATCCAGTCGCCGGTGCGCGCGTAGATCGTCGGTTCGGCCGGAACCGGCAAAACGACATCGGCGTAACCGACGGCGTCGAGATTGATGCGCGCCGGGACCCGGCCCTGCGCGTCGATGACCCCGCTCACCCCGTTGTTGGCGACGCGAACAAGAGGCAGGCCTTCCTCGACGGCACGGGTTCGGGCGATCGCGAAATGCTGAAACGGGCCCGAGCTGCGCCCGTACCAGGCGTCGTTGGTGATGTTCAGGATCCAATCTGGACGCTGGTCTTCGTCGAGCACGGCGCCCGGGAAAATCGCCTCGTAGCAGATGATCGGCGCGAAGGGCGGCAAGCCCGGCAGCGCCAAAGTGCGCGGTCCGCGCCCGGCACTCAGATCGATCGTGCCGGCGGTTATTTTGTTGAACGGCAGAAATTCGCGGAACGGAACGTATTCGCCGAACGGCACGAGATGCACCTTGTCGTAATGCGCGATTATCTCGCCGCCACCGTCGATGACCGCCAAGCTGTTCCAGAGCTTTTCGACCGGTTCTGGCGGCGGGTTGGCCCGCAAGGCGCCGGTGATCACATAGCCGCGCGGCGGCACCACCGAGGCAATCGCGCGCCGTGCCGCCGGATCGCGCCCGAGCAGAAACGGCACCGCCGCCTCGGGCCACAATATCGCGGCGATCGCGTGCGGCGAGGGCGGCTGGCTGAGGGCGATGAGCCGCCGAAGATTCATCGCAGCGGCAGCCTCCTCCCACTTCAGGCTCTCTGCGACCGACGGCTGGACGAGGCGCAGCCAGGTTGCGGTGTCGGCAGCGGGCGACCGGGCCAGCCGCAGCGCCCCCGCCGTGGCCGGAACGAGCAGCAGGAGGCCGGCTCCGATCGCCGGGGCGTAGCGGCGGATCGCCGAAAGCGGGGCCGGCGACGGCACCCCGAAGAGCGCCAGCAACGAGACGGCGAGCACGGTCGCAAAGCTCAAACCGTAAATGCCGACCCAGGCGACCGACTGCAGCAGCCAGATGCTCCCGGGAAAGCCGCCCGACCAGGCGTAGCCGATCAGGTTCCAAGGGAACCCGGTGAGGGCATGGCCGCGGACCCATTCGGCCGCGGACCAGGCAATGGCAAAGGCAAAGACGCGCGCGGTCGGCGGCAGCTTCAGCTGTCGGGCGGCGCAATGGACCGCCAGCAGCGCCATTCCGACATAGAACGCGAACAGCGCCGGCAGGCCGGCAACCGCGAACGGGACGAGCCACCAGAAACGAGCGATGTCGACGAACAGCGCGCCGGCGATCCAGTAAAGGCCGGCGACAAAAAAGCCGAAGCCGAAGACCCAGCCGAGAGCGAAGGATCCGGCCGGGGTCGTGCTTCCGTCGTCGAGCCACAACAGTCCCGGAAACGCGACGGCCAGCATTGGGGCGAGATCGACGGGCGGCATTGCCGCCGCCGCGGCGGCCCCGAGCAGAAAGGCAAGCCCATAGCGCCGCCATCCGGAGAGCGCGGCCATTGCGAGAGCCAGGCGGCACAGCGTCGTATCGGTCCGCGCGCCCGCCCGGATGCGAAACAGCGCCGTTTCAGGCACCGGCCTCGCCTGTGTCGCCGGTCTCGGTCGGCAAGCGGCGGACCCGCAGTCGGGCAATCCGGCGCGGATCGCCGTCGAGGACCTCGAATTCGACGCCCGACGGATGGATGATGATCTCGCCCCGTTTCGGGACCCTCCCCGCCAGGGCGGAGACCAGCCCGCCGAGCGTGTCGACGTCCTCGTGATCGCCGGGCGGACGCAATCGGATGTTCTGCTGCAGCTCGAGCGTTTCGATCGGGGTGCGCGCGTCGGCTATCAGCGTTCCGTCCGCCCGCTCGACGAGGTTTGGCGCGTCGGCCACGTCGTGCTCGTCTTCGATCTCGCCGACGATCTCCTCGATCAGATCCTCGATCGTGAGCAGCCCGTCGATGCCGCCGAACTCGTCGACCACCATCGCGATGTGGGTGCGCGCCTGGCGCATCTGCACCAGGAGATCGAGGATTGGTATCGATGGCGCGACAAACAACACCTTGCGCAGCAGCGGCGCCAGCTTGGTCGCTCGGTGCTCCGCAACCGGGGCGAGAATATCCTTGACGTGGATGAACCCTATCACGTCGTCGAGCGTCTCGCGATATACCGGGACACGGGAGTGCTCCTGCTCGACCATGGACTTGACGACCTCGGCGAGCGGCGTTTCGACGTCGAGCGCCACGATATCGACGCGCGGCACCATGACGTCGGCGGCGGTCCGATCGTGTACCCTCAAAATATTGCCTATCAGCACGCGCTCATGCGCGCTGAGATCGTCGTGCGGGCTTTCGTGAGGAGGCTCCTCTTCGATCATCTCGTCGATCGTCTCGCGCAAGGTTTCGCCATTGCGCGGACGCCGGAGCAGGCGAAAGAAATGCCGCAGGCGGGAGAGCGGCCAATCGTGTTCACGCTGGCCGCTGCTGGAGGGCGGCGCGGAGTGCGTCATCAGAAAACGGATTCGAGGTTTTCGATCACATGGTGTCCCGATAGGGATCCGGCACCCCGAGATCCGCCAGGATCGAACCTTCGAGAAATTCCATCGTCGCGGTCTCGCCCGGCCCCAGATGATCATAGCCGAGGAGGTGAAGAACGCCATGCACCGTCAGGTGGCGGAGATGGTCGGCGAATGGCTTGCCCTGCGCCTGCGCCTCGCGGGCGACGGTCTCGAGGGCAAGCACGACGTCGCCGAGCAGCAGCGGCGCCCCGGGGGGGAGGCTCTCGCCTGGTGCCCACGCCGGGAAGGCCAACACATTGGTCGGCATGTCGCGGCCGCGATAATCGCGGTTGAGCCGCTGCTGGCAGGCGTCGTCGGCGAGGCTGACGGCGAGTTCGACCCGGACCGGCAGGTGCAATCCTGCCGCCGTAGCGCCACGCCGCAGCGCCCGGCGCGCGGCGGCGCGCACCAGCCGCCCCACCGGCGGACAGGCCTTGGTCCAGCCGGCGCAAGGCGACAGTACCGAGATCGCCGCGACCGGCGTCATTGCCGGTCGCTGGGCCGATCGCCGGCGTACCGCCCCAGCGCTCGTTCCCAAGCCTCGTAGGCGCGGACGATGCGGGCGACGAACTCGTGCCGTACGACGTCGCGATCGGTCAAAGATACGGTGGCGATCCCTTCGACTCCGGCCAGGACTTCGAGCGCCTCGGTCAGTCCCGAGCGGGCGCCGGCCGGCAGGTCGACCTGCGTCGGATCGCCGGTGACGACCATGCGCGAAGCCTCGCCGAGCCGGGTCAGGAACATCTTCATCTGCACCGGCGTTGTATTCTGCGCTTCGTCCAGGATCACAAACGCATGCGACAGCGTGCGGCCGCGCATGAAGGCGATCGGTGCCACCTCGATTTCGCCGGTGCCCAGCCTCTTGGCGAGCTGCTCGGCCGGTAACATGTCGTTTAGCGCATCGAAGATCGGGCGCAGATAAGGATCGACCTTGTCGCGCACATCGCCCGGCAGGAAGCCGAGCCGCTCGCCGGCTTCGATTGCCGGCCGCGAAAGGATGATCCGCTCGACGCGCCCGGTCATCAACAGGTCGACGGCGGCGGCGACTGCGAGATAGGTCTTGCCGGTGCCCGCGGGCCCCAACCCGAAGACCAGCTCGTTCTCGCGCAGCGCCTGGATGTAGGCGACCTGCCCCGGTGACCGCGCCGCGATTCGCCGCTTGCGGGTGCGAAATGCCGCTTCTTCGCGCCATAGGCTGAGGCTGCGATCACCGATCTCGGCCTCGGCGAGACGGATCGCCGCTTCGACCGCCGGCAGATCGATCTCCTGCCCGCGCTTCAGCCTGTCGTAGAGTCGCGACAGGGCAAGTTGCGCTGTTTCGGTTGCCGAAGCCGGACCCGAGATTGCCAGTCGATTGCCGCGGGTGACGACGGAGACGCCGAGCTGGCGCTCGAGGCGGTCGAGGTGCTGATCGCGCTCGCCGTAGAGCAGCGGAAGCAGCAGATTGTTGTCGAATTCGAGCTGGGTGCGGCCTTCCGCCGACCCGCCGCCGACCGCCCCGACAGACGGCGGCGTCATGCCGCCAGCAACCCGGCGGGGGCGCCCGCGAGGCTGTTGGCGCCGGCTCTCGAGATCAGGATGGGCACGACCGCGCCGACGAGGCCGGGGTCGGCCGCGGCATGGACGCTTTGCAGGTAGGGACTGCGGCCGACGAGCTGGCCCGCGTGCCGTCCGGGCTTTTCGAACAACACCGGCAGCACGCGCCCGATGCAGCCCCGATTGAAATCGCTCTGCTGCTTTCGCAAGCGCGCCTGCAAGACGGCCAACCGCTCCGACTTCACGGGTTCGGGGACTTGTCCTTCCGCCGCGGCGGCGGGGGTGCCGGGGCGGGGCGAATATTTGAACGAGAATGCCTGGGCAAATCCGATCTCGCCGACGAGCCGCAACGTCGCCTGGAAATCGGCGTCGCTCTCGCCTGGGAAGCCGACGATCAAATCCGTCGACAGCGCGAGATCAGGTCGGGCCGCGCGCAAGCGCTCGACGGTTCGTCGATAATCGGCGACCGAATGCCGGCGGTTCATCGCGGCGAGGACGTCGTCCGAACCGCTCTGCACCGGCAAATGCAGAAACGGCATCAGCTGCGGCACGTCGCGATGCGCCGCGATCAGCTCTTCATCGACATCGGCAGGGTGCGAGGTGGTATAGCGGATGCGATGGAGAGCCGGGATTTCGGCGAGGCGGCGCACCAGCTCGCCGAGGCCGCACTCGCGGCCGCTGCCGCCGTCGCCGTGATAGGCGTTGACGTTCTGGCCGAGGAGCGTGATCTCGCGCGCCCCCGAGGCGACGAGCCGTTGCGCTTCGGCCGCGACCTCGGCCGCCGGGCGCGAATATTCGGCGCCGCGCGTATAGGGCACGACGCAAAAGCTGCAAAACTTGTCGCACCCCTCCTGCACCGTCAGGAAGGCGCTGACTCCGGAGACCGTGCGAGTTTCGAGGAGGGCGTCGAATTTCGGCTCGGCCGGAAAACTGGTATCGACGAGCGGGGCGCCGTGCCGTTCGGCGCGTTCGATCAATTCCGGCAGCCGGTGGTACGTCTGAGGACCAAAGACAAGATCGACGAAGGGGGCACGGCGCCGCAACTCGCTGCCTTCGGCCTGGGCGACGCAACCGCCCACGGCAATCAGCATGGTGCCGCCGCGCCGCGCTTTCTGCGCCTGCAACCGGCGCAGTCCGCCAAGCTCGGAATATACCTTTTCCGTCGCCTTTTCACGAATGTGGCAGGTGTTCAGAATGACGAGCTCGGCATCGTCCGGAGCCGGCGTTGTGACATATCCGAGCGGCGCCAACAACTCGGCCATGCGCGTCGAATCGTAGACGTTCATCTGGCAGCCATAGGTCATGATGCACAGCCGCTTCGTCACATCGTGCCCCTCTTCTTGCTGAAAGCCGCGAATCTCTTCGGCCGTTACCCTCCCACCCGCCTCTCCGGCGAAAGCCGGCGCCCATCCTTCCGCCGCACGAGCACTCTTCGCCTCATAAACCTTCTGAAAAAGTCCGGAGCAGCGGAGAAATCGATCCGGGCTTTCGCCGAGAAGGCGGTGGATGCGACGGTCGCGGCGCTCTCCGCGACGGGCGATGCGGCGCCTGCCGCGGGCGGCGGCTCCGGCATCGGCTGAGGCCGACCCGCGATCGCGGCTGCGACGCCGCCGGCAATCCGGCCGCGGCAATAGCGGGCGAGCGCTTTGCGCGATCCGCAATCGGCGAGAGTGGTCGGCGGATGGAACTCGACCGCGACCTCGACAGTTCCGAGGCCGATCATGCGCCAGATATGCGGCGCCAATGGCACCGCGCCATACCAGGCAAAGAACGGTCGATAGAGGCGGCCGAGCGGTATACCGTTGAGCCGCGTATAGGCGATCGATACCGGCTGCACCGCGATCGGTCCAGTTTCCGGCCGCGATTCCGCGGCGCCGAACAACGCCGTCTTGAACGGGAGCACGCGGCTGCCGTCGCCGCTCGTCCCTTCCGGGAACAGGATCAGGGCATCGCCAGAGGCCAGCCGCCGTGTCATCGCATCGCGCTGCCGCGCGATGCTGCGCACCCGGCGATCGACGAATATCGTGCGCTGCAATTTAGCGAGCCAGCCGAACAGCGGCCAATGCGCGACCTCGGCCTTGGCGATGAAGGACCCGGCGATCAGCGATCCGAGCACCGAGATGTCGGTGTAGGAGACGTGGTTGGCAACGAACAGGACCGGCCGCAACGGCGTCGGGGTACCGCTCGCGCGGACGTCAAATCCGAGGATGCGGCAGCACCAGCGGTGATAGAAGGGCGGCAGGCTCCGCGCCCAACGGCAGCCCACCGCAAGACCGATCGCCTGCACCGGCATCAGGATCGCGGTCCAGGCGAGATACAGCACAAGGCGCGCGATGCTCAGCGCTGCCGAGCCCATACGGTCATACCGGCCATCTGTCCCTCGCGCATCGGTCCTTTGATTGGCGTTCGTAGTGGCGCGAATATTTCTCGGTGACGAGATCGGTCTTGACCACGACGCAGACGTCGATGGTGTTGAACTGCTCGTCGACGACGGCGCCGTCGCCGACGAACCCGCCGAGCCGCAGATAGCCTTTGATCAGCGGCGGCAAGGCGGCGAGCGTCGCCACCGGGTCGATGGCGTCGGGAGGCAGCCGACGCATGTCGACATAACGCTGTGAGAGGGCTTTCGGGCGCAGCGACGGGGGCGCCAGATGATGGTGATAGAGGTAGGAAAGCGGCGCCGCCAGCGCGTCGAGGTCAGTGCCGAACAGGCTCGCGCAACCGAACATCAGGGCAATATCGAAATGAAAGACATAGGCGGCGATCCCGCTCCACAACAGCTGCATCGTCGGCCGTTGCCGATAGGCGGCGTCGACGCATGAGCGTCCGAGTTCGAGAATCTCCCCCGGTTGCGACACCAGCCGCAAAATGTCGTATTCGCCGGCTGAATAAAAACCGCCGAGTTCGAGCCGCCGCCGCCCGTCGGATCAACCGGTAGGTCCCAACGACGCTCTCGGGTCCTGCGCCGCGGCCGTGATCGAGAACGAGCAGGTGGTCGCAATCCCGGTCGAATCGGTCTACATCGCGCCGCCGAACGGCGAAGCCGGCGTCGGAACGCGCGCCCAGCCCTTCATAGAACACCCGGTAACGCAACTCTTGTGCCGCATCGATGTCGGTCCACGACTCGGCGAGTCGCACCTGCAATCGGCCGGATCGGATGTCGACGATGGGCCCGGCGCCGCGCCTGCCCGTGAAATCGATCGGCAGGACGGGCGGTGCGACCGTCCTGGTGTCGATCACGCGGTCGGGCCCGGCGACGCGGCGCCACGCCACCAATCCGCCATCGCGGTGGGCCGTTTGATCGGCAGCGGCGCAGCAGGTTTCGTAGGCGTCATTCGCGCTCGGGGCCGGACCCGGGGTCGCGCCGCACCGCGTAGAGTTCGAGCCGATGCCCGACGAGATCGTAACCCAGCTGCGCCGCGATGGCCTCTTGCAGCCTTTCGATTTCCTCGTTGCGAAACTCGATCACCTGGCCGGACTGCAGATCGATCAAATGGTCATGGTGGGCGCTCGGCATTTCTTCATAACGCGAACGGCCGTCGCCGAAATCGTGTCGCGCCAGGATGTTGGCTTCTTCGAACAGCCGTACCGTCCGATAGACCGTGGCAATGCTAATGTGCGAATCGATTGCCGTGGCCCGCTGGTATACTCGTTCGACGTCGGGGTGGTCGGCAGATTCCGACAATACGCGAGCGATGACCCGGCGCTGCTCGGTCATCTTTAGACCCTTGTCGAGGCAGAGTTGCTCCAGCCGCGAAATCATCGCACCTCCATGAAGGCGTGCGTCCCGGCCACTATACCCGAACCCCGTCGCCCGCGCCTGCAAAACCTGCGTCGGGTTGCGGCGACCGGCCGCGCCGAATCCCCGATGCCGTCCGAAGCCGGGTCAGTTATGCCCGCGGTCGCCGGGCGCGGGTGCCAAGCCCGATTTCCTTGGCGAGGCGGCTGCGCTGGCGCGCATAGTTTGGCGCGACCATCGGATAGTCGGCACCGAGCCCCCACCGTTCGCGGTAAGTCTCGGGAGACATGTTGTACGCGGTCTTCAGATGCCGCTTCAGCATCTTCAGTTTCTTGCCGTCCTCAAGGCAAATTATGTAGTCGGCATGCACCGATTTCTTGACCGGGACCGCCGGCTGCGGCCGCTCTGCCGGCGCCACCGCCGCCGTCCCGATATTGGCCAAAGAATGGTAGACTTGGTTGATCAGCTGCGGGAGATCACCTACGGACACGCTATTGTTGGAAACATGCGCGGCAACGATTTCGGTCGTCAGTGCCAGCAAGTCGCTGGCTTGGTCAGAGTTGTTCATCGCATTCGCCCCACCATCGCTCTCTCGTTAAATATAAGTAACGGTCGGCGACAAAGCAATCCGATCAATGGTCGGTTTCTTCGAATTGCCGACCCGGCGACAAGAACATTGGGGCTCGGCCGGCGCACAAGGCAAACGGTGGGATCCGGTACGACAACCTCAAATAGAGGGCGGCGCCGGAGCAAGCGTAAGACGCAGCACCTGCGCATCGACCGTCTGCTGTCCCGCCCGCCGATAATATTCCCGTCGCCAGCCGGCGCGCGCAAAGCCGCGCGCCGCATATAGAGAGCGGGCTGCGGCATTGTCGGCCGCCACTTCGAGGACGATCGAGCGTCCGCCGCGGTGCCGAGCCTCGGCGCAAAGGGCGTCGAGGAGCGCCGTGCCGATACCGGTGCGACGCCGCTTCGGAACGACGCCGAGCGCCGCGATCTCGTATTCGCGGCCAAGACCGAAGGCGAATGCGAAACCGACCGGATCGGCATTCTCGCGGGCGATCAGGGCGAAGAATCCGGCAAGGCCGGCAATCTCGCCGATCGCCTTCGCATCCCACGGATCGTCGACAAAGCACGCGCGATGCAACAGCGACAGCGGGCTTGCCAGAACCCGCGCCGTCGCCGGCGCCAAAATGTCGATATGCCGGGTCATGAACCACTGCCGCCGACCCGCCCGCGCGGCAGGGTCACGTCAGGCAATCGCAGGTAGAGCGGCTCCGTCCGCCCGTGCCGCTCGCCGCGTCGCCAACACCGTAGCGCCTCCCGCGCGGCGCCGACGGCGGCCGCCGTCCGGTCTTGCGCAACCGACGTCCACGGCCGGCCGGCTAGCGTTGCGGCGGCGCGCTGCGCCGCGTCGCCGGCAATGAGCAGCGGCAGATCCCGGCACCCTGCTTCGAGCCATCCGGCGAGCGCTTCGGGCAGCACGGCGGCCGGCTCGCCGAGCGGCGAGTCCGACCCGAAAATCTGGACGAAGAACTCGGCGCGGCGGCTTTCGAGCGCCACCAGAAGCAGCCTGTCGGCGGCGCTGCGCTCGCGCTCGAGAGAGGCGGCAACGGCCTCGAACCCGGTAACGCCGATGAGCGGCAAACCGGCGGCAAGCGCGATGCCGCGCGCCGCGGCAAGCCCGGCGCGAATGCCGGTAAAGCTGCCGGGCCCGATCGTCGCGGCCACAAGGTCGAGCGCCGAAACCGGCATTGCCGCCTCGCGCATCGCGGCGTCGACCATCGGCAGCAAGGCCTCGGCCTGGCCGTGCAGCATCGCGCGACTGCATACCGAGACGAGGGCATCGGCGGCGGTGACCGCGACCGAACAGGCGGAGCCAATCGTATCGAGCGCGAGAATGCGCGGCCCGGCAGCGCCGCCGGGCGCCGTGAAGGCGGTGGTCAGATGGCGCGTACCTCGACAACTTCCGGGATGTAGTGGCGCAGCATGTTTTCGATGCCGGCCTTCAACGTCGCGGTCGAACTCGGGCACCCCGAGCACGAGCCCTGCATGTGGAGGTAGACGATGCCGTCTTCGTAGTCGTGAAAGATGATGTCGCCGCCGTCCTGCGCCACGGCCGGACGCACACGCGTCTCCAGGAGTTCTTTGATCTGCGAGACGATTTCGTCTTCCTCCTCGGGCTCGGCCGCCGGCGTATCGTCGCCGCTGCCCCACAGCAAGACCGGTCGGCCGGCGGTGAAATGCTCCATGATCGCCGCGAGAATCGTCGGCTTCAGCCAGTACCAGTCGCTCTTTTCGTCCTTGCTGACGGTAACGAAGTCGGCGCCGAGAAACACGCCGATCACCCCAGGCAAGGCAAACAGCCGCTCCGCCAGCGGCGACCGCCGGGCCGTCGCAGCATCGGCAAAGTGTGCCGTGCCTGTGCCCGCGACCGCGCATCCCGGAAGGAATTTCAAGCTCGCCGGGTTCGGCGTCTGCTCCGTCTGGATAAACATCGCTCGGCTCCACAACAATAATAGAATAGAAGACAGTTCTTAGCTTGGGGGCGGGGCATGCCGAATCAACCCCGAACGGCTGGCGTCACACGCGCAACAGGCCGGTGATGTCCTGGACCTCGCGCAGGATCGGCATCGCGATCGCGGCCGCGCGTTCGGCCCCATCTCGTAGCACCGCGTCGATACGGCCGGGATCGGCGATCAACCGGCGCATCTCGCCGCCGATCGGCCCCAGCGTCGCGGTTGCTACCTCCGCCAGCACCTCCTTGAAGGTCGAGAAATTTTGCCCGGCAAACCGGGCGAGCGCGGCTTCGCGCGTCTCATTGGCGAGTGCGGCGAAGATGCCGACGAGGTTGTCCGCCTCGGGCCGGGTCTCCAGCGCTGCAATGGTCGCGGGCAGCGGCTCGGGGTCGGTCTTGGCGCGGCGGATCTTCAGTGCGATCGTGTCGGCATCGTCGGTCATGTTGATCCGCGAGTAATCCGAAGCATCGGATTTCGACATCTTTCTGGTGCCGTCGCGCAGGCTCATCACCCGAGTCCCTTCACCGAATATCTGCGGCTCGGGCAGCGGAAAGAAATCGCGCTCGTAGCGCCGGTTGAAGGCGCCGGCGATGTCGCGCGCCAGTTCGAGGTGCTGCTTCTGATCTTCGCCGACCGGCACATGCGTCGCCTTGTAGACGAGGATGTCGGCGGCCATTAGCACCGGATAGGCGTAAAGGCCGAGCCCGGCCATCTCGCGTTGCTTGCCGGCCTTATCCTTGAACTGAGTCATGCGATTGAGCCAACCGAGCGGAGTCAGGCAGCCGAGCAGCCAGGCGAGCTCGGCATGGGCCGGCAGCATGCTTTGGTTGAAGATGACGCAATGTCGGGGGTCGACACCGGCGGCGATGTAGGCCGCAGTGACCTCGCGCGTCGAATGGCGCAACTCAAGGGGGTCCTGCGGCTCGGTCAGGGCGTGCAGATCGACGATGCAGAAGATGCACTCGTAGCCGTGCTGCAGCGCGACCCAGTTGCGGATGGCGCCGAGATAATTGCCGAGGTGCAGGTTGCCGGTCGGCTTGATACCGGAAAAAATGCGGTTCATCGAGGGGGGCCGGATCGGTGGGGTTCGCGGGCGTGTTATCCTCGCCGGCGCGGCAAGGTCAAGCGGGTTGCCGGCGCAGCCGACCGAGAAGACCGCGCCAATCGGCGACGCCGAGGACGAGGGTCGCGAGCGCGAATGCCGTGAGCCCAGCGGCGACGAGGCCGGCGAGCGCAGCGATCCGCACCGCCGCAGGTCCGGCAAGCGCCGGTGTCGCGGCAAAGAGCAAGAGACGCAGCGTGCCGCCCATCGCCAGCGCCGCCGCAACGATGCGCGGCAGGTTGCGCCGGGCCCGTCGGTCGAGCCGGAAATGGCTGCGGCGGAAGAGGATCGCTAGGAGGCCGAGGGCATTGACCCAGCCGGCGACGCTCGTCGCCAGCGCGATCCCGACATGCGCCAGTGGCCGCATCAGGAGGAGGGTCAGCGACAGGTTGACGATCATCGCCGCGACGGCGAGTTTGACCGGCGTCTTCGTGTCGTGCCGCGCGAAAAACGCCGGCGCCATCACCTTGACCAGAACAAAGGCCGGCAGGCCAAAGGCATAGGCGGCCAGCGCCTTGGCGGTTGCCGCGGTATCGGCCGGACCGAAAGCGCCGCGCTGGAACAGCACGGCGAGGATCGGCACCGCCAGGGCCGCGAGCGCCATCGCCGCCGGCAAGGTCAGCAACAGCGCCAGTTCCAGACCCCGGTTCTGCGTCGCGACTGCGCCGCCGAGGTCGCCCTGCCGCAGCTGTCGCGACAGGGGCGGCAGGATGGCCGTGCCGACCGCGATGCCGACGACGCCGAGCGGCAATTGGTTGAGCCGATCCGCATAGTAGAGGAACGAGACCGAGCCGCCGGCGAGGAACGAAGCGAGCATCGTCGAGATCAACAGGTTGAGCTGGGTCACCCCGGCGCCAAACGCGCCTGGCGCCATGATCGCGAGCGTGCGGCGGACCCCGGCGGTCAGCCGCGGCACCGGCAGCCGCAGCGCGACCCCAGCGCGGCCGCAGGAAAACATCAGCCAGAGGAATTGCGCGAAGCCGGCGGCAGAGACTGCCCAGGCGAGCGCGTGCCCGTCATGCCAGCCGAACCGTTTCGCCAAAAATAGGGCCGCGATCAGAAACAGGTTCAAAAAGATCGGCGTTGCCGCCGGTGCAGCAAAATAGTCGAGCGAGTTCAAGACGCCGCCCTGCAGCGCGACGAGCGCCATGAAGAGGAGATAGGGAAAGTTGATCCGGGCAAGTTCGACGGCGAGGCGGAATTTGCCGGGATCGCCGGAAAAGCCGGGCGCCACCGCCGACATCACGACCGGCATGAAAATCTCGCCGATGAGGACAAAAGCGAGAAGTGCCGTCAACAGCACGGCGAGAACGTCCTCGGCAAATGCGCGCGCCTCGGCCGCGCCGGATTCGGCCATGGTCCCGGCAAAAAGCGGCACGAAGGCGACGCTGAACGCGCCTTCGGCGAACAGGCTGCGAAACAGGTTCGGCAGGCGAAGTGCCATGAAGAAGGCGTCCGCCACCGGTCCGGCGCCGAGCAGCGCCGCGGTCAGGATGTCGCGCAAAAAGCCGAATATTCGGCTGACGAACGTAAAAAAGCCGACGGTAGCGACGGAACGCAGCAGCGCCATGAGGCCGCGGGTGTAGCGGAAATTGCCGCCCGGGGAAATGGCCGAGCTGCCGCCGGCCTACCGCCGACGAGGTCCGGCACGGGCTCTCCCGCCGCGCGGCTCCCTCTTTCCCCTCTCGCCTGACTCACTCCTGGCCGACATCCACTCCGAGCGTGCGAAGGATTCCAAATCGCGGCGCAAACGCGATTCTCCTAACGCGTTCCCGGGGGCCTTCAGCCACGGAAAGGCGAACGAAAGGGTAAGTGGCCGAATTGATTCACAGGCTCTCAGTCGGGGTCGAAGCGGTCGCGGTAGTCGAGGCGCAGCGCCGGGTCCTGGTCTTCCTTTACCAGATAGCAGTTGCCGGCGACCAGCACATCGATCTCGCTGCCCATGAAGCAGCGGAACGCGTCTTCGGGGGTGCAGCAGATCGGTTCGCCGCGCACATTGAAGCTGGTGTTGACGAGCACCGGGCAGCCGGTCAGCGCCTTGAACCGGGAGAGCAGCGCGTGATAGCGCGGGTTGGTCTCGCGGTGCACGGTCTGGATCCGCGCCGAATAATCGACATGCGTCACCGCTGGGATCGACGAGCGCGTCGCATCGAGCATGTCGAGGCCGCAGAGGCGGCGCTCGGCTTCGTCCAACGCCCGGTGGTGCCGCTCGGCGACACCGGCGACCAACAGCATGTAGGGGCTGTCGTCGTCGAGTTCGAACCATTCGGCGACGTCCTCGCGCAACACCGACGGCGCGAATGGGCGAAAGCTTTCGCGGTATTTGATCTTGAGGTTCAGCGTGCGCTGCATTGTCGGGCTGCGGGCGTCGCCGAGGATCGAGCGTGCGCCGAGCGCGCGCGGGCCGAATTCCATGCGGCCCTGGAACCAGCCGACCGCCTTGCCGTCAGCCAAGGCCCGCGCCGTCTGGTCGAGCACCTCGTCGTCGCCGAACTCGGTGAAAGCAGCACCGGCCTCGGTCAGCCGGCGCCTGATCTCGGCGCCGGCGAAGGCCGGGCCAAGATAGCCTCCGGACATGCCGTCCAGCTCGTTCGACAGCTGGCGCGGGCGTTCGAGCTTCGAGATGATAAGCGGCGAGTGCCGCGCCGAGCGCGCCGCCGGCGTCCCCGGCCGCCGGCTGCACCCAGAGATTGTCGAAGCCGCCGCCGCGCAGCAGCTTGCCGTTGGCGACGCAATTGAGCGCGACGCCTCCCGCAAGACAGAGATTGCGCATGCCCGTCTCGGCCGCGAGCGCGCGGCTGAGCCGCAACACGACCTCTTCGGTGACGCTTTGGATCGACGCCGCGAGATCCATATGTACCCGTTCGAGCCGGTCCTCCGCCTTTCTCGCCGGCATACCGAACAATTCGGCAAAGTTGTCGTTGGTCATCGTCAGACCGGTACAGTAATCGAAATACGTCTGATTCAAACGAAAACTACCGTCTTCCTTGAGGTCGATCAGGTGTTCGCGAATCGTGTCGGCAAAGCGCGGCTCGCCATAGGGGGCGAGGCCCATGAGCTTGTATTCTCCGGAATTGACCTGGAAACCGGTGAAATAGGTAAAGGCCGAATAGAGCAGGCCGAGCGAATGCGGGAAATGGATCTCCTTTGCGATCGTGACCCGGCTGCCGTCGCCAAGCCCGGCCGAGGTCGTCGCCCACTCGCCGACCCCGTCCATGGTCAGGATGGCGGCCTGCGCAAAAGGCGACGGAAAGAACGCCGAGGCCGCATGGCTCAGATGGTGCTCGCAGAACAGGAGCCGCCGCTGCCAGTCGAATTGCGGCGCCGCTTCGCGCAATCGCGCGCCGAGCCGACGTTTCTGGAAAAGCTTGTCGCGGAGCCAGACAGGCATCGCCTCGCGGAACGATCGGAAGCCGCGCGGCGCAAAGGCGAGATAGGTTTCGAGGAGCCGGGCGAATTTCAGATAAGGCTTGTCGTAAAAGGCGACGTAATCGACGTCGTCGAGCCGGGCACCCGCTTCCACGAGGCAATAGGCGATCGCGTTTTTCGGGTAGGAGCTGTCGTATTTGCGGCGCGTGAAGCGCTCTTCCTGCGCGGCGGCGACGATGCGGCCGTCGTCGACGAGGGCGGCGGCGCTGTCGTGATAAAAGGCAGAGACGCCAAGGATGCGCATCCGGCCCTCAGAATTGCCGCGTCATCGACGTCTGCCGGCCGGCGGCCGAGGCGCGCGCGACCCAATAGCTCGGCCGCGGCCGGTCGAGACGCAGCCGCAGCCGGTCGCGCCCGGCGAGCCGCAGGACGAGGCCCAACGGCGTCAGCAGGCAGTAGAACAGCATGCCCATGACGAGCGGGCCGAGGACCGGGGAAACCGCCGGCAACCCTCCTAGGTTCGCCATGTCGCTGCCTCCATCCGTCACCGTCTCGCTCCCCTTCCCGACGACAACCCGAGAGTGCACCGCAGGGAACGACCGGCTCGCTTGCCCTGTCAACCGTCGATCGCCGCCCGCTTCGGCCGGCAGCCGGGCACCCGGCCGGGCCGCTCCCGGGCGCACTTGTCTTTTGCCGACCGATCGGTAACCGTTCCGCCTTCCGAGACGGGAGGCGGAGCATGGCCAAGACCAAGATGGGCGTCGTCGGCTGTGGCGGCCGGATGGGCCGGATGCTGGTCGCCGAGATCGCGGCGACCGAGGGTTGCACGGTCGCCGGCGGCAGCGAGGCGCCCGGCAGCGGCTACGTCAACCAGGACATCGGCGAACTCGCCGGCATCGGGCGGATCGGCATCCCTATCGGCGAAGCGGTCGACAAGCTGATCCGGGCAAGCGATGTCGTGCTCGAATTCACCTCGCCCGCGGCCACCGCCGAGCACGCGGCACTCGCCGCGACGATCGGCACCGCGATGGTGATCGGCACGACCGGGCTGTCGGCCGACCAGGGCGACATGGTGCGCTTGGCGGCGCACAACATACCGATCGTTTGGGCGCCGAATATGAGCCTTGGCGTCAATGTGCTGTTGCGCCTGGTCGAGCAGGCGGCGAACCGGCTCGGTCCCGATTGGGACATCGAAATCCTGGAGATGCACCATCGCGGCAAAGTAGACGCGCCGTCGGGCACGGCCCTCGCCCTCGGGCGGGCAATCGCGGCGGGTCGCGGCGTGGCGCTCGAAAACGTCGAGCAGCGCGCCCGCGACGGCATCACCGGTCCGCGTCGCAGAGGTGACATCGGCTTTGCCGCGCTGCGCGGCGGCGATGCCGTCGGCGATCACCACGTCATCTTTGCCGGCGCCGGCGAGCGGCTCGAATTCGTGCACCGCACGACGAGCCGCGCGGTCTTTGCCAAGGGCGCCGTGCGCGCCGCCCGCTGGGTGGTCGGCCGGCCGCCCGGGCTCTACGGGCTGGCCGACGTGCTGGGCCTTTGATCTCGCGTCCGCCGCGTCGGCCGGGCAGCACGCCTGGTCAGCGACCGGGATCGGACGCCAGCGCCGGGTTCAGCGCATCGCGCCAGGAGGCCAGAGCGTCGCGGATCGTCGCCGCCAATTCGCGGCGACCGACAGGCGCCAGAAAATCGCCGATGACAAGGCTCCTGCCGTGCGAGGCGACGAGGAGCCGGTTCGATTGATCGGATCGCTCCTCGAGAATCACCCGCAGCCAGAACGGCTGGAAACGCCAGGACCGGCGCTCGCCGTAAATTCCGATCCGTTCGACGGTGAAGGCGTCCTCGGCGAGCCGCAGCCTCTCGCAGCGCCGGGCGCTGCGGTAGTTGAGCCGAAAGGCGACATAGATGAGCGCCACGTCGAGCCCGAAGAAGCCGATGACCGGCCAGGCGCCGGCGATGACAAAGCCGGTGCCGACGGCGATGCTGAAAAGCCCCAGGATCATCATCAACAGGCGAAAGGAGCGCGGCGGCAGGCTGCGATGGGGCAACAGGACGCGCTCGAAAAAGAGCCGACCCATCGGTGCGGCAGGTTCGGCAGATCCGAGGTCAGGGCTCATCCGTCGCCAGGATAAGGCCGCGAGCGCCGGTTGGTAAAGCGTCGGCATCGGCGGTTCGGAGCGTTTGCCGCCGGGCCGCGCCACCTCTACATTCCGCCGCGATGCGACCCTTCTCGAAGCGCGCCGCCGGCGAACTCTACCAGCGGCTCGCCGCGACCCGGCCGATCCCGCAGACCGAGCTCGAATTCGCGAGCCCGTTCACGCTGCTCGTCGCGGTCGTCTTGTCGGCGCAGGCGACCGATGCCGGCGTCAACAAGGCGACGCCGGCGCTGTTCGCGCTCGCCGATACGCCGCAGAAGATGCTGGCTCTCGGCGAGGAGCGGGTGACCGAGCTGATCCGCACGATCGGCCTCTTCCGCACCAAGGCGAAGAACCTCGTCGCGCTGAGCCGGATCCTCGTCGAACGCCATGGTGGTGCGGTGCCGCGCGACCGGGCCGCGCTCGAAGCCTTGCCCGGGGTCGGCCGCAAGACGGCGAATGTCGTGCTGAACGTCGCTTTCGGCGAGCCGACGATCGCCGTCGACACGCATATCTTTCGCGTCGCCAACCGCACCGGGCTGGCGCCCGGCAAGACACCGCTCGCCGTCGAGGCGGGGCTCGAGGCGATCACCCCGGCGAAATACCGGCGCTACGCGCATCACTGGCTGATCCTGCACGGGCGCTATGTGTGCAAAGCGCGCCGTCCCGAATGCCCCGATTGCGTGCTCGCGGATCTCTGCCGCTACCCCGCGAAGACCGGCCCGGCCGAATTCGTCTTGGCGCGCGCCGAAGATCGCGCAGCGGCCGCGGCCACCGCGCCGCCGCCGAAAAAACCTCGGGTCAGTTCACCGACGCGCGGGCGGGTGCGGCCTCGGCCATAGGTTTCGCCTCCTCGGCCCGGGCGATCACGGTCGCCGCGCTAAGAAAGCTCCGGTTTCCGCCGCGGGTTCACGGGCAACACGGCAAAATCCGCCGCGACCGCATGATTGGCTACAGGCTCCCTCGCCTCATCAAGGCCTTGAGATCTTGACCGCTGTGCGCTACGCGGAGGATGAGCACGTCGCCTCCGGCGACCGTGTAGGCGATAATATAGCGATCGATCAACGGGAAAGGTCCTTCTGCCGGCGCCCAAATCCTCATCCCGAGCGCGCCCAGCGTAGGGGTGATTCGCAAGAAGATAAAACCGCGCAGTAATGGCGTCAGTCTGGCGGTCGGCAATCTCGTCGCTACCGCTCTCCGCTGCCAGATAGTCCCAGATATTGTCCAGGTCGGCTTCTGCCTGCTTGGTAAGCCGGTGCACTATGAACGCGAGGCAGACTGCGCCTCAGCGGCAGCCCGACGCTCACGGCCGCGGCGTTTCACGTCTTCGGCAAGCTCGCGCATGCTTTCCTGGGTGATGACGCGTCCCTTGCCCTCGGCAAACGAGGCTTCCGCTCGGTCGAGGCTCGCCCGGAATTCTGCGAGAACCCGAGCGTTCTCGCGCTCCTCCCAAAGCGCAACGGCTTCCCGCACCAGCTCGTCGGTGCTGCGTCCCGAGCTGGCGGCAAGGGCGGCGATATGAGCTTCCTGATCGGGGGGCAAACGAATTTCCATAGCGGCAACGTGGCATTGCCGTTTGTTCATTTCAAGGGCACAATGATTTCAAAGTGATAGCGGCGGTATCTTCGGACGGCCGCGCCGCGCCGGAACGCTCGAACGGACAGCTGACGCCGGTCTACAGGGAAGAGGCTCATGCCACCCCTCTCGCCCGCCTCCGCTGCCATGGGCATCCCAGGCTCGGGTGATTTTGACAACGATGCTGGTCGTGCCACCGCAGGAGGGCGGTTTGGCGCGCCAAACCGCCAACAGTGACGTGCCGGCCGCCTCTCGCAGCGGCTTTCGCGCGTTCAGTTCGTACGCCGCCGCGCCGCCGCAAAAGAAACTGCGGGTCAGTTCACCGACGCGCGGGCGGGTGCGGCCTCGGCCATAGGTTTCGCCTCCTCGGCCGCCGGCTGCGCCTGGATATCGCCGGAAATCTGGCCGCCGCACTCGATCTCGATCTGGCCGTAACGAATCGTCCCCGATACGCGTCCGCTCGCCCTGATCAACAGCCGTTTGCGGACGGTAAGGTTGCCCTCGAACCGGCCGCGAATCTCGGCCTCGTCGATCGAAGCGGCGCCCTTGAACAGCCCGCTCTCGGCGATGTCGATGTCGCGGCAGTTCGTCAGATTGGCCTCGACGCTGCCCTCGATGATCAGCATGTCGCATGAGGTGATCTCGCCCGACAGCGTGATCTCCCGGCCGACCGTCAGCTTGCGCACTTCGCCGTCGTTGCGGCGGGTCGCGGTCGCCGAATCGCCGGGACGGCGCGACAGGTCGGGAGGACGGATCGCATCGCCCGAACGCGCCAAATCGGGAGCCCGGGGCGGCATCGCCGCGGGCCGGGCCGGAGCCACGGCGGGCGGTGCCGGCGGTCGGACCGGCTTCATCGGGATCCCTAGATCGTCTGACAATTCGGCCATTTTGCGGTCCTCTGTCTCGCTTCGCTTGCGGATGAACATGGGTCGGGCACCCGATCGACAGGGTTGAAGGGATTATACCGCAGACCGGGTCAATAAGCGCGGCTCGGCCGGCGGCAACGCCTCGAAGAGATGCACCATGAAGGCGGTGGCAACGACCGGCGCGATGAGATTAACAACCGGCAACGCGAAGGTGCCTGCGATTACCACGCCGCCGACGAAAACCGGTCCCCCGAACCGGTTGCGCGTCGCCTTCGCCGCCTTGGCGTCGAGCCGTCTCAGCGCGACCACCTCGAAATATTCCCGGCCGAGAAGATACCCGTTCAGCGCCAGAAAGAGAACGAGATTCATTCCGGGAATGAAGAAGTAGAGCGGCAGCGCCAAGAGGTTGAGGGCGACGGTCAAGACACCGAGCCGCAGCAGCGCCGCAAGGGTCTCGCCGAGCGGTCGCCGCCGCGGCGGGCCTTTTCCAGGATAGTCACGCGCCTCGACAGCAGCGGCGACGCGGTCGAGGAAAAAGCCCATGACAAACGTGACGACCGCCGGAAACAACAGCCAGGCGAGCGCCAGCACGGCGAGCCCGCCCAGCGGCTGGAGCAGCCAGTCGAGCGGCCGCCAGGCAAACCGCGCCCATTCGTCGAGAACGGCGGCGACAAGCAGCCAGAGGAGCGCGAAACTCAGCGCCGCGAGCCCGAAGCCACAGAGCACGACGCGCCGCAAGGCCGGCAACGCCAGCGCCGTCACGGCCCGCGCCACAGCGGTCAGCATCGCGCGCTCAGATCAGACAGGCAATTCGCGCGTTGTCGCGCACATCGCCTCGCATCCCCGTTACGGTCATCGGCTTTGCCGGTCGCGCGGTCCGATGCCCGGAGACGCAAATCGCAAATGACGCATGGTTATATGGAACGGGATTTCGTTTGCGGGCATCCTGCCGTCTTGGCGCGGCTGCCAAAGGCGCCTCGAACGGCAGCAGGAGGAGCCAAATGAGCGACCCGACGCTTCCCGGGTTCGACAGCATGCAACGGCGGCTGGCCGACGCCATACATGCCCATTGGAAATTTTTTCTCGCCGAAGGCGTCGTCATGCTGGTGCTCGGACTCTTGGCGATTGCCGTGCCGGAGGTCGCCAGCCTGGCGATCGCAATCCTGATCGGCTGGCTGTTTTTTGTCGGCGGCATCTTTCGCACAATGTCGGTCCTGCGGCACCGCGGCATGCCCGGATTTGCCTGGTCGTTGTTGACCGCAGTGCTGGCGATCGTCCTCGGTCTGGTGTTGCTGCTACGGCCGATCGCCGGGGTGCTGACCTTGACGATCGCCCTTGTCGTATTTTTTGTCGTCGAGGGCGTCGCCGCGATCCTGCTCGCCGTCGAGCACCGCCAGCACCTGCCGAGTTGGGGCTGGGTGCTGCTGAGCGGTCTCGTCGATTTGTTGCTCGCGTATTTGATCTGGGACGGCTGGCCGAGTTCGGCCGGCTGGGCGATCGGCCTCCTCGTCGGCATCAACATGGTATTCGTCGGCCTATCCTTGATCATGACGGCTCTCGCCGCGCGGACGATGGCTCCCAAATCCTGAAGCCGATCGGGCGCGGTCACGGCGTCTGATGGCGCCGCAGCCGGCCGTCGAGGCGGGCGAACAGCAGGTCGGTCAGGATAGCGAACAGTGCGACAAGGACCGCACCTTCGATGACGAAAGGGAGGTTGTTGGCGACGAGCCCATCGAAGATCGGCGTCCCGAGGGTCAAGGCACCGACCGTCGAGCCGATCGTTGCGGTGCCGATCGCGATCGTCACCGACACCCGGATGCCGGCCAGGATCAGCGGCGCCGCCAGCGGCATCTCGATCTTCCACAGCCGCTGCCGCGGGGTCAGACCCATGCCGTCGGCCGCCTCGCGCACCGCCAGCGGCACGCCCTCGAGGCCGGCGACCGCATTTTCGACGACCGGCAACAGCCCGTAGAGAAACAACGCGATGACGGTCGGCCGGCCGCCGAAACCGACGATCGGTACGGCGATCGCCAGGACTGCGGCCGGCGGAAAGGTCTGGCCGGCCGTGGCGAGCGCCGAGACGATCGCACGAAACTGACGGCCGGACGGCCGGGTCACGAAAACCGCCAATCCGATCCCGGCCGCCGCCGCACCGAGCGTCGCCGTCCCGACGAGGCCGGCCTGCGACAGCAGCAGCGACAGAAAACTCGAGCGGTCGTAGACGACCGGGCTTACGCCCGGGAAGGCCCAGCGGAGCCACGGCCGCAGCAGGTCCATCCGCAACAGCAATGCGGCAAACGGCAATGCGACCCAGAGGACCGGGCTGGCGAAGAGCCGCACGCCGCGCATGTCGATCTTCACCGCACGAGATCGGCGAGCGCGATGATCCCGACCGGCCGCCCCGCGGCGTCGGCGATCGGCAGCCGGTCGGTGCGTCGCGCCGTCATCGCCGACAGCGCATCGCGCAACGAGGCGTCGAGCGCCAACGGCTCACCGGGTGCCGTCTCGCCGCGCCGCAGCCGCTCTTCGACCCGGCGCACCGACAGCCGGCGCAGCCCGAGGCTGCCGCGCCCGACGAAATCGCCGACGAAATCGTTCGCCGGCCTTTCGACGATGTCGAGCGGCGTGCCGAGTTGAACGATCCGGCCCTCGCTCATGACCGCGATCCGGGAGGCGAGACGCAGCGCCTCCTCGATGTCGTGAGTCACGAAGACGATCGTCTTGCCGGTGGTCTTGTGGATGTTCGCCAGTTCGCCCTGCAGATCGTCGCGGGTCAGCGGATCGAGCGCGCCGAAGGGCTCGTCCATCAAGAGCAGCGGCGGGTCGGCGGCCAGCGCGCGGGCGACGCCGACGCGCTGCTGCTCGCCGCCGGAAAGCTGCCGCGGGTATTTGCCGCGATAGCCCGCCGGGTCGAGCCGCAACAGTTCGAGCAATTGGTCAACCCGCTCCCGCACCCGGGCTCTCGGCCATTTGAGAAGCCGCGGCACCGTCGCGATATTGTCTTCGACGGACCAATGCGGGAACAGGCCGACCGACTGGATCACATAACCGATCCTTCGCCGCAGCGCCTCGGCCGGCAGCCGCATCACGTCCTCGCCGCCGATCCGGATGGCCCCGGCATCGATCGCCGTCAGCCGGTTGACCATGCGCAATGTCGTCGATTTGCCGCAGCCCGAGGAGCCAAGCAGCGCGCAAAACTCGCCTGCGGTTACGGTCAGCGACAGCGCGTCGACGACGGCTCGGCCATCGTAGCGCTTGCTGACGGCGTCGATTTCGATCATGGCATGAACCGGCCGGGCAGCGCGGCGACGACGGCCTGCAGCACGAAATCAGCGGCGAACGCCAGGAAGATCGCGGGCAAGGCGCCGAGCAGAACGAGATCGACGGCGTCCTGCCCGAGGCCTTCGAAAACGAAAGTGCCGAGCCCGCCGGCGCCGATCAGCGCGGCGACAACGGCGAGCCCGATCGATTGAACGACGACGATGCGCAGCCCGGCGAGCAAGATCGGGAGCGCGAGCGGCAATTCGATCCGCCACAACACCTGTTGCGGCGACATACCGATGCCGCGCGCCGCATCGACGACCGCCGGGTCAACTCCGCCGATCCCGGCGGCGGTGTTGCGGACCACCGGCAGCAATGCGTACAGCACGAGCGCGATGATCGCCGGCGCTGGACCGATGCCGGCGATACCGAGCGCCGCCAGGGCAGGCACGGCCGCGGCCAGCGCCGAAAGCGGCGCAATCAACAGGCCAAAGAGTGCCAGGGACGGGACCGTCTGCAAGGTGTTCAAGCAGGCGAAGACCGGGTCTTGCCAATGCCTGTATTTCGCGACACCGATGCCAAGCGGGAAGCCGATCGCCAGGGCGGGCCCGAGCGCGGCGGCGACCAGCACGACATGGCGGACGAGCGCCTCGGCGAAGACGCCGCGTCGGATCACGTATTCGCGGGCGATCGACAAGGCATCAAGGCAATCCCCGAAGGCCAGGGCCAAGGCGCCGCCGGCGAGCGCCGCGACGACGGCGAGCCGCGCCGTGGCGCCGGTGCCGAGCCGCTGCAACGCATCGCCGAGCGCCAGCATCGCGCAAACTGCGACGAGCCAGAAGGCTGTCGCGGGCGCCACCCGCGTCGCCGGCGGTGCCGCGGCGGCGATCTGCTGCGCCGCCAGTCCGAGGGCAAAGAGGACGAGCAGCAGGAGCGCCGCCGACGCCAACGCCACGCCGCCGTGCAGAAGTCGCCGCGGCGCCGACAAACTGGCCGCGAGAAGTGCGGCGCCCAATGCCGCGATCCCGGCGGCGGGGGCGGGGGCCGCAATCCACAACGCGACCGGCCGGCCCGAGACGAGCCGGTTCGGCGCCACCGCGACAAAGCCGCTCGACAGGGCTGCGGCGCAGGCGGCAATAACGAGGGTGAACAACACCGGGTTGCGCAGCCGGTTCGGCGCCACCGCGGGCCGCGGCCCGTGGGCGCCGCGGGCCACGGCGCTCACGGCAGGAATCGCTTCGCTTCGAGATAGGACGCCGCAACCGCCTGGGCACTCTCGCCGTCGACGGCGATCCTGGCGTTCAGGCGCTGCAAGGTGCCGATCGTCAAGCCGGCGAACACCGGATCGAGCAGGCTAGCGATTTCGGGATGGCGCTCGATGACCGCTTGGCGCACGACCGGCGCCGGGGCGTAGACGATTTGCGCCCCCTTGTCGTCGGCGAGGGTCACAAGACCGAGCGCCGACAAGGCGCCGTCGGTGCCGTAGGCCATGGCGGCATCGACGCCGGAGGTGCCCTCGGCGGCGGCGCGCAACGTCGCCGCCGTATTGCCGCCGGACAGGGTCAGGAGTTGCGCATCGGAGAGCCGGAAACCGTAAGTGCTCTCGAAGGCCGGCAAGGCCGAGGGGCTCTCGACGAATTCGGCCGAAGCGGCGAGTTTGACCCGGCCGCCCCCGTCGACGTATCGGGCAAACTCTTGCATCGTCGCAAGGTGGCGCCGCTGCGCCAGATCGCTGCGCAGCGCGATCGCCCAGGTATTGTTGGCCGGCGCCGGGGCTAGCCAGATCAGGTGGTTGTGGTCGCGGTCGAGCTTCGCGATCTCGGCGAAGCCCTTTGCCCGGTTCTTCCACACCGGATCGGTCTCGCTATGAAAGAACAGGGCGCCATTCCCTGTATATTCGGGATAGACGTCGATCTGTCCGGCGAGGATTGCGGCGCGAACGATATTGGTCGGACCGAGCTGCAGCTTGTCCTTGACCGGCAAGCCATGGGCGCGAAGCCGCTCGAGGATCATATTGCCGAGCAGCGCCCCCTCGGTATCGATCTTGGACGCGACAACGATCGCTTCGCCGGAGGGCGACAGCTGCGCCGCCGCCGGCAGGATCGCGGCGGCAATCGCGCCGGCCGCCGCGAGCAGGAGCCGGCATAAACTTGATCGCTGCAAGGACCGTCTCGGGTTGGCCACGGGCGCGGCCCCACTGTGCCTTAGCGCCGTTGCCGGTGTCGACCCCGGAAGCCGCCCCCGCGCCGCGGCAGCGGCAATATTCGGTGGCGCGAAAAAGTGTATCTTTCGTCGCATGGTAAAAATCTCTGCTCCGATATCGGGGATCGAAGGGCGCCGCCGCTGCGGCGCCGAGTGGCGGTGCCGGCTGCCGCTTGCCGACCAGGCAGATTGGCGCCCGCCGGCGACGCGCTCCGATCCGATCGACATTCTTGTCGAACAAGGCAAATCCCGGATCGCGGAATTGCTGCCGGTGCGCTATGCCCGAATGAAGGCCGACCCCTTTGCCTTTCTGCGCGGGGCGGCGGCGATCATGGCCGCCGATCTTGGCGCGATGCCGGCGACGGATCTGCGGGTCCAGGCCTGCGGCGACTGCCACCTCGACAATCTCGGCGCTTACGCCTCGCCGGAAGGCGCGGCGGTCTTCGACATCAACGATTTCGACGAGACCCTGCCGGCGCCGTTCGAATGGGACGTCAAGCGCCTCGCCGCGAGCCTCGCCGTCAAGGGCCGAGTGGCGCACCTGCCGGCGCGCGATAGTACGCGGCTCGCCCGCCTTGCCGCGCGCGGCTATCGCCGACACATGGCCGGCCTGGCGCGGCTGCCGCCGCTCGATGCCTGGCGGACGCGAGTCGATCTCGCCGGGGCCATTGCCGATGTCGATGCCGGCAAGATCCGGCGCCAACTGGAAAAGCGGCTGCACGCCATCCTGCAAAGCGGCGCCGACCATTTCGGCCTCATCGAGCGGCGCGACGGCGCCTGGCGGATCAGGGAAAAGCCGCCGCTCGTCCATCACCTGAGCCGGCACGAACTGCACGCGAAAAAAGCCTTCGCGTCCTACGCCGAGACCTTGCAGGAAGACCGGAGGGTTCTGTTACGGCGCTATCGTCTGCGCGATGTTGCCTTCAAAGTCGTCGGGGTCGGCAGCGTCGGCACATTCTGCGCGATCGGGCTCTTCGTCTCGGACGACGACGCGCCGTTGTTGCTGCAAATCAAGGAGGCGCAGGAATCGGTTCTGGCTCCCTACGCCGGTGCCGGCGCGTACCCGATCCACGGTGAGCGGGTCGTTGTCGGGCAGCGCATGCTGCAGGCCGCCGCGGACCTGTTTCTCGGCTGGACCACGGTCCCCTTGGAAAATCGTTATTTCTACGTCCGGCAGCTCAAGGATTACCGGCTCGCCGATGTCGGCGCCCGGCTCGAAGCGGCACTGCCGTTCTACGCCAAGCTCTGCGGCCGCACCTTGGCCCGCGCCCATGCGCGCTCGGGCGATGCGCTCGCCATCTCGGCTTATCTCGGCGACAACGACGATTGCGACGAATTCGACAGGGCCATCGCCCGCTTCGCGGCGGCCTATGCCGACCAGACCTTGCGCGACTGGCAGGCTTTCGAAACGGCGATCGCGGCCGGCCGGATCACCGCCGGCGACGCGTGATCGCGCGAACCGGCGATCGGTTGCCGGGCAAGGCGCAAAACCCGATCTCCTCCGGATGCCGCTTTTCAGGCTCCTGCTCAACCTCCTCTGGATCGTGCTCGGCGGCGCCTGGATGGCCGCAGCGTGGCTCGTCGCCGCGATCATCATGGCGATTACGATCATCGGGCTGCCGTGGACGCGGGCGGCCTTCAACATTGCCCTCTACACCCTGCTGCCGTTCGGGCAAAGAGCGGTGTCGCGCGCCGAATACACCGGCCGCCAGGACCTCGGGACCGGCCCGCTCGGTTGCTTGGGGAATTTGCTATGGTTCGTCTTCGCCGGCTGGTGGCTGGCCCTTGGGCATCTGATCACGGCGATCGGGCTGGCAATCACGATTATCGGGCTGCCGTTCGCCTGGGCGCATCTGAAGCTCGCCGGCATCGCCTTGTGGCCGATCGGCAAGATGATTGTGCCGGCCGAGCCAGTTTGAATTTCAAAGTCGGCGGGGTCGGCAGGGTCGGCACACTTACGCGATCGAGCTCTTCGTCCCGGACGACGACTCGCCCTTCTTGCTGCAGATCAAGAAAGAGCAAAAAGGGCCAATTATCTCCCGATCAGCTCGCGGCGGACGATCGCCGCCCCGTCGGCGAGCGCCGCTAGTTTGGCGAAGGCGGTGGCGCGCGGGATATATTTCATGCCGCAATCGGGGGCCGGGATCAGGCGCTCCGGCGGGATGTGGTCGAGTGCCGCGCGGATTCGGCCGGCGACGATTTCCGGCGTTTCCGGCTGCGCCTCGCCCATGCTGATCACGCCGAAAATGACCGTCTTGTCGCCGAGGCGGTCGAGGTCGGCGAGATCGAGCCCGGGCTGGGCTGCCTCGATCGAGATCTGTCCGACCCTTGTCGCAGTCAGTTCGGACAGGAACGCGTAACGGTTCGGCTTGTCGCGCGCGACATAGGCATAGCCGAAGCAGAGATGCAGCGCGGTCGCGCCGGGGATGCCGTCGAGGGCCCGGTCGATCGCCGGCAGGGCGAGCCGGCGGGCCTCGTCGGCGCGGGCCTGCAGCCAGGGCTCGTCGAGCTGGATGACGTCGGCGCCGGCCGCCTTCAGGTCGCGGATTTCGGCGTTGACCGCCGCCGCGTAGTCCATCACCAGCTCTTCCTCGTCCCGGTAGAATTCGTTCTTGGCCTGGCGCGACATCGTGAACGGGCCGGGCAAGGTCATCTTGATCATCCGGTCGGTATGGCGGCGCAGGAATTCGACATCGCGCATTTCGACCGGGCGGAGGCGGCGGATCGGGCCGACGATGCGCGGCACGACGACGCTGCCGCTCGACCGGCCGCGGACCTCCGCCGGATGGTCGAGATCGACGCCCGAGAGCGCCGTCGCAAACCGGTTCGAATAGCTTTCGCGGCGGATCTCCCCGTCGGTGATGATGTCGATGCCGGCCGCCTCCATGTCACGGATCGCGAGGCGCGTGGCATCGTCCTGCGCCTGTTCGAGCCAGGGTTCGGGCAGGCGCCACAACTCCTGCGCCCGGATCCGCACCGGCGGCAGGTGGGTCAGCCGCTCGCGGTCGATCAGCCAATCGGGCTGCGGGTAGCTGCCGACGACGGTGGTCGGAAGCAGGGTCTCGGTCATCTTTGCCGCCTCATCTCAGGCCGGCCTCAGTCGCGGCCCGGTTTCGACAATACCGGCTCCTCGGAGCCTATTGGAAGCGGCAGGCGAGAAGCGGCCTGTGACTGGTCGCCGGCCAATGGGCGGACCGTTCGGGGCGGCGTCTCCTGCCGTCACGCCCCGGCGGGCTTTGCCGCGTCGGCGAGAGAGCCGGCCGGCCCGGTCTCGGCCCGCGCGGCGGTCGCGGCGCGCTCGGCGCGGAGCGCCGCCAGCACTTTCGGATAACGGAACGGCGGCGCCACGCCATGGCGCGCGCGGATCGCGTCGAGCGGCTCGGCCAGCAGCTTCTCCCAGTCGGCAGCAAAGAGCCATTCCGCCTGTCTGCCGTGGCGATAGCCTTCGAACACCGTCCGCCTTACGGCATGGCCGGGCCGCGCCCGGGCGATCCGCTGTGCGGTCACGATGGCAATGACGGCGAAGCCCTTAAGCCCGGTCTGCGCAAACGAGAAAGCGGTGAGGCACGCTTCGCCGAGCGGGTCGCGGCCGTAGCCGGCGACGACGTGCAAGAGATCATGCATCTCGCGATTGCGCTCGCGGAACAGCGTCATCTCGTCATCCGGCGGCAAAGTCTCGCGATATTGCGAGGCTTCGACGAGGCCCTCGGCCGACAGGTTTTCCGCCGCCATGAATTCGTAGTAGGCGCGCCCGAGCGTGCCCGAGGGCAGTGCCGCAAGCGTCTCGCGGTCGCAGAGGCGGTCGAGGAGCCGGCGACGTTCGGCGAGCACCGCCCGGCCAGTCTCGGTCTGCCGGAAACGGGCGAACTGGCGCAGCGTGGTTTTGCCGCGCAGCGCGTCCATCAGCAAAAACACCTGCCGCGTGTCCTCGCGGTTGCGCAACAGGTTGCGCATGGCGCGGATCGCGGCAATCGGGCGGAGGCGAGTGCTGGCAGAATGTGGCATAGCCTGATCCTCGCTTCAGATCGACGCGCGTAGCGTATACTGACAATAATGTCAGCACATGCCATTCAGTCAAGGGGCAATCGTCGGCGATGGTGGAGACGGGCAAACGGGTGCGCCGGAGGCCGGACGAGGCACGGCGACTGATCCTCGAAGCGGCGCAGGCGGCGATCGCGCGCACCGGGCCCGAAGGGCTGCGGCTGCACGACATCGCCGCCGCCGCCGGCGTCTCGCATCCGCTGATCCTGCACCATTTCGGCAGCCGCGCCGGATTGGTGCGCGCGCTGACCCGCGAGGCGACTGCCGAACTCCGGGACAAGCTGGTTGCCGCAATGACCGAACGCGATGCCCCGATCGAAGAACAGCTCGACCGGGTGTTCGACGCGTTTCGCAACGGGCTGGGGCAGCGCCTGGCCTGGCTCGCCACGGTCGCGCCCGACGGCGATCACGGCGACAGTTCGATGATCCAGCGCGAGATCGCCGACGTTCTGCACGCCCGCCGCGTCGCGCTGGGGCCGCCGGGCACACCGGTGGCGTTCGAAGACAGCCAGTTTCTCGTCCACCTGATCGCCATCGCAGCACTCGGCGACGCGATCTATGGCCCTCAGTTCCGCCGCAGCGCCGGGCTCGCAGAGGGACCCGACACGGACCGCCGGTTTCGCGCCTGGCTCGCCGCGCTCGCCCGGGCTCGCCCGCCCCCTGCGTAGCGCTCCGAACGGACGAGAGCGGCGACGTTTAGGCGGCGCGGGCCTCGATCCTGGCCGGGGTTTCGCGCGCCGCGCGGCGAATGAGATCGGCGCCGCGCTCGGCGATCATGATCGTCGGCGCGTTGGTGTTGGTCGAGGTGACCGCCGGCATCACCGAGGCGTCGATCACGCGCAGGCCTTCGAGCCCGTGCACCCGCAGCCGGTCGTCGACCACGGCGGTCGGGTCGCTGCCCATCTTGCAGGTGCAGCTCGCGTGGTAGACGGTCGAGCCCTTCTGCCGGGCGTAATCGAGGAGTTCGTCGTCGGTCTCGATCCCGGCGCCGGGCAGCAGTTCGGCGCCGCAATAGCGGGCGAGCGCCGGGGCGGCAAACAGCCGCCGCAGGAAGCGCAGGCCGGCGACGATGGCGCGGCGGTCGGTCTGCTCCGACAGATAGCGCGGGTTGATCGCCGGCGCCTCGCGCGGATCGGCGGATTTTGCCTCGACATAACCGCGCGACAGCGGCCGCATTTGCCAGGCGCCGGCGGTTATCCCCGGGAACTCGTCGAGCGCGCCGATCTGGCCGTCCTTGAAGCTGCCGGGCGCGATGCTGCATTGCACGTCGGGCGTCGCCGATTCCTCGAGCACCTTGACCGAGGCGGCCGCCAGCGACGCGCTGTAGGTCAAGATCCCCTTGCCGGTGACGAGGTAGCGCAGCACCTCGGCGACGAGCGGCAAGCCGCGCGAGCGCTCGTTGACGGTCGCGGCACCGCGGATCGGATAGCTGATCCGCGCGATGTAATGGTCCTGCATGTTGCGGCCGACGCCCGGCAGCTCATGCTGCACCGGGATGCCGATGCGGGCGAGACGGTCGGGGGCGCCGATGCCCGAGAGCTGCAGGATGTGCGGCGAGCCGACGGCGCCGGCCGAGAGGATCACCTCGCGCCCGGCATCGGCCCGCGCGACGATCCCGCCGCGCTCGTACTCGACCGCGACGGCGCGCCGCCCGTCGAACAGGATGCGGCGGACCAGCGCCTTGACGACGACTTCGAGATTGGGCCGCTTCATCGCCGGCCGCAGATAGGTGCGCGCCGTGCTGGCCCGTCGCCGGCCGCCGCGCGTCTGCTGGCACCAGCCGATGCTGTCGCCGGCGCCGGGCGGCAGGCTGTTCACGTCCTCGCGGTATTCGAGGCCGATCTCCTTGCCGGCTTCGATCGCCGCCGCGCACAACGGCGGCTGCTCCATCCTGGAGGTGAACAGCGGTCCGCCTTTGCCGCGCAGCTCGGTAGCGTCGCCCTCCCAATGCTCGGCCTTTTTGAAGTAGGGCAGCAAATCGTCCCACGACCAGCCGCGGTTGCCGAGCTGCGCCCAATGGTCGAAATCTTCGGGCTGCCCGCGGATGTAAATGAGACCGTTGATCGACGACGAGCCGCCGAGGACGCGGCCGCGCGGGTAGAGGATCGGCCGCCCGGCGGTTCCGGGGTCGGGCTCGGCGTAATAGTTCCAGGTGAGGGTCGGGTGGCTCAACAGCCGCATGAAGCCGGCTGGCACGTGGATATAGGGGTTCCAGTCGCGACCGCCGGCTTCGATCAGCAGCACCCGCACATTCGGATCCTCGGTCAGGCGATTGGCCAGCACGCAACCGGCCGAGCCGGCGCCGATGATCACATAATCAGCCTGCATGCTCTCTCCCGGCATTCGATCGGCACGTTGAGGCCGGCTGCTATTTCTGGGCCGTCGCATAGGGATAGGTCATCTCGCCGGTCGCGTATTTGGCCGGCCACAGGATCGTCTCTCGGGCGTCGGCCTTGAACTGGTCGAGTTCATGGCCCGATATTCCGTGGAACTGGACCTCCAGCACCCGCGGCTCGCGCCATTCGCCGTTCGACCCGTAGGCGATGTCGCCGACGATCGTCTTCATCGTATGGCTGCGCAGGTATGCGGCGAGCTCGTCCTGGTCGAGGCTCTTCGTCCCCTCGACCGCCGCGCCCAGCACCTGCAGATTGGCGTAGGCGAAGGGCGGCAGGTAATAGCCGAGCGGGTCGACCCCGGCGCCTTTCGCCTTTGCCTGGTATTTTTTCAGAAAATCGTCGACGCCGGGGAACACCAGCGTTTTCGCCGGCTGCCAGAAATCGTAATCGACGATGCCGTTCAACAGCGGTCCGAGCTGCGTCTTGATCGAGGCATATTGCAGCCCGACGAGGCCGCCGCCGAACAATTTGGTCTTGAGGCCGACCTCGTTGGCGGCGCGCACCATGCCGACGGCGTCGGGCGGATACGAGGCGCTGAACACGATATCCGGGTTCGTCGCCTGGATCGCCTCGACGATCGGGCTGAAATCGGTCGTATTCGGCGGATAGGTCTTGTCATAGACGATGTCGAAGCCGGCCGCCTTGGCGTTGGCGCGGGCGCCGTCCGCGGCGTTGCGGGCGAACTCGGCATCGGCGGCGATGATCGCGAGCGTCTTCGGTTTCGGGTTCTGCGCCGCCGCCACAGCGAAAAAGCCTTCAGAGAAGCTTTGCGCCGGGTGCGCTCCGCCGGTCGGTACCATCGAGAAATAGCGCGGATATTGGAACTGACGGTTGACGTCGAGACCGAACAGGGCGAGGAACGTCATATTGTGCGCAATGATGATCGGCATCGCCGGCGCCAGGAGATTGGTGCCGTAGTCGCCGACCACCAAGTCGACCTTGTCGATGTCGAGAAGCTTGGTGAAGATCCCCGGCACGGTCGCCGGGTTGCTCTGGTCATCGTAATAAACGAGCTTGACCGGCCGGCCGAGGAGCCCGCCCTCGGCATTGGTTTCCTGTTCCCAGATCTGCATCGCCAGCAGCGCCGCCTTGCCGCTCGCCGCGAGGCCGCCGGTAAGCGCCATGCCGAAACCGATCTTGATCGGTTCCGCGGCCCGGGCCGGCGGCGCCATCGCCGCGAAGACGAGGCCGGCCGCGAGGCAGCCCAGCAATATCGTCGTCCCGAGACGTGCGCGCATCCCCATTCTCCTCCCCGGCGAATTTTCGCTGGCCGCTTTTGCCGATCTTAGCGCATCGACGTGCCGGCCGGATCGGCAAAATGCGCAATTCCGCCCGCTCGCGTCTGCGGCGGCACTATTGGGCGTCGGCCATCCCGAGGAGGATCTGGCCGGACGCGACCCGGCCGTCGAGGTTGGCGTGGTCGAGGACGACATCGATGGCGTAGGTCGTGATCCGGTCCGGCATGAACACGCATTTCGGGGTGCAGGAAATCAGCCCGATCAGTACTTCCTGGTTCAGGATGATCGTGGCGTGCGGGCTCTGGTAAAGGATCGTGTTGTTGCCCGCCGCGCCCGAGAATTCGAGTTTCTGATTGTCGACCAGGCTGCCGAAGACGACGAGGTGGTCGAAATAGGCGCTGCCGCTGACGGATGTGTGGTGCGGCACGACCAGGCTGAAATCCGCCGTCGAGGCGATATGCCGCGCCCTCAGGGAGAGGAACGGCACCGGCTGCAGCGGCTGCGCCGCCGGCGGCGGCGGGTTCAGCATCAGCGCCAGATTGACGCCGGTGGTCTTGGTGTCGGCCTCGGACGCTATCGCATCGACACCGAACCCGTTCGATGCGACGTGCGAGGTGAAATCGGCGGCATTGACGAATAGGCTGGGTATCGGGAGGGGGCCCTCGACGATCGGCACGATCTGGCGTACCTGCGCGGCGGCCACAATGTCGTGATAGGGGGGCGGGGCACTCCCGGCGATTTGGGCGAGCGGCCCGAAGGGCACCACGTTTCCATCCTGGTGGAATTCGGCGTAGATGCCATAGGCGGCGCTCGAGGCCGCCGATGCCGGGGCCGCCGATGGCGGGCCCGCCGTCGCCGCGACGGGGATGAACGCGGCAAACATCAGCCAGCCGGCGACAACAGACCGCTTTGCGCCCCTCGTCATCGAATTTGCTCGCAGCGTCGCCTCCCGTACGATAGCGCCACGGAGCGATTGTCTCGACCGAGAGTCGGAACCGGAACCAAATGAGCATTCCGCCGTCGCGTGCGCCGACTATCCGCCTTCGTCGTCCCCGCGGAAGAGGCTGACGGGAAATTGACCGCGACGGCCGCACCGGTACCGCGCCCGGTTCGAGGTGCGTCGCCCGCGCCCTCAGCGTCGTAAGACACGCCCTCGATTATTTGATCAGGTTGATCTGGTTTTGGCTCAGCGCGCGGATGAAGTCGGGGAGCGGGATGAAGCCGACGGCGTCGAGGTATTTCGGCGCGTTGCCGCCGGTGAGCGCAATCGCCCATAAGAGGAAATTCCGCAAGGCCGCGGCGGTTTCGGCATTCGGCTGGCGGATCGAAACCACGATGTATTCGTAATTGATCAGCGGGTAGGAATCGTCGCCGGTCGCGAACACCAGGCTCAACCGCTGGTCCGGCGGCGTGCGCGGGTCGAGCACCGAGGCGCCGGCGGCGATCGTCTCGGCCGTCGGCAACAGGAATTTGCCGCTCTGGTTCTTCAGCATCGCGGTGCCGAGCCCGGCCTTCCTAATCGCGTCGCGAAAGCTGATGCCGATATAGGCGACCGAATACGGCGTCGACGCCGTGGTTTTGACCATGCCGTCATTGCCAGTGGCAGTCAGTTCGCTGGCTACGGCGGGCCACGCGACGCTGGTGCCGTAACCGATCTGGTCTCCCCAGCTTTGCGTCGAGAAATCGAGGAACTGGGTGAAGATGAAGGTGTCGCCCGAGGCGTCGGCGCGGCGGATCGGCACGATCGACTGATGCGGAAGGTCGACGCCCGGGTTCATCGCCTTGATCGGCGCCGCGTCCCATGCCGTGATCCGGCCGGCGTAAATCCCGGCAAGCGTCGGTCCGTCGAGCTTGAGCCCGGCGCCATTGAGGCCGGGGAGGTTGTAATTGACGGTCTGCGCCGAAATCGCGACCGGAATATTCTTGATCTCCGGGTGCTGCTCGGCTTCCTCGTCGGACATATAGGCGTCGGAGGCGCCGATCTCCGCCTGCCCGGCGATGGCTTGCTGTTCGCCGGCGCCCGAACCGGTAGCGGCGGCGGTGAGGCTCACGCCCGGCGCCGAATAGTCGCGGATCCACAGTTGAAACACCGGGTAGAGCAGGGTCGAGCCGGTTTCCTTCAGCACGATGCCTGCGGCCAGCGCCGGCGAGAGCAGCCCGAGCGTCAGTAACGCGATGCCGATGGCGGGATCGCGCAACCCCAAGGCGAGACGACGCGCATGACGATTATTCATCGCTTTGCCGAGTTTCGGTCTTTTGGGTGCGGCGCTACTGCCCGATCCGGTCGAGCTTTACGCCGGTCGTCTCGATGCGATAGAGCCAGGTTACCACCGCGCCCAGGACCGAGGTGACGACCAGCCCATAAAGCAGTGCGCGGGTGCCGATCGCAGCGAGCAGGATCGGGAACAGGAAAGCCGTCAAGACCGCGCCGATTTTCGCAAAGGCGGCGGCAAAACCCGCGCCCATGCCGCGCACCTGGGTCGGAAAGACCTCACCGGCGAGCAGGTAGGTCTGCGCGTTCGGGCCGATATTGGTCATGAAACTGAACAGCATGAAGCCGGCGAAGATCAATACGATCTCGGACGTCCCGGAAAAGCCGATCGAAAACGAGGCGACTAAGAGGCCGACCGCACAGCCGATGAAGCCGAACACCTGAAGCTTGATCCGGCCGGTCCGATCGGCGAGCACGACGGCGAAGACGATGCCGACGATCAACAACACGTTGATCAAGGCCGAGCCCTTGGCGGCGAGGATCACGTCCGAGATCAGGTCGCTGAGGCTGCGGATATGGTCGGGGCCGCCGCCAAAGGCCGCGGCGAGTATCGTCGGCGTGAAGATGCCGATGCCGTAAGTGCCGAGGTCCTGCAAGAACCATGGTACCGAGGCGAAGATCGTGGCGCGGCGATTGCGGCGGTTGAACAAGGTCGCGAACGACGCCTTGCCGTGGCCTTCCAACGCCTCGCTGCCGAAGTGGCGGGTGAGCATGATGTTTTTCGGGTATTGCGGGCGGCGGAGAAGGAGCCGGCTGACCGATTTTTCGGCCTCTTCATGGGCGCCGCGCACGGCCAGCCAGTTGGCGCTCTCGACGATGAAAAAGCGGGCGATGGTGACGGCAAGCGCCGGCACGAGCGCGGTCGCGTACATCCAGCGCCAGGCCGACAGCGTCGGGCTCAGCGTCAGCACGACGAAGCCGATCCCGGTGCCGCCGAGGGCGCCGATCGCCTGAAAGCCGAACGCGGCCAGGACCAGCTTGCCGCGATTGGCGCTCGGAATGTTCTCCGAGATGATCATATGCGCGGTCGGATAGTCGCAGCCGAGCGCCATGCCGAGGCCGAACAGGCAGATCGCGAGCGACAAGAAATTTTGGCACAGGATCAAAAGCACCAGGAACGCGCAAAAAATGATCATCTCGGCGATGAACATGCGCTTGCGGCCGAAATAGTCGGAAAGTCCGCCGAGCAGCACGGCGCCGACGAGGATGCCGGCTAGGCTCGCGGCGCCGATGATTCCCTTCTCGGCAGCGGCAATGTGGAAGTCGCGCACGATCAGCGGCAGGGCGACGCCGGTCATGAACACGACGTAGCCTTCGAAGAATTTGCCGACTGCGGCGAGCGACCAGATCAACCACTGCATGAAGGTCATCGGCGCCGATTTGAGCGACGTGCCGTCGGCCCAGGCCGGCAATTCGTCGATGTAGTCCTGCACCGTTTTCACGCCGGCCGGCGCCGGCCGAACGGTTTGCGCGATCTCGGCCATGTCCGAGCTGCCCCCGATTGCCCGAATTCTGGAGAATCACAATCCTGCGCCGATGCCGCGATCGAGGCGTCGGTCGGAAGCGCAAAAGGCCATATGCCTCCTGGCGAGGCACGTTAACTTTTTGTGACGGCGCTCAAGGCCACGAGAGGCGGGCGCCGCGCCGTGGGAGGCGGTCCCCCGCTCAGGGCGAGAGGTCGGGGCGGTCCTTCTTCAAGGCCAGCCATTCGGCCAAGAGCTTGCGCCGATCGGCCGGGAAGCGTTCGTCGAGCGCCGTGGCGCCGGTAATGCGATCGACCCGGAAATGGCGGAAATCGTTTCGCAGTTCGCACCAGGCGCCGACCAGGGTCACGTCGACGTAGTAGGCGATCGCGACCGGCCAGATCGTCCGTTCGGTGCGATGTCCGGTTTCATCGACATAGCCGATCGCCATTTTGCGCGCGTCATGGATCGCGGCGCGAAGTTCCGCGAGATCGACGCCGTTCACTTCGGGCGCGCTGCCGTCCGAGACGTAGACCGGCGCTGCGACGAGATAGGGTTGCAGCGGTTCCGGAACGACCGCCGCGAGCTTGCCGAGGACGCTGTCTGCCGCCGCCTGCAGCTTCGGATCGCGCAGCCGGCGCAACAGGCGCACCCCGATCGCAATGGCGTCGGCCTCTTCGGCTGTGAACATCAGCGGCGGGAGGTCGAAGCCGCGGCGCAGCACATAGCCGAGCCCCGCCGCCCCCTCGATCGGCACGCGGCTCGCCTGCAGTGCGGCGATGTCGCGGTAGATCGTGCGCGATGTCACTTCGAGCCGGTCGGCGAGCGCCGCAGCGGTCAGCGGACCGGAAGCGGTGCGCAAACTTTGGATGATGTCGAAGAGGCGGTCGGCGCGGCGCATCGATCGCGGTTTGCTCCTGACACAATGATGTCAGCATCGCCCGGCTAAGCTGCAATCGCAATGGTTGGAAGGTGGAATTCATGGCTTCGACCCATGTCGACATCGAGCGCGCCGAATGGATCTCGGGCACTGTATTTTGCGGGCCCTGCGCCGTCCATGAAGGCAGGGAGATCGTGCAGGTAAAGCGGTTGAGCGAGCGGCGAGCGGAGGGCGGCGGCAGCGCCTGGCTCGTCAAGTTCATGCCGCCGCCGGGCAAGCTGATCAAGATCGTCGCGACGGCGATGTCGGACGAGCACGTCTTCAACCTCGAAGGCGGCCGGGCGACGAAGTCGGGCGAGCCGGCGCGCGGATCCGGCGGCTACAGCCTGAACCCGAGAGGCCAGCCGCACAGCGCCTTGATCGGCAGCGAAACAATCGCCTATGTCGTCTATTCCGGCGAACTCGACCGCATCGAGTCGATGGAGGTGATCGACGCCGCGCCGCCCGCCTCGTGATCGCAAGACGAACTCGGGGCGATGCCTCGGCAAGCGCGCTCGGGCGATCCGGCGGGGACTGCGTGCGCTCTCGTCGCGGTATCGATCTGGGCCGGCTGGAGCGTCATGACTCGGCTCGCCGTCACGACCGGGTTGCCCGCATCGGACATTGCCGCCCTGCGCTTCGGGGTGGCGGGTCTCGTCTTGTTGCCGGTCGTCGCGCGGCGAGGTCTGGCGCGCGACCGGCTTGGCTGGTTCGGGATCGCCGCGATCATTGCCGGGCTCGGCACGCCCTATGTGCTGGTGGCAGCCGCCGGGCTGCGCTTTGCACCGGCCTCCGACCAGGGGGTGCTCGATCCGGGCTGCATGCCGCTCTTCGTCGCCGTGATCGCCGCGAGCGTTCTCGGCGAGAAATTCTCGACGCCCAGAAAGTCTGGCCTCGCGCTGATCCTGATCGGCGCCGTCGTCATCGTCGGCTGGCATGCCGCAAGCTCGGGCGCCGCCTGGCGCGGCTCGCGCAGTTTCGGGGATGCGTTCTTTCTCGCCGCCTCATTCTTGACAGCCGGCGGCACGGTGGTCATGCGGCAGGCGAAACTCGCTCCGTTGCACGCGGCCGCTCTCGTCTCCACCGGCTCGCTGGTGGTCTATTTGCCGATCTACCTCGCCTTGCCTGGAAGCCGCCTCGCGCAGGTCCCAATCGGCGAGCTTGCGCTTCAGGCGATGTTCCAGGGCGTACTCGTGACCGTTGTGGCGCTCGTCTTGTACGGCCGCGCGGTCGTCGCTCTCGGCGCTTCGCGCGGCGCGGCCTTCGGCGCGTTGGTGCCGGCATTGTCGGCGCTGTTTGCGATACCGCTCCTCTGGGAATGGCCAAACAAGACGGATTGGACCGGCATCGTCCTGATCTCGGCAGGCGTCTATCTGGCGAGCGGCGGGCCGCTGACGATCGAGGAGCGTCCATAGCTGCAGGCGCCGTCGAATCGCGGGTCGTCGACGCCTGTTGAGGCCGCATCTATAAGCCTTGGGCTTCTGTGGCAGCTACTCGCCGGAAATTGCCTGTGATCGGCCATTACCAGAGATTGACCCGGATCTTGCGAGCAGCACCACGGCTGATGCAGGTGCTGCGAACCGCGCGCACCCTCGACCTGCCCGATTGGCTGGTGTTTTCGGGCGCGGTCTACCAGACGGCATTAAACGACCTGACCGGGCGCCAGCCCGATCACGGGATCAGGGATTACGACCTCGCCTATTTCGACGGCTCCGACCTCTCCTACGGGGCCGAAGACCTGGTGATTCGGCGCGTCGCGAGCGCTTTCGAGGAGCCGCTGAAGAGCATGGTCGAGGTTCGCAACCAGGCGCGCGTGCATTTGTGGTTCGAGGCCAAATTCGGCGAGTCGTATACACCCCTCCACCGCACCGCCGAGGCGCTCCGGCGCTTCACGTCGCCGACTTTCGCGGTCGGCGTCCGCCTCGAAGCCGATGACCGGCTGCACATCGAGGCGCCTTTCGGCCTCGACGACCTGTTCGGGTTGCGCCTCCGGCGCAATCCACATCGCCCGACGCGCCACTTTGACCGGGCCGCCGCCGCTGTCCGCTGCCGCTGGCCCGAACTCCTGGTGTAGGGCGAACCGCCGGTTTCGCCGACAATAGAGGCCAAACCGGCAGGCGGACAGGTTTTTGCTCAGTGCGGAACGAGGCCGGGCATGTAGGTCGGCGGGTCGAGGCCGATGCCGACGAGATGGCCGAAATGCTTGGCGAGAATGCGGCGGTCGGTCTCCGGCAAGGGCGGCTTCAGGATTGAGGCGATGTTCGACCCTCTTTTTAACGCCGCCGCAATCCGGATGCTGGTCATAATAGTGGTATTATTCCTGTATAGCTGCCGCCGACAGCGCCGGAAGCGCCCGCTCCAGGTCCGGGAATAACGCTGCCTCCATAGTAGTGCTGTCCGTTCGAGTAATTTCCAATTTGACCATTTACATTCACTGGGCCGACTCGAACGTTGACATTTCCGGAGAGCCCGTTGAGGTCGTTGATCGTGCGCGCATTGGTAACATCGAGGATGGGACCTCCTCCACCGCTTGCGCCGGCGCCAACGCCGAGACCAAATGTCCAAAAGAACCCAACATGACCGCAAGTATCCCATACTATTCCGACGCCGCCCCATCCGCTAATCCCGAATGGTCCTATAACGGGGACGGCGCCGCTCCCGCCGATGCCGAGCTGGAGCGTCCACAAGCCGACCGGATCGACGTTATCTACCGGGTCGTCATTTGAATAAGCGTAGAGATTGCTGCGGATCGTGTAGGGTATGGTGCCGGCGGCAGGCATAGTTGCCCCGCCCGGTGCCAGCCCCGAATTCATCACCGGTTGGCTGAAGCCGGACGCCTGCGTTCCGCTCAACTCCCCAAGCGGGTCGTGGGTGAGCCAGCGGGCGACGCGCGGGTCGTAGGCGCGGTATTGAGTTAAGCCGAGTCCGCCCTCGGCGCTGCCGTTGCCGGGGTAGAACGTGCCGGCGTAGCGGAAATCGGTCAGCGGCACTCCTGACGGCGTCGCAATCGGGTTGCCATAGGGGTCGTAATCATATTCCCGTCCGGGCGCCGACACGGTCGCACTGATGACGTCCATGTCGCGCACCGAGCCGAGCTGGTCGGGGCCGTAGAAGAGCTTCTCCGCCTGCGGTGCCACGACCTCGCCTTCGCCGTAATAGAGCCGGGTGACGCTGCTGGCGCCGTTGCGCGACTGGCAGGGCCGCGGGCCGCACCAGACGTAGTCGGTCGTCGTCGTCCTGCCGTCTTGCGTCGTCGCCATTGTGACGCGCCGGTCGAGCCCGTCATAGGCAAAGCCGCTGCGGACGCCGCCCTGCGTCACGCCGATTAGCCGGTGCTGGGCGTCCCAGGCATAGCGGCGCACTCCGTCCGAGACGAGTTCGCCGTCGGCGTCGTAGACATAGCCGGCATTGGCCAATTCGTTGACCTTGTTATAGATCAGGGTCGTCGAGCCGGATTTGACGATGTTGCCGACCGGGTCGAGGGCATAGGCGTATTGCCCACCCGGTGATTCATCGGCCCTCGTCAGCCAGTTGTCGGCGTCGTAGCCGAGGCTCCAGCGACGCAGCAGCTTTCCCGATCTCTGCTCGGCGATCGCGGTGATCAAATTGTCCGGCGTCGTCGTGTAGTCGAATTCACGGCCGAAGCTGTTGACGATGCTCTTCAGGCGCCGGTCACCCTCGTTGTCGAGATAGGACCAGGCGGTCGCGATCTTGCCGCCGGCAAGGCTGCGGCTGGTCACTTGCCCGGTCTCGCCGAGATAGCCGAACGCGAATTTGCCGAGCGCATCGTCATGGGCGACGAGTTCGGCCGATCCGATCGTATTGGAAACTCTCGGGACTGGCGCCGCCGACAGTGCGGCCGACGATGCGCCCGAGCTTGTCATAGCCGTAGGCGATCGCGCCATTCGGCAGCGGCCCGGCCTCTTTCGCGAGGCGCAGTGCGCCAAGAGAGCCAACCGGCTTATAGCTGTAATTCGTCGTGCCGCTGCCGTCGGTCATCGCCGTCAGGCGCGGGAAGAATTGGTCATAGGTGAAGCCGGCGGCGGGGGTCGGGTTCAGCGCGTCGAGGTAGGTGATGCCGGCCGGCCGGTCGTCGAGCGCGTAGGCGTAATTCGTCACCTGGCCGAGCGCATCGGTCGTCGCTGCGAGCCGGCTCGTCGCGTTCTCGTATTGGTAGGTCGTCGCAGTGCCGTCGGCATAGATCTTGGCGACCGGCCGGCTTTCGATGTCGATGTCCCAGCTCGTCCCATGGCCGTTGGCGTCGGTAAGGCTTTTGAGCGCGCCGTCCTCGTAATAGGCGTATTTTGTCACCTGGCCGAGCGGGTCGGTGACCGAGACGAGGCGCCGGTCCGCATCGTGGGCATAGCGCCAGAGATGGCCCTGGCGGTCCTTGTAGGACGCGAGGTCGAGGCGGTCGTAAGTGTATTCCTCGGTCGTGCCGTCGAGATAGGTCGCCCGCGTCACGCGGTTGGCGGCATCATAGTCATAGGCGACGGTCCAGCCTTGTGAATCGGTGTAGGTCTTGACCCGGTCGAACGCATCATAGGTGAAGCTCGCCGCTACTTTGCCGTCGGCATTGATGATCGTTGTCAGATCGCCGGTGGAGTTATAGACATATTTCGTCTCTTCGCCGAGCGGGTCAGTCAGCGAGGCCAGCTGCCCGGCGGCATTGTAGGCGTAACGGGTGGTCTGTCGGGCGGCGTCGGTATAGCTGAGTGGCTCGTGCCGATCACTGTACGTAAAGCTGGCAATCGTTTCAGCTCCGCCCGACGTCGTCTGCACCGCCGAATCGACGTCAATCCCGTTGGTTGCGTAAACGAGTGAGGTCTGCCGGCCGACCGGGTCGATCAGTTCGGTCGGATTGCCCGCGCTGTTGTAGTCTATTTGCGTCAGCTGCGTCTGGCCGTTGTCGAGCACCCGGCCGATCGCGTTCGGCAGATCGTAGCTCCCCGAGATGAGTGCGCCGCCCACCTGCCCCGGATAGGTAAACCAGACGCGGTTCTCGAGCGGCTCCTTGCGGCTTTCGATCGTGTCCCATTCGAGGCCGCTGTTATTCGCGTCGTGGGTGAAGTGCAGGATCCGAGCGTCGTTGTAGTTGCAGTTGCCGGATGGAATGCAACCGGCGATCGCATACTGGTGCTTGTTCCAGTGAAAACTGTCGCGGAACTGCAGAAACCCGTTGGCGAGAGCGGTCATGCCCTGCGGCACGTCAAAGGCCGGCTCACTGCCCGGCACCGGCGCCGGCTGCAAGGTCTCCTCGCGCTCGCCAAAACCGAGCGGATCGACTATGTTCAGAAAGCGGCGGTTGCCGCTGCCGCCATAGGCAAAATGCGTGGTGCCGTAGGGCGTTGTCAGCGCATCGATCAAGGACGACGCATCGTAGGTAAAGCGCGAGGTCAGGCCCAGGACGTCGGTGATCGAGGCGAGCCGGCCGGCGCTGTCATAGCTCAGACCGGCGTGGCGGCCGAACGGGTCGGTGATCCTGCTGATCAAAAGCGGCGCGCCCGGCAGCCCGTAAGTGAAAGCGGTCCTGCGCCCGGCCGCGTCGGTCAGCGAGGCGAGCCGAACCTGTCCGTCGATCTTGTCGTAATCGAGCGTCACCTTGTTGCCTTGCGGGTCGACGACCTCGGTCAGGAAGATATTGCGCGGGAACACGGCGCTGCCGTCCGATTGCCGATAGATCTCGATGCTCCCGTCACGGTGACGCGCGGTGTAGACGACCGGGCTGGTTGATATCAGTTGCAACATGGTGCCGTCGTCTTCCTGCGCCGCGAAGCTCCGTGTCGCGGTGTCGAAGCCGGTGTATGAATAGAGCGTGCCGTCGCGAAGGTAGCGCGTCACGCTCGCTCCCGCCGCTGCCGGATCGTCTTCAACATAGCTCAGCCAGTTGATCGACCATTTCTGGCTGACGTTGAAAAAATTCGAATTCGCCGGCTGGCTCTCGTCGCGTTGGTCGTAGCTGAGCCGCACCATCGCCGAGGGTCCTTTTGGCGGCATATAGCCAACCGGCATGTCGATCAGGTCGAGGCTGACATCGTGCTCGTTGATGCCATAGCCGCACATGCCGGCGCAGGTGCAGTTGGGGCAAGGGTTCTTGTTTTTGGGGTTGCTTCCCATGTCGGCGGTTTCACCGGCGCCCCAAACCCGCCCGGCTTCCGCGACGCCGACCGCGCGCCACCCGCCGGCCTGGACGGCACCGGTCGGCGCGAGAAAATAACCACTCGCCTCGGTGTCGAGCGCGACCCGCGTCACCCAGCGCTCCTGATGACCGAGGCTCGGGTCGGCAACCTCGAAGCGGCCGTTTCTTTCGGTGAGGAGCGCCGCGAAATGCCCGACCCGCCAATGCACGATCGACGGCACCGGCACCTTCTCGCCGGGTTTGCGGAATAACGGCACCAGCGCAACATTCGCGCGTTTTGCCAACGCCGCGACCTCGGCGAGGCTGGTGCCCTTGGAACCGTCGTTCCGCGCCCAGTTGAGGAAATTCACGCGCCCCGGATCCACGCGCTGGGCCAGCAGCAGCATCTTCAACGCCAGCGGCCCGCACAGATAAAGATGCCTCGGGTCGGTATTCATGACCCACAAGGTTTGCCGGGCATATTGCAGCATTTCGGTGGCCGGGCCGCTGACCGGCCGCTCGCCGACCTCGTCGAGCAAGGCCACAAGTTTCTGGCGATGGCCGAGCGCGGCTTCGAGGCTCAGCAATTCGCCGACGGCGCGGTCGACGAGCGCCTTGGCGCGCGGCTCCGTCGCGTCCCTGCCTTCGCGCCAGGCCGTCTCCCAGGCGGCGAGCGCGCGCGTGACATAGCCGTAATGCAGATAGACGATCCCGAGATTGGCCGACAGCGCGACCCGCCACGCCGAATGCGGGTGGCGGGCGAGAAACCCGGTCAGTGCCGAGAAATCGTCGGCATCGGTGCGCGACTGATAGCGGTCGACGGCCGCCAACAGCGCCGCGTCCTCGGACGACGCCGTCGGTCCGGTCGCAACCAGCGGCTCGGGCAGATGCGCCGCGGCGAGCCCGGCGGCGATCCGCGCCGAGGGCGCGTCCGGTCCGGACACGGCCGCAGCCGAGACAGTGAACGCCGGCAGCCGATAGCAGCACCGCCGCCAGCCCAAATACGCGGCACAGCGCCCGGATGTGCGGTCTCCCCGGCCGACCGGGCCATTCAAGGTGCGGTTTTGCCACGTTTTTTTCCTTCGCGAGAAGTTCGATCTCGAGCGCCGTGCTCGCTGTGAGAATCGGTAATGTCGCTCAGCGGGCAGACGCGAGCAGAGTTGCGTGCGCCGGCACGCCGAAAATCGCCGTGCCGCCGGCCACGTCCGCGGAGGCTTTGAAATCGGCGGTCTTATAGTCGCCGAACATCGTCAGCCGGGTGGTATGGGTGCCGTCGGTCACCGTCAGCACCCCCTCCTTCGTCGTGCCGCGGTAGACAAGGCGGAAGGACGTGCCGCTGAAATTGATGTCGCGCAAGTCGATCTCGTCGGTGTCGCTGCCGCCGAAGCTGCGGATCGCGGCGGCGAAACCTTGGCTGTCCTCCAGCAGTAATTCGCCGCCCTTGGTCGTCGCGAAGTCGACGCTCGCACCGGAGGCGACGGCGGCGTCGAATTGCAATACGGCGCCGGGCTCGATCGGGTAGCTGCCGCTGCCGGCGACCGCGGTCTGGAACTCGAGCGTGCCGCTGCCGGCGAGGACGTTTCCGTCGTTTATGAAATTCACCTGGATGAAGCTGTCCCCGGTGCCGCTCGCCTTCTCGACCGTGGCGCCCGCCTCGTTAACGAAGCGCGAAATCGTCGTCGACGGCGATCCGGCCGCGATCTCGATGACGCTGTTGTTGAGCAGATCGTAGACGCCACCCTTCTCGTTGGTGAATTGGGCGGCGGCAAAGCTGGCGTCACCGATCGTTAAATTGCCCTCGGTACCCAGCGCGTCGACGGTCCCGGAATTCTGCCAATCGACCGCGCCGCCGAGGGTGAAGCCGTTGATGCTGGTGCTGCTGCCACGCGCGGTGACGAGCGTGCCGGAGCCGTTGATCGTCGCGCTCAGCGTGTCGGTGCCGGAGAGGGTCAGGGTGAAGCCCCCGGGATCGAGCACCGCCCCGGCCTCCAGCGAGAAAGCCCCGGCATAGCTCAGATCCTCGCCCAGCGTGACGAAAAGGTTCCCGCCGGAAATGCTGAACCCCCTGGCAGCGATCTTCGCCCCGGGGGCGATCAAATCGAAGCAGCCGACACCGTTGCTCCCCAGGGCAAACTCGCCGGGGCCCGAGATCGTACCGGCAAAGCTGTTGGTGATCCCCGTGAACTCGAAGCGTTCCGGTCTCGACGACGATCGCGGCGCCGTTTTTTTCGGCCATGTCGACAGCGACATTGCTAATGCCGCCGCCGCCGGTCTTCTCCATGACGGAGCCGGCAAAATCGACAAAGCTCGAATCGAGAGCCGCACCCGAAGCGATCTCGACATTGGCCGCGAGTTCGAATTTCCCGCCCTTCAGATTGTCAAAGGTCGCCGCATTGAAAGTCGTGTCGCCGAGCGTCAGCAGATTGACCAGACCGACCGTCCCCGAATTCTGCCAGTCGACTGCGCCGCCGAGCGTCGATGAACTCACATCGGTGCTGCTGCCCTTCCCGGTGACGAGCGTACCGCCCCCGTCGATCTTGGCGGCGACGAAGGTGCTGGTGCCGGAGAGCGAGAAAGTCTGCCCATCGAGATCGAGAACGGCCGCGCTTTCGAGAGTGAAGTCGCGGGCGTAGCTCAGATTTCCACCGAGCGTGACGCTGGTGTTGAGATTGATAATCGTGAAACTCGCCGCGGTGATCGTCGTGCCGGCGCCGATTCGGTCGTCGCCGCCGGCGATCTCGAATTGGCCGGCCCCGGAGACGGAGCCCGCGAAGCTGTTGTCGGCGCCGCCGAAGGCAATGGTCCCGGTCTCGACGACGATCGCGCCGCGGTCGGTCAGGTTGACGGCGATCGTGCTGATGCCGTCGCCGCCGGTCTTCTCCAACCTGGCGCCGGCGGCATTGGCGAAGCTAGCGGTCAGCGCACCCTCGGAGATCCCGAAATCGCCGCCGATGTCGAAAACAGCGCCCTTCTCGTTGACGATCGTCGCGTCGATGCCGGTGTCGTCGCCGACCGTGATCTGGCCGGTCTCGTTCGTCGTCCTCGCATTGTCGAGCGCGGTCGACCCGCCGAGGAGGTAGCCGGAAAGAGAGATCGCGCCATCGATGCTGAAGGCTGTCTTCCCCTCGGCGCTGCCGCCGGTGAGCGTGCCGGTGCCGGTGATCGCGACCGTGCCGCCGGCGGTCAGGACGCCGCCGCTTTGCGCAAAGCCGTCGGCAAAGCTCGCCGTCTTTGTGATCGTCAGAACAGCGCCGGTCATGTCGAAGACGTCGTCGCGGACCGTCAGCGAATTGACCGTAAAATCGTCGCTGCCGCCGTAGGTGACGGTCAACACCGCGGTGGTGCCGATGACGACGTTATTGTTGCTGTCGGGAAGGCCGGCGCTCCAATTGGCGGCGCTGGCGCCCCAATCTGCACCGGTGGCGCCAACCCACTTATCGGTCGTGAACGCCATCCCAATGTCCTTCCGCCGCCCGGTAAAAGTCGCGCAAACCGCCACACTCAATTGTTAACGCGAGCACGGCGCAGATACATTTTGCTACAACTTTACTAAAGTTTTAGCTGAATACGTCCTTATGTCAAGCCACAGTTGATCAAGACCTGACCAGCTTATCTAGCCGCGCCTCTGCCCCCTTCCCAACTGGCAGATTTAAATTCAAGTCGCCAGCTCGTCGGAGCTTCTGTGCCAACAACCAGGCGGTCTTGTACGTGATGCCGAGCTGAGACTCGAACTGGACTTCCGACATGCCGTTCGAGTGCGTTGCCATGAGGTGCGCGGCCATGAGGTGCGCGGCCCGGAGCCACACCGTCACCGGTAACTTGGAGCGGTGCATCGCCGTCCCGGCCGTGATCGACGTTTGGCGACCGCAGTCGAGGCATTCGTGGGTGTGCGCCCGGCTCTTCAGCAACGCTGCGCGTCCGCCGCGACAAGCGGGGCAGACAAACCCCTGCAGCCAACGCCGCTCGAACAAGAACGCCGCGCAGCTCGTGTCGTCTGGAAGCCGCCTCGCGCAGGTCCCAATCGGCGAGCTCGCGCTTCAGGCGATGTTCCAGGGCGTCCTCGTGACCATTGGGCGCTCGTCTTGTACGGCCGGGCGGTCGTCGCTCTCGGCGCGTCGCGCGGCGCCGCCTTTGGCGCGTTGGTGCCGGCATTGTCGGCGCTGTTTGCGATACCGCTCCTCGGGGAATGGCCAAACAAGACGGACTGGACCGGCATCGTCCTGATCGCGGCAGGCGTCTATCTGGCGAGCGGCGGGCCGTTGCCGATCGAGGAGCGTCCATAGCTGCAGGCGCCGTCGAATCGCGGGTCGTCGACGCCTGTTGAGGCCGCATCTATAAGCCTCGGGCTTCTGTGGCAGCTACTCGCCGGAAATTGCCTGTGATCGGCCATTACCAGAGATTGACCCGGATCTTGCGAGCAGCACCACGGCTGATGCAGGTGCTGCGAACCGCGCGCACCCTCGACCTGCCCGATTGGCTGGTGTTTTCGGGCGCGGTCTACCAGACGGCATTAAACGACCTGACCGGGCGCCAGCCCGATCACGGGATCAGGGATTACGACCTCGCCTATTTCGACGGCTCCGACCTTTCCTACGAGGCCGAAGACCTGGTGATTCGGCGCGTCGCGAGCGCTTTCGAGGAGCCGCTGAAGAGCATGGTCGAGGTTCGCAACCAGGCGCGCGTGCATTTGTGGTTCGAGGCCAAATTCGGCGAGTCGTATACGCCCCTCCACCGCACCGCCGAGGCGCTCCGGCGCTTCACGTCGCCGACTTTCGCGGTCGGCGTCCGCCTCGAAGCCGATGACCGGCTGCACATCGAGGCGCCTTTCGGCCTCGACGACCTGTTCGGGTTGCGCCTCCGGCGCAATCCACATCGCCCGACGCGCCACTTTGACCGGGCCGCCGCCGCTGTCCGCTGCCGCTGGCCCGAACTCCTGGTGTAGGGCGAACCGCCGGTTTCGCCGACAATAGAGGCCAAACCGGCAGGCGGACAGGTTTCGCTCAGCGCGGAACGAGGCCGGGCATGTAGGTCGGCGGGTCGAGGCCGATGCCGACGAGATGGCCGAAATGCTTGGCCAGAATGCGGCGGTCGGTCTCGGGCAAGGGCGGCTTCAGGATCGAGGCGATGTTGGACCGCAGATGCTCGGGGTCGCCGGTGCCGAACAAGACGACGTCGACCCCCGGTTCGTGGCGCACGAAGCGATAGGCGGCGTCGACGACATTCGTCGCACCGCCATCCGCCTCATGGATCAGAAAGCCGAGCGGGTTTGGCGCCTGGCCGAGCCAGCGCGCGACCTGGTTCCGCGCCGCGAGCCGCCGCAATTCGGCGCGCAGGCGCTGCGGTTGCGAAAAGATGTTGCGCACCGCGAACATCAGGAGGGTGCCGACCCGGTTGGCGATGGCGCGCGGGAAGACCTGCTGCCGCGCGTTCTGATGCATCATGTGAAACGCCACCATGACGACGTCCCAGACGCCTTCTTCGACGGCGCGGGCGAGCATCGCGTGCTCGCCGTCGCTGGAGCCGGTCTCGGTGACGCCGAGACGGCGCAGCTTGCCCTTCTCCTTCTCCTTCAACAGCGCCGGCGCGATGACTTCGCAGGCCCGGTCATAAGCGCCGGGCGACACGCCGTGCAGCTGAAAGACGTCGATATAGTCGGTGCCGAGCTCCTTGAGCGAATGGTCGAGGCTCGCGACCGCGCGTTCGCCGGCCGTGCTGCCGGCGCCGCGCGGGATCCAGGCCTTGGTGGTGATGACGACCCGGTCGCGCGGGACCTTTTTCAACGCCCGGCCCAACACCCCCTCGGTGCCGTAGACGGCGGCCGTGTCGAACAAATTGACGCCAAGATCGAGCGCCGCATGGACGAGGGCGATCGCCTCGGCCTCGCTCTTGCCGCTGCCGAGCCCAAGCCGGCTGAACCCGCCGCAGCCGAGCCCGGCGACGCTGACGTTCAGTCCGGTCCTTCCGAGGATCCTATATTCCATTGTCGCTCGCTCGTCAGACTGTGCCAGGTCGGCACCGGGCTTCCCCCGGTGCGACGCCATTAGCTTAGCCTTTGGGGTTGCGACGACAAGACGGCGCCGCTGCCTACAACGAAACAAACCGGGGTAGGGCGGAACAGCGCGCAGCGCGCATTCCGCCGATCGGCCCGAGGCGCCGCAGATGGCGCAATGCGCTCCGCTTTTGCGCCCTACGACGAGATTGGTGGTTTCATCTCTTGCGGGTCGGCGAAGCCGGTGGGGGACTAACTAGCGCAGGAAGCCGATCGACAGCCAGGGGAAGGCGGCGACGACGGCCAGCGAAACGACGAGGGCGCCGATATAGGGCCAGATCCGCCACAGCGCCTCATCGGGGTTGATCCGGCCGATGGCGCAGGCGCTGTAATAGCCGACCCCGAAGGGCGGCGCGAAGAGGCCGATCCCCATCGCCAGGATCACGACCATCGCGTAATGCACCTCGTGCACGCCGATCGCTTTCGCCACCGGAAACAAGAGCGGGCCGAACAACACGATCGCCGGCAGCCCTTCGAGCACGCTGCCGAGGACGATGAAGGCAGCGATCGAAATCGCCAGAAACCCGAGCTTACCGCCCGGCACTGCGGCCATCACCGACACGAGCCACTGCGAAAAGCCCGACTGGGTCAAGGCCCAAGCCATCGCCGTCGCGGTGCCGATGATCATCATGACGGCTCCGGTCAACGCCACGGTATCGACGAGGATCGGATAGAGTCGCCGCCAGTCGAACTCTCGATAAACGATTAGGCCGAGGAATGCCGTGTAGACGACCCCGACGGTGGACACTTCGGTCGCCGTCGCGATCCCGTCGATCACCGCAAAGCGGATGACGAAGGGCAGGGTTAAGCCGGGCAGCGCGATCGCAAAGCTGCGGGCGACGAGTGCGAGCGGCGCCCGGCTGCCGCCCCCGGTATCGGCCCGGCGGGCGCGCAGCCAGGCGATGACGACGAGCGCCAGGGCCGCCACCGCCGCCGGTAGCAACCCGCCGGTGAACAACGCCGAGATCGAGATATTCGTGACCGATCCGATCGCGATCAAGACGAGGCTCGGCGGGATCGTCTCCGACATCGCGCTCGAGGTCGCGAGCAGCGAGGCAAGCTCGCCGGGCTGGGCACCCCGCCGCCGCATCTCCGGAAACAGGATCGGCGCCACAGCCGCCATGTCGGCGGCCTTCGACCCCGAGATGCCGGAAACGAGGTACATGGCGCCCAACAACACATAGCTGAGGCCGCCTTTGACGTGCCCGATCAACGCCGCAAGGAAGTTGACCATGACGCGGGCGATCCCGGTCGCCTCCATCAGGAGGCCGAGAAAGACGAACATCGGCACGGCGAGCAGCAACAGGTTCGAGATGCCGTCGTCGATCCGGTTGACGACGATCGACAAGGGCAGGCTGGTGGTCAGCGCCAGATAGGAAAAGGTGGCAATACCGAAGGTAAAGGCGATCGGCACGCCGATGATGACGCTGATCGCGACGATGACGACGAAGAAGAGGACGAGGCTCAAATTGCCGAGCGCGAGCAGCAGCGGCTGCGCCAGCCACAGCGCCAGCGCGATGCCGCCGACGGTCAGGAGGGCGAGCGCGAAGCCGCGCAGCGACGCGGTCTCATAGAGCCGCAGCAATGCAACGACCGCGAGCATAATCATGCCGACGAGCAGGGCCAGCACCCGATACCCGTCCGAGAGCGGCACGGTGATCAGCATTGTCGATTGCTGGATTTGCCAATATTGCGTGGCCGGCAGCAGAATTTCGAGCACGAAGACGATGACGACGAGCCCGCCGACTGTGCCAAGCCAGCGCCCCCATTCGGGACCGAGCGAGTTGACGAAAGTGGTGAGCCGCATATGCCCGTCGCGGCGGAACGCAACCACGGCGCCGAGCATGGCGAGCCACAAGAACAGGAAATTGGCGAGCTCGTCGGTCCACATCAGCGGGCTGTTGAAGACGTAGCGCGACACGACGCCGGCAAAGAGAATGCCGGTCTCGGCCAATACCAGCACGGCGCCGCAGAACTCAGCGACCGTCCCGACCGCATGGTCGATCGCAAGAAAGGTGCGGCGCGCGGCGGCCGCGGCGGACCCCGCCGCCGCGACGGTCCGGGGAAGCTCGGGCGCCTCGCTCGTCATGCAAGCGGGCCGACGTATTTCTGCAGCATCGCCCAGGTCTCCGCCCCCGATTTTTCCCTCATCTCGGCATAGAAGTCAGTTTTGCGCAGCGCGTCCTGAAACAGCTTGGCATCGGGCGAATTGAACACCATGCCCTTCGTTTGCAGATTCTTGATTTCCGTCGCGGTCATGACCAGCCAATCGGCGCGTTCGGCGAGCGCCTTGGCATTGAAGTGTTTTTCGGCCAGCTCCTGCAGATCGGGGGGCAGCCGCTTCCAGGCGATGTTGCTGAACGAGATGTTGAGCCCCGCCCAGGTGTGGTTGGTCAGGCTGCAATATTTTTGCACCTCGTAAAGCTTGGCGGTATCGATCAGCACCAGCGGATTCTCCTGACCGTCGACGACGCCCGTTTGCAGGGCGCTGTACACCTCGCTGAAATTGATCGGCGTCGGTGCGGCGCCGAGATGGCGGAACAGAGAGATGTAATAGGGTGCGACCGGCAGCCGGATCTTGAACCCTTGCAAGTCCTCCGGCGTGTTGATCGGCTTTGTCCGAGTGGTTATTTCGCGGAAGCCGTGGTCGTAACAATTATGAACGACGTGGAACCCGATCTGTTCGGCGATGCCGCGCAGATGATCGCCGAGTTCGCCGTCCATCGCCGGCCACAGATGATCGTAGCCGAGGAAGGCATAGCCGACGCCGAAGATGCCGCAGGCCGGATTCTTGGCCGCCAGCAGGTCGAACGGCAGCACATACATTTCGAGCGCGCCGGCGATCGCCTGCGAGATCATCGCGGTATCGCCGCCGAGGACGCTGTTCGTGTAGAGGGTGATGTCGAGGCGACCGTTACTTTCCTTCTTGATGTCTGCCATCGCTTCGCGGGCGCGTATCGCCATTGGGTGACCATCGGGCAGCGAGCCGCCGCATTTGAAGACGAACTCGGCGGCGTCGGCCGGCCAATGCAGAATTGCCGGCGCCGCGACGCCGGCGGCGGTAGCGGCGAGCAGCCTGCGGCGCGACAAGGTCATCGGCATTTCCTCCTCGGGTGGGTTTCTCTGGCTTCGCAGCCGCTCGGCCGGCAGATAACCGACGGCGCCGACAAGGTGTCAAGCAGCGCTGCCGCATTGCCGTCGCGCACCCGGTGCGTCCGGCCTCTGCGCCGCGGGGTGGCAAAGCCGGCGGAATTGCGCAAGAGTGGAGGCTCGTGTCATCGCTGCCGGAGGGACCTCGAATGATCTCCAAATTCACGACCGTCTATGCCGGCCATGTCGATCTGCCCGATCGCGGCCAGGACACGACGCCGGCCAACGACCGCCGCTACGCGAACGAGCATCTGGCCAGCGTCTTCGAAAAGACCGAGGCGATCGCCAAAAAGATGGACGCGCTCGGCTTCGACACGCTGTGGCTCGCCGAGCACCACTTCCAGCACGAAGGCTACGAGTGCCTTCCGAACATCCTGATGGTGGCGGTGCACCTCGCGCATGTGACGAAACAGCTGAAGATCGGCTGCGGCTTCAACATCGTGCCGATGTGGCATCCGCTGCGGCTCGCCGAGGATTTCGCCACCGCCGACATCCTGACCGGCGGCCGCACCGTGTTTGGCGTCGGCCGCGGCTATCACACCCGCGAGGTCGAGAGCTTCGGCGGGCCGATGCTCGACCAGAACGAAAATCGCGAGGTGTTCGAGGAGGGCGTCGAAATCATCTTCAAGGCTTTCAACAACGAATCCTTCGCGCACCGGGGCAAGCATTACACGCTGCCGCCAAACGTCCCGTATCGCGGCTATGAGCTGAAAGAGCTGACCCTGGTGCCGCGGCCGATCCACCAGCCGGTCGAATGCTGGCAGCCGGTCGTCAGCGCCAGCCCGCGCGGTCTCGATTTCATGATCAAGCACGGCATCAAGGGGATCGTCGGCGGCGGTGCGGCAACGATGGAGGCGGGGCCGATCACCGCCTATCGCGAGGCCGCGGCGCGTGCCGGCAAGAACTGGGCGCCCGGCGAGAATTTGCAGATCGGCGTCGCTTTCTATCTCGCCCGCACGCGCGAGGCGGCGATCCGCGAGATCAAGCCGATCTACGAGGAGCATGTGAAGATGTTTGCGCCTCTGGGCTTCGTGCCCGGGCTGACCCCGGCGCAGATCGAAGCCGTGGCGCGGCGCGGCGGCTGGGATGCGGCCGGCGTGCCGACCGTCGAGCATTACATGAAGCTCGGCTCGTGGTTCGCCGGCACACCGGCCGAATTGGTCGAATTGCTGAAGGGTTTCGAAGAGCGCTACCCGGGCTTGCAGCACATCGGCCTGTCGAGCCCGATCGGCACGCCGAAGGCGGTCATGCTCGAACAGTTCCAGTGGGTCGCCGAGGAGGTCATGCCGGCGTTCAAGGCCGGGCACTAGGTCCGCGTCGGGCCCCTCACCCCGTCCCTCTTCCCGCGCGAGCGGGGAGAGGGAGGGCCCGCGCCGAAGGCGCGGGAGGGTGAGGGGCGACGGCGCCGAAGCTGAAACGGCGTCCGCATGTATGGGTCGCCGACCCCAACGGAGGAAAGATGACAGATTGGGGGATGCCGCTGCTGGATCGTCCGGCCGAGCTCGGCCTCGCGGCCGAGCGACTGGGACGGATCTCGGCGATCTTGCGGGCCGATGTCGAACGCCGGGTGATCCCGGGTGCGGTCATGGTCGTCGCCCGCGGCGGCGGGATCGGCTATGCCGAGGCGTTCGGCTGGCGCGACCGCGAGGCCGCGGCGCCGATGACGGTCGACGCGATCTTCCGCATCGCCTCGATGACGAAGCCCTTGACCTCTGTCGCGGCAATGATGCTGGCCGAAGAGGGCCGGCTGCAGATCGCGGCACCCGTCGCCGACTACCTGCCGGAATTCGGCGATCGTACCGTCGGCGTCGAGCGGCTGCGCGCGCGCCGCATCATGACCGTGCAGGACCTGTTGCGCCACACTTCCGGGCTGACCTATGCCGCCTTCGGCGACACGCCGGTCCAGCTGCTTTGGCGCGAGGCCAACCTGATGAACGAGGACCAGACCAATGCCGAGCTGGTCGGCAAGCTCGCCCGGCTGCCGCTGTTGTTCGAACCGGGTACCACCTGGGAATACAGCATGTCGACCGATGTGCTCGGCCGCGTCGTCGAGGTCGTGTCCGGGCAGGGCCTCGGCGAATTCTTCGCCGAGCGGATCACCCTTCCGCTCGGCATGGCCGATACCGCGTTCGAGGCGGTGGGGGCGAGTGCCGAGCGGCTCGCCGAGCCGCAAACCGACGCCGCCACCGGCGCGCGCCCGCCGATGCGCCACGTCACCCGCCCGCACCGCTGGGCGTCGGGCGGTGGCGGTCTGGTGTCGACCGCGGCCGACTACCTCAAATTCTGCCGCATGCTGCTCGGCGGCGGCGAAGTCGACGGCGTAAGTCTGTTGTCGCCGAAGACGGTACGGCACATGACGGCGAACCATCTGCCGCCCGATTGCGCCTATGGCGACACCGCGCGCAGCCGCTTCGGGGCGCTCGCGCCGGTGCCGGAGATGGGCTACGGCTTCGGTCTCGGTTTCGCGGTCCGCACGATGCCCGGCATGTCGCCGGTGCCGGGCTCGATCGGCGAGTATTTTTGGGGCGGCGTCACCGGCACCTATTTCTGGATCGACCCGGCCGAAGACCTGATTGCAATCTTCCTGTCGCAGGCCCCCGACCGGCGGCTCCATTACCGCTATCTCTCGCGCCAGCTCGTCTACGCCGCGATCACCGGCCCAGCCCCGCGATGAGTGCCGCTTCGCCAGCGACCGCCGAGAGGAAGACGGCGATGACCGTCCATCAATCGCAGCCCTTCGCGCCGCCGGTGGTCGACTGGCTCGCGGTGCGCGTCGTCGTCGACTCGGTGTTCGACCAGTTCATGCCCAAGGCGGCGCACTCGCTCGTGACGATCGAGCATGTGAGCCGCTTCCGCGGCCGCGAGAACTTGACCCTGGCCGGCGAATGGGGCCTGTCGCTGCATCTCGAATCAAAGAGCGACGGCGTTGCGAGCCAATACCTTCTCGATTTCGGCTATACGCCGGAAATCCTGTTGCGCAATGTCGATCTGCTCGGGATCGATGTCGGGAAATTGAACGGCCTGATCCTGAGCCACGGGCATCGCGACCATTTCGGCGGTCTCGAAGGCTTTGTCCGGCAGCACCGCGGCGCGATGCGCGACGATCTTTGCCTCTATGCCGGCGGCGCCGAAAATTTCCGCGAAAAGTTCCTCGCCCATGGCGACGAGGAACCGCGGTCCTGGGGCGCCCTCGACCGCGCGGCACTCGAGGCCGCGCTGGTGGCCTGCGTCTGCTGCGGCGAGCCGCGCGCGCTCGCCGGCCCGTTCACGACCGGCCAGATCGCTCGCCGCTCGTTCGAGCGCGTATTGCCCAACACCTTCGTGACCCCGACCCCGGCCGACCATTTTACCGAGGACGAAAGACGCGGCCGCTTCGTGCCCGACAAGCATCCCGATGAGCACGCGACCTGCTTTGTCGTCAAGGGGCGCGGCCTCGTCGTCGTCTCGTCCTGCAGCCATTGCGGCGTCATCAACGCGGTCAAGCAGGCGATGGCGGTGTCAGGCGTCGACAGATTGCACGCCGTCCTCGGCGGCTTTCATCTCGGCGTCGCCCAGCCCGACTACCTCGACCACACGCTCGCCGAGTTGCAGGCGCTAAATCCCGACGTCGTGATCCCGATGCATTGCACCGGGCGCCATTTCATCGCGCGGCTGCGCGAAGCGATGCCCGAGCGGCTGATCGACTGGAACACCGGCAGCCGGTTTATTTTCGGGGTGTGACCCGGCGCGGTCCGGGAACGAAAGAACCGACCCAGTGCCGCGTCCACCCGCACCGGAAGGCCCCGATCCGCTGCACTTTGCTTCGACCCCGCGCCGGTGCTGTTGCATGGTCGCGAGTATATCCTATGTATATCTGGAACAGGATTAGGGGTAGGTGTTGCAATGCCAGTGCGCATCGCGCGTTGGGGGAACAGCCTCGGGGTGCGAATTCCGAAGCACATCGCCGAGCGCATCGGATTGCGCGAAGGCGCGCGGGTCGAGGTCGCAGCCGAAGCCGACCGGATCGTCATCACGCGCGCGCCGCCGCGTTACCTGCTCGGCGAGCTTTTGCGGGGGATGACGCCGGAAGCGATGCGGGAGGCCTTCGATTGGGGGCCGGATAAGGGCCGCGAGATAGTCGAATGAAATGATCTCTTACGTACCCGAGGCAGGGGATTTGATTTGGACCGACTTCGACCCGCGCGTCGGTCGGGAGCAGAGCGGCCGCCGCCCGGCACTGGTCTTATCGCCGGCCGATTTTTATCGGGCGAGCCGGTTCGCAATCGTCTGCCCGATAACCTCGCGGGTCCGACCATTCGGCACCAGTGTCGTGCTGCCGTTGGGGCTGCCGGTTTCTGGGGAAATCCTGACCAGTCATGTCCGCAGCATCGACACGCAAGCTCGTCCCATCGGTTACGCGGGGGCTCCGGTTTCCCCGGCAACACTCGATGAAGTTCGCGGCAAGCTCGCCGCACTGATCGGGCTTCGCCAAAGCTAGAGCGCTCCTCCCCCCGCCTTGGGCGCGCCGGCCACGGGTGCTGCTGCCGGCTTTTTCCTAGCCGAGCCCGAGGCGGGCGGAGGCGATCCTGGCGCCGTCGGCGAGGGCCTTGAGCTTCGCCCAGACGACATCCTCGGCAACGCGGCCCATGCCGGCCGAGGTGTCGAAGCCGCAATCGGTGCCGGCGAGAACCCGCTGCGGATCGCCGACGACCTGCGCCACCCGTTCGAGGCGGTCGGCAACCGCTTCCGGGTGCTCGACGAAGTTGGTCAGGCTGTCGACGACCCCGGCGATCAGCAGCTGATCCGAGCCGAGCGGCTGCTTCTCGAAAACCCGGTATTCATGCGCATGCCGCGGGTTGGCAAACGGCAGGAAGAGCGCCCCGACCCTCGCCTGCTGCAGGATCGGCATGATGTCGGCGAGCGGCACGTCGCAATCGTGCGGCCCCTCGTAATTGCCCCAGCAGACATGCAGCCGTACCTGCTCCGGCGGGATGTTTTCGAGTGCCAGGTTGATCGTCGCGACGACGCGCTCGACAAAGCCGAGAAAATCGCCGAGCGGCCGGTCCTGATAGGAGAGATGGCGTTCGAGCGCCAGATCGGGGCAGTCGAGCTGCAGCAGAAAGCCGGCCTCGACGATCGCCTCGTATTCTTCGCGCAGCGCGGTACCGAGGGCGGCGAGGTAGGCCTCCTCGGTGTCGTAAAATTCGTTCTTCATGGCGCCGGCGATGATGCCGGGCGAGGGGGCCGTGACGAAGGTCTCGACGAATTTGGCGCCGGTCTCGTCGAGCGCCGCGCGGAAATCGGCGCATTCGGCGGCAACGGCGCCACGCCCGAGATAGCGCACCGGGCCCACCGCCTTCGGCGGCCCCATATTGCTGACCGCCGCGCGCGCCGCGAGCTGCTCCTCCATGATCCGGCGGAAGATCGGGTAGCGCAGCGCGTCGGCGCGGGTACGGCGCTGCCATGATCCGCCGAAGCCGCTCATCCGGTGGCGGATATGCAGGAAGAAGCCTTCGCGCTGCTGCTCGCCATTGTTGGCGATGTCGACGCCGGCATCGGCCTGCTGCTTGACGATATCGTGCAGTGCCTCGAGGCCGAGCCGATCGAGCTCGGCCGCATCGACCAATTCGCCGCGCGCCCGGCGCACGTAGAGCCGGGTGAGTTCGGCCGGTCGCGGCAGGCTGCCGGTGTGGGTCGTCAGGATCCGTTCTTCGCTGCGGCGCATCGTCGCTCCCTTTCGGCCAAATCTCGGCAGTTTCGCTCGCCTCGTGCGGCGGTTCCGGCCCGCTGTGCGGCGCCGGCGACAAAGCCGCTTGCCCGCCCCCGTAGGAAACCGTAGCGTAGAGGCTTCGGCGCAACAACGGAAAGGAGGTGATCCTGTGTCTAGCCTTGAACCGCGGTCGACCGCTGCCGTGACCAGGATCCCCGCTTCGCTGGAGGTCCGTGCCTGACTGAAGGCAACGGCTCGCGGCCGCGATCGGCCGCCGGTATTCGGCGGAAGGGCCGCCCCGCGGGGCGGCCCTTCTCATTTCCGGGGAGCGTGCCGGCCAGAACTCGGTTCCGCCGGACGACGCAATTGAGCGGACCGCTGCCGAGCGGGTCGCGAGCGTGATCTTCGACGCAATTGCACGAAAACGTCGCGACCAAAGCCGATCTGCAGCTTGTCGAAGCCAATCTGCAAAATGAGCTGGTCGCGTTGCGCCGCGACCAGACGCTTGTCGAGCATCGCCTGGTGATCCGCCTCGGTGGTTTGATCGTCGCGGTCGCCGGGGTGATGCCGGCGGCGATCCGCTATCTGCCGTAACCGGTCGGCCGACGGCAAATCTGCTCCGCGCCGACCGCTACGCCGCGGCCGTGTGGGGCTGCCGCGCCGCAAAATGCGGCAGCACCGCTTCGCCGAAAAGCCGGATCGTGTGCAGCACTTCCTGGTGTTCGGCCGGACCGACGGCGCACAAGAGGATGACTTCCTCGATGCCGAGGGCTTCGTAGAGTTCGAGAAAGCGGATGCAGTCGTCGGGCGTGCCGACGCAGAATTTCGTGCCTTGCTCGCGCACCTCGGCCGGCGTCGGCTCGCCCGGATAGGGCCCCCCGGCGAGGCGCTGGTCGCGCGCGTAATAGCCCTGATAGTCGGGCGGCACCTGCGCCGGGTTATAGTCGCGCCACACCAGGCGGGCGCGCTCGCGCTGCTGTTCGAGATACCAGCCGACGAGTTCGGTGCCGCGCTGCGCCGCGACCCGCGGGTCCTCGTGGCAATAGCCGGCGGTCATCAGCGCGGCGCGCGGGGCCGGCGCGGCGGCTCGATCTATCTTGTGATCCGGCTTGTGATCCGGGCCCGGCGCCGTCGGCAACGCCTCGCGGTAGAGGCCGATCAGCTCCCTGACCCGGTCCGGGCCGCCTTCGCTGCCGAACAGCCCGCCCATGCGCAGGCTGCCGGTCTGGCGCGCCGTCTCGTCGCTGCCGCAGGCCGACCACAGCGGCGGATGCGGCTGCTGCACCGGCTTCGGCAGCACCTCGCGACGCGGAAACCGGTAATAGGTCCCGTCATGGGCGATCTCCTCCTGCGTCCAGATGCGCGGCAGCAGATCGGCGAATTCCTGCCACATGCCGCGCGTGTCGCGCAGGTCGGTCCCGTACGGCGTCAGCTGATAGGGATAGCCGGTCCGGCCGAGGCCGACATCGACGCGACCGCGGCTCAGGATATCCAATGTCGCCATGCGCGCCGCGACATGCAGCGGATGATGGATCGGCGCCAAGACGACACCGATGCCGAGGCGGATATGGCTGGTGCGCTGGCTGACCGCCGCCAGCGTGAGATCCGGGGCGCTGTTGTGCGACCACACCGGGCGGAAGTGATGCTCGGAAAACCAGACGCCGGTGAAGCCCTGCTGTTCGGCATAGGGGATCTCTTCGAGGGCCTCGTGGATGCGCTGCGATTCGCTCGACCGGGTCCATGGCTTCGGCACCTGGATCTGGTAGAAGAGGCTCAGTCTCATCGGAATTCTCCGGTTTGATTTTGCTTTAGAAGCGGATGGATTGGCCGTCCGGCTGTGCCGTCCGCGCTAGATCGCGACGAGTTTTCCCGGGTTCATCAGGTCGTCGGGATCGAATGCCCGCTTGATGCGGCGCATCAGCTCGATCTCGACCGCCGGCTTGTAATGCGTGATCTCGTCGCATTTCATGATGCCGACCCCGTGCTCGGCGCTGATCGAGCCGTCGAGCTCGCGCACGACTGCGTGGACGATGTCGTTGAATTCCTGCCAGCGCGCGAGATAGGCGTCCTTGTCTATCCCGTCCGGCTGGGTCAGGTTGAAGTGGATGTTGCCGTCGCCGACGTGCCCGAAGGCGATCGGCCGGATGCCCGGCAGCCGCTCGCCGACCGCGACGCTGGCGCGGATGACAAAATCGGCGACGCGGCTGACCGGCACCGAGACGTCGTGCTTGATCGAGCCGGAATAGAGCTGCGCCTCGACGATCGCCTCGCGGATCCGCCATAATTCCTTGGCTTGCGCGCCGCTCGCGGCGAGGACGCCGTCGGCGACAAGCCCTTCGTCGAGGGCCGCTTCGAGGAGCCGCTCCAGCAAGGCCCGGATGCCGCTCTCGTCCTGGCTCGACGACATTTCCAACAGCACATACCAGGGGTGGCGCGCGGCGAGCGGGTCGATCGTGCCCGGGATGTGTGCGAGCGCCAGATCGAGGCCGGCCCGCGGGATCAGCTCGAAGGCGACGAGCTGGTCGGCGGTGGCGGCGCGCGCCCGGGCGAAGAGCGCCATCGCGTTCTCGATCCGGCCGAGGCCGAGAAACGCGGTCTCGAGCTCGCGCGGCTTCGGGAAGAGCTTGATCGTCGCGGCGGTGACGATGCCGAGGGTCCCCTCGCCGCCGATGAAGAGCTGCTTCAGATCATAGCCAGTATTGTCCTTGCGCAGCCCGCGCAACCCGTTCCAGACCCGGCCGTCGGCCAATACCGCCTCGACACCGAGGGTCAGTTCGCGGGTGTTGCCATAGCGCAAGACGGCGATGCCGCCGGCATTCGTCGAGACGTTGCCGCCGATCTGGCAGCTGCCTTCGGCGCCGAGGCTCAACGGGAACAGCCGGTCGGCCGCGGCCGCGGCGCGCTGCAGATCGGCGAGGATGCAACCGGCCTCGACGGTCATCGTGAAGTTGACCGGGTCGATCGCCCGGATGCGGTTCATCCGGCCGAGGGCGAGGACGATGTTGTCGCGGCCGGCGGGTGGGACGCCGCCGCCGACGAGCCCGGTATTGCCGCCTTGCGGCACGATCGGCAGCTTCGCTGCGGCGCAGACTTGCACGACGGCAGCGACCTCGGCGGTCGAAGCCGGCCGCACGACGAGCCGCGTCGCACCCCGGTAGAGCCGCCGCGCCTCGACGAGGTAGGGCTCGACGTCGCGCGGATCGGCGACCCAGCCCTGCCGCCCGACGATTTCCTTGATCCGCTCGAGCGCCGCTTCGATGCCCATCCGCCCGCTCCGCAAGTCCTGTCGCTGCGCTCATTCTGGCCGGATTTGCGCCGGCCGGAAACAGCAGCGCCGGGCTTTCGATCGCCGCACTCCCCGATCCGTTGACACCCGGTTGCCGTGTGGCATGACTCGACCAATTGGTCCGACGATGCGGAGTTCGTCGATGCGCGAGATCCAGGCGTCGGAAGCGAAAGTCGATTTGCCGCAGATTCGACGAGGTCGAGCGCGCGGCGAAACAATCGTCATTACCCGCCACGGGCGCACGCAACAACCGGACGCGCAATCTCAAGAGCCTATGCCAGCGCTGCCATATGCTCCACGACCGCCCCCACCACCTGGTACAGCGCCGCATCACCTACCTGCTGCGGCGCGCGCTCGGCGATCTGTTCCTCGGTCCCTATTCCCGAGGTGCGGCGCCAGCCGGCTCCTGAACCGAAAAACCGGCTTTGTTCGCGGGGGACAGCGCGGCGTCCGTCAGGGATCCTTCCGAGCGGTTCCAGGTCCCGTACGCGAAGTCCCCACGCCGATAAATTGGAGCAGACTTATGCGGAGGAAGCGTTCACTTGACCCAAATGCTGATCGCGGTCACGGCGATGTTTCTGCAACAAACCTGCGGCTCGATCGCCCGGGCGCTGCCGGCGGTGCTGGCGCCGTTGATCATCGCGGAACTTCATGCCGATGCCGCCTGGGTCGGGATCTATTTCTCGTTGACTGCCTTTGCCGGGCTGATCGGCCAGTTGGGATCGGGCGGCTTCATCATCCGCCACGGCGCCATTCGCATGAGCCAGATCGCCCTGCTGTTTACCGGCGCCGGTTTGGCAGCAGCAGTCCTCGGTGGTGCCGTCGGCTTTGTTCTGTCGGCCGTGATCGGCAACGGCGTCGCCTCGGTTGCGACCCCGGCCAGTTCCCAGTTGCTGGGGCGCTGGTCCGTCAGGCGCTACGCGCCATTTGCCTTCTCCATCGCCCAGTGCGCGATCCCGGCAGGCATTCTGCTGACCGGCTATCTCGGCCCCGTGACGGCACAGTCGTTCGGCTGGCGTGACACGATGCTGGCGAGCGCGGCGCTGTGCTGGGCCGTGGCACTGATGCTCCAGCTACTGCGTGGCCGCCTCGATACCGAGTCATCGGCGCGGCATCCGATCCGCCTGTCGGATATGCGCGCCACGATCACCGCAGTGCTGGCGGTCCGCGAACTGCGCTCCTTGTCGTTCGCCTGCTTTGCATTCAACGGCATACAGGCCGTGTTTGTTGCCTATTTCGTCACCTACGTGACCTCACAGGGCCATCCGCTGGTCGCAGCTGGATCGCTGTATTCGACCGTCATTGCGGTGGCGGTGCCGGGCCGCATTTTATGGGCCTGGGTGGGCGGCTTCTATGTCGCGCCACACTTGGTCTTGGGCGGGTTGGCCTTTGGCATGGCTGTCAGCATTGGGCTGATGGGCGCGTTTACGCCTTATTGGCCGTTGCTGGCGATCGGCGCGGTGACGATGGTGGTCAGCGCCACGGCGTTGTCCTGGCATGGCATCATGCTCTCGGAAGCCGCGCGTCTGGCGCCGCCGGGACGAGTGGGCGCGGTGACCGGTGGGGTGCTGTCATTCGGCCAGATCGGTGCGCTGTCCAGTCCCGCGGTCTTCTCGTTGCTGCTCAGGCTGTCTGGTGGCTATAGTGCCGGTTGGGTGGTCTGCGCCGTGCCGGCCGTTCTGGTCGGCGTAAACATGATCCGTAAAGGTAAGCCTGTGCGGCAGCGTAATGCGCTGTGACCTTCGCACCGCTGTAGCGACAGCAAGTCCGAGTGTGGACGCCACCCTAAGGAAGAGAAACCTGCGATGCCAAACGACCCCTTTGTCGATGTCGGCGACCTGAGTTCGCTCGGGCCGCTGCGGTATCTCGATGTGCGCGATCAGGCGGCGTTTGCTGCTGCTCATATTCCCGGCGCGGTGCGTGTGCCGCTCGACGAATGGGACGCCGCCGCCAAGGCCGCCGATACCGGCTTCGCCAAGACTGCCTACTGGGACAGCGCGCTGAGCGCGCTCGGATTCGACCCGACGGTGACCGCCGTCGCCTATGACAGCGGCGGCATGACAAATGCCGCGCGGGTCTGGTTCATCCTGCAGTATTACGGCCTGAACGCCGTCATCCTGAATGGCGGCTGGCCTGCCCTTGCATCGGCGACCGGGCTGCCGCGGGCAACCGCGCCAGCCGCTGGCGGTTTCCGGGCGGTGCCGGGGTCAGGGTCGGTCGGGCTGGTCGACCGCGAGACTTTGCGGGATCAGCTCGACGGTCGCGCGCATGTGTTCGATACGCGGACGCGTGCGGAGTTCACCGGCGAGGACGCGCGCAATCGTGCCCGTAGCGGCCATCTGCCAGGGGCGCGCCACCTGTCGCATGTGGACCTGATCGAGAATGGCGTGGTTCGGCCGGCGACGGCGCTGCGCGCGATGCTGGAGCGGGTCGGATTTGGGCCCGGCGACCATATCGTGACCCATTGCGAAGGCGGCGGAAGGGCCGCGCTAGGCGCCGCGGCGGCGGTGCGCGCCGGGTTTGACGACGTGCGGGTCTACTATCTGAGCTTCGGCGATTGGGTGCGCGACGAGGGCTGCCCGATCGTGCGCGATTGATCTCTCCGCCCTGCAAGGGTCGCTTGCTGACCCTCGGGGTCGGCAACGCAATGCGGACCACCCGATGGACCTGCCGGAGAGCAGCTCGGCCAAAAGCCGCGATCTTCCGGTCATGAAGCCGCGCCAGTTAGATGGCGCTTGTCCGACACGACCCGGCCCTCTTTCAGGACCAGCTGGAGACGCCGCAGGTTGGTGATGTCCTCGAGCGGATTGGCGCCGACCACAATCAGGTCGGCGAGCTTGCCCACCTCCACCGTTCCCAGTTCGGCGCCGACGCCGCACACCGCGGCGGCATGGCGCGTGGCCGCCACCAGTGTCTGCCATGGTGTTGCGCCGTCGCGAACCCACAGCCCGATCTCGAGCAGCGCAGCCTCCTTGAGGGGGCGGATGTCGGAGCCCAATGCCATTCGTACACCGGCATCGAGGGCTTTACGGAACCACGTGGCGTGCACGTCCGATGCTGCCTCGGCGCGGCAACACAGCGCAGGCGAGAGCCCGCGTTGGGCAACCCAGTCGGCTTCGAACGAATTGGTCGCTTGGCTCGCGGTAAGATGGCTGATCGCGAGGGTCGGCACGTACCAGGTTTGGTGCTCGAGCAGGAGCGCGATGCACTCGTCGTCCATGATGTAGCCATGCTCGACGCTATGGGCGCCCAGCCGGATCGCACTCTTCACCGCTTCCGGGTTGGTGGCATGCGCCATGACCTTGAAGCCGCGCTTCCGGCAGATCTCAAAAGCAGCGCGGATCTCGGCGTCGAGCAGGAACGAATGGGTGTGGAGGTCCCAGACCGGCCCCATGATGCCGCCCGAGAGGTTGAGCTTGATGTGGTCGACGCCGTTCTTGATCTGCTCGCGGATGGCTTTCACCCAACCGTAAGGGCCGTCGACCTCCAGTGCATGGCCCGAGGTCAGGAAGTGTCCGCCGGTCGTGGTGAGGAAATAACCGCTGGCGAACAGCCGAGGACCGACATGCTGTCCGGAGTCGAAGGCCCGCTTCCATGCCACGTCCATGAAGTGATGCGCACCGGCGCAGCGTAGCCCGACAATGCCGGATTCGGTGAGCGCGGCCGCCAGCCGGTGGCCGAACAGGGTCACCTGCTCGGCCAGCGGCATTTCGTCGAGCGACAGGTAATCGGGATGGATGTGCACGTCCCAAAGGCCGGGCATCAGGTACCCGCCCTTGAGATCGATCACCCGCGCATCGCTGCCGGCGCTGTCCGCGGCTCCGCTAGGCAGGATGGCGCGGATGCGGCCATCCTCGATCAGGACGTCTGTATCCGGTCGTAGGTTGGGCTCGACGCAGTCGATCAGGTTCGCATGACAAAGGATTGTCTTCACGAATGCTATTCAGGCTGAAGTCTGCATGAAAGCGTGGTGCGGATGATCCAAGAGCGATCTTTGTAGACCAACTCGGGTCGATGAGTGCCCGACGAATGACTATGCTGGCGCCCCGATCTGCCGTCGCGGGCGGCCGCGGCGAGGCGGCGCGGGCGGTGCCGCCTTTATAACCGGTGCCGCACTTCTTACCGCCCGCCGGCCGAAACCGAGCTGTTTTGCCACTGCCGAGCGGTGCTGCGAATAACCCGGTGCCGTGACCGGATGATCGGATGCCAACTTCCAGCGCATGCGGTACGCGGCGACGTCGAGCCCGTGCCGGACCCTGAGGTGACGACGCAGCGTCGCGCCGCGAAACCCGCATTCGAGACAGACGACATGGTCTCGCTGCACCGAGCGCCGGATCGGGACCGCCGGCGTCAATACTTCTGCCTCGGGCGGCGCGCTGCCGGCGCTGCGGAGCGCACGGTGTACGATTGTGATGAGACTTGCGAGCTGATCGACAGCGACGCTGTTTTTTGTGACATAACTCTGGACGATGCGCGCGACCAGGCCGCGATCGACGGTCAGCGGTGTGTTTTCCTCGGCCATATCCAACCAAACGTTTGTTATCTTGAGTATGAATGAAGCCACTTTGTTTGCAAAGAAAAAGTTTTAGACGGAACGGTCGTATTCGATCATACATAGATGCCAAATCGAAAGGTCGTCTTGCGTGTGCCACTAAGCACACTGCCGCATTTTTTAGCAAACCGATCAGCCCTACACCCGAACGGGCGGATGCGGCGGGTTTGGCGGATACTGCCAAAGTTGCTTCAAACGCTCCTACAGATGCAAAGTAGAATTATGGCGTTGCGGAGCTGTGGGGCGCATAATTAATGAAATCGTCGGAAACTCCGTCACTTTCGGGCGTCCGGCGGGCTACACTCATGGGGCGAGGTGGAAATGTCCGGTAGACAGCGATTGCCAGCCGGTGAGCCCCGCAAGGCGAGTCAGAGGCGCACTCGACGATCGGCACCTTCACAAGCTCAGATAGGTCGCGTGTGGAGTCCCGGGGATATGGTGCAATGGCGGGACCGCATCGGTAATTTCCGTCGCCATCTCGATGATGGTGAACATGCCGAGATTGTCATAGCCGACCGAACCTATCGCGTGCGCCTTGGAGACCTGGCCTGAGTTCTTCGCTTGCCCCAGCGCCCAGCGGTGAGCTGCCCTTCAGCCGCATTTAGCGGAGATGCACCGAATCTGCGCCGGGATCCTGCTGAAGCGCGACCCGGGCAAAGACGGACGGGTCGTCGAATTCCCGTACCAGGAGTATCGCTAGTCCCGGTAACGCCTCCGCCTCGGCCATGATTCCCGATCCGCGTTCGGACAAAAGCGGCCGTAGACGCGCTTGCCGGAGTCGCCTCTATCCTCATTGGCGATAGGCCGTTCGCGATAGCCCACAAGCCTCTGTATTACAGGCAGGAAGACCTCTGAGTGACGCCGTCATTGCCACCCTCCCGCGGTGCGCAAGAGACAGGGCATTAACGGGCGGCGAGGCGGCGCCCCTCGACCAGCCCTGGCGTGCTTCTCACCGGAGCGGTCATGATGATGCGAAAGCCTTGCTCCAGGCGCATCGCCACGTCATCAGCCGTGGCTCCCGTCGCACAGGGGACGCCGAACTCTTTGCAGGCGGCGAGCACGCGCAGCAGATTTTCTTGAACGGCCGGATGGCTGGCTTGGCCCCGCAATCCCATCGACACCGACATGTCCCCGGGGCCTGCCCAGATGGCGCCGATGCCCCTCACCTGACGCAAAATGTCGCGTATGTTCCGCACCCCTTCTGCCTCTTCGACGATGCCCATCAGTAAGATATTGCCCTCAGGGTCCAGGGGCCAGAGGTCGGCGGCGTCGTAGTATTCCTGCGGGGTCAGTCCCCAGTATCGCGACGCGATGCGATTACCCCAACCGCGCTCCCCGGCCGGTGCAAAGTCTTGCACCCCCGGCACCTGGGGATACCGTGCCGCCGCGACTGCGGCTTGGGCGTCCTCCACTGTGCTCAGGTGGGGCAACACCAGACCATAGACGCCGGTGTCCAGCGCCTGCTTGATCACCCACTGGTTGCGCTCGCGGGCGTTCGGAGGGATCCGGACCATCGGCACCACGTCGGGTTGCAGGTTGCCCTTCTCGGCAATCCTTTTGCGGTTAAGCAGCACTTGCAGGGAGGTACGCAGGGTGGGGAAGCTAAAACCCTCGTGCTCCATTTCAATGATGACCGCGTCGTATTCGGCATCGGCAATGTAAGTCAGGTCATCCAGACTGCCGTTAGGGACCGTGCTGGTGCTGAAAACCGGGTTGCCGTGCTCGAGGAGGTCGATGATCTTGTTGTACCGCATCTTCTCAGCCATGTTTTTCCCCTTCCAGTTTCCGGCTTGGCTGCTGGCCTCTCCCTCTACCCTTCGCTCTCCCTGCTGTAGGCCGCTTGTTGGTGTGATACACACTTTGGCCTATCGATCGCTTCCAACGAGCATGAGCGACCCGGTTTTCGGGAAGAAATCATTATCCGTCGCCATCGGGTACACGACCCACGGGAGGAGATTAATCCGCTAAGGGCACGATAGCCGTCAGGCGGTCCCCACCGACGCTCCGGCTGGTGTGCCCTCGTCCCGTGAGGTCTTCGAACAGGACGGCGTCTCCAGGACCGAACCGCCGGGTGGTCCCATCGCCGATCACGACCTCCATCTGGCCTCCGGAGAGGAAAATGGCATACTGGCGGCGCGGCGCATTGTGCCAATCGCTGAAACGGCCGTTGGGCGAACGCGTGAAGGTGATACTGCTGGCGGCCTGCTCGATTGACCTCTCCATGTCAGGTCGGAGCAGGTCCAGGTCCTCAAAGTGTGACTGGCCGTCCGTGCCGGTGTAACATCTGACAAACGCCATGGGCATTCCTCCTGCGGTCCCAGTGAAGGCAGCGAATTCCATAGGGCCTTGCCCCCTCGTACTGTCGCGCGGATTGTCCAGGCACACAACGGCCAGCACACCCTCCGGGGGCATGCCCGGGGCGTGCCGGCGGCGCGGCTCCCGGCGGCAGGACTGCAACTCATACGGAAAGGACTTTTTATTTTGGAGCGGCAGCCGTGATAAGGACGTATCATCAGCAAGTCCCGGCATCAATGAGCCGCCGATCACCGGGGCGGGTCCGGGCAGAAGGCGTTTCTAGCGCCACCGTCACCATGCCGAGACGCACGCCCGATTGTGCTCACCACATTCCCTGCGGCGCACGAGACGCAATCGCTGAGGGTCATTTAAGTTGGCCCGCAATCGTGCACTGCATGATCAGCGAAGACGAAGATGCAAGGATAATCGCTTTCACGGAAGGTTGTTGTCCAGACCCGTACACGCTCTCTACCGAGAAAGTCGCTTCGTAGTAACCTGTGCCATTATATTCGACACCCATTGCATCCGTCACATTTGCCAAGTAGGTCGTCTGTTTTGGAGTCGTTAAATCTAATACTAATGGAACCTGGGGCGTTGCATATATTCCGCAAGAGACGTGTGAAATGATGAGGGTGTGACTACTCGGCGCTGGAGGGAAAGTTGCAGTGCAAAGGCCCTCGGGACCAAGAGAAGGACATGACGCCTCTGTACTCGCCATGTAGTAGCCCGCGATGTTGGTGACCATCCCAGCGTCATCGTGCGCATTGATATTCCTGTCGCTTGCGGTCAAGACGACGCCAGAAAGCAGCGCCGCGCGACCGATCAACTTAGCACTTCTCTGCATTTCCTTCTCCCTGTCTCCTTCGGCACGGCCGGCGGCGGCCGGCAGGGGCCGCCCCCGTAAATCCGAGTACACCATCTCCCGATCGTTGCGGAGCTTGCTGAAGCACAAAGGTTGATGAGAGACGATCGCTATTCGAGCATCGCCCGATTGCGGGCTATCGGATATCTCGGAGTGCCGAAGGTTCTCGCCGTACACGAAGCCACCTTTTTCGTCGGCCTGCGCAAGGCCGGGATGCCTGAGGAGTAACCGCCCCTCGCCGCCATCCACGCCGCTGGCGATGTGCGAAGATCCCCTTCCTGCGAGAGGCGGCCGTGCCACGCTTCGGCTATTTTCTTGGGGCGGCGGCACGGCGCAGGCGGTCGTTGATCGCCTGGCCGAGCCCCTCGCCGGGGATCGGCATGACCGCGATACCGGTAAAAGGCGGCTGGTCGAGCCGGCGCAGCATCGCGAAGAGATTGGCCGCCGCCTCGGAGAGATCGCCGGAACGGCTGAGCCAAAACACCTCGGCAAAGCCGGGAGGCGGATCGCCGCCGAAGGCGAGCACGGCCTCGCCTGGGCGGGCGTCGACGGCAGCGAGCCGCAGCGGCAAGGTCGGGGCGTAATGGCTCGCCAGCATCCCCGGCGATTTTGGCATGCCGGCGCCGTCCGAGGTCTCAACCGGGCCAAGCCACCCCTCGATTGCCTCGCGCGTGACCCCGCCCGGCCGCAGCAGCACCGGCGCGCCGCCGGTCAGATCGAGCACCGTCGACTCGAGCCCGACCGCACACCGCCCGCCATCGAGGATCAGCGCCACCCGGTCGCCGAGTTCCTCGGCGACGTGGCTCGCCTCGGTCGGGCTGATACGGCCGGAGCGGTTGGCCGAGGGCGCCGCGATCGGCCGGCCCGTCGCGTGGAGCAGGGCCTCGGCGAGCGGATGTGCAGGAGCCCGGATCGCCACCGTATCGAGCCCGGCCGAGACCAGCAAGGAAAGCCCGCTCCGCTGGCGGCGCGGCAACACCAGGGTCAGCGGCCCGGGCCAGAAATGCGCGGCGAGATGGCGGGCGCGCGTGTCGAAGACCGCGAATGCCTCGGCTTCGGAGAGACCCGGCACGTGCACGATCAGCGGGTTGAAGCGCGGCCGGCCCTTCGCGGCAAAGATCGCCGCGACGGCATGTTTGTTCGTCGCAATGCCGCCGAGCCCATAGACGGTCTCGGTCGGAAAGGCGACGAGCCGCCCGTCGCGCAGCAATGCCGCGGCGTGGGCGATCGCCGCGGGACTGGCGGGCAAGATCGTGTGTGACACGGCGCTAACTGTCACTGCTCCGGCATGCCGGCCTTGCGCAGGCCGGCGTAAAAGGTCGCTTCGGTAAGGGCCCGTATCGCTGGGGCGAATAGCCCGCCACATCGGCGGCGGGGATCACGGCGAGGTTCGCGGGCGAAATCGGAGCAAACAACTCAGCAGATCGAGCCGGCGGCCCGGAGGGCGGCGATCTCGGCCGGTTCGAGCCAGAGGGCGAGCGCCGCCTCGGCGTCTTCGGCACCGTCGGGCTGCGGCGGGATCGGCAGATCCGGCCGGGTGCGGCTGAAGCGCGGCGCCGGCGCCGGCTGCACGACGCCTGATATCTCGACATAGGTGCCGCGCGCCTTGTTGTGCGGGTGGAGCGGCGCCTCGTCGGTCGTCAGCACCGGCGCGAAGCAGGCGTCGGTGCCTTCGAGCAGCGCGCACCATTCGCCGGCTTTTCTGGTCTTGAACAACGCGGCGAACCGGGCCTGCATTTCGGGCCAGGCCGCCCGGTCCATCTGGTCGGGCAAGGTCGCGGGATCGATGTCGAGCCGGCGCAGCAATTCGGCGTAGAACTTGCCCTCGATTGGTGCTACCGAGATCCAGCGGCCGTCGGCGCATTCATAGGCATTGTAGAAATGCGCGCCGGTATCGAGCGGGTTGGCGCCGCGCTCGTGCGTCGCGAGCCCGGCGGCGACCATGCCATGAAACGCCGTCATCAGCGAGGCGGCGCCGTCGACCATCGCCGCATCGACGATCTGCCCCCGTCCGGACTGGCGCGCTTCGAGGATGCCGCAGACGAGCCCGAAGGCGAGATAGAGGGCGCCGCCGGCAAAGTCGCCGATCAGGTTCAGGGGCGGCGTCGGCGGCCCGCCGCGCCGACCGAAGGCGTGCAACGCGCCGACGAGCGCGATGTAGTTGATGTCGTGCCCGGCGGCATGCGCCAAGGGCCCGTCCTGGCCCCAGCCGGTGACCCGGCCATAGACGAGCCGCGGGTTGCGCGCGAAGCAGTCTTCGGGCCCGAGCCCGAGCCGCTCGGCGACCCCCGGCCGGAACCCCTCGATCAGCCCGTCGGCGCGCTCGACGAGGCGCAAGGCGAGCGCCTTGCCGGCCGGTGCCTTGAGGTCGAGCGCGATCGCGTGCCGGCCGCGCAGCAGTAGATCAAGATGGCGCGGCCGTTCGAGGCCAAGATCGCTGCCGCCGGGCCGCTCGATGCGCAGCACCGTGGCACCCATGTCGGCGAGCTGCATCGCGCACATCGGCCCCGGCCCAATGCCGGCCAGTTCGACGATCCTGATCCCGGCGAGCGGTCCCACAGCGCACCTTTCCAACGATCCGGCGGAAGCTGGCGTGGCCGCCGGCCCGGGTCAAGCCGATCGGCGGCCCGGCCGCCCGGCAAACCTGCTCCGGGGGAGGGGGCAGTCACACAATTTCGGGCAAAAGGACCCGGCGGACCAACGCCGCTTCTACATTTAGCGTAATTGGTCCCCCACCGGCTTCGCCGACCCGCAAGAGATAAAACCACCAATCTCGTCGTAGGGCGCAAAAGCGGAGCGCATTGCGCCATCTGCGGCGCCTCGGGCCGATCGGCGGAATGCGCGCTGCGCGCTGTTCCGCCCTACCCCGGTCTGTTTCGTTCTGCCCGCCGCCGCCGACCCGGCGCAAGGATCGTGCCAGTCCGGCAATCCGATCCGGTCCGACGGGAAAGTACACGGCGCCGCGGCGTAGTGCGTCAGTCCTCCGTCAATTTGCCGACTCTAGGGGTGCGTCTCCTGGGCAAAGCGATCGCGGATCAGCCCGCGCCGCTTGGCGGCGGCCTCGCCGCGGCGATTTACGTTCGGCCTCGACAGAATGTTCTGCGATTGGTGCTTTACGGTCGACGCTTGGGTGGGAGCTCTCAACGGCTTGCTGGTTTGCAACGACGGGGTGCTACCGCGCCCCCGGATTTCCGCTGTCGGCGGGATCGGTGATAGGGAAACCGTCGATCGGCTGGGCGAGTTGCGGATCGCCGTTCAGCGCGTCGCGCAGCGCCTGCCGGAAGACCGCGCCGTCCCACAGCTGCGACAGCGCGAGAGCCGATAGAAAGAGCGCGCTCGCGAATACCGTCGTCGTCCAGGCTTGCGCGAGCGCCGTCAGCGCGTCGCTCGCGTCCGGCGATCGCCACCGACGCCGCAGGCTCCGTCGCCTGCTCCAGACCGCCGTCGACCCCCGTACCTTGCGGCGCTCGGCCATCGCTCCGTCCCCGTGTGTCGTTGTCGGAGCGATGATGGCGCCCGACGCCGCGCAGCGCTGTGAAGCGGGTCACAGGCGTCGAAAAGGCTCGGATGGATCCTTACTTCGACCGGTGTTTCGCTCCTTCGTGGCGCACGGAGAGGGCTGGGGTGAGGGGCCTCAGCAGGCCGGGTCGCCGGTGTCGGCGACGAGGCCGGCGCAGTGAATCCCGTAGACGGCGCAGGTCTCGTCGTTCTCCGAGGTGTCGCCCGAGATGCCGACGGCGCCGATGATGTCGCCCTCCTGGTCGCGGATCAGGACGCCGCCCGGCACCGGGACGATGCGGCCGCCCGATGCGACGCTCAATGCCTGGATGAAGGCCGGGTTGGCGGCGGCGCGGCGGGCGAATTCGCGCCCGCCAAAGCCCATGCCCAAGGCGCCCCAGGCCTTGCCGCCGGCGATCTCCGGCCGCAACAGGCTCGACCCGTCCTCGCGCTTCAGGGCCTTCAGCTGGCCGCCGGCATCGAGCACCGCCACGGTCAGCGGCTTGAAGGCGAGTTCGCGGCCCTTTTCGAGCGCCTTGTCGACGATCGCCGAAGCTTGCGCCAGGGTCAGCATCGGCATGCCTTCAGGCGTCGAGCCGGCGGATCAGCCCGGCCCAGCGGTCGAGGATCGGCAGCACCGTGTCGGACCCGGCCGATGGCAGCATGACGACGGCCCGTGCGACGCCCTGGTCGCGGTGGCGCAGCAGCCGATCGGCGTCTTCGCCGGCACCGAAGATCGTGACCGGCACCGCGGCCGGGTCGCGGCCGGCGGCCGCCGTCATTTCCCGGAACTGCGGCAGAAACTCGGCGACATCGGCATAGGCGGGCCGGCTCGCATTCGGGACCCACCCGTCGCCATAGCGGATCGCCCGGCGCGCGCTGTGCGGCCAGGCGCCGCCAACGATGACCGGCGGATATGGCTTTTGCGCCGGCTTCGGCCAGGTCTTCATCTTCGGGAAGTCGACGATGTCGCCGTGATATTCCGGCTCCTCCTCGGTCCAGATCGCCTTCATCGCCTCGACCTGCTCGCGCATGCGCTTGAAGCGCGTCTTGAAGACGGTGCCGTGGTCGGCCATCTCCTCCTCGTTCCAGCCGCCGCCGATGCCGAACAGAAACCGGCCGCGCGAGATCCGGTCGAGAGTTGCGACCAGCTTTGCGGTCTGGATCGTGTCGCGCTGGATGACGAGACAGACGCCGGTCGCGAGCTTCAGCGTCTTCGTCGCACCAGCCGCCGCGGTCAAGGTGACGAACGGGTCCATGACATCGTAATATTGCCGGCCGAGCTCGCCGCCCGAGGCCGGCCGCGACCGGCGCGACGACGGGATGTGCGAATGCTCGGGCGCCCACAGCGACTCGAAGCCGCGCGCTTCGAGCGCCTGGCCCAGCGGATCGGGCGTCATCGAATAATCGGTGAAGAACATCGCCGCGCCGATATCCATCGCTTTCTCCCCGCGCTCAGTTGTCTCGATGCGCCGAACTTAGCCGGGTTTCAACAGGCTCGGCTAGGCTGGATCGCCGCCTTGCCCGCCTTGACGATTCGGGTTAAGACGCAAGCCCTCCCCCGAGGCCGGCGCGGCCGCGCACAGACGAGGCATCCCCATGGCACGCAACAAGATCGCTCTCGTCGGCGCCGGCCAAGTCGGCGGCACGATCGCGCTATTGGCCGGCCTTAAGGAGTTGGGCGACATCGTGCTGTTCGACATCATCGAGGGCGTGCCGCAAGGGAAGGCGCTCGACATCGTGCAGGGATCGACGATCGAAGGTTACGACGCGGTCCTCAAGGGATCGAACGATTATGCCGACATCGAGGGCGCCGACGTCGTCATCGTCACCGCCGGCATCGCCCGCCGGCCCGGAATGAGCCGCGACGACCTGATCGGCACCAATGCCAAGGTCATCGCGACGGTCGGCGCGGCGATCAAGAAGCACTGCCCGAACGCCTTCGTCATCACGATCACCAACCCGCTCGACGTCATGGTCTGGGTCATGCGCGAGGCCTGCGGCCTGCCGACCGCGCGGGTCGTCGGCATGGCCGGCGTGCTCGACAGCGCCCGTTTTCGCTATTTCCTCGCCGAGGAACTCGGGGTGTCGGTCGAGGATGTCAGCGCCTTCGTCCTCGGCGGGCATGGCGACATGATGGTACCGCTCGTCCGCTATTCGACGGTTGCCGGCATCCCGCTCCCCGATCTCGTAAGGATGGGCTGGACGACCAAGGAGCGGCTCGACAGGATCGTGCAACGCACCCGTGACGGCGGCGCCGAGATCGTCGGCCTGTTGAAAACCGGCTCGGCATTCTATGCGCCTGCGAGTTCGGCGATCGCGATGGCCGAAGCCTATCTGCGCGACAAGAAGCGCGTACTGCCTTGCGCCGCCTGGCTTGAAGGCCAGTACGGCGTGCACGGGCTCTATGTCGGCGTGCCGGTCGTCATCGGTGCCGGCGGCGTCGAGCGCATCGTCGAGATTTCGCTCGACCCCGCGGAGCGCGCCGCGTTCGATAAATCGGCGGCCGGCGTTCGCGAACTGGTCGATACCGTCAGATCGATGAACATCCTCGGCTGATCCGATGAACATTCACGAATACCAGGCGAAGGAGCTCCTCGGCAAATTCGGCGTCGCCGTGCCGAAGGGCGGCGTCGCCTACAGCGCGGCCGAGGCGGTCGAGGTGGCGCAGCGGCTCGGCGGGCCGGTCTGGGTCGTCAAGGCGCAGATCCATGCCGGCGGCCGAGGCAAGGCCGGCGGGGTCAGGCTCGTCCGCAGCGAGGACGAGGTCGCCGCGGCGGCGCGGGCATTGCTCGGCCACAACCTCGTCACCCAGCAAACCGGGCCGGCCGGGCGCGAGGTCAAGCGGGTCTATGTCGAAGAGGGCTGCGACATCGCGCGCGAGCTCTATCTCGGTGTGCTGGTCGACCGCGAGACCGGGCGGATCACGCTGATCGGCTCGACCGAGGGCGGCGTCGAAATCGAGGAGGTGGCGCAGCATACGCCGGAAAAAATCCTGCGGGTGGCGGTCGACCCGGCGAGCGGGATCGAGCCGTTCCATGCCCGCGACATCGCTTTCGGGCTCGGCCTCAAGGGCGCCTCGCTCGCGATCGCGGTCAAGTTCGTGACCGCACTCTACCGCGCCTTCACCGAACTCGACGCCTCGGTCGTCGAGATCAATCCGCTGGTCGTGACCGCGGCGGGCGATCTCGTCGCCCTCGACGCCAAGATGAGCTTCGACGACAACGCGCTGTTCCGCCATCCCGAGCTCGAGGCGCTGCGAGACACCGACGAGGAGGAGCCGGCCGAGGTCGAAGCCTCCAAAAACGCGCTCAACTACATCAAGCTCGACGGCAATATCGGCTGCATGGTCAACGGCGCCGGGCTCGCGATGGCGACGATGGACATCATCAAGTTGCACGGCGCGAGCCCGGCGAATTTCCTCGATGTCGGCGGTGGCGCGACGCGCGAGCGGGTGGCGCGCGCGTTCAAGCTGATCTTGAGCGATCCGAACGTCGAAGGGATCCTCGTCAACATCTTCGGCGGCATCATGCGCTGCGACGTGATTGCCGAGGGCGTCGTCGGCGCGGCCCGCGAAGTCAATCTCTACGTGCCGCTCGTCGTCCGGCTCGCCGGCACCAATGTCGAGCTCGGCAAAAAGATCCTGCAGCAATCGGGGCTGCCGATCCTCGCCGCCGAGGATCTCGGCGATGCGGCGCAGAAGATCGTCGCCGCGGTCGCGGAGAACGCCTGATGGCGATCCTCGTCGACGCCGCGACCCGGGTGCTCTGCCAAGGCATCACCGGCGCCCAGGGCACGTTCCACTCCGAGCAGGCGATCGCCTACGGCACGAGGATGGTTGGCGGCGTGACGCCGGGGAAAGGCGGGACTCGCCATCTCGACCTGCCGGTCTTCGATACCGTGCGCGAGGCGCGCGAGGCGACGCAATGCGACGCGTCGGTCATCTATGTGCCGCCGCCCTTTGCCGCCGACGCGATCCTCGAAGCCGCGGCCGCCGAGATTCCGCTGATCATCTGCATCACCGAGGGCATCCCGGTGCTCGACATGGTGCGCGTCAAGCGCAGCCTCGCGGGTGGGAAGAGCCGACTGATCGGCCCGAACTGCCCGGGGGTCATCACCCCCGACGAATGCAAGATCGGCATCATGCCCGGACACATCCATCGCCGCGGCCGGATCGGCATCGTCTCGCGTTCCGGCACCCTGACCTATGAGGCGGTAGCCCAGACGACCGCGGCCGGGCTCGGACAGTCGAGCTGCGTCGGCATCGGCGGCGACCCGGTCAACGGCACGGATTTCGTCGAGATCCTCGGAATGTTTCTCGCCGACGACGAGACCGAGGCGATCGTCATGATCGGCGAGATCGGCGGCACCGCCGAAGAAGACGGGGCCGACTTCCTGCGCGCCGAGCGGAAGAAGAAGCCGGTCGTCGGCTTCATCGCCGGCGCCAGCGCGCCGCCGGGCCGGCGGATGGGTCATGCCGGCGCCATCATTGCCGGCGGCAAGGGTGGGGCCGAAGAGAAGATCGAGGCGCTCGCGCGCGCCGGCGCCGTGATCGCCCGCTCGCCGGCGGCGATCGGCACGACGATGCTCGATGTGTTGAAGGGCTGATCCCGGAAACCCACCCAAGAAGCGAAATCTCTTCAGCGCCGTCGCCGATACAACCCGAAGCCCCCTTGCCCGGCCCATCCCTCACCTTCGCGGGGACCGGGCTTGTCCGCGCGGCGCGCGCCCCGAGGACAAGCCTTGTGCCGGGCACCCCGTCTTCGACACTCGATCGATCCTCTGATTGATCGGCCTGGGTGGCTGGGGCAAGCCCGGCCACCGGGATCGACCAACGGGGCTTGGCGTTGCCAAGCTCGTCGGTTGAAGGCTGTTGCCAATCCGGCAGCAATGTGATACGAATTGCTATGATCTCACGAATAGGCCCTGCCGGCGGGGCCGGGTTTTGGGGCCGCGACACGCGGGCGCTCCGGCGGCCCCGAAATCCCTCAGAGCTGGGCCAGAAATTCCCTCAGACCGGCGCCGAAATTCCCTCAGCAATCCCTCAGGAAATCGCCTTCAGCATGCGCAACCTTGGCATTTTTCACATTTTTATCAATAAGTCATATGAAGACGGCGCGGGTATGGGACGGCGAAGATGGACGAAATTCGCTCAGCTCGGCGAGGATCCCGGGCCGGCCCCGCGGCCAGACCGCGGCGGCGCCGATCGCGGCCGTGACGGCCCGCACCTAAGGCAGCATCGCGGCGCTGTTGCGCGAGACGCCACCTGGGGGATGGGCTTTGGCAGCGAGGTCGCGATTGCGCGCCGCGCGTGTTGCAAGCGGTGCGGCGGATCACGACCTAATGACCCGTATGGCCGGGCTCGTCCCGGCCATCTCCGCTTTCCCCGGCGAAGCGCGTCCATCGGGCGACACTGCTATGGCTGACATCGACGGTACGACATTCCTCACCGGCGCAAGCGCCGCTTTCATCGCCGCACTCTATGCCCGTTTTCTCGAAGCTCCCGAAAGCGTCGATGCGAGCTGGCGCCGGTTTTTCTTCGAACTCGAAGACGACGTCTCGGGTTTGCTCGCCGAGCTCAAGGGACCCTCCTGGGCCGAACCGCAGCCCGTCGGCCCGATCGACGGGTCGACGGCGCCGCCGCCCATCGACGCCGACGAGCTGCGCCGGGCGACGACCGAACTCGATCCGCGCCCTGCAACTCGTCCGCGCCTATCGCGTGCGCGGCCATCTCGAAGCCGAGCTCGACCCGTTGGGTCTCGACAAGCGCATGCCGCAGCCCGAGCTCGACTACAAGAGCTACGGCTTTGCCGAGGGCGACCTCGACCGCCAATTCTACATCAGCAACCTGTTCGGCCGCGAGCGCGCCAGCCTCCGCGAGATCATCGCACTCCTGCGTGCGACCTATTGCGGCCGGATCGGCGTCGAGTACATGCACATTCAGGTGCCGGCCGAGCGCGCCTGGATCCAGGAGAAATTTGAGCAAAGGGAGCGGCGCCCGACGCTGGCGGCGGCCGAGAAGAAGGCGATCCTGGCGACGTTGATCCGCGCCGAAACCTTTGAGCGGTTTCTTGACCGCCGTTATACCGGCACCAAGCGGTTCGGCATCGAGGGCGCCGAGTCGCTGATGCCGGCCCTCGATGCGATCCTCTTGCGCGGCGCCGAACTCGGAGTCCGCGAGTTCGTGATCGGCATGCCGCATCGCGGCCGGCTCAACGTGCTGGCCAATTTCGTCGGCAAGCCGTTCGCCGCGATTTTTTCTGAATTCCAGGGCAATTCGACGAATCCCGAGCACGTCCACGGCTCCGGCGACGTCAAATACCATCTCGGCACCTCAGGCGACCGCGAGGTCGCTGGCGAGCGGGTGCATCTGTCGCTTGCCGCCAACCCGTCGCATCTCGAAGCGGTCGATCCGGTCGTCCTCGGCAAAGTCCGCGCCAAGCAACAGCAGCAAGGCGACGGGGCGCGGTCCAGGATCGCCGGCATTCTGATGCATGGCGACGCCGCTTTTGCCGGACAAGGCCTCGTCGCCGAGTCGCTCGAATTGTCGGAACTCGCCGGCTTTGCGACCGGCGGCACGATCCATGTCATCGTCAACAACCAGATCGGCTTCACGACGAGCCCCAAGGCCGCGCGGTCGAGCCCTTACCCGTCTGATGTCGCCAAGGGCGTCCAGGCGCCGATCCTGCATGTCAACGGCGACGATCCGGAGGCCGTCGTCGAGGTCGCCCGCATCGCGGTCGAATACCGCCAAGAATTCGCCAAGGATGTCGTCGTCGACCTGTTCTGTTACCGGCGGCACGGCCACAACGAGAGCGACGAGCCGGCTTTCACCCAGCCTCTGATGTATCGCGCGATCGCTCGGCATGCGACGACCCGCCAGCTCTACGCAAAGCGCCTCGTCGACGAGCGCGTGGCGAGCGACCGCGATGTCGAGGCGATGGCGGCGAGCTGCATCGCCGAGCTCGAAGCCCAGTTCGAGGCGTCGAAGAGCTATCGGCCGAACAAGGCGGACTGGCTCGAAGGCGCCTGGGCCGGGCTCGAGCCGGCGCCGGAGGGCGACTGCCCGAGCGACACCGGCGTCGACGTCGGCCGGTTGCGCGAGCTGGGACGCGGCCTCGCCGCGGTACCGGAGGGCTTCCGCCTCAACCCCAAGATCGCTCGGCAGCTCGAAGCCAAACGCGCCGCAATCGAGAGCGGCGAAGGGATCGACTGGGCAACCGCCGAGGCGCTCGCCTTCGCCTCGCTCTGTGCCGAGGGGACGCATGTGCGGATGTCCGGACAGGACAGCGGGCGCGGCACCTTCTCGCACCGGCATGCCGTGCTGGTCGATCAGGAGAGCGAGGCGCGCTGGGTCCCAATCGACCATGTCAGTCCGGGCCAGGCGCCATTTGAGATCATCGACAGCCCGCTTTCCGAGGCTGGCGTCGTCGGCTTCGAATATGGCTACAGCCTTGCCGACCCTGCCACCCTGGTGCTGTGGGAAGCACAGTTCGGCGATTTCGCCAACGGCGCCCAGGTGATCATCGACCAGTTTCTCGCCGCCGGCGAAGCGAAGTGGCTGCGCATGAGCGGGCTCGTGCTGCTGCTGCCGCACGGCTATGAGGGTCAGGGGCCGGAGCATTCGTCGGCGCGCCTCGAACGCTATCTGCAGCTCTGCGCCGAGGACAACATCCAGCTATGCAACCTGACGACGGCGGCGAATTATTTTCATGCGCTGCGCCGCCAGATCCATCGCAACTTCAGGAAGCCGCTCGTCGTCTTCACCCCGAAATCGCTGCTGCGCGCCAGGGAGGTGACGTCGCGGCTCGACGAGATGGGACCCGGTGGCGAGTTCCGCCGGGTGATCGGCGAGGCGGGACCGATCGCGGCCGATGATCGGGTACGCCGCGTCGTCCTGTGCTCGGGCAAGGTCTATTTCGACCTGTTGAAGGCACGAGCCGAGGCCGACGACAATCGGGTGGCGCTGGTCCGCATCGAGCAGCTTTATCCGTTTCCGGCCGATGCGCTAGGCCCGGCGCTGGCGCGCTGGCGCAAGGCCGAGATCGTCTGGTGCCAGGAGGAGCCACAGAATATGGGCGCCTGGAATTTCATCGACCGGCGGCTCGAAGCGCTGCTGCGGCCGCTAGACATAGCGGCGAAGCGGCCGCGCTTCATCGGGCGCGCCGAGGCTGCTTCGCCGGCCGTCGGGCTGTTCAAGCGTCATCTCGAGGAACAGGCCCGGCTCGTCGCCGAGGCGCTTGCCACCTGATTCTGCGATGGCGACGGAGATAAGAGTCCCGGACCTTGGCGAGTCGGTCGCCGAGGCGACTGTCGCGAAATGGCTGAAACGGCAGGGCGACGCGGTTGCCGTCGACGAGCCTCTGGTCGAGCTCGAAACCGACAAGGTGACCCTCGAAGTGCCGGCGCCGGCCGCCGGCACATTGATCGAGATCCTCGCCGCGGAGGGCGCCAATCTCCCGGTCGGCGCCGTGCTGTGCCGGATCGCCGACGGTGCCGCCGCCCCTCGCCCCAGCCCTCTCCCCGCAGGCGGGGAGAGGGAGCAGCACCCGGATGCGCGGAACAAGTCCGCACCGGCGGGGGAAGCGCTGTCCGCGCTCGACCGGGCCGGGCCGGCGGCGCGCAAGCTCGCCGCCGAGAGCGGGCTCGATATGGCGACGATCGCCGCGACCGGCCCCGGCGGCCGGATCAGCAAGGCGGATGTGCTGACGGCGCTGGCCCGGCCGGCAGCGGTTGCCACACCGGTCCCGATGCCGGCGCCGAGCCTGCCCATCCGCCCAGATCAACCACGCACGCCGAAGGCCGACGAGCGCGAGGTGCGGGTGCGTATGACGCGACTGCGGCGTCGCATCGCCGAACGCTTGAAGGCGGCGCAGAACAGCGCGGCGATGCTGACGACCTTCAACGAGATCGACATGAGCGCTGCAATCGCCATGCGCGAGCGCTGGCGCGACGCCTTCGAAAAAAAGCACGGCGTGCGGCTCGGCTTCATGTCGATCTTCGTCAAGGCGGCGATCGTCGGACTGAAGGAGCTGCCGGGGATCAATGCCGAGATCGACGGCGACGACCTCGTCTACAAGAACCATTACGACATCGGCGTCGCCGTCGGCACCGAGCAGGGGCTCGTCGTACCGGTCCTGCGCGACGCCGATCGCCTGAGCTTTGCCGAAATCGAACAGGCGATCGCCGCCCTCGGCCAAAAGGCGCGCGGCGGCAAGTTGTCGATCGACGACCTGTCCGGCGGCACCTTCACGATCTCGAATGGCGGCGTCTACGGTTCGCTGCTGTCGACGCCGATCCTCAACCCGCCGCAATCGGGCATCCTCGGCATGCACAAGATCGAGCGGCGGCCGATCGCATTGGGCGACAAAATCGAGATCCGGCCGATGATGTATGTGGCACTGACCTACGACCACCGCGTCGTCGACGGCCGCGAGGCGGTGACGTTTCTGGTGCGCGTCAAGGAATGCGTCGAAGACCCGCCGCGCCTACTGTTCGATTTATAAATCACAACGAGACAGTGAGGCGATGAGGGGACGATGCCGGCTTGAGCGCCATTGTGTTAAGATCTCACGGTCTCACGGTCTCATTGTGAAATAGCGATGGCCGAGCGTTACGACGTCGTCGTCATCGGCGGGGGGCCCGGCGGCTATGTCGCGGCGATCCGGGCGGCACAGCTCGGCATGGCGACCGCCTGCGTCGAGAGCGGCGTGACGCTCGGCGGCACCTGCCTCAACATCGGCTGCATCCCGTCGAAGGCCCTCCTCCAATCCTCGGAGATATTCGCCGCGGCGAGTCACGCGCTCGCCGCGCACGGGATCAGAGTTGGCGAGGTCGCGCTCGATCTCGGCGCGATGATGACGCGCAAAGACCAGGTCGTGTCAGCCCTGACGCGCGGCGTCGAATTCCTCTTTCGCAAGAACAAGATCGATTGGCTGAAAGGCAGGGGCCGGATCGCGGCGCCGGGACGCGTTGCCGTTGCCGCCCCCGACGCCTCGGTCCGCGAGGTCGAGGCCGGCGCGATCGTCATCGCTTCGGGTTCAGAAAGCACGCCTTTACCCGGTGTCGCGATCGATGAAAAACGCATCGTCTCGTCGACCGGCGCGCTCGCTTTCGACCATGTGCCGGGCCGGCTCGTCGTCATCGGCGGCGGCTATATCGGGCTCGAGCTCGGCTCGGTCTGGCGCCGAACTCGGCGCCGAAGTCACCGTCGTCGAGCTGCTCGACCATATCGTCCCGACGATGGATCGCGAACTCGGCGCGGCATTGCAGCGCGTGCTGGCGCGCTCCGGGATCGCGTTCCGGCTCGGCGCCAGCGTGACCGGCATCGGCGAGGGGCCGAACGGGCTGGTCGTCGAACTCGCCGGGCCGGATAGCCGGAGCCTCGCCGCCGATGCGGTGTTGGTGGCGGTCGGCCGGCGTCCCTATACCGAGGGTCTTGGGCTCGAAGCCGTGGGCGTGGCGCGCGACGCGCGGGGCCGCATCGCGGTCGATGCCGACTTTGCCACCAATCTTCCGGGCATTTATGCGATCGGCGACGCGATCCGCGGCCCGATGCTGGCACATAAGGCGATGGAGGAGGGTGCGGCACTGGCCGAGCGCCTCGCCGGCCAGAAACCCAGTATCGACTACGACGCGATCCCGGCGGTCGTCTACACTTGGCCGGAGGTCGCCTCGGTCGGCAAGACGGAGGAAGAACTGAAGGCGGCGGGGATTACCTACCGCACCGGCAAGTTCCCGTTCACCGCAACGCCGCGCGCCCGCGCCAACGGCGATACCGACGGCTTCGTCAAGATTCTCGCCGACAGCGCCTCCGACCGGGTGCTCGGCGTGCATATCATTGGCCCCGACGCCGGCACGATGATCGCCGAGGCCGTCCTCGCCATCGAGTTCGGCGCTTCGGCCGAGGACATCGCGCGCACCTGCCACGCTCATCCGACCCTGAACGAAGCCCTGAAAGAGGCTGCCCTCGCCGTCGCCGGCCGGGCGATCCACCTCTGAAATCGTTGCGGGGGGTCGGGAAAACCGTTATTAAAACGAATTCAACGCGATGCTGAAGCTTTCGGCATTTTCACGGCCAAAATCGAGGCACTGGAAGAGAGGCACCGGAAGGCAGGTCGCTTCCAGCGCTGCTTGCGATACCCCTATATCCTCGGGAAATGGGGAAACATGGCCGGGGATGTCGCCAACAGCTCGCCGATCGAGCGCGCGGACGCCAGGCGGGCGACGACACGCGCTCGCGGAACTCGACGCCAGCTTTTTCCGTGTTCGCTTCGACCGGCTGATCCCGGCCGTAAAGCGGTATCGTCGAACGGTGGCGGAACTCGGGGCCGGACTCCATCGGTCAGGAGACATTGCCGAACATCTGCAGCAAGGAGTTGTCCGCGCCGTCCCGTCGCGGACAACGGAGCAGCGCAACAGAGCTCGATCGATGCCCGGCAATCTACCGGGCCTTGACTTCGATCAAATTTTGTTACAAATCGATAGACTCAATTTACCGCGATAATCTTATACCGCGGTTTCGGTCGCGGCCGGTCATGTGCGAGATCGTTGGCATGCTAGAGCATTTGTCGGACACCGACGAATCCGCGATTTTTACACGTTATGGTATAGATAAGGCCACATGCATCAATAACCGCGCGGCGGTTTGGCTTGCGAGCGCCACGCCGGAAGCGCGCCGCAGTCGCAGCTTCGCCAGTTATGTGCGTGGACTCGTCGGCAGTGCACGCGGGTAACGGAGACAAAGATACCAGCATCTTCCGTGGAGCTTTGCTGCCGATGGTCTTACCCGGTGCGAAAGGCAGTTGTGGCTACCTGATCTCCTTGGTGCTCATGGCCGGAGCGACGGTTGGAGCTTGTTACGCGAGTGCTGTTGCTTTGCTGCAGCGGCCGGTATCTGGGGTAAGTGCAGCTACGCTGACGCGCGGTCGCGGCATTGGCGTCGATATCTTCGCGCCCAGCGCCGCGTCGGCGCGGCGCCTGCCCTCGCGGGTCAGTCGCGCCGGCGTGACGAGCGCTCCTCAAGACAAAGCGATGGTCGGCCTTCGGCGCCCGGCCCCGTCCGACGCGGCCGCACCACGACGGGCGTCGTCGGCGATCCTGACGGCCAGCGCCCAGGCCGGATTCCGGCAATTCGCTCCTCCGCCACTGTCGCGCCCGGCGGTGGGCGGGGAACCGCCACCGATTTTCCGCCTCTCGAATGTGGTGATCGCCGAGCTGTTGGCCCGCGGTGACGCTCTCTTGCGGGTGGGCGATGTCGCGTCGGCGCGTCTCTACTATGAGCGGGCGGCCGATGCGGGAACCGGGCAAGCGGCGCTCCGGATGGCAGCAACCTTCGATCCGGGATTTCTCGCGCAAATCGGCGCGCAAAGCATGGCGGGCGACGCTGCCAAGGCGCAGCTTTGGTATCGTCGGGCGCGCGAACTTGGCGTGTCGCAAGTCACTTTCTCGCTGAGCGGGACCGAGACGAATTAGGATGCCAGACAAAGGACTGGGGATCCGTCGGATGGCAAGCTTCTGTTCGAAAGGTCGGACCATCCTTGCGATCATCAGCGCTGCGGCGGCTTGGCTGGAGCCGGCCGGGCCCGGTTACGCGGCCGCACCGCCAGCGCAGGAGGTCAATCGCGGCGTCGTCGAACTCGAGATCGGCAGCAGTGCCGGCATCTCCGTGCGCATCGCCGAGGATCTCGCCAGCCTGATCGATGACGGCGCGACGCGGCGGGTCCTACCGGTGGTCGGCAAGGGATCGCTGCAGAACATCACCGATTTGCAGCTGCTGCACGGCATCGACCTGGCCATCTTGCAAACCGACGTCCTCGACTATGGCACGCAGCATAACTTGTTCCCCGGACTGAATTACGAAATCACCTACATTACTAAACTCTACAACGAGGAATTCCATCTTCTGGCGCGATCCGAGATCAAGAGCGTCGCCGATTTGGCGAACCGAAAAGTGAATGTCGATCTGCGCGGCGCCGGCACGACAGTAACGGCCGGTCGGATCTTTGATCTTCTCAAGATTCCGATCATCCCCACCTATGACACGCAAGAAATAGCCCTTGAGAAGCTGCGCAAAGGCGACATCGCTGCGCTCGCCTTTGTCGCCGGCAAGCCGGCACCGATTTTCCACGAGCTGATCGGCGAGGAGGGCTTGCATTTCGTGCCTATTCCGCTCGATCCGGGGGTGACTGCCGTCTATGCCCCGGCGCGGCTGACCGCTCTCGATTACCCCGGGTTGATCCAGTACAATCAGCCGATCGACACAGTGGCCGTTGGGACTGTTCTTGCAGCGGCCAATCTTCAGCCGCGATCGGACCGCTATCGCAACCTCGCGACCTTCGTCGATGCCTTCTTTACCGGCTTTCCGACTTTGCTTCAGCCGGGGCATCACCCGAAATGGCACGACGTCAACATCACCGCCGAGTATCCCGGCTGGCGTCGCTTTCCGCCCGCGGCGGAATGGCTGCAACGCAACGCGCCAGTCGCCGCCGCACCCGCCGAGGATGATCTGAAGGCAATCTTTGCCCGCTTCCTCGACGAGCGACAGCGGGCGACCGGCGGCCAACCGCTGACCCAGCAGCAGAAGGACGATCTCTTCGGGCAATTCGAGCACTGGGAAAAGACCCAGGTCCGCTAGCCCCGTTTCGGGTTTCGACAAACTTATTGGCAATGCCTTCGCTCGCCGTTCCGATGCGTGGTGGCGTGATGCCGACAGGCGATCGTCAGCCGTCGGCGCGATCGCACATCGATCCGGCGATCCGGAGGTCCGGTTGACAGAACGCTCGGGAGCTGCGTGTTGCGATCAGGCCGCCGCCGCTGGCCTGCGGCGGCGCAGCTTTTTGGCCGGCGCCGGCGGGGTCATCGTCGGTACCGCTGCCGGCGCCCTTTGCGCCGCGGCGGAGCCGCTGCCGAAACGCGGCGGTACCCTCGATTTTGCGGTCGACGCGGAGCCGCCGAACTACGACTGCCACGGCAATGTCTCCTTCGCCACCTTGCACCCGATCGCGCCGCATTATTCGACGCTGCTCAAATTCGACACCGCCGACTACCCGCGGATTGAAGGCGACCTCGCCGAATCCTGGACCGTGTCGCCGGACAGGCTCACCTACGCCTTCAAACTGCGCACTGCAGTGCTATTTCACGACGGGTCACGGCTGACCTCGGAGGATGTCAAGGCGAGCTACGAACGGATTGTCCGGCCGCCGCCCGGGGTCGTGTCGGTGCGGCGGGTCGATTACGCAGCGATCGGCGCAATCGATACGCCGGACCCGCTCACTGTCGTCTTTCATCTGAAATGGCCGGAGGCGGCCATGCTGCAGAATTTCGCCTCGGAGTGGAATTCGATCTACAGTGCTGCAAAGCTGAAAGGAGACTCGTTCTTTCCACTGCAACATATTATCGGAACCGGCGCTTTTTCCTTTGTCGAACACGTCAAGGGCGATCGTTGGACTGGGCGGCGGTTTGGCGGGTATTTTCGCCCCGGCAGGCCATACCTCGACGGGTATCGGGCGCACTTCGTCACCGGAGCCAGGATGATCGAGGCCTTCAAGGAGGGCCGGATCATGGCTGACTTCCGCTTCATCAGCCCGAATGAGCGCGCCGATCTCGTCGCGGCGCGCGGCGACGCGGTCGCGGTCTACGAGAGCCCGACCTTGCTGAACCTGCTGGTGGTCTTTAACACCAAGCGTCCCCCCTATGACGATGCGCGGGTGCGCCGCGCCCTGTCGCTCGCCATCGACCGCTGGGGTGCCGCCGAGCTGTTATCGCAGGCGACAGTGCTGAAATTCGTCGGCGGACTTTTGCGTCCAGGCTTCAGCATGGCCACTCCGGAGGCGGAACTCACGCAGCTGCCTGGGTATTGGCATGATGCCGCGGCCTCGCGCGGCGAAGCGAAGCGCTTGCTCGCCGAAGCCGGGGTCCACGCCCTGAACGTCAAATTGACCAACCGCGATCTGCCGATGCCCTGGATCCCCGGAGGCGATTACGTGGCTGCGGCATGGCGCGCGATCGGCCTCGATGTCCGGCAGCAGCGGCTCAATCTGAAGGACTGGACCGCCGCGCTCGCCGACGGAAACTTCGGCGCTGCGATCGATTTCATCGGCGATTACTTTGATGACCCGACCCTGCAATTAGCGAAATATGTGTCGCGGGATCTTTCGCCGGTGAACTACTCGTCGTCGACCGACCGCTATTTGGACGCGCTCTATATCGGCCAGGCGGTCACCCTGGATCCACACAGGCGGGAGCAGATCTTCCGCGAGTTTGAACGGCATGCGCTGACCCAGGCCTATACCGTGCCGATCCTCTGGTACAACCGAATTGTCCCGACCGCCGCCATAGTCAAAGGCTGGAACATCACCCCGAGCCAATATATCGGCCAGGACCTCGCCGACGTCTGGCTCGACCATTGAGCGCGACACCGCCAGCGCGGCCAGGAAGCGCGGACGATTTGCCCAAGGGTTTGCCAATGACGTCCGATGACCAATCCAACCCCACGACCGGAAAATTGACCGTTACGACGACCCGCGCCGCCTTGGGTGCGGTGGCGGCGGGGCCGGTTAGCCGGAGGTCGACGCATCGGCGCGATCCGTTCGATCCGCGCGCCCGCCGCGTCATCCGCCGCACCCAAATCAAAGGCGAGACAAGACCGGCGGCCTGAGATGAAGACACAAGAGACCGACGCGGTGACGCCTCCCGTCGCCGGCCGCGCGCGTAGCGCCGCAGCCTGGGGCGGCATCTCCAATCAGGTGCTGTTCCTGCTGTGTCTGATGTACCTGATTTTCTATGTCGACCGGGTCAACCTGTCGACCGCGGCGCCGCTCATTAAACACGACCTCGCCCTCAGCAACACGGCGCTCGGTTTTGCCTTCTCGGCCTTCGCCTATCCATATGCGCTATTTCAGCTGATCGGCGGCCGGCTCGGCGACAAATTCGGCCCGCGTCTGACCCTGGGGGTTTCGGGGCTGGTCGTCTGCGCGGCGACGGCATTGACAGGCGCGGTCGGTGGGCTCGCCTCGCTGTTCCTGGTGCGGCTCGTCCTCGGGTTTGGCGAGGGTGCGGGATTTCCGACCGCGACGCGGGCGATGGCGGCCTGGATTCCTGCAGAGCGCTGGGGCTTCGCGCAGGGCATCACCCATTCCGCCTCGCGCATCGGCAATGCGCTGACGCCACCGCTCGTCGCTTGGCTGATCGGCGTCGTCTCCTGGCGCGGTTCGTTTGTCGCGGTCGGCGCCATCAGCCTTCTGTGGATCGTGGTCTGGGTATGGTTCTTTCGCGACGACCCGCGAACCCATCCGCGAATGACCGCGCACGAACTGGCGCGGCTCGATGCCGGGCGCGAGGCGGCCGCGACGGCGCCGCGGGTGCCTTGGCTCAGCCTCGCCAAGCGGGTGCTGCCGGTGACGGCGGTGGATTTCTGCTATGGCTGGACTTTGTGGGTGTTCCTGAGCTGGATCCCGTCGTTCTTCTTCCACAATTTTCATTTGAACTTAGGAAGATCGGCGCTGTTCTCGTCCGGCGTATTCTTTTCGGGCGTGATCGGCGATACCCTCGGCGGCGTGATCAGCGACGCCATCCTCAAGCGGACCGGCGATTTGCGAGCGGCGCGCTGCCGGGTTATCGCCGGCGGGCTGTTCGGTGGTTGCCTATTCATGATCCCGGTCGTGCTGGCGCACGACCTCGCCGTCGTCGCGCTGTGCCTGTCGCTGGCGTTCTTCTGCGTCGAATTGGTGGTCGCTCCGATCTGGTCGGTGCCGATGGATATCGCGCCGCGCTATGCCGGTTCGGCGAGCGGCGTCATGAATTTCGGCTTTGGCCTCGCCGGCATACTCTCGCCTTTCGTGTTCGGCTACGTCATCGATCGGACCGGCAGTTGGACATTGCCGTTTCTCGGGTCGATCGGACTGTTGCTGATCGGCGGTTTGTTGGCGCTCCGCTTGCGTCCCGACCGGCGATTGCTCGATCCGACGGCGGCCTGAGGGGTCTCAGGCGTTCCCGAAGGAACCCGTCGCCGCCAGGATCACGATCGCCGAGCCCGGCACGCGGTGCGCCCCCTGCGGGATAGCGAGCGAGACGCCAGCGTCGTGCGTGGGAGGTGGGGCCGGCGGCAGGACCGGGGGCACGCGCCTCGACCGGGCCCACAATGCCATTCGAACCCCTGCATACAAACATCCGTCACGCGGCCGGACGCCCATGGTTCCGCCGAGCGGACAGTCTCGAAATGATCGCCGAAACGATCGGCATCGTCGTCGGGGCCGCCACCTGCCGCCGGTCGCTCAGCGAGGAGCAACTGTGCTGCATCGCGCGACGGTTGAGCGAACTCTTGTCGCCGAGCGATGCGACCGATGCAGCAGCCGCGAGAGGCCGGCTGTGTGCGGCTCTCGCTGCGGGACGAAACGCCGTCGCGACCGGGCGGATCGATGCCGATGACGTCGCGGCCGTTTTGAACGAGCTGAAATATCGACTTTTTGCCGAGGCGGTCATCAGTTGACAAGCCTCCCCCGCCGCCAACCCGTGACCCTTGCGGGCGATGGCGGTTCGGTATGCCGCGGCCGATCCCCGTGGTGGGACCCTGTCCAATCGAAGGGGAAAGATGATCGAGCAGCGTTCCGTCGCGATCCCGAAACTGCGCGAAGTCTTCGGCGATCATACCTTTTTCGTCGACGACGACGGGCTCCACATCATCGAGCCGGCTGCGACGAACCGCATCCGGCGGCCAGATCCCGCCGCGTCGAACGGGCCGCTCGACGCGGTCAAGGTCGAGCTCGCGAAGGCCCTTAACGGTCCGCTCTGGGAAGGTGGCGACGACGGACATCGCGGGCCGTTCCGCAGGTTTGCGGTAAGCGACGGCAGCGGTTCCGCCCGCCGCCGCGTCGGCGAACCGTGCGCAAGAACCCGACCATCCGGCGGGCACCCTCCCGGTCCGGCATGCTCGCCGACGACCGGTGCTACGCGGCCTATTGCATCCCGTCGGCAGGGCAAAGAACAATAGCGGCGGGATCCCTTCCGGCGCAGGAGACGAGGTTGGTCGCGGTCATCGAAGACAAGTGGGAGGCCGGCGGCGCCCGGTACATCGAGTTCAAGGTGGAGCGCAGCCTGACCGATCCCGACCGCATCCTCGGCAGCTGGCAGCTCGTCCACGGCGACTCGGCGCTGGTCGACCGGAGCCGGCCCGACGCGCCCGTTGCGATCGAGTTCCGCGTCGTCCTCGACTGCGCCGACCAGAACGGCATCCCGTTCGTCTGGGTCAACGACCCTGACGAATTGTTTCCGCCCTGGGAGCGCCGCTAAAGCTGCGTTTCGCTCAATTGACGGCGCGTCCGGCTGCAGGTCTAGATTTCCGCCTGACCGCCCAACTCGACGATGCGGTTGATCGGGATGCGGAAGAACTCGGTCGCGTCGAGCGCCACGTTCGACAGCATGACGAAGAGATGCTTGAACGGCTGAGCGAAGCCGAAGCGGCGCTTGGTGACGATCTTCTCGCGCCCGACGAAAAACGACGTCTCCATCAGGTTGAAGCGAAACCCGCCGACCCGGCACAACGCCAGCGCCCGCGGGATGTCGGGCTCGTCGAGGAAGCCGTAATGGATTGTGACGGTGTGAAAGTTCTTGGCGAGATGGTGGATCTCGAGCCGGTCGGCCTCGGAAAGCCGCGGCACGTCCTGAGTGTGCACGGTCATCAGCACGTTGCGCTCGTGCAGCACTTTGTTGTGCTTCATGTTGTGTAAGAGCGCCGCCGGCACGTTGTCGACCCGCGCCGTCATGTAGACGGCCGTGCCGGGGACCCGCACCGGCCGGTCGGGACGCAGCGATTCCATCAATGAAGCAAGCGGCAGTGCGCCACTCGCCCGCTGCGCCGCGAGCCGGCTGCGGCCCCAGATCCAGGTCGTCATGACCGAATAGACGACGATGCCGATCGCCAGCGGGAACCAGCCGCCGTCGATCAACTTCAACAGATTGGCGCCGAAGAACGATAGGTCGACCAGGAAGAACAGACCAAACAACGGCAGGATCTGCCACAAGCGCCATTCGGCGCCTAGCCGCAGATAGGTGAAGGCGAGGACAGTCGTCACCGTCATCGTGCCGGTCACCGCGATGCCGTAGGCGCCGCCCAGCGCATCCGACGAGCGGAAGCCGAGCACGGTCGCCACGACCGCCAGCAGCATCAGATTGTTGGCGCCCGGCACATAGACCTGACCGATCTCGTCGGCCGAGGTGTGGCGCACCTGCAGGCGCGGCAGATAGCCGAGCTGCACCGCCTGATGGGTCAGCGAGAAGACGCCAGAGATGACGGCTTGCGAGGCGATCACCGTGGCGGTCGAGGCGAGGCCGACAAGCGGATAGATCGCCCCGCTCCGCGCCAGATGGAAGAACGGGTTCTCGACCGCGTCGGGATGCGCCACCAGCAACGCGCCCTGGCCGAAATAATTCAACAACAGCGCCGGAAACACAAAGCGCAGCCAGGCCTGACGGATCGGTCGTGGCCCGAAATGTCCCATATCGGCATACAGCGCCTCGGCGCCAGTCACCGCCAGCACGACCGAGCCCAAGAGGATGAATCCCCGACCCGGCCGGTGCAGCAACAGATCGATCCCGTAAAACGGGTTCACCGCGGCGAGGATCATCGGATGCTTGACGATCTCGAATAGGCCCAACAGCCCGATGACGCCGAACCATAGGATCATCACCGGACCGAAATACTTACCGACATCGCCGGTGCCGCGGCGCTGGAGGATGAACAGCGCGACGAGCAGCAAGAGGGTCAGCGGCAGCACATACGGTTCGAGCGCCGGGGTTGCGACCTTGAGTTCCTTCGACCGCACTCAGCACCGAGATCGCCGGGGTGATCACCCCGTCGCCGTAGAACAGCGCGGCGCCGAACAGCCCGGCATAGAGCAACCAGCGATGGCGGCCCACCGCGGCACGCATCGCCAGCACCGTCAAGGCGAGGATGCCGCCCTCACCGCGATTGCCGGCGCGCATCAGCACCAAGACGTATTTGACCGTGACGACGATCGTCAGCGACCAGACGATCAGCGACAGAACGCTGAAGACGAGCGGCTTGCCGATCTCGGCGCCATCCTCGAAGCACTGCTTCACGGCATAGAGCGGGGAGGTGCCGATGTCGCCGTAGACAACGCCCAGCGCCGCGATCCCCAGGTTGTGGGCGATCCGGCCGGAAACCTCGGTCTCTGCGACCGCTGGATCGGGCATCGCTGCGCTCGGTCCGTCGAGAGGTTATTGCGGCATACGGCAACGCCGATCAGCCCCGCGTCGCCGGCGGTGCGCCGGCAAACGGCTTGCAGCCTCGGAGCGGCGCGTTATAAGCGAATTCGTCGCCGACAAGCCAGCCCCTCGACGTGCCTCAACGCTGGAAGGTGCCGACGAGTTCGGTCTGTTGAATGGCGTAGGGTTGGGCGGCCTCTAGCACGTCGAGAGCGGTTGTCGGGGTCGCCAGGTCGAGGCTCGGCCGACTGGTCGCGAACAGGCGGAAGTGATAGTGATGCGCCGGCCCCGGCGGCGGGCACGGGCCGCGATAATCGATCTGGCCGAAATCGTTGCGCGCCTCGCGAAACCCGTCGGCCGGCCGACGCGCGCCAAAGCCAGGGGCGAGCCCGGCAGCACCCGGCGCGATGTCGAATGCGGCCCAATGGCGGAACGTGCCGCCTGGCGCATCCGGGTCCTCGACGACGAGTACGAAGCTCAGCGTGCCGTCGGGCGTTCCCGACCAGGTGAGCGGCGGCGAGATGTCGGCGCCATCGCAGGTATATTCCGCCGGGATCGCGGCGCCCGGTGCGAAGGCAGGGCTGATCAGCACGAAGGGCATGGCCGTCTCCGATGGCCGTCTCCGATACAAGGGGCACCATTCTACCGTGAGCGGCCGTCGCCCGGCGATCCGCGAACACGGGGACCGATCAACAAGGAGGGCCCCGAGAGCCTGACTGGAAATGTGGCAAACAATGTCAATTCGGTTAACGTCGTGTATCTGGCATCCGCGGTTTTCGCTTTCGATCGGCCGGGCAGCTGAGTTTCGCTGGCGATTGAAACGACTGGCCGTCACTTTGTCGCCGTCGCCGGTTTGCTCGATCGGCATGCCCCCACGATCCCGCCGCGTGCGACGGCGGCAACCCGCTCGCGCAAAAAGATCTTGACTCTTGTTACAGACGAGACATAATCTGCGACGAAACGCGGGCCTATCGGCCACCGTCGCACCTTATTCCGCCGCCGCACCTTTATCCGTTGAGGGTCGCCCGCGTTTTCTAGCCCCCCGCATACCTATTGGGCTCGGCGCAACCTCACGCACCTGATGTCTGAGTCGCTGGGCGCGTCGGCGCGCGCCGCTGACATTCTGCTTCGGCTTTCCGACAACGGTGACTTCGACGGTCCGGGATGATGAACCCGACGAGCGAATTTTTGCGAAACCGCTTGAACTCTGTTACAGACGAGACATAATCTGTGACGAAACGCGGGCCTATCGGCCACCGTCGCACCTTATTCCGCCGCTGCACATTGATCCCAATTGAGGATCGCCCGCGTTTCCAGCCCCTCTTGTCTATTCGGCGGCGGCGCGGCTCGCCCGCTTGCGATCGTTCGGATCAAGCAGCCGCTTGCGCAACCGGATTGATTTCTGCGTCACCTCGACCAGTTCGTCGTCGGCGATGTAGGCGATCGACTGCTCGAGGCTGAGGAGCTGCGGCGGCGTCAAGCGCACCGCCTCGTCCTTGGCCGTCGTGCGGATGTTGGTCAGTTGCTTGCCCTTCAACGGGTTGACGTCGAGGTCGGTGTCGCGGTTGTGGGCGCCGATGATCATGCCCTGATAGACCTGAGCGCCGGGTTCGATAAACATCGGTCCGCGCTCTTCGAGGTTCCACAGCGCGTAGGCGACCGCAAAGCCGCTCGCGGTCGAGACGAGGACGCCATTCTTCCGTCGCTCGATCGGTCCCCTATGCGGCTGATAGCCGTGGAACAGGCGGCTCATCACCCCGGTGCCGTGCGTGTCGGTCAGGAACTCTCCCTGATAGCCGATCAGGCCGCGGGTCGGTCCGAGAAAAGCGAGACGCAGCTTGCCGCCGCCCGAGGGACGCATCTCCTGCATCTCAGCCTTGCGGCGGGCGAGCTTGTCGACGACGACGCCAGCGAATTCGTCGTCGACGTCGACGAGGATCTCCTCGATCGGTTCGAGGCGCCGGCCGGTCTCGGGATCGGTCTTGAACAACACCCGCGGACGCGAAATCGACAGCTCGAAACCCTCGCGTCGCATCGTCTCGATCAGGACGCCGAGCTGCAACTCGCCGCGGCCGGCGACCTCGAAGGCATCGGCCTCGGCGCCGCGCCGCACGATGATTGCCACATTGCCTTCAGCTTCGCGGTAAAGGCGCTCGCCGATCATCCGCGAGGTCACCTTGCTGCCCTCTTGCCCGGCGAGCGGACTGTCGTTGACCGAGAAGGTCATCGCCAAGGTCGGCGGGTCTATCGGATCGGCGGCCAGCGGCGTCGTCACCTCCGGCGCGCAGATCGTGTCGGCGACCGTCGTCGCCGCGAGCCCGGCCACGGCTACGATATCGCCAGCCCGGGCCTCGTCGATCGGCCGGCGGTCGAGGCCGCGAAACGCCTGCAGCTTCGTCAGCCGCGCCTGCTCGACGAGGCGGCCGTCGCGGCTCAGCGATTTGACCGCCATGTTGAGCCGGGCGACGCCGGCATGGATGCGGCCGGTCAGCACCCGGCCGAGATAGGGATCGTAATCGAGCGTCGTCGCCAGCATCGCGAAGGGCAGCGCCGGATCGCCCTCGGGCGGCGCCACATGCGACAGGATCAGCTCGAAAAGCGGCGCGAGATCCGGCGCCGGCGCCGCGAGATCGGCGGTTGCCCAGCCGGCGCGGCCCGAGGCGAAAACGGTCGGGAAATCAAGCTGCGCCTCGCTCGCGTCGAGCAGCGCGAACAGGTCGAAGACCTCGTCATGCACCCGATGCGGCCGCGCGTCCGGCCGATCGACCTTGTTGACCACGACGATCGGTCGCAGGCCCTGGCGCAGCGCCTTGCCGAGCACGAATTTGGTCTGCGGCATCGGTCCTTCGACGGCATCGACCAGCACCAGCACGCCGTCGACCATGCCGAGAATGCGCTCGACCTCGCCGCCGAAATCGGCGTGGCCCGGCGTGTCGACGATGTTTATCCGGATATCGCGCCAGACGACCGACGTGCATTTCGCCAGGATCGTGATGCCGCGCTCGCGTTCGAGATCGTTCGAATCGAGCGCCCGTTCCGCCACCTGCTGATTGGCGCGAAAGGCGCCCGATTGGCGCAGCATCGCATCGACCAGCGTGGTCTTGCCGTGGTCGACATGGGCAATGATCGCGATATTGCGGATATCCATCGTTCCAACACGACGCCGCGCCCCGGAGGGCGCGGCTTTCTTTTCCTGTGCCGCAAACGCGGCTTGCGGCAGCCGGGTCAGGGGCGGTCCAGCCCGGCCGCGAGTACCGACAGCGCGGCCTCGGGGCGGGCGCCGACATGACTGATAATTTCGGCAGCGCACAAACTGCCGAGCGCCCCGCAAATGGGGAGCGGGCGGCCGCGGGTCAAGCCGTAGAGAAAACCCGCGGCGTAAAGATCGCCGGCGCCGGTCGTGTCGACGACGCGCGCGACCGGCGCCGCGGAAACCGCATGTTCGGCGCCGTCGGCGAGGACCACGCTGCCGGCGGCGCTGCGGGTCAATGCGGCGACCGCAACATGGTCGCGCACCGCCGCCGCCGCCGCCGCGAAATCGGCCGTTTCATAAAGCGAGCAGATCTCGGCCTCGTTGGCGAACAGGATGTCGACATGGCCGTCGACCAGCTGGCGGAACGCGGCGCGGTGGCGGCCGACGCAGAACGGGTCGGAGAGCGACAGCGCCACCTGCCGCCCGGCGGCGTGCGCCGTCGCGGCGGCTTCGCCGAACGCGCGCTGCGCCTGCGGCGGATCGAACAGGTAGCCTTCGAGATAGGTGACCCGCGCCGCGGCGACGAGTGCGGCGTCGATGTCGTCGGGCCCGAGTTCGACGCAGGCGCCGAGATAGGTGCCCATTGTGCGCTGTCCGTCTGAGGTGACGAGGATCAGGCAGCGCGCCGTGCCGGGGCCGGCGGTCAATGGCGGCGTCGCGAAGCGCACGCCCTGTGCCGTCAGATCATGGCGGAAGACCGCGCCCAAAAGATCGTCGCGCACCTTGCCGATATAGGCGCCGCCGCCGCCCAATGAGGCGATTCCGGCCATCGTATTGGCGGTCGACCCGCCCGAGGATTCGACCCCCGGCCCCATCCGCCGGTAGAGCGCCTCGGCGCGGTCGGCGTCGATCAGGGTCATCGCCCCCTTGGCCAGGGCCTCGCGTTCGAGAAATGCCTCGTCGGCATGGCCGATCACGTCGACGATTGCATTGCCGATGCCGAGGACATCCAAGGAAGGCTCGCTCATCGGCGAAGCCCCCCGGCCGGCGCGCCACCGAACTCGGCGAACAACGCGTCCCGCACCGTGTCGAGATCGAGGCCGTGCGCGGCGACGAGCGGGCTCGTCTCGGCGAGGATGTCGTCGACCTCGCCGATCTGCTTCAGCCGCTTGTAGAGGTCCTCGGCATGGAGCCCGAGCCCGGCGCCGAGGATCTCCATGAAATTGACGACCTCAAAGCTCCGGCCGTCGCCGGCGTCGCACAATTCGCGGTGGCAGGCATGGTAGACCGTGGCCAATGTCGTCACCCCGGCGTCGGCGACGGCGGCAAGCTCGTGCCGCACCAGATCGGCCTTGAAATCCGGCAGCACCGCGAGGCTGTTGGCCTGGGTCCCGACCCGCGGCACGTCGATCTCGACGAATTCGACGCCGGGGACGATCGCCAGCAGTTGCTTGACCGCGGTCATGACCGCGGGCAGGACCGGGCGCTCGTGCAGCGCGACGCGCTTGTCGACCCGGTGCCGCATCAGCCGCGCCAGCTCTTCGGCGCGGCTCGCGAGGTAGACGAGGAACGGGTTCAGGTCGAAGGGTTTCGCGCCGAACTGCGCCTCGTAACTCGGCAACGCCACTTCGCCGATCTGTACTTGGCAGCTCGGGCACCACGACAGCACGGTCGAGGTCCCGGCCTTGGCGAGACCATCGATCGTGGCAAAGCCGACACGCGCCGTCGCGCCGAGGTCGCCATCGCGGAACTGGTAGACGCCGCAGCACTGGCCGGGTCCGCCCATCACCTCGTAATCGACGCCCAGAAGGTCGAGCACGTCGAGGCAGAGGAGCGCAATATGCGGCGTCTTCAGGATGTTGCAGCCGGTATAGAAGACCACCTCCGGTGGGCGGCTGCGGGGCGGCGCCCCCTGGCCGCGCAGCCGGGCGAGAGTCGCGGGCGGCAGCTGCAACCGGGAAAGAATGCGAACGCCGCGGCTCATCCCTTGGAACGGTGCCCGCCAGCGCGTCGCGAGCGGCGCGCTCCCTTGCCGGGCGCGGGCGAAGCCGCGCGCCAATTGCACCATGAAGCGGGCATTGATGCCCTCGGGACAGGCCGGGATGCAGCGGCCGCTGCCGCTGCACACCCCGGCCCAGCGCTCTGCGTCGGCATTGCCGGCGCCGCCCTCGATCAGGTCGACAATGCCGGCCGTCGTCGCGGCCGGATCGGCGGCGCCGAGCCCGGCCGGCTCGACCATCGGGCAAGCACGGAAGCACGCGCCGCAGTGGGTGCAGGCCTCGGCGATCGCGGCGCCGCGCGCCCGGAACGCGTCGAGATACCCGGCCGTCTCTTCCGCCACGCTCATCCCGCCGACCCCGTTGCTGCCTCTCCGACCTAGGCTATCGCAAGGCCGCGTGCCGACAAACCCCCGTTTCGCCTATATTCCGCGTCCGGAAGGTTACCTGGCTTCCCAGGCGCCGAGCACGTGTCCTTGAGCCTCGCTTGCACTCTCGCCGTCGTCACAACGGGATTACTAAGAGCGTGTCGATCCTCTGGCTGTCGAGGATGACGAGGCGCTCGACGAAGCGGTAAGGCTCGGCCGAGACGTCGATCCGGTCGAGATAGCGGCCGCTGGCAAAGAGGCTCATCTCGCCGTCATGCATGATACGGACGGCAATGAAGTTCGAGCGCACCTCAGCGACGCCGTTCTCGGCCCGGCCGATGCGCGTCGGGCCGATGATGTGACGGTAATGGTGCGGCTCGAAGATGTTGGCGCGACGCAGGGCGAGAACCCGATCCGCCAGCATGCCGCGCGAGGCGGCGTAGACGACGCCGTGACGATAGCCGAGGGCGTGGCTTTCGCGGCTGGTGATCAGGTAATGGCAGTTCTCGACGAAGAAATCCGGCCATTCTTCGAGGCGGTCGTCGTCGATGCATTCGGCATAGGCGGCGAGCAGGTCGTCGATGCGCTGCCGCAGCAGGGTCTCGTCCATCAGGCGCCTCTTCCTATGCCCGCACTTCGTAACCCGATTGCCGTCCCGGGCGGGCGCGGCCGCCTCAATCGCCGACGAGGGCGCGGTATTTCTTCCAGAAGCCGCGGATCGCCGCCTCGCTTGTCCGGAACGGCTGCGACTGCGCGTCGTAGCCGCCCATCAGCACGATGCCGCTGTCGCCGTCGTTGCAGCGCAGGGCGCGTTGCACGAAGCCGCCGACGCAGCCGTCCTCCATCGAGATATAGCCGGCCGCACCGACCAGGTTGCCCTGGCGCAGGCGGCGCTCGGTCATCGCCGCGTCGTCGCCGTCGAAACCGAGATGGATCCAGTCGAGTTCGGTCTTCTCGAGGCCGCGCGGCCGTACCACCCGCACCGCGATCGAATTGCGGATCTGCTGCAGAACCATGCCCGGAAAGACCGTCAGGATTTGCACACTGACGCCGTCGCCATATTCGTCGACCAACTCGACGACCGACGGGTCGGCAAGCCGCAGATCGGTGTCGGATCGCAGCCCCTCGCATCGATAGTCGGCGTCCTCGGCGGCATAGTCGAGCTTCGCCTGGCTGAAATGATGGCCGCCGCTGTCGTCGATGTGGATGCCGCCCGGCATCGACAGGCGGTTGATGCGAAACGTCGTCAGGAAGGTGTGCAGGATGCTGGCGTGATAGGTGTCCTTGGTGTTCTCGAAATAGAGCTTCCAGTTATTCGGCAGGACCTGGGTGCTGCGGCCGAGGATATGGGCCGGCCGGTTCAGAACGCGGCGGATGCCGCCGACGATCGCCGCCCCGAGATACTCTTCGAGGGCGGGCGCGGCCGGGCTGAAGGTGGCGAAGACGAGCCCCGCGAGTTCGGCGACCCGCAACCGCGGCAGGTCGTGGTCGTCCTTGCGGAATTCGGCCGGCATCCCGCCCTGGCGCTTGACGCCGCGCTCGAAGGCGACGCCGGTCAGCCGGCCGGCGAGGTCATAGGTCCAACCGTGATAGATGCATTTCAGCTCCCGGCCGTGGCCGTGGCGTTCCAGGCAGAGGAGGTTGCCGCGATGCGCACAGCGGTTGGCGAAGGCGTTGATGGCGCCGGCCGCGTCGCGGGCCGCGACGACCGCGGTCTCGCCGATCGTCGTCGCGACCCAGTCGCCGGCATTGGGGATCTCGGCGGCGAGGCACAAATAGCTCCAGGTCGGGCCGTTGAAGATCCGCTCCTGCTCGAGCCGGTACTGCTGGGGATCGGTGTAGAGCCGGAACGGAACCTCGCCTAGCCCGTTCGACGGCCAGCGAACGCCTTCCTTGAGCGCAACGCCGAGCTGCGACATGCGTTTCTCCTCTGCGAGCTGTCGCGGGGCATCATAGCAGCGCCGTCTCTGCGGGGAAATTCGCTTGCGGCGGCGCGGCCGATCATCGACGATCGGCCGCGGCATGGTTTCGGGCGGAGGGCAGGGTATGGACGATCTCTATCTGAGGAGCGGCATTTTCCTCGCGCCGTTCCACAACCACGACGAGAACCCGACCCTGTCGATCGAGCGCGACCTCGAACTCCTCGAACATCTCGACCGGCTCAACTATCACGAGGCGTGGATCGGCGAGCACCATTCGGGCGGGTTCGAGCTGATCGCCTGCCCGGAGATGTTCATCGCTGCCGCAGCGCAGCGCACCCGCCACATCCGCCTCGGCACCGGCGTCGTGTCCTTGCCCTACCACAACCCGTTCATGCTGGCCGACCGCATGGTCCAGCTCGACCACATGACGCGTGGCCGGGCTATGTTCGGGGTCGGCCCCGGCGCCCTCGTGCATGACGCGCTGAAAATCGGCGTCGATCCCGGCGAGCAGCGCCGGATGATGAACGAGGCGTTCGACGTCGTCGTCCGGCTGCTGCACGGCGAGACCGTCAACCACAAGACCGACTGGTTCAATCTGACCGAGGCGCAATTGCAGTTGCGCCCCTATACCCGCCCGACGATGGAATTGGCGGTCGCCGCGGCGCGGTCGCCTTCGGGCTCCTTGCTCGCCGGCAAATACGGCGTCGGGATGCTGTCGATCGGCGGTACGAGCCCGATGGCGATGGAGCGGCACACCGCGAATTGGGGGATCTACGAAGAAACCGCGCGGGCCAACGGCCATGTCCCCAACCGCCAGGACTGGCGCGTCGTCGGCCTGTTCCACATCGCCGAGACGCGCGAACAGGCGCGCCGGAACGTGCAGTTCGGCGTGCAGGCCTTTGCCGATTATTTCCGCGACGTCGCGACCTTCCCGATCATCCCGCCCGACGTGCCCGACCCTACCGAGTGGCTGATCGAGACCGGCACCGGCTGCATCGGCACGCCCGACGACGCGATCGCCTATGTCAACCGGCTGATCGAGGGTTCGGGCGGGTTCGGCGTCTTGTGCGAACTGGCGCAGAATTGGGCCGACTGGGACGCCACCAAAAAGCACTACGAGCTGATGGCGCGTTTCGTCCACCCGCATTTCCAGCGGAGCCGCGAATTGCTGCGCGGCAGCTATGATTTCGCGACCAGCCGCCACGTCGACTTCACCGGGCAGGCGAGTGCGGCGATCCAAAAGGAGATCGATCGGCATGCCGCGAGCCGCGCCGCAACGCCGCGGCGCGACGCCGCCGAGTAGGCTCGGTTGCTTCCGGCAGGCCCTGCCGCATCCGGCCCGTCGATTGCCGCGCCTCGTCGGGCGCGAGGTCGCCCGAGGGAGGCGCGCCGCAGGCATGGTTTAATTTAGCGAAAACCTTTCCCTTGCCATGCCCTCTGTGCTAGCGCAGGACCATATCTGGGGCATGGTTGCGGCGGCCGAGCCGTGCGGGGACCGGAGGATGCAGAGCCAGAACCGGTTTTTCGATGACTTCGCCCGCCTGGCCGCTGGCGCTGTGGGGGCCCTGTCGGGGGTCAGGAGCGAAGTCGAGGCGCGGCTGCGCGAACAGTTCGAGAGATTGCTGGCCGGCATGGATCTCGTCAGCCGCGACGAATTCGAAGCAGTCAAGGCGATGGCGGCCAAGGCGCGCGCCGAACAGGAAGATCTGGCGGCGCGGCTCGCGGCGCTCGAAGCGCGGCTCGCGGGACCGGCCGGGCCCGAAGCGGCGGCGCCGCCCGAGGCAACGCCCTCGTAAACTTGGCGTAAGCTTTACGGCAACATGGAACGGAGGTCCAAGATCGAACCGCGCGCGCTCCAAACCTCGCCGATTGTTCCCGATCCGGCCGCGCGACGGCCGGGCCGCCCGAGGAGGGCCTGATGACTAGTGTTGCCGTTTCCGAACCGGCGCCGCTGTCCGGCAACCCGATCGATCTCGTCGAAGAGATCGTCATCGCCAATGACTGGGCACATGACCGCGCCAGCGACGAGGAGCTCGTCGTCGAGATCGCCGGGCGCTGGTGCGACTATCGGCTCTATTTCGTATGGCAGGAGGAAATCAGCGCGCTGCATTTTTCCTGCGGCTTCGACATGAAGGTGGCGAAGGGGCGGCGCAGCGCGGTCTACGAACTGTTGGCGCTGGCCAACGAGAAGCTGTGGCTCGGACATTTCGATCTTTCGGCCGAGGACAACTCGCCGGCCTTTCGCCATGCGGTGCTGTTGCGCGGCGTGGCCATGGCCAGCGTCGAGCAGGTCGAGGACCTCGTCGACATTGCGCTCTCCGAATGCGAACGATTCTACCCAGCGTTCCAGCTGGTTTTGTGGGGCGGCAAGAACGCCTCGCAGGCGATCGCCGCGGCGATGATCGACCCGGTCGGCGAGGCCTGAAGGGTCCCCCCATTGGGCGGCGAGGCGGGCGGCGACGCAGCGCGGCAGACGCTTCTGCTTGTCGGCTGCGGCAAGATGGGAACCGCACTGCTGCGCGGCTGGCTCGCCGCGGGTGTGGCGTCGCGGTCTCTCGTCGTAGAGCCGGCCGGCGAACCGCCCGGCTTCGCCGGCGTGGCGGACCTCGCCTGGCACCGCGCGGCCGCGACCCTGCCGCAGGAGGTGCGGCCCGACGCGGTCATTTTCGCGGTCAAGCCGCAAGTCGTCGACACGGTCCTGCCGGACTACCGCCCTTGGGTCGATCCGGCGACGGTCTTTCTGTCGATCGTCGCCGGCAAGACGCTCGCCGGCATCGCCCGTCATCTCGGGCCGGCGGCTCTGGTGCGGACGATGCCGAACACGCCGGCGGCGATCGGGCGCGGGTTCACCGTCGCCTGCGCCAACCCGCGCGTGACGCCGGAGCAGCGGCGGTTGTGCGAGCGTCTGCTCGCCGCCGTCGGCGAGAGCGCCTGGGTCGGCGATGAAGGATTGCTCGACGCCGTCACCGCGGTCTCCGGCAGCGGCCCGGCTTATGTCTTTCTGCTGATCGAGGCGTTGGCGCGGGCCGGCGAGCGCGAGGGTCTGCCGCCCGACCTAGCCATGCGGCTGGCGCGCAGCACCGTGGCGGGCGCCGGCGAACTCGCCCGCCTTTCCGACGAGGACCCGGCGCAGCTGCGCGAAAATGTGACGAGCCCCGGCGGCACGACGCGCGCGGCGCTCGACGTGCTGATGGCCGCGGACGGCCTCGAAGCGCTGATCGCGCGCGCGGTCGCGGCCGCGGCCGCCCGCTCGCGCGGGCTCGCCGGCTGACCGGGACGAGGAGGCGGCGCGCCGATGGCGAGGTCTGGGACGAGAGGCGGGCGGAAGGCAGCGCCCGACAGCGCGCCGCCGGCAAGCGATGCCGATCGGATCATCGATGCGGCGCTCGCCCGGATCGCCGCCGATGGCTGGCGTCGATTGTCGCTCGCCGCGATCGCCGCCGAAGCCGGGCTGCCGATCTTGCGCGTCTACCGCGTGTTCCGCTCGAAGCAGGCGATCCTCTCCGGCTTCCTCAGACGGATCGACGAGGTGGTGCTTGCCGACGTCCCGGCGGCCGAAGCCGACGAGCATCCGCGCGACCGGGTTTTCGATCTGCTGATGCGGCAATTCGACGCACTTCGGCCGCACAGGCCAGTCGTCGAGGCGCTGAGACGCGACCTGCCGGGCGATCCGATCACCGCGCTTTGCGCCGGCGGCAGGCTGCTGCGGTCGCTTCGGTGGGTCCTCGAGGCGGCCGATATTTCGACCGCCGGCATCGCGGGCAGCATCGCCGTGCGGCTCACCGGCGCCGCCTATTTGTCGGCGATGCGGGTTTGGCGCAGCGACGATTCCCCGGATCTCGCGCGCACGATGGCAGCCCTCGACGTCCGTTTGCGCCGGATCGAGCGCTGGCTGACGCCGCTCAATCCGACGGCGCGCGGCGATGAGGCCGCCGTCGCCTAATTTTGCTGCACTGCAAAAAGATATGCTTGACGGACGCGCATAAGCCGCCGATATTTTGGGCGTTGTGCACTGCACAATAGGCGAAACCTCCCCACGCCAAACGGAGCCCACCTCATGGCCGAAGCCGCCCGACCGAGCTTTTTCGACTACGATTTAACCAAACTTATGGCCGATTTCCGCTTTCGGCCATTCGACATCGAGACCTTGATGGCCGCCCAGCGGCGCAATATCGAGGCCCTGAGCCAAGCCAATCAGCTCGCCATCGAGGGCATCCAGGCAGTCGCGAGGCGGCAGATCGAGGTCGCCCGACAAGCGATCGAGGACGTGTCCGCGCTAATGCGCGACCTCGCGCAGCCGGCTTCGACCGAAGACCGCCTCGCCAAGAATACCGAATACGCCAAGCAGATCCTGGAAAAGAGCGTCAATCACAGCCGCGAAATCTCGCAGCTCGCGACCAAGGCGGGGACCGAGGCCGCCGATGTTCTGCGCAAGCGCGCCTGCGAGGGCCTCGACGAGCTGCGCGAGTTCGCCCACCAGCAGACGGCGCACTGATCCGCGCGCCAGAAGGGTCAAGCCCCGGATCTGCGGGGCTGTGCCAGGCGCCCCGGTCGGCTCAACGCGGCAAATGGAGGCGGGCGCGCAGCCCGCCTTGCGGCGCGGTCTCGAGGCTGACATCGCCGCCATGCCCGCGCGCCACGTCGCGGGCGATCGTCAGACCGAGACCCACCCCGCCGGTCGAAGGGTTGCGCGACGCATCGAGGCGCGCAAAGGCGCGAAACACCCGTTCGCGATCGGTCGGCGGTATCCCCGGCCCATCGTCATCGACCAGGATGTCGATGCCCTCGGCGACCTCGAGCCCGGTCAGCCAGACATGGTCGCCGTAATGCTGTGCATTGGCGACTAGATTGCCGAGACAGCGCCGCAGGGCGTTCGGTCTCACCGAAATCACGCATTCGGCCGGTGCCGCCAGCGTCAGCGGCCTGCCTTCGCGGCGCGTCGCGGCAGCGACATCCTCGAGCAGCAGCCCGATATCGGTCTCGACCGGCACCTCGGTGCCTTCGCCGCGGACGAAGTCGAGATAGCCGTGCACCATATGCTCCATCTCGGCGACATCGGAGCGCAATTCCTCGACCGCGAGGTCACCGCCGAGCAGTTCGAGCGCCAACTTCATACGCGTCAGTGGCGTGCGCAGATCATGCGATACCCCGGCCAGCATTTGCGTCCGCTGGCGGATCTGGCGCTGAATGCGGTCGCGCATCCGCAGAAATGCAACCGCCGCCTGGCGGATCTCGACGGCGCCCTCGACCTTGAAGAACGGCACCGGCCGACCCTTGCCGAACCCGTCGGCGGCCGCAGCGAGCCGGCGCAGGGATTTCACCTGATTGCGCAGGAACACCGTCGCCACCGCCAGCAGCACCAGTGACGATCCGACCATCCACATGACGAAAATGTAGGTCGTCGGACTTGAGAGCCGATCGCGCGACACATCGGCCCGCAGCACGCCACGCGACAGCTGCACCTCGATCCGCATCCCGCCCGGATTGCCGCCCCGATCGCCCCCCGGGCCGCCTAAGGTTTCGATCCGGTACGGCAGCGCGATGCGGCCGCGCAGCGCCGCATTCAGCTGAGTTTGAACGAGAGTCCCGTCCGTTGGCAGCGGCGGCGGCAAGGCGCCGCGCCGTAGGCTGAGGCGCAGGTCCGCCGCAACCGCGGCGTTGTGCAGCAACCGCGCCGTCGCGTCCGGCGATTCGACGAACCGCAGCGCTTCGATCGTCAGCGCGATGTCGCCCGCCACCCCGCTCGCCAGACGCCACGACACCGCCGCCCAGTGCCGGTCATAAAATATCCAGGCGGCGATCGCCTGTAAGAGGACGAGCGGCATCACGACGATCAGCAGCGAGCGCCCGAACATCGTGCGCGGCAACAGCCGCTTGACCCAGCCCCGCGGCCGGACGTCGCGAAACCCCGGCGGTGCCGTTTCCGGTTCGGCGGCCGGCTCCGCATCGTCGGGCGGCAGCCCGGCACCGCCCGCGGTGATCCCGACCTCGTCGTCAATCCGGTCTGAGAGCATATCCAGTGCCGCGCACGGTCTGCAGATAGCGCGGAAAGCGCGGGTCGCGTTCGAGCTTGCGGCGCAGCCGCGTCATCTGAACGTCGACATTGCGGACGTTGCCGCTGAACTGCGCCGACGCCGCCAACTCTTCGCGCGAGACCGGGTCGGGGGCGTTCAGCGCCAGCGCGACGAGCAGTGCCGATTCGGCCGCCGTCAAATGCACCGGATCGCCGCCGCGGTACAATTCGCCGCGAACCGGGTCGAAGCGGCAGCCACCCAGGCGGATTTCCCGGCGCAGCGCGTCGTCGGCCGGGCGGCGCTGCAGCACGTTGCGGATCCGCAACACCAGCTCGCGCGGCTCGAACGGCTTGGCAAGGTAGTCGTCGGCGCCGTGCTCGAGGCCATTGACGCGGTCCTCGGGCTCGGCCATCGCCGTCAACAGCAGCACTGGAACCCGGTCCTCGGCGCGCAGCGCCCGCGTCAGGGGAAGTCCGCTCTCCCCCGGCATCATCACGTCGAGCACGACGAGATCAAAGGCGAACGCGGCGAGCTTGGCACGCGCATCGGCGGCGTCTGCCGCGGTCGTCACGCGGAAGCCGTTCTCCGAGAGGTAGCGGCGCAGCAGCCCCCTGAGGCGGGCGTCATCGTCGACGACGAGCAGATGGGGTTCGGCACCGTCCATGCCTCGATTATATGCCGCGGCCACGATCATTGCTTGTCCGGCGGGTTGGGCTCGTCCGCCCGGTTCGATGCGAAACGATAGCGGTCCGCGACGTCGGCGATAACCGCGAGCAGCACCTGGCGGAACCCTTCGACGGCCGGCGCGCCGGCCTGGCGATAGGCGGCGGCGATCCGCGCGCGCTGCGGCGCCGACAATTGCCGCTCGAGCTCCTGCCCCTTTGCGGTCAGCTCGAGCAGGCGCTGCCGGCGGTCGCGCTCGCCCGGTCGCTGGACGATAAAGCCTTGCCGCACCAGTTGCCCGAGCACCCGGCTGAGGCTCTGCTTGGTGATGCGCAGGATGGCGAGGAGTTCGCCGACCGGCATCTGCGGATGGCGCCCGACAAAATGAACGACGCGATGGTGGGCGCGGCCGAACCCGTATCGGGCGAGGATCGCATCCGGCTCGGCGGTGAAGTCGCGATAGGCGAAGAACAGCAATTCGATCCCTTGCCGCACCGCGGCGTCGCGCGGAAAGGGCGGATCGCCAGGGGAATTTATGTCAGTCATATTGACATATCTCGCAACCTTCGGTACCACCCGAGCGTCCTATCGAATATAAGGTTCCGCGGATAGATCGACCGTGCCGCCGGTCCAGCCGCCTGAACCGACAGCTTCGCTCCGGAGGAAAGCCCTGATGCCCGGGTCCATGATCCCCTTCGACGACCGCGACGGCTTCATCTGGTACGACGGCCGTCTCGTCCCCTGGCGCGACGCCAAGCTGCATGTGCTGACCCACGGACTGCATTACGCGAGCTGCGTTTTCGAGGGCGAGCGGGTCTACAATGGCAGCGTGTTCCGCATGGAGGACCACAATGAGAGGCTGCGCAACTCGGCACGGATTCTCGGCTTCGAGGTGCCGGCGAGCATGGATGAGCTGGCCCAGGCGACGCGCGAGCTGATCGCGGCGAACCGGATCGTCGAAGGCTACGTCCGGCCGATCGCCTGGCGCGGCGCCGAACAGATGGGAGTGTCGGCGCAGGCGACGCGGATCCATCTGGCGCTCGCCGCCTGGGACTGGCCGGCCTATTTCTCGCCGGAGGCGCGCGCCAAGGGAATCCGCATGAAGTGGGCGCCCTGGGCACGCCCGGCGCCCGACACCGCGCCGATCAACGCCAAGGCCGCTGGGCTCTACATGATCTGCACCCTGTCGAAGCATATCGCCGAGGCGGACGGCTGCGACGACGCGCTGATGGTCGACTGGCGCGGCCGGCTCGCCGAAGGGACCGGCGCCAACATCTTTCTCGTCATCAACGGCGAATTGCACACGCCGACGCCGGACTGCTTTCTGAACGGCATCACGCGGCAGACCGTGATCCGGCTGGCCAAGGAGCGCGGCATCAAGGTGGTCGAGCGGGCCATCATGCCGCAAGAGCTCGCCGGCGCCGAGGAGGTGTTCCTGACCGGCTCGGCGGCCGAGGTCACCCCGGTCGGCGAGATCATCGGCGAGCGCGGCTATTTCCGCTTTACGCCCGGCATGATCTGCCGGCTGATGTGGGAGGATTACGACCGCGCCGTCGGCAAAAAAGTGGCGACCGCCGCCTAGCTGATCCGGCGACAAAAGAGAAAAAAGAGATCAGGACCAATGTATTGAAATTCCTCGATTCCGTATTGGAAAAACAGCGGGGCGACGAGACGCATTGGGCAGATCGGCACTGGTTCTGATCATCGGCGTCTTGCGGCAGGCGTCTCGAAGTAAAAATGAGGATGGATATATGGGTTCTTGGTCTGTTCTCTTCAAGGCCGCCGCCTGCGCGACAAGCCCACCGGTTGATGACCGGCCTGCGCCGCGTGTTTCCAAGCCTGGAGCTGGTTAGCCGGCCGCTCTGCCCTGCGGTGTTACCCAACCTGTCGCCAGATACATCAGGATTGCGGCTGCCGCCGCCACGTTGAGCGACTGCACCCGGCCGCAGCCGGGGATCGTCGCGACCGCATCGCAGGCGGCGAGGGTTGCCGCATCGAGCCCGGCCTCCTCGTTGCCGAAGACGAGGGCCGGCGGCCGGTCGCCGCGCAGATCGAGCGGCCGCGTGGTGCTGCCCGGTGCGGTGCCGACGATGCGGTAAACCCGGCGCAGCTCGATCAAGGCGGCGGGGAGCGGCGCCCGGCAGAGGCTCAGATACTCGAACCCGCCCTCGGCAATCCGGTAGCTCGCATCCGACGGAAGCGCCTGCTCGGGCCGGTCGGCGAGCACCATCCGTTCGAAGCCGAGGAAGGCGGCGCTGCGGGCGATCGCCCCGAGATTGTGCGGGTTGCCGATGCCGACGAGGATCAGGATCGGCTTGCCGTCCCGCGCCCAGACGCGCGCCGCGCCCGGGTCGAATGGCGCAAGCGGCTGCGGCAGTGCGATCGCAACCACGCCGCCATGCAGCACAGTGCCGCCGACGCGAGAGAGAGAAGCGGCATCGGTTTCGCGGTACGGCTTCTTCGCAGCGCCGAGTGCCGCGCAAAAACCGGCGACGTCAACCTTCAACCGCGGCTCGAAAAACAACCTTTCGACGCGGTCGGGCGCACGCTCGAACAGAGCGCGCACCGCCGCCAGCCCGCAGATCCGCAGCAGCTGCCGCTGATGCGGGGCGCGCGTCTCACGGCGATGGTGCCGTGGCGCCACAGGCGGCATGAGCGGGCGTGGCATCGCTCTGTGCCAGATAGACCTGCGCTGCGCCGCCGGCAAGCGCGCGGCGGGACGCGGGGCGCAGATACATCATATGGCCGCCTTCGTAGCGGCGGAGGTAGATCGCCTGGCGTGTCGCATCGGGCAATTCCAGCTGGTCGACGAGCCAGCGCGCGCCGAGATAGGGCGTCACCAGATCGGTGCAGCCACTGGCGATCAGCACGCGCATGCCGGGATGATCGAGCAAGGCCGCCTGCAGCGACTCCATCGCCAGGCCCGGCGCGCCCTCTCGGCGGGTCTCTTGCCAATCCCATTCCTGCGCCACCTCGCGCGCCAGGACGCGGTAGGGCCGATCGGTATGATAGCCGAGCGCGTCGGCCGCGTAGGCATTGAACGCCGCGCCAAAGGCGGCGGCGGCCGGCTGCAGCAACGGGTCGCCGGCATCGCCTCGCGGGGCGTCGCCGACCGCAGGTCGGGCAATCGTGCCGTCATAGACGCTGACAACCTCGTTCTCGGGCCGGCGAATCTCGCGCACGAAGACATCTCGCGGTATCCGGCCGCGATAGCGCTGCACCATCGCCTCGCGAGCCCCGGCGAGTGCGGCAACCTTGGCGATGAACGGATCGCCGGCCGGCGGCCGGCCCTGCAGCGCCGCGAGACCGGTCAGATAGCCGCCAAGCGCAAAGCGCTCGATGGCGGCGATGTCGTCGCCGGACCGCTTCCGCCAGGCGTCGGCGACGGTGGCGTAGGAGGGAAGAAAGAAGGCGGCGGCCAGGAGGTCGCGAGGCCCCGGGTTCAAGGCCGTAAGGTCGAAGGCCGGCGAGATCAAGACCAGCCCGCTGACCGTCGCACTGTCGTCGCGCGGCAAGGCCTGGGCCAGGGCGGCGGCGCGAAACCCGCCATAGCTCTCGCCGACGAGGTAGATCGGCGAGCCCCAACGCTGGTAGCGGGTCAACCACAACCGGATCGTCGCGGCCAGCGAGGCAAGATCGGCGCGCACGTCGAAGAACGCTCGGTCCGGATCTTCCGTCTTGCCGATGCCGCGGCTGAAGCCGGTGCCGACCGGGTCGATGAAGACGAGATCGGTGAAGGCGAGCCAGGTCTCGGCATTGTCGACGAGTCGGAACGGCGGCTGCGGTGCGGCACCATTCTCCGGCGTCGCCAGGATGCGCGGGCCGAGCGCGCCCAAATGCAGGAAGACCGAGGCGGCGCCCGGCCCGCCATTGAAGACGAAGCTCACCGGTCGAACGGGCGCCGAGGCCCGGTCGGCGAGATAGGAGACCGTGAAAATCGTCGCGGTCGGGTTGTCCTGTGCGTCGGAGAGCGGCAGCGCTTCGGCGATCGCCTGGTAATCGAGGCGATGGCCGGACAGCAGGATCGAGTGGCGGGTCGCGACGCGCGCCGGCAGCGCTTCGGGCGACGCCGCATCGGCGTCGGCGACGCCGCCCGTCAGCAGCAGAAGCAAAACGACGCCGCTGCAGAGTTTCGCCATCCCCACACGACGCCGATCCGGTTTCACGCGCTCTCCCTGGGGCCTCGGCGACCGGCTGTGCGAGCCGTTCGGCCTACGGCCGGATTTCTAACAGACGGCCGACTGCGCCAACTCTGTTGACTAGCTCCTCGCTTGCGGGCACTTGCGGGCAGGAGCGGCTGGCCGTCTTTAGCCGCCGGGCGACGGCATCAGCCAAGCATCGGTAATGTCGAATGTTCCCGGGGAAACCGGCGAGATCGCGAAGCGGACGGCGCGCGTCCGCGGATTGATCGCGACGGGCCGGGGACCGATGACGAATGTCGAGGAGAGGAGTTCGCTCTCGCTGCCGGTGAAGCGGTCGTTGCCGGGCGCCACCAGCGCCGTCACGGCGCTCTCGCCAAGCATCTTTCCGGTCTTGTCGAGCTGGGCCAAGGTCAGCCGAACGCTGCCGGGAGCCTCCTCGGACCGGATCGTCGCCGCAAAGACCAAACGAGACGCGGGGAACCCGGCCGGCAGCATGACGGTCTGCGACAGCGATAGGCATTTCTGCGCACAATCGATCGCGAGAAAGCGGAGGCCGCTCCCGCCCAGTTGCACATATGTGGTGTCGCGCGGCAGGCGCGAATTGGCGATGCGCGACGCGCCGCCAAGCGGCGGCGCCCCGTCCCCGCCCGATACTGCCCAGCCCCTTATTCCCGCGGCGAAGCTGAAATTTCGCAGCAGGTTGAGATCCGGGATCGGCCAGGGTGGCGGCGGTCGGGGGGTCGCAGCGATCGTCACCGCCGACCAGTCGCGACAGGCGGTCATGATCAGCGCGACGCCCCGGTATGTCATATCGTGAGGGCCGCCGCAAACCGTGCGGACATGTTCGGCCTGCCGCCCCCAATCCACGATTTGTTGTATCGGCCGCCATGTCTCCCAACGCGTCAGGCCGTATAATCTTGTGAAATAAAAGACCTCGAGATGGCCCCTCGCGAGGAACGCCGGTCGTTCGGGCGTGCCATGGATCGACTGCAAAGCATCCAACCGCTTGACCGGAGAACCGTTCACCCCGCCGAACGGAAAATGCGGCAACCAACCCCAACTCGTCGATGAGGGGTGAAGACGCCACAAATCGCACCAACCCGGCCACGCCTCGCCGTTCTGCTGCCAGTGTCGGCCTGCGATCGGCAGGTTGACGCTGCCGGCGACGACCGGGTTGGTCGCTGGGAAAAACACCCATCCGCCCCAAGGCCGACAGCCCGCGCCAAAGAATGTCGTCGAGAAGCCGCCGGCGTCCCGGCTTCCCTCGGTCGACGCCCATCCGTCCAGAGCTCGGTAGAGGCCGTAACCATCGTAAGGCTCGAAGCGATCGAACGGTTCGTGGCCGAACGGAGTGACGATCAGCAATCTCCCTTGCAGGTCGACCATGGGATAGGAGTCTTTCTGCTGCACACCCTCGGGATGCCCAGGCAGCGGCTGGTCGTGTTTGTGGTAGGGCAGGGCTTCGCCGACCCGAAGCGAACGAAGCCGATCCGGATCGCGGCAGAAGAACGGATCCACCCGCAGCACTCTACCGCGCGGGTCGACACAGACCTTCTGGATCAGCAGGTCGATCACCGTCGCGAGCGCCTGGTCGCCGGCCCGAGGGTCCGCCGCATGGGCGGCAAAGGCAGCGCATGCAGCGAGGCCGGCGTCGACCAGCAGTGAAATCCATACCGCGACCCTCAATCCCACCCCTAACCTCCACAACTGACGACCAGAAGAACCGGCGCCGACGACGTCGCAATGGCGATGGCGATGCGCGACCACGATCGTGCCGCCGCGGTGATCGATACGTCGAAACTGTCGTGGGCGTGCACCCAGCCGGAGAGGACCAGGCGAAAGTTATGCAGTTGATGATTGGGCGGCACCCCGGCGAGGAGTGTGGTATTTCGGTGGCCGCCCGCATGGGTTGTTAGCTACGGTCTTCCTCCCGCCGTTCGCCGGGGTCCCCGGCGCAGACTGAACCCTGCAATCCGGCAGTCGGTATATACCGCTTTCTGCACATCGCTCCTGTACTTGCCCACGGCGCCCCGGCGCCTCATGACCGGCGTGCTATTGGCGAATATGACCTTCCCTTTCGGTCACGATTTGGCCGAGGAATGTCAACAACCGGCTCTTTGAAGTTTGCGACGCCCTGGGGGATAACAACATTTTGTCTCCGCCAGCACGATCCTCGGACTAAAGCATGAACGTTTTATCCGAGGCAAGCAGCCGGCTGATGGTCCTTGGAGCTCTGCTCATCTTGTCCGGGAGGGAGGAGAGCGCTCTCGATCTCGTTCAAAGCAAGGGCACTGGCCTACTCTCGGCGTGCGTAACCTCGCTAATGACGACACGGCAACCGACACCCCGGTTCTCGCCGTGGCTAGGCCATTCACCCAGCGCCCAAACTCCTATTGGGTCGCGGAGCATCGGCGCTGGTCGCGCACAACACATTCTCTGGCTGGCCAATAATGGATTGGTCCAATTTGCGCGGCACATAGAGGCGTCGATTTCGTGGCGCCCGACGATGGAGACCGTTAGGTCGGTCCGAGACAGGTCGGGCATGGGGCGGGCGTCGCGCGTTCATCATTCATCGCGGCGATTGGTCCGAGACGTGGTTGTCGAGGATGCACGGCCGGATCGGCTTTCGATGGAAATCGAAGTCGTTTAACAGATCGCCGATTGGGACGATCGCATTGTTCGGATAACTCCTTCCGGTCGTTATCGCCTCGGGCACGTTCGGACGAGAATTGGGGCGCCCGTCGGTCGTCGGGTCGAGCCTTTGCGAATTGAGGAATACGTCCTCGATGAAGCGGTTATAGGCGTCAAAGCTCAAAACCTGGTGATCAAAATGGCTCTTAACATAGGGCGAGATGACGAGGCCCGGAACCCGCAAGCCATAGCCCCAGAGGTGCTCGTTTTCGCTGCGATCGACGATCGGCGGCATCGCGTGATCGTAAAAACCTCCCCACTCATCCCAGCTAATAAAGATGATCGTATTGTCGTAGTATGGTGATTGCATGATCATGTTCACGAGGCTGGTTACGTAGTTCATGCCGTCGACGATGTTGTTGTCCGGATGCTCGCCCACCGCGCTGTTCGGAACGATCCAGCTGACGGCCGGAAGCTTGTTGTTGGCGACGTCTGCGTAGAACTGCTCGATCCTTATGACGTGTTTGGCGTAGCCCGGGTTCTTCTTGACATTTGCGGCGAAAGTGGTGAACCCCGGCAGCGGGTTCCACAGGCTCTGCGTCTTCCCGTCTTGAATCTCGGGGTCGCAGGTGTCGGAGTCAGTCTGATCGTCACAGTCGGGCGTGCCGCCCTCGGCTATATAGTAGCGCCAGCTCACGCCTATATTGTCGAGCAGCCAAGTCAGGCTTGTCCAAGCGAACGGATGCACGCCCGGCTTCAGCCAATGCGGTGTGTTCCTCGAAGACGCAGGACATCGGGTTTTTGGGGTTTCGGCAGTCGGCGGACCATTCCGAGGTCAGCATCAAGTGAATGCCGGCGGAGGCCTGCCCGACCGGCGCAAAAAGATGGTCCTGAAGCATGTAGGACTCGGCGTAATGCCAGTAGTTCGGAATCTCTCTCCAATCGTGATACCCCATGACGTCGTGGATCTTGTACCCGGGACATCTGTAGGGGTTAGCCCCGGGGTTCGTGCGGCAGACCGGCGGTTGCCACTTCTCTTGCTCCTCGACGAAGCCGTCCATCGCCCCGTTGTCCCGATCGATTAGAAAACCATCGTAGTTGTGGTTCGATCCGCCTTGGTAGAGCGAGGTATCGTGAAACGGCCGCACGCACCCTCTTGCCGGATCCGCGAGGGAGAGTGGGACGCACGTCGTGAAATTGCCGTGTGAGTCTCGGGGAAGACCGTCCGCGCCAGGGAAGGTCCCAAAATAGTTATCGAACGACCGGTTTTCCTGCATGATGATAATTACGTGCTGGACAGAGCGCCGCGCTTCGCTGAGGTTCGCGGCGTGAACATCAAGTGACATGCCGACGAGTAAGGCAAAAGCACATCCGGCTGAGGTGAGGCCGCGCATCCCGTTTCCTTTCGTACGCAATCAGTGTGACAGGGTGCGGAAAAACTCTGCTGTCATCCCGGGAAGGCCCTCCAGGTCGGGCCCGGAATCGATGGGCTCACAGCAAGCCCTAGGCGTGGCCCACGGGTGAATCCGCGCTGCGGCGCGTCCGTCGCAATCGCTGCGCCAACAAGGCGGGCGCCGAGCGGGGCTACGCAGCGCAATGGCCGCCGGTGCGGCGAGCGAGAGTTTGCCTGAACAGATGCCCCCCGCTCGATCGACTCCCCGCAGTTCGACCACAAACATTCTGCGTACTCACTTACACCCCCGCCGTCCACAACGGAGAATGTTATATGCAGTTGCGCGCTTGGTCGGTGCCGGCCTCGACGCGTATCGAGCGCCTGCCTCACAGGCCTCTGATCCGGTGATCGGCTCCGCCCGCTCCGCTTCGACGAGGCGAATGAGGAACTCGGCGAAAGCGCCGCGACGGTGCAGGTGGCGCCCCGGCAATGGCCGCTTCACGGACAGCGAAAGCGTGCTCCTCTCATCGCCTCTTGTCGCGCACCCGGGTGCGTTTGCCGGAGGGGTTTCGATCTGCACCGGGGCGCCTTTTCCCTCGATTGTCACGCAAATGTCCCACCACAGCGACTTCGGCTAGCATCTCGCGTCTAAACTCGAAATAGCGCCGCTTCCCGATAGCCGGGTTATGGTAAGCTGATACATATGATCTACGCCCGTCATCCGGTCTCGCTATCCCTGTGCGCTGCGGTTCTTCTGGCCGTTTCAACCTTTTGGCTTGCCGCTCCACGACATGCGTTGGCGATCTCCGGCGATGATCTGGCGCTCGACTACTTAATCCAAAAAGTATGCGTCGACCCGGCCGGACGGGTACTGCTGGTCGATCCCTATATCTGTCCAGCCGGCGACCGTCTCCGCTCGCTCGAACCGGGCGAAGCATTGCCCTATCATCGATATGATCAGCCGCTATCGAGCGATGCCAACGATCTGCAGCGCCGCGATGCTTACCCCGTCCGAACTGCGGACGGTCGGGAAATCGTTATCGTCACCTTCGACCATGCGCCGTTCGAACAATTCAAACCGGCGGTCGACGGCTACAGCATCTATGTGGCGCGCGATGGATGGGCATCGTCTGCCGGAACGCGGGACGGCCGGGACGGCGGAACCACATTTTTTGGCGTCGGCTGCAAGCCTTATGGCGGTTGGGTGTTCTTTCCGGTCCCTGCCCTGAGCGGGAATCTGATCGAACCCGGGGAAGCGAGGGTCCCGATCCGGGGCGTCAACTGGGAGCGCAATGGCGAGTCTTGGCCGGGCTCCTGCCCGTCCAGATATCGAACCAACTCGCTCACGAGCTGGGGGCCGATGCCGGCCTTCCAGTTTGGTGGTACCGGTGGCACGCCGATCAAGACAATCGACGCGATCCGTTCGATCCACGGCTTTGTCGATCGTCCGCAGTTCCTTGCGCAAGGCCATCTGGAGGTGTTCTATTTCACGCGCCTTTACGGGGCGACCCGCTGGGAATCCTGGGCGCCGGAGCAGCGTTACGAAAGCGACCCGGGGTTGCGCCAGCGCGCCGAAATGGCCAGCGAAAGGTGTGACGGGCTGGTCGAGGATATTTATAGAGGAGTTAGGTTTGTTCGCATCGCCTGTCGGGACTGGACCCACGTCGTCGTACCGCTGCAGCCCGAAGCGCCACCCCCCTGGCCGGTGCCGGCTCTGAATTAACCCGGCGGCCGCCCGAGGGGCGGCCCGAAGCGGCACCGCATCAGTCGCTCCACCCACGCGGCCCCGCACGTCATTCTACCCGTACCACTCGGTCACGATAGATCAACATCGTCCTCTCGCGTGGCTTCGTCGTCGGTTCTTTCCAGTGCGATTTCATGGATGTGCAATTCGGCCACGCCCTCGAAATAGGTGCGCAGCTCGACCGGAAATTGAGCGTGTTCCGGGTCCAGTTCAAAAACGCCCGCGCAGTCCCTGATGTCGCCGTCGGTTCCCGGCAGCGAACCGCTTTCGATGATGTTGTGAATGCCGATGCAGACATCCCAGGCGCCAACTCGCATTCCCGCGGGTGCCGGGCTGACGTAGCGGATCGCGAGCTTGTAGCTGCCGGCTGCCAGGCGCAGATACGGCCCATAGGTCAGGCAACCCGGCTTGTCGATCCCCGGTCGCGCGACGCGTGCGAAGCCATCGGGACAGCTGCCCATGCCCGACGGCAACTCGCCCGCCGAATAGCGGTGCAAATTTGCGGTGCCGCCGTCGACCGGCGGCTTGCCGCGCTGGCCGATTGCTTCGAGGCGTTCGGCGCACCGACCGATCTGCTCGTCGTCCGCAGGCGGTGGCCGGACCGTGGCGCGAAAGATGATGACCCGTCGCCGGGCTCGTCCGTCTTTCAGCGCAAATTCGTCCCCGACCGGATCGGCAGAGAGGTCGAGGATCATGTCGCGCTCGATCGCCGGCGCCAGACATTCCTCGACGAGTTTCCATACCAGCAGCGACGGCGCGTGGTCGGGATATTCGAACGCGACGATCTCTGCCCGATGGGCGAGACCGAGCAGGGCGGCGAGAGAGGCGCGGAACGCCTCGACGCCATCACAGCCCGCGGTGACGTCCATGCCGAGCCAAACCAGCGCGAAATTCGGGATGTCCTCGAGCGCCAGCAGCGGCGCCTCGACCGTGCCTCGGCTCAGCAGGAAATCGATCCCGCGCTTCCGCGCTGTTTGTTCGATGCGCTCTACGTAATCGCGCGGCGCGTATGGTTCGACGGCCACGAGCCGGGCGCTGCGGTGGAGAAAGTCGACAATCGAATTGGGAAATCCGCCGATCTCAATAACGGCGCCGCCGGACCTATCGATCCGATCGGCGATCAGGCTGTAGCGCAATCGATAAGCCGGCGTCTCGAGGTAATGCCAGCGTTCGAACCGCGCATGCTGGGCGCTTTCTGTGACGCTTATCTCGACCGCTGACGGGTCCAGCAGGACCCGCCGCGTGCGGTCGACGAATTCAGCGCGGGATTGCGGCAACGGATCGGATAAGCGCTCTCCGCGGCGCCGCAGGAAGGCGGTGCCGGCGCCCAGCTCCCCAAAGCGCAAGCATTCCCAGCCCGGATGGCGCGCCTCGATTTCCCGCAACGCCTGTGCGACGCTCGGCATACCCAGGTCGTGGAAGCTGATGATCCCAAGCGGCGACAGCAGCGGCGCGAAATCCTCGAAATCGGCGACCACGCCGCGGCGCGAGTGGTCGCCGTCTATATGGAGATAATCGATGAGCACGCCCTGCCGGGCAAACAGCGCAGCGGCATCGTGCGACAGCATCGGCAGAACGAAGATATCGCGATTGCGCTGCTGGAAATCGTTTTCCGGCCGCAACCAGCCGCCCGGTTGAACCGGACTGCCAAAGCCGACCTCGGGAAGGTTCGCATCGACGAGATAGGTTGCCGCCGGGTCCAGAGCGAGATCGCGCTGCGCCTGCGCCAGCAAGGCCGGGACAAAGCCGCCGCCCGACCCGATGCAGACCGAGACCTGGCTGCGCAGCGCCGAAGCGCAGCCGTAATACAGATAACCGGCACCGAGAAAATCGCCAAAAGCGCCGTGGCTGTCGGAGTAGATGACGTTGGTAAAGTGCTCGGCGACGATTTCGCTGCGCAACAGGCGCGGTGAAGCTGCAGAGCAGCCTGCCAAGTCGGTGTCGGAAGCGGCGGCTGTCATGGTATCTTTATTTGGAAGCTCTCTCGGTCGCGGCGTCCCGCGGTCCGCAGGGGGCATCGTATCCTCCCGCCTATCTAGCCCGTCGGTCATGGCGCGTCCAGCTCGCGGCGCGCCAGAATGTCGACATGGGTGACGCCCTGGAGTTCGTCGAAGTCGATCGGCTGGGTAAATCCATCGCCGTCGACAGCTTCGATGCGGCAGCCCAGCTCGTCGACCAGCGCGGCGTAAAGCAGCGCCTGCCTCTCGACCGACATATGTTCGGGATGCCATTCAAGCAACAGGTGGATGTTTCGCTGCCCCGTCAGGAAATCGCGCGCGCCCTGCAAAACCTCCCACTCCAACCCCTCAACGTCGATCTTTATCAGATCAGCACGTTGGATTTCGGCCTCGCGGAGCAGGATAGACAACGTCTTCGCCGGAATTGTCAGCGTCCTCGGCCGATCGAGAAACCGGCGCTCCCGTTGGCGCGCGATCACCGGGCTTGCCGTGCTGCTCCCCGTATAACGGCCGAAATCGTGGAAGGTCAGCTCGCCCGACTTGTCGGCGGCGGCGAACGGCAGGATCAGCGCGCGGTCGAGCAGGCCATTCATCGACAAATTGTCGATGAGGAAAGCGTGCAACCGCGGCAGCGCTTCGACGGCGACGACGCGCCCTGTCGCACCGACCGACTTCGCCGCCAGCAGCACGTACACACCGATATTCGCGCCAACGTCGACATAGGTCATTCCGGGGCGCAGGAAGCGTTCGAGAAACCGCGTGACACCACGATCGAAATAGCCGTCGCGGATGATGTGCGGCGTGATTCCGCGATCTGCAGCCGGCAGCACGATCAGCTGGCCTTGGATCGTCTCGGTCAAGACCGTATCGTTGCCGATATAGGTGGCGCCCATGCGCCGCCGGGTCGAGCCGCGGCTCTCTTCGCCGCTCGCGGCCCAGGCCTCGATCTCGGGCAGATGGCCAAGATGCGGGTGGCCGTCGGGGAGCGCCTGCCCCTCTTCGGCGAGGACGATGAACACCTCGTTGGCAAACACCGGGCGCAAGCGCCGGATCGCCTGGCGCACGAAGCGTCGGTCGAGTTCCTGGTAGAGGCCCTTGTGCAGGACCACGACTGCGGCCTGCGACGCCTCTGACGGCCCGGCGTTGGCATAGCCGAAATCCACGGTAATCGCCGGACTGAACTCGATCGGCGCCACCTTCCGCCTCCCGACAAGACCCCGAGCCGTCAGGAAGTCCCCTACCTCCTGCCAGTATCGATCCATCTGGGTGCTCCCCGGCTGCAGGCGCATGTTCCGGTCATTCGCGCCCTGCCTCGTGGTCATTCCTATCCTGCTGAGGCATGCGAGACCAGACGTCGCGGCCACTCTTTGCGAGCACTCAGGCTCGCGACGGCGCTCGCCTCAGTGTCGGCTTCTTGTGCGGATTCTGCCCAATCGTTAAGGTAATTGTGGATTCGCAAGGCAAGGAGGCCGAGTCTCCTACCGTATCGCCGGAAGCGGCCGGCGCTGCGGGCCGGCCTTGTTCGCCAGATCATGAGCGAAAAATCGGTTGGTTTGCCTATGCTTGATCGAATCGCCCTCCCTGCCGCTCGCGCGTTGGCCCGGCGGCGTTGATGCCAACCCGATTTCCCAGGCTCGCGCGGCTTTCACGGCAATTGCGCGGCCTCCGGACAAGCATCGCGACGCCATTCTTCCACGAATTGCAGGTTCGCTGGCCGACGGAGCCGACGATGTCTGCGCCGCTGAGCCAGCTCTGTACCGCAAGGCAATTCGAGGAACCGCGGTACAAACATACCTGTTCTGTTCTCCGGGAGGCGCCGCGTCTCCACCGAAAGCAATGGGAACTCGTTTACATTTGCCGGTCGCTCGAAGAATGCCGGAATGCTGGCGCCGGGACGCCGCGGCCTGGTGTTTGGCGTCGGTCGCGAAAAGCTTCCCTCGCTTTTCGTGTCGCAGGGCTGTCGGATCCTCGCCACCGACCAACCTCCCGGGAAAACCGCAGACAAATACTGGGTCGGTGCCGACCAGCACGCGGATTCCCTGGACAAAGTCTATTTTTCGGAATTCGTTCATCGCGAGCAGTTCTACAAGCACGCCTCGTTTCAAGCCGTCAACATGAACGAGATTCCCGAGGAGCTGACGGAGTTCGATTTCTGCTGGTCGGCCTGCGCGCTCGAACATCTGGGGAGCCTGCAGCACGGGCTCGATTTCATCACGAACTCGCTGAAATGCCTGAAGCCGGGCGGCCTCGCCGTGCACACGACCGAATTCAACCTCGGATCCGCCAGCAAGACGCTCGAGCACGGTCGCAGCGTCGTATATCGCGAGCGGGATCTCGTCGCCTTCGCCAAGGAGTTGTGCCGCCTCGGGCATGAAATCGCGCTCAACCTGCACCCTGGCGCTTTACCCACGGACTTGATGGTCGATCGCGACCACAACTCCGATATTCACCTGCGGCTCTATGTCCGGGCCAAGATACTCGCAACCAGTATCGGGCTCGCCATCAGAAAGGCCGGCTGACCCCTGGGCCGCGACGAAACCTGTTGCCTCGCCGGGCCGAAGCGCCGGACAATCGCGGAGGGGAAGCCGACCGATCTTTAGATGCACACCACTCGAGCTTCATGGCTGCTGGCGCCGATGCACGCGGCGGCGCTCGCGACCGCCGCGAAGTCGTTTCGCGCCAATCCGATCCTCGGCAGCCCGATACTCAATCGGGCGGGTCTGCATGTCGGGCGCATGCGGCTGGCCGGGGCCATGGCTGCCTGGCGGCGCAACCGGCTCGCGGACCGGCTGAGCCCCGAGGACGTCGCGAATTTCGATCGCGACGGGTTCATCCTCAAGCGGCGCTATCTGCCGCCGGCGGCGTTCGAGAAATTGCGGGCGGAAGCATTTGCTTGCGCGGCGCCGGCGCGAGGCATGGTGCAAGGCGATGCGCTGACGCGGCGCATCGCGCTCGATGCCCAGACGCTGTTGCGCCTGCCTGCGGTCCGCGCCCTCGTCGACAGCCGCGAATGGCTCAACCTGCTGCGATATGCCGGATCGTCGGCGCTGACGCCGGTCACCTACATCCAGACGATATTCGCCCGGGTTCGTCCGGGTGTCGTTGACCCGCAGCTGCGTTTGCATGCCGACACCTTTCACGCGACCGTCAAAGCCTGGTTCTTTCTGACCGACGTCGACGAGAATGCGGGACCCTTCACTTATGTTCCGGGCTCGCATCGCTTGACCACCCGACGGCTCGACTGGGAACGGCGCATGAGCATTACGGCGCGGGCCTCCGACGACGCCGAAACACAGCAAGGGTCTTTTCGCATAGATCCGAGCGAGCTCGCCGGATTGGGACTGCCGCTACCGCGGATTTTCGCCGTGCCGGCCAATACCTTGATCGTCGCCGACACGATGGGATTCCACGCGCGCGGGCCGAGCACGAGCCCGTCGGCCCGCATCGAGATCTGGGCTTACGGACGCCGCAACCCGTTCATTCCGTGGTTGAAATGGGATCCCGTGGCGATGCCTTTCGTCAAGGATCGTGCGGTGCGTCTCTCCTGGTCGATGGCGGATTTCGCCGAACGGCTGGGTTTGGGCAAGAACCCGTGGCGGCCGGAGGGGATTCTGACGCCCGATGCGCCGGCCGATTTGAACCGGCTGCACTGAGCCCGATGACCCTTGGCGCCGTCGCCGCGGGTGACGACCGGCCCACTCGTCGAGCCTCTCATTGAGCACGCATATTCTCCTCGACCTGTCGCGCCTGTTGTGGCGCGCCGAGCGCTTCGCGCCGACCGGCATCGATCGCGTCGAGCTCGCCTACGCGAAGCATCTGATAGCGACGGAGCACGATCGCCTCAGCTTTACCGGCTATTGGGGACGTCTTGGCCTATTGCCGGACGACCGCGCCCAGGCTTTTATCCAGGCGCTCGACGCCGTGTGGTCGGGCAGCTGTATCGATCGCCGGGCGCGGGTGAGGACGGCCATGCTGGCCAGGCGCTTGCGGGCCCAGCTGCTGCTGTACGGCGAAGCACCGCTGTATCGTCGCCTCCGCGTCAGGGGCGGCCAGGCCGTGTACCTCCTGGTTTCGCATCAGGGCCTTGTCCGGCCGGGAGCGCTGACCAGGTTCAAAAAGCGTACGGGCACCCGCTTTGTAGTCCTCGTTCATGATCTAATCCCGATCAAGCATCCCGAATATGTTCGCCCGGGAGATCCGGGGCGCCACTGGCGGCGCATGAACACCGTGGCCCGTCTCGCCGACCGGGTGATCGTAAATTCCGTCGGTACCGCGGCCGAGCTCGAGCGCCACTTCGAACGGGCCGGCCGCAACGCGCCGATCCGCGTAGCTCCTCTCGGGATCGACTTGTGTCCGCCCTGTCCTCCGCCCCTCGTCGGCACCGAACGCCCGTATTTCGTTTACGTTGCGACGATCGAGCCGCGGAAAAATCATCTGCTGCTGCTCGACATTTGGCGGCAGCTCGCCCGCGCGCTTGGCAGCGGCGCTCCACGCCTCCTCCTAATCGGCCGGCGCGGCTGGAAGAGCCGCAGGATCATCGGGCTGATCGAGCGGTCGGCTCTCGCCGGCTCGTTGGTCCGGGAGCACAACAATCTGCCCGATGCCGCCGTGGCGCGACTGGTCGCCGGGGCGCGCGCGGCGCTTTATCCGTCCTTTGCCGAGGGCTTTGGCCTGCCGGTCGCCGAAGCCTTGGCGCTGGGCGTCCCGGTGTTGTGCAGCGACCTGCCGGAATTACGGGAAATCGGCGGCGATGTGCCGGAATATCTCGATCCGCTCGATCGAGCGGCCTGGCGCGATGCGATCCTCGACTACGCCGGGCCCGGCTCGATCCGCCGGCAAGGCCAGCTGACCCGGCTCGCCGGCTGGCGCCCGCCCAGTTGGCAGCAGCATTTCATCAGCGTCCAGCCGCTCCTCGATTTCAGCCTCGCTTGATCCGTTTCGCATACCTCGAACAGTTCGGCCTGGTCGAGTCGCAACCTGTCGAGGGCCCCGAGCCGCTTCCCGGGCGCCGGTGATGGTAAGCTGTGAGGCATGCTCGTATCGCGCCGTCCCTGCGCGCCGCGATTCTTCTGGCGGTATCGACCTTTCCCTTGCCATATCCTGCAATTCTTTCGCCACGTCCGGTAACGATCTGGCGCTCTACTATCTGATCCAGAAGGTTTGCCTCGACCAATCCGACAGGGTCCTGTCGGTCGATCCCTATTATTGCCCGGTCGGTGACATGCTCCGTTCGCCCGAACCGGGCGAAGCATTGCCGTATCATCGTTACGATCAGCCGGTGCCGAGCTTGCCCAAGAGCATGCAGGGCCGTGATTCCTACCCTGTCCGGACGTCGGATGGGCAGGAGTTCGTCATCGATACCTTCGACCATGCGCCATTTCGGCAATTCAAACCGGCGCTCGATGGCTACGACATCACCATGGTGCGCCATGGCTGGGCATCAATCGGCGGCACCCGGAGCGGCGGCGGGGAAGTCGGCACCACATTCTTCGGCGCCGGCTGCAAGCCCTATAACGGCTGGATACTCTTCCCGGTCTCGGCGCTGAATGGGCAACTCATCGCGCCGGGCAGGCGATGGTTCCGATCCGGGGCGTCGACTGGGAGCGCAACGGTGAGCCGTGGCCGGGGGCGTGCCCCTCTCGATATCTAACCGACTCTCTGACGAGTTGGCAGCCGCTGCCCGGCTTCTAATTCGGCGGCATCGCCGGCAATTCGCTAAAAACGATCGATGCGATCCTGTCGATCCACGGCTTCGTCGATCGCCCAACTTTTCTCGCGCGAGGCCATCTCGAAGTATTTTACTACACGCGTCTTTATGGGTTCACCCGCTGGGAAGCCTGGGCGCCGAGCCAGCGCTTCGCCAGTGATCCGGCGTTGCACCGCCGCGCGGAGATCGCGAGCGAAACGTGCAATGGTCCAGTCGAGCACGCGTATCAGGGCATCGCTTTCGAGCGGATCGCCTGCCGGGATTGGACTTCCGTCGTGGTCCCGCCGAAGCCCGAGGCGCCGCCCGTCTGGCCGGTGCGCTATCTGAATTAGCGCGGCCGCTGAGATTGGCACCGCCGCCCGGGCGGCGCGCTCGCCGGCGACGCTTCGGCCAGCGTTGCCGGAAACGATTGCGATGGCGCCGGGCTATGCAGCGTTTTGTGCCGCCCCTTGTGCCGTTAGAAACCAGCCGTGATCGCGCTCAACACAAACCCTCTGAATGAAGTCACCGATCCCCGGAATGTGCTTAAGCAAGAACTCGTTCTGCCGTGCATTCAGCTCTTTGTAGCGGTTCTTGACAGCCTTGTTTTTCTGGGTGAACGCTTCGTTGAATACCCGGTTGGCGATCTCGTTATATTCTGCGTCTGCGACCTTTTCGAGGTCGAAGTCGGCGCAAATTTGATCGACCGCATGCCGAGTGTCGAACGCGACATCATTATAGTGGAGATGCAAGGCCCCCTGCAGCGAACCCCATTGCCGGCAAACATTGAGCTGGCGCCTGACAATTCGCGCCGCATCCCCGAGCGTATGTATTTCGGAAAACGCCGGCTTTTCGGCTTCGCGCGCGTGCACGCCTGCATCAACCAGGGAAAGGCAAATCTCACGGGGGTCACGATAATTCACGTGAACCTTCATCTGACCATCACGAATGCGTTCCTCGAAGAACCGCGCGTCATCGCTGCTGAAGGCTACGTGAGTCTTGATGGTTATAATTTCCCGCGGTGAAACCTCTGCCATCACACGCTGCAGGCTGCCGACGCTGAGATCTGTCAGGAAGTTGATGTGGTGCCAAGGCGCCACGACGCCGTCGGGCAGACGCCGCTGCTCGAATCCTTTGTGCTGCAAGACGGATTTGCAGAGTTCGAAAGCAAGAGTGCTTCCGGATTTTGTCATGCCGTAACTCAGAACGATCATCAGGCCCCCGTTACAGAAAGCGGGCCGGCGACCCGCCGGATTCAGGTTATCGCAACGAACCGGTTCGCCCCAACGCCGTTTTTCTCTGGTCGCGACTGAACGGCATGAGTGGTCGCGGGCTAACCACTTTCATTCCTCGGCCGCGCCGAACGCCTGCCGCCGCGCCTTGATCTGTTCACGCGGCCCACAAACGATCGTCAGCCAATCGAGCCCGCCGATATAGCTGCCGACGCGGACTTCCGAGCTGTAGACGACCTCGAAGCCCGCCAGTTCGAACATCTGTTCCCAAGCGCGGCGGGTAAACGACCACAAATGCACCGGGTCGGGCCTGACGTCCCGCGGGCTGCCGATCTTCTGCGCCAAGGGCGACGCCGCCAGCACGAAGCTCGGGTTGAAGCTGTCCAGCCGACGAACGAAACGCAGTGGGTCGTCGAGATGCTTGAGAAACTCGAACATGCTTACCAGATGGAACGGTTCGCCCCGCTTCCTATGATCCTCGAGCATGTCGAACGCATCATTGCGGAAGAAGCTGCGGCCGCGGGCGCGGCGTCGGTTGGCGACCGCGATCTTCCCTTCCTGAAAATCGCACCCCACGATTTCCCACTTCTCGACGCCGAAGCGCCGCGGGTTGACCCCGTTGGCGAAACGCCCGGTACCGCAGCCGACATCGATCCACCGAATGGGTCCCTCCCTGTCCGACAGCAACGCGATCGTGCCTAGCATCATTTCGACGAGGCTCACGGCGTGGGTCGAGCGGAACGCATGATTGACGTTGGGACCGAGTTCGATCGGGACATAGTCGACGTCGCGGCCGGCCGGCGGCACGGTCGCCAGCTTCCCGCCGATCTTTTCCGACTGCTCCGCATAAAATTCGTCATACGCCTTTGCTTCGAGCCGGATGTGCGGCTTGATGGCATTGGCGTCGATATCGCCCGCCTCGATTGCCGCGACCGTCTCGTTTCCCTGCTGTCGCCAATTTGCAAGGGATCGCATGCGGGTGCTGACGACCCGCAGAAATTCGTCGGTTTGCCTGTTGCCATGCGCCCCGTCCGTCGACGCCGCCCGGAGCGTATCGTTGAGGAACGAATAGAGGAATGGGTGCGCCGTCGCCATCTGCCGCGTCAGGCCGCGCAATCCTTCGAGGTTGCGGCGCGTCAGGGCGCCGGTCACCTCGCTCATAAACCGTTCTTCAGTTTCGGATTTCAGCACCGTATTCGCTCCCCGCAAGATCCCGTCGGATATCCTCGATTTGTCGAACAAGCCACCCCTACGCTAGGCAAATCAGCGATAAAAGTTCAATCGTCCGCGGCGCGGCCATCGGTAATTTTTGCGCCAGCGGGCGAAGCCGATCGTCTTCCGCCGGGTCGCCGCCACAGTTCGTTTGCCCGAGGCTGGTCCGGCGGGCGTGTCGACCAGCTGGTTGGCGTCCTCGACCCAAGGCAGCGCCGCATAGCAGCGCGAGAGCCAGCCGGCCTTTGGCCGACAGATGACGGTCAGCCAATCTTGCCCGCCGATATAGCTACCGACGCGGACTTCCGCGCTATAGACGACCTCGAAGCCCGCCAGTGCGAACATCTGTTCCCAAGCACGGCGGGTGAACGACCACAGATGCGCCGGGGTGGGCCCGATGTCGTGCGGGCTGCCGATCTGCCGCGCCAAGGGCGACAACGCCAGCACGAAGCTCGGGTCGAAGCTCTTCAGCCGACGAACGAAACGGAGCGGGTCGTCGAGGCGTTCGAGAAACGCGAACAGGCTCACCAGATGGAACGGCTCGCCCCGCTTTTGGTAATCCTCGAACACCGTGAAAGCATCGCTGCAGAAGAAGCTGCGGGCCCGGGCGCAGCGTCGATTGGCGAGCGCGATCTTCCCTTCCTCGGAATCGCACCCGACGATTTCCCACTTCTCTGCACCAAAGCGACGCGGGTTGACCCCGTTGGCAAAACGGCCGGTGCCGCAGCCGATATCAATCCACCGAACCGGTCCCTCTTCATGCCAAAGCAACGCGACCATGCCCAGCATGGTCTCGACGAGGTTGACGGCGTGGATCGAGCGGAACGCCTGATTGATGCTGCGACCGACCCCGATCGCGACATGGTCGACGTCGCGGCCGGACCGCGGCACGGCCGCGGGCTTCCCGCCGATCTTGTGCGAGGGATCCGGACGGAACGGTTCATCCGCACCCGCTGCGAGCCCGATATGCCGCGCGATGGCCTCGGCGTCGATGTCGCCGCTTTCGATTGCCGCGACCGTCTCGTTCGGGATGAGCCTGGTTTCAGCTGGTGATTTCCGCACTGCTGTCGCCCCTCCCCGGTGGCATGCATTTTGTCTCGCTGCGGCCTGTCAATGCGGCGACAGCCAAATATCGGGGCCGTAGGCCAGCAGAACCAACGGTGCAAGTTCATTCGTCTGCTTGGCGAACACGGGTATTTTCTGGCCGGGCAGACACAGCCGGTCGCCCTCTCTCGCATCTACGCAATAGTTCGTCCATATGCCGCCGGTCGGCGATTGCGCGCTCCAGAGCCGTTGCTCGATCGCGGCCTTGGCAACCTCGCGCCCGTTTCCCCAAGCCGGTTGGCGACCCTGGCCCAAGGCGTTGGCGCATAAGAGCGCGAAGGCCAGATCGCGGGTCCAATATGAACCCGAGAGCCTAGCGTCGTTACGCGGGTCGTTCCTTGGGCCGACGAATCCGTTGCCGTCCCAATCGGCGAGCGCGAGAGCGAACATCTGCCCAGCCAGAGCATCGTTGCCGGCCAGGACCTGCCGCAGACAGCCGTATTTCAGCAAATTCCGGGCGTTGTTCGGCCTGATCGGCGCCATTCGGCTCTGCAGCTGCGCGTCGGCCGGGTAATCGGTGCCGATGATCGGCCTCCGAAGACCGTCGAAATCGGCAGCGGCGGGGTTCGGATATTGATACTCCCGGAAAAACTGCCAGGCACCGGGCCGGGGCAGGCGGCAACGCGGATCCTCTGGCAGACCCCGCTGGTCGTAACCGGGCAAATGCCCGATCACGTAGTCGCTTTGCGTATCCGGACAGAATTTCGGAAACGATTTCTGCCATTCGCCGCGCCAGCTGTCGGCCAAGAACCGGCCGAGCACCGGCACGTATTCGCCGAGCGCGGCCGCCCCGTAAAGCGAATTATCCTGCAGCCAATAGGTCTTTTGCAGTGCGAGCAGATGGGCGTCGCTGCGGCCGACCGCATTTGTCCCTTCGGGCAAGGCGGCGAGCAGACGAAGCGGGCCGCTCCCGGCGTAGTCGTGCACCATCCACCGCAAGAGCCCGGCCAGGTGTTTGTCGAGTTCGCTCGCGGGCAAGGTCGACGACAGAGCGGATTGCGCCCGGACCCTAGCGACGGACGCCACTGCGCCTGCCTCTCCGGGAGAAAGGATTTCGGCGAGCGCGGCTTTTTCCGCTCCCTCGGCGTCCGCGTTCGCGATGGCGCCCATGGCCGGTCCCGGCCATGAGCGCAGCGCAGCCATCAGCAACGCGACGCAGATCACGTACCCGAGGGAACGGCGCCGCAAGATACCATCGAAGATCATCGCGGCTCGATGCCGGGGACAACTACATCCCCGACTGGTCGCGGAGCGCCCCGGCGATCAGACTGCAGATCGCGAAGAGCACGACCGAGACAATTAACGCGGTAACCGTGTAAAACACTGCGAATTCGATATTCTCTCTATCGGGCCGATAGGGCCGGGCGAAATCGACCAGGTAGATCTGCTTGTGCGCGGCATCGGCACGCGCCACCGCGAGCCCCTGCTGCGCCGAAAGATAGGAAGTCTGGGCGAACTGCTGTTCGAGTTCCAGCGCCGAATATTCATCGAGAAGTTTTGCATAGTTGTTATTGCTGCCGTTTTTTGCGAGCCGAGCCCGCTCTGCCGTGAGTTGTTGTTGGAGAGCAATGATCTGCGCTCTGGTCGCCGCCACCATCGGAGAATGCGGGGCCGTCGCGATCAGTGTCGCCAGCTGCGTCTGCGCCGCCGCCAGATTGCCTTCCAGCGTGCCGACGACGCCGCCGATTTGATTGGCCGAACCCGGCGGATTGAGGATGCCATGCGCGTTCTGGAAGTCGGTGAGTGCCAGCCGCGCCTTGCGCACCCGGGCCTCCGCTTGGTTCAGGGTATCCTGGGCAAAGCGGACCTCGTCCTGGGCCGCCCGGTCGGTCAGCTGGTCGACCATTTGGTCGCAAGCCTTGATGATCGCCTTTGCCACCGCCAAGGCATAATCCGGGTCGAACGCTTGAACGTCGACAGTCAGGTAACCGCCCCAGCCCTGCGCTACCGACACGTACCACAAATAATACCGCAAAAACACGTCCTTGTTAGCCTTTGGGTTCATCCGAGAAAGATAGTCGACCTTGGGGCTGCTATAATATTTACGTAGGTGAAGTTCGCTGTCCAGTTTAGACAACAGTGCCTCGGATCGAATGTATTCGTAGAGAATCGTAGAAAGATCTACATTTCCGACAGAACTCGACCCGAACAGGCTCTGCACAAGCCCGGCCGACAGAGTTTGCGGGGGTTGATAGGTTTGATAAGTGATCTCGAACTCCGAAACGTAGCGGGGTGAGGCTATGAACAGCATGTAGAGTAGCGTCAAGACAGTCGGTAGACCGCAAATTATTCCAAGGCGCAAGAGGTAGCGCCGCCGGCGCGCTCGCTGCGACTCTATGAGGAATTGGACCGGTTCGGCTACTCCGGTCCATGACATTGGCGCGGCCTCGACCGGCGGTGGTGCACGCCGCCGGGCCGGCGGTGGACCGCGCCGTTCCGCCGGTAGAAGGCGCCCTTGTTCCGCCGGCGGAAGGCGCCGTTCCCTGACGAGTTCTCGCCCGGTGCCGGCGGCACGGATCGCCGGGGCTCGCGGACGGTCCGAACGCGCCGCGGGATCGCCCGACCTTTGCCGCTCGCCGGACTCCGGCGGATCTCCCGATCGCTCCTGATCATCGTTCATAGGATGCGATCGCCTTTTCGACAGTGGGGAACGGATAGACGGCCGCATCGCGGAAAACGATCGCGCAGTCGGCATATCGGCTCGCCCAGCGCCACGATGTGGTCGTAAAAATCAGACCCGCCCCTCGATGCGCCACGGCGTCGAGATGGCGCCTCGTCACCGCCTCGGAAAATTGCGAGATTTCGTCGATCAGATAGCAGTCGAACGGGAGAAGGGTCAGCAGGGCCATGATCGCCTCCCGCCGCCGGTCCGGTTCTTCCGCCTTCACCTGCCCGCCGAGGGACCCTCCGGTACCCGAGAACGCATCGGTAGCCACCATCAGCCGATCAGGGTCGAGATTTAGCATGCGGGCAAAGTGCCGCATGTTTTCCATGCCGTTGAAGTAGGGATGGAACAACTCGTGCGGTTTGAGGATAGGCGACAGCCGTGCATGCGAGATTACCTTGCCGCGCGTCGGCGCCGTGATGCCGGCCAGCAGCCGCAAAAAGGCCGAATTGGCCGATCGCTTTTTGCCGAGCACGGCGAGGCGCCGGTCGACGGGCAAGTTGATCGTTGTCGGCCTAAGAATAATCCTCCGAGGCGCATCCGGCTCGCGATAGCTCTCCTCCGCCGCGATGAGTTGGATCAATGGTGGATTTTCTTCCACTGTTTCGAATGGACGTTCAACACGAGACCGACGAGCGTCATGCCAAATGCCCAAATCGTCGGGTAGATCGCTGATACCTCGAACACCGGATACCCGGGATAGAACGCTTCGCGCGTCAGTTCTACTAAATGAATCACTGGATTATACAGTATCCAGTCGCCCAGCGCCTTATGTATATTGATCGCCGAATAAAAAATCGCGGAAGTGATGAACAGACATCGAAACATCAGCTTGTCCAAGCTGCGGATGATCGGCCAACGTTCCGACAGCGCGTCAAGCACGAGCCTGGTGCCAAAACCCAGAATGATGGTGATGACAAAGAACACGAAAACCAGCGGGATATTGGGTATCACCTCGTCGCCGTGAAACAGTTCCGCGAGAATCAGCCCGAGAAAGCACAGCGAAGACATGGACACGAGTTCCCAAAGCGCGGCCGCGATGCGGAAATGCATCCGGGTGACGAGCGGCATGAACGTCGCGCCCTGCCCTTCGCCGATAACGTGCTTTTGCCCGTGCGCCGTGTGGCTGAACATGAACCAGATCGTGAAGCCGACAATGATAAAAATGTCGATCGGAATACCCGACACCAGTCCCTGTCCGGTAAGTTCACAATAAAAGGTTATCAAGCCGATATGCAGCAGCATGATGGAGCCGGGTTGGGCAAAGGCTAACATAAACCCGAATCGGCTCTTACGGTACGAAATCCTGATTTGACGAAGTATCAAGGCACGCATTATAAATAGTTGATCGATCGGATCGAATAAGCTCGGAATAAGGCCCGCCCCGGGCGGCGGCAAAGCCGCGAATCCCGCCGCCGCGCTGCCCGACGGCGCACTTCCTGTTTGGAGCGAAGCAAGGAGCGACTTGCTGTGCATATCCTGTAATCCAATTACGACTTATTTCGACCGGCAGGCGAGCCCCGGTACCGCCGTCGCGGCTCCGGCAAACACCCGCCAGGGCGAATGACCATCGAAAACGAGAGAGCGACGCGCGAAACTGGACCGCAGGCTGACCGTGCGGATCGGCGGGGACCTGTCGAGCTAGCACCCCGCAGTCGTGGCGCGCATCCCGCCTTTTTCCCCGTCGTCGGGCTCGTCCATCCGTTCGGCCGGCTCGCGCCGATGCACGCGGACGAGTTCCAGCCCGACGATGCTGCCGAGTATCCGGCGCCATACCCTCTCGTTCAGATGGTTTCGCCCCGGGGCGAGGAGGCGGCGCGACCGCGACGCCGCTTCACCGGCGCGCGACTTTCGCGCTCGTACCGTCGCATCGATCGAGGCTGTTTCGTCATCCTCGGCGAGGAGGGTCAGCACGTATTCGTTGATATCGGTATAGAATTGAATTTCGGTTTGGTTCGGACCGGTCTTGGTCACCAGAGCATTCTCATCCCAGGTCGCAAACCTGAGATCGCGCTCAAACCACGCCTTCAGCTGTTCTATCGAAGCCATAACGGCTCGCTCCTCTACTCGGTCGACGATCGCTTACGTAACGGCGGCCGCGCCGGCATGTAGCACGATCTCCGAGCGGCGTCTACTCTTCCGCCATCTCGCTCATGGCCGGTACCCTGGCCCCCTGATCGACGATAGCCGGATGCGCGGTTGCCTCGGCCTGGGGCGCCGAACCGAGCACCGCGGGAGCGGTCACACGCGCCCGTCCCCCGGGTAGGACCCGGCGGAAACCTTTCGGTGCCAAAACCCGGTCGTAGATCGCGCTCAACCGTCGCTGCTGCGCTTCCGCCGAATACAGGTTGGCGCGCTTGCGGCCGCGCGCGCCAAGCGAAACGCGCAACTCCGCGTTGCTGTCGAGTTCGCGAATCCCCTCGGCAATGGCACGCGTGTCATAGGGGTCGAGCAGCAAGGCGCCGTCGCCTGCGACTTCAGGTATCGGGCCTTCCTGCGAGCTCAAGACCGGCGTGCCGAGCTTCATCGCCTCGAGGATCGGCAGTCCGAAACCCTCGTAGAGCGACGGGAAAAGCACGCTTTTCGCGCCGCGGATCAGGCTCACCAGCAGCGGAAACGGGACATGGTCGATGTGGAAGATGCGGCGGCGACGGTAGGTCAGAGACCCGATTTGCTCCAAATAGGATGTCGCGTCGTCGTGCATCAGCCGCATTTCCTGCTCGGATTTCCAGGCGAGCTTGCCGACGATCAACAGCGGCGTGTCGATCTTCGAGGCGAGATAGGCCTCGATCAGACGGCCGACGTTCTTTTTCGGCTCGATGGCGCCGAAATACAGCATATATTCTTTGTATTTGATGTTGAAGGTGCCTTCGACCTCGCGCTTGACGAGATCAGCCGGCTTATTGGCGTATTTCGCCGGGATCTCGACCGATTGATAGGTATTGGTGACTTTCGATTCGTCGACGCCGAGCAGGTCGATGATGTCCTTGCGCGAGGTTTCAGAGACTGTGACGATGTGATCGGCGCGCTGCGCCAGCATCCGCACCAGCCGGAAATAGCGCCTTTTGTTGTCGAGGGTGGTAAACGGCAGCCGGAGCGGCACGAGATCATGGATCGTATAGATGTTTTTTGCCCCTGGTACAAACATCGGCAACGGATAGGTCCAATGCACGATGTCCGGCGGTCGGTCCATGTAGACGCGCAACCGCGACAGGATCATGAAGTACTCGTTGACGATGAAGTGCCGCTCGGCGCGCCCGAAAACGTCGGGTGACGTCCAGATCTTGTCGAAATACGGCAGGCGTGACTGGTAATGGGTCGCGATAACCCGGCCGGTAATCGGCACGTGTCGGGCAACGACGCCAACCGGCAACTTGAAGGTTTCGTAGGCGTAACGCGCCCAGCGCACCATGGCCGGCGGCGTGCCGACCAGCGGGTCGAAGAAAGCGATTTCGCGCAGCAGATTGTGAAACCCGGGCCCGCCGCGCACGTCGTAGAGCACTTCGGTCTGGTACCCCATATCGTGCGTGCAATAGCTCAGATTGCGCGCATAGGTCGCGACCCCCGTGCCCGACTCGAGGCGCAGATTGAAACCATCGATCAACACGCGCTTACGGTCCATTCAAGCCCACACCTGAAAACAACTGCGTGCAGCGAGACTGCGTCGCAAAAGAGACGCTCGCCCGTCTAACCGAAGCGCAAGCTGGCAATAACACCGGCGCACGTCAGCCCCCTCGCCGACAGCCCTATAGCACTGGCCGCCGGTGGGTCACAACCGCCGATGCCGAAAGGGCGACATTTGTGATCAGAACCCGCCTCTGATCAGAAGCTGCCCGGGGCCGGCCCCTCTCCTACCCTCGCGGCGGCGCGTGCCTTGCCAGGAACTCCTCGACCCGCGCGCGCGCCGCGGTCAGCGCGGCGCCGGTCTTCCATTCCGCAACGAACTCGCAGTTCGGCAGCAGTTTCGACAGCTCTTCCGAGATCGGATAGGGATGCGCCTCGTCATTGCCGGCCAGCACCAGACAGGGCGTTTCTACTTTCGCGACGAAAGCGCGGTCGACGCAGTAGACGAAACCCGGTTCGTAGAGGTTCCGGTAGAACCGGTCGAGCACCTCCTTGGTCGCTTCCGGGTGATCGCGCAGCGTTTCCACCCAGCCGTCGAAGCGGGCGGGGCGCGGTGGCAGTGCGGCCGCGACCCTGCCGATCGGCTGGGCCAGCACGGCGCCGGCGACGCGTTCGGGCTGCGCCTTCAGCAGGTTCAGGATGAACGACCCGCCGATGCATTGGCCGTAGAGATGACAGCGATCGATGCCGAGATGGTCGAGCACCGCGATGTGATCGCGGGTGTAATCGTCCCAACCGTCGCGGGCGGTGATCGGCGCGCGCGATCGACCGCCGGCATTGCGCTGATCCATCGCGATGACGCGGTAACCCGCGGCGAATTCGGTGGTCGGGTTGATCGGCGCCATGGGCTGGCTCCAGACATCGATCACCGATTGCAGGCCGGCCGGCGCAAAGGTCAGGATCGGGAACCCGCGGCCGAACTCTTCGTAGTGGATCCGGGCGCCGTGGTGCTCAAAGCTTGGCATGGCACTCTCCTTTCGCGCGTGCAGGCATTCGCGGCGGCGCCGTCGAGCGCTCGCGGACGCGAACCAGTGAACAGGTTTACCTCGCCATTGCCGGACCGCTCACGCCGCCGTCGGTACAACGACGCCGGCATCGAACCCGAATAGCCAGTGCAAGGCCTCGGGCGAGCGGTCGGCGGCTCGTGCCCATTCGCGGTCGCGCGCCGCCTGCTCGGGGCCGTCCGGCATATGAAAGCGCGTCTTGTTCGCCCGCGACATCTCCTGCAAGCGGGTGACGCGGGACAGGCGCAGGCGCTCGTAATGTCCGAGGGCGGCGGCGGGATCGACGGCGGCCCCGGCGAAAGAGGCGGCGAGACAGGCGGCGAGGCTTGCCCCATCCTCGATTGCCTGTGCCGCACCCTGGCCCATGAACGGGTACATCGGATGACAGGCGTCGCCGAGCAGCGTGATATGCCCGACCGACCAGCGCGGCAATGGATCGCGATCGAACAGGGCCCAGATGAAGCAGTTGTCGGCCGCGGCGACGATCCGCCTGATCTGCGGATGCCAGCCTTCGAACGCGGCGAGCGCGCGGGCGACGGTGGCGCGATCGGTCCAGTCCTCGCGGTTCCAACTGTCGTGCTCGGTCCAGCCGACAAAATTGAGAAGCCGCCCGCCGGAGACGAAATAATGCACGAAATGGGCCCCCGGCCCGACCCAGGATTGCGAGCCGAGTTCGAGCCCGAGATCGGCGATGCGCTCGCTCGGCACCAGCCCGCGATAGGCGACGCAGCCGGCAAAAACCGGGTCTGCCTCACCAAACAGCGCCGTCCGCACGGTCGAATGGATGCCGTCGGCGCCGACGACGACATCGGCTTCGACCCGGACGCCGTTGTCGAACCGGGCCTCGACGGCATCGCCGAAATCGGCGAGGTCGATCAGCCGGTGTCCGAAATGCACCCGCTCGCGCGGCAGCCCCGCGGCGATCACCGCCAACAGATCGGCGCGATGGATCGTCAGATGCGGCGCGCCGTAGAGCTGTTCGCAGCGCGGGTTGAGCGACGCCCGCTGCAAGCTGCGCCCGTCCTGCCAGCGCCGCTGATGCGTCCCGACCGGCCGCACCGCCGTGCGGTCGAGCCCGCCCCCGAGGCCGAGCCGGTACAAAATGCGGGCCGCGTTCGGCGCCATATTGATGCCGCCGCCGATATGGGTCAGCTCTTCCGCCTGCTCGAAGACATCGACCGCAAAACCGGCCCGGCGCAGCGACAGCGCGGCGGTGAGGCCGCCGATGCCGGCGCCGATCACGGCGATGCGCAGCGGAGTGCCTATCATCGGGGTCGGCGCCAGACCTAGCCAGCCGTTGCCGATCGGCCAGTCAACAGGGCGTCGGCACCCCATCGAGGGCGGCGAGGTTCGCGCAATTTCCGGCAGGGAGACGGGCCCCGCCGGGACCCCGGCCCCTCACCCCAGCCCTCTCCCCGCGAGCGGGGAGCTACGGTATTCACGGATCGCGCCGCCACCAAGTCGTCGAGACCTTCCACATTTGCCCGGCGACAACACGCCCCCGCCCCCTCGATGGGGGCGGGTCGGGGTGGGGGTGATGCGGCCGGAAGCCAAGCCGGAAGCCGGCAGTCCCCGCCGCGACCGGCGGCGGCCTGTCTGCTCCCTTCCGTTGCCCGATGAGGGCGGCGGTGTTCACCCCCACCCAAACCCTCCCCCATCAAGGGGAAGGGCTTGCAAGCGCGACGGGTTTCGCCTTCGTAACCCATTTGTCGGGCGTTGGAAATTGTGTGAGCCCCGTAGGAGCGGGGAGAGGGACGGACCCGCGGCAGCGGGAGGGTGAGGGGCGGCTCAGAAGCGAGGAAAGCACGCACGGCCGCGAGGTAACCCGGCTGGCAAGCCGCGGCTAGCCGAGCGGGCCCTGAAAGACCTGGTCGACATAAGTGTCGGACAGCGGCGGCAAGGTCTCGGGCCATGCGCCGGCGATCGGTCGCCGCTCGGCGGCCGGGCGCACGCGGCCGTCCCAGCCGATCTGCTCCATATAATAGTAGAGCTGGATGCAGTGGCCGTCCGGATCGCGCGCGAAGGCCGCATAGTCGATGCCGGGATAGAGCTCCGGCGGGATCGAGTTCGACGAAGGTCACGCCGTGCTCTTTGAGAAAACCGACGGCGGCGCGCAATTGCGCGTAGCTGCCGAGCTCGACGCCGAACGACATGCAGGTCGTGTGCTCGGCGAGCCCCAGGCTGCGCCGCAGCTCCTTCGGGTAAAGGCCGAGGCTGTGATGTTCGGCGCCGCAGCGCAGGAAGACGCAGCGCGCGCCGCGATAAATCGTCGTTTCGCTAACGACGAAGCCGAGGCGGTCGCGATAGAAAGCCTCGGCGCGGTCGACGTCGTCGACAAACAGGCCGACCGGCCCGACTTTGGTGATCTTGAACGGCCGTGGCAGCAGTACGCCTTCGACATCGAAGGTCGCGGCTAGGGTCTGCTCCGGGCGGTGACCGGAGAACACATCGATGCCCTTTACCCGGGCTTCGGCCAGCTCGGCGGCTTCCGACATCTGCGGCAGCGGCGGCTCTTCGTGGAAGCCGCGATAATACATGTCGCGCGGCTTGCTCAACTGGTTCCAGCCGACCTGCTCGATGCCGTAATAGAACTCGTTGGTATGGCCGTCCGGATCGTAGACATAGACGTGCCAATTGCTGCCGGGCATGTCGCGCCCGACGCGCTGAATACGAACCTGCTGCTCCGCGAAATAGCGGTGCGCGTCGACCACCTCTTTGAGACTGCCGCATTGCCAGGTGATCTGGTTGATCGTCACCTCCGGGGCGAATTTCCGGTCGGCGCGGTGGTCCATGACCTTCTTCGGAAACAGCACGAAGGCATGATGATCGGTGCCGTAGCGCATGAAATAGCCGCGCGGGTCGCCGAGATCGGCATCCTTCGGGAACCACGGCATACGCGAAAAATCGAGCGTGTCGGAGGCGGTGAAGCCGAGCAGATCGCCGTAAAAGGCGCGGCCCTCGGGCAGCTTCTCGACATTGAACCCGAAATGGCCGAGCCGGCGGATCTTGAACGGACGCGGCAGAACGATCCCGCCGACGTCGTAGCCCTGGGTCGCGACCGACATCCTTCGCCTCCTCTCTGTCGCTGCCGATATCGCCCAGAGTTGCCGGGCGACGCGTTGCGGCAATTATCGCATCCTGCCTGCCGGAAGAAAACGAAAGTCGCTCTGGGCGCGAGAGATCGGGGCGCCCGCATCCCTGCGCCTCAGGAACCCTTGCCGCTCTCGGCCCGCTTCAAGGCGGCGACGATCGCCGCATGATGGCTGTCCTCGGCCCAGGCGAGCGCGTCGCGACCGGTGTAGTCGCTAATCGTCGGGCTCGCCCCTTTGGCCAAGAGCGCGAGGACGAGCTCGGTGTCGCCGCTGCTTGCCGCGATCATCAGCGGTGTCATGCCGTCATGGTTCTGCGGGTCGACCGCGGCGCCGCCCGCGAGCAGGAACTCGCCGGCTTCGGTCTGGCCGCGTTCGGCCGCCAGGTGCAGTGGCGTGTTGCCGAGCGAGTCCTTGGCATCGAGCCTGGCGCCGGCCTTGATCAATATCGCGATGATCTCTGAATTGCCGTTGAGCGCGGCGTAATGCAGCGCCGTGCGCGCGTCTTCGTCGGTCTGGTTCGGGTTGCTGTCAGCGTTGGCCAACATTGCGCGGATCGCCGCGGCGTCGTTCTGCTGCGCCGCCCGCACCGGGTTGCCGCCGTAATCATCGGCGCGGGCGGCGGCGGTCACGACGAACAGGATCGCGAGCCCGAGGATGGCCGAGCGAGGCCGTTTCATGACACCCTCCCTAGCCCATGCCTAGCCCATGTCTAGCCCTGGCGCCGGGCGATCGGCCGGTGCGGCGAGCCAGTCGAGCGCCGCGGCGATGGTTTCGACCGCCGCCCCCGGTTCGGGTGCGGGCCGCCGCAGCATCACGACCGGCACCCGCAATTCGCGGGCGGCGACCAGCTTTGCCTCGGTGGCACCGCCGCCGCTCGCCTTTGAGACGAGCACCTCGATCGCGTGCCTTTCGAAGAGCCGGCGCTCTTCGGCGGGCGCAAACGGGCCGCGCCCGAGGATCACCTCGCAGTGGCGCAGCGGCAGCGGCTGCCGCGGCGGCTCGACGAGACGCACCAGGAAATGCACCGCGGTGAGCGGCGAGAATGCGGCGATCTCGCCGGCGCCGATCGTCAGCCAGACGCGGCGCGCGATGCGTCCGACGACCGCCGCCGCCTCGGCCATGCTGTCGACCTCGATCCAGCGATCGTCCGGGTGGCGTTGCCAGGGCGGGCGCAGCAGCATGAGCCGCGGCACATCCGCCATCTCGCAGGCCAACCGCGCCGCGCGCGAGATGCGGGCGGCAAACGGGTGGGTCGCGTCGATCAGCCGGTCGATGCCGTGCCGGCCGAGATAGGCGGCGAGGCCCGCCGGCCCCCCGAAACCGCCGACGCGGGTTTGCCCGGGGATCGGACCCGGCCAACGGGTCCGGCCGGCCAGCGACGTGACGACCGGGAACGCGCCGCCAAAGCGGTCGAGCGCCGCACCGGCGAGGGAAGCGGCATCGGCGGTGCCGCCGAGGATCAACAGGGACGGCGTCGTCATCGGGCGACGCGCGCCAGAAGGTCGCCGGCGCGGTCGACGATCGCGACTTCGACCGCGGTCTCGCCGCGCAACTGGGCGAGCGCCACCGCCCGAGCCTCTGTTGCAACGCGCTCGGCCAACGCCGCGCGCCAGCGATCGGCCAGGGCGAGAATTTCCGCGGCTCCGGTCGCATCGCCGGCGCGCTCGCACACCGCCCGATCGGCGCCGACCTCGACCAGTATCCCGGCGAGCCGGGCGGCGTCGACCCGGCTGCGCGCCGAGTGCAGATCGAGGTGCCCTTGCGCGAGCTTGGCGAGCTTGCCGAAGCCGCCGGCGATGGTCAGCCGGGGGACCGGGTGACGCCGCAGATATTTCAGTGTGCCGCCGGCGAAATCGCCCATATCGACGAGGGCGTGGTCGGGCAGCCGATAGAGGCGCTGCACGGCGCGCTCCGAGATGGCGCCGGTGGCGGCTGCGATATGCTCGATACCGGCCGCCCGAGCGACGTCGATGCCGCGCTCGATCGCGTGTATCCAGGCGGCGCAGGAATAGGGAATGACGATGCCCGTCGTGCCGAGGATCGACAGCCCGCCGAGAATGCCGAGCCGCGCGTTCATCGTTTTGGCGGCAAGCGCGTCGCCGTCCGGAATCGAGATCGTCACGACGGCGTCGGGCGGCGCTAGGCCGCGGTCGGCGGCGGCCTCGCCGAGCGTGTCGCGGATCAGGGCACGCGGCGCCGGGTTGATCGCCGGCTCGCCGACCGCGAGCGGCAGCCCGGCGCGGGTGACGACGCCGACCCCCTCGCCGGCGGCGAAGCCGATGCCGGAACCGGGCGCCGCCCACGCGACTTCGGCGATGACGAGCGCGCCGTGGGTCACGTCGGGATCGTCGCCGGCGTCCTTGGCGATGCCGGCGCGCGCTCGACCCGCGGCCCGTTCGGCGAGAGCCAGAGAGAAGGAGGCGGTACCGCCGCGCGGCAGGCGGATCGTCACCGGATCGAGAAACTGCCCGCAGACGAGCGCCAGATAGGCGGCTCGCGCCGCGCCGGCGGCGCAGGCACCGGTCGTCCAGCCGCGGCGCAACGCGGTCCTGTCAGCTATCCTGCCCTGCCTCCCCATACCGCGATCTTAGACCAGTTCCCGATCGAGTCGACGCGGCTCAGCGATCTCGCTCTCGGTCTGACGACATCGCCCCACCCCGGCTCCGCGGCTTCGCGGTCTGACCGATCGAAAACCGCTCCGCCCCATCGCAACGCACTCATGGTCTTCCGCTACGCCGACTCGGGATGCCGTCCGGGCTTGCCGGGGGATGCGCGCCGCAGAACCGCCCTATTCTTCCCGAAACAGGACAGCGGCACCAATATGCGCGGGCGGCCGAGGATGGCAGTAAAAGTGGCGCTTTCAAAAATTCCCCCGACGGCCGGCCGATCCTCGATGTCGGCCGGGCAGGCTTCGGGAGACCCGCATGTTGTCTGTCGATTTGGAAGATCGCGATCGGCCGTCGCCGGCGCCCGACACGACGGCATCGGGTCTGGCCGCCGAGGCTGAGCCCCCCGGCTCCTCGCCGGCGCGTTCCGCCTATCCCGCGGCCGCCGCGGTGCCGACCCAGTCGGGGCCGCTCGGCATCCGCTTTGATTTCAACCTCGGTGCCCGAGTCGTCCTGCCGCCGGGCGACTGGCGCATCCGGCTCGACGATCTTGACACCGGCAACGTCCTGTTCCAGAGCGAGAACCAGGGCGCCTTCGTCAACAGCGCCAAACGCTATTTCGTGCGCTTTCGGGTCGAGGTGTGGGACAAGGGCGATAGCGTCTTCCGCCACGATTATTCGGCGGCCGGCCGCGAGGTCCTGATCCAGTTTCCGGTCGGCACGATCGGCGACACGCTCGGCTGGCTGCCCTATGCGGCGAAGTTCCGCGAAAAGCATGATTGCCGCCTGACCTGCGCGATGGCCGAAGGGCTGATCCCGCTATTCCGCGACGTCTATCCGGAAATCCGTTTCCTCACGCACGAGGACGTGCCGCCCGACGGGTTCTACGCGACCTATTCGCTCGGCCTCTTTTTCGATGATCTCGACAATATCTGGCAGCCCTGTGACTTTCGTCTCGTCGGGCTGCACCGCACCGCCGGCTACATCCTCGGCGTCGATCCGGCGGAGGCGCCGCCCCGCATCGCGCTCGCCGGCGATGGCGACCGCCGGCCGGTGCCCGAGCCCTATGTGTGCATCGCTGCGCAATCGACGACGCAGGCGAAATATTGGAACAACCCGAACGGCTGGCGCGAACTCGTCCGGTATTTGAAAGATGCCGGCTACCGCGTCGTCTGCATCGACCAGCAACCGGTGCACGGCGCCGGCATCGTCTGGAACCACATCCCCTACGGGGCAGAGGACGAGACCGGCGACCGGCCGCTTTTGGAGCGGGCCCGGTGGCTCAAACACGCCGCCTTCTTCGTCGGCCTGTCGAGCGGCCTCAGCTGGCTCGCCTGGGCAGTCGGGACGCCGGTCGTCCTGATCAGCGGCTTCACCCATCCGGTGAACGAATTCGCCACGCCGTATCGGGTCGTCAACTACCACGCCTGCAATGGCTGCTGGAACGACCCCAAGCACCGTTTCGACCATCACGATTTCCTCTGGTGCCCGCGTCATGCCGGCACGCCGCGCCAGTTCGAATGCACGCGGTTGATCACCGCCGAGCAGGTGAAGCAGATCGTGCGCCGTATCCCGGGCTTCATCGCCCCGACCGCGTTTTCTCGGCCAAATAACGGAGAGTTGCGATGACCGACATTCGCGTCAGCTCGGGCCAGACCGTCAGCGGCGTCACCCTCAGCGCCGGCGACACGATGGAGGTGTTTTCCGGCGGCACCGCCATCCGCACCGACGTCCTCGCCGGCGGCGTGCTGACTCTCTCCGGCGGCACGGCCAGGGCCACCGCGGTCAGTTCCGGCGGCGAAGCGCTCGTCTCCTCCGGGGGTGTGGCCGGCGGCACGGTGGTTAGCAGCGGCGGCGAAGAGATCGTTTCTTCCGGCGGCGTGGCCGGCGGGGGGGTGGTCCATCATGGCGCCGAAGAGATCGTCTCTTCCGGCGGCCTCGCGCGCGGCACGATGATCAAGGGCGCCTTCGGAAGAGAGACCGTCTATTCCGGCGGTCTGGCGGTCGGCACGATGATCAACAAGGGAAGAGAGGTCGTCCACGGCGTGACGCGCGGCACGGTGGTCGCGGGGGCCTATGGAAGCGAAGACGTCCTCCGCGGCGGCTTGGCAATTGGCACGGTGATCGACAGCGGTGGCGCGGCGGTCGTCGGCCCCGGCGGTGTGGCGCGAGGCACGGTGCTCAGCGCCGGCAACAAGATCGTTACCTCCGGCGGCGTGGCGCGCGGCACCGAAGTCGTCGTCGGCTACGAGCTCGTCTACGCCGGCGGCGTGGCGGTCGGCACGACCGTCAGCGGCGGCGAAGAGATCGTCGTCTCCGGCGGTGTGGCTCGCGGCGCGGCGATGGCCAGCCACGGCGAGGCGGTCGTCGATTCCGGCGGCCTCATCGTGGCGCCGGTAATCAGCGGCGGCACCCTGGTGCTGGAACGGCACTATGTCGTCGGCGGCGCCATCGATTTCGCCGCCGGCACCAGCGGCAGCTTGGTCGTCTCCGGTAGTAGGTTGCCGCGCTCGGCGCACATCATCTCCGGCTTCGCCCCGGGCGACGTCGTCGATCTCGCTTCGGTCGCGTTCGTCTCGGGCGGCAGCGCCACGCTCGGCGCCGGCAACGCGCTTGAGGTCATCGAGGGCGGCAAGACCTACACGCTTTATCTCGATCCGACGCAGGATTTCTCCGGCTATGTCTTCGCCCTAAGCAACGACAATGGCGGCACCGAGGTGACCGAGACCCCGGCGCCGGCCGTGGCCGGGTTGGCGGCATCGGCGAGCGCCGCCGCCACTGTCATTAGCGTCAGCTCGGGCCGGACGGTCTCCAACAGGACCCTCGGCGCCGGCGACACGATGGAGGTGTTTTCCGGCGGCCGCGCTATTCGCACGCACATCCTCTCGGGCGGCGTGCTGACCCTCTCCGGCGGCTTGGCAAGGGCCACGTTGGTAGACAGCGGCGGCAAGGAGATCGTTTCTTCCGGCGGTGTCGCGGCGGTTACCGTACTCCGCATTCTCGGCGAAGAAATCGTTGTCTCCGGCGGTGTGGCGCGCGACACCCAAGCGGAGCTCGATGGCCGCGAAATCGTCTCTTCGGGCGGCGTGGCGAGCGGCACGACGCTCAGCGGCGGTTTCGAGTTCGTCGAATTAGGCGGCGTCACCCGCGGCACGGTCGTCATCGACGAAGGACAGGTCGACGTCGCTTCCGGCGGCGTCGCATTCGGCACGGTGATCGGCACGAACGGGAGCCTAGTGGTCTCGGCCGGCGGTGTGGCGCGCAGCACGACACTCAGCGGCGGCTACGAAAATATCCTCTCTGCCGGTGTGGCGAGCGGCTCGGTGATCGGCAGCGGCGGCGAGGCGGTCGTCCTTTCCGACGGCGTCATCGTGGCACCGGAGATCAGCGGCGGCAGCCTAGTGTTGGATCGGCACTATGCCGTCGGCGGCACCATCGATTTCGCCGCCGGCACCAGCGGCAGCCTGATCGTCGAGGGCGCAACATTGCCGGGTCCGGCACATGTCATTTCCGGCTTCGCGCCCGGCGATATCATCTATCTCGCGTCGATCGCGTTCGTGTCCGGCGCCCACGCCTCGCTCGGTGTCAATAACGAGCTGCGGATCACCGAGGGCGGCAAGACCTACAAGCTGTTCTTCGACCCGAGGCAGGATTTCTCCGGCTACGTCTTCACCCTCTCCAGCGCTGGTCACCACGGCACCGAGGTCAGCGAGCACGAGGCCACTGCCGGGCAAGAGATGACCTGGTTCGGCGCACCACCGCAGACGCGACCGGCCGTCTCGCCGCGGCTCGTCGACAGCGGCTCGGCGCTCGGGCCCGCCGACCATGCAGCGCCGGCCAGCCTCGCCCATGTCAGCGGCGGCACCTTCGGGTAGCGCCAGAGCCGGTCCCGATCGAATCGACGGCCCTGACCGGTCGCTGCTTCGGTTGGGCGCGAGTCACCTTAGCCGAGCCCATCAAGGAGGTGATCACCGCGTGCAACTCGGTCCAAAGCGTTCTGGCAAACCGGGCGGCGATGACCACGTTCTAGCGGCCCGCGCCCGGGCCAGGTGGTCACATACACGGGGGAATCGCGCGTGATCGACAGCGCAGGTCTCGTTCTGCCGGAATTCGCGGCCGGCAGCGTTTGGCTCGTCGGTGCCGGCCCGGGCGATCCGGGGCTCCTTTCCGTGCTGGCGTTGCATGCTCTCGGTCGTGCCGACAACGTCGTCTACGACGCGCTTGTCGACCGGCGGATCCTCGCCTTGGCGCGGCCGGGCGCCGTGCTCAGTTATGCCGGCAAGCGCGGCGGTCGCCCGTCGTCGCGCCAGCCCGACATCTCGGCGGGGCTGATCCGGCTGGCTCGCGAAGACCGTCGGGTGCTGCGCCTCAAGGGCGGCGATCCTTGTGTATTCGGGCGGGGCGCCGAGGAAGCGCTGGCGCTGGTCGCTGCCGGCGTTCCGTTCCGCATCGTGCCCGGGATCACCGCTGGGATCGGCGGGCTCGCCTATGCCGGCATCCCGGTAACCCACCGCTCCACCAACTCGGCGGTGACCTTCGTCACCGGCCACAACAGCGACGGAGCGATGCCGGACGGCCTCGACTGGGACGCCATCGCGCGCGGCGCGCCGGTTATCGTCCTGTACATGGCGCTAAAACATCTGCCGAACATCGTCGCCCGGCTGATTGCCGCCGGCCGGGACAGCGACGAGCCCGCGGCGGTGGTCGGCAAGGCGACGACAGCGGCGCAGCAGGTGCTGGTATCGCGCCTCGGCGAGATCGCAGACGCCGCCGGCGTCGTCGAGACCCCGGCGATTGTCGTCGTCGGCGAGGTCGTCCGGCTGCGTGCCGGGCTCGATTGGCTAGGCGCGCTGGCGGGGCGCCGCCTCGACCCAGACCCGCTCGGCCGGCGCACATGCCGCGAGGCAAATTGGGCACCAACGGGAAAGGCTCCTGCCGGCGAACGCCGCCGAGCCTCCGGCCGGCCGCCGCGCTGACATCCTTCTAATGGCTCTAATGGCTCACCCACTAGCCGTCTTCGGCGGCCTCCCGCGTGCCGAGAACCTGGTTGCCGAGGCAAGGCGGCGCATGGGTTTCGCCGATTTCGGCGCGACCCCGTTTGCCGAGGCGCTGGAGATGCTGTTGCGCTGCTGCCGGGAGGAGGCTGATCTCAGCCTGTTCGGGCGGTTCGCGATCCGCTGGGACGGCGTGCGCTTCCTCTCGAACCTGCTGCGGTTGCGCGCCGAGGAATTGGCGGCGCCGGAAATCCTCGACCTGCCGATCGAGAAGGCGATCTTTGTCACCGGCCTGCCGCGCTCCGGCACGACCTTTCTGCACAGCCTCCTCGCCGAGGATCCGGCGAATATGGCGCCGCGCGTCTGGCAGCTGATCCATCCCTATCCGACGACGAAGACCGGCGCCGACCGCCGGCCGCGGCACGTCGCCCGGCAGCTGCGCCTGTTCTCTTTGTTGGCGCCCGAGTTCCGCCGGCTGCATCCGATCGTCGCCACCTCGCCGCAGGAATGCTCGGAGATCACGGCGCATGTCTTCGCCAGCCTGCGCTTCGACACGACCTACCGAATACCCAGCTATCGCCGCTGGCTGGACGAGAACGGGCACCTCGACGCGTATCGGTTCCACAGGCGCTTCTTGCAGCACCTCCAGCATCAGTCAGGCCGGACCGGGCGCTGGGTGTTGAAATGCCCGGACCACGTCTTCGCGTTGGCGGCGATCCGCGAGGTCTATCCCGATGCCCGTCTCGTCTTCGTGCACCGCGATCCGCTCGCCGTCCTCCTCTCGGTGGCCCGATTGACCGGGGTGCTGCGCCGACCCTTCACGCGTCATATCGACAAGATCGAGATCGGCCGCGGCGACAGCGACCGCTGGCTGGCGGCGGCAGGGCTGATGATCTCGGCCGCCGATCGGCAACCCTTCGCCGCGCCAATCTGTCACGTCCATTACGCCGACCTGGCGCGCGATCCTCTCGGCACCGTGGCGGGCATCTACCGGCATTTCGGGATTGAGCTCGCGCCGCCGGCGGCCGAGTCGATCCGCCGGCTGGTGGCGGCAAAGCCGAATGGCGGCTACGGCGCCCGGCGTTATCGTTTCGCCGAGCACGGCCTCGATGCGGCGCGCGAACGCGAGCGCTACAAAAACTATATGGCGTATTTCGGGATCCGCCCGGAGGTCGTGACCGGTCCGGTGGGGGAGGGTGGCGCCGGCGCCGCCCCGGCGCAGCCGAGGGCGGCGCCGGGCGATTAGGGCGGGTCGGGAGACGATGCTCCGGCTGCATGGCAACAATTCATCGATGCGGCGAGGAGCGCATTTGCCGGCAGACTTCACTAAATCCGCGCCAAGACCTGCTCCAGGGCGGCAAGGAACTGCTGCCACCCACCCTTGGCGCCCTGGTAGAACTGCTGCTGATCCGACCGGAAGCCCGACCGCTCCATGCGCACTTGGGTCCCCGTGCGCGTCGGGGTGAGAGTCCAGGTAACGACACTCTCGAGACCATAGACCGCCCAGGTGTAAGACAGCGTTTTGTTCGGCTCGACCGCCAGGACCTGACAGTCGACAGTACCCCAGTCTGCGCGAAGATTGAAACGGCGGTCCACCACAGGCTTGAAGTCGTTCTTCATGAGCCACTCCGCGATCAGGTGTGGTTGCGTCAGCGCGCGCCAGATCTTCTCCGGCGAATGAGGCATCTCACGTTCGACAATGACGGAGAGCGTCTCGGTCGCATTATTGGTCATTGGTCCAACCTTTTCAGCAGATCTTCGAGGTGGTCGAATCGGCTTTGCCAGAACCCGGCCATTTGACTTGCCCAGTCGATCAGCGGAGCCAAGGCGCCGAGCTGCGCGCTATAGTGCGTCTGGCGACCTTCATGCCGATCGCGCACCAAGCGGGCCTGCTTCAGGACCCCAAGATGCTTTGACACGGCCGGTTGCGTGACCCCGGCCCGAGCCGTCAGAGCCCGGACCGTCTTTTCGCCTTCGCGGCACAGCCGTTCGAAGAGAGCCCGCCGAGTTGGATCGGCCAGCGCTCTGAAGAGCACATCCTGAGCGTTCGGCATGAGGATCGATAACCTACCGGCTATTGCTTTATGGAAACCGCTGCGCTGGCTATGAGTCAAGCGAGAACGTGGCGCGGCATAATGTTCCTCGTCACAGGAGCCACCGGCCATGGGAGGCGCGTCGTGAGCGGCTCCGATCCTGAATAGCATCCTTGAATTAGCCATACCCTGTTGGTTATGTGTAATGGTCGTGGCGACGTGGCGACGCGCTTCAGTCGGAGGGGAGGGCGCGGATCGGAGAGATACGGCGCGTTCGACCCACTTGCGGGGATTGTTGCGAACCGGGCCAAAACGACAGACAGAGCGGCGATCGGATCAAAATTCCCGCTGCTGCTCCGGATCACCGTTGCCGCGGCGCGCCGGCGCCGGGATCGCCGCCAACAGCGCCGGGATGAAGACGAGGCTCGCGAGCAAGGTGCAGCCGAGACTGATCAGCAGCACCCGGCCCATGCTCGCCGTCCCGGGATGCGCCGACAGCGCGAGCGAGCCGAAGGCCGTGCCGGTGGTCAATGCCGAGAACAGGATCGCGCGGGCGGTCGCCGAGCCGAGCATCGCAACCTGCCCGGCCCGCCAGTTCATCACGAAATAGATGTTGAACGACACCCCGACGCCGAGCAGCAGCGGCAGCGCGATGATGTTCGCGTAATTGAGCGGCAGCGGCAGCAGCACCATGACGATGACGGTCATCAGCGACGACAAGAGCAGCGGTGCCAGGACCAGCGACATGTCGAGCACGCGGCGCAGCGCGACGAACAGGATAAGGGCGATCGCCGCAAGTGCCGAAACCGCCGCCGAGCGGAACGAGCCGACGATCGTGGCGCTCGTCGCCTTGATTGTGACCGCCGAGCCGCCGGCATCGGGCGCCACCGCCGTCACCTCGGCGACGAATTCGGCAAGCCCCCGGCTATTTGCCGCCTGTGCTTTCGGCAGTACCTGGACCCGGGCGCGGCCATCCGGCAGCAGCCAGTCGCGCGCCAGCGCCGGCGGGATCGACTGCAACGTCACCGGCTGCGCGGCAAGTGCGGTGCGCAGCTGATCGAGCTCCTGCGGCAGAAAGCGCGTCAAGGCCTGGTTGGCGGCGCGCAATACCGCGTCCGGCGCGCCAGCGAGCTTGCCGAGATCGGCGGCGATCGCCGCCAGCAGACGATCCTGCGGGCGTTTTTCGACCGCCCGCTTGAGCTCGGCCTCAGCACTCTGGGCAGCCGTTCTGATCGCCGCCGCCGTCAGCGGTGCCGCCGGCGCCTGTGGCATCAGCGTCGGCCCCAAGAGCAGCGCCGCATCGGAAATCTGCGCCAACTTTGCCTGTTGCTCGTCTGGCACAAAGCTGTTGATCGATTCGACCCCGGCGACCAACGGCAAACTCTTCAGTTTCGCCGCCAGGCGCGCCGCGGCCGCAGGGTTCGGCGTCAGGATGTCGATCGTGAAGGGATTGGTCAGCGGCGAATTCATCAGGTCCCGCAAAGTTTGCATCGCCTCGGTGTGGGGGTTCTTCGTGTCGAGCGGATCAGAGTCGAAGGAGAGGCGCGGCAACAGGAAGACGGCGAGAACCGCGAGCGCGGCAAACGTCAGCAGCACCCGCCGGGGCCGGCGCCGGATCGCCGCGTCGAGCGGCATCGCCCGGCGGAAGCCGATCTCGGCGGGTTCGCCGCGCGGCCGGCAAAGGGCGATCATCGCCGGCAGAAAGGTCATCGTGCAGAGGAAGGCAATCAGCATGCCGACCCCGGCTATCAGCCCCAACTCGGCGACGCCGCGAAACTCGGTCGGTACAAAGGCGAGAAATCCGGCGGCCGTCGCTAGCGCCGCCACCAGGATCTGGCCGCCGACGCGGCGGCCCGTCTCTGCCAGCGCCGCCGCCGGATCGGGATGCGCGTAGCGCATCGCACGGTAGCGCACACAGAACTGAACCGCGAAATCGACCGCGATGCCGACGAAGAGAACGCCGAAGCCGACCGAGACGAGATTGAGGGTCCCGATCGCGGCGGCGGCGAACAGCAAGGTCAGCATCAGACCCAGTCCCAGGGTCGCCAGGATCGGTACGATGAGGCGCCACGAGCGGACTGCCAGGAACAGCCACAGCGAGATCAAGACGACGCTGCCGATCAAGCCGGCGACCGCTCCCTGCGCGACGCTCGCGAACTCCTCGTCGGCGAGCGCGACACTGCCGGTGACGCGGACCCGCGCATCGCCGGACTTGACGAATTCGAGCTGCGCGGCGGCCCGGCGCAAGGCGCGGGTCGCGGCACCGCCCGGTTCGAGCACGCCCAGATCCTGCACCGGCTGCGCCAGGACGAATTTATACGGGCCGCCCAACTCGGCCGCCTTGCCGCCGATCAGCCCGGTCCAGGACAGCGGCTGCGGGTGCCCGGCCAGCGCCTCGCTCATCGCTTGCTGAAACGCCGTCAGCGCCGCCCGGTAAGGCGTCAGATCGGCATTTCCTTCGACAACTCCCTTGCCGAGTAGAGACAGCGCGGCAAAGAGCCCGCGCGCGCTCGGATCCTGGGCGAGCTGCCCGAGGAAGGGTTGGGCGTTGATGACCCGTTCGAGCAACGCCTCGAGCTCTTTGGCATCGAGGAACAGCAGCCCCTCCCGCTGCAGGAACGGCGAGGCATCGGGACGTGTGACGCTGTGGAAATGGGCATGATCGGCGGCAAGAGCCTTGGCCAGGCCGGCGGCGGTTGCCGCCGCTTCCTCCGGCTCCTTGGCGTCGATCACGGCCACGAGGAGGTCGCTGAATTGCGGGAATTCCGCCTTGAAGGTCAGAGCCGCCCGACGCCAGGGCAGGCTCGTGGCGAACATGTCGTCGGTGTCGGTGTCGATCCCGAGGTGACCGGCGGCATAGATCCCGCCGAAGACGGAAAGGGCGGCCCCTGCCAGCAGCACGAGCAACGCGCTGCGGCGGCAACAGTCGACGAGGCCGAGGAGCAGGCGCTGCAATGTCATCCACGACCGGATGAGGTGGCGATCCGGTCGATCAAGCCGGCGCACACCGGCCCGGCCGGCATCCCGCGCGGCGGGCTTGCCGCAATTGCATCCGCCACCTGCCTGGTCAGATCCCGGTTAAAAGGCTGATGCAGGGAGAGGGCAATTCCCCGAGCCTACGGTGGACGATCCGGCAACGCTCGCCGGTCTTCAATTCGTGCCGGAAACGGCGTAAGTCAATTTGCTGCGTCGACATGGGTCGCGCGGCGGCGCGACGGCGGTAAACCGCGGCCAAAGCCCGCGGTGGCGACGGGAACCTGCGCATCCGGCGCTGCGAGGCGTGGCCGGCGCCGACGGGTTCGGCACGCGGCGTCAATCCGTTCCCGATTAGCCCACCCTTTAGTATGAGCGCTGTCGCGCTGCAAGCCTCCTTTCCCGGCGTTTGCCACCGGCTTTTCGAGCGGCCGCAGGGAATAAATGACGGTTCAACCATGTCGTAGCTACCGTCGGACAGCGCTTCTTGCCCTTTCGGAGGACGCGCTGCCGGTGTGAGGTGTCACCAGGACCGCAATGACCTCCGCCAAGCACATCGTCGTCGAGGATCTCGTGGCTCTCGCTCCGGCGTTGCCGCCGCCCGATGCACGGTGGTCGCCATGCCGCAAGGCGGCGGTCGTGCTCGCCGCGCGCAACGGGGTCATCAGCCGCGAGGAGGTATCGCGGCGCTATGCGATATCGCCGGAGGAATTCGCCGCCTGGGAGACCGCGCTCGATCGTTACGGTATCCCTGGTCTGCGCAGCACCCGTCAGCAGATCTACCGCCACACCGGGCAGCTGCGCGCTGCGTCAAGCGGAAAGGACCCGGTGCGACCGACCCGGGGAAGCTCCCCGGCCAGCCACACGCTACCGGAACATCCTTCCTTCGGGCGGCAGGCCGAGTAGGATCTGGCCGACCGTTTCGAAATGTACAGGCCGGCCCTGGCCCTGCTGGCTGCCGGCATGCATGTCGCGAAACCGCCGTTCGAATGGGTTTTCGTTGAAGATCGCGGTGGCCCCCGCGGCGCTGTAGACGGCCGCGACGACCTCGCGCGACTGCTGGATCGCCCAGGTCGCGGCAAGCCGCAGCCGCGCATGCTGCTCCGGCGCGAAATCGCCGTTGCGTTCCGCCGTGTCCCACATCTCGCGCAGGGTCGCGTGAACATAGGCGCGAGACGAGCGCAATTTGGCCTCGCATTGCGCCACTTGCGATTGGATCACGTTGTTGTGGCGCAGCGGGTTGCGGGCGCCGCGCGGAACCTTGTCGCGCGCCAGTTCGATGAACGCCTCGAGCGTGCCGCGAGCGATGCCGAGCGACACGTTCGAAAAGCCCATCGCATACACCATCCCGCTGGTGAATTTGTACAAGAGACCCGGCTCGCGCCGCTCGGCCGGATTGTCGCGCCCGCAGGTGTACTCCTGTGGCACGAACAGCTCTTCGATCGCGTAGCTGTCGCTGCCCGTGCCGCGCAAGCCGATGACCTGCCAATTGTCGATGATTTCGGCGCTCGCCTTTGGGAACAGCACGGTGCGCACGGCCGGACGGCCGTTCGGGTTGCGGCGCGGCGTCCCGTCGGGCTCGAAGAGCGGAACATGCGCCCCGAGCCATGTCGCGTGCCGACTGCCGGTCGCGAAGCCCCAGCGCCCGGTGACCCGGATGCCGCCCGCGACGACAACACCCCGTCCGGCGCCCGGCACGTCGGGTCCCCAGGCGAGGATGCCATGCGGCGGTCCAAAGATCTCGCGCGCCACCGCCGGGTCGAGATAGGGGGCCGTCATCGAACAGCCGGAATTCTGCCCGAGCGACCAGGCCGTGCTGGGCTCTATCCTGGCGACTTCCTCGAGGACCTGGACATAGTGCAGCGGGTGCAGTTCGGCACCGTCGAGCGAGCGCGGCAGTAAGAGTTGGAAGAAGCCTCCTTCAATCAGCGCCTCGACCACCCTTGCCGGCAGCTGCCGCTGTTCCTCGATCTCGTCGGCCGCCTCGCGCAACATCGGCGCGAGGCCGCGCGCCAGTTCGACATAATCGATGCCGCAGGTCTCGGCGGCCCGGTGCAAATCCAGCGAGGTCGACGGCATTATTCTTCTCCCGCTGACGGCGGCATTCTGGCGCCGTCGCCGATGGCTGGCGACAAGGATACATCGGGCTCTCGCCCGCCGAGAAAATTTCCGCGCAGGCTCCGGTCGCGCCGGACTAGCGGGTGGCCAGCGGGCGCCACCAGCGCCGAGTCAGCCAAAGCGCCAAGAGGCCTTCGGTTCCGGTCAGCACGATCGCCGATGTCGCGCCGATCGCGGCCGCGACGAGGCCAATCAACAAAAACCCGATCATCCCGGCCCCGATGCACACCGACAGCACGCCGAAGACGCAGCTGCGCCGGTCCGCCGGAGCCGACAGAAATACCAGGGTCGCCTGCATGATGCTGAAGCCGGCATTGGCCAATCCGGTCAGCAGCAGCACCAGACCGGCGAGCGCCGGGAGCGGCGCCAGCGCGAAGAGCGGCACGAGGAGCAGATAAAGGACGACGGCCCCGACATACAGTCGCGAGAAGAACGGCGGCCTGACGAAGAGAGCGATCGCGACGGCGCCAAAAAACGAGCCGACGCCGCCCATCCCGGCGAGCAGACCGATGCCCACCGGGCCGAGATGCAGGCTGCCCTGGCCGATCACCGGCACCAGGCTGGTAAACGGCCAGCCAAATACATTGTAGATGACGGTAATGACAAGCGTCGCGCCGAGGCGCCGGTCTTGACGGACCAGCGCCAGCCCGGCGAGCATTCGTTCGATCACGCCTTCCGATCGAGGCGGTGCCGCGCGGTTGCGGTGACGCACCTGCAACGCCGCCGCGAGGGCGACGAGATAGCACAGGACGCTGGTCGTGAACGCGCCGGCGATCCCGAAATGCGCCAACAGCGTCCCGCCCAAGGCCGGGCCGACGACTTGGCTCGCATTGTTGGCGCCGACATCGATCGACATCGCGGCGCTCATCCGCTCGGCGCCGACGACTTCGCCGATCATCGTGCGGCGCACCGGGTTGTCGGAGGTCCAGCCAATGCCGTTCAGCAGACTGGCAACCGCGAGATGCCAGACGGCAAGAGTTCCCGTCCAGGCGAGGAGCGCTAGCGCGAGCGACGTCAGCAACATCAGGAGCACGACAAAAGCGAGCGTCGTGCGCCGTTCGAACCGTTCCGCGACGGCGCCGATTACCGCACCGAGGAGCGCCATCGGGAGCAGGCGCAGCATCGCCAGGACCGCCACGATGAAGGCCGAGCCGGTGCGCTGGTAGGCGAATACGGCGACCGCCAGCATTTCGAGCCAGCGCACCGCGAAGACCACGAGCCCGACCAGCCAGAGGCGCCAGTAATCGGGTATGCCGAGGAGCGCTGCGCCCGCCGGCTCGGCACTCGCCTGACGGCGCCGCGGTGCGACCGCGAAGCGCTTGCGCAAGACGTCGATACCCGGCATTTCCTCCCGATCCCCGCCGTTCCGGTCCGGCGCCGGTGACGGCCCTGATCAGGGGCGCAGCCGTCATGCCGCGCCCGACGGCTGACGCGCTTTCCGACGAACGTCGTCCGAGATAGGGCTTCCGTCGACGCGCTGTCATCGGAAATCTGTCGCGCGACGCGCGATTGACGCCGGCCAGCCATGCGCCTGCGTTGCGGCGAGTGTCTTCACTTTCGCCATTCCGCGGAGAGAATTGCCCCTCACTCTCGCGCTGTCGCGTGTCCCTCCCTCTCCCCACTCGTGACCACTCGTGGGGAGGGGGTGAGGGTGGGGTGAGGGGCGGCAGCCTAGTCGGAAGGGCGAAACATTATTCCGGCGCACGGTCGAGGATGCGCTGCAGGGTCACCCTGCCGTTCGATCGAGCGGGCGGCGCCAGCCCCTCTTCGGCGACGCGGCGGCGCTGCGCCTCCTCCCAGTGACGGCCGTCGAAGAACCGCGTCGGCTTCAGGCTCGGCCCGTCGATGCCGTCGAGGCAGCGGGCGTTGACGGTGACCTTGTCCGGCTCGGAACGCGGCACGTAGAAGGCATGCATGCCGCAATGCGAGCAGAAGGTGTGCTGGGCGACGTCGGTGCCGAACCTATAGGCCGTCAGCGCGTCCTTGCCCTTTAGCAGCTCGAAATCGTCGAGCGCGGTCGTGAGGTGCAGGATTCCCTTTTTTGTGCACATCGAGCAATTGCATTGCGACAGCCGGTCGAGATCGATCCTGGCGCGGAACCGAACCCGGCCGCAATGGCAGCCGCCTTCACGGGTTTCGAGCATGCCGATTCGCGCTCTCTGATCCTGTTCCGTGGTGCCTCTTCATCCCGCCTGTAACGCGCGCGCGGCGTCGACCGCGGCGTAGGTCAGGACGCCGTCGGCGCCGGCGCGTTTGAAGGCGAGGAGGCTCTCCATGACTACACGCTCGCCGTCGAGCCAGCCGTTCTGCGCGGCGGCGTGCAGCATTGCGTATTCGCCGCTGACCTGATAGGCGTAGGTCGGCACGCGGAACGCCTCCTTCACCCGGCGGACGACGTCGAGATAGGGCATGCCGGGCTTGACCATGACCATGTCGGCGCCTTCCTGCAGGTCGAGCGCGACCTCGCGCAGCGCCTCGTCACCATTTGCCGGATCCATCTGATAGGTGCGCTTGTCGGCAGCGCCGAGTGCCGAGGCCGAGCCGATTGCGTCGCGAAACGGCCCGTAAAAGGCCGAGGCGTATTTCGCCGCATAGGACATGATGCGGACCTGCGCAAAACCGGCCTCGTCGAGGGCGTCGCGTACCGCGCCGACCCGGCCGTCCATCATGTCCGACGGCGCGATGATGTCGCAGCCGGCCTCGGCCTGCACGACCGCCTGGCGACGCAGGATTGCGACCGTCTCGTCGTTTGCGACATAGCCTTCGCGGATGACGCCGTCATGGCCGTGCGACGTGAACGGGTCGAGCGCCACATCGCACAATACGCCGAGTTCCGGCAGCGCCTTTTTCAACGTCGCGACGGCGCGGCAGACGAGATTGCCGGGATTGACGGCTTCGCTGCCTTCGGCGTCTTTCACGGCGGACGGCACGGCCGGGAAGATCGCGACGGTCGGAATTCCGAGCGCGGCCGCCTCGCCCGCCGCATCGACGAGTGCCGGGATCGGCAGACGAAAGACGCCGGGCATCGACGCGATCGGCGCCTTCTTGCCTTCGTCATGCACGAAGACCGGCCAGATCAGATCGCCCGCCGTCAGCACATTCTCGGCCACGAGCTTGCGCGACCAGGCATCGCGCCGGTTGCGGCGCAGCCGAAGGCGCGGATATGGGGCGAGCGGCGGCAGGAATGAGGTCAACGGGAACACTCCCGAAAGGCGATCGACGCATATCCGAACCGCCGGAAAATAGGCGGAAGCGCCGCGGCTGACAACGCCGAGACGCAGCGGCGAACCGTGCCGAACCCGCCGTCGCGGTCGATCGAATCCTTGCGGGAACGAGCAGGGCCGTCAGCCATCGGCGGGTTCCCTTTTTGCCGCAGGCGGTCCTAGAATGCCATCCCGCGAGCGGCGCGGCGCGGAGGTCGGCAATGCTGGTTTTCCGACAATTATTCGATCCGTTCTCTTCGACCTACACCTATCTGCTGGGCGACCGGAAGAGCGGTGAGGCGGTGGTCATCGACCCGGTATTCGAGCAGGTGCGGCGCGACGCGGCGCTGATCGACGAGCTGGGCCTCAGATTGGCGTATTCGCTCGAAACCCATGTCCATGCCGATCACGTCACTGGCGCCTGGTTGTTGAAGCAGCTCACCGGCTGCCCGATCGCGCTGTCGGCGGACAGCGGCGCCGGAGGCGCCGACCGCTACCTCGTACAGGACGATGTGATCGCCTTCGGCAGGCGCAGTCTGCAGGTCCGCAGGACGCCGGGGCACACAAACGGCTGCCTCACTTATGTGCTCGACGACCGCTGCATGGCGTTCACCGGCGACTGCCTGATGGTGCGCGGCAGCGGCCGCACCGACTTTCAGGGGGGCGATCCGAGCGCGATGTACCGTTCGGTGCACCAGCAGATTTTCACGCTGCCCGATGACTGCCTCCTTTATCCGGCGCACGATTATCGCGGACTGACCGTCACGAGCGTCGCCGAGGAGCGGCGTTTCAACCCGCGCCTCGGCGGCGAGGCCGGCGAGGCCGACTTCGCCGGTTACATGAAGAATTTGGGTTTGGCGCATCCGAAGAAGATGGATGTCGCGGTGCCGGCCAATCTCAAATGCGGCAAACCCGAGGGCGAGGTCGATCTGACGGCGACGCCGCGCTGGGCGCCGCTGCGCTACAGCTTCGCCGGCATCTGGGAGATTGACCCGCACGCGCTCGAAGAGCATGCGCCAGCCGTGCAGATCCTCGATGTGCGCGAGCCCGAGGAATTTTCGGGGCCGCTCGGGCATATTCGCGGCGCGGTTCTGATCCCCTTGGGCGCCTTGGCCGAGCGCGGCCGGGAACTGGCGCGCGACCGGCCGATCGTCGCCGTGTGCCGCGCCGGCAGCCGTTCGGCGCAGGCGACCGTCATTCTGCGCGGGACCGGGTTCTCCGACGTCGCCAATCTGGCCGGCGGCATGCTGCGCTGGCGCGCCGAGGGGCACGCCGTCGAAGGCGGCAGCGCTTTGGAATATGTCGGCGAATATTCGATCTGAGCCGCGATTTCTCGCACCGTCGGAGCGGTCGGGTGCTACACTTTTCACAGGTTTGAGTGCGTCAGTTGCAACCACGAAGAAAGGGATGGAAATGGCGTATGATCTGTTGATCAAGAACGGCCGCATCGTCGACGGCTCGGGCATGCCGGCGTTTCGCGGCGATGTCGGCATCAAGGACGGCAAGATCGTCGAAATCGGCAAATTGAGCGGCCCGGCCGCGCGCACGATCGACGCCGCCGGCCGCGTCGTGGCCCCGGGTTTTGTCGACAATCACTGCCATTACGACGCCCAGGTCACCTGGGACCCGCTGTGCTCATTCTCGCCCGAACACGGGGTGACGAGCGTCATGTTCGGGAATTGCTCGCTGGCCTTGGCGCCGGTCCGCCCTGGCACCGCCAAGCGGGTCGCCGAGTTCCTGTCCTACGTCGAAGCGATCCCGATGGAGGTGCTGAGCACGGTCGAGGTCGATTGGGAGACGATCCCGCAATACATGGAGCGGCTCGACCAAAATCTCGGCGTCAATGTCGGCAACCTGATCGGCCACTCGACGGTGCGCTATTACGTGATGGGCGACGAGAGCCAGGGCCGCGCCGCGACCGACGACGAGATCAAGAAGATGCAGGACGTCGTGCGCGACGGCATCACGGGCGGCGCGCTCGGCCTCTCGGTGTCGCGCAACAAGGGTCATTACGATCCTCAGGGCGTGCACATCCCGGCCTTGTGGGCTGACGAGAAGGAGATCTTCGCACTCGGCGACGTATTGCGCGAAATGGGCACCGGCATCATCCAATCGGGCGGCGGGCGCAACGCCGAGCTCGCCGACGGGCTGATGAGCCGCCTGTCGGAAGCAACCGGCCGAACCGTGATCTACAACAATCTCGGCCAGACCGTGCGCGAGCCCGACGCCTGGAAAAAGCACATGGCGCGGGTCGAGGAGACCTCGAAGGCCGGCATCCGGGCCTATCCGCTGTGCAGCCCGAACCGCACTACCCAGTCCTTCACGATGAAGAACTGCCAGGTATTCCGCGGCTCGCCGACCTGGCACCCGATCCTCTTGTCAGCCGACGACGAGAAGCTGAAGGCCTATGCCGATCCGGCGATCCGCCAGAAGCTGCACGAGGAGGTCGTCGAGCATAAGGTGCAGGTGCCAGCGGCCGGCTATTCGCGCGAATGGTACAACTACATGTGGGTCGAGACCCCGGTCCTCGGAAAGAATCAGGCGTTGAAGGGCAAGACCATCGGCCAGATCGCCAAGGAGCAGAACAAGCGCGTCATCGACGCCTTCCTCGACCTCGTCGTCGAAGAAAAGCTCGAGACCGGCTTCATGCAGTCGGAAAACAACGTCGACGACGAGGCGATGGCGAAGATCCTGACCTATCCGAACGCGATCGTCGGCTTGTCGGATGGCGGCGCCCATGTCCAGTTCCACGGCGGTTACGGCTATTGCACGCGGCTCTTGGCGGAATGGGTCCGCGAAAAGCAGGTCATGAGCCTCGAACACGCGGTGCGGCGCCTGACCTTCAATTCCGCGTCGGCCCTGGGGCTCTACGATCGCGGCCTGCTGCGCCCAGGCATGGCGGCCGACATCGTGATCTTCGATCCCGACACGGTGCGCCCGTTGCCCGAAAGCGTCGTGCACGACTTCCCGGCGGGCGGTTGGCGGATGAAGGAGCCGGCAGCCGGCATCCATTACACGATCGTCAACGGCCAGGTGCTGATGGAGGACGGCAAACACAGTGGGGCGCTTCCCGGCCGCGTCCTGCGCAACACCTACTACCGCGCGAACCACGCGTAGGCTCGATCGCATAGAGACTCGAAGACCGCCCGCAGCAAACTCTGCGGGCGGTCTTTATTGCCGGCTGAGCTTCTTCTGTGCGCGACCGGCCTCTCACCCTTCCGCTGTCGGGGGTCCCTCCCTCTCCCCGCTCGCGAGGAGAGGGCTGGGGTGAGGGGCTGCGCTCCTGCGATGCAACGAAATCCCCTCTAGCCGCGGCCGACGAACGGCATCTTGGTCGCCATGACGGTCAGGAATTGGACGTTCGCCTCCGGTGTCACGGTCGCCATGAAGACGACCGCGCGGGCCACATTCGCCACATCCATCACCGGCTCCTCCATGACCGTGCCATTTGCCTGCGGCACGCCACGCTGCATCCGCTGGGTCATTTCGGTCAGCGCATTGCCGATGTCGATCTGGCCGCAGGCGATGTCATATTTGCGGCCGTCGAGCGAGGTCGATTTGGTGAGGCCGGTGATCGCGTGCTTGCACGAGGTATAGGCGACCGAATTCGGCCGCGGCACATGCGCCGAGATCGAGCCGTTGTTGATGATCCGGCCGCCCATCGGCTTCTGGCCCTTCATGATCTTGAAGGCTTCCTGGGTGCACAGGAACGACCCGGTCAGGATCGAGGCGACGACCGCCTGCCAGCGCTCGAAAGCCAATTCCTCGATCGGCGCCGCGGCGCCGAAACCGGCGTTGTTGAACAGCACGTCGAGCCGGCCATAGGTTTCCTTGGTCTTGGCGAACAAGGCGCGCACCGAGTCGGGATTGCCGACGTCGGCCGGCACGCCGAGCGCCTTCCCCTGCATGCCCTCGATCTCGCCGACGACGGCCTGCAGCGGCTCCGGCCGGCGGCCGGCCACGACGACCGCGAAGCCTTCCTTGGCGAGCGCCAGCGCCGAGGCCTTGCCGATGCCGCTGCCGCCGCCAGTGACGAGCGCCACCTTGCCGTTCGAGTTCATCTTTCATCTCCTTCGCCGGACGCCGGATGTCCTTGCGCGGACGATATCAGCTTCCAGCACGTGCGCTCCAGTGCCCCGATCATACCCCTCGGACCCGAGTTTTATTAAGCGGACCGCCGGATCAACGAGGCGGCGGGTCAAATCGCGGCGCGTCGGGCAGTCGTCTTGCTTATCCATCGCCCGCCAACGGGTTCACCACCGCGAGCCCTGCGAAGCGACTGAAATCGCGGTCAGCCGACCATAGTTCGCGCACACCGTGCTGGCGACACAGTGCCGCGACGCGGGCATCATGGATCTGGGACCCGGTGATGCGGCCGCCGGCCATAATCGCGCGCAATGTCGGCCAATGCGTCGCCAACTCGGTCAACAGCCTCAAGGTCGGCGATTCGAGCCATGCGTCCACCTGATCGAGGGCCCGTGCCAGCGGTGTCGGCGGCGCGTAGATCCGCGCATGCGTCACAATGGCAAGAAACTCGTGCACGCAGGGCCAGGGAATGGCCCAAACCGCTGGCCCTTCGGCCAGTTCCGCCACGCGCCGGAAGGCGGCTGCGTGAAACGGCAAATCCTCGCGATGCGCATAGACGAGGATGTTGGTATCGAGCGCGATCAGGCGCCGCGATCCTGGTATGCGAGATCGCGCAACATCTCCCAAGACGCGTCGCGCAGCTCCGCCTGCCGCCCGTTCCCCCTGAAGCTGGCCCGCCGCAACCGAAACGGCGCGCCATGCTTGGTCTCGGCGACAACGTGATGGAGCCCGCGTTCCACCAAGGTCCGCAGAGTAACCCCTTCGCGCGCCGCAAGCTCTCGGACCTCGCGCAGCAGCGGATCGGAAATCTCCACGGTAGTCTTCATAGACCCTTCGATATGGGATTTGAGATATGGGTACCCATATAATGGCGAGACGTCGCGATGCAAGCCTCGACAGGCTTTTGGCCCCGTCATCGCATCGCCGCCGACCCGGACGGCGGGAAAGCGGCTGACTCCGGCGGCGGAGATGGGAGAATAGCGATGACCGGGACGATCGAACTGAACGGACGGCGGTACCAGAAGCCGGCGCGGCCGACCGTCGTGATCTGCGTCGACGGGTTCGACCCGGCCTATGTCGAGCGCGGCATCGAGGACGGCATCATGCCGACGATCGCCGGCTTTGCGCGCACCGGCTGGCTCGGCACCGCCGACGCCGCGATGCCGACCTTCACCAACCCGAACAACGTCTCGATCGTGACCGGCGTGCCGCCGTCCTCGCATGGCATCGCCGGCAATTATTGCCTCGACCGCGAGACCGGGCGGGAAATCATGATGACCGACCCGGGGCTGATGCGCAGCGAGACGATCCTTGGACTGATGTCGCAGGTCGGCGTCGCGACCGCGGCTGTGACGGCAAAGGACAAGCTGCGCCGGCTGCTTGGCCGCGGGCTCGACGGCCCGTGCTTTTCGTCGGAATGCGCCGACCCGGGGGTCGCGGCGATGGTGGGGCGCCGCCGGCCCGACATGTATTCGGCCGATCTTTCGCTGTTCGTGCTCGACGCCGGGCTAAGGCTGCTCGAGCGGGGGGCGCAACTCCTCTACCTGTCGTTGTCGGATTATGTGCAGCACGCGCATGCTCCCGGCGACGCGCCGGCCGACGCGTTTCATTCGGCGATCGACGCGCGGTTGGCCCGCTTTCTCGAGTTTGGCGCCGTCGCCGGGCTCACCGCGGACCACGGCATGAACGACAAGCCGTGCGTCGTCTTTCTCGAAGACGAGCTCGCCGTCCGCTTCGGCGCCGCCGCCGCGCGCGTCATCTGCCCGATCACCGATCCATTCGTCCGCCATCACGGCGCACTCGGCTCGTTTGTCCGCGTCTACGCCGGAAACCCTGCCGACATCGCCGCGATGATAGCGGCGAGCGCGGCATTGCCCGGCATCGCCGCGGTCTTCGACCGGGTCGAGGCGGCGCGCCGCCTCGAACTGCCGTTCGATCGCGAAGCCGATTTCGTCGTGCTCGGCGACGCGCAGACCGCGCTCGGCGCGGCCCGCGCCGCGCATGATTTGTCGGGGCTCGCCGGCCATCGGCTGCGCTCGCATGGCGGGCTCGGCGAACGGCGCGTCCCGTTCGTTCTGTCCGGCCGGCTTGCCCCGGAATACCGGCGCCGCGCCTTGGCGGGCGGCTTGCGCAATTTCGACATCTTCGACTTTGCGCTGAACGGAGTCGAGTGAACGCGTTAGCCGCCCACCGGCTTTGCCGACCCGCAGGGCACGAAACCGTCAATCATCATAGTCAATCATCGTAGGGCGGAAGAGCGGCAGCGCCTTCCGCCATCTCCTGCAAAGCTGGGCTGGTCGGCGGAATGCGCGCTCCGCGCCGATCCGCCCTGCCTCGGTTTGTTTCGTCAGGCAGAGCGGACGGCGCGGAGCGGCCTTTTCGCGTCGCGCGCGGCCGCCGCGCGCAGCGCCGCGGCGAGCGCCACGGTGCTGGCGATCGCCAGCACGACGACCGCCGGCCGCAACCCGGTCTCGAGCGAGAAATCGGCCTCGAGCACGCGCAGAAGAGGCGCGTGGAACGCGACCCGGAAATAAAGGGCCTCGCCGAGCGCCGTCCCAGAGGCCGCAGCGAGGCCGACCCCGACGACCCAAAAGAGCGGCAAGCCGCGGCGGGCGCCGAGCGCCCAGGCCAGCAACCGGTAGCCGAGCAGCCAGCCGAGGAGCCCGGCCATGATCGTCGGCTCCCATTCGTCGAGCTTCGACTGAAAGCAGTAGTGGATGACGGCCAAGACGCCGATCAAATAGACGAGCCGGTGCAGGAGCTGCCAGCGCTTGCCGCCGAGCCGGCGCACCATGCCGTCGGTCGAGGTCGCGGCGAGTGCCGCGAGCCCGAGCAAGGCGGCAAAGCCGATCGTCAAATAGATCCGCCGTAAGATCTCGCTCGCCGCCTTTTCGAGATCGAAGCCCTGTTGCGCGATGTATAGGCCGAAATGAATGAGTACGTAGGCGAAGGCGGCGACGCCGATCATCCGCCGCAGGATGATGAGCCGCGGCCATCGCAGGATCTGCCGCAGCGGCGTCACCGCCAAGGCGAGGAAGATCAGCCGGATCGTCCACAACCCGATCTCGTGGATCGCCTCGTTGAGCGGCCGCGCGCCAAGCAGGCCGAACCCATAGGCGAAGGCGACCCAGCCGGCCGGCACGAAGAGGGCGACGAACACGGCGAGCTTGAGCGGCGACAGCCGCCCGCCGTAATCGTACCAGGGCCACATTGGCTCGCTCCGGCCGGCCGCGGCGACGTCACATCGGTGGCTTGACGCCGTTCTGCTCGGCGGTGACGCCGGCCGCGGTCAGATTGCCGTTCGGCAGCTTCTGGGCAACGACGAAGACCGCCGCACCCGGCTGCAGCAGGCTCGGGCTGCCCGGCGCGAAACCGACGATTGGCGCCTCCGGCGGCACCGTGATCTGCGCCTGCTTTCCATGATAGGTGACCGTCAGCACCCGGCCCTGCGGCGGCCCGCTGACCTGCGCCACCGGGCCGTTCGTCATCAGGCTGCCGGGGCTAAGGTCCCAGGGAAACTGCCCTATGCGAAGGTTCGGCAAACCCTTCGGGAGGATGTGGACTTCGACCGCCTGCTGGCCGCCCCCGGGCGCCGCGACCGAAGTTATGCCGACGATATCGCCGGGTTGGATGTCGCCGAGCGTCCGACTGACGACGGCCCGCACCTTGAAGTCGGACGCAAGGGCAATCGACACCGTGCTGCCGTCGCGCGATTTCACGGTCAAGGTGTGATCCGCGAGCTGTTCGACGGTGCCGCGGATTCGCGTCGGCGGACCGGCCGGCGGCGCCTGGGCGAAGGCCCCGGTCGCTAGCGTGGCAATCAAGACGAGAGTGAATGACGAAAGCAGCCGCATGACCCTATGCCTCCCCTGTATTGTCGCCGAAGTTTGCGACATTTCTGAAGTGGCGCCGATGCTGGCGCCGCGCATCTCACATTTTGGTGACCGGCGGGTGGCAGCGCGCGCAACTCGGCGCTAAACTCGCCGCTCGCCCGGCCGGCAACCGGATCCTCGATGTACGCCGCTCTGCCGGTAATCGAAAGCGCGGTCTTCGCACATATTCCCGATCGGCCCACGGGCGGCTCGCTTCGGCGGATGCGACGTCTGGACGTCAGTCGCCCCGAGGAATGCGGTTTGCGGGCGGCTGCCCTGCCGGCGCTGCCGATTGCGTCGCACGCCGCCGCCTGAAGAATCAGCAAACCAGGAGGAAATCGCCTTGGCTGAGGATGCTGTCATCGGCGCCGCGGGTCGCCCTGCCGCTACGATCGCCGCGCGTATCGACCGGCTGCCGCAGACTCGCTTCATGCTGCGCTTCGTCGTCTTGCTGTCGCTCGGCGCATTTTTCGAGGTCTACGACAACGGCCTGACCACGTTTATCGCACCGGGTCTCTTCAAGGCCGGCATCATGGTCGCGACGACCAAAGGGTTCTTCGACATCCACGGCTTCGCCAGCCTCATCGCCGCGACCTTCACCGGGATGTTCATCGGCACTTTGCTGTTGAGCCCGCTGTCCGATTATTTCGGCAGGCGGACGATCTTCACCTTTGCGTTGATCTGGTACTCGCTCGCCACCTTGTGTATGGCGCTGCAGTCGACCGATATCGGCCTCGTCGTGTGGCGCTTTATCGCCGGCATCGGCATCGGCGTCGAATTCGTCACGATCGATACCTACCTGTCGGAATTGGTGCCGCGCGAGCGGCGCGGCGCCGCCTTCGCCTTTGTTGCGACGGTCAGCCTGACCGCCTATCCGATCGCAGCATTTCTCGCCTTTCTTCTGGTGCCGCGGGCGCCGTTTGGGATCGACGGCTGGCGCTGGGTTGCGCTCTTCGGCGCCGGCGGCGCGATCATCGCCTGGTGGCTGCGCCTCGGGCTGCCCGAATCGCCGCGCTGGCTCGCGCAGCACGGCCGCCATGCCGACGCCGACCGCGTCGCGCGGATGATCGAGGCGCGGATCGAGGGCGAGACCGGCCGGCCATTGCCGGCCCCGCAAACCCTCGAAGGCGAGGTCGAGGCAATCACCGGGTCCTTTTCCGAGATCTTTCGCGCGCCCTACCTGAAACGGACGGTGATGCTGATCGTCTTCCAGCTGTTGCAGGTGATCGGCTATTACGGATTTACCAGCTGGGTTCCGACCCTGCTGTTGTCGCAAGGGATCAACATCACCAGATCGCTGGCCTACACTTTCGTGATCGCGCTCGCCTCGCCCGGTGCGGCGCTGGCGGCTACGCAATTTGCCGACCGGTTCGAGCGGAAGTGGCAGCTTTCCGGGTCGGCGATCGCGATCGCGGTATTCGGCCTCTGTTTCTCGCAGCAGCGGACCGCCGTCGGGATCGTCGTGTTCGGCTTGCTGATCGCGTTTTCCAACACGATCCTCGCCTATTCGCTGCATGCCTACCAGTCGGAGCTCTACCCGACCCGGATCCGCGCCCGCGCCGTCGGCTTCACCTATTCCTGGAGCCGCTTCAGCACGATCTTCGTCGGTTTTTTCATCGCCTTTTTCTTGCGGAATTACGGCACGACCGGCGTCTTCGTGTTCATCGCCAGCGCGATGATCGCGGTCTTCGTCGTGATCGCGGCGATGGGGCCGCGCACGACAAATCTGCGGCTCGAGGCGATCTCGCGCTGAGGGCGGCTCGGCGGCGATGCGGGGCGGTTCAGCCTCGCCAAAGCGGCGCGAATTGCGTCGCGACGACCTCTTCGTAAGGGACATCGCCTGCGAGGATGCCGAGGTCGCGGGCGAAGCGGTTCATTCCGGCGACGAATTCGCAGTCGATCGTCGCGTCGTAATAGGGCAGGTCGCGGCGGACCAGTTCGGCGATCAGCGTCGCCGCTTCGGGCGGGAACAGCTTTTCGCCGACCGCCGCGGCGCGGCCGGGATTGGCCTTGAGCGCTCTCTGCGTTTTGACGATAGCGCGGACTGCCGCCGCCGCCGTTTGCGGCGCGCGCTCGATCAGCCGGTCGGTCGTCGCCAGCGCCGACATCGTATAGTTGAAACAGGCATTCGGGCCGTCGCCGCGGCGGACATCGAGGACGATAGTACCGACGCCGCGCCGCACCGCGATCTCGGCGCCCATCCCGTTCGCCCAGAAGCCGTCGATCAGTCGCTCCTCGAGCGCCTGCGCCGCGGCGAGACCGAAATTGACGGTGCCGCCGCCGGCCGCACGCGGCACTGGCGCGATCGTGACATCGTCGCGCTCGAGATCGATCCCGGCGGCGAGGATGAGCCCGCGCAGTCCCATCTCGACCCAGGGTGCGGCGCCGATGCGGCGGCCCTTGACGACATCGACGTCGCCGCGTCGGGCGGCGAGATCGGCATGCATGACGAGAAACCAGTACATGCCCTGGGCCTGGGCGCAGAGCAGCTTGACGCCCTGCCATCCGGGAAACGCGGCAAGCGCCGAATGGGCCGAGCCGCCGACGAAATCGATGCCGCCGTCGCGCATTTCGCGATAGGCGCGGTCGACCGGGAAAACGAGCTCGAGCGAGACCTCGAGCCCTTCCGCCGCGAAAAAACCGAGCTCGACCGCCGCCACGGCCGGGAAATAGGAGTTCGAGACGAGGTCGGGCACGGCGAGCTTCATCGCGCACTCCGCACGGTGTTCTTCAGCCGCGCTCGATTTCTGTCGCGACGCGATCCAGAGCGTCGGCGATCGCGCGGATCTGTCCCGGTTCGAGCGGCCCGCGGCCGAGCCGGATCGACAGCGCCATCTCGAGATTGTGCATGGCGCGCCGGATCTCCGGCGCCGGACCGCCGCCGATGGCTCGGCTCAACTCGGCCATGCGCTTTAAAATCGCTTTGACGAGCTCCTGGTTGGCGGCGAGGAAATCGGTGCCTTCGGCAGTGATCGAAAAGAGCTTGCGGGGGCCTTCGGCGGTTTCGGGGCGCAGGTATCCCTGCTCCTCGAGCAGGGTCAAGGTCGGATAGACGACCCCCGGGCTCGGGCTGTAGCTGCCGGCGAACTGCTCCTCGATCGCCTTGATCAGTTCGTAGCCGTAGCGCGGCTTCTCGGAGATCAGCTGCAGCAGTACGAAGCGCAGGTCGCCGTGGTCGAAGACCCGGCCGAAGCGCCGGTCGCGACCGCCGCGGTGCTGGCCGAGATGCTCGGCCTCCTGGCCGAAAATGCGGCCGGCATGCCGCCGGCCGCCATGCGGATGTAGGTGTCTGAACATTCGATTGTTCTTTCTGTTTCGGTTGCCGCCGCGGGCGCGGCGCCCGGTCTAGCGGGCTTCGGCCTTCTGCAGCTGCTCGATCCGGGCCTGCATCTCGGGCCCCGGCCAGTCTTCGAGCAGCCAGGCGGGGAGCGGGTCGCCCCGGCCGCCGACCGGCAGCGCTTCGTCGTCGTCCGACCGGCCGCCGGCGAACAGCTGCAGCGCGTGGGGCATCTCGTAATAGATCTCGAGCGTATTCCCGTCGGGATCGGCGAAGTAGAAGCTGCGCTGATTGACGTGATTGGTCGCTCGCAGGATCGCGACGCCGTTCTCGACGAGATGCGCGTAGGCGTCGCGCAACGCGGCATAGCTCGCGACCTGGAAGGCGATGTGAGCGAGGCCGATCTGGCCACGCTGCGGGCGCTGCGCGGCCTGCGGCGCGGGATGCTGGCCGATGTCGAGGGTATGGAAATTCTCGCCCAGAGTCATGAACACGCCGCCATGCTCCGGGTCTTCTTCGGCGATCGCAAAGCCGAGGATGTCGCGATAGAACCGCTTCGAGTCCTCCTGGTCGGCGACGCGCAGATTGACGTGGCCGATGCCCTTCAGCTTGATCATGCCGCCCTCCCCGACGCTTCGCGGCCGGCCCGCAAACGCCCTGGCCGCACACCGCCTGGGCCGTGCGGCAAGGTTTCGAGCTTCAACGCAACCGGGGCGCCGAGCCACATCGCATAGCGGCTGTGATCGTCGACCGCGTCATCGCTCAGCGGGTGGATCAGAACGTCGAGGCCGTCGCGGTTCAGCATCAGCCAGGGGACGACGTTGTCGAATTCCGCCGTCGTAAAGACGATCAGCAGATTGGCGATCGGGTGCGGACCGACCGGTCCGTCGCGGAAGCCGTCGATCTCGACCGGAAATTTGCCGCCGATCACTTCGGCGAGGCGTTCGGCAGAAGGGCGGGTCGTCATGTCGTAGTAGACATGCGCATGATAACCGTGAAGGGGGACATTTGGTGTGTCGGACATGGAAGCTGCGCTCCTGGTGGGTTTGGTAGCACGACACAGTTTAGATATATCGAGATGCACTCTAACGCAAGCTTTTTTTGCTACCCGCGGAGCGTGCTAGAATCGGGCCTGATCGGAAAAAAGGCGACAGAGATGAGCGAGCGGCACGAGCACGTCGATTGGAAGACGCACGGCGTCAAGGTCATTCCGGCCAACCGGCTCGATCCGAACACGGCGCAGACGCCGGGCATGGACCGGGCCGCGGCAATCAACTTCGCTCGCGTCGGCGCCCAGAAGATATGGGCCGGGACGGTCACGATCCATGCCAACGCCAAGACCGGGACGCATCACCACGGCGCGCTCGAAAGCGTGATCTATGTGCTGAAGGGCCGCGCCCGGATGCGCTGGGGCGAGCATCTCGAATATGTCGCCGAGGCGGGTCCCGGCGACTTCATCTTTGTTCCGCCCTATGTGCCGCACCAGGAAATCAACGCCTCCGCCGACGAGACGCTCGAATGCGTCTTGGTGCGCAGCGACAATGAGGCGGTCGTCGTCAATCTCGACATCGAGCCGGTCGAGCGTCCCGAAGAAGTGCTCTGGGTCGATCCGATCCACCGCGACCCCTGACGCGGGCTGCCCCCACACTCTTGCCGGCCCACTGGTCCGCGCCGCGAGGCGGCCCTAGCTGAAAAAGACGTGGATGGCCGGGACAAGCCCGGCCACGAGGATCTGGTGTTGCCTTCGCGTCCAACCGGAGCGCCCGACGCGGAACCATCGAGCAGATCGCAATTCCCGAGACAGCCTGCATGACCCCTTGCCCGGCCCTTGTGCCGGGCATCCACGCCTCGGCGACCATAGCGCCCTGAAAAGACATGGGTGGCCGGGACTAGCCCGGCCACGGGCTCTCGCGCCGCGGCCGCTTTTTTTCGCTCTTGAAAAGCTCGGCACCCATAGCTACTATCATGATAGTTACTTAAGGGGGGACGCCGTGCAGCGCAAAAGCTTCGGCAATATGAAATGTCCGATCGCCCGCAGCCTCGAACGCGTCGGCGAATGGTGGTCGATCCTGATCCTGCGCGACGCTTTTTACGGGCTGAAGCGGTTCGACGAATTCCAGGAAGATCTCGGGGTCGCCCCCGGCATCCTGGCGCGGCGGCTCAACACGCTGTGCGAATCCGGGTTGTTGGAGCGTCGCCGCTACAGCGAGCACCCGCCGCGCGACGAGTATGTGCTGACCGAGCGCGGCCGGGATTTTCGGCCGGTGCTGCTGGCGCTGCTCGCCTGGGGTAACCGGCATTTCGCACCGGAAGGTGCGGCGGTGCGGCTCGCCAATCGGCGCACCGGCGCGCTGGTCGAGCCGGTGCTCGTCGACGCCGCCACCGGCGAGCGGATCGCCGGCCCGGATTTTGTCGTGGTTCCCGGCCCCGGCGCCGATGACGGGGTCCGCCGGCGCTTGGCCGAACGCGGCCATCGTGTTTTTGCCCAGGGAGCGGCGAAATGAGCAGCGAAGTCCTCGATCGCGGCGCCGTGCGAGAATTTGCGCCGGACCGGCCGCCCGACATCCTGACCGGCCGGCGCTTCCGGCCGAGCCGGCGTCACGGCCTGGTGGCACTCGGCGTCCTGGCGGCCGCCGGCATCCTATGGTACGGCTGGAACTGGTGGGAGGTCGGGCGCTTTATCGAAACGACCGACGATGCCTATGTCGGCGGCAACGTGACGACCTTGTCGCCGCACGTCGCCGGCTTCGTGTCGCAGATCCTGGTCCGCGACAACCAGTTCGTCGGGGCCGGGCAACTCTTGGTCACGCTCGACGATCGCGACTACAAGGCGGCTCTCGCACATGCCGAGGCGGTCGTGCAGCACGAAGCCGCGGCACTCGCCAATCTGCAGGCGAAATATGCCCTCCAGCAATCGTTGATCGGCGAGGCGAAGGCGGATCTGGCGGCGAAAGAGGCGACGGCCGGCTTCGCCCGCGAGGACGATTTGCGCTACCACGCATTGGCGGTCTCGACCTTCGGCTCGATGCAGACCTACCAGAAGGCCTTTGCCGAGGATCAGAAGGCGGCGGCGGCGGTGCGCTCCGGCGCGGCCAGCCTCGACGCCGCCAAACAGCAGCTCGCCGTTCTCGATACCGAGATTGCCGAAACCCGGGCGGGTCTGGCCGAGGCGCAGGCCGATCGCCGCACCGCCGAGCTCGATCTCGGCTACACGCGGATCCGGGCGCCGATCGACGGCTATGTCGGCGATCGCGGCGCCCAGATAGGTGCATATACGACTATCGGCACGCCGCTGCTGGCGATCGTGCCAGCGCACGGGCTCTGGGTCGACGCCAATTTCAAGGAGGACCAGCTCGCGGATATGCGGCCCGGGCAACCGGCCTCGATCGTCGCCGACGTGCTGCCCGGCCGCACATTAACCGGCCGGGTGCTGAGCATGGCGCCGGCCACCGGCGCCGTCTTCAGCGTGATCCCGCCGGAGAACGCGACCGGCAATTTCACGAAAATCGTCCAGCGCGTCCCGGTGCGCATCGCGGTCGAGGATGGCGCCGGAACGCTCGGGCTGCTGCGTCCCGGCTTATCGACGACGATCGGCGTCGATACCCGTGCCGTCGCGGAGAACGGCAAATGAGCACGCCCGGTGCCATGTCGGCCGCCGCGCCCACCGCGACGCCTGCTCCGAGCATCCTGCCATTCGCGGTCATGTGCGTCGGCATGTTCGTCGCCCTGCTCGACATCCAGATCGTCGCGTCGTCGCTGCAGGATATCGGCGGTGGGCTGTCGGCGGCGCAGGACGACATCAGTTGGGTGCAGACCGCCTATCTGATCGCCGAAATCGTCGTGATCCCGCTGTCCGGCTGGCTGACCCGCGTCTTCTCGACGCGCTGGCTGTTCGCGGCCTCGGCGGCCGGTTTCACTGTCGCGAGCCTGTTGTGCGGCATCGCCTGGAACATCGAGAGCATGATCGCGTTCCGCGCCCTGCAGGGGATGCTCGGCGCGTCGATGATCCCGACCGTCTTCACCTCGTCCTTCCATTATTTTCCCGGGCCGCGCCGCGTCTATTCGGCGGCGGTGGTCGGTACGATCGCCTCGGTGGCGCCGGTTCTGGGCCCGGTGATCGGCGGCTGGATCACCGACACGATCGACTGGCGCTGGCTGTTCTACGTCAATCTGGTGCCGGGCCTATTGGTCGCGGTCGCGGTGACCTTCCTCGTCGACATCGATCGCCCGGACCTGTCGCTGCTGAAGGGCGCCGATTATCCGGGCATGATCCTGATGGCGCTGGCACTCGGCACCCTCGAATATGTGCTCGAAGAGGGCGCGCGCTGGAACTGGTTCGACGATGCGACGATCAGGACCTGCGCCTGGATCGCCGGGATTTCCGGGGTCCTGTTTGTCGCGCGCAGCCTGACCTACGCGCGGCCGGTCGTCGATTTGCGCGCCCTCGGCGACCGCAATTTTTCGCTCGGCTGTTTCCTCTCGTTCGTCACCGGCATCGGCATCTTTTCGACGATCTATCTGACGCCGCTGTTTCTCGGCTATGTGCGCGGCTTCAGCGCCTGGCAGACCGGGCTTGCGATCTTTTCAACGGGTGCCGCGTCGCTCGCCGGCGTGCCGATTTATGTGGCGCTCGCCCGCAAGATCGATACCCGCTGGCTGATGATGTTCGGACTGGCGAGTTTCGCGGCGGCGATGTGGTTGTTCAGCGACATCACCCATGACTGGGGCGCCGACCAGCTGCTGATCCCGCAAATCCTGCGCGGCTTCCCGCAGGTCTTTGCAGTGGCGCCGGCTGTGACCCTCGGCCTCGGCAGCCTGCCGCCCGAGCGGCTCAAATATGCCAGCGGCCTCTTCAACATGATGCGCAATCTGGGCGGTGCGGTCGGCATCGCCGTGTGCGGCGCCATCCTCAACAACCAGACGAACCTGCATTTTCTCTATATCGCCTCGCATCTGACGCCGGCGAATGGTGCAATGGAGCAGTGGCTGGCCGGCATGGCAGGGCGCTGGAGTGCGGCGCTCGGTGGGACGGTCACGGGCCACGCGGCGGCCGTGTCGCAGCTCTGGCAGCTGGCCTATCGCGAGGCCGCGACCCTCGCCTATGCCGACGCGTTTCGCGCGATCATGATCGCGTTTGTCGTCGCGACCCTGCTTGTCCCGCTGCTGCGCCAAGTCGCGCCGGCCAAGGCCACGCCGGCCGAGGCGCATTGATCGAAGTTTACTTCCGCGGCGGCGTCGAGCGGCTGGCAACGCGGGAAATTATATCGTAACATCTTCTACATAGGGGAGCAAAGCGCAAGGAGACGAGAATGGCGCAGGCGACGCTGTCGGCGACCGATCATGCGTTGGAGAACCAGCCGCTCGGCGCTTTGCAGATCCGCGTCGCGCTGATCTGTGGCCTCATTCAAATGTGCGACGGCTACGACGTCGGTTCGATCGGCTGGTCGGTGCCGTCCCTGACCCATGTCTGGCATGTGGCGCCGTCGGCCTTCGCGCTCGCCTTTCTGTGGTCGAATATCGGCGTCATGGCGGGCGCCCTTCTGGCGGGACCGATCGGCGACCGCTTGGGGCGCAAGCCGCTCTTGCTGATCAGCCTCGCCCTCTTCGGCCTCGCCTCGCTGGCCAGCGCGATGTCGCATTCGCTCCTTTTCCTGGCCGGAACGCGTTTTTTCACCGGGGCCGGGATTGCCGGTGCGTTTGCCGGGACGGTGGCGCTGACCGGCGACTACGCGCCGCACCGCCTGCGCGCGATGATGATCATGCTGATGTTTACCGGAGCGCCGGTCGGCGGCTTTATCGGCGGGCTGGTGGTCTCCTATCTGCTGCATTTGGGGTTCGGCTGGCCGATCATCTTCATCATCGGCGGCGCCTTCCCGCTGCTGCTGTGGCTGATCGCCGTGTTCTGGCTGCCGGAATCGCCGCGCATTCTCGCCGCCAGGACCACCCTGGCGCCGCACCATCGCGCCGTGCTGCAACAGTTCGACATCGCGCCGGGAACAGCCAGGGCAGAGGCGGCCGATCTCGCCCGCGGCAATCCGATCGCGATGCTATTCAGCGACGGGTTCGCGCTGCAGACAACGCTCCTCTGGATCATCTTCTTCTGCAGCCTGTTAAACCTCTTCCTGTTCATCTTCTGGTTGCCGGAGGTGCTGCACCTGATCGGCATGACGCCGGCCGAGGCGGTGTTCGCCACCAGCCTCTACCCACTCGGCGGCATCGCAGCCGTGCTCTATCTCGGATGGGCGATCGACCGCTTCGGCACGCGCTGGTCGCTGGCCTGGCATTACGCCGCCGGCATCGTGTTCATCGCGCTGATCTCACTGTTCGTGCTGCCCTACGCGGCGCTGCTGGCGGTCGTGCTGCTCGCCGGATTGACCGTCATCGGCAGCCAGACCGGTCTGAACGCGGCCTGCGGCAAGCTCTATCCGGCGCGCATGCGGACGAGCGGCTACGGTTTTGCAACCGGCGTCGGGCGGCTCGGCGGTATCGCCGCGGCGCCGCTCGGCGGGTATCTCCTGGCACGCGGGCTGCCGCCGACCTACGTGTTCCTGTCGGCCTGCCTGTTTGCGCTGATCGCCGCGGTGGCGACCGCGTTCCTGGCGTTGCCCGGTCGGCAGGCGCGCCGTGTCGCGGCAATGGAGGCGGCATCGTAGAATATTCGTCGGCGGCGCGGCGCCGCCGGCCGGCCTTCACGGCCTGCTCTAGCGTTCGGGGGTCGGTCGAGATCCCGTTCGGTCCGCCGCGGCATTCGCCGCCGGATGCGCCGGTCCCTTGCGGCAAAATCATTGGCGGCCCGAATGATTGTGTGGTGCATTGATCGGGCCCGCCGGTTGCGCCAACCGGCCGGGATCGGCATCCTTAGCCGAGTGCCAATGCTGCGGAGAGACCATGCCTGAGTTGTCTGTTGCGCGACGGCCGGTCGAAGGGCCGAGCGCCTGGGTCCGCGCCGATATCCGCACCGAGGATTGGCGGGTCGAACTCGACGCCCGCTGCCATGACGAGATCCGGCGGACCGTCGACGAATTGCGCGCCTATCCGCTGCCGACGGTGGTTCTCGGCCGCGACGATTTCACGATGCCGGCCTGCCGCGCGGCATTGGCGCGGGCCCGGGCGATCCTCGCCTCGGGCGTGCGCTTTGCGATCGTCGACCGGCTGCCACTCGACGAGATGACGGCCGGCGAGGCGACCTCGATCTACTGGCTGCTGGCGAGCCTGATCGCCCGCCCGGTCGCGCAAAAACTCGACGGCACGTTGATCTACGATGTCCTCGACACCGGCGCCGAAGCGCTGCCAGGCTCGGGCGTACGCCCGGACAAGACCAACATCGAAATCCGCTTTCACAATGACAACGCCTATAACGATACGCCGCCCGACTATGTCGGCCTCCTCTGCCTATGTCAGGCGAGGTCCGGCGGGCACAGCCGGGTCATCAGCTTTCACACCGCCTACAACCAGATGCTGGCGCGCTTTCCGGGGCGGCTGGCGCGGCTCGACGAGCCGTTCTGGTTCGACCGTCAGCGCGAATTCCACCCGGGTGAAAGCCCGATCTTCGCCGCACCGGTGTTCGATCGCGGCGAGGCGTTGCGGGCGCGGTTCAGCGTCCACCAGATCAATAGCGGCTATGCGATGAAGGGCGAAGCGGTCGACGATGCGGGCGCCGCGGCGCTCGCGGCGATGCTCGAGATTTTCGAGGACGAGGCGCTGTCGGTCGATTTCGACCTGGAGCCGGGCCAGATGCAATTCGTCGACAACCGCGCCTTGGGGCACAGCCGCACCGCCTTTGCCGATTGGCCCGAGCCGGAAAAAAAGCGCCATCTCGTCCGCCTCTGGCTGCGCGACCGCGGCCGCCGCGCCTATCCGGGGTGAAGCAAACGCGACAGCCGCCTCGTGGCGACCGGTCGCGGGCGACCGCGACCAGCGGGCCGATCACCGGCAGTGACCGAGCCTCGCAGGAGGTCCGATGACGACCAACCCCGCCGCCGGCAATATCGACCTCGCGGCGGCGCTTGCCGAGGGCGAGGAGCGCTACCGCGCCGCCAATCCGGCGAGCCTGGCGCAGCACCAGGCCGCCTGCGCCGCGATGCCCGGCGGCAACACCCGCGCCTCGATCCATGTCGACCCGTTCCCACTGACGATGGCGCGCGGCGAAGGGGCGCGGCTCTGGGACGTCGACGGGCATCAATATGTCGATTTCCTGAGCGAATTCACGGCCGGCCTCTACGGCCATTCGCACCCGGTGATCCGCCGGGCCATCGAGGCGGCGCTGGCGGGCGGCGTCAATTTCGGCGCCCAGAGCGCGGCCGAGGCGCGGTTTGCCGCGGCCTTGTGCGCCCGCTTCCCGTCGATTGAGCTGGTGCGCTTCACGAATTCCGGCACCGAAGCCAATCTGATGGCGGTCTGCGCGGCGCGCGCAATCACCAGGCGGTCGAAGATCCTGGTGTTCGGCGGCGGCTACCACGGCGGCGTCTTCTATTTTCGCGGGGCCGGCAGCCCGATCAACGCGCCGTTCGATTATCTCGTCGGCCGCTACAACGATCTGGACGCGGTCCTCGATCTCGTCCGCCCCTGTCGCGCCGAACTCGCGGCAATCCTGATCGAGCCGATGCAAGGGACGACCGGCTGCATCCCGGCCGAGCGGGAATTTCTCGCCGGGCTGCGCGCCCTCGCCGACGAGACCGGCGCGCTCCTGATCTTCGACGAGGTCATGACCTCGCGGCTGGCGCCGGGCGGTCTGCAGGAGGTGCACGGCATCCTGCCGGACCTCACCACATTGGGGAAATATCTCGGCGGCGGCATGAGCTTTGGCGCCTTTGGCGGGAATGCCCGGATCATGGAACGCTTCGACCCGCGTCGCGCGGACGCATTCCAGCATGCCGGCACCTTCAACAACAATGTGCTGACGATGCATGCCGGCTTCGCCGGCCTGACCGAGGTCTATACGCCTGAGTGCTGCCGGACGCTCAACGAGTGGGGCGACGGGTTGCGGGAACGGCTGAACGGGGTTGTGCTCAGGCATCGCCTGGCGATGCAGTTCACCGGGCGCGGCTCGATGATGTCGGTCCACATGACCGGGACGCCGATCCGCTCGGAGGCGGACGCGGCGCGCGGCGGCGGCGCGCTACACGACCTCTTCTGGTTCGACCTCGTCGCGGCCGGCATCTGGTTCGCGAAGCGCGGCATGTTCGCACTGTCGATCGTGCTCGACGCGGCGGATGGCGACCGGCTCGTCGCCGCGGTCGAAGATTTCGCCGAAACCCGCGCGCCGCTGTTCCGCGCGGCCGCCGAGGTTGGCGGCTGACCCGAAAATGTCGCAGCTGATCGGTAGGGAACGTTTCTATCAGGCCGTCGCGCAGCGTTTCCACGCCGCATCAGGCAACGTCGCCGCCATCATCATCAAGGATTTGGGACTTACCGATGATCGCGGGCGGCCGGCCCGCAGAATCATCGCGTTTCCTTACGGCGAGGAAAAAAACGGTGCGCGTTTTCAGATTTTTCGGCTTGGATGGTTTACCCCGCACCCGGGGACTAAACGAAAGCTGGAGGAAGTCGTCGTTCTTCCCGATCTTCTTTATCTGCCGCACCTCCATAAAGCAGCGACCGGCAAATTTGTCATAATCTGCGGTGGCGGCTTTGTTTCCCGCGGCGACCATTGGTCGCTTTTTGGTCCGGGCAGCAGGATTCTAGTGCCGAACAACACGCCGCATGGTTTCGTGAACGATCCAGCGCGCGGTCCGGTTATCTTCATCTCCGAGCAATCGTCGGAAATCAAGAATATGAGAACCGGAAAGCTGGATTTTTTTCCAGCATCGAACGGCATTCCGATGGAGCTTGCTGCCTGGCAAGCACAGCGGAGCGATCTCCTTCGTAACAGATCGGGAACCTTGGGCGTGGAAACCGCGCCTTGATCGCGGCGCGATCGGTATCGCCGAACCTCAGAAAGCGATCTGCAGGCGGCCGGCAAGGGTCTCGAACTTCTGGCCGATTTGCGTCGTCCCGCCGGAATTCAGCTTGTTGACATTGACGTATTGGAATTGCAGCTCGAAGCGCAGCCAGTTGTTCGGGTACCAGCTGAGCGCCGTGCCGAAGACCTGCTGGTAGCCGCCATAGACGCCGCCGGTGACGCTCTGCGGCACGCCGGGGGTCACGTTGCTGTTCAGGTTCATCACGCTCCAGCGGGCCGCAAGTTCCCATACCCCGAGGGCGCCGCCGAGCGAGAATGGCTCGGTGACGACCGGCCGGGCGAACGTCGCCCGGTTGGGATCGTAGGGGATCGGCTCTCCGGTGATGACCCAGCCGCCTTCGACATAGCCGCCGTTGAAGGCGAGCGTCGGGTTGGGTACGCCCGGTGCCAGCAGCTGGTTGACCTGGATCTGGTAATACTCGCCCTGAACCAGAAAATTCCGCCAGCCGACCCCTAGCCCGCCACCATAGGAATTGGCGCCCGAAGCCGACAACGCGCCGGTGCTGATCAGGTTGTTCTGGTCGATCCGCAGTTCGGGCTGATTCTGCAGGGTCAGCGTTTCCTGGCTGACAAACGGCGTCCCGGCCTTCGAAAGGTTCGGATGGAACACCGACTCGCCCGAAAACCCGACATTGATGTTCCAATCCTTGTCGTGATAGGGGCGTGCCGCCGCACGCCCGACAAAGCCCAGTTGTTCGCCGTTTACCGAAGTCGTGTTCTGCCCGTATTTGGCGCCGGTCAGGTAGGAGGCGAGGAAATACCGGTCGGTCGACCATTTGAACCCGGCCGAGGCGCGCAAGTCGCCGGCCGCCAAATTGCGTGAAATGTCGATGACGGTTGGGCACTCCATCAGCAGAAAGTCGTTCGAGCTCTGCAAGTCGTACAACGTGTACCACGGCTGAAAATATCCGACCGTGCCGGTCACCGGCTTGATCCCGGTATAGTTGAAATCGGCTTCGTATAGCGTAGGCGAGGGATCGGCGAAGTCCGGCGTAACTTTTATCGTAAAATCGTCGTATTGGCCGAGGAAGAAGATGCGGCCGCGGCGCAACAGGACTCCACTGTTGAGAAAGGGGTATTGGGTGGTTTTGCTCGGGCTCTGGAAATAGCCGCCGAGGTCGAACTGAATCTGGGCGCCGATAGCGAAAGAAGCGCGGCCGTCCGACGAGGTAATGGTCGGCCGGCCGCCGGGCATCGAGACCGTGGCTCCGGCGACGCCCGGGGCTGCCGGATAGCGCCCGGCAGCCGCCGCCGTCGCCTTGGCCGCCGCTTGCGTCGCCTGCGATTGGGCGGCGGCGGCGCTGGTTGCTTCCTGTTGTGCCTGCTGCCGCGCCTGCTCTGCCGCCTGCTGCGCCTGGCGGGCCTGCTCCTTCGAGCGCTGCATCTCGCTTTGCGACTGGCGAAGCTGCTTTTTAGCCTCGCCGAGTTCGTTCTTCAGCTGCCGCAATTCGCCTTGCAAACCGCGGATCTGTTTCTCGATGGCATTGATCTGGTCGGCCGGCGTCTGCGCCACGGCGGCGGCCGGAGCCATCACTGTACACAAGGCCACCACGCCGCGGGTGATGCCGCGGCGGCGGGATTTGATCCTCATCTCCTGGGTCTCGTCGAAGCGGAAACGTTAATTCGACGCTATCAACCCGGAGTGACACCTTGATGACAGGACTCCTAGAAACCAGAAAGGGTGAAGTTGTGCGCTTTGGATTGCAATAAAGCTGTAAAACGTTAGATCTCAATCCGACCTGAGCCTGATTGCTGTAAAATATTTCAGGCGTTACAGCCCGGGAATCCTTGCGCCGAGAAACGATTACGAGCGGCGAGCGCGACGATAGACCGCGTCGAGCGTCGGCGGCCCGGCGCTCTCGACGAGACCGCGGCCGACGAGATCCAACAGGTGAGCGTGCACCGACCGACCGGCGGCGCGGCGTAACCCCGGCTGCAGCCCGGCATAGAGCCGGCTGACGATGTCATCGATCCGCTCGAAGCCGGCCGCAAGACAATCGACGATACCGGCCTCGCGCTCGCGGCGATGCATGATGAAAGCGCGGACATGGCGTTGCGGCTCGGTGATCGCCGGGCCGTGCGTCGGCCAATATACCGCGTCGCGGCGGCCGAGCAGCTTGTCGAGCGAGGCCATATAGGCGCTCATGTCGCCGTCGGGCGGCGCGATGACGCTCGTCGACCAGCCCATCACATGGTCGCCGGAGAAGAGGATGCCGCGGTCGACTAGCGCAAAGCAGAGATGGTTCGAGGTATGGCCCGGCGTGTGCACGGCCTCGAAGCGCCAGCCGGCGCCGGCGACCCGGTCGCCGTCATGCAGCACGACATCGGGAACGAAATCCCAGTCGCCGCCCTCTTCGGCGCCGGCCTCACCGCGTCGGCCGCCGGCATGCGGGCCAAAACCGAAGGTCGGTGCGCCGGTCGCTTGCTGCAGCGCCTTTGCCGCCGGCGAATGGTCGCGATGCGTATGCGTGACGAAGATATGCGTGACGCGTTCGCCGGCGAGACCGGCGAGCAGCGCAGCGACATGCTCATCGAGGTCGGGACCGGGGTCGATCACCGCGACATCGCCGCTGCCAATGACATAGGTCCCGGTCCCCTTGAAGGTGAACGGGCTCGGGTTCCGAGCAACGATGCGGCGGAGAGCCGGGCCGATCGGCTCCAGCTTGCCGTATTCGAACGAAAAATCGCGGCGGAACGCAATCTCGACGGCCATGGCCGCAAGATTATACGAAATCGCCGTCAGCGGCTGTTGCTTTTTGCCGGACCGCGCCAAGATGCCCCGCTGGGAGGATGGCTGGCGATGAAGATCAACCTCGATATCGAATGCACGGCCGAAGAGGTGCGCAAATTCTTCGGTCTGCCGGAGGTCGAGCAGCTGCAGGAAGCCTTGCTCAAGGAGGTGCAGGAGCGGCTGACCGCCAATATCAAAGCCATGGATCCGAAGGCGATGCTCGAGGCATGGCTGCCGGCGACGCTCAAAGGGGTCGAGCAGCTGCAGGAGCTGTTTCTTTCGAAGGTGGCCGGGACCGGCAGGAAGAAATAGCCTTGGCGGTGCCGCACCGTGCCGTGTCGGCGCTGCGGCCCCTCGGCGCGCTCTTGTTGATCGGGGCGCTGCTGGCGCTCGTCGAGTGCGAGACGATCACGGAGAGATGCCAAAAGGAATACCCGGGCGATCCGGCGGCTACCAAGGCGTGTTTTAGCGCGGTCTTGCAGCAGGAGAATGCGCAGCAGAATCAGCGGGACCGCGAGGACTTTCGCGCCAGGGGCGGCGGATGAGTTGGTCGTGAACGTCTCGTTGCGGACCGAGCGGCTACTATTGCGGCCGTGGCATGACGCAGACACCGCGGCATTTGCCGAGCTAGCGGCCGACGCGGCGGTCATGGAGTTTCTGCGGGCGCTGCCCGACCTCGCCGCTTGCGAAGCGTGGGTGGCTCAGGCCCGGCTGCATTGGCGGCAGCACCGGTTCGGACAATGGGTCGTCGAACTTCCCGGCGAGGCGCCATTCATCGGCGTCGTCGGTCTCGCCCAGGTCGCGTATCACGCGCATTTCACTCCGGCGGTCGAGGTCGCCTGGCGCCTCGCGCGCGCCCATTGGGGCCGCGGCTACGCCGGCGAGGCGGCGCGCGCGGCCCTCGATTACGGTTTTGACACGTTGCGTCTCGACGAGATCGTCGCCGTCACGGTGCCCGGCAACTGGCGCTCGCGCCGTGTCATGGAGCGGCTCGGCATGACGCGCGCGCCGGAGGAGGATTTCGATCACCCAAACCTGCCCGAGGGGCCGCTCAAGCGGCACGTGCTCTATCGGCAGCGCCGTCCGGCGCCTCGCCTGTGACGATCCTGCTCGTCCGCCACGGCGAAACCGAGTGGAACCGCGAGCGGCGGCATCAGGGCCGGTTCGATTCGCCGTTGACTGCGCGCGGCATCGCCCAGGCACGCGCGATCGGCGCGCTGTTGCGCCGCCTGCCTGAGGCGACATCCGCACCGATCGTCGCCAGCCCGCAAACCCGTGCGCGGCATACCGCCGAGATCATCCGCGACGAACTCCGTGGCAGCGGGGCGCTGTGTATCGACGACCGGCTGCGCGAACATTCGGTCGGCTCGTGGGATGGTCTGACCTACCGCGAGATCGAAACCGAGGTGCCGGGGGTCTTCGACGGCGAGGGGTCGCATGGGTGGTATTTCCGCCCACCCGATAGCGAGAGCTACGCCGCCTTCGCCTCGCGTCTTGGCGAATGGCTCGCAGAACAGGACGAAACGGCACCGGTCATCGCCGTCGCGCACGGCCTCGTCAGCCGAGTGCTGCGCGGTCTCTATGCCGGCCTGCCGGCGGCCGTCGCCTTGGCCCTCCCGGTCCCGCAGGACCGGGTTTTTCGGTTGTCCCGCGATACGATCGCGGTGCTGCGCGCCCCGCACCCTCCGATCGCGTGACCGGGCGCCTAGAACAGGATGCCGGTTTCGATCATCACCCGGGTTTGCGAATTGCCGTTCAGGTTCGGACCGAGACCATCCCCCGGGACGACGCTGTTCGCCTTGACCCAGGAGAATTCGGCGCGGGCGAAGTAATAATTCCACTGATAGGTCGGGGTGAGGGTGATCGAGAACGCGCCGCTGCCCGGGCCGTATAGCAGATCCGGAGCGGTCGCGGTGCTGCCGGTCGACGCGATGTATTCGAGCCGGCCGCCCAAATTGAAGCCCTTGCCGAGATCATAATTGCTTAATAGCGCGAAGCCGAACGTCGAGGAGCCGGTGGTCCAGCCGAGACTGGGGTTGCCGGGGACATGCGTCGCCTGAAAATAGGGCTGAACGATCCACGGATCGTTGTTGTAGGTATAGATGAGGTTGAAGATCTGCGAATTGCTTTGCGGCAGTGGGGTGCGCAACGTCGAGATGTCGGTCTTCCCGACATTGCCGCCTCCGACGAATTCGAACGAGTTGGCGCTGTTGATGGTCCAGGTGATGGCGCCGGTGACCCAGTTATAGACGCCGGAGTCGTAGCCGTCGGTGAACGACAGCTGCCACTGGACCGGCCCGGTCGTCAGGTTGGCCTGGCCGCCCTTGCTGACCGCCGGCTCCTGGTTCCACAACAGGCCGCGCTCGATATTGATGTTTTCGAAGGAAAACGTGTATTCGGCGCCGATCAAGGTCGGCAGTTTGCCTCCCTCGATCGAGAAATTGTCGGTCGGCTGGATCTTGGCGTAGCCCTGCGGGAACACACCCCACAGATTGCCGGACAGCAGCCCGGGTGCCGATTGGCTGAATGTCGCGGTCGCCGCCGAGACGTACGGCACGCCCAGCGCCGGGATCGAATAGGCGCCGAACTGCGTATAGAACTGAAAGACGCCGTCGGTCTTCTGCAGGAAGAGCTGACCGTTCGACAGGTCGGGCTCCCAGGTCCGGTTGCCCGGGAACGGATTGTTCTGCCATTGTCCGAGACCGCTGCCGATGCCGTCGAGATAGACGGTGCCGAGGAGCGGCAGCGTGTATTTGGGCGGCGGCAGCTGAATAGACAGCGGACCGGTGATCGACGGCCCGATCAGCGGCGAGGTCGGCGCCGCCGGGGCGGCCGGTGCCGGCGCCGGTGCGCTCGGGGCGGCCGGCGCTCCGGTGGCCGGCGGCGCCCCGGCGGCCGGCGGGGCCGGCGGCGCAGCCTGCGCGAGCACATCGTCGACCCGCGCGGAGGCGACGGTTACTCCCAAGATCGCGCAGGTAACGGCGGCACCGGTGATGACGTTCTTCTTGATCTTGCGCATATAGGCACAGCCTTTCACAAAGACGTTCCACCCCGGCGATGCAATGGCAGCGAACATTCCGCACCGTCACACCGCCAGCATTTGCTCCGGCGGTCCGCTCGAGGGTCTTGGCGAGCAAGTGCTTCGCTCGGGCCGGCCGGAAGACAGCCGGCGGCGCTACTCGCGCCGTCGACCGCGTCGTTACGAGAAATGCAAGCAACGTACCAGCACCTCTCTACCACCGCGTGATAGATATCACAAACCGGCTGGTTGCGTGCCAGTTCCCAAGTTCCCGCTCTTGGCCCAAGATCGCGGTGCCGTCAACCGATACCGAACGCCAGGAAGAGTTGACTGTTTTCTAGGCAGGCTGGGCGTTTTCGCGGCGCGGCGCTATTGCCGGCTTTGACCGGGCGCCAGCTCGGGTCGCCGCGGATAGACCTCCTCGGCCACATCCTCGAGCCAATGCGGGACGAGGCCCGGGACCTCGCAGATCTCGGCCGCAAAGCCGGTCTCGGCAAAATCATACGAGACCGCACCGAGCCGCTTCTCGCCCGGCATCGCCGGTTGGAAGCTGCCGACCAGAAAACTCGATGCCGGCCCCCAGAGGTAGCGGGTACGGTCGAGGCGAAAGTCGTGCGCCTTGTGCAGGTGGCCGCTGGCGACGAGCGCCACCTCGTGCCGCCGCAACAGCGCCAGCAACTGGGCCCGCGGCTGCGGCTTGACGGACCAGTAGCCGGTATCGCCTTCGTCGGCGCTGTCGAGGAACAGCGGCTTATGGAGAAACCAGGCGATGCGCCTTCCGGCGGATCCGCGCATCGCGCTTTCGAGCCAGGCCGCCTGCGCCGCTTCCTCGGCGCCGGCGTCGCCGAGGATCATCGCGTCGAAGCCGATCAGGCGCCACCCGGCGGTATCCTCGACCCACCGGTCGTCGCCGAAGCGGGCGCGCCAGCGCGCCAGTCTTGCGTCGTTGACAGGCTGTCGCGGATGACCCGCCTCGCCGACATCGTGATTGCCGGGAACCGCGCGGCAGGGCACCCCCAAGCCCGACAGCAGATCGGCCGCAAAACCGAGATCGTCGTCGACATCGGCGCCGTCGACGGTCACATCGCCGGTGTGGATCACGAGGTCAGGGCGCCGCGCCGCGATCCACTGCGCGAGCGGCGCCCAGTTGTCGACGAAATGCGCCTTGCCCCGGCTCAAATGCGTGTCGGAAATCTGGATTACCCGCATGGCTCCTCGGCAAGAAAGTCGGCGAGATCCGGCATAGTGGCGAAGACATCGCGACAGCCGGCCTCGCGCAGCCGGTCGGCGTAGCCGGCCGGGCAGTGGCTGCCGCCGCAGAAGCCGACGACCGGCATCCCGGCGGCGCGAGCCGCGGCAACGCCGGCGAGGCTGTCTTCGATGACGAGACAGGCCTCAGGCCGCGTCTCGAGGCGGCCCGAGGCAAACAGAAAAAGATCGGGCGCGGGCTTGCCCGCGGCGACCTGGATCGCGCTGAACACATGCGGGTCGAAAAAGCGCAACAGACCGGTCAGTGCCAACCTTTCGCGGACCCGGTCGAGATGGCCGTTCGAGGCGACGCAACGCGGCCCCGACAGACCGGCGAGCAATTCGCCGACCCCCGGCATCGGTCCGAGCTCGCGTTCGAGCACGCGTGCGGTACTGGCGCGCAGCACGTCGAAGAAGCCCTCCGGCAGGGTCCGGCGAAACCGGCTCTCGACCGCCGCAGTCAACGTGTCGCGATTCTTGCCGAAGCCGAGCAGCAGCGCCTCCTCGGCGGTCGCCGGAAAATCCGCCGCGTTCAGGCACTCGCCGAGGACGCGGGCGAAAATCACTTCGCTGTCGACGAGGACGCCGTCGCAGTCGAAGATCACGAGTTCTGGCAAGGAAAGCCTTTCCTAAGCTTAACCGGCCGGGCAAATGCCGATCGGAACATGCTGCCGGCGGGCCAAGTGTGACGTAGCTCACAGTTGTCGGACATATATAGTCCGATGGCGTCGGGCCCACCGAGGCGCTCACACCCACTCCCGCCCCCCTGCCCTCGATTGCCCTCGATGGGGGCGGGCCGAGGTGGGGGGTGAGGTGGGAGGCTGCGGCGCGCGTCGACGCTCGTCGGCGCTTCGCCCCTCTGAATTCGTCGATCAGTGGGTTGGCGGGGCTGTCGCTGCAACAGTTCAGCCGCGGCCGATATAGGGCATCTTCGTTGCCATCACGGTCATGAACTGGACGTTCGCGTCGAGCGGCAGGGTCGCCATGTAGACGACGCCGCGGGCGACATGCTCGACATCCATGCGCGGCTCGGCCTCGACCCGGCCGGTCGCCTGCAGCCGGCCGCGGGCGGTGTCCTCGTTGCGCGTCGTCGCCGCGTTGCCGATGTCGATCTGGCCGCAGGCGATGTCGTATTGCCGGCCGTCGAGCGACAGCGAGCGGGTCAGTCCGGTCAACGCATGCTTGGTCGCGACATAGGGCGTCGAGTTGCGGCGCGGCACATGCGCCGAGACCGAGCCGTTGTTGATGATGCGCCCACCCTGCGGCCGCTGGCTCTTCATCATGCGGAAGGCGTGCTGCGCGCAGAGGAAGGAGCCGGTCAGGTTGACCGCGACGACATTCGACCATTGCTCGAAAGTCAGATCTTCGAACGGGATGCCGCGCGTGCTTATGCCGGCGTTGTTGAACAGGAGATCGATGCGGCCATAGGTTTCCGCGACCCGCTCGAACAGTCGGGCGATCTGGGCCGGATCGGCGATGTCGGTCGGCACCACGAGCGTGTGCGGCGCCGGCGCGGCCGCCGCGCCGCCCCCTGCCCGGTTCGCGATCGGTCCGGCCAAGGCCGCGGTTTCCTCGAGCATCTCGCGCCGGCGTCCGGCCAGCACTACGGCAAACCCGGCCGCGACGAGGGCCAGCGCCGAGGCCCGGCCGATGCCGCTCCCGGCGCCGGTGATGACCGCGATCTGTCCCGGCGTTGCCATTTTCTACCGCCTTTCGCTCAGTAGACCCGCCAGGGCTCGACGACCCGGCTCGGTGCAACAAGTTCGTCCTGCGCCGCGACCAGCGCCAGTTCGCCGCTGCCCTCGATCGTCCGCTCGATCACGCTCCATAAGGCGCCGATCGTCATGGCGAGCGCCTTGGGCAGCGCCCTGCCTCGCAGCAGCCAGGCGAGAAACAGCGCCGCCGCCGCGTCGCCGCAGCCGGTTGCCTCGATCGGCAGCCGCGGCGTCTCGGCGGCCCAGATGCCATCGGCTCCCGCCGCCAGCATCGCGACGCGTCCCGGGGTTGGTTCGAGGCTGGTGACGAGGACGACGCCGGGCCCCTGCCGCCGCAATGCGGCGGCAGCAGCGGCGGCTTCGGCCAGGCTGCCGATCCGGCTGCCGGTTAACCACTCGAGCTCGAAGCGGTTCGGCGTCGCGATGTCGGCGGCAACCAGAGCCCGATCGCGGTAAAATTCTGGCACCCCTGCGCGGACGTACCAGCCGGTCGCGACATCGCCCATCACCGGATCGCAGCAAAAGAGCGCCCGCGGGTTGGCTTGTTTGACCCGCGCGACGATATCGAGCAGCACCGGCCCCGTCTCCCTCTCGCCGAGATAGCCCGACAGCACCGCATCGCAGCGCGGCAATACGCCAAGTTCCGCGATGCCGTCGAACAACGCCGCAATCGCCGGCGCCGGTACCGCATCGCCCCGCCATTTGCCGTAGCCGGTATGGTTCGAGAAGGCGACGGTGTTCAGGGACCAGGTCTCGCATCCCAGCCGCTGCAGCGGGAACAGCGCCGCAGTGTTGCCGACATTGCCGAAGGCCACCCAGGATTGGATCGAGAGCACGGTCGGCATGTTACTCGGCACCAGAATCGATGCGGTCGAACACGCGCTTGATGTCGAGGAAGATGGCGATCGCGCTGGCGGCGAAGAGGCCGATGCCGGCGGCGTGCAAGGCGCCGTAGGTCCAGGCGCGCGCCACGAACAACCCGCCGAGCCCGATGATCGTGAAGACCGGGATTGCCACGGCCAAATTCTTCATGTCGTCGACGAACAGAAAACTGGTCCAGCCCGGATCAGCGCCATCGAGATGGCGCTTCAGTCGCAGGAAGGCGAGAACCAGCGCCGCGAGAAACAGCAGCATGCCGGTCGTGTAGTCGCCCGGCCGGCCGCCGCGGGCGGCGAAGCCCGCGCCGGTCAGCGCCAACAGCCCGAGGACGAGGAATTGCAGCCAGAAGCCGAGCCAGGACCAGAACGCGCGGTCCGCCGATCCCGGTTCCCGGCTCGTCTCCGCCATGCCCGAACCTCCGACCGCCGCAATTGGGCGCGACAATGCGCCCCGCATGCAGCCGATCGCAACCGGTTATCGTCGGCGGGGCGCGCCCTGCGGCAACGGCGCCGACCGCATCGCTCCGTGCTACAATCGAGCGATGCCGGCCCCGATCCGGCCCCGCCGCAGCCTCTTATTCATGCCGGCCTCGAACCACCGAGCCCTGGAAAAAGCGCGCAGCCTGCAGGCCGACGGGCTGATCTTCGATCTCGAGGACGCGGTGGCGCCGGCCGCGAAGGAAACGGCGCGCTCGACCCTCGCGGCGGCGCTGGCGGCGGGCGGCTACGGCGCGCGCGAGCTGGTGCTGCGGGTCAACGCGCTCGACACTCCTTGGGGAGAGGCCGATCTCGCGGCCGCCGCAGCGATGCCGATCGACGCCGTCCTCTTGCCCAAGGTCGAGAACGCGGAACAAGTACGCCGCTCGCTGGCGCGGCTCGAGGCGTTCGGCGCGCCGGCGTGGATCGCGGTCTGGTGCATGATCGAAACGCCGCTCGGCATCCTCGAAGTGCGCGAGGTCGCGGCCGCGAGCCCGCGTCTCGCGGCGCTGGTGCTCGGCACCTCGGACCTGACAAAGGATTTGCACGCGCGGCACACGCGCGATCGGTTGCCGCTCGTCACGGCGCTCGGCCTGGCACTGCTCGCCGCCCGCGCGCATCGGCTGGCGATCCTCGACGGCGTGCATCTCGACCTCGACGACGACGACGGGTTCGCCGCGAGCTGCCGGCAGAGCCGCGAGTTCGGCTTCGACGGAAAGACGCTGATCCATCCGAAGCAGATCGACGCCGCGAACGCCGCCTTCGCCCCGGCGCCCGAAGAAGTGGCGTGGTCGCGCCGCATCGTCGCCGCGCATATGGCAGCCGAAGCGCGCGGCGAAGGCGTCACACTGGTCGACGGGCGGCTCGTCGAAAACCTGCATGTCGAGGAAGCCCGCCGCGTCCTGGCGCTCGCCGAGGCGATCGACCGAAGGACGGGGCCCTGACCCGCTGGCCCGCACCCGCCTTCGTTGACACTCCGGTGGGCGCGGTCTAAGTCACTGGCGCGTCGAACACCGCCGATGGCGTCGGCCTTGCCGAAAACGGCAATGCCGGAATGCTTTAGACTGCCGGGACTCGCTCAAAGATGGACACTGCCGATCGGCCGCTGTCGCCGCACCTTCAGATCTACCGGTGGCAGCTGACTTCCGTGCTGTCGATCCTGCACCGCGCCGCCGGCGTTGCGCTCAGCCTCGGTGCGATCCTCCTCGTCTGGTGGCTGGTCGCCGCGGCAAGCGGGCCCAAGGCCTATGGCAGGGTCGAGGGCTTTCTCGGCTCCTGGCTCGGCGTGCTGCTCATCCTCGGCTGGACCGCGGCGCTATTCTACCATCTCGCGAACGGCATCCGGCATCTCGTCTGGGACACCGGCCACGCTCTCGATCTCAAATCGACCTACCGCGGCGGCTGGCTCGTCGTCGCGGCGACCGCCCTCTTGACCGCGATTGCCTGGATCGCCGGGATCTGGCGCTGGGTATCCTGAGATGGCGGCGTCGCATCTGCGTTCGCCGCTCGGCCGCGCGCTCGGCCTCGGCTCGGCGAAGGAGGGGGTCGAGCATTGGTGGCTGCAGCGGCTCACCGCGGTGGCGCTGGTGCCGCTCTCGCTGTGGTTCGCGGCCGTCGTCATCCGCCTCGTCGGCGCCGACCGCGACACGGTCCAGGCGTGGATCGGCCATCCGCTGCCGGCGATATTGCTGGCCCTCCTGCTGATCGCCACCTTTTATCACATGGCGCTCGGGCTGCAGGTCGTGATCGAGGATTATGTCGCGGCCCCGCTCGCCCGGTTGGGGCTCATCGTCATCCTCCGCCTCGCGTGCTTTGCCCTCGCGGTGGCCGGCATTTTCGCCGTCTTCAGCATGGCCATCGCGGCGCAGAGCTGAACGGGAGATATTCGTGTCGGCCTACCCGATCACCGATCACAGTTATGACATCGTCGTCGTCGGCGCCGGTGGTGCCGGCATGCGTGCGGCGCTCGGCGCCACCGTCGCGGGCCTCAAGACCGCCTGCATCAGCAAGGTCTACCCGACCCGCAGCCACACCGTTTCGGCCCAGGGCGGCGTTGCCGCCGCGCTCGGCAGCAGCGGGCCCGACGATTGGCGCTGGCACATGTACGACACGGTCAAGGGCTCCGATTGGCTCGGCGACCAGGACGCAATCGAATTCATGTGCCGCAACGCGATCCCGGCGGTCATCGAATTGGAGCATTTCGGCGTGCCGTTCTCGCGCACCGAAGACGGCCGCATCTACCAGCGCCCGTTCGGCGGCCATATGACGGATTATGGCGACGGCGACCCGGCCCGGCGCGCCTGCGCTGCCGCCGACCGCACCGGCCACGCGATCGTCCACACGCTCTACCAGCAATGCCTCAAGAACAACGCCGAGTTCTTCGTCGAATATTTTGCACTCGACCTGATGATCGACGACGAGGGCGTCTGCGGCGGCGTCATCGCCTGGAATCTCGAAGACGGCAGCATCCACCGCTTTCGCGCCCACATCGTGATCCTCGCAACCGGCGGCTACGGCCGCAGCTATTTCTGGTGCACCTCGGCGCACACTTGCACCGGCGACGGCAACGCGATGGTATTGCGCGCCGGCCTGCCGCTGCAGGACATGGAGTTCATCCAGTTCCACCCGACCGGCATCTACGGCGCCGGGTGCCTCGTCACCGAGGGCGCGCGCGGCGAGGGCGGCTACCTGACGAACGGCGAAGGCGAGCGCTTCATGGAGCGCTATGCGCCGCATGCCAAGGATCTGGCGTCGCGCGACATCGTCAGCCGGGCGATGACGACCGAGATGCGCGAGGGTCGCGGCTGCGGTCCGAACAAGGACTACATCCTGCTGCACCTCGAGCATCTCGACCCAAAGGTGTTGCACCAGCGGCTCCCCGGCATCTCCGAGACCGTGCGGATCTTCGTCAACGTCGACGTGACCCGCGAGCCGATCCCGATCGTGCCGACCGTGCATTACAACATGGGCGGCATCCCGACCAATTATCACGGCGAGGCATTGCGGCCGACGCGCGAGGATTCGGACGCGGTCGCACCCGGGCTAATGGCGGTCGGCGAGGGCGCCTGCGTCTCGGTGCACGGTGCCAACCGACTGGGCTGCAACTCGCTGCTAGACATTGTGGTATTCGGCCGGGCTGCCGCCCAGCGCGCCGCCGAGCTGGTGCGCCCCGGCATGCCGCACAAGCCACTGCCGGCCGATGTTGGCGAGGCGGCGATCGCCCGCCTCGACGCGGTGCGCCACTCCAAGGGCCCGCGCAAGACCAGCGAGATCCGCCTCGACATGCAGAGGACGATGCAGGACAACTGCGCCGTCTTCCGCACCGCCGAGGTGTTGCGCCGGGGCGCCGACAGGATCGACGCTGTTCATGAGAGCTACGCCGATCTTGGCATCTCCGACCGCTCGCTGATCTGGAACAGCGATCTGGTCGAGGCCCTGGAATTGCAGAACTTGCTGGAACAGGCGGCGACCGCGCTGCATTCGGCCGAAAACCGCACGGAGAGCCGCGGCGCGCATGCCCGCGAGGATTTCCCCGAGCGCGACGACGTTAACTGGCTGAAGCACTCGCTCGCTTGGCTTGACCGCGACGGCAAGATCAGGCTGGGCGACCGCCCGGTGCACCTCGGAACCCTGTCGAACGAAGTGCGCTCCTTCCCGCCGAAGGCCCGCGTCTACTGATGGCCGAGTTCACGCTGCCGGCCAATTCCAGGGTCGGCATCGGCAAGACCTGGCCGGCGTCGGCGGGCGCGAGGCGCGTGCGCGAGTTCCGGATCTACCGCTGGAACCCGGAGAACAAGAAGAACCCGGTCCTCGACAACTTCACGATCGATCTCGATCAATGCGGCCCGATGGTTCTCGACGCGCTGATCAAGATTAAGAACGAGGTCGACACGACGTTGACCTTTCGCCGCTCCTGCCGCGAGGGGGTCTGCGGCTCCTGCGCGATGAACATCGACGGCACCAACACCTTGGCCTGCATCAAGGCGATCGATGCCGTCAAGGGTCCGGTGCGCGTCTACCCATTGCCGCATCTGCCGGTTATCAAGGACCTGGTCTCCGATCTGACGCACATCTTCGCGCAGTACCGCTCGATCCGGCCGTGGCTGGAGAGCGAGAGCTCGGCGCCGCCCGACAGTGAGCGGCCCCAGTCGGTCGAAGAGCGCGACCAGCTCGACGGGCTGTGGGAATGCATTCTGTGCTTCTGTTGCTCGACCGCCTGTCCGAGCTACTGGTGGAGCGGCGAGCGTTATCTCGGACCGGCGGTGCTGCTACAGGCCTATCGCTGGATCGCCGACAGCCGCGACGAGCGCACCGGCGAACGCCTCGATGCGCTCGAGGACCCGTTTCGCCTCTACCGCTGCCACACGATCATGAACTGCACCAATACCTGCCCGAAGAACCTGAACCCGGCCAAGGCAATCGCCGAGATCAAAAAGCTGATGGTGCTGCGCCGCTAGGCCTCCGCCAGGCCTGATCCCTGGATCCGGATGGGCGCAACGGTTGTGAGGCCCTCTCCGGCGAGCGCAGCTACCGGGTTCACAAATCGCGTGCCGATGTACGGTGCCGCCGTTCGACCAATTCATGAAACGCACATGCTCGCGGCATGACGGCGGGTGCCACCCAGCCGAATACGGAATAGGGAGAATCAGGAATGACGATCGAACGGCACAAGGTCGGCGCGCGGATGAGCCAGGCGGTCGCCCACGGCACGACCGTCTATCTCGCCGGCCAGGTAGCGGACACGCCAACGGCCGATGTGCGCCAGCAGACCGAAGAGGTGTTGCGCAAGATCGACGAATTGCTCGCCGCCGCCGGTACCGACAATTCGAAGCTCTTATCGGCGACGATCTGGCTCTCCGACATGCGTTCGTTCAACGAGATGAACGCCGTCTGGGACGCCTGGGTCAAGCCCGGCAACACGCCGGGCCGGGCCTGCGTCGAGGCGCGCCTCGCGGCGCCGCATTGGAAGGTCGAGATCGCCGTCATCGCCGCCCGCGAATAAACACGCGAAGACGGAGACTGCGCTCGATGCTTGTGATTTGCGGAATTATGCGGCTGTCTCACCATAGAATACGATGACCGGCCTTTAATCCGCGTCCTGTAATTGTTCCAATAATAATCTAGCAAGAAAGGCGTCCATCTCTGAAAGATCAAGATTGCCATTTTCCCATGCGTGATCTGCGGCTTTTAGCGCTGAGATATATGGAGGTCTATTTTCTCTTATTCGCTCCGGGACAATTTTTCGTCCCGGCAAAAGTGCGCCCGCGCGCGTGCACAATAGGTAGTAACAAGTAGCTCTGGCTGTCCTGCCATTGCCTTCTATGAATGGGTGAACCCAATTCAGACGCTAGAGACCATACGCGGCCAAATAAGTAGAACTCAAAGTAAACCAGTTTTCATGGATAAAAGAAATAAACCGATCCATAAGATCTGGCACTTCGCGGTAATGCGGCGGAATATGGTCGCCTACGTATATTGGCTCATTTCTAAACCGGCCGCCAAACTGTGATATGTTGACGACCGCTACGTGATTTAACGCCCAGAGTGTATATTTATCAAATGCGGTAGGTCCTTGTTTAAGACCTATTTCTATGCAATTGGTCAGCAAGTCATACTGCCGTATTAGATTTTTTCTTAAATCCTGTCGTAAAGGTCCCTATCGGTGCTTTCGAATACCAACATCGTGATACAAGAGAGGCCCACCGGTTCGTGAGCCTCTCCTCCCTGATGGGCGCCCGTCTTTACTCTGTGATGCGAATCGTTTTGGTCGCGTTCCGCACAGAGTCCTTAGTTATGCCACTCGAAACGGGTGCGTTTCCATAAGCGAAGCTCACGCGTTGTTCCTGCAGCTGTTCATCGGTAAGCGTAATAGAACGCGCGGCTTCTAGCCGCCTGTCGAGTTCGGGATGGCTTGGTACCTCCCCGAGGAATACCTTCCGCCCGGCCATGTCGATCCCTCCTTCGTAGTTATCCCCCGATCGGGATGCTTTTGTACCCCATATATGGGTGGATAACTAACGTTCCGTAAGCGAATCTGGCGTGTGAAATAGGTTGCAACAATGAGTCGATTTATTCTCTGAGATAGGAGGAAACGCATGCCAAGTTCGCCGAAAACCGCTGGGCAGACTACCAAGGGCAACCGTATTGCCCGGAGTGCGGCTGTCTCAAAGTCTACGCACCCTCGACCCGCAAGCTGTGGAAATGCGCCGGGTGCCGGTATTAGTTCTCGGTGACGGCGTGGACCATCTTCGCCGATCTCAAGCGGCCGCTCCGGGATTATCTGCTCGCCATCGCGATGTTCGTAAACGGCGCGAAGGGCCATAGCGGCCTTCAGATCTCGATTGCCAGCACAGGACAGCGTTCGTTCTCGTGCACAAGCTTCGCGAGGCGATGGGCTGCGAGGTTCACAATGCAAATTTCGGAGTTTCCGGCAGGCGATTTCGGTCGAAACCGACAGGCCGTTTCGGTCCAAAGCGGCACCCTATCCCGAAGGCGTTTCGGTGCCGGCCTCAGCGAACCGCCGCTGCGGCGTTGATCCTAGCTTGCCCTGGTCTCTGAAAGCAAGTACCCTCATCGTTATTTATACACTTTGGTTGTTGTGGCGGGCTGCTGTGGGTTATGTGAGTAATGGGGATAAGAGTCTAAGTAATTAATTTAATTATTATTTTCATCCACCGGGAGGACCGAGTTTCTGCGGCGCATCGAGTCACCCCGCAGTTCGATGCGGTAGGCATTGTGGACGAGGCGGTCGAGGATGGCGTCGGCATAGGTCGGATCGCCGATCGTGTCGTGCCAATGCTCGATCGGGATCTGCGTGGCGAGGATCGTGGAGGCGCGCTGGTGGCGATCGTCGATGACCTCCATCAGGTCGCGACGCTGCTCGGCGGTGAGCCGAGCCATGGCCCAATCGTCAATGATGAGGAGGCGGATTCTGGCGAACTGGGCGAGGAGCCTGGCAGCCTTGCCCGCGAGGCGGGCGAGCGCGAGTTCGTCGAGCAGCCTGGTAAGCCGCTGATAGCGCACGGAGAAGCCGTCACGCGCGGCCTGGTTGCCGAGGGCGCAAGCGACGAAACTTTTGCCGGTACCGGTCGGGCCCAGGATCAGGACGTTATTGTGCTCGTGCAGCCAGCGGCCGCTGGCGAGGCTGTGGATCAGGCTGCGGTCGAGGCCGCGCGGGGTGCGGTAGTCGATATCCTCGAGGCAGGCGGCCTGGCGCAGTCTGGCCACCCGCAAGCGCTGGGCGAGCGCGGCGTTGTCGCGTTCGACGGCCTCGCGATCGACAAGCATGGCCAAGCGCTCGTCGAAGCTGAGGCGATCGCAATCGGGCAGGCTTTGCTGTTCTTCGAGCGCCTTGGCCATGCCGGTCAGCCGCAGGCGGCGCAATGTCTCGATGGTTGGGTGGATCACGATCGTTCCTTGGGTGCGGCGTCGTCGATCGACATGGATCGACGGCGCTAATCGCGACCGAAACCGCGCGGCGGGGTGATGGCGAGGATCTCGTCGAGATCGAGCTCGACGATCGCGGCCAAGGCTTCGCCCGTAGTGCTCTCGCGCGTGGCTTCGGGCAGTGCCTCGAACCAGGCGGCGTATTCGCCTTGCAAGGCGACCAGTTCGGCAACGGCGTCGTGCCAGCGTTGCGGACGGCTGCGGCGATCGGTCGGCCGACGGTAGCGCACAACCGGCGCCGTAGTGTGGTGGGCTCGGTAGCGCGCTTGGCGCTCGGCACCGGTGAGAGCCCGGTCGCCCTGCGGCTTGCGTCCCTTGGTCATGGTTGCCTCGTTTCCCTATATTCCGTCACGTAACGTAAAAATCGGCTGAGCTCAGTTGTAGTAAGTCGGGCCGCGCAGATTGCCGTGCTCGCCCAAGCCGTCCTCCGCCTGAGAAGCCAGGAATGGGTGCTGCCGGTCGGCCTTGAGCAGCCGCTCGACATAGCGCGAGGAGGCGACACCGGCGGCGAGAGCGCGTTCGCAGGCGAGTTCGAGGCGATCCTTGCCGTAGGCCGCAGCCAGCCGCAGCACGCCGAAGCAGGCGCGCACCCCCTGCTCGGCATGCTCGCGTGCGCCGAGCAACCGGTCGACATAGGCGCCGATGGCTGGCCCGAGGGCGGCCGCCTCGGTGCGCAGCTTGTCCGGGGTCCGCCTGGCCATTGCCTGATGCGCCGGCGGCATGTGCTCGCCGGCTGTGGTGTGGTGCGCCTTGGCGGCGCTACGCGGGTGACTGGCGACCCGTTCGCCGCGGTGGAAGATCGCCACCGCCGTCGCGGTCAGGAAGACGTCGAGCCGCTGATGCACCAGCCGGTACGGCACGGAATAGAAGTGACCGTCGACCGCGACGTGGTAGTCGATGTTGACGCGCGCCACGCGCCATTGGCCAACGACAAAAGGCGCCGCCGGCAGTTGTCTGAGCTTGTCGCGCTCGATCGCCTCGAACAGCGAGCGCCGGCTGCCCTCGCGCGGCGGCGCGAAGGGACGGCTGTTCCATTCCTCGATCTTCTCGGCGAGTGCGGCGTTGGCCTCGGCAAGCGAGAAAAACTGCCGGTGGCGCAGCGGCGCCAGCACCCACATCTCGACCAGTCTGACCGCATTCTCCGCGGATGGCTTGTCGCGCGGCTTTCTCACCCGTGCCGGGACGATCGCCACGTTGTAGTGACGGCCGAGCGCGTGATAGCTGCGGTTCAGCACCGGATCCCAATAGTTGGCGTCGGTGACCCCGGTCTTGGTGTTGTCGGGGATCAGCTTCTTCGGGCAGCCGCCGATATAGGCGAAGGCGCGAACATGGGCGCCGAGCCAGTCCTCATGAGCTTGGGTCCAGCTCGCCTCGGCGTAAGTCAGGTCCGAGCAGGGCAGACAGGCGACGAAGACCTGCGCCTGGCGGACGACGCCCTGATCGATGATGCTCAGCGTCATGCCGGCCCAATCGACTTCGAGCGCCTCGCCGGCGCGATGCTGCTGGCGCATCCTCGGCGGCCGGGAGCGTCGCTGCCAGGCGCGGAAATGCGTGCAGAACTGGGTGTAGCGATAGCCTTGCGGATGCCGGCTCAGATATTCCAGCCACAACAGCCGCAGTGTTACGCCGCGGCCGCGCAGTTCCTTCTCGACCGCCTCCCAATCCGGCAACGGACGATCCGGATCGCGCGTCTCGGCGGCCGCGAATAGACGACGCTCGACTTCTTCCTCGCTCAGCTCCGCCGCGATCTCCCAGCTCAAGCCGGCGGTTGCAGCCCGATCGAGATATTCTTTCACCGTCGAGCGCGCGATCCGCACGCTGCGCGACACCGCCGTGTCGCTCAGCCCCAGCCCCTCCTTGAGGCGAAGCACTTCCTTGATCCGCCGCATCGCCACCCTCGGTCTCGGCATCCCCCGGTCCCCCGCAAAGAGGGGGCGACGGTAGACGCCATTACTTGCCGCTCGGCAGCGACGCCGAAGCCGATCAGGGGTGCCGAAAACGCCGAAATCAGGTGCCGGATTGGAGCGAAATCAGGTGCCGCTTTCCGCCGAAATCACCTGCCGCTTTCGACCGAAATCCGGTGCCGGTTTGCTCCGATTTTTGCAGTTCACAACCCGGACCAGCCCGAGTTGGCCGACGAAGTCGCAATCGACGGGGCCTATTTCGGCGGCAAAGTCAAGCCCGCGAACCCGAAGATTGATCGCCGCGATCGCCGCACCGCGGAGGAACAGACCGGCAAGCGCCAAGTCGTCGTTGTCGCTCGCGAGGTCATGGGCCGCACCCTCCCATTCATCGTGCTGCGCAAAAGCGCCGCGGTGTGGCTGATCCGCCGGCATGTCGCCAGCGGCACCATTGTCCACGCCGACGAGTTGGGCGCCGGGGATGTGCTGCACGCGTCCTTCCGATGATGCGGGTCACCACTCTCGGCTCTTTACCCATGCTTTCCAAAATCAGGCGAGCGAGTTCGGGCGCGGTCAAAGCCGCCCCTGTCTCCCTGAGGATATCCAGCGCTTTGCGGCTGCCGCTACCCTTGGCGAGGCCTGCTGGGTTTTTGCCAAACTTTCGGCGGCATGGTTTTGGGATCGAAATCCTCTTTGAACATCAGGATGCACAGATCGATGCTTGCGAGAGCGCGCTTCATTCGCTTGATTTCGATTTCCATCGCACGCAGTTCGTCAGGAAGCCGGGCGCGGCGCTCAATCAGCGAAGAAACCACATGCTTCTCTCGCGTCATGCTGCGCTCCGCTGCCAATAGCCGCGCCAGATTTCGGATTTTGGATGCTGGAGTGCGGCATCTGTCACGCGGCGGAAGTGCAGAGCGTTCGGCTCGCGCCGGTGATCTTCGCGCCACGCCATCTCGTTCGCGTAGTGGTAGAGAACTGGCCGCTGATCCGGTGATGAATGCCCACCTCGGCCCGGCGCAACCGGCTGAACCAGCTCTCCGCTTCGTTGGTACAGGCGCCGTCTTCGAACTTGAACTCGCGGCGGCGAGCGGGCAATAGCCATGCTCGCCAAGACGATCCACCGCAGCTTCTCTCGTCAGAGAAACCCGGTCGTCGCCTACGACCCGATCGCATGGCCAGGGAAATGGGAGTTGCTCATAACCCAATAGACGGCTAAAATAGTTAGCACGTTTTTTCTGGCCGAATCAGATGGATGGTTTTGCCGTTTCGGTCCCGTCTGGATCTTCGTAAAGCCTCATATTCTTCGCGGACACCTTGGTTCTTAGCCAAATCATTATCGATGAACGCACGAATAGCTTTGTGCAAGACCGCTTTCCCTGACGCGGTGTGATGGGCTGTCAGAAAATCTGCAAATTCACTTGCTAGTGGCTCGTCAAGGTCGAGCCTTGATCCACTTGATCGCGGGCGTCCGGTGCGTCCCATAGGCAACTTTGTACGACTTTGTCGGACTTTGTACAAATTGACTCTTGACCGGCTGATCTGACCGAGCGCATAAACAGAAACGGGCGGCCGAAGCCGCCCGCCTATTGGGAAAAGTTCTAGGATTTGGCCTCGGTAGCTCGGGGCCATTTCCTCAAATGGCTCTTTACCGTCTGCCACTTGCCAAGACGGCACCGCACATAACGTCGCACGGAAACCATGCGACCCCATGGACGGCCAAGGACGAAGGCGGCCATCGGGCCACCTCCTTTCGCATCGAGACGACAGGCTCAGGCCTGTCTCCCCGGAACGCCCCCATAGCGTCCCGCGCGTTCGGGACACGGGATTATCCGGAGCCCGATCGGGAGGTGATCGACGGACGCGAATCGTCGCGATCAGGGATCGCAAAATTCCGTCTTCGAGTCAATGACAGGAACCAGGGAATGAGGGAAATTTTCTCACGGTCACCAAATGTGGGGGGCGGTGAGACAGCTACATAATTTCGATCATTTGCCGAGGCAGAAATCGCGGAAGATCACATCGAGCAGGTCCTCGACATCGACCCCGCCGGTGATCCGGCCTAGGCTGCGCCAGGCGAGGCGCAGATCCTCGGCGCGGAGTTCGGGGAGCGGAGTTCTCAGCGATCGTTCGATCGCCGCTGCGGCGTCTTCGAGGGCCGCCCGGTGGCGCGCCCGGGTGAGCGTCGGCGCCGCATTCTGGTAGCTTTTGGCAACGGCGTCGCCGAGCCCAACAAGCAGCGCCTCGACGCCGTCGCCGGTCAGCGCCGAGACCGGCACCACGTCGACCGGCAAGCTGGCGCATGCTCGCGGCAGGAGATCGATCTTGTTGGCGACGCGGATCGTCGCGTCCTCCGGCCAAGCCGCGGCACCTTCCACGTCAGCCGGATGACGCGCGTCGTAGACAAAGAGCCGCAGGTCGGCCTCATCGGCGCGGCGCCGGGCGCGGCGCAATCCTTCCTGTTCGATCGCATCGGCGCTGTCGCGCAGCCCCGCCGTATCGGCCAGCACGACCGGATAACCGCCGAGGTCGATCGCGACCTCGACGATGTCGCGCGTCGTGCCGGCGATCGGCGAGACGATCGCCGCGTCGCGCCGCGCGATCCGGTTCAACAGGCTAGACTTTCCGGCATTGGGCGGGCCGAGGATCGCGACCATGATGCCATCGCGCAGCCGCTCGCCACGATGCCCGTCCGCCAGATGCCGACGGATCTCGCCGGCGAGGGCGGCGACGTCCCGGCCGATCTCGCCTTCGATTTCGGGCGGCAGCGCCTCGTCCGGAAAATCGATTACGGCTTCGAGATGGGCGAGCGAGCGGCGCAGGCGCAGCGCCCAATCGCGATAGAGGCCGCCCAATTCGCCGTCGAGCTGCCGCAACGCGTGACGGCGCTGTGCTTCGGTTTCGGCCGCGACGAGGTCGGCGACCGCCTCGGCCTGCGTCAGATCGAGCTTGCCTGAGAGGAACGCCCGGCGGGTGAACTCGCCCGGTTCGGCGAGCCTGAGCCCGAGTCCGCGCAACGCGTCGGCGACGCCGGCAAGCACCGCGCGGCTGCCATGCAGGTGCAGCTCCGCGACATCCTCGCCGGTGACGCTCGCCGGCGCCGGGAACCACAATAACAGACCGTCGTCGAGTGCCGCCCCGGTCGCCGGATCGACGAACCGCGCCCGCCGCGCGATGCGCGGCGACGGCAATCGGCCGGCGATCGCCATAACGGCGTGCGCGGTTTCGGGTCCGGACAGCCGGACGACAGCGACGGCGGCGCGGCCTGCCGCCGTCGCCGGTGCAAAGATCGTGTCGGAAGGTGTCTGAGAATCCGTCAGTGTTTCGGCGGCAGCTGATCCGGTTGCAGCATCAGCCGGTGCACCCGCCCGCCCTCGACCAGATGCTTCTGCAGGATCTCGTCGATGTCCTCGGTGCTCTCGTAGCGATACCACACGCCCTCGGGGTAGATCACCATGTTAGGCCCGAACTCGCAGCGGTCGAGACAACCGGCGGCGTTGCAGCGGATGCTCTCGATCCCCAGCTGCCGCGCCTTTTCGCGCATGTAGCCGCGCAACTTGTCGACGCCTCCGGCGCCAGCGGCGCGGGCATTGCAACAGCCGCGAGGATGGCCGTCCGGCCGCACATTGGTGCACATGAAAATGTGGCGTGCATAAAAAAGTGCCGGATCGGCGGGTGCGTCGGCCATTCGTTTTTTCTCCGGTTGTTGGGCGGCGGAGCGAATGACGCGAACCGCCGTTTGGGGAGTAACATCGAAACCTACCCCGTCGCGCTGGCCAGGGCAACGCATCCGCCTTCCCTTGGCGCGGCGCCCGGCCATGCAGGAGCCGCAATGGATCGCAACCGCCTCGCCGAGGAAACGAGCCCCTACCTGCTGCAGCACAAAGACAACCCCGTGCATTGGCAAGCTTGGGATGCGTCGGCGCTGGCCGCGGCCAAGGCGGCCGACAAGCCGATCCTACTATCGATCGGCTATGCGGCCTGTCATTGGTGCCATGTCATGGCGCATGAGAGCTTCGAGGACCCGGCGATCGCCGAACGGATGAACGCGCTTTTCGTCAACATCAAGGTCGATCGCGAAGAGCGCCCGGATCTCGACCAGATCTACCAGCACGCACTGGCTTTGATGGGCGAGCAGGGCGGCTGGCCGTTGACGATGTTTCTGACGCCGCATGGCGAGCCGTTCTGGGGGGGCACCTATTTCCCGCCCACCGCGCGCTGGGGCCGGCCGGGCTTCCGTCAAATCATCGAGGCAATCGCCGGGGCCTATGGCGAGAAGCGGGAGGATGTCGCGAAGAACGTCGCCGCCTTGCGTGAGGCGCTGCAGCGGCTCGGCCGGCCGGAAGCCGGCGGCGAAATCGGCCGGGAGCAGCTCGACCGGATCGCCGAGCGCCTGCTGCGCGAGGTCGACCAGTTGAATGGCGGCATCGGCACCGCCCCGAAATTTCCGCAGGCCGGGATCCTCGAACTCTTGTGGCGCGCCTGGCAGCGCACCGGTGCGACGCCCTACCGCGACGCCGTCGTCAAGGCGCTCGACGCGATCAGCCAAGGCGGCATCTACGACCATGTGGGCGGCGGCTATGCGCGCTATTCGACCGACGCGCGCTGGCTCGTGCCGCATTTCGAGAAGATGCTCTACGACAATGCCGAACTCGTCGATCTGTTGATCCTCGTCTGGCAGGAAACGAAGAGCCCACTTTATCGGCAGCGGATCGAGGAAACGCTCGGCTGGGTGCTGCGCGAAATGCGGGCACCCGAAGGCGGCTTCGCGAGCAGCCTCGATGCCGACAGCGAGCATGAGGAAGGCAAGTTCTATGTCTGGTCGGAGGCCGAGATCGACGCGGCGCTCGGCGACCGCGCGAGCCTCTTCAAGCGCTTCTACGATGTGACGGCAGATGGCAATTGGGAGGGCCGCACGATCCTGAACCGTCTCGGAATGCCGGCGCTCGCCGGTCCGGAAATCGAGAGCGAGCTGGCCGCCTGCCGCACCCTGTTGTTGCGGGTACGCGCCGCCCGCGTCCGACCGGGTTGGGACGACAAGGTCTTGGCCGATTGGAACGGCCTGATGATCGCGGCGCTGGCGAATGCCGGTCTCGTCTTTGATCAGCCCGCATGGATCGACAGCGCCCGCGCCGCCTTCGACTTCGTCCGCCGCGACATGACCGGAAGCGACGGCCGGCTCTGGCACAGCCGGCGCGCCGGGCGGGCCCGGCACGCGGCAACCGTCGACGATTATGCCAACCTCTGCCGCGCGGGGCTGGCGCTCTACGAGGCAACCGACGACGGGAAGTTTCTCGACCAGACGCGCGCCTGGGTCGCGATCCTCGATCGCCATAACTGGGATCCGCAGGGCGGTGGCTACTTCTTCGCCGCGGACGATACCGAGGCGTTGATCGCGCGGGCCAAGACCGCCGCAGACTCGGCGGTGCCGGCCGGGAACGGAACCCTCGTCGGGGTTCTCGCCCGCCTCGCCCTCCTGACCGGCGACGCGGCCTACCGGCGCCGCGCCGAGGCGATCGTTGCTGCCTTTTCCGGCGAAATCGCGCGCAACTTCTTTCCGCTCGCGACGCTGCTCAACAATGTCGATTTTCTGGCAGGTCCACTGCAGATCGTGCTCGCCGGCGAGGGCGGCGACCCGACGTTCGACGCTTTGCGCCGCACGGTGTACGATCGCTCGCTGCCGAACCGCATCATGCTGACCCTGCGGCCCGGCGCGACGCTGGCCGCCGACCACCCCGCGTCCGGCAAGAGCCTCGTCGACGGTCGGCCGGCCGCCTATGTCTGCGACGGGCCGGTCTGCTCGCTGCCGCTGACCACGCCGCAGGAACTGTCGGTGCATCTCTCCGGAGTGCGCCCATGACCGGGTTCAGGATATCGCTGGACAGCCCCGTCGGGCGCCTGGTGATCGCCGAAGCAGCGGATGCGATCATCGCGATCGGCTGGAGCGCCGAGCCCGACGGCGAGACGTCGCCGTTGCTCGACGAGGCCCGCCGTCAGCTCGTGGCCTATTTTGCCGGGCAGCTCGCTTGTTTCGATCTGCCGCTCGCGCCGGCGGGTACGCCGTTCGAACGCCGCGTCTGGGCGGCAATGCGGGATATCCCCTTCGGCGAGACGCGGCGCTACGGCGAACTGGCGATGGAGGTCGGCTCGGCGCCGCGGGCCATCGGCCGCGCCTGCGGGCATAACCCGATCCCGATCGTCATCCCGTGCCACCGGGTATTGGCCCGCGGCGGTATCGGCGGCTACAGCGGCGGCTCGGGTCTCGAGACAAAGCGCACGCTGCTGGCGCTCGAGGCTGCCGGACTGCCGCCGATCGAACGCTCGGTACCGCCCGTGCGCCTTTCGCTCCATTCTTCTGCCGTGCTACCTGAAGCAAAGAAACCTGTTCTCGAACCTGGCTGAGAGGCGACGACGATGGCCCATGCGATCCGTTTCGAGAAGACCGGCGGTCCCGAGGTGCTCTCGTGGCGGGAGGTCGAAATCGGCAAGCCCGCCGAGGGCCAGGTCCGCCTGCGGCACACCGCGGTCGGCCTCAACTACATCGACACCTATCACCGCAGCGGTCTCTACACCCTGCCCTTGCCGAGCGGGCTCGGCTCCGAGGCCGCGGGCGTCGTCGAAGAAGTCGGGCCGGGAGTCGCGCACCTCCGGCCGGGCGATCGTGTCGCTTATGCCGGTGGCCCGATCGGCGCCTATGCCGAAGCGCGGGTGATGCCGGTCGACCGCCTCGTCCCAGTGCCCGCCGGCATCACCGACAGCCAGGCCGCGGCGATGATGCTGAAAGGGATGACCGCCTGGTACCTGGTGCGCCGCACCCATCCGGTCAAACCAGGCGAGACGATCCTCGTCCAGGCTGCGGCCGGCGGGGTCGGGCTGATCCTCTGCCAATGGGCAAAGCATCTCGGCGCCACGGTCATCGGCACCGTCGGCGACGACGAGAAGGCGGCGCTCGCCAAGAGGAACGGCTGCGACCATCCGATTCTCTATCGGCGAGAGGACTTCGTCGCCCGCGTCAACGAGCTGACGCAGGGTCGAAAGCTGCCGGTTGTCTATGATTCGGTCGGCAAGGATACCTTCTACAAATCGCTCGATTGCCTGGCGCCCCTCGGGCTCATGGCATCCTTCGGTCAGTCCTCCGGTGCGATCGGACCGGTCGACATCGGCATCCTCGCCGCCAAGGGCTCGCTGTTTCTGACCCGGCCGACATTGAACTCTTATGTCGCGCACCGGGAAGACCTGCTGACCGCGGCCCGCGAATTGTTCGAGGTGGTCGAGAGCGGCGCGGTCAAGATCGCGATCAATCAGACCTATCCGCTGCACGACGCCGCCCGGGCGCATCGCGACCTCGAAAGCCGCAAGACGACCGGCCAGACAATCCTGACGATCTGAGCCCCGGCAGGACGCCGATCTGAGCTCGGCAAACGCGGCGCGATCGCGTCTCCGAAACCCGGGTCGGCAATCTTCCGCCTCGTCCCGGGGAAGCCGGGATCCATCGGGCGCCCTCGATCGATCGGGTGATCTGTGCCACAGGCAGTTGGCGTTCGCTCGGCCGCGACGATTTCCGGCATCCAGCTGCTGCGGGCCTTGGCGGCGACGGCGGTCGTGGCCAGCCACGTCCAATACGACTTCGCCAATCGGCAGGCGCTGCCGCATGCGCTCCCGATATATCTGAGTTTTCTCGCCGCCGGGGTTCACCTGTTTTTCGTGATTTCCGGCTTCATCATGGTCTATTCGTCGGAGCGACTATTCGGCAGGCCCGGAGGTTCCGCCGAATTCCTCGGCAGGCGCATCGCGCGAATTGTGCCGCTCTATTGGACGGTCACCACGCTGATGCTGGGATACGACCTGCTGCGCGGCTTTGCCGTCGCCGACTCCAGCCCGGCGCTTGTCGCAAGTTCTTATTTCTTCATTCCATATTCGCGTCCCTCCGGCGAGATGGGTCCGCTTTTCGGCGTCGGGTGGACCCTCAACTATGAGATGTTCTTTTATGTCATATTTGCCGCTGCCGTCTTTGCGACACGCAACCTCGCGATCTGCGGCATCATCGGAATATTGGTCCTCTTCAGCACGATCCACACGCTCGCCGGCGGCCTGCCATTGCCGTTCAACTTTTGGTTCGATCCGATCATCCTCGAATTCGGGCTCGGCATGGTCCTGGGTGTGCTGTATCAAGCGGACATTCGGCTGCCCGCTGCTGCCGGACTATTCTTTCTTGTCGCAGCTCTCGCCGGTTTCTTCTGGACGTCCACTCCCGGGCATATGCTCTTGCCGGGTTGGATCGGGCTCGGAATTCCGAGTGTCCTTGCGGTATCCGCCGTCACTTTGACGGGCCGGTCACTCAGGTTTCCGGCGATCGACAAGTTGGGTAATGCTTCCTATGCGATTTATCTCGTTCATCCGATGATCGTCGCCCTCGCAAGGATGCTGGCCCGGCACGGCTATCTGCAGCCGGCGGCGATGCCCTGGGCATATCTCGCCGGCGTCGTCGCCGTCAGCATCGGCGCCGCGTTGCTCGTTCACGAATATTTCGAGAAGCCATTGACAGCGGGCTGCCGGCGCATCCTGCTTTCCGCCCCGCGGCGCCGTCTCGCGGCACGCCGCGCCTAGCCGGCCATCGTCGTCCTCGGGCTTCTCCCGAGGATCAACGTTCAGGTGTTCATCGCATCAAAGAACTCGGTATTGCTCTTCAATTCCTTGAGCTTGTTGATCAGGAATTCCAACCCGTCGACCGGTCCCATCGGCGTCAGCACCCGGCGCAACACCCACATCTTTGACAGCACACCACGATCGACAAGCAATTCCTCTTTGCGCGTTCCCGATTTGGTGATGTCGATCGACGGGAAGGTACGCTTGTCGGCAACCTTGCGGTCGAGCACAATTTCCGAATTGCCGGTGCCTTTGAACTCCTCGAAAATCACCTCGTCCATCCGCGAGCCGGTATCGATCAGCGCCGTCGCGATGATCGTCAATGAACCACCCTCCTCGATATTGCGCGCGGCTCCGAAAAACCGCTTGGGGCGCTGCAGCGCGTTGGCATCGACGCCGCCCGTCAACACCTTGCCGGACGACGGCACGACGGTGTTGTAGGCGCGCGCCAAACGAGTGATCGAGTCGAGCAAAATCACAACGTCGCGCTTGTGCTCGACCAGCCGTTTGGCCTTTTCGATCACCATCTCGGCGACTTGCACATGGCGCTGCGCCGGCTCGTCGAAGGTCGAACTGACGACCTCGCCATGCACCGACCGCGCCATATCCGTCACTTCCTCCGGCCGCTCGTCGATCAGGAGAACGATCAGATAGACTTCCGGATGATTGGCCGCGACCGCATGAGCAATATTCTGCAGCATCACGGTCTTGCCGGCGCGCGGTGGCGACACGATCAGCGCCCGCTGCCCCTTGCCGAGCGGCGTGATCAGATCGATGACCCGCGTGGTCAGGTCCTTGCGCGCGGAATCGTCGAATTCGAGCTTGATCTTCTCTTCCGGATAAAGCGGGGTCAAATTATCGAAGTTGATCCGCTGCCGCAGCCGGTCCGGCTCATCGAAGTTGATGCCGCTGACTTTGAGCAGGGCAAAATAGCGCTCGCCGTCACGCGGCGAACGAATTTCGCCGTCGACGGTATCGCCTGTGCGGAGACCGAAACGGCGCACTTGGCTCGGGCTGACGTAGATGTCGTCCGGGCCCGGCAGGTAATTTGCCTCGGCCGATCGCAGAAATCCAAAAGAGTCCGGCAGTACTTCGAGGACGCCGTCTCCGTAGATCGGCACGTCGTTCTCGGCCAGCTGCTTCAGGATGGCAAACAGCATGTCCTGCTTGCGCAACGATGAGGCGTTCTCGATCTCGAGCTCTTCGGCAAATGCCAGCAGCTCGGCGGGAGTCTTCCGTTTCAGTTCCTGGAGATTCATGGATTTGCGTTGTGGTTGACGTTACGGTGAGGGCAAGGTTCGCCCGTCCGAGGTGTTATCGCCAACGATTGTTGCAGGCTTTTGGTTCAGACGAGGCGGTACAGGAAACGGCGGGAACAGCAACGACCGCGGCAATTCCCTCAACGAAACGAGATAGGGAAGTCATATGCGATTGCAAGGTCTTCCTGGGCCGGGTCTGCATCAAATCCGATCAAAAAGGTTTGACCACAACGAGAATGACGATTGCGATCATTGTGACCGTCGGCAATTCGTTGACGATGCGGAAAAACCGTGCCGTATGGGTATTACGATCCGCGGCAAAGGCCCGCCGCCAGCGGCCGAGCATCACGTGATAGGCGGTAAGCGCAACGACCAGGGCAAGCTTCGCCCGGATCCAGCCGTCATGCCAATCGACGATCCCTGGCGTGGCCGCCAGCGTCAGCCCAAAGACCCAGCTCGCCAGCATGGCCGGCGTCATGATGGCGCGCTGCAGCCGGCGTTCCATGATCTTGAACAACGCCGACCGGCCGGAATCGACCGGCACGCTCGCATGATAGACGAAGAGCCGCGGCAAATAGAGCAGCCCCGCCATCCAGGCGACGATACTGACGATATGCGCCGACTTGATCCACGGATAGGCGCCGGCGAGCCAGCTGCTCACCCCGCCGACCCGCATCGACCCTGACCTTCATATCGGCAACGCTCCGGCAGCTCGCCGGCCTGCGCCCGCACCACCAGCGACGCCAACAGGGCGACGAAGGTCGGCGCGGTGCCGACGGTCGGCACGCGGATATAGGTCGGCACGCCGCATTCCTCCGCCAGACGCCGATAATCATGATCGAGTTCGACGAGCGTTTCCGAGTGCTCGGAGACAAACGCTATCGGTGCCACCACCAGCGGAACCCGGTCCTTGCCCGCGAGACGAATTTCCTCGTCGGTCGACGGACCGATCCATTTGAGCGGCCCGACGCGACTCTGATAGCATAGCCGCCAGTCGAGACCGGGTTCCGACAGCTCGGCGACAACCGCCGCGGCGGTTTCCGCCACCTGCCGCGGATAAGGATCGCCGGCCCGCACGATCTTCTGCGGCAGGCCATGTGCGGTCAGCAACAGACGGGGCGGTTTGCCGGTCCGTCGGAGATCGTCAAGCCTGGGTCGAATCAATCTCGCGATCGCCTCGACGAGCCCCTTTTCGCGCGGATAGCAGCAGATCGTTCTGGCCGGCTGACAGAGATTTTCCTGCACTGCGGCGCGCCGCCAGGCGGCGAGCGATGAGCCGGTAGTCGTCGTTGAAAATTGCGGGTAGAGCGGCAGGCAGACGATATCGTCGGCACCCCAGTTCTTGACCTGGCGCGCCGCCTCGCGGCTCTGCGGATGCCAGTATCGCATCGCAACGAAACAGCGGTAACCCGACCCCAGAACGATTTCGAGCGCCTGCGCCTGCCGCTCGGTATTGGCGAGCAACGGCGATGATCCGCCTAGGCGCTGATAGATCCCGCGCGCCGCGCGGGCCCGGCGGCGCGCGGCAAAACGCGCCAACGGCAAACGCAGGGCTGCCGGCAGACCGATAATCGCGGGATCGCTGAACAAGTTGAACAGAAACGGCTCGACCGCGGCCAGCGAGTCCGGGGCGCCCAGATTCATCAGCACGACCGCCGTTGCCATGCTAGGAAGCTCCGGAACCCCCGAGAAGCCGCGCCAGGGTTGCGATATTATCGGGCGGCGTTTCCGGCAAAACGCCATGCCCCAAATTGAAAACCCAGGGCCCGCCGCCGAACGCTCGGCGCTGAGCGGCGACCGCGTCTTCGAGCTCTCGGCCGCCGCTCAACAGCAGGACCGGATCGAGATTCCCTTGCACCGCGGCGATCGGCTGCAGCCGGTCGACGGCGAAACTCGCCGGCACCGAGGTATCGAGCCCGACCGCGTCGATCCCGGTTACCCGCGCGTATCGCTCATACAGCACTCCGGCGCCGCGCGGAAAGCCGATGATCGGATGATCGGGAAAGCGCGACTTGAGTGCTGCGACGATCTGCTTTGTCGGCTCGATGACCCAACGCTCGAAGCCGCCTTCGGGCAATACCCCGGCCCAGCTGTCGAACAGCTGGACGACTTCGGCGCCAGCAGCCATCTGACCCGCAAGGACCATGATCGTGCCCTCGACCAGCAGGTCGATCAGAGAGCCGAAGCCAGCCGGATCCCGATAGGCCCAGCCTTTGACACGCTGAAAATCGCGGCTTGTACCGCCCTCGACCATATAAGTGGCGACAGTCCAGGGCGCCCCGGCAAATCCGATCAGCGCGGTTCGCGAACCGAGTGCCGCGGCGACGCGACCCGCCGCTTCGAATACCGGCGCGAGCCTGGGCTCGGCCCGGTGCGGATCGAGCCGGCCGATATCGGCGGCGCCGACGATCGGGTCCAGCATCGGCCCTTGCCCTTCGCGAAACGCCAAGGGTTGCCCGAGGGCGTGCGGCAGCATCAGGATGTCCGAGAACAGGATGGCGGCGTCCATTCCATAGCGTCGAACCGGCTGCAAGGTCAGCTCTGCGGCCAGGCTTGGGTTCAGACAGAGCGCGACAAAATCCTCTGCCTGGGCGCGAATCGCGCGGTATTCGGGAAGATATCGGCCGGCCTGGCGCATCAGCCACCAAGGAGGCGTCGCCAACGCCTCGCCGGCTAGTGCGCGCAGCAAGGGCTTGGCTCGTCCGCGGTTCATTCGCAAATCTATCCTTCTGCTTATATCTCTTTTCTAAGGTAGTGGTAGGTTGATGATGGCGGTGGATATCGGGGATTGCCAGTTGGGCCACGATATTGTTCGCAGTTGAGAGATTTCGGTCCCCAAGCGGTGGAGATGTGCGGAAGGCCAGGATCGATTTCCCGTTAGCCAACGATACGGGCTTCCGGGAAAAGCGGAAAGATGGGGATAAGGCGCTCGATCGGTCGAAGATCCCCAATTACCCCGCGATCGGACGATTTTTGCCGCTCTGGTTCGGAAGTTGGGGGGCAGAACGGATTATGCGGGGATCCCCGATGAACGATCTTCGGCAGGGAGGCTTTGCCGTGGATGATCGTGTAGCGCTTCACAGCGGCATGAGGATAATTTGGCTGGTGCCGGGGCGAGCGGCGTGACCCGGTTTCACCTGCACCTCGTTTCCGATTCTACGGGAGAAACCGTCCATTCGGTGGCGCGGGCCTGCCTCGTGCAGTTCGACGATGTCCAATCGATCGAGCATGTCTGGAGCATGGTTCGCACCCGAAGCCAAATCGACCGCGTGATCGCCGGCGTCGAGGCCAATCCAGGGGTCGTCTTGTTCACGTTAGTGAACGACGTGCTTCGTCAGCTGCTGCAGCAGGGCTGTCGCCGTCTGCAAGTCCAGGCGATACCGGTTCTCGACCCGGTTATCGGCGCTCTTGCTTCGTATCTGCACCGGCAGAGCCGCGGAGTGCCGGGCAAGCAGCATTTGCTCGACAGCGAATATTTCGCGCGGATCGATGCAATGACGTTCGCCCTCAATCATGACGATGGCCAATCGAGCTGGGGTCTCGACGATGCCGATGTTTGCCTCGTCGGCGTGTCGCGCACCTCGAAGACGCCGACCTGCCTTTACCTCGCAAACCGCGGCGTCAAGGCTGCCAACGTTCCGTTCGTTCCGGGTGTGCCGCTGCCGCCGGAACTGATCAACGCATCGCGACCGCTGGTCGTTGGACTGAGCAACGATCCCGAGCGGCTCATTCAGTTGCGCCGCAACCGGCTGAGCCTGCTGCATCAGGACGACACGACCGAATATACGGATATCGAGGCGGTTCGAATGGAGGTGCGCGAGGCGCGTCGGGTCTTCATCGAGCGGCATTGGCCGGTGATCGATGTTACGCGGCGTTCGATCGAGGAGACCGCCGCAGCGATCTTGAAGTTACTGGCGCGCCGGCATGGCCTCGATTCCTGAAGACCCGATTTTCGGCATGCGGGGCAACGCGGTGGAACCAATCAGCGGATCGGTTGATCGTGATCGTCGATGAGAATTTCCGGTAACACGCGTCTTGCCGGCATCATGGGATGGCCGGTCGCCCACTCTCGCTCGCCGGTGCTCCATGGATTTTGGCTCGAGGAGACAGGGACCGACGGCGCCTACCTGCCGCTGCCGGTCCGTCCGGAAGGGGTCGAGCAGGCGCTTCGGGCGCTGCCGGTTCTTGGTTTCCGCGGCTGCAATCTGACGATACCGCACAAGCAGGCAGCCCTTGCGGTGGCCGATCGGATCGAACCGCTGGCGCGCCGCATCGGCGCGGCAAACACGATCATCGTGTTGTCGGATGGCAGCCTCGAAGCGCGGAATACCGATGCTTATGGCTTTCGTGAGAATCTGCGCGAATCGGCGGAGGATTGGGACCCTGGCGCCGGGCCGGCGGTGGTGCTCGGCGCTGGCGGGTCGGCACGGGCCGTGGTGGCGGCGCTCGCGGATGTCGGCGTCAGTGCCATTCGTATCGTCAATCGGACGCGGCATCGCGCCGATCTAATTCGACGCGATTTGGCGACCCCGGCGACGCAGATTTCGATTCATTCCTGGGATGAGATCGCTGCTGTGCAGCGTGGCGCCGGTCTCCTCGTCAATACGACCAGTCTCGGCATGACCGGTGAACCGCCGCTCGTCATTGATCTCTCGCCGCTGCCCCGGTCGGCGCCGGTCGTGGACATTGTTTATGCGCCGCTCGAGACAAGGCTGTTAGCGCTGGCGCGGCAGCGAGGGCATCCGGTCGTCGATGGCCTCGGCATGCTGTTGCACCAGGGCCGGCCCGGTTTCGAGGCGTGGTTCGGCGTCTCTGTCCGCGTCAGCCCCGAACTGCGGGCAGCCGTGCTCGCGACCCTAATGCCGCGAACATGATCGTCCTCGGGCTGACCGGGTCGATAGGCATGGGAAAAAGCACGGCGGCGGTGGTGCTTCGCTCGCTTCGCCTGCCGCTCTTCGATGCCGATCAGGTGGTTCATCGGCTTTTGCAGTCGAACGGCGCTGCAGTCGGCCCGGTCGTAGCAACATTTCCGGAGTTGGGGACCGGAGCGGACGGCATCGATCGCAGGCGGCTCGGCAGCCGAGTGTTCGGCGATCCGGCAGCGCTGGCGCGCCTCGAGGCAATCATCCATCCGATGGTTGAGCAGGCCGAGAAGCGATTCCTGGCACGGGCACATACGCGTCGCGTGCCAATCGTCGTTCTCGACATACCGCTCCTGTTCGAGACGGGCGGCGACCGGCGTTGCGATTATGTCGTGGTCGTTTCCGCCCCAGGATTTCTGCAGCGGCAACGAGTGTTGCGCCGGCCGGGGATGAACAGCACCCGCTTTAGTGCAATTCTGGCGCAGCAGATGCCGGATGCCGAAAAGCAGAGGCTCGCCGATTTCGTCGTTCCGACGGGCTTGAGCCGGAACCAGAGCTTGCGCCGGTTGCGCGCGATCGTCAGACTCTTGCGCGCTGCACCACCCCGACCGTCGCGGCAGGGGACGGCGGACGCCCTATCGGGAAAACGTATAGGCTCATGCGAGAAGTTGTCCTCGACACTGAGACCACCGGCCTCGACCCCTCCGATGGTCATCGTATCGTCGAGATCGCCTGCATAGAGCTCATTCACCATATACCGACCGGTATAAAATGGCAGCGTTATGTAAATCCCGAGCGGGATATGCCGCAAGAAGCGCTCAGCGTCCACGGTCTAACGAGCGAGTTCCTTTCACGATATGAACCGTTCTGTAATGTTGCTGACGAGTTGATGGCGTTTGTCGACGGCGATCGAACTCGTCACTCATAATGCCGAGTTTGACCTCGCTTTTCTCAATGCCGAACTCGCCCGATCGAACCGGCAGCTAATTTGCGGTGATCATGTCGATACGTTGGCACTGGCACGCCAACGCTTTCCAGGCGCGCCGGCGAGCCTCGATGCGCTGTGCCGCCGATTCGGCATCGATTTGGCGGGTCGCGAAAAGCACGGAGCCGCGATCGATTGCGCTCTGTTGGCCGAGGTTTATCTCGAACTGCTCGGTGGCCGGCAGCCTGGTCTCGATTTCTTGCGGCCGGCGGATTCGACGGTAGTGCTGGCGCGCGTCGTCCGAGCAGCACGACCGCACACGCCCTCGCGCGACGAGTTGGCGGCGCACAGCGCGCTGCTGCAGCTGCTCACCAACCCGCTTTGGCTCAGCGAAGCCTGAGCCTCAGACGCGGCCGATACCGGTCTCCTCGACGGGCGATGACTGGCGCCGAAGCAGTTCGGCGAAGTCGATAGGATTCAGCATCAGCGGTGGAAATCCGCCATCGCGAGTCGCATCGGCGATGATAGCGCGGGCAAAGGGAAAGATCAGTCGCGGGGTTTCGACCAGGACTATGGCCGGCAGCATCGGTTCCGGCGTATTCCTGACAGTCACTACCGCGGCATAGGAAAGTTCGACAAGAAATACGGGTTCGTTCTGGGCGCGAGCGTTGACATTGACGGTCAATACGACTTCAAAAACTTCGGCGCTGAGATTGCGCGCCTTGACGTCGACATTGATTGCTACTTCGGGCTGGGCGGTTGGCTGGATCAGGCTCTGAGGTGCGCGCGGATTCTCAAATGACAAGTCTTTAACGTATTGGGCATTGATGATCAGCTGTTGCGACTGGGACAGGTCCGTGGCAGGCAGCGGTGTGCCGGCTTCGCCGTTGCCTCTTGCCGCTTCTGACATCGTCTTCTCCTCGGCGCGCTACGCCGTAGCGGACGTCCCGTCACATCCGCAATTAGGGTGCCACCGACACAGAAACCCCGGATCCGTGTCATCGCGCTGGGTGGCTAGCATGGTTCGGCGAGGTCCAGCAACGGTCTGCGCTTGCCGTGGCGGCTCCGGCCCCCCATTTGGAAGCATGGAAAGCTGGTCCTCGGCTTTCTAGGTTGCTGCAGGACGCGAAGACGATGGGCGATTTTCAATATTTCGACATCATCCTCTTCGCGATGATCGCAGGCTTCCTCGTATTGCGGCTGCGCAGTGTTCTCGGCCGCCGTACCGGTACCGAGCGGCGTCGTGAGGGATATATTCGTGCACCGGCGCCGGTGTCCGAAAAGGTGCGGCCGGTCGGCGAGCCTGGCTCAGGGGCGGCGGTGGTGCCGCTCGGAGCGAAGCCGGTGGACGCGGTTGCGCTCGGCTTGGATCGCATTCACCGGGCTGATGCGGGGTTTGATCCGCAGCATTTCGTCGCCGGCGCGCGCGCCGCCTTCGAGATCATCGTCGGCGCTTATGCGAACGGCGACAAGAAGACGCTGCGGCCGCTTTTGAGTGACGAAGTGTATCAGCCTTTCGTTGCCACGATCGACGAGCGTGTCGCGGCGCAAGAAACCCTCGAGACGCGAATCGCCCGACTCGACAACCTCGATATCACCGGTGCCGAACTGGTCGGACAGAGCGCGCGGATAACGGTCAGATTCGTTTCCCAGCAGATCAATGTGACGCGCGCCGCGGATGGCGGCATCGTCGACGGGGATGCAGACCAGCCGGTCGAGAAAACCGACTTCTGGACCTTTGCGCGCGATATCCGGGCGACCGATCCGAACTGGGTTCTGGCGGCGACCAGCAGCGCCTGATGCGTCAGGCGATCAGCACCGGTAGGGATGATAGTAGCACCAACCGTGCCCGTAGGGCCCCGGAGCCGGAGCGACGTAGCACCCGCTGAGCGTGGCGCCGAGGACGATTGCGATTACGATGATCGAGAAGCGCGGGCTGCGGCTGCGCCGCGGCCGTAGCGTTGCGAGCATGCGCGCCGCCTCGCGGCAGGCTTGCGCGAGTGAGTAACCCATTGCAGTAATCCCCCACCTTGCGTTCGGCTGTTGCCGATCTGCCGGGATTTTAGGCCGCGCCTCGGCGAATCATACCCGATTGCTTTGCCGCCCCTGCAAGACTTAGTTTGGCTGCCTCCCGAGCCGGGTTTTCTTGCATGACCGAGCCGCCCATCCGCGTTGCGCTCCTTGTGACTTGCCTCGTCGATTTCTTTCGGCCGACCATCGGCTTTGCCGCGGTAAAACTGCTGGAACAAGCCGGCTGTGTCGTCGAGGTTCCGCAAGCCCAGACCTGTTGCGGACAGCCGGCCTATAATTCTGGGGATCGCGGCGACGCCAAGACGATCGCAAAGCAGGTGCTCGAGGCATTTGCCGGTTACGATTATGTCGTTGCCCCGTCCGGGTCTTGCGCCGGAATGATCCGGCAGCACTACCCCGAGATGTTCGCCGACGTGCCGGAATTGCTGCCGCAGGCAAAGGAACTTGCCGCGCGCAGCTGGGAGCTCGTCTCGTTTCTGGTCGACGTCCGTCATATGCACGAGGTGGCGGCTCACTGGCCGCGAATCGCAACCTATCATGACGGGTGCTCCGGCCTGCGCGAGCTCGGCGTCAAGGATCAACCGCGCCGACTCTTGGCGACGGTGGCCGGGCTCGAGTTGTGCGAATTGCCTGGGGCGGAGGTCTGCTGCGGTTTTGGCGGGACATTCGCCGTCAAATACCCGGATATCTCTGACAAGATGGTCGCCGACAAGGCGGCCGATATCGTCGCCACCGGAGCGGAGGCGGTGCTGGCCGGCGATCTCGGGTGCCTCCTGAACATTGCCGGCAAACTCTTCCGCGAGGGTCGGCGAGTCGAAGTGCGTCATGTCGCCGAGGTGCTGGCCGGCATGGCCGGACAGGTCGCCGCGATCGGCGTTCCGCGCTAGCGGCGGCGCGATCGACGATGCACGCAACCAGCCGGAGCTTCACGGCGAACGCACGTTCTGCGCTCGCCGATGTCAACCTGCAGCGGGCGTTGACGCGAATGCAGGGCGGATTTCCGCTGCATCGACGACATGCGGTCGAACGTCTGCCCGAGTTCGAAGAACTGCGCGAAGTCGGCCGCTCGATCAAGGATCATACCCTTGCGCATCTCGACTTCTATCTCGAGCTATACGAAGCGAACGTCATCGCGGCGGGGGGCCAGGTCCATTGGGCGCGTACCGCCGAGGAGGCTTGCGCGGCGGTGTTGCAAATCTGCCGCGCGGCCGGCGCTTCGACCGTCACCAAAGGCAAGTCGATGGTCGCCGAGGAGATCGGCCTCAACGACCACCTCGAACGGCACGGCATCAGACCGGTCGAGACCGATCTCGGCGAGTACATCATCCAGCTGCGGCACGAGGCGCCAAGCCATTTGATCGCACCGGCGATCCATCTGCTCAAGGAGCAGGTCGCGGGCACCTTTCGGGCCGAGCACCAGGCATTCGATCCGGCGCGGCCGCTCGGCGAGCCCCGCCAGCTCTGCGACGAAGCGCGGGTCGTCCTGCGCGAGCAATTTCTCGCCGCGCAGGTCGGGATCACCGGCGCCAATTTTTTGGTTGCCGAGAGCGGGTCGAGCGTCCTCGTCACAAATGAGGGCAACGGCGATCTGACGCAGACCCTGCCGCGCGTCCATGTCGTGCTGGCGAGCCTCGAAAAGCTTGTGCCGACTTTCGAGGATGCGGCGACGCTGCTGCGCTTGCTGGCGCGCTCGGCAACCGGGCAGGAGTTCTCCGCCTACACGACGATCTCGACCGGACCGCGGCGGGTCAACGACGTCGACGGCCCGGAGCAATATCATGTGGTCTTGCTCGACAACGGCCGCAGCGAGCTGCTCGGCGGCGAGTTCCGCGACATGCTCCGCTGCATCCGCTGCGCCGCCTGCATCAACCATTGCCCGGTCTATGCGGCGATCGGCGGTCACGCCTATGGCTGGGTCTACCCCGGCCCGATGGGCGCGGTGCTGACGCCGAGCCTCATCGGCATCGAGGAAGCGTCCGACCTGCCAAACGCTTCGACCCTGTGCGGGCGGTGCGAAAGCGTGTGCCCAGTCAAGATTCCCTTGCCGAAGCTCTTGCGACATTGGCGGGAACGCGAACATGACGCGAGGCTGAACCCGCGGGTCTGGCGAATCGGCCTGCGGTTGTGGGCCGAGTTGGCACAACGGCCGGCGCTTTACAATGCGATCAGCGGGGCCCTGAGCCGGCTACTCGGTTGGGCCGGGGCGCGGCGCGGCCGGTTTCGTGCCTTGCCGTGCGCCGCGGGTTGGACGTCGGTGCGCGACATGCCGGCCCCGGAGGGGCGCACCTTTCACAGCCTCTGGGCCGAGCGACAACGGCGCGGGCTTGGCCGATGAGCGGGGCGCGCGAGCAGATCCTCGCCAATATTCGGCAATCTTTGCGCCGCGACCGCGTCGACAGTGCGACCGCGTCGATGCTGCGGGCGCGGGCGGCGGCGCATCCGCGCAACCTGGTACCGGCTCGGGCTGCGGCGCTCGACGATGCGGCCCGGCTCGGGCTCTTTGTCGCGATGGCGCGGGAGGCGCAGGCAACGGTAGCGCGAGTTGGCTCGGCGGCGGCAGTCCCGGCGGCGGTTGCCGAGTACCTCGCGGCGGAAAATCTGCCGGCCGAATTCGTCATGGCGCCCGATCCGGGCCTCGACGCGCTGCCCTGGGCGAGCCGCCCGTTGCTGCAGGTTCGCCGCGGTACCCCGACCGCCGATGCAACAACGGTAACGCCGGCTTTCGCCGCGATCGCCGAGACCGGAACCTTGATGCTGTGTTCCGGTCAGAACACCCCGACCGGGCTGAATTTTCTGCCCGACACGCATGTCGTGATCCTGCGCGCCGAGCAGGTCGTCGCTGCCTATGAGGACGGGTGGGACAGGCTGCGAGCCGCCCGCGCGCTGCCGCACGACCTGCCGCGGGCGGTCAACTTTATCACCGGCCCGTCGCGAACCGCGGATATCGAGCAGCAAATCGTTCAGGGAATGCACGGGCCGCGGCGGCTGCATATCGTTCTCGTCGAGGCCTGCCCATCTGTTGGCGATGTCGAACCACCCGAGTGAGCATCTAGGCCGGTCGGGCGACGCGGCGCTATGGCAAGAAGCCGTGCGCGGCGTTGCTCCGTTGCAGCGTCGTCGTCCGGGGTCGGCGCCCGAGCCGGACGCTGCAACGCCGCGGCGCGGGGCGATCCCGGTCGAAGGCGGCTCGCAGCGGCAACCGGCACCGTCGGCGCTCGACCGTCTGGCTGGGATCGACCGGGCCACGGCAGAACGACTGAAGCGCGGATTGCGCTCGATCGAGGCGAGCCTCGACCTGCACGGCATGACACAGAGAGAGGCGCATCGCGCTTTAGCCGAGTTCGTATACGCCTCGGGTGATGCTGGGCGGCGCTGCCTGCTCGTCATCACCGGGCGCGGGCTCGGGGCGGACGGACCGGGCATCCTCAAAAGCTCGGTGCCGCGGTGGCTGGAGGAGGAACAGCTCCGGGGGCGAGTCCTGGCGGTCGCTCCCGCTCAGCCGCGGCACGGCGGCGCGGGTGCGCTCTACCTGCTGCTGCGCCGGCGGCGCTGAACGCGGCATTTCGCAGATTTGTTCTTGCCAGCCGATCGGTTTACCGGCAAATACCCGGTACGCGCGAATACTGAACTGCCGATGGCCGAGACAACCGCCGATGGCTGAAACCAGCGACCTCGTTGCCTGCATTGACCGTCTCAAAAGCGCGCGCGTGCTCTGCATCGGCGACGTCATGCTCGACCACTATGTTTACGGGCAGGTCGAGCGGGTGTCTCCCGAGGCACCGATCCCGGTGCTCTCGATCGAGCACGAGTTCAAAACATTGGGCGGCGCCGGAAACGTGCTGCGCAACTTGACTGCGTTGGGGGTGCAGGCATCGTTCATTTCTGTCGTCGGCAATGATGACGCCGGTCGGGAAATCAAGCGGTTGCTCGCCGCGCAGGACGGCGCCGAGGTGCACGCTCTCGTTCAGCCGCTGCAGGCCACGACCGTCAAGACGCGCTATATCGCCGCCAATCAGCAGTTGCTGCGGGTGGACCGCGAGACCCCGACACCGCTCGACCCCTATATCCGGGAAGACCTTCTGCGGCTTGCTCGCGAACTCGTCACCGCGAATCAGGTGGTGATCATTTCCGATTACGCCAAAGGCGTGCTGACCGAGGGGGTTGCGTTCGAAATCATCCGCACGGCGCGCGAGGCGGGCGCCCGCGTCATCGTCGACCCGAAAGGCGGGGATCACATCCGCTATCGCGGGGCCAATCTGTTGAAGCCGAATCGGCGTGAACTCGGCCACGCCACGGGCATGCCGGTGGCGACCGAAGAAGAGGTCGTCACCGCGGCGCGGGCGCTGATCGAGCGTTGCGGGTTTGCCACCGTTCTGGTTTCGCTCGGTTCAGACGGAATGGTCCTCGTCGGCGCCGACGGCACCGTCCATATCCAACGCGCCCACGTCCACGAGGTCTATGACGTATCGGGTGCCGGTGACACCGTGGTTGCGGTCGTCGCGGCGGCCGTCGGCGCAGGGCTCGACACGATCGACGCCGCGCGCCTTGCAAATGTCGCGGCCGGCATCGTCGTTGGCAAGGTCGGCACGGCGGTCGCCTATCCGAGCGAGCTTGCCGCCTGTCTCGGCGGTCGCGAACCCGACACGGCCGACAAGGTTATGCCGCGGCCGCAGGCGCTCGAGCTCGTCGAACGCTGGCGCCGGCAAGGCCTCCGTATCGGTTTCACCAACGGTTGCTTCGATCTGCTGCATCCCGGCCATGTTTCGCTGATCGCCCAGGCCAAGGCGGCGTGCGACCGGCTGGTCGTCGGGCTCAACAGCGACGGATCGGCGAGACGGCTCAAGGGGCCGACCCGTCCGATCCAGCATGAATCGGCCCGGTCGGCGGTGCTGGCGTCGCTCTCCGCGGTCGATCTGATCGTGATCTTCACGGAAGACACGCCAATCGAATTGATCCGGGCGATCCGGCCGAAAGTGCTCGTGAAGGGGGCCGACTACCGCCTCGACGAGGTCGTGGGCGCCGATATCGTCAAGCGCGGCGGCGGCGAAGTTCTCTTGGCCGAACTGATGCCGGGCTACAGCACGACGGCGACGATCGCGCGCCTGGCCCGCACGGCTTGATCAAAACCCGTCGCGAAAGACCGCATCAGGCTCGAGACAGCGCCATAACCGCGTTGCGGCGACGCGGGCGAAACGCAGGGTCAAAGCGCGGCGACGGGCCGGACTGAGCGGCGTGGCGGTGCCGGAGCGCAGCAGCGCCGCACCGAACCCGTCCGCCACCATCAGGCCACATTCCTCGGGGATCAGCGACCTAGGAAAGCCGTTCGCGACGGCGAAATAGAGGCGGTCTGAAAAATCGCGATAATGCGACCATTTGTGGTCGGCGCGGAAATCGGCGATCGAGCTCTTGACCTCGACGATCACCAACTCGCCGTCCTTGCCGAGCGCCAAAATGTCGGCGCGTCGCGCATTTGCGAGCGGGAACTCGCGCAGGCAGGCGTAGCCCAGCTGATCGAGGGCGCGGCAGGCGCCGCGAGCGAGTAGCGCGGCGCCGGCCCCCAGGGTTATAGGCGGGATGACGAACGGGGCGGACATGACCGGTTGGGCAGCTTACGTCGTATAACGGGCGAGGTCCTGCCAATATGCGCGGCAGGTTGCACGGAGGGTAATCAATGGCAGCGGCTAGCGAGCGGGGCTTCCTGCGTCAGGCTTGGGACCTCGCTTCGCCCTACTGGAAATCGGACGAGAAGTGGTCGGCGATCGGCTTGCTGGCCGCGGTTATCGCGCTTAACCTCGTCAACGTCTGGCTCAGCGTTCGTTTTAATTATTGGAACAATGCCTTTTACAACGCCTTGCAGCAATACGATTGGGGCGAGTTCTGGTGGCAATTTGGCGTCTTCGGACTGATCGCAATCTCTTCGATCGTGGTCGGCGTCTATTCTTTTTATTTGCGCGGCGTTCTTCATATTCGCTGGCGTCGTTGGTTGACCGATCGGTTTCTGCGCAGCTGGCTCGACAATCAGGCCTATTATCGGATGCAACTAAACCAGCGGGTAACCGACAACCCCGATCAGCGCATTGCAGAAGACCTCGACAGTTTCGCGACCTTGACCCTTGGCTTGTCGCTGGGCCTGTTGAACGCCGTCGTCACCCTGATGTCGTTTCTGTCGATCCTGTGGATATTGTCCGGGGCGCTGCGGATACCGCTCGGCGGCGGCGCCCATCTGACGGTCCCGGCCTATATGGTGTTCGCGGCGCTGATCTATGCCGTGGCCGGTACGATCCTGACGCGGTGGATCGGCAATCCCCTCGTTCGGCTGAGCTTCGACCAGCAGCGCTTCGAGGCCGATTTTCGCTTCAGCCTCGTTCGGCTGCGGGAAAATGCCGAAAATGTCGCGTTTTACCGGGGCGAAGGGCGCGAGTTCGATACCTTCCGGACACGCTTCTCGCGCGTCGTCGCCAATTGGTGGGGCATCATCCTGCGCCGCAAAAAGTTGATCTGGTTCACCTCCGGCTATGATCAGCTGGCGATCGTCTTTCCGTTTCTTGTCGCCGCGCCGCGCTATTTCAACCATGCGATCCAGCTCGGCGGGCTGATGCAGATCGCCTCGGCCTTCGGGCGCGTGCAGGATTCGCTCTCCTTCATCGTCAGCTCATACGCCGAGATCGCGCAATATCAGGCGGTCGTGCAGCGGCTGTCGGGCTTCGCCGGGCGCATGGGCGAGATCGCGGCGGAACGGCGGGCGGCTCAGCCGATCGCGATTGAACGCGGCGGCGCCGGCGTCGAGGTCGAGACGCTCGATCTCGACCTCCCCGACGGCCAAACCTTGCGCCGCGACATCGCGCTCTCCGCCAGTCCGGACAGGCCGCTGCTGATCACCGGTCCGTCCGGGATCGGCAAGAGCACGTTGCTACGGGCGCTGGCCGGATTATGGCCGTTCGGCCGTGGCCGGATCCGCGTGGCCGACGCGCCGGCTTTGTTTCTGCCGCAGCGCCCGTATCTGCCGCTCGGCACCTTGACGGATGCCCTCGTCTATCCCGGTGCGCCGGCTTCGGTGCCGCGCGAGAGCCTTGCCGACGCGCTGCGCGCCGTCGGGCTGCCGCATCTTGTCGGCGAGCTGGACGAGGAGGCGAATTGGGCGCAGCGCCTCTCGATCGGTGAGCAGCAACGCCTTGCGTTCGCCCGCGTCCTACTGGCTCGGCCGGAAATCGTCTATCTCGACGAGGCGACCTCGGCCCTCGACGAAGCCGCGGAGATGGCGCTCTATCGATTGCTGCGCGACGCTCCTTGGCATCCGACGATCGTCAGCGTCGGCCATCACGTCAGTCTCCGGCGCTATCATGATGCGGTCGTCGATCTCGCCCATCAGCCGGTGCCGCGTGCGGCTGTCGGCTGACCCGCCGAGGCGCCGTGTTTGAAGGAGGGTGCCGTGACGGATAGGCTGCCACAGAACGAAGGCGCCGCCGACCCATTGCGCGGCGCCCGGCTGGCCAAGCTCGACGGGCTGAGGGCGCTGGGGATCGATCCCTATCCCTACGCCTATCGCCGTACCCATACGGCGGCGGCGCTCGATCGGCTCTTTGCCGAGTTGCCCGCCGGCACCGAGACCGGCGAGCGCGTGCGGGTTGCCGGGCGGATCCGGGCGATCCGCAACAGCGGCATGTTCATCGATCTGCACGACGCGTCGGGCAAGATCCAAATTTTCTGCCACCGCGACCTGCTCGATCCGCCCGGGCCGGCCGTCTTGCGGCTCCTCGATCTCGGCGATCTGATCGGCGTCGAAGGTCTGGTGCGCCGGACCCCGCGCGGCGAACTGACGATCAACGCCGCCGTGCTGACGGTCCTCGCCAAGACATTGCTGCCGCTCCCGGAGAAGTATCACGGCCTCGCCGATGTCGAGCGGCGCTATCGCCAGCGCTATCTCGACCTGATCATGACCCCGGAAAGCCGTGAGACGATGCGGCGGCGAAGCCGCATAATCACCACCTTGCGCGGCCATCTGTCCGGACATGGCTATCTCGAGGTCGAGACGCCGATGCTGCATACGATCCCGGGTGGCGCCTCGGCCAAGCCGTTTGTCACGCATCACAACGCCCTCGACGTCGATCTCTACCTGCGGATTGCGCCGGAACTGCATCTGAAGCGGCTGTTGGTCGGCGGTCTCGCCGACAAGGTGTTCGAGATCAACCGGTGTTTTCGCAACGAGGGTTTGTCGCCGCGGCACAATCCGGAATTCACCTCGCTCGAGCTCTATGAAGCCTATGTCGATTACGCGGCGATGATGCGGTTGACCGAAGACCTGATCACGGCCGCCGCCGAAACGGTGCTCGGAACGCTGCGCTTCGATTATGCCGGTACGGCGCTCGATCTGACGCCGCCTTGGCCGCAGCGCGACATGATCGAATTGGTGCGAGACGAGACCGGGGTCGACTTCCGCGCGATCGACGACGCCGCCTCGGCGCGGCGCGCGGCGTCGGAGCTTGGCATCGTGCTGCACGACAACGAGAGTTGGGGACAGGCGATCGAGGCGGTCTTTGGCGCCCGCGTCGAGCAGAGCCTGATCCAGCCGGTCCATGTCGCCGGCTTTCCCCGCGACATCTCGCCGCTGGCGAAAGCGGATCGGCGCGATCCGCGGCTTGCCGAGCGGTTTGAGACTTATATCTACGGTTGGGAACTGGCCAATGCCTTTTCCGAGCTGACCGATCCGCAGGACCAAAGCGAACGCTTTATGGCGCAGATGCGGGCGCGGGTCTTGGGCGACGACGAAGCGCAGCGGCTCGACGAGGATTACGTGACGGCACTCGAATACGGGTTGCCGCCCTGCGGCGGGCTCGGCGTCGGCATCGATCGGCTGGTCATGCTGCTGACCGACAGCCCGTCGATTCGCGATGTGATCGCCTTTCCGACCTTGCGGCCGCGCGAGCCGTCGCATTGAAGGGTGGCGGGACTGCACGAGCCTATATGCCAAGCTGCTGCCAGCGGGGCCAAAGCAGCGCCATTCGCCGATGACGGCTTCCGGAGGTGCGGATGCGCGGACACGCAACCCCGATTTCGCGGTCGTTGATCCGGGCGGCAGCGGGGATGGTGCTGCTGGCGGCGGCAGGCTGCGCTCAGCCGGCGGTGACCGTGGCGGTGACGATACCGCCGATCCCGGCGGGCGAGGCCCGGATATGGGTGTACCGCGATTATGAACCTTACGCTGGCAAGGGATTGCCGGCGGTCGCCGCCAATGGCACCGATGTCGGCGCTGCGCAGCTGGGCGGCGCCTTCTATCGAGACGTCGCCCCCGGTCACTACCACATGACCGTCGAAACCTGGGGCATCGATTCCAACCAGTCGGCCAGTGTCGATCTCGCTGCCGGGCAGACCGCGTATATCAAAATCGTATCGCTACCGAGCTGGGTCGAATACGGCAATCTGGGCGTCTATGAGCGGCCGACATTTTACGCCTGGCTGATCGCGCCGCAGATCGCCGAGGGCGATGTCGCGCATCTCGCCTTTTACGGGGGGAGTTGAGCGGGGTAATCGCGCCGGGCGGCGGCGCCGTTCGCGTCGCGACATGCTCGGCCTTCGCTCCTCGCGATGGCCGGCACATTCCTTGCCTACTGCCGAGGCGTGTATATTGCCGATGTTGCGGCGCCCGGGAGATTAGGGTGGATCTTCTCGATCTCGACCGCTTGCACGCGGCTCGGCTCGAAAATGACCCGTACGATTTCATCGTTGTCGAGGAATTCGTGCGGCGCGAGGCGCTGCCGGCGATCCTCGCCGATTTTCCGGCGATACGCGGCGCCGGAAGCTTCCCGGTCGAAAGCCTCGAATACGGCGTGGCCTTCGCCGGTCTCGTCACGGCCCTGACGGGTCCCGCCCTGGCTCGGGCGATCGCGGAAAAATTCGCCGTCGACCTCGACCGGCGACCGACGATGCTGACCGTACGCGGGTTTGGCGATCGCAAGGACGGCCGCATCCATACCGACTCGGCAACGAAGATCATCACCTTGCTGCTCTATCTCAATCCCGTCTGGGAACCGCCGGAAGGCCGCTTGCGGCTGCTGCGCGGCCCCGACGACCTGGAAGACTGCGCCTGCGAGGTGACGCCGCTCGCCGGAACCATGCTGGCGTTTCGCCGCAGCGCGCGCTCGTTTCACGGGCATCGCCCGTTCGTCGGCGAGCGCCGTTCGCTGCAGCTGAACTGGGTGACCGACGATCGGGTCGTGCGGCGCGAGCTGGCGCGGCATCGCTGGTCGGCCCGGCTCAAATCGGCGCCCGCTTTCCGCGCCGGTCTTTTCCGAACCCAACCTCCCTAAGGTGGCATCGTCGCTACAGTGCGGCGAAAATGCTTGCATCGCGTACGCTCGCGCATTGAGCTAGGCCGAATTTAACCGGCGTTTGCCTCTTTAGGCGACATTCAGGCCATCTGCGATTAGGAGTTTTCCAACATTATCATCCGTTAACATGAAGGTGTGCTGTTTTAGACACGATGAGATTAAAAGGCCACTAAGCCGTCGAACGCGCTTGATCGCTGCCTATGCACCCCTATTATGGCGCGAGAGGAATCAAGTTTATCGCGCAAATAGCCTGTTTTGTCGGGGGAGCGATGACGAGAAAACGCAATTTCGGCAGCATCGCGGCGGCCGCCGGGCTCGCCGTCTCGGTCGTGTGGTTGACCGCTCCTCCCGTGGCGCTTGCCGACGAATTGTCGGATCTGCGCGCCAACATGCAGTTGCTGCAGCAGCGCATGGACCAGCTGGCGCAGCAGCCGGTCGGGGCGCCCGGCAGCACCGGATCAAGCCTCTACGGCTACACGGCGGCGCCGGGCACCACGATGCAGGGCGGCAGCTTTCCGCGGTCGTTTCTGATCCCTGGCACCGACACCTCGATCCGGGTCGGGGGCATCGCCAACGAGACGTTCGACTATTGGATCCAGGGCGGCCCGCCGAACAGCACTGAAACGACGACGGTCGGAGACACCGGTCAGCTCAACGTCGCGCCGCTCAACTACCACGCCGCGACCGCGGTACCGGGCTATCCGACAAAGGGCAGCTTGGTGGTCCCCGGCACGTCGTTTTCGGCGATAACTGCGAATGCGCGTGGCAATGGCATCTTCTCCGAGAGCCCCCGCGAATCACGGCTGAATGTCGAAACCCGCACGCCGACCGCCTGGGGCGAGGCCCGCACCTTCATCGAATTCGACTTCGCGGGCTGCAACTTTTTCAGCTGCAACCAGGCGTTGGGCGTCTCCAACTCGCTGGTGCCGCGCTTGCGCTACGCTTACGGCACCTTGGCTGGCCTGCTCGCCGGTCAGGCCAATTCGAACTTTTCCGACCCCGACGCCAACCCCGAGACGATCGATTTCGGCGGTCCTGCCGGCGAGGCCGGCGTCGTCCGGCTGCCGCAAGTGCGCTACACCTATACCGGCCCGTACGGCAGCGCCTGGTCAGTGGCGGCCGAAGCACCGCAGACCGATGTGCTCACTCCAGGCGGCAGGGACACCTCCGACGGCAATGTCTCGCAGTTCCCGGTCGAGAACAGCGCGGAAAACTCCTTTACAAACGGGTGCGTTGCGAACGGCGTCGTGGTCGGCGCCAGCGCGTTTTCCTCGACCTTCAGCGAAACCTCCACCTGCGCGCTGGCGGGTAACCCGGCGGTTTCCCATGCGCCGGACCTCACATTTGCCTCCTATTGGGCGCAGCCTTGGGGGCATGTCGACTTCCGGTTTGCGCTCCGCGATCTGAGCTTGGACGACGGCCGGTTCGTCGACCACAACATCCTCGGCTATGGCGGGGGCATCTCGGGTGACGTCAAGCCCCTCTGGTTCGGCTGGGCGAAGGATGATTTCCAGTGGCAGTTCACGGTGGGCAGCGGTCTCGGACGCTATCTGAACGACGGGACGAATGGGGGCTTGGCAACCAACTATGTCGTCGCCCCCGGCTGCGCGACGCCGACCACCGGTTGCTCTCTGGCGGCGACGAGCATCGACGTCCAGCCGATCTTCGAGGCCGGCGGCACCGCCGGCTACCAGCACTGGTGGTTGTCCAATCTGCGCTCGAACGCGGTGTTTGGCATCGCTACATACGCTGTCCCGTCGCAGCTCGTCGGGCCGCTCGAGTTGCTGCAAGCGAACAAGGAATTGTTGACTGCCCACGTCAACCTGATCTGGAGCCCGGTCGCCTTCATCGACACCGGTGTCGAGTACATGTGGGGGCGCCGTCAGGTAGTCGCCGGCCTCTACGGCCAAATTCAGGCGGTGATCGGTACCTTCCGCGTCAAATTCTGAACGATCTCGACAGCGTCAAAGCCCTTGCATGCCTGCCGGCCTAGTTGCCGGCAGGCTTTGTTTTTTATTTAATGGCACGAACAGGAAAAAACGCAATACATGCATTGTTGCGACGCAATATCATCAATGGGAGCCGTTCGAGCGATTAGGACGAGACCGGCGAGACCGGCGATACCGGCGATGCCGGGTCAGAGATCGGTCGCGATCTCGCGCACGACCGAGCGAAGCCAGGCGACGGCAGGATCGCTGCCATGCTCGCGGTGCCACAGCGCCATGACCTCGAAGGGCGGCGACGGGTAGGGCGGTTCGAACAGCTTCAGCCGGTGGGTGCCGGCAAAGGCGACGGCGAGCCGGCGCGGCATCGTCGTCGTCATATCCGAATGGCTGAGCACGGCGAGGGCCGCGAGAAAATGCGGGGTCGTCAGGCCGATCGACCGGGTGAGGCCGCGCGCCGCGAGAGCACCTTGCAGCAGTCCGACCTCGCTGCGCGTCACTAGCCGTTCGAGGCCATGATCGATTACATAGCCGCTCACAGCATGCTCGTCCTCGCCGGTCCCGGAAATGATGACATGCGGCAAGGCGGCGAGCCGTTCTAGCGTAAGTTCCTGCCAGGCGGCCCGATGATCGGCCCCGAGGACCCAGACGCGGGTCTCGCGGAACAGGATCTCATGGGCGAACCACTCCGGGATTCGGCGAAAGCTGCCGATCGCCAGATCGGCGCGGCCGGCAAGCAGCGCCTCGGCGACGCCGGTATTGCTCGGCTGAACTCGTAGCTGGGCATTCGGCGCTTCGGTCCGCAGCCGGGCGACGAGCATCGGCACCAGCACCGTCCCGACATATTCGCCGCACACGATCGTAAACCGCCGCTCGGTATGCCGGGGGGCGAATTCGGCCGGAGCAAGCGCCAGCTGCAGCTGGATCAGTCCCTGCCGCAGGCGCGGCGCGATCTCGGCGGCGCGGGACGTCGGTTGCATGCCATCGGCGCCGCGCACGAACAATTCGTCGCCGAGCACATAGCGCAATCGGTTCAGCGCATGACTGATCGCCGATTGCGAAAGCCCCAGCCTCTCGCCGGCCCGGGTGACGCTGCGCTCCTCGATCAGTGTGTCGAAGACGCGCAGTAGGTTCAGGTCGAGATCGGCGAAATGAACCGCGTTCATGGTCGTCATCCGGATCGCGCCCGCAGCAATCGGCAGGCTCGGCGGTGAGCCCGACCTGCCAACGGCGGATGACAAAATGAGAGCGTCCGACCATGGCCCGAGCGCCACCGCGTCTTTCGCGGCGGCGCGGGCGGTGCAACGGGCGCCTTCGCGGGATGACCGGCGGCTGGCACACCTCCCTTCGCCGTTGGCGGCCGGCGCAAGACGCGATGCGACGTTCCTTCCTCCTGTTCTCCTGGTGTCGTTCAGCGACGCCGGTTTGTCCGGCAGGTTTTGTTATGGGCCGACCATGCGCGCGCCGAAGATGCCGGACGTGAAATAGGGTGCGCCGGTCGCGCTGCGAAAGGCGAAATTGCCGCCGGTCTCGATCGCGCCGGGGCCATAGAAACTGCCGTGGACGAAGCCCTCGACCCCGTTCTGGTCGACGCCAAAGCTGTAATTCGCGCCGTTGGCCCCAGTCAGCGGGATCGTCCCGGAGCTGGTAAAGCTGATGTGGCCATCGTAGTTGCTGACGCCGAACGTGCCGAATCGCGTCCCGAAATCGTAGGAGGCGTTCAATACGCCGGTCGCGAGATATTTGGCGCCGTCGTTGAACACGGTGCCGAACAGATTGCCGCTATAGGTGCCGGTGGCGCCCATTCCCTTGAGCGCGGCAATATCGAGCGTCGGGGTCAGGGGTCCGGCGACCCAGGAATTGATCTGTCCGACATCGACCCGCGGCGTCCCGTTCGGGCTGCTGTCGATTTCGCCGCCCCAATAGCCCCACTGCAGGAATTGACAAGCGCACAACCCGTTCGGCAGCAGCGCGGTCGGCGGCGCCGCGGTCGCTGTGACGAGATAGAGGTTCGGGTTGGTATCGGGAAACGACGAAGCGAACGGCACGTCGCTGCCGTTGACTTTCGAATCTTTGGTTGGGCTCTCAAGCGCGGCGAAGAGAGCGTTGTCGATGAAGGCCTGCCGCGCCGCCGTGTGGCCCGGCACGAGCGAACCGAATTGCAGCACCATGCCATTGGTGGCGTTTATCCCGCTTTTAGAAAGCGGTGAGAACGGATCGCCGCCGGCCAGCGTCGCTGCGACCTGCAAGTATTTGGCGTTGGTCGCGATCGAGGTGTCGCCTTCGAGCACATAGGAAACGGGCGTGCCGTTACCGCCGATCGCCTCCTTGGTCATGATGCCGCCGAACCATCCGGTGATGCCGCGGCTCGATTGCGTGCCGGTCGCGGCGCCGGGCACGGTCGTCGGAATGGCCGGCTGAGCAAATTGGTAATTGGCAACTGTCGTCTGGGTTGCGGTGTCGGTTTCAACTGCGTTCGCGGCGCCGGCACCCGGAGCCAGCACAAAGCCCGAGATTCCCTTACTGCCATAGAAGGCATTGCCGTTGCCGTCGGTCGGCGTCGCGTAATAGGCGCTGATGCCGATCGGCTGGCCCGCGGCATTGCCGAGATAGCTGCCATGCATGACGCCTTGCAGGATCGCCGGACTGCCGTCGACATTGCCGACGAAGATGAGGATCACCGATTTCTGTCCGGCGCCGGTGCCGTCGATCGCCAGGCTCGCTTGCAAGGCCTTGGTATAGGTATTAGCGGTTGTCGGCGAGAAGACGCTGCCCGCCGGCGTCGCCAGGAGCAAAGGCGACACGCTGGCGCCGCCGAGCCCGCCGCCGGTACCGAGACGGATGAACGGTATCGGCGATTGCAGCGCCGCGTCGGGCTGTACGGCAAAGGCGAGGATCTGGGAGGTGCCCGAAGCCGTCCGATAGAAGGTCTGATTGACGGGTAACCCGCCATAGACGAATTCGCGCTGTGCTGGATAATCGATCGGCGTCAGATCGGCATAAAAGAAGCTCTCGTCCGGCGACAGGTAGGTCGTACCGGTGACCGGACCGAGCGGGCTCGAGGTACCGACGCCGCCGGCGCTGAGGCTCGCATTTCCGGAAACGAGCGGAAAAATCACCTGGCCGAAGGCGCCGCTGACGTCGACCATTCCATTGGCGACGTTGCCGTTGGCAAAAGCCACCAGGCTTGTGAAGCCGAGGCTGGTCCCTTGCGTGCCGGTGGCGGCGTAGCCGCCGGCGACGTTTGCGATGTTGATCTGCGGTGGCGGTGGCGGCGGCGGCGGTGGCGGCGGCGGCGCCACCGAGCGCGAGGTCGTTGTCGCCCCTCCGGACTGAGCGAGCTGGGTGTTCAGCTGGACTTGCGCGATAGTGTTGGCCGCCGACGGCGCTTGCGTCTGGGTGACGGGCGTCGCCGCCGCGGTCGTGCTGGCGATGACCGCGGCGCCGCTGTTTTCGGCCATGGCGTCGGTCGGGATCGCGTGGGCGCCGCCATTCGCGCCGTTGCGGCCGTCGAGCTGCGCCAGGAATTTGCCGATTGCCCCCGTCGGTGCCGGCGCCGGCGCCGACGGGGCGGCGCCCGCTGCGGCGACCGTGACCTGGAAGCCGGGCCGCGTGATGGTCTGCGACACGCCGTTGAGCCCGGTGATCGTGACGCCTTTGCCATAGGCGAAGACGACTTGCAGTGCGTTGCAGCCCGGGGTCTCCGCAACGGCGGCGGGGGTGCTGCAATCGGGGTCGACGTCGACCAGCATGATGCCGCCGCGAATGCCGATCGTCGCCGCCGGCGTGCGGAAGGCTACGGCGTTGTCGCCCTTGCTGAGCGCGCCGCCGACAAAGCGGAAGACGCCACGCGTCAGGCTGGCGGCCAGCTTGCCGCTCCCGGCATTCGGGTCATAGACGAACTGGTCGATGACCATGTTCGAGTTCGGGCCGACCGTCAGGGTCGAGGCGTCAACGAACAAAATCTGGGTTTGCCCGGCTGCCGAGGTGGCGACATGCTCGTTGAACAAGACATCCTGGCCGAGCGTGAGGCGTCGCGGCGCGCCGCCTTGCGGCGTCCCGGTCGCGTCCGGGTTGACCGCACTGTCGACACCGACGCGCAGCGCCAAGGCCGGCGAGCTCACCCAGCCGCAACCAAGCAGTGCCGCGACCAACAGCACGGCTCGGAGCCGACTCCGCCGGATGGCTGCCATCGAGCACTCCCTAAAAGCGGATTTGCGGACCGAACAGCACAGACGTGTTGTTATACGCGTAAAGCGGCAGGTTCGACGAGACGATATCACGCTCGACCTGGACCACGAATGCGATCCGCCGCGACACCGGCCAAGTCTCGGTGAGCCCAAACCGCCAACGCTGCGTCGATTGGCTGCTGAAGCCGCTGGGATAGGATGGCACTTGCGTGGTCGTCGTCACGCAGCAGGGGTCCGGAGCGGCATAATAGCTCCACGCCCGGCCGAGAAAGAACGAGGTCTGCCAGGAATCCATGGGGATCCGAAACGGCGCCGGATAGCGGATCTGGTAGGATCCGGAGACGGCGTAGCTCGTGTTCGTGTAATAGTCGAGGGCTGTCGACTGATCGAGATAATCGAACTCGAAGCTCAACAGCGAGTTGTCCGACAGGGGCTTGGCCGCCGACAGCGAGACAAGCGAGTCGTTGCCGTCGAGACCGGTCGAGGTCGGCCGCGTCGGCGCATTGGCAAAGCTTTTGTGGCGAAACTCGAACACTCCCTTCAGCGCCAGATCGCCCCACACCAGCTGGTCGTATTCGAGGCCGACGCCGCCGGCCGCGAAATACTGGTCCCAGCCGAGACCCACTTCGTCGAATATCGCATACGGGCGGAACGATGCCGGCGCGTTGCCGACGATGCCGCCACTCGGAAAGTTGAACCGCGGACCGCCCGTCAGCTCGAACAGGGCGAGGTCGAGGTGGTTCACCTCTGCATTGAAATAATGGTTGAGGGCGCCGACCGCGGTGACGTCGAGCGTGTCGCGGTTCTGGGTTTCCAGATCGTAGCTGTAGAGCAGCGAGCCGGTGCCGAACAGGCTGCCGGACGCCTGCCTGGTGAATTGGCTGCCGAGCAGCACCGGGCCGATCGGCGAGGCGATCAGCGGCGAACTCGGCGCGACGTTGGCATCCGATTGATATTGTGCGCCGAAAAAAACATAGCCTGAGAAATGATGACGTGATTGGGCGCTGTCGATCTGCGCCAGATAGTCGTTGATGCGCTGACGAACGGCGGCAGGCGGATTGCCGGCTACAGCCTTCTCGAAATACGCCCGGGCGAGATCGTAGGAACCCATCCGGAAATACAGCGCGCCAAGCTCGAGCTGAACCCGCGGCAAGTTGGGGTTGAACAGCAGCATCCGTTCGAGCGCCGAAACCGCCGCCTCGTAATCGCCGAGCCGGGCCGACACGTCGGCATAGGCAAAGGCGACGTCGAGATTATCCGGGTGCCGCAGCATCTGCTGGAAGAGCGCATTTTTCTGCGCTTCGAGCGTGGCCTTTTCGGCCGGCGAGAGCGCCTGCGCCGCCGCTGTGATCGGTATCGCAACGATTGCCGCTGCGATAAAGACGCGGAGCCGTTGCAAGATCTTCCCTGACCAGCCGCCCCCGCTAATGTTCTTAGCCCCAGCATTCACCGGCTTTTCCTCACGCTGCGGCGGCGGTTTCTGTCCGATCGATGTTAACTTGCACGATGGCGCACCCGCAAGACAGTCAACCAGCCGATGATCCGGAGGATCATTCACACGCGCGCAGCGGACGGAACCGAAAGCTTGGCACCCGCCGACGATCGGCTATTGTCGGGGCCTGCGCGACGGCCGAAGCAACGCTGTCGGACGGCGGCGAGCCGCATCGGATACCGATGGGATGCCGCGAGTTGATTTGGCGCCGGAAATCGATCGGGCGCCGTAGCAAATTCAGTCGAAATTCATCGAATCGTCATATTTTCTACAAACGAAAGTCCCAATCCGCCCCCCAATATAGTATGCGTAAGGTTGTCCTTACAGGTTTGTCCCCCAAACCTCGAACTCGGCCGAGCAATTCGACCGAGGGCTGCGCGGCTCCGGATTCCCCCTCCGGAGCCGCTTTTTTGCGGCTCGAACGGGGCCTGTGTGGCAGATCGCCGTGGTGCCAGCGGCGCGTGATCTGATCGCCGAGGACCTCGCCTGTCGGCGCGGCGAAAGGCTGGTCTTTGCCGGCTTGTCGTTTCGTTTGCCTCCGGGCGGCGCCTTGTTGCTGACCGGCAGCAACGGCAGCGGCAAGACAAGCCTTTTGCGCGTCGTCGCCGGCTTGCTCCGGCCCGCGGCCGGTCGGCTTGCCTGGGGAGCGCAGTCGGTCGGCGACGATATCGCGACACATCGCGCGAGCCTCCACTATATCGGCCACCTTGATGCGATCAAATCGGCCTTGACGCCGCGCGAGACGCTGGCGTTCTGGGCCGCGTTGCGCGGCTTTGCGGCCTCCCGGTCGGGGCCCGCGATCGAGCGGGCGCTCTCCGGCTTTGCCCTCGACAGGCTCGCCGATTGGCCGTGCCGGTGGCTGTCCGCCGGACAGCGGCGGCGGCTGGCGCTGGCGCGGCTGCTGGTGGCGCCGGCGCCACTGTGGCTCCTCGACGAACCGATGGGCACGCTTGACGGCGACGGACGCGACCGGCTCGACCGGGTCATTGCCGACCACCGTGCCGGCGGTGGCCGGATCCTGTTGTCGACGCATCTTCCGCTCGGCCTCGACGGCGCCCAGAGCCTGGCGCTCGACGCATTCTCGCCGGGTCGCGGCGGTCCTGCGCCCGACTGACGATGGCTTCCTTCCTCGGGCTCTTTCGGCACGACCTCCAACTGGCCTTGCGCGAGGGCGGCGATGCCGGACTGGTTCTCGGCTTCTTTGTCCTGGTGGTCGTGCTGTTTCCGTTCGGCGTCGGTCCCGAGCCCGCGGTATTGCAACGGATCGCCGCCGGGATCGTCTGGGTGGCGGCGCTTCTCGCGGCCTTGCTGTCGCTCGACCGCCTGTTCCGTTCCGATTACGAGGATGGCGGGCTCGATCTGTTGGCGCTCGCCCCGTTACCGCTCGAATTGGCGGTGCTCGCGAAATGCGCGGCGAATTGGGTCGCGACCGGCCTGCCCGTGGCTCTGGCGAGCCCGATCCTCGGCCTTATCGTCGATCTCAAGCCGGGCGAGATCCCGATTTTGCTGGCGAGCCTCCTGATCGGCACTCCCGGGTTGAGCCTGATCGGCAGCGTCGCCGCAGCGTTGACCCTTGGCGCCCGCCGGCAGGGGGTGCTGCTGGCCCTCCTCGTGCTGCCGCTTTATGTGCCGCCCTTGATTTTTGGCGCGGCCGCGGTCGAGGCAAGCGCTACTGGCGGCTCGCCGCGGCCGCACCTGTTGATCCTGGGCGCCGTCAGCCTCGCGGCGTTGGCGTTGGCGCCCTGGACGAGCGCCGCGGCGGTCCGGCTCGCGCTCGAATGAGGCCGCTGCCGCCGCCGCGCCGCCGCCGGTGACACGGGACCGGGTTCGCGATACAAGGATACCCGGCGTCCGTGATTGCGAGGACGATGATCAACCGATTCGCGAACCCGGCGCGGTTCATGCGGCTGTCGGCGAGGCTGTTGCCCTGGTGCGCATGGCCGTGCCTTGCGGTGCTGGCCGTCGGTCTCTATCTGGCGCTCGCCGTGGCGCCGCCCGATTACCAGCAGGGCGATGCCGTCCGCATCATGTATGTGCACGTGCCGGCAGCCTGGATGGCGCTCGGCGTCTACCTGTTCGTCGCCGTCGCGAGCGGCTGGTCGCTGGTCGCGCGGCACACGCTCGCCGAGATTGCGGCGCGGGCGGCGGCGCCGATCGGCGCTGCGTTCACCTTTGTCTGCCTGGTCAGCGGATCGCTATGGGGCCGGCCGATGTGGGGCACCTGGTGGGTGTGGGACGCGCGCCTCACCTCGGTCCTCGTCCTTTTCTTCCTCTATCTCGGCTACATCGCGCTGGTGAACGCATTCGACGATCCGGTCCGCGGCGACAGAGCCGGTTCGGTACTCGCGCTGGTCGGCGTGGTGAACCTGCCGATCATCAAGTTTTCGGTTGTCTGGTGGAACACGCTGCACCAGCCGGCGAGCGTCATGCGACTCGGCGGACCGACAATCGCCTTGCCGATGCTGGTGCCGTTGCTGGTGATGGCGCTGGGCTTTTGGCTGCTGTTTGCGACCTTGCTGCTGCTGCGCATGCGGACCGAATTGATCGAGCGGAAGCTGCAGGCGATGCGGCTCAACGATCGGCCGTTGCGCCGATCCGGCAGCCGGGGCCCGCCCGCGCTGCCGGCCCGGCTCGCAGCCGACGCCGAACTGGGCGCGGGCGGCCGGTAGTGAGTGCGCTCGTTGCCTACCTCTCGATGGGCGGCTATGCCGTCTTTGTCTGGCCGGCTTACGGCGTCGGCCTTGTCGCATTGAGCTGCCTCGCGCTCTGCTCCTGGACGCGTTACCGGCGTGCGCTGCGCAGCCTCGCGCACTGGCAATCGGACGGCGCCTCGCGACGATGACGCGCAAGCAGCAGCGGTTAGGCCTGCTCGCCCTGGGCATGGCGGCGCTCGGCGGCGCCACGGCGCTGGTGCTGACGGCGTTCAGCAGCAACCTCGTCTTCTTCTACAGCCCGAGCCAATTGAAGGCGCAGGCGACGGCGGCCGAAGAGCGCGTGCGGATCGGCGGGCTGGTCGAGGCAAAGAGTTCTGGTACACACCAAAGACGGCGGCGTCATGTTTCGGGTGACCGACGGCAAAACCGACTTGGCCGTCGTCTATCACGGCATTCTGCCCGACCTGTTCCGCGAAGGGCAGGGCGTCGTCGTCGAGGGCGAGTTGCGGCCGGACGGCGCCTTCGGCGCCACTACTGTCCTGGCGAAGCACGACGAGCGATACATGCCGCGCGAAGTGGTCGAGGCGCTGAAGAAGACCGGGCATTGGCAGGAAGGTGCGCCGACCGCAGATGCGGCGATATCGCCCGCGGCAGCGCCGCGGTAAGCCGCGCCCGACCTCGCTCCGGGCTGCCGGCGTTGTCGCCCGGCACGGCCTCGTTCAAACTCCTGGTCTTTACCCGGAAGTCTGCATTGGACGGTCCCGGGCCTGTCTTTCAGAAGTGCCCTCCGCCTTTACGGAGGCCCCAAAACCTTTGTCATACCGGCGAAAGCCGGTATCCAGGGCAGAAATCGATCCCGGCATCCGCCGGGATGACGCGGAAAAGAGCGCGACGAACTTTGACGAGTTCCGGGGACAGCGCGAACGACTGTGTTCAGAGACGTTTGCGGGCAATGACCAGGTCAGGCTCGAGGCTCGCGATCGTCGCTCGAGACCGCGGCGAGAAAAGCCGGGAGGTGGCTCCATCCGTAGGCCAATGCCTCGACCGGCGCGCTGCCGACGGTCAAGGTCTTGTAGGCGACGCGGCGTCCGCCGAGCCGTTCGTAGAAAAATCGGCTGGGGTTGTCGCGCAGCACCCAGACGATCGCCGAATTGCGGCCGGTCGCGACGAGACGCCGGAACAACGCGATCAACAGGCGCCGCCCGATCCCCCGATTGTGCAGATCGGGATCGACATAGAGGGTGAATACCTCGCCGGTGAAGTCGCGCTCGCCGCAACTCGGTCCGCAACTGCCAAAGCCGACGATGCCATCGTCGGCGTCGACCGCCACCCGCACGTCGCGCGGCTCGTGCAGAATGACGCTGCGCCATCCAGCTTCGCGGCGCCGCTCGGACAACCCGACGAGATAGCCGGGCGAAAGCATCCCGGCATAGGCCGCTCGCCAGGTCTCGACGTCGACTTTGGCGATGGCGCCGGCGTCTGCGGAGGTTGCCGACCGGATCGTGATCTCGTCCATCCGTGACATTCTGCCCGGTTTAGCGCCGCTTGGGGAGTGTCATGCACCGCGCGACCGGATCGTGTAGTATCAGGCATTGCCGCTTCGTCCGAGGGCGGTCATAACGCCACGCGGGAGGCGACGGCGGGTGGCTGCGCATTGCCCGGACCTATTCTGAACCTTTTTCGTGCTTTGGGCAGGGCGGCGGCCGCTCCCCCGGCCTAGGCTGCGCGGAAGGCAGGAGTCATGCAAAAATTATGGCGAACCTTGCTGCTTGTGTTTGCGATATTCCTGCAGCCGTGGGCAGGGCATGCGCAGCTTCAGGGTAACGCGGGTCCACCAAAGCGCCCGGCAAAGACCGGGCCCGTCGTCCGGCACCTCGGCGACGCCGAAGGATGGACCGCCTACGCCTACAAGGGCCGCTCGGGGCAAGTATGCTACATTACCGGCTTTCCGACGAAACGGGAGCCGGTAAGCATCAAGCGCAAACCGGCGGTGATGATGGTGACCCACCGACCCGAAGAACACGTTACCGATGTCGTGAGCTTTGACGAAGGTTACCCGTTCAAGGACGGCAGCGACGCGTCGCTCGATGTTGACGGCACCAAATTCGATTTGTTTACCAAGAGCGATACCGCTTGGTCGCGCACCTCGGATCTCGACAAGGCGATTGTCGCGGCCATGAGCAAGGGCAAGCACGCGGCGATTCAGGGCACCCCGCAGAAAGGACCGCCGGCGAACGACACCTATTCGCTCGCCGGCTTCAGCCGCGCGTTGGCGCTGATCGACAAGGCCTGCAGCGTCGTGCGCTAGGGGACGCGTGGTGTCGGCGCTCTCGGAGTACCCTGTTGCGGGCGCTGTGCCGAGCGGCGGCGCGCCGGCGGCATCGCGTCGCAACCTCGCCGGCTTGGGGCGCGAGGCCCTCGCCGCCGAGATGGCAGCGTTCGGCGCGGAGCCGTTCCGGACACGGCAGTTGTGGCACTGGATCTATCATCGCGGGGTCACCGATTTCCCATCCATGACGTCGCTGTCGAGAGCGTTCCGCGACAGTCTTGCCGGGCGCTACGAGCTGCGCCGGCCGGCGGTTGGGCAATGCCTCGTCTCTGAGGACGGCACCCGCAAGTGGCTGATGCGCTTCGCCGATGGGCAGGAAGTCGAAACCGTCCACATACCCGAGGCGGACCGCGGCACGTTATGCGTGTCGTCGCAGGTCGGCTGCACGCTCACTTGCTCGTTCTGCCATACCGGCACGCAGCGTCTGGTGCGCAATCTGTCGCCGGAGGAGATCGTCGGCCAGGTGATGGTCGCGCGCGATGCGCTCGGCGAGTGGCCGTCGTCGCAGGACGATCGGCGGCTGACGAACATCGTGCTGATGGGAATGGGCGAGCCGCTCTACAACTACGAAAACGTCGCGGCGGCGCTGAAGACGGTGATGGATCCGGAGGGTCTGTCGATCTCGCGGCGCAAGATCACCTTGTCGACCGCCGGCGTCGTGCCGATGATCCGCCGCTGCGGCGCCGAACTGTCGGTCAATCTCGCGATATCGCTGCATGCGGTGCGCGACGACCTGCGCGACCGCCTCGTCCCGCTTAATCGTAAATATCCGATCGCCGAATTGCTCGAGGCCTGCCGCAGCTATCCCGGGGCCGGCAACGCGCGGCGGATCACCTTCGAATACGTCATGCTGAAAGGCGTCAACGACAGCCCGGCCGAGGCGCGCGAGCTGGTCCGGCTGCTGCGGGGCATCCCCGCCAAAGTCAACCTGATCCCGTTCAACCCGTGGCCGGGTGCGCCCTACGAATGCTCGACCGAGGCGGCGATCGCGGCGTTCTCCGACATCGTCTTTGCCGCCGGCTACTCCGCCCCGGTGCGCACCCCGCGCGGCCGCGACATTCTCGCCGCCTGCGGACAGTTGAAGTCGGCGAGCCTGCGCCGGCGTGCCGCGCCGCCGCCGCTCGCCGACTGACGAACCGCCTTTCTCCGGCCCGCCCGCGTGCTGTTCCGGCTCCTCGCGATTGCGGTCTGTCTTTATGCGTCCGTCGTCGTCGCGCTCTTTTTGTTGCAGCGCCGGCTGCTCTTTCGGTCCGGTCCGCGGCGCCCCGAACTGGGCGAACTCGCGCTGTTCGGCGTCCGTGAAGTCGCCGTAACGACGCGCGACGGGCTGTCGCTCCTCTCCTGGTATCTGCCGCCGCCCTCCGGCCGCCCGGTCATTCTATATTTTCACGGCAACGGCGGCCATATCGGCTATCGCGCCGAACGCCTGCGCCGCTTTGCTGGCGCTGGGTATGGCGTCCTGCTGTTGGAATATCGCGGCTACGGCGGCAATCCCGGCAGGCCCTCGGAGCCCGGGTTGTATGCCGACGCCGAGGCGGCGATGGCGTTTCTCGAGCGGCAAGGGGTTGCGCCGGAGCGAATCGTGCTCTGGGGCGAGTCGCTTGGTTCGGCGGTTGCCGTCCACCTGGCGGCAGGGCGAAGGGTCGCTGGGATCGTGCTCGAAGCCGCGTTGACGAGCGTCGCCGACATCGCCCAATTGCACTACCCTGCGATACCGGCGGCGTTGCTCGTGCGCGACCGCTTCGACGCGCTGTCGCGCATCGGCCAGGTCCGCAGTCCGCTCCTGGTGCTGCATGGCGGGCGCGACACGATCGTCCCGATCCGTTTCGGCCGCCGCCTGTTCGACGCGGCGCCTGGGCCCAAGGAGGGCTGGTTCGAGCCGCGGGCCGAGCACGAGACCCTCGCCGCGTTCGGCGCGCTCGAGGCGGCGATGGCCTTCATCGAGCGGCAGTTTCGCCCCGCCGCGGCGGGCGTTGCCGCAAGCCGCAATTTCGGTTAGGGCCGGGCCAGCGAGAGAGCGAGGGGCAATCATGTCGGAGATAGTCAAAAAGGTGGTGCTGGCCTATTCCGGCGGGCTCGACACCTCGGTGATCCTGCGCTGGTTGCAAGAGACCTATCGCTGCGAGGTCGTCACCTTCACCGCCGACCTCGGCCAAGGCGAGGAATTGGCACCGGCACGGCGCAAGGCCGAACTGCTCGGTGCGGCGCAAATCTTCGTCGACGATCTGCGCGAAGAGTTCGTGCGCGATTTCGTCTTTCCGATGTTCCGCGCCAATGCCCTCTACGAGGGTGCCTATCTGCTCGGCACGGCGATCGCCCGGCCGTTGATCGCCAAACGCCAGATCGAGATCGCCCGCGAAGTCGGCGCCGACGCTGTCGCGCACGGCGCCACCGGCAAGGGCAACGACCAGGTGCGCTTCGAGCTCGGCTATTATGCGCTCGCCCCGGACATCAAGGTCATCGCCCCGTGGCGCGAATGGGATCTCGCGTCGCGCACGCGGCTTCTCGATTATGCCGAACGTCACCAGATCCCGATCGCCCGCGACAGGCGCGGCGAGGCGCCGTTCTCGATCGACGCCAATCTGTTGCACGTCTCGGCCGAGGGGAAAGTGCTCGAGGATCCTTGGGCCGAGCCCGAGGAATTCGTTTTCAGCCGCACCGTCTCACCGGAGGCGGCGCCGGACATGCCGCAATATGTCGAAATCGAGTTCGCGCGCGGCGACCCTGTCGCGATCGACGGCGAAACGCTGTCGCCCGCGGCATTGTTGACGCGCTTGAACGAGGTCGGCGGCCGGCAGGGGATCGGTCGGCTCGATCTCGTCGAAAACCGCTTCGTCGGCATGAAATCGCGCGGCGTCTACGAGACGCCGGGCGGCACGATCCTCCTTGCCGCCCATCGCGGCATCGAGAGCCTCTGCCTCGACCGCGGTGCGGCGCATCTGAAAGACGAGCTGATGCCGCGTTATGCCGAGCTGATCTACAACGGCTTCTGGTTCTCGCCGGAGCGGCGGATGCTGCAGGCGCTGATCGACGAGAGCCAAGAGAACGTCGCGGGCGTCGTGCGGCTCAAGCTCTACAAGGGCGCGGTGCGGGTCGTCGGCCGCAAGTCGCCGACGAGCCTTTACAGCGCGGCGCATGTCACCTTTGAGGAAGACAGCGTCTACGACCAGCGCGACGCCGAGGGTTTCATCAAACTCAACGCGTTGCGCCTGCGCCTCGCCGCCCGCCGCGATCGCTGAGGGTATCCTATGCAGCGTCCTCGATGTTAACCTCGAGACGCTTGCCGATTGCTCGCAATGCCTGTTCGAGGTGTTCGATCGTCGAGCGGTGGTCCAGATCGAACAGCCGATCCACCTGCGGCCCATGCCAGCCGAGGCGACGCCCCAATTCCGCCTTCGAAACGCCATCCGCGCGAACCGCACGATAAAGCTCGACCTTGGCTGCGATGAGCGGCGGGAGACGAACCGACCGCCGATCAATTTCGGAGAGGGGCGTCGCCGCCAGGAGGTCGATCATCCCCGATCGAAAATCGCGGGTAGACCCGCGCGCTCCCGGTGAAATTGCTGGCGCAGACGGCGTGGGGATATCCTCGTGCCGGGCGATCCTCGCGGCAAGCGCCTCTTGGATCGCATCAACGGCCCGTCGAGTGGCATCTTCCTCGACTTCTGCGAAGGTCGTGACCTCGGGCAGTTCGGGGCAGGTTACGAGAAAGGAGCCATTGTCGTCAGGCGTCAGGATTACGGTGTACATGCGCGTCGCCTCGCCGTGTTGCTAACTGAAACCCAGGTCTTTCTTGATCTTGTTGACGAGCCCGACACCCAACTCTTTGTTGGCGCCGTGCATCGGGAGTTGCGAACGCCGGCCGTCGCGGATCACGGTCAGATGCCCGCTCCCGCCCTTGTGTGTCTCAAAAGTGCATCCCTGCTTCGCGAGCCACCTCCGCAACTCCCGTGCCGTCATCAGCACAACATGAATGTTGTGGGTTCTCCCAAGCGTGGCAAGTGGCCACTGATTCCCCGCGCTACCGGTCGTGTAGCTGCGCGTCGAGCCAGCCGAGCATGATGCGGTTGAAGGCGCCCGGGGCTTCGACGTTGGGGAAATGCCGCATGCCGGCGATTTCTTCATAGCGGCCGTCGGGGATGAGGCCGGCGAGGCGGCGGTTTTCGGCGGCTGGCGTGCCGGCATCCTCGGCACCGCAGACGACGAGGACCGGCAGCCGCAACGACGGCAGCCGCCCGACGAAATCGAAATCGAGGATCGCCGCGGCGCAGCCGAGATAACCCTCGGGCGTGGTGCCAAGGACCGTATCGCGCAATTGCCGCCAGCGTCCGGGATTCTTGGCGCGGAATGCGGGGCTCAGATAGCGGTCCATGCTGGCCTCGGCGATCGGCTCCAGCGAATTCGCATCGCGTACCGCTTTGATCCGCGGCTCCCATATCCCGGCCGCATCGGCCGGGCTCGCCGGCAAGGTGTCGCACCACATCGCCGAGATCAGCCTGTGCCCGTGTTCCAAGGCGAAGGCCTGGCCGATCATGCCGCCGATCGACAACCCGAGATAGTGCACGCGGGTGAAGCCGAGCGCGTCGAGCACGCTCAGCGCGTCGCCGGCGAGTTCCTGCATCGTGTAATCCCCGGAAACCGGGTCGCTGCCGCCATGCCCGCGCATATCGAGACGCAGCACGCGAAAGCCGGCTTGCAGCAGCGCCGGCACTTGCTCGGCCCAGCTGCCGCCGTCCGAGGCGAGCGAATGCGTGATGCAAATGACCGGGCCGTCTGGCGGGCCGGCGAGGTCGTAGCAGAGGCGGCGTCCGCCGAGCGGCAACAGCATCGCAAATTCTCCGTTCTGGTTCGAAAATGGTCCGGTTCAGCCGGCGGGCCAGGACACCAGGATCGGGATCCCGGCAAAGAGCGGATGGGCGAGGTAGAGAACGGCGTAGAGAAGTATAGCCGCGAGCGGCCGCAACAGGCCGATGTCGCGCCAGCGCAGCCGCGAGCGACCGGTGATCAGCGCCGCGAACGGCACATTCGAGGTGACGGTGGCCAGGCGCTGCCAGTTGCTGCCGAGGGCGAGGCGCTTCTTGCGGTCGATCAGGACCGTGCCGCCGAATGCCAGCGCCGCGATCGCGCCGAAAAACCACAACGAGGCCACGTCCTCGTTGGCGACGAGATGGCTCGACGCCCAGAGCCCGACCGCCCACAACACCGGGTGGCGGGTGACGCGCAAGATGCCGGGGGCCGGATCGTCGGCGCCGGCGCGCCGTTCCATGCCGACCGCCGTCGGGTTGGCCGTCGAGTAGCCGGCAACCAGCAGGATCGTTGCCGGCAGCATCAGCACGATCGGCATCAGCGCGGCCCGCGCCGGCGGCGCCCATAAGAGGATCGTCGGCGCCCGCACATAAGCAGCGACAAACCAGGCGAAGGTCGCCAGTGCCGTCAGTGAGTAGACGACGAGATAACCGGTCTCGCCGAGCTGGTCGCGCAGCGAGCCGCGCAACCGCGTGCTCGACAAGAGGGTGTGCGACCCGCAAAAGGCGATGCCGGCGATGACGAGCGAAAACCAGGCATGCGCGACCATCGTCGTCTCACCGGCGGGGCGCCGCCGCGATCAGCGCCGCCAGCCGGTCGAAGAGCTGCTGCGGATCGCCGGCCACATGGACGGTCTTGTTACGGTTGGCGGCCCCGGCCGCGATCGACAGGTCGCGCCGCGGCAGCCGCCAGGTTCGGGCCAAGAGTTGCAAGAGCGCCTCATTGGCGCGCCCGTCCTCGGGCGGCGCTTTGACCATGGCGGCCATGACCCGTCCGCCGTCCGCCGCGACCGAGACGCCGTTCAACCGGTCAGCCTTGGCACGCGCCGACAGGCGGACGGCGAGACGAAGTCCGTCCCGGGCGGGAAACAGCGGGCCGTCACGCAAGGTATTCGAACATCAGGTTGCGGATGAAATACAACAGCAGAATAAGGATCACCGGCGAGACGTCGATGCCGCCGAGATCGGGCAGCACGCGGCGAATCGGCCGCAGCAGCGGCTCGGTGATCCGCCACAGAAAATCCCCGGCTACCGACACGAAACGGTTGTGCCGGTTGACGACGCCGAAGGCGACGAGCCAGCTCAAGACCGCCTGCGCGATCAACAACCAAATGTAGATTTGGATCACCGTGCTGACGAGGCTCAGGAACGCATACATGTGACCGGCGACCTCGGCGGCGAAACCTGTTGCGACGGTAGCGTTGCCGCCGAGCCTCCGCAAGCGAAGCGCGAACCGGCAGGCGCGCTTGACAGCCCAGGTGCCCGACACCATAGTCGCATCGCGCGACGGGGCCGTAGCTCAGCTGGGAGAGCGTCGCGTTCGCAATGCGAAGGTCAGGGGTTCGATCCCCCTCGGCTCCACCAGATATTGTAATCCGCGCGCTTTGTCCGCATGCCGGTCTCGGCGGAACTCGAACCCCCTAGAACTAGATGCACTCGCAAACAGTTCGGCCCGAGTGCAGAAAAGATTTCCGCCGCGGGTATCAGCATGCTGCCTTTGGCCTTGGCAAGACGGCCGAACGGGTCTTGTACCTCGATGAGCCGCCGCTGCGATGTCGGGCAGTCGAACACCACATAGAGCCAGTAGCGTTCGCGCAGATTACAGGCCTTGGCCCGTTCGTTCTCGAGCGCCTCGACCGCCCGGCCGCCGGCGCGACCCTTGACCTCGATCGCGCGCTCCTCCGCCCGGTCGTGGACGCTCGCCGTTGGATCCGCCCCATCCTCTGTTCGAGACACGCCGGGTTCCGCGGCACGTCGTAATCACACCAACCAGCAGAGCTGAAGGTTTATGCCTTCGCTGGCGGCATCGGTCGCGACTAGATAATTGGCACCTCAGTCCGCGAGCGGAGGCCGGAACAGCTCGACCTGCGCCTCGCGCTCGCGGTCTTCGAGGCCTCCCTGGATCGGAGCGGCATGCCCCGTGAAGCCGAGCCCTTCGAGCCGGCGCACGAGAAATTCGGCGGAATTGCGATGCTCCCTCGAACTGATGCACTACTGGCCGGTCGTGCGCATTGATAAATCAGGATCGTTCTGCTATAAAATTGCGATAATCGCCTTGGAGTATTCGGCACGCAAACTGGCGGGCAGCGGGAGAGGGTCCGGCAATTCCACGGCTCCCCTGTTCGGCCGATTTAATTCCGTGTTCGGGCGCATTTATTTCACTGTTGCCAAACTAGGGAATTTCCGACGAGGGTATTGATAAAGATAAGTTTTTTATGCGAAGCCGGTCCGATCTCGATTTTTTCCCTTTATATTCCCATCGACCAGGGAAGCTCGGAGGTTTCTGTGAGGTGTAGCCGACTTCCCCGAAATAACCCGATTTTGCGTCGGAAAGTAGTGCCAATCAGGAACCACCGCCGCTCGGAACGGTGGGCGACAATTATTCTGCTACGAATCGCTGGGATAGTCGCCCACATCACCCAGGCACTTGTCCGGCTTGGCCGAGCGAGGGCAGAATTGTCGGCAGGCGTTCAGGCGGACAGAAGGAATCGGGGCGATGGCGGACAGCGAACTCTACCAAAAGGGTGATGCGATGAGGCGCCGGCTGCTCGGCGACGCGGCGGTCGAGCGGACGGCGCGCGACACCTACAGCGACCCGGTCATGAAGAAATTCATCGATGTCGCGACCGAAACGGTGTTCGGCGCCTTGTGGACCCGGCCGGGCCTCGACACCAAGACGAGGGCGTTGATCTGCGTCGTCTCGGATGCCGCGACCGGGCGCGCCCCGGAATTGGCTTTGCATTTGCGCATGGCGTTGCGCCAGGGCTGGACCGAAGACGAACTCAGCGAGGCGCTGATCCATCTCCTGGGTTATGTCGGCGCCCCGACCACCCGCGAAGCCATGCTGGTGGCGAGCAAGGTGTTCGCCGAAATCCGCGCCGAGCCCGCCGACGCAAAGCCGGCGAACGCCTGATTGCCGATTACCGGGGATGTCCAGCCGGTTCTCGAAGGCGGAGTGGGGCGCCTATTATTCGAGGAAGCGGATCGAACAGCAGTGGCTGCAACTCCATCTGCTGGGCCGGACCGACTGCGAGACAGTGCTCGAAGTCGGGCCGGGCCTCGGCCTCGTTACGGCGTTGCTCGTCAATATCGGCTATCGGGTCGAGACGCTCGACCGACTGCCGCGCGCCTTCGCGTACCCCGATGTTCGGCACCTCGAAAAGGACATTTGCGACGTGCGCGGTGAGGAGATTGCCGGACACGACGCGATCATCTGCTGCGAGACGCTCGAACACGTCGCCTGGGAAAAAGTCGGCTCGGTACTCTCGGCCTTCCGCCGCAGCGGTGCGAAGTACCTGATCGTTTCGGTGCCCTACATGGGATTCCAGGTTTGGTTCGAGCTCTACCTCAACCGGACCACGTTCCGGCAGCATTTCTCGATGAAAAAGCTTTTGTTTCTAAGAAATTTCGTGGCCGAGCCGCGCGGCGGCCATCAATGGGAGGTCGGCTACCGCGGCCATCGATTGGCGATTTGGGAGGAACGGTTGACGGGGTGCGGCTGGGTAATCGCGCACCGCGATTTTACGGCGGGTTGCCGCTCGGTGTTTCATCTGCTGCGGCCTGCCTCCTGATCGGCGGATAGGTCTCCGTGACCGGGTCTCGGATGCCGCGAAACCGAAACCCCGTGCGGCCTACGCCGCCCGCGGCGTCAGTTTGCGCAGCGACTTGCTGCGCTGCGTCGCCGCAGCAGTCATGAAGCCGGCGTCCTGGCCGGCGAGCACAAAGCGGGTTCCCATCTCGATATAGGGCCGCATCAAGGCTTCGGTATAGATGCCGCCCATGCCAGCGAACTTGCCGTGCTCGCCGCAGGCGACGGTCATCGCGCGGTAGGCGTCGACGACCTTGGCGTTCGCGAAATCGCCGTGGATGCCCATTTCGGCGCAGAGATCGTTGGTCCCCATCAGCAAGACGTCGACCCCCGGCACCGCGGCGATTGCGTCGGCATTGGCGATGGCGGTCGGCGTTTCGAGCATCACAACGGTCAGATTGGCGGCGTTGAGCGCCTCTGCCGCCTCGCGGCTCGAGGCCTGGCGCAGCGCATAATGCGGGCCGATGCCGCCCATCGAACGGTGTCCCTGCGGCGGGTATTTCAGACGGTTGACGATCTCCGTTGCGTCGGCGGCGGTGTCGACATGCGGCACGACGATGCCGAGCGCGCCGTTGTCGAGCGCCCGCGTCGCGATCGCGTATTCGCCGTTCGGCACGCGCGCGATCGGCGCGATGCCGGCGTCGAGCGCGGCAACCGAGATCTGGGCGCAAGCCTCGAGCGACATGACGCCATGCTCCATGTCGAGAAACAGCCAATCGAAGCCGGCCACGGCCATAGCCTTGGCGATCTCGACGCTGCGCGTCATGCGGATGCCGACACCGAGCGCCAGCTGACCCTGTTCGAGCTTTTCGCGGGCGACATTGCGGATCGTGGCGGGCATTGGCGTCTCCCTCGATGAGGTCGGCGGAGGCTACGCCGGCAGTCGATATTTGTCGACAAAGCCCCAATCGGGTTCGAGGCCGAAACCCGGCCGGTCGCCGAGATGCAGGTAGCCGTCGCGAAGTTCCGGATGGTCTTTGAACAGCCCGTAGCCGAGCGGGTCTTCCTCGGGGCCGCCATGGCCTTCGACGCCGAAGGCGCAGCGCGGCAGGGCGAGCACCAGGTGGCCGTGCAATTCGGGCGCGGTATGCGGGGCGACCATGACCCCGTGCTGCTCGGCGAGTGCCGCAATCCGCAACGCCTCGGTGAAGCCCGCGGCGCGGGTCGCGTCGAACTGCACGTAGCGGATGCCGCCCGTGACGATGAAATCGCGGACCGTGAAGCGGGTCAGCTCGCGCTCGCCATGCGCCAACGGGATCGGCGTCGCGGCGGCGAGCCGGGCAAAGTCGGCCGGCTGCAGATACCAGTGCAACGGCTCTTCGAGCCAGAAGATGCGCTGCGGCTCGACGGCCCGGGCAAAGGCGATGCAGTCTGCGAGGTCGTAAGCCGCGTTCATGTCGAGCATCAGGAGCGGCGCGTCGCCGATTTCGCGGCGCACCGCGGCGATGCGCGCCGCCTCGCCGGCGACATTGCCGGCCCCAGTCTTCAGCTTGACGGCGCGGTAGCCGTGCCGCAGCAGCCGGGCCATTTCTTCGGCATACTCGGCATTGCCGGCGCCGGGCCGGTAATAGCCGCCGGTCGCATAGGTGAAGAGCGGCCGGTTTTCGCCGCCGAGGAGCCGATATACCGGCAGCCCTGCCGCCTTGCCCTTGATGTCCCACAACGCGATGTCGATGCCGGCGATCGCCGCCATCGCCGGTGTCCGCGCACCGCGCGGGACGGGCGGCGGCAAGCCGTCGCGGCCGTCGATCGCACCGGGCCGCGGCGAGGTCAGCCCGAACAGTTTTTCCCAGACCGCAACCTGCGCCAGCGCATCCATGCCGTGGACGATCTCGCCGAAGCGGGCAACCCATTCGCAGATCCGCGGCATCGGCGCGCCGTGGATCTGGCCGTAGCCGACGAGGCCGTCATCGGTGCGCACTTCCGTCAGGATGACGTTCCAGGCCTTGATCTCTTCATGCGCGGTCCACACCGGCTGCGGCCGCGGGACCGAGATCATATGCGACTCAACCGATGCGATCCGGCTCATCTCGGGCTCCTACCGCGCGCTTACCCCGCCGCCGGCGATCGCCCCGGTGCCGGTGCCGTCGGCCGGCCGAGGTTCGGCAACAAGGCCGTCAACAGGCCGATTGCCGGCAGGAACGCGCAGATCTGGTAGACGAAGTCGATGCTGGTCGCGTCGGCAATCCGGCCGAGCAACGCCGCGCCGACCCCGGCCAGGCCGAATGACAAACCGAAAAACAGCCCGGCGATCGTGCCGATCTTCCCGGGCACCAGATCGAGCGCATAGACGATGATCGTCGACGAGGCCGAGGCCAGGGTCAGTCCGATCACGACCGTCAACACCCCGGTCCAGAACAGGCTGGCGTGCGGCAGCATCAGCGTGAACGGCAGGACGCCGACGATCGAGCCCCACATCACGTATTTGCGGCCGACCCGGTCGCCGAGCGGGCCGCCGATCAGCGTGCCGATCGCCACCGCCGCCAGAAAGGCGAACAGGTGGATCTGCGCCTCGCCCAGCGACAGGTGAAATTTGCTGATCAGATAGAAGGTGTAATAGGTGTAGAGGCTGGTCGTATAGAACGACTTGGAGAAGACCAGCACCAGCAGGATGACGAGCGCCCAGCCGATCCTGCGGCGCGACAAGTCGGGCCGGGCGCTGCCATGCGCTGACGCCGACCGGCGCGGCGCCGCCGAGCGCTCGCGGCGGTACCAGTTGCCGACCGAAAACAGCACGGTCATCGCCAGCAAGGCCGCCAGCGAGAACCAGCCGACGCTGCCCTGACCCTTCGGAATAACGATGAACGCGGCGAGGATCGGACCGAGCGACGAGCCGATATTGCCGCCGACCTGGAATAGCGATTGCGCCAGGCCATGCCGCCCGCCCGAGGCCATGCGCGCGATCCGCGAGGCTTCCGGATGGAACACCGCCGAACCGACGCCGACCATCGCCGCCGCCATTAGCAGCAGCCCGTAATTGCCGGCATGCGCGAGCAGCAACAGGCCGAAAAGCGTGACGCCCATGCCGACGGCGAGCGAATAGGGCTGCGGCCGATGATCGGTGCCGAGGCCGACCATCGGCTGCAGCAGCGACGAGGTCACCTGCGAGGTCAAAGTGATCAGCCCGATCTGCGCGAAGCTGAGGCCGTAGGAGGTTTTCAGCAACGGGTAGAGCGCCGGCAGCAGGGACTGCATCATGTCGTTGAGAAAATGCGAAAAGCTGAGCGCCATCAGGATCGAGAAGGCGGCATCCCCGGCCATTCGGCTGCTCGTGCTGCGTTCCGCAGACGCCAATATGCTCATGACAAGCTGCACTCCGACCCGATCCGTTGATCCGAGAATAACCGGTATCGATGCAGAAGTTATCTCGGGCGGCACGTAAACATGGCAGCCATTCGCCGTCTCCGTTGGCCGGGCGGTCAGCGCCGCAGCGGCCAGGCGAAACTGAGCTCGTGGCCGTCGGGATCGGTCACATGGAAGAACCGCTCGCCCCATTCGGCGTCGCGCGGCGTCGTATCGGGGCAATGGCCGGCGGCGACGAGGCGGGCATAGAGCCCGTCGACGTCCGAGTGGTAAAAGATCGCGCGGCCCCACCATGACCAGCGCCGCTCGTCCGGCTGGGCGATCAGGTTGAGAAACGTGCCGCCGGCCTTGAAGCTGGTGAACCCGGCGCCTTCGCCGCCGTAGAGCATCTCGAACCCCAAGAGCCGGTAGAACTCGACGGCCCGACGCATATCGTGCGTCGCGAGCGTGATGGCGCTGATCCCGGTGATCATTCCCCGGATCCCAAGCGATTGGCAAAACGCGATCGGTAAAGCAAAACGGCTTTCCCTGCTATGCTGCGCGGTCACCCGGCAAGCGGCAGAGGGGAGGAAGGCGATGTATGTCGGCACGCAATTGCGGCCGCGCGACGACAGCGATTACCGGGTCTGGGCGCAGCTCGGCGTCACGCATGTCTGCGTCGACCCGCCCGGCGACCCGCATCACTGGGGTCTCGACGATCTTTGCCGCCATAAGGAGCATATCGAGTCGTTCGGACTCAGCCTCGACATGGTGCAGCTGCCGCTGTCGTCGCGGCCGATCGAGGAACAGGAAAGCCCGCATATCATGCTGGGCCAGGAGCCCGAGCGGCAGCGCGAGATAGACAGCATCTGCGCTCTGATCGAGCGTCTCGCGGCGGCCGGCATCCCGGCGGCGAAGTACAACCTGACCTTGCTCGGCATTCCGCGGACCGAGCGCGAGCCCGGGCGCGGCGGCTCGCAGAACGCCGCCTTCCGCTGGCGCGACGTCGACCCGGCGGCACCGCCGACGAGGGCCGGGATTGTCTCGGCCGACGAGTACTGGCAGCGGATCGACCATTTCCTCGCCGCCGTGGTGCCGGTCGCGACCGCGGCGAAGGTTCGGCTCGCCTGCCATCCGCAGGATCCCTATACGCCGCCCGGCTGGCGTGGAGTGACCAGTGTGCTCGGCACCGTCGATGGGCTGAAGCGGTTCGTTTCGCTGCATGAGAGCCCGTATCACGGGCTGAATTTCTGCCAGGGCACGGTCGCCGAAATGCTCGACGACCCGGCGCGCGAAATCTTCGACGTGATCCGCTGGTTCGGCGAGCGCGGCAAGATCTTCAACGTGCATTTCCGCAACATCAGGGGCCGCAGGCTCGACTTCGTCGAGGCGTTTCCGGACGAAGGCGACATCGACATGGCACAGGCCCTCGCCCTTTATCGCGATGTCGGCTACGCGTACATGCTGATGCCGGACCATGTGCCGCGGATCGACGGTCGCGATCCGCCGGGCGTCGCCTTTGCCTATTGCTACGGCTATATCCAGGCGCTGATCGACGCGCTCGCGCCCCCTCCGGGCAAGCTCGGCAGCCCCTGATCTACCGGGCGGCGGCGAATCTTGACCATGCCGCCTAGGCGAAGTCAAAATCGAGGCGACAGCAAGCGCCGGAGTGCGTCATGCCAACCAAAGCATCGGAACGAGCACCGTTTCTCGCGCACGCCTTCAGCGCCTACCACCACCGCGGCCGCCCGCCGGCCGACGATGAACTGACCCGCGTCGGCCCCGGCACGCCCGGCGGCGAATATCTGCGCCGCTTCTGGCAGCCGGTTGTCCTGTCGGAGGAATTGCGCGAGGTGCCGCGTCGGCTGCGCATCCTGGGCGAGGATCTCGTGGCCTATCGCGACAAAAGCGGCACGGTCGGCCTCTTGGAGCTGCACTGCCCGCATCGCGGCACTTCGCTCGAGTTCGGCCTGGTCGGTGACCGCGGGATCCGCTGCTGCTATCACGGCTGGCTGTTCGACGCCGACGGCACGATCCTGGAGACGCCGGGCGAGCCGGCCGAGAGCACGCTGAAAGACCGGCTGTTTCATGGCGCCTATCCGGTCCGCGAGCACGGCGGTCTGGTCTTCGCCTATATGGGCCCGCCCGACAAGCAGCCCGATTTCCCGATCCTCGACACTTACGACCTTCCCGGCTATCGGCAGGTCGCCCGCGCGCCGACCCTGTGGGAGTGCAATTGGCTGCAGGTCAAGGAAAACAGCATGGATCCGGCGCATCTCGCCTTCCTGCACACCTTGCCCGGCAGCGACGGCTTCACCGACGACTTCAAGGAACTGGCCGAGTGGGACTGGATGGAGACCCCGATCGGTATGGTCTATATCGATACGCGGCGGCAGGGGGATCGGGTCTGGGTCCGAGTGGCCGACTTCATCCTCCCGAACATTCACCAGTTTCCGCCCAATGCCGACCCGATGGCGCAACGGAACTCGCTGAACCGGCCGATGGCGACGACCTGGGCGGTGCCGCTCGACGACACGCACACGATGCAGATCGGCTATTACCGGGCGCCGGAGGGGCGCGAATTTCGGCGCGGCGCCGGGTTCGGGCAGGATGCCAGCCGCCCCTACGAGGAGCGGCAGCGGGTCCCCGGCGACTACGACGCGCAGGTCAGCATCCATGGGGGCGTTTCGCGCCATGGGCTCGAGCATCTCGCCGCCACCGACCGCGGCGTGATCATGATGCGCAACATGATCCGGCGCGGCATTCGCGCGGTCCGTAGGGGCAAGGAATTGGATTGCCGCATTTTGCGCAACGGCGGCGCGATTGCGACTTATGGCCACGACCAGGTCGTCCCCGGCATCGCGCCGGCCGAGACGCCCGAGAAGGATAGGGAGCTGTTGCGCCGGGTCGCCCGCGACGTGGTGCGGGAAGCGGTGGCTAGCGCCGCCGAGAAATGAACGTCGATTGCGCCGCCGCCGCCGATCACCCGCGGTGCGCCGCGATGCGTCCATTGGCGCGTTCGAAGGCGGCGCGGATCGAAGCCGCCAGCGAAGCGCGGCGATAGGGCTTTTCGACGAGCCCGAAACCGTCGCTCGCCGCCGCCCCGGCATACTGGCTGTAACCGGTGGCGAGAAGCACCGGCAGTTCCGGGCGCCGCTGACGCAGGGTCCGCGCCAGGTCGAGTCCGTTCAGGCGGCCGGGCATGACGATATCGGACAATACCAGCGCAATCGTCCGGTCCCGCTCGAGCGCCGTCAGCGCGCTGTCCGCGTCGCGCGCCTCGACGGGCTGGTATCCGATGTCCTGCAGCAGCTCTGCCGTCGCCTGAGCGACCTCTGCGTCGTCCTCGACGAAGAGGATCCGGGCCGAGGACGGCTCTGGCATCGGCTCGGACCCAACGAGCGGCTGTGCCATGCCGAGGGTCGCCGTCGCGCGCGGCAGGATCAGCGTGACCGAGGTCCCCTTGCCGGGGCTGCTCTCGAGCGTCGCGGCGCCGCCGCTCTGCTTGGCAAACCCGTAGACCTGCGAGAGACCGAGCCCCGACCCGCTGCCCGCTTCCTTTGTCGTGAAATAGGGCTCGAAAGCCCGCGCCTGGACATCGGGGGTCATGCCGGTGCCGGTATCCGACAGCGTGACCGCAACGAAATCGCCGCTGAGGCCGGCGCCCTGCGGCGCACCGACGGCGAGGGTCACATGGTGCGCCGCGACGCGGAAACGGCCGCCCGCGGGCATCGCGTCGCGGGCGTTGACCGCGATGTTCAACAGCGCCAGGTCGAATTCCGCAGGATCGATCGCCACCGGCCAAAGGTCCTGCGGCATCGCGATCTCGACCGCAATGTCGCTGCGCAAGGTTTGCGACAGCATGTCGCCGATTTCCTGGGTGCGCTGCTGCAGATCGACCGGACCGAGAGGCGGCGTCTGCGGCCGCGAAAAGGCGAGCAATTGCCGTGTCAGCCGCTCGCCCCGCTCTGCCGCGCGCATGATGGCCGCGACGCGGCGATGCGCGGCTTCGCCTGCCGCGCTGTCGCGCAGGAGCTCGGCGTTGCCGCGCACCACCGTCAGGAGGTTGTTGAAATCGTGGGCGATCCCGCCCGTCAGCTGGCCGATCGCTTCCATGCGCTGGGCTTGCCGCAAGGCGGCCTCGGCTTGCCGGCGCTCCTCGATCTCCATCTGCAGGCGGTGGTTGACACTCGCCAGGTCATGGGTGCGGGCGTCGACCACATTCTCAACGCGTCGGGCATAGCCGGTGCCGAGCATCAACAGGGCGCCGAGCAGCCCGGTGCTGAAGACTCCGGCCACGAGCACGCCCCAGCTCTGCCATGAGCGATGCCCCGCGAGATAGGTCTGGCTCGGTTCCGTCTCGACCTCGTAACGGCGCCCGCCAAAGCCGAACGACTCGTCGTAGGGAGCCTCGGGGCGAGAGGCAATCTCGTCATAGAGCGGCTGCCCAGCGGCAACATCGACGATTTCCACCGCGACCATCGTCTTCACCGGGGCCAGCAGACCTTCTATGAAGGTGCCCATCCGCAATGCGACGACCAGCACGCCGTCGCCGTCCGGGCCGCTCTGCACGGCAAAGAGCAGCAGGATGCCGGTCTCTCGCTTGTGCTGTTCGGTAAGCTGGAGCGGCGCGGTCGCGGCGACGGCCCGAGAGGCGACAGCCTCGTCGACGGCGGCTCGGCAGTTGGGGATCGAATCGAGATCGAAGCCGAGGGCAGTCTCGTTCGCAGCGAGCGGCTCGGCATAGATGACAGGGTAATAAAATGGTCGGTCCGCCTCGCGTCGCAGCCGCTTGTCGACGTCGCGCGCGCGAATGTCGAAGCGCGGCATTTCCGTCCGTTTCGAGGCCTCGAACGCATCGCGCCCGGCGCCGTCGACGCGCGGCGCCCATTTCACCGCCTGAATTGTCGGAAAGCGGTGCAGCAGTCCGCCCACGAGGTGATGGAAATCGTCCCGCGACACAGGTTTCGAGCCGGTGAACGAGCGGTCCAGCTGCTCGAGGAAGACATTCTGTTCGTCGAGCGCCGTATGGACCTTGTCGACGACCTCCCGCGACAGCAGGCGGAAGTCCAACAGGGCCTCGTCGCGTTCCCACTCGTTGACGCGAACAAAGATTGCGACAAAGAGGGCAAAGAACAGCACCATCGGCACCGCCACCGGCAGGGCGCGGCTGCGCCACAGCGGGCGCGGCTCTCCGGCGATCACGAACATCAGCGGCAGCACCACCAGCACGCCCAGCGTGTCGCCGATCCACCAGGAAATCCAACTCGTCGCAAGATCCCGACGCAGGACGACGCCGAGCGTCGAGAGCCAACAGAGCGACAGGGTCGCACTGGTCAGGCAGCACAGCGGAGAAAGAAACAGGAAGCGCGCGAGGTCGCGCCCGTTGTCGAGCGCCGCCGGATAGCCGATTGTGCGGCGCAACACCGAGCCGCCGACGGCGGCTTGCAGCGCCGACGCCGCAGCGATGCCGCTGGCGGCGGCGGCGAAATGTTCGAACGCGCTGCCGAGCCCCCAGCCGACCCAGAGATTGAGCAGGAACGATCCCAGAAAGACCCAGGGCAGGGCGATCCGACCCCAGATCAGCATCGCGGCGACCGCGATACCTGCGGGCGGAAAGATCGGCGAGGCGTAGCCCGGCGGGACGGCCAGCAACAAGCCGAGCTTGCCGCTGACCGCATAGGCGATCGTCAACAGCGGATAGACGAGGAGCGGGCCTTTTATTGCCCCCGATCGTTCCAGTGTCGGCTCCCCGCGATGTGCGTGATCTCTCCGGTCCCGGCGCGAGTTTAGCGGAAATGGCCGGACTGTCGACGCGGCAGGAGGGCGCCGGCCGGCGCCGGCTGCTGGCCTTTGCTCAGCTGAGGGGGATGTCGAAGCCGCGTTTGACCCCGGGGCGCGCCATCATCGCGTCATACCAGCGCTTGACGTTTGGAAAATCGGCGAGATCGACGAGGTGCCGTTCGTGCCGCCATGCCCAGCCGAGGATCGCGAAATCGGCGATCGAAATGTCGCCGCCGGCGAACTCGACCACACCGAGCCGCTTGTCCAGCACGCCGTAAAGCCTGCGCGTCTCCTTGGTATAACGCCCGAGCCCGTACCGCCGGTCCTGTTCGTCCTTGACCTGCAGGAAATGATGGACCTGGCCGGGCATCGGGCCAAAGCCGCCCATTTGCCACATCAGCCATTCCAGGACCGGCACTTGCCGGCGCAAATCGGCGGGCCAGAATTTGCCTGTCTTCTCGCCGAGATAAATCAAGATGGCGCCCAATTCGAAGACGCTGATCGGCGCACCGCCGGGACCCTCTGGATCGAAGATAGCAGGGATCCGGTTGTTCGGGCTGATCTTCAGGAATTCCGCACCGAACTGCTCGCCCTTCGAGATGTTGATCGGGTGGACGTTGTAGGCCAGGCCCATCTCTTCGAGCGCGACGCTGATCTTGCGGCCGTTCGGCGTGTTCCAGGTGTGGAGTTCGACACTCATCGCGATCTGCCTTTCATCTCGTCAGCATCGGGAACACAGATTACGACGCTTGGTCATGCGATCCCGCTCGACCGGCTCGAGCGCACGGCCAAACCGTAAATTCGGCGGGCCGGCAGCGAAATAACCGCGACCGCCTTCGGCGGCAAGCGCAATCGGGGCGGCGCCGGGCGCCGATATCGGGGACTATCGCCGCCGCGCCAGATCGCCGGCGCGCAGGGTCAGCGCGGCGCCGAAGACGACCGCCCCGCTGGCGCCATTGGCGAGAAACGCCATCGCCGGGATCCCGGTCGCATCCCACGCCGTGCCGCCGAGCGGCGGCACCAGGCAGGACAACGAATAGCCGACCGCGAACATGCCGGCCGAAAGCCGGTGGACGTCGCCCGACGTCGCCAGTTGCGGCGGCAGCGCCAAAGTCAGGATCAGCACGAAGGCGCAGCAGAAACCGATCGTTCCGGCGGCGAATGCCGCCGTCCCGGAGCCGGCAAAGACGAGCCCGGCAGTACCGAGAATGCCGACGAGCGGCGGCGCAACATACGCCGCTTTCCTGCCGACCAGCCGGTTCGCCCAAAAGAGCAGCAGCGCCGACGCCGGCAGCTGGCCGAGGTTCAGCGCAGCGAGACAGGGGCCGACAAGCCCCGGGCGGCCGACTGCGTGGAAATAGTCCGGGATGAAGGCGTTCGATGCGAAATACAGGCCGCCCGTCCCGCCCTGCATCAGCCCGAGCTGCCAGGTTTGGCGGTCGCGCCAATCGGGCCACCAGCGAGCCGCGCCCGTCGTTGGCGGCGGTGCCGCCTTCGGTGCCGCAAACGCCAGCGATAGCGCCGCCGCCGCCACCGGCAGCGACCAGACGGCGAGACAGGCCCGCCAGCTCCCGCCGGCGATCCCGAGGACGAAGGGGAGGGTCAACGCCGCCGGCGCGGCCTCGCCGATCAGGAGGCCGTTGGCATAGACCGCGGTCGCAAGACCGGGCGAATGCGGGAACCATTCGCCGACCAGCGCCGGCAACGTCGGCTGCAGCGCCGCGATCCCGGCCGCCATCAGGAAGGTCATGCCGAACAGCGTTGCGGTGGAAGGTCCGACGCCGCGCGCCGCCGACGTTGCCGCGACCAGAACGAGGCCGGCAAGACAGGCGCGGCGCGGGCCGAGCCGCGCGATTACAAGCGAGCCGGGAATGGCGACGAGGCCGAAGAGCAAAACCGGCAGTCCGGACAGCACGCCAACCGCCTTTTCGCTGAACAGGAATTGCCGGTGGATCAACGGCAGAACGGGCGGCACGGCCAGTACCGTCACACGCAGCGACGCCCCGGCTAGCCATAAAACGGCAAAGAGCGACAGCCGCGACCGCGCCGAAGCGGCCAACGTTAGCTCCACGCAGAATCTTGCTGTGGCTTATCTGCTAATAATAGAGAAACGTATTGCGCATGTATTTTGCGCAATCCTGCTGCAGCCGGATGTGGACGATCGGCCGGATTTTCGATTGATAAAGGGATACCGTGACGTTGACGCCCTTCAGGTCTTCGCCGAAATACGGCGACAGCCGGCTTCTGGCGGGCACCGCGGTCAGCGAACGAACGATGTCTCGAGGCCTCGACGAAAGCAATAAGGCATCGACCATTCCGAGGCTGTCGGTATCGACGAAGGTGCGCATCTCGTAGCCGTCGGGATCGAAGAAATCGGCGGCGGTCAATGTGATCTCGGTGCTGCGGGTCATGGCGCCGACGCCGTCGTCGCCGCATTGGCTCGCAGCGTTGACCAATTCGATGCCGGGCGCGAACAGCAGCAATAGAACCGCGAGCGGCGCAAATCGCGACAGGAGTGGCATATAGGGCCTCCTACGGTTCGGCTGCCAGGCGTCACGGCCGAATGCATTGGTAATAGGCAACATTGTTCTGCGCTTGCAACAGGCGCGGCACCCGCTCGTATTCGGCGCAGTGCAGCTGCGCGACCCTCAGCGTGGCGGCCGGATCCGTGCCGTAGCCGACCTCGGCGCTCTTCGCGTCGCCGTCGATCAGAAACGGCTGAGGATCGCTGCATCCGGCCAGCAGGCCGCCGCAAAGTAGCACGGCAGCGATCCGGTTCACCCTCTGTCCTCGGCCGCCGCGGAGAGCCCCGCCTTGGCGGCAAAATCGCGCCCGCGCTCGCTGAAGTCTCGGTACTGGCCGTAGCTCGGCGCGGCCGGCGACAACAGCACGACGCCGCCTACCGGCGTCGTCTCGATCGCGCAGGCGACCGCCTCCGCCATGGATTGCGCCGGATGGGCGGAACAGCAGCCGGCCGATGCGCGCAGCGCGGCGCAAATCCGCTCGCCGCTGGCGCCGAGGCACACCGCCCGTTTGGCCCCACCGTTCGACAGCGCGGCGACAAGCTTGCCATAGTCGATGCCGCGGTCGTAGCCGCCGAGGATCAGTGTGATCTCGCGGCCGCGATAGACTTCGAGCGCCGCCAGCGTCAACTCCGGGATCGTCGAAATACTGTCATCGACATAGAGCACGCCGCCGATGCTGCCGAGTTCCTGTTGCCGGTGCGGCAGACCGGCAAAGTCGCCGGCCGCCGCGAGCGCCGCGGCGAGGTCGATGCCAAGCACCTTGACCACCGTCAGCGCGGCGCAGAGATCGGCGCGATTGTGCGGCCTGACAAGATAGGCGTTGTGCAGCGAGCCAAGGCGTGCGGCACGATCGAAGATTTCCGCGCCGCGGGCGTGGATGCCGTCGGCGGCGTCGAACCACACAATGTCGGGGCATGGCTCGCCGAGCCGCTCGAGGATGCCGGCGCTGGCGCGGCCGACGATGCCGCGACGGGCGTGGCGCAGCAGGTTTATCTTGTCTCGGTAATAGGTCTCGACCGAGCGATGCCAGTCGAGATGCTCCGGGAACAGCGACGTCATGACCGCGAGGTCGCAAGTGCCGGCAAAGTCGGCGGCCTGATAGCTCGACACCTCGATGACGGCAAACTCGGCGGTGTGCGCGATCTCGGTGATCGGGACGCCGATATTGCCGACGAGCGCGGTCTCGCGGCCGAGTTTTCGCAAGATATGGGCGGTCAGACTGGCCGTCGTGCTCTTGCCCTTCGTGCCGGTGATGCAGATCGTTTTGACCGCATGCGGCTCCGCGAACCACAGATTGAGCAGCGAGGTGACGGCGACGCCCTTGCCGCGGGCCTCGCGGATTTCGTCACGATAAAGGCTGATGCCGGGCGATTTGACGATCACCTCGATGCGGGCGAGCGCCGCCGCGATCCGCGCTGCGCCAAAGGCGCAGGTGATGCTTTCGAGGCCCGGCGGCGCCCGCGCCTCGCGGTCGTCGTCGAGCAGCAGCAGCGGCAGGTCCGGTTGGCGCTGCCGCAGGAAACGGATCGCGGCGCGGCCCTCGCGGCCCAGCCCCCAGATCGCGACGCGTCGTCCGGCGAGGTCAGCCGCAGGCATCGAGCATCGCCAGATATCGGTCGGGCACTCGGTGCGGGCTCTTGCGCGCGAAGGCGGCCCGGTAATCCGCGGGATCGACGCTGCGCAAAGACCGGAAGCCGGCAAGCATCTGCCGCACGACCGCATCGTCCCGCCAGGCAGGATGCTCGCCGAGATGCGCCATTGCGGCGGCGCTCTCGGCGATTTCGCCGACGCATTCGAAAGGCTTGTGCGCCTCGAGGCCGCACAACGCCGCAAAGCCGCCGGCCTGCGCCGGATCGTCGAGCAGATCGCGCCCGAAGATGCCGATCAGCGCCCTCTTGTCGACAAACGGGGCCAATGCAAGGAAGACGAAGCGGCATTTCGGGCAATCGCCACACCACCCTCTGCCGCGTTCGGCCGGCGCCTGTCGGAAAGCCGAGTTGCAGCTCCGGAAGATCGAGAAATATTGCGGGTATTTCGAGAACCGGCGCGCGATCTCCAGTTCGGAAAGCGGCCGTAATAGCGAGAAATAAGCAATGTCCGGCGAGATCTGCCTGGCGATGTAATCGGCGAAATCCTGTTCGAACGCGTAAGATTTGCTGTATTGATGATTAATTTCGCGATCGTCGACGATCAGGTTAGGGGCGCTCGCCGAATGTTCGTTGGACATGACGACCGCATCGCAGCCGAACAGCACGGCGGCGGCCAGTCCGATGACGCTGAGGATCCCGGTGATCGGCACATGACCGTTCAGCGCTCCCATGTCGTTCAGCCGAAACAGTCGCTCGTCGAGGCGCCGCCGGACCCGGATGAACGGCAGACCCGACGCCGCGATGCAGGCGCGGATCGGTTCGGCATCGCCGAGCGAGAACAGGACCAGCGGCTCCTCGCCCGCCTTCAGGCACTCGATCGAGACGAGCGAATCCTTGCCGCCGCCGACCGGCACGCAGCTCCGGCGCGGCAGGTCGAGGGTGATCGGCGCTCCGGGCGGCGCCGCGTCGGACAGAAACCGGCCGCGCCCCTCGAGCGAAATCCCGTTTCTGAATGCGAACTCGGCGAGGCCATGCCGATAGAATTTTTCAAGGAATTCGATGGTCGCGCGGTCGAGCGGGAACGCCGCGCAGCGCAACGTCGGCGGTACGAAAGCCTTGTAATAGCTGACCCCGGAGAACAGAAAAATCAGCCGGAAAAGCCGATCAACGGCGGCGGCCGCCGCCGGTGGCAGCGGTCTCGGCGGGAAGTCGAAAAAGAGCCTCTCTTCGAAGCGCGGCCCGCCGGCAAAGCGATAGCGCAGTGATAAAACCCGTGCCGCCGGGTCGTATTCGTAACGGTCGAAGACGAATTCGCTATTTCTCATCCGAGTCGGCGACGAGCGCGCGGATCTGCCGCAGCTTTTCGTGATGCACGGCGATCGGCAGATTGTCCACTGTCGGCGTGCGGGTCCGAGATACGCCGTCGACTGCCGGCCCGTCGGCGACCGTCTTTTCGAGAATCCGGCGGTCGAGCGCTTCGTCGAGGCAGCCGATGAGCTTCGGGCGCCAGTCCTCGCGCAGGATGGCGAGCGCGCCCAAGAGCCCGTAGGCGCCCCAATTCGAAACGCCGGCGACAATCAGATGGCGCGCCGGCGTGACGCAGGCGATCGCCTCGCCGGCCGCGACATGCTGCGCGATCAGCGAGCGCGGCAGAGCGCCCATGCCGATTTCGTTACCGCCATCGCCGACCGCGATCGTCCGCCACGGCCCGGCCGTGAACAACTCGTCGAGCGGCGCCGTATCAGCCGAAATGTCGCGGCCGCGCATGTTGCGCGGCACGCCGTCGGCGCTCTTGCCACAGCGTTCGATGGAAATCGCCGCAGCGATCCCGCTCCGCCGCCAGACCGCGACGAGCCGGGCGACCGGCGCCCCGATCGCCACGCTGTCGACCGGCACCGCCGCAGCGCCGGCCCCGGCGAGCGCCGCGGCGCAGGCGTTGCGGCACGGCTCGTCAGTCGCGAGCCGGCAGGCGACCCCAATCTCCGCAAACCCGCGGGCCAGCAACGCGGCGCCGACCGGTCCATCCGTTTCGGCCGCCGGGGGCGAGCCCTGCGGCACGTAGAAGCCGGTAATGAGCCCGATCGGGCCGGAGCTGCCCTCCGCCAAAGCCGCAGCCGCGCTGCGCAATCCCCCGCGGGCGGCGGCGAACAGGGCCGTCATGTTGCGCCCGACATCCTCTTGGATCAGCGCTTCGATCTGATCGACGAGCCGATGCGCGTCGCGGCCCGCGAGCATCGGCGGAGTTCCCGCTACAAGCTCGCCAGCCGGGTATTCGGCAGGTCGGTGATCAGCATGCTGCCTGGGGCATGGGTGATGCAGAACTCCGGCTTGACCGCCGCGATCACTGCCTGCGGCGTGACGCCGCAAGCCCAGAACACCGGCAGCTCGTCGCTGCCGACCGGCACCGGGTCGCCGTAATCGGGCCGCGCCAGATCGGCGATGCCGATTGCCCCTGGCAGGCCGATATGCACCGGTGCGCCGTGCACCGACGGGAAGCGCGAGGTGATCTGGATCGCCCGGATCGCGTCGCCCGGCTTCAACGGCCGCATCGAGACGACGAGCGGGCCGACGAACCGGCCGGCCGGGATGCAGGCGATCGACGTGCGGTACATCGGCACATTCGACCCGCAGGTCAGGTGCCGCAGCTCGATCCCTTCCTCGATTAGCGCGTGTTCGAACGAAAACGAGCAGCCGAGGGCAAAGCTGACGAGATCGTCGCGCCACAAATCCAGCAATCGGCGCGGCTCGTCGACGAGCTCACCGTGCCGCCAGACCCGATAGCGCGGCAGATCGGTACGGATGTCGAGATCGGCGCCCAGCGCCGGCAGATGTGGATCTCCTGGTTCCGAGACCGCGAGCACTGGGCAGGGCTTCGGATTGGCTTGCGCGAAGCGCAGGAAATCATGCGCCAGCGCCCGCGGCAGAATCACCAGATTCGCTTGCACATTACCGGGGGCAAGTCCGGCGGTCGGGCCGAGGACATCGCCGGCGCGAATGCGCCCCCGCTCGCGCCTGCCGGCCTCGGTACTCCGATCGATTGCTGCATTCATGCTACGGACCGCCTCCGAACCGTGACTCTAACGCCGCGCCGCCGCCCCCGTCAAAGCGGCCCCGGCGGATTGAGCTGTCGACCGTCTCCGCCTGGTCCGGCGTCGACACGGCGGTCGTCGCCGCGATCGGCATCTTTTGCTTTGCCGAGTTGGCCGGCGCATGGAAGCTCCTGTGCCCGTCGCCGGCTCGCTCCTGTGCGACAGAGCCGGCTCAGGCTTCAACCGGCGAGCAGAGCCGCGCAGCCGAGAAACGCCGGCAGGCAATTCGTCACAACATAGGTTGGGATCGCGGCCAAATAGTCCTTGAAGCGACCTTTCGCCTCGAAGCGCCCGCGGAATGGCGAATCGACGAATAATTGGCCGAGCCGCGGCACAATGCCGCCGGCAATGTAGACGCCGCCGCGTGCACCGAGGGTGAGCGCCAGGTTTCCGGCCGTCGTCCCAAGCATTGCGCAGAACATCGCCACAGTCTCGACGCAGACAGGGTCGCTGGCGTGGATCGCGTGATCGGTGATCTGCGCGGCCGTGTAGCCGAGCGACGGTACCGCGTCGATGCTGGCGAGTGTGTTGTAGAGATTGACGAGCCCCGGACCCGAGAGCACGCGCTCGGCCGACACGTGGTCGAAATGCCGCCGCATGCGGTCGATCGCCACGCTTTCGCGATCGTCGGCCGGCGCCAATGTCGCATGCCCGCCCTCTCCGGTGAGCGGCATCCAGCCGATGCCGCAGCGCAGAAGACCCGAAACGCCGAGCCCCGATCCCGGGCCCAAAACGCCCTTCGGCGCGCCATCGATCGGAACGCCGCCGCCGACAGTGAGTCGGTCTTCCGGTCCGAGATGCGGCAGTGCGAGAGCGGCGGCGGTGAAATCGTTGATGACTTCGAGGCGTTCGAACGCGAATCTGGCCTTCAGCGCCGCGATCGAGAAACTCCAGGGATGATTCGTCATCGCCACCCGGTCGCCGGTGATCGGCGAAGCGATCGCGACCGCTCCCTGGCGCGGCATCGGCAGCTCGCCGCGCCCGCCGAGATAGGCGGCGAGCGCGTCTTCGATCGCAGGATATTCGTCGCAGGCGTAGGTTTGGGTGTGCAACAGCCGGCGCTCGGGCGACATCAGGCCGAAGCGGGCGTTGGTGGCGCCGATGTCGCCGACAAGCCAAGTCACAAGCGCGCTCGAGGCGGGCATCAGGCGATCCTTCCGCCGTTACGCTCGACCGGCGGCCGTCGGCCACCCGCTACCGTCCGTAGTACAGTCAAAAAATCGTCACTTGTGCGTCGCACATCCGCCGCTCGACGGGTGTACCCCGAGAACCGGGGCGGGCCTGGAATTATCAACAATGCCAAACCTTTCGAAAAAGTCGCTTGACATCTCGGCGCGAGCGATTACATTGTGCAGTGCGGTAACGATCGCCGGTTGTGGTCTTACCGTACGTCTTCTAGGCGTTTCCTCCCTAAACTTGGGCCGCTTGTAATGGCGGCCCTTTCTTTTTTCCGGGTGCCGGTCGCGCCGGAGAAAATCTGCGCTCGCAATCAAGCAATGCCCCTGGCTCGAGGTCGGGCAAGGCGGCAATCTCGCTATAGATCGGCGCGAAATCCGGGCGGGTCGCGTCGAACAGCTGCTGAAAGTCGTCGATGACGAAATAGACCTCTTGGAACCGGTCAATCCGATAGCGCGTCCGCATGACGCGCTTCAGCTCGAAACCGATCCGATGCGGTCGCGGATCTTCCAGACAATAGACCGATTCGCCCGCCGACGACAGGATTCCGGAGCCGTAGATTCGCAGACCGACCGGTGTCGCGATCAGTCCGAACTCGACGGTGTACCAATAAAGCCGTGCGAGACGCTCGAGGTGACCGAGCCCGGAGGCCTTGAGCCCGCCTTTGCCGTAGGCCTGCATGTAGTCGGCGAAGATCGGGTTCATCAGCAGCGGCACGTGACCGCAGATGTCGTGAAAGATGTCCGGTTCCTGAAGGTAGTCGAGCTGGTCTGGCTGGCGGATGAAGCAGGTCGACGGGAAGCGGCGGCCCGCCAGATGGGCAAAGAACACCGCGTCGGGGACGAGACCCGGCACGGCCACGATCCGCCATCCCGTGGCGCGTTCCAGCACCTCGTTCAGCCGGCGAAAATCGGGGATGCCATCCGTTGCCACCGCGAGCGCGTCAAGCCCGTCGAGGTATTCGCGACAGGCCCGGCCGACGAGCAGCTTCTGCTGGCGTTCGAACAGGAGCCGCCATGTTGCGTGTTCGGCCGCGCTGTAGGCCTGCCAATTCTGCTCGATCGTAAGATCCGAGGCGGTTCCGCCCATCCGCGCCTCCGCTGTTTGCCTCCCTTTAGAGGTGAGAATGGTCGAGCCGCCGATCAATTGCTCTGTCGTAGTTCGGCAAACACGCCGCGACTGCGGCACCGAGCCGTGCTATGAGTTCCGCCAGGTCCTCGGCGAGCCGCGTGAAGCCCGGGTTTCGCTGATAGCTGCGCTCGTCCATATAGAGTGCCCGGTTGATCTCGATCTGCAGCGCGTGTCGGTGGCGGCGAGGCCTTCCGTAATGGCCGGTCGTGAAGCCGCCGGCATAGGGAGCGTTGATCGTGACCGAGAAGCCGCGTTCGGCGAAGAAGCCGTGCGCCGCTTCGAGGATCGCGCGGCCACAGGCGGCGCCGTGGCAATCGCCGAGCACGATATCGGCCGTCTCGCGCCCGCCTGAGCCGGCGGCGACGGACGGCATCGAGTGGCAGTCAACGAGCAGGCAGCCGCCGAACATCGCCTCGGTTTCGGCGATCAGCCGGCGCAATATCCGATGGTAGGGATGATATAAATTCTCGATGCGCCGCTCCGCCTCGGCAAAGCGGAGCTTGCCCGCGTAGATCTCGGCGTCGACGGCGACGATGCGGGCGATCGTGCCGAGACCCATCCGGACGCGCGGTGAGCCGGCATTGACGAAGCGCGGCAGCGGGTCGGCGAACATCGTCGGATCGAGCTCCCAAGCCTCGCGGTTCACGTCGAGATAGGCGCGCGGGAAACGTGCCGATAACAGCGGGGCGCCGAGGATCGGCGCGGCGGCAAACAATTCGTCGACAAAGCTGTCCTCGGACCTTCGCAACGCCAGCGGATCGAGCCGCGACGCCGCGAGAAAATCGGCCGAATATTCGGAGCCGCTATGCGGCGACGCGACGACGAGCGGCAGCCGCGGCGCCGCCGCCTCTTTGAGCTCGAGAACACGGTGCGGCAGGTCGCCGTCCATCGCGGCAGCCTAATCGCTTGTCGCAAGAGTGTCATCGGCTGGCGTTAGCGAGCCCTCGCTCCCGGCACCGCACGCCGAAGCGGCGTCTTTCCAATCGCTGTGCGCGGTCGATGGGCGGGCACATCTGCACCGCTCTCCGCGTAAACCCTGTTGTCGCTTGCGTCGTAGAGTAGGATCGCCGCAAGCTCGTCCTGCGCCCATCGGACGGGAAGGAACATGAAGCATATCGATCGACGTGCCGCCGGCGCCGCCGCGATCATGCTGGCTCTCGCCGGCTGCGTTGCACCGCCGGTGGCGCCGACGATTCCGGTTGTGCCCGGGCCGGGCAAGAGCCCCGAGGCCTTCAATGCCGACCAGGCGGGATGCCAGCAATACGCCTATTCGCAGACCGCACCCGCAGCTGCCGCCGCCAACAACCAGGCGGTCGGCAGCACGCTCTTGACCACCGCCCTGGGTGCCGCCATCGGTGGCGCGGTCGGCGGCGGCCGCGCCGCCGGGATCGGCGCCGGCGCGGGTGCTGCCTTCGGCACGCTCGGGAATGCGAGCGCCGCCGGCTGGGCGCAGCTGTCGCTGCAGCAGCAATATGACGCGCTCTACGCGTCGTGCATGGCGGGTCATGGCAACCAGGTGCCCAACTTCGCCCCGCCGCCGGGCATGCCCCCCTATGGCGGGCCGCCGCCCGGGTATGGACCACCGCCGCCGGGCTATCCGCCGCCTTAGCCGCGGCCGTCTCCGACGCGGGCGGATTCAGCGCGGCGCGGCTTTGCGGTTGTCGGTCAGATAGATCTGGGTCAGCCGGCGGCGGCGCGCCACGCCGCGCCCCCAGGCGATTGCCTGCTCCTCGCGATCGAACAGGCGAACCATCGGCGCCATTTTGGCCGCGCCGCCGATTTCGTCCCACTCTTCGACGAGCGCCGCGCGCACGCCGGATGGCGCCTCATCGAGGGTCAGGGTCAGCTTCATTGCCGCTATCCCGCGTCGGTTTTCGATCGTCGGCAAGGCAAAAGCAGGCTACATCGGAAGCGAAAAGCAATTCTACCACGCGGAGGACGACATGCTGGATTTGCGCATTCGCGGCCGTAAGGCGCTCGTCTGTGCCTCGAGCAAGGGGCTCGGGCGGGCCTGCGCCACATCGCTCGCGCGCGCCGGCGTCGAGTTGACGATCACCGCCCGGACGGCCGAGACCCTGGAACAGACCGCGGCCGAGATCCGCCAAGAAACCGGCGCCAAGGTGACCGCGGTCGCCGGCGACATCGCCACCGAGGCCGGCCGCGCCGCCGCGCTTGCCGCCTGTCCGAACCCCGACATCCTCGTCAACAATTGCGGCGGACCGCCGCATGGCGATTTCCGCGAGTGGTCGGTCACGGATTGGCAAAAGGCGGTCAACGCCAACATGCTGACGCCGATCATGCTGATCAAGTCCGTGGTCGACGGCATGTGCGAGCGTCGCTTCGGCCGCATCGTCAACATCACGTCGAGCTCGGTCAAATCGCCGATCGCCAATCTCGGCATGTCGAACGGCGCTCGCGCCGGACTAACCGCATTCTGTGCCGGCATCGCCCGCCAGGTGGCGAAATACAACGTGACTATAAACGCCTTGTTACCCGGCCCGTTTCTGACTGACCGGCTGCGTTCCGGGATCGAATACGACGCGCGGCGGCAGAACATCTCGTTCGAGGAGTTGCTGGCAAAACGCGGTCAGGCGAACCCGGCGGGCCGGGTCGGCGACCCGGCCGAATTCGGCGACGCCTGCGCCTTCCTCTGTGCCGCGTCGTCGGGTTTCATCGTCGGTCAGAACCTGCTGTTGGACGGCGGCGCCTTCAATTCGACGATGGGCTAGCGCCCAGGCTTTTCGCTGACCTGCCGCCAAACAGCGGCGTTCGCGGCGCCGCCGCTGCCATGCTAGTTGATCGGCGATGAGGCGCTTGCTCGCCGGCCGACGGTATCGGCCGGAACCCGGTCGGTCGGCGCTGCCAAACCGCGCGGCGGCCGGCGAACGCGCCGCTTCTGCGGCAATTCTCGGGCTCGGCAGCCTCCTTTACTGGCTTTCGGCGAGCCACCCGTCGGCGATGCCGTTCTGGGCGCCCTGGGACTTTTCCCCGCCCGTCTATCTGCTGACGGCGCTCACGCTGTTCTGGTTTCTGCGCGGCCTCAGGCTGGGACCGCCCGAGACGAGGCCTCCGGTCTGGCGCCGAGCGACCTTCCTCATTGGCCTCGGCCTCGTCTACGCCGTGCTGCAGACGCGTTTCGAATACTGGTCGCAGCACATGTTCTTCCTGAACAGCATCCAGCACGTCGTCATGCACCATATCGGCCCGTTTCTGATCGCGCTCGGCGGCGGCGGCGGGACGCTGAAGCGCGGCATGCCCGATCGGGTGCGCCGGCTCGTCGAAACGCCGGCCGTCGGCGCCGTGATCCGGGTGCTGCAGCAGCCTGTGCTCGCGGTATTCCTGTTTTCCGGGCTGTTCTATGCCTTCTGGCTCATCCCGGCGGTACACTTTCGGGCGATGCTCGACCCGCGGCTCTATGCGTTGATGAATTGGAGCATGGTGCTAAACGGCATCCTGTTCTGGTCGCTCGTTCTCGATCCGCGCCCGAAACCGCCGGCGCGGGCCGGATACGGCACGCGCATGGCCCTCGCTCTTGCCGTCATGTTCCCGCAGATCGCGCTCGGCGCGCTGATAACCCTGTCGCAGAACGATCTTTATCCTTATTACGAGCTGTGCGGCCGGTTGCTGCCGTCGATCGGCGTGCTCCTCGATCAGCATATCGGCGGCATCGTCATCTGGGATCAGGCGACGATGAGCGCCGTCGCCGTGGTCTTCGTGCTCAACGCCATGCGGCGGCATGAGGAGTCGACCTCGCCGAGCAGCAGCGAAGCGGCCGCTCTGGCGGCCTTGGCGAGCCGCTGGACCGGCCGCTGACCCGGTCTGTGCCGCCTGAGGGAAAGCGATTGCGACGAGGCGCCGGCCAAGTAACCTATAGTTGCAAAGTGCAGGTGCTATTTGACGTTGCTGTCGGCCGGTCTCGCCGTGCGGCGCCAGCACTTGCGATTTTCCTGGCATGCGGCCGGCTGAAGGTATAGTTAACCGCGGCCCGACAAGCGAAGCCAACAACAAAGCCGAGCGGAGGAAACATGGCTCGACCCCGCGCCGCCGACGATTTTGCCACGATCCGCGCGCGGATCGATGAACTGCGGCGCGAACGCATGCCGGCACCCATCGAACCAGAGCAGCGACAGCTGCCGTTGCGGCCGGATCATGCCGCGGCCGACGCATCGGGGGCCGTCGTTCGGCACCGTCTTCCGCTTATCATCAGGCAGAAATTTTTCCATCGTGCCTAGGGCTTGCCTAGGGCGGAGATCGGAGACGAATAGCCGCCCGAAGGGCTGACGTAAGCCGCCGCCGTGGCCGGTCGAGAACAGCGAGGATGCCAATGAACGATGTTTCCCCGATGCGCCGGCTCAGCGCACCAACAGAGCCGATCAGCCCAGTCAAATTCGCGCATTTCGTGCTGCGCACCGGGCAGTTTGACAAGATGGTCGAGTGGTATCGGACCGTGCTCGCGGCCCGGGTCGTGTTCCGCGACAATATGCTGTGCTTTTTATCCTATGACGACGAGCATCATCGCCTGGCGCTGATCAGCATTCCGGGACTCCCGGTGCGCGATCCCGACGCGGTCGGGACCGATCATGTCGCCTATGCCTACCGCGACCTCGGCCAGCTCCTGTCGACCTATCGCCGGTTGAAAGCGTCGGGAATCCTGCCGCATTGGCCGATCAATCATGGCGTCACGACATCGATGTATTATCGCGATCCAGACAACAACCGGGTCGAGTTGCAGATCGACAATTTCGCGACGCCGGCGGAGCTCGACGGCTATTTCAAGAGCCGCGCCTTCGCCGAGAACCCGGTCGGCGTGACCTACGATCCGGAAGAGCTTTGCCGCCGCTACGAGGCCGGCGAACCGATGGCCGATCTCTTGCGCATCCCGGCGCTGCCCTCCGGCAAGACTCCCTGGGACATGCTGGCGAGCCACTGACTGCGACCGGCGCGAGCGGGACCGCACTTTCGGCGCGGCGCTCAGCGGTAGCTCGTAAACGAAGCGAGCGCCGACGGCTTCGCCGCGATCATCGTGGTGCGGCACCGAGGCCGGCGTCCGAGCGCGACGGGCAGCCGATGCCGTGCAGCCAGCATGTCGCCTCCTTGGCGTGAGGTCGCGGTGCAGCGAACGTATGCTCGCGCCCCGTCGCGGATCAGCGCGGCGCGCAGCTCGCGGCCCGCCTCGGGATCGCGCGCCCCTTCGCAGTCGACAAAGCCGGCCCGGCACAGAAAGTGGGGCGCGAATTCACTCTTCGGCGCGGCGAACAACGAACAGCATCGCGCCGGGGCCCGCTGCGTCGTCATCGGCAACAGCAGCCGGCCCCTCCGGCGCATCGCGGCGGGTGGGTGGCACCCGCGCTGGCGAAAATCACGTCCGCCGTACCAAAAGAAAGGCGGGACCCGTCGCCGGTGCAAACCGCGACCTGCGGCCAGGCGGCGAGTGCGGCGCTGGCCTTGTCGATGAGCATCCCGTCGATCTCGACGGCTGTGATCTGCCCGAGGGGCCGACAAGCTCGGCTGCGATCTCCGTGTAGTGTCCAATATTCGGCGAGGTTCATCGGGTTCTTGATGCGCCAGGTCCGACAAATTACTCGGCACGATGAAGCAGCAAGAGGCGTCGCCCTATTTCCCGGCGCCGTCGACAAAGCCGTTTTCGCGGTCGCGGGCGACCGCCTTCGGCTCGCGCTCGGCGGGATCGCCCCAGCCGCCGCCACCGCCCAATTCGAGCAGCAGCACATCGCCCGGCCGCACCGCAAGGCCGGTTTCCTTGGTCGCGATCGGTCGCGGCGGGCGGCCGTCGGAAAAGAGCGTATAGCGATGCGGCAATCCGTCGGCGCCGCCGAGAATGCCGCAAGCGCCGTGCCGGATGCCGTCGCCGGCGGTGTTGGCGATGCATGGCTCGGCGGTCTCGACGACGATCTCGGCGATGCCGCCGGGGCCGCCGCGATATTTGCCGGCGCCGCCCGAATCCGGGCGGAATTCGTGGCGGCGAAAAAATAGCGGAAAGCGCACCTCGGTCACTTCGAGACTGCCGAACTTGATGCCGCCCGCCGCCTGCCATTCGCCGGCCCCCGGCCAGCCGTCGCCGGCCGGCGAGGCGCCACCGCCGGGCCGCGCCTGAAAGAAGTGCCAGATGAACGGTTTGCCGCGCTCGCTGTTGCTCCCCGGGGCATTGGCGCCAGCAGCAGCGCGCGGGTCGAGCCCCTGGATCGCGACCCTGAAGCGCCGCCCCCAACCGGCCATCGCGCGCTCCGGGCAGGCCGGCGCCAGTGCCTTGACGATCGCCTCGATAATCTCCTGGCCGCAATGATTGGTGGCCAGGGTCACCGGCATGCCGGGATTGGCCCAGACGATCGTGCCCGGTTTGGCGGAGACCGTGATCGGGCGGAATGTACCGTCGTTTTTCGGCGTGTCGGGATCGATCAGATAGGACAGGGCGACGACGACAGCCGAGCGCATGTTCGGGTAGGAGGAATTGACGAAGCTCGCAACCTCGGCGTGTGATTTCGAGAGATCGATCGAAAGATCGCTGCCGCGTTTTTCGACGATGGCGCGGATCGGAATGTCGGCATTGCCGCGGCCGTCGTCGTCGAGCAGCGCCTCGCCGTGATAGACTCCGTCGCGCCACTCGGCGATGACGGCGCGGGTGCGGCGCTCCGCGCTATCGAGCACCGCCTCGATCGCGGCATGCGTCACGGGCCAGCCGAACTCTATGGCCAATGCCAGGAGCCGCCGCTCGCCGACATGGGCCGAGCCGATCATCGCCGCGAGGTCGCCGCGGAAGTCGCGGCTGTGGCGGACATTGGTGGCGATCGTCTCCATGACGTCGCGGCGCAATTTGCCGGCGTCGTAGAGGCGGAGCGGCGGAATCCGGATGCCCTCCTGCCAGATGTCGGTCGCGGCGGCGTTGTAGGCGCCGTGCGTGGCACCGCCGATATCGCTCTGATGCGCCCGGTTGATCGACCAGAAGCGCGGCATCTCGCCTTCGAACACGGGTACGAAAACGGTCAGATCGGGCAGATGGTTGCCGCCGTGATAAGGATCGTTCAGCAGAAAGACGTCGCCGGGCCGGATGTCGCCGTCGAAGAATTCGCTGACCGACTGTGCCGCATAGGGCAATGCCCCGACATGGATCGGCACATGCTCGGCCTGGGCAATCAGCCTCCCGTCGAGGCCGCAGATCGCGGTCGAGAAGTCGCGGCTCGAATTGAGGATCTGCGAGTAGGAGGTGCGCAGCATCGCCTCGCCCATCTCCTCGACAATCGCCAGCAAGCGGTGCTGGATCACCGAGGCGGTGATCGGATCGACGCGGTTTCTCAAGTCTTGCACCATCGGTTGGCGGTCAGCATGCCCCGCAGAATAGCGATGCGAGATCGCGCTGCGCCATGTTATCGGCTGACGCATTCGCGATCGAGCCAGCTCACTTGGATAAGTCGCGCCGCCGCGCTCAACTCGCTTCGGCTCGAGATTCGCGTTGTTGTGCGTCCATTGGGTGCGGCGGTAGCAAGCAAACACCAGCCGAGATGTTTACCGAACACGCGCGGTCGATGGACGAAACAGCTGTGGCTCGTCGAAGCCGATCTCTGCACGTCTCGATGATCGATGACGTCTATGAAGGCGTGCGGGCGGGACAAGCCGGCGCGTGGAGTTGTTCGCCGGCGACCATTGCCAAAGGGCCGAAGTCGTCCCACCGGTAAGGGAAGCGGCTGACTGCCGGGATCGACATCGGCAGCAGATTGAGGTGCTTGCGCGTGATATAGACGAGGCAGGTGAGATATTCGTCGCCGGTCCCGATGATGTTCCCGAGTGCGTCGCGGCCGATCGTGAAAAATGCGTCCGCTCATCTTATCGCTTCCTTGCCGTCCGCCGCCGGCAGGGAAACGCGAAGCTTGGAACTGTGCGGAACAACGAGCAATCGGATCTCGTCCGCGCTACAGTCCCGGCGCGGTCGAAGATGGTCCCGAACTCGAAAAGGAGTGCCGCAGAATGCCGTACCGGCCCAATTACCGGCTCGGGCGCGCCGAACGCGACCGGGTCAAAAAGGCGAAGCAGGAAGAGAAGCTCAAGCAGCGAGAGGAACGCAACGCGGCGCGCAAGGCGGCAAGCCGCGACGACGACCCGCCCGATGCAGGGGAGGAATGCTGAGCGCTACCAGGTCGCGAACATCGCGACGACGGCGGCCGCCATCACTGCGGTCGACAGCCAGCCCATCAGCCACGGCAGGCGCGGCACGCTTCTGCCGTGCCATCACCATGATGACCGCCATCAACGGCACCGCGACGATGGCGCCGAGATCGGCGCCGAGATTGATAATGTTGGCGGCGAGGAGCAGGGCCACCATCCCCAATAGCAGCGCCGCGGGTAATGAGCGCGGATATTGCCCGCGATGCCTTCGCCGGTGACCCGCCCGATGCGCGCGCTCACCTCCTGGATCGCCGCCATCAGCGGACAGGTGAACAGCATGACCCATTCCATGCCATGGCCGAACTGGGCGCCGACCTGCGAATAGGTCGCGATGCCGCTCTCGGATCGTCGTCCGGAGCGCTGGTGATCAGACCGGGCCCCAGAAAGGCCAGCCAGCCATGCGGGCGCGGTCGGCGCGGCCTCCAGTGGTGGGCAACGCGTCCAGCCAGTGGCAAATGCCGCGGATGGCGGTGCGGTCGGCGGCGGCGGCCGATTGGTGCGTCTCTCAATCCTCCATGGCCTCCGGGAATCTCAGCATGAATTCGAGCTCCATGCTGGGGCCCTGGAACCATTGCGGCAAGGGCGGGAAGCGGCCGACTGCGCGGATCATCGCCTCGACCCGCTGGTCGATGTCGGGATAGCCGGAACTCGATCCGATATCGACGCTTGCCAGGGTCCCGTCGTCGCGCACCAGGATGTTGATCACTGTCTGGCCGCGGCGCCCGCCGACCATCGACATCGGCAGCAGATTGAGGTGCTTGCGCGTGAGATAGACGAGGTAAGCGAGATATTCGTCGCGAGTCGCGGCGGGGCCCGGAAAGCGTGCCGGCCGCGGCGCCATGTGAATTCTCGCCTCGGCCCGGCGCAGCAGCGGTTCGTGGATCGACGGCTTCGTCTTGGGGAGCGGCGGCTCGCGGGCGAGCTTTTCGTTCGGCAGGCCGGTAGCGCCCGGCACCGGCGGCGGCGGGATGACCGCCGCGGTCTTTTGCACAGGCTCGGGCGGCGGTGCTTTCGCCGCTTCCGGCGTCTTGCTCGGGGCCGATGCCTCGCTCTTGGCCTCGTCATGTCCTGGCGTTTTGGTCTCGCCGATATCCTCCGAAGCGATGCGGCCGGGCGGCGGCCGCACCTCGGGCTTTGGCGGCGGCGGCTTTGGTGGAGCCGGCTTTGGCGGCGGCGGTGGGGGTGGCGGCGGCTGAAATACGAGCTGCACCGGGATCGGCGGGGCCTCGGCGGGCGGCCGCGTCGGCCATTCGATGAGCAGCAGCAACGGCATGAGGTGCAGGATCAGCGAGCCGATCGAACCGAACCACCGCCGCTGCTGCCGCGATCCGACCGGCCGCTCGCGCTCCGGCAGCGGCGCCGCCGGAATTGCCGTCGCCGGGGCCGGTTCGCGGCGGCCGGCGACGGGTTCGGTTGCGATCGACGGGGCGGCGGGCGACAGACGGGGCGCCGATGCCTGGTCCTGCATGAAAAGAGGTTCGTTGCGAGCCTCGTCGAAGGGGGCGCCGCCGTGAAACACCGGCCGCAATCATCCTGCGGCGGCGGCTTCGTCGACGAGGGCGAGCCAGGCGGCCTCGTCGAGGACGGCGACGCCGAGTGCCGCCGCCTTGGTCGCCTTCGAGCCGGGATCGGCGCCGGCGACGACATAGTCGGTCTTGGCCGAAACCGAACTCGTGACGTTGGCCCCCAATGCCTCGGCACGCGCCTTGGCCTCGGACCGGCTCATGCTGTCGAGCGAGCCGGTGAAGACGATCGTCTTACCGGCGAGCGGCGAGGCGGCGCCGGCGCGCGTCGCCCGCGCCGGGGCTTCGTAATCGAGGGCCTCGATCTCGCCCGCCAGATCGTCGAGCACGGCCCGGTTATGCGGCTCGGCGAAGAAGCCGATGATGTCGGCGGCCATGTCGGCGCCGATGCCGTGCACCTCGAGGAGCCCGGCCCGTGCCTCGCTATCCGGCTCCTGCGCCGCCTCCATCTCGGCGCGCCAGCGCGCCAGCGACCGGTAATGCCGGGCGAGGAGCCGCGCCGTCGCCTGGCCGACCTGCGGGATACCGAGCGCATTGATGAAGCGGTCGAGCGCGATCCGGCGGCGCTCGTCGATCGCCGCGACGAGCTTCCTGGCGCTTATCTCGCCCCAGCCTTCGCGCTTGGCGATGACCGCCGGATCGAGCCGGAAAATGTCGCCCGGCCGGCGGATCAGCCCGTCTTCCCAGAACGCCTGGATATGCTTGGCCCCGAGCCCCTCGATGTCGAAACCGTCGCGCGCGACGAAGTGCTTCAATCGTTCAACCGCCTGCGCCGCGCAGATCAGCCCGCCGGTGCAGCGGCGCGCCACCATGCCGGGCTCGCGCACGGCAAGACTGCCGCAGACCGGGCAGTGATCGGGGAAGTGGTAGGGCTGCGCGTCGGGCGGGCGGCGCTCGGCGACGACCCCGACGATTTGCGGGATCACGTCGCCGGCGCGCTGTACGATGACCGTGTCACCGACACGGACGTCCTTGCGCGCGATTTCGTCCTCGTTGTGCAAGGTGGCGCGTTGTACGACGACGCCGCCGACGGTGATCGGCTCCAGGGCCGCGACCGGGGTCAAGGCGCCCTGCCGGCCGACCGAGATCAGGATGTCGCGCAACACGGTTTGCGCCTGCTGCGCCGGGAATTTATGGGCGAGCGCCCAGCGCGGCGCGCGGCTGACCATGCCAAGCCGCTCCTGCAGCGCGAGGTCGTTGACCTTGTAGACGACGCCGTCGATATCGTAGGGCAGCGCCGCGCGATCGGCCGCGATGTCACGGTAGTAGGCAAGCACCGCGTCGACGCCGCGGCAGAGCCGCGAGCGCCCGTTGACCGCAAAGCCCCAGTCGCCGAGCCGTGCGAGCGCCATGGCATGCGTATCGGCAAAGGCCGCACTCGTCTCGCCCCAGGCATAGGCGAAGAATCTGAGCGGCCGGCGCGCCGTGATCGCTGGATCGAGTTGGCGCAGCGAGCCGGCAGCGGCATTGCGCGGATTGGCGAAAACCGGCTCGCCGGCCGCCGCCCGCTCTTCGTTGAGCGCGAAAAAGCCGGTTCGCTCCATATAGATTTCGCCGCGGATCTCGATCGCTTCCGGCCAGCCGGCGCCGGCGAGCCGGCCGGGCACGCTCGGCAGCGTGCGGATGTTGGCGGTCACATCCTCGCCGGTGACGCCGTCGCCGCGCGTCGCGGCCTGCGCGAGGCGCCCCCTTTCATAGCGCAAGCCGAGCGATAGGCCGTCGATCTTCGGCTCGGCCATCACTTCGATCTGGTCCTCGGCGACCCGTTCGCGGTCCGCCGGCCGGCTGAAGAAATTGCGGATGCCGGCGAAGAAAGCGCGGACGTCGGCTTCCTCGAAGGCGTTCTCGAGCGACAGCATCGGCCGCGAATGGATGACCTTGGCAAAGCCGACAGCGGGTGCCGCACCGACCCGCCGCGACGGGCTGTCCGGCCGAGCGAGGGCCGGAAAGCGGGTCTCGATCGCGGCGTTGCGCCGGCGCAGCGCGTCGTATTCGGCGTCGGAGATCTCCGGCGCGTCTTTCGCGTAATACAGCTGGTCGTGGTGCAGGATTTCGCCGGCTAGCCGGGCGAGTTCCACCCGTGCCTCTGCTTCCGACAGCGCTTCGATCGGCCGGCCGGCAAGATCGCTCACGCGCGCCCCCCGGCGATCAAGCTTGCCGCGGCCGCCCGTGCTTCGGCGGTAACGGTTCGGCCGGACAGCATGCGGGCGATCTCCTCCTGTCGCCGGTCGTGATCGAGTTCCTCGACGCGGGTCACGGTCTGCCGCTCGGACAGCAGCTTGGCGACGCGCCAATGCCAGGCGCCGCGCGCCGCGACCTGCGGCGAATGGGTCACGACGAGCACCTGCAGGCGGCTGCCAAGGCGCTGCAGCCTGTCGCCGACCGCCGCCGCGACAGCGCCGCCGATGCCGCTGTCTACCTCGTCGAAGATCAGGGTCGGCGCCGGCGAGCCGCCGGCGAGAACGAGCCGCAAGGCCAGCATGAAGCGCGACAACTCGCCGCCCGAAGCGATGCGGGCGAGCGGTCCGAACGGCGATCCTGGGTTGATCGCGACCTCGAAATGCACCCGCTCGCAGCCATGCTCGCCCCAGTCAGCCTCGGCGAGCCGGCTCAGCACGGTGCGAAACCGCGCCTGGTCGAGCCGCAGCGGCTCGAGTTCGGCGGCGATCGCGGCATCGAGACCCCGCGCAGCAGCGGCTCGGGCCTGCGATGTCGCCGCCGCCGCGGCGACGAAACCGGCGCGGGCCGCGGCGCTGTCGCGGGCCAGCGACTTGACCGCGTGGGCACCCGAATCGATCGCACCGAGCCGGGTCGCGAGATCCTTGCGACACGCCGGCAGGTCGGCGACCGCCACGCGATGCTTGCGAGCGAGGGCGCGCAAGGTGAGGAGCCGCTCTTCGACGGCGTCGAGCGCGCGCGGATCGAGTTCGAGGCGGCGGGCCGCGATTTCGAGGGCGGCGAGGGCTTCCTCGGTTTCCACCGCGGCGCGTTCGACCGCCGCGACCGGCGAATCGAAGAGGCCCAAGGCCCGCTCGCGGGTCCGCTGCAGCCGCCGCGCGGCGCGCGCCAGCGCCGCCCGGGCGCCGGCCTCGCCGTCGATCTCGCCGATTGCTTCGGCGAGCGTCTCGGCCAAGCGTTCGGAGTTCTGCAGGAGGGCGCGGCGGGAGGCAAGCCGCTCCTCCTCGTCGGGCGCCGGGCACAGCGCGTCGAGCTCGGCGAGCTGGTGGCGCCACAGCTCCTCTTCGCCGCGGCTCGCGGCGAGCCGCTCTGCCGCCGCCGCCGCGCGGCGTTCGGCCGAGTGCCATTCATCCCAGGCATGCGCGAGCACGCCGGGATCGAGCGCATAGCCGGCATAGGAATCGAGCAGCAGGCGGTGTGTCGCGGGATCGAGCAGGCCACGGCTCTCGAACTGGCCTTGAATCTCGACGAGGCTGTCGCCGAGCCGGCGCAAGAGGCCGATACTCGCGGGCGCGTCGTTGACGAAGGCGCGGCTTTTGCCGTCGGCGCGCACGATTCGGCGGAGCACGATCGCTTCGCTGTCGGCCGCGAGCCCGGCTTCGGCGAGGATCTCATAGGCCGGGTGATCGGGCCCGACGGCGAACTCAGCGGTGACCGCGGCCTCGGCGGCGCCGTCGCGCACGAGCCCGGACTCGGCTCGCTGACCGAGCGCCAGCCCGAGTGCGTCCAAGAGGATCGATTTCCCGGCGCCGGTCTCGCCGGTTAGCACGCACAGCCCCGGGCGAAAGGCGAGGTCTAGGCGGTCGATCAGGACGACATCGCGAATGGCGAGCCCGAGCAGCATCCCGTGAATGATATAATACCCGCCTGCCGCAAGACAGCGATCAACCGGACCTTGTCATCCAGCGTTCGTCTCCGATGCGCTACCGCCATATATTGGCGGGCCGTAAGAGATCCGTATTCATGATCCTGGTCAGACAATAGGATTCACCGTTCGTCCGCCGGGTGGCGCTGTCAGTGTGCATTCTGGGCTTTCCCACGAGCACGACACTCGCTCCGAGTTCGCGGATTTCGCCGAGCGGCTCAACCCACCCTACGCGCGGATCTCCTGGCGCTGGAAGACGACATAGGCGCCGGCGAAAATCAGGATCATTTCGGCGACGAGCCCGGTCAGCTGCGGCCAGATCAGCAGGAAGCTCTGCGCCACCGGCAACGGCGTGCCGAGCAGCGCCCCCTCGATCTGGCTGTAGAGCACCGGGCCGAGGGCCCGTGTCGAGGGCTGTAAGAGCGCAAGCGCGATCTCGGCGAAGAGCGTGTTTGGCGAGATCCGGTCTATTGCTTGCGCGGCGTGCAGATAGGCGAGGTTGGGGCCGAAAATGTCGTTCGGTGGCCCGGCTACGAGGGTCGCGAAGATCGGCGACAGGACTGGCCAGAACAGCGCGAACAGCAGCCAGACGCCGAGCGCAGCGAGCGCCGCCGTCGCCGCCGCGCGGAACACGACCGAGAACAACAGCGCGATCGCGAGCCAGACCCCGCCATAGGCGAGCGCGGCGGCGAGAAAGCCGAGCATGCGCATCGTCTCCTCGCTATTGGGCGGCAGCCCAAGGAGCAGGAAGCCGAGGCCGATCGTCAGAAACCACAGCGAGACGAGGCCGATGCCGAGCGCGAGGAGCCCGGCGAGAAATTTGCCCAGCAGCAGCGCATCGCGATAGATCGGCTGGGCCAGTACGCGGCTCATCGTGCGGCGGCTGAACTCGCCGTTGACCGCATCGAAGCCGATCGCGATCGCGACGAGCGGAACGAGGAAGCCGAGCAGCGAAATGAACGACGGCAACGGGTTTTGCGCCATCGTGAAGAGCCGCAGAAAGAGGAACGGGCTCTCGCCGATTGTCGCCCGGATCGCCAGGATCGCGGCGTAAGCGGCGGCGAGTGCCGTCAAGAAGATCAGCGCCTCCAGCAGCCACATGCGGGCGCCGGACAGATAGTCGGCCGCCTCCTTGGCGAGAACCACGCCAACCCCGGTCCAGGGCGAGCCTCTACGCCGCATCCTGCACCTCGTCGAAATAGCGCGTATAAACCTCGTTTAGGCTCGGCGCGGCAAAGCGGATGCCGACGAGGTCAGCCGTCGGGGCCAGTTGGCGGGCAATCTCGGCCCGCAGATCGGCGGCGCAGTCGACCCGGTAGAGATCGGTGGCGAGGTTGTGCACCCGCACCACCCCCGGCAAATGGGCGAGCCGCTCGCGCAGTCCGGGGCCGCGGGCCTCGACATCGATAACATGGCCGCCGCCAAGGACGCGTTGCGCGAGCTCGGTGACGCTGCCGGACAGCGCGATCCGGCCGCGATTGAACAGCGCCACGCGGTCGCACACGCTCTGCACCTGATCGAGGTGATGCGACGACAAGAGCACCGTTGTTCCGCTCGTCTTCAGCTCGCGGATCAGCCCGAGAAACTCCTGCGTCGAATGCGGATCGAGGGTCGCCGTCGGCTCGTCGAGGATGGCGATGCTCGGCCGCTTCATGATGATCTCGGCGAGGCCGAGTCGCTGTCGCATGCCACGCGAAAAGGTCGCGACCCGGTCGCGGCCGACATTCGGCAGCCCGACCCGGATCAACGCCTCGTCGAAGCGCGCGTCGATCTCGTGTCGCGGCAGGCCGGCGAGGCGGGCTGTGTAGGCGAGGTTGTCGCGCGCCGACAGCCCGTCGTAAAAGCCGACCTGATCGGGGAGGTAGCCGACCCGGCGTTTGACTTCAAGCGGCTCGCGCAGCGGGTCAAAGCCGGCGACCTCGGCCTTGCCGGTGGTCGGCTCGGTCAGGCCCAAGAGCATAAGGATCGTTGTCGTTTTGCCCGAGCCGTTCGGCCCGAGGATGCCGACGATCTCGCCGGCGCGGACCGCGAGATCGATGCGGTCGACCGCGACCGTCGCGCCGTAGCGTTTGGTCAAGCCCTCGGCGCGGATCACGACGGCGCCGTCCATCTGCCCCTCCCCCTAGCGTCGGCCGAAGCGGGCGACCGCGAAAACGACGACGAGAAGGGCGATCGCGATGACCCCGATCCCGACCATGCCCCACAGTGTCGAGGTCAGCACGGTGATGCGGAAATTCTCCGAATCGGACTGGCCGTTCGCCGAATCGGCGGTGACCGTCATCTGGTAGTCGCCGGCAATGGCGCGGGGCGAGGGCGTCAGGCTCAGTTGCACGGATTGCGACTTGTCAGGCCCGAGTTCGGTCAGCTCCTTCGGCTCGAAGCTTGTCTTCCAGTCCTCGGGCGCCGAGGCGGTGAGCGTGATGTCATGCGCCGCCTCGCTGCCGGCGTTGCGCAGCACGACGGTCAGCGGGCTGCTCTGGCCGGCATAGGCATTGGCGCTCAACCGACCGCCCTCGCCGGCAAGCGACAGGCGAGGCTGGCCGACGACGGTGACGGCGAGCGGCAGGTCGGCCGAGGCGGCTTCGCTTTTGGCATGCAGCACAAGCGGGTAATCGCCGGCCGCCGTGTCGTGCGGCAGTGCTACCGTGGCATCGATATCCTTGGTCTTGCCGGCCTCAATCGGCAGGCTAGTGATTTCCTGCGTGCCATAGGCCTCGGTAAAAGTCACCTGGAAGTTCTTTGGTGCGGTCGCACGGAAGTCGATCGTCGCGTTGCGGCCGCTGTCATTGGCGGCCGTCACCGTGAATTTAAACGACGTCGACGCGGTGCCGCGCAGCGCCGGCAGGTTCGTGCTGAGCTTCAGCTTGGCCGGAAGTTCCTTGCCGACGGTTAGCGCGATCGGCAGCTCGAGGTTGCCGGCGCCGCCGCGCGCTTCGACGAGAAAACGGTATTCGCCGGGTATGGCCTTGGCCGGCGGTTCGAGGCGCAATTGCAGGCGATCCTCGCTGTCCGGCGGCACGATCGCGGACCCGACCGGCTGACCGCCGCCGAGGATCGTCGCCTTCCAGCCGGGCGCCACCTGCGCGACCGCGAGCGCCAGCTGCTGGGGCGGCAGGCGGTAGTTGCGCAGCGATAAGTCGAGCGTCGCGGTTTCCCCGACGCGAACGGTCAGCGCCGGATATTGGGTCGTCAGATAGATGCCGGTGATCCCGGCGGCATTGGCCGGCGTCCTCTCGGCCGCCGCGGCGCGCAGCGCCAAGGACGGAAGACCGGCCGCCAGCATCAGAAGCGAGACCACGATAAACCGCCGCAGCATTCCGGGCCCTCCCATGGGTCGCCGCCGACCCGATTGGCGCGATGCCGAACAGGCGCTTCGCGCACGACCAACCGTCGAGCCGGCAACCGTCGAGCCGGCGGTGCCGTTCACGAAAGGCCCCAAAGCCGTTTCGGTCGGGCGACCGGCGGCGTTTGCGCGCGCGGGAATAGCGCAGTCGGGGGGCCGAGTCGAAATGAACAATTTTTAATGTTGCCGCCGAGAGGCACGCGCCCTGGCGGCGGGTCATAAGGCGATGCGATACGCAGCGGAGCGGATGCGCTGTGTGACTTCGGCCGCGCTGCTGTCCGCTCGATACCCAATCGATAACCGAACGATTTTGCGCTGGCGGGCAGCGACCGCAGTATCTCGTCTTTTTCCGGAGAAGCGTACACGTGCTCCCCAGCGAAGGTCCTAACGCGCGATCTCACAGAACCCTCCAAACTTCCCTGGTAACAGGCAAAATAACAGCGAAAAGGCTGGATTTGGGCCGGCTGCGTTCCGAAAACTTTCGCAGAATCAGAGAGTTGGCGATCCAGTTCCCTGCCGACGGAACAGGGAAACAATTCGCCCTTTCAGGGAATTAAATCTGGCCAATCAGGTAACCCCGAGAAAATGCCAAGCCCCGTGCGATCCGCCAGCCGATTTTTGACGCCGAAGCGGTCAATTTGACTCCCATGCCAGTATCGCAATTTCATAGCAGAACGATCGCGATTTGTCAATGCCGCGGGGCCGGCGGCGCGGCAGTCACCTTTCTGGTCCATCGCCGGCGGGCTAAGTACGCCCGCTTTGGAGGAGGGGCACCGCATCGAAATCCGGCGGGAGCCTCAGCCGCCGACCCATCGCCGGCAGAACCGCTCTTGTCGTGCCCGGCCGACCACCCTCGAAAATCCGATTTTGCGCCTAGTGCGGCGGCGATCCTTTCCGGGAGCGCGGCTTGTCGGTCGAACGGGCGCTTGTCGCCGGCTTTTTTTTGCCGGCGACCCGGCTCGCAGAGCCCGCCGTTTTTTTCGTTTTAGCCGGCGCAGCCCGTTTGGCTGCGGCCTCGGCAAATCTCGGCTCGGCCCGCGCGCGTCGCTTCGGCTTGCGTTTGGCGCTTCGTTCGGCCAACAATCGAACCGCTTCGTCCAACGACAAGTTCGCCGGATCAGAATTCTTTGCCAGCGAGGCAAAGACGCCGTCATGGCTCACATAGGGGCCGTAACGCCCCTGGTATAGCGCGACGGCGCCGCCCTTCGGATGTGGCCCCAACTCGCGCAGCGGGCGCGGAGCTTGGCGACGACGCCCCTCGGCCGGCTCCGCCAGCAGCACGACTGCCCGGTTCAATCCGATCGTCAGCACATCGTCGTCGGCGGCGAGCGATTTGAAGGTCGAGCCATGCTTTATATACGCACCGAAACGGCCGATTCCGGCCGTGATCACGGCACCGGTCTCGGGATGCGGGCCGAGTTCGCGGGGCAGGGCCAGGAGACGCAATGCGGTGTCGAGATCGACATCTGCCGGCTTCAGCCCGCGCGGCAGCGCCACACGCTTCGGCTTTACGTCGCCGTCGGCGTCTCCGAGCTGCAGATAATGGCCGAACGGGCCCTTCTTCAACAGCACCTCGCGGCCGCTCGCCGGATCGCTGCCGAGCGTCGTATCGCTGGCGTCCTCGCCGTCGTCCTCGAAGCCAAGCGGGCGGGTATGGCGGCAGTTCGGATAGTTCGAGCAGCCGATAAAGGCGCCGAACTTGCCAAGCTTCAGGCTCAGCCGGCCGGCGCCGCAAACCGGACATAACCGTGCATCGCGCCCCGAACCGTCGGTCGGGAAAAAATGTCGGCCGAGTTCCTCGTCCAGCGCGACCAGCACCTGACTGATCGTCAGGTCCTTGGTACCGTCGACAGCCTGCGAAAAATCGCGCCAGAAATTGCGCAGCAATTCCTTCCAGTCGACGCGGCCGCCTGACACTTCGTCGAGCTGGTTCTCGAGTTCGGCCGTGAAGTTGTATTCGACATAGCGCTCGAAGAAGCTTGCCAGGAAGGCGGTGACGAGGCGCCCGCGGTCCTCCGGCACAAAACGCCGTTTGTCGAGCCGGACATAAGTGCGGTCCTGCAAGACCTGCAAGATCGCGGCATAGGTCGAGGGGCGCCCGATGCCGAGTTCTTCGAGCTTTTTGACAAGGCTAGCCTCGGTGTAGCGCGGCGGCGGCTGGGTGAAGTGCTGGCTGGGCGTCACCTCGCCGCGGGCCAGTTTTTCGCCGTTGCGCATCGACGGCAGGCGGGTTCCTTCGCCCTCTTCCTCCGCGCCGTCATCGCGGTCCTCCTGGTAGAGTGCGAGAAACCCATCGAACAAGATGACCGAACCCGTGGCGCGCAGGCGCAGCCGCCCGCTCGGATCGGCGATGTCGACGGTGACTTGTTCGAGCAGCGCGGAGGCCATCTGGCTCGCCAGGGTCCGCTTCCAGATCAGCTCGTACAGCCGGAGCTGGTCGCGCTCGAGATGGGCGGCGACATCGGCCGGCGTGCGCGCCAGATCGGTCGGCCGGATCGCTTCGTGGGCCTCCTGCGCGTTTTTTGCCGGGCTCCGGTAGACGCGCGGTGCATCGGGGAGATATTTCGGGCCGAACTCCGCGCCGATCAGCCGGCGCGCGCCGGTGATCGCCTCGCCCGAGATGGCCACGCCGTCGGTGCGCATATAGGTGATCAGCCCGACGGTCTCGCCGCCGAGCTCGATGCCCTCGTAGAGGCGCTGGGCGATCTGCATCGTCCGGGTCGCCCCAAAACCGAGCTTGCGCGAGGCTTCTTGCTGCAATGTCGAGGTCGTGAACGGCGGAAACGGGTGGCGGCGGATTTGCCGGCTCTCGATCTGGGCAACGGCAAAGTTCGCCGCGTGTAGGATCGCGTCGGCTGCGGCGCGCGCTTTCGCTTCGCTGTCGAGCGCAAAGCGGTCGAGCCGATCGCCGTCGAGATGGGTCAGGCGTGCGACGAAGCTCTGCCCGGCTTCGGTCGCGAATACGACCTCCACGGTCCAATATTCGCGCGGCCTGAACCCCTCGATTTCGGCTTCGCGTTCGCAAATCAAGCGCAGTGCAACGGATTGGACCCGGCCGGCCGAACGGCTGCCCGGCAATTTGCGCCAGAGCACCGGCGACAACGTAAAGCCCACCAGATAATCGAGCGCCCGGCGCGCCAGGTAGGCTTCAACCAGTTCTTGGTCGATGTCGCGCGGTCGCCCGAACGCTTCGAGAACGGCGGCGCGGGTGACCTCGTTGAAGACGACCCGCTTGACGTCGATGTCCTTCAGGGCGCGGCGCGATTTCAGGATCTCTCGCACATGCCATGAGATCGCCTCGCCCTCGCGGTCCGGGTCGGTCGCCAGGAACAGCCCGTCGGCGCCGCGCATCGCCTGCTCGATCGTCTTGACGTGCTTTTCGGACTTGCCGTCAACCTCCCAAGACATCGCGAAATCGGCGTCGGGGCGTACCGATCCGTCCTTCGCCGGCAGGTCCCGGACGTGGCCATAGCTGGCGACGACCTTGTAGTCGTCACCCAGATATTTATTGATGGTCTTTGCTTTTGCGGGTGATTCGACGACGACGATCTTCATCGACCGATCTGAATGGAAAATAACGTAGCGCGCGGTTGTTCAACGTAACGACACAAGATTCCCCGGATGACGTTCGACCCGCCCGGCCAGTTCCAATTCGAGAACGAGCGTAGCGACCGCGGCGGCTGTCAATTGGGACTGGCGCACCAATTCGTCAACCGGTACCGGCGTCGGTCCGAGCAATCTCAACAGCAGCTCGAGCCCGGCTTCGTCTGTCGCCGGTTCGGCAATACCCGCGACGGATGGGCTCGGCGCGCGAGCGGCCGCTGCCGCGGGGACGCCAGGCCGCGGCACTTGCGACTGGCGCAGTTGCGGCGCGAGGTGCGTGAGCACATCCTCGGCCGTTTCGACCAAAGTGGCACCGTGCCGAATGAGATCGTTCGAGCCGCGGCAGCGCGGATCGAGCGGCGAGCCCGGAACGGCAAAGATCTCGCGGCCCTGCTCGAGCGCGTAGCGGGCGGTGATCAGTGACCCGGAATGCGCCGCTGCCTCGACGACGACAATGCCGAGCGCCATCCCGGAGATGATCCGGTTGCGGCGCGGAAAATGGCGGGCCTGCGGTTCGCTGCCGAGCGGCAGCTCGGCGACGATTGCGCCCTGCCCGGTAATCGCCTCATGGAGCCCGCGGTTCTCTTCGGGATAGACGATATCGACACCGCCGGCCTGCACCGCAACCGTGCCGGTCTCGATCGCCCCCAAATGCGCCGCCGCATCGATGCCGCGCGCCAATCCGGAGATCACGACGAGACCGCCGCGCCCCAGCGAGCCGGCGATTTCTCGGGCGAAGCGCCGACCGCTCGCCGAGGCGTTGCGCGCGCCGACGACGGCGACCATCGGTCGGACCAGCACTTCGCGCCGCCCGATCACCGTCAAGACCGGCGGCGCGTCCTCGATCGCTGCAAGCGCCGTCGGATAAGTCGGCTCGCCCCAGCAGATCAGACGGGCGCCGGCCCGGCTCGTCGCGGCGAGCTCGGCTTCGGCAGCGGCACGGGTTACGGCCGTGACGGCTCTGCCGCGCTCGCTGCGCCGGGCGAGCCGCGGCAGAGCTTCGAGTGCCGCGCGAGCCGAGCCAAAGCGCCGCAGCATTGCGTAAAAGCTGATGGGCCCGATCGTCTCGGTCCGGCAGAGCCGCAACCAATCGAGGCGCTCCTCCGGGTCAAGCTCGCGTGCGGTCAGAGGGCGTCAGCCTTTCCCGAAGGAAACGCGACTCTCGCGGCCGGCGATCAATCGCCGAATGTTGGCGTGATGCCGCAACACCACAAGAACGGCGATTGCAGCGACAACGACCGCGGTCGCTCGATCGGTCAGTGCGACGCTCAGCGCGATCGCCGCCGCGACCGCTACCAACGAGGCGAGCGAGGCATAACCGGAAAGGAGAACAACGGCCAGCCAAACCAAACTCGCGGCGAGTGCCGCCGGCCAAGCGAGCATGACGAGCACGCCGAGACCGGTGGCGGCCCCTTTGCCGCCACGAAAGCCCAGCCAAACCGGGAACATGTGCCCGACGACCGCGGCGCCGGCGGCGGATAGCGCCGCCGCGGCGCCCCAATGTTGGCCGAGCGCAACCGCCAGCATCCCCTTTGTCATGTCGAGGAGCAGGGTCATTGCCGCCAAGCCCTTGCTTCCGGTGCGCAGAACATTCGTCGCCCCGATATTGCCAGAGCCGATGCGGCGGATATCGCCATGCCCGGCGAGCCAACTCAGTACCAGCCCGAACGGGATTGATCCCAGCAGGTAGCCGATAGCCGCGGCGGCTGCGGGCAGCCCCAGCGACGCCACTCAGCGATCTCTATCGGTGATCACTCGACCAGCAGAGCTGTCTAGCTGCGGCCGATGACCAGCGGCAGCCGCGGCCGATGCGAGAAACCGATCGTGCGAGCATCGGAGGACATCGCCGCAAAATAAGGAAGATACTACGCGCCAGCAAGGGCTCGCCCGGCGAACCCCCGCTTTCAATCCGGGTTGTGGACGCCCACGTAAACTGTTAGACGAAACGTGATCGTACCCGGTTCGGAAAGTTTGTGAAGCGATCGAGCGGGCGCCTCTCGCACACAACAGGACAATTGGCGCGGGTCACGTCGGCGCCAAACCGGCTGGTCAATTCCTATCGGAAAGATGGCCTTCATGGGTCGAAGGAGGCAAGAAACGGCGATAATTTCTTCGAATAATTTTCCCGTCCTTGAGCGGGCTATTGCCGGGACGTGACGGCCAACTCCCCATCCTTACCAGGGACCGCGATGAGCCCAGGAAAGCGCGATATTATCTCGATAAATGATCTGGAAAACGATGAAATTGACGAGATATTTGCCCTTGCCGACAAATATTGTGCGTCGATGGCGACCGCTGAAGCCCCGCATCGGATCCGGGGGCGACTGGATGTCGCGAAGAACTTTATCCTGGCAACGCTCTTCTATGAACCGAGCACGCGCACGCGATTTTCCTTCGAAGCGGCGATGGTGCGATTGGGTGGGAGCATTCTCGGGTCGACGGATACCGCGACGACCTCCGTCTCCAAAGGGGAGAGCCTCGCCGATACGGTTCGCGTGATTGAAAACTATGCCGACCTGATTGTCCTCCGACACCCCGGCGAAGGAGCCCCTCGCGCCGCGGCGGAGTATGTCGACGTACCCATTATCAACGGCGGTGACGGCAGCCACGAGCATCCGACCCAAACCTTGTGTGATCTTTATACTTTAAGAAGAGAAAAACACACCATTGCCGGACAGAATGTACTCTTGATCGGCGATCTCAAGAACGGGCGCACGGTGCACTCGCTGGTCTATGGTTTGGCACGATTTGGCGCTCGCATCATCATGATGCCAGGCGAAGGTTTGGGGCTGCCCGAGGACGTCAGCAACAGACTGGAATCCGAATTCGGCTGTGAGCCGTGGCCGAAGGCGGACATCGGCGACCTCTTCGAAGGCCACCCTGCGCAACCGCCGGTGGACGCCGTGTATGTTGCGCCCTCGGGTGGCCAACAATACACGCTATTGAAACATGACAATTACGATAGGGAAAAAATTCAAAAACAACTGAAAAAAATTGACATCTGCTACGTCACCAGATTGCAAGGAGAACGGCTGTCACCGGAAGAAGGCGCCACGCAAAATTATCCGATTGTCAACGAGAACTTCTTGAAAGGAAAACGATATTCGGAAGCGCGGGTGCTGCATCCACTGCCGCGTGTCAGCGAACTAGGCTACGAGCTGGATCGCGACCCGAGAGGTGTGTATTTCAAACAGGCGGGCTACGGCGTCCCGGTCAGGATGGCACTGATCGAAAAAGTATTGGGTATCAAGCCGTTTCGGCTCCCGCACACGACGGAGAAAGCACCGGGCCGGATCTACGCGCGCCAGGGGGACCCGATTTGCCCCAATCCTAGATGCATCACCCACAACCCCGTCGAGCGACGATACCTCTCCAATAGAGCGATTGTCCTGCACAGCAGGCCCATGATATTGCGATGCTTATATTGCGATACATCGATCGGCGTCGGCTTTATCGGATACGCGAAGACCAGGACCTACCTGCCGGAGCGGCAAGCGGGGGAGCTCGCCGAGCTCGATGGGATCGCCCTGTTCGTGACCGAAGATCAGGCACAGCACGCCGGCTATACGGCGCGCGGCGGGCAACTGCCGCCGGAACACCCCCGCGCTGCGCTTCCGGGTTGAGACGCTGGCGGTAGGCCCGGCAGGATTCGAACCTGCGACTACACCGTTATGAGCGGCGTGTTCTAACCAGCTGAACTACGGGCCCATGCCCATGGGCAGCGGCCAGCGGTCTCGACCGGCTCGACCCGAGCCGAACCTGCCTCAAGTATCGAGAAAGCTCCTGAGCTTGCGCGAGCGGCTCGGATGCTTGAGCTTGCGCAGCGCCTTGGCCTCGATCTGGCGGATGCGCTCGCGCGTCACCGAAAATTGCTGGCCGACCTCCTCCAAGGTGTGATCGGTGTTCATGCCGATGCCGAAGCGCATGCGCAACACCCGCTCCTCGCGTGCGGTCAATGAGGCGAGGACACGCGTCGTCGTCTCGCGGAGGTTGGCGTGAATCGCTGCATCCAATGGCAAAACCGCGTTCTTGTCTTCGATGAAATCACCGAGATGCGAATCCTCCTCGTCGCCGATCGGCGTTTCGAGGCTAATCGGCTCCTTGGCGATCTTCAGCACCTTGCGCACCTTTTCGAGCGGCATGGCGAGCTTTTCGGCGAGTTCTTCCGGGGTCGGCTCGCGGCCGATCTCGTGCAGCATCTGGCGCGAGGTGCGCACCAGCTTGTTGATCGTTTCGATCATATGCACGGGGATCCGGATCGTGCGTGCTTGATCGGCGATCGAGCGCGTGATCGCCTGCCGGATCCACCAGGTCGCATAGGTCGAGAATTTGTAGCCCCGCCGATATTCGAATTTATCGACAGCCTTCATCAGTCCGATATTGCCCTCTTGAATGAGGTCAAGAAATTGCAGCCCACGATTTTGTGTATTTCTTGGCTATCGAGATCACGAGCCGCAGATTGGCCTCGACCATCTCTTTCTTGGCCCGGCGTGCTTCGCGCTCGCCGCGCTGGACAGTCTGCACCACCCGGCGCAGTTCGGTGATCGGTAGTTTTGTTTCGGCCGCCACTTGCGCGATCGCGCCGCGCAGCCTCGCCACATCGGCCGCGTGCCTTTCGAGCAGCCTCGCCCAGCCGCGCTCGGGCAACTCGGCGACGCGCGCGAGCCAATCGACGGCGAGTTCGCTGCCGAAGTACCGCTGCAGAAATTCGGTGCGTTTGATTCCGGCGCTTTCCGACAGACGCAACAACCTGCCCTCGTCGGCCACCAGCCGGCGGTTGACGTCGTAGAGCTGCTCGACGAGATGCTCAATCCGCGTGTTGTTGAGGCGGATGCGTTTGACGTACTCGATGACTTTGCTCTTCAGCTTTTCATAGCGGCGCTCGGTCACCTTTGGCAGCGTCTCTCCCTTCTTCAGTGCGGCAATGCGCTGATCCTGCAGCCGGTGTACCTTCTTGTGGATTTCGGCGATGGCATCGAAGGTCGCAAGGACGCTCGGTTTCAGTTGCGCTTCCATCGCCGCCAGCGAGATCGAGCTCTCCTCGATTTCCGCTTCCTCGGTCTCGATCGCGGCGAGCTCGGCCGGGGCATCTTCGCCGACGGCTTCGACGGCTTCGACAGCTTCGACGGTTTCGACAGCTTCGGAATCGCCCTCGGGCGGTGCCGGAACAGCGTCTGCCGCGCTGTGCTCGAACCCGCCGCTGCCATAGGTGGCATCGAGGTCGATGATGTCACGCAGTAATATTCTTCCCTCGTTCAGCGCGTCGCGCCAGCCAATGATCGCTCGGATCGTCAATGGATTTTCGCAGATGCCGCCGATCATCATCTCGCGCCCGGCCTCGATGCGCTTGGCGATGGCGATCTCACCTTCCCGCGACAGGAGCTCGACCGAACCCATCTCACGCAGATACATCCGAACCGGGTCGTCGGTGCGGCCGATGTCGTCGTCATCGAGGTTGCCGCGCACCTCGCCGTCGGCCTCATCGATCTCGGCGGCGGCGGGCTCCTCGCTCTCCTCGCTCTCGATGACGTTGACCCCGAGTTCGGAGAGCATCGTCATCGTATCCTCGATCTGTTCCGAGGAGACTTGATCCTGCGGTAACGCGGCGTTCAACTCGTCATAAGTCACATAGCCCCGCTCCCGGCCGCGAGCCACCATCTTCTTGATTGCAGTAGCAACGGTGTCGAGAAGCGGTGCCTCTGCCGCCTCTTCGCGAGTTTCCGTCACTTCGGCCGCAGTTGCCGCCTTGCTCGCCATGCCATCATCCCTAGACAGTTTGCCCACCGGTCGCGCCAAGACCGACGATCAATTCAAACTTTGCTTTGGCCCTTATCGACGCTCAAGCCGCCGATCCGCGGAGTGGGGCGTCATCCTTCATCCCCCTCGGTGAGCCCCTCGCGCAAGGCGAGTTCCCTTGCAGCCAAAAAGCGTTCCCAACTCTCTGACGATAGATCACCGATAATATGGCCGCCGGCTTCGAAGACACCCCTTGGGTCATCTTGCATCAGCATTCCGATCACGTGGGCGCAATCTTTGCGCACGGAATCTGGGTCGGAGCGCCGCACCAGAAAGCCTGTGTCGACCGAAGGCGAGAGAACTCTTTCCACGGTCGCCGCAAACCCATTCAGTAGAAGGTGTTGCCGGAGCCCTGAGGCGTCAAGTCCCGGCTGCGAAGTGGCAACCTGTAAAATCTCGCCTCGCAGCTTGTCAAGCTCCGGCTCCGGAATTTCGATCGCGGCAAGCCGCTCTGCCGTCTCGCCGATTAGCGGCGGGAACTCCAGCAGAAGGCGGAACAAAATTTCGCAGCGGACCTTGATCGGCGAGCGGATCGGTCGCGGCGGTCCATCGCGGACCATCACCGGGCGCGGCGCGCTCCTTCGTCCTGCCTGCCGTCCTGCCTGCCAGGGATCGCATCGCTTTTTGAAGAGCGTTTCGAACTCGAACCGGACCGTCCGGTCGGCGATCATCTGCGAACACTCGATCAGACGGCTGCGTATCCGGGCGATCCGCTCCGGGGTGTCTCGCGCGACACCGCGCACTTCGGATTCCCAGAGCATGTCGGCCAGTGGCCGGGCCGCCGCCAGGATTGGTTCGAAGGCCTGCTTTCCGCCGTTTCGCACCAGCAAGTCCGGGTCTTCCCCCGACGGGAGTGCGGCAAAACGAAGGCTGTAGCCGGGCTGCAGCAAGGGCAGGGCCCGGTGCAACGCCCGCAATGCCGCCCGCTCGCCGGCGGCATCACCATCGAAGCATAGGATCGGCTCCGGTCCGAGCCGCCACAGCTCGCGGAGCTGGAACTCGGTCAAAGCTGTCCCGAGCGGTGCCACGGCGGTTGTAAAACCCGCCCGATTGAGGGCAATCACATCCATGTAGCCTTCGGTGACGATCGGGTCCGGCCTTTCGCTCTTGGCGGCTCGTGCCGCCGACCAGCCATACAGGACCCGCCCCTTCTCGAAGAGCGGGTGCTCGGGGGAATTCAGGTATTTGGGCTGGCCATCGCCGAGGATTCTGCCACCGAAGGCAATCACTCGCCCGCCGCGATCGGCGATCGGAAACAAGACACGACCGCCGAAATAATCGAACGGCTCGCCCTCGTCGGGCCGATGCAGTAAGCCCGCCTCGATCAGCAACGCGTCCGAGAAATCGCCGGCGAGCTTGCGCCGCAGCGCCTGACGGTCGCTCGACGCCCAGCCCAGCCGAAAGCGCCGGATCGTTTCGTCGTCGAGCCCGCGGGTTCGGAGATACTCCCGCGGCCCGCGGCCGGCCGGCGCCCACAGTCGGTCGGCGTAGAGGACGGCGGCCGCTTCGAACGCTTCGAGCAGAGTTTTTTGCCGCCGCGCCCGCCCACGTTCCTCGGGCGTCGACTGCGGCACGACAAGCCCGGCCTCGCCCGCCAGTTTCTCGACCGCTTCGAGGAAATCGAGATTGTCGGCACGCATCACGAAGCCGACGGAATCGCCATGTGCACCGCAGCCGAAGCAGTGAAAGAACGATTTGTCCTCGACCACGTAAAAGGACGGCGTCCTTTCGTGATGAAACGGGCATAGCCCAACCTGCTCGCGACCGCGTCGCACCAGCTTGACGCGGCGGCCGATCAAATCGGGCAAAGAGATTCGGCTGCGCAGCTCGTCGAGGAAGCCCGGTGGAAAAGCCATTCGACCCGTTATCCGAACAGCCGGCTGGCGGCACGGCGCGCGCGAACGCCGTCAATGACAGCGACGCTTTCGCGCGACACCGACACGACCTGGCTTCGATCCCCGCGCTTTGACCGTGAATTCCGTTGCTCGACGGCCCTGCTCACCGTTTTGGTCCACCTTGAAGAGCCGTTCGCCGCAGGATCGAACAGCGAGACTATGCTGTTTTGCCGCCTGCGGCAATTTTACCGGCCGTGACCCGCTGTTTGAAAGCGCGCGCCGGACCGGTTATCGTCAAGCCATTCGGATTGCTCTCGATCGTTCGGCCATTCGGGCAGTCTGCGGAACACCCACGGGATCGTCCTTCCGATGCGCGACTTCAGGCCGCGACCACCCGACTGCAACGCCGCACTGGTCCTGGCGGACGGGACGGTGTTTTGGGGTCGGGGCGTCGGCGCCGTCGGCACCGCCGCCGGCGAGGTCTGCTTTAATACCGCGACAACGGGCTACCAAGAGATCCTGACGGACCCCTCTTACGCCGGCCAAATCATCACGTTCACGTTCCCCCACATCGGCAATGTCGGAACCAACCGCGAGGACATCGAAACCCTGACCCCGGTCGCGCGCGGGCTCGTCTTGCGCGTGGCGCCGACCGAATCGGCAAACTGGCGGGCGACCCAGTCTCTCGAGGCCTGGCTGCGATCGCATAATTTCGTTGGGATTTGCGGCGTCGACACGCGGCGGCTGACTTGCCACATCCGGGACTTCGGCCCGCCGAATGGCGTCATTGCGCATGACCCCGAGGGCCGGCTCGACGTCGCCGATCTCCTCGAACGAGCCCGTGCTTGGCCTGGTCTCGAGGGAATGGATTTGGCCAAGGAGGTGACGTGCCGCCAAGCCTACCCGTGGCGCGAGACGGTATGGCGGCGCGAGCACGGCTATGGCCGCCAGGATCATCCGCGCCACCATGTCGTCGCGGTCGATTACGGCGCCAAGCGCAACATCTTGCGGATGCTCGCGTCGCATGGCTGCGCGGTCACCGTCGTCCCGGCGACCGCCTCCGCCGAGGACATCATGCGCCGCCGGCCCGACGGCATCTTTTTGTCGAATGGACCGGGCGATCCTGCGGCGACCGGCATCTACGCCGTGCCAGCACTGCGGGAGCTGATCGCATCGGGCAAACCGATTTTTGGCATTTGTCTCGGTCATCAGCTGCTGGCGCTGGCGCTCGGTGGCCGCACGCGCAAGATGGCGCGCGGCCATCGGGGCGCCAACCATCCGGTCAAGGACCTGGCGACCGGCGCGGTCGAGATCACGAGCCAGAACCACGGCTTTGTCGTCGATCCGGAAAGCCTGCCGAGCGGCGTCGAGCCCACGCGTATCTCACTGTTCGATGGAACCAATGAAGGCTTAGAGATCGTCGGCAAGCCGGTCTTTTCGGTGCAGCATCATCCCGAGGCGAGCCCCGGCCCCGGGATAGCGACCACCTGTTCGAGCGCTTCGTCGGGTTGATGCGCAAGCATGCCTAAGCGCACCGACCTCGAGACGATCCTGATCATCGGCGCGGGCCCGATCGTGATCGGGCAAGCCTGCGAGTTCGACTACGCCGGCACTCAGGCCTGCAAGGCGCTGAAGAACGAAGGTTATCGCGTCGTGCTGGTGAACTCGAACCCGGCGACGATCATGACCGATCCGGAACTGGCCGACGCAACCTATATCGAGCCGATCACGCCCCAAATGGTAGCAAAGATCATCGCCCGCGAGCGGCCGGACGCGCTGCTCGCGACGATGGGCGGACAGACGGCGCTCAACGCGGCGATGGCGCTGGCTCGAGACGGCACGCTGGCGCGCTGCGGCGTCGCCATGATCGGCGCTAACGAAGCGGCGATCGCCAAGGCCGAGGACCGCCAGCTGTTCCGCCAGGCAATGGACAGAATCGGGTTGGTCTCGCCGCAGAGCCGGCTTGTCGGATCTGTCGAAGAGGCGTTCGCAGCCCTCGACGTGGTTGGGTTGCCGGCGATCATCCGGCCCTCCTTCACCCTCGGCGGCACCGGCGGGGGCGTCGCCTACAATGCCCTGGAATTCGAGGAAGTCGTCCGCGGCGGGCTGCGCGCCTCGCCGGCGCACGCGGTTCTGATCGAGGAGTCGGTTCTCGGCTGGAAAGAGTACGAGATGGAGGTCGTCCGCGATCGGGCGGACAACGCCATCATCGTCTGCTCGATCGAAAACATCGATCCGATGGGGGTTCACACCGGCGATTCGGTCTGCGTCGCGCCGGCCTTGACGTTGACCGACAAGGAATACCAGCAGATGCGCAGCGCCGCGATCGCGGTCTTGCGCGAAATTGGCGTCGACACCGGCGGCTCGAACGTGCAGTTCGCCGTCAACCCGGAAGACGGCCGTCTTGTTGTCATCGAGATGAACCCGCGCGTGTCGCGTTCGTCGGCGCTGGCCTCGAAGGCAACCGGCTTTCCGATTGCCAAAGTCGCCGCCAAACTCGCCGTCGGCTACACGCTCGACGAACTGCAAAACGAAATCACCGGCACGACGCCGGCCTCGTTCGAGCCGACGATCGATTATGTCGTCACCAAGATGCCGCGCTTTACCTTCGAGAAGTTTCCGGGAGCCGAGCCCCTGCTGACGACATCGATGAAGTCGGTCGGCGAGGCCATGGCGATCGGACGCAGCTTTGCCGAATCCGTACAGAAAGCGCTGCGATCGATGGAGACGGGCCTGAGCGGCTTTGACGAGGTGGCGATCGAAGGCGTCGAGAGCGCCGGCAAGGAAGCCGTCAAGGCCGCACTAGCCAGGCCTTCGCCCGATCGCTTGCTGCTGATCGCCCAGGCCTACCGGCACGGGTTGACCACCGCCGAGATCCACGCCGTCTGCCGGTTCGATCCGTGGTTCCTCGAATGCATCGCCGAGATCGTTGCCAGCGAAATGGCGGTGCAGCGGGACGGCTTGCCGGCCGGCCGCGGCGGGCTGCTCCGGCTCAAGCAGTCGGGGTTCTCCGATGCCCGCCTCGCCAAGCTCGCCGGCCTCGACGAGGCCGCCGTGGCAAGCCGCCGCCGCGGGCTCGATCTACGACCGGTCTATAAGCGCATCGACACCTGCGCCGGCGAGTTCCCGTCGCTGACCCCGTACATGTATTCCAGCTACGAGGGAGACGGGTTCGGCGCAGCCGAATGCGAGGCCGATCCGAGCGACCGCCGGAAGGTCGTGATCCTCGGCGGCGGTCCGAACCGGATCGGCCAGGGCATCGAATTCGACTATTGCTGCGTCCACGCCGCCTATGCGCTGCGCGAGGCCGGCATCGAGACGATCATGGTCAACTGTAACCCCGAAACCGTCTCGACCGATTACGACACCTCCGATCGGCTTTATTTCGAGCCGCTGACCGCCGAGGATGTCATCGAGATCGTCGATGTCGAAGCGCGCCGTGGCCGTCTTCTGGGCGTGATCGTGCAGTTTGGCGGGCAAACTCCGCTGAAGCTCGCGGCGGCCTTGGAGCGGGGACAGATACCGATCCTTGGCACCTCGACCGATATGATCGATCTGGCTGAGGATCGCCGGCGTTTTCAGGGGCTGTTGCAGCGGCTCGGTCTGCGCCAGCCCGAAAACGGTACCGCCCTCACTCCCGGCGAGGCCGAGGCGGTCGCCGGCCGGATCGGCTATCCGGTCGTGATCCGCCCGTCCTATGTGCTGGGTGGCAGAGCGATGGAAATCGTCCATGCCGCCGCCGGGCTCGATCGCTATATGCGCCAAGCGGTTACCGCCTCCGGCACGAGCCCGGTGCTGATCGACCGCTACCTGCAAAACGCGATCGAGGTCGATGTCGACGCCGTCGCCGACGGCGAAGAGGTGGTCGTCGCCGGCATCATGGAACATATCGAGGAAGCCGGGATTCATTCGGGCGACAGCGCCTGCTCGTTACCGCCGTATAGTTTGGCCCGGGCGACGATCACCCAGATCGAACAGCAGACGATCGCCCTCGCCCGGGCGCTCGGCGTTGTCGGATTGATGAATGCCCAGTTTGCCGTGCGCGACGACGAGATCTACGTGCTTGAAGTCAACCCACGTGCTTCTCGCACGGTTCCGTTTGTCGCCAAGGCCACAGGCGTCCCGATCGCCAAAATTGCGGCGCGGGTCATGGCCGGCGAGCGTCTCGCGGAATGCATCGAGCCCCGCGCGGCGAACCCCTCGGCGCATGTGGCGGTCAAAGAGGCGGTGTTTCCATTCGCCCGCTTTCCCGGGGTCGATCTGATCCTTGGACCGGAGATGAAATCGACCGGTGAAGTGATGGGCATCGATGCGGATTTCGGGCGTGCCTTCGCCAAATCGCAGCTTGCCAGCGGCACCAGCCTGCCGCTCGAAGGGCGTGTCTTCGTCTCGGTGCGCGATGGCGACAAGGCGGCGCTCGTCGAGCCTTGCTGCCGGCTCGTCGCGATGGGCTTTACGCTGGTCGCGACCGTCGGCACCGCGGCAAGCCTGAGTGCCTCGGGGCTGCCGGTAAGCCGCGTGCACAAAGTGCGCGAAGGGCGGCCCCATATCGTCGACCAAATGCTGAGCGGCGAAGTCCATTTGGTCTTCAACACGACCGAGGGCAGCCAGGCGATCGCCGACAGCTTCAGCTTGCGGCGGACTGCGCTGACCAACGGCATTCCCTACTACACAACGGTGGCGGGGGCGCGGGCGGCGGTCCTCGCGATCGAGGCGATGCGCGGCGGGAGCCTTGAAGTCGCGCCGCTACAATCTTACCTTCTAAAACCCCGAGGCGGCGCCCGTCGCCATCTTTCTCACTAGCGGTGCGAACCCGGTTTCGATGAATAAAATCCCGATGACGGCCGAGGGTTTCGAGCGCCTCCGGGAGGAGCTAAAGCACCTGAAAACCATCGACCGGCCGGCCATTATCCGCGCCATAGCCGAGGCGCGCGATCATGGCGATCTGGCGGAAAACGCCGAATATCAGGCAGCGCGCGACCGCCAGAGCTTCATCGAGGGCCGGGTGCTCGAACTCGAAGACAAAGTGGCGCGGGCCGAGGTGATCGACGTCTCGAAACTGTCGGGCTCGGTGATCAAATTCGGAGCTCGCGTCACGTTGGCGGACGAAGAGACCGAAGCGGAGCAGACGTTTCAAATCGTCGGCGAGGACGAAGCGGACATCAGCCAAGGCCGACTTGCGGTCACCTCGCCGCTGGCGCGCGCGCTGATCGGCAAGGGCAAAGGCGACAGCGTCGAGGTAACGACGCCGCGCGGCGCTAAATCCTACGAGGTCGTAACGGTCGCGTTTGGCTGACCCTGCGCTTTTATCCGTCGCGTTCGCTCTTTGACGGTGCGCTCGACGAATTCGAGCAGCGGTTCCCAATCCCCGCAGAGTTCCCGACCCCGCTTCCCTGCGGAAACGTCGAACAGGCTGAGGCCGTTGACGGCGGTATCCGGATAGAGCTGGCTGTCGCGCAGCCGCGCCACGATCGGATGGCCGATTTCGCCGAAAAATTTCTCGAGACGCTCGGCGGCGCGAGTGCCGCCGCGCATGCGATTGCCAACGACGGCGAGCGGTTTGCGGCCCTTGGCGATCGAGCCGATCATTTCGAGCCGATCGAGAAAGCGTTTGGTTGCAGTCTCGTCGAAGAGCGATGGCAGCACCGGCAAAACCACCAGATCCGCTGCCCCGACGAGTTCCTTGATGCGTTTGCCGCGCAGCGCAGGCGCGGCGTCGATGACGAGGCACTCGGTCCGCCGAAGCGGAAGACGGGTCTCTTTGGCCCAGTCGAGCCCGGCGATCGGGGCGGCGCGCGGCGGGCGGCGTGCCAGCCAGGCGAGGCTCGATCGCTGCCGATCGGCATCGGCGAGCGCCGTGAAATGCCCTGCGGCGGCGAGTGCCGCAGCGAGCTGCGTCGCGATCGTCGTCTTGCCGCAGCCGCCCTTGGCGTTGGCGACGAGGATTCCCAGCACGCTTCACTCCTCCGCGCGGTCGCTGTCGATTGACACAAATCGTTCATATCAGTTAATTTTTACAGGACCAAACCTCTGCAGCCGGTGCGGCCCTTTCGCCGGAAAGGGGTGCGTATTGTCGCTCCTTGTCGGCGAATCGCGCGCGTCGGACGTTCGGGGCAGCAAAGGGGGCGTTCTTTTGAATTGATACACCGTCGAGCATCGCGCCATCGACCAAGAGTTATGCCCGAGATTGAACTAAAACTTACCGCCGCTCCTGCAGATTTACTTCTAGCAAAAAGGAAATTGTTGGTATGGGCCGGCCGCGAGCGCGTACCGCGCGCGACGCTGACGAGCGTCTATTATGATACGGCGGATCGTCAACTCAGGCAAAAAGGGCTGACCTTGCGCGTACGGCAGCAGAACCGTCGGTTTGTGCAGACGCTCAAGACAGAAGGGACGAATACTGCGCTGCCGTTGATGCGGGGAGAGTGGGAAGACGCAGTCTCCGGTGCGCTGCCCGACCTGCGTGCGCCAAATAGCGGTGCTCATCTGCCGGAAGCGCTGACCGCATCCGAACTTCACCCGATTTTTTCCACCATCGTTCGTCGTGCCGTCATTCCACTGCGGCTGGATGGAACCACCGAAATCGAAGCGGCGGTTGACGAAGGCGAGATCCGCACCGCAGAAGACCGCCATGGTGAACCGATCTGCGAACTTGAACTCGAGCACAAGCTCGGGGATGCGGCGGCGATTTACGACATAGGGCTGCGTTTGCTCGAAGCCGCTCCGCTGCGCATAGAAATGCGCAGCAAAGCCGAGCGAGGCTTCAATCTCGTCGAAGCCGGGACGCCCGAATTGCGGGCGGTAGAAGCCCTGCCGGTCGCGCTTGAGCCCGGAATGACCGTGGAGGCGGTACTCCAAAAGTTTGGCTGCGAGTGTCTGGCGATCGTCCTTCGGAACGAGCCCAGCGCCCTCTCCGGCGCAGCCGAGAGCCTGCATCAGATGCGGGTCGCGATCCGCCGTCTGCGCGCCGTGTTAAACGCCTTCAAGCGGATCCTTCCGGGTCAACAATACCGCTGGGTCAGCGAGGAACTGAGGTGGCTGGCGCACGCGCTCGGACCGGCACGAAACTGGGACGTTTTGATCGGCGACGTCCTCGCCTCGGTCACGAGTACGTTGCTCGGTCCGGAGGAGCGCGCCGCCTTGACCAGCGCCTGCGAAGCGGAGCGGCGCCGGGCGCATCAAGAAGCGGATACTTCGATCCGATCGGCGCATTACACCTCCGCCCTGTTGAAGCTGCTCCGGTGGTTCACCGCACGCGACTGGCGGGATCAGCCGGTCTCGGAACAATCGGCGCTGCTGATGGCGCCGGTCGGCGAGGTGGCGCCCGGCTTGATAGCCCGGCGTTACAAGCAGGTCTCTAAGGCGGTCCGATTTTTTGCCGCGCTCGACACCGCGCAGCGCCACCAAGTCCGGGTCAGGATCAAAAAGCTGCGCTATACGATCGATTTGTTCGAATCCCTGTTTCCGAAGGATGCCGTAGCGGGATTCGTGAAGCTCCTCAAGCCGCTGCAGGACGAACTGGGTCAGGCAAACGACGTCCGAGTGGCCCGCGACCTGATGGTCGACCTGCGGATCAGCGGCAGCAGCGCGATTATCGATCGCGCCGCCGGCATCGTCCTTGGTTGGCATGATCGCGGTCTCGCCGAGGGCGAGCCCAAATTATTGAAGCGGATTCAAAAGCTCCGCCACGCTAAGCCCTTCTGGTAACGCCGCTGCTGACGCCGTCGGTCGGCTCGAACGGGGCCAACCCGCCTGTCGCGAACCGCTCAGCCCGCGTATGACGAGCTGCGTGCGCTGTCGCCGGGCTCGTTGCCGATTTCGGCTGGGTCGACGATCGGAAATCCCGGCGCGAGCTTTGAGACCCGAAGCGCCAGCGCCGATTTGACGTGGTTCACATTCGCCGCCGAGGTCAGCTTGGTGCTGAGGAATCTCTGATAACTATCCCAATCCGCCGCGACGATTTTCAGCAGAAAATCGGTTTCCCCAGCCAGCATGTGAGCTTCGCGGACTTCCGGCCAGCCGGCGATCAGCCGTTCGAAGGCGATCAGGTCGGCTTCGGCCTGGCTCGACAGCCCGACCTGGGCGAACACGACGATCCCGAAGCCTAGCGGCGCAGGCGCGAGATCGGCGTGATAACCGCGAATGACGCCCGCGGCTTCAAGCGCACGCACCCGCCGTAGACAGGGCGGGGCGGAAATGCCGGCACGGCGCGCGAGTTCCACATTCGAAATGCGCCCCTCCGCCTGCAACTCCCGCAATATGCGCCGATCGACACGGTCGAGTTTGGTCCGCCGCATCTTTCATTCTCCGCTCCGGCCGTCGATCATAAGAGCCTCGAGCGCCGCGCGCAATTTTGTTGCGTCGCGAAGGGCTGCCTTGCCGGCGCCCCACGATTTCCGTAAATCGGCAAGATGACTTCCGATCCTGCAATCGCGAGCGCCGGCGCGAAGCTCTATTCCGCCCGCCGATGTTGCGGCCGGATCGAATGCTGGGCCCGCCCGGCGGCGGACGGCACGGGCCTCGCCGGGGCGGCTCTGGGTGTCTGGTGGCGGCCCGATCACCGACCGCCGCGATGAAAGCTACGGTTGCTTTCCTTGGCACATTTGCCTTGACCCTGGCCCTGTTCCTGCTGGTGCCGCAAATCGATCTGCTGACTAGCGGGCTGTTCTATTCGCCGCACCGCGGCTTCTTTCTGGCGAAATGGCCCCCGGTCGAATTACTATACCATTCCGTTCGGTGGCTTTCCTGGAGCATTGTTGTCGTCGTCGGATTCGGTTCGGTATGGCTGTTTCTGGTCGAGCGGCCGCTGCGGCGGCTCGACCGCAAGATGTTGTGCTTCCTTGCCCTGTCGACGGCTTTGGGGCCGGGACTGATCGTCAACACCCTCCTGAAGGATCATTGGGGACGCGCTCGGCCGACGCAGGTCGAAGCGTTCGGCGGTACCCGTCATTTCACCCCGGCACCGCTGCCGGCAGCGGAATGTGTAACCAACTGCTCCTTCCCGTCGGGTCATGCGGCGCTGGGCTTTTCGCTTGTCGCCTTTGTCTTTCTGTTGCCGGCGGGTGCTCCGCGACGCCGTGGTTTCGGCGCAGCGCTCGGCCTCGGCGCGCTGATCGGGTTCGCGCGCATCGCCCAAGGAGCGCACTTTCTGTCGGATGTCGCCTATGCCGGGTTGATTGTTTTCGCTACGACCGCGCTGTTGCACTGGTGGATTGTCGAGCAGGATGGTCTTGCCGCACCGGCGCTCCGGAGATTTTACGGTGCGGCCTGTCGCGGGACGAGGTTCGCTTGGCTGGCGGCTCGCCGCATCGGGGGATCGTCGGTGGCCCGCCTCGGATTGGGAACCGCGGCCGTGGCGATCCTCGTTACGACATCGATCGCGAACTGGGACCGGCCGCTCGCGGTCTTCTGCCACGCCCAAGGCCCGGGAGTCCGCGCGCTGTTCGATCTGACCGGGCGGCTCGGCCTCGCCTATGGCTGGTTGACCGTCTTTGGCGTCGCCTTTGTCGCGCTGCACTGGGGCGGGAAGCTGCCGCGCCTGCTGCCTTTCGAACGGCGGTTGCGGGCATGGTCGCCGATCCCGTCCTTCCTGTTCGCGTCGATCGCTGCTGCGGGCGTCGCCGCCGATGTGCTGAAAGTCGTCTTCGGCCGAACCAGACCGAAATTGCTGTTCAGGGCAGACCTTTACGGCTTCACCTGGTTCAGCTGGCACGCCGACCATTGGTCCTTCCCGTCGGGCCACGCCGCGACGATTGTTTCGCTGATGACGGCGCTTTGGTGCCTGTGGCCAAGCCATGTTCTGTTTTACATCGCGGGTGGGATGCTCATCGCGGCGAGCCGGATTGTCGTCGGCGCGCATTTCCTCAGCGATACGATCGCGGGTGCCTGGCTCGCCGTCTTGACGACCCGCGGCGTCACATGGCTGTTCGCGAGGGGCGCCATCGATCTCGTCACCGCGCGACATGACCAATTGCCGTCGGCTCGGGTATTGCCCTGGCCTTGCAGACGCCTTGGCGGCCTTGCCGCGATGCGCGGCCGCCGCGATTGCGAATGAGCCGGGCGGCCCGCTTGCACGCCGGCAAAAGGCTGTAGTATCGGCTCAACACGATGGCGCTGCGGATCGACACCTTCGACAATGCAAGCGGCGGAAACACCCTTTACAAGGCGCTGACCCATCCGCACGCCGTCGGTGCGGCGCGCCGATTATTGGCGGCGCTCACCGGTGGCGGTCCGGTGGCGATCTATGATCCGGGTGGTGCCGCGGCGGGCTTTGATGCGGTTTTCGGCCTGGCCGGCCTCGAAATCGCCGGCGTCTACGTTCAGGAAGTCGCGCGAATCGGCACTGAGCTGCTCGGCCGCGCCGCCGAACCGGTGACCGAGCTTGTCCACTCGAGCGGACGTACGGTCTTCCTCACGGCGTTCGACACCGAGCGCACGATCGCGCAATTGCAACTGCTGCTCCCCGCCGGTGCCGAAATTTTCAGCCTCGATGCGATGCGCATCCCGGACGACCGGCTGACCAATCCGCGCCGCTACCTCGATCCGTTGAATTTCGCGACGAATTTCGCCTTTTTTCGCGACGCGGAAGGGCTGCATACGCGCCTCTCGACCGTCAATTATTGGTCGGGCTACGGTGGCGGCACCGTCGCCTGCTGGCTGAGCCTGTTCGACGGCGACGGCGAACTCCTCGCCGAATGGTGCGAACGCTGCGCGCCGGCCGGCGCGATCATCCTCGACAGCCGCGAGATCCGGGCCCGTATGCGGCTTCCCGAATTCGCCGGCCAGCTGTTTTTGCACATCGTGGGCGCGGCGGGGCATGACGTGGTCAAATACGCGCTCGACACTTTTGGCGATGACCTGGGCAGCGGCGCCGGAATATCCGCGACCCACGACGCAAATTCCTGGCCGGCGGACCGCTATGCCGGTCTACCGGCGCCGGCGCCCGGCGAGCAGGTCCTGCTTTGGGTGCAAAACAGCCATCCGGTGCCGATTCCGCCTGGCGAAGTTGCACTCGGCCCGATGGGCGAGGGACGATCCGCACCGATCCTCGAACCGATTGCCCCCTTTGCCAGCCGGGCCGTCGATCTCGCCCGATGGCTTCCAAATCTTGCCTGGCCGCGACAGATCGAACTGCATGCCGGCAAGCACATGGTGCGGCCACGCTACGAGATCATCGAACACGGCCGACGCCGCATTGCCCACGTCAATGTCGAGCGCGAGGATCTCAAACCCGATCCTGAGCTCTCCCGACTCGGCGAGTTTCTCGGCAAAGGGTACCTGCTGCCGGCGCCGATCCTGCCGCTATCGGAGTGGCGCACGGTCGTTCTGCCGACGCCGATGGCTGCCTGCCAGACCGAGTTGCCGATCGCCGCCGTCGTCTATGATCGCGAGGGGGCGGAGATTCTGCGCCATCGATTTGGCAGGCTGCCACGCGGCCACGCAACGGCTCTCGATCTCGACGAACTGGCCGGCATCGATGCGCTGCGCAACGGTTACGGACACATCGAGCTGATTTACGACTTTTCCGCCGGCGGCGAGGCCGACGGCTGGCTGCACGCCATTTTCCGCTACCGCCGGCGCAAGACCGGCCACACCGCCGAAACCAGCTTTGGCGCGCACCTGTTCAACACGGTTTTGACTTATCGGGACGAGCCGCAATCCTATTCCGGACGACCGCCGGGGTTGACGACCCGGCTGTACCTCAGGCTCGGCGATGACTGCCATGACACGTTATGCCAGCTGATCTACCCGGCCTCGCGTCCTTGGCGGGCGACGAGTGCGACGGAAATCATCCTCTACGATCAAGCCGGAAGCGAGCAAGCACGGGCGAATTGCGCGATCCCCTGCTCCGGTTCGCGGCTGTGGCGCTATCGCGACCTGTTCGATACGGCAACGCGCGCTCGCGCCGGGGCGGGCGCCTATGCGCTGGTGCGAGACACCACCTGCCGGTTGTTCGGCTATCATGCCCTCGTCGACGGCGGCGGTGCCTTCAGCCTCGACCACATGTTCGGCTTTTAGGGCGACCCGTTCGGAACACTCGGTCCGCGAGTGCTTCGAAACTGGATTTTCCTGTTCCGCGAGCGGGAAACCGACGGTGTTGAACCACCGGCTGCAGCAGGTTCCGTTGCGCCGCAAAAGAATGATATATTGTGCTGTCCGATTCAACGGGATCGCGCAATGCCGCAACGTCACCACAGCAAAGTGCTGATCATCGGCGCCGGCCCGGCTGGCTATACTGCGGCGATCTACGCAGCTCGCGCCAATCTGGAACCGCTTCTTGTCGCTGGCTTGCAGCCCGGCGGGCAATTGACGATTACGACGGACGTCGAGAACTACCCTGGCTTTGCCGAGGTCGTGCAGGGCCCGTGGCTCATGGATCAGATGCAGCGACAGGCGGAACACGTCGGCACCAGGGTCTTCGACGACGTCATCACTGCGGTCGATCTGGGCCGGCGGCCGTTTGCCGCGATCGGCGATTCGGGCGACATCTATTGCGGCGAGACGTTGATCCTCGCCACCGGCGCCCAGGCGCGCTGGCTCGGCCTGCCGAGCGAGGAGAGGTTCCGCGGCTTTGGCGTCTCGGCCTGCGCGACATGCGACGGGTTCTTCTTCCGGGGCAAGGAGGTCGTCGTCGTCGGCGGGGGCAACGCGGCAGTCGAAGAAGCCCTCTATCTGACGCACCACGCTCGGCGGGTCACCCTCGTCCATCGCCGCGACGCGTTGCGGGCGGAAAAAATCCTGCAGGACCGGCTGTTCCACAATCCCAAGATCGAGGTGATTTGGGACAGTGTAGTCGACGAGGTCCTTGGTCAGGCCGAGCCGCCTGGTGTCACCGGCATCCGGCTGCGGAACGTCCGCACCGGAGTCCCTCGCGAATTTGGCTGCGACGGCGTCTTCATCGCGATCGGGCACACGCCGGTAACCGGTTTGGTTGCCGGGCAATTGCCGCTCGACCCCGAGGGTTACGTCATCACGCGGCCCAATTCGACCGAAACCGGCACCCCAGGAGTCTTCGCCGCCGGCGACGTCAAGGACAAGATCTTTCGTCAAGCGGTGACCGCCGCGGGAATGGGTTGCATGGCAGCGCTTGAAGCCGAGAAGTTTCTTGCGCTGCGATCGGCGGACCCTGTCATGCGCGCGGCCGAATAGAGCGGGGTGTCCGCCGCTTGGCGACAGCGGCAGCCGGGGAAGTGACGATGGATTGGGACAAGTTGCGGGTTTTCCATGCCGTTGCCGAGGCCGGCAGCTTTACTCATGCAGGCGAGTCGTTGAACCTGAGCCAATCCGCGGTCAGCCGCCAGATCAGCGCGCTTGAGGAGAGTCTCAGCGTTCCGCTGTTCCACCGGCATGCGCGCGGGCTGATCTTGACCGAGCAGGGCGAACTTCTGTTCCGCACGGCGCGCGAGGTGTTCGCAAAATTGTCGATGGCGGAAGGACTGATCACCGAGTTCGAAGGACCGTCCGAAAGGACCTCTCAAGATCACCACGACGGTCGCGTTTGGCGCGACTTGGCTGACGCCGCGGATTCGCGAATTCCTCGACCTCTACCCGGAGATCCAGGTCAGCTTGGTCATCGATGATACCGAGCTCGATCTGTCGATGCGTGAAGCCGACGTCGCTATCCGCATGTCGCCGCCGCGACAGCCGGATCTGATCCAGCGGCATTTAATGAGCGTACCGAGCCACGTCTACGCAGCGCCTGAATACATCAAGAAGCACGGCATGCCGCAAAAACCCGAAGACCTCGATGACCATCGACTTATCGTTTATGGTGAGGATGCCCGGCCGCCGGTGCAGAACGTCAACTGGTTGCTCGACGCCGGCTCCCGACCGGCGCGAGAGCGCAAGCCGATACTCAGTGTCAACAATTTCTACGCAATGTTGCGCGCGGTGGACAGCGGTCTGGGGATCGCCGGGCTGTCCGATTTCATGGCCAGCGAAACCGCCAATCTCGTGCGCGTCCTTCCCGAACTGACCGGGCCGCCGGTCGAGGCCTATTTCGTCTACCCGGAAGAGTTGCGTACCTCAAAACGGATCAGCGTCTTTCGTGACTTTCTGCTGCGCAAGGTAGCGGAAACCAGGCACAGCTGACTGTCGCGCGGCGGAAGCGCCAAGCGACGATCCGAACCGGTGGCATGGCGCGAGCGTCGCGGCGCTTAAGTGAATCCAACGTTATATAGAGCATTGCGCTTTTTGCAGACGAGGCAGAAGAAATTCCCGGTGGTGAAGCCGCCGTTCATTCGCCATTTGTGGCTCGCGCGATATGCATCGCCAAAGGTTTTCGGTGGTGGAGGCCGCCGAGGTTGGTTTCCGGGACTTGTGCCCGGAAAGAGGGTCTTCGGACCCTTACGTCTCCCAGACGTGAAGCCTCCCTGTTCAAACTTGGCCGGAACTTTCGAGTTCCGGCCATTCTCTTTGACGGGTTTTGGACGCTGCAACGTCGCGAGCCCCGCCCCGCGGATTCAGAATGAGGGCCTACTCCGGTCGAGAGCGCACTCCCGCCGCCCTTGATGCCGGCAACACAGTCGGCGTGATCCAGCCCGATTTCAGCGTGATGCGGCTAGAGCCCACAGGAGTGTCATGCCGAGAGCGTAGCAGATGGCTGCCAAGAGGGCGGCAATCGCACCCCACTTTGCCCATGTGGCCCAGGCGCGGCGGCCCCGCAACCGCGGCAACACGGCGCGGCTGACGAACAACAGCACCGCAACGCCGGCAAGGATTTGCATCAGCCGGTCGCCGAACACAGCAGGCTCGCCGACGAGGCTATGCCCGATGATCTGCATGTCCCGGTCGACGAACCGGTGCCCTTCTTTCGTGCGAGGCTCCCCGCTTGGTGATCGGCGGCGATTCCCGCTGGTTTCGACGAGCGCTCGGGTGTCGTCCGGCCCGCCCGGCACCGCCTCAGCGAATTTGGTCGCCAAATAGCATGCGACTCGCGCCGTCATCGCAAGATTTCGACGATGGCGAAGTAATGCGCGGTCGCCCCGGCGATAACAAAGACATGCCAGATCGCGCGGCGGAAGCGCAGCCGTCGCCACAGGTGGAAGCCGATGCCGACCGTATAAAGGACACCTCCGAGAAGGATCAGGAGCAGGGCGCGGTGCGACGCGATGCCCGGTCCTAGCGCGAACATGAGAGCCCAGCCGCACACGCCGAACACGACGGCCGAGCGATAGGCGCGGCCGATCGGATAGCGGAGCTTGAGAAAGATCCCGGCCGCGGCGGCAGCCCAGATCACGGCGGCGGTGCCCTCGGCTCCGCCGCCCGGCCGGGCGATGGCGACGGGTGTGGCGGTGGCCGCGATCAGCGCCCAGATGGCGGCATGATCGAGCCGCCGAAAAAACCCGCGCCATGGCGTCTCGAACGCCGCCGCATAGAGGAGTGCGCACAAGAACATGGCCGGCAACGCCGCGGCATAGATGCCGACGGCGGCGACTATGTGGCCGGCTTCGTCGGTCGCGAGCGCCGCCGCGAAGAGGGCGGCTGCACCGGCCGATCCGAGGACGAGCCCAGCCGAGAGAACACCGAGGTCGGCAACGCGCTCCGCCACACTCGCCGAAACGGCGGCGGGGCGATCCCGATCGCCCCAAAGCGCGCGATCGTCAACACCGTCTCCCCCCTGAGCCACGCCGCGACGAAGCTTACTGGATCGACCAGTAATAGCCGACGGTGGGACCACCGACTCGGCTGTTCACCCCGATCATCGGTCCGGTATACGGCTCCGATGCGGGTCGCGGATCGTCCTCGAGCTTCTTCGGGAGCCGGAGGTTCGGCTCGTTGCCGACGATCTCGTCGGAGATCCCGGGCGCCGAACTGAAGTCCAAGCTGGCCGGCAGCTGGAAGCAGTTGTGCAGATTATTGTTGTGGCGACACGGTCCGGCGTCGGACGCTGACGGAGCGACAATCCACAGACCGAGTAGGCCGGTACCGAAAGTGATCGAGAGCCGAGACTTCATTGGCAGCTCCGCAAGCCGAACTGCAACAGGACACGATATCTTAACAAATCCCCCGATCCGAGATCCACGACGCGATTCGGCGTTCTCGCCTGCCATCGCCCGGGAGCAGCAGCGATGTCGATCGCGAGCCCTGGCGACCGTGGTCATTGATTGCACGCCTTCGGTCGGATATGCCGGGGTAGAGCCGCCGAAAGGCCGATCCGGAGCGGGCAAATGGAGCCGATCGATCTGCGTTCCGACACCGTGACCCGACCCTCCGCCGCGATGCGCCAGGCGATGGCCGCGGCGACGGTCGGTGACGACCAGTACGGCGAGGACCCGTCCGTCAACCGCTTGCAGGAGCACATCGCCGAATTGCTCGGCAAGGAGGCGGCGTTGTTTGTGCCGAGCGGAACGATGGCGAACCAGATCGGCCTCAAGGTGCTTACCAAGCCCGGTGACGAAGTCGTGCTCGGGCAAGAGGCGCATATCGTCTGGCATGAGGCCGGCGCAGGGGCGGCCAATTCGGGCGTGCAATTCGCCCCGGTCGGACGGGGCGGCTTGTTCACCGCCGGTGACCTCTGCACCGCCTTCAAGCCGGCGGGTCATATCGTCTTTCCCCCGACGACGTTGGTGGCGATCGAGAACACCCACAATCGCGGCGGTGGGGTGGTCTTCCCGCAGGAGGATGCGGTCGCCATCTGTGGCGCGGCCCGCGAGCTGGGGATGGCGAGCTACCTCGATGGCGCACGGCTGTTCAACGCCGCTGCCGCTTCCGGGCGAAGGCTCAGCGAGCTCGCGGCGCCGTTCGACCTTGTCTCGGTCGCGTTGTCGAAAGGGCTGGGCTGCCCTGTCGGCAGTGTGCTCGCCGGCCGCCGCGCCGATATCGCCCGCGCCCATCGCGCCCGCCGGATGTTCGGCGGCGCGATGCGCCAAGCCGGCATCCTCGCCGCCGCCGGCCTGTGGGCCCTCGACCACAATCTCGATCGACTGGTCGAAGACCACGCGAATGCCCGGCTGCTGGCGGAGCGCCTTGCCGGGTTGCGCGGTGTCGACCTCGATCTTGCGACCGTGCAGAGCAACATCGTCATCTTCCACATGACCGAGCAAGGGCCGGACGCCGCAGCTATCGTGGCCGGCGCCCGCGACGCCGGAGTTCTCGTCTCGGCGTTTGCCGCGCGCACGGTGCGCGCCGTGACCCATCTCGACGTCAGCCGCGACGCCTGCCACGAGGCCGCCGAACGGCTCGCCGAGGTCATCGAGCGCGGCTGAGGGGCTTCCGATGGCTTTGCTGCGGCGCAGAACCCTGCGCCAGGCGGGCGCTGCGGCGCTGGTCACGTCATCCTGGCGAAGTATTCATCGTACGGGATATCGTTGCTGATCAAGACGCCGCCATCGACGTCGAGGGCGATGCCGGTGCACATCCGAGCCCGATCGCCGGCGAGGAACAACACCGCATCGGCGATGTCCTCGGGTTCCACCATGCGACCCAGCGGGATTTTCCTGGCCCTCGCGGCGCGAGCTTCGGGCGACGGCATGCTGCCGCCGAAGGCCGTGGCGGTCGGACCGGGGCAGACCGCGTTGACGCGGATGTGGTCGGCCGCCAGCTCGTAGGCGGCATGCCGGGTGAAGCCGAGCAATCCAGCCTTCGAGGCCGAATAATGGGCGCCGCCGCCGAACGAGATCCGCCGGCCGGCGACCGAGGCGATATTGACGATGGCGCCGCCGCCACGCGCCCGCAGATGAGGCAGCACAGCCTGAGTGCCGTTGAACGGACCGCGCAGATTGACCGCGAGGACACGCTCCCAATCCTCTGCCGGCATCCGGGCGATCGTGTGCAGGGTGATCGTGCCGGCGCTGTTGACGAGGATATCGATGCCGCCCGCCCGTTCGGCGACCACCGCCGCCGCCTGGGCGAAGGCCGGGGCGTCGGCAACGTCGAGCCCATGCCCGGCGGCCCCGCCGCCCTTTCCGACGATTTCGGCCGCGACCGCCTCGGCCGCCACGGCATTGCGATCGAGGATCGCGACATAGGCGCCCTCCCGTGCAAAGGCGCGCGCCGTCGCCGCACCGATGCCGCTGCCGCCGCCTGTGACGAGCGCCACTTTTCCGGCAAATTCATCGCTCACCGCTTTTCCCTCCGCTCCGCCTTGGGGCCCTGCAAGTGTCGCCCGGTTTGGGGTTCGCCGCTATGGGCGAGAGGGGAAAAAGGACGCCGGGCGCCAACGAGCACGCCATGACAACCGGGCCACCCGCAGTCGCCGCCACGTTCTGCCGCCGAGTGCCTCTCGCCGGCTCCTATGCCGCGGCGATGCTCGGGACGATCTTGCTGGTCACTTTGCTGCGGCTGGCGTGGCTTTGGCTGCAACCCGTCGGTCTTTATCCCGACGAGGCGCAGTACTGGTTCTGGGCCAAACACCCGGCCTTCGGCTACTACTCGAAGCCGCCGCTCGTCGCCTGGCTGATCGCGCTGACGACGGCACCCTTCGGCGACGGCGAATTCGCCGTCCGGCTGTCGGCGCCGCTATTGACCGCGGGCGCCGCCGTCTTCGTCTATGCGATCGGGGCGCGGCTCTACGACCGCCGCATCGGTTGCTGGGCGGCGATCGCCTACGCCTCGCTCCCGGGTGCATCGGTCGCCTCCTACGTCATCTCGACCGATGCACCCTTGCTGCTGCTCTGGGCGGCCGCACTCTACGCCTTCATCCGGGCGCGCGAGGCGCGCGGCTGGGGCTGGTGGCTCGCCGTCGGCGCGGCCGCCGGGTTCGGCCTCCTCGCCAAATTCGCGATGATCTACTGGCTCGCCTCGGCGCTCGGCCTGCTTCTGCTGGTCGCTTCCGAGCGCTGCCACCTCCGTCGGTTTTCGGCCGCCAGCGGCATCGCCTTTCTGATCTATTCGCCGAACCTGTGGTGGAATTGGAACAACGGCTTCGTCAGCTACCGCCATACCGCCGACAACGCCGATCTCACGGGGCCGCTGTTCCATCCCGGCCAGTTTTTCGATTTCTTCGCATCGCAATTCGCCGTGTTCGGCCCGCTGTTTTTCACCGGGTTGCTATTCCTGGCGGCGAGGCCCCGGGCCCTGGCCGAGCCGCGCGCGCGGCTTCTCGCCGTCTTTGCGTTGCCGACCCTGGGAATGATGCTGCTCGTCAGCCTTCTATCGCGCGCGCATGCCAATTGGGCCGCTCCCGCCTATGTTTCGGCGACGGTGCTGGTCGTCGCCCAGGCTCTGGAGAGCGGTTGGCGGCGGCTCGTCTCGTTTTCGGTCGCACTACATCTCGCTGCAGCGGCGCTGTTGTTTGCCGGGCCGCCGGCGCTCGCCGCCTGCGGCTTCGAACTGCCCACGCGATACGACCCGCTGCGCCGGCTGCGCGGCTGGCGCGACCTCGGCGCCAAGGTCGGTGCGGCTCTCGCCGCGCATCCAGGCTATCGGCTGTTCGCCGACGACCGTGAAACCCTGGCCGCGCTGATCTACTACGTGCGGCCGCATCCGTTCGACGCGGTCAAGTGGGACCTGCTCGATCGGGTCGGAGACGAGTGGGATCTGACGAACAACATGAAGCGACATCTCGGCGGAAATTTTCTGCTGGTTGCCAAACACAATCTTATCGCCGAGATGCGGCCGAGCTTTGCGTTTCTCGAACCGATCGGCACGGCCGTCGTCCCGCTCGGGGCCGGCGCCGCGCGCGACTACGCGCTCTATTTGGCGCGCGACTTCAAGGGCTATCCGCAATACCACCACGGATCCCCGCCGCTTGGGGCGGCGAGCGCAGCCGGTGGCCGATGAACAGCGGCAAGTCCGCGACCGGGTTGCCGGCATCGAGGATCTCGGCAGGCGCCAGCGGCTGGATCGCGTCGAACGATGGGCCGAACTGTGCCTCGATCTCGGCAAGCGAGCGGCCGGGCGCGATGATCAGCACATCGTCGCCCGCATAACGGGCGAGCGGTGCGACGAGCCCGTATTGCCGCGGGTCGGGCCCGAGGCACAGCACCGGAAACCGGCCGCCGAGCGCGTAATCGATCTTGCCGGCGTCGAGCCACCGGACCGCGGCAACAACCGTGTGCGGCCGGTCGAGGAGGCCGCGCCCGGCGAGTTCCGTTCGCAGCGACGTCCAATCGACGGCGTCAGGCAACGGATCTTTGCCCAGCGCCCTGATCCATAGAGCGCGCGGCAGCCAATTGAACTTGACTTCGCCGGCAAAGAGACCGGCGCCGACGCCAACGAGGAGTGCGGTCGCGGCGAGCCAGCGGCCGACCGGCCGGCCCGCCCGTCGGCGGCGCTCGAGCGCCGCGCCAAGCAGCGGCACCAGCAAGAGATAGCCCGGTGCCGCCCAATGAAACAGCACGCGGCTCCACAGGGACACCGCGGTGAAGAACAGGATCGGCGGTGCCGCGAGGCAAACGAGCAGCCAGCTCGTTCTGTCCGACGGTCCGCGGCGCAGCGCCGCATACCCGCACATCACGAGCGGCAGCCAAACCCATGGCAGGAGGTAGAGCGCGGCCCCGCCGAGCGCCGCGAGCGGTCCAAACGGGTCGAACCGGCCGCCCGCCCGCCCGCCCTGAAACCGGAACGAAATCCAGCCATGCCTCGCATTCCAGATCAGCACCGGCAGAAATAGGGCGAGGGCGACGACGCCGGCGGTATAGGGATGGGGCCGCGACAGCCAGCGGCGGCCCCGTGGCTCGCTCAACAGAAAGGCGAACGCACCCAGCATCACGAGGGCGGCCGAATATTTCGAGAGGAGGGCGAGCCCGGCGCAGAGCCCGGCGCCCAGCCACCACCCCCAGGCCGTCCGCCCCGCCGCCGGCAACGCCCCCACGAGGCATAGCGCGGCCCCGAGCAGCGCGGCGTAGAGCGGACCGTCGGGCAATACCCAAGTGGCCGAGGTGAGACCGAGCACCGGTGCCAGGTTCAAGACAATCGCGGCCCACAGGCCGGCCCGACGATCGAACAACGCCGCGGTCAGCCGATAGACGAGCCAGGTCGTCAGCGCGAACAGCAGGATGAACGGCAGCCGGACGATGAGCGGCGCCTCGCTGCCGAATAGATGCGCGGCGCCCCAGGCGAGCCACCAGGCGATCGGCGGATGATCGAAATAGCTGAGCTGCAGCCGCCGGCCGGCGGCGACCATGTAGCTCTCGTCGATGCCGAGGCCGAGCGACGCCGCGAATAGAACCCGGGCGAGCAAGCCCGCCACGATCAACAGCGCCACGCCTCCCGTCGGCGTCGCCAGCCAAGTTGCCGCCGCTCCCACCCATCCCCTTCCCTGCTCGCGGGGAAGGGATTGGGTCGGGGCCGCTGATCGCTCCCGGAATTTGCCGTCGACGGCTGAAATATCCCGCATGGGGAACGGCACCCGCACTATCGCGACGGTCGGTCCGAACCGAGGCTAAAACTCACGCGTCAGCCTCCGTCAGACATCACCCTCAACTGCCGGCGTTCGGCATCGGGTTGTATTGGTGCCTCGCGGGATGCCGGCGTCGCTGCGATATCCTGCGCCCCGTTGGCGAGGGCAGCAGTGGTGTCGAGCAACCGCCGGCGGTGCCCGACCAGATTGACGCCGAGATCTTTCAGATCCTCGGCCGTCAGGCTCGGCGGCACGGTGCCTCGACCGTAGATGCCGGCCCATACTGTTCGAGCCCGAGCTTCGGCAACCATTCCGCGACATTCATCCCCGTACCCGCCAGTGATGCGGACGGCGGTAAATCTTTCATGCTTTTGACGGAGTGGCTATCGAGTAGCCGGGCCGCTTGCCGGCTGATCCATGATGGAAGGCTGATCGACAGGGTGCAGAGCGGCGGACTACTCTTCCGCCGCCGCAAATCGGGGAGCTACGAAAATGAGAAGCGTTTCGCGGGCGCTGCTGGCGGCGGCGCTGGCGGTGTGGGGAACGGCCGGCGAGGCGCGCGCGGCCGTGCCGATCAAGATCGGCTTCAGCATGGAATTGACCGGTCCGTTTGCCGTCGTTGGCAAGACCGGGCTGCTCGCCTTCAAGATCTGGGAAGACGAGGTCAATGCCGAGGGCGGCCTCCTTGGCCGGCCGATCAAGCTGGTATATTACGATGACCAGAGCAATCCGGCGCTGGTGCCGGCCATCTACACGAAGCTGATAGATATCGACCAGGTCGACTTGTTGATTTCGAGCTACGGCACCAATCTTGTCGTGCCGGCGATGCCGGTCGCTATCTCTCACAACCGGCTGTTCTTCGGCCTGTTCGCACTCGCCGCCAACGACAAGTTCCACTATCCCCAATACTTTTCGATGCTGCCCTTCGGCCCCGACCCGGTGAAGACCTTCGCTCAGGGCTGGTTCGACCTGGCGGCGGCGCAGAACCCGAAGCCGAAGACTGTCGCGATCGCCGCCACCGACGCCGAATTCCAGCACAAGGCCGCAGAAAGCGCCCGCGACCACGCCAAGGCGAAAGGGATCGACATCGTCTACGATCGGGCGTGGCCGCCGACCACGGTCGACTTCACGCCGATCGTTCACGCCGTGCAGGCGGCGCAGCCGGATCTCGTCTACATCGCCGCCTATCCGTCCGACACCGTCGGCTTTCTGCGGGCGGTCGACGAGGTCGGACTGAAGACAAAGATGCTCGGCGGCGGCCTTGCCGGACTGCAGGCGGCAGCGATCAAGATGCAGCTCGGCGAAGCGGCCAACGGCGTCGTCAATGTCGACCTGTGGGAGCCGGTCCCGACAATGCAATTTCCCGGCGTCATGGATTTCATCAAGAAATACCAGGCGAAGGCGCCGGCCGAAGGGGTCGACCTGCTCGGCTATTTCCTGCCACCCTTCGCCTACAGCGAATTGCAGATCCTTGGCGACGCGATCGCCGCGACGAGGACTCTCGACAACGACAAGCTCGCCGAATACATGCACGCGCACCCGTTCCACACAATCGAGGGCGACATCGCGTTTGGCCCCGACGGCGAATGGACCGAGGCGCGACCAATCTGGGTGCAGTACCACGACATCAAGGGGCACGATGTCGAGCAGTTCCGCGACCCGAAGAACGTCACAATCCTCGCGCCGGCGCAATACAAGACCGGCGATCTGGTTTATCCCTACACCGAGGCGAGAAAATAACTATTCGCTGGAATCGTCGCACGCTCTCGCAGCAACGCCGCCGGCGATAGCGGCGTGGCAGGCAGTTCGTTTGGCATGGTGGTTGCTCACGGCCGAAGAGCGAACCGCAATCAAGGAAGCGAGCGATGACCCGTGACGAATTGACCCGCAAGATCCGCGCGACGAAGCGCGCCAAGGGATTGAGCTGGAAGAAGGCCGTTGCCGAGATCGGCGGCGGCTCGGCGGTGTACCTGACGGCCGCACTCCTCGGGCAGATGAAGCTGCGCCCCGAGCAGGCGGCGCGCGCCGCGCGGCTCTTCGGGCTCGACGCGGATGAAGAACGGATGCTGCAGGAGGTTCCGTACCGCGGCTCGCTACCGGGCCAGGTGCCGACCGATCCGCTGATCTACCGCTTCTACGAACTGGTGCAGGTCTATGGGACGACTTGGAAGGAGCTGATCCAGGAAGAATTCGGCGACGGCATCATGAGCGCCATCGATTTCGACATGACGATCGAACGCCAGCCCGATCCGAAAGGCGACCGCGTGAAGCTGACCCTAAGCGGCAAGTTCCTGCCGTACAAGGAATATTGATCGAATCGCGGCCAAATCCTTGGCGCGCCGGAACGGCCGTGGTGCCCGGCGCTCGGGCGATTTCGGCCGCCGTCCTTGCGCGACTGCTCGAAAGATTCCATATTGATTTCAGAGATACCAATCGTGGAATAGATATGCAATCGACTCAGAATGCTTCGGTTGGAGCTCGATCAGCTCGGGAGGCGATAGCCATCGTCGACGACGCGAGAAAACGATTGGTATTGTTGCGCGGTGCGCCGGATGACCCCCGATCCGCAAGGGCATCGCCACGCGATTCCCACCGGTCATCTCCCGCGGAGGCTGTGCAGCGATTGTCTTAGGACGCTAAACATGGCCAGCGCCGTCGCCAAGATCCTGGACGATTTGCGCGCGCGTGGCGGGCTGAAGGGTACCGACGTCGCCAATATCGCGGCGGTATCGCCGGCGACCGTATCGCGCTGGACCGCTGGGAAGGCATCACCACACCCGAAAACCCAGCTGGTAATCTCGGATCTCCGCTATGTCGTGGACCGGCTGGCCGAGTTCTACTCGCCGGAGGAGACGCGCATCTGGCTGTATTCGAAGCATCAGCTGCTGAATGGCGAGCGAGCCATCGATCTGATCCACGCCGGCCGAGCGGAGGAGGTGCTGGCGGTGATCCAGAGCCTCGACGAGGGCACCTACAGCTAAGCATGGTCGCCGGGAGGCCCCTTCACGACCGTGCGATCCTCGACGCGCTCGAAGCCATCGATCCCGCGCGGTTCCGGGGTGAGGTCTGGCGCGTCGCCCGTGAAGGAAGGGAAGCGCTGCGCGGCTCGTCCGCCCCAGGACGGTGGAGCCCGAGCGGCGATTTCGAAGTCCTCTACACTAGCTTGAGCCGCGACGGTGCCCTCGCCGAAATCGGATACCGGCTTTCGCTGGAGCCGATTTGGCCGAGCCGCATCGAACACGAGGTGCACCGTATCGAAGTAGAGTTTGAACGGACGCTGAAGTTTGCCGATGTCGAGAGTTCTGGAGCCGCTTGGCGTCGATATCGCCCGCTATCGCACCTTCGAATACGGGGCGACGCGGGCGATCGCCGCAGCGGCCTATTTTCTCGAATTCGACAGCCTTATCGTCCCGAGCGCACGCTTCGACTGCGCCAATCTCGTGATCTTCACGGAGCGCGTGACGGCGTTGACGCTACGAGAGTCGCACCCGATTGATTGGGACAATTGGCGCCGGCGGCGGGCCGCAAGATAGTTTGCGGGTCGTCAGGCGGCTTCGGCGGCCATTTTGCGCGCCTTCTCGATCGCCTCTTCGATCGTGCCGACCATGTAGAAGGCGCTCTCCGGCAGGTCGTCATGCTCGCCGGCGACGATGCTCTTGAAGCCCTTGATCGTGTCTTCGAGGTTCACCAACACCCCGGGCGTGCCGGTGAACACTTCGGCGACATGGAACGGCTGCGACAGGAAGCGCTGGATCTTGCGGGCGCGGGCGACGGTCAATTTGTCCTCTTCGGAGAGCTCGTCCATGCCGAGGATCGCGATGATGTCCTGCAGCGATTTGTAAGTCTGCAGGACGCGCTGGACGTCGCGCGCCACCTGGTAATGCTCGTCGCCCACGACCCGCGGATCGAGCATCCGCGACGTCGAATCGAGCGGGTCGACCGCCGGATAGATGCCGAGTTCGGCGATCTGCCGTGACAGCACCGTCGTCGCGTCGAGATGGGAGAAGGTCGTCGCCGGTGCCGGGTCCGTCAGATCGTCGGCCGGCACGAAGATCGCCTGAACCGAGGTGATCGACCCTTTCTTGGTGCTCGTGATGCGCTCTTCCAGCGTTCCGAGGTCGGTCGCCAAGGTCGGCTGATAGCCGACCGCCGAAGGGATACGTCCCAGCAGCGCCGACACTTCGGAACCCGCCTGCGTAAAGCGGAAGATGTTGTCGACGAAGAACAGCACGTCCTGGCCTTCCTCGTCGCGAAAATATTCGGCGACGGTGAGGCCGGACAAACCGACGCGGGCGCGCGCGCCGGGCGGCTCGTTCATCTGGCCGTAGACGAGCGCCGCCTTCGACCCGGGCCCGTCGGCGGTGATCACTCCCGATTCCATCATCTCGTGGTAAAGGTCGTTGCCTTCGCGGGTGCGCTCGCCGACGCCGGCAAAGACCGAGTAGCCGCCATGCGCCTTCGCGATGTTGTTGATCAGCTCCATGATGATCACGGTCTTGCCGACCCCGGCGCCGCCGAACAGCCCGATCTTGCCGCCCTTGGCGTAAGGCGTCAGGAGATCGACGACTTTGATCCCGGTGACGAGGATTTCGGCCTCGGTCGACTGGTCGACGAATTCGGGCGCCGACTTATGGATCGGAGAACGCATTTTGGCTTCGACCGGGCCACGTTCGTCGACCGGCTCGCCGATCACGTTAATGATGCGGCCCAAAGTCTCGGGTCCGACCGGGATCATGATCGGCTCGCCGGTGTCGGTCACCTGGGCGCCGCGCACGAGCCCGTCGGTGGTGTCCATCGCGATCGTGCGCACCGTGTTTTCGCCGAGCTGCTGCGCCACTTCGAGCACCAGCCGGCGCCCGCCATTGTCGACGTGCAGCGCCGAGAGGATGGCCGGCAGGTCGCCGTCGAAATGAACGTCGACAACCGCGCCGATGACCTGGGTGATCGTACCAATGGTGTTCCTGGCCATTGAATCGAGGTTCCTTTCGGCTCCTTCGTGAAGGTCACAGCGCCTCGGCGCCGGAGATGATCTCGATCAGCTCCCTGGTGATCGCGGCCTGGCGCGTGCGATTGTAGTTGAGGGTGAGCCGATCGATCATCTCGCCGGCGTTGCGCGTCGCATTGTCCATCGCCGTCATCCGCGCTCCCTGCTCGCTCGCAGCATTTTCGAGAAGCGCCGTAAAGATCTGGATCGCGAGGTTCTTCGGCAGCAATTCGGCGAGGATCTCTTCCTCGCTCGGCTCGAACTCGTAGACCGCCCCTGCCAGCGCCGCGGCGTCGGGTTCGGCGGCGACCGGCGCAAACGGGATCAGCTGCTGTACCGTCACGATCTGCGTGATCGCCGAGCGGAAGCGGTTGAAGACGATCGTGCAGACGTCGAACCCGCCCTCCTGGTATAGGATCAGGATGCGCTCGGCGATGCCGCGCGCCTCGTCGAAGGTGAGCCGCCGGCGGCCGATGTCGGTCAAGCTGTCGCGAATGAACCGCCGGTAATCGCGGCGCAAGCCGTCGCGTCCCTTGCGGCCGATGGTCAGGACCGTCACGCTGCGGCCCGTCTGTTCGAGGGCGCGGATCCGGCGCCGCGCCTCGCGCAGGATCGAGGCGTTGAAGCCGCCGGCGAGACCGCGGTCAGAGGTCGCGACGACGAGGAGATGCGTCTGTTCGCGGCCGGTGCCGACAAGCAGCGGCGGCGCGCCGGGGAGGCCGGTCATATTCCCGGCCAGCGAGGCCAGGACACGCGCCATGCGCTGCGCGTAGGGACGCGCCGCCTCGGCCTGCTCGACGGCGCGGCGCAGCCGCGACGCGGCGACGACCTTCATCGCCGAGGTGATCTTTTGCGTCGACCGGACGCTGCGGATCCGGTTGCGCAGATCCTTCAGGCTCGGCATCGATGCTCGCCCGACAATGACAATTCGCCATGACGGGGCGCGACCCGGTCATCCACAATGGGGGCGTCTTCGGGAGGTGGATGGCCGGAACGGGTCCGGCCGAGACGCGTGTCGGTCGTCACTCCTTATCGCCCGCTAGGCAAAGGACTTGGCAAAACCGTCGAGAAAATCGCCGAGCCCCTTTTCGACCGCCGGCGAGATCTCGCGTTCCTGGCGGATCGCGGCCAGGAGTTCCGGCTCCTTGGCGCGTAACTCGCCGAGCATCGAAGTTTCGAAGCGCACCACATCGGCGATTTCGACCCGGTCGAGGAAGCCGCGCGTCCCGGCGAAGATCGACACCACCTGCTCCTCGACCGGCACCGGCGCGAATTGCGCCTGCTTCAAGAGCTCGGTGAGCCGCGCGCCGCGCGCCAGCAGGCGCTGCGTCGAGGCGTCGAGATCCGAGGCGAATTGGGCGAAGGAAGCCATCTCGCGGTACTGCGCGAGTTCGAGCTTGATGCGCCCGGCGACCTGCTTCATCGCCTTGATCTGTGCCGCCGAACCGACCCGACTGACCGACAGCCCGACATTGATCGCCGGGCGAATGCCGCGATAGAACAATTCGGTCTCGAGAAAGATCTGGCCGTCGGTGATCGAGATCACATTGGTCGGGATATAGGCCGACACGTCGCCGGCCTGGGTCTCGATGACCGGCAGCGCCGTCAATGAGCCGGCCCCGTGCGCGTCGCTCATCTTCGCCGCGCGCTCGAGGAGCCGCGAATGCAGATAGAACACGTCGCCCGGATAGGCCTCGCGCCCCGGCGGTCGGCGCAAGAGCAGCGACATCTGGCGGTAAGCCACCGCGTGCTTGGAGAGATCATCGTAGATCATCAGCGCGTGCAAGCCGTTGTCACGGAAATATTCGCCCATCGCACAGCCGGTATAGGGGGCGAGATATTGCAGAGGCGCCGGCTCCGACGCCGTCGCCGCCACGACGATCGAATAGTCGAGCGCGCCATAATCCTCTAAGGTCTTGACGATCTGGGCGACAGTGGAACGCTTCTGGCCGATCGCGACATAGATGCAATAGAGCTTGGCTTTCTCGTCGGTGCCGGCGTTGACCTGCTTCTGGTTGAGAATGGTATCGATGGCGAGAGCCGTCTTGCCAGTCTGCCGGTCGCCGATGATCAGCTCGCGCTGGCCGCGGCCGATCGGCACCAGCGAGTCGATAGCCTTCAATCCGGTCTGCACCGGCTCGTGCACCGAGCGGCGCGGCACGATGCCGGGCGCCTTGACCTCGACCCGGGTGCGCGTCACGTCGCTGAGCGGACCCTTGCCGTCGATCGGCTCGCCGAGCGCGTCGACGACGCGGCCTAAGAGGCCCAGCCCGACCGGGACATCGACGATGGCGCCGGTGCGCTTGACGATGTCGCCCTCGCCGATCCCTGAATCGTCGCCGAAAATAACGACGCCGACATTGTCGCTCTCGAGATTGAGGGCCATGCCCTTCATCCCGTTCGGGAACTCGACCATCTCGCCGGCCTGGACCTGATCGAGCCCATAAATGCGGGCGATGCCGTCGCCGACCGACAGCACCTGGCCGACCTCGGCGACGTCCGCCTCACTGCCGAAATCGGCGATCTGCTGCTTTAGGATCGCTGAAATTTCCGCCGCACGAATTTCCATCGCTACCCCTTCACGCCAGACACCGCAGGTTTCCCGTCCGCACCGGAACGACGATCATGACGGCGCCGATTTCAGCATGGCCGCGGCCCGGTCTATGCGGCACCCTTCATCGCCGACTGCAGACGCTGCAGGCGGCTCCGCAGCGACGCGTCGACGAGGCGCGAGCCGAGCTTGACGACGATGCCGCCCAAGAGCCCGGCATCGACACGGACATCGACGGCGACGCGCCGTCCGGCGCTCCGCCGCAGCTGCTCGCCGAGGGCGGCGAGCTGCGCCTCGCTCAAGGGCTGCGCCGCGGTCACCTCGGCGGTGATTTCGCCGCGCCGCGCCGCGAGCTGCGCGAGATACGCCTCGATCATCGCCGGCACTGCAAAGAGCCGCCGGTTGCGGGCGACGACGGCGAGGAAGTCGCGGACCAGACGCGACAATCCGGCCGTCTCCGCTAATGCCGCGACCGCCTGCCCTTGCACCGCGCGCGACAACACGGGGCTGCGGATCAGCCGGGTGAAATCGGCGCTCTCGGTCAGCATGGCACGCAATTGGCGCAGATCGGCGGCGACACCGTCGAGGACGCGGCGCTCGTCGGCGATGTCGAACAGCGCCGCCGCATAGCGCTCAGCCATAAGGGTGACGCCGGTTGCATCGGAGGCCAATGAACAGCAATCCTCGCTGGCCGCATCGGCGCGATCGCCGCAGCAGCATGTCCGTCGTTGGGTCCGGAATGCGCCCGCGCATCCGCCGCGGCGCAGAATACCGCGCGGTTCCCTAGCACAGGCCAGTATCGCGCGCAACCGCGGGCCGGCATTGGATAAAGCAAGCAACCCGATCTTGAAGGCGAGAGCCGATGACCATCCGCCGGAACAAGGTGCCACGGCGCTATGCCATCTCGGGTGGCGCTATCGCGGCTCCGCCTGCGATCGTCGTCGATTGGTCGACCCGTTACCCCGCGGCGCGTTCCGGCCGCGGCCGGCGGGCGCGCCGTGCCGACAGACGTCCGATGGCGACGCCGAGAAGGAGCCCGGCGAGTAGCCCGGTTGCAAGCCGCGCCGGGTCGGTGAAGCGGATGAAGCGCGTTTCGGCTTCGGTGATTTCGAGCGCTCCGACCGGGCGACTGCTGATCCCGGCGCCTCCGCCTCCGCCTTCAGCCGTTGCCTTCTTTCGCCCTTTTGCGCCGCCGCCTGCGCCAAAGGCGAAGCTCACTCGGGCGATCGGGATCACCGTCCGCCCGCCGACTTTGACCGGGTCGCCATAGACATTTCGTAAACTGGTGCCAGCCTCGACCCGATCGGCCAGGCTTCGCACTATTTCCGCAACCTTGGCCGATGCCCGGACATCAGCGGGGCGCAACGGACGATGTTTCGGGTCGTCAGGCTCATTCATTGAGATGGATGCTCTCCGGATCGACATTGCCGCTCGCCGGCCAGACTATCGGAAGTCGCCCGTCGCCGCTGCGACCGCGAATGACCTCGTCGGCGCTACGGCCCGGCGGCCAGGAGCTCGTCGCGCTCGGCCAGTGCCGCCGCCAGCTGGCTGAGACATGAGTCGAGCTGTTGCGCGGCCAGCGGATCGAGACCCGCATCGGCGCTGAGAACCGGCAACGCAGTCGTCGAGCTCCTTGGCGCCGGCGGCCAGCACCGCATCGCATCCGCCCAACCGTTGCAGGGTATCGAGTTCGCCGCGGTAGCGCCGCCAGATCCGGTCGTCGGGCGGCACCGCCGCGCCGCGCAGGCGTGTGTCGATCTCAAGGATGCGTTCGGCGACAGTGCGGAACTGCCGCGCCGCGGCGAGATGCTGCGGGTCGGCGTCGGGGTGCTCGCGCGTCGGCGGCGGCAAGTACTTCCGTCGGTAACCGCCTTCGAGATCGCGCAATCTGGCGGCGGCGTTCTCCAGGTGGCCGCTGGCCCGCGATCGGATCAGCAGATCGTCGGCCCGCATCCGATTGTCCCGGCGGTACCAATTGTAGCCATAGCCATTGAGCAGCATCACGCCGATCCGATAGAGCCGGCTGTGCTCGCCGGGAATCGGTCGCGGCGGCGCGCGGTCAGGCATTGCCTGCCCCTTGGGAAACGATGCCGCCCAGCGCGACCGTCGCCTGCACCGGCGCGCCAATATGGAAGGCCTCGCCGATCGCCATGTTCGGCGCCGAGACCAAGCCGTGCTCGGCCATCAGCATCGCGATGTAATGGCGCACGGCGTCGATCTCCTGCAGCCCGAAGGCGCGCAGCGAAATCAGCGCGCGCATGCGTTCGTCACGCGGGAAGATCAGCACCTTGACCGTATCGAGGGTGATGCCGAACGTCTTCAGGAAGTCCTGCAGGTGGTTGTGCACGAGATCGCCGATCTCGTGGATTTTCTCGTTGACGCGCTCGAGCGGCGTCACCTGCACCACTTGGTTGATAGCCTGCTCGACGACCGGCGTCGCATAGTCGTTGACCTGCTTGGCCGTGATCATGTGCTCACTGATCGGCATGTGGGTGACGAGCGCTACCGCGTCGTCCTTGGTCGCGACGTGAAAATAATAGTCGACCTCGTAGCTCATCTCGGCCATTTCCGAGGACAACGCCAATCCGTTTGCTTTCACGACCATCTTGGAGCGATTGATGTAGAGTGCCTCGTACTGCCACGGGCTCTGACCGCCAAAGAATGCCTGCGTAAAGGAGCCGAGAATCGGGCGATCTGGTGTCGTCACCGGGTATTGGCCGGTGTCGTAGACATTGAGGATCGCGCCGCGCGACTTCAGTACGCAAAAATGATTGCTCTCCACCGTCAGCAAAGAGTTGTTGACGATCGAATTGTCGGGGTAGTGCCAGACGAGTACCCCAGGTCCCATGACCTCCTGACCGTCATTGGTCAGCGTGGATATGACGCTGCGGATCGCTTGCATGACACAACTCTCCTGCTTGGGCGCTACTAGCTAGCTAGAGGACAGCCGAAGAAATAGCAGCGACGCGCTAACAAATTCCTACCCGGCCCGGCCAGGTGAGGCACTACACCTGTTCAAAAATCGGACGATCGGAAGCGGTTAAAGGGTAAGATAACGTGATTGAGTTAGTCGAAACGCCCGCCTCACGCTCGGTCTTCTTCCTATGAAACCCTCTGTCAAATGCGGCAATCATAAAAAGCTGTAGGGGTCGATGTCGACCTGGAGGCGCGCCGAGCCGGCGAGCCGGACGCGCGCCAGCCACTCGCGAATGACCGCCTGCAGGTTGACGGCGCGGGTGGTTTTGACGAGAAAACGCCGGCGGTGGCGGCCGCGCAGGATGGCGAGCGGCGCCGGCGCCGGCCCCAAAACCGCGACATCGGGAAGATGCGGTGCCGCGCGCGCGAGCGCGCGGCACGCAAAGTCAGCGGCCTCGGCGTCGGCGGCACTCAAGATCAGCGCCGCCAGTCGGCCGAAAGGCGGCAGCCCGGCCGCGCGCCGCGCCGCCGCCTCGGCTTCGAGAAAGCGGTCGCGGTCGCCGATGGCGAGCGCCTGCATCACCGGCTGCTCGGGCATGTGCGTCTGGATCAGCACCCGGCCCTTGCGCTCGGCGCGCCCGGCCCGGCCGCCGACCTGGTGCAGCAGTTGATAGGTCCGCTCCGCGGCGCGCAGATCGCCGCCCGCAAGCCCAAGATCGGCATCGACGGCGCCGACCAGGGTCAGCATCGGAAAATGGTGCCCCTTGGCGACGATCTGTGTCCCGATCAACAGATCGTAGCGCCGTTCGGTCATCGCCTCCGCGAGTTCGGCGGCGGCGCGCGGGCCCTCTAAGAGATCGCTCACCATCAAGGCCGTCCGGACCGCCGGGAAAGACATTCTCGGCGCCGGCGAAATCATAACTCTCGACAATTACATGGACCAGCGGCCGCCGACGGTAGTGTTTCATGTCGCCGGCTATGCACTGCGCAGCCGCTTTCGTGACGAAGCCGGCAACCTCAAGCCGTTTCTGTTCCCGCAACTGTTAAAGTCGACGCGCGAGTGGCTGGATACGCAGCTGGCGTGCACCGGCGGCACCAAGCCGGGTCTGTTTTTGTGGAGGACCTTGGCGAACCAGGCGGCACTGTTGATTTACAATGCCTGCGTCCGCGACGGGCTCGGGCAGTCGGCCGACGATGAACCGGGCGGCGCTATGGGGCAAGCGGATCCTGCTGCCGGTCATGGACCCGTACAATCCGGCGGGATCGAGCCGCTTTGTCGATCTGTATACGTCGAAGGACCTGCTGTGGACCACCCGGTCCGATCGTTGCCATGTCAACCTCGTGGTCGGTGACAGCGAATGGGAGGTCGGCTTCTGCGAGACGATCGAGAACGCGCTTGGCGACGTCGTTTTCGCCTATGTCAAGAAACCATAGTCTCGGCTTCGAGGTGCCCTATGCCGCCGTCGGCGGCGAACGGCGCTACCGGCCGGATTTCATCCTCAGGGTCGATGATGGCAACGGGTCGGCCGACCCGCTCCACCTGGTGGCCGAAATCAGGGGCTACCGGCGGATCGACACGCAAAACAAACGGCAGGCGATGGAGACGCACTGGGTCCCGGCGGCCAACAACCATGGCGGCTTCGGCCGCTGGGCCTTTCTCGAAATCGGCGACGTGAATCGCGCGGAAGCAATGATCCGCGCCTTCCTCGCCCGACATGTCGCGAGACAGGCCGCAGAATAGGTAACGCCGATGCGTGCTGATAGAATGCGACGAGCAGCCTCGTGGAGGGAACGGACATGCCAGCCGACAGCAAGACGCTGATCGAGAAAATCGAGGCACTGCCGGCCGAGCGCATCGCCGAGATCGAGGATTTCGTGGATTTCATTCGTTTGCGCGAGCAGGAGAGAGCGCTGACGCGCGCTGCCGCCGCCGCGAGCGCGCCGGCTTTTGCCGTCATCTGGAGCAATCCCGAAGACGACATCTACGATGCCCTTTGAGTTCGGCGATGTCGTCCTGGTGCCGTTTCCGTTCACCAGCCAAAGGGCGTCGAAGAAGCGGCCTGCTGTTGTGGTCAGCAACCGCGCCTACAGCACTGCCCGACCGGATCTGATCGTCATGGCGGTTACCAGCCAGCTTCGGCCGAATCCCGGGTTAGGCGACGCATGGGTCAGCCATTGGCAGGCCGCAGGGCTACTCAGGCCCTCGGTGGTCAAACCGGTGTTCTCAACCCTCGAACAACGGCTTGTGCTGCGCCGGCTCGGGGCGCTCGACGATGACGATCAATCCGTGCTCAGGAAGGCGATCTCAGAAATCATCGGCTGAGGAACCAGCAGCAGATGGCGCGGTCGGCGGGAAACAAGGAGAAGGACATCGAGAGCCTCAAGCACCGCGAGGCCCGGCGGAAGAATATCCCGACGACCGAGCTCGAAAGCCTGGTGTCGGAGGACGAGCAGGCCCCCAAGCCGATCCGCTGGAAGCGCAACACCGATCTCGACCCGCAGCTCGTCTGGCGCGGCAAGGACGAGCAGGACACCGAAGACCTGATGGTCGAACTCGGTGCCGATCTACATCCAGGAAAAGATCCAGCCGGAAGCAATCATCCGCAATCTGTTACCCGTTCTCCCATCCAGATGCGCAGCGCCGTTTCTGGATTGCTGCCGACGAAGCGGCGCTCACGGAGGCGCTGGAGCGGCCATGGGAGGAGCGGCTGGTCTTCCTACATCCCGCCCAACGCGGCGCGGTGGAGCGTAATTTCAACGGGCCGGCACGGGTCTCGGGCTCTGCCGGGACCGGCAAGAGCGTGGTGGCAATGCACCGCGCCGCCCATCTGGCCCGCCTGTCGGCGGGCGGACGGCTGCTGTTGACGACTTTCTCGAAGACGCTCGCCTCGCGTCTCTCGGACGGCATGGACAAGCTGCTCGGCGCGACTTCCGAACCGCGGCGGCGGGTGGAGGTGCTGCACCTCCACGCGTATGCGATCTCGCGACTCGAACGACACGATTGCTATCTCCGATCGCTGAAGCCGAAGAGATCGAGCGGCGCCTATACGCCGCTCGCGGCGAGCTTGATCCGAGGTTCACGGATGCCTTTCTCTTTGCCGAGTGGGAAGCAGTCGTCGATTACTGGGGTATCAAGAGCTGGGAAGGCTATCGCGACGCCGTTCGGGTCGGGCGCAGCTCTCCGCTCTCGCCGCGGCAGCGGCGGCAACTTTGGGATGTGTTTGCTCGCGTGCAGGCGGATCTCCACGGCAGCGGGCGCGCGACATGGGGCGAGATCTGCGACCGGCTTCGCCACATCATCGACGACGGAGGCGCGCGACCTTTCCGTCACGTCATTGTCGACGAAGCCCAAGACCTCGGCCCACGCGAGCTTCGCCTCGTCGCTTCCCTCGCCGCGCCGGGTCCGCGCGCGCCGTTCTTTGCCGGCGATATCGGCCAGCGGAGCTATCGCTGGCCATTCGCTTGGATTACTGCCGGTGTGGATGTTCGCGGCCGTGCCCAGCGATTGCGGGTTAATTACCGCACCAGCGCCGAGATTCGGCAATTTTCGGATGCGCTACTGCCGCCGACACTCCCCGAAGTCGATGGCGAGCAGGAAACCCGCCAGACAATATCGGTTCTGCGGGGTCCCGTGCCCGAAATCGTTGGAGGAGAATCCGCCGGGGACGAGATAACCGCGCTCGCGCGCTGGCTACGCGACTTGCACGCGCGCGATATCGAGCCGGGGCAGATCGCAATCTTCGGACGGACCCGGCAGGTCGTCCGCGAGCGCGCGGAACCAGCCCTCGCCCAAGCCGGTCTCACCGGCCGATGGCTGGCGCCCGACAGCGACCTCGCTACGGATGCCGTCGCGATCGGAACGATGCACGCCGCCAAGGGTCTAGAATTTCGCGCGGTAGCCCTGATTGGTTGCGATGCTCAACATTTGCCTTTACGCGACGCGCTCGCCCACACCGCTAGCGATGGCGCACGGCTCGTTGCCGAGCGCGAGCGCCACCTCCTCTACGTTGGGTGCACGCTCGCCCGCGAACGCTTGCTGATCACCTATTCCGGGGAAATCAGCCCATACCTCGTTATCCGATAAAGGCCGCGGCTTTTCCGATCTCCCGAAAGATCATGCCGGCGGACGCCCTACAGAAAGCTGTAGGGGTCGATGTCGACCTGGAGGCGCGCCGAGCCGGCGAGCCGGACGCGCGCCAGCCACTCGCGAATGACCGCCTGCAGGTTGACGGCGCGGGTGGTTTTGACGAGAAAACGCCGGCGGTGGCGGCCGCGCAGGATGGCGAGCGGCGCCGGCGCCGGCCCCAAAACCGCGACATCGGGAAGATGCGGTGCCGCGCGCGCGAGCGCGCGGCACGCAAAGTCAGCGGCCTCGGCGTCGGCGGCACTCAAGATCAGCGCCGCCAGTCGGCCGAAAGGCGGCAGCCCGGCCGCGCGCCGCGCCGCCGCCTCGGCTTCGAGAAAGCGGTCGCGGTCGCCGATGGCGAGCGCCTGCATCACCGGCTGCTCGGGCATGTGCGTCTGGATCAGCACCCGGCCCTTGCGCTCGGCGCGCCCGGCCCGGCCGCCGACCTGGTGCAGCAGTTGATAGGTCCGCTCCGCGGCGCGCAGATCGCCGCCCGCAAGCCCAAGATCGGCATCGACGGCGCCGACCAGGGTCAGCATCGGAAAATGGTGCCCCTTGGCGACGATCTGTGTCCCGATCAACAGATCGTAGCGCCGTTCGGTCATCGCCTCCGCGAGTTCGGCGGCGGCGCGCGGGCCCTGCAAGAGATCGCTCACCATCAAGGCCGTCCGGACCGCCGGGAACCGTTCAGCCACCTCCTCGACCAAGCGTTCGACGCCCGGGCCGCACGGCACCAGCGTGCCGGCGACAAGGCATTCCGGGCAGAGCGGCGGTACCTTTTCGGCATGGCCGCAATGGTGGCACAGGAGCTGCCCGGTATAGCGGTGCTCGACGAGCCACGCGGTGCAGCTCGGGCATTGCAGGCGGTGGCCGCAGGCGCGGCACAGGGTCAGCGGCGCATAGCCGCGCCGGTTCAGAAACAACAGCGCCTGCTCCTCGGCGGCGAAGGTCTCGGCGAGGGCGGCGACGAGCGGCGGCGCCAGGAAGCGACCGCGCTCGGGCGGTACCTGGCGCAGATCGACGATCTCGACTTCCGGCAGGACCGCCGCCGCGAGCCGGCGCGGCAGGGCGACCCGCTCGTAGCGGTCGCGGGCGACGTTGACGACGGTTTCGAGCGACGGCGTCGCCGAGGCGAGCACGATCGGAATGCCGGCGAGCGACGCCCGCAGCACCGCCATGTCCCGCGCCTGATAGACGACGCCGTCCTCCTGCTTGAAGGACGGGTCGTGCTCCTCGTCGACGACGATCAGCCCGAGATCGGCGAACGGCAGGAACAATGCCGAACGGGCGCCGACGACGACCGGCGCCCGGCCGGCGGCGACGGCCCGCCAGGTGTCGCGGCGCTCGCTTTGCCCGACATCCGAATGCCACTCTCTCGGCGGGACGCCAAAGCGTTCGCGAAAGCGGAGGAGCCATTGCGTGCCGAGCGCGATCTCGGGCAGCAGCACCAGCACCTGACGGCCGCGCTCGATGACGGCGGCGATCGCCGCGAAATAGGTCTCGGTCTTGCCCGAACCGGTGACGCCGTCGAGCAGGGTCGCGCCGAACCGCCCCACCTCTATCAGGGCGACGAGACGCCGCGCCGCCGCCTGTTGATCGGCCGACAGCGTCGGACCCGAGGCCCGCCATTGCGGCGCCGCCGCGTGGCTGGGGGGATCGGCCGCCGCCACGAACTCCTCGACGAGGCCGCGCGCCATCAGGCCGCGAACGACCCCGGCACCACAGCCGGCGCGGCGCGCCGCTTCGGCCATCGGCAGCGGTGCCTCACGCAGCGCCGCCAGCACAGCCCGCCGGGCGGCAGTCAGCTTTTGTTCGGCATCAGCGGCGGCGAGCGCGGCGAGGCCGTCCGCGGCCAGGCGGCACAGCCGCCGCGGCTGCGGCGGCTGCAGCGCCTCGGCGACGCTCATCGCCATGCGCAGCACCATGCCCGGCGGCGTCATCGTGTATTGGGCGACGCGCTCGATAAAGCGGCGCAGCTCCGGGCGCAACGCCGGCGCCGGCAGGAGTTCGAGAATGGACCGCAGCCGTTCGGTCGGCAGCGATTCTTCGCCTTCCCCCCACACGACGCCGACCAGATGGCGGGGTCCGAGGGGCACCCGCACGAAGCTGCCCGGCTCGGGCTCGGTTCCCGGCGGCGCCAGATAGTCGAGCGCCGCCGGCAGCGGCAGCGGCAGCAGAACGCGCAGCGGCCGGCCGGCGGCCGGCTTGGGCTCCGTTCTTTCCGCTGCCGTGCGAGCGCGGGAACTGGCGTCAAGTTCGGGCATCGGCTAAACTCGCTCCGCCAACGACGCGCGGCAAGCCGGCTCCGGCGGCGTTCGGCAGCGTTTTGAGGTGGGGGTTCAGGCAGGCTTCCCGTGCATCCGTCCGACGCCGCTGCCATGCTTCTCCGCCTGTCGGACCCGGGCAGAACCGATTGGAGTTGCGCCTAGAGTGGCCGATCGTCCGCAAGACCAGCCAAAGCCGGTACGCAGCGGCTCGCCGCCCGCGCCACGGCCTACCGAAGTCGGGGCGCGTGAGGTCATGCTTTACCTCCGCGATCACCCGGCTTTTCTCGACCGCCATCCGGATGCGTTGCGGCTATTGCGGACGCCTAACCGGCAAGTCGGGGACGCGGTCCTCGATTTCCAGCATTTCATGCTCGAACGGCTGCGGCGCGACGCGGTGCGGCTGCATGACGAGCAGGCGAGCCTGATTGCGACGAGCCGCGGCAATCTCGCGAGCCAGGGGCGAGTGCACAAGGCGGCTCTGGCGATGCTACGGGCCGGCAGCTTCGAGCAGTTGCTGCAGATCGTCACGACCGATCTCGCGGTCCTGATCGACGTCGATGTCGTGACGCTCGCGGTCGAGAGCGCGGCGACGCCGACGATGCGCCTGCCGATGCCGGGCATACACCTGTTGCGCTCGGGCATGGTCGACGCGTTGCTCGGCAGCGAGCGCGACGCGCGGCTCGTCACCGGCGTCCCCGGCGACCCTGCAGTGTTCGGCGCGGCCTCTGGGCTCGTCCGCTCGCAGGCCTTGCTGCGTCTGTCGTTCGGCCGGACCTCGCCGATCGGATTGATGTGCCTCGGAACACGCAATCCGGAAACCTTCCGTCCCGGCCTCGGCACCGAATTGCTGACTTTCCTCGCCCGCATTCTCGAAATCGCCATCGCCCAGTGGCTGCAGCGGGGCCGCTGATTGCGGTGGAAGGAGCGTTTCCGGCGGCGCCGCCACCGGTGCCGCTGACGCGTTTTTCCGCCGCCGACGATCTGCGGGCGGCGGTCGGGCTGTGGATCGCCTGGCTGACCGGCGAACGCCGCGCGTCGCCGCACACCGTCGCCGCCTATGGCCGCGACGTCGCGTTCTTTCTCGATTTTCTGACCGAGCATCTGGGCGGGCTGCCGGACTTGGCGGCGATCGATCGCCTGCGGCCCGCCGATTTTCGCGCCTATCTCGCCCGCCGCGCCGGCGACTCTCTCGAGCGCAGCTCGCTGGCCCGCCTCTTATCGGTGCTGCGCGGCTTCGTCCGCTTTCTGCGGCGGCGCGGCCTCGCTTCGACGACGGCACTCGCCGCATTGCGCGGGCCGCGTCTGCCGGTCGGCGTGCCGAAGCCGCTCGGCGTCGACGACGCCGTCGCCACCCTCGCGGCGGCCGACGACGCGGGACCCGGCAATCGGCCCGGCAACTGGCAGGGCAAGCGCGACGCGGCGGTCCTGACCCTGCTCTACGGCTGCGGTTTGCGTCTCTCCGAGGCGCTCGGGCTCAGCCGCGGCGAGGCGCCGCACGGCGACCTGTTGACGATTACCGGCAAGGGCCGGAAGGAGCGCGTGCTGCCGGTCCTGGCGGCGGTGCACGAGGCGATCGGCGCCTATCTCGCGGCTTGCCCGTACCCGCTCGCCAAGGAGGGGCCGCTCTTCGTCGGGGCGCGCGGCGGGCCGCTCGGCGCGCGCCATGTGCAGCGCCAGATGGCGGTGCTGCGCGGCTTTCTCGGGCTGCCCGAGACGGCGACGCCGCATGCGCTGCGGCACAGCTTTGCGACGCATCTGTTGGCCGGCGGCGGCGATTTGCGGGCGATCCAGGAATTGCTCGGCCATGCCAGCCTGTCGACGACGCAGCGCTACACCCATGTCGCGGTCGAGGGCCTGCTCGCCGCCTACGAGGCGGCGCATCCGCGCGCCCGGCTCGCGCCGGCGGAGGAGCCAAGCCGATGACCGACAACAGCCAGCGCCGATCGTGATTTGTCAATGCGGCCCGGCCGGCCGGCCGCCGTCTTGCGAGCCGTGGGCCGCAAGGCCGAGGCGCCGCTCCGCCTTCCGGCCTACCCCCGTTCTTGACCCAATCGAGGCGCGCTTCACCAACGGGTCGGGGGATTGTCCTGCGCCCCGCAGGCGGCTACGGCGTCAACCGGAATTAATCGCCGGCGGAGGCTCCCGGCCGGTCCGCGACGCGGGGCTTGCCAATCCGGTCGCAATATAGTACAATTTGCTACAATCGCAAGGGGCGGGCGTCGGCGGTGGCCGTGGCTGCGGACGGAGATTGCGCGTTCACTGGCCAGTCGCGATGGTCCATCAGCGGTCCCTCAGCCGGTCCTCGAGATCCCTCAGCCGGTGTCCAGAAATCCCTCAGAGATCCCTCAGGAAATCCCTCAGAGATCCCTCAGCAGCACGGCTCGGCGACGCCGCGATCTGGAAAACTATTATTGCGTATCAATAAGTTGGGACATCGAATGGAGTGCCGCGGCCGCAAAAATGGGCGCGAAATTCCCTCAGAAAAGCGATTTTGGGTGGCCGGCCCGGCGGCCAGCGGGATCACCCGGCCCGGCGCGTGAGCGCGCGAGCCACCGGCTGACCGTCTACCGGCGGAGAGCAGCAGACGCTGACCCGACGGCCCGCCAGGGGGCGGCCTCCCGCCCGCTTCGCTGTCGGTATAAAAGAGCTGGTGCCCCGAGTCGGATTTGAACCAACGACCTACCGCTTACGAAAAGGCGCGGAAGGGGTTTCTAGGCGTTTCCCGCCGCTACATCGAAACCGCTGAAAGCCCAAGAAAAATCTAGCATTTCTGTCTCATGTAACGTATAGAAACGCGCGGAAACGGGGTGCCCATAACCACCCTTCGGTGCTAGCCCGTTGCTAGCCAGGGACGGAATTGGGTGCTCCGGGCTGCTAGCCAAGCGAGGAAGCCCCATGCCGAGCCGGATCGCATTCACCCAGGCCGCGGTCGAGAGGTTAAAGCCTCCGGCCGCCGGGCGCGCCGTCCATTGGGACACGCTTTTGCCCGGCTTCGGGCTGCGCGTCGCGGCGCCGCGCAAGGGCAGCCGGGAGGCCCGCAAGACCTGGATCGCGATGTACCGGGTCGACGGCAAGCCGGTCTGGGAGACGATCGGCACCTTGGCCGCGATCCCGAAGGTGGAGGACGCGCGGCAGCGGGCGCGGGTGAGCTTCGCCAAGGCCAAGGGCGGCGCAAACCCGGTCGAGGAGCGCCGCGCCGAGAAGGTCCGGCGTGAAGCCGAGGCGGCGGCGACCGAGACGGCGAAGGTCCAGGCCGAGGAGGGCCGGTTCGAGGTCGCGGCCCGCCGCTTCCTCGCCGAGCGCGGCCAGGCCGGGGGCTGGTCGCCGAAATATGCCAATGAGGTCCGCCGCATCATCGAACACGACGTCCTCCCGAAATGGCGCGACAAGCAGATCTCCGAGATCACCGACCGCGACGTCAAGGCGTTGCTGTGGGAGAAGGCCGGCGGGCGCGAGCGCCGGCGCAAGGGCGCCACGGGCGGCGCCGCCATGCAGGCAAACCGGACTCTGACCCGGCTGCGGACGCTCTTTGCATGGGCGAAGGCGGAGAAGCTCGTCGCCGACGACCCGACCCTCGGCATCGCGCCGCTGACCAAGGAGAAGGCGCGCGACCGGGTGCTGTGCGGCGACGAGGCGGGCCACAAAGACGACGACGAGATCGTCTGGCTCTGGCGCGGCGCCGACGCCGCCGGCTGGCCCTTCGGACCGATCTTCAAGCTGCTGTTGCTGACGGCGCAGCGCGAGGGCGAGGTCGCCGGCATGCGCTGGTCCGAACTCGACCTCAAGGCCGGGATGTGGACGCTGCCGAAGGAGCGGACGAAGAGTGAGCGCGCACACGTCGTCCATCTCTCCGCGCTTGCCTGCGAGATCCTCGAATTGGTGCCGAGGATCGGCGGCGACCTCATCTTCCCGTCCGCGCGGGGACCGTGATCAGCAGCTTCTCGAAGCCGAAGGAGCGGCTCGACGCGGCGATGACGAAGCAGAAGCGCGAGGCCACCGGTGACCCGAATGCAGAAATCGACGCCTGGATTCTGCACGACATCCGACGGACTGCGGCGACCCTGATGGTCCGCCTCGAGGTCGCGTCGGACGTCGCCGATAGGACCTTGAACGACGTCGCCGGCAACCGTAAGGGCATGATCAAGGACGTTTACAACCGGCACGAATTTCTCAAGGAGCGCAAGGCCGCGCTCGAAGCGCTGGGCGGCTTCATCGAAAGCCTGGTGCGCCCGGCGGCAACCAACGTCGTGGCGCTGCGCGCATGAAGCCCCAGCGCGCGCTTTGGGAGCTGAACAATCGCAATCGCGAGTTTTGGGGTGGGCCGCCGCTGCCGGTGCCAGAAGATGGCTTCGCCGAGGAGCCGCGGCCGGAGGGATACGAGGAGGTAGAGCGATGGTTCACCGAGGCGACGACGGGCGGACCGCGACACCGTGGGGCGCCGGCGGCGCCGGCGGCGCCGGAAATTGATCGGATCGCCCGGCTCGTAAATCAGTTTTCTGCCCTGCCTGTGCCACCGCCGGAAACCAGGATCGAGGCCGGCCATCGCCTGCAGCGCGCCACCGCCGAGCTCAAGACGGCGCTTGGCGACTACTTGGCCGCGGCGGAGGCCCATAACTGGGCGAAAGCCCGCTACATTGGTCCTGAACAGACCGCTTGATTGACCTCTGGAATGCGCTGGCACTGTCCGAGCCATATATCGGGCCGCCGCCGAAGCAGGGCCCACAACTGCGGGCATGGCATTTCATAGCGGGGAAGCTCGACGAGGTTGTGCGCGATGCGCTCGCGAACGCCGGTCGCAAAAATGCGTCGACAAAGCCCGATGGCCCGCTGGTAAAAATAATTTGCGAGGCGCTCAAGTCGCTGGGCATCCATCAAAGCCCGGCAACAATCGCCACTCTGTTAAAGAGACGAGCCTAAATAGGAGGGGGTGCAAAAACTCGGAATTGCCGCCCCATTTTTCGCTGCCCACGACCCGCTATGTAGTGCGTCTCAACGACGTATTACGCGGGGGTCGACATGAAATCGTCCGAACACGCCGAGGGTCAGCTAGCCACGTGGGCGGCCCCTGACGTCTCGGTGAGTGGGCGGCGGATCATCCGGCGCGCCGAGTTGCAGCGGCTCGTGCCGTTTTCGGCGGTCCACATCTGGCGGTTGGAGCATCGCGGCGAATTCCCGTTGCGCGTGCAGCTCGGGCCCAATAGCGTTGGTTGGTACGCCGATGAGGTTGCGCGGTGGATTGAGTTGCGCATCCGGGCTGGCGGCCGCGCGCCGAAGCGGGGTGCTACCCCCGACGCGGCATGAAGAACCATGCCTTCGTCGACACGATCCGGCTCCGGCGCGGCGCGCCGCGACCGGCCGCCCGATAAACGAGAAAGCCGCCCAGCGGCCAGCGGGACGGCAGATCTCAAAAACGACGACGACGCGCCACGGAATAGCACCGCCCATCGCGCGCCGCAACAGGGCGCCCGAACAACGGGCAGGCTCAGCCTTTCACCCGAGGTTGCGGCAGTCGTCAAACGGCGCCTCGGTATCGCGACCGAGCCGCAGCTCGAGCCGCTGCCGGCTCCGGAGATCGCGATGCCGGCTCCGGCTCTATGGGCGGAGATCGCAAGAGGCTGTGCGGGCGTTGCCGCTTTCGATGAGGGGTCGCGCATCCGGGCGCTGAAGGTCGGCGTCAGGCTCGATCTCGTGGGCCGGTTTCCGGGCTTTCCCGCACGCAGCTGCGAGAATTTCTCGCGCGGTATTGCGAGCAGCCGCTGTATCTCGCGCGGTGCACCGCGGGCGCCATCGCGTCGACCTTGATGGGCGCCCGGCGGGCGAAGTCAGCGCCCAACAGGCTGAGTATGCGCCGAAAAGCTGCAGCGACGCCTAGATCCGGATCGATGCGGCCGCGACGCGCTTGCGGACGCGGGTGAGAGCGAGAGCGATGAGCGCTCTCTAGACGGCGCTGCCGCGCAAGGGAGGCGACGGAATGAGCCTCCATGCGCTGGCCACCGGCACCTTGATCACCGATCCGGTGCAGCGCAACGGCTCTAAGGGCCCATTCACAACCGCGCTGCTCAGGGTCGCGGCCGAGGACAAGGAATAGATCCTCATCAGCGTGATCGCCTTCGCCGACGAAGCCGAGCGACTGATCGAGCTGGGAAAAGGTGATGCGATTGCCGTTCGGGACGGACTCGGCTGAACAGCTGGACCGGCCGCGATGAGATCGAACACCACGGCCTATCGGTCGTCGCCGGGCAGATCGCGGCCGCGCGTCAGCGGCAACACCCTGATGAAGGTGCTACTCCTCGGCGCTACGGACTCTATCTGGGACCTCGGCGCTCTACTTTACGGACAGGAAATTCAGGATCTGCACGATCATCATCGCCGCCGATGGCGGACGATCAGGTGGACGATATGGCTCTGACCGCAGCTGAGATCGCCTTGCACTCGGAGACGCCAAGCGCGACGGAGCTGACTGGCGCTGCCGCTGTCCAGACGATGATGACCACGATCCGAGCCTCTCCATCGTCGAGCGCGGCGGAAAGACGCTGTTCACCTGCCGAAACGGCTGCGAACAAGCGGCAGTGATGAGCGCGCTGCGCGAGCGGACTTGTGGGACAAGCTGATCGAGAGTGCGAATGGATGGCGCCGCATCGTCGCTGTCTACAGCTACAGCGCCGACGACGGGGCGCTGCGGTATCAGGTTTGCCAGACCGAGCTGAAAAGATTATTTCAGCGGCGGCAAAACGGCTCGACTGACTGCTACATAGAGAACGTGGACAGCGTTGAGCCTCTGCCCTACCGGCTTAGGAGCTGCTGCAGGACAAGAAGGCGACGGTATTCGTCGCCGAGGGCGAAAAGGATGTCGACAACCTCTATGACAACAGGATCATCGAGACCTGCAACCACGGCGGCGCCCGCAAATGGCGCTCCGAAATCTCGCGCTGGCTCACCGGGCTATGTCTGACTCTGCCAGACAACGACGAGGCAGGCAGAGAGCACGCCCGCGACATCGACGCAGAGCTGGCAGACCTCGCTGCCAGCATACGCATCATCGAACTTCTAGGCCTGACAGCGAAAGGCGACGTAACTGATTGACTCGACGACGACGACTAGGTCGCTGAGCTAGAGCGGCTGGCCGCCGCTGCGCCGGTATCAGGCGGCGATAGACAGAACGAGGGCGCGGCGGCTCTCCTATGTGCTGCTACGGCACCGCATCCTATTGCTGAAATTATGCCACAACCTGGGCCTATAGCTACTTCCTGCTGTATGGCTATTGGCCGCGACGCAGCAGCCGATGGTGCAGGCAAAGGCGACATGGCAGTTCTGATCGCGCTATCGATGATCACCGAGAGGAACTTCTAGGCGAACGCATATGGCAAAGCGGCTCCGTTAACATCATTACCTATGAAGACACAGAAAGTGAATGGCGGCGCCGAATAGCCGCCGCGTGCTTGCGTTACAAGATCTACTATAGTAGGTGATCGGCAGCTTCTTTTTTATTCACCGCCGACCGCGCGATCGCGTTCGCTGCTTATAGTACAGATAGGAACATCGTGCTAGCTAATGACGATGCCTTGATCTGGCATCTGACGCGAATTGGCGCAGTGCTACTGATTGTCGACCCCTAAATCACGCTCATGGGCTAGACGACAGCAACAACAATGTCTTGATCGCTTCAGTAGCTAGCGAAGTCAAACAGGTGGCTCGCGAAAGCAGCGCCGCTGAGCTGGTACTGCATCACCTGCGCAAAGGAGCAACAGGAAACTCTGACTATTTAATACGTTTCACGGCCCTGCGCGCCTCATTCAAGGCAGTGCGCGTTCTGATGCGGATGATGCCTGCCGAAGCGATCGAACTGAAGCTGCCGCCGGACACATCATAGCTACGCCATACCCGGATCGCCGGAACGAAAGAGAACTAGCAACACAGATAGAATACGAGACTTAGTAACGCTATGAAAGCGTTGATCTCGGCGACAGCGACGAAGCGTATACGGACAGCGACAACGTGCAAGTCACCACGCTGTGGACGCCTCCTTCGACGGTCGAAGAGATATCGCTGGTCGCGCTGAAGACCATCTTCGACACGATCCACCCATACCGCTCAATGAGCTCGACGAGTTCTATAGCTCAGCTCGGCAAACAAAAGACGAATGGGTCTGCACACCTATCGCCAGAACTCTCGGCAGCGACCACGACGAGGCAGCAACTCTGGTCGCCTCCTAGATCAACTACCAAGTGCTCCTGGAACACACTTACAAATAGGACTGCTGACGGAAACCTGTCGTAGCCACCACTCTGAACGAGGCCAAGGCCGCCGAACTGATAGGACTGCTTTATTATGCTGAACGAGAGATCGACGAATGAATTCCTTCACTGTCATAAATATAGCAAAAATTAGTGATCGACTGCTTCGACGACGAGCAAAACGCGGAGACTACTAGATCGACATCGCCGAGAAGATAACATCTAAAACAGATATTGATTTGCGCCGACCTGTCGAGGGAATTTACAACTGAAGAAGATGCTCCACGAATCGCGAAATTCGGGTAAAGCATCTTTACACCGAATTCCTAACATAAGATTGTCGGCGCCGCGGGCTTTCTGTTCAGGCCGGGTACGCTCGAGCTCGTCATCAATAAACCTGTTAACTCGCTATAGCGTAAGAATATGAAATTGATTTGATGAGATCTAGGGCAACACGGCAAGTATGTAGAAAAGAATGTGTCGGAGATCCATCTTGCGTATAAACTGATACTGATTTAGTTTCGCTGATACCTTGACGTCCACTAAGAATTGTTGCTTTTCATAAGGGCTTATAGCCATCGAATCAGCAAGCGAAGTATTGTGCACCTCATATCGCCGTTTGCACGATTCGTTTGCAACAGCGGATTGAGCGACCCGGTGCGTTTGATGTGCCATACATCACAGTTTGTATAAGCGGATTTGCTAAGTCAATTTCACGATAGACTGAAAAACTGTGATATGGAGATGCTACGATAAGATAGCTTTATAGCAGATGGTGCTACAACTGTAGCATAAGGCTACGGTCCCAAGATCGACCCGGAACAGTTGCGCGAACAATCTCGCTTATTGCCGCCGCGCCGCGAGCCCACACCCCGCTTCTCTGACTGATCCTGATCTGCCCAAACCGCGCACAAACCGCGCACAACCGCGCGTGCGCACATCTAAGACTCTTAAGGGTAAAAGTAGAACTGCGCACTCTTCAAACTGCGCAAGAACCGCGCATACCACCGCGCACACCATGACCCGCGCTCGCTAGGGAGGGAGGACGCCTTTGATCAACGCAACTCACGGACCGCTCGCATCTGCGCTAAACGACAAACAGCGCAAGCGCATGAGCGGCATCGAGACCTCGCCGCCCGAGCCTCGTTCTGCGCTGAGCTTTCCCGCTGCAGAGCGACGGGCTGAGGCCGGAGATCGAGGCGATACGTGCGCATGTCATGCTAGGTAATTCTGTGCGCTACTGCGATTTCAGCGGTAGGTTATCATTTATAATGAGGGAATTACCAATTAAGACGAGAGATGGGCTAACAATTGGCTAGCGAACAGGCAACGAAGCGAGTAAAGAAACCGGCCTGTAGACCGCCCCCGCCACAACGCACCAGTCTGCACCAGATCGCGCTAGTGAGCCATTTTAGCGCCGCGGACCTTCAATCAGCGATCACGGCAGCGCTACGCGTCGAACAGGACTATGTGAGCTGCTCCGACATCTAAGCAGGACGGCGTCCTACAAGGAAAAGCTGATCATCGCGCGCATTTGCTAGATCGAGTTATGGTTGCGCGGACTGGACGCACGGATAGACTGTGGCGATGAGCTGAGCGGCCACGCGATCCGAGGTCGGCTAGCAGCGGAAACGCGGTTGCGACTAGATCTGCGAGAATTAGGCAAGGCGCCGCGTGCGACGCCGCAGATGTCGACTGACGAGTGGATCGACAGCCTGCCGCGGCAAGGCGAGGCGGCTGAGAGAAAACGGACCAGATCGAGTTCTGCGAGCGTCTGGTCGACCCGGAGACCGGGAGGCCGTTCGTGCTGACCGCGGCCGAGCGGCTGTTCCTGCAATACGCCTTCATGCTTACCGCGGACGGTCGCTGCTATATCCGGAGCTGATGTGATAGGCGCCGAAGAAGTCGGGCAAGAGAGATTTAGGCGCGATGCTGCTCTTGTAGTAGTGCGCGTACTGGGCGGCCGGTTTGCGGAAGGCTATTGCTGCGCCAATGACTACGAGCAGGCGCAAGGGCGCGTCTTCCAGGCTGCGAGCCGCATAGTAGAGGCGAGCCCGCTATTGACGGCGATGCTAGGCGACCGAGAACAAGATCGAGTTCAAGTAGACTGGTGAGATGATAACGGCGATAGACAGCGACTATGCGGGAGCGGCTAGAGCCAATAAGTCGATCAGGGTTTTCGACGAATTGTGGGGCTACGCTAGAGAGAGCGCTAAACGGCTCTGGGACGAGATGATACCGCCGCTAACGCGGCGGATAGCGTGCCGACTGACGGTGAGCTATGCCGGCTTCGACGGTGAGAGCGATCTGCTGGAAAGACTCTACAAGCGCGGCATGGCGGGCCAGGTCTCGCTCCGGACTGTATGCGAACGGCGGGTTGCTTAGCTTTTGGACGCAAGAATTCACGGCGCTCTGGCAGACGGAAGCGTGGCGCGAGCAGATGCGCGAGGCGTAGCGACCGAATGCGTATCTGCGACAGATCGAGAACCGCTGGGTGACGACTGAGTTGCTGTTCAACGATATGGACTGGTGGGACGAGAGCACCGATCTAGAGTGGACACCGCGGCTCAATGCGGGTTTCTGGGAAATATACATTGGGATCGACGCCTCGGTGAAGCGCGACAGCACTGCGGTAGTCACAGTGGCGAGGGATGATGATGCGCAGCGAGTGCGGCTTATTGCACAACGGATTCTACAGCTGAGTGTGACGGAGCTGTTGGACTACGAGGGCACGATCGAGGCGACTCTACGGGAGTGGCAATCTAGACAACGGCTGCGCGAGGTCAGGTTGACCTGTATCAGATGCAGGCGAGCGCGCAGCGGCTGGAGCAGGACGGGGTGCTGATGGACGAGTTTCTGCAGACGCAGGCGAGGCTGACCGATGCGGGGAGCTATCTATACGAGCTGGACAAGGGCTGCAACTACGTTGCGTATCTGGATGCCGAGGTCCGGCTCGCGGTGCAGCGAGCGATAGCGGTCGAGAACGCGCGCGGCTGGCGGATCGCGAAGGAGAAGGCCTCGCACAAGATTGACGACGACGAGGCGCTGGCGATGGCGAGCCTGGCGGCGATCGAGGCGATGGCGGATCAGTCCTCTAGGTTGCGGCTGGCGCGGGACGACTGGGAGCGCGCTGCTGAGGTCGCCGAGGCTGCGGCGGCGCGGGAGGTAGCGGAGGCGGCTGCCAGGGCTAAGGAGACGGCTGAGATCTGCGAGCAGGCCGAGGCTACTGGGCAGGACTCGGATGCAGCTGTACTGCGCGACAGTGAGTTGCGGCGGCTGGCTGGAGGCTATCCGACTGAGCGCGCAAGGCAAGACTGGATTGCTCGCGAGTACGCGGCTGGCGAGATCGGCTAGCTGACACCGGCGGAGCGGCAGCGGTGCGAGGCGGCGCAGCGGGCGACGCTCGAGCAGGCTGCCGACGGGATTTCGCGGTGGCCCGGATAATCAGATACTGGGCGGCGCTGTAGCGAGCCGGGGAAGCACAGCGACGGCGGATTTATGGAGGAGGTCTATCCTGAAGAACGATGCTGAGGCGATACGGCGGTACGCGGCGATGGCTGCGCGCCGGGAGCGGGATGCTGAGCTAGCGGCTATGCGCTCGCTGGACGGCGGGGTGCTGTCGAATCGCACACGAGACAGTCGCGACGGCGGATACAACGACGAGCGGCTGACGAATTACGGCGACGAGCGGCTAGGCTCGCCCGGATGGCTGGGGGAGCGGCTGGGGCTCGGCGAGGATGCGAGCGGCACGACGCAGCTGATAAACGGTGCGGGCCAGCGGTACGAGCAGGGATAGGGCTGGGATCTGCAAGAACGCGATGGTCTGGAGCCGGGGGGCGATCTGCGCGCGACTGAGGGGACGGCTGAGGACCCTATCGATGACGGCGAGGAGGCTGAGCTGTCGGCGGTATTCTACGAGGTGGGCGGCGAACACCCTGAGGATTACGAGCTAGTCGAGGATGCGCAGCTGGGGCGGGTTGCGATTGTCCGGCGGGGTTCTGACCAGGCTACGGTTTGGTTTCACTCTGCGCCTGGCTCTGGCGGGGCTCGCGACTACCGGCTGGGGCGGGATGGGCGCTCTGGGAAGCTGGCGATCTACCGGCGGCGCGACGTGGGCGGCTGCGGCGGTAGCGGGGCGAGCAAGACCGGCTGCGGCGGGGCGCGGGCCGAGCGCGAGACGGCGGCGGGTCGGTCGAGCGGCAGATGCTGGCCAACCTCAACGAAATCTATCGCGAGTATAACTCAAGTCGACCGGGCAGCGAATACTACGGGCGGCGGCGATGACCTAGCCGCGGCCGGCGATCGCGGGCGGCGCTCGGCGCGGCGATCGCGGCGCGGCAGGCTGCGGCCGAGGAGCTGGCCGAGGCCGAGGGGGCGCTCGCGCGCGGCACCGCGCGGGTGCGCTCGGCCGAGGCTAAGGCGGCGCAATACGACGGGCTCGATCAGCGCAACGCCGACAGCTGCGCTCGCCGCCGAGCCGACTGGACGAAGCAACAAGACGAGGCGCCGGCGGCGGCACTGTGCGACAACACCGACGACTCGCGAGGCGCGACGAATGCGCGACGAGGTGAGAGAGCGTTCGACGCGTGCGACGACTGCGGGCTGCTGGGCGCGATGCGACGAAGGCGCGACGAGCGCTGGCGATGCTGCGGACAGGGTTCACTGCGCTGGGCAGTTTGGCGCGCGAGCGGTGCTGGCGAGGAGCTAGTCGAGGCGAGCGCGCCCGGGTCGAGGAGACTGCGCGCGCTGAGCGAAGTTTGAGTGGCGACAGCGCTGGCTGCGCGGCGTTCGCGCCTGAGCTCGATCGTCGACGATCGACGCCGATCGGGCACCCGGAATGCCTTCGGCAGCACCACGAGAAGGCGCTTTGGGAGAACCATCTGGCGCGCCTTGTGGTCGACGCCAGCGCCGAGTGGCAGTGGCACGAACCGGAGCGCCGGGCATCGACGAACCCGTTCGCGATCGCGATGGAGCAGCGGCGCGGTCACGTCGATTCGTACCAAGCTCGCTCGCCTCGTCGTTGCCGCCGAAGAGGGCGACGAGCAGGCGATTGACCGCCTGGTGGCTGCGGCGCGCTCGGGGCTTCAGATCGGCGAGCGCGCCATTGCGGCGGTGCGCGCAGGCGGCCGAACGCGCCGCCGCCGTTTGCCCCGGCTGTCGCTTATGCCCGGACCCGGTCGCTGCGGCTGTCGAACAAGGCGAGGAACTAACCAGCGCCGGCTGCCGGAGCTGGGGGGCTTGGCGCGGCGCCAAGCGATCGAGGCCGCCGCTGCCCGCCGGTGTCCTGCCGTCGACCGAGGCCGCCTGAGAGAGAGCAGTCCGATGTCACGCCTGTCTCGCGCTAACCGATTGACCAATCCTGGCTACGGTAGCTAGGATGGATGATCAGGGTTTGCGGGCGAGCGCGAGATCGTGGCGGGGCTCTCGAAATCGGTTGCCGCATGCGGAAAATCGCCATGGCGATCCCGCCTTCGGCGGCACCGCAGAGCCTGCCGGCGATCGCCGCGCCGGGGCCTCCAGCGAGGCCGGGACGAGTGCGGGGGCGCCGCGCTTGGGCGTTTTCGTTGTCAATGACGGCGGCGATATCAAGCTCGTTATCTGCATCGCCGCCGGGCCGGTGTTGCGGTTCTGACCGTGGCGCTCGTGCCGCGGACGGCATCGCGTCGCGATGCATTGATCGAAGCCGCCGGCCGGCGTCTGTGATCGATCAGCCGAGAACGGGCCGCAGCGATTTGCGATGCCGCACTCGGCGGCTTGGCGCGTCGCAGCAGCCGCCGCCGGGCCGGGTCGGCGCCGAGTTGGGTTTGGCGCGCCTCTCCGGTCGAAGATCGCCTCTACCAGGATCGTGAAGGCGAGGAGGTCCGGCGCATCCTGGCGCCGCTGAAGCCGCGCCCGGCTGGTCGAGCCGCGACAAAGCCGAGTGGCTGTGCGGCCTCTGCGACCGCTGCAAAGCCTGCGGCACGTCTGCCGCCCGGTCTCGTTGCCGACGTTGAGGGTCCGAGGTTGCGGATCGCCGAGTTGCGGCTGCGATCCAGCCGGATGACCTCCCTCGCGGATCGAGGGCGACGAGCTGTCGGTCTCGATCACGCTGCGCACGGTCACGACTGCGCCTCAGCGACGAGGCGCTGCTGGTGGCTGACCTGGGCTGCACGGTTTAGCTCGTCGTTACGAGCGCTGCCGGCCGAATGACGACGGCGCCGTGCGCGCCGACCTGCGGGCGCTGGCTGGCGCCTATAGGCTCGTGACCGCTGCCGACGATCTGGAATTTGCGATCATCGTGCCGAGCGGCGGCAAGTGGATCGGCCGTGCCACCACCGTCGAAGGCAAGCCGGTGTTGGCGGTGCGCACCTATGTCGATGGCGAGCTTCGATAGCGCCGAGCGAGATTTGGCTCGCCCATCGTGACGTGCTGTTTCTCGCCGAACTGCCGGCGTTCAGCGGAATTATGGTAGCTGTCTCACCTACAACTATAAAGACAATCCTAGGTAGTTGTGATACATCAACAACGCTGTACGCGAGCCGTTGAATATCTGATGCAATCTCTAAGATGCTCTTGGAGGCAATGAAGGTCGCTGCCACGCAGCGGCGCCCCGACATGGGGGAAAAGAGCATCTTTGGACAAATCGATAACGGTGAGGTTCTACCGCGTCATAGCGACTGCGCATTCACAGGGCGTGCCGTTCCTCGAAAGGCTTAGGCAAATTGGGCGATTGCCGAGGCGCAGCGTGTGCGGCAGGTATCAGGCATAGAGTTCTGGATGGACAAGTTGACGATCGATAACAACGTGGTGACAGGACGGCTTGTGCGACAGACGGACCATCTTCCGCCGCAAGCGCTACCGGGTGGTCGTCTGGCACCATTAGGCATTCGCGCGATCGGTCATCAACTATGGCATATGAAGCCCAATTATCGGTTCTGGCTATCGAAAGTTGGCGAATGGCGTAGGGCTAACAAGAATGTTTCCGTATATTCGGACATGTGTGATTGCCGCGGTTATTCCTATTTACCGGTGCTCAATGATTGTTCTTGAAGCTGCTCGGAATGGACGCATTCGCGAGTTAGCAGTACGCGTGGCTACACCTCTAATTTAGAAACGATCACGGTCGACAAGGCCGGATCAAGCAAGGTTTGGTCGAACTGATAGATCGAGAATGGAAGCTAGATCGAGATCAGGTACAAGGTGGGAGCTGGAGACCCGGACATTCAACCAAGGAGATTTTTCTCGACTGTAAATTGGTTCAAGGAGAGAAGGCCGCCGACCGCGGCGCCATTTCGAAGCTTGAAGCTGAAATAGTCGAGGACGACGGACACTATAGTACACTTGATTTGCTAGACGCCCATCTTGGTGTTCGTCGCGAACTCGATTTACCAAACGATAATCCTGATGACAGCGCGGCGATTAGATTTTCAAACGTAGCACAGGCGTTCAACGAAAATAGAGCCGTCTTACAGAGGCAATTTGGCCAATGAGATTAATGACGTGGCCATCACATCAGGTATTCCCGGTTATTTTGGCAGGAAAGTTATCCTGCTATTGCGGGTGTTCTGGTTTTTGCAACTGTCGCTTGGTATGGCGAAGCAATAGCCCGTACCATTGCTACAAATAAAATTGAATTAGGGAATGTATATACGGCAATCGCCGGCATATTCGCCGTGATAACAGGATTTCTTGCTACCTTTTATGGAAGTATTCAGGTAATCATTGATACGCGGTTGAAGCGTATAGCTAAGACCATGGTATTCAGCGATCGCGCGGTATGTTAAAGTGGCAACAAAATGGGGATTTTTTTTAGCTATCATTTCAATACCTATATCATATTCGCGCCGTCTACAGACGGGTCATGGATAAACCGTATTTTGGTCGCAGCATGGTGCGGGGCATGTGTATTCGGATTGGCGGCGTTTGTACGCGCGCGGGATTGTTATTCTTCATTTTTGAGCATCACCCACCTGAAGACGAAGGCGCTGGTTGAGTTCTTAATCTCCACTATCAGTTTTGGAATCCGTCCCATGGCCCTACATCGCCGCATCGGTTGACGATGGCGGGCAGGATAGGCACTCTCGATACGGATCATCCGGAGGGCGACGGCAATGAGACTGCCGGAGGTTGCGCGCGCTTACACGTGCTCGCCATAGAACTGCACTGCGCGGAGTTAGATCTGCTAGCTAACGAAATGGGAGGCGACGTCCGGACAGCGCGCGCGAAGACATCGGCACCATGACAGAGGCGGTGAGAGAGAGATCAGAGCGATAAAGGCGGCGGAGCTGATCTTCTCAAGCAGAGATCGGTAAGCGCCTAAACATAAATCCTGGGCGTGTGTCCGAAGTGCTCAGGGGAAAACGAAAGGAAATAAAGCAGTCATCACATGCTGATCGCGGATTAGATGCTTACTCAGCCCACCGGAGGCGGCGTAGGTCTTAGCATAGAAGCTGGTCGTTGCCAGATTGTATATGGGAACCGGCGGCGGGCGACGGAGCATAGTTCGCCCGTTGGTTGCGGCTGGCTCACCGTGGTTGCATCGGATCTCGTGGATTATGGTCTTCTCAACTGCAAAAGTGGGATCGACTATCTGAAAGCCGACACTAGAAGGTAGCTTGGGGTGAGTTATCGATCCCCCGTATAAACTGGCAATGAAGTTCGCGGAAAAGGCGTTACACGAAACTTTTTATCTAGCATTGTTGTTGCGAACGAATTTCCTAGAAAGCACCGCACGTTTGGAATTTTTCCGCAAACATCAGCCTGCCCGAATTTGGATATGATCTCGGCGTTTGCCGATGATGCACCGGCATGGCTGGCAAGGGCGTCGCGCACCTAGCAATACCTGCTTTGCGTGGTTCGTGTGGGATAAACGGTCCGAGCAAAAGCGGGTTGTCGATTGGTTCGATTGGAAAACGATCGACGAGCGGAAAGGCATAGGAAAACCGCGAAAGAGAGCAGCATGAGCGAGGTGAGCCGAGGTCCTTCAATTGCCTTTACGGCGCTGCCGGAGGCGAGCTTGAGCACACCGAATTCCGGGCGAGCACGATAATGTTTCATACGGGAGATGTCGAAACCGGCCCCTGCGCCGCAGGACCCGCTATCAAAGGGTACTGCTAGCCGGTTTGCTAGCCCAAAGCCCTGGTCGCGCCTATCGGCGTCCCGAATATCAGCCTCTTTGCGCGCTAACTATTTGAGATGAAATGGTGCCCCGAGTCGGATTTGAACCAACGACCTACCGCTTACGAAGCGGTTGCTCTACCGCTGAGCTACCGGGGCGGCCGCCGCATTCTTAGCGGCTTTCGCGGCTCCCGCCAAGCCGGCCGGGCGGTCGCGGATCGGGGTTACCCGGCGGCGGCGCCTGCCGCCGGCAATTCGGGAATGGTGGCCGCAGCGGGTCGCATTGCGGCCGGCACGGCCGGGCCCGCCGCCGCCGGCGTGCCCGAGGACAGCGTGTCGAAAGCGCCGCAATGCGGGCACAGCGAACGCCATTCGCCACTCTCGCCGTCGCAGCTGGCGCAGACATAGCGCGGCTCGGGGGGTGCCGCGACGGCGCGGTCGAGCCATTCGCGCACCCGGCCGAAGTCCTGATGCTCGGCCTCTTCGAGCCGCGCCATCAGAAGGCACAGGCGCCGGCTCGGAGCGGCCTCGGCCGGCGCCGACGCCGAGGGCGGCGTTTGCAGTGCCCGTTCGAGCCGACGGCGGGCTTCGCCCCAGAGCTGCGCCGCAAGCGCCGCTTCGGCCAGCGCCAGGTGGCTTTCGAACGCCTCCGGGTTCTGCGCCGCGAGGCGTTCGAAGCGCTTCAGCCGGGCGAGCGGCGGTGCCTCGCGATGGATCCGGTCGTAGAGCTCCGCGAGCGCATGGTCGGGTGCCGAGCGCCAGGCGCGCTCGACGGCCTTTGCCGCCGGGCCCGCCCGTCCTTCCTTGAGCAAGAGCAGCGCATGCTGAGCCGCGGGTGCTGCGAGGTCCGGCGCCAGCCCATGCGCCTGCGCCGCCAGCTTGATCGCCCGCCGTCGGTCGCCCTCGGCGTGCGCCGCCCGGCTCATCTCGTGTAGAATGACGCCGCGGTGCCGGCGGCCGCGCTCGGCTGGGATCAGCCGGCGTTTGACCATCTGCCGCAGCGTGTCGAGCGACGCCTCCCATCGGCCTTCGCGGATTTCGAGTGCGAACAGGCTCTCGGTGACCCAGCGCGCATTCGGGCGCAATCGGCGGGCGCGCTCGGCGAGATCGAGCGCCACGCCGCGCTGATCCGTCCGCAAGGCCTGGTTGAAGAGGCCGCGCAGTCCAAGAAATTCGGTCTCGGCCCGGTCGAGCATCGCCGTGAAGTATTTCTCCGCCGCATCCTCGTCGCCCCCGAGTTGCGCCGCCTGGGCCGACAGCAACAGGGTTAACGGCGGGTCGGCGAGCAAGGCGCCGGCACGCCGAGCAAGCCGCTGTGCTTCCTCCGCCTCGCCGGCGGCGACCGCAACCATGCCCTGGCTCAACGCCCGGTAGCCGGCGCTGCGCCGGCGTTCCCGCCGCCAGCGCGAGACAGTGCGCGGACCGCGCCAGATGGCGCGCAACAGGCGCAGCAGCAGCGCGGTGACAACTGCCAGCAACGCCGCGGCGGCGGCGAGCACGCCGATCGAGGTTTCGACCTGCCAGCCCTGCCACAGGATCGCGACACGACCCGGATGATCGGCGAAATAGACGGCGACGGCGACCAGCGCGGCGATGACGACGAGGCCGATCGCCAGGCGCATCAGGACGGCGCCCCCGGTTTTGCGGGCCCGGCATTCGGCGTGCTTGCCGGGGCCGCGCCGCGCGGCAGCGTGGCCGGCGCGGCAACGAGCCGTGCCGTCAGTAGTTGTTGCAGACCGGCGAGTGCCGCCTCGGCGGCAAGCCGCGACCGCGCCATTTGCAGCCATGGCTGCGCGCTGTCGGCCGCGGTCCCGGAAAGCGCCGCGAGCGCGGATACGGCGCCCGCGAGATCGCCGGCGGCAAACACCGCTTGCGCCCTGTCGACGACTGCTTCGGGACTGGTCGGCGGGGCATCGATGCGGCGGATCGTCACCAGGCCGCGCAGCCGCGCGAGAGCAGCCTCCCACCATGTCTGCCGGTCGGGCGGCGATGCCGCGGTGGCAAGTCGATCGGCGAGCTCAGCCAGCCCCTGCCGCAGCGCCGCGCGGCTGGCGATCCCGTTGGGCGCCCCGGCGGCGAGCGGCCGGGCCGCGGCAACGAGGTCGGGATGGCCCTGTGCGAGTGCCGTGAAACCCGCATATTCCGGCGCGAAGGGCCGCCCGGCTTCGACCGCCTCGCGCAGCTGCATCAGCGACAGCAGCAGCGCCGCATCGGTCCGGCCGGCACCGATCTCTGCCTGGCTCCGGCCTTCGAGGGCGCCCGCCCGCGCGGAGAGGTCGGCCGCGAGCTTGTCGAGGCGAGCCAGGTCCTGCTGCGCCTGCTGCAACCCGGCCGCCGTTCTCGTCGATTGCGCCGCGGCGGCATCGAGCCGCTGCGCGAAGCGCTGCTGCTCGGCCTCTGTCGCCGCATTCGAGGATTTGAGGCCGGCGTCCGGGGATGCGGTGGCGGCTTCGAGCCGATCGAGACGCTGCGCCAGCGCGGTCTCGGTCGAGCGGACGGCGTCGAGCGTCGCCGCGGAGATTCCGGGAGACGCCGCCGGGCGGTTCTCGATTGCGTCGAGCCGCGCCGCCAGGGCCGCGTAATCGGCGGATGGCGGGGCGGCGCGCCGCCCCCACGGCAATAGCGGCGCGATCGCCGGCGCCCAGAACGGCGACGCGGCAACAGCCGCGATCACCAGCACCAGGAACGCGGCGAGAAAAACGAGGCTTTGACGGCCCGTTCCGGGCCGCGGTCGGGCGGCCGGGCGCGGCTCTGGCGGTCCCAAGGGCGGCCCCGAAGGCGATGGCGCGGGCGGCCCCGAAGGTGATGGCGCGGGCGGCGGCGCGGCGCCGATGTCTTCATTGTCGCTGCTCGCCGCTTCCGTCATCTGTTGCGTCCCGGTCGATTGGCCGAGCCGCGCGGCCCGGCCGGCGCGCGGCGGGGAGACGGTCGAGCGCATCGAGCAACGCCGCCTGCGTCGGGCGCCAGGCAACGCACCGCTCGCGCCACGGCAGGCGCGCGATTTCGACATCGGCCGCGGCGCTGATCGACAGCGCCGTGATCGGGCCGCAGCATCGCGCGACATCTGCGGCAGCCGCGAGCCTAGCAAAAATCGCGGCGGTGCGCGGCGAGAAAAACAGGGCGTAGTCGATCACGTCGGCCAGCAAGGCCTCCACGACCGCGGGATCCAACGCCGCGACCGGCCGGGCCTCGTAGAGGACCTCGCGGGAGACGTCGAAACCTTCCCGGCACAGGGTGCCGACGAGATCGCCGGCGAGATCGCTGCCGGCGGCATGGAGCAGCCGCCCGTCCTGCGGGCGCAGCCGGGCGATGGCGAGGCGCGCGAGATCATCGACGTTGCCGCCGGCGCTGGCAACGGCGGAGAAGCCCTCGCCGCGGGCGCACAATGCCGTCGCCTCGCCGACCGCGAAGAGCGGCAATCGCCGTTCTTGGGAGAGGCGAGCCAGCGACCGCACGCCGTTCGCGCTGGTGCACAGCACCGCCTGCACATCCGCGAGATCGGGCGCCGCCCGGTCGACGTGGCGGATCTCGATCAGTGGTGCGACGATCACGCCGATGCCGCGCGATGCGAGCGCCGCGGCGAGGGTCTGCGCCTCGGCGCGCGGCCGGGTGACGAGTGCCTGCAACTGAGGTTCGGTCGCGACCTCGAGCATGCGCCCGTCTTGGCCCAAACCTGCGGCCGGGGCAAGCGGCGCCAGCGGTGCATCGCTGCCGGCGATGGCATCGAGGACGCAATCGGGCTAAACCACTTGCCGGGGGCACCCCGGAGATTTGGCTGGATTTGGCGGCGGGACGGGAGCGATGCGGGCAAGATGGCTGCTGCCGGTTGCGGTCGCGCTGTCGCCGGCGTTGTCGGCGTTGGGCCAGCCGATAGCGGCGCCGACCGTCCTGCATTTGACGCAAACCGCCGAGAGCAAGGTCGTTCGCGATTTGCTGCGCGCGGAGATGCGGGTCGAGGAGACGGGACCGGACGCGCTCGCCGTGCAGGCGGCGATCAACCGCCGGATGGCGGCAGCACTCGGCCGGGCGCGGCCGGTGATCGGCGTCGCGGTCGAAACCGGCTCCTACGAGGTCGGCGAGGAGCAACCGCCGCACGGCCCGTCGCATTGGCGCGGCAGCCAGGCACTGACGCTGACCGGCACCGCCGTCGCCGCGGTCCTGAAACTCGCCGGCGCACTGCAATCGCAAGGGCTCCTGATGTCGTCGATGATCTACGACGTCTCGCCCGAGACGGTGCGCGGCGCCGAGGAGGATCTGACCGCCGAGGCTCTGGCCGGGCTCGCCGAGCGCGCCGCCTCGATCGCCGAGCGGCTGCATCTTTCAATGCTCGGTTATCGCGACCTGCGGGTCGGCAACGCCGAGACCGGCCCGTCGCCGATGCCGCGCTTCGCGGCGGCGATGGCCATGCCGGCGCCGGTCGGCGCCGCCGGCGAGGCGGTGATTCGGCTCAATGTCGAGGCCGAGGTGCTGCTCGGTCCGGTGCGGTCGAAGGTGGTCCCGTGATGCGGCTGCCGCTGCCGCCGTTGCTGCTGATTTCCGACCGAAGCCAGGCGAGGCGGCCGCTGGCGGCGGTCGTCACGGCAGCGTTCGCCGGCGGCTGCCGCTGGTTCAGCCTACGCGAAAAGGATCTGCCGCCGACGGAGCGGCAACGCCTGCTCGCCGATCTCGTCGAACTCGGCCATCGCTGCGGCGCCGTCGTGACGGTGCATGCAGACATCGAGGCGGCCATCGCGGCCGGCGCCGACGGGGTGCATCTGCCGAGGGGCGCCGATCCGGCAACGGCGCGCCGCCGCTTGCCCGATGCCCTTGTTGGCGCCTCGGCGCATAGCCCGGACGAAGCCGCAACCTTGCTGATTGCCGGGGCGGACTACGTCACGCTGAGCCCGGTGTTTTTGAGTGTGAGCAAGCCCGGCTACGGCCCGGCGCTCGGCCTCGCCGGCCTCGCCGCGGCGGCGGCGCGGGCGCCCGGCCCGGTCGTCGCCCTCGGCGGCATCGCACCCCTCAACGCCGCGGCCTGCCTCGCCGCCGGCGCGCAGGGCGTCGCGGTGATGGGCGAAGTGATGCGCGCCGACGATCCGAAGGCGTTCTTCGAACGCCTGCTGAGCGCGATCACGCGCTAATCGAAAACAGTGGGTTACCGCGGAGGTCGCGAAAGGAGACACGAAGTATGCTAGACGCCGGCGCGCCGCTGCGTCCTTCGCGTTGCCCTCGGCGTCCTTCGCGGTAATCCTGTTGCTATCGGTTAGCTGTTGCGCCCGACTTGCTTGCCGGCGGTGGTGCCGGCGATCTTGCCGAAGACCGAGCCGGAGACGAGGCCGGTGCCGCCCGGGTAGTTGAAATAGAAGAGGCCGCCGACCAGTTCGCCGGCGGCGTAGAGGCCGGGGATCGGTTTCTGCGCGGTGTCGAGCACCTTACCGTCGGTGTCGATCTTCAAGCCGCCGAACGTGAAGGTGACGCCGCAGGTCGTGCAATAGGCCTCGAAGGGCGGTTTTTCGAGCGGCATCGCCCAGTTGGTCTTGTCGATCGTCAGCCCCCGCGTGGTGCGGCCGTCCTTGACGGTCGGGTTGTACGGGACGTCGCGCACGACCGCGGCGTTGAACGCGCGCACGGTCTCGACGAAGCGCGGTTTATCGACCGGCGCATGTTCGGCCATTTTGTCGGCCAGTTCCTCGATCGTATCGGCCGTCACCTTGGTGACCTGGCGAATCCGGTATTCGTCGCGCTGCAGGTGCACGACATCTTGGTCGAAGATCTGCCAGGCGAATTGGTGCGGCTGGTTCAGGATCTCGCGGCCGTATTTGGCGTAGGTATAGTTGCGGAAATCGGCGCCCTCGTCGCAGAACCGCTCGCCGTTGGCATTGACCATGATGGCGAACGGATAACTGTGCTTCTGAAAATTGTCGCCGACCGCGAGATCGCCGAATTCCGGCGCGTTGTAATCCCAGCCGACGGCGTGGCAGCCGGACCAGTTGCCGTACGGCATCGCGCCGATGTCGAGCGCCATCTTGATCCCCTGGCCGGTGTTGAAGCGGGTGCCGCGCACCTTGGCGAGGTCCCAGCCGGGGCCAAGATAGCGGGTCCGCATCTCGGCATTGGCTTCGAAGCCGCCGCAAGCAAGGATGACGGCCTTGGCCGGGATCTCCACGGTCCTGCCTTCGACCTTGGCGACGACGCCGTGCACCCCGTCATCGTCGGCGATCAGCCTGTCGCCGCGCGCCTCGTAGGCGATCTGGATCTGTCGCTCTTCGGCCGCCTTGAACAGGCCCTCGACCAGCCCCGGGCCGCCGCCCCAGGCTTCGAGCGCCAGCCCGCCCCAGAACACGAACTTGCCGTCGTGCTTGAAGGCCTGGCGCGAATACATCGGCGCGAAACGGATGCCCTGGCGGCGCATCCACAACAGCGTTTCCTGGCTTTTCGTGATCAGCAATTCGGCCATATCGGGGTTGCTGCGATAGTCGGTCAGCCGGCCGAGATCGTCGTAATACTTGTCCTGCGTGTAGGTGCCGAAGTCGGATGTCGCGATCTCGGTCTCGCTGAGGTCGCACAGCCTCAGGAGGTCCTCGACGCCGTTATAGACAAAGCGCAGGGCGCCCGCCGTGTACCGGCTGTTGCCGCCGCGCTCGTCGAAAGGTGCGGCCTCCAGCACGAGCACTCGCGCCCCTTCGCCACGCGCCGCCAGCGCCGCGCACATGCCGGCATTCCCGGCGCCGACGACGACCACATCAAACTCGCCTGCGATCATCTCGCTGTCTCCGCTGGTTCCGCAGGACGGAGTAGCGCGCCCGGTCACCAGGGGCAAGCCCGCTACCCGGCTCCTTTGACCGGGCCCCGCCACCAGCGTATTGATCGGGGCAACAGGCGAGAACCCGCCCTTCGCGCCCATCGCCGGGACAAGCATAACCATGCCGGACTGAACAGGAGGAAAGCATGCTCGAGCTGCTCGACCGCCAGACGTCGCTGACGATCAACCAATGGAAGATCTTCACGGCCTGCCTGTTCTCGATCATGCTCGATTTCTTCGATTTCTTTCTGATCAGCTTCGTCCTGGCGTTCTTCGTCAGGGATTGGCATCTGACCTTCGGCCAATCGGGGGCGATCCTGTTCGCCTCCGGCGTGGCGGCGATCCCGGGCGGCATATTTTTTGGCTGGCTCGGCGACAAGATCGGCCGCCGCACGGTGTTCATGACGACGATCCTGACCTTCTCGCTGGCCACCGGGCTGATGGCGCTGACGCCGGAGCGCAGCTGGATTTTCATGGTCGTCATGCAATTCATCGTCGGCCTCGGGGTCGGCGGGCTTGCCGCCGCCGATCTGCCGCTGTTGCAGGAGTTTCTGCCGGCCTCCAAGCGGGGCTGGATCAGCGGGCTGTCGATCGGTCTCCTGCCGCTCGGTCCGCTGCTGGCCGCCGCGCTCAGCGCCTCTCTCGGCACCGTGATCGGCTGGCGCGGCTTGTTCGCGGTCGGCTTGCTGCCCGCGCTGATGGCCTTTGTGATCCGCCTCTGGGTTCCGGAATCGCCGCGCTGGCTGTTCGGCATGGGACGGTTCGAGGAGGCGCGCCGCTCGCTCGCCTGGGCCTTGCGGCTCGATCCCGCCGATATCGTCTTGCCGGCGGTGCTGCCCGAGATGCGCAAAGTTGCCTGGAGGGAGCTGTTCAAATACCCGCGCAGCCTCGCTGCGGCGATCCTGACCGGGCTGTCGCAAACGGGTGCGGTGGGCCTGGCGCTGTGGGGGGTCACCTTGCTGGCGCTGGTGTTGAAGGTGAGCCCGGCCGAGGCCTCGTTCCTGTCGATCTGGACTGCTCTGATCGGGATCCCCGGACGCGTCTTCGGCTCCTGGCTGTCGGAAGCGTTCGGGCGACGCTACGGCGGCATCCTCGCGTCGCTGTTGGCTGCTTTCGTCATGTCGGCCGCCGGTTACCTGCACGACGCCTATCTCGGCACCGTCTCGGTCTTCTACCTGTTGCTGCTGCTGCACAGCTTCTTCGGCAACGGCAATTTCTCGATCGTCTTCCCCTACATGGCCGAGCTGTGGCCGGCGCGTTTGCGGGCGAGCGGCTTCGGCCTCGTCTACGGCGTGAGCAATCTCGGCAAGTTCATCGGTCCGGCCGGTCTCGCGGTGATCGCCGGAGCTTCGAACTATGTCAGCCCGAAGGCGACAGTGGCGGCAATGGTCCCCGCCTTCAATTATTTTGCCGTCTGGTATCTGCTCGCGGTCTTCGCTTTCCTGTTCGTCGGCATCGAGACGAAGGGCCGTACGATCGACGAGCTCGACGCGGCGCTCGCCGGCCGCGGCACGTGACGGCGGCAGCGCGGCAACGGAGCTTGGGCCGCCAGGCCGCCGCGGGGGTCAGCGGCGCGCAACCGAAAAATCCGCGACAAGACAGATGTCTGCGTCGCGGCTCACGCGTTCCGACCCGTCATCGAGCACGATTCTGAGGTCGGCCTGGCAGCTCTCGTTGGGGTCGTCGATGGCGACGAGCACCGAATTGCCGGGTGACAAGTAGTCCCTACCCAAGAGATCGCCCTGCCAGTTGCCGCTGCCGGCGACGGCAAGATAGAGTTCGACGATCGGTTGGCCGGTCTCGTTGGTCACGCGCAAGTGGCGCACGCCGCCGACAGGCGGCGGCCCGGTGGCGCCGGGCATAAGAAACAGCAGCGACCCGGCAAACCCGGCCGCCGCGACGGTCTTCAACATCGATGCCTCCGATTGGCGGTGTCGCGGATCGTCATAAATCCGTCCGCGGCATGCCAAAGCTGGGAACTGCCGCGCCTGCCGAATGTGAATTGCGCCACGCGGGTCTAGTTGTTTTTTCGGAAATCCCTCGAAGAGTGGGGTCGCCCCGCTGCCGCCGGCGATGAGCCGCAGGGCCCCGGCGCACGGTTGCCGGTCCACGCTTACCGTCGACGAGCGTCCTGCGACCCTTCCAGGACCGGGAAGGCGGCGATCATGCCGAGCCGCGAAGTTTTACGGAAATGTCGAGCCAGCCGAGCCGCGTGGCGACGGCGCGGTCGTCGGGGCGCAGCAGCACCGTCGTCATCTCGGCCTCGACGAGCGCCGGGCCGGCGATTGTCTGCCCTGGCGCCAACCCTTCGAAATCATAGGCCGGCGCCGCGACCCAGTCGCCGTTGAGCCAGACCGGCCGTTCCGCGCGCGGTGCGGCCGGCGCCGCCGCCGGCAGAGCCGGCTCCTGCGGCAAGGCCGAGAGGATGCCACTGACCACGACGCGGGCGTTGACCAGCACCGCCGCCTCTTCCGGGAGGCTGTAGGTGTAGAGCGCCTCGTGCCGGGTGTGAAACCGGGCGGCGATCGGCGGCAGTGGATCGGCGGCGTGCCAATCGATGTCGTCGAGCGGCACGGCAATCTCGAAGACCTGCTCGCCGTAGCGCATGTCGGCCGAGCGCGCCGTCCGGGCCGGTCCGGCGAACGAGGCACGCAGCCGGGCGAGCCCCTCGGACTCGAGCTCATCGAAGAGCCGCTTGACCGCGGCGCCGTCGAGGCTCGTCGTGTCGCCGATATGAGTGCGGGCGACCTCGAAGCGCAGATCGGTCGCGAGCATTCCCCAGGCCGAAAGAACCGCAGCGACGCGCGGCACGATGACACGCGCGATGCCAAGCTGGCGGGCGATATCGGTCGCATGCAGCCCGGCGGCGCCGCCGAAGGCGAAAAGCGCGAACTTCCTGACATCGACGCCGCGCCGGATCGAGACGAGCCGAACCCCCTCGGCCATGTTGGTGTTGACGACACGATGAATGCCGGCTGCCGCCGCCAGGCGGTCTAGGCGGAGCTCAGCGGCGACGGCGTCGACGGCGCGCTCCGCCGCGGCGCAGTCGAGCCGCCTCCGGCCGCCGAGAAAGTGCGCCGGATCGAGATAGCCGAGCACCAGATTGGCGTCGGTGACGGTAGCCGCGGCGCCGCTCGCGCCGTAGCAGGCCGGGCCGGGATCGGCGCCGGCGCTCTGCGGTCCGACATGCAGGATGCCGCCCCTGTCGACCCGGGCGATCGAGCCGCCTCCGGCGCCGATGCTGGCGATGTCGAGGCTGCCGAGGGCAACCGTCTGGCCAGCGACGCGACGGTTCGCGGCGAGGCTCGGTTGGCCGTCGACGACGAGCGAGATGTCGGTGCTGGTGCCGCCCATGTCGAACGGGATCAGGTTCCCGGCAAGCCCCAGAGGCTCGAGGAGATGAGCTGCATAGACGCTGCCGGCGACGCCGCCGGCCGGCCCGGACAGCACGGCGCCGGCGGCGAGCCGGGCGGCCTCGGCAACCGGTGCGACGCCGCCATGCGACTGGATGACGAGGATCGGTCCGCGATAGCCCGCTTCGCCGAGCCGGCGCTCCAGGCGCCCGAGATAGCGCGACAGCGTCGGCCCGATATAGGCGTTGACGATCGTCGTCGAGACGCGCTCGAACTCCTTGATCTGCGGCAGCACCTCCGAGGAGAGCGAGACGTAGACGCCGGGCAGCGCCGCGCGCACGGCGTCACCGGAAAGACGCTCATGCGTCGGGTCGCGCCAGGCGTGCAGATAGCAGATCGCGACCGCCTCCACCGCCTCAGGCCGGAATGTCTCGATCGCAGCAGCGAGCGAGGCCGAGTCGAGCGGCGTCTCGACGCGGCCGTCGGCGCGCAGCCGCTCGCGCACGCCGAGGCGCAGCCGGCGCGGCACCAGCTGCTCGGGCGGCGGCAGGCGCAGATTGTAGCGGTCGTCCTTCAGCCCTTCGCGCATCTCGACGACGTCGCGATGGCCTTCGGTGGTCAATAGCCCGACCTTGGCGCCGCGGCGTTCGAGGAGCGCATTGGTGGCGACCGTGGTGCCGTGCACGATGCGCTCGGTCCGGGCCAGCAGCGCCGCTCGATCGAGACCCAATATCGCAGCGAGGCGGCCGAGCCCGTCGACGACGCCCTGCGACGGATCGGCCGGGGTCGAGAGCACCTTGGCGAGGGTCGAGCGGGCGTCCTCGCCGACCGCGACGAGATCGGTGAAGGTGCCGCCGACATCGATGCCGATCCGGTACAAACTCGCTCCCGTCCCGCTGCACAGCCGTGGACGGCTGTGCCCGAGAAGCGGTGATAAATCCAGGCTTTTTGCGCCGTCTGCGGCGATAAGGCCTCCGGCTGGAAGCGCCCCGATGGGGACGCAGCACGGGAAACCCAGCAGATCGGGTGTTCAACCCCGGCAAGAAGCGGTTCGCCGAGGCCCCTCAGGACCGCGGTCGGTTTCGCGACGGCGCGGGCGACAACCTCGCGCACCGCCTTGTGGGTCGATCGAACATTACCGGCCCTCACGCTCTTCCGACGGCGCTTGACGATGCAGGCGCTGCGTCTGCCTGGTCAAGAAGCCGGGTCGTCCGGGGTTTGCGGCGACCGGCCTACACCGTTGCGATCGCGTTGGCCGGCGAGCCGACGGCACCCGGCAGGCGAAGCGGCGGTGCGGTCAACAGAAAACGCGAGCGGCCATTGGCACGCAGCCAGTCGGCGAGGTCCGAAAGCCACCAGATCTCGCCGAGATAGACGCCGAGCTTGAACAGGCAATGCGCGTGCAACGGCAAGGAGGCGCAGAGATCTTCCCCTTCGCAGGGGCGCGACGGCACCTGCTCGACGGCGCGGTTGTCGGAGATCAGCGCCACCGCACCCGAGCGGGAGATCCAGTTCAACAGGCGCTCGTCGCGGCCGTCGAGCCCGGCGCCGGGATTGGCGGTGAGGACCGCCGCGTCGGGTTTTTTGTTCATGCCGAGGACCACCCGGTCGTAGCCGGTGCGGAAGCAGACGAGATCGCCCTGTTCGACCGTGATCTTATCTGTCTCCATGATCCGCATCAGCTGGTCGTAGCCGACAAAATTCGCGCCCCGGCCGCAATGCGCTTCGAGGTCGATCATGACGCCCCGGCCCTGGACCGGATGCACCGCCAGATTGTCGATCGCGAGGGCCAGCGCCCCGACATGCTCGCCGCGCTCGATGACCTCGCCGCCGCGGTAATCGACCGGGCCGATGATGTGCTCGCCGGCCCGGTAGCCGTTGTAGAAGACGATCTCGGGGACGCCGTCCCCATCGGCGTCGAACAGCTGCCCGACATGGGCAAGACTGTCCCACTGCGTCGAATACTGCAGCGTCATCTCGACAATGTCGTCGCAGACGACGTCGAGGAGGCGCGGGTCTTCGCGGGCGAGCGGGTAGGCGATATAAGGCATGCCCTCGCGCTTGTTGGCGATTAGCCGCGGCGGGTGACGGCGCGGATTGACGACGGTGCCGCCGGGGTAGTCGAGCGGCAGGCTGAGGCAGAAGGTCCTGCCCTCCTTGACCTCGGCGATCCCTTGCCGGACTTTTTCGGGTGTCAGAAGGTTGAGCCGACCGAGCTGATCGTCTGGCCCCCAATCGCCCCAGGTCGAGCCTGGCGGGCGGCGTTTCCAACGCGGGTTATCCGGCATTGTTAAGTCTCCCCCTACCGTCATCCTGATCAGGATGACGGAGACTTGATAGCGACGAGCAACTTATTCCACCTTCGCCAGTTTCTGCAGGCTGCGCAGGCCGGGTGGGATTTCCTCCCCCTTCGCGCGGACACGGCGGCCCCAATTGGTAAACGATACCTCGCCGACATAGATGTCGCCGCGCGAGTCGACCGAGATGCCGTGAGGCGAGATGAACTGCCCGGAGTTTAGCCCGGCATGGGCGTGACCGAGCCGCGCCAAGAGTTCGCCCTTATGGGTATAGATGCTGACCCGCGGGCCGCAATTCGGCAGATCGATGTTGACCGCCATGTCCGGCCCGATCTCGCCGATATAAAAATGCGGTGTGCGCGTGCCGCTCTCCATGTAGAGACCGGAGGGGCGGTGCATGTTGATCCACTGTGTCTCGTATTTGCCGTTGCCGTCGAACACCTGTACGCGGTGGTTTTCCCGATCGGCGACATAGATCCAGCCGTCCGGGTCGCAGCAGATGTTGTGGGCGATGTTGAACTGGCCTGGATCGGTACCCGGCTGGCCCCAAGAAAAGAGCAGTTTGCCGTCGGGTGAGTATTTATGGACACGGGAATTGCCGTAACCGTCCGAGATGTAGAGATCGCCCTGCGGCGACAGTGCCGTATGGGTGCAACGGTTGAACGGCTCGCCGCTCATATACGCGGCGGCCTTGCCGGGGATGCCGATCGTCAGAAGCACCTTGCCGTCGAGCGTGCAGTGCCGCACGCTGTGGTCGCCGTCGTCGGTCAGCCAGAGCGTGTCGTCGGGCGCCATATGGACGCCATGCGGCCGGGTGAAGACGCCCTCGCCCCAGGAGCGCAGGAAATTGCCATGCCGATCGAAGACACAGATCGGATGGGCACCGCGGCTGAATGCGTAGACATTGTCGTGCCGGTCGACGCCGACGGCGGCGACATCGGCGTTGAACTCGTAGCCCGGCGGTAACTTTGCCCAATCGTCGACGACCTCGTAGCGAAAGTCATCGGTTCCGAGAATGACCGGCATGGGTTCCCTCCGTCCTCGTGGACTGGCTGATCATTGAGCCGCCGGCCGGCGGCTCAATCCGCCGCCCGCACCGCCGGCTGCCTCGGGCTCAACCGGGCCGGAAAGCGCAACGCGACGACGAGGGTCAAGGCGGCGATCACGGTCGCGATAAGATAGACCTGATGCAGCGAGGCGGCGACCGCCTCGGTCAATCGGGCCACATCGGCGACGCCGAGGCTGCGGCGCAGCGACGGCTGCAACAGCCGGTTGGCCGCGTCGGCCATCTCGGACATCCGGCGATCGACGCCGAAATTGAGGACTGCACCACCCAAGGCGGCGCCGAAGGACTGACCAATCATCCGCATGAACGTTGGCGCCGGTCGCCGCACCGCGTTCGCTCCAGTCGACGCTCGCCTGGATCGAGACCAGAAACGAGGTGTTGCAGGCGCCCATGCCGATGCCCATGACGAAGGCGCCGAACGCGGCCGCAAGGATGCCGCTGTCCGGCTGCAGGCGGCTGAGGCAAGCGGCCCCGGCGACCAGCGCCACGCCGCCCGCCGTCGCGGCAACCCGGTAGGAGGTGCGGATCATCAGCCGGCCGGCGCCAAACGAGGCAAACATCCAGCTGACCGACATCGAGCCGAGCGCCAATCCGGCCATCCCCGGGCTCCGGCCCATAACCCTTGCACGTAGGTCGGCAGAAAGGCGGCGACCGACATCATCGCCGCGCCGGTGCCGAAGATACCGAGATTGGCGAGCGCGATGACCCGGTTGCGCCACAGCCGGAGCGGCACCATCGGCTTCGGCGTGCGGGCTTCGTGCATCGCCAGCGCGACGAAGGCCGCGATGCCGAGGGCGACGAGGGCGGCGATGTCGTTGCGTTCGAGGTTGCGCGCTTGCACCAGCGCGAGCATCGGTGCCCCGACGCCCAAGATCAGCAGGAACGCGCCTAGATAGTCGATGCGATGCTGGCGGCGCTCGATCCGCTCCGGCAGAAAGGCGGCGAACATCGCGATGCTCGCGACGCCGATCGGCAGATTGACCCAGAACACCGCGGCCCAGCGGACATGCTCGACGAGAAAGGCGCCGAGCCCCGGACCGACGATCGCCGCGATGCCGAAGACGCTCGACATGTAGCCCTGCATGCGCGCCCGCTCGGCGGGAGTGTAGATGTCGCCGATGACCGTGCTGGCGATCGGCTGGATGGCGCCCGCGCCGATCCCCTGCACGGCGCGAAACGCCACTAGGACCGGCATCGTCGGCGCGAGGCCGCACAATGCGGTGCCGAAGAGGAAGATGCCGGCCCCGGCAAAGAACACCCGCCTGCGGCCGTAAATGTCGGCCAGCCGGCCGTAGATCGGCACCGTCATCGCCATCGCCAGCAGGTAGGCCGTGAACACCCAGCTGAACAGACGAAAGCCGCCGAGGTCGCCGACGATCGTCGGCATCGCGGTGGCGACGATGCTGCTCTCGACCGCCGTCATCGCCGTCGCCATCAGCGCCGCGGCCAGCACCATGCCGCGACGCCGCACCAGCGCCGTCGGGTGTTGTGCGCGGCGAACGGCCACTTCCAATTCCTGCCTCCGGTTTAGGCAATGGCCGGAGGTTTAGGAGATCGTCCGGTGCCGGACAATGCGACAGCCGCTGCGCCTGCCGAGAGGCAGCATTGCGCGGAGACTGCTGGGCATGGGGTCCGAGATCTTCGCGGTCACCGATGCGCGGGCGGCGCCGCCGGGATCGCGCTGGAGCGGAGGCAGTTCTCCCGGCTGAGCGGCAGCGGCTCGGCGAACGCGCCGGGCGGCGCCGCGCTGCTGATCGAAAACGGCTATAGTTTTGCCAATATAATCGATGCGATCGATCTCGAAGTGGCGCCGATCTGTCTGGTTATCGCCTCTCGCCGGGCAGCCCACAGCACTTTTCTGTCGCCCTACATGGCCTGTCCGATTGTAGTCGACGCGACCGGGGGCAACACGACCGAACTCTTCAACCCGCTGTTCGCCGGGAACGTCAAGCGCGCCTTCGCCGCGGCGGTCGGGGTCGGCACGATCCCGTAGCGGGGCATTGCGGCCCTTTGACAGATCCTTCGCGCGCACCCAGATCTTTATCCGCCAGACGGCCGGATGGCCGCTCTTCGCCCTGGTGCGAGGAGAGGAAAGTCCGGGCTCCGCGGAGGTACGGTGCCGGGTAACGCCCGGCGGGGGCGACCCCAGGGACAGTGCCACAGAAAGGACACCGCCAAACCCACAACCGGCACGCCGGACGGGTGGTAAGGGTGAAACGGTGCGGCAAGAGCGCACCGCGCTTGCCGGCAACGGCGGCGGCAGGGAAAACCCCACCGGGAGCAAGACCAAGTAGGAGCGGCAGGCATCGCCGGAGCGATCCTCGAGATGCCGGGCGAACCTTCGCGCCGCCGCTCGGGTCGGTCGCAAGAGGCGCTCGGCAACGGGCGTCCCAGAGGAATGGCCATCCCCGCCGCCGCAGACCACGCGGCAGGCGGGACAGAACCCGGCTTATGCGCCGTCTGGCACCGCCGCATCGCGGTGGATGATTCGGCGGAGCGAACGGGGATAAGTTATTTTTGTCGGGGACAACCGGGTGGAAGATCAAATCTGCAGTTGCCGGTCGTGCCGGCACGCCTATCGTCGCATGGGTGTGGTCGGCGCAATCGGGCTCGCCAAGGTTACCCGGCACGGACGGGGCTTATTGGGGGGTGCGAGCCCCCACCGCACGCAGACGGGGGAGACGGGCGGCCCTTGGCGCTAGGGGTCGCCCGCACCCGGCGGCGCGAGGTGAGGAGAACTTAGCTCCGGGCGCCCGCCACCGCGGGAGGGCATTCGACCGTCGCCACCGGCCGACCCGGTGTTGCACCGTGGTCCCCTTCCATTCCGCGAAATTCTCGTCCCGGCCGAGGTGGTCCCTTCGGGTCTCGCGGAATCGCTGCGATTCGATTCGTCAAGCGAACTTTTTTATGCCATTCTTATGGCATTCTTTCACGGCAAGACACACCAGGACGATGGCTAGGGAAGCAAATCCGATCAAGACAGAGTTGATCACGTTGTCCCTCAATCCTCAAACCATCTGGTACCTCGATCGGATGGTGGAACTTGGTGTCTACGGCAATAATCGAACCGAGGCCGCCCGGGTCGCCATTTACGATCATTGCAAGATGCTGATTGCCGAAAGAAAGCTCGACTTGGCACCGCCGCCGGCAAACATCGAGATTTCGAGCGGACAACAGCCTTCGTCGGTTGCGCGCCGATGAACCGTCAAAAATTCGACCCAAGAGCCGCCACGCGAACCCGATGCGAACTCCGAAACCGCCCCTCTCTTGCCGCGCCGACAAGCAAGTCCCGTCCCTTGTGATCGCATCTCACCCGGAGACTATATGATGTGCTGTGAGAGATGGGCAGCGGGTATTTCAGAAATCTGCAGTTTTATTGCAAGTGAGTGTTGACAACCCATGTGAACCCATGATATCCCATTTCCACCCATGGACGGGTGTGGCCGATGGGGGGAACTTCGGCGGCATCCATCGGGCGCCCCTTGCCGAGCGTCCATGGGCGAGCGTTGGGGGAAGAAGTGGCGCTGTTCATGTCCACTTACGTGAACAAGGTCGACCGCAAGGGGCGAGTTTCAGTGCCGGCGACCTTTCGCGCCCAGATTACCGGTCAGAACTTCCCGGGCATCGTCGCCTATCCGCTGCTCGAGCAGGAGGCGCTCGAAGCCACCGATTTGGATCGCATGGAAGCGATTTCGGCGGCGCTCGACGACGTCGACGAGCCACAGCAGAAGCAGGATCTGGCGACGATGATCTTCGGCCGATCGCAGCATCTCCCGTTCGATCCTGAAGGTCGCATCCTGCTGCCCGAGCCCTTTGTCGCGTACACGCACATTACCGAGAGCGTCGCCTTTGTCGGTCTCGGCATGACATTCCAGATCTGGGAGCCCGAACGCTTTGCGGCGCATGAGGCGGCGCTGCTCGACCGGGCGCGCCGGCAGGGAACGCGGATGCCACCGCTCGGCAGTCTCGGCGCGCGACGCCGGCAATGAACCGGGCGCGGTCGAAACGAACCCAAGCGAAACCGACGAGCCCGGTCGAAGCCGAGGCCGAGGCGGGTCTGTCGGCGGCGCATGTTCCGGTCCTCGTCGACGCCGTGGTCGCGGCACTGGCGCCGCGCGACGACGCCGTTTACGTCGACGCGACCTTCGGCGGTGGCGGCTACAGCCAGGCATTGCTGAGCGCATCGCGCTGCCGCGTCGTGGCGATCGATCGCGACCCTGAGGCGGTGGCGCGCGGGCAGGCGTTGGAGCGGGGCTACGCCGGGCGGCTCGTGATCGTCGAGGGGCGCTTCGGCGAAATGGTCCGGTTGATCAGCCCGGTCGCCGCCGCGCCGATTGCCGGCATCGCGCTCGACCTCGGCCTGTCCTCGATTCAGCTCGACACGCCGGCGCGCGGCTTCTCCTTCCGCGCTGACGGGCCGCTCGACATGCGCATGGGCGGCACTGGGCAGGATGCGGCAGAACTCGTCGCGACGCTGACGGAAGGCGAACTGTTCGCGCTGATCGACGCCTTTGGCGAGGAACGCTTCGCTCGACGGGTCGCTCGGGCAATCGTCGCGGCGAGGCGTCGGGCACCGATCCGCCGGACGGTCGAACTCGCCGCGATCGTGCGCGGCGCGGTGCCGCAGCCGGAGCCCGGTCTCGACCCGGCGACTCGCACCTTTCAGGCGCTGCGCATCGCCGTCAACGACGAACTCGGCGAACTCGATCGCGGGCTCGTTGCGGCCGAGCAATTGCTGATACCCGGCGGCCGTCTGGCCGTCGTCTCGTTCCATTCGCTCGAGGATCGCAGGGTCAAGAATTTTCTGCGGGCGCGCAGTGGGGAGGCGCCGCGCCGCTCGCGCCACGAACCGGCAGCCGAGGCGCCGCCGCCGCCCAGCTTCCGGCTGCTGCACCGGCGCGCGGTCGCGCCTGGAGCCGCAGAGATCGCGCGGAACCCGCGCGCCCGCTCGGCCCGATTGCGCACTGCCGAGCGGACCGCGGCGGCGGCCTGGACTGCCGATCATCGTCAGCCCGGAAATTCCCGACACGGAGGGCGAGTCGCATGATCAGGCTATCCTCGGTGTTCTGGGTGCTCCTCGTGTCGGCAACGGCGCTCGCCACCTACGGCGTCAAATACGAGGTCCAAGCGCTCGTCTACCGGCTCGGCGATGTTGGCAAGGCGACGGCCTCGGCAAACCGTGAGATGCGCGTGCTCGATGCCGAGTGGGCCTATCTCAACCGGCCGGAAATGCTCGCCGCGATGAACGAGCGCTTCCTGTCGCTGGCGCCGATCACCAAGAAGCAGCTGCAAACCGCGGTCACCGACATCCCGATGCCTCCCCCGCCGCCGCCACCGGCTCCCGAGACGGCGCCGGTCCCGGATCTCGGACCCGTCGCGACTGTCGCTATGCGGCCGCCGGCAACCGCTGCGCCGGACGCCCTGGCGCCGCCTCGCAGCCCGGCGGCGCCGGAAAAGCTGGCGATGGCGTCTATGCCCAGCAAACCGCTGCCGGTCAGGGAGACGGCTTCGGCGAGCCCACCGCCGCCGCGAAGCCGGGCGCTCGACAACCGGTCTTTCGATCAGCTGATCGCCCGTATCGCGGGGGGCAGGTGATGGTCGCGCTGCCGCAATTCGACGACAACCCCTGCCGGCCCCGGCATTTCAAGCCGCCGCCTTGCGTTCCGGTCATCCCGGAAGGTCCGGCACGGCGGGCTCTCGACGGCTGCCGTGCCAGGATGTTTACCGCCGGGGTCCTGTTTGCGGTCGCCTTCGCCATGCTTGCCTTGCGCATCACGCAAGTTACGCTGTGGCCGGCGGCAAAGGCTTTGCCGCGCATCGCCCGGCCGGCGATCACCGGACCGGTGCGCGCCGATATCGTCGATCGCAACAGCCGGTTGCTGGCGACGATGCTCGACAGCCCGTCGCTCTATGCCGATCCGAGCGAGGTCTTCGACGCTGCCGACGCGACCGGCAAGCTGTTGACAGCGCTGCCCGATTTGAACCCCGCCGAGGTCCTTGCCAAGCTCAGGTCGAAAAAGCGCTTTGTCTGGCTGAAGCGGCACCTGACCCCGCCCGAGGAATACGCCGTCAATCAGTTGGGAATCCCGGGTCTGCAATTCGAACACGAAGAGCGCCGCGTCTATCCCTATGGCGACCTTAGCGCGCATACCGTCGGCTATGTCGGGATCGACGACGAAGGGCTCGGCGGGGTCGAGCGCGGTCTCGACGGTGTACTTGCGGGTCGAACCGGACCGCTGCAACTTTCGATCGATATTCGCCTGCAATACATCCTACATGAGGAACTAAAGCGGGTCGTCGACGATTTTACCGCCAAGGGCGGCGACGGCCTGATCATGGACGTCAACACCGGCGAGGTGCTGGCGATGGAGTCGCTACCCGATTTCGATCCGAACCATCCCGACGCGCCGGATCCGGAGCATCCGGACGTCAAGGTCGCAGACCGGATGTTCGACCGGGTGACCCAGGGCGATTACGAGATCGGCTCGGTATTCAAGATCTTCACCACGGCGATGGGCCTCGATTTGGGGGCGACGACCATGACCGGGGTGTTCGATGCGACCTATCCGATCCACATCGGCCGGTTCACGATCTCCGACTACCATCCTAAGCGCCGGCCGCTGAGCGTGCCGGAAATCCTGATGTATTCGTCGAATATCGGCGAGGCCAAGATCGCGCTTGCCGTCGGCGGCGAGCGGCAGCAGGAATATCTGCGCCGTTTCGGGCTGCTGACCCCGCCGGCGATCGAGATCAAGGAGATCGGCAAACCGCACTATCCCGCGAAGTGGCGCGAGGTCAACGTCATGACCATCGGCTTCGGCCACGGCATCACCGAGACGCCGCTGCAGGTTGCGACCGCGGCCTCGGCACTGGTCAATGGCGGGGTGCTGCGTCCGGCGACACTGCTGAAGCTGCCACCCGGCGAGGCGCCGCAGGGCCGTCAGGTGATTTCGCCGGAGACCTCGCAAAAAATGCGTCAGCTCCTCCGCCTCGTCGTCCTCTACGGGACCGGCGAGATGGTCGACGCGCCAGGCTATGTGGTCGGCGGCAAGACCGGTACCGCCGACAAGGTCGTCGGCGCCCGCTACGCGGACCAGAAGCTGCTGTCGAGCTTTGTTGGCGTGTTTCCGATGACCGCCCCGAAATACCTAGTATTGGTCATGGTCGACGAGCCGCATCCGAACAAGGAGAGCCACGGTTATGCCACCGCCGGCTGGACCGCGGCCCCAGCGGCCGGCCGCATCATAAACCGGATCGCCCCGCTGCTGGGCGTGCCGCCGATCGACGAGTCCTCGCCGCAAGTCGCTGGCGCGCTGATGCCGGAGAGCCTGATAGGCAAGCGGGTTGCGTCTTACTGACCTGCTCCGCGCCAGCGGCGCTACGGTCGCGACCGTAGCGCCGCTCGAACCCGAGATCGCCGGCATTACCGCCGATTTGCGCGAGGTCTTGCCGGGCTATCTGTTCGCGGCATTACCCGGGGTGCGGCTCGACGGGCGGGTCTTTGCCGCCGATGCCGTCGGCCGCGGCGCGGTCGCGATCCTGACTGATCGCGTCGACGCGCTCGCTCTGCCGGCGCCCGACCGTGAGCGGATCGCCGTCGTCGTCGACGCCAACCCGCAGCGTTGCCTGGCACGGCTCGCGGTGCGCTTTTGCGGCCGGCCGCCGCGCACAATCGCGGCCGTGACCGGCACCAACGGCAAGACCTCGGTCGTCGAGTTCCTGCGGCAGATCTGGATGGCGACCGGAGAGCCCGCGGCGAGCCTCGGCACGCTCGGCCTCATCGCTCCCGACGAGCGCCGCCCCGGTGCCTTGACGACGCCCGATCCGGTAGCCCTGCACCGCAATCTCGCGGCACTGGCGCGGCGCGGCATTGAGCATGCCGCGCTCGAGGCGTCGAGCCATGGTCTAGCGCAATATCGCCTCGACGGCCTCTCGATCGCCGCCGCCGCCTTCACCAACCTGACCCGCGACCATCTCGACTACCATGGCGACATGGGGCGGTACCGGGAGGCCAAGGAGCGGCTGTTCGGCGAGTTGCTGGCGCCGGACGGCACGGCGGTGCTCAACGCCGACAGTCCAGAATTCCCGCGCCTCAAGGCGCTGTGCGGCGAGCGGGCGCTACCGGTTCTCGGCTACGGACGCGCCGCCGTCGTCGCCGATCTCGGGCTGGTCGACCGCCGGCCCTATGCCCGGGGTCAGCGCGTCGTCCTCAAGATCTTCGGTCGGCGGCACGAATTGGCGCTGCCGCTCGCCGGGGAATTCCAGGCGATGAATGCCCTGGCGGCGCTGGGGCTGGCGCTCGCGACCGGGACGCCGGCCAAGGCGGCGATCGCCGCACTCCCCCGATTACGAGGGCCACCCGGCCGGCTGCAATTCGTCGCCGAGCATGACGCCGGCGGCGCGGTCGTCGTCGATTACGCGCATACGCCTGATGCCCTCGAGACCGTGCTCGCCGCCTTGCGCCCGCACGTCAGCGGACGCCTCGTCGTGCTGTTCGGCTGCGGCGGCGATCGTGATCCCGGCAAGCGCTCTCTAATGGGCCGGGTGGCCGCCCGCTCGGCCGACCGGGTCTACGTCACCGACGACAATCCGCGCGGCGAGGAGCCGGCGGCGATTCGCCGGGCGATCTTGGCGGCGGCGCCGGGAGCCTGCGAGATCGGCGATCGGGGCGTCGCGATCGAGGCTGCCATTACTGGTTTGCGAGCCGGCGATGTGCTGGTCATCGCCGGCAAAGGGCACGAGACCGGCCAGATCGTCAACGGCCGGACTTTGCCATTCGACGATGCGGGAGTTGTGCGGGAGATCATCGGGGGATCGCAAGCGTGGCGGGCCTGCCGATGACGCCGCTGTGGACTGCGGCGAACGCTGCTGCCGCGACCGGTGGCCGCAATACGGCGGACTGGGTTGCCACCGGAATATCGATCGACAGCCGCACCGTAGCGGCCGGCGATCTCTTCGTCGCGCTGCGCGGGCCGAACCACGACGGTCACGATTTCGTCGGCGCCGCGCTCGAGCGCGGCGCCGCAGCGGCGATGGTGGACCGTGCGCCGGCCGGTTTGCCGGCGGCGGCACTCTTGCAGGTCGCCGACACCCTCAAGGGCTTGGATGCGCTCGCCGCCGTGGCGCGCCGGCGCAGCCGGGCCCGCATCGTCGGCGTCACCGGCAGCGTCGGCAAGACCGGGACAAAAGAGGCGCTGCGCCTGGCACTCGCCGCCTCCGGGGCGACCTTCGCCTCGCCCGGCGGCCTCAACAACCACTGGGGCGTGCCGCTCTCGCTCGCCCGCCTGCCCTCGGACGCCGCTTACGGCGTCTTCGAACTCGGCATGAACCATCCGCGCGAGATCGCCGCCCTCGCTCGCCTGGCACGCCCACATGTCGCCGTGATCACCACAGTCGAGCCGGTCCATCTCGGTTTTTTTTCGTCGGTCGAGGCGATTGCCGCTGCCAAAGCCGAGATCTTCCTCGGACTGGAGCCGGGTGGGGTGGCCGTGCTCAACCGCGACAACCCGCATTACGAGCGCCTCTCGGCGGTGGCGATGCGTGCTGGTGCCAGGGAGGTGATCAGCTTCGGCGCGCATCCCGAAGCCGTCGTCAGGCTCGCCGACTGCGTGCTCGGTCCCGGCGGCAGCACCTTCGAGGCGACCTTCGGCGGCAGGATATTGCGCTGCCGGTTGCCGGTTCCGGGGCGGCATTGGGTGCAGAATGCACTCGCCGTTCTCGGCGCGGCGGCGGCGGTCGGCGCCGACCCGGTGCGCGCTGCCGCGGCGTTGGCCGAGATCGAGCCGCTGCCGGGCCGCGGCCGGCGGGATCTGCTTGCCTGGCGCGGCGGGACCCTGACATTGATCGACGAGAGCTACAATGCGAGCCCGCCATCGATGGCCGCGGCTTTGGCAGTGCTCGGGGCCGCCGAGCCGGCCGTCGGCGGGCGGCGGATCGCCGTGCTCGGCGATATGCTCGAGCTCGGTGCGGCGGCCGCCGAGCTCCATCGCGGCCTCACCCGTCCGCTGACCGCGGCGGCGGTGGATCGCGTCTTCCTCGTCGGCACGGCGATGGCGGCGCTCGACGAAGCGTTGAGCGCGCCGGTTCGTGCCGGGTTGTGGGGCTCGGCCGACGAGGCGATCCCGGCGCTTGTCGAGTTTCTTCGGGCCGGCGATATCGTCATGATCAAGGGTTCGCACGCCGCCCGAGTTCGATCGCATCGCCGCGCGACTGCGCGCAGCCGCAAGCGCTGCCAATTCCGCCTAAGGCCTGATTGATGCTGTATCCGTTGCTCTTTCCGCTCGCGGATTGGTTCCAGGGTTTCAACCTGTTCCGCTACATCACTTTTCGCTCGGGCGGCGCCTGCCTGACGGCGCTGATCATCAGCTTCCTGTGCGGTCCGCGGATTATCGCTTGGCTCAAGGCGAAGCAGACGAATGGGCAGCCGATTCGCCTTGATGGGCCGGCGACGCATCTGGCCAGCAAACAAGGGACGCCGACCATGGGCGGCTTCCTGATCCTGCTGGCGCTGGCCGTCTCGACGCTGCTGTGGGCGGATCTGAGCAACCGTTTCATCTGGGTCGTGCTGGCGATCACGGTCGGGTTCGGGTGGATCGGGTTTTGCGACGATTATCGCAAGCTGACCCGCAACTCGCATCGCGGCCTGTCGGGGCGGACCAAATTGCTGCTCGAAATCGGGCTCGGCGCGACGGCTTGTCTCGTCCTCCCGCATCTGTTCCCGGCCCCGCTGGCGCACGCGCTCGCCGTGCCGTTCTTTAAGAACCTGTTGATCCAACTCGGCTGGTGGTTCGTGCCATTCGGCGTCCTCGTCATCGTCGGCGCATCGAACGCGGTCAATCTGACCGACGGTCTCGACGGCCTGGCGATCGTCCCGGCGATGATCGCCGCCGGCTGCTTCGCCTTGATCGCCTATCTCGTCGGCAACGCCGTGTTCGCCAATTACCTACAGCTTCACCATATCCCCGGCGCCGGCGAACTCGCCGTCTTCTGCGGCGCCATGGTCGGCGCGAGCCTCGGTTTCCTCTGGTTCAACGCGCCACCGGCGATGGTTTTCATGGGGGATACCGGATCTTTGTCGATCGGCGGCGCGCTCGGGACGATCAGCGTCATCACCAAGCACGAGCTAGTGCTCGCGATCATCGGCGGGTTGTTCGTGCTGGAAGCAGTCTCGGTCATCGTTCAGGTCGCGAGCTTCAAGGTGACCGGCAGGCGCGTCTTCCGCATGGCCCCGCTGCACCATCACTTCGAACAGAAGGGCTGGAAAGAGCCGACCATCGTGATTCGCTTTTGGATCATCGCTTGGATCCTTGCGATCGCGGGGCTCGCTACATTGAAGCTGCGGTAGCCCGGTGATGGTCGAGGCGCATATCATAGGTTTAGTGGATCGAGGCATTAACGCCGGCTATATTTGCCCCCAGGGGCGAGGCGGACCGCCGGTTTTCGAAAGCCGGAGGCAGGCTGGCGGCGAGGAGGGCCAGGCTTGAGATTTGCCCGTATCGATCAGAGCCCGGTGGCGCGGTGGTGGTGGACCGTCGATCGTTGGAGCCTGGCGGCACTCGGTGTGCTGATTGCCTTCGGCGTCGTCTTGAGCCTGGCGGCGAGCCCGGCCGTGGCCGAGCGTCTTGGTTATGACGAGTTGCATTTCTTCCGCCGCCAGATCGCTTCAGTGCCGTTTGTCGTGGGTCTGGTGTTCGTCATCTCGCTGCAGCCGCCGCGGACGATTCGCCGCATTGCCGTCATCGGCTTTGCCGCCTCGCTGGCGATGCTCGCCCTGACCTTCGTCGTCGGCATCGAGATCAAGGGGGCTCGGCGCTGGATCGACCTGCCGGGGCTCGCCTTGCAGCCGTCGGAATTCGTCAAACCGACCTTCGCCGTCGTCGCCGCCTGGCTGTTCGCCGAGCAGAAGCTGCGCCCGGGCTTCGTCGGCAATTTGCTTTCGGGCCTGCTATTCCTCGCCATCCTCCTGATGCTGGTCAAGCAGCCCGACATCGGCATGGCCGTCGTTGTTTCCCTCGTCTGGTTCGCCCAGTTTTACATGGCCGGCTTGCGGATCTACTGGGCGGTGTTGGGCGCCATGGCCGGACTGGCCGGGCTGGTCGGCGCCTACGTTTGGCTGCCGCATGTCCGGCTGCGCGTCGCCGAGTTCCTCAATCCCGCCGCCGGCGACAGTTACCAGGTGAACCGTTCGCTCGAAGCCTTTGCCAATGGCGGCTTGTGGGGCCGCGGTCCCGGCGAGGGTACGGTCAAATATCATCTGCCGGATGCCCATGCCGATTTTGTCTTCGCTGTCGCCGGCGAGGAATTCGGCCTCATCATTTGCCTCGTCGTGATTGGTCTCTTTGCCTTCATTGTGCTGCGCGGCTTCACACGGCTGGCGCAAGAAGCTGATCTCTTCGTGTTGCTCGCCGGCACGGGCCTATTCGTACAATTCGGACTGCAGGCGCTGATCAACATGGCAACGAGCTTGCAGCTGATCCCGACCAAAGGCATGACCCTGCCGTTTCTGTCTTATGGCGGATCATCGATGGTGGCGCTGGCGCTGGCCATGGGGATGGCCTTGGCCCTGACGCGCCGTCGGCTCGCCGGCGGCGCCCTGTGAGTCGGCCTTTCGTGCTCGCCGCCGGCGGCACCGGCGGTCATCGCTTTCCGGCGGAGGCGCTGGCCGACGAACTGGTGGCGCGCGGCCGACGCGTGCATTTGCTGACCGATGCGCGAACCGACGCCTTCGCCGGGCGGCTCGCCGAGGTCGATGTGCATCGGGTGCGCACCGGTCGGCTGGGCGGCGGCCCGATCCGCAGCGCTTGCGCGTTTACCGAGCTGGCGGCCGGCACCGTACAGGCCGGCCGTCTGCTCCGCAGGTTATCGCCAGCCGGCGTCATCGGCTTCGGCGGCTATCCTTCGGTGCCGACGATGCTCGCCGCCGCGTATCTCGGATTGCCGACCGTCATCCACGAGCAGAACGCCGTCCTCGGCCGTGCCAATCGCCTGCTGGCGGCGCGCGTCGGACATATCGCCACCGGCTTTCCGACGACCAGGGGCCTGCGTCCGGCGGATATTAGTCGCGCGATCTACACCGGAAATCCGGTGCGGCAGGCGGTGCTCGCCGTCGGCGAAGACGGGTATCTCGCGCCGCGGCCGGGCGAACCGATCGAACTCCTGGTGCTCGGCGGCAGCCAAGGCGCGCGCGTCTTCAGCGAGATCGTGCCGCCGGCCCTGGCGGCATTGCCGGCGCCGCTGCGGGGCGCGCTCCGCGTCAGTCAGCAGGCCCGCCCCGAGGATCTCGCGGCGACGGCGCGTCGCTACGCCGAATTCGACATCGACGTCGAGCTCGAGAGTTTTTTCGCCGATGTGCCGCACCGGTTGGCGCGGGCTCATCTCGTGCTCTGCCGGGCCGGCGCCTCTACCCTCGCCGAACTCGCAGCTGCCGGCCGTCCGGCGCTGCTCGTGCCCTACCCCTACGCGGCCGACGATCATCAAACCGCGAACGCGCAAGCATTTGCCGAGGCCGGCGGCGGATGGACCGTGGCTCAGGCTGATCTCGGTTCGGCCGCGCTAGCCTGCCAGCTGGGACAGCTGCTCGGCGACGGCGCCCGGTTGACGGCGGCGGCGCGGGCGGCGCTTCTTTTTGGTCGGCGGGACGCGGCCCGCCAGCTTGCGATGTTGGCGCTGGCGCTGACGCCGGAAGGCGTCGCGCAGGAACGTGCCGCATGAGAGCGCTGCCGCCGACGATCGGTCCGATCCATTTCGTCGGCATCGGCGGCATCGGCATGAGCGGCATTGCCGAGGTGCTGAAAAATCTGGGTTATCGGGTGCAGGGCAGCGACCTCGTGCGCAACGCCAATGTCGGCCGGCTCGCCGATCTAGGGATCCCGGTGACGATTGGCCATGATGCCGCGAATCTCGGAACCGCCGAGGTCGTCGTCGTCTCTTCGGCGGTCAAGCCCGACAACCCGGAAGTGGCGGCGGCGCGCGCCCGCCGGCTGCCGGTAGTCCGACGGGCCGAGATGCTGGCCGAGCTGATGCGGCTCAAATGGTCGCTCGCGATCGCCGGAACCCACGGCAAGACGACGACGACGTCGATGATCGGGGCGCTGCTCGAGACGGCGCAACTCGATCCGACCGTGATCAACGGCGGCATCGTCAACGCCTACGGCACCAATACCCGGCTGGGCGCCGGCGACTGGATGGTCGTCGAGGCGGACGAAAGCGACGGCACCTTTGCCCGCTTACCGGCGACGGTTGCGGTCGTCACCAACATCGACCCCGAGCATCTCGATTTTTATGGCAGCTTCGAGGCGCTGCGCCAGGCCTTCGAGGCTTTTGTCGCGAACATCCCGTTCTACGGCTTTGCCGCGATGTGCATTGATCATCCGGTCGTGCAAGGCATGATCCCGAAGCTGTCCGACCGCCGCGTCCTGACCTACGGCCTAAGCCCACAGGCCGATATCCGCGCCGTCGATTTGCGCCTCGGACGCGACGGCGCCCGTTACGACATCGTCGTCTCCGACACGCTGTCGGAGCGCGGGCGCACGATCGCCGATCTGTTCTTGCCGATGTTCGGCCGGCACAATGTGCAGAATTCGCTGGCGACGGCGGCGGTCGCCGAAGCGCTCGGCCTTGGCGACGACGCGCTACGCGCGACTCTCGGCAATTTCAAGGGCGTGAAGCGCCGTTTCACCAAGACCGGCGAGTGGAACGGAGTGACCATCATCGACGATTACGGCCACCATCCGGTCGAAATCGCCGCGGTACTGAACGCGGCGCGGGCGATCGTCCCGGGTCGGGTGATCGCGGTTGTGCAACCGCATCGCTATACGCGGCTGCGGGACCTCTTTGACGGGTTCTGCACCTGCTGCAACGACGCCGATATCGTGCTGGTTGCAGACGTCTATGCCGCGGGCGAAGCGGCGATCGACGGCGTGACTTGGGATGCACTGGTGGCCGGCATGATCGAACGCGGCCATCGACATGTGCGACCGTTGCGGGAATCGGGCGAACTCGCGCCGCTGATCGGCGAATTGGCGCAACCAGGCGACATGGTGGTTTGTCTCGGGGCGGGCTCGATCACCCAGTGGGCAAATCGTCTGCCGGACGAGCTGCATCGGCGCCGGCCGCGGAGCTCGCAATGATCCCCGGGCTGCCTGCGGTGCGCGGCCGCCTGACGCCTGATGCGCCGGTCGGCCGGCAGACCTGGCTCGGCGCCGGCGGCCGCGCCGAGATGCTCTTCCGGCCCGCCGATCAGGAAGATCTTGCCGCTTTTCTCGCCGCTCTGCCTCGGGAAATTCCGCTGACCGTGCTCGGCGGCGGTGCCAACGTTCTGGTGCGCGACGGCGGGATCCCCGGCGTCACGATACGCCTCGGCCGCGGCTTTACCGAAATTGCCGTCGAGGCCGAGTGGGTTAGCGTCGGCGCCGCGGCGCTCGATCTTGGCGTCGCACTCGCCGCCGCCGAGGCCGGACGTGCCGGGCTCGAATTTCTCTCGGGAATTCCCGGTACGATTGGCGGCGGGCTGCGCATGAACGCCGGCGCCTTCGGCAGCGAGATCAAGGATGTCCTGATTTCGGCGGCGGCGCTCGACCGGCGCGGCACGCACCATGCGCTCGACCCTGCCGGGATGCGGCTGTCGTACCGCGAATGCGGCGTCGATCCCGACTGGGTTTTCGTCGCCGCCCGGCTGCGCGCCGTCGCCGGCGATCGGACCGCGATCGCCGAGCGCATGGCGGCGATCCGCGCAGCACGCGCGGCGAGCCAGCCAGTGCGGTCGCGGACCGGCGGATCGACCTTTGCGAACCCGCCGGGCGAGGCCGCGTGGCGTCTCGTCGATGCGGCCGGCTGCCGCGGCCTCAGGCGCGGCGGCGCGATGGTCTCTCGCCAGCACGCGAATTTCCTGATCAACAGGGGGAGTGCTACCGCCGCCGACCTCGAAGGCCTGGGCGAGGAGGTGCGGCGGCGAGTCTTTGCGATGTCCGGCATTCGGCTCGAGTGGGAAATTCGGCGCATCGGGCGCCCGCTGCCGGCGACGGGCGAGGACGGCGAGCCGATGTCGACGTCATGAAGGTATCCCCGCCGTGAACAAGACCGTCGCGGTGCTGATGGGGGGCTGGTCGGCCGAGCGCGAGATATCGCTGTCGAGCGGGCACGAATGCGTCAAGGCGCTCGTCGACCGCGGCTATCGGGTGCGGGACATCGATGTCGCGCGTGACCTGCCGGCATTGCTACGCGCTCTTGAGCCGCGTCCAGACGTCGTCTTCAACGCCCTGCACGGCAGCGGCGGCGAAGATGGCACTGTTCAAGGCGTGCTCGAAATGCTCCGCATCCCCTACACCCATTCGGGCGTGCTGGCCTCGGCGCTGGCGATGCACAAGCCGACCGCGAAAGCCGTCTTTCGCGCCGCTGGTCTACCGGTGGTGGACGGGGTTGTGGCGCGCCCCGAGCAGTTCGCCGACGGGGATCCGCTGCCGGCGCCGTTCGTCGTCAAGCCGACGGATCAGGGATCGAGCGTCGGCGTCCGCATCGTCCGGAAAAACGACAATTCGTGGCGCGAAGAGGTCAAGACTTGGCGCTTCGGCGCTGAGTTGTTGGTCGAACGGTTTATCCCCGGGCGCGAACTGACCGTGGCGGTCCTTGGCGATCGCGCGCTCGGCGTCTGCGAAATCGAGCCGCGCGGCAGTTTTTACGATTATACGGCCAAGTATTCGACAGGGGGCTCGATCCATCTTACCCCCGCGCCGGTTCCGCTGCGTACCTACGAAGACGCGCTCGACATCGCCCTGCGCGCGCATCGAGCACTCGGCTGCTGCGGCGTCAGCCGCGCCGATCTGCGTTTCGACGACACGCTCGAGGGCGGCGGGCGGCTCTATCTCTTGGAGGTGAACACGCAGCCTGGCATGACACCGACTTCGCTCGTGCCCGACATCGCACGCCACGCGGGAATCAGCTTCGACGAACTGGTCGCCTGGCTGGTGGAGAACGCGGCATGCGGTACATGAGCCGCGACGCACCGCGTCGAAGCACCGCAGCGGCGACGCGGTTCTATCGCATCGTCGGCTGGCTGGGACTTCCGGCGGTCCTTGCGGCCGGCATCTGCGCTGCAGTCGTGTCGGGCCTCGTGCCGCCCGTGCAAGAGATCGGCCGACAGGCCCGGGCTTGGCTCCTCGAGCGGACTGCCGGGCTCGGCCTCCGGGTCGCCGAGATCCGCGTCGAGGGCCGCGCCACGACGGACCGGGCGACGGTCCTGGCGGCGCTCGGCGCCCGCCCCGGCACGCCGATCCTCGCGATCGACCCGCTGCGCGCCGAGAAGCGGCTCGAGGCCTTGCCGTGGGTCAGCTCGGCAGTGATCGAGCGGCGGCTGCCGGACACCGTCGATGTCCAACTCGTCGAGCGACGACCGTTGGCCTTGTGGCAGCATGAAGGCAGGCTCCAGCTGATCGACGATGTCGGCTCCGTTATTCCGGTCACGCGGCTCGACCGGTTCGCCAAGTTGCCGCTTGTTGTCGGCCCCGACGCGGCGACCGACGCGGCGGCGCTCCTCGCCATGTTGGCGAAGGAACCAGATCTCGACCGGCGCGTTACCGCGGCAGTGCGGGTCGGTGGACGCCGCTGGAATTTGCGGATCGACGGGAGGATCGATGTTCTGCTGCCGGCTGACGACCCGGCGGCGGCATGGGCGGCGCTCGCGCACGTCGAGCGCTCGAGCGCGATCCTCGATCGCGATGTCGAGGCGGTCGATATGCGGCTGCCCGACCGGCTCATTGTCCGGGTCACGCCGCAGGCGCCAAAGGAGGCGCCGCCGGAGCCTGGAAAACACCGTCCTCCCGCGAAGAACACCTGATCATGCCCGACGCAGTGCCAGCCCGTACCGCAGAGCCCGCCACGACCGCGGCGACCGCAATCGACGGCAAGCCGCGCCCGCGTCGGGTGCCGGTCCGGCCGCGCGGCGGCCTCATCGCGGCCCTCGACATCGGCACCACCAAGGTTTGCTGCCTGATCGGCAGGGTCGAGGCCGACACCCCGCAGGTGCTCGGCATCGGCCATCAGATCTCGCGCGGCGTGCGCGGCGGCGCGATCGTCGATCTCGAAGCGGCCGGCGCCTCGGTTGTCAATGCAGTGCATGCCGCCGAGCAGATGGCGGGCGAGACGATCGAGCGGGTCGTCGTCAATCTTTCCGGCGGCTTTTCCGCGTCGCGCATCATCAAGGCCGAAATCGGGGTCGCCGGGCATGAGATCGGCGATGCTGAGCTGCAGCGGGTGCTCGATCAAGGGTATCTGCTGCGCGAGCCCGGCGACCGCCAGATCATCCACTCGGTACCGGTCGGTTTCTCGATCGACGACAGCCGCGGCATCCGCGACCCGCGCGGCATGTTCGGCGAGCGGCTCGGCGTCAACATGAACGTGGTTACCGCACGCGCTGCTTGCGTGCGCAATCACAGCGCGGCTATTGGCCGGGCGCATCTCGCCGTCGACGCCGTTGTCGTCGGTCCCTATGCCGCCGGCCTCTCCTGCCTGGTCGACGACGAAATCGAGCTTGGCGTGACGGTCGTCGACATGGGCGGCGGCACGACGACGATCGGCGTGTTCTTCGACGGCAATCTGATCTTCGCCGATTCGATTCCGGTCGGCGGCGGGCACGTGACGAATGATATCGCCCGCGGTCTCTCGACCGCGGTCGTCCATGCCGAGCGCATGAAGACGCTGTTCGGCGGCGCCGTCTCGGTCGGCACCGACGAGCGCGAAACGATCGCGGTCCCGCCGATAGGCGAGGAAGACGAAGGCCATGTCAATCACGTGCCGAAGTCGCTCCTCGTCGGCATTATCGCGCCGCGCATCGAGGAGACCTTCGAATTGGTGCGCGACCGCCTCGAAGCGAGCGGTTTCGACAAGATTGCGGGCCGCCGTGTCGTGTTGACGGGCGGCGCCTGTCAGCTGCACGGGGTGCGGGAATTTGCCGGCTTGATCCTCGACAAGCAGGTGCGGATCGGGCGGCCGTTGCGCGTCAACGGCCTAGCCGAGGCCACCGCCGGACCGGCGTTTTCGACGACCGTCGGGCTGTTGCACTTCGCGATGTCGGAGCGCGCCGAAGTGGCCCGGGTCGGCCGCAGCCGAAACCGGAGGTCGAGCGGGCTGTTCGGCCGTCTCGGCCATTGGTTGCGCGAAAATGTATGAGGATAGATTGCAGATTGGTTGCCGAGCCGGCTATCCGAATTGCCCGAAAACGGCTAGACGACTTCGCGCCAAATGAGGGGGAAGCTCGGTAGCCGCCGGGCATGACGAAGCTGCGCTGCAGTGGAGGGACAACCATATGATCAATCTGAGCATCCCGAAGGACGAGCAGGAAATGAAGCCCCGCATCACGGTTGTTGGGGTCGGCGGCGCCGGGGGCAACGCCGTCAACAACATGATCCGCTCGAACCTCGTCGGGTGTGAATTCGTCGTCTGCAACACCGATGCCCAGGCGCTGCAGCAATCGGTGGCGCCGCGCAAGCTCCAGCTCGGCATCGGCGTCACCCGCGGGCTCGGCGCCGGCTCGCGACCCGATGTCGGGCGCGCCGCTGCGGAGGAGGCGCTCGACGAGATCCTCGAGGCGATGAACGGTTCGAACATGGTGTTCATCACCGCCGGGATGGGCGGCGGCACCGGCACCGGCGGTGCCCCGGTCATCGCGCGGATCGCCCGTAAATTGGGGATCCTCACGGTCGGCGTGGTGACCAAACCGTTTCATTTCGAAGGTAGCCATCGCATGCGTGTCGCCGAGACCGGCATCGAGGAGCTCCAGAAATTCGTCGACACGCTGATCATCATTCCCAATCAGAATTTATTCCGCGTCGCCAACGAGCGGACGACCTTCGCCGATGCCTTCAAGATGGCCGACGACGTGCTGCATTCGGGCGTGCGCGGCGTCACCGACCTGATGGTCATGCCGGGACTGATCAATCTCGATTTCGCTGATATTCGCACCGTCATGAGCGAGATGGGCAAGGCGATGATGGGCACCGGCGAGGCCGAAGGCGATCGCCGGGCGATCGACGCCGCCGAGGCGGCGATCTCAAACCCGCTGCTCGAGGATGTCTCGATGAAAGGGGCAAGGGGCATCCTGATCAACATTACCGGCGGCTCGGACATGACTTTGTTCGAGGTCGACGAGGCCGCCAACCGCATTCGCGAGGAAGTCGATCCCGAAGCCAACATCATCTTCGGCTCGACCTTCGACGAGAGCCTGTCGGGCAAGATGCGGATCTCTGTTGTCGCAACCGGGATCGACGCGGAGGCGGTTACCCGGACCCGTCCGGCCATCAGCCTAGTCAGCAGCCGCGATGCCGCGGCCGCCTACACCCAGCCGATCCTGAGCCATAACGCGGCGGCGCCGGTGGATGCCGGGCGGCCGGCGCGGGGCGAAGGGCCGCGCGGGGCGCCGGACAACGATCCGTTGCCGCAGGCCGCCGAGGCGGCCGAAAATGCGGCATTGCGCGGCGGCGCCTTCATCGCGCCAAAGCCGGCCGACGCCGGTCCCGCCCGCTCGATCCCGCTGTCGCAGCCGGCCGTCCCGTCGGCGCCGGCGGCGCCGGAACCGACGGCAAAGCCGAGGGGCCGGGTGCCGAGCCTGATCGAACGTGTCACCGGCGTCGGTCGCGCCCGCACACTTCCGCCGCCGGCCGAGCGTCCGCTACCGCCGCCGGTCGGTTCCGCCGTCAAGCCGGTGCAGCCACGCCTTGCTTCGCTAGAGCCGGAAGATCAGCCCAGTTCGAGCAAGGAAGAAGATCTCCTCGATATCCCGGCCTTCCTGCGGCGCCAGGCGAACTGACCGCGGGCCCAGGCCTGGTCCGGCGTTGGCTAGGCAAAGCCGGCCGAATTTCCGTCCCGGGCCTAGCTCATTGAGTTGAATCGTACCCGGCCTATCGCGGGAGCCGCACGCGCGGGAATTGCGGAAAGACCGATGCGAACGCGCTAAGCGGTTGTTTTCGCATGGCCTTCTGACTTGGCCCGATGCAACAATCGGTAACAAAGAGTGATTTGAAGCGCCCGCAGGGCCTCGTTAGGTTTTGTGTAATCGGGGAAAAAGTGCAGAGAAGTTGGTTGCATGTCGGGGGAGCTTGCGACTTTGCCGCAACAGACGCTCGCGACAGTCGTCAGCTGCCGCGGCGTCGGTCTGCATTCGGGGCGGCGGGTCGAGATGAGCTTGTCGCCGGCGCCGCCGGGGACAGGCATCGTGTTTCGCCGGCGCGATGCCGAAGCGGAGATTCAGGCCAACTGGGCGAATGCGATCGAGTCGCCGCTGTGCACGGTGCTGTCCAATGCAGCAGGCGGCACCGTCGGAACCGTCGAGCATCTGATGGCGGCGTTCGCCGGTACCGAGGTCGACAATGCGGTCGTGGAACTCGATGGGCCCGAAGTGCCGATCATGGACGGCAGCGCCGCCCCTTTCGTCTTCCTGATCGAGGACGCCGGCATCGTCGCGCAAAATGCGGCAAGGCAGGCGATCAGGGTGTTGAAGCCGGTGGCCTTCGTCGAGAACGGCGCGACCGCGGCGCTCGTCCCGGCCCGCAGCTTTTCGATGAGCTTTGAGATTGATTTCGACAATCCGCTGATTCGGCGGCAGGAATTTCATTTCTCGTTTACTTCCGGCAGCTTCAAGCGGGAGCTGAGCCGAGCGCGAACTTTCGGCCTCCTCGACGATGTCTATCGCCTGCGGGCCGCCGGATTGGCGCGCGGCGGCTCTCTCGACAACGCGGTCGTGGTCAGCGGCGATCATGTGCTGAACCGCGGCGGGTTGCGCTACGGCGACGAGTTCGTGCGCCACAAGCTGGTCGACGCGATTGGCGATCTGTATCTCGCGGGCGGGCCGATTGCCGGACACTTCCGCGGGGTTCGCAGCGGTCATGCCCAGACCCGGCGTCTGCTCGCCGCCCTGTTTGCCGACGATGGCGCCTGGTGCCGTGGGCCGATGGCGCAACCGGAACAACCCGCGCCGCGCCGCTGGCGCGGCGAAGCGCGCCGCGCCTACGCCTGACCGCTCGCCTGCTTTTCGGGCAGTCCGCGGCTCGGTATTTTGTGCTATTCCTGCGCCGCAGGGGGATCTCGGAAATGGCGATGCGGCGTAGATTGGTTTCGTGGTTGGCCGTTGGCTCGCTCCTCTCGGGGCTCGCGGCTTGCGGCGGCGGCAACAGTAAGGACGTGTATATCGAAAAGCCGGTCGACGACTTGTACAACCAGGCCATGGATCAAATGGTCGAAAAGCGATACGGCGACGCGGCGAAGACCTTCGAGGAAGTCGAAAGCCAGCACCCTTATTCCGTGTGGGCGACCAAGAGTCAACTGATGTCGGCCTACGCTTATTACGAAGACGCCGATTACGGGCAGGCGATCATCGAAGCCGACCGGTTCATCCGGCTTCATCCGGGCAACCGGGATGTCGCCTACGCCTATTATTTGAAGGCGATTTCCTATTACGTGCAGATCGTCGATGTCGGCCGCGACCAAAAAACCACCGAACTGGCGCTGAAGGCGCTCGAAGAGGTGATCCGGCGCTTTCCGGACAGTCAATATGCCCGGGACGCCAAGCTAAAGCTCGACTTCACCCGCGACCATCTCGCCGGCAAGGAGATGGAAATCGGGCGTTACTACTTGAAGCGGGGTGATTATCTGGCCGCGATGAACCGTTTCAGGACCGTCATCGACGACTACCAGACGACGACGCATGTCCCCGAAGCGCTGGAACGATTGATCGAATGCGACTTGGCGCTCGGCCTCATCAACGAGGCAAAACGGAACGCCGCGGTCCTCGGCTATAACTATCCGGGGAGCAAGTGGTATACCGAGGGTTACGAGCTGGTCACGAAGAGCGGCAATTCCCGCGGACCGACCCAAGGCTGGCTCGGCCGGGGCCTCGGCAGCCTGTTCTAGCGGGTCTTCACACACTCCGGAGGTGTGGAGCATTAGCGAAAGAGCCTCCCAAACCCGCCCCCCTCAAGGCGTCGGCTCATAGCCCGCGAGACTCGCGAGATCGGGGCGCACTCGGTTCGCCGTGTGGCTTCTCCGGGCCCGCGCATCATCGGCGTCCTGCGCTGGGGTCGCGACGGCGGCCGGCTTATCCCGGCCGACCGGCGCGATCGCACCGAGTATCAAGTCGATAAGCGTGAGGCCGTGGGCGCTGCCGACGGCGAACTCGTCGTCGGCGAGGCGCTCCCGGTCCTCCGGTTCGGATCGCCGCGCGCGCGGATCGTCGAGCGGCTGGGTCTGGCCTCCGCTCCGGGAGCGATCAGCCTTCTCGCGATCGCGGCCGCGGATATTCCGACCGAGTTTCCGCCCGCGGCAATCGCCGAAGCCGAAGCGGCGCTGCCCGCAAGTCCGGCAGGTCGCGCCGACTTGCGCCATATTCCGCTGGTCACGATCGATGGCAGCGATGCGCGCGACTTCGATGACGCAGTGTGGGCCGAGGCCAACCCAGCGAACGGCGGCGGTTGGCATCTCATTGTCGCAATTGCCGATGTCGCTTGGTACGTGCCGGCCGGTAGCGCCCTTGACCAAGAGGCCGAGCGGCGCGGCAACTCGGTCTATTTTCCGGACCGTGTCGTGCCGATGCTACCAGAGCCGCTGTCGAACGACCTGTGCTCGTTGAAGGCGGATGCCGATCGCGCTTGCCTTGCCGTCCATTTGTGGATCGACGCGGCCGGCCGCAAACGGCGACATAAATTCGAGCGCGCCGTCATGCGCTCGGCCGCCAGGCTAACTTACGAACAAGCCCAAGCAGTCCAGGACGGATTGGCTGTGCCGGAAGGGATGGCTCAGCGGGGGGCGGTTGCGCGCCTCTATGCTGCCTTCGCTGCACTGACACAGGCGAGCGCAGCGCGCGGCGCCCTCAAACTCGATATCGCCGAGGATCGGATCGTGCTCGACGCCGAAAAGCGGCCATCGGCGATCGTCCCCGCAATCCGTCTCGACAGCCATCGGTTGGTTGAGGAATTCATGATACTTGCCAATGTCGCCGCAGCCGAGGAACTGGAAGCGCGGCGCCAAGCTTGCCTGTATCGCATTCATGATGCTCCCGAACCAGAAAAGCTGGGGGTGCTGCGTGACTCGCTCGATCGGCTCGGACTGCCGGGCCTTGCTTGGCCCAAGGGGCGGATGCCCAAACCCGAAATGTTGAACCGGCTCTTGCGCCGGGTCGCAGCGACCCCCGTCGCCGCGCTTGTCAATGACCTCGTGCTGCGCTGCCAAGCTCAAGCGGCCTACAGCCCGGACAATATCGGGCATTATGGCCTGGCTTTACGGCGCTACGTCCATTTTACGTCGCCGATCCGCCGGTATGCCGACCTCCTTGTCCATCGTGCGCTGACCGCCGGTGCGGACGGCGCGCCTCGGGTTGCGCCATTGCGGGTCGTCGATCACGACCGGCTGGTCGCTATCGGGGAACATATCTCGCTGACCGAGCGGCGAGCCGCGGCAGCCGAGCGCGCCGCCGCCGAGCGCTGCCGGGCGACGCTGATGACGCCGTTGATCGGCCGTCTGTTCGCGGCCCGCATCACTGGTGTCACCGAATTCGGCCTGTTCGTCACGACAATCGAGAACGGCGCCGGCGGGCTCGTCCCGATGTCGATGCTGCCCGGCGACCGCTACTTTCTCGATCGACGAGCCCTCCGATTGACCGGGCGTTCCTCTCGTCGAGTTTTTACGTTCGGTGACCCGGTATCGGTTCGGCTTGTCGAGGCCGACGCGAGCGGCGGCCGGCTCGTCTTTCGTATCGAGGAGGATGGCTCGGCAGCCGTCACCGATCCCCGTCTCGCCAAGCGTGGTGCACGCGCCACGCTTGGACGCCGCCGACGCAGTTGATCGATGACGACAGTGCATTTACTCTTTCGTGTCCTCGCCGAAAGGAGCATGCCGAAGCTGGTCGATCGTCGTGCATGCCCTCGCGGGGAGGCGGGGGTCTCCATGCCGGTCTCGTCGCGACCAGCCGTCAAACGCGCAGCAGCCGTTGTGTTTGCCGTTGTGCTCAGCGGCTGCACCCAATTGGAACCGCTCCCCGCGGATCCGACCGGGCGGCTGTTCGCCCGCGGTCTCGACGAGATCACCCAACTCTATATAAAGCCGGTCTCCAGCCGGTCGCTTGTGCTCGACGGCGCTCGTCAATTATCGCGCCTCGACCACAATGTCTCGACTGCCGAAAGCCCGGGACCGGGATCGCAAAGCGAAATTGTGCTCAACTATGACGGCCGGGAAGTCGCGGCTCACGTGGAGCCTGGCAGCGATGATCCGCACGCCTGGGGCGCCCTTCTGGGCCAGTTCGTCGCCGATGCAAAAGCGGCTTCCCCGTCCGCCGAGGCACTGTCGGACGACCGGATCGATACCGCTGTTTTCGACGGCATCGTCGGCGGGCTCGATGGCTTTTCGCGCTATGCCGCGCCGCAAGCCGCGCGCGATCAGCGCGCCCTCCGGGACGGCTTCGGTGGTGTTGGCATAACCCTCGAGATCTCGGCTGGGTCGGTTCGCGTCACGGCAGTCAGCCCCGGCGGAACCGCCGATCTCGCCGGCATCCGGCCCGGCGACCGGATCGTTGCGATCGACGGCGAACCGGTCGCCGGTCATTCCGAGATTGACGTGCTCCGCCGGCTGCGCGGCCCGGTCTCGAGTACGGTCGAGATCTCGGTATCCCGACCCGGCTCCGTTCGAGAGGGAATTTTTGAGCTGCGCCGGACGCTCATCGTGCTGCCCACCGTGCGCATGACGCGCGACGGAGATATCGCCGTTTTTCGGATATCGAGCTTCAACCAGAGCACAACGCGACAGCTCGTTCAGTATCTCGCCGGAGCCTTGCAAGGAGCGCAACCCCGTCTGCACGGGATCGTGCTCGATCTGCGCGGCGACCCCGGGGGGCTACTCGATCAGGCGGTGGGCTTGGCGGAGGTCTTCATCCCCGGCGGTCCGATCGCGGCAACGACCGGCCGCAATCCGGCGAGCCGCCAGTTGTTCGAAGCAGCGGGCGATAGCCTGGCGCCGCGGATCCCGATCGTCGTCCTGGTCAATGGCGGTTCCGCCTCGGCGTCGGAAGTCGTCGCCGCCGCGCTCCAGGACGCCGGGCGTGCCGTCGTTGTTGGCAGCTCTTCCTACGGCAAGGGCACGGTGCAGACCGTCATCGGGCTGCCCAATGGGGGCGAGCTGACCTTGACCTGGGCGCTTTTGCTCGCCCCGTCCGGCTATATTCTGCACGGTCACGGCGTCGTTCCAACGGTGTGCACAAGCGATCTCGGAGATGACGGACAATCGCTTCAGGTCGCGTTGCAGCGGGCAGGTTCGGTGGCGATCCCAGCCTTGGCGGCACGAGCCCGATCCTCGCTGAGCGAAGTCGATTGGTCGCGCTTGCGCCGCTCCTGTCCGGAGCGGCTGGGCGATCATGCGATCGACATGACCGTGGCGGAACACCTGCTCGCCGATCCCGAGCTCTTTCGTCAAGCCGCCAATATCATCTCGCGAAACCCGAACTTGGCTGGCGGCTCCGCCGAGGCCACGGCCGGGCAGGCCGGGTCCAGCTTGACAGGCGACCCGGCTTCGCTATTGTCAGGTAACCGCGTTCCCTGAGATCACAGGTATTCCGATGGCAAAGACAAGTACTGTACTGATAAAACTGGTGAGCAGCGCCGACACTGGTTTCTTCTACGTTACAAAGAAAAACCCGCGTACGAAAACCGGCAAACTCGAACTGAAGAAATTTGATCCGGTAGTGCGCAAGCACGTTGTCTTCAAAGAGGTAAAAATAAAGTAGCCGAGCGACGGAAAGGGTGGTGCGAGGGAAGGCCGCTTTAAGACTTTTCGATCATGATGCGACCGCGGTCGGGGGCGGGACAGTCAGGCGGGTGACGACGCGGTTGCGACCGGCGGCCTTGGCGGCATAAAGAGCATCGTCGGCGCGTTTCAGCGCTCGGTCGCGTTCGTCGCCGCCGGCGATAACGGTCACACCGATACTGACGGTGATCCGGAGCGCGGTGGCAGTTGCCCGAACGATGAACCGGCGCTCCTCTATCGCGGCCCGCAAGCGCTCCGCGATCGCGGCGGCGGCGGCAAGTTCGGTCTCCGGCATCACCACGGCAAATTCTTCGCCCCCAATCCGGGCGACAAGGTCGACGCTGCGCACGCTCTTCATTGCGCAAGCAGCAATCTCGCGCAGCACGTCGTCCCCGGCGGCATGTCCGTGCGCGTCATTCACTCGTTTGAAATGATCAATATCGAACAGCAACACCGCGGCGCCGAGGCCGTCTGCGTGCGCTCGCTCGATCAGTTCGTCGAGATGGGCAAAAAGATAGCGGCGGTTGTAGAGCCCAGTCAACTCGTCGGTTAACGCCAACGACAGGCTGCGCTCATAGTTTTGGTTCAGCCGATCCTGCAATCGTTTGCGCTTGACCTGGGTACCGCAGCGGGCCAGGAATTCGTTGCGCTCGACGGGTCTGACCAGATAGTCGTTCGCGCCGAGATCCAACCCCTTGGCGAGACGCGGCAGATCACCGGCGTCGGCCATCAGCAGGATCGGCAGTTGACGGGTCGCATCATGCGCTCGGCAATGCGCTACCAACCGCAGCGCATCGTCGCCCGGCGCCGTCAAGCCGGCGATGACGAGTTCAATATTCTGATCGAGTCGCTCCAATGCTTCCGCCGAGCCGGCAACGCGGGACACCGATTTTGCGATCGGCGTCAGCATATCCGCCAAGTTGGCGGCGGCGAACGCATCCTCTGCGACGACCATGATCTGCGCCGGGCCCGTATCGTCGCCCGCCCGCGGCAACCGGCCGCCGAAGCGGCCGCAAATCTCTTCGCGCAGCCGCCATTCGTCTGTCATCCGCTTCAGCCGCACCAGCGACCGGACGCGAGCGAAAAGGGCTATATCATTGACCGGCTTGGTCAGGAATTCGTCGGCTCCGGCTTCGAGACTGCACAGCCGATTGGCGGTATCGGATAGAGCCGTTACCATCACCACCGGCACATCGGCTGTCCGCGGGTTGGCCTTCAGGCGCCGGCAGACTTCGAACCCGTCCATGCGCGGCATCATGACGTCGAGCAGAATGACGTCGGGCAGTTCGGCATCGGCAATCTGCAACGCGGTGTCGCCGCTCGACGCCGACAGCACGTCGAAATATTCGCTCGTAAGTTTGGCCTCGAGCAATTTGACATTGACCTCGATGTCGTCGACGATCAGCACCCGGCCGGACATCAGCCGCTCGTCTGCAATCGGAACCGGACACGGGTTCGTGTCACGGGAGGAAACGCTCGATCGTTCTTAAGAAGCTCGCGATCGAGATTGGCTTTGCAATATAGCCCTCGCAACCGCCTTCACGGATCTTCTGTTCGTCGCCTTTCATGGCGAAAGCGGTTATCGCGATTATCGGGATAATCTGCAATTCCTTGTCCTCTTTAAGCCATTTTGTGACCTGCAAGCCTGAGACCTCGGGAAGCTGGATGTCCATCAGGATCAAATCGGGCCGATGCTGCCGCGCCAGCAGCAAGGCTTCGGTCCCATCCCGCGACTGCAGTGTCTCGTAGCCATGCGCGATCAGCACATCGTTGAACAGTTTCATGTTGAGGATATTGTCCTCGACGATCAACACCTTGCGTCGCGGAGAGGGATTGCGGTTCGGGTCCGACGGTGCGACTTCTGGCTTCATGCCGCGACAGCCTCGGGCAATTTGCTGTAGTGAACGGCCACCAGTCGAAAAAAGCGCCGGCGACCGGCGCTCCGCGCGGGTTGCGCGTCGATTCTCGGTGCCGGAAGTTAAGAATCCGTAATACTCGTAGAGAATGCCGGGAAGATCAGAAATGTCTGGAGGATATCGTATCGGCGTGGATCTCGGCGGTACCAAGATCGAGGGTGCGGCGGTCGATTCCCTCGGCACCGTGCACGGCCGTCGGCGCCAGCCGAGCCCGGCCGGCAATTACCGGGCGACGGTCGCGGCAGTTGCCGAGATTGTGCACGGCGTCGAGCGAGACCTTGGCACCGTTGCGTCCGTGGGGATTGGCATCCCTGGAGCGATTTCGCCGGTCAGCGGCCTGGTCAAGAACGCCAACTCCACCTGGCTGATCGGGCGACCGCTACAGACCGATCTCGAAGCAGCGCTCGGTCGACCCGTTCGTATCGCCAATGATGCCAATTGCTTCGCGCTGTCGGAAGCGGTCGACGGCGCGGCTGCGGGCGTCGAAACCGTGTTCGGCGCCATTCTCGGCACCGGTGTCGGCGGCGGTGTCGCCATCCGCGGGCGGGTCTTGGGCGGCGCGAACGCAATCGCCGGCGAGTGGGGGCACAATCCGCTGCCCTGGCCCGCATCTCATGAAATCCCGGGTCCCTCCTGCTATTGCGGTCGATCGGGTTGCGCCGAAACGTATCTTTCCGGACCAGGCCTCGCCGCGGATCACCGCCGCCGCGTCGGGCATTGTCTGACTCCGCACGAAATCGTACGGCGCGCCGCGGACGGTGACCCTGATTGCCGCGTCACTTTACGTTGCTACAAGGAGCGGCTGGCGCGCGGCCTCGCCGCGGTGATCAATATTCTCGATCCGGACGCGATCGTGCTTGGCGGCGGCCTGTCCGGCATTGACGCGCTTTACGACGAGGTGCCGACGCTGTGGGCGCCCTACGTTTTTTCGGATCAAGTCACAACTCGCCTGCTCCGCCCGTTGCATGGTGATTCGAGCGGTGTGCGCGGCGCGGCTTGGCTATGGCCGCCGGAAGACGGCGATTGACGCGGTCGCCAGCAGGCGCCCCATCAAAAACTTTTCAACATGCGGGCGCCTTCAGCGCTTCGACGTCGTCGAGTTTGGCGCTTATCGTGTAGTCGCCGTAATCGATGATCATGTCGCGCGATACGCCATTGTCCAAGAGCACCATGCCGAGCTCGTAGTCGGGCTCTTCGGCCTTGGCGTCGTCCGGGAAAAAGGCGAGCCGAATATTCCACCCCGGCCGCATCACGAGCGGGCTAAGTTTTGTCGAAGCGGGCTCGGCAGGCGCCGTATTGCCGATGAAGGCCGAGACCTGCACCGCGTTTTCCTCTGCTGATCCATCGAAGACCTGGCGGGAAACGAAAGTCGCCCCGGTGCGCGCCTTGTCGATCAGCAAGATCGTGTGCGCGCTCGGGAACAGAACGCCGGGCGCCAGCCGCAGCCCTGCCGCTCGCGGCTGCGAAAACCGGGCGACGCCCCCTTTCCCAGAGGCGTCGAGCTGCGCTTCGCCATGGATTTCTTGATCGACGTCGCCGTTGCGCGTCTCCTTTTCATTGAATCGATAACGCAGCCCGTCTTTCGACTCCCAGGTGACAAATCGGGAGACGACGTCCGCGTCACCCGATTGCGCATAATGAAGCTTCAGTCGATAGCGCTGCTCGATGGTCCAGCCGTCGCAGGTTTCGCCCCACTGGTAAACCATAGCCCCGCGCGCGTCGACGACCCCCAAATCGTTGCGCACCGAGCCGAGTGTCATGCGGTAGAGGGCCCGGTGCGGGGCGATTTCCGCCGCGATGGCCGCCGGCGCCGCGCCGGCCGCTACGGCGAGCACCGTCGCTCCGACGAGGAATTTACATCGCCGCAACAGACTTGCACCAACCTCCGAGCATCGCGCCGGCGACGCCGGCCGAGCACGTTTCATCCCCTTCTCCTCGGCTATGTTCACACCGATGCCCGTATGCGGGGACGGCAGGCGCGGCACCGGCGCGACCCGCATACGGATTATGACGTCGATCCTTTCTCGGCCGGCAACACCAGCCTGAGGTGTAGCTCCTGCAGCCGATCGGACGAAACCGGCGCCGGCGCCCCCATCAACAGGTCGCGCGCCTGCTGGTTCATCGGAAAGGTGATGACCTCGCGGATGTTCGGCGTGTCGGCCAGCAGCATGACGATGCGATCGATGCCGGGCGCCAAACCGCCATGCGGCGGTGCGCCGTACCGGAAGGCTCTGAGCATGCCACCGAACCAAGTCTCGACCTCGGCGGGGCTATAGCCGGCGACGGCGAAGGCCCTGTACATGATGTCTGCGCGATGGTTGCGAATCGCCCCCGAGGCCAACTCGACCCCATTGCAGACGATGTCGTACTGGAAAGCGGTTATGTTGAGCGGGTCCTCCGTCGTCAGCCCCTCGATCGAGATGTTCGGCATCGAAAACGGATTATGGCTGAAGTCGATTTTCCCGTTTTCCTCATTGATCTCGTACATCGGAAAATCGGTGATCCAACAGAAGCGGAATGCGTCGTCTTCGACGAGCCCAAGTTCGCTCGCGATGCGGGTGCGGGCCTGTCCGGCGAGCCGTTCTGCCTCGATCTTGCTGCCGGCGGCGAAAAAAACCACATCACCGTCGCCAAGTCCCGTCAGTTCCGCGAGCTTGCCGATCTCCTCACTTTCGAGATTGTTCGCAATCGGGCCGCGCCCCGACAGCATCGGTTCGAACGCTTCTCTTTCGGCCGCGGAACCAAAGCTTTCACGAGTTTCTGGCTTACTGTTTTCAAAGATGACGTAGCCGAGCCCTGGCGCACCCAACTCCGCTTTTGCCCATTCGTCCATCTTGTCCAGGAAAGAGGAGCGCGGCCGAGATGCCGCTCCGGGCGCAGGAATGGCTCTGACGACACCGCCGCTCTCGACAATGCGCCGAAACGCGCGGAATTTCGAGCTGACGAATACTTCCGAGACATCCGCGATGACCAGCGGGTTGCGCAGGTCGGGCTTGTCGGTGCCGTAGGCGAGCATCGCGTCTCGGAAAGGGATGCGCGGAAACGGCGGCGGCGCTACCTGACGGGCGCCGCCGAACTCCTCAAAGATGCCGTGCAGCACCGGCTCGACCGAAGCGAACACGTCCTCCTGCGTGACGAACGACATTTCGAGGTCGAGCTGATAAAATTCGCCCGGCGCGCGGTCGGCGCGGGCGGCCTCGTCGCGAAAGCATGGCGCGATCTGGAAATAACGGTCGAAGCCGGCGACCATCAGCAATTGCTTGAACTGCTGCGGCGCCTGCGGCAGCGCGTAGAATTCGCCGGGATGCAGGCGGCTTGGCACATAATAGGGGCGGGCGCCCTCGGGAGAATCGGCGGTCAGGATTGGCGTCTGAAATTCCGTAAATCCCTGCGCCATCATGCGCCGGCGGAGCGAGGCGATGACCTGCGCGCGCAGCATGATGTTGGCGTGCATGCGCTCGCGCCGCAGGTCGAGAAAGCGATAGGCGAGACGCATGTCCTCCGGATATTCGGCCTCGCTGTTGACCGGAAAAGGCAGCGGCTCGGCCTCCGACTGAATCTCGATCGCGGCGATCGCCAGCTCGACTTCGCCGGTGTCGAGCTTGGGGTTGACGGTGTCGGCAGAGCGGGAGTCGACCGTGCCGGTCAAGGTCACGACGCTTTCGAGCCGCAAGGCGTCGGCCGCGCCGAACAGCGGCGACGAAACGTCGATGACGCATTGCGTGACACCGAAATGATCGCGCAGGTCGATGAACAGCAGTTGGCCGTGGTCGCGCTTGCGATGCACCCAGCCGGACAGCCGAACCGTTTGCCCGGCGTCGGCGCGCCGCAGCGCGCCGCAGTTATGGGTGCGATAGGCATGCATCAATGGGAAACCCGGCGTCCCGCGCAGAGGAGCTGGAACACCGCACGGAACGTCGCCGCTTGTCAAGGCGGGCCCAGCACCGGTGCGGCGACGCTGCTGCCCCCAAGCGTCGTGCCGATTTGCGTCCCAACCCGGGAGCGGATATGTTAGCCGCTCGTGCGGCGCCGGCGGGCCGGGGGTTTCGTGAGCGACATCTTTCGCGAGATCGACGAAGAGCTGCGCCGCGACAACCTGCTCAAGCTTTGGTCGCGGTATGGCCGCTATGTCGTGGCGGCGGCGATCGGCGTGCTGCTGGTCGCGGGCGGTGCCGCCGCCTGGCGCAACCATCAGCTTGCCGAGCGGCTCGGCGAAGCCACTCGCTACGCCGGCGCACTCAGTCTGGCGCAAGGCGGCAAGTCGGCCGATGCGACAAAAGTATTTGCGGCCATTACAAAGGAAGGCGGCGCCTATGCCCTTCTCGCTTCATTCGAAGAGGCTGGGCTCTTGGCAAGGTCGGGCCACCGCGAGGCTGCCATCGTGCTCTACGATCGGATCGCCGAGGCACCCGGAACCGAGCCCGAATTCCGCGGCCTCGCAGTGCTCCTTTCGGTCATGCAGGGAATGCCGGACAGCGATCCGCATGCGGTGATCGCGCGCCTCGCGCCATTGACCGCGGTTGGCGACCCCTGGCGTCCGACCGCTCTCGAATTCACCGCGGTCGCGCGGCTCGAAGCCGGCGACAAGAAGGCGGCGCTGGATCTCTACAAGGGGCTCGCCGACGATCTGACCGCGCCGCGGAGCCTGCGCGCCCGGGCGGCCGAAATGGCTGCGGCGCTCGCTTCCTAGCTCCCGGTCGGTAGTCCGATGAGCCGTCGCGTCGCGAAGCCGCTACTGCTCGCGCTCCTCTTTCTGGCCGGCTGCAGCTGGTTCCAAAGCAAAAAAGAGCCGTTGCCCGGGGAACGCATCTCGGTACTGACGCTCGATCGGCAACTCAAGCCGGATCCGGCGCTGGCCAATGTCGCGATCACCTTGCCGCGCCCGGCGGTCGATCAGGACTGGCCGCAACCCGGCGGCTACCCCGACCATGCCATGCAGCATTTGGCATTGCCGGCCAAGCTCGCCCAGGCTTGGCAGGTCAGCGTCGGCCAGGGTTCGTCGCGCTATACGAGGGTGATGGCACCACCGGTCGTCGCCGATGGTCGGGTCTATGCGATGGACGGCGGCATCCAAGTCGGGGCCTACGCCGCCGCCGACGGCCGTGAACTGTGGCGGGTCGAGCTGAAGCCCGACGGCGATCTCGGTAACGCCTTTGGCGGCGGCGTCGCCTTTTGGAAAAACCGCCTCTTCGTATCGACCGGCTATGGGCGGGTCGCCGCCCTCGACCCGGCGAGCGGCAAGGTGATCTGGCAGGTGAAGGTAGATGCGCCGGTGCACAGCGGCCCCACTGTGGCGGCCGGGCGCGTCTACGTCGTCAACGTCGAGAACGAACTCTTCGCGCTCGACCCGGCCAACGGCAAACAGCTGTGGACCCATGTCGGACTGCCGCAGACGGCGAGCCTGCTCGGTGGCGCCAGCCCGGCGGTCGCTGGCGAAGTGGTGGTCGCCCCCTTTAGCTCGGGCGAACTCGATGCCTTTGAGGTCGGGAACGGACGGCCCTTATGGTCGGACAATCTGGCCTCGGCGCGCAGTGTCGACGCCGTCGCGGCGCTCGCCGACATCCGCGGCCGGCCAGTCATCGATAGCGGTCGGGTTTACGCCGCCAGCCATAGCGGGCGCCTGGCGGCGATCGATCTGCGCACCGGGGAACGCAGCTGGGAACATGAAATCGGCACCGATCACGGTCCCTGGATCGCCGGCGATTACGTCTACCTGCTGACGACCGACCAGCTGCTGCTGTGCCTCACCCGCAACGACGGCAATGTGCGCTGGCTGCGCCAGCTGCCCAAATACGAGGATGAAAAAAAGCACGAGGACCCGATCGAATGGGCCGGTCCGGTGCTCGGCGGCGATCGGCTGATTCTCTTGTCGTCGGATGGCTGGGCATTGTCGGTCTCGCCCTATACCGGCGCGCCGCTCGGCCGGCAGCAGATCTCAGGGCCGGCCTATCTCGATCCCATCATCGCCAACGATACGCTCTACGTGCTGACCGACGACGGCCAACTTTCCGCTTTTCGCTGAGAAGCGCAAACGGCACCCAGGATGAGTTTCTCGGTCGCGATCCTCGGCCGGCCGAACGTCGGCAAATCCACATTGTTCAACCAACTCGTCGGCCGTCGCCTGGCACTCGTCGACGATACTCCGGGGCTGACCCGCGATCGCCGCGAGGGAGCTGCGCGGATCGCCGACCTCGAGTTCCGCGCGATCGACACGGCTGGGCTCGAAGAGGCCGCACCCGCCTCGCTCGCCGGCCGCGTGCAGGCGCAGACCGGGCAGGCGCTCGCGGCCGCCGATGTGGCGTTGCTCGTCATCGATGCGCGGGACGGCATTACCCCGGCCGACCGCCACTTCGCGAAGTGGCTGCGGCAGAGCGGCAAGCCCGTGGTCCTCGTCGCCAACAAGGCGGAAGGCAGCGCCGGGCTGTTGGGTGTCGGCGAAGCCTATCGCCTCGGCCTCGGCGATCCGCTGCCGATCTCGGCCGAGCACGGCGAGGGGCTGGCCCTCCTCTACGAGCGGCTTGCGCCGTTTGCCCGCGGCGCGCCACTCGAGGTCGGGCCACTCGGGGCGTGGCGCAAGCCGTTGCAGCTCGCGATCCTCGGCCGTCCCAATGTCGGCAAGTCGACCCTTGCCAACCGGTTGATCGGCGAAGACCGGCTTTTGGCCGGACCCGAGGCGGGCATCACCCGCGATGCGATCGCCGTCGACTGGGACTGGGAGGGCCGGCCGATCCGCCTCGTCGATACCGCCGGACTGCGGCGCAGGTCGCGCGTCGAAGGCAAGGTCGAAAAGCTGTCGACCGGGGACAGCCTGCGGGCGCTGCGTTTTGCCGAGTTAGCGATCCTGGTGATGGACGCAACGCAACCGCTCGAACGCCAAGATCTGGCCATCGCCCGGCGCATCGAGGAGGAGGGCCGCGGCCTGGTGCTCGCGGCGACCAAATGGGACCTTGTCGGCACCCCGGCCGAGACGCTGCAATGGCTGCGCGAGCGCGCCGCAGCCGTGCTGGCGCAGCTGAGAGGGGTCGCGATCGAACCGGTGTCGGGCAAGAGCGGCCGCGGGCTCCCGGCGCTGATGGCGGCGGTATTCGCGGCCGAGGCGGCGTGGAACACGCGGGTTGCAACCGCCGAACTGAACCGCTGGCTGGGGCGCGTCCAGGATCGCCATCCGCCGCCGCTCGTCGCCGGCCGGCGGCTGCGCCTGCGCTATATGACGCAGGTCAATACCCGGCCGCCGAGCTTCGCGCTCTTCGCCTCAAAGCCGGCGGACCTGCCCGACGCCTACCGGCACTATCTCGTCAACGCGCTGCGCCGCGATTTCGACCTCGTTGGCACACCGATCCGGTTGATGCTGCGCCAAAGCCGCAACCCCTACGCCGCGGCGTAGCGCCGGCCAGCGGCACGCGGGAGCGGCCATCTTCGAGCGTGCTGTGGCCAAATTCCCGAAAGCGTGAGCGTGCGATCTTGTTTGCAGGCCGCGCGCTCACTCCGCTATTGGGAACCACGGCAGGTGCTCCGCACCGAAGACGTGCCGCGTGGGCTTCAGCTCGGCCGCACGATCAAACGCACCGATATGGAAATGCGTTTCAGTCGGCAAGCCCGCGCCTTCGCAGGTCAATGTTGATCCGCACCGGCCGCAGAATCCGCGCCTGGTTCGCCCCGGCGTCGAAGCGAACTTCGTTATCTCGCCTCGCGTCACCGCATAAGCCGGGCGTTCGAACGCGACAAAAACCGATGCGGGTGCGCCGCTATGCTTACGGCAACTTTCACAATGGCACCAATACACGCCTTTTGGTTGACCGGTCGCAAGAAAACGGACGGCGCCGCACAGGCAACCACCTGCGAATTGGTCGGCCACACCGCTCATGACGTTGATACTCCCCTGCTAGTTCGAGTCGGTTAGTAGGTGGCAAAGAAGCTCGCCCCTTTCCCGAGTTGTGCCCGCCGACGATCATACAGCTTCGTCGTGCTCGGGTGGCGACGCCCGATGGCTCTTGCCCATTCTCGAGCTGTGCGCCGTCGTCGCCGCTTGCTTTCGAGCAGACCTGAAACCATCCATGATCGGAAAGGGTCGGGGTGAGCATGATATTCGCCGTCCTTGTCCGATGGTCCCGGCTCAGCCGCCAAGTACGGTGACATCTCGGCGATCTCCGGGGGGTCGCCGAAACCGCGCGACCGGTTTGGTTGATCTGCGGTCGGCCAAGCGCTATCTCGTCATGGGTGAGCCCAGACCCCGCCTCGACGTTCCCCCATTGCGGCCGTGCCCTCGTGCTATTCTCGGGCGGCCAGGATTCGGCGACCTGCCTGGCCTGGGCGCTCGACCGCTTCGCAGCGGTCGAGACGATCGGCTTCGATTACCGGCAGCGGCATCGTGTCGAGCTCGACTGCCGGAACGCCGTGATCGCGCGGCTGCGGCGAGGGTTTCCGGCCTGGGCATCACGGCTCGGCGAGGATCATCTCGTCGATCTCGGCGTCCTCGGCCAGATCAGCGAAACGGCGCTGACCCGCAACAGCGCGATCGTCTTCGCCGAGAGCGGGCTGCCGAGCACGTTCGTTCCGGGACGCAACCTGATTTTCTTCGCCTTTTCCGCGGCGATCGGCTATCGCCGCGGGGCCCGCCATTTGGTCGGCGGCATGTGCGAGACCGATTATTCGGGCTATCCCGATTGCCGCGACGATACGCTGAAGGTATTGCAAGTGACGCTGTCGCTCGGCATGGACCGGCGCTTTGTCGTGCACACACCGCTGATGTGGCGCGACAAGGCGGCGACTTGGGCGCTCGCCGACAAACTCGGCGGCGAGCCGCTCGTCGCCCTTATCCGCGACGAGACGCACAGTTGCTATCTCGGCGATCGTACCGAGCACCACGATTGGGGCTACGGCTGCGGCGAGTGTCCGGCTTGCGGGCTGCGACGCTCGGGTTGGGAATCCTTCGCCGCCGGGCGGCGGCGATCGTGAGTCGGCGGGGAGCACGCGCTTGACGAAACAGCGGGGTTCGGGACGCACCCCCGATCAGCTGCGCCCGATCAGCCTCGAAGCCGGCGCTGCCAAATACGCCGAAGGCTCTTGCCTTGCCAAATTCGGCGACACGCATGTGCTGTGCGCCGCCACGGTCGAGGAGCGGGTGCCGCCCTTTTTGCGCAACACGGGCAGGGGCTGGGTCACCGCCGAATATGGCATGCTGCCACGTTCGACATTGAGCCGCACCGAGCGCGAGGCGACGCGCGGCCGTCAGAGCGGCCGGACCCAGGAGATCCAGCGGCTGATCGGCCGCAGCCTGCGCGCCGTCGTCGATCTCGCGGCATTGGGTGAGCGCCAGATCAGGATCGATTGCGACGTGCTGCAGGCCGACGGCGGCACCCGCACTGCCGCGGTGACCGGCGGCTACGTGGCGCTGCACCAGGCCTGTCGTCGTCTCGTTGCCGGCGGGCAGCTGGCCCGCTTGCCGCTCGCCGACAGTGTCGCCGCGATCTCGTGCGGCGTCGTCGGCGATACCGCCATGCTCGATCTCGATTATGCCGAAGATTCGCAAGCGATGACCGATGCGAATTTCGTGCTGACCGGTATGGGCGGCATCGTCGAAATTCAGGCCACGGCCGAGGGCGCGCCGTTCGACGAGGCGCTGTTCGCCGAGATGCTGCGCCTCGCGCGCGCCGGGATCGGCGAATTGACCCGGCATCAGCGCACCGCGCTCGGCAGCGGCGAATGACCCGCGGGCTCGTCGCCGGCGAGACGCTGATCATCGCCAGCCACAACCCCGGCAAGATCGGAGAGATTGCCGAGCTGCTGGCACCGTTCGGGATCGAAACCGTCGCCGCCCCGGCTCTTAGGCTTGCCGAGCCCGAAGAAACCGGCGACAGTTTCGAGGCGAATGCCGCGCTGAAGGCGGAAGCCGCGGCAGAAGCGAGCGGGCTACCGGCGCTCGCCGATGACTCCGGCCTCGTCGTGCCGGCCTTGGGCGGCGCGCCCGGGGTCTATTCCGCGCGCTGGGCCGGTCCCGGCAAGGATTTTTCGCTGGCGATGGCGCGCGTCTGGCGCGAACTCGCCGACCGGGACCGCAGCGCTGCTTTTGTCGCGGTCCTGGCGCTCGCCCGACCCGGCGCTGCGACCGCACTCTACCGCGGCGAAGTGGTGGGTCGCCTCGTCTGGCCGCCGCGCGGCGGCCGTGGCTTTGGCTATGACCCGATCTTCGTGCCCGAGGGCCAAGCCTTGACCTTCGGTGAATTGGAACCGGCCGCGAAGCACAGGATCAGCCACCGCGCCCGCGCCTTTGCAAAGCTCGTCTGCGCCTGTTTCGGCGGCGCTTGAGGACGGCGTGTTGGAGCCGCTCGCCCTCTATATCCATTGGCCGTTCTGCCGCTCGAAATGCCCGTATTGCGACTTCAACAGCCATGTGCGGGATCGGGTCGATGCGGGGCGATGGACGCGGGCGCTCTGCGCCGATCTCGATCACCAGGCCGGGCTGGTGTCCGAGCGCGAGGTCGTTTCGGTGTTCTTTGGCGGCGGTACGCCCTCGCTGATGCCGCCCGAGACGGTCGCGGTCCTGCTCGACCGCCTGCAGCGGCACTGGCCGCTCACCGCCGATGCCGAGGTTACTCTCGAAGCCAATCCCAATTCGGCCGAGGCCGGGCGGTTCGATGCCTTCGCCGCGGCCGGCATCAACCGCCTGTCGCTTGGCGTTCAGGCGCTCGACCCGGCGGCGCTGCGCTTTCTCGGCCGGGTGCACGACCGCGGCGAGGCGGTCGCCGCGATCGAACTGGCGCGGCGCAGCTTCGCGCGGTTCTCGTTCGATCTGATTTACGCCCGCCCCGGTCAGACGCTTGCCGCCTGGCAGCGCGAACTCGACGAGGCGCTGTCCCTGGCCGGCGATCACCTGTCGCTCTACCAGCTGACGATCGAGCCCGGCACGCCGTTTGCCGTTCTTGCCGCGCGCGGCGATCTGGTTCCGCCCGACGAGGACAGCGCGGCCGCACTCTTCGAGGCGACGCAAGACCGCCTGACGGTGCACGGGATGCCGGCCTACGAGATCTCGAACCATGCCCGGCCCGGTGCCGAGTGCCGGCACAACCTCGCCTATTGGCGCTACCGGGATTATGTCGGGATCGGTCCGGGGGCGCATGGGCGGCTCAGCCTATACGGCAACAGATACGCGACCCGGCAGCGCCGCGCGCCGGAGGGCTGGCTGAAGGCGATCGAAGCGACCGGCACCGGCCTCGAGGAATGGGCGCCGATCGGCCGCGAGGCCGTCATCGAGGAAATGCTGATGATGGGTCTGCGCCTCGCCGAGGGCGTGCCGCGAGCGCAACTCGAAGAGGCCGCCGGCCAAGATGTCGAGACGCTGTTCCGGAATACGCTGCCGCGGCTCGTCGAGGGCGGATTCCTCGACCTCGATGCGGGCCGTCTCGCCGCCACCGGCTCCGGCCGGCAGCGGCTCGACGCCGTCCTCGCCGCCCTCCTCGGCTGAGCAGTCCGTCCGTCGGCTTGCCGGGACCGAGACGCTGCGATAAGGGAGGGGGCAAGACAGCGCAGGAGGCGAGCCGATGAACGACGCAACGGAAATCTCGGTCCTCGGCATTTGCGGCAGTCTGCGGCGCGGGTCGTACAACATGGCGGCGCTGCGCACCGCGATCGAGCTGAAGCCGCCGGGGATGACGATCGGGGTCGCCGACATTTCGGCCTTTCCGCTCTATAACGAGGATGTCCGCGCCCAGGGCTTTCCGCCGCCGGTCGAGATCTTTCGCCGACAGATCAAGGAGGCCGACGCGCTGATCTTCGCCACGCCCGAATACAATTATTCGATGTCGGGCGTGCTGAAAAACGCGATCGACTGGGCGTCGCGCCCACCCGACCAGCCCTTCGCCGGGAAGCCGGTGGCGATCATCGGCGCCGGCGCTGGCATGGCCGGCACGGCGCGCGCGCAATATGATCTGCGACGCAGCTGCGTTTTTCTCGACATGCATCCGCTGAACAAGCCCGAAGTGCTGATCGGCCAGGCACACACCAAATGTGACGCGGACGGCCGGTTCAATGACGAGGCTGGACGCGGTTTCATCCGCGATCTGCTCGTGGGGCTCGTCGATTGGACGCGGCTCATCGGCCGCAAGAACTGAGCGAATGGGAGGAGCGTCATGGAGCTCGATTTCGCCGGCAAGATCGCGCTTATCACCGGCGCCGCGAACGGCATCGGCCGGGCGACGGCACTCGGCTTTGCCAAGGGCGGCGCCAAGGTCGTCGTCGTCGATCGCGACGCGGCGGGCGGTGAGGCGACCGTCGGAGTGATCCGCCAACAGGGCGGCGAAGCGCGCTTCGTCGCGGCCGACGTGACCCGATCGGCCGACGTCAAAGGCTATGTAGCGGCGGCGCTCGACGCCTATGGGGCGATCGACTGCTTCTTTAACAATGCCGGCATCGAAGGCAGATGGGCGCATACCGCCGACTATGACGAGGACATGTTCGACGCCGTCATCGGCGTCAACGTCAAGGGCGTGTTCCTCGGCCTGCGCCATGTCTTGCCGGTCATGCTGCAGCAACGCCACGGGGCGATCGTCAACACCGCGTCGGTCGCCGGGCTCGTCGCGACGCCGGGGATGCCGGCCTATGTGGCCTCGAAGCATGCGGTGATCGGCCTGACCAAGACCGCGGCTGGCGAAGTCGCCCGGCAGGGCATCCGGGTCAATGCCGTGTGCCCCGGTCCGGTCGACACGCGGATGATCCATTCGCTGGAAGCGCAGTTGAACCCGGCCGACCCGGCGAGCGTCAGCCGCCGCTATCAATCGGCGATCCCGCTCGGCCGCTACGTGACGACGGAAGAAATCGCCAGCACGGTCTTGTTCCTGTGCTCCGACCTCGCCTCGGCGATTACCGGCGCGCAATATGTCGTCGACGGCGGCCGCACCGCGACCGGCGGCGCCGTCACCCAGGTGATGCAGAGCTGAAAGTTGTCGAGAGGATCCGACCGAACGGAACTTGGCCGAGAGGGGGAGCCATGGACGAGGTTCGTACGCTTGCCGTCGATATCGGCGGCAGCGGCATCAAGGCCGCGCTGCTCGACGAAGCCGGCCGGATGATCGGGGGGCCGCATCGCGTAGCGACCCCGCCGAAGCCGATCGCACCCGAGGCGCTGGTTCACGCGATCGATGCGGCGACGTCTCCGCTCGGCGCGTTCGAACGCGTCTCGGTCGGCTTTCCGGGCTATGTGCGCGAAGGTCGGGTGCTAACGGCACCCAATCTCGGGACCGAGTCGCTGACCGGCTTCGATCTGCAGGGCACGCTCGCCGAGCATTGGGGGAAGCCCGTCCGGGTGCTGAACGACGCCGATGTCCAGGGGTTCGGCGCAATCAAGGGTGACGGCATCGAGATGGTGCTGACCTTGGGGACCGGGGCCGGCACCGCGATCTTTCGCGACGGCGAGGTCATGCCGCATCTCGAACTCGCGCATCACCCTGTCAGCGGTAACAAGACCTACGACGAGTATATCGGCAACGCGGCCCGTCGGAAGAAAGGCAAGAAGGCGTGGAACAAGCGCGTCGCGAAGGCGATCGAGATCCTGCGCGCGGTCGTCCGTTTCGATCACCTCTATCTCGGCGGCGGCAACGCGAAGGACATCGCCTTTACGCTACCGGCCGATGTCTCGGTCGTGCCGAATACCGACGGGCTGACCGGCGGCATCGGGCTGTGGCGGGCGGATCTGCCGGTGCATGCGGCAACCGGCATGCCGACCGACGACGAGACCGGCGCGGCGGTTCCGGCGCATCAGACTGCCGCGCCGAGCCCGGATGCCGGCGGGGACAACGAGCCCTCGGCAGCGACGCTCGAATAATCTTTTTTTCTCCGCCAAGCACGCTCGCGCCACGGGATGCCGGATGAGGCTGGCGGCCGCGATCCTGGTTGCCGGTGTGCTCGCCGGCTGCGCTGCCGCGCCGCCGGGCGCGCATGCGCCAGGGGCGCCCCTGATGCCGCCGAACCCGTCCGACGCCAACATTCCGCCCTTTGCCCGGGTCCCCTACGCTCCGTTTTCGCGCGAGGCGGCGCTGCAGATCGCGCTCGGCGAATGGCGCGCCTTCCGCAGCCCGGTGAAATATCCGGGCACGACGCTGCCCGAAGACGAGGAGCGAGAAGAGGGGTTATGGCAGCGCGTCGGCCTCTATTGGTGGCTTGGTCTCGGTCCGAGCTGGCGCGAAAGCGCCTGGACCGGAATCCAAGATGAGAACGGCCAGGTATTTCCGGTGGGTCAGGACGGCAATTACGCGTGGTCGGCGGCGTTCATCTCGTATGTGATGCGGATGGCCGGCGCCGGTAACAGCTTCCCCTATTCGATCACCCATTCCGATTACATCGATGCCGCGGCGCGGCACGATCCCGGCGTCGCGCTGACCGCAGAGCGCGTCGATGCCTACACGCCGCAAATCGGCGACCTGATCTGCCTGTGGCGCGGCCGAACGCCGGTCACCTTCGACGAATTGCCGATCGGCCAATTCCCGGGCCATTGCGACATGGTCGTCGGCATCAAGCCCGGGGAGCTCGATGTGATCGGCGGCAACGTCGACGACGCGGTGACGATGAAGCCGATTCCGATCGCCGCCGACGGTCGCCTCGCCGGGCCGGACGGCGCCGTGCTCGATCCAGACCATCACTGGTTCGTCGTGCTCAAAGTCCTCTACCGGCAGGAGGGAACAGTGCCGCCGGCACTGGTTGCGGCAGCTGCGGCTCGGCGCGGCGGCAGCTGAGGCTGACGCTAGCCTCGGCCGAATGCGGCCGCCACCTCGCGACCGCGGCCACCGTTGATCATCGTCTCGACCAATTGCGGGTCGCGGGCGAGCACCCGCTGGTACTGCCCGCGCACCGCCGACACGATCTCGCCGCCGCGGCCGAGCGCAGCATCACCAAGTTCGAGCAGGCGCAGATTGGGCCAGGCGTGCGGCCGCAGCCGCGAGACCTCCGCCACCGCCTCGTCGGCCGGCCGGTCGGCGTCGCGCTGCGCCAAGATCAGAATTGCCGCCGCCGTCGAGCGCGAGACGCCAGCATGGCAATGGACGAGCAAGTGGACCCCGGCATCCCCGCCGGCGGTATCGGCCACGTCGCGGCTAAAGGCGAGCAGCAGGTCGACATCCCAGCGTTCCGGCGCGGTCCACCCCGGCGATGGTTCGATCACGTCGTGGAAGTGCAGCCTGAGCCGCCGGTGCGCGGCGAATGCGTGCAGTGTTTCCGGCTCCGGCCAACCCGGATCGAGTATCGACAAGACATGCGTCGCGTCGGCCGGGCCGAAGGCGGCCAACTCGTCGAGACCACAGACCGTTATCCGGAACGGGATCGGCATGGTTTTCGTCACCCCACTCTCGCCGCGCGCCTGCTAGCGCAGCATGCCACGAAGCTTGTGGCAACTCTGTGCGCGGTCGGCATTCATTTGTGAAATTTTTGCCGTCTCCCAGGCGCCGGACTGCTGATCCACCCCCTCGGCCGGTCGTCACTCCGCGGGCGCCGCATAGCGGTTTCGATTGATACCCTCGCGCCGTGCGTTAACCGTTGCCGACACACGCGCCGGACGCCGGCATTTGGCGCGTCAGCATCGCGATTTAGCCGTTACCCGGCGCGGTCGGCTGAGCGTCGAGCGGCGGCAGCGGCCGGCGCCCGCTGAAAATAATGTGTTTGCCCATGTCAGCAATGGCCGGGAACTGAGCCAGCTGCCGCTCCAAACCGAGAAGACCCGCGCGATCGGACGCTAATGCCCGGGCGCATCTATCACGCCCCAGGGCGCTCATCGAGAGGAGCAGACCGCGGCAGTCGAGCTCGACCAGACCGGCCTCGGCGAAATGGGCTTCCATGGCTCGTCGATCATAGACATGCAGGTCGGCGCTCTTTTCTCCATGCGTGAACACGCCGCGGCCCGTGCGCAATATCCGCAACGCTTCTTCATTCTTCTGGAGCGATACCAATTCCAGCGTCAGCGCGACCAGAGAATCGACGCAAACGACGACTCGACCCCCGGGCTTGGTCCATGACGCGAAACGCCGGATCATGCACGTCGGGTCGCGCGCGTATTGGACCGAGCCCATGGCGACGACAAGGTCGGCGGATGCCAGCGGCAGGTTGACCGCCTCCATGCTGCCGGCGATCACGGTCAGACGCGACCCAAGTCCCTTCGCGGCAAGAAGTTTGAGCATTTCCGGCGATTGCTCGATGCCGACCACACGGTGGCCAAGCGACAAAAACTTGCCGCACCACCGACCGGTTCCGCACCCGACATCGACGATATCGGCCGGAGCGCGGGGCAAAAACCGCATGACATATTCCCAAGCAAGAAGATCATACGCGTTTCGATGATTTGTCGCGTCGAAACAGGCATCCCACTCGGATGCAAACACGTCATACAAAGACGCGGAATTTTGCCAATCCGATGAAGTATCGACCGCACTGGACTTGGTATCGTCAGCGGCGGTGGGCATTGGGCACCTCTGGGTTGCGACCCGTCCAGGATTGAATTCCCGACCGACAGCCCGATCGGAGCTAGGTCCGGTCGCGGCATGGTCAGAGCGCGAGCCGGGACATCAATGCCTCACGCTCTTCCGGGCTGCTCGAAGGCTGGCACAACGCAACGCCCGCGAGTTCGAGCGTCGGCCGGCGGCGCAAAACGACCTCAGCAAAGCCGACCCCGCTCAGACGTTGCAAAAGGACCGTCGGCGTGAAACCGCAGTGGTGCGCCATGGTGCGGTAGCCGTGCTCAATAGCCGGGCCGAACCCCCAGAGCATGTCGTGAGCCGTGATCGGACCGGCGGCCGATTGATAGATTGTCTCCTGCAGGCGGTCGTCGGCAATCCACCGAGCGATCGCTTGCAGGTCCGGCACGATGACGCAGACAAAGCCGTCGTGGCGTAAAACCCGTCGGAATTCCGCAATTGCCGGGGGGACCTCGTGGGCGAAGAGATGCTCGATGCAATGCGACGACCACACCGCATCGGCGCAGGCGCTGGCGATCGCCGAAAGATCCGTGACGCTCGTCAGGATATCCGGCTCGGTCTGCGGATCGGCATCGACCCGCAACTGTCGCCAGTCATCGAAAAGCGGCGGAAGCCAACCGACGCCGCGCGGCCCGCAACCGGCATTGATTAAGATCCGGCGGCGCGACCGAGCGGGCCTGGCGGTAGAGCGGGCCCTCATGCGCAATCGGGTTCAGGTGCGCAGCGTCGCGATCCCCGACGCGAGCGGAGAAGCATGAGCGCGGCGTTCGACGAGCCGAAGCGGCATGCCGTCGCCATTGAGAGATTGTGCCGCAGTCCTCGGGGGCCAGAGGATCAGCCGGCCCCGTGAAACACGGCGCCGAGTCGCGCCATCAACGGTACGAAATCGGGAAAGCTCGTCCCGATCGGCCGCGCATCGTCGATGCGCACAGGCGCGTTGGCGACGAGCCCCAAAACAAGGAAAGCCATCGCGATTCGATGATCGAGCCGCGTCGCGATCATCGTGCCGCCAGCCGGGAAATTGCCGGCGCCTTCGACGATCAGGTTATCGCCCTCGACCGCGACCCGCACGCCGCACGCGGCGAGCCCTGTGGCAATGGTCGCGAGGCGGTCGCTCTCCTTGACGCGCAGTTCGGCGAGGCCGCGCATGACGGTGCGGCCACGAGCGCAGGCGGCGGCGACGGCGAGCACCGGATATTCGTCGATCATGCGCGGCGCCCGCTCGGCCGGAATATCGGCTCCCGTCAATAGTCCGGCACGGACGAAGAGGTCGGCGACCGGCTCGCCGCCTGCCTCGCGCTCATTCTGCAAGGCAATGTCCGCGCCCATCTCGCGTAGGCATTCGAGGAGCCCGCTGCGCAGCGGGTTGACGCCGACCCCCTCGACCGTCACCTCCGATCCGGGGACGATGAGGCCGGCGACCAGCGGAAAAGCGGCGGAAGACGAATTGCCCGGGACGATGATCGGCGCCGCGGCAAGTTCGGGAAAGCCTTCGACCGTAATGCGTTTGCCGCCATCGGCCGGCTCGACCGCAACGGCGGCGCCGAAATGGCGCAGCATGCGCTCTGTATGGTCGCGGGTTGCCTGCGGTTCGATCACCGTCGTCGTCCCGGGGGTGTTGAGCCCGGCCAGCAGCACCGCCGATTTGACCTGGGCCGAAGGCACGGGCAGGCGATATTCGACCGGGATCGGGTCGGGGGCGCCGATGACCGCGAGCGGCAGACGGCCGCCCTCGCGGGTCGCGAAGCGGGCTCCGAAGCGGCTCAACGGCGCGATCACCCGATTCATCGGCCGGCGCCGCAGCGAGGCGTCGCCGGTGACGAATGCGGTCGCGGGGTGGGTCGCAAGAATGCCGAGGAGGAGCCGCGCCGAGGTCCCGGAATTGCCGAGATCGAGCACGTCGTGCGGCTCGGCGAGACCGCCGACGCCGACCCCGTCGACGAGCCACCTGCCGTCGCCGGCCGGGGTCGCGGTGGCGCCCAATGCATTGACCGCCGCGACGGTCGCCAGCACGTCTTCGCCTTCGAGGAGGCCGGTGATCTCGGTCCTGCCGACGGCGAGCATGCCCAACATAAGCGCCCGGTGCGAGATCGACTTGTCGCCGGGCACGCGGACTCGGCCGCGGAGCGGCGCCTGTGGTCGAGCCGAGGAGAGCGGGATCGGGGAAACGGGGGCTATAGCAGCGGGAGGCATGGCGGCGATTACCCGAAATCAGCGCAAGACGGTTGCGGCGGCGTCGCCCTCGGCCCATATCGGGTGCCCGACCGCGCGGCGCATTTGCTTTTGACAGGGTAGCGGCCCTGTGGCAATGGCGCGCCGCGCCGATCCGCGAACCGCGATGGAGCCAAGGTTGGCCAAACCCGAATGGGGTACCAAGCGCATCTGCCCGAGCTGCGGCGCGCGCTATTACGATTTGTTGCGCAGGCCGGTTATCTGTCCGAAATGCACGACCCCCTTCGATCCCGAGGCATTTCTGAAGTCGCGCCGGGCGCGCCCGGCCGCTCCTGTAGAAAAGGAGCTGGAGCCGATCGGCGCCGAGGAGCTCGATGCCGAGCTCGAACCCGAGGAGGCGGATGTCGTCGAGGAGGAAGAGGAGGCCGTCCCGATCGAAGAGGCCGAGGAAGAAGACGAGGAGCTGCTTGAGGATGCCTCCGAACTCGGCGAGGACGAGGACGATATGGCCGAGGTCATCGAGAACGTCGACGACGAGGAGCACTGAGCGGGGCAAGATGCGGGCCGTCCAGTCGGACCGGCATTGACCGCGGCTTAGGCGCCGGTAAGATCGGCGCTCCGGGGCGGGATGGCGGGGGCGTTCGATGGCTTATCATCTTGAGGGGCGTCTCCTTGAGGTATGCGATTGTCGGGTGTTGTGCCCGTGCTGGATCGGCGAAGACCCCGACAACGGAACTTGCGACTCGGTTCTCGCCTATCATTTCGATGCCGGCGCGATCGAGGGGATCGATGTGATGGGCCGAACCGTGGCTGGCGTTGCACACATCCCAGGAAACGTGTTGCAGGGCAATTTCCGTATGGCACTGTACATCGACGAGGGTGCGTCCGACGCGCAGTTCGAAGCGCTCGTCAATCTGTACAGCGGCAAACTCGGCGGCCCGGTCGCCGAATTGGCGAAACTGATCGGCGAGGTCGTCTCGGTCGAGCGCTCGCCGATTCGGTTCGACGTCGAGGGCGGCCGCGGCACCCTGACGGTCGGCGATGTCAGTCATGCAGAGATCGAGCCCTACAAGGGGCCGGACGGAGCGACCACAACCCTGGCCAACACGATCTTTTCGACGGTGCCTGGCGCGCCCGTTTTCGGCGGCAAGGCAATGCGCTATCGCTCGCGGCATGCGGCACTCGGCCATGACCTCGACATGAGCGGCCATAACGCGCTACAGAGCACCTTCGTTTTTGGCGGCTGAACGGCCGCCGCCGATTTTCGCGGCCGGCTCGCGGCGCGGCGCCGTGCCGGTTCTCGCGGCGCTGATCGCGCTGTCCTGGGCGGCCCTGTGGCTGTGGGGCGAGAGCCCGTACGGCCGGTTTCTCGAGCATGGACGAGGGCTCGACGGCGGCGTCGCGCCGGCGTTGTGCCAAGCGCTGCCGGCGGGACGCACGCTCGTGCCGCTGGCCCTTTATGTCGGCGGCTGGCTGTTGATGACGGCCGCAATGATGCTGCCGACGATGCTACCGCTGCTCGCCCGCTTCGAACGGATCGCGCAACAGCGTCCCGAACGGCGGCGGCTAATCGTGCTGCTGATCGGCGGATATCTCGCCGTCTGGATCGGCTTCGGCGCCGCCGTCCATCTCATCGACGCGGCACTGCACGAACTGGTGCAGCGCTCCGCGTGGCTGTTGGCGAACGGCTGGTTGATGGGCGCTTATCCTCGCGGTCGCCGGCGGTTTTCAATTCAGCCGGCTGAAATATCGCTGCCTCGCCCGGTGCCGCAGTCCCTACGGTTTTATCGCCAAGCACTGGCGCGGGCGGACCCCGCAGCGCGACGCCTTCGTGCTCGGTCTCGACCACGGGATGTTCTGCGTCGGCTGCTGCTGGGCGATCATGCTTCTGATGTTTGTCGTCGGTGTCGGCAATGTCGGCTGGATGCTGGCGCTCGGTGCCCTGATGGCGCTCGAAAAGAACGCCCGTTGGGCCGGACAGCTCAGCCGGCCCCTCGGCGGAGCGCTGCTGGTCGGGGCAGTGCTGATCGCCGGCCTCAACCTTGCGCCGTGAAGGCTACGGGATCGCCAATCTCGCAGCCGCCGGGAAACTCTGCGCGCCTCTTCGCGCCGCGCCCCCACTCGGATCGGGTCGGAGGCAGGCTCTCCCGCCGGCGCGGGTCTCCGACGCATCTCCGATGCGCCATCCGACCGGCGCACCGACATCTGCGCGGATAGGATCGCGGGGAAAGCGGTCTTGGCTATTCCGCCGCCTGCGGCAGCTCCCTGAGGTCGGTCGAATAGCGCAGATGCACCGGAGCGTCCGCCTCGAATGGATCGGTCAGCCCCAGCTCCTTGCCGATTTCGCGAATCGCCGGCATCACTTCCTGGCCGAGGAGGCGGATGCAGGTGCGCGCATCCGCGTTGCTGACATTGCCGTCGTTGCCCCACAAGCCGTAGATGCTCGGACGGGTCTCTTCGAGGACGCGGCGCAGTTTCGGGATCACGGTCTTCGGCGTGCCGTAGATAACGCGTCCGTCGGCGACTTGCGTCTCGAAGGTCGGCCGACCACGCGGGCTCTCCGCCCGTCCGACGGCGAATTGCACGAATTGGCGGCGATGTTCGGGCGACGAGTAGCCCGAGGGGCTCGACCACACCGGATGAGCAAGGCCGGTGAACTCGCCCTGCATCCATAGGAACTGGCGGGCATTCTTCTCGGCTTTTTCCTCGCTGTCCGAGACGTGCACCTGCTGCAGATAGCCGCGATTTTCCGGCCCCGCCTCATAGCCCGTCTCGCGCGCCACCGCATCATAGAGTTTCCAAATGTTTTTGGTGGCCTCGATCGACGTGTTGAGCGCGATATAGGGATACCGCTGCTTCGCCGCCCAGATGATCGTCTCCTTGCTCAACACGCCCGGGATCCAGACCCGCGGATAAGGCTTTTGCAGCGGTACCGCCCAGGGGTTGACGACGCGTTGCTGGTAATGCGTGCCCTCCCAGCGGAACGGGCCTTCGCGCGTCCACGCCGCGACGACCAAGTCGTGCGCCTCCTCGAAGCGCTCGCGGTTGTAGGCCGGGCTGACGCCGTTGGCGAGCTGCTCCTGGCCGCCGCCGCGGACAAAGCCCGAGACCAGCCGGCCCTTCGAGATCATGTCGATCATCGCCAGCTCTTCCGCCAGCCGGACCGGGTTTTCGGCCAGCGGCAGCGGGTTGCCGAGCAACACGATCTTCGCCTTTTTCGTCACGGCGGCGAGGATTGCGGCGAAGATGTTGCACTTCGCCTGCATGCAGAACGGCGCGTTGTGATGCTCGTTCAGCATGAAGCCTTCGACGCCCATCTCCTCGGCGTAGATGTATTGCTCGAGATATTCGTTGTAGAGCCGGCTGCCGGCCACCGGATCGAAGTATTTGTTCGAGAACATCAGCGCCGTGGCGCCAAACTCCAGACCGATCTGGGCCGGATAGGCCGACATCGGCTGCTCGGTGAAATACATGACATGCATGACTTCCTCCTGTTCCTCGCGCTGTACGGCCGCGGCGAACTCAGTTCTCGGCGATGAAACTGCCGGTCAGCCGAGCCAGCGCTTCGGGCTGTTCCATCTCGACGCAATGCCCGGCCGCCGGGACAATTTCGAAATGGGCCTGCGGCAAGGCCGCGGCATAGAGTTCGCCGGCGCTCCTCGGCACGATCTTGTCGTCGTCGCCCCAGACCACGAGCGCCCGCGACTTCACTCCGCCCAAGAGGTGCGGCAGGGTCTGGCTGTACATGTAAGGCTTCCAGGCGATGCGGAAACACATCTCGCGGCAAATGTCCCACTCGACCAGCTGATCGGTCGTGACGTCGCCGTAGACTCGGGCAAACCCCGCCTGATCGTGAAACCCGGCGCGGGCATAGTCGATATAGCTGACGATCGCCTGATCGAAGATGTCGCCTTCCGGCGGCTTCAACCCCATTGCCCCTACCAGTATCACTCGATGCAGCGCCGTCGGCGCCATCGTTGCCATTTCGGCCGCGATCCACCCGCCGAAGCCGAGCCCGATCACAGACGGTCGCTCGACCCCGAGATCGCCGAGCAACCACTGATACATGGCCGCGACGTCGCGCACGCTACGCAGCCATTGCGGCCGCTCCGATTTGCCGTAACCCGGATGGTGCGGCACCAGGACGGCGAAGCGGCTCGCCAAAGCATCGTAAAAGTCGAGCCGATCGGGGCTGCCGATATCATGGTGCAAGACCAGAACCGGCCGGCCGCTGCCGGCGCGCGCGAGGTGCAACTTTACCCCGGCCACTTCGACGGCCGTCTCGGTCCAGCCAGCAACCGTCGCCATCGCCGCAACCCTCCTTTTGACTTCGCCACAGCCTAGCGCCACCGGAGCCAGCCTCGCAACCGACCGTTTGTTCATTGCTGGCTTGCGATTTGATAACAACCGGGATCATGAGCGGGCTTACCACAGGTCCGCCCGGCGGCTACGACTGGCGGCAGGATTGGTCGAGCAGTTCTTCGGCGGCGCCGGGGTTGCCGCCATGGTGATAGGTGTCGAGCACGTAATAGAGGCCCGGTGTCTTGGACCCGATGACGGCTATGCTCTGCGCGGCCATGTCGCTCCTGGCGCCCGGCATGGCCGCGGTCAGCGCGAACGGGCTTCGGCTGACGAGGCTCGTCACCTCGATCACCCGATAGACGTTGTTTTGTAGGCCGAGCGGGACCGTGACCGGTGTTGCTGGATCATGGCCGATCTTATGCGCGCTGTCGGCCAGCGCCTGGGCGACATCGCGCCGCACGCAAGAAATGTGAATGTGCAGCTGGTTCTGGGTCCGGCCAAATTCGGAGTTGATCGCCAAGCCGATATCGGCCGCCGGCTTTCTCACGTAGATCTGTGCCTGCCGCCAGCCATAAGCCCAGAAATCGGCAACCGGCGGCAGAAAGACCGACCGGTCTTCGATCCCAGTCACCTTAGTCGTCGGGATGATCAGATAGGCGTCGGGCTTCGCCGGGCTGTTGTCTTTGAGGATGATGAAATCATCGGCCTCGCTGTAATAGCGGCAGCCCCGATTGCTTTGCAGATTTTTGGCGCAGCACTGGGCGAGCGACCACAGTGAATTGGGCGGCCGGGCGATGATGCAGGCCGTCATTGGCGGGACCGCCTGCGCCTGGGCTGGGATCGTAAGCGTTGGCGCGGGTCGGCCTGTGGCAAGCAGGGCGACGCCGATGATCCAATATTGCGAATGGGGGCGCATCAATTCTTCCGGGGTTGCTGGCGCCCAGAATGCCGGAACGCTGGCGGCAGACCAACCCGCTCCTGTCGAGCACCGGTGGTTGCGGGAGGTCGTTCAAAGCCTCCGTCTCATTCGTGATCGTGGGCGGCCCGTCTTCGCACCCACCGGTAGGCGCACCGGCGAACGGCGACGAGGAGAACTCGGCCGTCAAGCACCCGCTCGTCGGGGCCGATCTCGGTCGGCCGTTCGCGCCGATTCGACCGAAGCAACGGAACAACGGCCCCGGCGGCCAGCTCTTTCCGCCCATGCTCGATGCGCGGCTCATGCAATACGACGCCCGGATCCTCGATTTTTTGGACGACGCGCCTGTTATCTCGGGCTTTACAGCAATTCCAGCATTTACCCGCGCGTGGCGATCACGATCATATCGGCGAGGGGACACACAGCGATCCTGCCGGACGGACGAGGACCATTGTCGGCTAAACAGGGCGGCGGATTGGCAACCCCATCGCACTCCGCGAACGACCTTCCACCGGATTGGGATCCGGGGGTCGGCGTCCCGGTAGCGGTCCGGGTCAGCCGGCGCGCCCGGCGGATCGGTCTGCGCATCGACGAAACCGAGCGCGTCGTCCTTTTGGTGCTGCCGCCGGGTACGCCGCTGCGGCACGGGCTGCGCTTTCTTGCGGCGCAACGCGGTTGGGTCATGACGCACCTCGCCGCGCTACCGCAACGCGCACCGTTTGTCGAAGGCGCCGTCGTGCCAGTTTTGGGCGTGCCGCACCGTATCAGCCGCGCTCTCAACCCGACAGCGCCGGCGGTAGCGATCGCGGACGGCGAGATTTGCGTGAGCGGCGCGCCGGACCGCTTGGCGCGGCGGGTGCGCGACCACCTGATCGCGATGGCCCGCGCCGAGCTGACGCGGCGCGCCCCCATCTTTGCCGCCCGCATCGGGCATAAGGTGAGGCGGGTTGGGGTCCGCGATCCGGCGAGCCGCTGGGGCAGCTGCTCGGCCTCGGGCACGCTCTCGTTCAGCTGGCGGCTGATCCTGGCGCCCGAATCGGTGCTCGACTATGTCGTCGCACATGAGGTGGCGCATCTTGCAGAGATGAACCACGGGCCGCGCTTCTGGCGCCTTGTCGAGGCGCTAGCGCCGGGCTGCGCCGCGCCGCGGGCCTGGCTGAAGCGGCACCGCAGCCGGCTCTTGTCCTATGGGTGAGCCGGCGCCGGCTCAGGCCGGCGCATGATCCACAGCAGCAGCAACAGGGAAGGCGCGCAGGCGGCGGTGCTCGCAACAAAGAACGGGATCCAGCCCAGCCGCTGGGCGAGATAGCCGCCCGAGGCGGCAAGGACGTTCAACCCGACCGTGGCCAGCGACGACAGCAGCGCATACTGGGTCGCGGTGAAGTCGCGGCTGCAGAGGCGCGACAGGTAGGCGACGAAAGCCGCCGACGCCATACCGCCGGTCAGGTTCTCGGCGCCGATGCTGATGGTCAACACCGAGACGTTGTGTCCGAACCAGACCAGCACGGCATACATCAGGTTCGACGCCGCCTGCAGCGCGCCGCAGACGAGCAGCGCGCGGAAGATCCCGAGCCGGGCCACGAAGATGCCGCCGAGCGCGACGCCGACCAGCGTCGCGGCGACCCCGAACACCTTTGAGATCGTCGCCACCTCGACCTTGGTGAAGCCGAGCGCGACATAGAGCGGATTGGCCATCGAGGCGGCGAGCGCATCGCCGAATTTGAAGAGGACGACGAACAGTCCAATTGCTGCCAGCTGAACCGTGCCGTGGCGCACGAACATGTCGAAAAACGGGGCGGCGACGGCGCTCGTCAGCCAGGTTTTGACGGGTCGCGTCGCGGTGCCCAGCCCTGGCTCGGGCCGGTGAATGCCGCCGGGCTCGGGCGTCAGCCAGACTGTTATCATGCCGACCAGCATCAGCGCGGCCATCAGCCCGTAGGCAAATCGCCAGCCGCCGAAACTCGCCGCGTAAAGTGCGCCGGCCGAGCTCGCCAGCATGCCGAAGCGATAGCCCCATTGCGTGGCGGCCGCCCCGGCGCCCTGTTCTTCGGGTCGCAGCAGCTCGATGCGATAGGCGTCGATGACGATATCCTGGCTCGCCGACAAGAAGGCGACGACGACGGCGGCGAGCGCCGTAGCGGCCGGGTCGACGCGCGGATCCGTACGTCCGAGAGCAAAGATCGCAAGCCCGAGCGGCAGTTGAATCGCCAAAGCCCAGCTGCGCCGGCGGCCGAGCCGGGTGGTCAGGAATGGGATCGACAGTCGGTCGATCAGCGGCGACCATAGGAATTTGAGGCTGTAGGAGGTGCGCACCAGCCCAAACAAGCCGATGGCGGTCAGCGAGACGCCGACCTCGGCGAGCCAATAGGACAGGGTCCCGAAGGTCAGCACGAGCGGCAGACCGCTCGAAAACCCCATCAGTAAGACGGCAATCAGGCGAGGCTCGCGATAGACTGCAAGGGAAGCGAGCCAGCCAACTCGCCGATCTTCCTCCGGCAAAACGGGGGCACGCGAAGCCGGCGCCGCGACAAGGTCCGGGGCGTCGGGGCGCGCCGCCACGGAGGGAGTTCTATTGCTTCGGCGGCGCTTTCTCGGCGTCGGCCGCGACCTGCATGCGAAGGATGCGGTCAGGGTCGGCGACGATGCCGTTGGCGGCCGGATCGCCCTTCTTGATCGTGTCTACAAATTGCATGCCGGAGACCACTTCGCCCCAGACCGTGTATTTTCCGTCGAGCGAGGGTGCCGGCGCGAACATGATGAAGAACTGGCTGTCGGCGCTGTCCAGGTCCGACGCGCGGGCCATCGCCACCGTGCCGCGCACGAACGGCACGTTCGAGAACTCGGCTTTGAGCTTCTGGCCGGAGCCGCCGGTGCCGTTGCCGAGCGGGTCGCCGGTCTGCGCCATGAACCCGGCGATCACCCGATGGAAGGTCAGTCCGTTGTAAAAGCCCCGGCGGACCAGCACCTTGATCCGCGCGCAGGTCAAGGGTGCGAGATCGGGTCGCATGACGATGACGACGCGCCCTGCCGACAGGTCGAGATCGATCGAATTTTCGAGATCCGCCGCCATCGCCGTGCCTCCGAAAACGAGCGTGGCGACCAATATCAAGAGCCGCCCCAACCCGGCCATGTCTGTCCTCATCCCCCGCTCGGCCTCGATTTTAGCGGAACCGCTGCCCCGGCGAAAGCCGGTCAGGCCCGCCGCGTATACCAGCCGCCGCGCCGGAAACGGTCGAGATAAGTCGGCAGCACGGCTTCGACGGCAGTCGGTGCGATCCCTAGGCTCGCGAGGCCGAGGGCGCCCGAAGCGACGATATTGTCGGATTTCAACAGCTCGACCTGATCCGGTGTCAGCGGTGGGTTCGGCATTACCGACATCAGCCGCGCCAGGCCGGCGGCGACCCCGAACGGCAGGTCGACAAACCGCCGCTCGCGGCGGATCTCGCCGAGCAGCAGTTCGAGCAGCTCGCGCATGGCATAGATTTTGGGGCCGCCGAGCTCGTAGGTGCGACCGGCTGTCGCCGCGTCGTCGAGGCAGGCGACTGCCGCGTTGGCGACATCGTCGACATAAACCGGCTGAAATCGGGTTTCGCCGCTGCCGATCAGCGGCAATACCGGCGAGAGCATCGCCATCGTCGCGAACCGATTGAAAAACTGGTCTTCGGGACCGAACACGACCGAGGGGCGCAGGATCGTCGCGGTCGGAAAGGCATCGCGCACCGCCCGCTCGCCCGCCGCCTTGGTCCGTGCATAGGCAGAAGCAGAACGCGAATCGACGCCGATCGCCGAGATGTGAACGAGACGTTCGATCCCGGCATCGCGAGCAAGCCGGGCTAGCCTGGCCGGACCGACGTGATGCAGGAGGTCGAAGGTTTGCCTGCCGCTCTCGTGCAGAATGCCGACACAGTTGACGAGGGCTACGTTGCCGGCAAGAAAGGCCGGCAGCAAGTCGACATTGCCGAGGCCGACGTTCAAGGCGGCGATCTGCCCGACATCGCCGGTTGGCTTCAAGAACTTGGCTTCCTCGGCATGACGGCAGCCGATGGCGATCAACGCGCCCCGCTCGGCCAGCCGCTTGACGATATAGCGCCCTATGAAGCCGGACCCGCCGAGCACGGCAACCCGAGGATTGCGCATGGTCTCCCCCGAGATGCGCCGGTCACGGCCGGCCCGAATCCGCTATCGGTTCTCGATCCTATAGCGTGACGCGCGCATCGCCGAAAGGCGGTGCTCCGTCTCGCCAACCGCACCCCACGCTGCGGTCGCATAGTGGAACAATATGCCGGTGGTGCGACAGAGCCAACGCATCAGTATCATCCGTCGGCAGCGCACCATTGCGTGCGACGCGAATGCCAGGAAAAGACGATGCCGGATGAGCCGCGTTTCGCTAACGCCTTCCCGATCCCCGCCCGGATGAAATCCTGGGTGCTGGGTGGCCCCGGAGAGATTTTGCCGGTCGAGAAGCCGGTGCCCCGACCCGGTCCCGCCGAAGTATTGGTTCAGATCGATGCCGTCGCGATCTGCGCCACCGATCTCGAAATCCTGCGGCATGGCACCCCCGCCATGGTCGACGGCGGCCTGCCTTCAACAAGAACCTGACGATCGGCCACGAATATATGGGCACAGTGTTCGAACTCGGGGCGGCGGTCGACGAGTATTCTCCGGGCGATCGCGTCACGGTCGAGGTGCATGCCGGCTGCGGCCGCTGCTCACGCTGCCGGCAAGGCATGTACACTGCATGTCTCAATTATGGCGACCGGGCGAAGGGCCATCGCGCCAACGGGTTCACGACAGATGGCGGGTTCGCTGAATTCGCCGTCAACAACATCAATACGCTTGTCCACGTGCCCGACGAGATGAGCGACGAGGAAGCAACCCTCGTCGTCACTGCCGGCACCGCGATGTACGGGCTCGACGTGCTGGGCGGGCTCGTCGCCGGCGATGGTGTAGCGGTGACGGGACCGGGACCGATTGGCTTGCTCGGGGTTGCCGTCGCCAAGACACTCGGCGCCGACCCGGTGATCCTGACCGGCACGCGCGACCGACGGCTCGAACTGGGCAAAAGGCTCGGCGCCGATTACGTCGTCAACGCTCGCCGCGAAGATGCCGTCGCCGCCGTCAGGCGCCTCACAGGCGGCAAGGGCGTCCGCTTCGTCCTCGAGTGTTCGGGTGCCGAGAATGCGCTCGACGAGGCGGCGCAGATGGTCGAACGCGGCGCGCGCATCTGCCTCGCCGCCTTTCCGCCGGAAAGAGTACCGGTCGATCTCGCCCACCTCGTGCGCAACAATATCTATGTCTACGGCATTCGCGGCGAAGGCCGCAGTGCGACGCACCGCGCGATGGCGCTGATGAAGCAGAAGCGGTTCGACGCGCGCCTTGTTCACACCCACAGCTTTCCGCTCGACGAGTTGCCGACGGCGCTCCGCTACGCCCGCGAACGGATTGGCGACGCGATCAAGGTCGTGGTCATGCCGCGGGCGTGAGCCGGACGCGGTGCCCCTCTTGCCGCGGCTCGCGCATTGACATCGGTACCGGGCCGGCTTATCTGCGGCAGTCTTGGCGGCCCAGGTGGCGGAATTGGTAGACGCGCTAAATTCAGGTTCTAGTGGGCGAAAGCTCGTGGAAGTTCGAGTCTTCTCCTGGGCACCACCGCGCGCTGCATCCTCTTTCCGCGGCGCGGGATGAGCCATCTTTTGTACCGTGGCGATCTGCCCCAGGCGGTCGACTTTGGAGCGGCGGTCGCGGTCGATACCGAGGCGATGGGGCTGAACCCGCATCGCGATCGGCTGTGCCTCGTGCAGCTCTCGACCGGAGACGGGACGGCGCATCTGGTGCAGTTCGCGCCGGGAGACTATGCGGCGCCGCGGCTGCGCCGGCTGCTCGCCGATCCTGGGGTGACCAAGCTGTTTCACTTTGCCCGCTTCGATCTTGCCATGCTCTATCGCTACCTTGAGGTGATGGCGCTCCCGCTCTACTGCACCAAGATCGCCTCGCGGCTGGCACGTACCTTCAGCGATCGGCACGGCCTCCGGGATCTGTGCAAGGATCTCCTCGGCGTCGATCTTTCGAAGCAGCAGCAGAGTTCGGATTGGGGATCGCCGGCGCTGTCCGCCGAACAGTTGCGCTACGCGGCCTCCGACGTGCTCCACCTCCATGCGCTGCGTGATCGGCTCGACGCGATGCTTGTCCGCGAAGGCCGCGACGCGTTGGCGCGCGCCTGCTTCGAATTCTTGCCGCATCGCGTTTTGCTTGATCTCGACGGCTGGGCGGAGCAAGACATCTTCGCGCATTAGCGGCACAGTCGGGGGGACGCGTATTCTGTTCGGCGCCGATTATCCGTGCCGGCCGGCGCGGCCGGGCGCGGTGAATAACCCTGCGGTGCTGACCGCGCGGTCCGTGCCCCGTTGCGAGGGCGGCAACGACGACCTCGCGGTTGCCCGCGTTGCGATCCGGGCCGAGATCGCAGGGCTTGAAAGACTGGCCGCAGGGCTCGACGAGCGCTTCTGTGCTGTCGTCGACCGCTGCGCCACGGCGGCCGGTCGGATCGTTGTCACCGGGCTCGGCAAGAGCGGCCATGTCGCCCGCAAGATCGCCGCCACCCTCGCCTCGACCGGCACCCTTTCGCAATTTGTCCACCCGGTTGAGGCCAGCCACGGCGATCTCGGCATGATCGGCCCGGAAGATGTGGTCCTGGCGCTGTCGAATTCCGGCGAGACCGCCGAACTTGCCGATATCATCGCTTATTCGCGCCGGTTCGCTATTCCGCTGATCGGTGTCACCAGCGGCGAGCGATCGGCGCTTGCCGATGCCGCCGATATCGTGCTGCTGCTGCCCGCCGCCGGCGAAGCCTGTCCGATGGGTCTCGCGCCGACGACATCGACGACGATGATGATGGCGCTCGGCGATGCGCTCGCCATCGCCTTGCTCGAGCGGAGGGGGTTTTCAAGCGCCGATTTTCGCCTGTTTCACCCAGGTGGGACTCTCGCGCGGCGCCTTTTGCGGGTCGACGAGATCATGCACTTGGAGCCGGAAATTCCGCTCGTCTCACCGGAGGCGCGCATGTCCGAGGCGATCCTCGTCATGTCGGCGAAAAGCTTCGGCTGCGTCGGTGTACAGGATGCCCGCGGTATTCTGATCGGGGTGATAACCGATGGCGATCTGCGACGCCATATGGACAATTCGCTGCTCTGCCGCCGGGTGGCCGAAATCATGCACCCCGATCCGAAGACGATCACCGCCACGGTGTTGGCGGCCGAGGCGCTCGGGTCGATGAACCGGACCGCGATCACCGCCCTCTTCGTCGTCGATGCGGACGGCCGCCCGGTCGGCTTTCTCCATATGCACGACTGCCTGCGGGCCGGCATTGCATGACGAAATGGTGGAATTGGTGCCTGTTGCCGGGCCGCTGATAGAGCAGGACACGCCGGACGCCGCGATGCCCGTCCCCGGCCTTGCGGTCGAGAGATGGCCGCCGCGCGCCCCAGGCGACGCCTATAGTCGGCGCGTCGCGTTTCTCAAGCGTTTTTTGCCGGCGATCGGGGTCGGCCTGCTGCTGCTCGTCGCGGCCTGGCCGCGTATCAGGCCGTTGCTGGACAGCGTGCGCCTCACTCTTCCGGTGATCGAGCGCCGCGACGCCAGGGAGTTGCGGATGGTCGATCCGCGTTATGCCGGGATCGATCGTCTAAACCGACCCTATGTTTTGACTGCCGTCACAGCCCGCCAGATGCCCGGGCAAAACGATCTGATGTCGCTCGATCACCCGCGCGGGCAACTCATCCTGCACGGCGGCGCCACGGTCGTTCTGACGGCGGCGACCGGGGTCTACCAGACTGAGGTCAAGCTGTTGGACCTGTTCGGCCACGTGACCCTCACGCACCAAAACGGAACCCGGTTCGTGACGCAGGCGGCGCATATCGATATCGCGGCGCAGACCGCTAGCGGGCACGACCCGGTCTCCGGAAAGGGGCCTTCCGGCGACATCGAGGCTGAGGGCTTTCGCATATTGGACAGGGGCGACACGGTCTTTTTCACCGGCGGCTCGCATCTTTTGCTGAAGCGGGTCGCCGTCGGCCGGGCGGGCCCGCCGCCGCCTGCGCTGCCCGTCCCGGTCGAAAATGCAGCCGGCCGATTGGCCGCCGCGGCGCTTGAGTTGCGCGCCGAGGAAACCGTTGCTCGATCGCCGGCGGGGCAAACGGCAACTGCCGGCCGCCCGACCGCCAACCTGCGTTCCACGGAAACGCCCGAGCCGAAGGGGCCGGCGGCGACGGTTTCCGGCGGCACGCGCCGTGCCGAATGAGTGTGACTTCGTGAGAGGCTGGGGCGGGCCTCCTGCTGGGATTGCCCGAGTTTTGCGGCGCAAATCGCCGATCGCGCTCTTGGCGGCTTGCTTGCTGCTGCTCTCGCCGCCCAGGGGCGCCGCGACCATTAGCGGGCCCGCCGACAATCGGCCGATCGCGATCACCGCCCAATCCGGCATCGAGTGGCAAAAGGAGGCACAGGTCTACGTCGCTCGCGGTAACGCCGTCGCGACGCGCGGGACGACGCAGGTGCATGCCGATACGCTGACCGCGCATTACCGTCCGGCGAAAGGTGCGGAGGGCGGGAATGAGGTTTATCGTCTCGATGCCGACAGTCATGTCGTCATCAGCAACGGCGCCGATACCGTGACCGGCGATAAGGCCGTCTACGACGTCGGCCAGCAAATCGCCGTCGTCACCGGCAAAGATCTGAAGTTGACGACGCCGACCGACGTCGTGACGGCGCGCGACAGCTTCGAATGGTACGATACTCAGCAGCTCGCCGTCGCCCGCGGCGATGCCGTCGCGGTCAGGGGCGACCGGCGAATCCGGGCCGATGTGCTGACTGCGCATCTGACCAAAGAGACGCCGCAGCCGGAGGCGGCGAAACCCGGAACGCCCGCGCCGGCGACAAAACCCGGCGCACCGGCAATGGCGGCAAAGCCGGCAACGGGTGGACCGGCGCCGGCGAAACAGCTGACTGCGGCGGCCGCGACTTCCGCCGGACCACCGGCCGCCGACGGTCAGGATTCGCGGATCAGTCGCATCGACGCCCAGGGAAAGGTCGTGGTCTCGACCGCGACCGACGTCGCCCGCGGCGACTACGGCGTTTACGACGCCAAAACCGACATCGCGACCTTGCTCGGTAACGTCACGATCACACGCGGGCAGAACGTGATCCGCGGCCCGTACGCCGTCGTCGACCTCAAGACGAACGTCAGCCGGATGATGACCTTGGTCGCCGCGCCGGGCAAACCCGCCCAGCCGGTCGAAGGCCTCTTCGTGCGTCAGGACGCAAGCGGCGCGCCGCCCGGCGCGGGCGCGTCCGGAAAAGCCGTTCCCGCCGCGGCACGGAAACCGTGACCAGGGTGCGGAATACTTCCAATGCTTCAGCCGGCGTCGCGACGCGCAGCTGGCCGCGGCTCGTCGCTGACACCGGCGATTTGACCCTCAGTAACCTTCCCGCCCGCGGTCTGCCGGGCCGCGGTCTCTTGGGCCAGGGCTTAGGAAAGAGCTTCAAGCGCCGCCCGGTGCTGCGCGGCGTCGACATCTCGGTGGAGCGCGGCGAGGTGGTCGGACTGCTGGGGCCGAACGGGGCGGGCAAGACAACCTGCTTTTACATCATCACCGGGCTCATCGCCGCCGATACCGGGGTCGTCAGCCTGGACGGACGCGACATCACCGATTTGCCGATGTACCGTCGCGCCCGCCTCGGTATCGGCTATCTGCCGCAGGAAGCCTCGATATTTCGCGGTTTGACGGTTGAACAAAATATTCGTGCCATTCTCGAAGATCGCCGAGCCGAAGCCGGATCTGCGCGAGGCGATGCTCGAAGCCCTGCTGGCGGAGTTTTCGATCACGCATCTCAGGCGGACGCCGGCGGCGGCACTATCCGGCGGCGAGCGGCGGCGTTGCGAAATCGCCCGAGCACTCGCCAATCAGCCGCACTTCATCCTGCTCGACGAACCGCTGGCTGGTATCGATCCGATCGCGGTCGGTGACATCCGGGGGCTCGTCCGGCATCTGAAGGACCGTGGCATCGGCGTGCTGATCACCGACCACAATGTGCGCGAGACCCTCGAAGATCGTCGATCGCGCCTATATCCTCCACGAAGGCCGGCTGCTGATGCAGGGCGCGCCTGCCGAGATCGTTGCCGACGTCGACGTGAGGCGCGTTTTCCTCGGTGATCGCTTTAGCCTATAAGCCGCCCCTGGACGGAGCGGAATGAATAGGATCGGCTTCTCGCAGCGCCTCGAACTGCGCCAATCGCAGTCTCTGGTGATGACGCCTCAGCTGCAGCAGGCGATCAGGATGCTGCAACTGTCCAATCTCGAGCTCAGTGATTTTGTCGACGCCGAGATCCAACAAAACCCGCTGCTCGAGCGGCGAGAGCGCGGTGGGACGGAAGCCGCGGCCGAGGGCGGGGGCGCCGCTCAAGAACTCGCGCCGGCGATGCCGCTCGACAACTCAGCCGGCGAACTCGCATCCGATGGCGCCGAGCATTGGCGGGCCGCGGCGGGCGAGGAAGGCGACGGGTCGTTCGATTTCGGTGGTGAACCGCAGCGCTGGGGCGGCCGCAGCCGTACCCTCGGCACCGACGATCGGGCATCCGTCGAGCAGGCCGCCGGCCGGCCGCGTACTCTGCGTGAGCATGTCGAGGAGCAGATCGGCGCCGATCTGAACGATCCCGTAGAGCGGGTGATCGCGCACCATCTCCTCGATATGCTCGACGAAGCCGGCTACTTGACGGGCGCGCTCGACAATGTCGCGCAGTTTCTCGGCTGCAGTGTGTCGCGGATCGAAGCGGTTCTCTCGCGGCTGCAGCAATTCGACCCTGCAGGCATTTTTGCCCGCGACCTCGCGGAATGCCTGTCCCTGCAGTTGCGCGAGCGCGATCGCCTCGATCCGGCAATGCAAACGCTTCTGAAACACCTTCCGTTGCTGGCGTCGCGCAATATCGCGGCGCTGGTCCGGCTTTGTGAGGTTGACGCCGAGGATGTCGCGGACATGATCGCCGAGATCAGATCGCTCGATCCGCGGCCTGGCCTCGTTTTCGATCCGCCGCTCGCCCAGCCCGTCGTTCCCGACATCCTGATGCGCGCATTGCCCGCGGGAGGCTGGGTCGTCGAACTCAACACCGAGACACTGCCGCGCGTGCTCGTCAACAATCGATACCTCGCGGAAGTGAGCCGGGCGACGCGCAACAAGGCAGAAAAGGATTATTTGACCGAGCGCTTGCAGGCGGCGAATTGGCTGGTCAAGTCGCTGCATCAACGGGCCACGACTATCCTCAAGGTTGCCGCCGAGATCGTCCGCCAGCAGGAAGCCTTCTTCCGCCGCGGCGTGCGATCGTTGCGACCGCTGATCCTGCGCGACATCGCCGACGCGATCGGCATGCACGAAAGCACGGTCAGCCGAGTAACCAGCAACAAATACATGGCAACGCCGCGCGGCCTTTACGAACTGAAATACTTCTTTACCTCGGCGATCCCCGGGTCGCGCGGCGGTGATGCGCATTCGGCGGAGGCGGTACGTCATCGCATTCGCGGCCTGATCGACAGCGAGCTCCCCGGCAGCACGCTGTCGGACGAGCGGATCGTCGAATTGCTGCGCCGTGACGGCGTCGACATCGCGCGTCGAACCGTGGCGAAATATCGCGATGCGATGCGCATCCCGTCGTCGGTGTTGCGGCGGCGCGAAAAGCTGCTCGAACTCTGACGCACCCGCCTTGACGTGACAATTGAGGTTGCCTAGCGTGGGATGCTTGATCCCTCCGCAGCGGGTTCCCAATTTCGATCGCGCCGGGCGCAATCGCGAACCGGCGCCAGCGGGAAGAGGTGACCGGCGCAATGCAGCTGACCGTCACAGGCAAACAGATCGAGATCGGCGAGGCGCTGCGCAATCACGTCGATACCGGTCTCGGCGGAATTCTTGCAAAATATTTCAAGACCGCAATCGAGGCCCATGTCGTCCTCGGCAAGGAAGCGCATTTGTTTCGTGCCGAGATCTCGCTGCATGTCGGACGCGGGATTATCGTCAATGCGAGTGCGACGTCGGTCGATTGCGGCGCCGCCTTCGATGCCGGTGCGGAGCGCATCGCCAAGCAGTTGCGGCGGTACAAGCGCCGATTGCGCGCCCACCACGCCAGGACGCACGAGGAAGAAGTGGAGGCGGGCGAGCGCGCGCGAAGTTATGTGTTGGCGCCGTTCGCCGAGGAAGCGGGAGAGAGCGGATGGCCGGCGGTTGTCGCCGAGACGATCACCGAGCTGCCAAACCTGACCGTCGGCGAGGCAGTGATGCGGATGGATCTTGCCGATGCACCGGTGCTGCTGTTCCGCAACCGCTCGCGAGGGGAGCTCAATCTTGTCTACCGGCGTCTGGACGGTAATATCGGATGGATCGAGCCCGATCTCGATCCGGTCTTGCGGACCGGTCGACGCGCCTGAGCCCACCGCTGCGTGATGAGGCACCTTTCTCCTCGGCGCAACCGGCCGGTGAAGACAGATACCGAAGCCCGCCGCCGCGACCGCCGAGCTGAGGTGAAGCAGTGACGGACCCGTCGCCCCGGATTGCGGGAATCGCCGATCTGATTACGCCCAAAAGCGTGCTCCCGCAGTTGCGCGCCGCCAACAAGAAGCAGGCGTTGCAGGAATTGGCTCGGCGGGCTGCGGCGATGACCGGGCTTCATGAGCGGACGATTTACGAGGCGCTGATCGAGCGCGAGCGGCTCGGTACGACCGGGATCGGCATGGGAATCGGCATTCCGCACGGCAAACTCGCCGGGCTCGGTGCGCTCCACGGCATTTTCGCCCGGCTCGAACGGCCCATTCCCTTCGATGCGATCGACGATCAGCCGGTTGATCTAATTTTTCTGCTGTTGGCACCGGAGAATGCTGGGGCCGACCATTTGAAGGCGCTCGCGCTCGTCTCACGGCGGTTGCGCGATCGGGTCGTGTGCGAAAAGTTGCGAGGCACCGACAATGCCGACGCTCTCTATGCGCTACTCACCGATCGCACGGCCAGCGAGGCCGCGTAACCGGCGACGATTGGAACAGGGCCTTCCTTCTTCGCGATGACGGTAGGCAGGCTGCTTGTTCGATTCTTTACACGCTCAGTGCAGGCTCAGCGGCTCGAGATCATGTTGGCGCACCGTCGCGAAGGCGATGTCTCGATCGGCAAGCACGGCGATCTGCGTGCCGTCGGCGGCATGCACGGCATAGCCGGTTGAGCCATCGATCTCGACACGCTTGATGTAAGCGATGTCCTGCATGCCAAAGAGCGCCAATTCCCGTGCCGACATCTGGCGAATGCGCGCGAACTCGTTCATTTGCTTGCTCCTCTGAGCACGGCTTGCGGCGCCGGCAAAATCAGCGGGGGATCGGCGGTGCGCGGCGGTCCGAGGCGGCGGTGCCGTCGTCCGGTTCGGTGGCGGCGCCGCCCCGGATCTCGATGGTGCGCACGCGGCTCTCGACCTCGGGCCGCACCAGATCGATGTGGAGCAGCCCGTTGTCGAGCCAGGCGCCGCGCACCTCGATCCCTTCCGCGAGCACGAAAGAGCGCTGAAACTGGCGCGCGGCGATGCCGCGATGCAAATAGACCCGCTGTGCATCGTCGATCTGCTTGCCGCGAACCACCAGCTGGTTGTCCTCGATCGTGATGCTCAAATCACCCATCGTGAAGCCGGCCACCGCCAGGCTGATCCGGAGTGCATTGTCGCCGAGCTGCTCGACATTGTAGGGCGGATAACCGTCGCTCGACACCTTGGCGACCCGGTCGAGTGCGCGTTCGAAATGATCGAAGCCGAGCAGCAGGGGCGAGTTGAACAGCGACACTCGCGACATGCCTCCTTCTCCTCGTCGGTGAGCGAGAGAGGCGAGCCGGGTCCTTCGGCGGCACCCGCGCTTCACGCATCCATACCGTTATTTGGAGGCTGAGGACCGGCAATCAAGGACGGGGCGGTGCGCCGATAGGTGGCGGCCGTGGCTGGTGCTTTCACCAGTCTCGACACATCCCATATGCATGCGGTCCCGGCGCGGTCCGGGGAGGCGAGCGAGCCCCCACATGTCGATATTGCCCCGCCGTTGGCGCGTAACCCTGGCGCTCCTCGGCTGCATCTGCTTGGCGCTGGCGCCGACCCTCGCCGAAGCGCGGGCCGGCAATTCTTTCGGCAGCCCGCCGTCGAGCTATGGCAGCCGGGGTTGGCGCAGCTACGGAAACAACAACGCGCAGCCCTTGTGGTCGCAATCCGGACCCAACGGCTACGGCTTTGGCGCCGGCAGTTTCTTTCAGCAGCATCCGTTCCTGACCGGGCTCGCCGGCGGCGCCCTCGGCGCCTTGCTGTTCGGCCACGGCGGCGGGTTTGGCCTTGGCGGCGGCCTGTTGCGGCTCTTGCTGCTCGGCTTCTTGATCTGGTTCGTCGTTCGGCTGGTTCGCCGCGTCATGTCGCCGACCGGGCCGCCCGGCGGGGGCGGCATGCCGAGGCCGGTGCTGCGCTCGGCGGGAGCGGCGGCGGTGCCGGCGCCGCCAGGCCGCGGTCGCGACGTCAATTTCTCGGATGTCGATCTCAGCGCGTTTCAACGGCTGCATGCCGAGGTGCAGCAAGCCTGGAGCGACGCCGACCTGGCGCGGCTGCGCCGCCTGATGACGCCCGAAATGCTGCGCTGGTTTTCCGAAGAGCTGAGCCGGAATGCAAGCCGCGGCGTACGCAACATCGTCTCGGATGTGCGGCTGCTCAACGGCGAATTGACCGAGGGCTGGGACGAGGGCGACCGGCAATACGCGACCGCCCTGTTGCGCTGGCGAGCCCTCGATTATGTCGTGGAGCTAGGCCGATCGCCGGGTGGCGCCGATTTGGTCGCCGGCGGCGACCCGCGCCGGCCCATCGAAGCCGAAGAGATGTGGACCTTCGTCCGCCGTCACGGCGGACCGTGGCTCCTGTCAGCGATCCAGCAGGTGTGAAGTGAAGCGGGCGGCGAGCTGGTCCGGCTGCTCGCTCGGCGAGCCCCGCCGCAGGTGATCAGCATAATACGAAAATCGCGGCTCAAGGCCAGGCCACGAGCGGCGGCAGAGACATCAGGATCGCCTCGACATTGCCGCCGGTCTTCAGACCGAATTGCGTGCCACGGTCGTAAAGGAGGTTGAATTCGACATAGCGGCCACGACGAACGAGCTGGTGGCGCCTCTGCTCTTCGCTCCACGGGAGTCGCATGCGCTGCCGTACGATGTCGGGAAAGATCGCGAGAAAGGCCTCGCCGACGGCGCGCACAAAAGCGAAATCGCGCTCCCAGTCGCCGCCGTCGAGATAGTCGAAGAAAATGCCGCCGGCGCCGCGTGGTTCGCCGCGGTGCTTCAGGAAGAAATAGTCGTCGCACCACTGCTTGAAGCGGCCGTAGCAATCGCGGTCGTAGCCATCGCAGGCGGCGGCGAGCGCCGCGTGGAACACCGCAGCCGCTTCCGGGTCGGGGTAAATCGGCGTCAGATCGGTGCCGCCGCCGAACCAGCGGCGGCTCGTCACGATGAAGCGGGTGTTCATATGCGCCGCCGGCACCAGCGGTGAGCACATATGGGCGACGAGCGAGATGCCGCCGGCATAAAATCGCGGATCCGCTGCCGCACCCGGAATCTCGCTGCGAAATTCGGGCGCGAATTCCCCCGACACGGCGGAAATATTGACCCCGACCTTCTCGAAGACGCGGCCGTGCAGCATCGCAATGGTGCCGCCACCGCCGCCCGGCCGCAGCCAGTCGCGCCGTGCGAACCGGCCGGCGCCATCCTTGCCCGCGCCGCGGCCGCTCGCGAATTCGTCCTCGATCGCCTCGAAGGCGGCGCAGATCCGGTCGCGCAGCGCCGCAAACCAGCGGGCGGTGCGGGCGCAGGGCTCAGGGTCAGGGGGAAACCGATTGTCGCTCAATGCTCGGAAATTCGCGGTAGGGGAAACTGGTCAGTCTGCCGCAGCGCCTCGGCAAGGGCGATGGCGCCGGCGATGGCGACGTTGAGCGATCTTGCCGGCGGGCGCAGCGGGATCGCCACTCTTGCATCCGCGCGGCAATGCACGCAAGCGGGGGCCCCGGCGCTTTCGCGGCCGAGGAGGATCGTGTCTGCCGCGGAAAAGGCGAAATCATGGAGCGCCACGCTGCCCGCCCGCGTCAGCAAGATAAGCCGCGAGGCGGCCGAATGCGCCTCCAGGAATGCGGTCCACGAGGCATGGCGGCGCAACCGCGCAAGGCCGACATAGTCGAGCCCGGCACGCTTTAGCCGCCGGTCGTCGAACAGGAAACCAAAGGGCTCGATCAAATCGACGGCGACCCCAAGACAGGCCGCCAGCCGCAACAAGGCACCGGTGTTCTGCGGAATATCCGGCTCGAACAACGCAAGACGCACTCGGCCTCCAATTCAAGCTTTTGTGGTCGTCGCCCGAATGATGATAGCGGTGGGCCCGGTCGGCGCTCGGCTGCCGATTTATGCGGCAGTCTGTCGCATAGTTCGGCTTCTTCGACGGTATAGCTTCGCGCGGGGTGCCGGTCCCGGTGCACGCGCGCGCAGCCGAGAGGAATTCGATGATCCATCTGGCGCATTTCGATGCCGCCGAAGCCTGTTCCGGCGAGTCCTGGCCTGGCAGGCGACGGTCCCCTACGGCGATCGACGGCGGCAGGCGAGACGAGATCGGCTAGGAGAGCGCGATGGCCGACGCCCGCCCCGGCAGGGGACAACGCATCATCAATTGGATCGACTATCGGCTGCCCTTTGTCTCGGCCTTGCAGCACGAGCTCTACGACTATCCGACGCCCCGCAACCTGACCTATTGGTGGAACTTCGGCTCGCTCGCCGGGATCATGCTGCTCGTCATGATCGGCACCGGGGTGTTTCTGGCGATGCAGTACACCCCCGATTCGGCGATGGCGTTCGATTCGGTCGAGCGCATCATGCGCGACGTCAATTACGGCTGGCTGTTGCGCTACGCCCATTCGAACGGCGCGTCGATGTTCTTCGCCATTGTCTACATCCATCTGTTCCGCGGTCTCTACTACGGTTCGTATAAAGAGCCGCGAGAACTGCTGTGGATCCTCGGAGTGATCATCCTCATCTTGATGGTTGCCACCGCCTTCATGGGTTATGTCCTGCCGTGGGGGCAAATGAGCTTTTGGGCGGCGACCGTCATTACCAACCTGTTCTCGGCGATCCCGGTGGTCGGCCAGCACATCGTGACATTCCTCTGGGGCGGCTTCAGCGTCGGCAACCCGACCCTGCACCGTTTCTATGCCCTGCATTATCTGTTGCCGTTCGTGATCATCGCCGTCGTCGGGCTGCATCTGATCGCGCTGCATACCCACGGCTCGAACAATCCGCTCGGCATCGACGCCAAGGGGCCGCAGGACACGATCCCGTTTCATCCCTATTACACGATCAAGGATCTGTTCGGCCTGACCGTGTTTCTGCTGATCTACAGTTTCTTTATCTTCTATGCGCCGAATTTTCTTGGGAGCCCGGACAACTACATCCCGGCGAACCCGCTGCAAACGCCGCCCCATATCGTCCCAGAATGGTACCTCTTGCCGTATTACGCAATTCTGCGCTCGGTGCCGAACAAGCTCTTGGGGGTGATCCTGGCGTTTGGGTCGATCTTTATGCTGTTTCTCGTGCCTTGGCTCGATACCTCGCCGGTGCGCAGCGCCCGCTTCCGGCCGGTCTATAAATGGATCTTCTGGCTCTTGGTCCTCGCCGTGTTGGCGCTCGGCTGGGTCGGCGCGCATCCGCCGGAAGGCATCGTAGTCACCATCGGGCGGATCGCGACGTTCTATTTCTTCCTGCATTTCCTCGTGCTGTTTCCGCTGCTCGGCAAGCTCGAGCGGCCGCGCCCGCTGCCGACCAGCATTGCCGCAGCGGTGTTGGGGGACGGACACGCGCTCGGCGCCGCCGATGCGCCGGCGGCGCGGCGCTGACATGCCGCGGCGGGTTCTTTGCGCGGTCGTCGCCGTGGCGGCGGCAGTGGCGTCGATAGCGGGCATCGCCCGCGCCCAGGAAGCCCCAACGCCGCCGCATCAGGAGTGGTCGTTCAACGGCGTCTTCGGCACCTACGACGAGGCGTCGCTGCAGCGGGGCTTTCAGGTCTACAAGCAGATCTGTTCGGTCTGTCACCCGGTCAAGCATCTCGATTTCCGCGACCTGGCGCAGATCGGCTATAGCGAGGACGAGGTAAAGGCGCTCGCCGCCACCTATCAGGTGAGCGACGGGCCGAACGACCAGGGCCAGATGTACCAGCGGCCCGGCCGGCCATCCGATCCGATCCCCGGCCCGTTCCCGAACGACCAGGCGGCAAAGGTGGCCAACAACGGCGCGCTGCCGCCGGACCAGTCGCTGATCATCAAGGCGCGCGAGGACGGCCCCGATTACGTCTATGCGCTGTTGAACGGCTATGCGACGCCGCCGGCCGACTTTCATCTGGCGTCCGGGATGTACTACAATGAGTACTTCCCCGGGCATTCGATCGCGATGCCGCCGCCGTTGAGCCCCAAGGCCGTGACCTTTGCCGGCGGCACCCCGGCGACCGTGCCGCAAATGGCGCACGACATCGTCACCTTCCTGACCTGGGCGTCCGAGCCGAACCTGCCCGAGCGTCACCGTATCGGGTTCAAGGTGTTTTTCTTTCTGATCGTCTCGGTCGGCGTGTTCTACGCCGGCAAGCGCAAGATATGGTCCCGCATCCACTGAGCCCGCGTGGAGAACTGCCCGAGCGGGTAGGAAAGAGGCTCTGACGCCGATGCCCGGCCCCGTCATCGGCGTCATCGGCGGCAGCGGACTTTACGACATCGACGGGCTCGCCGGCCCTTCCTGGCGTCGCGTCGACAGCCCCTTCGGTCCGACCTCGGACGAGTTCTGCTTTGGCACGCTCGGCGGCACGCCGGTCGTGTTCGTCCCGCGACACGGCCGGGGCCACGTGCTGCCGCCGTCGGAGATCAATTACCGCGCCAACATCGACGCGTTGAAGCGCTGCGGCGTCACCGATATCGTCTCTCTGTCGGCGGTCGGGAGCCTGCGCGAGGATCTCGCCCCCGGCGATTTCGTCGTCGTCGATCAGTTCGTCGACCGCAGCTTTGCCCGAGCGGAGAGCTTTTTTGGAACGGGCTGCGTCGCGCATGTGTCAATGGCGCATCCGGTCTGCGGCCGGATCGGCGACGAGCTTGCCATCGCCGAGCCGTCGCTGAAGCGCGGCGGCACCTATCTCGTCATGGAAGGGCCGCAGTTTTCGACCCGCGCCGAAAGCGAACTCTACCGCGCGTGGCGATGCGACCTGATCGGCATGACCAACATGCCCGAGGCCAAGCTCGCCCGCGAGGCGGAAATCTGCTATGCGACGGTAGCCATGGTCACCGATTACGATTGTTGGCATCCGGGCCACGACGCGGTCACGGTCGACATGATCGTCGGCGTTCTGCTCGCCAACGCTGCGAAGGCGAAGGGGCTGATCAAGCGGGTGGCACCCTTGCTCGGCGCGCATCGCGGCACCTGCCGGCAAGGCTGCCGGCAGGCTCTCGACCAGGCGCTGATCACCGCGCCCGAGCGACGCGATCCGGCGCTCGTGGCGCGGCTTGACGCCGTCGCCGGGCGCGTCTTGCGAGGCGCTGCAACGCAAGGAACAGAATGAACGTCGGCGGCCGGCCGATGCGTACGATCTGGCCCGGCGCGGACGGGCATACGGTCGAGATCATCGACCAGACGCGGCTGCCGCACGAACTCGTCGTCGTTCGCTTGCGCAACGTCGCCGACGCCGCGCGGGCGATTGGCGAGATGCAGGTCCGCGGCGCCCCATTGATTGGCGCCACCGCGGCCTATGGCATGGCGCTCGCCGCCGCTGCCGATCCGTCCGATGACGCGCTCGCCGAGGCGGCGGCGATGCTCGCCGCCACGCGGCCGACCGCGGTCAATCTTCGCTGGGCATTGACCGAGATCGAGGACGCGCTCCGCGGTGTGCCGGAGCGACGCCGCCAGGCCGCGGCTTGGGCGCGGGCCGGCGACATCGCCGAGGCGGACGTCGCGACCAACCGGGCGATCGGCGGACACGGCGCCCCGCTGATTGCCGCAGCCTGGCGGCGGAAGGACAGCACCGGACCGGTCGACATCCTCACCCATTGCAACGCCGGCTGGCTCGCCACGGTCGATTGGGGAACGGCGCTGGCACCCGTCTATCGCGCCCACGAGGACGGCATCCCGGTGCATGTCTGGGTCGACGAGACCCGGCCGCGCAATCAAGGCGCCGGCCTCACCGCCTGGGAATTGGGCCAGCACGGCGTCGCGCACACGGTCATCGTCGACAATGCCGGCGGCCATCTGATGCGGCAGGGCCGGGTCGATCTCTGCATAGTCGGCACCGATCGCACCACGCGCGGCGGCGATGTCGCGAACAAGATCGGCACCTATCTGAAGGCGCTCGCCGCGCAAGACAACGACGTTGCGTTTTACGTCGCCTTGCCGTCGCCGACGATCGACTGGGAGATCGACAGCGGCGCCGCGATCCCGATTGAGGAGCGCGACAGCCGCGAGGTCACCCATGTCGAAGGCTGGGGCGAGGATGGCCGCCGCCTCGCGGTGCGCCTGACGCCGCAGGGCAGCCCGGCCGCGAACTACGCCTTCGACGTGACGCCGGCCCGGCTCGTGACAGCGCTCGTCACCGAGCGCGGCGTCTGTCCGGCCTCGCGCGCGGGCCTCCTCGGGTTGTTTCCGGAAAAGGGGCGGTGAGGTTCCGCGACGGGCGGCGCTACTTGCTACAGCAGGCCGACGACCGCGCCGCTCATGCAGGTGGCGATCGTACCGGAAAGGATCGAGCGCAGCCCGAGCGAGACGATCTCGTGCCGCCGCTCCGGCACCATCGCCCCCATGCCGCCGATCAGGATGCCGAGGCTGCCGAAATTGGCAAAGCCGCACATCGCGTAGGTCATGATCAGCCGCGCCTGCGGGTCGAGCGCATGCGGCGGCAGCTTCGCCATGTCGATATAGGCGATGAATTCATTGAGCACCGTCTTGGTGCCCATCAGCCCGGCCGCGGTCGACACCTGGTCCGCCGGAACCCCGATCAGCCAGACGACCGGACGAAAGCCGTAAGCGAACAGGCGCTGCAAGGTAAGCGGTTGGCCACCCCAGGCCGGCAACAGGCCGAGCAGCGAATTGGCCAGCGCCACCAGCGCCACCAGCACGACGAGCATCGCGACGATGTTGGCGAGGAAGACGACGCCGTCGCGGGTTCCCTTGGCAATCGCATCCATCGCACCCGCCGGCGGATCGGCGATTTCCAGCCTCGCCTCGCCGGCCGGGTCGGGGTGGAACGGTACCATCAGCGCCGCGACGGCGAGTGCCGCCGGCGTGCTGAGCACCGAGGCGATCAGGATGTTGCCGAGGGCATTCGGGATGACCGGCCCGAGCAGCTCGGCGTAGAGCACCATGACCGTACCCGCGATGCCGGCCATGCCGCAGCTCATCAGCGCGAACAATTCACCGCGCTGCATGCGGGCAAGATAGGGGCGGATCAACAGCGGCCCCTCGATATGGCCGACGAAGATATGCACCGCGGCGCCGAGGCCGAGCGGCCCGCCGATGCCTGCGGCGCGGCGCAGAACCCAGGCGAAGCCCTGCACGATGCGCTGCAGGACGCCCCAGTAGAACAACAGGCTGGCGAGAGCGCTCAACACCAGCACGACCGGCAGGGCGCGAAAAGCGAGGATGAAGCTCGCACCCGGATTTGTCTCGGCAAACGGCAACGGACCACCGCCGAGATAGCCGAAGACGAAGCCGGTGCCGGCTTCGCTCGCCTTCTGCAGCGCCTCGACGCCGTCGTCGAGCAGCAGGAAGAGCGCCGCGGCCGGATGGAATTTGCGGAACACGAGCGCGAGGGCAAATTGCAGCGTCACTCCGGCGGCGACGACGCGCAGCGGCACACAAAACCGGTTCTCGCTCAGCAGCCAAGCGAAGAGCAGCAGCACGGCAATCCCGAAGAGCCCCCGCATCGTCCCACATCCGGCTCGGCGTCGATCGATCGCCGGCGATTGAGCGCTGCCTCCGCCTAACTGATTCGCGTGACGTTGCCTAGAAGTCTCGCAGGCGAACGCCGCTTCCCGTAAGCTCGGCGCCATGGGCAGCAGAGGGCCCTCGATGATGCGCAGCGCAATCGCGGGGATCGATCACGTCATCGTCGGGGTGCGCTCTCTCGAGGAAGCGCGCAGCCGATGGCGCCGCCTCGGCTTTGCCGTGTCGCCGCGCGGTCGGCATATCGGCCAGAACACGGCCAATTACTGCATCATGTTCGCCGCCGATTATATCGAGCTCCTCGGCGTCGCCGATCCTCTGCCGCGGCAATCGCCGGCGGCGGCGGCTATCGGGATACTCGGTCTCGAGGCGTTCCTGAGGGCGCACGAGGGGTTGATGGCGGCGGCCTTCGCTCCTTCCGGCACGGCCGAGGCAGCGCGCACCGTATTGCTGCGGCAGGGCCTCCATCCGTCGGAACCGCGGCCGCTCGAGCGCCAGATCGAACTCGCCGAAGGGCTCGCAACGCCGCGCTTCAGCCTCGTCGCCTTGCCGCCGCAGGAGACCCCGGGGCTCGACTGCTTTCTGTGCGAGCAGCTGACGCCCGAATTGCTGCGGCGGCCGGAATGGCTGCGCCATCCGAACGGTGCCGTCGGGCTCGCCGGATTATATGTCCTCGTCGAAAGCACCGCGCCATTGCTCGGCGCCTATGACCGGCTGTTCGGCCTTCCCGATGTGACGACGACCGATGCCGTCGTCGCGGTCCGCGCCGGCCGTCACCGGATCGTGTTCAGCACACCGGACGATTTCGAGACGATGCACCCGGCGCTCGACTTCGACCGCGATTTTCCGCTCCCCGGCATCGCGGCCCTCAAACTCGACGTCGCGCATGCTGCCGACACAGCCGATTTTCTGGCGCGGCAGCGGATGGCCTTCACCCCGCTGCCCGACGGCAGCCTCGCCGTGCCGGCCCGCGAGGCGACCGGCGCCGTTCTGTTCTTCACGCAAGGATAGCCAGCTTCGCGGGCCGGCACGGCGGACGGTCGTATTGCCGGTTGGCGTGCCACACCGCCTGCCCCGGAACCAGAGCGCAGAATTGGCGCACCCACCTTTGCTCGCCGCTCACCGCATCCGGCCCGTGCCGCAATTCCTGTCGCCGCCGCCTGTCACGCGCGCCTTCAAAAAATCCGTTGAAATTTCGCGTCAAACGCGAAATTGGACGGGAATTTCTTTAAATCGGCCCGTCCGCTCCAAAATACTTCATTAGAAATCAATGCTTTGGAGATGTAATTCCCGAGTCGTCCAGACGGGAAAATAATTGAAATAGACGGGAATTGAAAACGCACAAACGGGAATCGCCAACCCGCCCTCGTTTACCGACAAATTCGTGATCCTCCGGGAGTTCCCCCACCTCGACCAGCCTAACAAACAGTATAGCCGGCGATCTGGATATAAAAAATATTAAGTAGGTGATACCGGCGTGCGAAGACTGTCGGCTGGTAGGGAGGGCCTGTAATGTCCGGGCGCAGACCGGGAGCCGGTGACGGAACGAACGATGCGAAACCGGACTTCGATTGGCATCGACTTCGGCACGACGAACACCGTCGTTGCCATTGCCAAGCCAGGCGAAGCGGTGCGTGCGGTCACGTTTCACGACGGCCGTGAACAATCGGACATCTACCGCTCGGTGTTGTGCTTCGAGCAACTCGCCGCGAGCCGTTTCGATGTCGAAGCTTCCGCGGGTATGAAGGCGATCAGCGCCTATCTGACTTCGGTCCACGAGACGCGTTTCATCCAGTCGTTCAAGAGCCACGTCGCCAGCGCCCTATTCGATGAGACCCGCATTTTCAGCCGCGGGTACAAGTTCGAGGATCTGCTGTCGACGTTCTTTCGCCTCTCCCTGCGCGATGCCGACGACCAGCTCGCCGATCTCGGCGGCCGCGTCGTCTCCGGGCGGCCGGTCGCTTTTGTCGGTGCCGCGCCGGACGAGGCGCTCGCCGTTCGTCGCTATGGCGAGGCGTACCGGAGGATCGGCATCCACGAACCTATCTACGTCTACGAACCGGTGGGCGCCGCCTTTTACCATGCACAGCGTCTCAAATCCGACGCGTTGGTGCTGGTTTGCGATTTCGGCGGCGGCACCAGCGATTTCTCCCTGATCCGCTTCGAGCGGCGCGGGGATGGCATTGGTGCGACCCCGATCGGCCACGCCGGCGTCGCCGTAGCGGGCGACAATTTCGATTATCGGATCATCGATGCGGTGGTCTCGCCGCGGCTCGGCAAAGGAACCCAGTTCAAATCGTTCGATAAGATTCTGCCGATCCCGCAGCATTATCATACGAGTTTTGCGCGATGGCATCAGCTTGCGATGCTCAAGACCCCCGAACACCTCCGCGAGCTGGAGCGCCTGCAGCGAACTTCTCTATCCCCCGAAAAGATCGCGATGTTTCTCGACATCATCCGCAACGATTGGGGCTTCAACATCTATCGCGCGGTTTCCGACACCAAGGTGCGGTTGTCCTCCGCTACCACCGCCAGTTTCGCGCTCAGGCTCGGGGAGCTCAATATCGAACAGCAGGTTTCGCGTCGGGATTTCGAGCACTGGATCGCCGACGACATCGCAAGGATCGAGCGGACCGTCGACCAACTGCTGCAAGCCGAAGGCGTGCCGTTCAACGAGATCGACAGCGTGTTCCTAACCGGCGGCAGCTCGTTCATTCCGGCGGTTCGCCGCGTGTTCGAGACACGCTTCGGCGCGCAGCGGCTGACCGTCGGCGAAAACTTCCATTCGGTGGCCTTTGGCCTCGCGTTAATAGGTCTGGAAGACGATTTGGGCCCGTGGTCGGCCTAATCGCCCAGCGCGTCGCGACGAAGCAACCCGCAGCCTCGACAGAGGGCGACTTACCTGGTTTCCACCCGAGCTCGCGTTGTTCGGTCCCGCAGCCGATGACCCGAATGGGGCGGGAAGACCGGTTCGCCCGACCCAGGCGGAACGTCCGCAGTGGTTCGACAACGGTACTCTGCAGGGCTCAGCCGTTGCGTCGTAAGACCGTCGGGCGGCAGCGGTGCGGTGGCGCACGCCCTCGTCCCCGTGTTGTGCGGTAGCCTCTGGCGGCAAAGGCCGACCCGGGTTATCGGTTCACGCCACCGGCTAACTTCCCGCAACCAGGCGCGGCGACAGCAACGGAGAACAGCATGCATTTCGGCGGAGTGATGTTCTTTACCGACTATTCGATATCGGCAGTGGAGCTTGCCCTCGCTCTCGAGGAGCGCGGTTTCGAGTCGATGTGGGCGCCGGAGCACTCGCATATCCCGCTCTCCCGCAAGACGCCATTTCCGGGAGGCGGCGAGCTGCCCAAACCATATTACGACGCCATGGACCCTTTCGTCGTGCTGGCTGCGGCCGGCCAGGCTACGAAGACCATCAAGCTTGGCACGGGCGTGGCGCTCGTACAGCAGCGGGACACGATCCAGACAGCCAAACTGGTCGCCTCGCTCGACCAGGTGAGCCGGGGGCGCTTCCTGTTCGGCATCGGCGGCGGCTGGAATCAGGATGAAATGGAGGACCACGGCACCGTCTACGCGACCCGCTTCAAACGGGTGCGCGAATCGATCGAGGCGATGAAGGAAATCTGGACAAAAGAAGCGGCCGAATATCATGGCGAGTTCGTCAACTTCGCCCCGATGATCGCCAGGCCCAAGCCGGTGCAGAAACCCCACCCGCCGATTCATGTCGGCGGCGCCTTCCCGCACGGTGCACGCCGCGCGATCCGCTATGGTGATGGCTGGATTCCAACCGCCCGTGGCGATGTTGCCGAGGTTCTGCCGAAATTCCGCGAAATGGCCCGGGAAGCCGGCCGCGATCCGACCGCCATCGAGATCACCTCGTTCGGCGTGGGCGAGAATCTCGACCGGGTGAAGCGCCTCGCCAACTCGGGAGTTGCCCGCATTGTGGCGTCGTTCCCGGCCGAGAAGGCAGATGCGGTTCTGCCGCTTGTGGACCGGTGGACCGCGATCATGCGACGCGTCAACGGCTAGATAACGCGAAGCACCCGTGCGGTAGTCGGCTGCCGCGCGAGCGGGCCGAGCACTGAGAGGCTGTGAAAGAATTGGCCTTCGGCCCAGGCATCCTGCTGCACCACGACCGTGCGTGCTTCGAGATGCGCCCGACGGCGCTCCTCAGCATGAGGTAAGTCCTTGATGGCATTAAGAACATCTTCATCCTGAGGAAGCCGCAAAGCCGCTGTCTCGAAGGACGCAGTGCGCCCATCCAGCCAGTTTGCTAATCTTTCACAACCTCTGAGGGCGCCCGGCCCGGTCCCGATGCCGTTCAGGCCAGTTCGGGTACCAGCTCGGTGACCGCCTCGAGCTGGCCGACCGTCTCCTTGCCGAAGAGCAACGGTATGAAGGCGCCGAGCGACACGATGACGACGATCGTGCCGAAGAAAGCGACCGGCGAGCCGGTATGCGGCTCAATCAGGAATGGCGCCAGAACGCCGGCAAAGATGCGCCCGAACGCCTCGCCGAAGATGTTGCCGCGCCCGCGCAGCGCGGTCGGGAACTGCTCCGACAGATAGACCCGCACTGCCGGGAAGGACGACAGCGCCGTGAAGCCGGTGATAATGGCGCCGGCGCTCATCATCACGTTCGCGTAGTTTCCCACCAGGTGCGCGCTCGCCATCAACACGAGACCCGGGAACGCACCGGAAAGCGCGTAGGCGATCGTCCAGCGCCGACCGATGATCTCCATCAGGTAGGCGGTGAACGCTTTGCCGGGAATCGTCGACAAGAACACGATCGTCGTGATGCCAAAGCCCGTCGTCACCGCGGCACCCTGGTCGATCAGGGCTTTCGGCAGCAGGATCGCGATCAGGTAGTAGGCGCTGCCGGCGCAAAGGCTCGTCACGATTCCGACCGCGGTCCAGCGGATCTGACCGCGCGCGAACAAGGCGCGGAACGGCGGCAGCTTCTCGCGCGCCTCGTGCAGATTTGGGCCGAGGTCGGCGACTGTCAGCGACGGCACCCGGCTGCCGGAGCGCCGGATCACCTGGTTGATGGTGTCGATCGCCGCCTGGGTCTGGCCGCGCCGCAATTGCCACCGTGCGCTCTGCGGGATCACGAAATGCACCATGACCGGCACCACGAACAAGGCCAGCCCGCCGGGCAGGGCGATCAGCCGGAAGCCGTTCGGCTCGCTGGCCAGCAGAGCGCCGACGAGCGGCAACAGAGCGAATGCGCTCGCCAGACAGATTTCGTAGATCGCACCGAAGGTTCGCCGATGTTGCGCCGGCATCAGTTCGGCGGCGATCGGGAAGGGCGCGGTGATCGCAAAGCCCAGTCCGATACCGGTCAGCAGGCGGACGATGATCAGTTGCTCGGCGGTCTGCACGAGCGGGATCATCAGCGTAAAGAAGGTCATGCCGATCACGCCGATCTGGACGATCACCTTGCGGCTGACGTGGTCCGAGATCGCCGAGGCGATGAAGCCGCCGACAACCACAAACATTGTCGCGGCGATGGTCAACCAGCGAATCTGGTCCGGCGTGATGTGCAGTGGTGCCTTGGCCAACACGAGCAGCGATCCGGTCAGCGCTAGATCATACCCGTCGACAAAGCCGACGAGCCCCAGCACCAGAATCACCGCCACGTGGTAGGCGCTGAACGGGATGCTGTCGAGCTTGCGTCCCAGGATTGCGCTGGCTGACATTTCCGGCATCGCAGCCCTCTCCTTTGCTATTGTTTGGTGATCGCCCATCCAGTGCCGCCTTACGCGCCGCGCGTTGTAGCGGTCGGAATTGCACAGCGTAGGGCTTAGACCGGGACCTTTAAGGTAATCCGCGTATGGGGGTTCTTTACACCGCTCCCCTTTTGTAGTCGAGCATGGTAACGTTCTGAAGAATCTTGCAGAATTTCCCACCACTTACAACACTATCCGCTCAACCTGATCGAGCGGGACTTGGTCGTTTCGGCGGTCGTATAGCTTGGTCGTGCGAGCGCTTTCATGCGCCGCCATCTGCTGGGCGTATTCGAGCAGGCCGCCGTTGAGCAGATAGACAGTGATCCCGGTCGCCCGGAAGGTGTGGCGTCCGAGCCGCGTGATGATGCCGGCCTTCAGAGTGCGGCGGACGATCATCCGCCGCGCGTCCTGCAGGGTCATCCGGTCGCCCGTCAGCTGTTTCCGGCCGCGGCCGCCGAGGCTGCGGAAGAGAGGAGTGGCCTTCTCTGCACCGATGCCGGCCGTCTTCACGTATTCGTCGAGGTAGGCCTCGCGCAGCCCGGTCGACGCCGACATGCCAGCGCTCTTCATCATAGACAAGATCTATGCAAGCGCCGGATCTAGACCGATAATTGCGTCGAATTCTTCGAGCTCGGCGCCAGACCGCCTGACCCGCGGCGGATCGGGAGGATGGAATGCGCAATTTATGGGTTTTGCCAATTTGCGGAGCCATCGCCATGGCATTGACGGCAAGCCGACCGGCGGAAGCAGCCAAATCAGGTGGGGCCGTGTACATTGTGGCTTATTGCGAGGCGGCGCCATCCGATATTGCAAAGGTGGCTGCCGACCTCCGCGAATTCGTCGCGACCAGCCGCGAACAGCCCGGTAACCTCACCTTCGACGCGTTCGAGGAAATCGGCCGGCCGAGCCGATTTGCGATTTTCGATGGCTGGCGCGACATCGCCGCGCGCGAAGCGCACCGCACCGCTTCGACGACCGTGGCGTATCGCGACAAGGTTGAGCCGCTACTGGTCGGACCGCTGGAGATCCGTGAGCACATCGGATTTTCGATTGCTGGTCCGCGGGCACCGGGCGCCAATGAGGCGGTCTATGCCGTGACCCATGTCGACGTGTTTCCGGCAGGTAAGGAACAAGCCGCTGAACTTGTCACCGCGCTCGCCGAGGCCAACCGCAAATTGCCGGGGAATCTTTGGTTCAACGTAGTGCAAGTCGTCGGCCGCCCGAATCATTTCACCCTGGCCCAGGGATGGCGCGACCGCAAATCCTTCGACGACAGCTTGATGGCCGCCTCGACCCGCGATTTCCGACAAAAGATTACCCCGCTCGAAGGAGCGCTTTACGACGAGCGCCTGTATCACGCGCTCCGCTAGCCGCGGGAGTGCGTCGTGACCATGCGCATCTTGTTGCTGATAACGATTGGGATGGTGGGGATGGTTGCTGCTTCCATACGGCCGGTCGCGGCGGCCCCGAACAGCGGCCTAGTTTATGCCGTGACCTATTTCGAGGCTGCGGCACCCGATATCGCGAAAGTCGCGGCGGATGTCCGGCAATTCGCCGCGGCGAGCCGCAACGAAGCCGGGAACGCCGGCTTCGCGGCGTTTCAGGAAATGCCCCGGCCGAGCCGCTTTGCGATCGTCGAAGCGTGGCAGGACAAGGCCGCGGTCGATGCGCACAACGCCGCTGCTGCCACCCTCGCTTTTCGCGACAAGGTACGGTCGCTGCTGGTCGGGCCGTTCGAGGTCCGCAGTCTTACCGGGTTTTCGACCGCCGCCCCAAACGGGCAGGGCGACCGGGACGCGGTCGATGTGCTGACCTTTGTCGATGTCTTCCCGCCCGGCAAGGACCGGACTGCCGCCCTCCTGACACAGCTCGCCGAGGCCGCGCGCAAAGTACCCGGCAACCTGCAGTTCGACGTATTGCTGCGCGTCCCCGGTGGGGGAAACCATTTCATCGTGGTTGAGGGGTGGCGCGACCGCCAAGCCTATAATGCGAGCTTGACGGCGGCCTCGACCCGCGAGTTCCGGCAGCTGCTGACCCCGCTCGAAGGCGCGCTTTACGACGAGCGGCTCTACCGCGCTCTGTAACAACTGGCGCAGCTCTACGGAATGGCCGTGCGGTAAGCTCGCTTCTTGTGCACCGTGGGGAGATGTCGGTGAAAGCGCGAGCTGACCCATGTGTGCCGCGGGGATTCCTCATGATCCGCCTTCGATCGCAGCTGGATCCGTGAAGAGGAGGCGGATCACATGCATTGTTAAAGAGGCCCCTCAACAACGATTGCGCTCGGGGGAAACATAAAACGTGTCTAAATCGGAAAGGGGTCGAAGAGCCCTCGCCTGTATCAGCCGTTCTGCACCCGGTAGCGCAGCCACACCGCACCGCCTTCCAGCACCTCGCTGCTGATCAGCGTCATGGCGCGGACGGGCGCGACGCCGACGGTATCGTCGTCGTCGGAATCGAAGATGCTCGGCGCACCTTTCGCGCCATCGACAGCCGGGCAGATCGCGACGCTGATCTCGTCGATCAGGCCGGCCCGCAGGAACGCCCCGTTCGAGCCGCCGCCGCCTTCGAGCAGCAGACGCTCGAGCCCCAGTTCTCGGTTCAGGGTCTCCAGCGCCAGTGCGAGATCCAGCTCCTGGTCGCCGGCGAAGATGTAGGAGACGCCATCCTGGCGAAGCCCCGCCAGATGCGCGTCGGAGACTTGTTTCGTCAGGATCACGACGATCGGGTCGCCGCCGATGTCGGACCGTCCCCAGGCGATCTTGCCATGCGCATCGAGCGCGATGCCGTAGGCGGCGGCATCGCGCCGGGTGAACCAGGGTTCCTGAGGGTAGCTCTGGTCGGTGCGATCGGGATAGGTCTTAGCCCGGGCGTATTCGCTGCCGGTCACCCGGCCGATGAGCCAGGAGCCGCCGCCGAGCCGCTGGTGCAGGCGCTCGAACAGCCCCGCCATGCGGTTCTCGGCGGGCCGCCAGCGGCTGCCGAGAATGCGGCCGTCGACGCTCGCGTTCATGTGACAGATGACATAAGGCTTCATCGTTGCGCCCGTCAGCGATCGCCGCATTCAGCCGGGAAGTTGCCAGCCCACCCAGTTGCAGAGCGCTTCGCCCATCACGAGCTCGAGATCGCGGCCCTTAAGCCAGGGAAGTTCCTCGCTGAACACCGTCACGCATTGCCGCCAGGAACAGGGCATCCGGGTGATGTCGGTGCCCCAGAATATCCGCTCGGGGCCGAACGCATCGAAGCAGCGGTGCAGGTGCGCGTGGAAGCTGCGAAACGGATAGGCGTCCTCGGCGTAGCCGATCTGACCGGTCGCCTTCACGGCGATGTTGGGATATTTCGCGAGCGCCAGCAGCTCGGGCTGGAAGCGATAGGCCGATGCACCGTGGCTCCCTGGCGGCACGGCCATATGATCGACGATCAGTCTGAGCCCGGGATGGCGCTCGGCGATCTGGCCGACGGTCGGCAGGAACAAGGCGGCGGCGAGCGCGACCGGCACGCCGGCTTGCTCGGCCGCGGGCCATAACCAGTCAAGGGTCCCGTCGGTCATCCACTTCCGTTTGTGCCGCTCGTTGAAATAGAAGCGCAAGCCGAGCATGCCCGGCCGTTCTCTCCAATGCGCGACGAGGTCGCGGCCCTTCGGGTCGTCGAGATAGAACCACCCCATGATCGCGAAGCGGTCGGGGTATTTTTGCACCGCCTCGACGGCCAATTCGTTTGAGTCGGGATCCCACAGCACCGGGTGAATCAGCGCCCGGTCGACACCGCCGTGATCCATGGCGGCGATCGCTTGCTCGGCCGAGTAGGGCTCCTGACGATGTGGCGGTGAGGGCGTACCCTTTTCCCAGAGATGAATTTGGCCATCGACGATCAGCATCCAGCCTTTCCTTCCGATTTCGAAGAGCTGCGCCAGAATATGCTAATCGGTCTCTTTGCGTCCTATCGCTTGGCGCGTGGCCCCTGCCCCACTCGGATCGAGAGGCTGCTCGGCGCGAAATCAGAGAGATGGTGTCCGATTCGTTCCGGCGAAACGAAACATGATCCACTCCCGGTGATACAGGACGTTATCACATATACGCGCCTCTATGCCCGCCGCTGAATCGCCGGCGCGGAAAAAAATCTCGGCCTGCTATTCAGCAGCCGGCTGACGCGAGCCCTGCGCCATACCAGCAGGCGGCCACAGCGCCATACCCGCCCCGATCGCCAGAGCTAGCGCCGCGGACCCGGCCAGTGGCAGAACTAGCTACAGCTTGGTGCGCATACTATGTCACCCGGAGCTCGGGGCGGGTCCGGGTTCGCACGTCAGCAGCATGCGGCCGCCGGGGACGTCCGAAATCGAGTTTCGGGCCGGCGCGGCGGAACGCCGGCCCGAGGTCCACGTGGTCAGAAATTCTTGAAGTGCTGCGTCGTCACGCCATCCAACAGCGTGATCGCGATGTCGAAATTTTCCTCGTAGGAGTACATTTGATCGAGCAGGAACCGGATCGCCACCTGTTCACCCAGCAACATCGAGTAGTCGGTATCGCTGCGCCAGTGGATGCCGGCATGGATGCCGTGGCCGAACGAGATGTTATGCGCCAGCTTGTGCAGCTCGCCGTTGACGGTGAGCGGCCCCGGGCCGTTATAGGGGCGCAGCGACAGGCCGTCATTGGATGGCGTGACCGCGTAAGGGAAAGGGGCGCTTCCGTCATAGAAGAATTTCAGCGCGGTGATGCAGGCGCCGGCGACGGTGCCGTGTCCGGTCGGATAGGCCGGATGGGTCGGGGAGCCCTCCGGGAAGGCCTGCGACAGGAGATAGCTGCCATGACGGGCAAAGCTCGTCTGCAGCGCCTGCGAATTTAGCAGGATGTCGAAATTGGCGAGCTTCGCCGCATCCGACGGAGCGAGTTGGTTCGTCTTCAGCAAATGAGCGACGCCGCCGCCCGCTTCCGGCCGATGGCGCAGATGCACAAGCCATTTCTGGTACCAGACGGCATTGATCGCAGCGCGCGCGACGGCGCCCAACGTCGCTGCGATGTCCGGCCCGCCGAAGGTGCCGAAAGGCTGTTCGTTCGCGAGGTTCATATAGGGGTTGCCGGGGTTTGTGGGCAGACCGACCGTTTTCGCAACCAGATAAGCGATGAGGTAGGACTGGTAGAGCTCGTCCACCTCGGTATATGCCGCAGTATCCCGGCCGCAGCGCATGTAGCGGTGGGTGGGGTCGAACACGGCGATCTCGGTGGGCGCCGCGCCGTTCTGGATCCGGAACCATTCCTGTTGCGTGATCATGAAATCCTGGCCCGGAGCATAGGTCATGATCAGCTGGCTGATCGCCAGGCGGCCGAGAGCCGTCGGGATCAGGCAGAACTGCGACAGATAGGGGCCGACTGTCTCGCCGGGGAAATAGGAGGGTGTGGCGTTGAAGCCTCCGCGGAACAGAAGCCTCGGCGTCACCTTCCCGTGCGCGTCAAGCGGACCGGCATATTGCCCGGGGTTCGCCGTAGCGAGATCGCTCAATTCGGCAGCGGCGGCCTGCGCCGTCGGGTCGGTCGCATATTCCTCGAACGGCACGTCGCGCAACAGTGACGCCCAATAGAGTTCGACCAATTCGATCGCGTAGGCGACGGAACCGAGCGCCGGCGCCGGCGGTACGGTCGGCGCGCCGAAACCTTGCGAATCCTTGCCCACCAGCTGCCCCGCCAGGGCCCCGCGCGGGCCGTTGAGCTTCGCGGTGCCGCCACGGACGATGTGGGGGTTGGAAAAATCCCCGATCGTGCCGCCAGCTGCTAGGCCGCAGGCCTGCAGGAAGGCGGTGTAGGTCGGCGGATCGACCAGGCCGGGCGCCTCCTGCTTCAGCGCCTTCGAGTAGGTGCCGAGCCCGTCCGTGAAATTCGTCAGATCGTTATTCGAAGGATGAGCGACGCTGCCGGTCTTCACCGCCTCGGCGGTCGCCGTCCCGAAGCGCAGCGTGAAGGCCGAGATGCCCTGGGGATCCGTGACCCCGGACGGCAGGCAGCCCGCAGCAGGCTGTGGCAGGTTGTTGAGATTGGACACCGCAGATCTCCTTTCCAAAGGCCCGCCTCTGTCGGTTTTCGACAATGCCGGCAGAGTACGGGCCGAGGATAGGCGGGACCGCGAAACGGCTATGTAAGCTCGGTCACAGCACGCTATGTTTTTTATTTGAAGGCAGCGACGGCGCGGCATCTACCGCTACAACGAGTTCAACGGATTCGGCATCCCGATCGAGGAGACCGACGCACGCCCCCCCTGTGTCCGGTTATTCTTGATAACAGATGGCCAAAACGCACAGCTTCGTGGTCACTGGGCCTATCGCGAGGTCAGCCGGGCCGGTATTGACCGAATACGCAAATCATCTCATCTCCGTGTTCTCGGAAAGTTCGGCCTTAGCGTTGTTTAGATAACAACCAACGCTATGGCCTCAAGTCGCCCTCGTCGTCCGAGGTCGCCAGCATGATCGAGGGCGTGCTGCGTCACTACACCGAGATGGAGGTGGACCGGCAATACGTGGACAGCCACTGCCAAAGCGTCGTGGCGTTCGCGTTCACGAAGCTCTTGGGCTTCCAGCTCCTGCCACGACTGAAGGCGATCCACGCCCAGCGCCTGTACCGGCCCGAGGCCGGCAAGCCGGACGCTTACCCCAACCTCACTCGCGCGGCCCGCGTGGAGGGGGCGGCTGACCGCGCGAGACCTGCACGCGCTCACGCCGCTGTTCTGGGGGCACGTGAACCCCTACGGACGCTTCGAGCTGGACATGGACACCCGCATCGCCGCCCTTGGCTGACCCGAAGCGGCGGCTGGTGACATGACTGTTGGGTCAAGACCCTTCTCGCTTGTTTTCCGTGCCGAGCCCGGCAAGGAAGACGTGCTCCTCGAGATTGCTTCGGCTTACGAAGGCGCCTCCAAGCGCCGCATCCCGCCACCCGCGTTCGGCCCGCTGCAGACTGGGTATGCAGGGGTCAGTTAAGGAAACCCGCCGTACCGGACCCGCACCGCCGTGTCGCTTTTCCGCTTGGTCATCGAGATGTACGCAGTCCGGTTGGGATTTTGCAGCACATCGAACATGCGGATCAGGCGCTCGCCTTCCAGCTCTTGCGGCATCCCGGTCAACAGCGAGGCAATATTGACACTATCGCCCTCGACCGCCACGCAAAAGTCGAATTCGGTCTTGTGGTAGTCGGGTAAATTGTAAAGCGTCGGCGGTGACTGACCCGGGATAGCCGGACGTTCGACGATCCACTCGGCCGTCGCACCGGCAATCTCCGGCATGGCCGTCGTCTCGTCTGGCAGATTGACCGGCGGCGCGGTTATTTCTACCGGCATAGCGGTCGGCGGGCGCGTACTTAGGTTCACCATAACACACACCACCGTGGTGGGGTCTGTAGCGGTCAGGACGGCCGACACCTGATTGCCCGGCGCGACCGTGAAGGGGGATGGGAGCGGCACCGGCGGTGTGTTGTTGATCCCGCGCTGACGCGCCCACCATTGTGTCCAGGCCTGCACAGTCGTAGCGCCGTTTGCCAGGGTTGAGCTGGTGCCGATCTGCGGCAGCGATGAGTCGAAGTAAAACCGCTGTCCGTCGAGGCCGATCCAGTTGGCGCAGACGTAAGGGATGCCTCCGGGTCCTTGGAAAGGTTGCGGCGGCAGCGTGAGATTGGCTGGAATCGTCCAGACACCCCAAATCTGCAGAAAGTGCTTGCCCTGGTTCGCGGTGATATAGGCCCCCGCCCAGTTCGGACTGGTCTCAAACCGCGTTTCTGCTATCAACCGCTCCGCGCGGCGTCTGACTTGCGGCCGATAATCGGTCGCCTCCACTAAGCGCTCGTCGACGCGAAATTGTTGCAGCCTCAGGGGCGCTCCGAAGCTGCGGTCCCAGACTGGCGAAGCAGTGGTTGGTCCGGGCGTGGCGGAAGGCCGACCTCGCGCAACTCTGCCTCGCTCGCAGCGGTGGGGTCGAACAGCCCGGCCGGAGCCGGAAACCCGTGGAAGCGCTTTTTCAGCTCCTCGATGACAATCGGTGGGACAATAGCGGCGCTCATTGCCATTCCGCCTTTGGCCATTCCGCCTTTGCGGCGGTCACGGCCTGCAGATAGTTCGTCTGGCTTTTATCCTGAAGCAAGTAATAGATACAGTAGGCATACGCCTTGCCGGCCGCCGAGTCGCTCGGATAGTGGAGTCCGGCGATTTCGCGATTGCGGGCGATGCAGTCGGCAAGCGTCCACAGATCGTCGGCCATGTTCTGTTGATCTTGATTCGGCAACCCGCTCAGAACATCGCCCATGCACAGAGCCATCAGATGCGCCTGGGTCGAGTGCCCGCTCGGGAACGACGCATGCCCGGGCACGGCAATCGGCGGCAGCAATGCCGGGCAAAGTTGCGACGGCCGCGGTCTCTTGTATTGACCTTTCCAATACATTGAGACAAAGAGCGCGACGAGACTCGCGATGTTTAGCACTCTCGTCGTGTGCGGATAACCGCTCGGCCGCGCCGTCATCATGTTCAAGAAATAGCTGATAAATTCGTTCGCCTGAGACAGGATTTCGCCTAGGGCATCGGCGCGCTCGTCCGAGGCGGCGGTCACCAGCTGGTCTATTTCACTCGTCACTTGTGCGCCCGCATTGGTTGTACCCCAACCGCCGGCTGGCAGCGGCAAGGTCGGGACCCAGCCCGGCCAGAACCAGCTAGCGGCGACGGCGGCGGGCGCGCCTGCCGGGGCCTTGCTTGGATCGATCGCATTCCAGCCAGTTGCGACAAAATCGTTCAGCGCCAGCCATGCGTACCAATCGGCGGACCAGTTCCAGTCGAGAAAATGCTGTTGGTTGTTCCTCACCTGGCCAATCGTATTCCCTAGTTTTGCATTAGGACCGGTGTCGAATTCGGTGACCAACGGTAGGTTTATCCGGTCCGCAAAGAACCAACCCCCGGCTACACTGGAAACGTTCCCAGAGTTTCCGGCATTGCCTTCATTCCCCTCGTTTCCTTCAAAACTAGCGCCCATCCTGTTTCTCCCGTGAGTGATTAGATTGTAGTGCGGGAAAAGCCACACTCACTCAGGCAGTCCCGCTAGCTTTAGTCGGTCTGCGAATTCGTCGCGGACAGCGCCGGGCAAGGGTGTCCGCGCGCGGAATGCTGTTAGCCGGAAGGTTGGAACGAGCTGCAGGAATCGTCGTCCGATCTGCCGCGCCTCGTCCAACTCATCGAGCGCAACCAGGCTGGCAATCAGGCACCGCTGATTGGAGTAGTTCGCGGCGTTGTGGGCGTCCGACATACGCGCCCATGCCACTGCCTCCTTATGACGACCGTTCAGGTAATAGGCCTGCGACAGAAAATGCTCGAACCAAAGGCGTCCGGGCCCAACGGCGAGAGGCGCACGGCTCTTTCGGCCCGCGTCACTGCAGTTGGGTAGTCTCCCAGGTATCCGCAGGTCAAACTGCTGTAACCCCAGGCCAATGCGCAGCTCGGACCCACAGCCATCGCCCTATCCAGATAATCATTAGCAACATTGTAGTCTTTCAGTAGGTAAGACTGGATATGGCCGTAGATCGCGAGCGCGACCGCGTCGTTGCGGTCTCGCTCAATAGCCAGCCGCGCGTTGGATGCCGCCATCTTTCTGTCTGCGAGGTCGTCCTCCGACCACCCCTGAGCAATCCATCTGAGATGCAGCGATGCCAATCGTGAATAAGCAGGCGCATAGCCGGGATCGACTTCAATGGCCTGCATTAACAGCTCCCGGGCCTGTTCGAGCGCTGACCGATCCATCCTGCTCAGTTGATCAAAAGCCTGCAAGGTCAGGTCGTAGGCGGTCATGCTGACTGGATGCTTGCGCAGCGCACGGGTAAGCTCGCGTTCACGCAGGTGCGGGGCGACCGCTGTCGCGACGCGTATGGCAATGCGGTCCTGCAGGTCGAATAAATCCGTGATCTCACCGTCGAAGCGGTCGGCCCAAATCACCTGACCCGATTGCGCCTCGCTCAATTCGACGGCGATCCGCAGTATCGTGCCGGACCGGCGCACACTGCCGTGCACGACGTATTGCACATCGAGATCGTAGCCCACCCGGCGCAGGTCGAGCGGTGCCCCGGCAAAGGTCTGGGTCGAGCTGCGAGCGATGACGACCAGATCCTGCAAGCCGCCCAACTCCCTGATGATGTCGTCGACCATACCCTCGGCGAAATAGGCGTCTGACTGGTCCTTCTGCAATGTACGGAACGGGAGGACCGCCAGCGACGGGCGATATTCGACAGCGGTCTCGGCCGGGCCGGTATCGGGTAGGGCCGAGCGGGTGAGCCTCGGGAGAGCCGGCATGCCTGTCCACGCGCTGCAGGCCGCGGCGCAGATGGCGTAGACCGGGATCTGATCCTTGATGTTCTTGAGTCGTTGCTCCCCGAGAAATTCGTAGCTGGCGCTGATAATTCGCCGCACCTGCTCGAAGACCACACCGGAGAGGCAGATGCCTCCAGCCTCTGCGATCTGTTCAAGACGTGCGGCGATATTAACCGCGGTACCGCCGGTGCGCCCCTTTTGCAGTACGAGCTCCCCCGAATTGAGGCCAATCCGGAAGCGGATCTGCTCGTCGGGCGGCAGGCCGGTGTTGCGCCTTGTGGCGTCCACCTGGACACGTAAGCTGCATTTCAGCGCCTCTACGGCGCTCGGGAACTCGGCCATCAGGCCGTCACCCGTAAAGCTGAAAATGCGGCCGTGAGACCGCTCGATCTCGCGGCGAAAACGGCCGAGTTCGGTTCCGACCCGATGGTGCGTCTCCTCCTCGTTGCGCTCCATCAATGCGCTGTAGCCCGCTATATCGGCACCGAGAATCGCGGCCAAACGGCGTTCGAGATTTCGCCCGGAGCTTCGATTGGGCACTGATAAGTGGTAATCCCCGAGCACCACTGCCACCCCTGATTGTGGGCGCCATTTATTAAAATGATATGGTGCGTCGGTTCTCCGAAGGACCGTCGTCGACAAACCCGCTGATCGGACCTCGTGAGCAGTAGCATGGACCGCGATCTCCGAGGGGACGTGCGATCCGCACACATGCGGATGTGCGGGATCATCGTTAAAATATCGCTACCCGACTGTGAACTACTTCACACCCCGGCGGAAATTCGCGCCGACCACCGTAAGGAATTCGCGGCGGCGATCCGCCCGACCGAGTTCGCTCCCGGCCGAGTCTTCGGGGGCGGCGCGATGGCGCCGATCGATTACTGCGTCGCGCTGGCCGAAGGGCGCGTCCTACCGCCTGCCAATCTCGACATCGCGGCCAGAAGTAACGAAACGCCCGGATTTCCCGCATACGCGGACAAACCACGAACTCAGGCGGCCTTGCGAGCGGTATCGGGCGTAGCCCTGAGCGGGCGGAATCCGTCACGGCGTTCCGTGACCGGTCGCTCGGCGCTTCAGATGTAGTCCCCGGTGAGGTTCACATGCTCCCAGCCGAGCGGGGAGAGGTCAGCGAGTAGCTCGTCCGGAACATCCTCGGTCTGACGCAGAGCGGCAACGGCGCGCTCGAGATACCGCGCGTTCCACAGGATGATTGCGGTGACAAGGAGGTTCAGGCCCGAAGCGCGGTGTTGCTGGTTCTCGTAGGTACGGTCGCGGATCTCGCCGAGGCGATGGATGAAGACAGCCCGCGCCAGGCTGTTGCGTGTTTCGCCCTTGTTGGCATCAGTGCATTATTGGACCACAGATATCCGGCAGACCGCCAAAGCATTGCCAGATCATGACTTCCCGCCGTCTTGTCATTGAGTGACAGCGATCTGCGCCCCAACGGCTTGAGCGGAAATCTGTCGTATGACCCGTCACTAAATCTACATCATCAGCCGTTTCGGATGTGACAGGTACAACATTCGTGGTTTGTGCCAGGATGTCGTGTTTCTGTGTCCCAATAATGCACTGAGGCCAGCATGATTGTCGGACGAGCGGACCGTCCGCTGGCACGCTCGATGACCCGAACAGGCGTCGCCCTGGCGACGCGGGCGGCGGTTTAGCACAACCCGTTTTTTGCTCACCGGCGCGCATTCCAACCGCGGAATCCACCCGCACAGGCCTGTGCGCCGCGCCGCCAAGCAAAAAACGCTCTACATTATCAACTAGCAAGATCGCCGGGCAGTGGTGATGAGCAACCGCTGCCAGCCTTGCACGTGCATCGCCCGCATCTATGGCGGCTCGAACGAGGTCATGAAGGAAGTCATCACCCGCGCGCTGTAACCAATTTCGACGTCATCCCCGCGAAAGTGGATTCCAGGGACGCGAACATGGCATGGACCCGGGGTATGCGAGGGCTGACGCTGTGGACCAGCTCCCCGTCCAACGCGCCGGTTCGGCTATCGGGCCTGCGCTGCGTCGCGTCCGCCCAGGCTCTCCGGCACCGCACCATAGGGCTGGGTGATTATCTCGAACAGGTTGCCGTCGGGCGTATCGAAGTAGACGCCGCGGCCGCCGTAATAATGGTTGATTTCGCCTTTTCCGCTACGGTCGTGGTCGGCGTAATAGTTGACGCCGGCGGTACGGATGCGCCCGAACGAGGCATCGAACTCGTCCTCGCTGACAAGGAACGCGAAATGCTGATGGCCGGGGTCGGGCGCATCGGCGAAGTCGAGCGTCACGCCACCGACCTTGACCGGCACAAACCGCGCCCATTGCGGGCCGGCCTCCACGCCAAGGATGTAGGCGAGGAACCGCGCCAACTCCCACTTGTCCTTCGCCCGGATGATCGTGTGATTGAGTTCGATCGCCATCCTGTCCTCCCTTGCCCGCTCATGCCCGGGCTTGGCCCGGGCATCCACCAAAACTGCGGCTTGATATGTGTCTCGTGCATGGGCTGGCCAAGACCGGCCATGACCGATTCGGGTTAAAGAGCCCTGTTCCCAGTCGAATAGCGCCGTATTAGGACGGTCACGTGAACGGCAAAATCGGCGCGTAGGTCCCGGAGGGGGCGAGGCCCCTGCGCTGCCGCTCTATTCTCGATCAAATCTGTTATCAAGAATAAGGCCGACCTTGACGGCCGCCTCGGTTTTGGTTATGCTGGATGCATCAATTGATCCATTCATGCATGGAATGCCAGATGGAACGCCGCATCGACGCCCATATCGCCCGCACCCAATTCGGGCAGATCATGGACCTCGCCACCAAAAACAATGAACGCTTCATCGTCGACCGCCGCGGCGAGCCAGCGGTCGTCATCATGAGCGTGCAGGATTTCATCCGCACCGCCGCACCGCCGCCCGACTGGCTCGAAAAAGCCTGGAGCGGCGCCAAGCGGCGTGGGCTCGACAGCTTGACGCCTGCCGATATCGAAGCCGAGATCATCGCATACCGACGCAAACAGGATCCTGTCACTCCCGGCGGGGTGAAATGATCCGGGCAGTCATCGATACCAATGTGCTGGTGTCCGGCCTTCTCTCCCGCGAGCAACGAGCCGCTGATCCTGCTCGCTATCCATCAGGGCCTGTTGCATCCCTGTTTCTTGGAAGAGATCCTCGAAGGATACGCGGCCGTGCTCGCGCGGCCGAAATTCGCGTTCCCCTCGGACGAGGTTGCAGCGGTGCTGGCGATGTTCCGGAGCCAGGGCGAGCTCTTCCCGCTCGAGGTTTCGGCGGTGACCTCTTCCGATCCGGGCGACACCAAATTTCTTCAATGCGCCGCGGCTGCCCAGGCCGAGTACATCGTCACCGGCAACAAACGCCATTTTCCGGCAGGCCCGTACGGCGTGACGCACATCGTGAGTGCCGGTGAACTCCTCGAACGGATCACGCCCGAGATAATCTGAGCCGTGTCCGGTTCGTTCCCACTAAACGGAACGTGATCAAGTCATCATTGATGAAGGACGTTATCATTGGTGAAATGGCCCGCTCGGGGCAGGGGGGACGGGTGGCCCGTGTTCGGTCGGGCCGTTCCGGCTGCGGATCGATATTTCGGGTGGTCAGCCGTAGCGGCGGGCCGCATACGCCCGAGCCGGCCGATATTGCGCATCAGCGGTACCCGGCGGGGGTACTGCATGAGGGGGAGGGGAAGAAACGAAGAAACTGAAGAAACTGAAGCCGAACGCGAGATCCGCGCGGCTCCTGCCGGCTCTGCTCGCGCCACAGCCGAGCGAGACGGACTAACCAGCCCCGTCCGGTTATCAAGGGGCAATATCAGGTCAGAATTTGGGTGCTGTCGGCGTCCTGCCGAAGGCGACCTGGCCGATTTCCTTGAGCACGTCCACACTGAACAAGATGTGCTGCGAGGCAGCATGCAGGTCCCGCGAGCATCGCTGGATCGGGTTATCAGCGTATACGGCGCTCGCGCCGGCGAGCGGCAGTACAGCGTCGACGGCGGCGACAGCTGCGCGGTGCAATACCTGGTTGGCCGACATCACCAGGGCCCTCTGCTGCAGGCTGCAGGGGTCACCGCGTGTTACCGTTTCCCATGCCTCGCCAATAGCTTCGATGAAGAAGGCCCGCGCCGCCCGGAGGTAGCCATCGACGATGGCGAACCGGTGCTGCACTACTGGGTCATCCGCGACCGAGGTCGGTGACGGTCCCCGATGCTTGCCTTCGGCGGCCACGACGAACTCGTCAAGCGCCCGCCGGCCCACTCCCGCCGGGAAGCCTGCGATGTGAGCGGAGATCAGGTTATAGAACGACAGCCGGTACAAGGGACCGCCATGGCGTGGGGGATCGAATATAGGGGAGCAGGTCAGGTCCTCCGACACTGTGATCCCATGCACAGCGACATCATGGCTGCCGGTCCCCTTGAGACCGGCGGCGTACCAGTTGTCGATGATCTCCCCGTCGGCGCACGGGAACCAGGCGAACCGCCAGTCCGGCCGCCCGGGCGGGACGATCCGAGGGCGATCTCCGTCCATTACGACTATCCCGGCGACGAACCACTCGCTGTGAGGACAGCCGCTGTTGCAAGGCCAGCGGCCGTCCACCGTGAACGAGCCGTTGCCGTCAGGCACCGCCCGACCAAACGGCGCGAACGTTCCGGTGGTGCAGATGTCCGGATTCCCGTCGAGCAGTTTGGCTGCGACACTGGGGTCCAGCCAGGCCAGGAACACGGGGCTATTGCCGATCAGTATTGTCCATCCGGCCGATCCATCAGCATAGCAAAGCTTCTCGATGACCTCGAAGATCGTGATCGGATCCGCCTCCCACCCGCCGAGAGACGCGGGAAGCGACAGCCGGAACAAACCTGCCTTCTTAACCTTGGACGCCAGGTCCGCTGGCATGGTTCGACTTGTCTCTCCCTCGGCCGCCCGCATCCGGAACTCAGATGCAAGAGTGTCGGCTCGGGTGAATATCTCCTTGCGCCTATCGCTCAGGCCAGTGCCTCTCACGAGATTGCCCCCTCTGTACTGTCGCCTGTACCCCCCACTCGCATGCCTTGGCGTCAATCTCCGCCAAGCGGTGCCGGGCGACGACACTCCATCTGTACAACAAACCCAGCACGTCCATCACGTGGTGTCGTTCCGCTACCTGAGCCGGTTGGTCGGTTGATCAACTCGCGGAAAGCTCAGGTCAACCCCACGCTAAAGAAAATTTCTCATCGCGAGCGTTAACCAGCTCACAGACCCAGCCCGCCACTCGGTTAGTTGTTGCAGCAGCTATTGTCGTCCATGTGCGCCTCAGCGCATTATCGGGACACAGATATCCGACATCTTGGACAAACAAAGAACACTGAACCTAAAACACGGTACGTCTGTCTCCCACAGATTAAGTGACGGGTTATTTGACGGACTTTTGCCCGGATTTTCCGGGTTGGCGCCGTTGCCAGGTCACGACGGAAGTCATTATTTTCCAAGGCATTAATCGCCTGCCGTGTATCTGTGTCCCGATAATGCGCTGAAGCCTACATGCCAAGAGGAGTTATCGAGGACAAAGGGCCTAAGTCACTCTCGTCACCCCCCCTTTTCGGTGGCGAACTGCTTGAGCCTGTCAAGCGTCCGAGCATGCCGTCCCGCGTGGCAATGCATGGTGAACTGGTGCGGATAGATTTCGACTTCGACGGGGTCGTTCCCCGCAAGTATGATCTGGCGCATCTGCTTACGCGCGAGATCGAACCATTCATCATAGGTGTCGGGGAGGTCCGGGTGCAGAACACCTCGAAGTGTGTCGTAATCTGCTGAGCGGATCTTGGGATAGTAGACGGTGGTCATTGACCTACGCTCCCTGGTCGTGTGGCAACGCCAGAATCCTTCGTCGCCGCCGCTCTCCCCTTAATAGGGCAGGGCGAGCCGCCGCATCCCTCTAGGGTGGTCATCGCAGAATCTCTATCGGTGAGGGCTTGTCGGGTATTTGGCGCATCCGTTATGGTAAATCTCCTGAAGTGCTCGTCAAGTAGCCGTGTTAATTTTTAGGTCCTCGCGGCCGGACCGGCGGAAACCTGTTATTTCGTGAGCCAGAGCGCCTCCGGCTAATACTTCCGCTTTGCGCGAATACTTTCCTGATAGCCGACACAAGATATTGATGCGGGCAATCCCCAAATTCCGGGGATAGCTGGTCGGAAAACCGTTGCGGTCGCCGGCCGGGTGAGGCGTCGATCGTTTTGCCTAAAAACGCGGCAACGCTCTAGCCGTAGCTCGAGACGATTTTCGGTAGCACCGGCTCCCGCGCGGTCAACCCCGCTCGCTCGATGTGACGCGGATCACGTCGGGAATCATGACTGTCGACGCTCGCCGCTCGCCCTGTGGGTGGCGTCGAACAAAGGGCGGAACTTATGAGCCTCTTGCAGAATAAAATATCGGGCCCGACGGCTCGGCGATTTCTGCCTTTACGCCGGCGGCGTCACCACCGGTGGGCTGGAGGGTGGCGATGCGCTAGGCTATGTCGGCGGGCTGATCGAGCCCCCGCCTTTGGCCTGCGCGCTGGCGAACATGTCGCGGGCTGGCGTGGTTGACTGCGGCACATCGGCGCCGAGCGGCTGGAAGTGGCCGCCTGAATCGCACTCGAATCCTTCGAGCGGCGCGATCTCTTTCTCGTCAGCCGGGAGAGCGGCATGGCTCTTCCCTAGCCATATTCCAGCTTTCGCATCCCGCAGCTACGACGAACCTGGCTTCATCCCGGTAGAGAACTGTTGCGCAGCATCGTCCGCGTCCTCACGATGGGAGCGGTGCGATGAGCGCGGTTGAAGATCCCCGAGCCGGACTGACGCCTGCCGAATTGCGGGATCTGCGGCGGCTTGCCGCCTTCATGCTGCCCGCCAGCGCCGAATACCGCGTGCCGGGTGCGGATGACGCGGCAATCTTCGCGGACGTCGTGCGTTCGCTCGGCCGCGACCGGGATGCTGTCCGCAAGGCGCTGGCGATGCTGCGTGAGATCGCCGGCGGCGCCTTCGCCGGCCTCGATGAAGCGAAGGCCGAGCCGGCGGCGATGACATTGCTCGGCCGCGAGGGTCCGGCGGTGACGGCGCTCGGGCGCGCCGTGCTGCAATGCTATTACCGCGACGATCGCGTGATGCGCGCCCTGGGTCTCGAGCCGCGGCCGCCCTATCCGAAAGGCCACGTGCTGGAACAAGGCGATTGGTCTCTGCTGGACGCGGTGCAGCGGCCGGCCGAGGATGTGGCGCGACGTTGACGGCCCGGCAAACTGACGTGACCGCAGAAGCGAGTTCCAATGCCGCGCGTCCGACCGACGAGATCGTCGATGTCCTGATCGTCGGCGCCGGCGCCTCCGGCGCCGCGGTGGCCTGGAGCCTGGCCGAAACGCGCATGAAGATCCTGTGCCTCGAGCAGGGCGACTGGATCAAATCCACCGAATTCCCGAGCAACGGTCGCGACTGGGAAGCGCGCCGCTACAGCGATTTCGACATAAGCCCCAACCGCCGGGCACGGGACACGGACTACCCGATCAACGACGACAACTCCCCAATGAAGATCGCCAACTTCAACGGGGTTGGCGGCGGCACGATCCTCTTCACGGCGCACTACCCGCGCCTGCATCCGTCCGACTTCCGCGTGCACACGCTGGACGGGGTGGCGGACGACTGGCCGATCGACTACTGGACGCTCGAACCGTTTTTTGCCGACAACGACCGCGTGACGGGCGTGGCCGGCCTCGCGGGCGATCCGGCCTATCCGCCGCATCAGCCGACGATGTCGCCCGTGCCGCTGGGGAAAACCGGCACGCGTTACGCGCGGGCGATGAACAAGCTGGGTTGGCACTGGTGGCCGTCGGAAATCGCCGTGGCGACAACCGAATATGACGGGCGCGCCAAGTGCATCAACCTCGGCCATTGCACGCCGGGTTGCGCGCAGGGCGCGAAGGCGAGCGTCGACCTTACCTATTGGCCGCAGGCGCTTCGCGCGCGGGTGGAGTTGCGCACGCGCTGCCGGGTGCGGGAGATCGCCACCAACGAACACGGCATGGCGTCCGGCGCCGTCTATTTCGACGCGAACGGGGTGGAGCGGTTCCAGCCGGCGGAGGTGGTGATCCTGGCGGCGAACGGCATCGGCACGCCGCGGCTGTTGCTGAATTCAGCCTCGGCCCGCTTTCCCGCCGGCTTGGCCAATTCCTCCGGCCTGGTGGGCAAAAACCTCATGCTCCACCCCTGGCCGCAAGTGTTTGGCTATGTGGACGAGGAGCTGGACGGCGACCGCGGGCCGCAGACGGTGATGTGGAGCAAAGAGTTCTACGAGACCGACCGCTCGCGCGATTTCGTGCGAGGCTACACGCTGCAGTTCGCCCGCGGCACCGGCCCGGTAAACGAGGCGATCACGGGCATGGCCGCCAGTCGCCTGCCGTGGGGCAAGGACCATCACCGCGTCTATCGCACGCTCCTCTACCATCGCATGCAGATCGGCGTCGCCTGCGAGGACCTGCCGGAGGAGCACAACCGCGTCACGCTGGACCCTGTCCTGAGGGACGGGCACGGCATTCCGGCGCCGAAGATCGACTACACCATCAGCGAAAACACGCGGCGCATGATGGAACACGGCATCGCCCGCGCGTCGGAGATCCTGGAAACGGCCCAGGCGAAAAACATATCCGCCTCCCGCGCGGTGCTGAACAGCCCGGGCCACCTGCTGGGCACCGCGCGCATGGGCTTGGACCCCGACCGTTCCGTAGTGAACGAGTGGGGACGCTGCCACGACGTAAAGAACCTCTTTATCGTCGACGGCAGCATCTGGGTCACCTCCGGCGGCGTCAACCCGACTTCCACGATCCAGGCTCTGGCGCTCTACATCGCCGACAGCATCAAGAAGCGCTTGGCGATACTGTTCGACTGAATCCCGGGCTGCGGCCGCCCTGGTGGCCCGATTGGAACGGGCTGAACGAGGCCGGTAGGCCGAATTGGAGGCGCTCAAGGAGGGCGCGTCATGGACCTCAAACTGCGCGGCAAGGTCGCGCTCGTTACCGGTTCGAGCCGCGGCATCGGATTGGCGACCGCCAAAGCGTTTGCCGCCGAGGGGTGCCGGATCATGCTGTCGGCGCGCTCGACCGAGCCATTGCGGCGAGCGGAAACGGCCTTGCGCGCGACCGCCGCCGAAGTTGCGGCGCACGCTGCCGATGTCGCCAGTCCCGACGGCGCAGCCTGCCTGATCGAGGCCACCGTCGCGGCCTATGGCGGCATAGACATCATGATCAACAATGTCGGCGGTGGCAGCGGCGGCGCGCGCATCGCCGACAGCAGCGACGACGACTGGCGCGGGGCGCTGGAGCGGAACCTCGTCCAGACCGTGCGAATGATGCGGCTGGCGTTGCCGCATATGAAGAAGCGCCCGGGAGCTGCGGTGATCAACGTCGCCTCGATCTCCGGCTGGTCGCCGCAGCTCGCGATGTCTGGACAATACGGCGCAGCCAAGGCGGCGCTGATCTTCGACACCGAGCGTTGGGCGCTGGAATTCGTGCCTTATGGCATCCGGGTGAACACGGTCTCACCGGGCTCGATCCTGGTCGAAGGAAACGGGTGGGACCGCTACCGCCTCGCCAACCCCGGATATTTCGAGGACTACGTCCGCCACGGCTTTCCGATGTGCCGCCTCGGCGCCGCCGAGGAGGTGGCGGATGTCATCGTGTTCCTCGCTTCGCCGCGCGCCTACTGGATCAACGGCCGCAACATTCCGGTGGACGGCCTGGAGCAGCCGCACGCACCGCTCGACCGCCGGCCGTATTAGGCTCGGCCACCTTCGGGGGTCGGGGCCATAACGGGAGATGACGATGCCGGGTGATGTGCTCTCTGGGGCGCTGATCGAGATCGCGCGCGATTTGCGCGAGAAGCGGGTGACCGCCCGGGAATTGATCGAGGCGGCAATTGCCGCGCACGGGCGCTTTGACGAGCGGCTGCACGCCTACTCGCTCTGGGCGCCGGAGCAGGCCCGCGCCGCCGCGGCGGCTGCCGATGCCGCCTTTGCCGCCGGAGTGACGGTCGGTCCCCTCCAGGGGTTGCCGGTTTCGATCAAGGACCTGTTCGCCGCGGCCGGATATCCCTGCTTCGCCGGTTCGAGCCGCCGACTGCCGGCAGATCCCTGGGAGCGGGACGGGCCGCTGGTGGCGACATTGCGGCGCCAGCTCGGCGTCATCACGGGCAAGACCCACATGGTCGAGTTCGCGTTCGGCGGCACCGGCCATAACAGCCACTGGGGCGCACCCTACAACCCTTGGGACACGGCGGCGCAGCGCGCGCCGGGCGGGTCGTCGAGCGGCGCCGGCGTCAGTCTGCTGGAAGGTTCCGCGCTGCTCGCCTTCGGCAGCGACACGGCGGGCTCGGTGCGGATACCGGCCTGCATGACCGGTACTGTCGGCCTGAAGGTCACGCTCGGGCGCTGGCCGGCCGATGGCGTCGTGCCGCTGTCCCCGACCTTCGACACGGCCGGCCTTCTGGCACGCAGCGTTTGCGACGTCGCCTACGGCTTTGCCGCGCTGGATCCCGCCGGCATCGACCCGGGCGGCTTCATCGCGCGAGCGGGCGAACGCGACCTCGCCGGGGTTCGCATTGGCGTCGGCGACCCGTTCCTGTGGCGCGATTGCGATGCAAGGATCGCCGAAACCGTCGATGAGGCGGTGCATGCACTCGCGCGCGCCGGCGCCGTTTTGCGCGAATTCACGCTGCCGGAGGCGGAAGCCGCCTATTCCGTCTTTCTCCAAGGCAGCCTCAGCGCCGTCGAATTGCGCAGTTTTCTCGACCGGGAACTGCCGGACTGGCTGCCGCAGCTCGATCCGGTCGTCGCGCCGGCGGTGCGCAATGCCGAGAGTGTCAGTGCGACAGATTACCTCGCGCGTCTTGCGCGGCTTCGCGCGTTGGCGCGGAGCGCGGCGCCGCGTCTCGGCGGCGTCGACCTGATCGCCTCGCCGACGCTGTGCCTGACCCCGCCGCTGATGTCGGACGTCGCGGACGCCGACAGCCACCTCCGGGTCAACCGCCGCATCGTCCGCAACACGGTCGCGGCCAACTATCTCGGGCTCTGCGCGATCACCCTGCCGGTCGGACGCGACCGCGCCGGCATGCCGGTCGGGCTCCAGTTGATTGCAGCCGCCAATGGAGAAGAGCGGCTGCTTGCGATCGCGCTCGCGGCGGAGCGGGTGCTCGGCACCGCCGCCGACCGGCTCGGGAGGCCGCCGCTGCTGGCGTCGTGAGATTACACCCCGCATCGCCTGTACCAGGGATGCGGGTTGCCCGGCACCTTGACGCGCAGCGTGTAGACCGAAGTGTGCGCGCAGCAGAACAGCGTCCGCAGGTCCGGGCCGCCGAACGCGAAGTTGACGGCCTGCTCCGGCCACCGGATGACGCCGATGCGCCGGCCGTCCGGCGCCATGACCCAGATGCCGCCCGGCCCGGTGCGATACACCCGGCCGATGCTGTCGACTTTGAGGCCGTCGGGGATACCCGGTTCGCTGCCCTCGTTGAGGTCGGCGAAAATGCCGCGCCCGACCATGAGGCCCTCCGAGTCGAGCCGGATCGTGTGGATGTATTGCGAGGAGCGCGTGTTCGCGACATACATCGTGCGCTCGTCCGGCGACAGCGCCAGCCCGTTCGGGTATTCGCAATTCGCCAGGACGCGTAACCCGCCGTCGGGCGCCAGCCGATAAACGCGGGCGCCGTCCCAGAGGTTGTCCTCCCCGGCCGGGCCCGGTATCTCGCGCTCTTGGTAGGGACGGCGCTTGTCCGGATCGGTGAAATAGAGACACCCGTTCGAATGACAGACGACGTCGTTCGGCCGGTTGAAGCGCCCGCCCTGGTAATTGTCGACAAGCAACTCGACCTTGCCGTCCGGGCCCATGCGCGTCAGGCGCCGATCGTCTCCTTCGCAGACGATCAGGCGGCCTTTGAGGTCGAAGGTCGTGCCGTTGCCGCCGATCGTGGTCCTGACCTGCTCCGGCGCCTTGCCGGGCGCTAGGCGCAACAGCTGATTGCGGCGCAGATCGACGAAATACCAGTAGCCGTCCGGATGCCAGAGCGGCCCTTCGGTGAAGATAAAACCGGTGGCGAGGCGCTCGGGCTCGGTCGTTTCGAGCACGTCAGGCAGGTAATTGGGGGTCGGCATGGCTGATCTCCTGAACTCGGCGGTCTTCGCGGTGACGGGTTCTACGCCCAGGCCGCGATCGCCGCGGCGATGACGTGGTTCAATGCGAGCAGGTCCATCAGATAGTCCGTCTCGTTGCTGACCGCGACGGTCAGTCGGTGGCGGCGCAGGATGAAGATGCGCTGGTCGGAGGCGCCCGAGGCCCAGGCTGTGTCGAGCGGCAGATCGGGGAATTGGCGGTCGATATTGGTCCGGAAGCACGCCGCATAGCCGGTCCCGGTATGCGTCGCGGTGAGCGCGTAGTCGGCCCAGCCCGGGGGCAGGAGCCGCTCGCCATCCCACACCCCGTTCTGCAGGTACAGCACGCCGAGCTTGGCGTAGTCGCGCAAAGTCGCAAAGCCGGCGCCCGACCCGATCAGATTGCCCACGATGTCGGCGGAGTGTTGGTAGCTCGCCATTCCGAGGCGATCGATCAGCAGGCCGTACAACGTCTCGTGATAAGGCAGCCCGCGCCGTTCGATCTTGTCGCGGATGATTGCCCCGAGCACGTTGAGGCCGCTGTTTATGTAGCGGTAAACGGCGCCGGGTAGAGTGGCCACGATCGAGCGCTGCGCTGCTTCGAACGCATCGCCTGCATCTTGATAGACGTCGCTGTTCTCGAAGCCCAGGGTCACGCGGCCGTTGCCGTGCAATACGGGGAAGCCGAGCCCCGAGCGCATGCGCAACAGGTGATCGAGGGTGATCAGCCGCTGGATCGCGCGCGGGTCGCACCACAGAGGCGCCGGCGCCGGGTCGTGGACCGAAACGAGCCAGCCCTCCTGGATCAGGCGGCCGATCACGGTGCAGGTGATCGCTTTCGTCATCGACCAACTCGGAGTTGCCCGGTCGGCGGCGCCGAATCCGCTGTAGCGTTCGCAGAGGATGCGCTCGGGAGTGGCGACCAGGATGCCGTAAGCGCCGGGCGAGCGGGCGAAGAACGCATCGAGCGCGCGGCCGATTTCCGCCGGCGGGGCCGGCGGCGACTCCACTGCGCCGCCGAACGGCCAGGCCCGTTCGGGCTCTGGGCGCTGGCGGGAAACCGGCTGCGGATCGAACCGCAGCCCCGCATGCGTCTCCAGGACGATGCCGCCATAGCCCGGCCGCGCGACCGCGGTGCCGACCACCGTCTCGCCAAAGCCGGAGTCGTTCCAGCGGACGGTCACACGCCGGTCGGCGTCGTCCGTGTCGATGACGATATCGCCGCGGGCATGGGCATCGGCCAGTTCGCTCTGCCCGTCGGGGGCGGCGCGGAACCCGAGCCCACCCGGCGCTACTGCCGGCCGCCAGCGGAAATGCTGCTCGGCGGTCGCGCGGTCGAGGCCGGTGACGTAGCGCATGTCGGTGAGGCGCTTGGCCGCGAAGTTGACAGTGCGCTGGCGCAGCGCCCGCGGCGCGGCGTCGTAGACGCGCGGGTCCGGCGGCCCATCGCCGAAGGGCTGCGGCGTACGATCGAAATAGGCTTCCGGCAATGCCGTCGATTCCCGCCGCGCTTCGCCCATCGCCGTGCTCCTTCCTGCGATCCGATCGCCACAGGGTGCCGCTTTTGCGATGCGCCCGCAATTCGACGAGGCACACCGGATAAGCATGGCAAGATGCGCGCATGGGCTCCCGCTTCGTGGCGCGCGCCGCACCCTCGGCTGAGAGCGGCGCCAGTCCGCCGGCCTCGCTCTACCTGGCCGCGCCGTTCAGCATGGGCTATGTCGATTTTTTCACGTTCCTGATCCCGCTCTATGGGCTGTCGCTGAGGCTCGACGCCGAGCAGATCGGCGTTCTCGTCGGCGCCCGATCGATCCTCGCGCTGTTTCTGTCGATCCATGTCGGCGTCTTGATGGACCGTTTCGGCACGCGGGCTGTCGCGCTCGTCTGCGTCTGGATCGGGATGCTATTGGCGCCGCTGTTTCCGCTGGCGACCGGCTTCTGGGCGCTGCTGTTATTGCAATTGGTCAACGGCGCTGCGGTCTCGTTCGCCTGGTCGGGCGCGCAGACGCTGGTCGCCCAGCGCGCCGCAGGCGATGCGCGGCATCTCGGCAGATTCACCTTCTTCGCCCGGCTCGGCTCGACCTCCGCACCGATCGTCGCCGGGGTCGTCTGGGATTTCGGCGGCGCCTGGCCGGCCTACCTGGTCGGCTCGGCCTGGGGTGCGATCCTGACGACCGCACTGATACGCACGCCTGAGGCGGAATATTTCCCGCCGCAGCCGGCGAGCGGACTGAACCGGAGCCGGTTCCGCGTCCGCGACGCCTGGCCCCGGGCGTCAGACTATGTCGGCGCGGTCAAATTGATCGCGATCTCCGCAGTGGCCGTATCGATGGCCGTCATCTCGATGCGCAACACGACGTACAGCCTGCAGACTTCGGTTTACGTCGTGTATTTGAAGCGGATCGGGCTGGTCGGCACGACGATCGGCACCCTCTTCGCCGCTGCGGAAATTGCCAGTGGGCTTGGCGCCCTGTTTGCTGGCAGGGCCATGCGGCTCGGCAATCCGCAACGCACAATGCTGAATGGCACGGTCTTGTCGATCCTGCTGATCGCCGCGACCCCGCTGCTGGGCGGTCTGTTCGGCCTGCTGCTGCTGTTCCAGGTGGCCCGCGGCTGGCTTGAAGGCGTGATCCAGCCGGTCATTCTGTCGGTGCAGGCGCGCGCCGTCGGCCGACACCAGCAGGGCGCTGTGGTCGGGTTGCGGCAGACTGGGCAGCGGCTCGCCTCGATCCTGATCCCGCCGGTAATGGGCGCGATCGCCGACCGGTTCGGCACGAGCCGGAGCTTTTTGATCTACGCCGGCTTCATGCTGCCCCTGTGCGGTGTGCTCGCGCTTGTCGTCAGGCGGCTGCGGCGTCGTCCATCGCCATCGTGCTAACCTACGCTGTCCGACAGAGAGAGCGTCATGGATCGCAAATTTGTGCCGCACCACGCCCACTGGGGTGCCTTCAACGCCGTCGTCGAGGACGGCAAGGTCGTCGGAGCCGTCCCGTTCGACTTCGACCCCGATCCCTCACCGCTGATCGAGGCGATCCCGGACGCGGTGCATTCGCCGACCCGCATCGCCCGCCCGATGGTGCGCGCCGGATGGTTGGAAAAGGGCCGGGGGAGCGGCGCCGGCCGCGGGCACGAGCCGTTCGTGCCGGTCGCCTGGGAGAAGGCGCTCGATCTGGTTGCCGGCGAATTGGCGCGGGTGCGGCGCGAGCACGGCCCTTCGGCGGTCATGGGCGGCTCTCAGGGCTGGTCGTCGGCCGGCCATTTTCACGAGGCCCGCGGGCAGCTGCGGCGGTTTCTCGCAGCCGGCGGCGGGTTTGTCGACCAGACCAGCAATTACAGCTTCGGCACGGCGCTGACCTTTCTGCCGCACATCCTCGGTAGCTCGCAGGCGGTGACCGGGCCCTTGACGTCCTGGTCGTCGATCGCGCGGCAAACCGGGCTGTTTGTGCTGTTCGGCGGCGCCAATCCGAAAAATACCCAGGTTGCGAAGGGCGGCTGCGCCTGGCACGGCACGAGCGGCGCCTTTGCCGCGCTGGCGCGGGCTGATGTCCGGGTCGTCAACATCAGCCCGATCCGCGAGGACGGGCCGCCGGCCGTCAGTCCCGAATGGCTCCCGATCCGGCCGAATACCGATACGGCGATGATGCTGGCGCTGGCGCACACGTTGGTCGCCGAGGGGCGCCATGACGCGGCGTTTCTGGAGCGGTACTGCAGCGGTTTCGACCGCGTCCTGCCGTATCTGACCGGCGTGGCCGACGGGCAGCCGAAGGACGCGGCCTGGGCGGCGGCGATCACCGGCGTGCCGGCGGAGACCGTCCGGGTACTCGCGCGGCAGATGGCGACGGCGCGCACGATGCTGACCGCGTCCTGGTCGTTGCAGCGCGCCGACCATGGCGAGCAGCCCTACTGGGCGCTGGTGTTATTGGCGGCATGTCTCGGCCAGATCGGGCTGCCGGGCGGCGGTTTCGGCTTCGGCTACGGCTCGGGGGCGGCGCTTGCCGAGCCGCCGCTGGCATTTCCCGGCCCGGCAATGCCGGCGCTCGCCAATCCGGCGCGGCTGGCGATCCCGGCGGCGCGCATCGCCGACTGCCTGCTGCACGCGGGCGAGCGCTACGACTATGACGGCAGCAGCGCGGTCTATCCCGACATCCGGCTCGTCTATTGGGCCGGCGGCAACCCGTTCCACCACCATCAGGATCTGAACCGGCTGCGCCGCGCCTGGCAGCGACCGGAGACAATCGTCGTCCACGAGCCCTGGTGGACGGCGACCGCGCGCCATGCCGACATCGTCTTGCCGGCGACGACCTCGCTCGAACGCAACGATATCGGCGGCTCGCGGCGCGACCGCTTTGTGATCGCGATGCACCAGGCGATCGAGCCTGTCGGCGAGGCGCGGCACGACTTCGACATCTTCCACGCTCTTTCGCGCCGCATTGGCTGCGAAGCGACCTTTGCCGAAGGTCGGGACGAGACGGCTTGGCTGCGCCACATCTACGGCGCGTTCGGCGAGCGGGCGCAAAGCAACCTCGTGCCGGACTTCGAGACGTTCTGGCAAAAGGGCTGGTTTGAAATCCCGCCGCGAACCGACGAGTACGTATTGTTCTCCGAGTTCCGCGCCGACCCCGAAAACCACCCTTTGCGCACCCCCTCCGGGAGGATCGAGCTCTATTCCGACGAGATTGCCGGGTTCGGCTATGACGACTGCCCGCCGCACCCCGTCTGGATCGAACCGGCGGAGTGGCTCGGCAGCCGGCGCTCGGCCGACTTCCCATTGCATCTCGTTTCGAGCCAGCCACGCAACCGGCTGCACAGCCAGATGGATCCGGGGCCGGTCAGCGCGCAAGGCAAGACCGCGGGCCGCGAGACCTTGGCGATCAACCCGGCCGATGCCGGGATCCGCGGCATCGGCGATGGCGAGGTGGTGCGGGTCTTCAATGCGCGCGGCGCCTGTTTCGCCGGCGTCCTGGTCACCGATGCCGTGCGTCCGGGGGTGGTCCGGCTCTCCTGCGGCGCCTGGTACGATCCGGCCGGCGACGCGGCGGAGCCGGCCTGCGCCCACGGCAATGCCAATGTCCTGACCCGCGACCGCGGCACGCGGCTGAGCCAAGGTCCGAGCTCGGCGACGGCGCTCGTCGAAGTCGGGAAATGCGCCGAACCGCCGCCGCCCGTCAGGGCATTTGCGTCGGTGCCGTTGACTGTCCAAGCTTAGCGCCGCAATCGGAGGAGATCGGGAATGGACGGGGCCGCTGAGTTACGCGCCTCAGATAATTCGAGCCACGGCCGCATACCTGTCCTCGATATCGGGCCCTATCTCGCCGGCGATCCCGAGGCCGCAGCGCCGCTGGCGCGCGCGGTCGCCCGCACCTGCGAGGACACCGGGTTTCTCGTCATCGCCAATCACGGCATCTTGCCGCGCCTGGCCGAGGACACCTTTGCCGTTGCGGCGCGATTCTTCGCCCGGCCCGAAGCCGAAAAGCTCGCATTGAAAATCGGCAAATACAACATTGGCTACCTGCCGTTCGGCGGCCAGGTCGTCCGGCACTCGCCGGTCAACAAGAACACGCGGCCGAATTTCAGCGAGAGCTTCTACATCACCCGCGATCGGGCTCCGGACCACCCGGACATCGTCAACAACAAGCCGCTCATTGGACTCAACCGCTGGCCGCCCGATATGCCCGGGTTCCGGGCCGCGACGACGGCCTATTATGCGGCGTTGGAGGCGATGACGACCCGGCTCGTGCCGATCGTCGCGCTGGCCCTCGACCTGCCGCCAGATTATTTCGCCGCTGCCTTCGCCGAGCCGAACTGCACGATCCGGCTAATTCACTACCCGCCGCACCCGAACCCGGAGGAGAACGCGTTCGGGTTTGCCCCGCACACCGACAACAATTTCCTGACTTTCCTCGCACAGTCGGCCCTGCCGGGTCTCGAGGTGCGCACGGCCGAGGGCGAATGGATCCGGCCGCCGGCGGTGCCGGGGACCTTTGTCGTCAATACCGGGGCGATGCTGGCGCGCTACTCGAACGACCGCTTCCGTGCGACCCCGCACCGGGTCATCAACCGCAACCGCACCTCGCGCTATGCAATCCCGTTCTTTCTTGGGCCGAACCACGACGTCGTCGTCGCACCGGTGCCGACCTGCGTCGGCCCGGACAACCCGCCGCATTACGAGCCGACGACCTACGGCGCCTTCACGCAGCGACTGCTGACATTGAATTTCGCCCACCGTCGGGGCGAGGGCAGCGGGGAATACGCCTGAGGCCGGTGCCGCCGATGAACCCGATCGGGCGGTCGCTGCCGCGGCTCGAGGACCGGCGGTTCCTGACCGGGCACGGGTGCTTTGTCGACGATTTGAACGCGCCCGGCCAATTGCACGCCGTCGTCGTCCGCTCGCCGCACGGCCATGCCGCGATCGATGGGATCGATGCCGTGGCGGCGCGTGCGATACCCGGGGTGCGCGGCGTCCTTACCGGTGACGATCTCGCGGCGGATGGAATTGGGCCGTTGCCGTGCGTCGCGCGAGTTGCGACGGTGGCGCCGATGATCGTGCCGCCGCGCCCGGCCTTGGCGCGCGACCGGGTCCGCCACGTCGGCGACCCGGTGGCGTTTGTCGTCGCCGACAGCGCCGACCGAGCGCGCGACGCCGCCGAGCGCGGGTCGCGATCGCCTACCGGCCGCTGCCGGCGGTGGTCGATGCGTCGGCGGCGCTCGCCGCCGGCGCACCGCTGTTGTGGGATGTGGCACCCAACAATCTCTGCTACCGCTTCGAGCGCGGCGACAGGGCTGCGGTCGAGGCGGCGTTCGCCGGCGCGACGTCGGTTGTCGACATCGCGCTCGTGAACAACCGCCTCGTGCCGGTGCCGATCGAACCGCGGGCAGCGATCGGCCGATACGATGCGGCGGTCGATCGCTTCGACCTGCTGGTGACGGGTCAGGGCGTGCACGGACTACGGCAGCAGCTTGCAAATGCCGTGTTCCATATGCCAGCCGAGCGCATTGCGGTGCGCGCCCCCGATGTTGGCGGCGGCTTCGGCATCAAGAACTTTCTCTACCCCGAATGGATCCTGGTTTTGTGGGCCGCCCGCCGGCTCGGCCACGCCGTCAAATGGGTCGCCGAGCGCGGCGAGGAGTTTATCAGCTGCGCGCAAGGCCGCGACAACGACACGCGGGCGCGTTTGGCGCTCGACCGGGAGGGGAGGTTTCTCGCGCTCGATGTCGAGACGGTGGCCAATCTCGGCGCCTATCTGTCGACCAACGGCCCGGGCAGCTCGACCAATTCGCCGGCAAGCGCGATGGGCGGCGTCTACGACATCCCGGCCGTGTTTATGGCGGTGCGCGGCGTCTTTACCAACACCGTACCGATCGACGCCTATCGCGGCGCCGGCAAGCCCGAGGCCAATTACCTGATCGAGCGGCTGGTCGATCGCGCCGCCCGCCAACTGGGGCTCGATCCGGCCGCGTTGCGCCGGCGCAACCTGATAGGCCGCTTTCCGCACCGGAGCGCGCTCGGGGTCACGATCGATTCCGGCCGGTTCGCCGCCAATCTCGACGACATGACGCGGCTACTTGCGGATGACGGATTTGCCGAGCGCCAGCGCGAAGCCGCGGCGCGCGGCAGGCTGCGCGGCCGCGGCATCGCCTGTTTTCTCGAAACCTCGCGCGGCACCCCGGGCGAGCGCGCCGAAATCCGCTTCGAGCCGGACGGTCGCGTCGCCCTGGTGCTCGGCACGCAATCGAACGGCCAGGGCCACGAGACCAGCTTTCCGCAGATTGCTGCCGGCCTGCTGGGTCTGCCGGTCGCCGCTTTCCGTTTCGTCCAGGCGGATACCCGGACAGTCAAGACCGGCAACGGCCATGGTGGCGCCCGCTCGATGCATATGGGCGGTACGGCGCTGTACCTGGCGGTGCAAGCGGTGCTGTCGAAGGGGCATAGGGTCGCCGCGCATCTGCTGCAGGCCGATCCGAGGGAGGTGCGCTTCGCCGGCGGGCGATTTACCGTCGGCGGCGGTGAGCGGGGCATCGGCCTCATACAGCTCGCCGAAGCAGCGCGCGATCCGGCCAATCTACCGGACGGCATGACCCCCGGGCTCGATGCCGAAGCCGACAACGATTCGGACGCCTTCACGTTTCCGAGCGGCTGTCATGCCGCCGAAATCGAGATCGACCCCGAAACCGGCCTGGTGACACTGGAGCGCTATGTCGCGATCGATGATTACGGGCGGCTGATCAATCCGATGCTGACCGTGGGTCAGGTTCAAGGTGGGCTCGCCCAGGGCATCGGCCAGGCGCTCTTCGAAAACACGGTTTACGCCGAGCGGTCCGGCCAGCTGCTCAGTGGCTCGTTGCTGGACTATGCCTTGCCGCGGGCCGACGATCTGCCACGGTTCGAGGTGACGCTCGCCGAGCAGCCGACTTTGGTCAACCCGCTCGGCGTCAAGGGGGCCGGCCAGGCCGGCTGCATCGCCGCGCCACAGACCATCGTCAACGCGATCCTCGATGCGCTGGCGCCGCTCGGGATCGACCACATCGACATGCCGGCCACCCCAGAGCGCGTCTGGCGCGCCATCCGCATCGCCCGGCGCGGATAGTCAGGGCAGCGCGTCCTCGCGCGCGGCGGCGGCCTGCTAGCCCAGCCAGGCCTACCATTCCGCGATGCCCCCGCTGCTGCGCGCCGAGAACGGCAAAACCGGTCGTTTGCGTCCGAGGATGGTCAGGTTGCGGTATTCAGCACCATGTCCGCCGCCTTTTCGCCGATCATGATCGACGGCGCGTTGGTATTGCCCGATGTCAGCGTCGGCATGATCGAGGCGTCGGCGACCCGCAGGCCCGCAATGCCATGGACCCGAAGCTGGGCATCGACGACTGCCATCGGGTCGGACCCCATCTTGCAGGTGCCTACCGGGTGGTAGGTGGTTTCCGCGGCCTTCTTCACCCAGTCGAGGATTTCGTCATCGGTGGTCCGGTCGACGCCCGGCGCGATTTCGCTCACCTGAAAGGGGGCCATGGCGGGAGCGGTCATGACCGCACGGGCGATGCGGACCGCGCGCACGGTCAGCTCCGCGTCGGGCGGCGACGACAGAAAATTGAAATTGATCGCCGGCGGTCGGCGCGCGTCGGCCGCGGTGATGTGAACCTGTCCCTTGCTTTCCGGGCGCATCGCGTGGGCATAAAGGGTCAGACCCGATTGCCGCGATATCCTCGGGCCTCGCGAGCTGGGTTCGGTCAGCATCGGGATCCAACCCAGCATCAGGTCCGGTGCCTCCAGGCCCTCGCGCGAGCATACGAACGCGCGAATCGGAGCGCCGGTCATCGCCAGCATGCCTTGCCGGAAGAGGGCGTAGCGCAGGACCTGGTGCGCCAGACCGAGACCGCGTCCCCGATCGTTGAAGGTGACACCTTTTTTACCGACCAGCCAGCGGGTACGCGGAACATAATGGTCGCGCAGGTTCTCGCCAACACCGGGCAGCTCATGGCGCACCTCGATGCCGAGTTTGCGCAGGCGTTCGGGCTGGCCGATGCCGGATAACTCCAGCAATTGCGGCGAGTTGAACGCGCCGGCGCTAACCACGACCGCGCGCCCCGCGTGAGCCTCGCGCACCTCGCCGGCGACGGAATAGCGGACGCCGGCGCAGCGCTTCCCGTCGAGCACGAGCCCCTCGCTCAAAGCCTCGGTCTCAATATGCAGGTTCCGGCGGTTGCGGACCGGATCGAGATAGCACCGCGCCGTGCTCATGCGGCGGCCGCCGGCAATCGTCGCCTGGCTCATCGCGATGCCTTCTTGGCTGGCGCCGTTGTAATCCGGGTTGTGCCGGATGCCGACCTGTGCCGCCGCCTTGATGATCGTCGCGAAAAGCGGATCGCGCGGTTCCGGGTTGGTGACGCGCAACGGGCCGTCGCGGCCGCGAAGGGCATCGTCGCCCTCGCCGGCATAGCTTTCCATGCGCTTGAAGAAAGGCAGGACCTCTGTGTAGCTCCAGCCCCGATTGCCCATCTGCGCCCAGGTATCGAAGTCCTGGGCCTGGCCGCGGACAAACACCATTCCGTTGATCGAGCTGGAACCGCCGAGCAGTTTGCCGCGCGGCACCGGCAGCCGGCGACCGTTGGCGCTCGGCTCGGGCTCGGAGGAATAGAGCCAGTTGGCTGCAGGATTGGTGATCAGCCGGGCCATTCCAATCGGGATAGGGGACCACGGATGGCTCGCCCGCCCGGCTTCAAGCAACAACACCTTGTTGCGCGGGTCTGCCGACAGCCGGTTCGCGACGGCCGCACCGGCCGAACCGGCGCCGACAACAATGTAATCGTAGGTTTGCATGTCCTCTTGCCCGCCCTCGGCCTCGACGCCCGCTAATCGGGAGTATGCCAAGGGGCGGCCAAGCCCGCCAATGCCTGCTCCAACGTCGCCGAGCGGCTGGAGCACGGCGACTACTATTGCTGCCGCCTCGGCCTTCACCTGTCATGGATCGGCGATCGCGGCGGCTTTTGGGACGAGATCAGCTTCCGCGAGACCCGCGACACCAGCTTCCCGCTCCGACAAGCTCTGGCGCCACGTCCCACGATAAAAGTCGCTTTCCGTCGGCGTCGTGCTGCTCGATCCCGTGCCGTCCGCCAGCCGCCAGCTCGATCTGTGCGAGCACCAGAAGCGGCAGAGATTGTCGCCGCTGATCGACGACGCGGACTTGCCCGCTCAAGGTGGCGCGGCGAGTGGGCTAGATTTCAAGGACGGGCGGGGTAGTGGCGCCGTCGGTCCAGGTGAAGCTCACGACAGGATCGGCTGTCTCGTCGGGGCGCAGCCGGCGGTGATTTGCCGCACCGAGCACGTGATCGATATCGGCGCCGTTGTCGGACAGCGGTAACAGCGCGCAGCGATAGAGGACGCCAGCGCCTGGATGTGCCGCGCTGCCCTCCACAATCAGGCACCGCCGGGCGAGCGTGACACGTGGCAAATTCGCAACCACGATGCCGGCCAGTGTCTCCCGTGGGCAAAGCGGAATGGCGGCGCCGTCCAAGGAAGGCGAGGACAACGGCAACAAATTGTGGCCGACCATGACGAAATGCGAGCGCTCGAAGCGGGGATTGCACCGCGACCAAAAGGCAGTTCGTCCAGTCTTCGCCGAGCATCCAAGGATCGACGTCGCGCAGACGCGGCAGTCCTCGCGCCATCGCGATTTCCGCCCAATGGCGGAGCACCCGGCCTACCAGCCGCCGCTCATCGTACAAGCTATCGACCTCCGCGACCCCGGATCAACCCGCTGGCAGCCCATCAGCCATCCGGCCGCGACCCTATCCGCCCGTCATGAACAAAAACTGAAGGGACGATGCGGTTCGGCGAATTGTCCAGTGCCACTCTGCCTGCGGCGCGAACCTTTCGTTAGGCGCGCGCACGGGAGCCGTGCTTGTGCTAATTGGCTGTTGCTACGCTGGCGACATCATGGTCCAACCGGTCCCTCGATGTCGCGAAACCATTTTTGGGGAAAATTCGGCGACAAGGACAGCTTTATTGGATAACTGGACTTGGGGTCTGTCGCTTATCGCGCTGACCATAGCCATCCACGCGACGGGCGTAACATTCATGGTGTCCGTGCTGCATGGTTTCCGGGTTTGGTTAGAGAGCCGAAGCCTTGGTTCGCTGCATGTGATCTCAATCGCGATTGCCGCGTTCACTGCGATGGGACTGCTGCTGGCTGTGTTGCACGGGATAGAGGCGGCGTTCTGGGCGGCGGCATATCTGTGGCTTGGCGCGCTGGATTTACCGGGAGCTGCGATCCTTTACTCGGTCGATTCGATGGCCACGCGAGGCGCTTCGGGGGTGATGTTGCAGCCGTACCGGCAAATGATGGGCGCGCTGGAGGCAGCTGACGGAATGCTACTCTTCGGTATTAGCACGGCGTTCATTTTCACGGTGATGCAGTTCTACTTCCAGCATCTTGTGCTTCAGCGCCCCGGCGGTTCCATCAAAGCCGGATAAGCCCTGACCGATCGACCCATCGCGCGCGACCGGCGCGTTTGTGCCTCGCGCTCGGTTGTTGCGTCAGGCATCGCATCCTCGGGTGTGCCAACGCGATTTTCCTCCAAGTGGCGAACAGAAGATGCGCTTCAGGGAAGCATGAAAACATAATTCCGAGCCGCGCCGCAAACCGGTCGTGGTGCGGCTAAGGCCGCATCGGAGGGGTTTTGGTTCTACCGCGCTTGCATCGCTCCACAGGTTGCGGCGAGACGGTGCCGGCGAAGTGCCCTAGCTCAATCGGGCCACGAGCGGCGCCAGGAATCCGCGCAACACCGGCGACCATTTGGCATGCTCGGGGCCGCTGGAGGAATGGCCGAGATCGCTGTCGAGCTCGAAATAGCGCGCCTCGACCCCCACCGCGGTCAACGCCTTGATCACATCGGGCGCGATCTTTGGCGGAAACAGCGCGTCGGTGCGGCACAAGATGTAGAGCACCTTGGCCTTGATCCTGGCGAAGTCCGGCCTCGTGTCGAAGCCGAGCAACGCGCGGCGCAAGATGATCAGCGAGTTGGCGTCCCATTTGGCGGCCCAGTTCGCGGCCTGCTCGCGGATCGCCGCGTCGCGCGCGACTGGGTCGGGGTAACGCGGCGCCAGGGCGGTCTCGATGCCATAGCGCCGCAGAGTCTCGACGCGGATGTCGGTCAACACCGTCTTGCACGCCGCCTTGCCATAATAACGGCCGCCATGCCATTCCGGATCGCTGGCAAGCCGCGCCTGCAGTTCGGCCAATTGCTTGTCGGTATTGACCGAGGCCCAGGGTGCCGTATTGACGGGCACGATCGCATCCATGAAATCGGGGTAGGCCACCGCCCATTGGAACGCCTGATAGCCGCCATAGGAGGGACCGGCGACCGCGACCAGATGGCGGACGCCGAGATGATCGAGCAACGCTTTCTGCGCGGCGACAATGTCGCGGATCGTGATGTTCGGAAAATCAGGACCATAGGCTCTGCCGGTTTGCGGGTTGACGCTGCCGGCATTGGTCGAGCCGAAGGACGAGCCGAGCATGTTCGAGGCGACGACGAACAACTTGTCCGTATCGATCGCCTTGCCCGGGCCGATCAGGCCGTCCCACGAGCCCGGCTGGTTGCCGTTTGCCGGGCTACGGCCGGCGAAGTGGTGGCTGGCGGTGTAGCCGTGCGTGCACAGGACGGCGTTGCGACCGTCGGGCGCCGGCCGGCCATAGGTCTCGTAGGCGATCGTCGCCTCGGGCATGACCGTGCCGTCGGTGAGCGGGAAATTGCGCAAGGTGAAGAATCGATCCTCGACGGCGCCGATCTCCGCGGGGGGCCGCAGCGGCAGGTCGTCCATCGTTTTCCTCCGCAAGGATAGAGGCGTCCACTGTGCCATGACGGCATCGGCCGGTCACGCGTCACCCGAGCGACTCCATCCGGCACTGCCGCGTTGGCCTTACGATTTGGCGCCGGATAACCAACGAGCCGCGGCGTCCGCACTATCTTCCGGCACCGTGTTGAATGCGATCGGGGTGGTGGGCGCTGCCTTGCGTACCGCATTGACGATGGACTCGAACAATAACAGGCTCTTGGACGGGAGCCGAATGCCAGCGCCGACAACTACGCAGTCATAGGTCATGACGTTCAGGTGCCGCTCCACGGCCGGCCCTGCCGTGGCGTCGTGTCGGATCAGGCATGCCGCCGCCTGCCAACCACGGTCTGTCATCTGTTTCAGGCCCAGATCGATTGCGGCCTGAATCTTTTTTGCGTTCATGCCGGGTGGCAGAGCGGGATCAGAATAGTCGACCGCTTCGGGCTTTAGGCCCACCAACAACACTCTCGTCATGCCATCTTCTCCTTGTCCTTTCGGCTCCGGGCGTCCCGATAGGGAACGATCCGAAGAACAGGGTGCCTCGGCGCGCTCGCACTAACATCGCCGCACCGCCTCCCCCATCCGCGCAACAATCTCCCTCAGTATCGCCGCCGGCGTCGCGAAATTCAGCCGCGCAAACCCCGCGTAATCCGCCCCGAAGGTCTCGCCAAAATTCAGCCCAACCTTGGCCCGATCCAGAAAGAACTGCCCGGCCGGGCACGACAATTTCAGCGCCCGGCAATCGAGCCAGGCCAAATACGTCGCCTCCGGCACCCGCATCGTCACGCCCGGAAGCTCGGCGGCGAGCGTCGCCGCCAGCCAATCGCGATTTGCCCGCAACTGCGCGAGGATCTCATCCAGCCACGGCTGCCCGTCATCCCACGCCGCGACCGTGGCATCGACCCCGGTCACCCCCGGCGAGCCGAGCAACCGCGACGGGATACGCTTTTGAAACCCCTCCTTCAGCGCGGGCGCGCCAAAATGCATGACGGCGCAGCGCAGAGCCGGGATGTTGAAACCCTTGGTCGCCGAGGTGATCGTGATGGTGCGGCCCGCGATCTCCGAATTGAGCGACGCGAGCGGGATATGCGCGTTGCCAGGATAGACGATGTCCGCGTGGATCTCGTCGGACACCACCACGAGATCGTGCCGGATCGCGAAGTCCGCCACCTCCTCCAGTTCCGCCCTGGTGAAGGCGCGCCCGGTGGGGTTCTGCGGATGGCAGAATATCAGCATGCGCAAGCGCGGATCATGGGCTGCCTCATAGGCGCCCAAGTCCAGCACCCAGCGCGTCCCGGCATCGCGCATCGGGTTGGCGATCAGGCGGCGGCCCGTATCCGCGATGGCGCGCATGAAGGGCGGGTAGGAGGGAAGCTGCAACAGGATCGCGTCGCCCGGTTCGCTGAACGCCATGACCGAGGAGAAGGTGGCCTGCACCAGATCGCCGATCGCGATCGTATCGGCGGGATCGGTGCGCCAGCCGAAGCGCCGCTCCATGCGGCGGACGAAGGCCGCGGCCAGCACGCCGTCGCGCGCGGCATAGCCATATTCCTGGTCTCGCGTCAGGCGCGCCAGCGCCGTGGTGATCGAGGGCGCGACGCCGAAATCCATGTCCGCCACCCACGCCGGCAGCACGTCGGGCGGAAATTTGTGCCACTTGTTGGTGTGCCGCGCCCGCAACCTGGCGATGTCGAAGTCGGTTGCGCCGGTCGTCGTCATGCGTCTTCTCTCCACTGTCGCGCGGCCCCGGGGGCGGCGAAGATCAGCGGACTTATCCCCCGCCGACGACGCCTACACCACATCAGGAATTCGAATTGTAGAAGACCGTTGTCTCCCGCCCTGGCACGGGCGCGTCAGGGAGCAAAAGAGCGCGAGATAATCCTTCCCGCTTCAGGGGCTGCGACCTCGTGCCGCCGGTCGATACGACTCTTGCCGACCGACGCCGATCCGTGCCGTGATGCGGCGGCCAAGAGTTTGAGGAAGACGCAATCGTGAGCGCGCCGGTCTACCGCCTCATTCCGGGCGCGCCGAAGCCGGTCGCGCCCTACAGCCATGTTGTCGAGGTGGATGGCTGGCTGTTCGTCACCGGACAGCTCCCGACCGATCCCGATGACGACACGTTGCCGCTGCCGGCGGGCATCGAGGCGCAGACCCGCCAAGTCATGGATAATCTCGGGCGCGTGCTGGCTGGCGCCGGCGCCGGCTTCGAACGCGTCGTCTCCGTGCGGATCTTCCTGACCGATTTCGAACGCGACTATGCCGCCTTCAACCGGATCTACGCCGAATATTTTGCCCCGGACCGGTTGCCGGCGCGGACCACCGTCGGCGTCACGCACCTCGCGCGCGGCGCCGTCGTCGAGGTCGATCTCATCGCCAGGCGAGATTGAGGGCGAGGGCGCAGCCGGGAGCATTGGGCGATCCCCTTGCTGAAATAGTCCGGCCCGTCATTCGAATCCATCTCGTAACGAACTCCTGCTGGCTTCTCCTTACAGGACCTGAGCCCCTCGTCCGATCCGTTCGGGAAGGTGGGTACAATGCTAGCGCTGAGGGTCCGGACGCTCAGCGGGGCACGGGAGGCAAGGCGGCATCGCTCGAGAACCGATAGACCGTCGTCGAGTGGAATTCCTGACCCGGTTTCAGCTCGGTGGTCGGGAAATTCGGCTTGTTCGGGCTGTCGGGAAAATGCTGGGTCTCCAAAGTGAAGCCCTCGGTTTGACGGTAGGTCGTGCCCGACGATCCAACGAGCGAACCGTTGAGGCCGTTTGCGGTGTAAACCTGCACGCCCGGCTCCGTTGTCAGACAATCGACCACCCGGCCGGTGCGCGGGTCGTAGCCTCGCGCGGCAAATGTCAGGCCGCCTCCCTCGCGCTTGTTCAATACCCAATTGTGGTCATAGCCATGGGCATAGACCATCTGCTGAAACGCGCTGTGCAGCGGGGCGCCGATCGGCATCATCTGCCGAAAATCGAGGGGGGAGCCGTCGACCGGCGCGATCTCGCCCGTCGGGATCTGGTCGGGGCCGGTCGGCGTGTAGCGATTGGCGTTGATCAGCAGCAGCTCGTCGGCCACCGAGCCGGAGCCGTTGCCGGCAAGGTTGAAGTAAGTATGGTTGGTGAAGTTGACGACCGTGTCCTTGTCCGTGGTTGCGGTATAATCGATCCGTAATTCATTGTCGTCGGTCAGCGTGTAGACGACTTTGGTCGTCAAGGTGCCGGGAAAGTTCTGGTCGCCGTCCTTGCTGACGTAAGTGAGGGCGGCGGCGACCCCGGCTTGCGCGGCGGCCGGGGCAACGATCCAGACCTGGTGATCCAACGCATTGGGACCGCCGTGCAGCGTGTTGGCGCCGTTGTTGGCAATGAGGTGATAGGTCATTCCGTTCAAGGTGAAGCGGGCACCGCCAATGCGGTTCGCATACCGGCCGGTGATCGCACCGAAATGACCGGGTAATGTCTCGTATTCCAATAGGCCGCGCTGGCCCAGCGCAATGTTGTTCACCCGGCCGGCCCGGTCAGGCACATCGATCTCGGTGATGACGCCGCCATAGCTGAGAAAGCGCACGCGCATGCCGCGGTTATTCGTCATCGTGAAGATGTCGACCGCCTGTCCGCGCTGCGTTTTGCCGTAAGGCGCATGCTCCAGCGTGCCGGCGGCGCCGGCTGGCTCGGCGGCAAGCACCCCGGCGAGGCCGGTCCCCAGCGCCATCATACGCATCGCATTTGTGCCGCGCCCATGGCGGCACGGACCGACCGTCCCAGCGGCTTTCGTCATGGCAGTCCTCCCTCCGTTGCGTCGCTGATTGGGTCGTTTTGATTTCGAAGTTCGCCCCATTTCCGATATCGGTTTCCGGAGGCGAACTTCGAAATCAAAACGACACTGGATCAATAAGTTGCTAGTGTCCTCCCGATCCCGAAATTCGCGCAAAACCCGATATCGAGCTGTGCGAATTTCGGGACCGCGACACTAGTGATGCACTGGCCCTCCGTCCTCACCAGCGCGAACCCGCTGCGCAAAGGCCAACGCTTCGTGCGACCATCTCGCGAAGACGCTGGCCGCGACCTCGGCGGCCGCCGCAATGGCGTGTTCCAGGTTTCCAGGACCAAGCCGTGCGCGCAGTTCGAACCGCTCATAGCCAAATCGGAACACGGCCACCGGCTCAGCGCCGAATTGGACGGATACGAGTTCAAAGGTGATTTCGTCAGGCATGATCCCTTCCTTTCGTGCGTGGCCCTAGTACATGATAGGCTGTGCCCGCCCGCGATGCCTACCAACCGAGTGCGGATGAGATCGATGGAATGATCTGCAGCGACCATTACAACGAGCCTGATGTAGTTCGGTTTTACGACATTGAGAATGGGTGGGCCGAGGATTTCGACTTTTGCAGTGATTTGGCGAAGGGGCGCCGCGCGATACTCGATCTTGGCTGCGGCACCGGCGTGTTGGCGGCGGCGCTGGCCCGGGGACCGGATAGTCTCGTCGTCGGCGTCGATCCTGCCGCGGCGATGCTCGCCGTGGCGAAACATCGATGCGGGGGCGCGGGCGTATCCTGGGTGCTCGATGACGCGCGAACGGTCAGGTTCAATCGACGCTTCGACCTGGTGCTGCTCACCGGCCATGCCTTCCAAGTCTTCCTGACCCCCGACGATCAGGCAGCTGCTCTCACAACCATCGCGACCCACCTGGCGCCCAACGGTCGCTTCATATTCGACTCGCGCAACCCCGCTGCTGAAGCGTGGAAGAGGTGGACGCCCGATCAATCGCAACGGGTCATCGAGCACCCGAGTGTCGGTCGGGTCGCGGCTTGGAACGACGTGTCGCAAGATCCAGCGTCGGGCATTGTCACGTATCGAACTCATTACCAGATCATCGGGGAGCACCGGGTTCATTCGTCCCAGTCGCAAATCGCGTTCCCATCGCGCGAACGGCTTTCTTTACTCATCGAGGAAGCCGGTTTAGAGGTCGAGCGATGGATGGGCAACTGGTCCGGAGCGCCGTGGAGTCCGCAAGCAGCCGAGATCATCCCGCTTGGGAGGCTTCGGTAAGCGAGGCGATCCGGTGAGCTTTACCCGATACGGGTCACTCGAAGGCCGAACGGTGATCATCACCGGCGGCGCCAGCGGCATTGGCGCGTGCTTTGTCCGCGCTTTTGTCGAGAACGGTGCCAAGGTCGCGTTTCTCGACCTGCAGCACGAAACCGGCGCCGCACTCGCCGCTTCGCTCGGCGAGTTCGCGGCGCGTCCTCTCTTCGTGGCATGCGACATCACCGACACCGCGGCGCTGCGCGCCGCGCTCGGCAAGATCCGCGCAGCGCTTGGCCCCGCCGCGGTGCTGGTCAACAATGCTGCCAACGACCAGCGCTACGCGTTCGACCAGATCACACCGGAGGAATTCGATCGCACGATTGCAGTCAATTTCCGCCATGTGTTTTTCGCGGCGCAAGCAATCGTGCCGCAGATGCGCGAGCTGGGCTACGGCTCGATCGTCAATATGTCGTCGGTGTCGTGGATGCGCGGCATCCCGCTGCTCGAAGCCTATGCCTCGGCCAAGGCGGCGATCGTCGGCTTCACCAATACGCTCGCCCGGGCGCTGGGGCCGCACCGCATCCGGGTCAACGCGATCGCGCCCGGCACCGTGTTCACCGAGCGCCAGCGCCAGTTGTGGTTTCAGACCGAGGCACAGGTCGAGGCAGCGCGCGCGGCGCAATGTCTGCCCGACCTGATCGCGCCAGACGACATCGCCAATCTCGCGCTGTTCCTCGCCTCCGACGACAGCCGGCTGATCACCAAGCAGACGATCTCGGTCAACGCCGGCGTGCTGTAACGAATCCCTGCGCGCGAAATCGAGCTGATCAAGTCTCAGCTGCACCTCCCGCCGAGCCGGCGGCTGTCCCCAGGTCATAGTCGAGAGACCGGTATATGACCCGGTGACCGAGGTGCTGATCGCGACCGCCCACGTGACCAAGGCGCGGGACTCGAAATTTCGTCTGAACCCCTCGACGACTTGCCCTACGTGTCGGTCCTGGCGGCGTGCCGGAAGCGCGGCGTCTACCCCGGGACTCTCCGCTGTTCGCCATGCGAACCTGCGCAGTGAGCGGTTCGATCCAGCCGCGCCTCGCCGCCGCGGACACAGGCGGGACATCCCGCCGCGATCAATGCCGAGAGGTTGACCGTGATTGTCGCCGCACTTGACGGCGGCACGGTCGCCGAGTGCCCGACCTCGACGACTTTCGCACCACGATCCGCCGGTCGCGCCTCGGCTTTACGGGGCGGTCATGCATCCCGAGCCAGGTCGCGATCCTGAACGAGGAATTCCGGCCGGCCCCGGACGAGATCGCCCGGCGGTTGGATGACCCGTCCGGTGCGCCTGTCGCGCTCGTCCAGCCGGCGCGAATCCTTCCCGCGGCATAATCGGCTATTCCGCCTCGGCTTCGGACCAGGCTTCGGCGCTGGCGCCGGCCAAGGCGCGGACGCGCTCTTCGTCCTTGGCGAATTCGGCGGCGTCGCCGGCATAGACGACGCGGCCGTCGTCGAGGACGTAGGCGCGGTCGGCGATCTCGACCGCGGCGCGCACGTTCTGCTCAACGAGAAGGATCGAGATCCCTTCATGCCGGGCGGCGACGATAACCCGGAAGACGTCCTGGACAATCAGCGGGGCAAGGCCCTGCGACGGCTCGTCGAGAATGAGCAGCCGCGGATTGAGGATCAGCGCGCGGCCGATCGCCAGCATTTCCTGTTCGCCACCCGAGAGCTGGCGGCCTCGGCTGCCGCGGCGCTCGCCGAGCCGCGGGAACAGCTTGTAGAGGCGCGCCACCGACCAGGGTCCGGTCCGAGCGACCGGCACCAGCAGATTCTCCTCGACGGTCAGGTTGGCGAAGATGCGCCGCCCCTCCGGCACATAGCCGACACCCAGCGCGGCAATCCGGTAGGGCGGCCAAAGGGTCGTCTCCTGGCCGAAGATCCGCACCCTGCCGCTGCGCGGCGGGGTCAGGCCGATGAGGCTGCGCAACGTCGTCGATTTGCCGGCGCCGTTGCGGCCGAGCAAGGCAATGATCTCGCCGTCGCGCACCTCGAGCCCGACGCCGTGCAGGATGTGGCTCTTGCCGTAATAGGTGTGCAGCTCCTCGGCCGCGAGCGCTAGGCCGGTCATGCCGCCTTGCCCAAATAGGCCGCCTGCACCCTTTCGTTCGCGGCGATTTCGGGCGGTGACCCATCCGCCAGCAGCCTTCCCTCGGCCAGCACGGCGATGCGGTCGGCGAGATGAAAGACGACGCGCATGTCGTGCTCGATCAGCACGATCGCCAGCTTCTGGTCGCGATGCAGGCGGCGGATCAGCCCGGTGATGTCGTAAGTCTCCTGGTCGCCCATTCCGGCGGTCGGCTCGTCGAGCAGCAGAAGGCGCGGCCGCAACGCGAGCGCCATCAATATTTCGACGGCGCGCTGGTCGCCGTGGGTCAATTCGCCGACCAGCCGGCCGGTTTTGTCGACGAGCCCGCCCATTTCGGCGAGGGCGGCGACGCGATCGCCGATCCCGGCCTTGGCAGCGCGCGGCAGCCAGGGGCGCAAGCGATAGCCGGCCGCCGTCTCGACCGCGATGCGCAGGTTTTCGTGCAGCGAAAGCTCGGGGAATACCTCGGTGATCTGAAAGGTGCGGGCGATGCCGCGCCATACCCGCCGTGCCGGCAAGAGCCTCGTGATGTCCGCGCCGTCGAACCCTATGCGGCCGGAGCTCGGCGTCAGAAAGCCGCTGATCAGGTTGAAAAATGTCGTCTTGCCGGCGCCGTTGGGGCCGATCACGGCAATTAGTTCGCCAGTTTCTACCGTCATCGAGATGTTGTCGACGGCGACGAGGCTGCCAAAGCGGCGCGAGACATTCTCGATTGCGAGAAGGCTCATCGCGCGGCGCGCCGCCAGACGATGCCGAGCACGCCGCGCGGGAAGAACAGCACGACCAGCACGAAGAAGAGGCCGACGAACGACATCCAGTTTTCGGTGTGGCTCGAGATGTAGTCCTGCAGCGCGAGGAAGATCGCGGCGCCGATCAGCGGGCCCCAGAACGAGCGCATGCCGCCGAGCACGGCCATGATCACGAAATCGCCGGACTGGTCCCAGCGCAGCGCACGCGGATCGATGAAGTTGTTCATCAGCGCGAAGAGCGTGCCCGCGACGCTGACGAAAAGGCAGGAGATGACCCACGACAGCCAGATGTGCTGGTCCACGGGAATGCCGAGGAACCGCGCGCGCCGCTCGTTCTCGCGGATCGCCAATAAGGTGCGGCCGAACGGCGAGCGCAACAGGAACGCCATCGCCGCGGCGCAGATCGCGAACACCGCCAACACGAAATAATAGAAGGTCTTGGGGTTATCGAGGATGTCCAACCGGGCAAAACCGAGATCGAGCGGCATGCGGTGCCAGGCGCTGACACCGTCGTCGCCGCCGGTCGCCGAACGCCACTGGAAGGCGATGAAATAGAACACCTGACCGAAGGCGATCGTGCACATGGCGAAATAGACGCCGCGCAACCGCACAATCAGCGGCCCGATCATCGCCGCTGCAAGGGTGCCGACGACGATCCCGACCAGCATAGCGAGCGGTGTGCTGGGATAGAGGTATTTGATCGTCATCGCCGTGCCGTAGGCGCCAAGCCCGAAATAGGCGGCGTGGCCGAATGACAGGACGCCGGTGAAACCCAAAAGAAAATTCAGCGCCATCGCCGCCAGCGCGTAGACCACGACATGGGTGCCGAGCTCGACATAGCTGCCGGCCGCCGGCAGCCAGTAGGGTGCCGTCAAGAGCAGCAGCCAAATCAGAAGGTCGCCGGCCCGCTTGTCAAAATACGGCATCAGAGCGCCATGCTCAGAAGCGCCCTTCCTCGCCGAGAAGGCCGCGCGGCCGCAGGATCAGCACCGCCGCCATCATCACATACATCACCGCCTCGCTCGCCGAGGGAAAGAACACGCTGGTGACGCCCGAGGCGACGCCGATCAGCAATCCGCCGACGAGGGTTCCCGGCAAACTGCCGAGCCCGCCGACGATGATTGCGATGAAGCTTGGCATGATCAGATTGTCGCCGACCGTCGGCTCCAGACCGAGCATGCCGACGGCGAGCACGCCGGCAAGGCCGGCAAGATAGATGCCAAGGCCGAAATTCAGGCTGCGCAACAGACGGACATTGACGCCGAGCACCGAGACGGTTTCGAGATCGAGGGTGCCGGCGCGGATGCGCAGACCCAGGCGGGTGTAATTGAGGATCAGGAACAGGCCGAGCACCGCCGCAGCGACCAGCATCATCATCAGAACACGATAGCCGGTGAGGAAGAAATACTCGGTGCTCAACGGCGCCGCGAGCCATTCCGGGATCTGGTAGGGCAGGCTTTGCGCTCCCCAGATGAACCGGGTGCCGTCCTGGATCATGAAGGCGAGGCCGAAAGTCAAAAGCAGGCTGTAGAGCGGGTCGCGCCCGTAGAGCCGGCGGATCAGCACGCGCTCGACGAGGATGCCGAGCAGGGCGACGAGGAACGGCGCCGCCACCAGCGCGCCCCAGAACCCGAGATAGGGAGTGAGCGTGTAGGCGAGATAGCCGCCGATCGCCAGGAAGCCGCCATGCGCGAAATTGATCACGCCCGAAAGGTTGAGGATCAGCGACAGCCCGAGCGCCATCAGCGCGTAGAAGGCACCGATGATCAACCCGTTGAAGATGTTGAAGAGCAAGAGCTGCGTCATGCAGCCTCATGACGTCCTGTCGATCGCCAAGCCCATTGCATTTATTCTTTGTCTTCCCGGCCCCCGGGTCCGGCCTTCGGCCGGCCCGAGGATAAATCCAGCCGGGACCTATTGCTGCCATGGATGCCGGCTTTCGCCGGTATGACGAAGGTTTGGTTTCGCCGTACGAATTGGGTGAAAAAGCAAGGGTCGGGGGCATTACGACGGCCACACCATCTTGCAGCCGGTCTCGCCGACCGGCAGCGCCGCTGCGTCGCCTTTGACGAGTTCGGTCACCGCGAACAGGTCTTCCGGATCGCCGCCCTGCGGCGCCGGCTGCGAATGGCCGACGAAGAGCGTCGGCATCAACTGATTGTCGCCGATCCGGTAATAGGGATTGTTCGGCATCAGCGCCACTTCCGGCGGCAGGACCAGCCCCTGCATCGCTTTGGCCATGTCGAGCGCCTTCAGCGACTTCGCCTTTTCGGCGGCAAGCCGGCAACTCCACATCGCGGCATAGCCGAACCAGGTGCGCGCCGTCGGCACCTTGCCGCCGCTCCGCTTGCGGATTTCGGTGACGAATTCCGCGACATGCGGCACGCCGGGCTGCTTCCAGTACCATTCGAACACCCAGTCGCCAAACAATGCGTCGGGCGGCAGACCCTTGTTCACTTCGAGCTCCTGCTGCGCGCCGGCGATGTGGAACTTCTTTTCGAGCCCGAACTGCACCGCCTGCTTCAGGCAGTTGATCATGTCGTCGCCGGCGAGCAGCAGGATGAGCGCATCGGGGTTGGTCGACTGCGCCTTGATCAGATTGGCCGAGAAGTCGGTCGTGCCGAGCGGCGTGAAGTCGGCGCCGAGTTCGGTGCCGCCGGCCGTTTTGAGGCTCGCCTCAAAGCCCCTCTGCAGGGCGTGGCCGAACGCGTAGTCGGTGGTGATGAAGTACCACTTCTTGCCGTATCTGCTGAGCAGCAGCTTCGAGACCGAGTTCGTCTCCATCCGCGTCGTATTGCAGACGCGGAACACGTTCCAATGGCATTGCGCGCCGGTGACCGAATCGGTGTGGCCGCCGGGAACGATGTGGAACACGCCCTTTTGAAAGCTCGTATTCGCCATCGCCTGCGCCAGCGCCGAGTTGATGTTGCCGAGGAGGAAGTCGACCTTGTCGCGGTCGATCAGCTTGAGCGCCTTCTGCACCGCGGTTGCCGTGTCGCCGCTGGTCGAATCCTCGACCAGCAGTTCCACCTCGCGGCCGAGAATGCCGCCCTTCGCATTGATCTGGTCGAGCGCGAATTGCGCGCCGATCAATTCGTTCTTGCCGAGTGCCGCAAAGGTGCCGGTCAGCGGGTTGTCGAGGCCGATCTTGACGGTATCGGCGGCGCGCGCGGTCAGCACAAAGGGCGCGGCAAGCTGCGCAATCCCGGCCGCTGCGGCGGCCTTGAAGACGCTGCGGCGGCCGAGCGTCGGTCGAAAGGTTCCTCTCGTCACGGTCATCCTCCCAGCACGGCGGTCTCGCCCCGCTTGTCAGCGTGGCATATCGCGAGCCGGCCGGCCGCGTCTAGACGCCGTTGCGGCTAGCGTGTCGCTTGCTGCAAATAGGCCAGCAGGTTCGTGATCTCTCGCCGGTCGTCGATGCCGGGAAAGCCCATCTTGTCGCCGGGGATGAAGGCCTTCGGGTCGCGCAGGAATTTGCCGAGGCTTGCCTCGTCCCAAACGACGCCCGATTGCTTCATCGCCGGCGAATAGTCGTAATCGGCGAGCGAGCCGGCCTTGCGGCCGAAGAGACCGTGCAGGTTCGGCCCGACCATGGCCGGGGCATTGGCCGCGACCGAATGACAGATCCGGCAGCGGGCGAAAACCTGCTTGCCGGCCGCGAAATCGGCGGCGCGGGCGGAAGCGGCGGCGAGCGTGGCGAGCAACAGGATGGCGGGCCGCGTCATGGCGGGAGAGAGTTAGCCCGCACTGGGCTCGGCCGAAATGGCCGCGATGCCGTCCGATGGAGGATCCTGACATGGAGGCGACCGCAACCTATCGCTGCTCCGCCTGTGGGCGCGACTATGCCGCCGACCGGCCGCTCTGGCACTGCGATTGCGGCGGCCATCTCGACCTCGGGCCGGGACGCGGCCTCGGGCGCGGTGAGATCATCGCCGGCGAGGCCTCGCTGTGGCGCTATGCCGCGGCGCTGGCGCTGCCCCGGCCGCCGCGCGTCTCGCTCGGCGAGGGCGGGACCCCGCTCGTCCGGCGCCGCTGGCAGGGCGCCGAGATCTTCTTCAAGCTCGAAGTCGCAGATGCCGACCGGGTCGTTCAAGGACCGCGGCACCGCCGTCATGCTCAACCATCTGATCGAGACCGGGGTCGGCCCGATCCATGAGGATTCCTCGGGCAACGCCGGCGCCTCGCTCGCCACCTATGCCGCCGCCGCCGGCGTCCCCTGCCGCATCTATGTGCCGGCCGCGGCGCCGCCCGCGAAGCTGGTGCAGATCGCCGCCTCGGGCGCCGATCTCCGGCCGGTCGCCGGCAGCCGCCAGGCGGTTGCCGACGCAGCGCAGGCGGCCGCCGGCGACAGCTTCTATGCCAGCCACAATTGGCAACCGTTCTTTATCGAAGGCACCAAGACGTTGGCCTTCGAGCTGTGGGAGCAGCTCGGCTTCCGCGCGCCCGACAACATCCTCGTGCCGACCGGCTATGGCAGCAACATCCTCGGGCTCGCGCGCGGCTTCGACGAACTCGAACGGTGCCGTGAGACTGATGCCCGGCCGCGGCTATTCGCCGTTCAGGCGGCAAATTGCGCGGCCTTCGCCGCCGCCTGGGCAGCCGGCGAAGACCGCTTCGTGACGTTCGCTGCGCAGCCGACGATCGCCGACGGCATCGCGACGCCGCGGCCCGTGCGCATCGCCGAAGTGCTGCAGGCCTTGCGCCAATCGCGCGGCGGCGTCGCCGCCGTCGCCGAAGCAGAGATCGCGCCGGCGCTCGCCGCCCTCGGCCGGCTCGGCCTCTTTGTCGAACCGACCGCGGCGACCGCCGCGGCGGCGCTGACGAACCTGTTGCGCGACGGCACGATCGCCGCCAACGAAACAACCGTCGTCGTGCTGACCGGGCATGGGCTCAAAGCCGCCGAGCGCATCGGCGAACTCCTCGGCGTCGCGGCGGGGGGCGAGTAACATCGATCTCGGCAGGCGACACCCCTTCTACGATCTACCGTTCAGAGTTCGAGGACCCGGCGCAGACCGTCATCGATAGCTCGTAGGTCGGTGACCGAAAGCCGACCTTCGTTACGGGTCAGACGGCGCTTGTCGACGGCGCGCATCTGATCGCAGACCGCCACCGAACTGGCCCCGGCAGAGGGTGTGGCTACGACAAGCGGCGGGCGTGGTTGCGGTCCGGTGGAGAGGGGCACGACCACGACGGTGCGCCGGGCGCGATTCAGCGCGTCGGCGGTCACGATGACAGCCGGCCTGGTCTTTCTGATCTCGCTGCCCTGCGTCGGGTCGAAATTGACCCACCAGATTTCTCCACGATGCGCGGCCAACGGTGCCTGGATATCCGTCACCGCGGCGCCCGTTTCGATGGATCGGGCGCAAAACCGTCGTCAACCGTTGCCGTTTCCCATTCGGCCATTTCGGCCATCAACGCCTCGTCCTGTTCGACCGCGAGGGCCGCCTGGTAGAGCGGATCGCGGTCGTCGACCTTGTCGGACGGTAACGCCTGATCGAGAAGCTGCTCGATGAATTTGCTTCGCTGGCGGGGTGCAACAGCTCGCTTGAATCGCCTGACCAGCTCCTCCGGCAGCCGCACGAGCAACTGTTGCGTCATCGCAAGTGACCTAGATATCGATATCGATAGCTAGACGTGTAGCAAACGATGCTGCCCGGCGCAAGACACCCTCATAGTGCGGCGCGCCGCGATGCCAGCTCGCGCAGAGCGTCAGTGGCTTTGGGGCAAAAACATCACTCGAAGGGGGGCGGGTCGCGCGCCGGTTCCCGCCCCGATAGTTCCAGATCAACACCGCCGAGCGGCTCGAAACGCTCCCTGATTCTGTCGTAAAGATTTCGGGCACGCGGGACACCCGAGGCTTCGAGCGCGGCCTGCAAGATCTGCCGCGCCTCGGCCTCCATTGAGCGCCCGTGCTGGGCCGCGCGGATGCGCTGCCGCGCCTTCACGCCCGGATCGAGATTGCGGATCGTTATGCTGCTCATCGCAAAGGAGCCGCTGCCTGCGCCATCGAGCCGATGCGGGGCGAAGCGCTGGTGCCGCTGTCGGCGCTCGGAATGGCCAAGACGGCACTCTACGAAGCGATGGGCGAGCAAGGGGTCGGTGGAGGAATCCCGTGTAACCGGGAATTAACCGGGAATTTTTTGATGCCGCCGACAGAATAGTTCTTTAAATCAATCACTTGACGAGAAAATTCCCGATCGTCGAAGCGGGAAAGGAACCTCGCATAACCGGGAGCCAGAAGGTCCGGAACCGGGAAAAACCGGGAATCATCGCCACCCCCCAACCCCCCGCGGCAGCCGCGCCGCCGCTGGCAGGAAGCAATTGGCATACTGACAAGCAGGAGAAAAATTTGCTGGATCGCTTCGTGTCTCCCGACTTAGGCAAGCTAAGACCGACGACCGGAAAACCAGTTACACGGTCGGCTACGGCAAGCCGCCGTTGCATGGCCTAGGCGCGCGTGGCAACGACACAAGCGGATGGCGGCGTCACGGCTTAGCCTGCGAACATCGCGACAGCCAATATCCCGGCAACGCTACCAGGGCGGCGATTGTGGTCTCGTGATCGCCGGCACCGGCTTCGAGCCCACACCTCGAGCCGCAAAGGTCGCCCAGACCGCGGCGTCGCCGACTGCGCGAAGCGCCACAGCCGTAAAGTGCATAAATTTGTTTCGATCGCTGCATCTGCAGCGAATCAACAGCAAAATCTTCCGCATTGGTTGAATTGCCGGTTGGCGCCTCTGCCACTGCCTGCTGACCCCGCACCGGAGCGCGGAATTGCTGCAACCGCCTTCACCCAGCGCTCACCGCACCCGGGCCCGCGCCGCAATTCCCAGAGCCGCAGCGACCCGCCGCGGTTTAGTCAAACGGCCTTCGATCAAGGCGCATCCGGTCGTCGCCGCCGGTCACGCACGACTTCACAGAACCGGGTGAAAATTCGCGTACGACGGGAAAAATACGGGAAGTTTTTTCGATATCGGCCAGGTCGACGCCAAAGACTTCGTACGAAATCGATAACTTGGCGATCAAATTTCCGCGTCACCCTACGGGAAAATAATTCGACGTATACGGGAATAAAAAACGCAGCATCGGGAATTCATGGGAAATCAACCAACCGGCCATCGCCACCGGCACATCAAGCGACCCTGCGGGGGCGCTCGTAATGGTCCGACTTCGCCCAGTCTGGTCAACAGAATAGCCTATGATCCGGACATAAGCACGCCTTCAGTAGGTGATGCCGGCATGCAATCCTGATCTGTTCGGGGCCGCCGGCGATCAAGATCGGCCATCTGCACATGCCGAAAGCGGCGGATCGGTCTTCCCCGATTCGACCGGCGGGGGCCAATCCTGCCGACAGCGATTCCCCCGGGGTTGACACATAAAGATGGCCGATCCGGCGTGTCGAGACGCCGGTAGGTCACCTGGCCGAGGCCAACCGCCGGCGCTTTGCGCCGCTGGGCGGTGTCGATCTCGAGCCGCCGTCGCATGGGGCTGTCGACGCAGCGCCTTTGTTGGATCCGTCGTCGTCGACGGCGTGAGCGACCGGTTCTGGTGCGGCACTGTCGCACCTCGCACTGACGTTTTAGCCCCGCGTGCGGTACAGGATGTTATGAATGACAGCGCATCCGACTTTTAATCAGTAGGTCTCGGGTTCGAATCCCGACGGGCTCACCAACTAAGCGAACCAGAACAAGGCGTTACTGCAACGATAGCCGATTGGCTACGCCCACGATCGTCGCGGACATAACCGGGACACGGCGGAACTCCCGCAGGCTACCGATCTACTCTTGTTTGCGCCGCATCACGACTACCAAAGCCCGAACAAGAAGGTTTGGTTTCTCCTGTAAAGGATTTTTTACCCGCAAACCGAAAACGTTGGGCGATTTTTCGTAAAAAATGTGTCTAATAGGCAACCGTTCGGCCCGGAATGCGCGGGTCGCTAACGGGAGAATAACCTATAATGGATCGCGATGCGGTGACCGTGCCGAGGCACGAGTACATGGACACCTGCGAGGCGGCCGGCTACCTCCGGATCAGCCTCAACACGCTCAACTGCTGGCGGAGCAGGCGGGAGGGACCGCCGTTCTGCAAGATCGGCGGGAAGGTCCGCTACCGGCTCGCGGACCTCGACGGCTGGGCGGACGGGAGGCGACGCGACCCGTCGTCCCGCCGGTGATGGAAGATGAGAGCGCCGACCCACAGGAGAACGGGCCGGCAGCTTCACCTAACATGATGGCACCGGCGGCGGGCCTCGAAGCTGCACCGGCCCCGCGGACTGCCTCAAAGAGAACCGATCAGATGACCGATAATGCGCTGCGAGCGAGGGCAGCTAAGCCATCACTTCTGAAGAAACGCGTAATGCCGGAGCCGCGGGAGCTCACCCCGTACGGCAAGGCAGGAATGAAACTCATCCCGCTCCATCGGTTCGACCACGTCGATCCCCGCGGAAAGCCACGCGGCAAGTCGCCCCGGGATAGCGCCTGGACCGTACGCGACTACACTGACTTCGACGCAGAGGCTCACATGGCCGAAGGCTGCAACGTCGGTGTGAGGCTCAGCGCGGAGTGGGTAGTACTCGATGCCGATCCGCGGAACTATCCTGCAGGCAGGAACTCCCTCGACGAACTCGCCAAGAGGATAGGCTTCACCGGTGGCGAGGCCTTCTGCGCTGACAACGCGCATGTTGTCACCGGATCCGATGGGTTTCACATCTATATGCGCAAGTCACCAGAAACCTCGTTCGTGAAGGAATTGAAGGACGAGCATCCCGGTATCGAATTCAAGAGCCTCGGATCTCAAGTCGTGGCGGCTGGGTCAATCCATCCGGACACTCTAAAGATATATCGATGGGGTATCCGTTCTTTGCAGCCGAGCGATGCAAGGCCGGTACCGAACGCATTAATCGACATAGCCAGCAGGAAGGATCAGCCGGCGTCGTCCACGTGCGGTTCCGGCCTGAAGCTGTCGATCGCGCAGGTGCGCCACTGCCTGACGCAGTTGCCGCCCGAACGGTTCGAAAATTACGCGGACTGGCTTGCAGTGGGGATGGCCTGCCATCATGCGACCGACGGCGACCCCGAGGCATTGGAAGCGTGGATCGAATGGTCAACTGAACCGGGAGAGGCCGAGTACAAGTGGAGCACATTCCATTCGGATCGGCCCACCCAGAAGCTTACCGGGTACAGCTTGTTCCGTATGGTTGAGAGTCACGGAGGCACTTTGCCTCCGCAGGAGCTAGGGGAAGGCGAGTTCGAGCCCGTCGAGGATATCGAGCCGATCTATACCGACGTCGGCGACGAGTGGGTTTGGGTCGCCGATGCAAAGGCCTTTGTGCGCCGGTCGGACGGCAAGACCTATGACGAGAAGCAGTTTGAGAGTCTCTACGGACATCTCGCTCCGAAAGGGACGCTCTTCAATCGGATCGTCAAGAACACGTTCTCGATGCGCAAGTTTGAGAGCCTTTCATACCAGCCCGGGAAGCCCGAGTTTCCGGGGGATGGAACCTACAACCTCTGGCGCAACTCCGGGATCGAACCGAAGCCTGGCGATGTGAGCGTCTTTCTCGATCATGTCGCCTATCTCGTGCCAGATCCATGCGAGCGCGAGATAGTGCTCGATTACCTCGCCCACCTCGTCCAGCGCCCCGGTGACAAGATCAACTTCGCGATGTTGATCCAGGGCGCGCAAGGAACCGGCAAAAGTGCGCTCGGCAGCCTGATGGAGCGGATCATCGGTGCTCCGAACATCAGCCGGCCGACGAACCAGGAGCTGAGGGAGAACTTCACTGGCTGGCTGCGCGGGTGCTCCCTGGTGATTATCGAAGAGCTGATGACGGGCGGCAGCCGCGAACTCGCGAACAAACTCAAGCCTATCATCACCGATCCTAAGGTGCGCATCCGCGAGATGTACAGACCAAGCTACAGCATGGCGAACACGGTCAATCTGCTGATTTTCACCAATTACCGTAACGCGGTTCAGGTCGACTTCGACGACCGCCGGTATTTCGTCGTCTTCTCGCCGGCGGAGACGAAACCGGAGGACTACTATTGCCGGCTCTTTTCATATTTCGATGGTGAGGGGCCCTCGAACGTCGCGCATTGGCTTCTTTCCCGTGACATCTCCGGCTTCTCAGCAAAGGGTAGGGCGCCGACGACAGCAGCGAAGGTCGAGATGCGCCGTGAGACCATGGGTGATGCCGAGAGGTGCCTCGCCGAGTTGTTCGAGGTCGGTGATGCTCCGTTCGACTTTGATCTCGTGTCTGTAGAGGACATCCGGGACTACGTGCCGGAACCTATCGCCAGAAATACGCCAAGGTTAGGGAACATCATTGGAGGTTTTTTGCGTGAGGAGGCGGGGGCGGTCAAGCTGGATGGCCGGAGCCGGGTCGGTGAGAAGATGAAAGTACTCTGGGCCCTTCGCAACCACGACAAGTGGCGGGAAACTTCAGCCGCCGAACGCGGACGGCTCTACGGCGCACGTACCTTCGAGAGGCCCTAAGAACTACGGGTGGAGGGCCGCCGCTGAGTGCAGCCATGTGCGCTCTGACAGCGGCCTCTGGCCGTACATTATTATGTAAGCGTTTCAACGGCTTTCGGGTCCGAGCACCCTCGTGCACCCTGACCGTAATTAACATGTTAATTTCGGGGTTTAACGGAACCTGGTTAACACCGCTTGACGCTCGGCGAAAGAACCTGGTTTAGGCCGTTCGAGGCTGCACGAAGCAGTCGAATTCGACCGTGCCATCGACTGTCCTAGAAACAGTGAAGCCACTCGATGAGCTCCCGGGCCGTCTCGATCACGGCACCCGCAGTCGCGAGCAGGTGAATAATATTGACCACCAGGTGGACCTTCGGGTTGCCGTGGCCTCCGGCGCTCGCATTCACCCGGCTTCGAAGTTCACGGCGATCGCATCGGCATCGGGAAGGCTCATCGCCGGTCCTCCTCGATGCTCACGGCAAAATAGCCGACCAAGTACGCCAGCTCGATCGCGGCACTCCTCAGTGGGTGGTCGGCCGAGACCTTGGGGTCAGTCATCGTCACCTCGTGAACGATCGCGTACGCTCGCTCCAAACGGCGGCGATTGTCTGGGCTCATTTCCTCATCTCCTCGGGATGCATATTTCAATCCAAGCATCATGTCGTGACCGAGGAGATCTGCGAGCGAGAGAAGATCACTAGCGAAGAAATACTGTGCCCCGGGCTTACCCCGTTAGCTTTCACGCGCGCGCATGGACCTTAAGACTTCCGTGTTTCTAATATTACTAACGTATATATTAGGAAATTTTCCTTTATATTATTATGATATTTGAGATCCAACATCTGATGGTCCTAGTTTCCTAATGTTTCCCGACGACCTTCAGACAACCAATCGGCAGGCGGTGACCCCTAAGCCATTGATCAAGATAGGTATTCTCCATGGTTCTCGTGAAGGGGACACGAGGGAAACACGCCGATCCCCCTTCTTAGTTCTTTAGAAGGGTACCCGTATGCTTTCCTTTCCTTTTTAGGCGCCGGGGTCTCGGCGCGCGTCCGAAAAAAGCAGAAAGGTCGGGCCTAAGACCCAAGGGAAGAAGGAAGGCAGCAAGGGCCTTGTAACGCTGGCTCAAACACGGCTCCCCGGCCTGGCAGGCTTCGGCATTATGCCGCGAGGCGGGAACGGAGAACGATCATGGCGGGGCGCAGGGAAAAATTCGATCGGAGGGCGCGGGATCACTTCCTGGCGGTGCTCGGGGAGACGGCCAGCCCGACCCGAGCGGCTGCGGCAGTGGGCATATCCCGGACCTGGGCCTACGCCGCGCGGGACAAGGACCTCGAGTTCAGGGTCGCCTGGGACAAAGCCGTCGAACTTGCGATGGAGCGGCTCCTCGAGGAGAGCTACCGCCGGGCCGTCGACGGCGTCGAGGAGCCGGTCGTGCAGGGCGGCAAGGTCGTCTGGGTGCGCGACCCCGACACCGGCGAGGATCGACCGTTCTCGGTAACTCGCTACAGCGACCGGCTGATGGAGGTGCTGCTCAAGTTCCGCTACCCCGACCAGATGGCCGATCGGCTGCGGGCCGACGTCAAGGTCGACGGGCTCGGGCTCGCGCCAGCGGCGCTGCTGCGGATGACCCAAGACGAGCGCCGCACGCTGATCGCACTGCTGACGAAGTACAGGGATGCGACCGATGGATAGCTTGACCGTCGAGGGTACTCTCGCCGCGCTCCGCGGGATCGAGGGCGTCATGGCCGCGTTCGCGGACACGGCACCGCGCGCGGTAGCCGCAATGGGCGGTGTCGAGGGCCTGATCGCACGATCGCGGATGACCCCGATTGGGCCAATCCCGAGCCTCACGGTTGATGAGTGGTCGGTGATCGCATCAGAGAGCATTGAAAATCAAACAGATAGTACCCGCTCCGATCCGCTACCCGAGAGAAAGTCCCGCTTTTGATCTCTGGAGACATTGCAGCTCGGTCGTTTCAGGGTGAAGTCTCCGTATATCTGGAAATGATCGCTTCACTCGTGCGACGGGGCGCTTTTGAGCTCAGAAGCGCCGGTACGAAGGGCCATGGGGCCATGCATCATCTAGCTTCCAAATAACTTGCTCCCCAATGCAAATGCTCCGCCGACGAGCGCAGCCAAAGCAGCGATCAGGCTCCACAATTGGCTTGGCTTCATGGTCCCGAGAAGTTCGGCAATCGTAAAGTCTGCAACAGACTTATCGCGAGCGGGTTTATCGGGCAATCGGACCATCTTCTCCTTCCAACTCGAGAGGACGCCGTTGAACTCACTCGTATTCAGGGCAGCAGCTTCTGGCTTCACCTGTTGGACATACCATTGATAGCCGCGCTCAAGAAGTCCTTCGTTCTTGATACCTCTTTCGACGATGACCATCAATGGGTGACCTCGGCTGTGAGCTATAGCGGCTTCGATTTGATTCCACGGTGTGGGGAGCTTGATCTCGGTTAGCGGCACCTCTTCCGGTGATCCTCGCTTCTCGATCCCCGCTGGAAAATACATGCGCTCAAGTGCAATGACGACCGTGCCGGAGCATTTGTCCATTAGTTCCATAATTGTATTTAACGGGGCGTCCGCACTAAAGGTGTTCCGTCCGACGGTGTGTGGTATTAATCCCTCGCTTCGCAGCCTGTCTTCGACAGCCCGAACGAAGGACTCCTGTTGATCTGTCCCTGTGGCGCCAACGCTGACAAATACGTCTAATTCATTCATAGTAAAAACCTCATGGTTCGTTGATGTTCGGCGACATGACTTCCCTCAATGCGGATTCTGATTCATCGTTACTCAGACTAATAGGATATATTCAAAATAGAATCCCCCTCCAACATCAGGGGCGTATTGCGCTCGGTGTCACGCAAGTTCTCAACCCATCGCGTCTCCGGTGCCTCAGGGTAATGCACGATGCTCAATAAGCATCCACGCCCATCGGACATGACCCGGACCAACTGAGCTGTCACCGAGCCGCAGCGAGGAATAAGGCCTAGCAGCGGCCGAGTGCCAGGTCCTTCGCCGGACAGGCAACGGCGTTGTGACCTCCCGATGCCTCATGGACCACCCCAGGCCCGGAAGCGTGCCGCGAAAATAGCACGCTTTACATCTCAATTATGCGTCGCATCAGCTCGGAGGGAAGGGTATTCCTGCCATTGGGTAAACATCTGTACCCAAAATTTCACGCTCACGCTGTAACGCCGCTTCCCCGGCTCACCCTCGGCCGGCTCGGCACGCGCACGTCCCGCCCGCGCATCTTGGTCGCGTAGTAGCGCAGGCACTTGACGCTCGTCTTGCAGCCGGCGAACTCGGTCCGGACCCGCGACAGGATCTCGTCGTAGGCGAGCGCCGGCTCCTGCCTCAGTAGACCCTCGCAGGCCTCTCGGATCGTGCGCCCCTTGGTCCGGGCGGCAAGTGGCCTGCGGTCCGGCGGGAACTGGAACGCCGAGCGATCGAGTCGGTGCTTGATGATCAGCTGCTCGGCCTTGGCGGCCGCGGCGAGCTCCTCGCCCGCGGTCGCTCCGTTCTCGATCGTCTTATCCAGCAGCGCCCGCACGATCTCTTCGGGGGTGCGCCTGCTCCTCGTCCTGGCCTCGCCGTTGGTCGCCACGTCCGTTCTCCCGTTTTGCCCGCGCCGCAATGGCGCTCGGTCACGGGGAGGATCGTGTCGCAATTGGCAGGATGCGGGAGCGCGCCGAACTCTCCTGCTAGGGGCGCACGATCGTCATGGCTCCCGGGATGCGGGCACGATCGCCCGGCTCACCGGAGCGACCCCTCACTCAAAGGCGTGCCTGAGCGGACGGCGCGGCATATCCCCGGGATCCCGCGGCGAGCCCGAATACGGCCGAGCCGAACGGCGCGCTACGTGCGCCCGAGGTAGCCCGGAGGTCGCAGAAATCGATTTCGTGGCGACCCGGGCCGAGGCCGCGGCGGTGATCCGAGGCCCACGGGCGGTTCGGTCACTCCTCGACGAGGCCCTCTGCGATTTCCGCCAGTTCCTCGACGATGGCCCCGTCCTCACCCAGATTCGCATATGCCATCGAGAGCGTCGAGAACCGGCGCCGGGCGGGCGGTCTGCCAGACCCTGATCGCTAGAGCGATTGCGTTCATCCGGTTCTCGCCGATGAGCAGGTACTGCTGAGCCTTGTCGAACTCGTCGAGGCCCGGCATCAGCGACAGGAACTCGGAGGTCGAGAATGCCCGCTCGGCCTCGCGGCGCCGGTCGTTCTCGTTGATGATCACGGCGGCCAGGACCAGGTCTCCGGTGCCGATCGCGAGCTGTCCGAGCCCGGCGAGCCCGACCACGCGTGCCCGCTCGGCGCTCCGCTCGAGCTCGGTTCGGCGGGCCGTGCCGAGGCCCTGCCGGTTCAGCACGACCGCCTTCGAGGCCCAGTACGGTCGCTGCCCGACGAGCGGGCCGTAGCTAGCTGAGCGTGATCGCGCAATCTGGGGGCGTCCGCGGCAGGCTTTTTGAGGGACTGCCGGATTGCGCTTCCCGAACGCTGTAGAGGGTGTGGGAAGCGGGAAGCGGAAGTCTGGCTGCGAAGTGGGATTTGGCGCTGGCCGTCGGATAGCCGGTTGCGCAGAGTCATTTTGCGAGGCGATAGCCGTCGGCTGATTTGATGATGCGCCCGGCGTCGGTCATGGCGAGCAGCCGCTGGTAGAGGGTAGCGGTGCGGACGCGGCAGAGGGCGCGTAGTTCGGGGAAAGGCTGGGGTCGTCCTGCGTCGGCCAGTGCAGCGGTGATGCGGTCGTCCAGGGAACGCGGCTCTGGAGCTGGCGTTGCCGCGGCGCGCCGATCGACAACCTCGAGGGCGAGGGCATTGGCGCGTTCGATGAGTTCGAGGGTGAGGCTGGGCAAGGCTGGCGCGGCTCGATGCTCGACGGTCAGTGTGATGAGATCCTCGCCATTGCGGCGCAGATAGAGGTTGGAGTCGCCCCATGCGTGGAACTCGGAGGAGCCGCGCAGGGCCTGGCCGGCGCGCATGTTGCCGGCGCCTTTTCTGGCGTGATGGACGAGGATGACGGCGACGGCGTGGCGGCGCTGCAGCTCGCGCAAATAGGCGAGCAAGGGCGCGACCTCGCCGCTGACGTTCTCGTCGATGCGGTGCAGGCGGACGAAGGGATCGAGGACGAGCAGGCGCGGCTTCATTCGGGCGATCGTCTCGTCGAGGCTGGCGCGGTCGGTGTGGAGATCGAGGCGTAGGCTTGGCGCGGTGATCACCTGGATGTCGAGATCGGCGAGGCCGACGCTGGCAGCGGCACAGATGCGGTCGAGCCGACGGCGGACGATGTGAAGGGCGTCTTCTGCGGCATAGAGGAGGACGCGTCCCGGCTTGGACACAGGGAAGCGGCGCAGGCACGGGGTGCCGGCGGCGACCGAGACGGCGAGATCAAGGGCGAGGAAGGATTTGCAGCATTTGGGCTCGCCGCCGACGATGCCGACGGCTTCCTCGGCCCAGAGCCCGGTGACCAGCCATTGCTGCTCCTGCGGACGATCGAGGAGACGATACGCGGGCTGGACGGGAAGCGGGATCATCGCCGCCTGCCGCTCGCCGCTGTGGCCCGGGTCGCAGCATAGAGCTCGAAGAACAGTGCCTCGTCGATGCGGCGGGCCTCGCGCTCGGCCGCCGCCGCGAGCAGCTCGTCGGCCATGATCATCAGGGCGCGCAGGTTTCCCTGGGCGTGGTCGACCAGGGTGGCGATCACCTCGGCGGTGATCAGGGTGGGCGCCCCGGCTTGCTGCAGGGCATGTTCGAGGCAGCCCCGGAGGGTCTCCGGCGTGGCACGCTCGAGCGGCAGGCGGACGCGGATGCGGCTGTCGAGCGGTAGGAACTCATCGGAGCGCAGGCGCTCGACAAGACGGCCGTCGCCGGCGAGAACGACGGTCAGCAGGATGTGAGAGTCGAGCCGGGCGGAAGACAGCAGGCGCAGCTCCGAGAGAACGGCCGGACGCATCTCTTGGGCCTCGTCGACGATCAGCACCGGCCGGGACAGCGCGCTGTCGATATGCGTCTGCCAGCATTGCCGCAGGATCTTGGTGCCGCTCCATCGGTTGTGGGGATGAAGCGGGACGGCGAAGAGGTCGCCGATCTCGCGGTAGAAGTCGGCGACATTGGACTGCGGCCGGCTGATCATGGCGACCTTCAGATCGGGTTGTCCGGCCAGATGCTCGGCCAGGATGCGCAGGCTGGCCGATTTGCCGGCGCCCGGCGCGCCGGTGACGAGGGCGAAGCCGCCCTCGCTGGCGAGGTGCCGGACACGCCGGCGGAAGGCGTCGAGGCGCGGTCCGACATGCAGCGCCTCGACCGGCACGGCGGGAGCGAAAGGGTTCCATTTGAGGCCATAGAGGGCCAGCAGCCTGGGGTTCACTCGTCCTCTCCTTCGCCCTTGACGAGATAGGCCGGCGGCAGGCCGGTTGCCGCGCGCTTCTCGATTAGCGCGGCGAGCAGAGGTGCCATGCCGCTGGCCGGCTGGGCGGCGCCAGGCCTGTCGCTGACCGGCTCCAGGGATCGCCGCAGTCCACTGGCGTTCGCGGTCTTGTCTTGCGGGAACAGCCGGCAGAGCACGATGCCGGTGTGCTCGTCGGCGAGATGGACAAGGCTCAGGTCCCAGCCGGCGAAGCGCACCTCCAGGCAGGCGAGATGGCGGTAGCGGTTCGGCACCTCGAACCGCCGTCCCTCGATGACGATGGTGCCGTCGCTGCGGCGCAGGGTGCGCCGCTCGCCGCGGGTGAAGGCCAGCTTCAGCGTCGCGCTGTCCGGGCAGGGTCGCGTGACCTCGGGACCGGCGAGGAAGCGGGTGAGGGGGGCTTGGCCGAGCTCGGAATGGATCTTACGGTTGTACTCGTACTCCACCCAGGCCTGGGTCGCCTCGTTGAGGTGCGCCAGGGTGAGGTCCGGCACGCCCTCCAGCATGGCCATCAGCCGGCCTTCGACCGGCCCCCAGAACACTTCCTGTTTGGCATTCTGATAGGGCGAGTAAGGAAGGGTGGTCTGATGCAGGACGCCGAGCCTGGCCAAGCCGCCGGTGATCTCGGCAGCGGTCATCGCCGCGCCGTTGTCGCTCATCGCGGCGCGCGGCAGGCCACGCTTCTGCAGGGCTTGCGACAAGCCATGGGCGACGTTCTCGGCGGTCTCGGCCAGATACCATTGCAGATGGCAGGCCAGGCGCGAGCGATCATCGAGGATGCCGAGCAGCACCGGCGTCTGCCATTCGCCGCGCGGCGTCAGCACCTTGCGCGAGCCGTGGTGGAAGTCCCAATGCCACAGGCCGTTGACGTACTCGGCCTCGTAGCTGCGCACCTCGCGCTCGGCGAGCCGCGCCGCGGCCGCCAGCGCGCCGTCGGTCCGCCGCGCGGTGCGCGGGCGGCGCTTGTCCAGGCCATGCGCAGCGAGGAAGCGAAGGACCGTCGAATAGGACGGCACGGGCCCTAGCTCGCGCCGCGTCGCGGCCAGCGCCACCAGGTTGTCGTGATGGAGCTGGGCGCTCCAGCTCTGATGCGCGGCGTATTGGGTGAGCAGCGCCTGGCGCAAGGCCTCGCTCATTGCCGTCGGTTGGCCGGCATCGCGACGGCGCTTGCGGCGCAGCACGCCGACCGGGTCTTGCCGCTCGCGCAGCGCCCGGTAATACCACCGCTCGATGGTCGACAGGCCGAAGCGGATCGGATCGCCGCGCACCGGGTGGCGCCAGTCGCGCGCCGCCAGTGCCGCCAGCGCCGTGCGCAAGGTGCCCTTCTGCGGCGGCGCCGCCAGCAGCTGGCCGATCACCGAGAAGCGCAACTGCGCCCATCGCTCATGAACCCGCGGAGCACGCTGCTGCGTCATGCCGGCACGCCTCATCAAGGGACCGGCGCACGCTAAAGACGCCGCCGGCGGCCGGCCACGGGCATCCTCTGCGGGCCGGCGCCGCCCGTCAGAAAGCGCGCGTCATCGAAGCGCCGCCGGTGATCGGGGCCAGAAACCGCAACGCGCAAATCAGCTGCTCGGCGGCGTTGCCGGCGAAGCGGTCGAGCAACGAGGCCGGCAGGCGAAGCGGGTCGGCCGGCGGCATCAAGGCGGCCGAGGCCTGCCGCCAGAATGGGCCGGCGGCGAAGGTCGAAAGCCACCATCCCCGCCAGCGCGCCACCGTGCGCCGGTCGATCCCCAGCGCCTGCGCCAGCCGCCGCAGCCGTCCCGCCGTCGCACCGTGCTGCAGCGCCGAAACCAGCGTCACCACGCAAGCCAGATAGACCTTGCGGCCGAGGAACCGCAGCGATGGCGGCGTCGCCCGCTTGCGGCACTCCCGCATCGCGCAACAAAAGCTGAACCGCTGGTCGTAGCCATCGCCAAGTCCAGAGGGCCGACCCCGCGGCTTGCGGCGGAAGCGAGCCGCATGCAGCACGCCGCCGCAACGACCGCATCCCGCCGCCCGGCAGTCCGCCGCAAGATCGTCATCGATGGCCAGAAGCAGCCGGTGAAACCTCGCATCCGCGAGCAGCGCTTGGTACAAGACAAGCCGTCCTTCATGCCGAAGTTGCGAAATGGCCAAGATCGGACGCAATGATCCCTGCCCCTGCGGCAGCGGCAAGAAATACAAGCGCTGCTGCCTCGCCAAGGACGCCGAGGCTCAAACCCAGGCGCTCGCCGCCGCGCCCGCGCCGCCAGCCCGCGATCATCTCGGCCTCTGCGACGACTGCTACGGCGAGCTGGCCACCGCCTCCAACGCCGTCGTCGATCTCGTCGACGCCGGCAAGCTCGACGAGGCGCAGCAGGCCGCCGATGCACTGCTGCAACGCTTTCCCGACGTGCATGACGGCTACGCCCGCCTCGGTCTGGTCAGCGAGGTCCGTGGCGACCATCGGCAAGCCGTCGACTATTACCGCAAAGTCATCGCCTTCGTGCGCGAACACCCGGACATCTACGATCCCGGCTTCGAGGATGGCTACCAAGAGCTCATCGACCGCCTCGACCCCATGCCCGACCCACCCGCCGAACGCTTGCCGTAAAGAGAGACACCGGGCAACTTGGGGGCTCCGCCCCCGAACCCCCGGGATATTTGAAGCCCAATGATGAGAAAGGTAGGATTACTCCACGGTACAGGCGGGGACGCCGATGACCGTGCCCAGTGATGCGACCCGGCCCCTATCTGGGACTATCTGGGACCGGGTCGTTCTCCCACGGCACCGTGCAGTACCGCATCATCACGATCAGTGAGGCTCTCGCACGGCTGGCCATCACAGACCGTGCTCACAAAACTGCCAATCCGGCATCATTTTATTCGCGCCGTCTCAGCTAGCGCCTGCCTCCCTGAGGATGCCGTCGAGCTCCGGCTTGGAGTTCTGCCGGATGGTGCGGATCGCCGCCGAGGCTTGCTCGGCCATGACCCGGCCTCGGTCCGCCGGGCCGAGCGCCGAGACGCCCCGCCAGTGGTTGGAGATTCGGGCCTTCTGCGCCTCGATCTCGCCCCGGAGCCGGTCGATCGTCTTGATGGTCTTGTCGTGGAGGAAGTCGAGGCGCGCCGCGAGCTCGCTCAGCTCTTGGATGCTCAGGAATTTGGCACCGGTCAGTTCGATCCTCATCTGCTGGTCTCCTGGTGAATGAGAACCGCAGGTGTGGTCAGGATCGGGCCTATCCCAAAGCTCGGCAACGCCTGCGGCCGATCACACGGGCATCGTGTCGCTCTCCTCGGTTTCCGTAAGCCACCGTCAAGCCAGCGTTCGCAACATTTGCGGCGGCTCTGGGTATTCGACGCATTTTTCCGCGAGAAAATGGGTCTTATTAGCAGTAGTCATCGAAGAGGTCTTACAGACGGACCTCAACGAGCCAGCAAATTATTGGATCAATTCGATGCTTAGCAACCTCCGACTCCACACCTCACCAAAATCGACGCGTCCAATTTCGACAGGTCATCGGCGCATTATCCGACCGTCGGCCGGCTCTGCCCCTAAGCGGCCACTTGCCGCCGATTGAGCGATTGAGTCGGGCACAAGCCGTCATGATATAAGAGGCCAATGCGGCACGGGATAGGGGATGCGCATCGAGGGGACGCCATGCCAACATCGGATCGCGTTACGGCATAAACTCTATGCCTATCACTCGGCCCTCACAGTCGCAACTTGAGCACCGTTGCTCAGGACACGACCGCGACCTTACCCAGCCGGTTTATAAGGCGATCGACGCGCTACCATCGACCCGATTTTACGGAAGCAAGCGCAAGCTGCTACCATGGATTTATTCCAATGTTGCTCATCTTAAATTTAATACGGCACTCGACCTATTCGGTGGAAGCGCATCGGTTCCGCTTCTCTTCAAGATAATGCAGAAGTCAGTCGTCTACCATGACGGCTTCAGATTTAATGAGGATGTAGGCCGCACGCTACTGGCAAAAGAAATACCTATGTCTCGTCCGGACCTCGTTTTGTTCCTTAACCGCGTAGTGCCGCGTAGTGGCCTGATTTCAAAGATATTCGAAGGGATATTTTACACAAATGAGGAAAATCGTTGGTTGGATGGTTTTTTTTCCCTACTTTGTGACGAACGATTATCCTCCGAGAGGACGTCGTTGCTCCGGTATCTCGTATATCAAGCTTGTCTAAGAAAGCGCCCATTTAATTTATTTCACCGGGCGAACCTTGGCCTAAGAACAAACGGCGTCGTCAAGCGTTCTTTCGGCAATTTAGCGACCTGGGAAAGAAGTTTCGATCTTCACATCTTGCAAGCATATGACGAGCTGCCCCATGATAGCCCCACACAGGCCGATTGTATGGTATTGTCTTCGCAAAATGTCGAATATATACCGACTGGCTATGACCTGGTTTACATCGATCCGCCCTATGTGAACTCATCCGAGCAACGTAATTGGGATAATTATTGGCGAAGATACCATTTCTTGGAAGGCCTGGCCCGATATGAGGAATGGGAACAGTTTATCGACCTCCAATCAAATATTCGTCTTCTTGCGCAGCCTGGGTGGATTGCTCAGTGGTCACGTCGCTGTACGTTCGCTGAGCGCCTATTTGCGCTCATAGAAAAGCACAGACATTCGATCGTTGTTCTGTCGTATGTGAGCGATGCTCACCCGCGAGACGGAGAGATAAAATCTTTTTTTGAGTCACGGTTTTTGAATACAACAATAGATACTCGAATACACACTCACGCTCTCAGCCAATCGACTAAGAGAGAGCTACTATTTACCGGATGGCCAAGATGAACCTTATAATAGGGAGAATAAGGACTCCACTTTGGTTGATACTTGTCATAGTACTGTTCGTCCTGACAATCATATTATTGATTTTGTATTATTGGCTCGGTGACAAAGATGTGAAGCTAGTCGGCCTTATTGGTGGAATAGTAAGCGCATTAGTGGTGTCTATGCTAACATTTGTGATATCTATCGGGCCATTGCAGCAGCTTGACCGGTTTCAGAGGATGGGAATAAAAGGATTACTCGCTAACCGTCATGATAAAATCTACTACGGACGCATTGTCGCACGTGCAGAAAAGACAGTCTGTGTTATGGGTGCATCGTGTACTCGGTTTGTCGAGGATTTTCTCGACACGGAGAGTGACGATAAGGTCCTGGTCGATGCCCTGAGAAAGCACCGGCATTTGAGGATCCAGCTCCTGGTCCCGGACGAGAGGCATATGGCGCCTGAGGCAGAAGCTCGGAGGGGCATCGTTAGCAGGAAGATGAGTGCTCTCAAATCTGAATTTGGGGATCGGGTCGAGCTGAGGCGTTTCCCGTGGGCGGCACAGCATAGTTTCGTGATCTCGGACGACGATCTCATTGCAGGACCGATTTTCGAGAGCGACAGGGGTAAATACGCTCCCGCCGTGCATGTAACGATGTCTACCTTGTTCGGTCAGAAATATAAGGACCACTTTGACCATGTCTGGGAAAAATCTATCTCCCAACCTCAATGTCGTTGTTGAGGTACATCCTAGAGTGCATTTAGGGCTTATTTCAATGCACGCCGCTGCCGTTCGAAAGAATGGAGGGATTGGATTTGCGGTATCGGACCCCAAAGCAGTAATCAATATAAGACAGTCCAAGGATCTGCACGTTACAGACGAACGACGCTTCGCTTTCTCTGGTTCAGAAATCGAGCAACTTGAGGATACGGTCAAGCGTGCCATGGTAGAAGGCCAACTCGGATTTGGTGCCGATGTTCGCATCACTGGGGAACTCCGGACCCATGTAGGACTGGGATCCGGCACAGCTCTACGGCTTGGTATCCTTGAGGGCATTTATACGCTCTACGGGATGGCCCTTGAGCAAGGGCATATGATCAAAAGATCGCGCAGAGGAGGCACTTCAGGAGTCGGCATAAACACTTATTTCTCCGGCGGGCTGGTACTCGACCTAGGGGTTCCTCAAGATGGAGCGCCCTTTGGCCCCTCTTCGCGTGCTAGTCTTATGAGATCGCCGATAGCACTCCCCGCGTTAGAGATGCCTGAATGGACGCTCTGCCTCTGCGTGCCGAGATCAATACGACCGAAGACCCAGGAAGAGGAGGTCGAATTTTTCGCCAGAATCACTCCACTGAGCCCAGCAGCGTCCTTTCAGGCGGCTTATGAAGCTCTCTTTGGCGTGTATGCGTCGGTGGCTGAGGCTGACTATGTGGCCTTCTGCAAAGCGGTAGCTGCTATGCAGCAGACAGAATGGAAGGCGAAGGAGTGGTACGAATATGGCACAACCTTAAAGACGTTACGGGTTAATCTCTTGAGCTTAGGAGCCCACTGCGTCGGTATGTCCAGCCTCGGACCGATGCTGTTCTGCTTAGGAGATACATCTAGTCTTTCCACAATTGCGCGTAGCGAAGACGCGTTAGACTGTGACGTGATCAGCACTAAGGCTGACAACCATGGGCGATCGATCAAGAGATCTTAATCAATGCTCGAATTGACTTTCTTCACGTCAAACCCTACGAAGATAGCGCACGCCCGTTACATTGCCGAAGGTAGGAATATCAGGATTAAAGGATTTCGACAAAGGACGTACCATGCTAATTATCATGAACCTCGGGTGGCGGCGCGGGAAGAACTTCTGAAAGAGAGCTATCTCAGCGCGGTTAGGCAATGCAGAAAGGCAGGCATATCACTCGATACGCATCCCTTCATATTGGAGGATACTTCCGTAACGATAGCCGCTCTGAGCAAGGGCGGCGTGGATTATCCTGGGTTAGATATTAAATTTTGGATGCAAGGCCAAACCTTTACTTCGCTCGATCACGAACTTAAATTGGCAGGTAACGTGCGCGCCGCGTCGGTTCGATCGGACCTCTTACTTCATGTTCCCAAAACGCTCAAGGCTGTTTGGGGCGTTGACAACGGCTATATTGTATTCGTGGGTGAACAGCAGGGGATGATCGTCGAAGAAGAGGTGTACTTTGAATCGAACCTCGTGTTTCCTTGGCTAGATAACCAGTCTTTCAACAAATGGTTTCAACCTGATGGGTCTGACCAACCTTTCGGCTCATTGGATATCGCGTCTGCCGATCAGGTAGATTTTCGGCGGAAGTCGTTTCAACAATTATTCGACTTCTTCGAGTCAAAGAGATATTATCCGGCGAAACAATTGGCAATTGCATTAGAACAAAACCCCAATTTAATTTTGTGCGGTTATACGTGCGCCGGCAAGACCACCGCCAGCCAGCACCTAGCAAGGAAGTTTGGTTATCTTCACATAGAAGCAAGCGATTTCATGTATCTGAGCTATTTCTATCGCCATGGTTACCAGGGCCCGGTGGCTATCGGTGATTTTGCCGAACAGGCACTGGCCGTGAAACCGGATATCGCAGCAGAGAAGATCTCAGAATATTTACAAGAGAATGTTTCGTCCTCTATTGTGATCTCCGGTTTTCGGTCACCTGCAGAGATTGAGTTCCTCGCCACAACTCTAGCGTTTCACGGGAGGAGTTTTCAGACGATTTTTATCACTGCTGATGAAGGGACTCGTTTCAAAAAACTCGCAGCGCGCATGCGACCTGGTGATGATATTGAAGCGTTTCAGGAGCGCGACAGCCAACAGCGAAGGATGGGATTGGAGCTGATTCGGTGTTCTAAAGCGACCCAATCGCTTTCTAATGACGGAGCGATCGCGGATTATCTAAACAGAATTGAGTCTATCGTCGGTTTGGCTTCGCGCGACGAGATAGATATTTCAGTGGCGCTGAAGAGTACAGCAACGGTTAAGGAGATGAAATTAGAAGACGCAATATTAATAGCGTTATTGACCGTGTCTAGTAACGATGAAGCACACCCGTTTTTGTCGACCACACAGATCGCGAGAGTAATAATGCAAGTTTTTCCTAACATTCAGCCGAAACATAAAGACAATGTCAGTCGGTATTTTAACCAGGACTTCTACCCATATTATGAGATTGCGACCTCCGGTCCCTCTGGTAAGCGCACCTATCGCCTCTCGAATACAGGATATGGGAGGGCGGTTCGTGTCCTACATGACTTGGTCCGAGGACACTCGGGTATGCGTATCCCATCGAAGAGCAGCTAGTTACAACCGGACCTGCCACCCTGTAATCCCCTGCGCCGAGACCTCACCATTGGTCTGCCCATGCCGAGAATCTCACGGACGAGCCCCGTGCTGAACACTGATACAGGCTCGCTAAGCAGCCTTAGAGGCAGTAACCGTCTTGTCCGTCTCTAGCGCTCCCTCGTGGTGGCCACTCGTTTGAAATCCCCGCATGCCCGATCGCTCTCATGATTCGGGCCGTCGCCTTCTCCTGCCACCCGCGCAGGTGCTCGAGCGACGGGTGAAGGTAGCCCATCGTCACGCCACCGCTGCTGACGGCGTGGTTGAGCAGGAACTTGAGCTCTGCGATCGGCACGCCGGCCTCGAGTGCGAGCGTCGCGTAGAGGTGCCGCAGGGCATGCCCGACGAGGTCGCCGAGCGCGTCGACGCGGACCTCGGCGACGTGCCCGCTCGCGCTGTCCGACGGGAAGAGCCAGGGCGAATCGGGGTCGATGATCCGGTTCTCCTCGATCCGGCGGCGCACGAGATCGATCAGCGCTCCCGAGAGCGGCAGGTCGAATGCCCGGCTCTCGCCGCCCTTGGGCTTCGGCACGCGAAGGCATCCTCGCGCCTCGTCGAAGTGCTCGATCCTGGCCTCGATCGTGGCCGTCCGCCGCATGCCGGTCAGCAGCAAGAACAGGTTGAGGTCCCGCTTGACCGTAACCCTCCGCGGAAGGCCGCCTTGCTGTCTCTGGGCTGATCGGGCTGGGTAGGCGCCAGTGCAAGCGGCGGTGTTTGCACCGGTGCAAGAGACGGTGCGATGGCGAGGTTCGAGTTATTCAGCGGCGCGGAGCGGCGGCGACGCTGGAGTGAGGCGCAGAAGCGGGCGGTGGTAGCGGCGGCATTTACGCCGGGCGCGATTGTTGCCGAGGTGGCGCGCCGGGCGGATGTCCGTGCCGGTCAGATCTACCGCTGGCGCCAGGAACTGCGCAGCGATCGTGCCGGTTTTGCCGCCGTCGTGGTGACGGCGGATGCCGATTGCGGGCCAGGCATTGCGGCACGCAGCGGTGAGGCGATCGAGATCCAGTTCAGCGGGGTCGCCAGCCTGCGCATCCCGCCGTCGACGCCGCCCGGGCTGGCGGCGGCGGTGGTGCAGGCGCTGGTGCGGCGATGATCCCGGTTCCCTCGGGGGTACGGGTGTGGCTCGCCACCGGCCACACCGACATGCGGCGCGGCATGAACAGCCTGGCGCTGCAGGTGCAGGAGCGGCTGCAGCGCGACCCGCACGCCGGCGATCTTTACGTGTTCCGGGGCAAGAGCGGGTACCTGATCAAGGTACTTTGGCATGACGGCGTCGGCATGTCGCTCTACGCCAAGCGGCTGGAGCGGGGCCGCTTCATCTGGCCTCCGCCGGCGGATGGCGTGGTGGCGATCAGCGCGGCGCAACTGGCCTACATGCTCGACGGCATCGATTGGCGCAACCCGGTTCACACCTGGCGACCGCAGGTCGCCGGCTGAGCCGATCTCCGTTACGTGACGAAAGACAACGAGGCTTCGCAATGCCCCGAGGACGCCCGCCGCACGGCCAGCTAGCGCTAAGCGGCGCCGAGCGGCAAGCCCGATGGCGGGTCCGTCATGCCGGCGCCCCGGTCAGCCGCTGGCGCCGCCCGGCCGACCGGCGCTCGCGCCCGCAGCGCTGGCGTGATGCCGTTGCCGAGCTTGTCGCCTTGCAGAACGAGTACACGCAATGGTTCGAGGCATTACCGGAACCGTTGCGCGAGACCGCGACCGGCGAGGCCCTGCAAGCGATTGTCGAGTTCGATTTCGGCGAGCTCGCCGACCTCGATCCGCCGCGCGGCTTCGGCCGCGACTGAACGAGTACCACGCGCCCTGGCCCCACCGTCGCAAACCGTCGACCATGCCTTCTGCGCCGCACCATTCTCATCTTGATTGTCGCGCCTCAATCGCGCAATAGATTGGGTGCGACATTTTGACTCACCCTATAGTTGATAACGCAAGGACGGCTGCCAGCATGTGATAATCGGTTCTCGTGACGACGCCCGAGACCCTGCCCGACGACATTGCCGCATTGCGGGCGGCGTTGTCGGCGGCGCGCGAGAAGTGCCTGGAGGAAGCGGCCAGGGCGACGCGGATCGAGGCGGAACTCGCGGTTGCCAAGGCCAAGGCCTCCGACGACGAGGCGCTGATCGCCCATCAGCGATTGCAGATCGCCAAGCTGACGCACCAGCTCTATGGCCAGCGCTCGGAACGCAGCATCCGGCTCATCGAGCAGATGGAGCTGGCCTTCGCGGAACTCGAAGAGCTCCGCCAGCGAGGATGAGATTGCCGCCGAGCAGGCCGTCGCCAAGACCACAAAGGTAGCGGGCTTTAACCGCAAGCGCCCGGCGCGCCAACCCTTCCCGGCGGACCTGCCGCGCGAGCGGGTGGTCGAGCCGGCGCCGACGGAATGCCCGTGCTGTGGCGGCGCGCGGCTGCGCAAACTCGGCGAAGACATCACCGAGACGCTGGAAGTGATCCCGCGGCAGTGGAAAGTGATCCAGCATGTCCGCGAGAAGTTCAGCTGTCGCGACTGCGAGAAGATCAGCCAGGCGCCGGCGCCGTTTCATGTGCTTCCGCGGGGTTGGGCCGGGCCCAGCCTGTTGGCGATGATCCTGTTCGAGAAGTTCGGGCAGCACCAGCCGCTCAACCGCCAGGCCGAACGCTATACCCGGGAGGGCGTGCCGCTCAGCCTGTCGACCCTGGCCGACCAGGTCGGTGGCTGCTGTGCCGTACTGGCCCCGCTCATCAGCCGAATCGAGGCGCATGTCTTCGCCGCGGAACGTTTGCATGGCGACGACACGACCGTGCCGGTCCTCGCCAAGGGCAAGACCCACACCGGGCGATGTTGGGTATATGTGCGCGACGACCGCCCGTTCGGCGGGCCGGATCCGCCGGCGGCGATGTTCTATTACTCGCGCGATCGGAGCGGTGTACACGCCCAGGCGCATCTCGCCGACTATGCCGGAATCCTCCAGGCAGACGCTTTCGCCGGCTACAACAAACTGTACGAAGCCGACCGCCAGCCGGGCCCGCTCATCGAGGCGGCGTGCTGGGTGCATGCCCGCCGGCCGTTCTTCGTCATGGCCGACATCGCCGCCAACGCGCGCCGCAAGGCGCAGGGCAAGACCGCCGTGATCTCGCCGCTGGCGCTGGAGATGGTCCGCCGCATCGACGCGCTGTTCGACATCGAGCGTGCGATCAATGGCCAAAATGCCGAACAGCGCCGGGCCAGCCGACAGGAACTGAGCGCCCCATTGGTCGCCGACCTGGAACGCTGGATGCGTGAGCAACGGCCCAAGCTGTCACGCGGCAACGATGTCGCCAAGGCAATGGACTACATGCTCAAGCGCTGGCCGGCCTTCACCCGCTTCCTCGAAGACGGCCGCATCTGCATGTCCAACAACGCCGCCGAGCGCGCCCTGCGCGGCATTGCGCTGGGCAGAAAATCATGGCTGTTCGCCGGTTCCGATCGCGGCGGGCAGCGCGCCGCAGTAATGTACAGCCTGATTGTCACCGCCAAGATGAATGACGTCGATCCGCAAGCCTGGCTCGCCGACGTCCTCGCCCGCATCGCCGAACATCCGGCTCGTAAGCTCGACGAGCTGCTGCCCTGGAACTGGCAGCCGCGCTCGGTGCCGCACCGTCAAGCGGCCTGAGCTCGGCCGCCACCACCGCCGTCACCGCCGTCTCAACCGCCGAAAACGCACAGCTGCAGGTCACATCGCCCAAGTAACTCTGCCTGCGGCGCTCACCGCAGGCTTACGCTTGACCGGGCTCAGCGTCAGGACGGCCCTGCCCCACTCCCGCAGCCGCTCGGCGTCGGCCTCGACGTGCCGGCGCCTCGTGCCGTGGAAGTCGACGTTGGCGCAGGGGTTCGGTGGCAGGTCCGGGTGCTCCCGCATCCCCCGGTTGTAGACGGCGCGGAGCACCCGCATCGAGTAGTCCGCGGTGGCCCTGCCGTGGCGCTCGGTAATGCGCCGGTGACGCTCTCGCACACCCGAGCGGTCGGCGCCGATCTCGCAGAGCGGCCGATCGAGCCAGTCCGACAGGTACTGCTCGGCCTGGTATCGGTATCCCTCCTCGGTCTTGGGCGAGCGCTCCTTCGCTCCGAGGTGCAGGTCGAGCGCCTGCCGGAGCGTGATCCCGCGCGCCCGCGCCCGGCGCTTCTCCTCGTTCGGGTTGGTGCCGGACCTCATGCTAGCGAGCTTCTGCCGCGCGGCCTCGCGCGCCTCGCGGGCGGTCAGGGTCGGGTGGTCGCCGACCTTGACCCTGACCTGCCGGCCGTTGACGAGCGTCTGGGCGTAGTATCGCTTGCTGGTCCTGCCGACGAGCAGCATGAACCCGCGGAGCTCGGTGTCGGTGTAGGTGGCGGTGCGATCGGGCACGAGCGGGACCCGCTCGACCGCGGCCTGGGTGATCTTGGTCCTCACGTGCTCCTCCGTCGAGTAGTCACAACCGAGACACGGCCGTGGCGTACGCAAGCATAGAGCGTGACACCAGACCGTATAATCACGGTCGCATTAAATCACTGTTCTCGATGGAAGTAAGCCTGTGTTCTGCATGATTGATATAATATTGTATAAGTGGTTCGTGCCGTCTTTTAATCGGATGGCCGTAGGGTGCCCCTCCCCTGCACCGAACTCGGCGCCTTTCTCAAGGCCAATATCGCGCCCCATTCGCGGCTGCTGACCGATGCGTTTTCCGGCTATCGCGGCCGCGACGCCGATCTCGGCGGGCATCTGAAGCACACGCCGGTGGTCCAGGGCGAAGGCGCCAATGCCGGCGAATTCTTCCCGATCATCCATACCTTGTTCAGCAACATCAAAGCCTGGCTCGTAGGCACGCATCACGGCGTCAGCGCCAAGCATTTGCCGCGCTACCTGCGGGAGTGGTCCTACCGCGTCAATCGCCGCAACCTCGCCGACGGCCTGGACAGCTATCTGATCCGACGCGCGGTCGAATGTGCCACCATCACCTACGACCAACTCACGGCCGGCGCCATGCCGGGCGGCGCAGATCGCATCCGCCGTCTTCCCTTGCAGGTTGAGCAGCCTGCCTCAGCTGGATAGGGATATTGTTGTATTTGGCTTTTTGATGTATTCCGAACGTGTCAAGTAGCTCGATGAAAAGATACAACACCCCAATTATCGAGAAGATTTTTGCCCACGCGTCCACGGAGAATAAGGCATACCTCCAGTACGAAAATGTTTTTATAGACGCGAGGAAATACGGAAATACTCCACTACAGACCAAGTTTTTGGTATGTTGCGGTGGTATATACATGAGAACCAGTTTTTCCTGCCTTCCTCAATGCGTCACGCTCTGACGGCCAGTTAGTCATCGCGTATTCCATTATCTATGCTCTGAACGGAACAAATACCGCCAACTCGTCGCGAATGGCCGCTGGGCATAAATCATCTTTGTGCTTGGAGCCATTCAGGTTGACCCCGATTATAGGTAATCCAAGCCTGAGCGCGACCTCCGTCTCCCATTGAACGAACTTCCGCAGGGAATTTGGTTTTCTCGCCAATGAGCACTATAAAGTCTTGTTGGAATTGGCGAACCGCTCGCGAAGCTGTCGCTTGATGCTCTCTTCCTGGCTGTTATCCCGCGCCGTGTTCAGGTCATGGGCGTTGTAGAAGTTAAACGTGAATTTCTCGTTTTCTGTCCACGCCTGCATAAGGCGATAATGGCGTATAATGGCGTATGTCATTATCTCCATCGAAGCAAACATACGTCTTTTTCCTGTAGGCCATTATCGCGTCTCCGTTTGGTATGAACAGGTTTGTGGTTCCGCGTCCGTTGAAGAAGCGGCGTCGCCAGGGGAAGCGGCGCGGGATTGCGAGTTTCGTCAGCTGCACCCGCTCGTCGCGCCGCAGGTGTCGCATTTGAGGCAGGTGCCGTTGCGCACGAGCGTGAAGTTGCCGCATTCCTCGCAGCTGTCGCCCTCATAGCCCTTGATGCGGGCGGCGCGGATGCGTTCGAGGCGCAGGGTTAGGGTCGTCGCGTCATCATCTTCCTCCGCGGCGACGGCCAGCGCCGCATTGCCGGCGCCGCCGGGCAAGACGGTGAATTTGTTGCGGACATAGCCGTTCGAGGTGGCGCGCATCATGTAAGCCAATTCCTGGGCCGCGACTTCCGGCCGGTAGTCTCCGGCGGGGTCGCGCAGGATCGATTGCGCCTCGCCCTTGCCGACCGCGTCGGGCAAGAGGTCGCCGGGCTCGGCGTGCGCGAGGTCGCTGCGGCCCAAATACGAGATCGCCAGCTCGCGAAAGATGTAGTCGAGGATCGAGGTCGCGATCTTGATCGCGTCGTTGCCTTCGACGACGCCGGACGGCTCGAACCGGCTGAACGTGAAGCTCTCGACAAACTCTTCGAGCGGCACGCCGTATTGCAGGCCGATCGAGATCGCGATCGCGAAATTATGCATCAACGAGCGGAAGGCCGAGCCCTCCTTGTGCATGTCGATGAAGATCTCGGCGAGCTTGCCGTCTTCGTGCTCGCCGGTCCGCAGATAGACCTTGTGGCCGCCGACCGTCGCCTTTTGCGTATAGCCCTTGCGCCGGTTCGGCAGCCGGCGGCGCTCGCCGCGCTGCACGACCCGTTCGACGACCCGCTCGACGACGCGTTCGACGATCCGCTCGGCGACGAGGGGTGCCCTCTGCGCCGGCGACTGCGCAAAGAGTTCGGCCGCCTGGTCCTCGGCCGCTTCGTCCTCGCCGAGGAAGCTCGCCGCCAGGGGCTGCGACAGTTTCGAGCCGTCGCGGTAGAGGGCGGTCGCCTTGAGCCCCAGCCGCCAGGAGAGCCAATAGGCGTCCTTGCAGTCCTCGACCGTCGCCGAATTCGGCATGTTGATCGTCTTCGAGATCGCTCCCGAGATGAAGGGCTGCGCCGCCGCCATCATCCGGATATGGCTCTCGGCCGACAACGCCCGCCTGCCGGTGCGGCCGCATGGGCTCGCGCAATCGAATACCGGCAGGTGCTCGGGCTTCAGATGCGGCGCCCCTTCGAGGGTCATCGCGCCGCAGCACCAGGCATTGGCGAGGTCGATCTCGGCCCGGCCGAAGCCGATCGCGGCCAACAGATCGAAAGCCGGGTCGGCCACCGCTTCCGGCTCGAGGCCAAGCCGCTCGCACAAGAAGGCCTCGCCGAAGGTCCACTTGTTGAATGCGAAGCGGATGTCGAAGGCGCTGCCGAGCGCCGCCTCGACGGCCGAGAGCGCCGCCTCGTCGAACCCCTTCCGACGCAGGCTCGCGTGATTGACCGCCGGTGCGTCGACCAGCGTGCCGTGGCCGAGCGCATAGCGCTCGATCGTCGCGATCTCGGACGCCTGGTAGCCGAGGGCGGCGAGCGCCTGCGGCACGGCGCGGTTGATGATCTTGAAATAGCCGCCGCCGGCGAGCTTCTTAAACTTGACGAGCGCGAAATCGGGTTCGACGCCGGTCGTGTCGCAATCCATCACCAGACCGATCGTGCCGGTCGGCGCGATGACCGTCGCCTGGGCGTTGCGGAAGCCATGAAGTTCGCCCTGCGCCAGCGCCTCGTCCCAGGCCTCGCGCGCCGCCATGACGAGGGCCGGGTCCGGGCAGCCCGCGCGATCGAGCGGCACCGGCGGGATCGACAAACCCTCGTATCCGTCCGTTTCGCCGTGCGCGGCTCGGCGATGGTTGCGGATGACCCGCAGCATCGCGGCCCGGTTCGCGGGAAAGCCGGGAAACGGTCCGCCCCGCACCAGGCCGGGATCGCCGGCCATCTCGGCCGAGGCGGCGTAGGCGGCGCCGGTCATCAGCGCGGTGACCGCGGCGCCGAACGCGCGGCCGGCGGTGCTGTCGTAGGGCACGCCCATCGCCATCAAGAGCCCGCCGAGATTGGCGTAGCCGAGGCCGAGGGTGCGGAAGTCGTAGGAATTGCGCGCGATCTCCTTGGACGGGAACTGCGCCATCAGCACCGAGATTTCGAGCACCAGAGTCCATAGCCGCACCGCATGCCGGAAGCCGGCGACGTCGAAATCCCCCGCCGCGGCGCGGAACGCCACGAGGTTCAGCGAGGCGAGGTTGCACGCCGTATCGTCGAGGAAGTTGTATTCCGAGCACGGGTTCGAGGCATTGATCCGGCCGCTTTCCGGGCAGGTGTGCCAGTCGTTGATCGTCGTGTCGAATTGCAGGCCGGGGTCGGCCGAAGCCCAGGCGGCATAGCCGATGCGGTCCCACAATGCGCCGGCCGGCACGGTCTTGGCCACCTTGCCGTCGGTGCGCCGGGTCAATTCCCAGCTGCCGCCCGCCGCTACCCGCGCGAGGAAATCGTTCGAGACCCGCACCGAATTGTTAGAATTCTGGCCGGCGACGGTCAGATACGCTTCCGAATCCCAATCGGTGTCGTAGGTCCGAAAATCGATCAACTCATAACCCTGGCCGGCGAATTGGATCACCCGCTGGAGGTAGCTCTCCGGGATCATCGCCCGGCGGGCGGCGCGTATCTCGCGCTGCAACGCCGGATTCCGCGCCGGGTCGGCGCCGCCGTTGCGACATTCCGTCATGATGCGGCTCAGATGGCGCGCGGCGAGCTTGGAGCCGGCGACGAGGGCCGCGACCTTCTGCTCCTCGATCACCTTCCAGTCGATGAACGTCTCGATGTCCGGATGGTCGATGTCGACGATGACCATCTTGGCGGCGCGCCGCGTCGTGCCGCCCGATTTGATCGCCCCCGCGGCGCGGTCGCCGATCTTCAGAAAGCTCATCAGTCCCGATGACCGGCCGCCGCCCGACAACCGCTCGCCGTCGCCGCGCAGTTTCGAGAAATTCGAACCCGAGCCGGAGCCGTATTTGAAGATTCGCGCCTCGCGTACCCAGAGGCTCATGATCCCGCCTTCGTTGACGAGATCGTCGGCGACGCTCTGGATGAAACAGGCATGCGGCTGCGGATGCTCGTAGGCGCTTTGCGAGGCCCGGAGCTCGCCGCTACGGTAGTCGACATACCAATGGCCTTGCGCCGGGCCATCGATGCCGTAGGCCCAATGCAGCCCGCTGTTGAACCATTGCGGCGAGTTCGGCGCGCCCATCTGGCGCGCCAGCATCAGCCGAATCTCGTCGTAAAAGGCGCGGGCGTCGCCTTCGCCATCGAAATAGCCGCCTCGCCAACCCCAATAGGTCCAGGTCCCGGCCATCCTGTCGAACACCTGGCGGGCGCTCGCCTCGCCGCCATAGCGTTCGCTCTCGGGCAGCGCCGCGAGCGCCCGCTCGTCGGCGCGGCGGCGCCACAGCCAGTTCGGCACGCCGGCTTCCTCGACCGGCGCCAGCCGCACCGGCACGCCGGCCTTGCGGAAATACTTCTGGGCGAGGATGTCGGCCGCGACCTGGCTCCATTCGGCCGGCACCTCGATCCCCTCGGCGCGAAAGACGAGCGAGCCGTCGGGATTGCGAATCTCGCTCGTCGCGGTCCGGAACGGAACCGACTGGTAGGGGTCTTGACCTTCGCTGGTGAACCGCCGCGTGACCCGCATTTCGTTCCCCTCGCCGGCACGCCTGGGTAAGAGACCCAGGATTTGTGACGCGTCCATAATTGACCACCAAATCTAGCGCTTTGCGACCGCTGCCGCAATCGATTTGTGGTCGTTCCACCGAAAGGCCCAATATGTTGCAGCGAGGTCACATCGGGCCGCTCTTTACCTCGGGCGGCGTGCGGTGCGATAAACCCGCCGCCCGCGCGGCACGCCGCGCGAGGCCGGGGTGACCTGCGGAAGCAAGAATGACGTTCGGGACGCGACTGCTGACCTGGTTCTGCGGCGAGCATGTCGGCACCGACCAGTTCGGCAATCGCTACTATCGGGAAAAAGGTACGAGAGTATTGCCGCGCGGCGGCGGGCGCGCGAGCCGCGAAAAGCGCTGGGTGATCTATCAAGGCGAGCCGGAGGGGTCCAAGGTGCCGTCCGAGTGGCATGCTTGGCTGCACCACACGGTTGACGAAATGCCGGACCCCGCTCGCCGGCGTTATCCGTGGGAAAAGCAGCACCAGCCGAACATGACCGGGACGCCACAGGCCTACCGCCCGCCGGGCTCGATCCTGCGCGGGGCGCGGCGGCCGCCGTCGACCGGTGATTACGAGCCGTGGACCCCGGAATAGGAACCTGCGCACCCTATCGGGCGAGCGCCCGGACGCGACGGAACCGATGAGGGTGTGAACCGCGGATGAGCCGGAACCTGATCGAGACCGTGCTCGGCGCCGTCGTGCTGGTCGCGGCCGCGCTGTTCCTGTTCTTTGCCTATACGACGAGCCAGGTGCGCGCCGTCGTGGGCTATCCGGTGACGGCGCAATTCTCTCGGATCGACGGCATTCGCGACGGCAGCGACGTGCGCATCTCCGGCGTCAGGGTCGGCTCGGTGATCGGCGAGACACTCGATCCGAAGACTTTTCTCGTCACGGTTCGCATGAGCATCGCACCCGAATACAAATTGCCAGACGACACGGTCGCTGAAATCGTCTCGTCGAGCCTTCTCGGCGATAAATACATGTCGCTGGAGCCGGGCGGTTCGGACAAGGACATCCCGCCGAACGGCCAGATCAAATATACCCAGGCCGCGGTCAGCCTCGAAAACCTGATCGGCCAGATGATCTATTCGCCGCCCGGCGGGCAGCAACGGCCCGACGGCGGCGGGGCAACGCCGCCCGGCGTCCAGAACAAGCCGCCCCAAAATAACCCGCATTGACAGGCGAGAGCACGAGAATGAGCCAATCGCCGGAATTTCCGCTCTGGCACACACCGGAAGGCGAGCCCGTTTCCTGCGTCGAGAAGATCAAGGTGCTGAACGAGAACCTCAGCGAACTGCGCGACTTGGCGCAGGAGGCGCTGGAGGACGCGGTGCTGATGGGCTGCGACGAGGCGCAGGTGCGCGAGGTGCTCGCCGGGATTGTCGCCGGCCTCGTCAACCCCTATGGCAAATGAGACCGGCGACCGGGTTGCTGGCGGCTTGGCTGTTGCTGGCTTGGTGCGCTGAAGCGGCCGCCGACGACATGATCGCCGAGCCGATCGCGGTGCTGCAAGGGCTCGACAAGATCACGGCGCGCGCCTCCGATTTCGAGGCGCCGGTCGGCAAGAGCGTGCGGTTCGGCGATTTATTGATCCTGGTCCGCGCCTGCGAAAAGAACCAGCCGATCGACACACCGGAAACCGCCGCCTTCCTCGAGATCGACAATTTGCGGCCGGGCGCAAACGATGCCCAGGAGTTCAGCGGCTGGATGTTTGCCCAGAGCCCGGCATTGTCGGCGCTCGAGGACCCGATCTATGACGTGATCGTGCTCGACTGCAAGGGCGCGAACGAAACGCCGGCGCCGAGCGCCCCATCGGCCGGCAGGTCCGACGGGAACACGGCGCGATAGGCGAGCGCCTCGGCGAGCAGCCGGCGATAGCGGGCGCGGCTCACTTCGATGCCGCCGAATCGCGCGAGATGCGGCGTCAGGAACTGCGTATCGAGCAGCCGGTAGCCGCCAAGCCGCAGCCGCGCGACGAGATGGACGAGCGCTACCTTGCTCGCATCGCCGACGCGGCTGAACATGCTCTCGCCGAAGAAGGCCGCGCCAATCGAGACGCCGTACAATCCGCCGGCCAAATCGCCCTCCCGCCAGCATTCGACGCTGTGCGCGGCGCCGCGGGCGAAGAGCCCGGTATAGAGCCGGACGATTTCATCGTTGATCCAGGTGTTCGGGCGTTTCTCGGTCGCCTCGGCGCAACCGTGCAGCACAGCCTCGAAGGCGCTGTCGCAGCGGACGTCGAATTGCCCGCCGCGCAGGACGCGGCGCAGCCGGCGCGGCACATGAAAAGCGTCGAGCGGCAGGATGCCGCGACGCCGCGGATTGACCCAGAACAGCTCGGGATCATCGGCTGATTCGGCCATCGGAAAGACGCCGCCGGCATAGGCCTGAAGCAGGATTTCCGGTGTCAGAGCGATCAAGCCAGTCGCCCTGCGGACCCGATATACCGTTCGAGCCAGCCGATGTCGTAGTCGCCGTCGATGAAGCCCGCGGCGTCGACGAGGCGCCGGTGCAGCGGGATCGTCGTGTCGATCCCGCCGATCACAAATTCCTCGAGCGCCCGCCGCAACCGCATTAGGCATTCGTTGCGGCTCTTGCCGTGCACGATCAGCTTGGCGATCAGGCTGTCGTAATAGGGCGGCACGCGGTAGCCCTGATAGAGCGCGCTGTCGACCCGCACGCCGAGCCCGCCTGGCGCGTGATAATCGGCGATGCGGCCAGGCGACGGCCGGAAAGTCGCCGGGTCCTCGGCGTTGATACGGCACTCGACGGCGTGACCGGTGAGCCGGATCTCGGCCTGGCGGTAGCCGAGCGGCGCGCCGTCGGCGATGCGCAGCTGCTCGCGGACGATATCGATGCCGCTGACCATCTCGCTGATCGGATGTTCGACCTGCAGGCGGGTATTCATTTCGATGAAATAGAATTCGCCATCCTGGTAGAGGAATTCGAGCGTGCCGGCGCTTTTGTAGCCGAGTTCGCGCATGGCCGCGGCGGCGAGCGCGCCGATCCGGTCGCGCTCGTCCCGGTTGAGGGCCGGCGATGGCGTCTCTTCGAATATCTTCTGATGGGCGCGCTGCAGCGAGCAGTCGCGCTCGCCAAGATGCACGACCCCGCCCTGGCCGTCTCCGAGGATCTGCACCTCGATATGCCGCGGCCGATCGAGATGACGTTCGAGATAGACCTCGCCGCGGCCAAAGTACGCCACAGCCTCGCGCTGCGCCAACGGCAGGAGGCGGGCGAGTTCGGCGTGGTCACGGGCGATCTTGATGCCGCGGCCGCCGCCGCCGGCGCTCGCCTTGATCATCAACGGAAAGCCGATCGCTTCGGCCGCCGCCGCCGCCGTGGCGAGGTCGCGGACGGCACCCTTCGAGCCCGGCACGGTCGGGATGCCCAACCGCGCCGCCACCGCCTTGGCGGCGACCTTGTCGCCCATCAGCCGGATATGGTCGGGGGCCGGGCCGATAAAGGCAAAGCCGTGCTCCTCGACCGCGGCGGCGAAGTCGGCGTCCTCGGCGAGAAAACCGAGCCCCGGATGGATTGCGTCGGCACCGGTGATCGCCGCCGCCGAGAGGATCGCGGCGACGTTAAGATAGCTGTCGCGCGCCGCCGGCGGGCCGATACAGACGGTCTCGTCGGCGAGGCGCACATTCATCGCCGTTGCGTCGGCGGTCGAATGCACGGCGACAGTCCGGATCCCCATCTCGCGGCAGGCACGGTGGATCCGCAGCGCGATCTCCCCGCGATTGGCGATCAGCACCTTTTCGAACATCGTCCTTCTCATACGGGTGAGGGCGTGCCTTGCCCGCCAACGAGCAAAACCACGACGACCGACTACGTCTATTGCATCGATTTCGACCGCAACAGAATCCGTCACATGACGAAAATCTGAAACCCGGGATGGGCAATGAAGGAGCTCAGTTGGAGTTGAGCCGGGAAGGAGCGTCGGGCCTGGAACGGCGTGGATCGTACACGCAGACATTGTTTCGCTCTTCATCTGTCGCGCACGACCTCACGACGTAATGCGCATCGGGGCGTATTCTTAGAAACCGCGCGCACACCTCGGCGTATTCGCGAAGTGTGGGAACATTTCCCATCCGTTCCGACTGTGTCGCAAAACCCGCTTCGGGCGTGCAATAAGGCCGGCACCCGTCCCAATCTTTCTCCGATTCCAAAGCGTCGAAGAATTGTCTGGCGATCTCAGTAATCCTGGCCATCCTCACCTCCCCATTTTTTCCCATAAGTGGTAGGGCGGAATAGCGTAAGCGCATTCCGCCTTTCTCCGCACAAGAGCATACTCCCGTCGTGCCGGGCTATCGTCGCAATCGGGTTCCCGGTGGAACCTTCTTTTTCACGGTCAATCTGTTCGACCGTCGGTCGAACCTGCTCGTATTGTGGATCGACGCGTTGCGCGACGCAGTTCGGCAGGTGCGCACCCGTGCGCCCTTCCAGATCGATGCCTGGGTTGTCCTCCCAGACCATATGCACTGCATATGGACTCTGCCAGCGGGGGATGCCGACTTCCCGGGTCGCTGGCGCTCAATCAAGATCGCGTTCTCGAAAGCTCTGCCCGCCGGGGAATGGCGCTCCTCGGTCATGACCAGCCGCGGGGAGCGCGGCATCTGGCAGCGGCGATATTGGGAGCACACCATTCGCGACGAGCGGGATTTAGCCGCGCACATGGACTACACGCACTTCAACCCGGTAAAGCATGGACTGGTAGCGCATGCGGCGGATTGGCCGCACTCGTCGTTTCGCCGGTGCGTCGCGAGGGGCCTTTACCCGGCCGAATGGCTCGGCCCCCGCGAGGGGCCGCAAAACATCGGCGAGCGGGAATAAGGGGACGCTGGTGCCCCGCTGGAAGGCGGAATGCGCTTCCCTTTTCCGCCCTACGGGATTGGAGTTCGGACCATAAGGCGGATGAGCGGGGTGTAATCCGCCACGACGCTATTCGATCAGCATCAATGCCGCGCCGTATTCGACGGGCTGCGCATCCTCGGCGACGATCCGGGCGACTCGTCCCGCTCGGGCGCTGCGGATTTCGTTCATCACCTTCATCGCCTCGATGATCAGCAAGGTCTGGCCGACGGCCACCGTATCGCCGACCTGCACGAAAGGCGGCGCGCCCGGCTGCGGCGCCAGATAGACCGTGCCGACCATCGGCGCCGTCAGTGCCCCAGGGTGGTCGACCGCTGCGGTCTCGTCCGAAGAAGAGACGGCGCCATCCGCCGGGACGGTCGGGGCAGCCGGCGCAAGGGCTGCGGCCGCGCGGGCGACCCGCACCCGGTTGCGGCCGACCGCGTATTCGATCTCGCTCAGTCCGGTCTCCGCCAACAGCCGGGCGAGAGCGCGGATCAGGTCGGGGTCGGGCGGAGGCGGGCGGCCGGCGCCGAACCTCACCGGCCGGCCTCGACCGGCGGGCCGTCGATCAGGTTGGCGATGGCGTCGAGCGCCAGCTCGTAGCCTTGTGCGCCGAGACCGCAGATCACGCCGGTTGCGGCGAGGCTGACATAGGAATGGTGGCGGAAGCGCTCGCGCCGGAAAATGTTCGACAGGTGCACCTCGACGACCGGCAGATCGCTTGCCTGCAACGCGTCGAGGATCGCCACCGAGGTGTGGGTCAAGGCACCCGCGTTCAAGACGATCCCGTCCGCCGATTCGCGGGCCTCCTGGATCCAGTCGACGAGCTGGCCTTCATGGTTGCTCTGGCGAAAATCGACCTGCAGATCGAGAGCGGCGGCACGCGCGAGGCAGCGCGCCTCGATATCGGCCAAGCTGTCGAGACCATAGATCGCCGGGTCGCGCACTCCGAGCAGGTTGAGGTTCGGGCCGTTCAGGATAAAGACGGTCGGCACACCGGCACTCCGCGGGTCGTCGCCCGCTTATAACACGGGCGGGCGGCCGGCAAAAACGCGGCGGTTCCGGTTCCGCTGCGCCGTGCCGAAGGGGGCGGCGCGGCTCCGATAGGGATATGCCGACCGCAAGACTTTCGGACCGGCTGCGACGCGCCCATTATAGGGGCATATTCGAGCCGCGCAGGAGCCGCCGATGGCCATCATCCTTTACGATCTCGCCGGCAGCGAAGCCGAGCGCCGGTTCAGCCCATTTTGCTGGCGCAGCAAGATGGCGTTGGCCCATAAGGGGCTCTCCGTCGAGACCGTGCCGTGGCATTTCACGGAGAAGGACAATCTGCCGCAGCCCAACGCCGGGCGCGTGCCGGTCATCGTCGACGACGGCAAGGTCATTCACAATTCGACGGCGATAGCCGATTATCTCGAGACCCGCTATCCCGACCGCCCGTCGCTGTTTGGCGACGCCGCCGCGCGGGCCTTGACGCGGTTCGTGCAGAACTGGACCGAGACGGTCCTGCAGACCGGGATCGTCGGCTTCGTCGTGCTCGACATCTGGCGCCACATCGGACCCGAGGACCAGGCCTATTTCCGGCGCTCGCGCGAAGAGCGGTTCGGCACCAGCCTCGAAAAAGTCGTCGAGGACCGCGCGGCGCGGCTGTCCGCCTTTCGCGAGAGCCTGACGCCGCTGCGCCGCACGCTCGAGCGCCAGAAATTTCTCGCCGGCGAGATGCCGGCCTATGCCGACTATGTCGTGTTCGGCGCGTTTCAATGGGCCCGCGCGATCAGCGACTTCGAGTTGCTGGCCGCCGCCGACCCGGTGGCGGCGTGGCGCAGCCGGATGCTCGACGCCTTCGACGGCTTCGCCCGGAAGAGCCCGGCCTATCGCGGCTGATGCATGACCGCGACCGCGACAATCACCGCGATCGCGCGCATCCTGCATGTCTTGTCCGCGGTCGTCTGGGTCGGCGGCATGTTCTTCGCGCATCAAGTGCTGCGGCCGGCGGCCGCGGCAGTCGAGGCAGGGCCGCGCCTCGAATTGTGGTCGCGCGTCCTCGGCCGGTTCTTCGCCTGGGTGATTGCCGCGATCGTCCTGCTGCTGTTGACCGGCTTTGCGATGATCTTCCTGATCTTCGGCGGGTTTGTCCGGGCAGCGGTCTATGTGCAGCTGATGATGGGCCTCGGCATCGTCATGATGCTATTGTTCCTGCACCTTTATTTCGCGCCGTGGCGACGCTTCCGCGCGGCGGTGGCACGGCGGGACTGGGCCGAGGGCGGGCGCCAGCTCGGCCAGGTTCGCAACATCGTGACGATCAATCTGCTCCTCGGCCTCGTCACGATCGCTGTCGCCGCCGTCGGCGACTTCGAGTGAACAGAGCGGTGGGCGTCACGCCTCGCGCCAAGTGATCAGAACCGCGGCGGCGAGCAGCACGCCGAACGATTCGAAGCCGGCGGAAATCTGGCCGAAAGCGAGGCTCAACAACGTGGTGGCGGCCGTCGCCACGCCGATCAAGAATGGCATTGGGACGTTTCCGATGACGTTACGTTGACGAGAACGGCAAAGGTTAAACGGATCGGAGCGCGCGGCTATTCCTGATTGTGCAGCCGGAGGCGGCGATGTCGGTCATTTTTGTGGCGAGGAGCGTCAAGTTCGGACGCTGGGCCTCGGATGTCGGGCTCGGCAAGCATGTCTACAAAGTCGGGATCGCCGATGGCGACCCGAAGCCGCTGGCGGCGCAGGGCTGGGCCGGCGAGACCGACTGGACGATCGTCCGCCGGCGGCCGATCGACGATCTCGACGAGGCGGAGCTGATCGATCGGCTGGCGCGCAAGGAAAAGATGATCGATCCGAACCTCTATCCGAAGCTCAAGGGTGCCGCCGGCGTGTTCCGGCTGACGCCGGCGCGGGTCGAGAACCACATTATCGTGACCCGCGCCTTGGCCGGCGACAGCGATCGGGCCGAGGTCAAATTGAAGCCCGCCGATTTTGCCGACTATCTGATCCACAACGCGCTGCGCTGAACTCTCGCGGCATGGCGAGGTTCTCCAGCCTTAGGGATCCGGGCTCGACGGGAAGGCGCCAGGCCACTCGCCGAACACGGCGGTGTGGGTAACCAGGCCGGTATCTTCTTGCCACAGATGGAGCTGGTAGCCGGGCGGCTCGAAAATGAAGCTGATCCGGGCATCGGCAACGAGGTTGAGCCGGATCTGGTGTGCCGTGCTCGGGGCGGTGCCGGCAACCGTGCCGGCAAAGCGCCGGTCGATTGCGCGGTGCAAGTGACCGCACAGGATGCGCTCGACCTGGGGATGGCGCGAGACGATTTCGGCGAGTTCCCCGGCGTTCTCGAGACCGTAATTGTCCATGTAGGTTATGCCCGTCGCAAATGGCGGGTGATGCATCAGGATCACGGTCGGGCGATCCGGCCGTGCGGCGAGCGTCGCTTCGAGCCAGCCCAGGCGCTCGGCGCATAACGTCCCAAAATGTTTGCCGGGGACGAGCGTGTCGAGCGCGACAAATCGCAACGCATAATCCTCGATCGCGTATTGCAGGTAGCCCTCGACCGGGAGGTAGCCGGCGTCCCGAAAAGCCTCGCGCATCGGCTCTCGGGCGTCATGATTGCCGGCGATCACGAAGACCGGCATCGACAGCGGCGCGAGCAGATCGCGCAGCCGCTCATATTCGTCGGGCTCGCCGTGATCGACAAGGTCGCCGGTCACGACCGCCACATCGGGGTTCGGCTCCAGCGCGTTCAGAGTCGCGACCGCCCGCGCCAGATATCGCGCGGTGTCGAACTCGCACCAGGCACGTTCGGCATTCGGAGCGGTGCCCTGCGCGAGGCAACGGAACAGCTTGCCCGGCGCGACGATGTGGGGGTCCGAGAGTTGGGCGATGATCATGGTTCCTCAGCGAATTCGGCGCAGGGCTGGCGAAGACGGTCGGCGGCAACCCGCCGATCCGTTGGCGCACCGGATAGGCAGCGGCAGCTAGCCTGCGGTCGCAGATCCAGCCCCTTGCCGCAAGGCGGCGAGCGCCTCCGGCGTATCGATGTCGACGAGGATCGCGTCGTCGTCCATCTCGACCTCGGCGACGAGTTCGGCATGCTCGCCAATCAGGTGTCGCGCGCCGACATCGCCCGCAAGCTGCGCCATTTCCGGAAATAACCGGCTCGCCCACAGCACCGGGTTGCCGCGTTTGCCGCGCCGCGTCGGCACGACGATGGCGCGGCCTTCGAGCGGGTTGAAGGCCGCGATCAGCCGATCGACATGCCGTCCGGCGATGAGCGGCATGTCGGCAAGGCAGATGAGCGCGCCGTCGAGATCGTCGGGAAGTGCCGCAAGGCCGCGTTTCAGCGAGGTCGAGAGGCCTTCGGCGAAATCGGGGTTGCGGACGCGCTCGACCGGCAGCGGGCCGAGTGCGGAATCGACCTCGTCGGCGCGGGACCCGAGCACAACGACGATCGGCCGGGCGTGCGAGGCGAGGAGCCGGCGCGCCACCCGTACCACCATCGGCGTGCCGTCGATTTCGGCCAGAAGCTTGTTCGGGCCGCCCATCCGCGTCGACTGCCCCGCGGCCAGCAGCACCGCGCCGATCCGCGGCCCGAGCGGCCGTTCAGTTGCCGGCGGCGGTTTTGCCTCGGCACGCGGCAAGGGCCGTGTCGGGATTTCGGCCAACAGCCCGCCGCTGCCCATGCGCATGATTTCGGGGGGACCCACCGGCAAACCGGCAACGAGCCGCTGCAATACCCAGTCGAAGCCGTTGACCTTCGGCGAGCGGGCGCAGCCGGGCAGGCCCAGCACCGGGTGCTCCGCGACATGGCCGAGAAGCAAGAGATTGCCGGGGTCGACCGGCATGCCGAAATGATCGATCCGGCCGCCGGCGGCCTCGATCGCCGCCGGGATCACATCGCGCCGGTCGAGGATCGCCGAGGCGCCGTGGATCAACAGCATGTCGAGGCCGTGGGCGGAAGCGCCGCGGATCAGCACCGCCAACGCCGCGGTCTCATGCGCGCCCCGCTCTTCAAAAACGAGACGGCAGCCGAGAGCCGAGAGCCGGGCCAAGGTGACTTCCCGCGTCTTGTCGAGGATGCTTTCCTTCAATCCCGGCAATCGGGTCTGGACGAGCCCGATCGACAACGGCCGGAACGGCGCCACGCGCAACAGCGGCCCGCCGACGATCGCGGCCCGGGCGCATTCGCGAAGCGCTTCTTCGGGCGCCGCAAACGGGATGATCTTGACGGTCGCGACCATCTGCTTCGGCTCGACGACGGTAAAGGGCGGCAGCGTGCCAAGCGTGATCGCCTCGTCGACGAGGTTGAGCCGGTCGATGCGCTGCGGGTCGAAGACGAGAAGTCCGCGCGCCTCGGCATGGAGATTGACGCGGCCGGTAAAGGCCGCCGCGGCGGCTATGCCGGGACCGACGGCGGCGGCGGCAATGCGTTCCGCCGCCGCGTCCTCGCCGACATCGCCGGCTTCGAGCCGGGCGACGACGATCCGAGAAAGGCCGGCACCGGCGATCAGCTCGAGGTCGGCCGCCGACAGGATGCGCGCTTTTTTCAGCGCGACGGCACCGAGTTTCAGGCTGTGCGCGAGGATCGCCCCTTCGGCCTCGGCGACCGGAACCTCGCCAAACTTCATTCCGCCTCCGCGGCGACGCCCTGCCGCAGCACCCGGGTCATCTCGGCGACGATCGACGCCGCGACTTCGGCCGGCGATACGGCGCCGATGGCGAGGCCGACGGGCCCGTGGATGCGGGCCAGGTCCTGGTCGCTGAACCCGAGCTCTTTCAACCGCGCGCAGCGTCCGGCGTGGTTGCGGCGCGAGCCGAGCGCCCCGATGTAAAAGCATTCCGAACGCAACGCTGCGGCCAATGCCGGGTCGTCGAGTTTCGGATCATGGGTCAGGGTCACGACCGCCGAGCCACGGTCCGGCCGCAACCGCTCGAGCGCTTCGTCGGGCCATTCGGTGAGCAGCTCGACATTCGGGAACCGCGCCGCGGTCGCAAACGCGCCCCGCGGATCGATCACCGTCACCGCATAGTCGACCATCGCGAGCATCTGCGCCAGCGGCTGCGCAATATGCACGGCACCGATGATGAAGCAGCGGTGCGGCGGCGTCATCACCTCGACGAAGACGCGGCCGGCCGCCGATTTCGAGGGTCCGGTTGCGGCCGCTGCGGCGGATCTCGCGAAGTTTGTCGAGCGAGGCTTCGTCGAGCGCCAGATCGCCCTCGGCACGATCACCGTCGAGCAGCAGTTGCCGGCCGGTCGCGAGGTCGGTGGCGAGCGCCACCGAGCGGTGCTCGCGCGCGGCGGCGACGACGGCATCGAGGATGCGGCCCTTCATTCGACGCGCTCGACAAAGATCTGGATCTTGCCGCCGCAGGCGAGACCGACCTCCCAGGCCTGATCGTCGCTGACGCCGAAATCGAGCAGCCGCGGCTTGCCGTCGCGGATCGCTTCCAGCGCCTGCTCGACGACGGCCCCCTCGACGCACCCGCCGGACACCGAGCCGACCATCGCGCCATTTTCGTCGACCGCGAGCTTGGCGCCGACCGGTCGCGGCGACGAGCCCCAGGTGGTGACGACGGTCGCCAGCGCGACGCCGGACCCGGCCTCGCGCCAGCGCGCCGCCTGCTCCAGGATTTCCGCCGTATCGCTCATGCTGCCTTCTCCTCGTTGGCTCGCCAGACGGGGGCCCTGGCGCTGCGTCCAGCCGCCGGGTCGCTCAGCACCTCGATCAGGGTTTCGAGGCTTTCGAGATTGTGCACCGGCCGGAACGCGTCGACATAGGGCATCATCGCCCGCATCCCGAGTGATTTTGGCTCGAAACCCTCGTAGCGCAACAGCGGGTTCAGCCAGATGAGGCGCCGGCAGGAGCGGTGCAGCCGGTCCATCTCATGGGAGAGCCCGGCGCCGGCGTCGCGGTCGAGCCCGTCGGTGATCAGCATGACGATCGCGCCCTGCCCCAAGAGGCGGCGCGACCACAGCCGGTTGAACTCGGCGATCGAATGGCCGATGCGGGTGCCGCCCGACCAGTCGGCGACCGCCTCGCCGACGCGCTCGAGGGCGAGATCGACATCGCGATGCCGCAGATAGCGCGTGATGTTGGTCAGCCGCGTGCCGAAGACGAAGGTGAAGACCCGGTCGCGGTCATTGGTCACCGTGTGCATGAAATGCAGGAAGATACGGCTGTAGCGGCTCATCGAGCCCGAGATGTCGCACAAGACGACGAGCGGCGGCGGCCGGCGCCGCGGGCTCTTGCGTTTCAGCTCGATGAGCCCGCCAGAGCGCAGCGCGGCACGCAAAGTCGCGCGCAGATCGGCGCGCCGGCCGTGCCGGTCGGGGGCGAAGCGACGGGTCGGGACGTCCTCGACCGGCAGGCGCAGGCGCGCGATTGCCACCTTCGCGCGCGCCAGCTCTTCGAGAGACATCTTTTCGAAATCCATGCTGCGCAACTGCTCGCGGTCGGAAAAGGTCATCACCGCATCGATCTCGGTCTCGAGCTCCTCGCTGTCGCCGCCGGCCTCGTCGCGGTTCGGGTGCAATGCCTCGGCGAGCCGGCGCGCCATTTCAGCGCCGCGGTCTTCCTCGCCCTCGACGCGCAATTCTGGCAACACGAGCCCCATCATCTTTTTCAGGAGTTCGGGATTGCGCCAGAAGATATGAAACGCCTGGTCGAAGATCAGCCGCTGGTCCGGCCGGTTGACGAACACCGCGTGCAGGGTCCAGTAGAAGTCGCGCCGGTTGGTAACGCCGACGGTGCGGACCGCTTCGACGGCATCGATGACCTTGCCGGGCCCGACCGGCAGCCCCGCGGCGCGCAGCGTGCGGGCAAAATGCATCAGGTTGGCGACGAGCGCCCCGCCGCCGGCCGATTGCCCCTCACCCCAGCCCTCTTCCCGCAAGCGGGGAGAGGGGGTGACCCGCGTCGGCGGGAGGGTGAGGGGCGGATCCGTCACGGTATCTCTCATGCCGCCGCGGCGGCCTCGGCCTTGACCTGTTCCAGGAGGCGCGCCGCTTCGCTGCCTTGAATTCGGGCGATGTCGTCCTGGTATTTGAGCAGCACGCCGAGCGTGTCGTTGATCGCGTGCGGCGTCAGCTCCAGCACGTCCAATTGCATCAGCGCCTCGGTCCAATCGATGGTTTCGGCGATGCCCGGCAGCTTGAAGAGATCCATTCCGCGCAGCTTCTGGACAAAGCCGACGACCTCGCGCGACAGATCTTCGCTGGCGCGCGGCGCCTTGCGCTGCAAGATCTCGAGTTCGCGCGCCGCGGTCGGATAATCGACCCAGTAATAAAAGCAGCGCCGCTTCAGCGCGTCGTGGATTTCGCGGGTGCGGTTCGACGTGATGACGACGATCGGCGGGTGCTCGGCCCGGATCGTCCCGATCTCCGGGATCGTCACCTGAAAGTCGGACAAGAGTTCGAGGAGATAGGCTTCAAACGGCTCGTCGGTGCGGTCGAGCTCGTCGATCAACAGCACCGGCGCGCCGGCGATGTCCGGCTCCAGCGCCTGCAGCAGCGGCCGCTTGATCAGAAACCGGTCCGAGAAGATCGTGCCCTCGATTTCGCCGCGGTCCTCTTCGGCCGCCTCGGCGAGGCGGATCTCGATCATCTGCCGCGCGTAATCCCACTCGTAGACGGCCGAGGCGACGTCGAGCCCTTCATAGCACTGCAGGCGGATCAGCCGGCGCCGCAAGGCCGTCGCCAGCACCTTGGCGACCTCTGTCTTGCCGACCCCGGCCTCGCCTTCGAGAAACAGCGGCCGCCCGAGATGCAGCGCCAGATGCACCGCCGTCGCCAGGCTGCGGTCGGCGACATAATCGGCGCTGCCGAGCATCGCCAGCGTGTCGTCGACCGCGGCGGGAAGTTTGGCAGTTGACAGAGCGTCCATCAAACAAGATCCGACCAAGAAAATCGCCCTCCCGACGCGAGAGGGCGGGTGCCGCGAGCCGGCGGCTCCCGCCGCCCGCGAGTGAAATCTAATGCCTCGCACTATCGCGCGCCACCCGGCAACGAGCCGGTCGCGGCCAAACGCAAACCTGGAATTGGGATGGTGCAATTGCCGAACAGGCCGCGCCGTGGGAGGCTGGGCGCTAACCACATCAGAGACGACGGGGGAAAGCATGGAAGCAACGGTCATCCGCAAGGTCGGGCGCCGCATCATCCCATTTGTCGCGCTCTGCTACTTCGTCTGCTTCCTCGACCGCGTCAATGTCGGCTTTGCGGCGCTGCAGATGAACCAGGATCTCGGTTTCACAGCGACGATGTTTGGCTGGGGCGCCGGCATCTTTTTCTTTGGGTATTTCTTCTTCGAGGTGCCGAGCAATCTTGCCCTCGAGCGCTTCGGTGCGCGCCTCTGGATCGCGCGCATCATGATTACCTGGGGCCTGCTGTCGGCCGGCATGGCGCTGGTGTGGAACGAAGCCAGCTTTCTGATCGTCCGCTTCCTGCTCGGCGCCGCCGAGGCCGGTTTCTTTCCGGGGATCATCCTGTTCCTGACCTACTGGTTCCCGGCGGTTTATCGCGCCCGCATGGTCGGGCGCTTCATGGCCGCGATCCCGATCTCGACCGTGATCGGCGCCCCGCTGTCCGGCTTGATCCTCGGGATGAACGGCATTCTCGGGCTCAAGGGCTGGCAATGGCTGTTCATCTGCGAAGGGCTGCCGACCGTTCTGCTGGGGCTCGTCGTGCTGCTCACCCTGACCGACGGTCCCGCGAAGGCGGATTGGCTGGAAGCCGACGAGCGCTCCTGGCTGATCGAACGCCTGCGCCGCGAGCGATCGGTTCGCGAGGCGCACGGCAGGCACACCCTCTGGGAGGCGCTGTCGCATCCGCGCGTGCTGACCCTCAGCATGGCCTATTTCGGCACTGCCGCCGCCAGCTATGCGCTGAGCTTCTGGCTGCCGACGATCGTCAAGGGATTCGGCTACAGCAATCTGCGGACCGGGTTCGTCACCGCGATCCCCTATCTCATCGGCGTCGTCGCGGTGGTCGTCTGGCCGCTCATCTCGGATCGCATGCGCGAGCGCAAGTGGAACACCGCACTCGCCTTCCTGGTCACTGCCGGCGGCATCGCGGGATCGACTTATTTTCCGGATCCGGTGCACAAGATTGCCGTGCTGTCGATCGCCGCAATTGGCCTCTTCGCGATCGCGCCGCTGTTCTGGACCTTGCCCACCGCATTCCTCAGCGGTACCGCCGCCGCCGGCGGCATCGCGCTGATCAATTCGATCGGCAATCTCGCCGGCTTTGCCGCCCCCTTCGTGATGGGCTACCTGAAGGACGCGACCGGCGGCTTTACCGCCGGTCTGCTGCTCGTCGCGGCCTTTCCGCTGCTCTCCGCCATCCTCGTGCTGCTGCTCGGGCACAACGTCGCGCTCGAACGCGCCGCGGCTCCGGCCGAATAGTGTCGGATATCGGCGGCATCGCTGATGCCCCTCACCCCAACCCTTTCGCCCTCGCGGGGAGTTGCGGGGAGAGGGAGGGACCCGCGATAGCGGAAGGGTGAGGGGTAGCTTCAGACGAGCAAGCAAAGCGAAGACGCCGGTCGCGACTCCAATGCCGGTGCCGCGAGGCGGGCGGAGAGCAAAAATCTCTTATAATCTTGCCTCGGGATCTGAGTGACGGTGCTGCCGGATAGGAAACGGGAGGGTTGGCGGGATGCAGCTGGGATGTTCGCTGCCGGTCGGCGATATCGGTACCGGGCCCGCCGTGCTGCGCGATTATGCGCAGGCGGCGGAAGGGCTTGGCTATGCGCATCTGGTGGCGCCGGATCACGTGCTCGGGGTCAATCCGGCGGCCGATCAAGCCGGGCGCCGGGTCGGCACGACCGCGACCGCCTACCATGATCCGTTCGTTCTGTTCGGCTTTCTCTCCGGCTGCACGCAGGCGATCGGCTTTGCCGTCGGCGTCTTGATCCTGGCGCAGCGACAGGCGGTTCTGGTGGCGAAGCAGGCGGCCTCGCTCGATGTGCTGTGCGGCGGCCGCTTCCGCTTGGGCATCGGCGTCGGCTGGAACGAGGTCGAGTTTGTCGGCCTCAACGAAGACTTCCACAACCGCGGCAAACGATCGGTCGAGCAGGTGCGCGTGATGCAGGCGCTGTGGGCCGAGCCGCATGTCGATTTCACCGGTGAATTCCATCGCGTTGCCGATGCCGGCATCAACCCGCGCCCGGCTTCCGGCCGCGTACCGATCTGGTACGGCGGGCACGCCGAGGCGACCTTCCGGCGCTGCGCGCGCTATGGCGACGGCTACATGCCACTCGCCTATCCGCCGGGCGATGCGGCACTCGCGGCCTTTGCCAAGCTGCGCGCGCTGACGCGGCAGGCCGGGCGCGACCCGGCGGCGATGGGGTTGGAGGTCTGGGTCTCTCCCGGCACCGGCGCGCCGGAGGATTGGCGGCGCGAAATTGCCTTCTGGAAGGATGCCGGGGTCACCCATGTCACGGCGCATACGACCTACGCGAGCGCTCACCACAAGCGCCTCGCCGGCCGCAGCGCCGCCAATCATCTCGCGGCGCTCGCCCGCTATCGCGCCGCGGTCGCCGATCTCTTGTAGGCCGAGCGAAGCGCGCGAAGGTGCCGCCGATGGGGCTGCTGACGGGTTTGCGGGTGGTGCAGCTCGGCGACGGCTTGGGCGCCGCGGTTTGCGGCCGCCTCTTCGCCGACGTCGGCGCCGAAGTCCGCTGCGTCGGTTGCGACCGAACGACGCCTCTCGCGCAATTCCTGAACCACGGCAAGAGCCTGGTGCCCGACGCACCGTCGGCGGTGCATCAGGCGCTGGCCGCGGCCGACCTCGTCGTCTGCGAAGGCGGGCCGCGCCGGCTGCGCGCTCTTCGATATGACGCCGACGCGTTGCTCCGGCACAACCCGGCGGCGGCCTTGGTTTATATCTCGCCGTTTGGCCAGACGGGTCCGCGGGCCGACGAACCGGCCACCGATCTGACGTTGTTCTATCTGAGCGGGATCGCACGGCTGTTGACCGGTCAGGTCGACGATCTCGGCGAAGCTCCGATCCGGCCAGTCGGCGAGCAATCGGCCTTTATCGGCGGGTTGGCCGCGGCCTGCGCCGGCATGCATGCCGCACTCCATGGCGGCCCCGCCGTGATCGACGTTTCGATCGAGGAGGCGCTGGCGACGATGGCGGTCGGTGAGCTGGCGAATGCCGGGCTCGCCGGCAAGATCCGGCCGCGCCGGCGGGTCGCCGACGGCAACGGCGCCACGGTCACGATCCTGCCGGCGAGCGACGGCTATGCTGCGATCTCGCCGCGCGAGGACCGCCAGTGGGCGGCGTGGCTCGGGGTGATGGGCGCCCCCGATTGGGGCGGCGACCCGCGTTTCGCGACCAAGCCCGACCGCGTCGCCAACTGGGATGCGCTGCACGCGCTGATGTCGGCCTGGAGCCGGCGGCACGGCAAGCAATGGATCGCCGACAGGGCGCAGGCCGCGCATGTGCCGAGCTTTCCATTGCGCGAGCCGGCCGAACAGCTCGCTTCGCCGCAGCTCGCGCTGCGCGGCTTCTGGCGGCCGGTCGAGATCGGCGGGCAAAGGGTCAAGGCGCCGGGACCGCCGTTCGGGCTGCGGATCGCCGCTCGGGAACGCGCAGCCGCCGACCACGCCGACCATGGCGCTGGGCCGATGCCGCTCTCCGGCGTTCGCGTGCTCGATTTCAGCTGGGTCATCGCCGGCCCGACCGCGACGCGCTACCTGGCGGCGATGGGCGCCGAGGTGATCAAGATCGAGGCGCCCGGGCGCGGCGATCCCGGCCGCACGTCGGAATTGCATACGGTGCTCGGCCAGGCAAAACGCGGCATCGTGCTCGATCTCAAGAGACCGGAAGCCGTCGAACTCGCCCGCGCACTCGCCGCCCGATCCGATGTCCTGATCGAAAACTTCGCGACCGGCGTCATGGACCGGCTGGGTCTCGGCGCCGCGGCGCTGCAGGCCCGCAACCCCGGCCTGATCTACGTCTCGGCCTCCGGTCTCGGGCGCGCCGGGCCGGAGGCGCATGCCGTCGCCTACGGCACACTGTTGCAATGCTATGCCGGCTTCGCCGGGCTCAACCGGCACCCCGAGATGCCGCCGCGCGTCGGCTTCGCCTGGCTCGACCCGATGTGCGGCTTGATGCTCGCCTTTATCGTCGCCGCCGGCCTCTGGCACCGGCGGCGGCTGGGCGGCGTCGCCCGCGTTGATTTCTCGATGATCGAGGCAATGCTGTGGACGATGGCCGAGCCGCTGCTGCAGACGCAGCTCGGCGCCGCACCACAGCCGCGCGGCAATGCGTCCGACAGCGCGGCGCCGCACCGCGCCTACCGTTGCGCCGGCGACGACGCTTGGCTCGCCCTCACCGTCACCGGCGATCGGCAGTGGCGCCAACTCTGCGCGATCGTCCCGGTGCTGACGCCACTGGTGGAATTGGGCTGCCGCGAGCGGCTGGAAAGGCGTGAGACGATCGATGCGGCGCTGGCGGCTTGGCTCCTCCCGCAATCCGCCGAGACTGCCGCAACGGTCCTGCGCGGCGCCGGCATTCCGACGGCGGCGCTCGCCGGCGCGCTCGACCTTGTCGCCAGCGATCACTTGCGTGAACGGCGTTTCTGGGATGCCTGCCGCGGCGGCGTGATCCCTGGATTGCCGTGGCGAGCGAGCTTCGGCCGCGTCTCGGGCCCGGCACCGCAACTCGGCGCCGACACGGACGCCGTGCTGCGCGAGGTGCTTGACATGTCCCCCGACGCGATCGCCGCTTTGCGCCAAACCGGCGCTCTGGGGTAGGCAGGGCGCCGCTATTCGCCAGCCATTCGTTCCCAGGTCAGCTCGCGATATTCGAGGTTGTCGCCGGCGCCGCGCGGCGGCGGCAACAGCACCATATGGTCACCCTCGAACCGCACGCCGCGCACCTGGTCGCTGCCGATCCGGCCCGGATCGGAGGCGGCGTCGACGCGCGTCACGAGGTGCGCGCCGTCGAAGCGGTAATTGCCGCAATAGGAGCTATAGTCACGCGCCGTTCCGGCCGGCAGTTCCTGCCGTCCGTCGCAGACGACCGACATCATCCGCCCGTCCGCGTTAAAGGTCACGCGGCCCATCGCCTTTGGCCCATAGGGTGTCGGCAATGCCGTTCCGGCTTTGTCGCGGGCAACGGCGCGCACCAGTTTCCAGGTCCCGACGATCGACGGCATGCGAACTCTCCCGTTGGCGGCAGCAAGGAATGGCCGTTGCGTCCGTTTTCGAGCGTCTCAGAACTCGCCGCTTCGATAGGCGTCGTCGAGGCGCTCCCTGTCCTCTTCGGCTGGTTCTTCCCAGGCTTCGCCGCGGCGTCGCAACGCGCCGGTAAAGTTCGCCGGGCGTTTCTCGTTGAAGGCGCGGCGGCCTTCCTCGCCGTCGGTCGTCACCTGGATCAAGAGGTTGTTGATCAGGTTCTGGACGTGCCAGGCCTGGTCGGTCGGCAGGTCGCCGAAACGCACGACGAACTCCTTCATCATGCGCACCGCAACGGGCGGCAGGGTGACGATGTGGCGGGCGATCTTTTCGGCCCGCGCCATCAGTTCCGCATGCGGCACGACCTCGTTGACGAGCCCGATGCGCAACGCCTCCTCGGCGTCGCACGGCTCATCCAACAACAGCATCTTCATCGCGTCGATATAGCGCAGCTGGCGGGCGAGCAAGGTGGCGCCCGGCCCATGGCCGAGCCAGCCCTGTGTCGTCAGCGCGAATTTGAACCGCGCATGCTCGCGGCTGGCGATGCGGATGTCGGTCGAGGATAGGAGGATGTAGAGCCCGGCGCCAGCCGCCCAGCCGTTGACCGCGGCGATGACCGGCTTCCAGACCCGCGGGTAATGGTCGCCCATGCGCCCGTCGACGCCGGTCTTCTGGCCGTGCACGGTGCCGGCGAGCGGCCAGAAGATCCGTTGCGTCCGCAGATACTCGCGTTCCTCTTCGGTGATGTTGCGGCGCGGCGCCAGATTGTGCCCGCCGCAGAAATGGTGGTCGCCGGCGCCAGTCAGGATCGCGCAGCGGATGTCGCGGTCTTCCCACAGATCGATCCAGGCCGCCGAGATCGCGTCCGAGGTCGGCTTGTCGAGGATGTTCGCCTTATCGGGATTGTTGAGCGTGATCGTGGCGATGCCGTCGCGCTTTTGGTAATCGATGGCCACATCGCCCTCCTCTGCCGGCGCGGCCGGAGCCGCCCTGCCGGCATTCTCGCTCATGGCGAGAGCAATCGGATAGAGCCGCTCAATTCCGGCAGGTTCGCCGCCGACGGCTAGTCAACCCCATAGACGGCGCGTCGCGATCTCGGCACCCTCGGCGAGGGCTTTGAACTTCGCCCATACCACGCTCGGCGCCACCATCGGCGTCGCGTTGGCGGCGGTGCCGAAGCCGCAATCGGCCCCGGCGAGCACCCGCTCGCGGCCGACGATGTCGGCATAACGGCAAATCCGCTGGGCAATGAGCCGTGGGTGCTCAACGAAATTTGTCGTCGAGTCGATAACCCCAGGGATCAGCACTTTGTCGTCGGGGATGCGGATTTCCTCGATGTCCTCCCACTCGTGCGCATGGCGCGGGTTGGCGGCCTCGAAGCTGAATGCGGTCGGCCGCGCCTTGAGGCAGATGTCGATAATCTTGGCCAACGGAATGTCATGGGTGTGGGGGCCTTCGTAGTTCCCCCAGCAGATGTGCAGCCGCATGCGGTCGGCGGGAAGCGTGGCGACTGCGGCATTGAGTGCCGCGACGTTGCGCTCGGCGATCCGCAAGAACTCTTCGTCGGTCTTGTCGCGATGCTGGTTGTGCCGCGCCGATCCGAGATCGGGACAATCGAGCTGCAATAGAAACCCGGCCTCGATGATCGCCGCGTATTCCGTCTTCATGACCTCGGCAAGGGCTTGGAGGTAGGCGTCCTCGTCCTGGTAATGCATATCGACGACAAACCGGGTCAGAATCCCCGGGGAAGGTGCGGTCATGAAGGCCTCGGCCGGCTTTGCCGTTTCGACAGCGGCACGCAGATGCGCGATATCGCGCGCGAGCGGCCCGCGATCGGCATAACGCAACGGGCCGAGGCAGGCCGGAAATGCAACAGTGCTGAAACCGGTGGGCGTGACGAAGTCCGGATGGTCGAGCCGGTCGAGGCTCAGCATGACCTGGCGACCCCTCTCGGCCGCCTTGGGGTCCATGCCGATCCCGTCGACGCGATGCTTCACATAGGTCGCGTAAGAGGGCTTGCTCATTTCGCCGTCGCTGACGATGTCGACGCCGGCCGCCACCTGCCTCGCCACGACCTCGGCGACGGCATCGGCAGACTGGGCTTCGAAGGCTGCGGCGTCGACAGGCCGGCCTGCTTCCTTGGCCAGGATCAGGTCGAGCAGTGATTTTGGGCGGGGCAGGCTGCCGACATGCGTCGCGAGAATTCGCTCAGTGCTCAACTTCATTGCCGCCTCCAGACCACCCGCTCGCCGCGAACTGAGGCCGTCAATACAGTTCGCCGGGCATCCGCTTGACGTATTCGGCATCATAAACGGCGCTGTCGGCGCCGGGGTTGCGCGCGGCGGCGAAGTCGCCCAGCGTGGGGACGCCCTTCGGCCGGCCAACTCCCGAGGCTCGCCACAGATCAGATCGGACGAGTGCCTTGGGGCAATGCTGGAACGCCTGCTCGACCGTGATCACGATAACGGTCGCCGGCTCCTTGCCGTTGACCGCGAAGCGGCGCCTCAGCGACGGATCGGCGCTGATCTCGGCGCGGCCATTGACGCGGTAGGTTTCATTCGCGCCCGGGACGAAAAAGATCAGCCCAACGCGCGGGTCCTCGACGATATTCTTCAGCCCGTCGAGCCGATTGTTGCCGCGACGATCAGGGATCAAGAGCGTGCGGCCATCGTTCTCGACCTGGACAAAGCCGGGCCGATCACCCTTGGGAGAGCAATCGAGTCCGCCTTTGCCACCTGTCGCCAGCACGAGAAACGGCGAGGCGGCGATGAAACGGCGCCCCAACGCATCGACGTGATCGAGCTCCTTCTCGAGCACGCGCTCCGTGGGTCGCGCGTAATGCGTCGCCAAGTCCTCTTTGGTCGCCACACTCGGGTTGTCGATGCCGTCCATGGCTCAGCTCCTCCACTGGCGGGTTCGGCGCCAAGGGTAATCGCGGGCAGATTGCTGCTAGACGAGTCACGTGACGGTGCCGACTTCGACCCGCGTATCGTTGAAGCAGGCCCCTTCGGCGAGGTCGGCTCTGAGATCGGCGGAGACCAGCGCCGAGATCGTCTGACCGGTGCGGCTTGTCGCCAGCCACGCGCCTTTCTCGCTGGCAACGACCCCCGGCGGCACGGCAGCGGTCAGATCGAGCGTCAGAATGACTTCACCGCGGTCGTTCCACACCCGCACATCCATGCCCGGTTCGAGTTTCCGCTCCGCCGCATCCCTGGGGTTCATCCGCAAGGGCGCCGCACGGTGCGATTGGGCGAGGCCGCCAAGGGTCGATGAAATGCGTTTGTCGGAGGCCGGCGAAACCAACATCAGCGGATACGGGGCGTCCCGGTCCCGCCAGTCCGGCAACAAGGCTGCGGTTCCCCAGCGACCGGCCAGCGTCTCTGATTTGAGCTCGACCTTGCCTGACGGTGTTTCCGGGAAGACGTTGTCGAACAGCACCAGCGGCTTGCCGTCCGACCCTAGCATCGCCAGCGCCTGCTTCGTTGAAATCCGGCTCGGTTGCGCGCCTCCGAGCCGAGGATCCGCCGCGTCGACGGCATCATCCATCAGCTCCGCGTCGCTGGCCGTGAAGCACGTTTCGTCGAAACCGAACCGCGCGGCAAGACGCCGGAAGATCTCGGTGTTCGGCAGCGCTTCGCCGATCGGAGGGATCACCGGCTCGGCGCGCTGCAGCCAGTGATGGCCATAGGACGGATAGAGATCGGCATATTCGAAGTGAGTCGCCGCCGGCAGCACGACATCGCAACGGGTCATGCTCTCCGTCATCGTCAGCTCGATGCCGACGGCGAACACGTCTTCGCGGCCGAGTCCCCGGCGCATCCGGTTCTGGTCGGGATGCACGACGATGGGGTTGTGGTTGTAGATGAACAGGGCGCGCAATGGCGGGTCGATGTCGTCATCGGCAAGATGGCGACCGATGTCGTTGATGTTGAGCGTGCGCGTGTCGGCGGGAATCAGATCTGGCCGTTGCAGCTTAGCGGGCGTCTTCGGGAAGGCGTTGCTCGCACCGAGGACGATGCCGCTGCCGCCGCCGAGCTTGCCGAGCAGCGCCGGCAGGGCAATAGCGGCCCTGACGCCGCTGCCGCCGTTGCGGCCGCGTTCGAGCCCGTTTCCCGGCGCCAGCACCAGGGAGTCGGCTTCGGCCAGCCAGCGCGCGAAGATACGGATCCTGTCAACCTCCAACCCGCAGACGGCGGCTGCACGCTCGGCAGGCCATTCGCGGGCGCGGCCCATGAACTCTTCGAAGCCGAGGAGATGCGCGGCGATGAAGCCGTCGTCCAACGAGCCCGCCCGTTCGAGCTCGACGGCAACGGCCCAGGCGAGCAGAACGTCGGTGCCGGGCAGCAGTTGCAGATGCAGATCCGCCTGCTCGGCAATCTTGGTGCGCAGCGGATCCACGACCACCAGCCTGCCGCCCGCCCGCTTCGCCCGTCTGATGCAGCCGACCAGGTGGAGGTTGGACACGGTCGCGTTGTTGCCCCAGACGACGTTCAGCTTGGCGGTCTCAGCCAATTCCGGCGGGCATCCGGGCACGGCACCATAGGTGCCGGCCCAGGCCTCGCTGCGCACGCCGCCGCACAGCGCGCGGCGATAGAGCTGGGTGGCACCGAGGCGGTTGAAGAAACGCGAGGACATGCTGTCGCCGGCGAGGAAGCCGTGCGGCCCGGCGTAGTTGAGCGGCATCACCGCCTGCGGCCCCCAGCGGTCGATGACGCCCGTGACGCGTTCGTGGACCTCATCGAGCGCGGCCGCCCAAGAGATCCGCTCAAACCGGCCGGAACCTTTGGCGCCGGTCCGGCGCAACGGGTGGAGCAGTCGCCCCGGCCCGTGCACGAAGGCGCCCATGTCCCGCGCAACCTTGTTGCAAATGATACCGGCGGTGTAGGGCACAGCGTTCGAGCCGCGCACCTTGACGACGCGGCCATCATCGACGCTGACCGTCAGGCTGCAAGCGTCCGGACAATCGAAGGTGCAAACGCTCACCCGCTCCTCAATGGCCATGGCGTCGTCCTTTCACCGGATGTCGAGGCCTGCGGGGAACTGCGCGTCAAGCGATTTCCGCCTCGGCGAGGTCGCGCGCCGGGCGAAGGAATGCGGGATCGAACACCCGGGTCGCCATCACCTGGCAGCGGCGGATCAGGCGGATTTCGTCGGGTCCGTAATCGGCAATCGCGCGATGGATCGTGCCGAGATGATCCCAGACCAGGAGGTCGTTCTCGGTCCAGACATTCGTGTAGCGGAACTTCATCTGCAGCTGATGGGCGAAGAGATAATCAAGCATCCCGGCGCTTTCTTCTTCCGGCAATTCATTGATGCGGACAGTAAAGCCGGGATTGCAATACAATACCTGGCGCCCGGTGATCGGGTGAGTGAGAAACACCGGATGCACGACCGGCGGCCGGCGGCGGCGCTGTTCGTCGGTCATCGGCGGACGCGGGCTGCCGCGGTGCTGCCGCATATGCTCCCAGAATTTCTCGATGTTGTGGGTCGCCGTCATGCCGTCGAGCCGCGCCATGATGTCGGCCGGCAGATCCTCGTAGGCGGCGTGCATATTGGCGAATTCGGTGCCGCCCAACGGCTTGCCGTCGCGATGCGGGATGCGGACCCCGTAGAGCACGTTCACGAACCCGGCGACGTCGCGATAGGTCATGTCGGTGTGCCAGTCCTGCCCCGAATCCGGGCTGCCGACGTATTTGCCGTTCTCCTTGAGGTTCGAGAGGATGTCGATCTCGGGATATTCGCGGCTGCGGTCGAGATCGCGGGTCGCGCTCCCTTGGATCTCGCCGAACCGCTCCGAAAAGCGCTTCAGTGCGGCGAGATCGAGATGCTGGCCGGGGAAGCGCAGGACGCCGTGCCGACCGAGGGCCAGCAGGATCCGGCCGAAATCGGCCTCGCTCAATTCTTGCGCCAGGTCGACGCCGCGGGCAGTCGCGCCCAGCACCGCGCCGGTCGGTTCGATCGCCAACATCCGATACCCCCCCGCTGCCGTCCGCCGAAACCCGAAACGACTTGTCGTCAGCCCCGCTCGATCGGCAGCGCCGGGTCCCGCGCCCATTCGCCCATCGACCCGTCATAGAGCGTCAGAGCGTCAAATCCCAGCTGGTGCAATACGAACAGGTCGACGGTGGCCGAGATGCCGCCGCCGCAATAGGCGATCACCTGTCGGTCTTTGCCGACCCCGGCCGCGGCGAACTTCGCCGCGGCGTCGTCGAGCGGAATGAACGTCTTCGCCTGCGGGTCGACGAGGCTCGCCGCCGGCACATTGACGCTGCCCGGGATGCGGCCTGGCCGGCCGTACCGGCTCGGCTCCACGCCCTGGTGGAATTGCGGGCCGAGCGCATTGACGATCGCCACCGCCGGATCGCCGCCGGCGGCGAGCACCCTGTCCTTGTCGACAAAGCGGCCGGGCCTCGGCCTGGCGGCGAAGGTCGCCGGGGGGTAGCCCTTGGCCGGCCCCTGCTCGACCGGGCGGCCCTCGGCCTGCCATTTGTCGAAGCCGCCGTCGAGCACGGCCGCGCCGTCGAAGCCGAGGGCTTTCAGCATCCACCAGAACCGCGTCGCCCACATCATCGTGCCGATGCTGTAGAGCACGACGCGGCTGCCGGCGCCGATGCCGTGGCGGCCGAAAGCGGCCTCGATCTGCGCCACATCAGGCATCATGAAGCGCAGCCGCGTCGCGTTGTCGGAAAATTCGCCTTGCAGGTCAAGGAAGTCGGCGCCCGGGATATGCGCCGCCGCGAAACTGGCACGGCCCGGCACCGCGACATACGGGTCGTCAACGCCGGGCGGGGGCGGCTCCAGATAGGTCGTGCAGTCGAAGACGCGCAAATCGGCCCCGGCTTTCGCCGGGGCGGGCTTGCCGAGTTCGCGCGCCAGCGCATCGGTGCCGATCAAGGCGTTCGGCTCGCGCATCGCTGCTCTCCCTGCATAATTGTCGGCCGTCAAGCCGCGGCCGCCGCGATCCGGGCGGCGATTTCGGTCCGCCATTCCTCCATCGACTTGAAGCCCGGCTGACCGCGGCAATAGCCCTCGGTCTCGCGGTAGAGTTCGGCCTCGGTCTTGTCGAGGTCGATCTCAAAGCGGCAGGGCTGCGGCACGTACCAGGGCGTGTCGCAGAACATCTCGATCCGGTTGCCCTCGGGATCGCGGAAATACACCGACCAGGCGTTGCCGTGGCAGACCGGATCGATGCCCTGACACGCCGCCTCGCGCAGCCTATGGAAGATGCGCTGCACACTGGCGAGCGTGCCGACGTTGAACGAGAACCTGCTGGACCATCGGCGTGTCGAGATCGGTTTTGCGGCCCGGCACCAGCACGACCTGATGGTGGTCGCTCGGGTTGCGGCTCAAGAAGGTGATGCGGCCGCCGGGCCCGGCGTCGCTGACGACGAAGCCGAGGACCCGCGTGTAGAAATCGATCATCCGCGGCACATCGGCGACGTAGAGCCCGACATGGCTGAGACGCGGCGCTGGCTCTTGCGGCATGGTTTGCACGCTTCCTCCAATCCGTTTTCCGGACGCAGCATAATCCGAACGCGCCCGACGCAGCCAGTAGGAGCGAGCCGGACCTTGCGGAAAGCGATGCAGGTCGGCGGCGCGCCGCGCCCGCGGACCAACTCGGCTGCCCAACCAACTCAGCTGCGCAGCGGCCCGAAATCGAAATGGGTGAAACCACGACCCGGACACAGCCCGGTTCCGCCAAATGGTCCTCTTCGGGTCGCGGGCCACCGCCTGGTTGTCGACATCGGGAATGTGGATATCGAGAGCCGTCGCGCGCGTGTTGCGAGTTCGAGGGCCGCGCCCTCGATCTGCGCGTTGGTCTGCGGATTGCGATATCCGATGAAGATGATCAGATATCTTTCGTATTTCCAGTGAAGGACGAGACGAGATCCATCAGCCAAGGATGGATCCATTTCCATTATCAACGATGCGATCGAACCGCTCCTACGCGTCGGGGTGTGACTCGATCCCTTCCTCTTCTAGCGTGCTCGGTCTTCGCTTCTTCATCCCTATAGCCTAACACAGCAGCGTCCGGCCCCGACGGGGTTTTCAGTGCCGCGCCCCGTCATTTAGAGATGCGGCGGTAATCTGATCAAGATAAGTACGGAGCCCACGAGAGCGATCGCGAGGCCGAAAATCGCAGCAACGACACCCAAGATTCCCCACGTTGTCGGCATGTGTGAAAGGCGTCCTTTGGTCTCAGCCACATCAATTTGGATGCGGTCTACCTTGGCGTCCAAAGCATCTGTCTTCTTTTCCAGAAGATCTAAACGCTGGATAATTACAGTTGCCTGTGACTCCATCGGCATCCCGAAGCTGGCACTGACCCGGGCCGGCGGACGTTCAGACATGCCTTTGAGGTTAGCATGTACCTGCCGCCAAACGCCCATCCCTTTGTCACGAGCCGGCAAACCGCAGCAGCGCGGACCGTTGCGCAGCTTATATGCCACTTATCACAATTTTGTCAAGAACAGAACAGCAACGATTCGCTGTCTGGTGGCGCGGCCCGGTTAGTCCCGCAGAACTGGACTCTCCGAGAACGCCGCCGGATCGGCGGAATTGCTGGCCATTCGCCACAACCCTTGTGGGCTATCTGGCGGCCATGATGCTCGGCGACCAAGCTGATCACCGGGAATTAGCCGATCGGACTGGGAGATCCCGGAACCCGATCTCACTCCTATTCCGACGACGCCAGCACCTCGACCGCCACGGCAGTGACGTTGTCGTCGGCCTCTCGGTCGAGCGCGGCGTTGACGAGGCGCTCGGCCAATCCAACGTCGCCGGCTGCGACCAAGACCGCGAGATCGGGCTCGGCAACGGTCTTGAAGAGGCCGTCGCTGCACAGGAAAAATCGGTCGCCGGTGCGCAGCCGGCCGGTCACCTTGTCGAGGTCCGCCGCGTCGTCGGCGCCGCCGAGAGCCCGAGTGATGATGTTGCGGGATGGATGGCGCTCGGCTTCGGCCGGGCTGATGCCGCCGCTATCGATGAGTTCTTGCATCAGGCTGTGGTCGTGCGTGAGCTGCCGCAATTGTCGGCCGCGCCACAAATAGGCGCGCGAGTCGCCGGCCCACAGACAGGCGTAATAGTCGTCGAGCGCCAGCAGCACGACGATCGTCGAGACGAGGCTGGCCTCCGGGCCCCGCGTCACCGCCTCGAGCTGCATCAGCCGGTGCGCGTCGGCGACCCGCAGGCGGACTTCCGCCAACAGTTCCGCGGCGCCGAGCCCGGCTCGGATCGCCTCGAGCGAGTCGGCGATGATGCGCGAGGCGACATCGCCGGCCTGATGTCCGCCGGCGCCATCGGCCACCGCCCAAAGGCCGAGATCGGGACGGTTTACCCAGCTGTCCTCGTTGTGGCGGCGGGCGGCACTCGTGTGGCTCGCCGCCGAGGAGCGAAACCGGCCGGCCGCCATGATATTGGTTTCGATTGGGGTCTCGGTCATGACGGGGGCGGCGCAGCGACGTCGAGCATTGCGGCAGCAGGCTACCTTATCCGGAATTCCTACCCCAGCAGCCTGTCGGACTTAGCCAAAAATCAGAAGTCGCGTCGACGAAATACGATGCCCACTTGCGTTCGCAACCGACGGTGCTCGACTTCAGGCGCCCGAGCCCAGGATCGCCGAACATTTTGATGGTGACCGCACATCGGTCGTTTGACGGACAAACGGATACGCCGACGAACGCCGATGGAGCTGAGGATGGCGTACGCTAGATAATTCGAGCCCTCAGGCAAGGTCCCCGACACGCACTCGATAGGTTCGATCTGCGATCACGATTTCGGCGTGTTCACTGTCACCAACATCGCGATGGAAAACACCGATGCGATCCCGCCAGCGCACGCGGTCCCCAGGATGCCAAAGTCGGCCAACCAGGGGTTGCAAAGCCGCCGCGGGCCGAGAGTGCCGTTGACTTGCCTTGCGCCGCTCACCGCCTGGCAATCGTTGTGTACCGGACATGTTGACGCCTCACTAGAAAATTCTGTCGCACTGCCTTCGCTGACGGGAGCCGCCCGAGCGGAAAATAGCCGATACTTCCGCCAGCCCTGCGCCGGAGCGCTCGCCTCTCTAGCGCGACAGTGAGGCCTTCTCGTAAGCAGGCGGAAGCGTTTCGCCCCCCGAACAGGATTTAGGGACGTTAGAGGCGTATTACGAGAACGTGCGCTGGTGGGGCTCCGGGAAAGAGAATTCTACCGCTTTAGTCAAGCCCCGATGCGCGTCGTTATGGAGCTTGGAGCATGCCCGACACCAGAAACGCCCGCGAGGTCTCCGATAGCTTCGGCTTGATGCTGTGCCCGAAGAAGGGCAGCGCCGGGAGCTCGGGCGTGAAAGAGAATGTCAACGGCTTTGGCGCATAGGTGTAGTCCTTCACCAATTCCGGGACGAGCGGCCCTAGGCCGAGCACGATTCCATTGATCAATCCGGCGGCGACGGGACAGGCCCGGTTGAATTTGATGTTTTGCAACACCAGCGACAGCGGACTTGGCTCGAAGTGCAGCTTGACCGGAAGCGCGTCGAATCTGCCTTCGTAGGCGACGGTTCCGGAATCCGCTCGCTCCGTCAGAGAAAGGCTCGCGCTCGTCGACTGTGGCGGAACGGTCGTTTTTAGGCGCTTGTCCACGGTCCATGCCAGAGGACAGACGACGTGCCCGGCGACGTCGAGCGGCACGAACTTGAAATGAGTGTCGAGCGCGGCCGACCCGGACGCCTCCAGCGTCAGCGTCAGCTTGTCCATCGCGTCCGCGAACCGGACGTCGCGGAAGCAGAGCTTCAGGTTGCCAGCCCCAGAGACGCTGCCGTCGATGTTCGCGAGGCTGCCCGTGCGGTTCAGCCCCTCCAGAACCCCTTTTGCCGCCTCGCAAGTGGCGTTCTGCGTGACTTCGCAGGCAATTCGGTCGGCTTCCTTGTCCGTCTCGCATTTCGCCTTCGCAATCGCGTAAAGCCTGTTCTTGGCCCCTTTTTCCGTCTCGCACACGGCGTCGTCGATTGCCCCAAGGGCGTGGCAGGCGTTGAACGCGGTATCGTAGGCGGCGTTTTGAGCCGCTTTTGCTGCTTCGCAAAACGGGTCATTGCCGGATTTTATGCATCGAGTTCCTGTGCAGCTGCCGAAGGCACAAAGACGGGGCCCGCGGAGGAGGCAGGCGCTACAATCGCGCGTGTCGCGGTTGTGGGTACAGTTGCGGCGACGGCGGCAATCGCGAGTGTCGACCTGCAGATCGCAGGTTTTCGTCGGCGTGCAGTTCTTGTGCGGCGTGCAGTCGATCGAGAGACCGGGGATCGGAAACTTCAGCAAGAAGTTCTCCTTCGGGATCGAACCCGAACCGGTGAGGCAGGGCTGCGCCTGCAAAAAGGCGCTGTTGAGGCTCCTAGCCAGCAGCGCCTTGCCGACGGCCACCCATACGCCTTCCGGCGGATCGGAGATGCCCATTCCATCGGCGAGCCTTTTCTTGAAAATGGCCTTGATGTCCTCGAACGTTCCAGACGCTGGATTGGGCTGCGCCGGCGGCTTATCGAGCGGCGCCAGTTGCATGATCGCGCCGAGCTTGTTGCCATCGATCAGCCAAGCCGCGGCTCCGAGGCCGACCGGACTCGTAACGGGATGTCCAGAGAGCGCGAGCCTAAGGTCGGGCGCTTGCTTGAGGTTCAGATTGATCGGCCCTGAGGGATCGAATTTGTTTTGGAGGGTTGTGGGAAGCGTGACGTTCAGCAGCGGGTTGGCCGCGATCGCGGCGCCCAGATTGTCGGCGTACTGGTTCAGGAGGAGCGCAATGACGTCCGCGGTCGCGCTGACGTCATAGCTCCCCGCGACCGTTATCTTGTCGATCCGGACGCCATGAACCGCAGGCAGCAGCTTTATCTGAAAGACGCGCCGCGGGTACGTCGCCAGGGCCGCGGCAACTCCGAGAAATAGGTCGACTTGGCCCGCAACGCGGGGGGTCAATTTGGCGACGAGCGCGCGCTTGGCGGAACCCGGCGGCAAATCTTCCGGTTCCAGCGTTATGTCGAAGTCCGCGGTCAGTCGAAGCAGTTGCCGGTCCGTCGCGAGGGCGAGTTTGGTGACCCCCTTAGCCTTGACCTCGTCGAATGCGATCGCCTGGATCGTCGGGACGTCGGCGCCGACCGCGAGGTTCGGCGCGGACAGGATTTTCAGCGCCGCCGTGGCGGAGTCAATCGCGGCCTGGCGCTGCTGGTCCGCCGTCTCGGGAGGCCACCGGCGATCAAGCGCCGCCCGCAGCGGATCTGCACGAAGGTAGTAGTAGAGCCCGCCGCCCAGTAGCAACAGTATCAAGACGCCCGCCAGCCACCGCATCGCGAGACCCCGGCTTTTGCGCTTTGCGAACGTAAACCGGCGGCCAAAAGTCCGCCTGCGGGCTCACGTCGCGATTTCCGATTAGTCCCCCACCGGCTTCGCCGACCCGCAAGAGATGAAACCACCAATCTCGTCGTAGGGCGCAAAAGCGGAGCGCATTGCGCCATCTGCGGCGCCTCGGGCCGATCGGCGGAATGCGCGCTGCGCGATGTTCCGCCCTACCCCGGTTTGTTTCGTACTTCTCCGGCGGAGCTACCGATGGCTCCCAGTCCTCGCCCAGCTTGACGAGCTTACCGCCGCAACGGGGGCAGGTGCGGGACGCCGGAAACGACCATCCGCGCCCGCGGCAAACGCGCCTGCAACGGGCCGCGCACGGCTTTTGCGCGTGAAACTGCGTACATCGAGCTCACCGACGACGAGGCGCGGTCGGCCTTCGAGGTGCGGTTCTGAGAGGCAGTTCAATACCGTCCGCGCCGCCTACCCTCATATCAACCAGTCGGGCTCCATCACGCTGGTCTCCGGCCTTGCTGGGCAATGGGCGAGTCCGGGAGGCGTTACCCAGGGGCCTGTCTGAGGCTAAATTTGGAAGGCGCAGTCAACCACAACTGATTGAAAATATTGGCGACCCCGGCAGGATTCGAACCTGCGACCACTCGCTTAGAAGGCGAGTGCTCTATCCGGCTGAGCTACGGGGTCGGCGGGACGCGCTGCCATGGCGGTCAGGTCCGCACGCGATCGTAGCGGAAATTGTCGGCATAGCTCTTGGGTTTTTCGACGGCGTGGTGCGGCGCGGTAATCGTGTAATCGAGCCCACGCTTGTCGGCGAAGGCGCGCGCCTCGTCGAGCGTGTCGAAGCGGAGCTGCACCTCGTTCAGCGTATCTTCGGCACTCGCCCATCCCATCAACGGATCGGGGTGGCGTGGGGTCGGCGCGTATTCGAGCACCCATTTCCGGGTGCCGGCGCGGCCGGACTGCATCGCCGTCTTGGCCGGCTGGTAGATGCGCGCCTGTGCCATTGCCGAGCCCTCTGCCATGTTCCCCCTCTGCCATGTTCAAGAGCGCCGAGCGGCGGATTGCTGCCGCCACCCGGAATGGTCGGGGCGAGAGGATTCGAACCTCCGACATCCTGCTCCCAAAGCAGGCGCTCTACCAGGCTGAGCCACGCCCCGCCGCCGGAACGGCTGGGGTTGTAGAGGGTTCGCGGCGGCGCCGCAACAACCGGTCGGCGGATCGCGCGGCGCCGGCCGCCCCATGCACCAGGCGCAGGCCATGCCGAGGAAATGACATTTGTTGTGCCGCCGGATGGCGGTCGAGGATGCCTGCGGGCAGTCCCGCCCGGTCATCGGAGCAGCAGCATGAGCGCTCACATGTCGCCGGAACAGGTCCGCGCGAAAATCGACCATCCGATCGTCGACGGCGACGGTCACTGGGTCGAATACGACCCGGTGTTCGGCGAAAGGATGCGGAAGGTCGGCGGCGATCTGGCGGCGAACGGTTTTTTGCAGGCGATGGGGACGACGCGCCAGGCATTGACGATGACGGTCGCCGAACGGCGCATGAAGCGCCTCGGCCAGCAGGCCTTCTGGGCCCGCCAGGCCGAGAATACGCTCGACCGCGCGACGGCGATGATGCCCAAGCTGCTCTACGATCGCCTCGACGAGTTGGGCCTCGACTTCGTCATCGTCTACCCGACGGCCGGGCTGCGCCTGCCGCGCATCCAGGACGACGCCACCCGCCGGGCCGTGATCCGCGCCTACAACATCGTCTCGGCCGACTACTTCTCCGGTCTCGGCGACCGGTTGACGCCGGCCGCGATCATCCCGATGCACACGCCGGACGAGGCGATCGCCGAGCTCGAATTCGTCACCAGGGAACTCGGCTCGAAGGTCGGCATGTTCGGCAGCAACATGGCCCGCAAGGTCCCGGCGGCGGCGGCCAACGACCCCGACACGGCGCGCTTTGCCGTCTGGTACGACGTGCTCGGCCTCGACAGCGAGTATGATTACGACCCGGTCTGGGCGAAATGCGTCGAAATAGGGATCGCGCCCACCTTCCATAGCGCCAGCAGCAACCAGGGCCTGCGGCTGTCGCCGACCAATTTCTGCTACAACCATATCGGTCATTTCGCCGCCGCCGGGCATGCGACCGCCAAGGCGATCTTTCTCGGCGGCGTCACCCGCCGCTTCCCGGGGCTGCGTTTCGCATTCCTCGAAGGCGGCGTCGGCTGGGCGAGCCAATTGTTCGGCGACCTGATCGAACATTGGGAGCGGCGCAGCGCCAGGGCGCTCGAACGGATGCACCCGGACAAGCTCGACCGCGCCAGATTGCTGAGCCTCGTCGAGAAATACGGCTATGACGACATCGCCGACGCTCTGCGCGACCGCGCCGGGCTGCCGGACCCGGAACAGGCCTATCTGACCGGCGGGATCGAGAATGTCGACGATTTCTCGGCCTGCCAGATCACCCGCAAGGAGGACTGGGTCGACCTCTACGCCAGGCCTTATTATTTCGGCTGCGAGGCTGATGACCGGATGAACGCCACCGCGTTCGGCCGGCAGAACCCGTTCGGGGCCAAGCTGAATGCGATCTTCAGCTCGGATATCGGGCATTTCGACGTGATCGACATGCGCCACCCGCTGCCCGAAGCCTATGAGCTCGTCGAAGACGGCCACATCACCGCGGCCGACTTCCGCGACTTCACCTTCGCCAACGCGGTGCGGCTGTGGGGCACGCAGAACCCGCGATTTTTCGAAGGCACCCAGGTCGCCAAAGAAGCCGCGGCGGTGCTCGCCGCGGCGCAGACCCCGACCCGGATCGCCGCCGAATAATCGCAGCGGCATCGCCGCGCCTTTGAAGCAGCGCCGTCCCGCGGGGCGGCGCTGCTCTGTGTCGCGCGGCAAGCCGTTTCGGCATGTCGCGGCAAGTCCGCGCCCTGTGGGCGCGTCACTGTCGGACGAAGGTATAGTTGCAGGCTCTGAGCTCGATCCGGGTACCCGAGCCGCGCTCCCCGACGAATTGGGCCCTGACGTGGTAGCCGAAGGGGGTGCCCTGCGCGACGTGGCCGACGGCGTAGAACGGGTCGCCCGTTAGGCCATGTGCGCTCAAGAGGGCGCTGCCGTCGGGTTGGATGGGCCCGTCGAGCGTCAGGGAAGCGGGCAGACCCGCGATGCCGCGCTGGCCATGCAGCACGCCGTCTTTGACCCGCGCCGCGAACTGCCAAGTGAAGCCGAGGAAAGCGTTCTTCGGATCGGGCAAGCAGACGAGCGTCACCACCCAATTGCCGTCAAACCGACCCGCGTCATGCGCCGGCCATAGGACAGACGGCGGCAGCGAAGCCGTGTTTCCCGAGCGGATTGCGTCGACGGCGGGAACCGCCATTGCGGCGGTCGCCGGCAACATTGCGATAGAGGGTATCCCGACGATCGCCAGCGAGCAGCGCATGAAGGTTCTCCGTCGTTTTACATGGGACATGTCTTGGCGAAGCCGCAGCTTACTTTAATCACGGTTCCCCTGATAGGACGGATCAGTTGCCGCCTCGCGCCGTTTGCTCCCCGCCTTGCGGGGAGAGTGGCTGACCGAAATGATACGGCGTCCTCGGGCGCTTTAGAGGATTGCTGCAATCGTCCGGCGCGTGGCGCATGATCGCGGCGAAAAGGTGATCGCCGAAACGGAGGTGGAGATGCTGCAAGACCTGCTGCCGCAGGCGGAACGGATCGCGGCCAAGCTCAAGGCGAAGGGCGAGACGATCGCGATTGCCGAATCCTCGACCGCCGGGCTCGTCTCGGCGGCCTTGCTCGCGATCCCCGGCGCCTCGGCCTATTTCATGGGCGGGGGCGTCGTCTATACGCGGCAGTCGCGCACCGAGCTCCTCGGCGTCACCGAGGCCGAGATGGCCGGCATCACGCCGTCGACCGAACCCTACGCGCTGCTCTTCGCCCGCAAGGTCCGCGGCAAGCTCGCGACGCATTGGGCGGTTGGCGAAACCGGCACCGCCGGCCCGACCGGCAGCCGGTACGGCCATGCCGCCGGCCATTCCTGCATCGCTGTCATCGGCCCCGGCGGCGAGCGCTCGACGACCGTCGAGACCGGCAACAGCGACCGTCTCGACAATATGCGCGCCTTTTCGATCGCCGCCCTCGACCTTTTGGAAAAAGCCCTCGGCTGATGCGGGGACCGCGCACGGCGGCTCAGGCCGCGGCGTGCTGCCGCAGGCGATAGATTGAGAGGTGGGCGAGGCGGGCGATCGAGGTCGCGCCGTTGGCGATGACGAGGACGTCGATATCGACGAAGCGATGGCCCCTCTTCTCGTAATTGGCGGTGACGCGTGCCTGCGCCGTCAATTCGTCGCCGATGCGGGCGGCGGCGAAATGCTCGATGCGGCTGCCGACATGCATCCAGGGCCCGAGGGTCACATTGTCCTTGAGCGCCCAATTGCCGAGTCCGGCCACCACCGCCGGATGGACGAGGCGCTCGTCCTGGTAGAGCGGCAGTGCCTCGCGCAGTTCGCGCAGTTGCTGCGCCGCCGCGTCTTCGCTCACCTTGACCGGCCGGACCGCAAGCCGCGTGCCGACCGCCAGCGACACTTCGTCGGCCTCCGGCCGCACCACGGGCGGCGGCGGGACGGCTCCGGCGAACGCCGCCGGCGGCGGGGCAACGCGCACCGGTAATGCGGCACGCCCGGTGGCGCAGACCTCGCCGCGGCATTCGACCCGGATGTCGAGCCCGTCGACAGTTTCCCTGGCGCTGACGAGTGCCGTCTCGCCGTCATAGACCGGCCTCAGAAAACGGCACTCGGCGGTGCCGCGTTCGAGCCAGGCGCTGCCCCAGCGGGCGACCGGGAAATGCGTCATATAGCCGTAGACGTCGATCCCCGGCACCAGCCCGCCGGCAAAACCAAAGCGGCGCGCGACCGCGTCGTCGTGGATCTTGTTGTCGGATTCGCGGGAGGTGTTGAAGGCCTCGACCCGGTAAGGGCCGAGCAGCGTGTCGCGCATCGCGCCCGCTCCTCTTGTCGGTGATCCGGTTCCGGGTCAGCTCGCCCTGGCGAAGCCCTTCGCCAGCATGCAGCTTGCCAAGGCCTGGTCGGCGGCACCGGCGGCCGAGCGGTTCAGCGATTGCTCTTCGATGCCAAGCGTGCTGCCGCGCTGCCAGTTGCCGCCCAATGTCGCCGTGATGTCCTCGTTGATCCCTTCCTGAGTGGCGAGCGCGGCATTGGCTTGCACGCGGCAGGCTTCGAGCTCGCGCTGCGCCGTCGCCTCGTCGACGCCCGCCTTGACCCAGTGGACCGCCGGCGCCTGTGGCGCACAACCGGTCAGCAAGAGGCTGCCGAGGAGAACGGCCGCGGCGCGTGAGCACAGGCCGTAATCGGTACCGGCTAGGCGCGGGGTCATCGACGGGTCTCCGGCAACCGGCCGCGGGCGACGAGCCGCGCCAGGATGGCGCGCTTTTCCGCCGGGCTCGCGGCGTACCAGTTGGTGATCTCGGCGACTCCGCGCAAGCCGCGAGTGGCTCGCCGCCGGACAGGCTGATCGTGCATTTGGAGCGGAGCCCGATCGCCGAGCGGACCAAGGATGGAATTGCCGCCGCCCGTGCGAAGGGCAAGAATCCGGGACGCCGACCCCTCGACGCTGACAAGATCGCCGCCGCGCTCCGCCTGGTGAAAGCAGCTCTGTCACCGACCGCGGCCGCAAAACAGCTCGGGCTCGGACGATGGACCGTCTACCGCGAGGTAAATCGGGCCGGTATTGAACGCCACCCTGCCGGGGCCAGGGTCATTGGAAACGGCTGTCGGATTTGTCTCGGGAGAATTCGATGCTTGATCATGTAACCATCGGCGTCAGCGATCTCGATCGATCAAAGGCTTTCTATGACAAAACCCTGCAAGCGATCGGCATCGAACGTCTGTATTCAGAGGGCGCAGAATCTTTCGGATACGGAGCCGATAAGAAGGCCTTCTTCTGGATCGGTCTGAAACCGTCGGTCATTACTGGCGTCCACGTGGCTTTTGCGGTTCCGGATCGCGCTGCCGTCGACCGCTTTTACGCAGCGGCGGTCGACGCGGGCGGGCGCGACAATGGCAAGCCAGGGCTTCGGCCCAACTATCATCCGTATTACTACGGGGCATTTGTCCTCGATCCGGACGGCCACAACATTGAGGCCGTTTGCCGCGATCCTGCGTGATCGGGGAGCTCGCAACCGAGCCGATCGCTGATGCCTTCGAGACTTGCCAGCTCGGCCGCCGAACCGATGCGGCCACTAACCAGGGCGTCGAACCTCCTCTCCACCCCGCGGCGCTGCTGCGGCCGGCGTGAGCGGGACGAGCGACAGGATCATCTGCAGACCCTTCGGACGGAGTTCGACCCGGTCGATTATCGCCTTGCACCGATCTCCTCGTCCGGCATCGGCCGGCAGGCCCTGGCGCAAGCGCTCTGCATCAGCCAATGATGCGGGAATATCGGCCGATGGCAGCGCCGTTCGCAGAGCGTGGGGTTGCCGACCCGCCGACCCGAGGGACCACGTTCTTTCCGGGGGTGTTATGGAGTTCTGGACTGAACCGCAGATGGCGTCGATCCACAAAATGCTCAACCCGCGCTCCATAGCGATCGTGGGCGCGACGCCGCGGATGCAGTATGGCGGGCGGTTTCTGGCTGCGGCGCTCAAGGCCAAAGACCGGGTGCGGGTTTATGCCGTGAACCCGCGTTATGACGAAATCATGGGGGTGAAGTCCTACCCGAGTGTGACGAACTTGCCGGAGGCCCCCGACCTGGTGGGCATCGTGGTGCCCTACGACCAGGTGCTCGACGTCCTCCGGGAGAGCCACCGCAAGGGAGCGGGATCAGCGATCGTGATCTCGGCCGGCTTTGCCGAGCGCGGCGTCGACGACCGGCGCGATTTGCAGGGGGAATTGGGTGCCTTTGCCAGCACCTCGGGCATGCGCATCAGCGGCCCCAACTGCCTGGGGCTTGCAAATTTCAAAGACGGCATCTGGGCCACCTCTTCCTCGCGCGGGGCGTCCGGTCTGACCGGGCCGATCGGCCTCGTGTGCCAAAGCGGGGCGACGGCGTTCGGGCCGTTCCTGGTGCGGGCGGAGGAGAACGGCATCGGCTTCAGCTATATCATCTCGACCGGTAACGAGGCAGACCTCGACTTTACGGATTTCGCCCGCTACCTGCTGGACGATCCCGATACTCGGGTCATTGCCGGTTTTGTCGAAGGCTTCAAAGAGGCCGATAAATTTCTCGAAGTGGCCAAGCTCGCGGCCGAGCGCGACAAGCCGATCGTCCTCATCAAAATCGGCCGTTCGGAACTCGGCGCGCGGGCGGCACGCTCGCATACGGCTGCACTGACGGGCGCCGATGCCCGGTATGATGCGATCTTTGCCCAATACGGGGTAATCCGGGCCCAGGATTACGACGAACTCCTGGAGCTAGCACACCTCCTGGCCCACACCCCCAAGCCCCAAGTGCCCGGCATCGCGGTGGTATCCCATTCGGGCGGCATCAGTTCGCTGACCGCCGACATGTGCGGTCAGGCCGGTCTCGATCTGCCGCTGCTTGGGCCGGAGGCGCGCGACGGCATCAACGCGATCCTCAAGGGCTTCGGCTGGGCGGCGAACCCTGCCGATGTGACAGGCTTTGCCAACAGCGAGTCGTTCCCGCAGATCATGGAGCATATGATCAACGATCCGCGGATGGGGACGCTCGTCGTGGCGAGCGCCGGGGCGGACGCGCAAGCTCGGCAGGTCATCAGCCAGCGTGATCGGACCAATAAGGGCGTGGTGTTCTTGTGGACGGGAAGCCGGGACGCCAAGGCTGGCCTGGCACAGCTCAAACACGCCCGGATACCGATCTTCTACACGCCGGACAAATTGGCCCGAGGCCTGCAGGCCCGCCTCGCGTATCATACATGGCGCGAGCGTCGCCTGGCCGACGGCTTTGCCGCGGCCCCGCCGCGCACGGCGCCGCAGGATCAAGCCATCGCCCAGGCGCTTGGCTTGCGGCGTCCAACACTCTCGGAATCCGAGAGCAAAAAGCTGTTGGCAGCCTGGGGCGTGGCGAGTGCGCGCGAGCGCCGGGCAAATTCTGCAGAGGCCGCCGTCGCGGCCGCAGAGCAGCTCGGGTTTCCGGTGGTTCTCAAGGTCGACTCGCCGGACATTCTGCACAAAACCGAGGCCGGGGTCGTGCGGCTGAACCTCGGCGACGCGGCACAAGTGCGAACGGCCTACTCAGAGATCATGGCCAATGCCAAGGCCTATTTAAGTGCCCTCCCCATCGAGGGCGAGGGAGTAGATGCGGCAAATGCGATAGCCCTACAGGCTCGGATCACCGGCGTGTCGGTGCAGGAGATGGTCGGAGAAGGTGTCGAAGTTATCATTGGCGTGTCTTGCGACCCGCAATTGGGCCCGGTGCTCCTCTTCGGCAGTGGCGGCGTAATGGTCGAGGTCTACAACGATGTGGCCCTGCGACGCTGCCCCATCACGCGCTCGGAAGCCCAGGTGATGATCGCCGAAGTCAAAGGAGCCCGGCTGCTGCAGGGCTTCCGCGGACGGCCAGCGGCCGACCTCGAGGCGCTCGCGGATACCCTCGTGCGCGTGTCGCACCTCGCCATGCACCTTGAAGGACACTTGGCAGAGTTGGATATCAATCCGCTCATGGTGCTGCCCTCAGGTCAGGGAGTGAAGGCGGTCGACGCCCTCGTCGTGTTTCGCGGCAAATGAAGAGGCTGCACAATCGCGCCCGGGGATTCGGCCGGTGGGTCGCTGATCCGGGCGATTCCTGACGCCGGCCAGGACGACGAGGTACTGCCGTTTCGTGACGATCTTAGTTGTGGGCCAATCAACCTGGCACGCCCTCGCCGCGGGCGGCTTGGTGGGACCAGTTTTATGAAGCATCTGAAGTGGCGAACCACCTTGGCGAATTCTGGGACCAAGTGGCCGCCACAGATGATCGGCTCGTCGTCTGGTTTGGCCGCCACTCAGCCCCCGAGCTTGCGTTCTTTTTGGCTTCGGTCGACCGACTCGGAAAGCGGCCTTATCACATGATCGATGTGACCGAAAAACCGTTCAGGCAGCGAGACGATTTGTTCGACCTTCGGCCAGCAGCGTGCGTATCTATCGTACGGCACGAAGCACTTCGCTCACTTCTCGACAGTGAGCGGCCAATTACACCGGAAGAATAGAAGGAAACAAGCGGAGATTGGCAGAAACTGCGCGCCGAGAACGTGCCATTTCACATTGTCACAGAAGCACGCTTGGCGTCAGCACCGCTCGATCACTTTGATTCCTGGATTTTACGTCAAGCCACTACGGAATGGTAGTCGGTGGCCGGCGTTGTCGGCGGCGTGATGGGGGATAATTGCGAACCGTACTTTCAAGTTGGTCACCTGATGCTGCAGGCGCGTGTCGTCGCCATCGTCGCCGCAGGCAAGCTGCTGGCCGAAGGTGATCCCTGGGGAATGCGGTCTTGTCGCATTCGGTTGACCGACTGACGGCTATCGCTCGCACTCAAGCGTATGACTTCGACTTATAGCACTGCACGTGGCCGAGGCTGATCGCCGTGGGCCTGTGATCTCCAGTGTCACAGGCCGTCAGCTCGGGGCTTTGCCGAACATGATCCAGCCGCCGCTGCTGGGCGTGGTGAATGCCGCGAGCGCAGTCTCTACCCGCACCCTGACCTGCCGGGCGCCGGCCGTGCCGCGGAGCTGCTCGATGCTGTCGGTGTACATGGCCGTGCGGAGGCGTCCGGTCCCGAGATTGCCGCCGCTCGAAGAGAACGGGTGCGGTCCCTCGACCCGGATATCGCCGGCGTAGAACGCGAAGGCGTCGCCGCGTTTGACGCCGTGCCACTGGAAGCCCTCCAGGAAGAACTGCGCCATCGGGGCATAGCCGTCGTACGGATTGAATATATCGACGTCGTTGGGCCCGAGCCCGGCGCCCTCGTACATCCGCCTGGCGGCGCGGTCGGTCCAGTCCTCGATCTCGTCCAGATCTTCCTGTGTGCTGCGCTTCCTGAAATTATGCTGCGAGTGGTTGAGCACATAGACCGGTGGCTGGCGCATGTCGCGGGCGCGCTCGGCCGTCGTGAAGAGATAGGCGGTCGATGCGTTGACCGGCCGGTCGCAGTCCCACAGCCTCAATGGATTCAGGATGTAGCGCGAATTGACGTAATCCTCGATCGTGAGCTGCGGCACCTTGTGGCTGGCGTTGTACCCCCACGGCGTCAGCAGCCCGTTCCTGTGCTGGTTGACGACGAACGGGGCGAGGTCGTCGTGCTTGCCGCCGTATTTCAGGCAATACTGATTGTGCGGGAAGATGTTGATGAAATCATTGCCGCCGTGATTGCCCCAGGGCGCCGTCCATTGGCGGGCGCCGCGGGCGTAGTCGTCGGCGTTCTCGCCGCCGCGGCGATAGCGGCCTTCGAGATTGCCTGTCGGGTAGATCATGAGACAGGTGTGGCAGAGGCCGTCACCCACGGCCTGCGCCGCCATGCCCACCATTTCGCTGATCGTCGGCACGCCTGTCGGAGCAAATTTGACGTTGGAGAGGCGCAGCTGCTCGATCAGCCACTGCGCGTTGATGAGAGTGAGCCCCCACTCCGAATCGTAGGGCGGGGCGAAGTAGGGCCGCGGCGCCCATTGCGACGCGGAGCCGCCGCTGCCGCCGGCAATATGACTGTCGCAGCAGATGACGCCGTCGATCTGATCCGGCGTCACGCCTGCCTCGTCCATCGCCTTTTGGCAGGCCAGGATGGAGTAGGCGCCGAGCGTCTTGTCCATCGACACTTCGTCCCAGCGACGGTCGACCGGTGAATGTCCGAACCCGGACACGGCGACCTTGCCACGGTGCTCCCATACGCCGAGGCCGTCCTCGTCTCGCCGCCACTGATACCCCTCTGGCGCGGTCATGGCTCCCCTCTCCTTTACGCTTTATTCACAACGAGGCAGTGAGACAGTGAGATACTTACAACATCAGCCGCCGTATGCCGCTTTTTAAAACCGCAGAGTTGAAGTTAAGCAATAACCCGGTGTGGACTCCGCTCAACCTCATGTATGTCAACACCTGCGCTTCGTGGATCGGTAACAGGCCTTCGACCGACTTGAGTTCGAGGATCAGCTGATCCTCGATCAGCAGATCGAGTCTATAGCCGCAATCCAATCGGATCGATTTGTATGTGATCGGCAACGGTACCTGGCGTCGAAATGCCAAGCCGGCCTCTTGCAGCTCTAGACAAAGGCATTCCTCATATGCGGATTCCAACAGGCCGGGCCCGAGCTGCCGATGCACCTCGATTGCAAGGCCAATCACCTTCTCTGTTAATCGATCATTCTCGAATGCCATCGCTCCCGCCTCGGAATCTCACTGGCTCACCGTCTCATTGTGAATTTATCCACCTAGGCGACGACCTGCCACTCGTGGATGAGCTGGCCTGGGGCGACCTCCTCGAAGGTCACCTCGACGGCGGCGCCCACCGGCGCCTGGTAGGGCGGGGTGCCCGGGAGATTGGAATAGAAATTGACCCGGGGGTCCGCGTCCAAGGTCACCATTGCGAGGTTGTAGGGCTGATCGGGCATGCGCCGGTTGAGGCGGCCATCCTCGATCACGATGTAGGTCGCGATGTGGCCTTTGCCCGCGACCTCCTTCCACGCCAGGCTGGCGGCCGATTGGCACGCCTGGCAGGCCTGCTGCGGCGGGTATTGCAGCCTGTCGCATTGAGTGCAGTGCTGCAGGACGAGCCGCCTTTGATTGACTGCGTCCCAGAAGGGCTGGCTCAACGCGTCGGGGACGGGGATCAGCTTCGGCATCGCGTCATTCCCCCCGTCCGACCCACTGGCCGTAAACCGGGTACTGGCAGCAGATGAACTCGATATAGGCCGGGCGACCCGACGTATTGACGCCGAGCGCCCGCCGCAGGGCCGGGATGATTTCGGCCGGCTCGCTCACCCGCTCGGTGTGGAAGCCGAGGGCGCCGATCACCTTCGACATATCCACCTCGTCGGGCCCCAGCACCCGGTGGGTGAAGGGATCGTGTCCCGGCCCCCAGAAGCCGGGTCCATAGCCCGCAAAGCCGCCATTGCTGATGTGCACGACCGTGATCCCGAGTTTCTCGCGCAGCAGAACCTCGAGGTTGCCAAACATGTAGCCGAGGCCTGCCTCGCCGGTCACCGCCACGGATGCCCGGCCTGGAAACGCCTTCTTGGCGGCAATGGCAGCAGCCAGGCTGAAGCCGAGCGTGGAGACATTGCCCCAGCCCAGGAAGCCGCGCGGAATGAGCGTGTCGAAGACCGTGCTCAGCTGGTCGCGCGTGTTGCCGGATTCGTGCGTCACGAACGAATTCTTGAGGTCCAGCACCTCCATCAGATCGCCATACACCCGATAGGGGTTGATCGGCTTCTCGTCGGAGTTCATGACCTGCCGGTATCTGGCGAGCCCCTCGTCCCGTGCCGCCCGCACTTCCGCCGCCACATTACCCGCCGCCCGTCCGGCACCGGACGTGCGGTCGGACACTTCCCGGCGGAGCGCCTGCAAGGCCAGGCGCGCGTCGCCGATCACCGCCTGCGCCGTCGGATACATCTTGTTGATGTGCAGCTCGTCGACGTTGCAGTGGATGAGGGTCTTCTTCGCCGCATCAGGAATGCCGTGGCTGAAGCGGCCCGGCGACAGGCTCGAGCCGACGGCGAGGATGACGTCGCTTTTGTTCAGGTAGTGCGCCACCTGATCGCCGCGCACGCCGACGAACAGCGGATGGTTCTCCGGGAACGCCCCTTTCGCCTTGAGCGTCGTGATCACCGGCACATTCACGAGCTCCGCCAGCGCTTTCAGGTCTTCCGAGCCGCCCGCGTAGATGACCCCCTCGCCGGCGTAGATCAGCGGGTTGCGGGCTTCCAGAAGCTGCTCGACGGCAGCGCGCACATCCGCCGGGTCCGGCGCCGATTTCCAGCCCTTGACGGGACGGTAGGGGTCGGCGGTCTCGTCGTATGTGGCCGTGGCATTGGGAATAGCCAGGATCACAGGGCCCGGTCTGCCGCTGCGCAGCATGGTGAAGGCGCGGCGCATCAGCTCAGGCGTGCGCTCGGGCCTGTCGAGATAGCCGAACCACTTCGACACGGTATTCATGGCCGATGCGACATCGTACTGGCTGTTGCCCGAGCTGCCGGCCGGCACGCCATCGGTGATGCACAGAACGGGCGAGCCATCCTCATAGGCCTGCGCCATCCCGGCGTAGGCGTACTGCATGCCGGCGGCATTGACGCCCCCTTGGAAGGTGCACACCCCGATCCGTGAGCCCGCGGTGATGCGCGAGAACGCGTCGGCGACCGCGACGGCGTAGCGGTCGTCGCGCATCATCAGCATCGGCACCCCTTCCCGGCCGAGTGCGTTGTTCACCCGGCAGACAGGGAAGGTCGAAACCCAACCCACACCCTCCTCTTTGAGGATGCGGCTAATGCCGGTCGCGACATCGATCGTCATGGATGTGGTCTCCTTTGCCTGGAGCCGAGCCGTCAGCCTCCGTATGGGCGCACTGAAGCATACAAGCGACCGGCGCTTGCGCCAAAGCCGATACAGCTTGATGCTCCCCGATCCAGCGCTCGACTCCGGCTGAAGGCTCCGTGGGAGGGTCTGCGGTATTCACGGATCGTCAGCGCGTTCCCACCCCCATGATGGGATTCGCCAAATGCTTCTCTCGGCATCGGTCATATTCTGCCGTATCGCTCGGGCACGGTGGTACGCGCCGTCCACAGGATGCTTTTTCACCGGAGCCCGGCCGCTTCGTCACCCCACCCAACCTCCCCCCATCGAGGTCCCCATCGAGGGCCCATCGAGGGGGAGGGCTCGCCAATCGAGGCCACGACGACCTCGATGCGGCTGGCCACGGCGGCGACGAGCAGGGGCCGCTGTTCCGGCCGATCTGCAACAACCGCACCGGCCGCATCGATAAGGCGCTCGTCGCTGAAGGCCGGCATCGTGGCGCCGTCCGTCAACGCCGGCCGTAGCGTTGTTTAAAACATGACGCCGCTCGGCACGCGGCCGGGCGACGCCCGCCGCCGTTCACGAGCCCTTTTTCGGCTCGATCAGGTCGGCAAGCCTGGTCTTGAGCATCGCTGCCTTGTAGGACGGGATCGCGTAACTCCAGCCCTCGACCCGCGCATCGATCCGCTTCGCCTCGGCGGCCGCCCGGCCGGAGCCGGTCGCGACGAGCGCGATCCAATCGGTCTTGCCTTTTTCGCTGAGCCGCAGATCGATCGTCAGCCCGTCAAAGGTCGTATACGAGGCGGCCGCCGTACCGCTCTCCGGAACCGGCATCCTGGCGGCCGGCGCGACATCGTCGAGATCCAAGGATGCGAGCGCCATCGCCGGCTCGTTCATCGTCGACTCGCTTTTGAACCCGGTCTTCGGCGGGGCGTTCTCGACGGCGAACTGACCATCGGGCTTGGCCCGGCTCAGCACGACTCGCGTGCCGTCGGGCTGGGTCAGGCTCACCTTGGCGATGCGGCTGTAGGGGATGTCGACGATCTGTCGGTCGAGCCAGCTCGCGAGATCGCCCGAGAGGTCGAGGTCGCCGCTCGCCAGCCAGGATTGGGCATCGCCCGGCTTGCGTACATAGACCCCGTTCTCTCCCTCGCCGAGCCGGTCGAAGCGCCGCTTGCCGACGATCAGCCGGGCGAGGGGCTGGCCCGATTTGTCGGCGACCGCGACGCGGGCCGCAGCGCCGTTGCCCGGATCCTCGACGTCGAGCCGCGCATAGCGGTCGGGAAGGCGCGTCTTCGGCTCGACGAGGCGCATCTCGGCGAGGCTCAGCGCGAGCTGCCGCAGCTTGCCGGGGGCTGCGGGATAATCGCCTTTCTGCACGACGAGCCAATCCTCGCCGCGGCGCCGGAAGGTCACGCTCAGCCCCTTGCGCTCGAGCGCGACCGAGGCGACGTTGCCGAGCTCGCCGGCGAGCGCCGGGAAGGCCGGCCGGTTGGCCGGGGCGCTCATCGTGGTGCGATCGCTGGTCGCCGCTGTGGCGATCGCCGCCGCCACAGCAACCGCCGCGGCCACGGCGAGAAGGATCAGTCCGCGCTGTCGCATGCTGCAGCCTCGCCGCGAGCCCCGCCCGCTAGATCTCCGTCGCTCACGGGTCGCCCGTCACGGTTCGACGGCACGGCGCTGCCGCCGCCTGATCCGCACCGCCGCCAACACGATGGCAACGAGCGCCACAAGGATCGGCACTAGCGCGATGTCGACGAATTCGAGCGCGGCCTTGAGCCGTGCGATGTTGCTGCGCAACGCCGCCTGCACTTCGCGCAGCTGGCGCCGCGTCTGCAGCATGTCGGCGCGGAACTGGGCGATCGCCTTCGCCTGGTCCGGGGACAGCGGCGCCGCCGCGCCGGTTTGGCTGCTGCCGGTCAGATCGGCGAGCTTGGCCTCGGTATTCTTGAGCTTTGCCTGCAGGCCCTGCTCCTCGGCGCTGTAACGCGCCTCGGCCTCGCGGCGGATTTGGTCCACCACCTCGAACGGCCGGGCGACGGTGCCGCGGCTGCGCAGGCCGATCAGATCCCCGCCGCCGGCGAGCACGTCGATCGCGTTGGCGACGAAGTCGCCGTTGTCGGCGGTCGGGACCATCACCTGCCGGCCGAAGAAATTCTCCTCCTGCAGCCAGAAGCTGTCGTCGAGCAGGTCGGTGTCGGCGACGACGACGACGTTGATCGGCTCGACCGAACGGGTGAGCCACGTCGCCGCTTTCGATGCTGCGGGTTTCGCCGGACCGGGTTGCCCGCCGCCCGCCTTCGCGCCGGCCGGTGCCGCAGGCGGCTGCGGCGGGCCCTTCGGAAAGGCGCTGTCGACGATGCCCGTGAGCCGCGCCGCCAGGACGAAGCGCTTGCCCGAGGGTTTGAAGTCGGCGAGGAGCCCGGCGACGTCGGGCATTCCCGTCACCCTGTCGACCGGGATCGCCATCGAATCCGGCGAGGTCGTGATCAGCGGCTCGATCGTCGTCGTCGCTTTCGGCAGCTTCTCGATGATGCCAGCGGTGGCGATCGCCACATGGTTGAGATCGGCCGTGATCATGTCCCGGCGATCGAGCTCGTTGCCGCGCAGGTCGAGCCAGGCGACATAATCGAGCGTTACCGGGCTGCGGCCGGGGACCGGCACATTGACGCTTTGCGCATTGCGCCGATCCGCGGCGACGATCCCCGGCGGCATTTCGATTCCCCAGCTCTTGAAAAGCCGCGGCAAATCGCTCGCCGTCGCCGATCCGGGCTCGCCGGGCCGGTTTGGATGCGCCGCGGCAAGCTCGGAATAAGGGTCGACGAAAACGAGCGCCCTGCCGCCGCGCAGCACGAACTGGTCGATCGCGAACAAGGTCTTGTCGGAGAGAGACTGCGGGTGCACCAGCATCAGGACGTCGATGTCGGCGGGGATCGTCGTGATGTCGTCGGCGAGCGGTTTGACCGTGTCGGTCTCTTGCAGCTGCGAGACGATCGCCATCGGCGCGCTCGGCCGCCCCTCCATGATCGCCGCCGTGTCGCCTTCGAGCGGCAGGAAGCTGATCAGCCCGACGACGGTCTTTTTCGGCACCGCGAGATTGTGGACGAGCTTTGTCAGATCGTATTCGAGAAAGCGTTCGCGCTGCGGCGAAAAAAACGCAATGACCTGCTGGTCGTCGGTCGAGTTGGTGCCGGCGAGGCCGAAATACACCTGCTCGCCCGACCCGTTGAGCGGCACGCCTTGCAAGCCGAAGGCGACCGCCTGATCCTCGACCGGCGAGAAAGGCTGCGGGTCGAAGACCTCGAGCCGGATCTTGCCATGCGCTGCGGCGACGTATTGATCGAGCAGCTCGCGCACCCGCCGCGCATAGACGCCATAGGCCGGCGCCGTGTCGCCGAGCTTCTTCGAATAGTAAAAGCGCAAGGTGATCGGCTCGCCGATCTTGGCGAGGGTCCGCGAGGTGCCGGGCGACAGCGTGTAGAGATGCTCGGCGGTCAGATCGAGGCGCAGCCGCAGGAAGCGGCCGGCGATCACGTTGACCGAGACGAGGATCAGCGCGATGCAGGCCAGGGCCGCCCAGGCGGTGCCGCGCCGCGCCGCAAAGAAGCCGCGGTACTGCGTCGATTGCGCCATCTCATTCGGCCTTTTCGAGGTCGATCAGGATCGCGTTGGCGCACAGGAACGCGATCATGACCGACAGGAAATAGACGACGTCGCGCAGATCGATGACGCCGCGCGTAATCGCGTCGAAATGATCGACGAGGCTGATTTGCGCCACGGCGACGATCAGCCATTCGGGAGCCCAGCCTTGCAGCATGCCGATCACGATGGGGGTACCGGCGACGGTGAAAATAAAGGCGAGGGCGGCGGTGACGACAAACGCGATGATCTGGTTCTTGGTCGTGGCCGAGACGCAGGCGCCGACGGCGAGCAGCGCGCCCGCCATCAGCCAGCTGCCGAGATAGCTCGCCAGGATCACGCCGTTGTCGGGCCGCCCGAGATAGTTGACGGTGAGCCAGAACGGAAAGGTCAGGACGAGCGCAATGCCGGCGAAGCACCAGGCGGCAAGGAATTTTCCGAGCACTGCCTCGATCATGCAAATCGGCAGGGTCAAAAACAGCTCGATCGTGCCGCTCTTGCGCTCTTCGGCCCAGAGTCGCATCGACAGGGCCGGGATCAGGACGAGATAGAGCCACGGATGAAAGGCAAAGAACGGCTGCAGATCGGCCTGGCCGCGCTCGAAGAAATTGCCGACAAAAAAGGTCAGCACCCCGGCCATGACGAGAAAGATGACAATGAAGACATAGGCGAGCGGCGTCGTGAAATAGCCGGCGAGTTCGCGCCGGAAGATGGCGAGGGCATTGCGCATCGGTGTCAGGCGGCCGCGGCTTCGGCAGCGGGGGCGGTGATCGCCCGGAACACCTCGTCGAGACGCCCGCGCTCGACCCGCAGCAGCGCGAGATCCCAGCGGTGGGCCCGCGCAAGATCGGCAATGTCGGCGACGATCGGCTCGGCACCGCGCGGCAGGACGACGAGTCCTTCGCCGTCGCCATCGGCGACCGGATCGACCGCCCTGACGGCCGGCAGCCGCAACAGCTCGGCGCGGATCTGCGTCAGGTCGCCGGCGGCGACGGCAAGGCGGACGGCGTTGTGATGCGGGGAACGCTGCGCCAACTCGGCCGGCGTGCCGTCGGCGAGGATGCGGCCGTGGGCGATCACGATCGCCCGGCTGCACACCGCCTCGACCTCTTCGAGGAGATGCGTCGAAATGATGATCGCCTTATCGCGCCGCATTGCGTCGATGACTTCCCGCATCTGGTATTTCTGGTTCGGATCGAGGCCGTCGGTCGGCTCGTCGAGGATCAGGACGCTCGGATCGTGCAGCAGCGCCTGCGCCACTCCGACCCGGCGCTTGAAACCCTTCGACAGGGTCTCGATCGGCTGCTGCATGACTTCGCCGATCTTGATCATCTCGACGACCCGGCCGATGCGCCGCTGTGCCTCGCGACCGGCAAAGCCGCGGATGCGGGCGACGAAGCCGAGGAACTCGGCCGGCGTCATGTCCGGATAGGCGGGTGCTCCCTCCGGCAGGTAGCCCAGCCGTTTTTTCGCCGCGATCGGCTCGGTTCTGATGTCGTGGCCGCAGACGATCGCGGTGCCCGAGGTCGGTGGGACGAAACCGGTGATCATCTTCATCGTCGTCGATTTCCCGGCACCGTTCGGACCGAGGAAACCCAAGACCTCACCGCGCGGCACCGCGAAGGAAATGTCGTCGACCGCCGCCAACAGCCCGAAGAATTTGACCAGATGTCGGATCTCCAGCATAGACGCCCCTAGGATGGTTTGGTGCTGACAGTTGCCATCGTCGATCCCTCCCTCGCCTCGCCCCGGAGCGCGCACTGCGCGGCCCCGACCTGCCCCGACCGGGGCGGGTGAAGGCTTCCGGCGCGCGCCGACCCCGCCTCCGGCGGGCGCTTCGATGATCCGAAGACTGCGGCTTTTTTCGGGCATGGTGATGCTCGCCTATGTGGCGATGCACTTCCTGAACCACGCCGTCGGTCTCGTGTCATTGGCGGCGATGGAAAAGGTCTTGCAGATCGTCCTCGCCGTGTGGTCGAACCCGCCGGCGCAGTTTCTGCTCTATGGCAGCTTTCTCGTCCATTACGTCCTGGCGTTGTTGGCGTTGTGGGAGCGCCGCACCCTGCGGCTGCGCAGCGGCGAATTGTTGCAGATAGCACTCGGTTTCGCCGTCCCTATCCTGCTCGCCGGGCATGTCGTGGGAACGCGGATCTCCGAGGACTACTTCGGCACTCACTACCTATATTACCGGTATCTGTTGTGGACCTACTTCGTTCACTCACCCGAGCGCGGCCTGATGCAAATGGTGACCCTGGTCGTTGCCTGGGGTCACGCGATGATCGGTCTGCATTATTGGCTGCGGGTCCGGCCGTGGTACGAGCGGATGCAGTCGGCGGCGCTCGTCCTGGCGGTGCTGGTGCCTGTCCTGGCGCTGCTCGGCGTGTTCGAGGCGGGCCGCCAGGTTGCCGCCCTGGCGGCCGGCGATCCCGACTGGACGCGCCATGCCTTCGCCGGGATGCGCCTGGCGTCGCCGCCGTCGGCGGCGGCGTTGAGCCGGATCGCCGACCTCTTGACCTGGTTCTTCTACGGCATGATCGCCGCCGTATTGTTGGCGCGGCTCGCCCGCGCGTTCTGGCGCCGGCGCCATGGTCTCGTGCGCATCGACTATCCGGATGGGCGTTTCATCGAGGTGACGCCCGGCACCAGCGTGCTCGAGGCGAGCCGGCTCGCGCAAATCCCGCATGCCCATGTCTGCGGCGGCCGCGGCCGGTGCTCGACCTGCCGCATCCGCGTGCGCGGCGCGCTAGGCAGCATGGATCCGCCGGGGCCGGCCGAAGAGCGCATCCTGCGCCGCATCGGCGCCACCGCCAATGTTCGCCTCGCCTGCCAGCTGCGGCCGAAGGGACCGATCGAGGTGACGCCGCTGCTGCCGCCTTTCGCCTACGCGATGGACGGGCAGCGCCGGGTCGACATCGCGCAAGGCAGCGAGCGCGAGATCGCCATCCTGTTCGCCGACATCCGCGGTTTCACCGCCCTTTCCGAGGGCCGGCTGCCCTACGACGTGGTCTTCATCCTCAATCGCTATTTTGCGACGGTCGGGCGTGCCGTCGAGACCGCCGGCGGGCGGGTCGACAAGTTCCTCGGCGACGGCGCGATGGCCCTGTTCGGCATCGAGGCCGGCGCTGCGGCCGGTTGCCGCGCGGCACTCCTTGCCGCCCGCGAGATGTCGGCGCGGCTGGCCGATCTCAACGCCTCGCTGCGCGCCGAACTCGATCGGCCGTTGCGCATCGGCATCGGCATTCATTGCGGTCCGACGATTATCGGTGAGATGGGCTATGGCAGCGCCGCCGCGATCACCGCGATCGGCGACGCGGTCAACACCGCCAGTCGGCTCCAGGAACTGACCAAGGAATATGGCTGCGAGCTGGTCGTTTCGGAGGAGGTGGTGCGCCGCGCCGAATTCGATCTCGCGCCCTTTCCGCGCTCCGAGATCGAGATCCGCGGCAGGCGCGAGACGCTCGCCGTCAGAACCCTCGAAAGCGCCGCCGCCCTGCCTTTGCCGGCGCAAGCCGCGCCGGCGCCGGGCTGAGGCGCCGAGAGGCCTTCTTCTGGCGCTCTTGCGCGGCGCGACGCGGGCTGTTTGATTCCGGGTCGGCTCCGATGGGTACCTCCGAACTCGACATCCTGATCCAACTGCTCGCCCGCTTGCCGGGCCTCGGGCCCCGCTCGGCGCGCCGCGCCGCGCTTCATCTGCTGAAGCGGCGCGAGAGCCTGCTCGAGCCGCTGGCGGCGGCAATGGCGAAAGCGGCCGAGGCGGTCCGCTCGTGCCCGGTCTGCGGCAATCTCGACACGGCGGTGCCTTGCGCCATCTGCCGCGACCCGGCGCGCGATGGGCAGACGATCTGCGTTGTCGAGGATCTCGCGGATCTGTGGGCGCTCGAACGCAGCGGCGCCTTCCGCGGCCGCTACCATGTGCTCGGCGGGACGCTGTCGGCGCTCGACGGCATCGGCCCCGAGGATCTGGCGATCGACCGCCTCGTCGCCCGCGTCGAACCCGGGCAGGAGTTGATCCTGGCGTTGAATGCGACGGTCGAAGGCCAGACCACGGCGCATTACCTCGCCGACCGTCTCGCCGGCAGCGGGGTCAGGCTGTCGCGCCTTGCGCAAGGCGTGCCGATCGGCGGCGAACTCGACTATCTCGACGACGGCACGTTGCGCGCGGCCCTCAGCGCGCGCCGGGCCTTGTAGCCGCAGAGGCCGTCGATGACGCGGCGGCGCCGATGAGCGAGGTCTACGAGGAGCCGCTGCGCGTCCAGACCTACGACATCGATTTCGCCGGGGTCGTCAGCAACATCGTCTTCGTCCGCTGGCTCGAGGATTTGCGGCTTGGCCTGATGGCGCGGGCCTACCCGCTGAGCCGGGCGCTCGCCGAAGACGTGGCGCCGATCCTCGTGGCGACGCGCATCGCCTACCGGCGGCCGGTGACGCTCGCCGACCCGCTCGTCGGGCGGATCCGGATCGCTGCGCTGGGCCGGGTGCGCTGGCGGCTCGCCGCCGAGTTCGCGGTCGCTGACCGGATCCATGCCGAGGCCGAGCAGGAGGGGTTGTTCATACGGCTCTCGACCCGGCGGCCGATCGCGATCCCCGAGCCGATCCGGCGCTGGCACGCCCGATGATTCGGGCCCGATGATTTGGGGATGAGCAGGACGGCTGCGCCGATGGGGCGCGCGCTGGCCGAGGCGGGGGCGGCCGCGGCCCGGGGGGAGGTGCCGGTCGGCGCGGTGCTGGTAGACGCCGCCGGGCGGGTCTTGGCCGCCGCCGGCAATCAGGTCGAGGCCGATCATGACCCGACCGCGCATGCCGAGATGCTGGTGCTGCGCGCCGCCGCGAAGAGCCTCGGCGCCAAACGCCTTGCCGACTGCGACCTGTGGGTCACGCTCGAACCCTGCGCGATGTGCGCCGCCGCGATCGGTCTCGCCGGGCTGCGCCGGCTCTATTTCGGTGCCTACGACCCGAAAGCCGGCGCCGTTGAGCACGGCCCGCGGCTCTTCGCTCGCCCCGAGGCCAATCATCGCCCGGAAATCTACGGCGGGATCGACGAGGCGAGGGCGGCGCGGTTGCTGCGCGACTTCTTTCGCGCCCGCCGCGAGCCCCGCCGGAGCGACCGCGCCCCGGCGATCACTCGGTGATCGGTGCGATCGTGTCGAGCGCCAGCCCCCGCAACTCTTTGCCGATCTTCGTCACCATGAAGGCGGCGATCGCCAGCATCACCGCGATGCCGGTCATCACATAGCCGAGCCCGTATACGCTGACGATGCCGATCAGCGGAAAGGCGATCGCGGCACCGATGCGCCCGCCCGATTGCGCCAGCCCAAAGCCGGAGGCGCGCGCATTCGACGGAAATACCTCAGACGTAAAGATCTGCATCGAGTTGCCGGCCAGCTGGATAAAAAAGGTCATGCAGAACCCGACCAGCAATACCATTTTGTCCGACTGCGAATAATAGAACAGGATGGCCAGCACCGTGGCGATGACGAAGGCGGTAACAGAGGTGCGGATGCGGCCGTAGCGTTCGAGCGCATACATCATGAAGAGGCTGGCGCAGGGAAAAGCGAGGGTTATGCCAAAGTTGTAAGTCAGCGATTTGGTGATCGTGAAGCCGCGCTGGGCGAGGATCGTCAGCTATGTCGATGCAACGCTCGACGATGCGGCGATGGGGTCGATCCGAACGGGCCATCGGCGCTCCCTCCCCGGCAACCGCGACGGCGGCGTTCCGCTGCGGCGACGCTACCGATAATCGGCCGGTCGCTCGATCGCGCGTGGAACGGAAGCATCGAGCGGCGACCCTCTATCGCCGGGACTAATCGCTCAGGCAGCCTCCCGCAAAGTCGCCGGGTTCCGTTCCGGTCCGGATGGCGCCGTTTCGTCGATGCCCATCAGTTCGCGCAACCGGGCGCGGGCGCGCGACAGCCGCGAGCGGACGGTGCCGACCGGAATGCCGAGCGTCGCCGCGATCTCGTCGTAGTGCTTGCCCTCGCGGCCGGCGAGCAGGACCACCTCGCGCTGTTCGCGCGGCAGGACGGCAATCGCCTGTTCGAGGTCGCGCAGCTCCAACGCGACCGCGGCCGAAGGTGCCGCTGCCAGGTTCGGCGTGATGTCCTCGACCGAAACGACGATGCCTTCGCGCACCAGACGGCGAACCTCGTTGACATGCTGATTGTGCAGGATCGTGAAAAGCCAGGCGCGTAGATCGGTGCCAGGGTGCCAAAGATGCTCCTTGGCGAGCGCCCGAACGAGGCAGTTCTGTACCAGATCGTCGGCTCGGGCGACATCCTGGGTCAGGCTGCGGGCATAGCGCCGCAACCGCGGCAGTTGGGGTTCGAGGAGCGGTGCGATGTTGCTCATCACCTTGCCTCTCGTGACGTTCCGGCCGCGGGAGAACCGCAGCCGCTCACCGGAGCAGGTATACGAGGGCAATGTGACCGCGCGGTGTGACGCGGTAACTGGCGAGTAAAATTCCGTTATGTTGCGTAACTCGCGGCAGCCGATTGTGATCAGGTCCAACAGCTCCCGGCACCGGGCGGCGCCGCACAGCTCTCGCACGGGAAAACAATTCGCTCGCGGCCGATCGCGCTCAACCCAGGCCGGCGGCCAAGCAAAGGCGGACGATCGGAGAGGAGAGCGAGCCGCTATCTTGCGACGGCGCAGCGCGCTTGTCTTTCGGCAACGCGGCAGGCGCCCGCGACGAAGGCGAATTAGCCGGACCCTGCCGCTTTCGGAGGTGTCGGCAAGGCGGAATCCCCCGGCTTTCGCTGGCTTTCGCCGGGGTTCTCCGCCCTGCGGCCCCAGGCCGCGGTGATCCTGCGCTGGCGGCGTCCTGGCGGTGGGGCGTCGCGTCGATCGGCACGCAGAGACGGAGCCGAATTCAATGCGGCCGGACAGGAGCGCTATTTTGCCGCCGAAAAGGTGGTCGGCTGCAGGATGTAGTTCTCGACGCGGGCGACGATCGCGCCGTTCCGTTCGGTCTCGGCGCGTTTGCTTTGCCACTCGGGATCGGCCTGGAAGGCGCTCCACTTCGTCTCGCGCTCGGCGAGCGATTGCCATTTGAGGAAGTAATGCAGGGTCTGGTTGAACTCGCCGACTCCAGTGGTCCAGAAGCCGGCCTGCTCAATTCCGTGGCGCCGCCAGATCCCCAAAGTGATCGTGTCAAAGCGCTGCAACAGGTCGGGCAGGCGGCCCGGCACGCAGTGATAGATGCGAAGCTCGTAGAGCATATGCGGCTTCCCTTTATTTCACCGATGAAAAGCTGGTCGGCTGCAGGATGCAATTGCTGATCGAAGCGACGATCGGACCGTTCTTCTCGGTCTCGGCCCGCTTGCTGACCCATTCGGGATCGACCTGGAAGGCGCCGAATTTCTGGGCACGCTCTTCAAGCGACTCCCATTGCAGCATGTAATAGAGATCCTGGTTCGACGGCCCGATCGCGACTGTCCAGAACCCGGCCTGCCGGATGCGGTGCTTTTCCCACAGAGGCAGGGTGATCGTGTCGAAGCGCTTCAACAGGTCCGGCAAACGGCCCGGCACGCAATGATAGATCCGCAGTTCGTAAATCATCCCGGTTCCTCCATGTCGTCGGGTCGACCTCGGGGAACGGAGAATGCGGCGGCGGGCGGCGCCGAGCAAGGGTCAACCCAACGCGGTTGCGGTCAGCGGCGCGAAGGTTAAAGTCGCTGCAACCGCGAGCAGGAGGAGCGAGCCGATGCCGTCGATGTTCAATGCGCGCGACGCGGCCAATTACGAGCGGCTGATGGGGCGCTGGAGCCGGCGTCTGGCGCCGCTTTTCATCGCCCATGCCGGCGTCGCCGCCGGCGAGCGCCTCCTCGAAGTGGGTTGCGGCACCGGCAGCCTGACCTTCGCGCTGCCCGAGGCGGCCGACATCGCGAGCCTCGTCGCGATCGATCACTCCGAGATCTACCTCGCCGCGGCGCAGGCGAACAACCGCGATCCGCGCGTCCGGATCGAGCACGGCGACGGTGCCGCGCTGCGCTTTGCCGAGGCCAGCTTCGACCGGGCGCTGTCGATGCTGGTGCTGCCGTCAGTGCTGCCGCGGCCCGAACTGGCGGTCGCCGAGATGCGCCGCGTCACCCGGCCGGGCGGGGTCGTCTGCGCGGCGTTCTGGGATTCGCCGGGCGGGGCCGTTGCCACCCGCATGTTCTGGGACACCGCCGCGGCGCTCGACGCGGCCGCGGCCGAGGCGCGCGACCACACGATGGCGCGGCCGATCTACGCGCCGGGCGCCTTGCCGCGGATCTGGGCCGAGGCGGGTCTCGTCGAGGTCGACGAGCGGTCCTTGATGATCCGCATGGATTTCACCGATTTCGACGATTATTGGGCGCCCTATGCGAGCGGCGAAGGCATGCTCGGTGCCTATGTGGCGACCCTCGACGCGGAGCGGCGCGACCGGCTCGTCGGGCAGCTGCGCAGCGCCTATCTCTGCGGCCGGACGGACGGCCCGCGTTCTTTTGTGGCGGTAGCGGTCTCCTGCCGCGGCGTCGTCCCCGGCTGAGCTGTCGGCTATTCGGCGGCGGCCGGGGCATGCTATGCCGTGCAAGGTTTTTTTCGGCTGATCACAGAACATTCATGCGTTGGGGAGGCACTAGCGATGCCGATGGTTCGCCTCGACGAGGGGTTTTCGCTGCATTGCGCGGTCGACGATTACTTGTGGCCGTGGCAGAAGCCGACCCCCGTGCTGATGCTGCACGGCTTCGCCCGCAATGCGAATTTCTGGAACCGTTGGGTTCCGACGATCGCCGCCGGCCGTCGGATCTATCGGCCCGATCTGCCCGGCTGCGGCGCCTCGGAAATCCCGGTCGATAGCTACCATTTCACGCCGGAGGGGATCGCCGGCGCGATCACCGCCGTGCTCGACAGCATGGCCTTGCCGCCGGTTCACTGGGTCGGCGAGTCCTCGGGCGGGATCGTCGGCCTGATGCTCGCCGCAACGCATCCCGAACGGATCGCGAGCCTCGTGCTGTGCAACACGCCGGTTCGCATCCCCGATGAGGTCAGAGGCATCTACGCGCTCGGCCGCGACAGCACGGCGGCGGCGATCCGCGCCCTCGGCACCGGCGAGTGGTGCCGGCAGACGCTCGGCCACCGGCTGGACCTCGATCATGCATCGCCGGTGCTGCGCCAATGGTGCATCGCCGAAATGAACAAGACGCGGCCCGATATCGCCGCGTCGCTGCACGAGTGCTTCGAGAGCATCGACGTCGAGCCGCTGCTTCCGGGGATCGAAGCGCCGGCGCTGCTGGTGAGCGGCGACAAGAGCAGCATCGCCTCGGCGCAACAGCAGGTGCTGGCCGATCGGCTGCCGCATGGCCGGCTGCAGCTGTTCGAGGGCTACGGTCACGGCATCAATCTGCTGCAGCCGCGGCGCTGCGCCCGGGCCGCGTTCAATTTCTGGCGCGAGATCGAGACTGCCACAGCATGAAGTTCGGCGTCTTGCAGTTCTTCAGTTGGCCGGAGCGGCGGACGGCGCTTGCCTCGGTCTACGCCCGCGCGCTCGAGCGGATCGAGATCATGGACCGCGGCGGCTACGACGCGGTGTGGCTCGCCGAGCACCATTTTTCGAGCTTCAGCGTCTGCCCGTCGGTACACATGGTCGGCACGCTGGCGGCGGCGCGGACCCGCCGGCTGCGCATCGGCACGGCCGTGTCGCTCGCGCCGTTCTACCATCCGCTGCGGCTCGCCGAGGAGGTAGCGCTGCTCGATCAGCTGTCAGGCGGGCGGGTCAACTGGGGCGCCGGGCGCGGCTTCGCCCGGGTCGAGTTCGAGGCCTTCGGCGTGCCGCCCGAAGAGAGCGCGTCGCGGTTTCGCGAGACCATCGACATCGTCTTGCGGGCGTGGACCGAAGAGCGGCTGAGCTATACCGGCCGGCATTTCCGGTTCGACAATGTCGAGATCCTACCGAAGCCGCTGCAACAGCCGCATCCGCCGGTATGGCTCGCCGCCTCGTCGGAGCCGGCGATCGAATGGGCCGCTTCGCGCGGCTTCTCGATCCTGATGGACCCGCACTCGTCGGCCGCCGAGCTCGGCCGCAAGCGGCGGCTCTACGGCGAACGCCTCGCCGCGGCCGGCTATGCCGAGACCGGGCGCGACATCCCGATGGCGCGGCTCGTGGCGATCGCCGGCGATGCTGGGAAGGCCGCCGCAGTGGCCAGGAGCGGCGCCGATTGGATCGTCAACTCCTACCTTGGCGCGCAGCACCGGCCGGTCATGCAGGGCAGCTTCACGCCGGCCGGCGTCGACCCGGTCGCCCGCTATCTCGACGAGGTGATCCTGCACGGCACGCCCGAAAGCGTCGCCGACGCGATCCTGCGGTTACGGCAGGAGATCGGGCTCGACTATCTGCTGTGCGCGCCGTTGAGCCACGAATCGTTCATGCTGCTGACCGAGCGGGTATTGCCGCGCCTCGCCTGAATGACGGGGCGCCGCGGCGGTTGCCGCCGCGGCCGGGCTGTGCTGGGATGACGGCCTCTTTCCCTTCTCTCTTCGGGAGATTCTTCGATGGCGATCAAAGTTGGCGACAAGGTGCCGGCGGTGACGTTGCGCTATCTGGCGCCGGACGGGATGAAGGCGGTGCCGGCCGAGGAATTCTTCGCCGGCAAAAAGGTGGCGTTGTTCGCGGTGCCCGGCGCCTATACCCGCACCTGCTCGCAGCGCCATCTGCCGAGCTATGTCGCCCACGCCGCCGAGCTGAAGGCGAAGGGCGTCGACACGATCGCCTGCATTGCGGTCAACGACCCGTTCGTCATGGCCGCCTGGGGCAAGGAAGGCAACGCCGAGGGCAAGATCACGATGCTCGGCGACGGCAGCAACGAATTCACGCATTCGATCGGGCTCGAACTCGACCGCGTCAAGGAAGGCATGGGCATGCGCTCGCAGCGCTATTCGATGCTGGTCGAGGACGGCGTGGTCAAGGCGCTCAATGTCGAAGCGCCCGGCCAATACGAGGTGTCGAGCGCCGAAACCATGCTGAAATCGCTCTGAGCGCGGGAATGGCGTGCGCTCGGCTGGCATACTTGCTGCTGGTTGGGGCGGCGCTGCTGTCGGGGTGGCCGGGGGCGCCGCCGGCGCTGGCCCAGCAGCAACCGGCCGGAACCGGCCAGCGCTTCGTCCTGCCGGCGCCGGGGCCGTCGGATTGGACCGCGACAAGCGCGCCGGCGGCCAGCGACGACCCCGACGCGTCGGTCCGGCCCGGCAGCGAGCCGCCGATCGATTGCGGGCGCGACCTCCCTTGTCGGGTGCGGCTGCGCGGCGTCCTCGGCAAGAACGGCGGTATCGCGGTCGAAGGCACCGCCTTCACTTGGTGAGTTTCGCCGCGGCGACGAAAGCCCGCACTTTGTCGACGTCCTTGGCCGTGCCGTCGGCGCAGTCGGTTGCCGTCTTCGAATCGACGCCGGCCGGCCGCACCGCGCCGATTGCCGCGGCAACATTCCCGGGACCGAGCCCGCCGGCGAGGATCGCCGGAATGCCGACCTCGTCGACGACACGCCGACTGAGTTGCCAGTCATGCGCGCGACCGAGCGCGCCGAATTGCCGGCTCGCCGGATCATAGCTGTCGAGCAGCAGAAAATCGGCGAGACCTCGATACGATCGGGCGATCTCGACCGCGCTCGCGTCGATGATCGGGACGGCCCTGATGATGGCGATGTCGGGCACCAGTGCTTTGAGCGCGCATAACCTATCGGTTGGGAAGTCCTGCGCCCCGGCCTGAACCTGCAGCATGTCGGGTCGCGTCTCGCGGGCGACCCGGAGCACTTCGGCCAGTTCCGCGGCGAGCGACAGCGCCACACGCTTTGCATGGGGCGGCACCGCGGCGAAGATCGCCCGCGCCTGCGCGACGGGCAACTCGCGCGGAAAGGCGCCATCGCCAACGAGCACGCCGATATGATCGACGCCGAGCCGCGCCAGGGCGGCCGCCTCTTGCGGCGTCCGCACCTCGAAGATCTGCACCAGCATCCTCACCCCTCGGGGTTACCGCCCCGCATTTTTCGCTTGATCATTGGTGGGGGGTCCCCTCCCATAATGACAATGCGTACGACAATGCCCTCGCGGGGTAGGTGATGCGCGACATACCGGCGGACGCAGATCGATGACCGAGACGATCGAGGTTAGCTTCACGGTCAACGGCGACGAACGCACGATCCGCGTCGAGCCGCGGCGCACATTGGCCGATGCGCTGCGCGAGGATTGCGGGCTGACTGGCACGCATCTCGGCTGCGAGCACGGCGTGTGCGGCACCTGCACGATCCTCTTCGACGGCCAGCCGGTCCGCTCCTGCCTGATGTTCGCGGTGCAGGTCGAGGGCCGGCAATTGCGCACCGTCGAGGGGTTGGCGCAAGACGGCAAATTGCACCCGCTGCAGCAGGCCTTCTGGGACCATCACGGGCTGCAATGCGGCTTCTGCACGCCTGGTTTCTTGATGCTGGCCGCCGGCGTCCTCGAGGCCGATCCGGATATCGGCGAAGCCGAATTGCGCGCGGCGCTGTCGGCCAATCTGTGCCGCTGCACCGGCTACCAGAACATTTTGAAGGCAGTGCTCGCCGCCGCAGCCGAGATGCGTCAATGACCTTTGGGTGATGGCGGACCGGCAGGTTCGCACATGTCGCCTCGCCTGCTGCCATGCGAAGTCCCGGCAAGTAAAGCGGGGCCAGGCTATCCGAGATACCATCCAACGTCGCCCACCTGCCGGAGCAGAGTTCCGCAAAGTCTCGCCGGCACCGGTGCACTTTGACGGCCTCACCATTGGCGCGTGCCGCGTTCGCAGCAAAATATGACGGCGATGCGGAATAAGCCGGCCCTCGGCAATATCGGCCAGATCGGGCGATCGGTAAGGCGCCTCGAAGATCCTCCGCTGCTGACCGGCGGCGGCCGGTTCGCGGCGGATATTGCCCCGAAAGGCGCGCTCCACATGCGCATCGTGCGCTCGCCGATCGCGTTCGGACGCCTGACCGCGATCCGCAAGGACGAGGCGGCGCGCCGCCTCGGGGTCGTCGCGGTATGGACCGCGGAGGATGTCGCCGACATCCCGCCGATCGATTTCCGCATGACCCCGGTGCCGGGGCTCGAACCCTACCGCCAGCCGATCCTGGCGCGCGACCACGTGCGTTATGTCGGCGAGCCGGTCGCGGCCGTGTTCGCCGCCGATGCCTATATGGCCGAAGATGCGGCCGATCTCGTCATGCCTGATATCGAGCCCTTGGCCCCCTGCCTCGATCTCGGTGCCGAGGGCGCCGAAGCCGCGATCGTACGCAAGGGCTACGGCGACATCGGTGCCACATTCGCCGCCGCGCACGCGGTGATCGAGCTCGAACTGACGGTCGGCCGCCACGCCGGCGTGCCGCTCGAAACCCGTGGCGCCGTTGCCGTGCCGGACATGGCGAGCGGCATCCTGCGGCTCTACGGCGCCGCCAAGGTGCCGCATTACAACCGGCAAGCGCTGGCCGATATGCTCGGCCTGCCGCCGGCCCTCATTCACCTGCACGAGGGCCATGTCGGCGGCGGGTTCGGCATCCGCGGCGAACTCTACCCCGAGGATGTCCTCGCCTGCGCCGCGGCGCGGCGCCTCGAACGGCCGATCAAATGGATCGAGGATCGGTATGAGCATCTGATCGCCGCGAACCAGTCGCGCGGCCAGCTGCACAGGGTGCGCGCCGCGGTCGATGAGCGCGGCTTTATCCTCGGTCTCGACGACGAATTCTGGTTCGACCAGGGCGCCTATATCCGCACGCACGGCGTCACCGTGCCAGAACTGACCGCGGCGCTGCTGCCCGGCCCTTATACGATCCCGGCCTACAGCTCGGTCGGCCATGTTCGGCTGACCAACAAGACGCCGTGCGGCACCTACCGCGCGCCGGGCCGTTTCGAGGGCAGCTTTGTGCGCGAGCGGCTCGTTGACGCGATCGCCGCCAAGCTCGGGCTCGATCGGGTCGCCGTGCGGCGGATCAATCTGATTCCCAGATCCGCAATGCCATTTCGCCGCGGCTTTGCGACGCTCGGCACCGATGTCGTGTACGACAGCGGCGATTATCGGCGGTTTCTCGACGAATGCCTGGCCCGCTGCGACTGGGAGAAGTTGTCCGACGCTGCGCAGCAACGCCGGCAAGCGGGCGAGCTGGTCGGCATGGGGCTCGGTGTTTTCGTCGAGAAGAGCGGCCTCGGACCGTTCGACGACGTGCGCATCGTGCTGCATAGGGAGGGCACGATCGAGGTCATCACCGGCGCCGCGTCGCTCGGCCAAGGGATCGAGACGGCAATGGCGCAGATCTGCGCCGACCGGCTCGGCATCGGGCTAGACCCGATCCGCGTCATCCACGGGCAGACCGACCGGATTGCGCGCGGCATGGGCGCCTTTGCCTCGCGCGTCACGGTGATGACCGGCGCAGCGGTGGCGCTCGCCGCCGATAAATTGCGCGGCATGCTGTTCGCCGCGGCAGGGCAGTTGCTGCAGACCACGCCTGACCGGCTCTCGATCTCCGCGGATCGCGTTATTCGCAGTGACGGTCCTGGCGGAGCGTCGCTCGACTTCGCGTCGATCGCGGCGGCTGCCGGCGGCGAGATCGCGGCCGAGGCGACGTTCACGACCGACCATATGACCTATCCCTATGGCCTTCACATCGCCCAGGTCCGGGTCGAACGCGACAGCTGCGCGATCGTCGTCGAAGGTTTTTGGGTCGGCTACGAGATCGGCCGGGCGGTCAATCCGATGCTGGTCGAAGGCCAGATCGCGGGCGGGGTCGCGCAGGGCGTCGGCGCTTCACTGTTCGAAGAATTCGTCCATGACGCTACCGGCCAGCCTCTCTCGGCGACGTTGGCCGACTATCTGATGCCGACCACCGCCGAGATCCCGCCGATCGAGGTCATGCTGTTCGAGGAGGCGCCGACGCCGCTCAACCCGCTCGGCGTCAAGGGCGCCGGCGAGGCCGGGATCGCGGCCGTCGGCGCCGCCATCGCCGCCGCGGTCGATGAAGCCATCGGCCGGCCCGGCGCGGTGCGCCGGCTGCCGATCACCCCCGAGCGCCTGCACCGGCTGCTGCACGAGCCGGCCCCTCACCCCGGTCCTCGCCCCGCTGAGCGGGCGACAGCGAAGACCGAGAAAGCCCCTCGCCCCGCGTCGGGGGGAGCGTGAGGGAGATGGGGCCGGCAATTTGCTAGCGGTCGCGGAAGCGGTCCATCAACGACTTCTGCTGACCGCCGTCGATTTCGATCATCGTGCCGTTGATGAAATGCGCGAGATCGGAGGCGAGGTAGCAGACGAGGTTGGCGACCTCCTCGCATTCGGCGATCCGTCCCAACGGAATGCTGCCCGGCGCGAGTGTATCGGCCTCCTCGCGCGAGATTTTCATGTCGCGGGCCATGGCATCGACGAGGCCCGCCCAGCGTTCGGTGCGCACCGGGCCCGGGTTGACCGCGACGAAGCTGATGTTGTCTTTGCCGTATTGCGCCGCCAGCGCCAGGGTCAGGTTCTGGCCGGCGGCGTTGGCCGCACCCGGTGCGATCTCCCAATAGGACGGCTTGACCCCGTCATTGCCGATCAGATTGACGATGCGCCCTTTTTTCTGTTGTTGCATGATCGGCAACACGTGCTTGAGGCAGCGGACATAGCCCATGAATTTTAGTTGCAGTGACTGCGCCCAGTGCTCTTCACTGAGAAACTCGATGACGCCGCCCGGCGCCGACCCGGCGTTGTTGACCAGGATGTCGATCCGGCCAAGCGCGGCATGCGCTTCGCCGACGAAATTCGCCGCATCTGCCGGATCGGTGAGGTCCGCCGCGATCGGCACGATCTTGCGGTTCGTCTCGCGCGCGATCTCCGCCGCCGCCGCTTCTAGCGGCTCCCGCCGGCGCGCGCAGATGGCGACGTCGACCCCCTCGCGCGCCAATGCGCCGGCGATCGCCTTGCCGATGCCGGCGCTCGCCCCGGTGACGAGCGCCGCCTTTCCTGTCATGTGGAGTTCCATCGCGCCTTCCTGTTGACCGGTCAATATCCCGCCAAATTCTCGTAGTTGGGCCAGTTGGGTCAACTCGGTCGGAAGCCATGCAGCCGGTCGCGGCAAGCGTCATTGTGCGGCATTGCCGAGTTCGCGGCCGAACACGTTATAGGTTTGCTGCTGATATCGGATCATGTAGTCGGTGTAATAGGTCGTAGGGTATTTCGGCGGCCGGTGCGGCCCGATGCAGGTCGGCGCCGCGGCGACCGGCCAGTCGATATTGGCGTCGCAGAAAAAAGCGAGCGCATAGCGTTCGCCGCCCGAACGGTTGACGGCCCGGTGCGGCGTCGCCAGGAAGTCGTCGTTGGTCCAGCGTTGCAGCAGCTGGCCGCCATTGACGACGAAGGCGTCGGGAATGGCCGGTGCCGCGATCCACTCGCCGGCTTGCGTGCGGATCGAGAGACCCGGCACGTCGTTGGGAGCGAGCAGAGTGAGGAAACTGGTATCGGTGTGCGGGGCAATCCCGAACTCGTCGTCCGGCGCGCCGGCCTGCGGCGGATAATGCGTCATGCGCAGTTTGTATTGCGGTTCGGCGAACGGCGCGTCGAAATATTCGGCCGGCAGATCCAGCGCTCGGGCGTAAACCCGGACCAGTTTCTGCACCAGTCGCTCCATCATATTGCAATAATCGACGATAACCTCACGGAAGCCCGGCAAAGCGCTCGGCCAGCGGTTGGCGCTGCGGAACCGCCGATCGGCCAGTACGTCCGGATGGTCGCTCGCCAGGTCGCGCGCGACAAAGAAGGCTTCGTTGAGGTTTGGCTTGGTGACGGTGGCGACGGTCGAGGTGCGCAAGGTGTCGCCCTGAATCGGCAGGTAGCCGACATTGTGTTTGTCGAGTTTGATCTCCAGCTTTTTTTCTAAGGGCTGGGCAAGGAAACGTGCGGCTTGCCGGAAGACTTCGCGGATTTGTGCCGACGGCACGCCGTGATTGACGATGAAATAGAAGCCGATCTCGGTTAGCGCAAAGCGGAGTTCTCCGGCGGCGCGGTCGATGGCGTCGGGAGCACCGGCGAGGTAGGGGCCGAGATCGATGATCGGAATGAGTTCTTTGTCAGTCACGTGACACTCCGCCGTGGCGTGGCCGCCCGGTGATCCGGCTCAAATGTGCAGCACGGCCTTGCCGACGAAGTCACGGTCGATCAGCCGGCGCGCGATTGCGCCAATCTCCTGCCACGGCGCCTCGACGGCGATCTGCGGGCGCAATTTCCTGGCGGCGATCAGCTCGGCCAGCAATCCGAGGCCAATGCTGGCGCGCTCGACGCTCATCAGCTCGTGGAACAGGGTCAGGCCATAGAGCCGCGCGCCGCCGGTGGCAAAGAATTCCCGGCTTTCGATACTCGCGCTGTTCATCTCGGAGGCGCCAAAGGTCACGCAGGTGCCATTCGCCTGCAGCATGCCGAGGGCTGCGCCGAGCGCGGCGCCGCCGACGGAATCGAGGATCAGCCAGAACGGACCGTGCGGCTTGGCGGTGCTGAGTTCACTGCCGACGACGACGCGCCCGTCGCACCACTCGGCCACGGCAGCGCGGCGTTGCTCGCGCCGCACATGCCCCCAGACAAAGGCGCCGGCGGCCGCCGCGAGCTGGCAGGCGAGATGCCCGACGCCGCCCGAGGCGCCGTCGACCAGGACTTTGCGGCCAAGCAGCAGCCCGCCTTGCCGCAACGCATGCAGAGCGGTCAGCCCGGCGACCGGCAGGGTGGCGGCCTGTGCGTCGCTGACCGCCCCGGGGAGGGCCGCCACCGCGTGGCTGCGGCAATTCACCCGCTCGGCCCAGGCGCCGGACGGCAGCATGCCTACCACCCGGGTGCCGGGTTCGGGGCCGCTGCCATCGGCGGCGGCCGTCTCGACGACCCCGGCAAAATCCCAACCGGGACGCCAGCCCGGCTCGGCTGCCTGCAGCGCGCGTCGCGTTTCGCCCCGATTGAGCGAAATCGCCGTGACCCTGACCTGAACCTCGTCGCGGTCGGGATCGCGCAGGCTCACCTCGCCGATCGACAGCCGGTCGGCTGCCGACGGATCGACGACGACGGCACGGATCTGCTGCGGCATGACCATTCCCCGGCGCTTGCGGTTGACCAAACCCCAACCGGTACCGATAGTCATGTGTATCGCGGGGGGTTGGCGATCCTCGATTGGAATAAAGAATGCCGCTCTCCGTCGACCGGCGCAAAGGCTAATCTTTGCGACTGGGCCGCATGGAGAAACCTGCGGCGGTCCAGGTTGGCTCCGATCGGCGCCCGCCAATCGCGCCTGCCACCCTGCGATCGGTTCGAGCCGATTGGCACGGGCGGCTTCCCCGCGGCTGGTGAAGGGGAGGCCGGATTCCGGCCACGACCATATTGCCGCGGCGAACGCTCTGCGCCGCGGCTACACAGGTGCGAAGAGAAGTGTCTCGTCATCTTTGCCGAGGGTCTTGACCTACAACGAATTCGATGCATTTTGCCGATCGCTCCCCGCCACCGCCTATGTGGTCCCAGTGGGGCGGATCGCTCGTCTGGAAAGTCGGCGGCAAGGTGTTCGCGATCGGCGGTTGGCATGAGGACGAGCCGAGCTTCACTTTCAAGGTCAGCGATATTTCATACGAGATGCTCAAGGACCAGCCAGGCTTGCGCCCCGCGCCCTACCTTGCCTCGCGCGGCATGAAGTGGCTCCAGCATTTCGCAAAGCCCGGGCTGTCCGACCGCGAACTGCGGGACTATATCCGCCAGTCGTACGCCATCGTTTCTCAGGGTCTGTCGAAGAAGAAACAGATCGAGCTGGGCCTCGGCAAGCCGTAACGGCATCTTCGCTGCGAAGACAGCAGATTTTCGAACGACAACGGGTTGGCGGAGCTGCCAGACGAGCATCGGAAATTTGGAACGGGCACAAGGGGATATGAATCCCCGACCCGAACCTTGGCAAGATGCCGGAAACACCTGATCGGCGGCAACGGCGCATTCAATTTGGTGGCCTATGCCAAACTCGCTCGCGTCACGCTGAGTTCAAGCTTACCCTCGACTTCATGTTCGTCTACAATGTCGGTCGCGCCATCGGCGCCGAGCAGCCGGAGGGGTTCGCCTACTTCGCGCTCGAATTTTTCGAGCGCCGCGATCTCTTCCTCGTCAGCCGCGAAAGCGGTATGGTTTTTCCCTAGCGAAATCCCAGCTGTCGCATCCTGCAGCTGCTCCGCCGGTGACGCGGTTGGAGTATCGTCGCCCCGAGCTGGCAACAAGGCCGCGCTAAGCATCAACAACGGGATACGATGAATGTCCAACGAATGCATCCACGCCGACACCGTTCGCGATGTGACCCCGAGCGCGCTCGGCTGTGAGGAATGCCTAAAGATCGGTTCGCAATGGGTCCATCTGCGCTTATGCCGAACCTGCGGCCATGTCGGCTGTTGCGACAACTCGCCGAACCGCCACGCCACCCAGCACTTTCACAAGACGCGCCATCCGATCATCGAAGGCTATGACCCACCCGAAGGCTGGGGGTGGTGTTACGTGGACGAGATCATGCTCGACCTCAGTGATCGCGCCACACCGCACAACGGACCTATCCCGCGATACTACTAAAGCAGTGGTGCCGCTGTCGCGGGGCAGCTGTCGGATCAGGCGGGCGATCGAGGCGCTTTAGGCACCGTCCCGTGGAGAGCCGAATTGAGGTTGGCGCCCACGAAGCCGGTCGCTCTGCCTCTGCGAAGCATTTCGGCGACGCGGGCGAAAGCACGACGTCTCGTGCGGCTTTGTCCGACGCCACAAAGGAACGCAACGTCGGCGCGCTTAGCGTCCCTCTCCAAGCGGTCGATCCTCGGGCGACCCGTAACCGCTCAACCCCTTCTCGGAGAGGAAACCCGATGTCGCTCCCGGCACGCTGACCGGCACGCGTTCCATCTGGTGAGTCGGGAACACGAACAGCACGCGTGCCGGTTCCCGATAGCGATTGAGAAAGCCATGCGCCATCCCGGCCGGAGCAGCACCTATGGCCGGGTCCGATTGTCATTCGCTCGCGGCCGAGGATCGCGTCCAGCAACCCTTCCTGCACGATTACCGCCACTTCCGTGTGTGGATTGACGCATCGCGGTATTCGTGCATCGGGGGCCACGGTCACTTCTTCGATGTGCAGAGATTGGCTCCCGTGATCCTTGCCGACCAGGACCCAGGTCGCCAATCCCGGAGCGGCCCCGGCTCTTTTGCTCAATTCCTGCTTACTGATGATCGGCACCGCTATTCCCTCGGCGGAGAACTTCCAATGTGGGGCCCGAATTAAGTTTGCCAAAGGGCCGGAGAAACCCCAAAGCCGGGGTTCCTCCGACGCTGCTTACGACCCCAGTTACCTGTTCACCATGTCATAGCTGCGGAGGAACTTCCCGGGCGTGGCTTGCGTGCATTGGCTCTCCTCGAAGGTAATCGCCCCGTTGACGATCGTATATCGGATGCCTCTTGCCTTCTAAATCAAGCGCCGCTCGCCCCCCGGGAAGTCCGTAGCATAAACCGGGTTGTCATACAAAAAGCCCAGCTTCTCCTGATCGTAGACGATCATGTCGGCGGCGTAACCCTCCCGGAGGATACCCCTGTCGGTGAAGCCTGCGATCCAGGCCGGCAAGCCGCTGATCTTGTAGTGGGCCTTTTCCAGGCTCATGACCTGGCGGTCCCGGGTCCAAGTCGCCAGCAGGTGAACGGGCCAGGTGCCGAGCGTCAGATAGCGGACATGCGCGCCGCCGTCCGAGACGCAAGGGTGGATGTAGGGATGATTGAGAATCTCGGCCACCGCGCGCGGATCTGTGCCGTTGGTCGGATCGGTGGAGAATTCCGTCCGCAGGTCCTCGTCGAGCGCCAGATCCAGCATCGCATCCATCGGATGTTTCCCGGTCGCTTCGGCCAGCTCGGCGATCGTCATTCCTTCGTATTGGAAATTCCGCGGGTGCCGGACCTCGACGACGCGCATCTTTGCCCAGTTCGCCGTCACGTCTGCAGTGCCTCCGGTTCCGGCCCAGCTGCCGACATCCTGGCGCATGCGATCGCGCACCCCCGGCTTACTCAATTTGGCGATGCGCTCTTCCGGGGTGCCGACAAACGGATCGATCCAGCTCGGCATCGCGTCGAAGCCGTTATATTCGGCGAGCTCGAAGACCGGCGAGGGTGGGTTCGAAGCCGTCTGGGCGTACATCCATGCCCCTTCGGTGTGCGCTCGGTCGAGAAAGGCGAGCTGCTCCTTGTAGCGACCCGGAGCCGCTTCACTCTGGCTCACCGCCCCCCATTGCAGCGGGCGCCCGCTTGCCAGGCACATCTCGATCAGAAAATCCTCCCGGCCCTTTCCGGGGGCGTCACCCTCGACGGGATCCATCTGGATGCTGGAACCCGGTGTCGTCTCGCCACCAAGCAGATCGGGTTCACCGGGCGGCAGAGGCCGCTCGGCAGCGCCCCGCGTCCAGCCGATGCTGCCGACGCCGAACTCCGACAGCACCTGCGCCAGCGCCAGGTACTCCTCGTTCGACGCCACCTGGCTGGGGATAAAGCGGCCGTCGTCGGGCCGATTGATCAAGGTTTTCATCGACGACCAACCAAAGGCCCCGGCCGCCATCGCCTCACGCACCAGGGCCTGCATCTGGCGGGTTTCCGCTTCTGTGGCATGTACCCGCTCGCGCAATTCGTCGATGCCCATCACATAGAGCCGCAGCGGGTTGAAGGGCACCAAAGCGCCGACATTGACACCCAACGGATGCTTGGCAAGACTATCCATCCATTGGGGAAAGGTTTCCCAGTCCCAACGCAAACCCTGCTCCATGGACCCCAGCGGGACCGCTTCGATCCGGGTCAAGAGGCGCATTGCGGCCTCTTGATCTTTCGGTTTGCACGGGGCAAAGCCGAAGCCGCACTGCCCAATCGCCACAGAGGTAACCCCGTGCCAACCCGACATCGTGGCGTAAGGGTCCCAGTTCAGCTGCAAATCGTAATGGTTGTGCAGGTCAATGGCGCCGGGCGCCACGATGCACCCGGTGGCGTCGACTTCCTTCTGCGCCGTTGCCCTGATCCGGCCGCTGATCATAGCGATCTTTCCCTGTTTGATCGCCACGTCCCCGCGATAGGCCGGGATCCCTCCCGTCCCATCGACGATCGTGCCGTTCCGGATGATCAGATCGTATTCGGCCATTTCCGTTTCCTCCCGCCTTCGCTCCCACCCCACTCTTGGCGATAGTAAGAAGGAAAATTCCGTGCACCTAGCACTTTCCGCAAGCCGGGCATGCCGGCCGGAACTGCGGCGCCTCGGCGTCGGCGAGGGCGCTTTCGTCAACCTCCTTGATGCCGAAACGTTGGCAGGCATCGTGCCAGATAACCGATCTCGAGCATCACCCTGATAGTCTGCCCGTTCGCTGCTCCTACAAGATCCTGAATTCAGGAGGTCGATCGCATGGCACGGAAAGCACGGATTGCCCATCTGGCCGGACCCAATGCCACCATTCAGAATACCCCTCCGCTCGTTACGTCCAACAAGGCGAGGGCAAAGCGCAATTTGCCCCTCCTGACGAACCCCGACAACTCGCCGGCGCGGTTCGACGTCTTGCGTCCACAACGCCTCGCGGCACCGGTCAAGGTCTATGTCGAGCAGTTCAGCGCGCATCCCCTCGAAGCCGACGCGGCAGAGCTCTACGGCCCGCCGGACGGCTACGTCGACAGCACCGGTCGGGTGCGCAAGGAGCGGCAGAGCGCCAGCGACAAACCGGTCTACGAAGTCGAGCTGCGCCCCGAGGACGGGCTCTATCCTTTGCCCTATATGGCTACGCAAGCCGATGGCGCCGCCTGGGACGAGGAATGTGCGTTCCCCGGCGCCCCTGAGGCAAAGGCACGGCAAGGATTCTTTCCGGACGGTTCGCGCAGCTTCGAGGAAATCGACCGGTTGCAGGTCGGTGAGAGCGGGACCGGCAACCTGATCTCCGCCATGGCCGAAGTCGACTTTTATCGTGTTCTGCCGCCCTCCGGTTACACGAAGGGCCTAGCGGCGGACCACAGGACCGATATTGGTGCAGGCAACATCCCGACCGAGAGTCGTGGCGTTGATTTCTTTCCTTACAAGCCCACGCACCTCGCCGCTTCGGCGCCGCGAAATGCTTTGGCGCGCGTGACCAACACGGTCCAGCAAATCTTGGCGAGCGGAAAGTATGACGGCGCTATCTGGACCGAGGGCAGCCCGAGGATCGAAGAGACGATCTACTGGCTCAATCTCCTGATCGACACCACGCTGCCGGTTTGTGGTAATGCCGCCCAGCGGGCGCATGGCATGATCAGTGGTGACGGCCCGAAGAACATCGTCAACTCGGTCGATTACATCGCCTCGCGGGTCTGGTCCGACGAACAAGGCCGCAACCTTGCCGGGGCGGTCTTGATCCAGGAGCAGCGGGTCTTCGCTGCCCGTACCGTTCAGAAAGCCGACGCCCGCCCCGGCGGCTACGTGGCGACGGGCGGACACGGTGGCATTCTGGGCGCAGCTGGCCATGACGGGCCGCCCCTGCTTCACTACCTGCCTAGCGCGCGCCACACCTGGCGGTCCGAAGTCAACGTCACGCGGTTGCCGTTCGAGGTGACGGGCGTATGCCGAGACGGCTCGCGCGTTGCAGCCGTCTCGGTAGCGATCAAGGGGCGGGACGGCCGGCTGCTCGACACGGCGATCCCCAAGGTCGCGTTCGCAAAGGACGCCAGCTACTGGGACGACGACGGCGCGCCAGATCCCGAAGCGGAAGTCGACCTGATCGCCATGATCGGCCGCATGCTGAAATCGGCGCCGCTCGCAGGGTTCGTCGTCGAAGGGTTCACGCCATACGGCAGGACCGCCTCAAATGCCCGGCATCAACTGATGCTGCGGGCGGTATACAGCGGGCTTCCGGTCGTTCGTGTCGGACGGGGCAACACCCAAGGTTTCGTCCCGCAGCACGATCCCGCCTTTATCGGCGGCTCGAACCTGACAGCGACAAAGGCGCGGCTGTTGCTGATGGCTTGCTTGATGAAGTTCGGCAGCTTGCCGCCCGCGGTTGATCCGGATCAGCCAACCTCCGCGGAGAAAGCCGCTATGCGTGAGAGGGTCGCCGCCTACCAGAGGGTCTTCGACACCCATTGAGGGCCCACAGTCCGCGCGCCATCGCTCAAAGCGCGCTTGCCCCATCCCATCGCGGCCTTCCTCCGATGGACCCGAAGCGCCTCTGGCTGCGGGCGCTCCCAAAAGTCGTGGAGAACGGTCCGAGGGTCGCGGGATGCCGCCGATATCGACCGCGCGGGTGGAATCCGGTGCCCCGCCTGCCTCGCCTGAATTCGAGCAACTTTACCGTCATCCTCCGAGGTTGCGGCGAGCGTGCGCGCTTATATAAAAGGGGAGCCTTACGCGAGCCGCCTGGCGGTGACGGAAGAGGGCGAGAAAATCCTGTTCGGCCGGACGGCGGCGCCGCGGCAGGCCGTCTGGGTGGTGCGGCCCACGGCCTCTCAAGCGCCTCCTATGACAACTTCTGGACACAGTTCTACCGCCTGCTGGATAAGTAGACTGCGCCGGACCGACCGAGGCTTGTAAGCACATAACCACATTAGCGTCAGCGGCGCGACTGGGAAAATCTTGGACGGAGGCAGTTCATGCCTGAACCTGAACGGTTTGAAGTCCTGATCCTCGGTAGTGGCTTCGGGGGCAAACTGTTGGCTTGGCACATGGCGCAATCAGGGCGGCGGACGGCAGTTGTCGAGCGCCGGTGGATCGGCGGTTCCTGTCCCAACATCGCCTGCCTGCCCAGCAAGAACGAGATCTGGAGCGCCAGGACAGCGCATCAGGCGCATCACGCGGCGCAGTTCGGCACGATGATCACCGGTCCGATCACGACCGACATGGCAAAGGTGCGCCAGCGCAAGCGCGACATGGTCGAGCGCGAGATCGAACTGCACTTGCACAACTACAGGACAACCGGCGCCGAATTGATCATGGGCAGCGCGCGGTTTGTCGCGCCGAAGACGCTCGAGGTGCGCCTCAATGACGGCGGCGCGCGGGTGCTGGCGGGCGACCAGGTTTTTCTGAACCTCGGTACGCACGCCTTGATTCCCGCGGTTCCCGGCCTCGGGGCCGCGCGGCCGCTGACCCACATCGAGGCGCTCGAACTCGACTATGCACCGTCGCATCTGGTGGTGCTCGGCGGCGGTTATGTCGGCCTCGAACTGGCGCAGGCTTACCGCCGCTTCGGGAGCCGCGTGACCGTTATCGAGACTGGTGCTCAGCTGATGGCCCGCGAGGATCCGGACGTCGCCGATGAGGTGCACCGAATTTTGCGGGAAGAAGGCATTCAATTTCTCCTCCAGGTACAAACCCTCAATGTCCAGGGCCGATCTGGCGACGGCGTCAGCCTGACCGTGCGCACCGCTTCCGGTGAGCAAAAAATCGAGGGCAGCGACATCCTGGCCGCGGCGGGGCGCGTTCCCAACACTGCCGGGATCGGGCTGGAAGAGACCGGAATCGAGCTAAACGCGCACGGCTATATCCGCGTCAACGACCGGCTGGAAACGACGGCTGCCGACGTCTGGGCGATCGGGGAATGCGCCGGCAGCCCGCAGTTTACCCACGTCTCGATCGATGACTTTCGGATCATCCGGGACAATTTGGCCGGTGCCAACCGCAGCACGCTCGGCCGCCTGGTTCCCTATTGCATGTTTACCGAACCGCCGCTCGCTCGCGTCGGACTGAGCGAACGCGAAGCGCAACAGCAAGGCATCGGTGTGCGCATCGCGCGATTGCCGATGAGCGGCGTGCGGCGGACGGCGACGACCGACGAAACACAGGGCTTTATGAAGGTCCTTGTTGGGGAGCGTGACGACCGCGTCCTCGGCTTCACGATGATCGGCGCCGAGGCCGGCGAAGTCATGGCGGTCGTGCAAACCGCGATGCTGGCCGACCTGCCCTATCCAAAGCTGCGCGACGCGATCCTCGCGCATCCAACGATGGCGGAAGGGCTCGGCGACCTCTTCGCGAAGGTGCCGCCTCGCTCCGGCCCGTAGGTCACGTTGGAAACTGCATTGTTGGATGCCGCTACTGGCGCGGCCGAACCCTACGGGAGTTCACGATGACCGGCAAACTCGCCGACAAGATCGCTGTCGTCACCGGCGGCAGCGCCGGAATTGGCCTCGGGATCGCAAAGCATTTCGCGCAGGAAGGCGCCACGGTTTTCATTACCGGTCGCCGTCAATCCGAACTGGAGAAAGCTGTCCTCTCAATCGGCGGTAACGCCACGGCGCTCAGGGGCGACACCACGGACCGCGCCGACCTCGACCATATCTACGCCGCCATCGAGGCGCGCGCCGGGCGTATCGACGTGCTGGCGGTCAATGCCGGAGTTTACGAATTCGCCACGCTCGGGGAGATCACCGAGGAGCATTTCGACAAGACGTTCAACACGAACGTGCGCGGCCTGTTATTTACGGTGCAGAAGGCGCTGCCGCTCCTGGTCAAGGGCTCCTCGGTGATCCTCACCGGCTCGATGGTGTCGATCAAGGGCTTCGCCGCCTGCTCGGTGTACAACGCATCAAAGGCCGCGATACGCTCATTCGCGCGCACCTGGATCGTCGACCTCAAGGGGCGGGACATCCGCATCAACGTGCTGAGCCCGGGATACACCGACACGCCCGGCCTCTCCCAGTTTGTGACGGATGAGGAAAAGGCCGCGATGGCTGCTTCGGTTCCGCTCGGCCGGCTCGGCGTCCCGGATGATCTGGGCAAGGCGGCGGTGTTCCTCGCTTCCGACGACAGCGCCTATGTCACCGGCATCGAGCTGTTCGTCGATGGCGGCGCCGGGCAGATCTGAACGACGGCTCCAGCCGATGTCCATTGAGGCATCGCCCTATCAGGCCAACAATTACTCGGAATGGCTATCTACGGCCGGCCTCCAGCCTGTTTCCACGCCTCTGAACGATCGCGAAGAGCTGCGGCAAAGCGGCCTTCTCCAGGTTGTCGACCCGACACAGCTATCGGCATGATTCGGAAGTTCGCCGACAGCGTTCCGATCACACACTTCTACTCGTGGACGCTGCCGCCCGGACTGCCGCCGCGATGGGCGCAAACCCATCTCGAGTTGTTCGCCTCGAGGGTGATCCCGCCGTTTCGCTGAACCGGCGACGCCAAGCTGGGCGCATTGATGGATCCGTTCGTCGACCGCCCCGGCTTCCCGGTGCGGGCGATGGTCACCGGGACCTCGTCGCCTCGGCTGCCAGACCGGCCAGGGCGCCGTCGAGCCAACGAAGCTGATCGGCCCGATGCTGGCGCGTTTCATGGCAACCGACCGCGCCTTCGGGAAACTGCGGCGGACCCGATCCGGCGCGATCGCTCGCGAGCACGGCGGCGACATCGTTCTCGCCGCCCGCAAAGGCGGCGGCTTCAGCGCCCGGCTCGAATTGCCGGCTTGATTAGATAAACGTCTACCTTCTGCTGGTGTCGTCCGGTGCGCTATATACGATCAGATATTTCGTTGATAAGCTGTGCTCCGACCCGGCAATCACGTCTAGCCACCTCGGAGAAACGCATGACATCCGTTGCCAGCAACGAAAAACTGAAAGTGGTCGGGACCCGGCCGATCCGCCCCGACGGGGTCGACAAGGTCACCGGCCGCGCCAATTTCGGCGCCGACTTCGCGTTGCCTGGCATGCTCTACGGCAAGATCAAGCGCAGTCCGCACGCACATGCCCGCATTCTCGGCATCAATGCCGAGAGGGCCCTGGCGTTGCCCGGCGTGCGCGCCGTCGTGACCGCGACCGATTTTCCCGAAATCCGGGCAGAGGAAGCGTTTGTCGGCGAAGGGCCGATGAATTTCCGCGATTTGTCGCGCAATGTCATGGCGCGCGACAAGGTGCTTTACGAAGGTCATGCCGTCGCCGGCGTCGCGGCGATCTCGCCGATCATCGCTGGCGAGGCGCTCGACCTGATCGAGGTTGATTACGAGGTGCTCCCGCACGTCATCGACGTCGAGGCGGCGATGCAACCCGGCGCACCGCTGTTGCACGACGATCTTTACACCCAGGGCGTCGAACCAAAACCAGAACGGCCGTCCAACATTTCGAAGCGCGTGACGTTCTCCAAGGGCGATGCGGAAGCCGGCTTTCGTCAGGCCGATATCGTCCTCTCGCGGCGCTATACGACCCAGCCCGTGCACCAAGCCTATATTGAGCCGCACGCCTGCGTCGTTTCGGCCGCCGCTGACGGTCAGGTACAGATCTGGGCGTCGAGCCAGGGCCAGTTCATGATCCGCGCGTATTGTGCCAAGCTGCTCGGCATCGACATCGCCAGCATCCGCGTGACCCCGGCCGAGATCGGCGGCGGTTTCGGCGGCAAGACGCTGATCTATCTCGAACCTGTGGCGCTGGCTTTGTCAAAGAAGACCGGCCGGCCGGTCAAGATCGTGATGACCCGCGAAGAGGTGTTCCGGGCGACCGGCCCGACCTCGGGCGGCGTCATCGAAGTCAAGCTCGGCGCCAATCTCGACGGCACGATCGTCGCCGCCGACCTGGTGCTCAAATATCAGGCCGGCGCATTTGCCGGCTCGCCGATCCAACCCGGCTGCATGTGCGCCTTCGCCATGTACGATCTGGCGAACGTCAATATCGTTGGCTACGACGTCGTCTCGAACCGGCCAAAGGTCGCGGCCTATCGCGCGCCGGGCGCGCCGATCTCGTCGTTCGGGGTCGAGAGCTGCATCGACGAACTGGCCCGCGAGCTGCGCATCGACCCGCTGCTGCTGCGCGAAAAGAACGCGGCCAAGGACGGCACCAAGGCCGTGCACGGTCCGACCTGGACCAATATCGGCTATCTCGACACGTTGGCGGCGGCCAGGAATCATCCGAACTACCAGATCCCGCTCGCTCCCAATCAGGGGCGCGGCATCGCCTGCGGCTTCTGGTTCAACGTCGGTGGCGAGTCGAGCGCCGCGGTACACGTCAACGAAGACGGCTCGGTCAGCGTCGCTTCGGGGAGCCCCGATATCGGCGGCTCGCGCGCCTCGATGGCGATGATGGCGGCGGAAACCCTCGGCATCCCGCTCGAACGGGTGAAGCCAATCGTCGCCGATACGGCATCGATCGGCTTCACGCATGTTACCGGCGGCAGCCGGGTAACCTTTGCGACCGGCATGGCGACCGTGCAGGCGGCGGAGAAAGTCGTCGATCAATTGAAGCGCCGCGCCGCGATGATTTGGGACATCAGCCCCGAGGCGGTCGATTGGAAAGACGGCTGCGCCGTGCCGGCCGGGGCCAATGCCGGCAGCTTCGAGCCCCTTCCGCTCGCCGAGATCGCGATCAAGGCGGCGCGCACCGGCGGGCCGATCGGCGCCGAGGTGCAGCTCAATGCGCAGGGGGCCGGCCCGGCCTTTGCGACGCATGTCTGCGATGTCGAGGTCGATCCGGAGACCGGCCACGTGAAGGTCTTGCGCTATACGGCGACACAGGATGTCGGCCGGGCGATTCACCCCTCCTATGTCGAAGGCCAGATCCAGGGCGGGGTGACCCAGGGCATCGGCTGGGCGCTCAACGAGGAATACATCTACGACAAGCAAGGCCGGATGGATAATCCCGGCTTTCTCGACTACCGGGTGCCGGTCGCTTCCGACATGCCGATGATCGACGCGGTTATCGTCGAGGTGCCGAACCCGCGCCATCCGTTCGGCGTCCGTGGTGTCGGCGAAGTGCCGATCGTGCCGCCGATGGCGGCCGTTGCCAATGCGATCCACGCGGCTACCGGGGCGCGTTTGCGCGATTTGCCTATGGCGCCGCCAAAGATCCTCGCGGCACTCGACCCCGAGGAACCGCAGCGGCTCGCTGCCGAATGACGTCGACGGCGTAATGGGAGCCTCGGTGTCGCAGGGTGTCGTACCCGGTGGGCCGACACTGTGTACCGAGGCCGTCGCCCTAACATCTGGGCGACGGCCCGTCGCAACGCCCGCTGTCACGCATTCGGCGCCGGAAAGCTCGGCAACCTCGCCGGCTGAGCGAGCAGTCTGGTGAACTGAACACGCGAGAGGGTTGCGAAACTCTGTTCCCCTCGATTGGCAAGGATGCCGCTCACCCGGGCGTCGCTCCGTTCCCTTTATGCGCCCGGCAGAGGCATTTCCGGCGACGCGGCCCACTCCCGACGCAGCAATCCGAAGACCAGGCACGACCGGCGCAGGGCGCAATAGCGACTACCGCAACGACCTGGAGTCCCATGAGCTGATGGTGGCCGAAATCATGCCTCATTTTGCGTGATGAAAAAGCGATGCACCGCGTCCCCGCCGCAGACGATTTCGAGACGATTCGACTCCGCCTGGAAGAGCTGCGCCGCGAGCGCGCGCAGCGTCGCGACGACGGGTCCTTGCCACATTCGCCGCAGCCTGAAGCCGTGGCCCGACAGTCGGCTGTTGCAGATAGACGAACTCCTCTTGCACCGCGTCGGCTGCTCCGAACGCGTTTCTGGAAACTGCGCAAGCTGTGCGCGAAGAGCGGATTGATTCGTTGAGTTTCTCGGATATTTTCGCGCGGTTCGTGGCGCTGATCGGCGGGACGGCATTGCTGGCGCGGCGCCTCACCCAGGGCTTGCACGAGCCGGCTTGGGGCAGCTCCCCGGTGATCCCGGCGGCGCGGCCGCAGGGCAGCATCCCGACGCTCAAAATGCCGACGGCAAAGGGATGGACCGACGGGCAGACACCCGCGGCAGCGCCCGGCCTCGCCGTAAACGCGTTAGCGGCCGGTCTCGATCATCCCCGCTGGATCGAGGTGCTGCCGAATGGTGACGTGCTCGTTGCCGAGGCAATGAATGTGCCCAGAGAGGTCAGGCGCAATCTCTTCGATTACGCCATGGTCAGCACGATGCGGCGCGCGGACGCCGTCGGGGTCAGCGCAAACCGCATCACGCTGCTGCGCGACGCAGATGGTGACGGCGTCGCCGAAATCCGCGAAGCATTCCTGGAAGGGCTGAACCAGCCTTTCGGCATGGCCTTGGTGGGCGATACTTTTTATGTCGGCAACACCGACGGCCTAGTCGGCTTCCGCTATGCGGCGGGCGCCAGCCGGATCAGCGCACCGGGACGCAACCTCGCGGCGTTCAAGCCCGGCGGCCACTGGACGCGGAGCCTGCTTCTCAGTCCCGACAGCCGGAAGCTCTACATCGGGGTCGGCTCGTCGAGCAATATCGCGGAAAACGGCATGGCCGCCGAGGAGGGCCGAGCCGCCATCCACGAATTCGATCTCGCGAGCGGCGAGATCCGCATCTTTGCCGGGGGCCTGCGCAACGCCGTCGGCATGGCGTGGGAACCCATGACCGGAGCGCTGTGGACGGTGGTCAACGAGCGCGACGGTCTCGGCGACGAGACACCCCCGGACTATCTGACCTCGGTGCGCGACGGCGGCTTCTATGGCTGGCCCTATTGCTATTGGGGCCAGACAGTTGACGACCGCGTGCCGCAGGATCCAGCGGCTGTCGCCAAGGCGATCACACCGGACTACGCGCTGGGCGGGCATACCGCATCGCTGGGCTTGTGCTGGCTCCCGGCCGGCACGCTTCCCGGCTTTCCCGACGGCATGGCCATCGGTCAGCACGGCTCCTGGAACCGGAGCCAGCTGAGCGGCTACAAGGTTTCTTTCGTGCCGTTCACGAACGGCCGCCCGGCCGGGCCGCCGCGCGATATCCTGACGGGGTTTCTGGCACCGGACGAACGGGTGTCCTATGGACGGCCGGTCGGGGTGGCGGTCGGGCCCGACCGCTCGTTGCTGGTGGCGGACGATGTCGGCAACGTAATCTGGCGCGTGACCGGCGAGCCGCAGCGCTGATGCGCCGGCAACCCTCCCGTTCCGTAATCGGCAGAGGACATTATTCAAAACCGCCGGGCGCGGTTGCGCGGTATTCGGATCGAGGCGAGGGAATGCGCGGGCTTTCCGGCTGTGCCTCCATCTACGATAGGATCGCTCTCTATGAAATACACCAAGCTCGGCCGCACCGGCCTCGAAGTGTCGCGCATCTGCCTCGGCTGCATGAGCTATGGCGGCGGCAACAGGGGCAATCATGCCTGGAGCCTCGGCGAGGCGGAGAGCCGGCCATTCATCAAGCGCGCGCTCGAAGCCGGGATCAATTTCTTCGACACGGCCAACCGCTATTCGCTCGGCAACAGCGAGGAGATCCTCGGCCGCGCCATCCGGGACTTCGCCCGACGCGACGAGGTGGTCATCGCCACCAAGGTGTATGGGCGGATGCGCCCAGGTCCGAACGGCGCCGGTCTCTCGCGCAAGGCGATCTTCGCCGAAATCGACGCCAGCCTCACCCGGCTCGGCATGGATCACGTCGACCTCTACCAAATTCATCGTTTCGACTACGACACGCCGATCGAGGAGACGCTGGAAGCGCTTCACGACATCGTGAAGTTCGGGAAGGCAAGGTATGTCGGCGCCTCGTCGATGCACGCCTGGCAGTTCGCCCGTGCTCTCGGCCTCGCCGAGAAGCACGGCTGGACCCGCTTCGTCAGCATGCAAAACCTCGTCAACCTGCTCTATCGCGAGGAAGAGCGGGAAATGCTGCCGCTATGCACCGCGGAGGGGATCGGCGTCATCCCATGGAGCCCGCAGGCGCGGGGCAAGCTCAGCCGCGACTGGGACTACACTAGCATCCGCACCGAAACCGACGCGGCTTTGGAGCGGCTATTTGCCAAGACCGACGAGGCCGACAGGAAGGTCGCCGATCGTGTCGCCGAGGTGGCCGAGGAGCGCGGCATACCGCGGGCTCAGGTGGCGCTCGCCTGGCTGTGGTCGAAGCCGGTGATCACCGCCCCGATCGTCGGCGCCACAAAGCTCCACCATCTCGATGACGCCATCGCGAGTGTCGAGGTAACCTTGAGCGCCGCGGAGATCGGGGCTCTCGAAGAACCCTATGTGCCCCACGCGGTGGTAGGGTTCGAGTAGCCTGTCGCCGAAACCGCTGCTTGGCCACCAGAGGTCGCATGACTGTCCGGTTCTCGACCCGCGCTCCCAATGCCGATCGCTTCAGACGAAGCTTCAAAGCCGTTGCTGCTGCGAGAAAGGCGGAGGAGGTTGACCTGACGATCAGGCCTGCGCCCGCTCGCGGCCTCGAAAAGCGCCGCCGGAGACCCGACCTTTGACCGAGTGGACCCAACCAGAATGAGCCACATCAAGCTAATCCCGCGCGCCTTGCTTGCTTCGGCAACGGTCCTCTATGTCGTGGTTGTCGCCCCGCTCTACGCTGCCGAGCCGGAGCCGCCTGCGCCGATCATCGTCGCCAGCCCGTTGCATGCGGCCGTAAAGCTCGCCATCGAAGATTTGGCCCGCCTGCCGACCGTGAAGATCGATGTGGCGTTTCTGACCGAGCATGGCGAGCGCCGGGCCTCTTTCGAGGGGCCGCCGTTGTGGATCGTCCTTGAAAAGGCTGGGGCGGTCGATCCGGCGCTGCACCGCGAGCAGGTGTCCCGGGCCGTCGTTATCATTGGCACCGACGGCTACCGGGCCGTGCTCGCATTGGGGGAGATCGCGCCGGAGTTCGAGGGAAAGCAGGTCATTCTCGCCGAGCGGATGGACGGGCAGCCGCTCGGCGCGGGCCATCTGCGTATCGTCGTGCCGCTCGACAAGCGAGGCGGACGCAGCGTGCGCGACGTGGCGCATATCGAGGTGACGGCCCCGCCACCCTGAGCTTTCGGAGGGGGTCGCGCGCATGGCCCGCGAGAACGAAATACGAGAGGGCGAAGTCGCGGCGACGTCGGCGCCGCCTGGACGTCGCGCATGGAAACACCCCGACAGAGCGCCGACGGGCCACTTTGCCGCATCGAGCTGTACGAGCCATGGGTCGCGGCCACTTGCCGGCCTCGAACAATGCGAGCGGGTCGAGGTGCTTTATTGGCTGCCACCTTTCGAGGCGCGATCTCGTGTTGCAAAGTCCGGCGAATGATGGGCCCCGCGCGGCGCTTTCTCGCTCGGATCGCCGGCCCGGCCGAACCCGATCGGCACCGCGATTGCTCAACTCATCCGGATCGAGGGCGCAACCCTGACGGTACGGGGGCTCGATTGCGTGGACGGCACGCCGCTTCTGACCTCAGCCCGATCGCACCCTTTCCACCCCGATTGCGCCGCCGCAACCTGGCGATTTTCAGACAGGCGATCCGTAATTCACCGCACCCCACTCGTTTGGCCTCCGCGCATCGGACAGGTACCGATCCTCCCCGCGTGGGCACCGGTTCCCGCTCAATCCGCACAATCCGTTTTCCGCCTCTCGGCCAGTCGATGTCGATCAGTTGGAACGGCTCGCCACCGGGCGACGGCGCTGCGACCGCTCGGCCATAACGGGGCCGTTCGATCCGGTTACTTCGCGACCATTACGTCCGATGCCTTGATCACCGCGAAGGCGTCATCGCCGACCGTGAGGGCGAGATCGTCGACTGCTTCGTTGGTGATCGACGAGGTGACGATCACGCCGCCACCGATATCAATGCGGACATGCGCGGTCGTCTGGCCTTTTGTCACTGCGACGATCCGGCCTTTGAGCTGGTTGCGGGCGCTGAGCTTCATTCGAAAACCTCGGGGTTGGGGCGGTCGCCGCGATCACAAGCCGGTGCAGCAGCCGGGCGACGCTCGCGGCTGCCGCATGCTGATTAGCCTATCCGCAGTCGCGATAGCCAGCGGCATCAAAACGCCAGCCTCATAGAGTGGCGGGTTGTCAGGCTGGCGCATCAGGGCTAACAACCGCTCTATGCAATCGCACATAACGGGGAGCGGAAGCGCGATGGGCAGATGTCAGGTAGCCAGCAGACTACGATCCGTCGTTGCATTCGTTTCGGTAATTCTGGCGGCAACGCTGGCGACAGTCACGGCCGATGCCGGAGAAGTCAGGGTCGCCGTAGCGGCCAATTTTACCGCGGCTGCCAAGGAGATCGGCGCTGTCTTCGAGCATTCGAGTGGCGACAAGGTCCTCTACAGCTTTGGCGCGACGGGTCAGTTCTACACACAGATCACGCAAGGCGCACCGTTCGACGTCTTTCTGTCGGCCGACCAGGAGCGGCCCGCGAAGGCCGTGAAAGAGGGTTACGCGGTTCCCGACAGCCGCTTCACTTACGCGACCGGCAGGATCGTGCTGTTCAGCATCAGCAAAAATGCCGTGAACGGCGCAGCGACGCTCAAGGATGCGAAATTCGCGAAGATCGCGATCTGCAACCCGGTGACCGCTCCCTATGGTGCAGCGTCGGTCCAAGCGATGAAGGCGCTCGGCGTTTATGACCAACTCCGGGGAAAGCTTGTCGTCGGTGAAGACATTTCGCAAGCCTATCAATTTGTCGCGACCGGCAATGCCGAAGTCGGATTTGTTGCACTCTCGCAAGTCGCACGCGATCCCGAGAAGGGCTCGCGCTGGATCGTGCCGTCGAACCTCTACAAGCCGATCGCGCAGGACGCGGTGCTGCTGAAGCGCGGCGCCGACAATCCGGCGGCCGAAGCCTTCGTTGCCTTCCTCAAAGGGAAGGAGGCGCATGCGGTGATCGTGAAATACGGCTACGGCGGGTAACGTACCGCGCCTCCGATGCCGGCAATTGCCGAAGTCTGGACCCCGATCCAGCTCACCCTGGAACTGGCGTTCATCACCACCCTCGTGCTTCTCGCCGTCGGCACGCCGATCGCCTGGTGGTTGACGCGCTCGCACGCCCGATGGAAGGAGGTCGTTGCGACCTGTGTGGCCTTGCCGCTGGTCCTGCCGCCGACGGTGCTCGGTTTCTATCTCTTGATCGTGCTCGGTCCGAACGGGCCCGGCGGCTGGTTGGCCCGGCTCATTGGCGGGCGCTCGCTCGCGTTCACGTTCACGGGGTTGGTGATCGGCTCGGTCGTCTATTCCCTGCCGTTCGTCGTGCAACCGATCCGCAACGCCTTCGAGGCGTTCGGCAGCCGGCCGATGGAGGTCGCCGCGACCCTGCGCGCCGGGCCGTGGGACTCGTTCTGGTCGGTTGCGGTGCCCTTGGCGCGGCCCGGACTTTTGACCGGCGCTGTGCTTGGTTTTGCGCACACGGTCGGCGAATTCGGCGTGGTGTTGATGATCGGCGGCAACATTCCCGGCGAGACCAAGGTCCTCTCGGTGGCGATCTACGACTATGTCGAGTCGCTGCAATGGGGCGAGGCAAGCTTCCTTTCGGGGATCATGGTGGCGTTCTCGTTCGCGGTGATCCTGACCGTGATGATCGTCGAGAAGCACGCGGCGCGACCGGGCCGATGAGGGGCAGCGAGGAGGCGATCGAGCTTTCCTTCGCCGGCAGGCTGGGCGATTTTTCGCTCGATGTTGCCTTTGCCGTGCCGATGCGCGGCGTCTCGGCGCTGTTCGGCCCTTCCGGCAGCGGCAAGACGACAATCCTGCGATGCGTTGCCGGGTTGCAGCGTCTTTCCGGGCGGCTCCGGGTCGGCGAGGAAGTCTGGCAGGACGATGCATCCGGAATTTTCCGCCGGCCGCACCGTCGGCCGGTCGGCTACGTGTTCCAGGAATCGAGCCTCTTCGCGCATCTCTCGGTCAGGAACAACCTGTTGTTTGGGGCGCGGCGGGCGGCGGCGAGGGAGCGACATAGCGTGTTCGACTTTGCCGAGATCGTGGCGCTCCTCGGCATCGGCCATCTGCTCGACCGGGCACCGGCGGCGCTGTCGGGGGGAGAGCGGCAGCGCGTCGCGATCGGTCGGGCTCTCTTGTCGCAGCCGCGCCTGCTGCTGATGGACGAGCCCTTGGCGGCGCTCGATCGGCTGACCAAGGACGAGATCCTTCCCTATCTGGAGGCGCTGCACGAATACCTGGCGATCCCGATCCTCTATGTAAGTCACGACCTCGCCGAGGTGGAGCGCCTGGCCGACGCCCTCGTCCTCTTGGATGACGGGCATGTCGTCGCTTCCGGACAGCTGTCGGCACTCGAAGCCGATCCGCAGCTGCCCTTGCTTAAGGCCCCGGAGGCGGCCGTCACCTTGGCGGCCACAGTGGTCGGAATTGACGAAGCCTATGCGCTGACGACGCTCGCGGTGGCCGGCGGAACGCTGGTCGTGCCGGGACGCGAGGGCGGGCCTGGGAGCCGGCGCCGGGTGCGCATCGGCGCATCGGATGTCAGCTTCGCCCGGGCACCGGTGACCGAGACGACAATCCTCAACTGCCTGCCGGCACGGATCGTCTCGGTCGGCCGGCTGGACGGCGACTCGGCGCAAATGAATATCGTTGCCGCTCTCGGCGAAAACGGCGACGGCGCACGCATTGTCGCGCGCGTCACCAGAAAATCACAGGAGGCGCTCGCCCTTGCCCCAGGCAGCTCGGTATTCGCGCAAATCAAGAGCGTCGCGCTCTTGGCATCGGGCGGCGAACGAACCGACGCAGCGATCCGAGCCCCGAGTGCGGCGGCGACAAGCATGATCTTCGATGAGAAAACTTGATGCGTTTCACTGTCGTTGTGACCTGGCCGCCGTCGACCACGGCGTCCGCATACGTCAGTCCAAGTTCTGCACTGCGCGAGAAAGGGTGCCGGCAAGAGCACCGCACCCCTGTCGCGCGGTCAGGCGGTCTTGATCCAGACCGCCTTGACGTTGAGATATTCTTCCATCTGCTGGATCCCTGATTCGCGGCCATAGCCGCTCATCTTGTAGCCGCCGAATGGCACCGCCGGATCCATTGCTTGGTAGCAATTGATGCAGACCGAGCCGGCGCGCAGTCCTTTGGCGAGGCGGTGCGCTTTCGATACGTCGCGCGTCCACACCTCGCTGCCGAGGCCGAAGGTCGTAGCGTTGCCGCGCCGGATGACCTCGTCGATATCGGTGAATGGGATCGCCGAGATGACCGGGCCGAAGATTGCGCGAGGATCCGTTGCACCTGCTGCGCCACGGCGTGCTCGGCCAGTCGCGGCAACGGCTTGTGCGCCGGCGCGGACGGCACGAGCCCGCCATCCGGCGATCGGAAATATTCAGGGCGAGATCGTCGATGACTAGGTCCGGGGCGATCTGACGGGACATGTTGTGCCGATCGGGGTTCGCGTAATTTTCCTCAGGATATAGCGATTTTGGCAGAGATGACATGGCGGTCGCGGCCGGCATAAGCCGGCCGGTTGCCGCGCTAGCCCGCCGCGTCAGAGGCCCGCCTGGCTGACGAATTTCGTGTTGAGGTAGGCCTCGATCGCCTCGGAGCCGCCCTCCGATCCGTAGCCCGAATCCTTGACCCCACCAAACGGCACCTCGGGCAAAGCGAGCCCGTGATGATTGATCGAGATCATGCCGGTCTCGACCGCCGCGGCGACCGCCTGCGCGGTCTTGGCGGAGCGGGTATAGGCATGGGCGGCGAGCCCATAGGCAGCCGGTTCGCCTCCTCGACGACATCGTCGAAACTCCTGAATGGTGCGATCACCGCGACCGGGCCGAACGGCTCCTCGTTCATGATGCGCGCTTCCTTCGGCACATCGGTCAGCACCGTCGGCTCGAAGAGACTACCCTTGTTACCGATCCGGTGGCCGCCGGTCTTCAGGCTGGCGCCCATCTGCACCGCGTCGCCGATAAAGGCCTCCATCGCGGCGATGCGGCGCGGATTGGCCATCGGCCCCCGAGCTCGGCCAGTTCCTCGAGGTCGCGCTCGATCAACTCGGCGAGCCGCCACAGCATGCGGCCGCGCTCGGACGGGCTCACTCGGCCGCAACGCCGCTCGTCGAAGATGATCGCGCCGATATCGGTCGTCTCGTCGAGCGGATCGCCGACCGTCAATGCCTGCGTTTTCGCCCGCAATCGGTCGAGAAGGTCGTCGAAGATGTCGGCATGCAGAAAGAGGCGCGAACCCGCCGTGCAGGACTGGCTCTGGCGGGTGAAGCGCATTCCGGCGATGACGCCGTCGACGACCCGGTCCTCGCCGGCGTCGGGATAGACGATCGATGGGCTCTTGCCGCCGAGTTCGAGCGACACGGGGGACTATGCGCTCGGCCGCGGCGCGCATAATGATCCTGCCGACTTCGGTCGAGCCGGTGAAGGAGAGCTTGCGGACCAGGGCATGCCGCGCCAGCGGGCCGCCGCATTCTTCCCCAAGGCCGGTCAGCACGTTGAGGACGCCGGGCGGCAGGAGTTCGTTGCAGATCTCGGCCATCAGCAAGACGCCGAGCGGCGCGTCCTCGGGGGCTTTCAGGGACCAAGGTGTTGCCGGCGCACAAGGCCGGTGCGATCTTGAGCGCGCCAAGCAGGACCGGCGCATTCCACGGGATGATGGCGCCGACGACGCCGAGCGGCTCGCGCCGCGTATACTCAACACCTGCTCGCCGAGCGGGATTGTCTCGCCTTTCAGCTCACTGGCGAGGCCGCCGAAATAACGAAAAGATGTCGGCCGCAAGCCGCGCTTTGCCGCGCGTCTGGGTGCGCAGAGCGTTGCCGGTTTCGCGTGCGATCGTGCGCGCCAATTCCTCGACCTACGCTTCCATCACCTCCGCGATGCGCAGCAGTAGGCGGCCGCGATCGCGCGGCGCGATCTTGCTCCAGGCCGGGAAGGCGCGGGCCGCGGCTTCGACCGCGCCATTCACGAAAAGCAATTCCGCAAGGTGTGCGGCTATGTCGAGGAGGGGCTCGAACGCAAGCAGGCGGGCTGGTTTTCGGCGGATTGCCGCCGAAGGAAGGGCCGCTTGCCGAAGGCTATTTTGCAGTGCCGACTGTGTTCGCCGACACTTCCAACGACTGGCGGCTCGCGCGCGAGGAGATCTTCGGCCCGGTGCTGGTGGCGATCCCATGGCGCGACGAAGCCGACGCGATCCGCATGGCCAATGCGAGCCATTACGGGCTTGCCGCCTATGTCTGGACGCACGACATCGGCTGCGCGCTGCGCACCGCGCACGCGATCGAGTCTGGCTGGGTACAGATCAATCAGGGGCTTGGCCAGCAGCCCGGCCATTCCTATGGTGGCTACAAGGAGAGCGGCATCGGGCGCGAATTCTCGCTCGAAGGCATGCTCGACAGCTTCACGCAGCGCAAGAACATCACGGTCAACCTCAACACCCCGCGTAGCGTTTGATCGCCCGGCTAGGAGAACACTCATGGATCAGCATCCGGCGCTGACCGAAGGTCGGACCGCGGTGATCACCGGTGCTGCGAGCGGGATCGGGCTCGCGGCCGCAAAACGCTTTGCCGCACTCGGGATGAGGATCTGTCTGGCCGATCTCGGCGGTAGCGCGCTCGAGCGGGCCGCGACCGAGCTGTCCGCGCTCACCCGGCGCGGCGCGGCCGATGTTATGGCGGTACCGACCGACGTCGGCAGCCTCGACGATGTGCAACTGCTGAAGGATCGGGTCTACGCCGCATTCGGCGATGTTGCGCTGCTGATGAACAATGCTGGCGTCTCGGCCGGCGGCGGGCCGTGGGACCATCACGACGGCTGGCAGCAGGTGCTGGCCGTCAATCTCTGGGGTGTCATCAACGGCGTCCAGACCTTTACCCAGGCAATGATCGACCAGGGCACCCCGGCCGCGATCGTCAATACCGGGTCGAAGCAAGGCATCACCTGCCCGCCCGGCAACACCGCGTACAATGTCGCGAAGGCCGGGGTAAAGGTGCTGACCGAAGGGCTGGCGCATGCCCTGCGCAATGTCGAGGGCTGCCGGGTCAGTGCACATCTGCTGGTGCCGGGCTCGACCTTTACCGGCATGACCCGGCGCGGCCGCACCGAGAAGCCCTCCGGTTCGTGGACGCCGGAGCAGGTCATCGACCAGCTGATCGCGGGCCTGACGGTGGGCGACTTCTACATCATTTGCCCGGACAACGACGTGACCCGCGACATCGACAACCGGCGCATTCTGTGGGCCGCCGAAGACATCATCAAGAACCGCCCGGCATTGTCGCGCTGGCACCTGGATTACCGCGACGAGTTTGCCAAGTTCCTGACCTTGCCAGCGCCGTTCCGCCCGTGAGCCGCCTTATCAAGCCGGGCAAGCGCAAAACCGTGGGAGGGAGATCTCCATGACAGACCTGCCAGAACGCACACTCGGGCGCACCGGGCTCGAAGTCACGATGCTCGGCTATGGCGCGATGGAACTGCGCGGCGCGCCGCGCGGCCGCGACATCGGCGAGGCCCAGGCGCAGATTATTCTCAACGCCGTCCTCGATGCCGGGATCAACTACATCGACACCTCGATCGACTACGGGCTGAGCGAGGAACGCATCGGCCGCTATATCGCGCATCGCCGCGACGACTACTATCTCGCCAGTAAATGCGGCTGCCTGGTCGGCGCCTCACCTGCGCCGCGCGGCGAGCGCAGCCCGCATCTCTTCACCCGCGAGAACATCATCGCCGGCGTCGAGCAAAGCCTCGCCCGGATGAAGACCGATCATCTCGACGTGGTGCAGTTCCACAGCTCGCCGTCCCAGCAGGCGCTCGACGACAACGGCGCGCTCGACGCGCTGCTCGAGCTCCGGAATGCCGGCAAGGTGCGGTTCGTCGGGATGTCCGGGACCTTCCCGCATCTCAAGGAACACATCGCAATGGGCGTCTTTGACGTATTCCAGATCCCATACTCGGCCGTCGAGCGGGAGCACGAGGCGGCGATTACGGCCGCGGCAAAGGCGGGGGCCGGCATTGTCATTCGCGGCGGTGCCGGGAAAGGAGCCCCGGCCCCGGACAAGCAGACCGGGATGCAGTGGGAGCGATGGCGGCGCGCCGGTCTCGACGACCTGCTGCAGGGTATGACGCCGGTCGAATTCGTCTTGCGCTTTACATTCACGCACCCGGATATGGATACGACGATTGTCGGCACCGTGAACCCGGCGCATCTCGACGCCAATCTTGCCGCATTGCGGGCTGGGCCGCTGCCATCCGAAGTCTATGCCGAGGCAAAGCGCCGCCTGTGCGCGGCAGGCCTCGCGCCGCAGGCTTTCTGACCGACGCCAAAAGCCCACCCCGGCCGTCGAGACGCGGCGGCTGTGCGACAGCCCGGTCACTCTTCAAGTGATCATCAAGATGGTCTGCCGCCGCGGGTCGTCATGTTTGCACCATTGTGTCCGGCCTTTTGACAGGAGCGGTCCTCCCTGTGACGGACGGCGGGTCGGCAGCCGAAACTCGCCGCCCGGCCGTCGAACGACTCCTCGCGGCCGCATGGCGGTGGCCGGCCGGCCGTACGCATTGACAAATCACGATCGTTTTGCTATGAAATTGCGATAATCGCGCTGAGAGGATTCTTCGCCGTTTTCGCCGCTCAAACCGGCGGGCGGGGGGACGGGGTCCGGCAATTCCCCGGCTTTCCCTGTTCGGCCGATTTAATTCCGTGCTCGGGCGGATTTATTTCCCTGTTGTCTCGCTAGGGAATTTCTTCGCAGGTTATTGATAAAGATAGAAGTTTTTTCGCGGGGTCGAGCTTGAGCGCGATTTTTCCCGGCATATTCCCATTGACCAGGGAAGCTCGAAGGCTTCTGTGAAATCCTGCGCGGCCGGACTTCTTTCAGGCGCGCATCACAAGAGCGGTCCGGCCGCGGGCGGGCCGGCGGAGTGGCAGCTGCGGCTCGCCGTCGGGGCGGAGCGTCGCCCGGCTCGTCGGGCCGCTCGCCTCGGATCGGAAACAATTTGCCGGTGGTGAAGAACGTCTCGGCCCCAGTGGGGCATCCTTAATTAGGCCCGCCCGTCCCGAGATCATCGAGCAAATTTTGGACGGAATTTGGACGCGCCGCACTCCATCTTCCGCATTATATTGGCTCGGTCAACCAGTATAAGAGGAGATTGATGGCTCAAGCACAAGATAACGAGACGGTCCCCCCGCAAGATGGGGCAACCTTCGGCGAACAGCATTGGCGGTTCGTCGAACGATCTTGTGCTGTTGCATTGGCTTCTTGCCATCGGACAAGCCGAAATGCGTTGATCGATGCCGATTACTACCAAAAACTAGCGATGAATACGAGAGAACAAGCGTCAAGCACGAAATATCGCGAAATTCGGGAATTGCTACTCTCAGTTGCCGTAAAATACGACAGTCTGGCCCTCCTTGCCAGGGGGATCACCCGCACCCGGATGCTGCGGGGAGGGGTCGTGCGAGCGCGCCTTCCCTGAGGCAGGACGGGTTTGGATTTTCCGCCGATTAAGCATATAAACCCAGATGGGCCGCGGGAGGAAGATCATGCCCTCCGATCTGCGGATGGTCGGCATCGGTGCGTCGGCGGGCGGGGTCGAGGCGCTCGAGGCGTTCTTCAAGGCGATGCCGGACGACAATGGCATGGCCTTCGCGGTGGTAATGCACCTCGACCCCAATCGCGAAAGCCTGCTGGCCGAGATCCTCGGTCGGTCGACGCGAATGCCGGTCGTCAACGCGCAGGACGGCGAGCAGGTCGAGGCTCAGCATGTCTATGTCCTGCGGGCCGGCGCGATCATGACGACGCGCGAAGGGCGGCTGCAGGTTCGGCGGTTCGGCTCGCTCGACCGCGAACGGGCTCCGATCGACCTGTTTTTCAGCTCGCTGGCCGAGGACCAGGGAGAGCATGCGATCGGCATCGTTCTTTCCGGCAGCGGCACCGATGGCACGCTCGGCCTCAAGGCGATCAAGGAGCATGGCGGCCTAACGATCGCCCAGGGCTCGAATCTGAGCCGGCCGCGGTTCGCCGAGATGCCGTCGAGCGCGGTGACCGCGGGCTTTGTCGACCTCCTGCTGCCGGTCGAAGAGATCCCGGGCCGGCTCATCGCCTATGTCCGCAATACGGGTGCGGTCGACCTGCGACGGACGGGCGACGCGCTGTCGCGGATCTATGCGCTGCTCCGCTCGCGGACCGGGCATGATTTCAGCCTGTACAGGGACAAGACGTTTCAGCGGCGGGTCGAACGCCGCATGCAGGTCTGCCAGACCGAAAGGCTCGAGGATTACGTCGAGCGGCTGCAAGGGGAGCCCGACGAGGTCGGCGCCCTGTTTCGCGACCTCCTGATCGGGGTGACCGACTTCTTCCGCGACCCGGTCGCGTTCCAAGCCCTCGAGGCGCAGGTCCTGCCAAAGCTGTTCGAGAGCAAAGTTGCGGCCGACGGGCTCCGCGTCTGGGTACCCGGCTGCGCCACCGGCGAAGAGGCCTATTCGATCGCGATCCTGCTGCGCGAGCGGATGGACACCCTGCAGGCAGTGCCGAAGGTTCAGATTTTCGCCACCGACATCGATGACGCCGCGCTCGTCTTTGCGCGTGCCGCGCGCTACCTGCCAAACACGCTGAAACAAATGTCGCCGACCCGGCTCAGGCGCTTCTTTGTCAAGGAACCCGGCGTCTATCGCGTGGCGAAAGAATTGCGCGACATGTGCATCTTCTCGAGTCATAGCGTAATTCGCGACCCGCCGTTTTCCCGCATCGACCTGATTTCCTGTCGCAATCTGCTTATCTACCTGAAACCCGAACTGCAGGCGCAGATCATTCCGCGGTTCCATTACGCGCTGCGATCGAGCGGCTACCTCTTCATGGGTCTATCGGAGAATGTCTCGCGCCACGCCGATCTGTTTGTCTCGATAGACCGCAAGTATCGCATTTTCCGGCGCCGGGATCTCGCCACCCGGCCGGGCCTCGACCTCGGGCAATTCATCACCCATGGCGCCCGGAGCGGCCCGGCTCCCGGCGTCTTCGCGGGCGCAAATCTGCAGCGATTGGATCTGCTGCGAACAGTCTCCAACGCGATCCTGGAACGATTCGCCCCCGCCTATGTTGTCGTCAATGAGGAGGGCGAGGCACTGCATTTCTCGCCGGCGACAGGCAAATATCTGCAGGCGCCGCCCGGTCCGCCGAACCGGGGGATCTTGGCGATGGCCCGGCCCGGATTGCGGGCGGATTTGCGGGGGGCGTTGCACCAGGCCAAGGCCTCGGGGCGGCGCGTCACCTGCGAGCACGTCGCAGTCCAGAGCGATGGCGGGGTTCAGCTCATCAGCCTCGTCGTCGAGCCGATGACGGTCGGGAACGAGACGGTCTACGGGCTCATCTTCGCCGATTCGGGCCCGCCCAGAACCCAGGAGCCGATGTCCGCCGGCGACCGCGCGAAGGGCGAGGACCTGGCCGCCCGGCAAATCGAACACGAACTGCAGGAGACCAAGGAGCGGCTGCAATCGACGATCGAGGAACTCGAGACCGCCAACGAGGAATTCAGGTCTTCGAACGAGGAACTGCTCTCGGTCAACGAGGAATTGCAATCGACCAACGAGGAGCTCGAAACCTCGAAGGAGGAGCTGCAGTCGGTCAATGAAGAGCTGCAGACCGTCAACGCCGAGCTAGCCAACAAGATCGACGAGCTCGATCGGGCGAACAATGATCTGAACAACCTGCTGCAAAGCACCCAGATCGCGACCGTGTTCCTCGATCGCAACCTGGTGATCCGCAGCTTTACCCCGGCCGTCACCAAGATCTTCAATCTGATCCCGAGCGATCGCGGCCGGCCGCTGACCGACATCGTCGGCCGCCTCGAGCTTCACGATCTCCAGGGCGATGTGCACACGGTCTTCGAGCGGGGCGAGGTGATTGAGCGGGCGCTCCGCCTCGCCAACAGCGACGACAGCTATCTCGTGCGCATCCTCCCTTATCGCTCGGATGACGGCGCGGTCGAGGGAGTGGTCGTGACCTTTGTCGACGTCACCAACATCACCGCCGCAGAGGAACTGCAAAAGGCGCTGGCTGCCGAGTTGAGCCACCGCGTCAAGAACTCCCTTGCGGTCGTCGCCTCGATCGCCGAACGCACGCTGGAGCCGGGCGAGGCAAAGACGCGATTTCTCAGCCGCCTGCACGCCAAGGCGCGGGCCCACGATTTGCTGACGGGGTCGGACTGGACCGAACTGCCGTTGCGCGAGGTCATCCTGGCGCAGCTTGCCCCGCATCCGCTCGGCGACGGCGCCAATGTGATGGTAGCCGGGCCCCCCGTGCTGCTGAAGCCGCGCGCCGCGTTGTTCCTGTCTATGGCGTTCCACGAATTGACGGCGAATGCCGCGAAGTACGGCGCCCTTTCGGTGCCCGAGGGGCGGATCGAAACCACCTGGATCATCGAGGATGCCGTACAGAACGGCGTACCCGGGCGGCTGCGGCTGAATTGGCTGGAGCGCGGCGGACCAAGGATCGAGCACCTGCCGCGACGCGGCTTCGGGACCGAGCTGATCGAAAAGGGCATCCCGTTCGAGCTGCAAGGCGAGGCGAAGCTCGAAGTCGTCGACGGCGGCCTGCATTGCCGGATCAACTTGCCGGCACAGCTCGACCTGTTGACTTTCGGTGCGGCGCCGTCTGGACCGGTACCGGCCTGACCGGCAATGGCAGGGTCGCTCGAAGGCATCACGGTCCTCGTCGTCGAGGACGATTTTCTGGTGTCGCTGCTCTTCGACGACATGCTGAAGCAAGCCGGCTGCACCGTTCTCGGACCGGTTCCGCGCCTCGCAGACGCGCTCCGCGCCGCGGGCAACACGGACTGCGATGTCGCCCTATTGGACATCAATCTCGCCGGCGAATACGTCTATCCGGTGGCGTCGGTCTTGTCGGGAAGGAACGTTCCTTTCATCTTCGTCACCGGCTACGCCAACTCGATACCGCAGGAATTTGCCGGGACACCGCGTCTCGGCAAGCCCTTCACGGCGGCACAACTGCAGCGCATGCTGTTGCACGCGGTCGAGCGCTCTGCCGGCGGATAACCGTTTCGCCGGAACGGCTTCACGCCGGGGAGGCCGATCGCGAAAATGTTATCAAGAATAAAGCACGAGGCCGAGTGACAGCTTTTGGCGCCGACTACGGTCGCTCTTGCCGCCCGGATCAGACTCCTCGTAATGCCCCGAACCGGTCGCTTGGCTCGGGTATTGCGGCTTGAGCCGTACAGCTGGGCGCAACTTACGCCGCCGGCGCGCGCCGCGGCTCGATCGCGAATTGCTGGGCCGCATTTCCACCCATCATGCGCGCGATGAACGGCTCGGGCACCTTGGCCGCGCGCAGGCGCGCCAGAGCGTCCCAGGCGCTCGTCGTGTCGTGATGCGGGTAGCGCGATCCCCACACGACCTTTGCCGCGAAATCCTGCGGCAATTTCTGGATCAGCCGTTCCTCGGCATCGAAGCCGAGCATGACGTTGCCGTGCTCCCATACCTCCTCGGGCTCGGTGCTGACCGGATAATGGTGCAGCAGCGGGATGACGCGGGTCGATGCCTCCATCTTTTCGAGTACCTCCTGCATCCACGACGCCTTGCCGTGGGCGACGACCACCTTCATCGCCGGGTAGCGCTCCATGACCGTAAAGCCGATCAAGGTCGAGGCGACAAACATGTGGTTGTCGAGCCAAGGGGCGAGGATCGGCGCCAGCGGGTGGCCAAGCGGGGTCGCGCGCATAAACGATATCGATTGACCGGCGCCTCCGCTGCCGCCAGCGAACGGCCCGCCGCCGCCCCCCGGCACGATCGGCTGCACGAGCCGGTCCTTGACCTTTTCGAAAAACTGGCCGTGCGAGGTCCATTCCGGGTTCCACAGTCCGGCCGTCGCATGCACCGCCGCCGTGATCCCGAGCCGCTCCAGTTCGGCCCACAGCGGGTCGTAATAGGGGTGATTGAGATAGCGGTCTTCGACGAACATCGGCCGGATGAAGACGGCGCGGAATGACGGCGTTCGCGCCACCCGCTGCAATTCCTCCAGCGCGTAATCCATGTTCTGCAGCGGCAATAGGGCGGCGGCGAACAGCCGTTCCGGCGCCGCCTCGCAGAAATCGGCGATCCAATCGTTGTACGCGCGGGCCAAGGCATGGGCGACGTCCGGGTCGCGCACCAGAAAGAAGCCTTCGGCGAACCAGGTTGGGTACAAGAGCGCCTGGTCGACGCCCATCGCATCCATATCGGCAAGACGCGCCTGTGGGTCCGAGGCGCCCTCGGTGACCGGATGCTCGACATGCGGGTCGAGGGCACCGACGGCGTCCCAATCCATGCCCGGCCGCCACAGCGCGTGGCGGGGGAGGTTCGGGTTACCCTTGTCGCGGAAGATCTCGCCGTTGACTTTCAGATAGGCGCCGGTGCGCCCCTGATGCCGCCACAGCGCCTGCCTACCGAGCGTGCGGTATTCGGGGTCGAGGTACTTTTCCCACAGCGCCGGCGGCTCGACCACATGGCTGTCGCCGTCGAATACGCTGAAATCCTTGGTCGACATCCGCTCCTCCCCGTGGCGTCGTCGGCGCCCGCTGGACTGCGCGGCGAGCAGACCAGCGGGCGCGCTATGACGGTAGCTGTCTAGCTTCGCGTAACCGCCGCCTCGGGCCGCAATGAAGCGGCGACTTCCGCTTCGGTCGGCCACCAGTCCGGGCGCTCGATCTCGGTGATCCGCTCGTGGATGATGTTCGCCGGCGCCTGCACGTTGTAGAGGCGCCGGGCGTTGGCGCCGAGGAATTTCGCCTGATCCTCCGTCGGCAGCCCGTATTTATGCATCGTCTCGATCGCGCGCCAGGCGTCGTCGCCGTCGTGGTGATAGACGTCGGACGACCAGCACAGGATGTCGCCATAGAATTCGGGGAGCCGCGCCGGCGGCGCCTCGTCGCCCTCGAAGCCGGTCATGCAATGCTCGAAGAAGGTCTCGCTCGGCAATTTCTTCAGCGGCGGCAATTGCCGCTCGTTGCGGTACAGCCGATAGGCCTTATCGCACTCATCGATCAGAAAACTGAGCCAGGTCGACGAGGCTTCGAAGACCGCGGCGTTGATCTTCGGGTGCCGGTCAAAGAAGCCCGACATCAGCACGATGCTCACCCAGAGCGCCGCCTCCGCTTGGAAATTCTGCACATTGGCCAGAAACGTATGCGGCAATCCCGCGGTCGCGATGGTCTTACGGATCAGCTCGGCGCCGGAATACTGCTCGCTATAGCCCGACGGCTTCGAGCTGCCAAAGGCCGGGAACGGGTGCATGCCGTAGACCATGCCGGTCTCTTCGAGGGCGTCCCATACCGGCTCGTATTTCGGCTGCAGCGGGTAGTTGCCCATCGCATCCATCGGGCGAACCAGCGCAACCCGGCAGCCGAGCGCCGCGACCCGGCGGATTTCCGCGATCGCGTAGTCGGGGTGCTGCAACGGAATGAGGGCGGCAAAAAACAGCCGGTCGGGATTTTCCCGCGTATATTCGTAAGCCCACTCATTGTAAGCGCGACAGAAGGCCTTGGCGCCGAGCGCGTCTTCGAGCCAGGGGTAGATGTCGATCTCGGTCGGGATGATCATGACCTGATCGATGCCCTGAATGTCCATGTCCCGGAGCCGCGGCTTCGGCTCGTAGGACCCGGCATGGTCGAGATAGGCGACCTGCGCTTGGGTCAGCGCCGTCTTGGGGTTCAGGTTGCGCACATTGAGGGCGCGTTGAATGTCGTGCTTGACCCCAGGCCCGGCATTGGTGATGACCCGCATCGTGCCGGGGATGCCGCCCTTCCGCGGTGAGCCGAGCCCGACGCCGGCGCGGCCGTTGACGATCAAGAGCCGGCTGTCGGCATCCCACCAGATCGTGCGCTTGAGTGCGTCGAGTTCGTCGCGGCTGAGGAACTCTTGCGCGCGCTCCCAGATCAGCGGCGGCTCCGTCACATGCGCATCGCAGTCGAAGGTCGCGAAGTCCTTGGTCATCGGCGCGAAGCGTTGAACTGGCATAAGGCTTCTCCTCACCCAATGGTGACGCAGCGGACTAATCTTCGAGCCAGCCCGGCGGTACGATGACCGCGCCGTGGCGCGCGAAAAAAGCATCGATCTCTGCCATATCGGCATCGCTGATCGCCCAGCCTAGGGCGCCGAGGTTCTCGGTCACCCCGGCAGCGGCGCGGAAGGTTCGCCCGAATTGGCGGTACTCCATGGACGCCCCCTATTGCGCCGCGATCGCCGCAGACCGTGGCGCCGAGCGCCGCTCCATCGCGCGCCGCGCCGCGACGGCGGCACTCTCCGGAACCACGACGTCGTCCCACGCCAGGATCTCGCCGGCCGCAATGTCCCGCTTCAGCCGGACACGATGCGCCAGGCCAATCGGCAGCGCGCCTTCCGCCAGGCTGCGCGCGGCTGGGACGAGCTTCCCCCAGACCGTGTAGCCGCCTTCGCCGTCGAGCATCTCGCCGGTGCCGAGGTTGCGTTTGGCAACAGCAACGACATCGCCGAGCCAGGCCTGCGCCTGCCCGGTCGGCTCGCCGCGCAGCGCCGCCGACAGCACCGAGATGGCAAGCTCCAGCCCGATCAGGTGGTAGGGCTTGTACATCGCGGCATACCAGCCGCTCTCATCGGTCTTGAGCCCGTATTCTCGGAAGCAGGCGCGAGCGTATTCGTTCGGCGCCTTCAATACGACATAGACACCCCAGCGCAGATCGCGAAACACCGATCGGCCGTCGCGCTCGAGCGAGGAGACGACCTCGACCATGGCGTCCCGCTCCAGCGCGCCCCCGGCCCCGCGGCCGCGCAGTACGTGCGGCAGGTCGTCGACGCCGCACGGCGGAAAGCCCAGCCCGTCTGCGGGCACGCCGAGCCCGGTGGCGTTGGCGATCGCCGCCATCTCGATCGCCGACTTGGTGCCGTCGAGGAAGGAATTGAACATCTGCGCGTTCATGCCGCCGGCGCGAGCCTCCTCGGGCGTCAATCCGTAATGCGCCCAGACCTCGTCAGGGGTCACCGCATGGTAGGTGGGCAGGTATTTCGTGCCCTTGCCGGCAGCGACGACCGCGAAGCCGCAGGCCTGCGCCCAATCGACAAGCTCGCAGACGAGCGCCGGCTGGTCGCCATAGGCAAGCGAATAGACGACGTTCCTGGCGCGCGCCTCCTCGGCCAATAACGGGCCGGCGAGCACGTCGGCCTCGACATTGACCATGACGATGTGCTTGCCGCCGGCGATCGCGGACGCCGCGTGCGCGATGCCGGCGGGCGGGCTGCCGGTCGCCTCGACGACGACCTCGACGTCGGGATCGGCGCAGGCTTCGGCGCCCGAGTCGACAAAGCGGGTGCGCTCGATCCGCGCCGCCTCCCAGCCGACTGTCCGACAGGCGCTGCGCGCGCGCTCTGGATCGAGATCGGCGATGACCGAAACCTCCAGCCCCGGGATCGCGGGCACCTGATTCAGAAACATCGAGCCGAACTTGCCGGCGCCGATCAGCGCGACCCTCACCGGCCGGCCGGCGGCGGCGCGCTCGCGCGCGAGGCGGTGGAGGTTCATTCGGCGGCGGCCTTGTAGGTCCGGGCATAGGCGAGCAATGCGCCGTCGGCGACCGGCTCAATCGGGGTGAAGTCGCGATGCGCGATCCACTCGGGCCGCGTCGGCGTGCGGATGTAGTTCGAGACCGCGGACAAGGTCAGATAGACGATGCGGCGCGGGTAGGGGGTGATGTTCGGGGCCGAGGCGTGCACCAGATTGCCGTGGAACATCAGCACCGAGCCCGGCTTGCCGGTCGGCGCGACGATGCCGCCCGCCTCGACGAGACGGGTAACGGTGTCGTTGTCGAGCGTCCACAGTGGGTATGAGGTCGTCGCCTCGTCGTGCCCGGCGGCGAAGACCCCCTCCTTTTGGCTCTTCGGCACCAGCATCAGCGGGCCGTTGATGTGCATGACCTCGTCCATGAACACGGCGATGTTCATCGCCCGCGGTTCCGGCATGCCGTCGTCGCGTGCCCAGGTGCCGTAATCCTGGTGCCACTGCCAGACATCGCCCTCGAAGGCGGCCTTGGCGTTGATCTTGTACTGGTGCATGTAGAGCTTTTCGCCGAACACCTGCTCGACCGGCCGGATCAGGCGCGGATGCGCACCCAGCAGGCGGAACGCCTCGTTATAGGTGTGGGCGGCAAAGGCGGTGCGCGGCGCCCCCGTCTTTTCGCGCCAGACTTCGCGCCGGTTGGTGGCGTAAATCCGCTCCGCCTCGTCGCGCAGGATCGCGACCTCCTCCTCCGAGAAGCATCCGGGCAGGAACAGGTAGCCCTTGTCAGCGAACTGCCGAAGCTGCTGCGCCGTCAGCGGCATCGCGGTTTCCTCCTGTTGACATTGACGACCGGCTTAGCCGGCGCGCGGTTTCGGCGCCGGCGCGGTCGGTGTGGTGGGCGGCGGCGTGCTCCGCGCCGGCGGCATCACCGGCGAGAACGCACCTCAGGATCTCCTGGTGCTCGGCCCAGACCAGCGGGCGCTGCTCGGGATCGTCTAGCACCGCGCCCATCGAGCGTTTCAGATGCGGCCATTGCGCGGCGACGGTGTCTTCGATCGCGCGGTTGCCGGAGAGACGATAGAGCGCGGTGTGAAAGGCGACATCAGCCTCGATGAACGCGAGCACCGGGGCATCCGGCGGCAGCGCGAGCCCCACGGCAAGCGCTCGTTGCGTCGCACGGCGCTGGTCGGTGTCGACGACGCGCCCGGCGATGCGCTCGGCGGAGAGCCGGGCGGCCAGCACGTCAAGCGCGGTGCGGACCTGGTAAAGTTCGCGGATCCTGACGGCATCGATCTCCGAGACGACGAGCCCCCGGCGGCCGGTCTCCGCCACCAGCTTCTGTTGCTTGAGCAGTTGCAGCGCATGGCTGATCGGCTGCCGCGATACGCCAAGCACTCGCCCGAGCTCTTCCTGCCGGATGCGCTGGCCGGGGGCGAGCGTGCCGTCCGCGATCGCCTGGACCAGCTGGTCGTACGCCCGGTGGATCAAGGCCGGCGGGAGGTCAAGCGACTGCATCGTTACTCAGCATTCTGAATTCCGAACTCGAAGCTAGCTCGGGATCGAAAAACAGTAAAGCCCTACCGGGCGCTCCCAGGTGCGCCCTTCGCTTGCGCAACGATGCCGACGCAGTCGCGACCGCTCGGGTATTGCGCAAGCGCTACTGACAGCAGCCTTTCCATTGCGCATTCCCGCTAAAAGATCTCCGGACACCATGGCAACGGATCCGTGTGGAAAATAGCGTCGGCGCGGGCGGCGGCGCCGGAACACGCTTCTTGAACACGAAGCGCGCGAGCCAGCCGGGTCCAGGTAAAGCCTCCGAGGTACACCGAGCCGAGCGCCGTGACGTCGCAGCGTAGGTCCGGGCCTTCCGCCGTGCGCTCGACGCCGCCCGAACCGACCCGCCAGCAACCGGCATTCCAAGGGCAGAATTGATCGGTCACCTCGATGATGACGGAACCTTGCGGCTCGAACGAGCGCGCCGACAATGCCGACTTCACGTCGAGCAGACGCACCCAGACGCCATCGCGAAGGCTGAAGCCGAGCCGGCGAGGCTCCGCCAGCAACAGGAGCAGCGGATGATCGAGCGGCAGCAGCGAGGCTCTGACGCGTGCCATCCAGTCGATGTCCAGCAGATACCGCCAGATGGCGCCTGTTGCCTCAGGCGACGCGGCGATCGCCTCGATCACCGCGACTGCACCGGTCTGGAGGCCCCGCTCGAAAGCCCAGTTCAGTCGGTAGAGCGCGTAGGCCGCAGGCCGCCCTTCGTGCTCGAGGACCGCGCATTGCAGATCCCCACCGGTGCCACGCCGCCATTGCGGATCGGCAAGTATGCGGGTCTGCCACCAGGCCGAGCTTCGCGCAAACATGCCCGGCGTCACCGCAGCGACCGGTTCGTAGACCGCGGCAACGTACTCTTGGGCGGCAGCGAGCGGGACCAGGTTAACACGCCCGCAAGCGGCGAACGGCGCGCGGAACGCCGACCGCTCACGCGGCAGATCGATCTCGGCGGTGAATGACGCGGGGCCGAAGCCGAAACGGCCGTAGATCGTGTCTTCGGTGGCCCAAAGGTAAGCGACCGGCTCGCCTCGCCGATGGCAGGCATCGAGCAGGGCCCGCATCATCGCTCGCAGGAGACCCCGTCGCCGGTGAGTGGGCAAGACGCCGGCGACGGTCACCCCGGCCGCGCGCACCCTTCCGCCGGGGACCGTCAGCTCAAACGGAAAAGCGCCCAAGCCCCCGACCGCGCGGCCGCCATCCCATGCGGCGTATACGCGGTCGGCGGGCATAACGCGGGTGAAGCGGTCGACTTGGTCGTCATCGGGAGCCGAACGCCCGAAATAAACCCCGATCGGCGTGATGGCCTGCCTGACCTCTTCCGCCGAGGCGCAGGATCGAATCTCGACGTCCATGGCGGCTTTCACCCTCGAAAGTATACTGCCGCAAGTGCCGTCGTTCCGCAGCACGCAGCCTCCAGAGATCCACTGTCGCGCGCAGCTACCGATTTGTGTGCCATCATATCCAGGACCGCGCCCGGCGGCCACTTGCCCCTGCCGGCACGGGCGGTGCCGAGCCTGATCTCTTCAACGATGTGAGCGGCAGAAACTCCTCCTTGGCGCCGACTACCGCCGTTCGCTGTGGTCTGCTATCGATTGTCGAGTGTCGGCTGCCGTCGTGGGGCGAACCGTTGGATGGGCTAAGCGATCCCCCGTAAGATCGATAGCTTGCACTATGGCGCCATGATGAACTTCAGTCTGTGAGGGAGGGCGAGAAATGGAGCTTTACACCGCCGGCACCGGCAATGGGCAGCGCGCCGCGATCGCAGTTAATGAATGCGGCGTTTCGTGCAAGATCCATGTGCTCAATCTGGGTCACGGCGACCAAAAGGCCGCCGACTACTTGAAGATCAACCCGACTGCGCGCATCCCGACCCTGATCGATCCCGAAGGTTCGGGGGGAAAGCCCCTGACCGTGACCCAGTCTTGGGCGATCCTGATGTATTTGTGCGAGAAGACCGGGAAATTCCTGCCGGCGGACCCGGTCGCGCGGGTCCGCATGTTCCAGTGGATCGCCGAGGGGGCGGCCGATTACGCGTCGGTCAACCAGACCATCTTCTTCCTCGGCGCGCGCATGCCGGAAAAGGTGCCGGACTCTGCGATCAAGTTCTACGAGGATCGCTTCGTCAATCTGTGGCGCTTTGCCGACGAGCAGCTTGCCAAGACGCAATATCTGGCCAGCGATGAAATCACCGCCGCCGATCTGGCGGTCTACCCAATCTATGCCGGCCGCAAGGCGCTCCCCGACAACGCCGGTCTGAAGCATTTGCAAGCTTGGGGCGAGCGGATTGGTTCGCGGCCCGGCGTGCAGAAAGGCATGAAGCTCGAAAACTGACCGCGGACCTCGATCGACCGGCTCGGGACGCCGCCGCTGCTGGCGTCGCGAGATTACCGCTCGCGCCGCCGTAGCAGGGGTACTGCTCGCCGGGCACCTCGAGGGCGGCGGGCGGGCGGGCACGTATTCCGGACCGTCCGGGCCGCTCGCGCTGGCCAGGCTGACAGATCGTCGCACATCGGTGCCTTGCGACAACGACCTTCGGCGACCGGAACACGCTGCCGGGCGATGCCGTCATTTCCTCGGGTCTTCCGTGTTGGGTCGGCGGTCGGCGTTTGTCGGTCAGCCGCAAGCGATCGCGTAGCAGTCGCCGGCGCCCTCGGGCAGCCGGCTCTCCACCCAGCTCTCGCCATTGTCTTCGGTCGAAAAGACCTGACCCGCCTTCGAGATGCCGCAGACCTGCCGCGGGTCGCGCGGATGAACCGCCACGCCCATCATCGTCGCCTCCGCCTTGACGCCGCGGTCGAAGCGTCGCCAGGTGCGGCCGACATCGTCGCTGCGGAAGATGCCGCCGTCATAGCTGCGGAAGGCCGGGCTAAGCGCGGCGTAGAGCACCTTGGGGTCGTGCGGCGAGACGCGCAGGTCGCGTCCGTAGGTCAACGGCGAGAAGCGCCCGACTTCGATGTCGGCCCAATGCGCGCCGCCATCGTCGCTGCGGAAGAGGCCCATGCGGTTGGCTAGGAACACCGTGCCCGGCGCCGCCGCACTGCACGCCAAGGCATGCCCGTCGAGCATGCCCTCGACGTCCGTCTGGCTGACGATCCGGCTCTTGTATTTCTGCTCGGCGGTGAAGCGGAGCAGATCTTCCGTCAGGTCCTCCCAGCTCTCGCCGCGGTCGCGGCTCTTCATCGCGCCGTTCGCCTCGATGCAGGCATAGACGTCGTCGGGCCGGGCGGGATCGATGTCGAGCCGCATTACCCGGCAGGGAAACGTCATGTGGACCCGGTCAGGCAGGCCCGGATCAGCCAATTGCTGCCAACGGTCGCCGCCATCGTCGCTGCGGTAGACGCCGATCGGTCCGAATCCGGCAAAGATCGTGCGCCGGTCGGAGGGGTGGACCGTGATCGACCAGACATCGGCCGTCGGGTTGGGCAGGGCCAGCCGTTGCCAGCTGTCGCCGCGGTTGGCGCTGCGAAAGGCCCCCCTCGTCGTGCCGATGAAGACGAGATCCGGATCATCCGGGTGCACGGTGATCGCGTGCACCTCGGTTCCCTCGGGGAGGCCTTCGGTCACCGCCTCCCAACGCTTCTCCGCGGCGGCCTGGCGGAAGACGCCGCCGCGGCCGCCCTCGACCGACCGCACCACCCCGGCATACACTTGCGATACCCCGGTCATGCCCGCCTCCCGCGCTGCCCTTCGATCCGATCATACGCCCACCTGGGGCCTTGACAACGAAATGGCTTCTTCGCGCCGGCCCATCGGATTCTCGGGCTCCAGGGCCGGTGATTGCCGGTGATCGGGGAATTATGCAGCGGCCCCCCTGCCCGCGCCCGGTCATCGGGTCCTCTTGGCTCCCCCGGCAGCGGTAATAGACCAAAGAGGTCGCGGTCCGAGACTGGCGAAGAGACTACCCCGCAACCGCACGAACGAGGCGCTCCACCTCGGATTTGTCATTGTGATAGTGCACGCTGGCGCGGACCAGGGCGTCCAATCCGCGCGCGGGCAGATCAAGCGGTGAGCACCCCCATGGCGACCGTTGATCAAGAGATCGCGCCAAGCGTCGGCGGGCGGCGCAATTGGGAAGCTTGTTCGTAGGCATAGGCGAGACGCAGCAGGGTCGGCTCGCTCCAGGCGCGGCCGGCGAAGGTGGCGCCGATCGGATAGTCGGGGGTGTCCGTGCCGTCCGCGCCGCTGGTGAAGCCGGCCGGCACCTGGACGCTCGGATAACCCGGTTTGGCCGCGATTGCCGCGCCCGCCCGGCCGGGGAACAGCACGGCGTCGAGCCGGTGCGCGTCCATATAGGCGTCGAGGCCGAGCGCGCCGGCCGAACGCACATCCATCGCTCGCGCCGATTTGTATTCCGGCTCGGAGAGATCGCCCGTGGTTGCGGCGGCGGCGAGGAACAGGTCCTGGCCGAAGCGCAAGGCGCGCTCGGGATTGGCGGCATTGAACGCGACGATGTCCGCCAGCGAGCGCATCGCCGTTTCCGTCGCCCAGTCCCGCAGATAAAGGTCGAGGTCGTGCTTTAGCTCGTAGAGGGTGACAATCGAGCGATAGACCGGCTTGTAGCGGGCGGGGCTGTGCGGGTTGGTCGTGAGCACCGCCATGTTGGTGCCGGGCCCACCTATCCAGCCGATCGTCGGCACACTGGCGCGGACGATCGTCGCGCCGGCGGCTTCGAGCGTAGCGACAACCTCGCGCATCGCTGCTTGGGTGCGCCGTGTTTGCGGGGCGAAATAGACGTCGTTGCCGGGGTCGGCAGGATCGCTCGGCACGCCGATCCGAGCGCCGTTCAATCCGTGTTTGTCGAGGCACGCGGTATAATCAACGGGGTATCTGAGCTTTCGCGTTGCCGGGTCGAGCCGGTCGCGCGCCGCCAGCACGTTTAGCAGAATCGCCGCGTCGCGCACCGTGCGGGTCATCGGGCCCGCGGTGTCCTGGCTGTGCGCGATCGGGATAATGCCGGCGCGGCTGATGAGGCCGACGGTCGGCTTGACCGTAACGAGCCCGTTCTGCGTCGCCGGGTTGAGCAGCGAGCCCGAAGTCTCGGTGCCGATCGCCGCGGCGCACAACCCCGCGGCCACCGCCACTGCCGAGCCCGATGACGACCCGCCCGGCGTCACCACCGGCACGCCGTTGCCGTCGAGCTGCGGGACATAGGCGTTCTTCACCTGGCCGCCCAACGAGCTGTAGCCCGACGGCATGTCGATCGCGAGAATATTGGCGAACTCGGTGAGGTTGGCCTTGCCGAGGATCACCGCGCCGGCGGCGCGGAGTCGCTTGACGACAGTGGCGTCTCCTTTGGCGCGCGCGCTTTCCAGCGCCAGCGAGCCGGCCGTGGTGTGCTGGCGGTCGCCAGTAGCGATGTTGTCCTTGACGAGAATTGGGATGCCGGCGAGCGGGAGGCGTTTCGACGGCTTCCGGCCGTCGAGCGAGCCGGCGATGTCGAGCGCGTCGGGATTGACCTGGCGCACCGAATTGAGCGCAAAGCCAGCGCGGTCATAGGCCTCGATGCGTTCGAGATATCCGCGCGTCAGCGCCGAGGACGTCGTGCGGCGTTCGCGGAGCGCCTGCTGCAGGTCGGCGAGAGTGGCGTTGGAAAGGTCCAAATGTTCCTCGGAGCATGGCAGCTGACCGGCCATCTGTCGGCGTTCGGCATACTGGTCGCCCTGTATCACCGGCATCTCCGATGCGCCACCCGACAGGCGCACGCACGCGTGCGCCGAGAGGGCTCCCCGCTCGCGGGGAGAGGGCCGGGGTGAGGGGCAGCGGCGAGGGTCAGTGGGTTTCCCTGGTCGATGGGAAAATGCCGGGAAAAAAGCGATTTTCGCCGATTGCCGCATGCCCCAAGTCATTGCTGTTTCGGCATATTACCAAGCCAATTCCCTAACGGGCGAACAGGGAAGTAATTCGCCCGAGCAGGGAAAGAAATTCGTCGAAACAGCGAATCACCAGGAAAATCATCAAAAGTTCTCCGTATGCGACAAGCGATCAACCCCAATATAGCAATTATTTAATTGACAATCAAGGTCTGATTTGCTAACTTGCGCCGATGAGGAAAGAGAGCCATGCCGGCTGACCGCGCCGGCGATTACGCGGTCGGCTATGGCAAGCCGCCGGTGCACACGCGTTTCAAGAAGGGCCAGTCCGGCAACCCGCGCGGCCGGCCGCGCGGCCCCAAGCGCCTGGTGAGCCTGCTGCTCGCGGCGCTCGAAAAGCAGGTCGAAGTCACCGAGGGCGGCAGGCGGCGCAAGATTGCCAAGCGCGAGCTCGGGATCGCCCAGTTGGCCGACAAATTTGCCAAGGCCGATCCATACGCGACAAAGCTGATGCTCAGCCTCTTGCTGGACATCGAGCGGCGGCTGCCGGCCGAGCCGGTCGAGCGGCCGCCCCTCGAAGAAGCCGACAAGCTGGTCATCGAGAACCTGCTGGCCCGGCTGCGCGCACCCTGAGGGACGATGCCGGGCCGTTCTCTGGTCCGCCTCCGCGACGCCGAATACGACGCATTGCTGCGCGCCGATTTCGCCGCCTTCGCGCAGCGCGCCTTCCACACGCTCTATCCGCGCACCCGCTTTCTGACGAACTGGCACCTGGCGGTCATCGCGGCGCGCCTGATGGCCGTGCGCGACGGAGAGATCCGGCGGCTCGCGATCAACCTGCCGCCGCGCCATCTGAAATCGCTGTTGGCCTCGATCGCCTTTCCGGCCTGGATGCTCGGGCACGAGCCGAGTGCCGAGATCCTCTGCGTCAGCTATGCGCAGGAGCTGGCCGACAAATGGTCGCGCGATTGCCGGCGCATCGTCGCGAGCCCCTGGTACCGCTGGCTCTTCCCGACGCGGCTCGCGACGGCGCCGCAGGCGCTGGCCGAATTCGAGACGACTTCGCGCGGCCGGCGCATCGCGACCAGCATCGGCGGCGTCCTGACCGGGCGCGGCGCCGACCTGATCGTCATCGACGACCCGCTGAAGCCCGAGGAGGCGCTGTCGGACAGGCACCGGCAGGGCGCCAACGAATGGTACGATTCGACGCTCTACAACCGGTTGAACGACAAGGCGACGGGTGCCGTCGTCCTGGTCATGCACCGGCTGCACGAGGACGATCTGACGGGCCATGTATTGGCCCACGAAAATTGGGAGGTCGTGCGCTTCCCGTCGATCGCCGAGGGCGACGAGACGCATCTGATCGAGACCGTGGCCGGGCCGCGGGTGTTTGCGCGGCGGGCCGGCGAGGCGTTGCACCCGGCGCGCGAGCCGGTCGCGATGCTCGACGACATCCGCCGCAAGATCGGCGAATACAACTTTGCCGGGCAATACCAGCAGGCGCCCGCACCGCTCGGCGGCGGCATGGTCAAGCCCGCCTGGTTCCGGCGCTATCTGCCGGACGAATTGCCGGCCGCCTTCGAGCGCGTCGTGCAGAGCTGGGACACCGCCAACAAGGCGAGCGAACTTTCGGATTTCAGCGTCTGCACGAGCTGGGGCATCAAGGGCAAGAACCTCTATCTCTTGGACGTGTTGCGCCGCCGGATGGAATACCCGGAATTGAAGCGCGCGGTCATCGGCGCCTATGCGCGGTTGCGGCCCGACGTCGTGTTGATCGAGGACAAAGCCTCCGGCACCCAGCTGATCCAGGAGCTCCTCGCCGACGGCATCCATGCCGTCACCCGCTACCGGCCGCAGACCGACAAGGTGATGCGCATGCACGCGCAGACCGCGACGATCGAGAACGGCTTCGTGCATCTGCCGCAGGCCGCACCCTGGCTCGCCGAATACCTGCACGAGCTCGCGGTATTCCCGAAAGGCCGGCACGACGACCAGGTCAATTCGACCGCGCAGTTCCTCGACTGGTGCAAGATGTCCGGCCGCGAGGACGGCATCTTCGCCCTTTACCGCATGCGCTACGAAGAAATGATGCGCAAGAAAGAAGGCCTGCCGCCCACCTGACCGTTCGAATTTTACCGCCGACGCGACGCGCAGCCGGCGATTGGCAGCCCTCCCTCATCGCTGATCTTTACGCATAGATCTACATAGGACAGTCAGTTTGACCCCTAGGAAGGGCTCCTCTTGCCCCGTCATACCGGCGAAAGCCGGTATCCAGGGCAGGAATGGGTCCCGGCTTTCGCCGGGATGACGAAAAAGGACTGGAACGCACTTCGAGGACAGCGCGATGCGCTGGGTCCAGGGCCACCTGTGGGCAGATGATCAGCCCCCATTGAGGGGAAGGGCTCGCCAATCGCGGCGGGAGATGCGCCAGGAGGGCCGGGGCGAGGGCAGCCACGCGATGATCCTTGAATACATGCTGTCCCCGGCGACCGTGCAATTCCTCGACTGGTGCAAGATGTCGGGCCGCGAGGACGGCATCTTTGCCCTTTACCGCATGCGCTACGAAGAAATGATGCGCAAGAAGGAAGGCCTGCCGCCCGCCTGACCCGCCAGAATTTTACCGCCTACGCGACGCGCAGCCGGCGATTGGCGGCCCTCCCTCATCGCTGATCTTTGCGCATAGATCTACATAGGACAGTCGGTTTGACCCCTAGGAAGGGCTCCTCTTGCCCCGTCATACCGGCGAAAGCCGGTATCCAGGGCAGGAATGGGTCCCGGCTTTCGCCGGGATGACGAAAAAGGACTGGAACGCACTTCGAGGACAGCGCGATGCGCTGGGTCCAGGGCCACCTGTGGGCAATGATCAGCCCCCATGAGGGGAAGGGCTCGCCAATCGCGGCGGGAGATGCGCCAGGAGGGCCGGGGCGAGGGGCAGCCACGCGATGATCGTTGAATACATGCTGTCCCCGGCGACGGCACAACTCCTCGGCCTGCCGCCCGCCTGACCGTTCGAATTTTACCGCCGACGCGACGCCAGCCGGCGATTGGCAGCCCTCCCTCATCGCTGATCTTTACGCATAGATCTACATAGGACAGTCAGTTTGACCCCTAGGAAGGGCTCCTCTTGCCCCGTCATACCGGCGAAAGCCGGTATCCAGGGCAGGAATGGGTCCCGGCTTTCGCCGGGATGACGAAAAAGGACTGGAACGCACTTCGAGGACAGCGCGATGCGCTGGGTCCAGGGCCACCTGTGGGCAATGATCAGCCCCCATTGAGGGGAAGGGCTCGCCAATCGCGGCGGGAGATGCGCCAGGAGGGCCGGGGCGAGGGGCAGCCACGCGATGATCCTTGAATACATGCTGTCCCCGGCGACGGCGCAGTTCCTCGACTGGTGCAAGATGTCGGGCCGCGAGGACGGCATCTTTGCCCTCTACCGCATGCGCTACGAAGAAATGATGCGCAAGAAAGAAGGCCTGCCGCCCGCCTGACCCGCCAGAATTTTACCGCCTACGCGACGCACAGCCGGTCGCGATCCGAACACGGATCGATGCATGTGGCGCGGGCCTACCGCGCTTCGCCCGGCACCGGTGTCGCGGCTGCGGTCGGTGTCAGAACTGGGCGGCCACTCTGTGCTGCTGATTGTCTTGCGAGGTCTCGGTCACGCGGGGCGGCGGCGAAATGGCATTGAACAGATCCTTGACTTGTTGCAGCTTCGCCAAAGGTACCTTGCTTATGGTGAACTTACCGGATGGCTGGCCGGTACCGGCCGCGCCTGCGAGGTTCGACAGCGCTTGGGCGGCACGTTCGCGGACCTTTTCGAGATCTCCGGCCGGTGTGTCGCCGCTGACAAAAGCGGCAACCGGATAATTCCGTCCCTTCAGAAAGGGTTCCGGCTGCGCGTTGAGCCACGCCTGCAGCGAGGAGTGGTTCGCTTGAATTACTTTTCCTTGTGCAAACAGCCAGTCGATGATCTTTTTCGCGTTCTCCGTGTCGGCAGAGGCGAGCCAGCGCAGCGGGTCCACCAGCGTTCGGAAATCCTCGTCATCGCTGTAAACGACCGCCAGATCGTCCTCGCGATCGGCCATCGCCAGATCGGCCGGGTCGGGCTGCCAGAAATGCCGGTTCGCAGCCAGCATCGCCTCGTTCCTGTCAAAGGCGAATGCGAGATCCTCGCGGATCTGCTTGCTAAGGTCGACAACCACAGTCCCGTCTTGAAGCCTTCCGGTCTTCACGTCGCGGTATTTCTGACCATTGGCAAGGGCCCGCAACAGATGCAGCCGGCCGTCCGAGTCGTCGCGAATATCCTTGAGCAATTCGAGCGCGCTCTGATAGCCGCCGTCGACCCGACCGGAGAGACGCAGCGCCGCCGCATCGCCGATGATCGCGTTGCGGACGAGCACGTCGGCGGTCTTGTCCCTGGCCGCCAAGGCCAGCTGGGCGACCACCTCGGCGATCCTTTTGTAATCCTGGCCAGCCGCGTTGAAGACCCGCGCGGCTTCGAGCAGCAATTTCGGGTCGCCTCTGTTCGTCGCGCTATTGTTCATACTTGGCTCGCTCCGTGCGCGAAACCCAAAAGATAGATATAGCCTTGGGCCGCGTCGCGATAGTCGTTGAGGATCGCCCTGGCGCGCGCCCAGTTCAGGACCTCCTCGTCGGTGACCCCGGGATCGGCGATCATGTCTTCGAACCTGATCCGGTTGTATTGCAGGGCTGCCGCCACCTGGTCGAGGGTCGGCTGGTCGGTCGGCTCCGGCGCGCGACCACTGCGCGAGATCCGCGGCGCCAGCCCCTCGCGGAAGGATTGGACGCCCGCGAGGATTTGCCGCGCGGCCAGAGGCGGCGCCTGGGCGAGGCCGCTATCGACAGCAGCTACCAGGCGTGACACGATCAACTGGGCATAGAGATAGGAAAACAGAAATCCGATCACCGCCCCGCCGATCATCACCGAGCCGAGCAATACCGGGCTGCCGTGTCGCTTTTCGAACAACCAATCGGCGGCGCCCACAAATAAATATTGTAATCTCACCCAAGCGCGCCGGATTTCTACCAAGCCGACACCGACAATTATTTTAGTCAACCAGTCGGATATCTGGGTCAGGTTGGTGCTGAGCCGCCAGGCTGCGCTCGGTTGTCGAGCCTGCGCGGCTGCGGCAGCCGATGCGGTGCCGCCACCGCCCCCGGTCGGTTGCGTCTCCGGGGCGCTTATCGGGCGGGGAATGCCGAAAATGAAGCCGAGCATCGCCCCGGCGAGACCGGCCGCCAGACAGATCACCAGCACGCCGCCGACCGCGCGGGCGACCTGCAGCAGCAGCATCCCAACAAAAAACAACCCGGTCTGCCACCCGCCGCTGCCGGCCGCGAGGATCCATCCTTTGCTCAGCCCATCCGCAACACCATCCGGCTGCGCCGTGTACAGAAAGGCCGTGCGCATGCCTCCGGCGCCGATTGCCCACACCGTGATCACGAGGCCAAAGACCAGCATCGCGGCCATGAGAAGATTTAGGGTCTGCGTCGTTGCCCGGTCGGCATTGAAGCCGGCGAAATCGGGGCGCAGCGCCTTCCAGATCACGTCGCACAGGCAACCGAGGAGGCCCGTTCGTCCGGGGGCAGGCGCCATCCCGGCGGTCGAAGATGGTGCCGCGGCAGGCGAAGGCGCCACCGCGGGCGCAGGCGGCGTCTCCTCGATGCCGAAGAGCTTTGGATAGGCGACGCGCGCGCCCAGCACGACCAATACGATCAAGGTCAAGATGTCGATCAAGAAAATAGCCAAATGCATCGCGATGCTCCCCCGCGAAGCCTCCGAGCGTCAACCGGGCCTGGGCTCGTAATCGCTGCGCGGCACAAAATCGCCGACGTCAAAAGTTCGCCTCAGACCGTCTCGGAGTTGAAAACTGCCTTTTGAAAGCTCGATATCGCACTTTTTCGAAAGGTCGTCGCACAACTTCACCAGAATGCGAGAAAGCCTCCTTCCAGCCCGATACTCCGGCGGTATCGTGGCATATCCTTCCGGCGACGGCCCGTCCGCGATCGGGAAGCCGGAGCAAAATAATGTATCCGGACATTTTGGCTCGTTAACCGGTGCCGAGACGCAGTCGGTCGATTTCAATTCCGCATCGTCGCTCGCAGGACAAAAGCTTATGTCGCCGGATATCGTTGTCGCGTTGCCGAGGCTGCGCGCGGCGACGTACAATACTGGTCTGCCGTTGCGGCTCCCGACCCGCATCGCCGCGATCGCCGCCTTGGCCGCGTTCGCGGGCGGCAGTGGCGTCTCCTGCAAGTGATTGTATACGACCATCCTGGTGATCCGGTCGTTTAATTGTTTTGTCCAGAGCTGGTTCTGATTGGTTTGCTCTTTCATGTCCTGTTCGTCGGTCTCTAGTTTTTTTGTACGCGTCTCGAGCAGCCCGTTCCTCGTCCTGATCCCGGGAATTTCCCGGTCGTTGAGTTGGGCGACGGCATGTTCGACGCGGTTGACCTTTTGTTGAAGATCGTCGGACGGGGTGGGCTTGCCGCCGGCGAACAGTCGATCGATCGCGATCCCCAACAAGAACACGGCGAGGAAGCCGATAATCATCGTCGGCAGGATCGCGCTCGTCCGGCTTCGCTGCAGGAACGCAACGAGCAGCGCGAAGGCCAGCCCGAGATTGATGACAGCGATGACAACGGCGGCGGACGACACCGGTCCGCTCACATTCAACAGGCGCTCGGGCCGGCCGAAAGTTCGGGCCTGGTCAATGTTCACCTCCTCCGCTCGGCTGCGGAATTTCCGGTCCCGACACTCCCATAATGTCACCTTGCGGCGAACAAGTGTGAGCCAATTCACACGATGCGCCCACACCGGTGCACGGATTTCAAAGCCAGCGGGGCGCGTCGCGAAGCGTCGGCGCGAATGCGGCGCTGCTGCTCGAACCCCAGCCACCGCTCGCCGAGCGAGCCGAAGACGAGGCCGATCGTCGCCCGCATGATCAGCTGGGCGCCGAGCGATGCGATGCGGAACTGCCACAGCAGGAGGGCCGGGAATTCTTTCGGCACCTCGTTGACGATCGGCAGCGCCAGGCCGGCCGCTGTCATCGGGACCCGATACACTGCGGCGGCGATCAGAAACGTGTTCCAGGCGCCGCGGGCTGCAACCGAAGGCGCAGCATTCCCGCCGCGATCATTGCCGCTAGCCGTAAGCGTCCGGTCTGAACCGCATAATGAGCGGCAAGGAATGGCGGGCTCGCCGGGTCGGCGCGCGGCGAGCGCCGCCAACCAGGGGCGCCCGCGGGGTCGGCCTTTGCTGAGGAGACACATCCTCGTAAAGTGGAATAACAATTAGACAATCGTCGCCGAGGTCAACGCCGAGTCGCCGCGCCGAGACGTCGGTCCCGACGAGCCGGTGTCGATCACCCTTGAGCCGATCGAGGGCCTTGGCCGTCGCGCGACGAAAAATCGGCCCGGATGCTCGGGGACGAGCCGAGCGCCGAGATCCCCTGCCCAATTACGCGCAGAGCCTGGCCGGCAAAGGGCCGCGCGATTGCCGGCGCATCGTCGCTCGCGCGTGGCACCGCCGGCTGTTCCCGACGCGGCTGGCACCGGTGCCTCAGGCGATGGCCGAATTTGAGACGGCCGGCCAGACACCGCGGTCTCAATCCCTTTTGCTTCAGGGCGAAAGATCAACAGGAGCGCTGGTACGACATCGTGGAGCACCACGGGTCTCAATCCCTTTTGCTTCAGGGCGAAAGATCAACGCCCTGAGAGCAGCTACGGCGATGAAACAGAGGTCTCAATCCCTTTTGCTTCAGGGCGAAAGATCAACCTTATAAGGCGGGGGTTTGGTCATGAAAAACGTCTCATATCCCTATCCGGCGGCGAGCGCATCGATCCTGCTTGCCGGCTTTCCCGGTGCATCCTTCCGGTCGTGTGCCGGCCCAATCTTCCCAGAACAGTCAGCATCGGAGAGTTGTGCCTGGCCTGCCGTCGCACGCGGTGTCGGAGCCTGAAGTCTGTCTTCGTCTTACCGGCGAAAGCCGGTATCCCTGACAGGGATGGGTCCCGGCTGGACCTTGTCCTCGGGGCGGCTGCAGGCCAGACCTGTTCGGCGGGGTGCGAGCACTGCGCAGGTCGGTAATCGCGAGGCTGCGGCAACCCGAGAACACCTCGCTTGAGGCACGTACCAGGCAGACCCGTCCCGAATGATCCGGATTGCGGCGCTCTCTCGTAAGGCGGTTGAGGAACCGGGCAATCTCGGTTGCGGCGGTATCCTTTTCGTCCTTTCGCTTCCGCATGTGCAGCTCACCCGGTACTGCCATCCTCCACCCCTCGAACTCCCGGTGTCCAGCAAAGGACGTTGAACTACGGCGTAGTAGGGCGGTTCAGACTTGCACTAACCAAGCCGAAGCGCTCTCCTCTCGGCTGCGCCGGGCCGGGTTCCGCATTCATCATCGGATCAGCGGCCATCTGCTGCAAACCTACGCCGCTGAGGTGGCGTGGCGCGAGGACAACCGCCGCGTGGCCAACGGCACGCAATGAAAATGGATCATTGGCGCTGCGCTGGGTCACGCCAAGAGCGCCCGATGGGCCGGCTACTGGCGTCGGGAGCCGGCGGCATGACCAACGAGATCATGATGAATGCGCTCGTCGCCAAGCGCGCCGAAATCCTTTTCGAGATCCGCAAAGCCGAGGAACGGATCGCCCACCTGCAGACCGAGCTTATCCACCTTGACGCCGTGCCGCGCATGTTCCGGCCCGATTTCCGGGCTGAAGGGCTGCGGTGGGGCATCGTCGGGCGACGAAACCGCCTTATTTCGCGCACAGCGAACTGATGCAGCGCATCTTCGATGCGCTCAGGGTCAACGGTACCGTCACCAGCTTCGAGAGACTTGGCCGGTCATGCAGGTGTCCGATCCGGCTGCCATCGCATGTAGAACTTATATTGATCTTCGCGGGTGACGCTAAATCCCAATCGCTCATCGAGCCGCGCCGGATTGGTCTTCACCACTCCCAGAGTGACGGCCCTGTTCTCGCGCGCCGCTTCCTCGGTGGCGTTCCTCATCGAGGCCTAATTTCTCGATTGTCGCGCGCATCGGCTCGAAATAGGTGTGCCGACAAAAGGCGAAATCCCCCGGTTCGGCAGGACGGAGCAAGAGTTTCGCTCTTTGACCTTCCTCTCCGGCCGCCGAACCCGCCGGCGCGACTGTCCCCTGGTCAGGCCGACGATACGTTGGCGTAGACGGCCTTTTCGAAATCGCCGTAGGCGCGCACCGCCGGACCGTCGGCGAACGGCAGGATCTGGCTCAGGAACACGCCTGCGACGCGCTTGTGCGGATCGAGCCAGTAATAGGTGTTGAAGATGCCCGCCCAGGTCAGGCTGCCGGCGCTGCGGCCGTTGGGTCCCGGCCTCGTGTTGATCATGTAGGCGAGGCCCCAGCGGCACGGGATGCCGGGGAAGAAATCGACGTCGTTGGAGCGCTGCGGCACCGCTGTTTTCAAGATGCCGGCCGGGATGTCGCCGATCTGGTTCTGGTTCATCAGGGCGACCGTCTTCGGCTGTAGCAATTGCGCGCCGCGGAAGCGGCCGTGGTGCAGCAGCATCTGCAGGAAGGTCAGGTAGTCGCGCCCGGTCGAATTGAGCCCGCCGCCGCCGCTCCAGAATTCACGCCAGGGCGGGTCGGGTAGGGCAGTCGGCTGGAGCGTGCCGTCAGGTTGGCGCTGGTGCACACTGACGAGACGGTCGCGCTGTAACGACGACAACACGTAATCGGTGTCGGTCATGCCGAGCGGCGCGAAGATATGCTGTCGGAAATAGACGGCGAGCGGCTGGCCGCTAACCGCCTCGACAACGCGGCCGGCCCAATCGAGGTTGATGCCGTATTCCCAGCGCTCGCCGGGATCGAACATCAGCGGCAGGCGCAGCGAGGCAAGCTTCCCGGTGCTTCCGGGCGGCACGCCGGCAGCCTTTATGTAGCGACCGAGCCGAGCGTCCCAGACGTCGTAGGCGAAGCCCGCGGTGTGGGTCAGCAGGTGGTGCAGCGTGATCGGCTGCTTCGCCGGCCGCAATTTAGGCTGGCCTCGGTCGTCGAAGCCCTCCAGAACCTGCGGCGCCGCCAGCTCGGGCAGGATGTTGCCGACCGGCTGTTCGAGCGACAGCCGGCCCTGCTCGACGAGCTGCATCGCCGCGACCGAGGTCACCGCCTTGGTCATCGATGCCAGCCGAAAGATCGTATCGGTCGTCATCTTCGGCCCGTGGGCCAGGTCGCGCGTGCCGAAGGCGCCCTCATAGATGACGCCGCGGTCGTTGGCCGCGGTCGCGACGATACCAGGCACGTCTTTGCTGTCGACTGCCCGCCGCAATGCTGCATCGATACGGGCCGAGGCCCCGGGCTGTGCCTGTGCAGGACGCAGGCTTATTCCGATCGGCAGGACCGCCGCTGCTGCCGCCCCGGTTGCAAGAAATTCGCGACGGGTGCGTCGCATGACGCTCATCGGTTTCCTCCCCTTGCGATAGCCCGGCGCGACGCGGCGCCGGGCTCGGACCTTGCCTGCGCCATTCTTGCGGCGACCCGGGCGCCCGCACAATGTAATCCGAGCCAAGGCCGCCATCATATCGGGACGGCGGCCGCAGGCCGTGCTCACCATCGGGTCGGCACCCGCAGACGGCAGGCGGCGCCGTCAAACAGGATCGGTCAGCAGGCGACGCAGTTCGGTCTTCAACACCTTGCCGTAGTTGTTCTTCGGCAAGGCATCGACAAACCGGTAGTCGCGCGGGCGCTTGAAGCGCGCGACATGGTCGAGACACAGCCGGTCGAGTTCGGGCGCAGCGACCGCCGCACCCGGCCGTGGCACAACGAACGCGATCACCTCCTCGCCCCATTCAGGATGCGACCGGCCTACCACCGAGGCCTCGACCACATCGGGATGGCGCAACAGCACTTCCTCGATCTCGCGCGGGTAGATGTTGCTGCCGCCGCTGATGATCATGTCCCTCGAACGATCGCGCAGCGTCAGCAAGCCGTCCGCGTCCATGCTGCCAAGGTCGCCGGTATGGAGCCAACCGCCGCGCAGCGTCTCGGCGTTGGCCTCGGGGTTCTGCCAATAGCCCGCCGTGACGCAGTCGCTGCGCGTCGCAACCTCGCCGATTTCGCCGGGCGGCACGTCTCGATCATTGTCGTCGACGACCCGCACCAGCACGCCGCTGCGCGCATAGCCGCACGAGCCGAGCCGATCGCGCCACCCCGGGCCGGCATTCCGCTCATGCAGGCGCTTCGACAGGCCGGTAATCGTCATCGGCGATTCGCCCTGGCCGTAAAGCTGGTACAGGCGCGGCCCGAAAATCTCCAGCGCACGCTCCAGATCGGTGACGTACATTGGGCCGCCGCCGTAATAGATCGTCCGCAGATTGCCGAGGTCGGCGGCGGCGACCTCCGGGGCATGGACGAGCCGGGTCAACATCGTCGGCGCGGCGAACATCGAGACCAGCTGGTGCCGCTGCAGAATGTCGAGGATCGCGGCCACCTCGAAATGCGGCAGCACGATCTGGTGAGCACCCTTCAGCAGGAAGGGCAGCGCGTAAAGCCCGGCGCCATGCGACACCGGCGCGGCGAGGACGTGGGTGTCACGCTCGTCGAGGTGGTCGATGTCGGCGTAGTAGCACTGGCTCATGAACAGCAGGTTGCGGTGGGTCAGCACCGCCCCCTTCGGCCGCCCCGTCGTCCCGGAGGTGTAGAACAGCCAGGCCGGATTGTCGGGCGCGCCGGGCGCCGGCGTCACCGGATCGCCGGCCGCAAGCAGCGCCGCGTAATCGGGGCTGCGGGTCGCGATCACGCGGTCGAGCGAGGCGACCGCGGCGGTCAGCGGCGCCAGGGCCTCGGCCAAGGCCGGCGTCGCCACCAGCAGTCGGGCGCCCGAATTCACTGCGATGAATTCGACCTCGCGCGGATGCAGGCGGGCGTTGGCCGGCACCGCACAGAGCCCGGCCGTCCAGCAGCCGAACAGCAACTCGAAGAACTCGCTGCAGTTTTCCAGCGACAACAGGACGCGATCGCCGGGCGCGAGCCCGCAGGCCCGCAGCCCGCCGGCCAGCTGCGCGACGCGCCCGGCCAGTTCGCGGTAAGTCCGTGACGAGCCGTCATCGCTGACTGCCGGCCGCTCCGGCAGCCGGCGCGCCACATCGAATAGCAACGCCGCCAGGTTGGTCATGAGATCGTCACGCCGCTGTCGACCGGCAGCACCTGGCCGGTCACCATTCGCGACTCGTCGCTCGCGGAGTAGAGCGCCATTCGGGCGATATCGTCCGGTTCGATCAGCCCGAGCGAGTGCGATCCGGCGAGTTTTGTCAGCGCGGCGTTGCCGGCGACCAGCCGCTTCACGCGCTCGGTCATCGTCTCCCCAACGCTACTTTCCCCGGTAGCCTCGCCATCAGCGTTTCCTCCTGGCGCCGACCCAGCACGATACCCAGCACGATACACCTGGGCGCCCGGGAGTAGCACCGGCGCATGCCCGATCTCGGACTGTTCGCCTCCGCTTTGTTCAGCGACGCGGAGAGCACCCCGGCGATCGCCGACGCAAGCTCGGTCAGACGAAGGTCGGCCTCGGTGGCAACCGCCGCCGGTCACCACCCCTACACGGCATTGCCATCTCGCTAGTGACAACGTCCTGTGTCACTGCGGAAAGGACAGGGGCATCACGCTCACGTGCCGCTACCCCAATTTCAGCAGCCTGCTAAAGTCCGTTCCGATCGCTGTCATGGAGGATCGAATTGCCTGAGGGAACCGCGGAGACGACCGACATCTTCGAGATCATGCACACGATGCGGGCGATGCGGCGGCTGAAGCCCGACCCGGTGCCCGACCAGCTGATCCGCAAGATCCTGCTCGCCGGCCAGGCGGCCGCCAATGGCGGCAACACCCAGCGCTGGCGTTTTCTGGTGCTGAAAAACCATCCCGGCAAGAAAGTCGTGCAAGGCTATTACAAGAAGCTGTTCGACGAAGTCGTCGGGCCCCGCTATCGCAACAGCGCCCCGCCCCCCGGATCGGATCAGCCGAAGCAATTGCGGCAAATGACGGCGAACCAATACTTGACCGACCACTATCACGAGGCGCCGGTGTGGATCGTCGCCTGTCTGGAAGGCGACAATCCGGGGTATTCGTCCGGCGCATCGATCTATCCGGCGGTAGAGAACATGCTGCTGGCGGCGCGCGCGCTCGGTCTCGGCTCGACCCTGACGACGCGGCACATCGGATATGCGAAGGAGTGCGACGAAGCGATGGGCATTCCGCCGAACTACCATTCCTACGCGATCCTGCCGATCGGCTACCCGATGGGGCGGTTCGGACCGGTTGGCCGCGGGCCATTGTCCGAAGTCGTCTATCTCGACGGCTGGGGCAAGCCCTATCCCGGAATTTGATCAATCCGGTTTCGGGACGAAGGCAAGGGAGGAAACGATAGGAGAGGTTTAACCCTGGTTTTACCCGCCGATCCTCCTCGCGGGCTCACAACTCGACGCACGGGTTGATCACGGCAAAGCCTCCCTCGTCCCGGGTGGCAATGCTGGCGCCCGCGGCCGCACAAAGTTCACCTCGCCGCGCAAGCGCCGATAGCGGCCGCTCGCGATGCCGTTCCAACGGCGGAGCCCGGTGGATTCCGCAGCGTCGACCATGCTGTCCCCTTATGGCGTCGGCACGCCAATCGACTTCAGCCGGGCGTGTGCACGGCCAGCGCGCGCTTTCATCCCGTCAAGATAGGTGCTCACATCGTTTCCCGGCAGGTTCAGGACTTTGCACCCGAGCTGCCAATATTCCTCGATCTGCGCCTCGGTCTCCGGCGATCCCCGAGCGAGCTTGCCATGTGCATTGCAGGCCGCTGCGATCCGCCGCACGGCCGCTTTGAAAGTCGGGTGCTCGAGGTCGAGGTGAACCCCAAGCTGCGCGCTCAGGTCGGAATGCCCATACGCGATCATGTCGATCCCCTCGACCGCCGCAATCTCCTCGACATTTTCCAGGCCGTCGAGCAACTCGATCGACGGGCATATGATGATGTTCTCGTTCGCCCATGGCGCGTATTCGGTGGCGTGGCGAGCGCCATAGCTCTTGTATCCCGTGTGCGGCCCCTGCCCGGAGATGCCCCGGTTCCCGATCGGCGGATACTTCGCCAGGCGGACAATCGCGCGCGCCTCTTGGGCGGTTTCCACCTCGGACAGCTGGATGCCCATGATGCCCTGATCGAGAATGCCGGGAAGCAGATGCGCGAATGATTTGTGGATCCGAACGATAGCCGTGACGTTCGTGGCCTGGAACCAGCTCGCTAGATTAGCGATCGTTTCCATGTCGAACGCCCCGTGTTCGTGGTCGATCGCGCAGTAATCGAAGCCGGCCTGCTCGATAATCCACGGAACGCCGCGTGACGCGAACTCCTTGAGCCCGGTGCCGAGCGCCGCTCGTCCTTCGCGCACCGCGCGCCGTATGCTGTTTTCTTTCATGACGCGTGCCCGGCTTCCTTCATATCAATGCAATCCACGCCAGGGGCGTCACGCTCTACCATGCACCGGTGTTGGCCATGCTCGTCCAGGGTTCGGCAGGCGGCAGAGCTGCGCCGGCCTGCAGCAGCTCGATCGAGATGCCGTCCGGCGTGCGGACGAAGGCCATGCGTCCGTCGCGCGGCGGGCGGTTGATCGTCACGCCGCGGGCGATAAAGGCGCTGCAGGTGTCGTAGATGTTGTCCACGGCATAGGCGAGATGTCCGAATTGCGGCCGCCGGTATAGGGCTCGGGATCCCAATTGTAGGTGAGTTCCACGGCAGCCGCCTCGTCGCCGGGGGCGGCGAGGAACACGTTGGTGTAGCGGCCTTTCTCGTCCGGGCGGCGGCGGATCTCGCGCAGGCCGAGCACCTCGAAGAAGGCGATGCTGTCCTCCAGCGAGCTGACGCGGATCATGGTGTGCAAATATTTGGTCATCGGGTGTCCTCTTGTCGGCGTGTTCGTCGCGGCGCGGGATAGGATGGTCAGAATCTTCGCCAGATTATCCAAATCGGCTGATACGACAATGCGAAAAGTCCGCTCTTGTAGATAGGGAGATTGGCGGAATTACCGCCTTGGGGCAGCAGCCGCCGGTCACCGCGCCTGCCCCGTTAGCCGCGATCTTGCCAGTAATAAACGTCCTCTATCAAGAGAAAGTCGATCACGTTCCGTTTCGCTC
>CAWBQT010000009.1:0-76535 GCA_963790875.1 uncultured Alphaproteobacteria bacterium
CCTAACAAAAATAACTTGAACAATATGGTAAGTCTGCCACCCTCTGGGTATGGCGGATAGCGAGATAATTGCGGGCAAGTATCGAGCGCTGGCGGATCGGCTGGACGAGGCAACGCTGCGTCTGTGGGCGGCGACCGAGGCGCGCACCCTTGGCCGTGGCGGCGTGAGCACGGTGGCGAAAGCGATCGGCATGTCACGCACCACCATCTATGCCGGTTTGGAAGAACTGGGATCGCGGAAGCCATCCCCGGTATCGATGTCCTCTTTGGCGGTTGATGCGGCCGGCAAGCGCCGTATTCGCGCCAAAGGCGGCGGACGAAAGAAGCTGACGGACAAGGATTCGACCCTTCTGCGAGATCTTGATGCGCTGGTCGAGCCCACGGCGCGCGGCGATCCGCAGTCGCCGCTGCGGTGGACGTGCAAGAGCACGCCGCGACTTGCGCAGGAATTGGCCGAACAGGGTCACGAGGTCAGCCAACGGAGTGTTTGTGACCTTCTGGCGCAACTCGACTACAGCTTGCAGTCGACGCGTAAAACGCGAGAAGGCGGCCAACATCCTGACCGGGATGCCCAATTCCAGCACATCGCCAGCACGGCTGCGCAGTACCAGGCGGCCGGCAATCCAGTGATTTCCGTCGACACCAAGAAAAAAGAGCTGGTCGGCGACTTCAAGAACGGCGGTCGGGAATGGCGGCCAACCGGCGATCCCGAGCCAGTTCGCGTCCATGATTTCATCGATCCGGAACTCGGCAAGGTGGCGCCCCCGGCTTTCGCCCGGGGCAGGCTGTACGGCGTCTACGATGTCGCCGCCAATCAAGGTTGGGTGAGCGTCGGCATCGATCACGACACCGCCGAATTCGCCGTCGAAAGCATTCGCCGCTGGTGGAAAGAAATGGGTCACCCCCGCTATCCGAAGGCGCCCCGACTGCTCATCACCGCCGATTGCGGCGCCGGCAACGGATATCGGGTACGCTTGTGGCGTCTGCAATTACAAAAGCTGGCCGACCAACTGAACTTGATCATCCAGGTTTGTCACTTGCCGCCAGGAACCAGCAAGTGGAACAAGATTGAGCACCGCATGTTCTGTCACATCACCAACAACTGGCGCGGCCGACCGTTGATCAGCCGCGAAGTCGTCGTCAATTTGATCGGCAGCACAACGACCAACTCAGGCCTCCATATCCGGTCGCAATTGGACGAGAATACCTATCAAGCCGGCATCAAGGTGTCCGACGAAGAGCTTGCCGAACTGGCGATCGAGCGCGACGAGTTTCATGGCGAGTGGAACTACCGATTGCGCCCTCGCGGGCTTCCAGACATCACATGAAGTGTTCAAGTTAGTTTTGCTAGAGTTCTAAGCCAAGCTGGCAGTTCATGCGGCCTTAGATCGGGAAGAACCGGTCGTTCAACGTCACATTGACACACCCAATCTTCCCATGGGACGGGGCGATTTTGTTGGCAGGCGGCCGCTCGTGCGGAGGCGAGCGAGGACATGTCCATGAAGAAGGTCGCCGTCTTTGGTAACGCCGGTGGTGGGAAATCGACACTATCGAGGCGATTGGCAGAAATCACCGGACTCCTGCTGTATGTCCTCGACATCATTCAGTTCCGCGGCGGGATATATCGCCTGGACGAGAAAGATGGCGGCAAGTTCCCGGATGAGGAGTACCTGTCGATCCATCGTGAGATCCTGAGCCGGGACGAATGGATTATCGACGGTTATGGCAGTCTGCCGACGGTTTGGGAGCGGATCTCCGTAGCCGACACCCTCGTCTACATCGACCTACCCATAATGACGCATTATTGGGGGGTCACGAAGCCCTTCGCTGCGAGTCTGTTCCAAAATCCCAAGGGCTGGCCGGAGAACAGCCCAATGTGGGAGAGTACGCTGGATGGCTACCGGGTGATTTGGCGTTGCCATCGGGGGTTGACGCCAAAATACCGCCACCGCGTCGCCGAGGCGGCATCATCCAAACACGTTCACCATCTGACATCCCGTGCGGCAATGAAGGCCTTTCTTCAAGCTGCCGCTAAGGGCGGAGGACGACCTGATCGAGTAACGGAGTAGCAGGCCCAGGGGCTCTCTCAAACGAACGTTTGCGCATGGGTCGTCAGAATGAGTTTTGCGAGCGATTTAACCCGCTTTACGCCCCCACCTTTTGGTTTGGCCGGCTCCTCTCAAAAACCCTCGTTCTGAGAGGGAATCCGGCGGATTTGCCGTCCGGCAGGAACCGCAGAGGCGCGCGCCGGCCGGCGCCCTGGAACGGCATGCCCAGGCAGATGCCGCAGCAAGCGGCGTCCGCACCGGACCTTCCACCCTCGCACTGCTTTTGCGGCAACGCGTCGCTAGTTGTCGAGGCCGTGGGCTCTTGATTTGAAAATGGATCATGAACATCTATCGTTCGAGGCTCGGTTGCGGTCCCCGAAGATGCGCATGGTCGAAGCTGTTGCGGAGCCGCCTGATCCATCCGGCTATCCGCTGTTTTCCGAATCCGGAATCGAGGGAAATCAAAGACTTGATCCTGATCCATTTTTCTCCTTGCTACGCGCGCGGGCGCTTAGCGACGCCATTGGGGGCATGCGACCTGTCGAGAGGGTTGATCGGCCGCGGCGCGAGCCGTTATTGCTGTCGGTGATGACCACCGCCGCGCTGTTTCATCCTGCGGTCGCCCGCTGGTTCGAGCGCAGTTTTGCGGCGCCGACGCCGGCGCAGGCCGCGGCTTGGCCGGCGATCCAGGCCGGCCGGCCGGTGTTGATTGCCGCGCCGACCGGCTCAGGGAAGACGCTCGCCGCCTTTCTCGCGGCGATCGACGGCCTCGTCAGGCAGGGGCTCAGCGGCGAACTCGCCGACGAAACGCAGGTCGTCTATGTCTCGCCGTTGAAGGCGCTGTCGAACGACATCAAGCGCAATCTCGAGCTGCCGCTCGCCGGCATCCGCGCGGCGCTCAATGAGATGGGTTTGCCCGAAATCGAGATCCGCAGCTGGGTGCGCACCGGCGACACGCCGTCGGGCGAACGCGAGCAGATGCGCCGCCGCCCGCCGCATATCGTCGTGACCACGCCGGAATCGCTCTACATCCTGCTCGGCTCGCAATCCGGCCGGGCGATGCTGGCGACGACGCGCACCGTCATCGTCGACGAGATCCATGCGGTCGCGGCAACAAAGCGCGGCAGCCACCTCGCCCTGTCGCTCGAACGGCTCGCCGCACTCGCCGGCGATCGGCTGCTGCGCATCGGCCTGTCGGCGACGCAAAAGCCGATCGAGCGGGTGGCGCAATTCCTCGTCGGGGGCGGCGGCGATTGCGCGATCATCGATACCGGTCACCGCCGCGCCCGCGATCTGGCGATCGAGGTACCGGCCTCGCCGCTCGCCGCGGTCATGTCGGGCGAGGTCTGGGTCGAGGTCTATGATCGGCTCACCGAACTGATCCAGGCGCACCGCACGACGATCGTCTTCGTCAATACGCGGCGCCTCGTCGAGCGGGTCACCCGCCATCTTTCCGAGCGCATCGGCGGCGATCGGATCGCGGCGCATCACGGCAGCCTGGCAAAGGAGCAGCGTTTCGACGCCGAGCAGCGGCTCAAGAGCGGCGCGCTCGAGGCGCTCGTCGCGACCGCCTCGCTCGAGCTCGGCATCGACATCGGCGAGGTCGATCTCGTCTGCCAGATCGGCTCGCCGCGCGCGATCGCGACCTTCCTGCAACGCGTCGGCCGCTCCGGCCATGCCGTCGACGGCACGCCGAAGGGCCGGCTGTTTCCGCTGTCGCGCGACGAGCTCGTCGAATGCGCCGCCTTGTTGGAGAGCGTGCGGGGCGGCGAACTCGACGAACTCTCGATCCCCGAGCGGCCGCTCGACGTGCTCGCACAGCAGATCGTCGCCGAGGTCGCGGCCGAGGACTGGGACGAGGCGGCGCTCTATGCCCGCTATCGCCGCGCCTGGCCGTATCGCGACCTGCCGCAGTCCGATTTCACCGCGGTCCTCGCGCTGCTGGCGCAGGGTTTTGCGACGCGGAGCGGTCGGCGCGCGGCGCTGTTGCACCATGACGCCGTCAACCATCGGCTGCGCGGCCGGCGCGGCGCCCGGCTGACGGCGCTGACCTCCGGCGGCACGATTCCTGACAACGCCGACTACCAGGTGCTGCTCGAGCCGGAAAACCAGCCGATCGGAACGGTCAACGAGGACTTTGCGGTCGAGAGCATGGCCGGCGACGTCTTTCAGCTCGGCAACAATTCCTACCGCATCCTGCGCGTCGAACGCGGCACGGTCCGGGTCGCCGATGCCGAGGGTCAGATGCCGAACATCCCGTTCTGGCTCGGCGAAGCGCCGGGGCGCAGCGACGAGCTGTCGCTCTCGGTTTCGCGCCTGCGCCGCGAGATCGAAGCGCGCTTGCCCGGCGGCGACGGAGCTGCGCTGGAGCCCCTCGCCCCAGCCTTCTCCCCGCTGGCGAGGAGAGACCCGCGACGGCGGGAGGGTGAGGGGCTGTGCCCTCAAGAAGGGCGAGAGGAGGAGCGGAGACATTCCATCGCGGTCCCCCAGCATTGCGGGGACGGGGGAGTTCTCGGCTGGCTCATCGACGAAGTCGGCATCGCCGCGCCGGCGGCCGAACAGCTCCTCGAATATCTGATCGCCGCGCGGGCCGCCCTCGGGGTCTTGCCGACGCATGAGACGATCGTCTTCGAACGCTTCTTCGACGCGACCGGCGGCATGCAGCTCGTCATCCATTCGCCCTACGGCAGCCGCCTCAACCGCGCCTGGGGCCTGGCACTCCGCAAGCGCTTTTGCCGCAAGTTCAATTTCGAGCTGCAGGCGGCAGCGACCGAGGACAACATCGTCTTGTCCCTGACCGCGGCGCACAGCTTCGATCTCGCCGAGGCGGCGCGCTATCTGTCGTCGGCGAGCGTCAGGGCGCTGTTGACCGAGGCGCTGTTGGACGCGCCGATGTTCACGACCCGCTGGCGCTGGGTCGCCGGGGTCGCGCTGGCGCTGCCGCGCTTTCGCGGCGGCAAGAAGGTGCCGGCGCCGCTCGCCCGGATGGATGCCGAGGACCTGCTCGCCGGGGTCTTTCCGGACCAGGTGGCCTGCGCCGAAAACCTCGTTGGGGCGCGCGAGATCCCGGATCATCCGCTGGTCCGCCAGGCGATCGCCGATTGCCTCGGCGAGGCAATGGACGTCGCCGGCCTGGAGCGGCTCTTGGCGCGGATCGAAGCCGGCGCGATCCGCATCGTCGCGCGCGATCTCGTCGAGCCGTCGCCGCTGGCTCTCGAAGTGCTGGCGGCCAAGCCTTATGCCTATCTCGACGACGCTCCGCTCGAAGAGCGCCGGACCCAGGCGGTGATCGGCCGGCGCTGGTTGGCGCCCGAGGCGGCCGAGGAACTCGGCCGGCTCGACCCGGAGGCGATCGAGCGGGTGCGCGGCGAGGCCTGGCCCGAGCCGCAGAATGCCGACGAGTTGCACGACGCCCTCGTCTGGCTCGGTTTTCTGACGCTGCCGGAAGTCGATGCCGGGTCGGGTTGGGGCGGCTGGCTGGCCGAACTCGCCGCCGAGAGACGCGTGTCATTGATCGATCGGCGGTTGTGGATCACGGCCGAGCGGCTGCCGTTGTTCCGCGCCTTATGGCCGTCGGCGCGGCTCGATCCGGCCGTCGTTGCGCCGGAAATCTACGAGCGCCAATGGGACCCCGACGCGGCGCTGGTCGAGATCCTGCGCGGGCGGCTCGAAGGGCAGGGGCCGGCGACGCAGGCGGCGCTCGCCGCCGCCCTCGGGCGCGAAACCGGTGGGATCGCCGCGGCCCTCATGGCGCTCGAAGCCGAGGGTTTCGCGCTGCGCGGCCGTTTCACCGGGCGCGGCGAGGCCGAGGAATGGTGCGAGCGGCGGCTCCTCGCCCGCATCCACCGCTATACGATCAATCGGCTGCGGGCCGAGATCGAACCGGTCGCGGCCCGCGACTTCCTGCGCTTTCTGTTCGAGTGGCAGCGCGCCGCCGCCGATTCGCGCATGGAGGGACCGGACGCGCTCGAAGCGGTGATCGGTCAGCTCGAAGGCTTTCAGGCGCCGGCCGGCGCCTGGGAGACCGAGATACTGCCCGCCCGCCTCGTCGAATACGAGCCGCACTGGCTCGATGAGCAATGCCTCGCCGGCCGCGTTGCCTGGCTGCGGCTTAGACCGCCGCCAAGGCGCGATCGCCCAGGGCGCGATGGCGGGCGCACCAGCGAGCGCAACGCGGGCCCGGTGCGCTCGACGCCGATCGCGGTGCTGCCGCGCCGGCAGGCGGCGCTGTGGGCGGCCTTGTCGCCGAGCGCGGAGGCGGCGCAGCCGAGCGGGCGGGCGAAGGCTGTCGCCCGCTATATCGGCGAGCACGGCGCCTCGTTCTTTGACGAGATCGTCGACGGCACCCGCCTCTTGGCGCCGCAGGTCGAGGAGGCGCTCGGCGAGCTGGTGGCGGAGGGCGTAGTCACTTCCGACAGTTTTGCCGGCTTGCGCGCCCTCCTCGTGCCGTCCGAAAAGCGTCGCCACCGCGGTCGCCGGCGGGCGATGTTCGGCATGACGGATGCCGGCCGCTGGGCACTCGCCCGCCGTTCGGCGAGTCGTCCGGTCGCCGAGATCGTCGAGCATATCGCCCGCGCCCTGTTGCGGCGCTATGGCATCGTGTTCTGGCGTCTCCTCGAGCGCGAGGCGGCTTTTTTGCCGCCCTGGCGCGAATTGCTGCGCGTCTATCGCCGGCTCGAGGCGCGCGGCGAGGTTCGCGGCGGCCGGTTTGTCGCCGGATTTGCCGGCGAGCAATTTGCCTTGCCCGAGGCGATCGGGCCGTTGCGCGAGATCCGGCGCAAGCCGGAGGCCGGGAGCTTCGTGTCGTTCTCCGGCGCCGATCCGCTGAACCTCGTCGGGATCCTGACGCCGGGGCCGAGGCTTGCCGGGCTCACCGGCAACCGGGTGCTCTACCGCGACGGCGTGCCGCTGGCGCTTGCCGCCGGCGGCGCAGTGCAGTTCCTGACAAAGCTCGACGCCGCGGCGGAATGGCAGGCGCGCAAGCTGCTGCTGAAGAGCGCGGTGCCCGCCGCGCTGATCGACCTCGCCTGAAAGGTTGCAACTCCTGAGATGGGCCCTCGACCTACAGGAGCCCAAATTCCTTCGTCATACCGGCGAAAGCCGGTATCCATGGCAGAAATGGTTCCCGGCTTTCGCCGGGATGACGCAAAAGGAATGGAACGCACTTCTGCGACAGTGCGATGGGACCCTAAAACTGCGCTGCAAGGCTGGCCGCGGCGGGTCAGCGGCCGCGGAACCGCTTGTAGAAATCGACCACGTCGGGGGGTTGCTGGAAACCGAGGTCGAGCGTCAGATCGCTGCCCTTGCGGTCGCCGAGTGCGATTTCCTCGTCGATGCGGTCGGTGACGCCGGCGCGAATTCCGGTCGGGGGAAAGACGATGTGCACCCGGAACGGCTTTTTGCTGAGGATCGTCTGTTGCGGCGCGGTGACCGCGACGAAGTAGTCGAGGTCGATCGAGTTGCCGTTGGCCTTCGGGCCGCGCTGGCCGATCACGATGACGTCGAGCTTCGTCAGCACCGCCCCGGCGCTGTAGGTGCACTTGCTGTCGACTTCATCCAACAGGCCGTAAAAGGCGACATTGTCCGGACCGCGTTCCGGGCCCGGGCCGAAGATCGCCATGTTCTTGAGCGGCTGCAGGATGACCGCGCCCGGGCAGGCCTGCGCCGTCTTCTCCGGCGCATGTGAAAACCAGCCGCAGCCCGAAAGCGCGAGCAATCCGAGCAGCGCCGCGCACTGCGCGGCGGGCGCCGACCTCACAGGCTGTTGTGCGTCCCGTCGCAGTAGGGCTTGCCGCCGGTCTGTTTGCAGCCGCAGAGCCAGACCTCTTCGCTCGCCTCGGCGGTGAACGGAACGGGCGTCAGGCCGGTGCCTTGATGCGAGCCGTCGCAAAAGGGCTGGTTGCCGCTCCGCCCGCAGGCGCACCAGAAATATCTCTTGCCGGCTTCGACGTTGATGCCGTAGGGCTCTTTTTGCGCTGGAATCGGATCGGTCATCGCTAATTTCCCCGCCGTCACCGTTGCTGTTTCCGCGCGCTGCGGCCCCTTCCGCGCGTCGGCCGCACTCTATGCGAGCCACGTCCGGCAGACAAGCCGGGTCGGCGGCGAGGGACGAGATCCGCAGATGGCCGTCTACACCGATGTCGCCGACGACGAGCTCCGCGCCTTTGTCGCCCGCTACGACATCGGCGCCGTCTTGTCCTGCAAGGGGATCGCCGAGGGGGTCGAGAACTCCAACTTCCTCGTCACCACCGAGCGCGGCAACTTCATCCTGACGCTCTACGAAAAGCGCGTCGCACCGGCGGATCTGCCGTTTTTCATCGCGCTGATGGAGCATCTCGCCGGCCGCGGCGTCGCCTGTCCGACCCCGGTCAAAGGACGCGACGGCGTGGCGCTGCGCGCCCTGTGCGGCCGTCCCGCGGCGCTCGTGACGTTTCTTTCGGGCATGTGGCCGCGCCGCATTCAGCCGTTCCATTGCGCCGGGGTCGGCCGGGCGCTCGCCGAGCTGCATCGCGCCGGCGCTTCGTTCGCGATGACCCGAGCCAACGATCTTTCCGTCGGCGGTTGGCGGCGGCTTTACCTATCCTGCGCGCTTCGCGCCGCCGAGGTCTGCCCCGGCCTCGCCGACGAACTCGCCGACGAGCTTGACTGTCTCGAGCGGATCTGGCCGCACGGCCTGCCGCGCGGGGTGATCCATGCCGACCTCTTCCCGGACAACGTCTTCTTTCGCGAACGCGAGGTATCGGGCCTGATCGATTTCTATTTCGCCTGCACCGATTTTCTCGCCTATGATTTGGCGATCTGCCTGAATGCCTGGTGCTTCGAAAGCGACGGCAGCTTCAACGTGACGAAAGCGCGGCAGTTGCTCGACGGCTACCGCCGGGTGCGGTCGCTGTCGCCGGCGGAACTCGCGGCACTGCCGCTCTTGGCGCGCGGCAGCGCGCTGCGCTTCTTGTTGACGCGGCTCTTCGATTGGCTCAACCAACCGGCGGGCGCGTTGGTTCGCCCGAAGGACCCGCTGGAATATCTGCGCCGGCTGCGCTTTCATCGGACGGTTGCTGGACCCGCCGGGTATGGGCTCGATCTCTGAGGCAAAAGGCGTCGAGATCTTTACCGACGGTGCCTGCCGCGGCAATCCCGGGCCGGGGGGCTGGGCCGCGATTCTGCGCTATCGCGGGGTCGAGAGGGAGCTGAACGGATCCGAGCCGCACACGACGAACAACCGCATGGAGATGCTCGCGGCGATCATGGGGCTCGAAGCGCTGAAGCGGCGCTGCCAGGTGCGGCTCTACAGCGACAGCCAGTATCTGCGCGACGGCATCACCAAATGGATCCACGGATGGAAGCGGCGCGGCTGGCGCACCGCCGACAACAGCCCGGTAAAGAACATCGATCTGTGGCAGCGGCTCGATACGGCGGCGGCGCGCCATGAGGTCAGCTGGATCTGGGTGCGCGGGCATTCCGGTCACCCGGAAAACGAGCGGGCCGACGCCCTCGCCCGGGCCGGGATCGCCGCCGCGGACCAGCGACGCGCCTGAACCCGAGCCATCGCATTCCGCCCCTCACCCTCCCGCGCCTTTTGGCGCGGGCCCCTCCCTGCTCCCGGCTCGCGCGGGGCGAGGGTTTCGTGGCCGCCTCCCTCACCCCGCTCGCGGGCAGCGGGCTGGGGTGACAGGCCGAGCCCGTACAACCGGCTAGGCCGCCTGCGCATCCTCCAACGTCATCGCGGCGCATTTCTCGCCGATCATGATCGACGGCGCGTTGGTGTTGCCGCCCGGCACCTGCGGCATGATCGAGGCATCGGCGACGCGCAGCCCTTCGATCCCGTGGACCTTGAGCCGCGGATCGACGACCGCGTCGACCTCGCGCCCCATGCGGCAGGTGCCGACGGGGTGCAGGTTGGAAACGCCGCGCACCCGGATCTCCTCGATCATCTGGGCGTCGGTTTGCACTTCGGGACCGGGGATCACCTCCTCGCCGACGAACGGCCGCAACGCCGGCTGTGCGGCGATCTTGCGCGACAGTCGCGCGCCGTAGATCAGGGCCTGGAAATCGTAGTCGCTGGCCAGGAAATTGAACTGGATCGCCGGCGGTGCGAGCGGGTCGGGGCTCTTAATCTTGACCCAGCCGCGGCCCTCCGGGCGTAGATGCACCGGGCTGAAAGTGAAGGCCGAGAACGGATGCGGCTTGAGGCCGGTGCGCAGCCGCTCCATGGCGCTCCAACCCGACATGTTGATCTGCAGATCGGGTTCTTCGAGGCGCGGGTCGCTCTTGACGAGGGCGCCGGCATAGATCCCGGCGTTGGACAGATGGCCGGAGCGGTTGACCGCGTATTGCACCGCCGCCTTGAGCTTGCGCACCGGGCTCGCCGCCATGTCGTTGACCGTGACCTTTTGCGGGCAGCGCCAGACCAGGTAGGTGTTGAAGTGGTCGTGCAGACGGGCGCCGACGCCGGGCATGTCGCGAACCACTGGAATGCCATATTTGGAGAGGAGATCGGCCGGGCCGAGCCCGGACAGCTGCAGCAGCTGCGGCGAGCCGTAGACGCCGCCCGAGACGACGATCTCGCCGCGCGCCCGCGCGGTCTTGCGTCCCCGCGGCGTCTGGTATTCGACGCCGACGGCGCGGCCGCCCTCGAAGAGGATCCGGGTGGCGTGCGCGTTGGTCGCGACCGTCAGATTATTGCGGCCGCGCGCCGGCCCCAGATAGGCGCGCGCCGAACTCCAGCGCCGGCGGTTGGTCGTTGTCGTCTGGTAGTAGCCGACGCCCTCCTGCCGGGCGCCGTTGAAATCGTCGTTGGCCGGGATGCCGGCCTCGATCGACGCCTTGACCATCGCATCGCCGAGCGGCGTGCGCACCGGGTTCGACACGTGCAGCGGCCCGCCGGTGCCGTGGAACGCGTCGGGTCCACGCTCCTGGTCCTCGGCCTTCTTGAAGAACGGCAGGACCGAATCGTAATCCCAACCCTCGCAGCCGCGCTGCCGCCAGCCGTCGTAGTCGGTCGAGGTGCCGCGCATATAGACCATGCCGTTGATCGAGCTGGTGCCGCCCAACACCTTGCCGCGCGGCTGGTAGAGGGTGCGCTCGTTGAGCTCCTTTTCCGGCTCGCTTTCGAACATCCAGTTGTAGCGCGGGTTGGCGAAGGTCTTGGTATAGCCGAGCGGAATGTGGATCCACGGGTAGCTGTCGCGGCCGCCCGCCTCGAGCAGCAGAACGCGCCAGCGCCCCGATTCGCTAAGCCGCCCGGCGACCGCGCAGCCCGCCGAGCCAGCCCCGGTGACGATGAAGTCGTAAGTGTCCTCGGCCGTCGTCATGTTCGCTTCCCCGAACTGCCGCTGTCTGCGTTAATCCCGCTGCAACGATAGCGAAACAATTTCGGGGGGTGAAGCCGCGCGGCCCGCGGGGAAGGGTTGCTCACGACGCCGGCCCCCGGCAATCTGCGGCGATGTGCGGCCGCGCCCGTCTTTCTTCCGATGTCAGCGAGATCAAGCTCGCCTTCCGGATCCCGCCGCACCGGCCGACTCCGAACGTACCGGCTAATTGGAACGCGGCGCCGACCGAGGATCTGCCGGTCGTCCGCTACGATAGGAAGGCCGGCGAGCGCAGCCTCGACATGCTGCGCTGGGGCCTTATTCCCTATTGGGCGAAGGACCCCAAGGTCGGCTTTTCGACGATCAACGCCAAGGCCGAGAGCATCGAGACAAAGCCGGCCTTTCGCGAGGCCTTTCGCCGGAGGCGCTGCCTCGTACCGATCGACGGCTTTTATGAATGGCAGAAGCGGGACGGCGACAAGCAGCCTTACGCGGTGGCGCTCGCCGACCGGGGGCTGATGGCGCTGGCCGGATTGTGGGAGAATTGGCGCTCGCCTGAGGGCGAATGGCTGCGCAGCTTCACGATCGTCACAACCGCGGCCAACGACCTCCTCGCACCGCTGCACGACCGGATGCCGGTCATCCTCGATCCGCCGGCTTGGCCCGTCTGGCTCGGCGAGGAATCGGCCGCGGCGGATCGGCTGAAGACGCTGCTCGTCTCCTATCCTTCCGAGAAAATGACCATCTGGCCCGTCTCGAAGCGCGTCGGCAACGTCAAGAACAAGGACCCGTGCCTGATCGAGCCGGTGCGGCTCGCGAGCTGACGCCGGCGGCGTCGGCCCGGCAGGGCGCACGGCCGCCGGTTCTCGCCGAGCATCGATAGCCGCGGGTGCGGCTTCGCCCCCCGTCGCCGCCTGCGCTGCCATGGCCCGATTGCTCCCTTGTCAATGCCGCAGCATCGCCGCGGCAAACGAAACCAGCTCGCGGGGACGATGACGCATGAAGGAGCGTATCTATATATCATGAGGCAAGGGCTCGCGGGCCCTTTCGTTGGAGGTTCGCCATGTTCGTTCGCGCCAAGCGCAAAGGGTTCCGGCGGACGGCTTTTGCTGCGGTCATCTTGGCCACCGGCGGGTTCGCCGCCGCACTGACGCCGCAAAAGGCCGCGGCGCAGGCCGGTTATTCCTACCAGCAGCCGGCCTACAACTATAATTATCAACAGCCGGCCTACAACTATAATTACCAGCAGCCGACTGCCTATCAGCAACCGGCGGCAGCGCAAAATTACAACTATAACTATCAGCAGCCATATTCCTATTCCTATCCCTACTACGCGGCTGCCTGGTCCTGGCCTTGGTGGGGCTGGGGCGGCTGGTGGGGCTGGCCGTGGGGCGGCTGGGGCGGCTGGGGCTGGGGCTGGGGCTGGGGCGGCTGGTGGGGCCATCCCTGGGGCTGGGGCGGCTGGGGCTGGCGCGGCGGCTGGGGCGGCTGGGGCTGGCGCGGCGGCTGGGGCTGGGGCGGCTGGCATGGCGGCTACGGCTACGGTTGGCATGGCGGCTACGGCTACGGCTTCCACGGCGGCTACGGTTACGGCTTCCACGGCGGCTACGCCGCCGGCTACCATGCAGGTTTCGGTGCCGGCTTTCACGGCGGTGGCTTTGGCGGCGGTTTTCATGGCGGCGGCGGGGGCGGTGGCGGCGGCCATCGCTAGTTAGTGGCGGCGAGACCGTCGCCGGCGGCGGCTGACGGTCGACACGAGGGGATGGCGGCGTGGCCGACCGGACGGCGATCGAGACATATCTCGACAATGTCCTGACCGAGGCCGCCATCCCCGAGCTGCCGCAACATTACCGCGGCAAGGTGCGCGACAATTACGACTTGCCGGACGGCCGCCGCATCATCATCGCCACCGACCGGCTGAGCGCCTTTGACCGGATTCTGACCGCAATACCGCTCAAGGGCCAGGTGCTGACGCAATTGGCCCGGTTCTGGTTCGATGCGACGCAGGAGGTCTGCCCGAACCATGTCATCGAATATCCGGACCCGAACGTCCTCGTCAGCCGGCGTCTCGCAATCATGCCGGTTGAAATCGTCGTGCGCGACTATCTCGCCGGGACAACCGCGACCTCGATCTGGCCGATGTATCGCGACGGGCAGCGCGAGATCTATGGCATCGCGTTTCCCGACGGCTTGCGCCAAAACCAGAAGCTGCCGGCGACGATCATCACGCCGACCAGCAAGGCGGCGGACGGCGAGCATGATGCGCCGCTGACTGAGGCCGCGATCCTTGGCCGCGGCCTCCTGAGCCCGACGCAGTGGCGCACGGTGTCGGGGCTGGCGCTGGCCTTGTTCGCGCGCGGGCGCCGGCTCGCGTCGGAACGCGGGCTGATCCTCGCCGACACAAAGTACGAATTCGGCTTCGACGCGGCCGGACGGATCGTCCTCGCCGACGAGATCCATACCCCGGACAGCAGCCGCTATTGGCTCGCCGCGAGCTACCCGCAGCGCTTCGCTGCCGGTGCGCCGCCCGAGAGCCTCGACAAGGATTTTGTGCGCGGCTGGGTTAGCGCCCGCTGCGACCCCTATCGGGAGCCGATCCCGCCGATCCCGCGCGCTGTCGTCGCCGAGGCGGCCCGGCTCTACATCGAAGCCTATGAAACGATGACCGGCAAAATCTTCGTCCCGCCCGATCCCGCGATTCCGGTCCTCGACCGCATCCGCGCCAATCTCGCGCCGTATTTTTAGCCTTCGACCGCTACCCGACCGGCGCGAGCGGAAGTTTGCCGTCGCCGTCGGCCCGTACTAGACTTTCGCCGATCGGTCGAAGGCGGCGCGACAACGAAGGCCCGGCAACCATGATGGCCGTCGGCGAACGCCCGAGCGGCGAGAAGGAGGAAGAAGCAATGCCCAGGATCAAGCATATCGCACTGACAACGGAGGACCCGGCAAAGACCGCGGCGTTCTACAAGGAAGCGTTCGGCATGCGCGAAATCCGCCGCAACCCGCGCGGCGCCGTATTTTTGACGGACGGCTACATCAACCTCGCGATCCTCAATTTCAAGACCGAAAAAGATGCAGATGTCGGCGCGCACGGAGCGAATTTCAGCGGCATCCATCATTTCGGCTTCGAGGTCGAGGACCTCGACCAGGCGGCCGAGAAAATTACGCACGCCAACGGCAAGGAGCTGACCGCGAAGGACAATCTCGACATGGAAATGGCGGCTGGCAGCCACCGCAATTTCGAGATGAAATGGGCCGGCCCCGATGGCGTCGTCATCGACATCTCGCACACCGGCTGGGACAACGGGCCATGACCGCCAACGTCACGCTCTGCGTCGGCACGATCGGCAGCGGCGCCTGGATCAGTCCGGACGGCGGCGAGAGCTGGCGCCGCGTCGGCCACGGGCTGTGGAACGAAAGCCGCGTCTACGGGCTCGCCGCGCATCCGCGCGAACCGCGCGTCGTTTTCGCCGGCGCCGATGACGGCATCTACCGCAGCGACGACGGCGGACGGAGTTTCGAGCATCTCGACTCGCCGATGAACAAGATGGACGTGTGGAAGATCGCGTTCGACCCGTCGGATCCGGACACGATCTTCGCCGGCACCCGTCCGGCGGCCCTGTTCCGCTCGACGGATGGCGGCCGGCAGTGGCGCCAGCTGCCCGTCGACATGGTCGAGGACTGCCCGAATGTCGGCGTGCCGCGGGTCACGGCGCTGACCGTCGACCCGTCGGACCGCCGGATCGTCTGGGCCGGGGTCGAGGTCGACGGCGTGCGGCGCAGCCTCGACGGCGGCGAAACCTGGACACGGATCCAAGGCGGGCTTGACGACCCCGACATCCACGATGTCGCGGTGCGCTCGGCGGGCGGCGGCAGGACGGTGCTGACCAGCACGCCGCGCGAGATCTTCGCCTCGACCGACAAGGGGGAAAGCTGGCAGCGGCTGGGCGTCGGCCGGCATTTCGGCCTGCCCTATTGCCGCGGCCTGGCGCTGAAGGCGGACGATCCGAACACGGTGTTCGTCGCCACCGGCGATGGCGCCGCCGGCAGCACCGGCGCGATCCAGCGCTCGAAAGACGGCGGCAAGAACTGGGAAAGGCTCGCTCTGCCGGTCGAACCGAACTCGCCGATCTGGGCCTTCGCGACGCATTCGGCGGATCCCAGTCTGGTTTTCGCCTGCAGTCATTATGGCGAGCTGTTCGCCAGTCCTGACGCCGGCGATTCCTGGCGCAAATTGCCGCGCGAATTCACCGAGATCCGATCGCTCGCCTGGACCCCGAACTGAGGTCGCCCCGGTTGCAGCCGCAGCCATAACGTCTGCCGTCGCAGCGGCGGCTCGCGCCGTCGCAGTATTGCTGCCGGCCCTCCTCGCCGCTGCCGGCAACGCGACGGCGGCGGATCGGGTGACGGCGGCCGCGATATGGCGGCCCGACGCCGGGTTCATGAGCCGGTTTCACACCCGTTGCGACCGGCTCGGCGGTAAGGCGTTCGATACCTGCTTTGTCGCGTCGATGGCGAGTGCGGGCGCCGCGCCGGCAGCGCTCGCCTTTGCCCGGCGGCTCGACGGCGAGGCCTATCTGCAAGCCCTCACGGAGAGCGGCGGCCCGGTCGCCGTCGCCCACCTCTTCTTCCCGTTCCGGGCGAACGAGAACGACGCCTGGCTCATCGTCAACGGCTGGCCGGGGTTGATCGATGTCGACGACGAGCCGCATCTCGCCCTCGCCGCGATGCGGATGACGGCGGCCTACCGCGCCATTGCGCGGCACTATCCGCAGGTCAGCTTCTGGCCGGGCGACCGCGGTCCCGCAGGGCCACAAATCGAGGCCGGCGGGCGGCGGATCATCGTCGATTACCGGCTGCGCAATCTGTGCCATGCCTGCGCCATCGTTGGGCGCGTCCGTTTCGCCTTCAATTTCGCCGCCGCCGGAAATTTCCTCGGGGTGCGGCTCGTTTCGGTCACGCCCGCCAACGAATGACAGGACGGCGCCATGCTCGAAACGACGATCGCCGGCAGCCTGCCGAAACCCGCTTGGCTCGCCGAGCCGGGGAAGCTGTGGCCGGCGTGGCGCCTCGCTGGTGAGCCGCTCGCCGAAGCGAAGCGCGACGCGACGATCCTTGCCGTCAAGCTGCAGGAGAATGCCGGCATCGACATCGTCGGAGACGGCGAGCAGGCTCGGCAGCATTTCGTGCACGGCTTTCTCGAAGGGATCGACGGCGTCGATTTCACCCGGCGGACGACGATCGGCATCCGCGACAACCGCTACCAGGCGGAAGTGCCGACGGTTACCGGCCCGATCCGCCGCAACCGCCGCATTCATGCCGCGGAAGCGGGTGTCGCTCGCGACCACACCCGGCGCCAGCTGAAATTCACCCTGCCTGGCCCGATGACCATCGTCGACACGCTCGCCGATGCCCATTACGGCGATCGGGCGCGCCTGGCGATGGCGTTTGCCGAAGTGTTGAACGACGAAGCGCGCGATCTCGCGGCGCTCGGCGTCGACGTCATCCAATTCGACGAGCCGGCCTTCAACGTCTACATTCGGGCGGTGACGGAATGGGGCATCGCGGCGCTGGAACGCGCCGCAGCCGGCCTTGCCTGCAAGACTGCGGTCCATATCTGCTACGGCTATGGCATCAAGGCCAATATCGACTGGAAAGCCGGGCTCGGCGCCGAATGGCGACAATACGAGGCGGTTTTTCCGGCCTTGGCAGCGAGCCGCATCGATCAGGTCTCGCTCGAATGCGCCGGCTCGCGCGTCCCGATCGAGCTGCTGGAGCTACTCGCCGGGAAGGATGTGTTGCTCGGCGCGATCGATGTCGCGACGGATCGGGTCGAGACGGCCGAGGCGGTGGCTGCGACGATCGAGCGGGCGCTGCGCTTTGTGCCGGCCGACCGCCTTCACCCTTGCACTAACTGCGGCATGGCCCCGATGGCCCGCGCGGTCGCGAGCGCCAAACTCGAGGCGCTCGCCCTGGGCGCTGCACTCGTCCGCCGCCGCCTCGAACATTGACGCGGCACTCGCCCCTCTGCGCCGGGTGCTTCGCGCTCGCGGCTCACTTCTCCTTGTCGGCGTCGAGCACCGCGGCGATGCGCTGCGGATCGGCGGCGAGCGGCGGGATGCCGGAGCGCTCGACCTGCAGCAGCTGGCCGACCGTGCTGTTGCGCGCGCCCCAGCCGCGGTTCATCGCTTCGGTCAACTCCTCATAGGCCATGTTGGCGAGGCGCATCGGCACGCCGACCTCGCGCCCGAGACCGACCGCGAGCCCGACATCCTTGTGTAAGAGGCGCAGGGCAAAATCGGCCGGGTCGTGTTGGCCGGTGAGGAACTTGTTGCCGAGCCGGTCGAAGGTGCGCACGCGGCCGGTTGCACCCTGGCGCACGGCGGCCCACAAATCGACCGGATCGACCCCGGCCTTGACGCCCATCGTGAAAACCTCGGCAAGCGCCACCCCGAGAACCGCGCTGGTGCAATTGTGCACGAGCTTGGCGATCGAGCCCGCGCCGATCGGCCCTATATAGGCGGCCTGGTCGCCCATCGCGTCGAGCACGCGCTTGTGACGGTTGAAGATCTGCTCGTCGCCGCCGACCCATATCGCCATCTTGCCGCTGGCGGCGCCACTCGGCCCGCCGCTTACCGGCGAATTGAGCATGTAGAGGTTCTTCTCGGCGAAGACGGTGTGGATCTTGCGCACCATCGCCACCGAATTGGTCGACATGTCGAAGAGGGCGGCGTCGGGGCGCATGCCCTCGATCAGGCCGTTTGGCCCGAGCGCCACCGACTCGACATCGGCCGGCACCGGCAGCGAGGTGAAGATGATCTCGCTCTGTTCGGCGACCTGCTTCGGCGAATTGGCCCAGACGGCACCCTTCGCCAGGAACGGCTCGGCCGCGGCGCGGCTCAGATCGTGCACGACAAGATCATGCCCGGCCTTTTGCAAATTGGCCGCCATGCCCTTGCCCATCATGCCGAGGCCGATGAATCCGACGCGCATGTTTCCCTCCGCCGGTCGATCTATCTTTGCAGGACGCGTTTTGCCGCGCGCCGGACCCGAGCGCAAGGGAGCAGGGTCAGAAGGCGTCACTCCGCGGCGAGGGCGGAGGAAACGGCGGCGGCTTCGAGCCGGGCGATCGCGGCCTCGACCGCGAGTCTCAGTCCTTGTTCACTGAAGAACGATCCCGGGATCAAGGCGCGGTCGGCGAGAACCCGGCGAAAGGCGTCGAACAGGGCCGGGTCGGGCGGCTCGGCCCCGCCCCAAAAGGCCTCGAGACTGCCCTGGAAACTCAGTCCGGGCATGTCGTAGATCGGCTTGCCGAGCGCCATGACCGGCCGGCCGGCCGCCACGGCCGAGGCGCCGACGGTGCTGTTGACGGTGACGACACCGGCGCTCAGTGCAAGCGCTGCTTCGATCGCGCCGCCGTCGAGGATCGTGAGGCGCTCCGACACGCCGAGTGCGACGGCGTTATGGCGGGTCATCGCCGCCCAGTCGTAAATACCGCTGTCGAGCGGATGCAGCTTGACGACGAGCCGCGCCGCCGCCGGGGCGTGCTCGGCGAACGAGGCCAGCACCGCCTCGATCGCCGCCCCGACCGAACGGAACGGCGAATGCACCCGCATCTGATAGTCGCAATCGAGCTGCAGCGGGAAGAGAAAGATCGGATCGCGGCAGCGCGCGAGATCGGCTAGCGCCGCGGCGGCGCGGCGCTCGCTGCGACGGCGGAGCGCCAACCGGCGCAGCCAGCCGGCATATTCGACGAATTGGAAATAAGGCCGGTGCGTCGCATAGTGCGGGAACCGCCCGGCGCCGGCCAAGGAAGCCAGCCAATACAACACGTCTTCGGTGGCGCGTCGGCGAAAGCTGCCCGCCGCCGCCGGCGGGTCATGCCACGGCGGCAACCGGCGCGCTTCGTGCAAATACCAAATCGGGTCGCGCGGCAGTCGCGAAAAGCCGTTTACCCCGTCCTCCTCGAGGGTGATCCAACCGGGCCGCAGATAGCCCTCCTCGACGACCCAGACCCGTACCCTTCGCCGCCGCGCCACCTCGATTGCGGTACGGTGCGGCGGCCGGCAGTCGCCGAACAGAATGATGTCCGTGGTTTTTCCCCCGGCGAGCAGATCCTCGAGAAAACCCGGCCATTCCTCGGCCCGGCCGCGGAAGTCGACGGCCCCCTTCAGCCGCCAGAAGGCGCGGTCGCCGCCGTTGAAGTTGACCCGGTCGACAGCATGCCCGCGTTCCTTGAGCGCCCGGCCCAGATATTCGAAAAACCGAGCCGCCAGCCCTTGCAGAAACAAAAAGCTGCGGCCGGATGCTGCCACCTCAGCGTCCCCAGAAATGACGCCGCGACGCGCGCCCTTCGGGGACGCGCCCTCGGTCAACCTCCGCAAGAGGGCGGCCGCTGTCCACAATTCTGTGCATCCGCGACCCTTAGAACCGGGTCGACAGCCAGATCGCCATCCGCAAGCCGGCCTTGATCGCCGCCGTCAGCACCTCGTAGCCGGGGGTTTCCTCGGCGCCATGCGCCAGCGCGGTCGCGCGATGCGCGAGTTCGTCGTCGCGAAAGGAGAGCACCGTCTCGCGCAATGGCGGATCCACTGCAGCCAGGTATTCGGCCTGCGCCCCATAATGCTCGTCGATGACCTCCTCGATCGCGACCGTGCAGGCCATTGCAGCGCGCTCGCCCAAAATGGCCGATGCGGCGCCGAGAGCGTAGCCGGCGATCGACCACAACGGGTGCAGCAGGGTCGGGCGCACCCGGCGTTCGTGGAGCACACACTCGAACCGGGCGAGGTGCTGGTTCTCGGCTCCCGCCATCTGGCGGATCGCCGCTGCGGCGCGGCCGCCGCGCGCGAGCACAGCGAGCTGCCCTTCATAGATGCGCACGGCCCCGTATTCGCCGGCATGGTCGACGCGCAGCATGCGGCCGATCTCGTCGGCCGGCGCCGGGTCGCCCGGCAGGCGATGCGACGGCGCGCCAGTCACACCGCTCCCCGGTGCCACGCCCGCAGCTGCCACCAGGCGGCAAAGCAGAAACCGCTCATCGCCAGCGAGGCCACGAGGTTCCAGCCGGCGAGCGAGATCCCCCAAAGCAACCAGGCGGGTTGGTCGCAGCGCACCGGCATCTGGTGCAGCAGTTGTTGCCTTAACGCCTCGATCGTCGCTGCGGCGTCGGCCGGGGCGGTGCAAGCCGCAGGCCCGGGAAACCAATGCTTCTCGACCCCGACATGGTAGAGGGCAAGGGCGCTGCCGATTGCGAATATCGCCGTCAGCAACAGTGCGATGCGCGGCGAGGCGCGCCGGCTGCCGGTCGTCGTCGCGACGACGCCGACCGCGATCGCCGCGACCCACGGCCAACGCTCCTTGAGGCACAGCTCGCAGGGTGCGAGCCCGCCCCAATATTGCGCCGCCAAGGCGCCGCCGAGCACGGCGACGCTCACCGCCAAGATGAAGGCCGGGAAGAAACGCTCGATCCGTGCCATCGCGTCACAAATAGCGCAGCGCGACGAACCCGCCAATCAGGGCCGCTGCAAAGAGGCTCGTCACCAGCATCAGCCGCCGTTCGATGAAGGCTCGCACCGGCTCGCCGAACCGCCACAGCAAGAGGGCGAGCAGGAAGAAGCGCAGCCCGCGCGAGGCGAGCGAGGCGAGCCCGAAGGCGAAGAGGTTGAAATGCGCGACGCCGCTGGCGATCGTGACGAGCTTGTAGGGGATCGGCGTCAACCCCTTGATCAGGATGATCCACACGCCCCATTGCGCATAGGCCGCTCGCAGCGCGTCGTAGCGGCCCATCGCATGGTAGAATTCGAGCAGCGGCCGCCCGACCGCCGCGAACAAAAAATAGCCGATCGCGTATCCGAAAAAGCCGCCCGACACGGAGGCGAGGGTGCAGACCGCCGCGATCAGAAAGGCGCGGCGCGGCCGCGCCAGGATCATCGGGACCAGCAACAGATCGGGCGGCAGCGGAAAGAACGAGGCCTCGGCGAAAGCGGCGAGAATCAGCGCCGCCATCGCGTGCCGGCTCGCCGCCAGCGCCAGGGTCCGCGAATAAAGGCGATCGAGCATCGTTTCAGGGGAATGGCGAGAGCCGGTCACGTTCGGCGGGTGCGGGTCTGCCGCCGCTCATTGGCCATCGGCAGCAGCCGGGATGGCAATCCCCTCGTAAAGCTCTGCCATCGAGACGTGAAGCTCGACCGAAGCCAGAAACAGCATTGCGCCGGCGCCGCGCACGAGTTCGACCACCCAGCGCTCGTTCTCGCGCCGATGCAACTCGGCGTGATGGCTATCCGCGTCGATCAGCAGGATCTCGCTTACGCTTTCGATCTGTCGATATACCGGAAGCTTGACGCGCCTGTCATGGCGCTCGGTGCTCGGAGACAGGATCTCGACGATCAAGATCGGATCGATCACAGCCTGACGACCCGGCTCGTTTGGATGGCAGGTCACCGCAAGGTCCGCGACGTAATACGAATCGCTTCGATCGGGGCGTAGGACCCCAGCGTCGATCTGGGCGTTGCACGGCCGACGGTTCTGCAATGCGGCGTCGATCCGCGAGCCCAACCGCATCGCCAGAATCCGATGCGCTTCGGCCGGCGGCGCCATCGCCACCGGAAAACCGTCGAACAGTTCGTAGCGGGCATCGGTGCCGTCGTCCCAAGAGAGGAATTCGTCGAGCGTCATCCGCCTGACTGCCAATTCGCTCACTCTGCCTCCGCCTCTCGGCCCATCGCGGCGTCGATCTCGATCCCGTCGTACAGCTCGCCCATCGGTAGCGCGACATCAACCGAGGTCAGGCGAAGAACCGCGTCACGGCCGCGCACTAGCATCGTGATCCACTGCTCGCCTTGCCGGCGAAGCACCTCGGCGAGACTGGTTTCGGAGTCGATCAGCAGGATTTCCTCCACGGTTTCGATATCGCGATGGGCTGGTACTTTGGTGAGACGCTCATGCCTTTCGGTTCCGGGAGACAGGACCTCGACGATCAGGAGCGGGTCTTTCACCAGTTGCTCGCCCGGTTCATAGGACCAGCAGGTTACGGCTATGTCTGCAACGTAAAATGCGTCGTCACGGTCGAAGCGGGCGATCCCCGCCTTCGTCTGCGCCGCGCAGGGCCGCCGGGAGCGGAGCCCGGCTTCGATCGCCGCGGCGAGCCGGGCACATAGGATTCCGTCCGCCCGCGCGGACGGTGCCATCGCGACCGGCCAGCCGGCAATCAGTTCGTAGCGCGCATCGGTGCCGTCGTCCCAAGAGAGGAATTCGTCGAGCGTCATCCGCCTGACTGGCAATTCGCGCATGCGTCTTTGCTTTCGATTTCGACTATTCGGCGGCGGCTTCGAGGGTGGCTGCCGCGGCGGCATCGAGGAAGCCACCCGACTGATGGCGCCACAGCCGCGCATAAGTGCCGTCGGCGGCGAGCAGTGCGGCATGCGTTCCCTCTTCGACGATCCGCCCCTCGTCGAGCACGACGAGGCGGTCGAGCCGGGCGATCGTCGATAGCCGATGGGCGATCGCGATGACCGTTCGCCCGCGCATCAGGCTCTCGAGCTGCTCCTGGATCGCCGCCTCGACTTCCGAATCGAGCGAGGAGGTCGCCTCGTCGAGCACGAGGATCGGCGCGTCTTTCAGGATGACCCGAGCGAGTGCGACGCGCTGGCGTTGACCGCCCGACAGCTTGACGCCACGCTCGCCGACATGCGCGTCGAGGCCCCGCCGGCCGTTCCAGTCTTCGAGCCCTTCGATGAAATCGAGCGCCTGCGCCTGCGCCGCGGCCCGCCGCACCTCCCATTCGCTCGCCTGCGGCCGGCCATAACGAATGTTTTCCCGGATCGAGCGGTGCAGGAGCGAAGTGTCTTGCGTCACCATCGCGATGTGGGCGCGCAGGCTCTCCTGCGTCACCAGAGCGATGTCTTGTCCATCGATCAGGATGCGGCCGCTTTCTAGCTCGTAAAAGCGCAGCAGCAGATTGACCAGCGTCGATTTGCCGGCCCCGGATGGTCCGACGAGACCAACCCGCTCGCCAGGTTTGATCGCGAGGTCGATCCCGTGCAAGACACCGCGGGCGGTGCCGTAGCCGAAGCGCACATTCTCGAAGCGCACCGCGCCGCGGTCGACCCGCAACGCCACGGCATCGGCGCGATCCGGCATCTGGCGCGGCACCGAAATCGTGCGCATCCCGTCCTGCACGACGCCGACATTCTCGAAGATCATCGTGACATTCTGCGCCACCCAGCCGGCGATGTTCGAGATCTGCCAGGTCAGCGGCATCGCCATCGCCACGCTGCCGATCGAGATCCGACCCCGCGTCCATAACCACACGGCGATGGCACTCGTGCCGATCACCATCGCGGCGTTGATGAGCGCCAGCAAGAGCCCCAACAGCGTCATCAGGCGCAGCTGCGCCTTGAACGCCTCGGTGTGGTCGTCGATCGCTTCCCTGACAAACGCATCCTCGTCGCTCGGCCGAGCAAACAACTTGACGGTCAGGATGTTGGTGTAGCTGTCGACGACCCGCCCGGTGAGCGCCGAGCGCATTTCCGAACTCTTCCGCGAGCAGTTGCGCAGGCGCGGAACAAACCAGCGCAGCAGCACCGCATAGCCGCCAAACCAGCAGAGCACCGGCGTGGTCAGGCGCAGGTCGGTCCGCCCCAGCAGCACGAGCGCGCCGCTGCCATAGACGAGGATGTACCAGACCGCGTTGGTGCCCGAGACGACGCTCTCGCGTAATGCCGGTCCGGTCTGCATGACGCGCTGGGCGATGCGCCCGGCGAAGTCGTTCTGGAAAAAGCTCCAGCTCTGCCGCACGACGTGCCAATGGTTCTGCCAGCGCACGAGATTGGGCAGCGCCGGTGCGATCGCTTGGTTCGTGACGAGCGCCTGCAGCAGCAGCGCCGCCGGCCGCGCGACGAGCAGCACCGCCGCCATGCCGACGAGCCCGTGCCAATGCTGCGCCAGCATCGAGCCCGGCGCCTCGTGCGTCACAATGCTCACCACCCGGCCGATAAATACCGGGATCGTCGTGTCGAGCAGTGCGACCACCGAACCGGCGGCGAAAAGCGCCGCGACGAGCAGCCGGGCCTGTCCCGCATAGTACCAGTAAAAGGCGCCGAGCCCTGCTGGCGGCGGCGCCACGGGCGGCGGTCCCGTCGGTTCGAGCAGCGTTTCGAAAAACCGAAATAGACGCATGCGATTGGGTTCTTGTTGTCGAATTATGAACAACGGCGGTCACGCCTAGTCTGACGCAGGCTAACACATGGCGCGCCAGCGCGGCGAACGCCAGCCGGATGCGCTACTTCCCGCGGTCGTCGGCCGACGGCACCGGCGCCCCCTGCCAACCGGTTTCGTGCAGGACACGGTCGCGGTAATGCTCGACCTTGAGCGGCAGGCCGTCGGCCGGGCGCCCGCCGGCGATCCATCCGTCGAGGTTGCCGGGGCCCCAATTATAGGCGGCAATCGCGTCCGGCCAGTTGCCGTAACGGCGGTAGAGCCGCGAGAGATAGGCGCGGCCCAAGAATCGGTTCTCGCCGAGATCAAAGCGGTCGCCGCCGCCCAGATCGAACGCCGCAGCCGCCGAGACCTGCATCGGCCCCTGCGGCCCGGCGAGGTCCGCCCGCCACATTCGCAGATCCGCGCCGTGGCTCGAATTCGGCGCCGTCGACGGCAAAGGCGACACGGTCGAGATCGAGGCTTTCCGCCGGAGCGAACAGTCCGGTGTCGGTGAAATCGTACGCGTTGCCGCGGAGCACGGTCACCGGGCGTTGCCGAGGGTCGGCGAAGGCGACGACCATTTCGTCGTCGGCATGCGGCGTCCTCGGCGCCGTCAGGGGTCTGTCCCGCGCCAGCGCCGCGGTCGAAAGCCCGGCGCCGCCGCGCACGACGCGCACCGGCGGCTCGCGCAAATCGACAAAGCTGACGATCTCGACCGTTCCCGACGCGACCGACGGGCGGATGGTCCCGCGGACGATGTTGACCCGCGGCAAAGCCCGATCGGCAAAGCCGACGGTCTCGATGCGAGCCGAGTTTTCTTTGATCAGCCTTTCGATTTGCGTCGCGAAGTTGCGCGGCGCCTTTGCCCCCTGGTCAGGTTGCGCCGCGGCTGCCGGCCCGGCAGCGAACAGCCACCCTGCTGCCGAGGCGATTATCGCCAGTTGCCGCCACCGCCGCATGCGTGATGTGGTAAATCACTGCTCCCGCGGTGTCAAGTCAAGGACGAGGTAACGCCGCTTGTCGGCGGTTCGGCCGCTCGGCTAGTCTCGACGGGTCGCCAGAATGCTTTGCGAGGACCGTCCTATGCCGAAGATCCTGATCGTTCACGGCGCCGGCATGAACATGCGCGGCAAGGTCCAGACCGAGATTTTCGGGCCGATGACCCTGCCCGAATATGACGAGCGCATCCGCGGCTATGCCGCCGAATTGGGTCTCGACATCGAGATCTTCCACTCGAACATCGAGGGCGAAGTCGTGAACAAGTTCTACGAGGCGAACGACCGGGGCTTCGATGCCGCGCTGTTCAACCCGGCGGCGTTCGGCAGCGGCTATCCGGCGCTGGTCGCGGCGATTTCGCAGGTCAAGTTTCCGACGATCGAAGTGCATATCTCGAACCCGATCCGGCGCGGTCCGGCCTCGGAGACGGCGAGGGTCAGCCACGGCATCGTCGCCGGCTTCGGCCTGCCCGGTTATTATCTCGCCTTGCACGGCGTCAAGGACATGCTGGCGGCGAAGAAATGATCCGTGCCGCGATCGTTGGCATCGGCCATTGGGGGCGCACACTCGTCGGCGCGGTGCAGGGCAAGAGCGCCGCGATCCGCTTTACCGCCGGCCATAGCCGGACCCGCGCCAGGGCCGAGGCGTTCTGCGCCGAATACGGCATTGCTCTCGTCGAGGATCTCGACGCGCTGCTCGCCGACCCGGCGATCGACGCCGTCGTCTTCGCGACGCCGCACCGCCAGCACGGCGCCCAGGTCGAGCGTGCCGCGGCGGCCGGGAAGCACGTTTTCATGGAAAAGCCGTTCACCCTCGATGTGGCAAGCGCAGAGGCCGCACTCGCCGCGGTGGCGCGGACCGGCGTCGTGCTCGGCGTCGCCTACCCGCGGCGCTTCCACCCGGCGACGCTCGAGCTGAAAGCCCGGCTCGCCGATGGTCGCCTCGGTGTCGTCAGCCATTGCGAGAGCACGCAGACCTCGCCGACCGGGATCACGATGGCGCCCGACTATTGGCGCGCCGATCCGCAGGAAGCACCGGCCGGAGCGATGACCGCGACCGGCGTGCACAATCTCGATGCGCTGATCAACCTCTTCGGCCGGATCGACGAGGTCTATTGCCTGAGCCTGCGCCGGGTGATGCCGGGGCTCGAAGATACGACGACGATTTTGCTCGGCCTCGCCAACGGCATATCGGCGACGCTTTACTGCTCGCTGGTGACGGCGCCGGCCTACCGGTTTGCCGTCTATGGGACGACGGGGCATGTCGAGATCGCCGGCCGCGATCTCGAATTCCGCTTCACGCCGGCGACGGCGCGGCCCGCCGTCGGCCGGCACGTCGCCGCGCCGCCCGAGGTCATCCCCTATCCCGGCTTCGACGCGATTGCCGCCGAACTCGACGGCTTTGCCGCCGCGATCGACGGGCTGCGGCCCTATCCGATTACCGCCGAGGAGATCCTGCACGGCGTCGCCGCCTTCGAGGCAATCGTCCGTTCGGCCGAGCTGCACCGCCCGGTCAAGGTTGCCGCGTAATCAAAACCAGGTAAAAGGAAACGCCGATGCCCGTGTCCGTCCTCTATCCGGAAGACCGGCAGATTCCCGACCTCGACCTCGAACGCGAAATTTTCGGGCCCGAGGTCGAACTGATCCGCCGTACGAAGCAGCGCCTCGCCGAACTCGATCCGGCCGATTGCGCTGCGGTCGACGGGCTGATGATCATGCGCCATGCGGTCTCGGCCGAGGACATCGGCCGCTTTCCGCGGCTGCGGGCGATCGTGCGGATGGGCGTCGGCTACGACAAGATCGACCGGGCCGCGGCGGCAGCGCGCAACGTCCTCGTCTGCAACGTGCCGGATTACGGCACGACCGAAGTCGCCGATCACGCGATGGCGCTCGCCTTGTCGCTGCGCCGCGGCGTCGTCTTCTATCACGAGCGGCTGCGGGCCAACCCGCCGGCCCCTTGGGGCGCGGTCAAGAACGAGCTGATCCGACGCTCCGGCGTGCAGAATTTCGGCATCGTCGGGCTCGGCCGGATCGGCACCGCGGTCGCCTTGCGGGCCCGCGCCTTCGGCTTTCAAGTCAGCTTCTTCGACCCCTATCTGCCGAACGGCGCCGAACTGGCGCTCGGCATCGGCCGCGCCCGCAGCCTCGAGGATTTGCTGCGCGAGACCGATATGCTGTCGATCCACACGCCGCTGACGCCGGAGACGACGCGCCTCCTCGGCCATGCCGAGCTGTCGCTGCTGCGCCGCGGCGCCGTCGTCGTCAACACGGCGCGCGGCCCGATCATCGACCTCGATGCCCTCTTGGCGCTCTTGCGCAGCGGGCACATCGCCGGCGCCGGCATCGACGTGCTGCCGGTCGAGCCGCCGGTCGAGCCGATCCCCGAAATCCTGCGCGCCTACCGCGCGCGTGAGCCGGGTCTCGAAGGTCGCTTGGTGATCACGCCGCACGCCGCCTGGTTCACCCCGCAATCGGAGCACGACACGCGGGTCAAATCGGCCGAGACGATGCGCGCCGCGCTCTTGACCAATCGGCCGCAGAATGTGATCGCGCCCGAGACGTACTAACCAATCGGAACCGCCGCGCTCGCGGTCGGTTTGCGACTATCTTTGTCGGACAGGGCGAGAGAAGATCTGGGCGGCTTCTTTTTGTCCGGACGCCGCGGCGACAACATAGGTCATGCCGCCCGGCGCGACGGGATGTTACGGAAGGGAACGGCCATGGATGTAGTGGAGCGGCACGATACGACCGAGCAGGCCTACGCGCTGCCGCTCGACCGGATCGACGTCAGCGATCCGAAATTGTACCAGAACGACATCTGGCAGCCGTATTTCGCGCGCTTGCGGCGCGAAGACCCGGTGCATTGGTGCCAGAACGGCATGTACGGCTCATACTGGTCGGTGACCAAGTACAAAGACATCATGTCGGTCGAAGTCGATCACCGGACCTATTCGTCCGAGGCGGTCCTCGGCGGCATCACGATCACCGACCGGCCGATGGAGTATCGGCGCGCCAGCTTCATTTCGATGGACCCGCCAAAGCATGACGAACAGCGCAAGATCGTGGCGCCAATCGTCGCGCCGCTCAATCTGAACAAGCTTGCGGCCACGATCCGGGAGCGCGCAGCCGCCATTCTCGACGGACTGCCGCGCAACGAGACTTTCGATTGGGTCGGCGAAGTTTCGATCGAGCTGACGATCCAGATGCTGACCACCCTGATGGATTTCCCGTTCGCCGACCGGCACAAGCTCGTCTATTGGTCGGATTGCGCGATCGCCGACGTCAATGCCGGCACTGTCGTCAATTCCGAGGCGAAGCGGCTCGAAATCCTGAGCGAGGCGCTCGATTGCTTCTCCGAGATCTGGCGCGAGCGCGCCCGGATGGAGCCAAGGCCGGATCTGATCTCGATGCTGGCGCATGGCGAGGCGACGCGCGACCTGATCGACCGGCCACAGGAATTCCTCGGCAATCTCGTTCTCTTGATCGTCGGCGGCAACGAGACGACGCGCAATTCGATCTCGGGCGGCGTCTGGGCCTTGAACCAGAACCCTGACGAATATCGCAAGTTGCAGGACAACCCCGGGCTCGTGCCAAGCCTGGTGCCTGAGATCGTCCGCTGGCAGACCCCGGTCATGCATATGCGGCGCACCGCGCTCGCCGACGGCGAGATCGGCGGCAAGAAGATCCGCCGGGGCGACAAGGTCATCATGTGGTACATCTCCGGCAATCGGGACGACGAGGCGATCGAGCGGGCCGACGAGTTCATCATCGACCGCGCCCGGCCGCGCCAGCATCTCTCTTTCGGCTTTGGCATCCACCGTTGCGTCGGCAATCGTCTCGCCGAAATGCAGCTGGGGATTTTGTGGGAAGAGATCCTGAAGCGTCGCATGACGATCGAGGCGATGGGCGAACCGCAGCGCGTCTACGCCAATTTCATCCGCGGCATCGCGTCATTGCCGGTGCGCATCGCCGCCTGACCGCCGCGCCCTCGGCGGTTTGCGCGGATGGCCGGGCCAGGCCGACCGTGGCCCACCAGGTGGGACCGCGCCCGCTCGCTGCTCTTCTGATCGGTCACACCGCGCCGCCGCGGGGTGCGGCGTCGGCAAAGCTCGGCATCACCTCGCGCGCAAAGCGGCGCAGGCTGTCGCGGCCGCGCGCGCCACCACCCGAGCCGCCGCCGTTGATCAAAACATAGGCGACTCCGGCACGGCGCAATTCCTCGAGGCGCTCGGCGATGTGGTCCGGGTTGCCGTAGATCGCGCTCGCCTCGTTGACCGCCTGCGGATCCCCGGTGGCGCGGTCGGGTCCGCCTTGCACGGTCCCATCCGGCCGCGTCGCGAGCTTAAGCTGGCGCACCCGGTTCGCCAACCGGCGCTGCATCGCCGCTTCCCGCTCGACGGCAGCGTCGCAGACGAAGAAGGCGCGGGTGACGGCGACCTGCATCGGATCGAACGCGCGACCCTGCGCTTCGACCTCGGACCGGTAGATTCCGATGTTCCAGGCGACGTCAGCAGGCGAGGCATATTGGCCGAGGAGGAGGCTATAGCCAAGTGCGGCGACCCGCCGGATCGAGCGCTCGCTGCCCGCGCCCATCCAGATCGGCGGGTGCGGCTTCTGCGCCGTCGGCGGTTCGACGACGATCTCGTCGAACTGCCAGTATCGGCCGTGGTGGGAGAACGGTTCGTCGGCCGTCCACGCCTTCAGGATCACGTCGAAGGCTTCGTTGAAGCGCTCGTCGGCCGCGTCCATCGGTACGCAGAAGCCCTTGAACTCGTTGTAGCGATAGCCCTTGCCGACGCCGAAATCGAGCCGCCCGCCCGACAGCAGATCGAGGGTCGCCGCCTGCTCGGCGAGCAGCACCGGATTGTGCCATGGCAGCACCATGACGGCGGTGCCGAGCCGCAGCCGTCGGGTACGCGCGCCGAGCCAGGTCAACAGATTGAGCGTCGCCGACACCTGGCCGTAGCCGGTGAAATGGTGCTCGACGACAAAAGTGCTGCGAAAGCCGAGCGCCTCGGCCTCGACGTTGTAGTCGATGAAATCGCGGTAGCCTTCGCCGCTGTCGAACTCGGGACCGCCGCGTCGCGCCGCGGCGCTGCCGAAGAGACCGAATTGCATCGTACTTTGCCTTTGCCGTCGGGTGCCCAGTTCGAGGTTACGGGACCGCCGGCAATATGCAAAATGCCGTCGCTCGATCGCCGCCATAGCGGGACGGCATCGGGCGGTGACGTCGGTGCCGCAAGGACGAGGGGCGATTGATCCGGCGCGAGCCGGCGGCTACCGTGCTGCCGCAGCAGCCGTCATAGCACCAATCCATTGACCACAGGGGGAGATGCCGAAATGCCCGACGACGCCCGCCAGCCACGCTTCGACAAGTCGCGCCTGCCCAGCCGGCACGTGACCGTCGGTCCCGAACGGGCGCCGCATCGCTCGTTCCTCTACTCGATGGGACTGAGCGAGGAGCAGATAAACCAGCCTCTCGTCGGGGTCGCGACGACCTGGAACGAGGCGGCACCCTGCAACATTGCCTTGGCGCGCCAGGCGCAGGCGGCAAAGAAGGGGGTGGCCGCCGCCGGCGGCACGCCGCGCGAATTCACGACGATCACGGTGACCGACGGCATCGCGATGGGACACGCCGGGATGAAATCCTCGCTCGTCAGCCGCGAGGTCATCGCCGAACTCGGTGGAATTGTCGATGCGCGGCCATTGCTACGACGCGCTCGTCGGCCTCGCCGGCTGCGACAAGTCGCTGCCCGGCCTGATGATGGTGATGGTCAGGTTGAACGTGCCGTCGGTCTTCATGTATGGCGGCTCGATCCTGCCCGGCCGCTTTAAGGGCCGGGACGTCACGATCGGCGACGTGTTCGAGGGCGTCGGCGCGCATAACGTCGGGGCGCTGTCGGACGACGAGCTGCATGAGCTCGAATGCGTTGCCTGCCCGTCGGCCGGTTCCTGCGGCGGGCTGTTCACGGCCAATACGATGGCCTGCGTCTCCGAGGCGATCGGCCTCGCCTTGCCCGGTTCGGCGGGCGCCCCGGCGCCCTACGACTCGCGCGACCGCTATGCCGAAGCGTCGGGCGAGGCGGTCATGCGGCTCATTCGCCAAAACATCCGGCCGCGCGACATCGTCACCCGGCAGGCGATCGAGAATGCCGCGACGGTCGTGGCGGCGGCCGGCGGCTCGACCAATGGCGGGCTGCATCTGCCGGCGATCGCCAATGAAGCCGGCATCGATTTCGACCTGCACGCCTTCGGCGAGATCGCGAAGCGCACCCCCTATATCGGCAACCTGAAGCCGGGCGGCCGCTATGTGATGAAGGACCTGCACGACGTCGGCGGCGTTCCGATGCTGATGAAGGCGCTCTTCGACGGCGGCTACCTGCATGGCGATTGTCTGACTGTGACCGGCAGGACCGTCGCCGAGAACCTGCGCGACGTCGTCTTTCCGACCGGGCAGGACGTCGTGGCGCCGACCGCGCGGCCGCTCGCCCCGACCGGCGGCCTGGTCGTGCTTAAGGGCAATCTGGCGCCGCAGGGCGGGCTGGTGAAGGTCGCGGGCATGAAAGCGGCGCTGCGCTTTACCGGGCCCGCGCTGTGCTTCGATTGCGAAGAGGATGCCTTCGCCGCCGTCGAGGCGCGCCGCTACAAGGAAGGCGACGTGTTCGTCATTCGCTACGAGGGACCGCGCGGCGGCCCGGGGATGCGCGAGATGCTGTCGACGACGGCCGCGATCTATGGGCAGGGCATGGGCGAGAAGGTCGGATTGATCACCGACGGCCGCTTCTCGGGCGCGACGCACGGCTTCTCGGTCGGCCATGTCGGCCCCGAGGCGGCGGTGGGCGGGCCGATCGCCCTGCTGCGCGACGGCGACCGGATCACGATCGACGCCGTCGCCGGCACGCTGGAGGCGGCGCTCTCCGATGCCGAGCTCGCCGAGCGGCGGCGCCAATGGACGCCGCGTCGCAACGACTTTCAGTCGGGCGCCTTGTGGCGTTATGCGCAGACCGTCGGCGACGCCGAAAAGGGTGCTGTGACGCATCCCGGCGCCCGTGCCGAAACCCACATCTACGCCGACATTTAGAGGCGCGACTTACGTCTTTTCCACATTCCACATCAAGGTGACCGGGGCCGGGATCACGCCTTTCAGCGTATTGCGGTAGGCGGTCTTCGGGGCGATTTGCCCGGTCGGGACGTAGGGAACGACCTCGAAGGCACGCGCCTGGATCTTGGCGGCGATCGCTTGGCGCTCTTCGAGGTTCCCCGCCTTGATCCAGTCAGTGTGCAAGGCCTCGATCATCGCGTCGGTCGGCCAGCCGAACCAAGCCTTCTTCCCATTGCAGCGCAGCGGCTGATTGAGGGTCGGGTCGAGCATGTCAGCGCCGATCCAGCCGGTGCCGAAGACATTCCAGCCGCCCTCTTCGATCGGCTTCATCGAGGCGCGCCGAGTCACCAGCTGACCCCAATCCATCGCCTGGATGTCGACATTGAGACCGAGCTTCTTCATCAGATCGGCGGCGACGAGCGCCTGTGCGTGCGGTCCCGGCAGGTCCGTCGCGTCGAGCACGACGACCTTCTCGCCGTTGTAGCCGGTCTCGGCGACCAGCTGTTTCGCCTTGGCGAAGTCCCTCGGGCCGGTCAACGCCGCCGATCCCGCGTCGTTCGCCATCGGTGTGCCGCTGGCGAAGACCGAAGTGGAAGTCTTCCAATACTTCGGATCGCCGGCGATTGCCGTCATGAAATCGGCCTGGTTGGCGACGGCCAGCACCGCCTGGCGCATCTTGACATTATCGAAGGGCGGAAAGAGATGGTTGAAACGGATCATCTGCGGCGAGCCGAGCGGGTCCGACTCGGCGACCGTGACATCGGCGCCGAGCACCGGCAACAGATCGAACGGCGGGTTTTCCCACCAATCGGCCTCGCCGCTGTTGAGCGCCGCGGCGGCCGTCGTGTGGTCGGGTATATAGAGCCACTCGACGCGGTCGAGCTTGACGACCTTGCCGCCGGAAGCCCAAGTCGGCGGCTCTTGGCGCGGGACATAATCGGTGTTTTTTACGTAGACGACTTTGTTGCCCGGCTGGAACTCGCTCTTGACGAATTTGAACGGGCCCGAGCCGACCATTTCGGTGACCTGCTTGAAGGGGTCGGTCTTGGCCAGCCGCTCCGGCATGATGAACGGCACCAGGCTCGACACCTTGGCGAGCGCACTGATCAAGAGCGGGAACGCCGAACTCAGGCGGATCGAAAAGGCCTTGTCTTCGCCGCCCGTCATCTCGGCGACCTCGGCCGCGAGGGTCTGACCAAACGAGTCGCGTGCCATCCAGCGCTTCAATGAGGCGATGCAATCGACGCCGCGGACCGGCTGGCCGTCGTGAAACTTGAGGCCGTCGCGCAATCTGAAACTGTAATTGAGCTTGTCGGCCGAGATCTTGTAGTCGCCGACCATCTGCGGGTGCGGTTGAAACTTGTCGTCGAGCGCAAACAGCGTATCGAACACCATATAGCTGTGGTTGCGCGTGATGTAAGCCGTGGTCCAGACCGGATCGAGGACGCGGAGATCGGACGCCGCGATAAAGCGCAAGGTCTTCGTCTCGGCGGCCGCGGCCGCCCGTCGCCAGAAAGCGCCGGCGAGCGTCGCCGCCCCGGCGGCAATTCCGAAAGTGCGACGGGTCAGCCGATCGGGCATGCTCGCTCTCCGACGATCTGAGATTGCGACGGAGCTTAGCAAGAAGCGGGCCGCGATGCCCGATAATTGACGGAGGGCCGGCGGTGCGCCTATTTCGCGGCGATGGCCTCGCTGCGTCTCGATAATTTCGACTTTGCTCTGCCGCGGGCATTGATCGCCGCGTATCCCTGCGAGCCGCGCGACGCGGCGCGCCTCCTCTTGATACCCGCGGCCGGGGATTTCGCCGACCAGCGGGTCGCGGAGCTGCCGCACCTGTTGCGGCCGGGGGACCTGCTCGTCTGCAACGATACCAAGGTCGTCCCATCGCGGCTCTTCGGCCGGCGCGGCGCGGCCTCGGTCGAGGTGACCCTCTTGCGCGACGCGGGCGGCGGCGCGTGGCGCGCCTTTGCCAGGGGCGCCCGCCGCCTGCGTCCGGGCGACCACGTCGTTTTCGGCGAGGATCTTGCCGCCGTGGTCGCCGAAAAACATCCGGCAGGCGACCTGACCTTGCGGTTCGATCGTAAAGGAGACGCTTTCCGCGCAGCTCTCGAACGCCATGGCGCGATGCCGCTGCCGCCCTACATCAAACGGCCGCCGGGCGGCGACCCGCGCGACCGCGGCGATTACCAGACGATCTTTGCGCGGACCGAGGGCGCGGTCGCGGCGCCGACCGCGGGCCTGCATTTCACCCCGGCGCTGCTCGACGCGCTGGCTGAGCGCGGCGTAGGCTTGGCACGGCTGACTTTGCATGTCGGCCCCGGCACCTTTTTGCCGGTCAAGACCGACGATCCGCGCGAGCATCGGATGCACGGCGAATGGGGCGTCCTCTCGACCGAATGCGCCGATCAGATCTGCGCAGCGAAGCGGCGGGGCGGACGCATCGTCGCGGTCGGGACGACGAGCCTGCGGCTCCTCGAAACCGCCGTTGCCGAAACCGGCGACGTACGGCCCTTTGCCGGGGAAACCACCCTGTTCATCCTGCCGGGTTACCGCTTTCGCGCGATCGACATGCTGCTGACGAATTTTCACCTGCCGCGCTCGACGCTCCTGATGCTGGTCGCCGCACTCGCCGGGCTCGACCGCATCAAATCCGCCTATGCGCACGCGGTCGCCTCCGGCTACCGCTTTTATTCCTACGGCGACGCCTGCCTGATCAAGCGGCAGGGCGCCAACGCGGTGGGCAAGGCATGCTGAGCTTTGAGGTGCTGGCGCTGGACGGCAGGGCGCGGCGCGGTCGGCTCATGACTGCGCATGGCGCCGTCGACACGCCGGCCTTCATGCCGGTCGGCAGCGCCGCAACCGTCAAGGCGATGACCGCGGAGGGGGTCGCCGCGACCGGCGCGCAGATCCTGCTTGGCAACACCTATCACCTGATGCTGCGCCCGGGCGCCGAGCGTGTCGCGGCGTTGGGCGGGCTGCACCGCTTCATGAACTGGCCGCACGCGATCCTGACCGATTCCGGCGGCTTCCAGGTCATGTCGCTGGCGAAATTGCGCAAGCTCGACGAGCGAGGTGTCACCTTCCGCTCGCATCTCGACGGCAGCGCCTATCTGTTGACGCCGGAACGCTCGGTCGAGATCCAGCATCTGCTCGGTGCCGATGTGACGATGGCGCTCGACGAGTGCCTGCCGCACCCGTCGCCGCGCGACGCCGTCGAGAGCTCGACGGTCTTGTCGCTGCGCTGGGCCGAGCGGTCGCGCGGCACCTTTGTCGGGCGGCCGGGCCACGGCATTTTCGGCATCGTCCAGGGCGGGGTGCATCCCGATCTGCGCCTCTTTGCGACGGAGCGGCTCGTCGGCATCGGTTTCGACGGCTATGCGGTCGGCGGGCTCGCCGTCGGTGAAGGTCGAGCGACGACGTTGGCGGTGCTCGAGGCGACTGTCCCGGCCTTGCCCGAGGATCGGCCGCGCTATCTGATGGGGGTCGGCAAGCCGGCCGATCTCGTCGGCGCGGTGATGCGCGGCATCGACATGTTCGACTGCGTCCTGCCGACCCGCTCGGGGCGGACGGCACAGGCTTTCACCCGGGGCGGCCCGCTGAATTTGCGCAATGCGCGCCACGCCGGCGACCCGGCGCCGCTCGACCCCGGATGCGCCTGTCCGGCCTGCGCCGGCTACAGCCGCGCCTATCTGCATCATCTCTGCCGCTGCGGCGAGATCCTCGGCGCGATGCTGCTGACTGCGCATAATCTGCGCTATTATGCCGATCTGATGGCGGCGTTGCGGACGGCAATCGAAGCGGGCGGGGCGGCGGATTTCGCCGCTACTTTTGCCGAGACCGAACAGGGCTCGCTGCCCGGCAAGGTCGAATGACCGGCGAGCCGGTCCTCGGGCGGCGCGTGAAGCTGCCGGCATCGCCGACCGAGGCGAGGCTCGACACCATCGCCAACCCGCATCCCGGGCGGCTTTATCTCGTGCGTTTCACCTGTCCGGAATTCACCACCTTGTGCCCGGTGACCGGCCAGCCCGATTTCGCCCATTTTGTCATCGACTATGCGCCCGATGCGGCCCTCCTCGAGAGCAAGTCGCTAAAGCTCTATCTCGCCAGCTTCCGTAACCAGGCGGCTTTTCATGAGGATTGCACGCTCGGCATCGCCGGCCGTCTGTGCGAGGCGCTGACGCCGCGCTGGCTGCGCATCGGCGGATACTGGTATCCGCGCGGCGGCATTCCGATCGACGTCTTCTATCAGACAGGCGTACCACCCGTCGGGTTGTGGCTCCCCGATCCTGGGGTGGCGCCCTTTCGCGGCCGCGGTTGAACGCTTCCACAACAGCGGCCTCGATCCGCGAGGCGATCCGCGATCGGGCCCTTGCCGCGGGCTTCGACGCCGTCGGCTTTGCCGAAGCCCGGCTCGACGGTGCGGCGGGCGCCGGGCTCCGGGAGTTTCTCGCGCGCGGCTATCACGGCGACATGGGCTGGCTCGCTCGTACTGCCGAGCGCCGCGGCGACCCGCGCGCCTTGTGGCCCGAGGCGAAGAGCGTCGTCGTGCTCGGCCTCAGCTATGCCCCCGAGGACGATCCGGCGGCCCTCTTCGCGCATCCGGAGCGCGGCGCCGTGTCGGTTTATGCCCGCGGCCGCGACTATCACGACGCACTGAAGCGGCGGCTGCAGGCGCTTGCACACTGGATCCAGTCGCAGTGGCCGGGAGCGTTGAAGCTGTTCGTCGACACGGCCCCGGTCATGGAAAAGCCGCTGGCGCAACAGGCCGGGCTCGGCTGGCAGGGCAAGCACACCAATCTCGTGTCGCGGGAATTCGGCTCCTGGCTGTTTCTCGGCGAGATCTATCTGAGCCTGGCGCTGGCCCCCGACGAAGCCGAACATGATCATTGCGGCTCGTGCCGGCGCTGCCTCGACGCCTGTCCGACGTCGGCGTTTCCGGCGCCGCATCAGCTCGATGCGCGCCGCTGCATCTCCTATTTGACGATCGAACACAAAGGCACGATCCCCGTCGAGCTGCGTCCGGCGATCGGCAACCGCATCTATGGTTGCGACGACTGCCTCGCCGTCTGCCCGTGGAACAAATTTGCCCGCGCCGCGCGGGAGCCCGATTTTCTACCGCGCGCGGCGCTGACGGCGCCGCGCCTCGCCGAACTCGCGGAACTCGATGATCGGGCGTTCCGCCGACTCTTCGCCGGGTCGCCGATCAAGCGCACCGGCCGTGACCGGTTTCTGCGCAACGTCTTGATCGCGATCGGCAATGCCGAACCCGGGGAGCGCGAACTCGTTGACGCGGCACGGCGGCGCCTCGACGACGCCTCGCCGCTGGTTCGCGCCGCCGCGGTCTGGGCGTTCGCTCGGCTCGAGTTCGGCCAACTCGTTTGCCGCCGAACGCGCGCACCGGCTCGCCGGCGAGACGGAGCCGCTGGTCCGCGAGGAGTGGAAGAGGGAGGCTGCTCCTGGCGGCATCCCGAGGCGGCGCCCGCAATAGCGCTGAGCCAGACGATCGACCGTTTGATCGGCCTCATTATTCTGTGGTCGTGCCGCTCTGCCTGATCGGGGTCGTCGCCAAACGCGGCCTGCGGCGGTAACCGTCGGCCGCGGTCAGCCGGGCTTGACCCAGGGCGCCTCGCGTTCGCCATCAAGGCTCGTGGTAGGGCCGGCGGCGGCCGGCGGCATCTTGGCCGAGCCGGGCTTGACCGGACTCGGCTGAACCGAGCCGGCCGCGCCGTTCTTCGGCAATTTCACCTTAGCGCCGTCGATTTCGACGTTGATTTCGAGAAGCGAGGTCTCGCCCGACCGCCCGAGATTGACGCTGATCATGTCGCCGCGAATCTCGACGTAGCGGCCGACCACGTCGAGCAGCTCTTTTTGCAGCATCGGCAGGAAGTCCGGCGCGTCGCGGCTCGCCCGCTCATGCGCCAGCACGATCTTCAGCCGGTCCCTGGCGATGACCGCGCTGTTGCGCCTTTCGGGAAACAGAAAACTTAAAAAACCCATCAGGCCCTGCCGAACAAGATACGGAAAAAGCTCCGGCGCTCGGGCTTCAGAAAGCGGAGTTCGCGCTGATCGCCGAGGAACCGGGCGACGGCATCGAGATAAGCCTGGCAGGCGGGGCTCGCCTCGTCGAACACGATCGGCGTACCGGTGTTCGAGGCGCGCAGCACCGACTCCGCTTCGGGAATGACGCCCAAGAGCGGGATCGACAGAATCTCGTTGACGTCTTCGACGGTCAGCATCTCGCCTCTGCTGACCCGCTGCGGTGAATAGCGGGTCAGCAGCAGGTGCAAGGCCACCGGCTCCAGATTGTGTTCGGCCCGCCGCGACTTCGAGGCGAGGATCCCGATGATCCGGTCGCTGTCGCGGACCGAGGAGACCTCCGGATTGGTCACGATGATCGCCGCGTCGGCAAAGTAGAGCGCCGTAATCGCGCCGTGCTCGATCCCTGCCGGGCTGTCGCAGACGATGTAGTCGAAGCTTTCCTTCAGCTCGTCGAGCACCCGCTCGACGCCATCGCGCTTTAGCGCGTCTTTATCGCGCGTCTGCGAGGTTGGGAAAATATAGAGGTTGTCGCAGCGCTTGTCCTTGATCAGCGCCTGATGCAGCTTGGCGTCGCCGTTGATGACATTGATGAAGTCGAAAACGACGCGCCGCTCGCACCCCATGATCAGGTCGAGATTGCGCAACCCGACGTCAAAATCGATGACCACCGTGCGGTGGCCGCGCAACGCCAGCCCGGCGGCGAACGCCGCCGCCGAGGTGGTCTTGCCGACGCCTCCCTTGCCGGAGGTGAGCGTGATGACCTTTGCCGCCAAAAGGACCTCCCGTCGAGGCCGGCATTACGACCGAGCCGCCGGGGCGGCATGCGCCGCCTCGCCCCCGCAATGATGAGCGTCAATTCCGGGCGATGGTCAACCGGTCATCGACGAGCGCTATTTGCACGGCAAGACCGCGCTCCTCGGGCGGCAATTGCTCGCTGACGAGATATCGCCCGGCGATGCTGACGAGCTCTGCCTCGAAGCGGCTGCAAAAGATTCGCGCCTCAGCGTCGCCGGCCGCACCGGCGAGCGCCCGGCCGCGCAGCGGGCCGTATACGTGGATGTTGCCATCCGCCATGATCTCGGCGCCCGGGCTGACCGCGGCGGTGACGACGAGGTCGCCGCCGCGGGCATAGATTTGCGTGCCCGAACGCACGGGCTGCGTCACGACGAGCGTCCGGCCGGCGGCGGGCGGCGGCGCTGCAGAGGCTTGCGGCGCGGTGCGCCGCGCCGGCTGGGCCGGGTTCGGGGCGAAACTCGCCAGGCCGGCGGCGGCGGCGGCTTCGATCTGCTCGGGCGGGGCGTTTTGCACCCCGATGAGGCGCAGCGTGTGCTGCCCGAGAAGCTCCCGAGCCTCCGCGAAATCCGCCGCTTCGGCGAAGCCCGACCCGTCCTTCAGATCGAGGACGACCGGCGCGTTCAGAAAAAACCGGGGGCTGCGCCGCACCTGCTCGGCGAGTTCGTGTTCGAAGCCGGGGTCGCGTAATGCGGCAGCGCGCACCACCATGACGGTGAAGACCGCGCCCTGCACGAGATTGCCCGCCATCCGAAAAACCGGTTCCGTAGCCGGAGCTGCCGCGATGATCGGTTAACGCGAAATCGCCGGCCCGGCAATGTCTTTCCCTCCCGCTCTGCGCTCGTTCCGTCGAGCAGGGCGCATTCCATCGCCATATCGCAGCGCCGTCCCGTTCGTGGCGCGTGATTGACGATGTCCTGATTTACCCGCGCATCAATCGCCAGATTCGCTCCGGGGTCGCGGGACCGGCGAGTTCGGTCACGCCATATGGGACCAGCGCATCGAGGATGGCGCCGGCGACCGCCGGAAAAGCGCCGACCGCACCCGCTTCGCCGCAACCTTTGACGCCGAGCGGGTTCGTCGTGCAGCGCGTATTGTTGAAGCCGAGCCCAAAGGCCGGCACATCGTCGGCGCGCGGCAAGGCGTAGTCGAGAAAGGAGCCGGCGGCGAGCTGTCCTGTTTGCGGATCGTAGGCAGCGTGTTCGAGCAACGCCTGGCCGACTCCTTGCGCGATCGCGCCATGCGCCTGTCCGGCCGCGATCATCGGGTTGACCAGCACGCCGTAATCGTCGACCGCCGTGTAGCGCGCGAGCGTCACCTGGCCTGTCTCGCGGTCGATCTCGACCTCGGCGACGTGGGTGCCGTTGGGGAAGGTCATCCATTCCCGCGTCCAGCAGTGATAGGTGTCGAGCGCTGCGCCGCGGTCGCGCGACGCCCCGGCGACTTCGAGCAGTGGGATCCGGTGGTCGGTCCCCGAAACGACGAAGTTGCCGTCCTCGAACAGGATGTCGGCTTCGGCCGCTTCGAGCATGTCGGCCGCGATCGGGCGGCCCTTCGCGATGATCTCGTCGGCGGCATGCCAGATCGCGGTCCCGCCCATATAGGTCGCGCGCGAGCTGCCATGCCCGCCGCCGAGCGGGATCCGGTCGGTATCACCTTGCACGAGGCGGATGCGCTCGTTCGGCACGCCGAGGCGCTCGGCCATGATCTGCGGAAAGGTGGTCTCGTGGCCCTGGCCGATCGTCTGCGTGCCGGTGATCAGCAGAACGGTGCCGTCGGCGGCAAAGCGGACGTCCACATTCTCGGTCGGCGAGCCTCCCGTCCCCTTGATGTGACAGGCAAAGCCGAGGCCGCGCAGCCGGCCCTCTGCGGCGCTCTCTCGCCGCCGCGCGGCAAAGCCCGCCGCGTCGGCCCGAATGAGCGCGCGTTCGAACGTCGCCGGAAAGTCGCCGCTGTCGACTTGGTTGCCGACGGCGTTCGTCATCGGCATCGCGGCCGCCGGCACCATGTTGATGCGCCGCAATTCGGCGCGGTCGAAGCCGCATTCGCGCGCGGCCTTGTCGATCAGCCGCTCGATGATGTTGACCGCCTCGGCGTAGCCGGGCCCCCGCGTGACGCCGATCGGCGCGGTATTGGTCAGCACGCCGGCGATGGCGAGCGCGACCGCCGGGATGCGGTAGATGGTGCCCGGCAGAAACGCGTATTGGAAGGTCTGGACGCCGCCGGCGCCAACGAGATAGGCGCCAGCATTGGCGGAGCTGCCGACCTTCAATGCGAGAAACCGCCCCTCAGCGTCGAGCGCCAGCGCAGCCTCGGCGATCTGATCGCGGGCCTGATGGTCGGCGAGGAACACCTCGCTGCGGCTCGCGATCCATTTGACCGGTCGGCCGACCCGCCTCGCCGCCCATGGAATCAGCACGTGTTCGGGATAGATGAAGTTCTTGGCGCCAAAGCCGCCGCCGACATCGGGCGCGACCAAGCGCACCGCGGCGGGCGGTACGCCGAGCGCGCGGGCGGCGTTGTCGCGGGTCGCATGGATGCTCTGGCTCGAGACATGGGCCGTGTAGCGCTGCTGGTCCGCGTCCCACCACCCGACGACGCCGCGCGGCTCGATCGGGTTGATGACGATGCGGTGATTGTCGAGCGATGTTCTGACGACATGGGCCGCCGCGGCAAAGGCTGCGTCGACCGCCCGATCGTCGCCGGTGCGCCACGAAAAGCACCGGTTGCCCGGCACGCCCTCGGCAATTTGCGAGGCGTCCGGCGCGCCGGCCGCGGCAACATCCGCGACTGCCGGCAGCGCCGCGTACGCGACCTCTATCGCCTCGGCGGCGTCGAGCGCTTGATTGCGGCTGAGGGCGATGACCAGCGCCACCGGCTCGCCGGCATAGCGGACCTTGCCTTCGGCCAGCAAGGGCTGCGGCATGAAGGCGAATTTTTCGCCGGTCTGCGGGTTGGCCTCGGCCGTCGGCCGCAGCGGCGACAGCCCGTCGGCCAGCGCCTCCGCCGCGGTCAGGACGGCGAGCACGCCCGGCATCCCTCGCGCGACCGCCCCGTCGATGCCGTCGAGCCGCGCATGCGCATAGGGCGATCGCAGCACGACGGCATGGACGAGGCCGGCAAACGAGAGATCGTCGAGATAGCCGCCTCGGCCGGTCAGAAACCGTGCGTCTTCCCGGCGTTTGGGGGCGTCGCCAATAACGGACCTCGTTGCTGGCATGACCTCTTCCCCTTCCGCCTGCGCGGGTTCGTCACGCCGGGCCGAGCCGGCACCGCAGCTATGCTAAACTTCTTCGATGGAGCTGCTCGTCAATATCGACGTCCCGGATTTGGGCTGCGCCATCGCGTTTTATGGTGCGGCTTTCGGCCTGACGGTGACCCGGCGCCTTGGCGACGATGCCGCTGAACTCGGTGGATGGCCGGTGCGACTTTATCTCTTGCAGAAGCCCGAAAGGTCGTTTGCGGCAGCAGGAAAATTGCGCAGCTATGAGCGTCACTGGACATCCGTCCACCTCGATGTGGTGGTAAAGGACATCGAGAATGCCCTGTCGCGCGCCGAAGCAGCAGGGGCGCGCGTGGAAACCGGGATCCGAACTGCAGCCTGGGGCAAGATCGTTACGCTGGCGGATCCGTTCGGTCATGGGCTCTGCTTGATCGAGTTTCTTGGCCGCGGCTACGACGAAATCGCCATGTCGGCAGATTGATCGGCCGAGCCAGGCCGTCACCTTCCTATTGCGGCAGCTGGTAGCCGATTTCCCGTTCGATCGCCAAGGTGCGCTGCACCGCCGGGCGCTCCATCATGCGGTCGAAATGCGCGGCGAGGTTCGGATAGCTGCCGGGCGCCGGGTTCGTCGACGTCGCAAACCGCCAATAGAGACGGAAGAGGTGGATGTCGGCGATCGAATAGCGGCTGCCGGTCCAGCCGGGCTGGCCGAGGCGCCGATCGGCGATTTCGAACACCTCTCGCCAGCGTTCGAGACCGATCCGGCGGGCAGGATGCACGGTCGCGGCAATGAACGACATCCATGAGATGGCCTGCGCTTCGGCTTCGATCCCGCCGTCCGGCCACAGGCCGGCACCCGGGAAGCGCCTGGCGAGATAATAGAGGACCGCCGCGACTTCGGTCAGCACGCGGCCGTCGATCAACAGCGTCGGGACCTTGCCCTCCGGATTGATCGCGAGGTAGGCCGGCGAGTGTTGCTCTTTCTTGGCGAAGGAGAGCCAACGCGGCTCGAACTCGACGCCGATCTCGTGCAGCGCAATGTGCGGCGCCATCGAGCTCGAACCGGGCGACATGTAGAGCGTCAGCATAGGGTCCCCTTCGCAGGGCGGTCGGTGTGCGGTGGCGCCGGTGGACCGGGACGGGATAGCACGGCAGCGCGACGAGCGGAACACGTGCGGCGCCGTCAGCCGCGGCAGGCGGCGCCCGCCAGCTTCATGAACCCATCCATCGCCGCGGGATCGGTCCAGCGCAGCACCGCGACGAGGTCGTTCCCGGGATCGATCCAGGTCAGATTGCCGCCGCGCCCAATTGCAAAATAGCTTTGCTGCGAAGCGCTCGGGTATCGGCCGCGACCGGTATTGAGCCAAAAGAGATAGCCGTATTGCGGAAACAGCGGGCAGGGCGTCAGCATCTTTTCGATCCAGGCCTCGGAGAGGATGCGCCGCCCGCTCCAGATCCCGCGGCGCAACAGCATCAGCCCGATACGCGCCTGGTCGCGCGCGTGGATGAAGACGCCGCCGCCCCAATGCCCGCCGCCCGCCACCGATTGCATCCGCTGCCCGTCGATCTCGACCCAGGAGTTGCGGTAGCCATGCCATTCCCAAGCGGCGGACGCGCCGAGCGGCTCCATCACCAGCTCGCGGAAGACCTCCGGCAAGGGCCGTCGCCACAGCCGCAACAGGGCGAGAGCGAGCCGGTTGACCCGAACGTCGTTGTATTCCCAGAAGCCGCCCGGCGGCGCCAGGTCGCGATGGCTGCCCTTCGGCGCGCGGCCCGGCCGGCCGGCGACCCCGCGGTTGCGGTCGACGAGGTCGGGTTTGCCCCACAACACCCCCTCCCACTCGGAAGTCTGCTGCAAGAGGTGGTGCCAGGTGATCGCGTCGTTGTGCGGCGGGTCGAAGCCGCCATCCTCGATCGTTCGGCGGACCGGCTCATCGAGGTCGGCAATCAGCCCGCGGTCCCAGGCGAGGCCGGCGAGGATCGCGAGATAGCTCTTGGCGACGCTGAAAGTCATGTCGACCCGCGTCGCGTCTCCCCACTCGGCGACGATGCGGCCGCCGCGCAACAACATGCCGTTCGGTCCGCCGCGCGGCCGCACCGGCCCCAATGTCTCGTTCCACGGCGGCGTTTCGCCGAAATCGCTCGTCACCAGCCGGGCAAGGTCACGCGGCCACGGCATCTCGTGCTCGGCCGCATGCCGGGCCGCGGCGGCGAGCAGATCGGGTTCGAGCCCGGCGGCGACGGGCGGGCATTTTTCCCATTCGGCGGGATGCGGCGGCGGGAAATAGGTCATGAAAGTGGCTCCTCGGTCGAGCGGGCTTGATTCTCGGGCCGCCCGCACGACCTCGTGCTATGCTGGGCAAGTTCGGCACCGTCGGCCAGCGCTGCGGCAGTTCGACGTGCCGAGTTAATAGGGTACCGGGGTCGAGGAAATGGGTTCTTTCAGCTTGATGCACTGGATCGTGGTCTTGGCCATCATCCTGATCTTGTTCGGGGCCGGGAAGCTGCCCCGGGTGATGGGCGATTTTGCCAAGGGCATCAAGGCGTTCAAGGCGGGAATGCAGGAGCAGGACGAGGCCGCGACGCCGCCGCCGGCACAGGTGGCGCCGCCCGCCGCGGCTGCGACGGCGGCGACGGCTGACGTCGCCGAGCGGCCGCGACAGCCGGTCTGAGCTCGTGCGGCGGGGCGTCCGCCGTTCGAGACGCTGCGGATAGCATCGAAATCCGTCCCCGCGCCGGCCGCGGCCGGGGAGTGTTTGCCCGCGCCGCGATCGCGTCGGGCAGCCTGATCGAGAGCGCGCCGGTCGTCATCGTGCCGGCGTTGGAATGCGCGGCCCTCGATCGCACGATCCTGCACGATTACTATTTTCATTGGGACGGCGATCCCGACGGCGACGGGCGCGGTGCCGTGGCGCTCGGCCTCGTCAGCTTGTGCAACCATTCGCGCCGCCCCAGCGCCCGCGTCGAGCGCAACTATGCCCGGCAGACGATCGATCTCGTCGCCCTCCGGGCGATCATGCCCGGCGAAGAAATAACCATCGACTACAATTGTCCGCTGTGGTTCGAGCCAGTCGAGTGATCACCGCGGCGCGGCTCTGGCGCCGCGCCGCGTCTGTTGTTATGTCGTCGCGCTGAGGGCGGAGGACGAGGCGGGCATGCGGCATTTCGCGGGCACGGAAAGCTATGTGGCGACAGCCGATCTGCAGGTCGCGGTCAATGCCGCGATCGCCCTCGAACGGCCGCTGCTCGTCAAGGGCGAGCCCGGCACCGGCAAGACGATCCTCGCCCACGAGATCGCCCATGGCATCGACCGGGACCTGATTACCTGGCACATCAAGTCAACGACCAAGGCGCAGCAGGGGCTCTACGAATACGATGCGGTCGCACGCCTGCGCGATGGCCAATTGGGCGACGAACGCGTCCACGACATCGCCAATTACATCGTGCCGGGCAAATTGTGGGAGGCGTTCGACGCGGCGGAAGCCCCGGTGTTGCTGATCGACGAGATCGACAAGGCCGACATCGAATTCCCGAACGACCTGCTGCTCGAGCTTGATCGAATGGAGTTCTATGTCTACGAGACGCGGCAGACGATCCAGGCTCGCCACCGCCCGATCGTCGTCATCACCTCGAACAACGAAAAGGAGCTGCCGGACGCCTTCCTGCGCCGCTGCTTCTTTCACTACATCCGCTTCCCCGACCGGGAGACGATGCAGCGCATCGTCGATGTGCATTTTCCCGGCCTGAAGCAGGATCTCCTGCACGAGGCGCTGACGATCTTCTTCGAGATCCGCGAGGTGCCGGGCTTGAAGAAAAAGCCGTCGACTTCAGAACTGCTCGATTGGATCAAATTGCTGCTCTACGAGGACGTCTCGCCCGAGACGCTGCGAACCCGAGACCCCGCAAGGCTGATCCCGCCGCTGCACGGTGCCTTGCTGAAGAACGAGCAGGACGTCCACCTCTTCGAACGCCTCGCCTTTTTGCATCGCCGCGGCGAGCGCGGCTGAGGGACCGCACCAAAAAATGGCTGAAGCAGCCGAGGAAGACGATCTGTTCGAGATGGCCAATCTGTTCCCACGGACGACCGGCCTGCCGATGACGGTGTGGGTCAGCCCGCACGGCAATGCACGGCATGACGTTCGGGTCAAGGTGAACATGGCGCACGGCAACCAGATGAGCGCGAACAACACGGCCGTGGTCGGCGTCCGGCCGTCGCCGCATAGGGTCGCCGGTAGCCTCTCCCCCGATGACGAGCATGCCGTTTTCGATTGGATCGCGTTGAATTCGGCGGCGATTATCGCCTATAGAAACGGCGACATCGATATGGGGCAACTGGCGCAGCTATTGCGGCCTCTGCCTTAGCCTCCTTGATCCCGCCCCCATGTTCTTCACGTTCTTCACCGAATTGCGCGCGGCCAAGGTGCCGGTGTCGCTGCGTGAATACCTGACCCTGATCGAGGCGATGGCAAAGCACGTCGCCCAATTCGACATCGAAGCCTTCTACTTCCTCGCCCGCGCGGCGCTCGTCAAAGACGAACGCCATCTCGACCGCTTCGACAAGGTGTTCGGGCATTGCTTCAACGGCATCGAGATCTTGGCCGATCCGAAGGCGGAAATCCCCGAGGAATGGCTGCGCAAGCTCGCCGACCGGCTGCTGACCGATGACGAGAAAAAACTCGTCGAGGCGCTGGGCGGCTGGGAAAAGCTGATGGAAACCTTGCGGCGGCGGCTCGCCGAGCAGAAGGCGCGGCACCAGGGCGGCAGCAAGTGGATCGGCACGTCGGGCACCTCGCCGTTCGGCGCGCATGGCTACAACCCCGAGGGAGTCCGCATCGGCCAGCACGAGGGCAAGAACCGCCGCGCCGTCAAGGTGTGGGACCGCCGCGACTTCCGCAATCTCGACGACACCGTCGAACTCGGCACGCGCAACATCAAACTGGCCTTGCGGCGGCTGCGGCAATTCGCGCGCGAGGGGGCCGCCGAGGAGCTCGATATCGACGGCACGGTGCGGCAGACCGCGCACAACGCCGGCTGGCTCGATCTGAAGCTGGTGCCGGAGCGGCACAACACGGTCAAGCTGTTGCTGTTCCTCGATGTCGGCGGCTCGATGGAAGACCATGTCCGAGTCTGCGAGGAACTGTTCTCGGCGGCGCGCGCCGAATTCAAGCAGCTCATCCATTTCTACTTCCACAACTGTCTCTACGACACGGTGTGGCGCGACTCGCGGCGGCGCCACGTCGAGCAGGTGCCGGTCATGGAGTTGTTCCGCACCTATGACGCCCTTTGGCGCGTCGTGCTGGTCGGCGACGCCAGCATGAGCCCCTACGAGATCGACAAGGAAGGCGGCAGCGTCGAGCGCTGGAACGACGAGCCGGGAGAAGCCTGGCTGCGCCGCCTCTTCGACGCCTATCCGCGGGCCGTGTGGCTCAACCCGGTGCCGGAGCAATATTGGAACGGCACGCAAAGCATCGGCATGATCCGACGGCTCGCCGCCGACCGCATGTACCCGTTGACCCTCGACGGTATCGACCGGGCGATGCGCGCTCTGCGCCGCTAAACCCTCAGCGCCGCCAGGACCGGGAAGCAATCTTGTCGGTTGTCCCGATCGCGAAAATCTGCCCCTGATCCGCACCCTTCCTTTGTCACCCCGGCGCAGGCCGGGGCCCATTCGTCAACCGCTTTTGCTTCGGAGCAATGGGTACCGGCCTTCGCCGGTATGACGGTGGAGGCTGGAATCGGTTCACGAACTCCCGTTCGCGAACCGATCCACAAGGCGATGCCGCGCCCCGGCACGTCCGCAAAAGCAGTCGCCCAGGGCGCCTCGCAAAAGACAGCGAATTTTCGGAACTAGATCAGGCGGCGTCCGGGCGCTGCTCCTTCGGCCGGATATAGGCGATCGCGGCGTGCTCGGCGCAATAGGGCTTGCCCGGCAGCGGCCGCGCCCCGCAGAAATGAAAATTCGGGTCGTTCGGATGGCCGTGCGGCCACAGGCAGCTCGGCCCGGTAAATTCGAAGACGTTGCGCCGCGGCGGCTTCGGCGGCGCCACCCGCCGGGTCATCGCATTGCGATTGAGCCGGCCGATCACGGCGTTTTTCGTCAACCCCAAGCGGCGGCCGATCTCGGCCGTCGGCAACCCTTGCGCGAACAGCTCGGCGAGCCGTTCGACGCGCTCAGGCGTCCACGTTATTTCCATCAGTTATCCCCCGCATCCTGTGGACAACCTGTCCACCCCCACAAAATACGGTAACACCCTTGTGGGCCGATGCAAGCGGATTTTAGCGGCGATCTTTAAAATTCTCGGGCGTTCGGCGGAAGCTCAGCACTTTCGAAAAATAGGCCGGAAAATGCCCGTCGCGAATGAAGGCAGGGCGCAACAACCCGTCAAAATCCTCTTTCAGATAGCTCGCGTAATAGGGCTCGTGAAAAGCCGTCGGGAAATAGTCGAGCATCGCGTCGTAAAGCGGCACGTCGCCGGTCTGCAGCGAGTTGACGATGATCAACCTCCCGCCGGGCTTGACGATCCGGGCGGCCTCGCGGACGACGGCGCGGCGCACCGGCGGCGGCAATTCGTGGAACAGGTAAATCGCGACCGCCGCGTCGAATTCCTCGTCGGCGAACGACATCGTCTCGGCCGCCCCTTCGACCAGCCGGACGCGCGACCACGGTTCGAGTTCGCGACGGGCGACCGCCAGATAGTGCGGCGACAGATCGAGCCCGGCGACATGCAAGCGCGGATAATTGGCCTTGACCTCACGCAGAAACCGGCCGGTGCCGCAGCCGATGTCGACGAGCCGCGCCTCGGGGCGATCGGCGAGCGCCGCGTTGAGGGGGACGAAGCGCCTGGCGGCGCATCGCGGCGGCAGCCCCGCCAAACAGCACCTCGACCTGGTGGTCGTAGCGTTCGGCCGAGGCGCCGCTCAGATAGCCGTCGCTCTGGAAGTGGAATTTCTGCAGGTAGTAGCGCGGGTAGCGGCCGTCCTGAGGGCCGTCGAGGCGTCTTTCGTCGCGGCCGCCTTGCCGTCTGGCCTCGACCTCTTCGAGATCGGCGAAGAAATCGACGGCGCGGCGCAGCGCCGCGATCGGCGAGGTCGACCCGGCGGCCGGCACCGCGTAATAGCCGGCCTCGATGTTGCGCCAGTCCTGCTCGAAGAGCGCCCAAAGATCGCCGAGAATGCGCTGGCGGTCCGGCATCGGCCGGTCACGCAGCGATTCGGGCAGCGGCTGCGGGCGGCTCCGGCGTGCGGCCAGCAGCTTCTGGCCGAAATACCAGAAGACCCGCGCTGTCTGCGCGGCGTCGAAAGAAAGCTTGTCGACACGGGACGGCACGATCGCGACGAAATAACGCGTCAGACCGGTTTTGGGAACGGCGCGCCGGTCCGATGTGCTGCTTCCCTGGCCTGCTTGTCGCGGTGCGGGGTCGCGGCCTATGATGCAGACGCGAACGAAAACCTCGGCCGGCCCATGCTGTGTGAAGCTCTGCCCCTCTTGCCTGCGCACCACGGCGGGGCCAGCGTGTGAGCCGGTTGTCGACCGCCAAACCGCCGATGTCGGACGACCCCTTGTTGCGCGGCCCGTCGGTTCGCGGCATCCCGGAAGGCGACAACCGCGAGCGCATGATCTGCGCCGAATGCGGCTATGTCCTTTACGACAACCCAAAGATCGTCGTCGGCTCGGTCGCCCGCTGGGGCGAGCGGACCCTGCTTGTCCGACGTTCGATCGAGCCGCGCTACGGCTTTTGGACCTTGCCGGCCGGGTATCTCGAACTCAATGAATCGGCGAGTGCCGGGGCCGAGCGCGAGGCCTGGGAAGAGGCGAGGGCGCGCATCGAGATCGAGGGGCTGCTCGCCATCTACGACATTCCGCGGATCAGCCAGGTGCAGCTGATCTATCGCGCGCGGCTGCTCGACGAGGCGATTTCGGCCGGCTCGGAGAGCCTCGAAGTCGGGCTCTTCCACTGGGAGGAGATCCCCTGGGATCGGCTCGCCTTCCCGTCGATCCGCTGGGCCCTGCAGCACGACCGCGAGGCACGGTCAACGCAGGATTTCACGGCGCGGATCAACCCGCCCGGCTCTTGACGGGCGAAGCCCCATCAAAGGAGGCCGAGGCCGCCGAGGGCGCCGCCGGCGAGCAGCAGCCAGATCGGGTTGAGGCGAGTCGTCAGCGTGATCGCGGCCGCGGCGACCGTGACCGCGGCGGCGCGCCAGCTATTGTCGGCGGCATGCGCCATCACGGCGCCGCCGGCGATGACGAGCCCCATCGTCACCGGCACGAGGCCCACACGGACGATCCGTTGCCAGGCCGCATCGCGGAACCGGTGCCAGAGCCGGTCGGCGGCGAAATACATCGCGCAGGGCGGTGCGAAGGTCGCCAAGGCGCTCGCCACGGCTCCCGGAAATCCCCACACCTTCCAGCCGACGAGGCTCATCATCAGGATCATGTTCGGCCCGGGAACGGCCTGCGCGATCGCGAACAGCTCGGCGAATTCCTGGTTGGTCATCCAGCCATGGCCGGCGACGACGAAATTCCGGACATCCGGCAAGACGGTCGGAAAGCCGCCAAAGCTGATCGACGATAGCAGCGCCAGATGCGCGGTCAGCGCGATCGCGGGCGACGCGCCGCTCATCTGGCTTTCGGTTTCTCGATGCCGGCGGCGGCAATGCTCAGCGGCAAGAGGACGAAGAGGACGACGAGCAGCGGCAGCCGGCCGAAGGTGACAAGACCGATGGCCAAGCCGGCAAACAGCCAGGCGGCCGGGCGGCGGCGATGCGGCCGCAGCAGCCGTAAGCCGGTGGCGATCAAGAGCCCGGCGGCCGTCGCGGCGATGCCGCCGAGCGTGTTCCGCAGCACGGGCAGCTGCGCGTATTCGAAATACAAAACGCCGAGCGAAAGACCGACGGCCCACGGGATGACGAGAAAGCCGCCGAGTGCCGCGAGCGCGCCGACGGCGCCCCGCATCCGCGCGCCGACGCAGATGGCGACGCCGACGACGTTGGGCCCGGGCATGAATTGGCAAAGGCTGACGATGTCGGCAAATTCGCTGTCACTGATCCAGCGGCGCTTCTCTACGGCGATCCGGTGGGCCCAGACCAGCCCGCCGCCAAGACTGCATAACGAGACGATCAGAAACGCCGTGAACAGCGCCGTGAGCGAAACGGGCCGGGCCGCCTTCTCTGCCATGCGGGAATTCTTCCACCCATTGCCGATCCGCGCCAGCCGACGAGGTTGAGGTGAGACCCCAGCGGAACTGGTCGAGGCGTCCGCAACAGATGTCGGGACCGCGGGCTGGGCCGGTAGCGGCCGACCGAGTGGTCGGACTTGGCCAAATTTTGTAGCAGATCAACCCTGCGCCGATAAAGCCGCATTTCTGGCGATCCGGTCGAAGACAGCGCCGGACATCAGACCCGTGCCGATAGCGTTGTAGTGGTAGAAGAGGCCGCCGACGATCTTCGAGGCGCTCGGCCATACGGATCTCACGCAAGAGCACTGGGGCCGGCACCGGCGAGCTGAAGAGGATCCTGCCGGGTCCGCAAGTGGAGGGGTAACAGACAGCAGTTGATTGTATACGGAAGTTACGTGTACTCTGGCACATCGGGAGAGCGCAGGTAATTCAGGTATGCTGGTTGTGACAGTCGCCGAGTTTCAGCGGCATTTCGGGCGATACCAGGACGGAGCGCTCACCCAGCCGGCGACTATCACAGGTAACGGCCAGGCGCGTCTGCTGATGATATCGGCTGAGGAGTACAGCAGACTCGCCGACGCAGTGTCATCAGCGCAAGACAGCGTACCAAAAAGGCACAGTAAGAAGAGTAAAACAAAGAAAATGCAACGCTGATGTCGGTAGCTGGCCTCTTCTCGGGGATTGGCGGCTTGGAGCTCGGTTTCAGCGCCGCGGGATTGCATGCTTCGTTGCTATCCGAAATCGACCCTTCGGCTGCGGCCGTACTAAAGACGCGGTTCGGCGATGTGCCGCTGGCCGCCGATGTAGCCGCGTTGCAGAGCGTACCCGGAGACACGACGGTGATCGCGGCCGGCTTCCCTTGTCAGGATCTGAGCCCACCCGGGGGAAAGATCGGCATAGACGGGAAGCGCAGCGGACTGGTTTCTCATGTTTTCCGCCTCGCAGCTTCCGCACCATCAACAGAGTGGCTCGTTCTTGAGAACGTCCATTTTATGCTGAGGTTGGACCGCGGGCGGGCGATGAGCCGGATCGTTTCCCTGGTAGAGACGCTGGGTTGGAGTTGGGCGTATCGAACGGTGGACGTGATCTGCGTCTTGCCACAGCGGCGGAGGCGAGTTGTCTTGGTCGCATCGCCGACGCATGACCCGAGAGAGGTATTATTTCGCGATGGCAATCCCGGTGTCGACGAACGGGAGCCGCGCCCCGGGGACGCAGTAGGGTTCTATTGGACGGAAGGACGTAGCGGGTCCGGACTGCGCCGGGAAGCGGTTCCTACACTGAAAGTAGGATCGAGCATCGGCATCTCATCGGCACCTGCCATTTTACTTGCTGACGGCAGCCTTGGAACGCCAACGATCCAGGATGCGGAACGGCTGCAGGGGTTTCCTTCAGACTGGACGGTCGCCGCAGAGGGGATGGCGCGAAGCGCACGGTGGCGATTGATCGGGAATGCTGTGCCCCCACCTTTGGCAGAGTGGGTGGCGCGGGGTATCGCCGCCCCCGGGCCGATCGCTACTGATATCCGGATTAGCCCTCTGCATACGTGCGGATGCTGGCCTGATGCGGCATGCGGAATCCGTGGCAAGCAAATGTCCGTGACAATTGGGGAGAGCTTTTCGGCCGCGCCGCGACCGTTGCTGTCGGACTTCCTGCACGATTCTCTCGTTCGACTTTCGACTAGAGCCATTTGCGGTTTTGTTTCTCGCGCCCGCAGCGGTGGCTTGCATTGGCCAGAGGGCTTCCTCGACAAGGTAGAGGCCAATGCCTGACGGCCAATCCGCGAGTGATCTCGCACAATGGTGCGTCTTCACTTCTGCGGAGACTGTCACACGTGGGCTGGATGCTGTTCGTTGGACGGAAAACGAGGATCTCTCCCAGGGTCGTCTATTGGAACCTGCCGCAGGCGATGGGGCCTTTGTGACGATGGCCGCGCGACGTCTCGTGCGTTCCGTGCGCATGAGGGGGATGGCGCTCAAATTCGAAGGTCTGCGCGAGCGCATTTTCGCGTACGAAATAGATCCCGGGCTGGTCGCTGTTCTTAGATCGCGTGTGTCAAGTGTACTAACCGATGAGGGTGTTCCGTCCAAGATCGCCTCACGGTTGGCTGAGGCGTGGTGTCGGAGTGGAGACTTTCTGAACGCTCAACGAACAGCTCTCGGTTTCACGCATGCGGCCGGCAATCCTCCCTTCCAGCGCCGCGGAGGTTCCGCGGCAGACATTTGCGTTACCTTCGTCGAGAAATCCTTCCATGCCTTGGTGCCCGGGGGGCGCCTGGCCATGATTGCGCCCCTCTCGATTGCATCGGCGACCGGTGCGGCTCGTCTGCGCCGGGCGATAGAGGAGGACGGCGTTTTTGAGGGCGTGGAGGTGCTGCGTCCGGAGAAAGCCTTTCTTACTCGCGTATCGGTTGTGAGTGGTATGTTCGTAGCGCATAAGGGCACACGATGCCGGCCTTCTCCGGAACGGAAATATAGCGGGTGGCTGGCAGGTCCTAGCGATGCCTGCAACGCGTTCGAGCAACTCGCCGGGTCGATGCCGATGTTGGAAGACGCGGGGTGCCGGATCAAGCTCGGCATGACCACTGGCGCGAACAGCGTCTTCGTCGGAACGGCGGATGAGTTACCGGTTGAGCGAGATCTTTTAGTCCCGGCCGCAGAGATACGGGACATGCCGCACGGTGTTCTGGCGTGGCGCGGACGCATGATAATCGTTACCCACAGGCCTGATGGCTCGCCTTGGCCATGCCGTGACCGGCCTGCCCTGTACGACTACTTGTCAACGCATCGGAAGCGGCTGAAGCATAGAGTGACAGTAAAAGCCGGTCGATCATGGCGGCTGACGCATTCGCGAGTTGATCACCGTTTGACGGCAGCACCAAAACTGCTGGTCCCGGAGATTGGCCGACGTCCTCGGGTGGTTTTGGATCCTGGGAGCCTGATGCCTCTCAATAGCCTGCATGCAGTTACATCGACGCGGTGGCCGCTCGAAGTGTTGCACGCACTGCTCTCTGCAGCTGCCGTCGGGCTTGCCTCGACGGCGCTTAATTTTCTACGCGGAGGAGAGCACCTACGACTGAACGCGACGTATCTCCGCTGTGTACGCATCCCACATTGGGAGGATATCGATGATCGCGACCGCGCACTTTTGTGTTCCGGCAATCGGTCGTTGGCGGCGGAGGCCGCAGCTCGGTTATACAATCTAAGCGACGCGCTTCTGAGGCGGTGCGCAGCTGCCGGCTGGCAGGCGTGATGGCGAGAACGGCCTGGAAGCCTCCAGACTACAACGACGTACGCCGTGCCATGGATGCGCGGCGGCGAGAACTCGCCGCAAAAATGCGGTTGGGGAAAGCCAAGTCGTCGGAACCGATGGAGGTTGTCTCCACTGTGGAGACTTCGGGCGATTTGGCCGGCCTGCTCGATCAGGGGCGGGATACGACCATGATGCCCGGCGTCGCGAGTGCCGACGGAATCAAGGAAGCTCCCTGCCCGAGCGCCGCTCTCGGTTCCGGGCTTTTGCCCGAAGCGGTTACAGCAGGCCTGCTATCGGAGACCCCTGCGGCACTCTCCGCGAACGAGGCGAGCGCGGGAAGCTGGTTAGAGCAGGTCGGCTTGGGGGATCGCGCAGGTTTGGGCATGCTCGCGGGCCTGTTGAAAGAGGCTGCCCATGCGCCTTTAGGGAGTCTGCGGGTAGACGTATCTTGGCCGAGCCAATGGCCTAATCCGGTTCTTGCATGGGCTGCACGGAGCATTTCGGGATTGGATGCTGAAGAAGACGAGCTTCGGATTCTGTTCCTCCGAGCCGGCCGGTCGGAGATTCGCGACCTTGATAGTTGTCTCGTTCCCCGTGTGTCAGCCGCCGAAGGCTGGCCACCCGAGCGAGGATCGAGTGTGCTCCGGGAAGCGATGCGCACCGCATTCGTGCAAGGGCGGCTTCTGGCCGGAGCTCCGGACGCGCTTCCGCTTTCTTCGCTTGTGCCTTGTCTGCATGTCGAGCCGCCCAATTCACCAACTCGCTGGAAAAATCGGTGGGACGGGTTCCTCGGCAGCGCACGCAGGTACGTGAACCGGAAGAGCCGGGGACGTTATGGCCATTCCTGGGAAAGGTACGGAGACCCTGGCTCATGCCGCCCATTTGGCTTCGTCATCCCCAAAATCTCTGTCGAGAAACGGCGCAGTGAGGAGATTTCCGAGATCCGGGGAGGGATCGATCTAGTGGTTGTCGACTTGTCAGATCGGAATCTCACCTCGTGGAATGTGGGCGTCTTAGTAGAGCAGGCAGTGTTGGATGTGGCGGCAGGGCTGGAGCGTACAGAAAAGGCGATGCCGCCGATCTTGGTGCTGGCGTCCGACCCAGCAGCTGGACAGATGGCAATGAAGGCGGCTGGCGATTTGATCAAGGGAGACATTGTCACCAGTCGGCTGCTGATACGGAGGTTTTGGCGCGGCGAGCGGGCTGGCGCAGCGCCCGCCAACAAGGCAAGGGATCCTTCAGAGCTGGCTGTGCAGGGAGCATTCACTCACGAAGACGAGATTGTCGAGGCTCTTTTGGTTCTTGCGAATAAGCTTCTCGATGCACGGCCGAAGACAGCGGCGGCGCTCGCTGATGCGGCGTACATGTTATGCGCAATGGCTCGCACGACCCGTCCTCCGTGTGCCGACGGCAGGTACCCAGAGGAGACGTCCCGCTGGTTCGCCGACGAAGCAACGGCCGTGCGTGATGCGCTGCGAGAGGAAGGCGATGTATCTGAAAGGGAAGCGATCGACGAGGCGCTGAAGAAGGGGCGCGACGCGGCCACGCGCTTGCTGCAAGAGACGCCGGCGAGGCTCGCTCTAAAGGAGGCTGTGCAGGAAGCCAGGAGAGGACGTCGCGTTGTGTTCGTTGCCGACCGCGTTTCTGACGCTCTTGCGGCTGGAGAGGGACAACAAGAGCACGACTTCCTGGTGGTATATCGGATCGAAGCTGTACTGGAGATTGGGCGATGGCGGCCGCAGCTGCTCGTTCTGGCGTGCCGCGGAGCTGACGCTCTTCGTATTCTTTTGGAGGTCGTGAAAGCGCCGCCGGAGATACGCATACTTCTGACGCCACATGATGCGCAGGTGGCGGCCCGCTCGGCCGAGATTGCACTGGAATGGGCGGAAATGGCGCCTGTGCATGCTCGTTGCTCGGAACTGCTTCGCCGAATGCCACCCAGGCTTACTAAGGTGCTTGGGCTAGCTACGCATCTTCCGGCTCCGCGCTCCAACGGGGCCGGAATCGTGAATGGCAGGAACGGAGGCGATGGTACCGGAGTGGACCGGGCCCGCGCGGAAGTGGTGGCTTCGTTCGATAACGGCGAGACAGTGCCGTTCGCGCAAGGCGCCACCGTTATTGTCTTGCGCGGCTCCGACCCCGTCGAAAGGCGCGTTCGCGACTTGAAGGAGGGCGACCAGGTCGTGTTGCCTCCGCAGGACGTAGTGGACGACATAGCTCGCGAACTCGGATGGGCCGGCGAGCAGGCTCTGATCGATCATCTGGTCGACCGTTATAAAAAGGCAGTCGGCGCCTGGAGAATCGGGGCTGGGGCCGGAATATCAGCCAGAGAAATCGCGCGGCGGATGCAGGTCGCCGATCCGACGATCTCGGCTCCATCCACGGCGGCAATCCGTTACTGGCTCTCGGCATCGGAGCATGAAGACAAGGCTACTCCGTTCGCGCCGGGTAGGCCGGATTGGTTTGCCGCGTTCTGCGCGGCCATCGGATTCGCCGAAGGCGGTTCAGGTGAAGTGGCACGCCATTTCCATATTTTCCGGGCGCGCTTACGCCAAGAGGGTCACGTCCGTACAGGGTTGGTCGAACGTATGCTCTTCGACCGCTACAACGCGATCATACATCTTGGGCTGTCGCAGGAACGCGTGGACGAGTTGAGGAGAAGAGCGCTGCGGTTCGTGAGCGAGGTCACGGCATTAGAAAAGGGCGGGCTGTGGAAGGAGGAAGAGAGATGACGGAACTCCCGCTGCGACATGTTGGTCCAGGCCAGGACTATCCGTCAGTCACGTTGCGGGAGGCGACGATCGAAGCGATAGCGCGGCGCGCGCATGACCGGCTTACTGGCCGCGGTGATCACGGGCAGGTCATACACGGCGACGCGCCGAGCAGGATGCTCGCTGCTGGAATGCTGCTGCCTGCTTGCCGTCGCATCTCTGGCGATGGAAGCGGGGGTATCTCCGGCGACGCAACTTCGCCAATACACATCGCTAGTGTGGGCATGTCGTTTCAGATTGCACGGGACGTACCGGGTATCTTTCGAGTGAAACCGCGCGGATCAGTGTATGTGCGTGTTTTACCGAGTGCGGACGACCTTGCAATACAAGGGGTTTCTTTCGGATTGCGAAAAGAGGTGCGTAGTAGTTTGCGGCGACGCAAACGAGAGATCTTCGAGAGTCTCAAACAAGAATTCGGGATACCAGCGACGGGGCTCAAACTAGAAGATTTCGACAAGCTCGCCGAGCTGCGCAAGGCAGCAGCGGAGCGAGCGTGGAAGGACATTTCTCGCGATAACGGCCTTTCTACCGAGGTTGAGAGTGCGTCGATGGAGGATGTCACGCTCGCCGGCGAAGAGGCGGTGATAGCGGAGGAAGCCGATGCGGACGTTGCCTTTGCCGGGGTCAGCGAAGAGGCGACCGAGGAGCAGGAGGCGCTAGTCGCGGCGGAGGGCATCGACGCCAAGGCGGAAGTTGAGGACAGCGCGACCCGAAAATGGGATGTAATGCCAGGTCCGAAGCGCGCCGGCGTTCCCGAGGACTCGCAGGTCGATCCGGCAGAAATTCCGCAGAAATGGCTCAGGCTAGATGTCGATTGGCCTGAACTGATTCTTGATGCGGCGGCGGACGTGGGCGCCATTAGGAAAGCATGTGACGCGCATCGGGGACCGATGCTGGCGAAATTGCGCGAGCGGTTGCTGCAGTGGGCCCAGGACCCGGATCCGGATACCGGAGGCCTTCTCTGGGGATTTCCGCGGGCTACGGACCAGGACCCGAGGCACCGGGTGTTGCCATCTGAAGTGTTGGCTTGGGACGTGACGCTCGACCGTCTGCGCCGGGAGCGTAGTCGCCTCGCGCTGCCGGACGACCATTTCGACCTTCGGATAGAAGCCAATGTAGCGGACGATCCGTTGGACCGTTCGATGCGTACGGTGCGGGTTGTATTGGCGAACAGGAGCGACATCGTGAACATGTCGCGGGTCCCGGAGAAGCTGAGCGACCGGACCGTGTATCTGGCTGGAATCGAGGTGGTGCTCGATCCGGGTTTGCACCGCGATCACGTGCTTGGCCGTGTTCAACCCTCATATCGCTGGAATAACTGGCTCCGTCATCCGGGTTTGGGCATCAACTGCGGCGTAGAGAGTTCGAAACCATCAGACGGTCACCCGACCGTGTTGCGGACGACGCATCTGCCTTCATGGCGGCAGCCGCGCATTGTCCCTCACGCACTTGCAATCAAACCCCAATTCGAGGCACTGGCTGCCGAAGATGGTGGCATCCCGGTGCTGGAGGCGTTGGTCGCCGATTACGAAGCATGGCATGCAAATGTCACTGGCATGGAACCTTGGCGTATCCCGAAGGGGCAACCTGCCGACAATGAGGCTGAGGCGCGGGAGCGCGCGCAATTCGAGGAGGATGTTGTCGGGTGGCGCGGGGAGCTGGAACGGGTCCGGGTTGGGCTGATGGTGTTACGGGAGGGACGAGCTGCTGCCGTTTCGGGGGCCGCTCCGACTGACCCTCGCGTGATGCCGTTGACCGCGTGGCGCGCTACTAACGCTTCATTCGCCCGTCTGTCGCGTGCCTTGGAGAGCCGAGGGGAGCAGGGTCCGACGGAGTGGCGGCTTTTCCAGCTCGCGTTTCTCGCTGCACATCTCCCAGGCGTTGCAAGCCGTATTCCGGCTTGGTCGACCCGCGGCGATCTGTTTTTGGCGGTCGAGGACGGCATCGACCCAATGGCGTCGGACGATGCGACTGCTACGCTCCTATATTTTCCGACAGGTGGCGGCAAGTCGGAGGCGTTTTTCGGGCTGTTGGTACTTCAGTGCTTCGTCGATCGGCTACGCGGCAAGCTCCGCGGGGTAACCGGCATTGTCCGTTATCCTCTCCGCCTCCTCACGGCACAGCAAGCGAATCGGTTCGCGCGCACTCTGGCGATGGCAGAGGTTGAAAGGCGCGCGTTGCGGATTCCGGGCGATCCATTTCAGATCGGCTTCTGGGTCGGCGGCGGGAACACACCGAATGCGCGCTATGCGGACGGCTTCGACGACCTACCCTCTTGGAACGAGAGGACCTTGACCGAGCAAGCGGAGAAACAGCTCAGCTCCGAAGATCGAGGCTACAAGACCGTCTCGAAGTGGCGGCGCCTTACAGAATGTCCATTCTGCGGCAATAAAACTATAGGACTGAGAAGGCGGCGAGAGGGGGAGGACTCGCGGCTTGCTCATGTCTGTCTGCGGGAAAGCTGCGACTGGAACGCAGAGCATGGGGGAGTCGAGCCGCTGCCGTTCCATGTGATGGACACCGATATTTACGCGTACGCACCGACTGTCCTGCTCGGCACGGTCGACAAGATGGCGATGATAGGTCACAGCCCTCAAACTATCGCACGCGTCTTCGGGATGTTCGGTTTTGCGCCCTGGGTTCAGGAATTGCGGGATGGCTCAGGGAGACCTCTTCCTGGGCATGGCCGGCTGACACATCCGAGGCGGCCGGTTCACGGGACGCTCAATCAGAATTGGCGAAACCCGGCCGCGCATTCTTGTTGTCGCAGGATCGGACCCGTCTACGGCAACCGTGATGTAGAACTCTTTGACCCGTTTCCAGCGATCGAGGTGCAGGACGAAGCGCATCTTCTTCAGCAGTCACTGGGTACATTCTCGGGGCTGTTTGGCAGCATGCTTGAAGACGGCGCAATCGGACTTGGCGGCATTGTTGGGTAAGACTCTTTCCAGCAGGCTGGCGGACGGCAGACCACGGCGCGCCAAGGTAATTGCAGCGTCCGCCACGGTGCAGGGCCCTGAGCGGCAAATCGAGATGCTCTATCAGCGTCGGGTCGCAATGTTCCCGTACCCGGGCCCGGATCTCTACAAATCCTTCTTCGCGCGTCTAGAGGACCCAAGCCGAGAAGATGTAGGTCGCGCTGCTTTAGAAGATGTCGAGCTGCGAATACCAACGCGGCGGCTTTACTTTTCAATGCCCACGAACGGGAAACCGCACACCTCGGCTACAGTGGCCGTCCTCTCGGCCCTGCATCTAACGATGACGGAAGCGTACCGTGATATAGCTTCCCCTGACCGTGTCGTTCGCGATCGCGTGCGGGATTATCTTGCGACCGCATTGCCGAACGGGCCGCTGCGCAGTTGGCATGTCGACGCTCTCAGAACCGCAACAGACGACGCACTCGCCGAAGCCGTCGATCTCGCCCGTATTGTGCTGGCCTATGTCACAAATAAGAAGGGTGGCGACAGCGTTCAGGCAGCCCTCGGCGAGTTTGTGCCGCGCGATCACCAGCGCGCAGGGGTCGAACTTGGGGAGCTTCAAGGAGTAAGCACGGGAACTCATTACCGGCTCCGTTGAGATGGAAAAGATCCAGGAGGTCGTGGAACGAGCGAAGGCCGGCTGGAAGCCGGGTGTCGAGATAAATATCGAGAAAGACTTTCTTGCAGCGTTGCGCGGCGTAATCGCCACATCGGCAATCAGTCACGGAGTGGATATCGAGCGGCTCAACACGATGGTGTTTGCAGGCCTTCCCTCGGACGTCGCTGAATATGTGCAGGCATCCAGCCGAGTAGGGCGGACACACGTAGGGGTTTCAATTCTGGTCCCGACACCCCAACGCCCTCGCGACGTTCATGTCGTAGGGATCCACGATGTCTTTCACCGCTTCCTGGAGCGGATGATACAACCGGCGGCGATCGATCGCTGGGGCGAGAATGCGATCGGCCGAATTTTTTCGAGCGCGCTACAGGTAAAAGTTTGCGCGGTCGACCACTATCGGCGACTGGCTTCTGCTGCTAGCGATGACGCCCGGGTGTGGGACAGCAGTGGTATTCCGGCTATCGGCGATAAGCTGAGAAATGACTTCATCGGAGTAGCCGAAGATATCGCAACGTTTTTATCCCGGGCAGTCGGCATAGAGGAAGTAGATCCGACACGCTCCCGTTATAATCCGAACGCCAAGGAGTGGTACATTGAGCAGTTGCGGAGACAGACGCGCGATACCCTTCGGCTGATGCTCAGCGAAACATGGCTGACGAGCGGGTTTCGAACCTTTTTCGAGAGCAATGGGCGCCCAATGCCGATGACCTCGCTGAGGGATGTGGATGAACCCGGAATCATCCAGGTGGCCGAGAGGAGTAACGTTCATGGGCGCCGCATTCACAAGCTTAGCGTCGGGGCGCTAATGCGAATGCTTCGACGGGGCGATGGCCGTTGGGGAGATGAGGAGAGCGACGACGAAAACGGGGAGGAGGCCGCAGCATGAGAAACCGAAACGTGGGGGGTGGTGCCATGCGCGGTCGGCAGCGCCCCACGCCGAACGACGAGAGGGGACCAACTGAGGACGAGGGACGTGCACCACCCCGGATGACACGCTCCGTCGGACAGCTGGCGTCTTCTTATGCTCCGATGCGGCATTTCGCTTTCGAGAACGGCCTGGGAGTGTGTATTGCATTGGCGGCGCCGGGTTCCGAGCCCGAAGGTCTGACTAATTCGACGAAGGAGCAAATCCGCTGGCAACTCCGCGAAGCGGCGCGCGCCTGGTTCGAACAGGGTAGCCGGTTCCTTCTCATGCAGGGCGAAAGGGGGGTCGATCGGGAAACGTCACTGCGGAAAATGCTGGTGGACGCGAGCCTTTACGACGAAGGCGCCGGACTATTCGAATTCCGGGCCGACCTCTTTGGGTTCGCGAAGCCGAAGGACATGGGGTACGAGCCATCGCCGACGACCCTGGTGTGCGGCAGGTGTGGACTGCTGAGATGCTGCCGCGACGCGAACGAGATGCTATCGATTCTAAGAGATGCCGAAAATCAGTGTCTGCACCCGAAATACGCCAGCTCGCGTTCCCCGTCCTCATGCGACTGGCGACAATTCGAGCCAATCCTCGTCCATTCGTCCGGCGCTTGGCGGTCCGTCGGCGTGGACACCAAGGATGTCGACCTAGCAACGGGACAAATCTATACACGCCGCGCCATGTGCAAGTCGTGCAACTGCAAAGAATTTGTCGTGGACACGAAAAAGATCAGTCTCGGCGGATGGTTCTTGCGTTGCGCCAACTGTAATGTTCCTCGCAACGTGCCCTGGACGGATCATGATGAAGAGATGTTGCATCTTCGCAACCGGCCGGGGGTAACGATCGAAGATGCCCGAATGGAGAAAATCAGCTATGGGGCATCGGTTGCTTATACCCCGCACGCGGAGACTTTTGTCGACCTTCCTGATGCTGAAATCCTGAATTGTCTTGAAAATCATCGATTGGATGATCTGCGCGATTTCATTGCGCGGCGCTGCGGTTACGTGGGGGCACGGCCTTCGCCTGCCGAAGTCGCATTCGAATTAGAGGCGAAGGGCGTCGACGGCGAGGCGGCGGAAATTGCAAAGCAAATACGCCAGTTGCTCGCGGTATCGCAAAATTCGCCGGGCAACAAGGCGATTTTTGCCGAGATGCTTGAACGGGAGGTGTCAAGGGCATTCGAACGGCGGCTGCTGGCGGTCAAATCGAATTTGCCTGCAACGCTGAGTTTGGCAGCGGAGCCCCAGCAACGCCAAACGCAATGGGCGGCGAGGTATGATCCATTTCGGCTTGCAGTCGAACACCGGGCACTCTCAGACACGAAACTATCCGGACAGCGTACCGAAGGCAGCCGCGCCGCCTTCATACCTTTCGCGAGTCCTGATGACAGACTAACGCCTTGGCGCAAAGAGGACGAAGCTTCGCGCGGGAAAGAAGTTGTGATTCGAAGTCTGAAGGCTCTCGGAATTGTCCAAGCCGGACTTATTCCTGGTTTCGAACTATGCCGGTTCACCTACGGCTACTCCCGGACGTCCTCGACGCCTCACCCGCAGAGGCCAAGCAAGAAGACGCCTGTGCGGCTTTGCCTTTTTCCTGAAACGCGCATCAGGGGCGAAAGGAAACACCCGATCTACGTGCTTCAGCAGAAGAACGAAGCTTTCTATTTTCAGCTAGATGAGAAATGCGTGTTGAATTGGTTGGACGCGGCCGGCTGTACTGATACACATTTTCTGAATACGGCACCGAGCATCGCCGGCGCGCTGCTGGAATCGTCGGTCTCGATGCGCATGGACCGGTTTCTTACAGATCATCGGGACACAATTTCTCCGAACGATCCACGTCAGCCCACGCTTTATGCCGCAGCATACGGGCTGGTGCATTCGATCTCCCACCATATCATCGGCGTGATGTCGAAGTTGTCTGGCCTCGACGAAGGGGCTCTCGGCGAGTACCTCTTCCCCGTGGACCTCGCGTTCGTGGTCTATCGTTCGGGCATGACGATGGATCTCGGCGATCTCTCATCTCTTTGGCGGAATACGTGGGAACCCTTTCTCAACGAGCTTAGAGACTACCCGCGCAGCTTGGGCTGCAATGTCGGCTCCTTGTGTTCCGAGCAGGGGGGCGCTTGTGCAGATTGTTTAATGATCCCCGAGGTCACTTGCGTGTCAAGCAACCGTTACCTGTCACGGTCTCTGCTTATAGGAGAGGGCCTCCCGAGCTTTATGGATGTTCCTAGCGGGCGTATCGAGGGCTACCTTGAGCTTTCAGCTGCAATCGCACAAGAAGCCGCGATCCTAACCTAGAGAACCTGAGCTAGTTTCGGCGGATTGTTGTCTTTGTTGGCGCTTTTTATCGGGACGCGATGAGATCGTGGGCGCTTTGGAGTCTTTGCCTTTCAAAAAGCGCTTCAGCTTTTGTTGGAGCCGCGGCTCATGTCGTGTTTGACACTCCCAGACAACAAGCACTCGCCAATTCTCTGCGCGTAAGGTTCGTATCGTCACGCGGTCTCGCTCTGCATTTTGCTTGAACTTCGCTTCCCAGTACTCCGCATTTTCCTTCGGGGTGGTCGTGCCGCGACACGCCGGGTGCCTGTGCCAAAAGCATCCGTGCACGAAAATCACACAGCGTAGTCGGGGAAACACGAGGTCAGGGGTACCCGGGAGGTCGTTGCGGTGCAAACGGAAACGGAACCCAAGCGCATGGACTAAGCTGCGCACAGCGAGCTCGGGTTTGGTATTTTTGCTGCGAACCGCCTTCATCATGCGACTTCGTGTGTCCGGCGCAACGATGTCCATCAAAATAATGTCGTCACAAATTAGCGATTAAGTCTGCAAATGGCCCGAATGTTGCCGGCCCCGTTACGCCCGGAGCACCCAGGCTACGGGCCCGAAGTCAACACCGGAGAAATGATCTTCTCTGTAGCGTTCACCAAGGTCTTACGGGGGCTCGGCCGCTATGGCCCGGCAAGCTGGCGAGCGTCGAGGTGTAGTCCTGTAACATGCAGACCCGTGTCGAGCGACGGTCCCCCCGCCAGAGGCCTGCGATGTTCTGCAGATAGCACATGGTCCGGTGTTCCTGAGCATTTCGCATTATAGACATGTTGTGTTCATGCGCGCTCGCCGCCTGATGACGTCGCCATTCCTCATGATGGAGCTCGGACAGGACAAGGTCAGCGCAATCCGTGGGCAGAAACGCACCGCTGAGTATTCTGGGGATTGGTAGGTTTCCGAGTTCCTCGGAAACTTGGAAGTGCAGCTGAGGTCCCCATTGCCCCGAGTTCTTGTAATCGAAGTGACATGGGAGGACGTCGGTGTCTCTACAAATACGGAGGTGTGTTTCTGTACTCCTGATCTCCCACGCCGTCGCTCTCTTCTTAGCTTTCACTGGCCTCGTGAATTTGCATACGAATCCCATTTCGAGCCACGTCTCGCCAAAATTGCGGCCTGGACCGTCATAAGCCGTGCTGGACCGGAAGACAATATTTTCGCGGGTTTGCCAACACCACGACGGCCGCCCGAGCTGGATGCCGGTGCGCAGGTCCCGGAGGATATCGATCAGAGTTAGCGAAGAATGCTTGGCCACGAAATCCTCAGCGAGCGCAGCAAACGCTTCGACTTCGGCAGTGTATTCTTCCAAATCGATGATAGTGCTCAAGGTTCGTCAATCAGCTCACGCTGATCCTCGAATTTGACGCTTCGAGCCAGGGCCTTATCTCTCTTAGCGTCGGCGATCTTGACCCAAGCCGGTGGGGCATGGGCGGGGAAGTGTTCGTCCGCGGCCCGTACACATTCCGCAGCGGGGGCGACTTCATCAGTCTCAACCAGGTCGGGGTCCGAGACGATCACGGGATCAACGATGGCCAATTCTACCAACTCCGTTGGGGCCGTTAATTCCCCAAGCGTGTTTGTCCGTTTCTCCGGGCGCCGAGGAAGGTCCCAAGCGACGGCATCGATACCGGAGCTCCACCAGCGCCGTCCGTCGAAATCAGCAAGCACGCCCTTATAGAGCACTGGTTTCAGCATGTTGGCGAGCCTCGTATCACTCGTCGCAGCGGCACGAAAGCAATCGAGCTGTAACCCCAGCCGAACGGCGGCATGGCGATCGGACACCAGAAAGCTAGGATAAGGAAGCCCAAAGCGGAGCAGCCAAGCAACTATGGCGCGGACCGAACGCAGGTCGGGATCGATCGACAGTTCTTCCTTGAGGGTCTGCAATCTTTCATCGGTCTTGGGGTTGAGCCAGGCCGGAGGGCGCCAAGCCGAGACGTGCCGGATCGCCTCACGGCCCCATTCCGAGCGCTTGGGCAAGGCGAGCGCCCGCCACGCTAGCTCAGCCACGTAATCGCCTGGAGCGACGGTCTGTAGCGCAGCGGCAGTGCCGCGGAGCTTCCCTACCGAATCGGCCAACGATAGGATTTCCGCGAGCACGTTAACGTGCTTGCGGACCTTGGGAGCGATCCATTCGACGCCGAGGTCTTCGGCAACGACGTGGCGCCGATCAAAATTGATGACGCTCCCGAGCGCCGCCTCCAGGTGGTTGCTAACGACCATGGCTGGAGGGCGAGCGTCGCCGACGAAATGCCGGAACTGCTGGAAGACGCTGAGCCCGTTGTTCTCCACGGCACCGAGCCGCGGATGGCAACGTTGTTCTTCGTCATTGAAGAAGTCGAAGACCCAGAGGTTCGCCTGCGCAATGGCGGTCGTCGCCTCTTCCGGAACCGGAGGTACGAAGCGAATGAACCGGTTGTCGGCTTTCGCCTGCCGGGCAAGCGCCAGGAGCTGATCGGGATCGTCATCGATGTAAACGATATCGGCGACCATCGTCACCTCATCGGAATGGCGAACCGGATCGCTGTCGAATAGCCTCTTGTGGGCTGCACGAAATCGATCTCGCCCCCGTACTCCTGAACGAATGCCCGCGTGATCGTTAAACCCAGTCCCATACCTTGGCCGAGCACCGCGTCCGGGCGCTCCGTCGTCGAATGGAACGCTTCGAAGAGTTTCGGGGCTGCAACAAGGTCGACCGGCGTGCCGGTGTTCTCGGTCGTTACGCGCATCATGTCATGGTCGATATCAGCTGTGACGCGGATGCTTCCGCCCTCCCCAGCAAACTTCACCGCATTCGAGACCAGGTTCGTGAAGATACCCGTGAGTTCCGAAGGGAACATCGGAGGTGTACGCAGGTCGGCGCCGATCTCGTTCGAAATTTTGATCTGACGGGCCGCCAGCCGCGATTCGAACAGAGGCAGCACTGCTTCGAACCTTTCCCGAAGGAGGAGGCGTGAGCGGCGCCGGCGACCTTTAAACGAGGTCGCATCGACGAGGTAGGTCGCATTGCGCCGGATGCGATCAGCAAGGGCGAGCGCAGACTTGCGGGCGCGTTGCACCTTCGATCTGGGCGGGCCGCGCCCCATGTCTGGCAGGGCTTCGTCGAGTTCCATGACGATCCCGCCTGCCTCCAAGGCAAGCGCGTTGATCTCGTGGACGAAGGCGGCCAGCTCGGTTCCCAGACTGGCGAGCACGCGCCACATGACGGCTTCGCCACCGAATTGCTCGGACAACGCCACGACGTCTTCAAGTTGAGGCTGCGCCGCGCGAGCCGCCTCCGCCGCACGGGAGTAGTTCCGGGTTTGGATCGCGGTACGAACGATCTCAAGCTGCCGCACAACAGCCTGGGCGCTTTCTCGAACCCGGAGCGCCGACGGCGTCTCGCTGATGTCTGCCTTTTGCGCGGCGCGACGTTGGCGATCCCGATCTCCTCGTGAAAGTTCCCTGGTCTCGCGGCGGCTAGCGTATCCCAGCCTGACGATCAGGTCGGTCACGACCCGAATCCAATTCGATATGAAGTAAAGTCCATCGCCCGCAAGGAAGCCCTCACGATTCACGAGTATTGAAAGTTCAGGAGTCGAAGCTCGGTGTAGGAAGACTGCGCCCATATACGCTTGGTGGCCCTGAACGCCGATCTCCTCGTCGTCCAGACCTTCCGGGAGGCCCGCGATGTCGAGATTGGATAGGGACACAAGTTGGCGGTGGGCTCGCGACCGATAGGTGCGATCCACGCCGATCCAGTCATCGGTAGTATCCCCATAGGGCGGGACGCGAAAGCCTTCCATGAAGATGCGGATGCCCTGGACGGCCGGATCCCAGACTGAGTTAGATCGCTGAAGGATGCGGGCGCGGAACGACGGACCTGACTCCGGCATTAGCTGCTTGTCGAACCGGAATCCCTCCGAAAGCGCGTATCTGCGAAGCGCCAACTTGGTCGGGGAGATCGCCGCTCGTAAAAGTCCAGTGTCACGATCGAAGTCCACCTCCGCGACCCAGCTCGCGGACGAAGCGACGTCCGGCGTGATGATGTCAGGAATGACTAAATCGCCGGCGAATTCGATACGAAAGCCAGGATCCGATCGGGCCTGGTCGCGGACCGGCAGCCGGTCGAACAGCAGATTCTCTGCCAGGACTCCTTCCGGCAAGCGATCCCACAGTACCGGCGCGGGCACCAGGGTGACTGCCTCCCTCAGGAATCCCTCAATCCTGACGGGTGACCAACGCCTTCTGAGGGGCGACATCGTCAGCGTGGTACCACTCGCCCGGATCTGCCCTTCAGGGATCTTCAGGTTGCGAAGAACGACAGCGTCCGAGTCGGCAACCTCATCGAGGGTGTTGAGAGCCTCGACCTTGTCCCAGTCGATGGAGGCGCGGATGCTGCAAGTCGCGGGTGGCAGTTCGGTTGCCTTTGGGTTTGCCTTCCCGGCCTTATACGAGTGGATTTCAACCTTGCGGGCGAGCTTGTGCGCGGCCAGCCTGCCGATGCCTTTCTCACCGGTGTAGCGGCGACGGAACACCGGCGAGCGCCGATCGGCGGTAATCTTGGTCCGCCCGGCGATGCGCAAGAACCCCTCCTCAAATTCTTCAGCGGTCATTCCCACACCATCGTCTTTGACGATGATCTGACCCTCGTCCGCGTCGCGCAAATTGGTTCCGATTACCATGACGACAGTTGCATCCGCGTCATAGGCATTCTTGATTAGCTCGACCAAAGCTGTGGAGTCTCTGCTGACAAGCAACTCGCCGAGTTCTCTGAATAGCTTTGTGTCTACCGTAAATGCCGCCAAGGAGGTCCTCCCCTTCCACGGCTTCGCGCTAGCGGCGTCTCCTGGCCAGGATCACTGGAATTGGACATGAGTTCGGCAGCGGATAGTGCGGTCGACGCGTTCTTAGCTTCTAGGAAATCCCGGCCTTCTATCAACGGAGACCAGGTCAGCCAATGCGCCATGATAACTCGGCACAGAGTTCCGGGATTGGAAACACAGCGTCTCGCAAAACAATACCTACCCTAAGCAGGCAAAGCCGGAACAAACAGGCGAGGTGCACGCGGTCATCCCTTGGCCGTACGGGCAATTTCGGATCAATTCGCATCCGCCCGAGATTTCCCGTGCACGCGGGTACAAAGCAATGGAACCCCGTGGGTTCCCGCCATTTGGGGCCGCACATGATCGCACTCCGCTTCCTACGCGGCCACCACATTCTGTCGCGAGTTGGTCCGTTAGAGACTAAGAAGAATTCCACGTAAAGGCGAGTACATTTGCAGATCGGGGTCAAGACCCCGACGCAAAATCAAGCTTTCGACCGAGCCGCGCTTCTGCCGGCGATGCGGCCGAAGACGGCGCCGGACATCAGGCCGGTGCCGCTCGCGTAGTTGTGGTAGAAGAGCCCGCCGACAATCTCGCCGGCGGCGTACAGGCCAGGGATCGGCCGGCCGGTCGTGTCCTCGACCTGCGCCTCGTTCGAGATCTTCAATCCGCCGAAGGTGAAGGTGATGCCGGTCGTCACCGCATAGGCCTCGTAAGGCGGCTGATCGAGACGCTGCGCCCAATTGCTCTTGTCGATAGCGAGGCCGGTCGTCCTGAGCCCGTCGTGGATGTTCGGGTTGAACGAGACATCCGGGCGCGGCGCCGCGTTGAATTCGCGCACCGTGGCGAGGAACCGGACCGGATCGACGCCTTCGAGGCGCTGCGCCAGGGCCTCGAATGTGTCGGCCTTCTCTTTGGTGATGCGCGGGATGCGGTATTCCTCGCGCAAGAGGTGAGTGACCTTCTGGTCGAAGACCTGCCAGGCGAAGAGGCCCGGCTGGTTCAGGATTTCGCCGCCGTATTTGGCGTAGGTGTAGCTGTGGAAATCGAGCCCCTCGTCGAGAAATCGCTCGCCGCGCGCGTTGACGACGATGCCGAACGGGTAGTTGTGCTTCTGAAAGCGGTCCCCGACATCGAGATCGCCAAAGGGCGGCGCATTCAGGTCCCAGGCGACGGCATGCGCGCCGGACCAGTGGCCGTGCACCGCCGCACCGAGATCGAGCGCCATCTTCAGCCCTTGGCCGGTGTTGAAGCGCGAGCCGCGGACTTTGACGAGGTCCCAATTCGGTCCGAGATAGCGTGCCCGCATCTCGGCATTGGCCTCGAACCCGCCGCAGGCGAGGACGACCGCCTTGGCGCGTAGGTCGCTCAACCGGCCGGCCTCACGCACCCGAACCCCTTCGACGCCGCGGTCGCCGGTCAATAAGGCGATGGCCGCCGTCTCGTAGAGGACGGCGATGCCGTCGCGCGCGGCGCGGGTATGGAGAGCCTTCATCAGCTCCTTGCCGCCGCCCCAGATGTGACAGGCGAGGCCGCCCCAGAACTTGAACTTGCCGTCGACGCGGAATGCCTGGCGGCCGAGCCCCAATTGAAACCGCACGCCTTTCTCGCGCAGCCACAGCCCGGCGGCAAAGCTGTTGCGGATCAGGATCTCGGTCAGGTCCGGGTCGCAGCGATACTGGGTCAGCCGGCCCATATCGTCGAAATATTGCGCCTCGGTATAGGTGCCGAAATCGACGTCGTTGAGTTCGGTCTCGTTCATGTCGGGGATGAGCTGCGCCAGATCCTCGCGGCCGTGATAGACGACGCGGAAGGCGCCGCCGGTGAAGGCCGAGTTGCCGCCGCGCTGGTCCTCAGGGGCGATTTCCAGCATGACGACGCGCGCGCCGTGCTCGCGCGCCGAGAGTGCCGCGCAGGTCGCGGCATTGCCGGCCCCGACCACGATCACGTCGAACGCGTCAGGCGTTTCCATGATCGTTACTCTCCTCCACTCTGCTGCTGAAGTCAGAGCAGATTAACAGGGTTCGGAAGGCGCGAGCATCTCGGTCTTTCCTTGGCTGGATTCAGTCTGCGGATCTCGCCTCTTTTGTGGCCATTTTTCAGCGCTTGATAGGCGCGGGTGGCCCGGGCAGGTCGAGACTTGCCCGGCCAGAAGGGCATTCGATCGGGCCGGCAAACCACCCTGGAACGTATCGCAAACCTGAGGGATTTTGGATGTCTGGGTATTCGCCGCCGTTCCTTAGCCTGTCGCCCGGCAATCAACGCCGGCAAGGTGGCTGAGACCCGGTGAACCGTTCCCCTGGCAAAAGCCGCAGGCTTCTCCATCGTTGCCGCGGCAACCGCAACCGCCAATCTGGCACCGCCAGAACGAGCCCGAATGTCGGGTTCGACGGGGATGACGACGATGCCACCCGATGGCTACCCGAACTTTGAAGATAAAGTGAAGGAGATCAACGCCGAAAGGACCAGGAAGGAGAACGAAGCGTTCCGGCAGAAGGCCGAAGAAGCCCGGCAGAAGGCCGAGGAAGACCGGCAGAAGGCCGAAGAAGCCCGGCATAAGGCCGAGGAAGCCCGGCAAATGGCCGAAGAGGCCCGACAAAAGGCCGAGGCGCTTCGGCAGGCCGACGAGGAAGCCCAGCAACACGCCAAGGAAGAAGCGTGGCGCCACCGCTTGCAAGACGAAACAGTTGGGCGCGTGTTGGCAGGAGAGACCGCCTGGATGGTCTCGAACGCAACGATCTCGAACAGGCTTATTTTGCGCGTCCAACTGGACGGGCCGATTTACGAATTTGGCCAGCGGTTCTGGAGAGGGATCGCACAGATCGATCCCAGGATAGATCGATGGTTGGGTAACCCTGGCAGGTTGCGTGAGGTCAGCTATCAGGACAAATACCTTTCGAACCCGGTGACGGTACGGCTGCTCTACGAGACGTTGCTCGGTCTGAGACGGAAAATCGGCCAATCGCGCGTCCCGCTTCGTGTATCAACCGATAAGAAGTTCTCCGATAAAACAACCGGGCGTTTCTTAATGGATGATTGGGTGAGCGCTAGCCCGCGGGACGACGTACTCAACGCCCTCCTGACGAGTACCGGCTTTCTGGCCGCGGCTGTAGACCACAACGCTTCGCATCAGCGAACCCTGGAAATCAGAGGTGAAGACGAAACTCGGCTGCTGCTCTGGCTGGACTGGGGCTTTGGCTACTGGACTACCAAACGTCGTCACCAATTCGACTTTGGCGAGAGCACAACGACCCAGGCCGCCAAGCTCCGCAGTTACAACCCGTGGATCTGTGCTAACAAGGAGCAGGACGAGACCTGGATGTTGGTGGAATTTTACGAGCCGTCGATCAGGGTCGTCCGCGAGCTCCCGCTCTCGCCCGGCGGATCGGGGTCATCGGCGCCTGCCTCGATTGCCGTGTCGCGGACGGTTCTCGGTCGAGCCTCGGAGGACGGTAATCGTCGGCGCCGAATCTGCCTGATTCGGCCACTCCGGCCGCGGGTCGCGTCGCCACTCGCGCACGCGAGCATAGCGGGTCGGGTCCCGGACCGACCGGGATCCGATCTTCCTGCCATTCCAACGGCGGCGTCGAGAACTGAGCAAGAATTGCAGAGATCTTGAGGAGGGCAAACAACAGTGGCAAAGGAAACCGTCCGGCTCGCGCAATACGCCGCGGGCCTTCGCTACGAGGACCTGCCGGCCGAGATCCTCCGGCGGGCCAAGGAGTGCATTATCGATACCATCGCCGCCTGCATCTGCGGCGCGCCGTTGCCGTGGAGCCGGATCGTCATCGACTACGCGCGGCGCACCGGTCCGGGCGGCAACTGCCGGATCCTCGGCAGTTCCGGCGCGGCGGTGCAGGCGCCGGCCGCGGCACTCGCCAACGGCGCGCTGGCGCATGCCTTCGAGCTCGACAGCCTGACCCGGCCCGGCGCCGGCGCGCATCCCGGTGCCACGGTGTTGCCGCCGGCCCTCGCCGCGGCGCAACAGCAGGGCCGCAGCGGCAAGGAATTGATCGCCGCGTTCGTTGCCGGCAACGAGGTCATGATCCGCATCGGCCGCGCCACCCATCATTCGAACGAGGCGCGCGGCTTTCATGCGCCGGGCACCACCGGCCCGTTCGGCGCCGCGGTCGCCGCCAGTCACCTGTTGCGGCTCGACGAGACGGCGATGGCCAAGGCGCTCGGCATCGCGGGCTCGCTCGCCGGCGGCCTCCTTGAATTTGCCCGCGGCGACGGCGGCATGGTCAAGCGCCTGCATCTCGGGCGCGCCTCGGAGGCGGGCGTTCTCGCGGCGAGCCTCGCCGCCGCCGGCTTTGCCGGACCGCGCACCGTCATCGAAGGCGAATTCGGGTTTCTCCGCGTCTTCTGCAGCGAATGGGACGCGGCCGAGCTGACGCGTGGGCTCGGCAGCGAATTCGCCGTCGCGACGGCGGTGTTGAAGCGCTACCCGTGCCACGCCACCGCGCATGCCGCGGTCAAGGCGGTGCGCGCCTTGCAGGCCGAGCACGGCTTTGCCGGCGCTGACGTCGACGGGATCACGGTGACCGGCAGTGCGCGCATGCGCGAACGCCACGACATCCGCGAACCCGGCGATCTGATGCTGGCGCAGTACAGCATCCCGTTCTCGGTGGCGCTGGCGCTGATCCGCGAGGCGCGCGACCCCGAATCCTGGGACGCGGCGGCGCTCGCCGATCCGCAGATCCGGGCATTGACGCGGCGTGTCGTGCTGGTGCCGGAACCCGCCGACGGTCATGCTGCGCCCGGCAGCACGGTCGCTGTGACCCTCACCGACGGGCGCCGCTTCGAGCGTCAAGAAAGGGACGGCATGCTCGAAGACGGCGAACTCGCCGACAAATTCCGCCGTCTGACCGGCGCCGCACTCGGCGACGCCGGCAGTGCCGCGCTATATGCCCGCCTGCAGCGCCTCGAAGACGAGCCGCACCTCGATTGGCTGACCGGTTCTCCCACTTAGCGCGCGGATCTCTCCGGTACCATCGAACCTCGGCCCATCGAACCTCGGCCGGTATTCTCGCAGAGGCTCGTCATATCCGTTGAAAAATCGCGTGCCCGACGACAGCCGATCGGTCAGGCTGTGGCCAATCGGCCAACCACCCCTGAGGGACCTCTCCCGATGCCGCATGACCTCGCCTCCGAATTGGCTCCGACCGGCGTGCTGCGCGCCGCGATCAATATGGGGAATTTCCTTTTGGTCACCGGCAAGACGGCGTCGGGCGATCCCGAAGGGGTGGCGCCCGACATGGCGCGCGCGATCGCCGAACGGCTCGGCGTGCCGGTCGCCTATGTGCCCTATGCGCGGCCCGGCGAGTTGGCCGACGCCGCCGGATCGGGCGTCTGGGACATCGGCCTGATCGGCGCCGAGCCGCAGCGCGCCGAGAAGATCCTGTTCACCCCGGCCTATGTCGAGATCGAGGCGACCTATCTGGTGCCGGCCGGCTCGCCGCTCACCGCGATCGCCGAGGTCGACCGCCCCGGGATCCGCATCGCCGTGACGGCGCGCAGCGCCTACGACCTGTGGCTCGCCCGCAACATCAAAGAGGCGCAAGTCGTGCGCTCGGAAGGCGGCGGCGACGTCGCATTCAAACAGTTCGTCGACGACAAGCTGGAGGCGCTCGCCGGGTTGCGGCCCGGGCTCCTCGCCTATCGCGACAAATTGCCGGGATCGCGCATTCTCGACGGCCAGTTCACCGCGGTGCAGCAGGCGGTCGGCACGTCGCGGGCCAATACGGCCGGCGCCGCGTTCCTGCGCGATTTTGTCGAAGAGGCAAAGAAATCCGGCCTCGTCGGCCGGCTGATCGAGCGCCACGGCGTCACCGGCCGGCTCTCGGTTGCGCCGCCGGCCTGAGCCATCGGCACGACGATGAGCAAGGCCTTCGTCAAGGAGACGGCGGAGGAGGTCGACGCGGCCGAGCCGTCCGACGGCGCGCCGGCGCTCCCCCGCGGGGTCAAGAATTACATGACGCCGCGCGGTTTTCGCCGGCTGCAGGACGAATTGCGCCTGTTGCTGCGCGAGGAGCGGCCAAAGGTCGTCGAGACCGTCGCCTGGGCCGCCGGCAACGGCGACCGCTCGGAAAACGGCGACTACATCTATGGCAAGCGCCGCCTGCGCGAGATCGACCGGCGCATCCGCTTTCTGACAAAGCGGCTGGAGAGTGCCGAAATCGTCGATCCGCGCCGACAGGTCAGGCGCGACCAGGTATTCTTTGGGGCGACGGTCACCTTCGCCGGCGCGCGCGGCAGCGAGACCACGGTTACGATCGTCGGCGTCGACGAGGCCGATCTCGCCCGCGGCGAGGTCAGCTGGTTGTCGCCGGTCGCCCGCGCCCTGTTGAAGGCGCGCGAAGGCGACATCGTCGAGTTGCGAGCGCCCTCCGGCAGCGAGATGATCGAGGTGCTCGAGATCCGTTACGGCGTCGACCCGAGTACCGGCTGAGCGGGCTCAGGCCGGCGGCACAGCGCCTAGGAACGGATAGGCCCGGCTTTCGCGTCCCAGAGCTCGGGATCGAAACCCGCCGGCAAAGACGCGGCGGATTTCAGCGTCGCGCCAGAGAGGCCGCGCAGGCCCTTTTACAAGCCGCGCCCCGCACCTTTCGGCCAGTGCGTCGTGTCGACGATACCCTTCGCCCCGACATAGGCGAAAAGCGCCGTAAAGAGCCGAAGTACCGGACGAGGCGATCGTCAGGTTCGAAATCTTGTATCCAGCGCCGGGGAGGTCGGCGTCGAACTGTTGGCGCCGAGCGGAATGAAACCGGCGTCGCTGTTCCAGCTTTTCGCGGCGCTCGCATCGATGTCGGCCCCGAACCATGTTGCTGCTGATGTCCTGCAGTTGCGAGCCCGTCGTGATGATCGTCACGGGTGCGAGTTGCGAGGTACAAGAATCTCGCAAGCGTGGGGGTGGGAGGCCATGCGCGCACGCCCGCTGGGGGCCACTATCGAGCATTGGCGAGGCCGGGTGATTCGGGCAGATTGCGGC
>CAWBQT010000010.1:0-29446 GCA_963790875.1 uncultured Alphaproteobacteria bacterium
TCCTTATATGAGGCTCAAGTTCCTTTTTGGCGGTCGGTGGTGCGGTGGTCGGTCCGGTGGTCTTCCGTGTCAGTCGCGGCCGTAGCCACGCGGCGGGCCGATGCCTTGCAGCTCATCGAGGTCGAGATCGACGATGGCTGGCAACTTTTCGGCCAGTCTCGACCCTTCTAAGCTGGCCGGCAGGTTGTCCAGCCAAGCCCGGTATTCGTCCTGGAGGTCGATGAGCGTCGCTACCGCCGTGGCCCAGCGTTTGGGCCGCGGTGAGGTGCGCCGCGCCGGCGGCGTCGGTGGCGCGGCGGGCGTTTGGCTGTCGCGCCGCAACCGGGCCCGGCGTCGCGCTTGGCGCTCGGCTGGGCTCATTGCTACCGCACCAATGCGCGCTCTGGCCATGCTTCCACCTCGCGAGGACAATCGTGACTGTCACGTTTGCCAATTGGCTCCGGGCCAGGGCCTGCCGCGGCGAAGGCCGCGGTCCGGGGAACATGATCCCGGCACGATAATGGTTGCCGCGGGGCGAGCCTTTTGCATCAAAGCTGCAGAACTCATTCTGCATCACCTTATATCCGGTCGGAGCGCGGCCGCTCCGTTACCCAAATGCCTCATTCACGAGGCTGAGGCTCGCCGGGGATGGGCGCCATCTGAGAGAGCGGCCGGTTTGCCGGCCATGGATGAAGACGCGCGCCATCCCCCGCGACAGTCCCTGCGGCGTTGCCGCCGCAGGGTTCAGCTCTTCACAATCGCTCCCTGCGGCAGAAGGTCGCCTTCAAGGTAGCGCCACAGGGCGACGGCGAGCTTGCGGGCGAGGGCCACGATGGCGATGCGCCGCAGCCGCCCCTTCTGGCTGCCGACGCGCTCGCGAAACCACTGCGCCAGGGCGCTGCCTGGCTGATAGCGCAGCCACATCCAGGCGGCTTCGATCATCGCGGTTCGGGCGCGCGGATTGCCGGCCTTGCTGATGCCTTGCTCGGCGGCGAGCCGGCCGCTGCGCCACGGACTGAGGAAGCCGCGAAGCCGCTGTCTCGAAGGACGCAGTGCGCCGATCCTAGCCTGACTTCGCCGATTGGCGGCGGGGTTTTCGATTTTTGATCCGGCAAGTAATTGAGAAATAAGGGGCCGATCTACAGAAAATGATGAAAAACGACTGTAGTGAAGACCTGGGCCATTTTCGGGGTGGCTGCCGCGCGTATAATTCGCAGCGTCATGTTTCTCCGCCACACCAAGCGCAAGAAGGACGGCAAAGAGCACCGTTACTGGAGCATCGTGGAGAATCGCCGGGTCGGCGGCGGCCGTGTGGTACAGCGGCCGCTGCTGTACCTGGGCGAGATCAACGATTCTCAGGAACTGGCTTGGCGCAAGTCGATCGCCGTCCTGGAGGCCGGAGCGCCGGCGCCGCGCACCTTGTCGCTGTTCCCGGAAGACCGCTGCGAGGGGGTGCTGCCGGACGCCTCGATCGTCCGGCTGAAGCTCAGCGAGCTGCGGCTGCGCCGGCCGCGGCAATGGGGCGGGTGCTGGCTGGCGGTGAACCTGTGGCGCGAACTGGCGCTCGATGAGTTCTGGGCCGGGAGGCTCGGCCCCAGCCGCAAGGGGACACGCTGGCACCAGGTGCTGTTGCTCTTGGCGACCTACCGGCTGCTGGCGCCGGGCAGCGAGTGGCACTTGCATCGCCAATGGTTCGAGCACAGCGCCATGGCCGACCTGCTGGGCGAGGATGTCGGACTGGCGGAGATCCACAAGCTCTACCGCTGTCACGATCGGCTGCTCGAACACAAGCAAGCGCTGTTCGACCATCTGGTCGGGCGTTGGCGCGACCTGTTCAACGTCAACTTCGATGTGCTGCTCTACGATCTGACGAGCACCTATTTCGAGAGCGATCCGCCGTTTCCGGAAGGCGACAAACGTCGGCACGGTTATTCGCGCGACCACCGAGGCGACTGCGTGCAGGTAATCATCGCGCTGGTGGTGACGCCAGAAGGGCTGCCGCTCGCCTACGAGGTATTGCCGGGCAACACGGCGGACAAGACGACGCTGCGCGGTTTTCTCGACCGCATCGAGCGGCAGTACGGCAAGGCACGGCGGATTTGGCTGATGGACCGCGGCGTACCGACCGAAGCGGTGCTGGCCGAGATGCGCGCCGCCGATCCGCCGGTGCAGTATCTGGTCGGTACGCCGAAGGGCCGTCTGACCCGGCTGGAGAAGGCTCTCGTTGCCAAGCCCTGGCAGGACGCCCGGCCGGGTGTGCAAGTCAAGCTGCTGCCCCAAGACGGCGAACTTTACGTCTTCGCGCAAAGCACCGACCGGGTCGCCAAAGAACGGGCGATGCGCCGCCGCCAGCTGAAATGGTTGTGGGCACGGCTCAAGCAGCTCGCTGGTATGAAGCTGACGCGCGAAGAGCTGCTGATGCGGCTCGGCGCCGCGCGCAAGCAGGCCCGAACCGCTTGGCGTCTGATCGCGATCGAGGTGGCTGCGGACAGCGCCGCCCTCAGCTATCGCCTCGATCGCGCCAAGCTGCGCCGGGCCCGACGGCGCGAGGGCCGGTATCTCTTGCGCACCAATCTCACCGACGACGATCCGGCGCGGCTGTGGGGCTTGTACCTCCAGCTCGTCAGCGTCGAGGAGGCATTCAAGAACCTCAAGAGCGACCTCGCCATCCGGCCGATCTTTCATCAGGACGAGGCGCGCATCGAGGCGCATATCTTCATCGCCTTCCTCGCATATTGCCTCCACGTCACGCTCGGTCGGCGCCTCCACGCCTTCGCGCCCGGTTCTCACCCCGCGCAGTGCCATCGAAAAGTTCGCCGCCGTGCAGATGATCGACCTGCATGTCCCGACGACTGACGGCCGCGAGCTGGTGCTGACCCGCTACACCGAGCCAGAACCCGAGCTCGCGCTCCTCCTCGACAAGCTCAAACTCGTCCTTCCCGCCCAACCGGAGCCCAAAATCAGCGCCTCTCAGATCGCCCCGACATCCCCCGTGTAGTGAAGACCTTCGTGGGTCCAGTCGAAAGAAGTCAACCACTTACCTCGTTCAACCTGCCCCAATCGGCCAAGTTCGGCTAGGAATTTAGTCACTCCGTCGGAGCACAAATCCAAGCGGCAGCCGATCCGGGTGTCGCCTGGTGCGGCGCGGCCCAGGCTTCTGCCGAAACCTCACTCGGCTCACCACAATTGACCCAAACTCACCCAGGCTCACTCGAAACTCTGGGTGACGCATTCTAACTACGCTGGTGCTGCCCGGCAGCCGGTCCGATCCGGGTCAACTGGCCGGGCAGCAGTGGACATGGTGACGATTTCGCCTGCCTCCTTGAGGCGGCGCAACGGCGCGCATCGGGCTCGCTGAACACGGAACTCGCGCTCGACATAAGGGTTCCCCGGCGACGCTCGGGAGACGAGAGAATGCCGATCAGAAAAGAACTCCATGCCATCACCGATCTGGAGGCCGGCGCTCGGATCGTCCCGGCCGGGACCGATCTCTATCGGCAGGGTGACGTCTGTTCCACGTATTTTGTCGTTCTGAGCGGCTGGATCGCTCTTTCCGTGCTGCTCGACGATGGTTCCTGCCAGATCCTCGATTTCGCGCTCCCCGGCGCCGTCCTCGGGCTTCAATCGACACAGAACACCCCGATGTATCATTCGGCGCGTTGTCTTTCGACTGCCCGGGTTTTTGCTTTCCCCCGTCACCAGCTCGACACGATTGTCGAGACCAACCCGCGTCTCGCCGTCCTGCTCTGCCGGCAAATCGCGTCGGATGGGGCGCGCGCCCACGATCATTTGGCTAACCTCGGATTGCGGGGCGCCAGGGAACGGATCGCCCATCTCCTGCTCGAGATCTACGTCAGGCTTCGAGGGAACCTGCCCGATAAGCCGGGCGAGACGCTCCATCTGCCGTTGAGCCAAGGCCATATCGGCCAAGCGCTTGGGCTAACTTACGTTCACGTCAGCCGCACTCTGCAAGTTCTTCGCGAGCAAAAGATCGTCAGATTTGCCAATCGGACTCTCGAAATCATCGACCCGCCGGCGCTGCTGGCCACGGCCGGTATCGAGGCGGATTCTTTCGACGGGGAGCGGTGCTTCAGCAGCCCAAGGCTGCTTCGAACGACAAATTCCTCGTCGGACGGAGCTTTGACCGGCGGCTTGCTGGCAGGGTGGCTGCCGATGCAGGACGATCGCCGCACCGACCGGGTATCGTCGTTCAGGACGCATGAGTTTTCCCCGGCCCGAGCCGCCTGACGGCAGGCACAAAAGGAACCAAATTCTTCGATGGCCGCCACCGATCGAGGCTTCGCCGACCCCAATTCGGTCCGGCGCGCCGCCGTTCCGAAAAACAGCTGGAAACTCAGTCTTCGGGCCGACGGCGAACTCCTGATCGCCCTCGCCGGCGCGTGGGTGCTGGCGAGCAGCAGTTATTCCGGCGCCGAAATCTCGCACCGTTTGGCGGCAGTTCCGACGGCGAAGACGATCGCCTTCAATGTGAACGATCTCGCGGCCTGGGACAGTGTGCTCATTGATTTTCTCGACAAGCTTGAGAACATCGCGGGCGAGCGCGGCATCGTGATCGACTGGTCAGGTTTGCCCGGCGGCATCGTGCGCCTGGTCGCGTTGGCCCGCGCGGTCCCCGAGCACCGCGGCGTCCGGCGCAGCCGGAGCCCAGTGGACCCCCTTACCCGTATCGGTGTCGCCACTCGGGCATTCGTTGCGGCGACGGTCGACTTCGCCGGCTTTGTCGGAGAGGCATGGCTGGCGATCGGCCGACTGATGGTCGGCAGGGCGCGCATCAGAGCCGCCGATTGTCTGCTCGCAATCGAGGATTGCGGACCCAGTGCCTTGCCGATTGCGGCGTTGGTCAACTTTCTTGTGGGCCTTATCTTGGCTTTTGTCGGCGCCATCGAGCTGCGGCAATTCGGCGCTTCAATCTATGTGGCAAATCTCGTCGGCGTCGCGATGGTGCGCGAGATGGGCGCGATGATGACCGCGATTCTGATGGCGGGGCGCACCGGCGGCGCCTATGCCGCCAATCTCGGCACGATGCAGGTCAGCGACGAGATTTCCGCATTGCAGACGCTCGGCATTGCCCCGATGGAGTTTCTCGTCCTCCCGAGGATCTTGGCGCTCGTTGCAATGATGCCGCTGCTCGCGGTATTCGCCAATGTCATCGGCATGTTCGGGGGTCTCCTGATCGCCCGGTCCATGCTGGGGATCACGCCCGCTGCCTACTACCACCAGACGAGCATTGCAGTCGGGCTAACCGACTGGGCGATCAGTCTCGTCAAAGCAACGGCATTCGGCGCGATCGTCGCCGTTGTCGGCTGCTGGCGCGGCATGCGTTGTGGGCGTAGCGCAGTCGCGGTCGGGGCCGCCGCCACATCCGCCGTCGTCCTCGGCATCGTACTAATAATTGCGGCCGACGCCATTGCCACCGTCATCTGCAACACCCTCGACATCTGACGCAGAGGCAAGAGCCGTGAGCGATGATACGACAAAGAGGGCGGCGCCTGCAGCTCATATCGTCGTCGAGGACTTGACGATGGCCTATGACGACCTGGTGATCCAGCACGATTTGAACTTCACGATCAACAAGGGCGACATATTCGTCATCATGGGCGGCAGCGGCTGCGGCAAAAGCACGCTGCTGCGGCATCTCGTCGGCCTGCAGGGTCCGGTCCGCGGCCGCGTCCTCTACTCCGGCGAAAGCCTGTGGGACGCCGATCCCGAGCGGCGCCAGGCGATCCTGCGTACGACCGGGGTCACCTATCAGAACGGCGGTCTTTGGAGTTCGATGACGTTGCTCGAGAATGTGGCGCTTCCACTCGAACAGTATACGAGCCTGACGCCGCGCGAAGTCGCCGATCTGGCATCGCTGAACCTTGCACTCGTCGGCCTCTCCGGCTTCGAGGACTATTTTCCGGCGGAAATCAGCGGCGGCATGCAGAAGCGCGCCGGATTGGCGCGCGCGATGGCGTTGTCGCCGGAGGTGCTGCTGTTCGACGAGCCGTCGGCCGGTCTCGACCCGATCAGCTCGCGCCTGCTCGACGATCTTATCCTCGAACTGCGCAATAGTCTCGGGGCGACCGTCGTCATGGTCACCCACGAGCTCGCCAGCATTTTCGCGGTCGGCGACAACGGTATTCTTCTCGATGCCGATGCGAAGACGCAGATCGCCCAGGGCCCTCCCTGCAAACTGCTCGAGGAGTGCCCGGATCCGCGGGTCCAACGCTTTCTGCGGCGAGGAGAACTGGCCGCTGCGTTCGAAAGCGCTCGAATTGCCGGTACTGATGCGAATTCCGGAGCCGCGCCATGAGCAGCCGGCGGGCAAATCCGAGGTTGATCGGCGGCTTCGTGATCGGTGGGATCGGGCTGCTGATCGCAGCGCTACTGATCTTCGGCAGCTTTACCTTCTTTGAGACGACCCGGCGCTTCGTCGTCTTTCTCGAAGGATCGGTCGACGGACTGACGGTCGGCTCCCCTGTGCTGTTCCGCGGGGTCCCGCTCGGCCAGGTTGTCGAAGTCGGCATACGCTACAATCCGGCAAAGAGATCCTTTCAAATCCCCGTCATAATCGAGATCCGGCCGGATGTGATCCAGAAATATTCGCCGCCCGCAACCCTCAGTGCCGCCGGGTTGCAGCGCCTGATCGACCAAGGACTGCGCGCCCGTCTTCAAGAGCGCGAGCCTCGTCACCGGTTCGCAGGTGGTCCAGCTCGATTTCTATCCCGAGACCCCGGTAAGGCTGGTCAAGACCGATCTGCCCTACTACCAGATCCCGACGCTGCCGTCCCCGACCCAGCAGTTGCTTGCGTCGGTAGACAATGCGGCGAAAGACCTGCCGGCGCTGGTCCGAAAGGGGATCACGACCCTCGATCTTATCCAAAAGATCGTTTCGCCTGAGAACGCAAAGGCGGTATCCGATATTCTCGCGAGCGGGGCCGCGACGATGAGGACGCTGCAGGCCGACGCCGCGTCTATCGGTCCGGTGATCGGCAGAGCCGATAGTACCCTTGTCGGCGCCAACCGATTGATCGGCCATCTCGACGACATTGCCGAGGAAAATCGCGCAGACATCAGGGCGTCGCTGCATAATTTCCGGCAAGCTAGCGCCTCCATCGACAGGCTCGCCGACCAGCTCAACGGCGTCATCGCCGAGGACCGTGTCCCAATCCGACAATTCACCGAAGCGACGTTGCCGGACCTGTCAGGACTTATCATAGACGCAAGAACGGCGGTCGACAAAACGACGACCATTCTCGACAGCTTCGAACGCAACCCGAGTCGCTTCATTTTCAGCAACAAGACGGCAGAGGGGGTCCAGCTGAGATGAGCCGCAACGTTTTTGCCGCCATCGTCATCCTGTCTGTCGTTCCAGCCCTGTGGGCCTGCGGATTGGGCAGCGGGCCCCCGCCCCGGCAATACACGCTGTCGCCGCCGACCAATTTCGCGCCAGGGGTGCAGCCGGCCTCCTGGTCGCTAAGCGTCGACGAGCCGACGGCCCCGCACCAAATCGACGTCTCTCGCATCGCCTTGATGAACGGGCCGTTCCAGGTCGAATACTACGCCGATGTCGAATGGACCGACGATGCGCCGGCGATGGTGCAGGTGCTGCTGCTCTAAGGCTTCCACAACGCCGCGCGGCTGCCCATTGTCGCCTCGAGCCGCCAGACCCTGGCGACCGATTTTCTGTTGCTGTCGAACTTGCGGAAGTTTCAGGTCGAAAAAGATGCCTCGGGAACCTCGCGGGCGGTCGTCGTGCTCGAAAACGACATTGCTGCGCATGCCGCGCCGGGCTCCAGTCGCAAGCGCTCACTTCGCAGAAGCGACGCCCGTGCCGGCCGAACTCGATCGATGGCGTCACGGCTGCCTTCAACGCAAGCGTCGACAACGTAATCCGGCAAGTCGTCGCGTGGACCATTCAAACCGGGGGCGCAGCCGGCGCCAACGCTGAAGACCGGGAGGCATGGTTGCCGAGCGCGGCGGCGGAAGATCCCAGGCAGGCCTTGCTCGCCGTTAATCCAAATTAAAGACGGCGAGCCGGCCGCGCCGCTATTGGCTTTGCAGCTCGACATGGCGCCCCAATGTGTTGGTCGTCATTGATTGAGACCACGCGACCGGCCACTGCCGCCGCCGAACCCGCACTTGTTCAAAGGCACTTCATGGCGATCCAAAACCAGTGTCCAGCGTCCGCCGCTGCGTCCGGATCACCGGCGGCATCATCGAGGAGCTGCACGCCTTCGACAATGCGCAAACGGTGCGGGCGCGGCTCTCTAAGTCGAAGCGGCGCAAGGCCCCTACGGTATAGGGTAACGGCAATGCGCGAGCCGATCCTCGTCGTCAATGCTGGCTCGTCCAGCCTTAAGTTCTCGGTCTTTGAGACCTCGGCAGACCGCTCGGTTGCCGCTGGCGCACACGGCCAGGTCGAAGGCATCGGCACCGCGCCGCGCCTCGAAGTCGAGGACGCGCGCGGTGCGCGGCTCGCCGACGAGCCCGTCGCCGGTGACGGTCATGCGGGCGCCATCGCGGTCATTCACGGGTGGTTGGCCGCGTATGTCGGCAGCGACGCCGGTTTTGCCGGCGTCGGCCACCGCGTCGTTCATGGCGGCTCGACCTATTCGCAGCCGGTCTTGATCGACGACAACGTGATGGGCGAGCTCCAGGCGCTGGTGCCGCTGGCGCCGCTGCACCAGCCGCACCACATCGCTGCGATCCGCGCGATCGCCGCCTTCGCCCCGGGGTTGCCGCAAGTCGCCTGTTTCGACACCGCTTTCCATCGCAGCCAGCCGGCGGTGGCGCAGGCATTCGCGCTGCCGCGGTCGCTGACGGCAAAGGGGATCCAGCGCTACGGCTTCCACGGCCTCTCATACGAGTACATCGTTTCGGTCCTGCCGGAGTTCATGTCCGCCCGCGCCACAGGGAAGTTTGTCGTCGCCCACCTGGGCAACGGCGCCAGCATGTGCGCGATCGATCGGGGGCGAAGCGTCGCCACCAGATGAGCTTTACCGCGGTCGACGGCCTGCCGATGGGCTCCCGCACCGGCGCACTCGACCCGGGCGTCATCCTCTATCTGCTGCAGCACGAAGGCATGGACGCCGAAGAGATCCAGGAACTGATCTACGAGCGCTCGGGTTTCCTCGGCGTCTCCGGGGTTTCGAGTGATATGCGAGCCCTGCTGGCGAGTGACGCCCGGCGGCGAAAGAGGCCATCGACCTCTTCGTCTACCGCATCGGCCGCGAGCTCGGGTCGCTCGCCGCCGCCCTCGGCGGGCTCGACGCGCTCGTCTTCACCGGCGGCATCGGCGAACACTCGGCCGAGATCCGGGCCCGAGCCTGCCGCCACGCGCGCTGGCTCGGCATCGAGCTCGACGAGAAGGCAAACCCCGCAGGGGGTCCGCGCATTTCGTGCGCCGATTCACCTGTGTCGGCGTGGGTTATCCCTACCGATGAAAACCTGATGATCGCGCGACACACGCGACGGTTGCTCGATGCCAGAAACCCGCAATGAGCTTCCGTATTCCCAAGACTAAACCGGTTGCTCCCGGAAAGGTCTGCCTCGTCTCAGACATTGCCAACGAGCAATCGATCGCCTTCGGTTGCGCCCGGGCTTTGCACGCTTTGCGGCGCCGGTCCCCTGATCACCTATCTAACGACCCGGCGAGGCCTTAATGTGGCGCCTCCCGAGGCATTTGCCCCGGGAACGCCCGGCGCCAGATGACCCCGAGAGCGACATCTGGATTGTGCTGATCGAGACCGCGGAGCGCAGCGACCATTCCATGCCGCCCACGCTCCCGCACAGAGCCAGTTCGAGACGCTGTTTGGCGAAGATGCGCACCCGGTGGCTGTCACCGAGCACAGCTCTATTTCCGAAACGGTGACCGAATTATTGGAGTGGTTCGCTTCCTGACATGACACACCCGCCCCTTCTGATATGACACACCTGTCTTCGAGGCCCGGCATGAAACCGCATGTGTTGCTGATCGAACCGATGATGCCCGAGGTGGAGGCGCGGCTCGATGCCGCCTATTTTGTGCACCGCCTATTTGCGGCCCGTGACCGCGCGGCGCTGATCGCCGCCATCGGCTCTTTCGTACGCGCCATCGTTACCGGCGGCGGGCACGGCGCCAGCAACGAGATCGTCGATGCGTTGCCGCAGCTGGAGATCATCGCCATCAACGGCATCGGCACCGACGCGGTCGATTTGGAGCACGCCCGCGCGCGCTCAGTTCGGGTTACGACGACCCCGGATGTGCTGACCGAGGATGTCGCCGACTTGGCGCTGGGGTTGATGCTGGCGACCTCGAGACGGATCTGTGTAGCAGACCGCTTTGTGCGGTCAGGAAGGTGGCTGCATGAACGCCTGCCGCTGGCTGCCAAGGTGAGCGGCAAGCGGTTAGGCATTTTCGGACTTGGCCACGTCGGCCGTGCCGTCGCGCGCCGGGCAGAAGGGTTCGGTATGCAGATCGCCTATTGCGACGGAGATCCGGTCGCGGGCGCCGATTACCGCTTCCAGCCGGATCTTGAGCAGTTGGCCAAGGACTTGGATTTTCTGGTGGTCGCCGCGAGCGGCGGTCCGGCCACTCGCGGCCTCGTTAGCAGGGCGGTGTTGGACGCGCTCGGCCCCGCCGGCGTCCTGATCAATGTCGCGCGCGGCAGCCTCGTCGACGAGCCCGCACTGGTTGCCGCCCTTGCCGAAGGGCGTCTGGGTGGAGCGGGCCTCGACGTATTTGCGCACGAGCCTGACGTTCCGAAGGCGCTTTGCGACATGGACAATGTCGTACTCCAGCCGCATCAGGCAAGCGCGACGGTCGAGACACGCCGGGCCATGGCCGACCTCGTCCTCGCCAATCTCGCCGCCCACTTTGCCGGACGAGAACCAGTGACCCCGGTCATTTGAACAGTCGCCCCTTGACCTGACGCTCCCGTTTTTCCCGGCTGACGCCTCTGCTGCAATGAACTAGCAACGACCGGTTGGGCGCACGAAGACCCGTTTCCACACCCAAGGCCGAACGGGCGAGGTCGGTGCGCAGGGCACCGAGCTCGTCCGCAACTTCGGCGGTGCTGCGCAGCCGCTGCAGCACCGCCTCGGCATCTCTCAGGCGGCCGTGACCGGCGGCGCCGCCCGGTTTGAGGTCTTCGTCAAGTCGTGCAGCCATTCGAAGGCCGGTGACGTCAGCATGTCTTCCGTGCATCGCCAGCGCCAATTTTCTTCGGCCCGGCCGGGAAGGTTCATCCGGGCGTCGTTCCCGAGATTGAGAATGTCCTGCAGCGGCGCCATCGCCAACGCTGCCGATGACGACCATGCCAATTCGATCAACGCCCCGGCGACCTCGCGCTCGTCACTTGCCGGTCGACCGAGGTAATTCCACAGATTTTGTCGTTGCTCAGCCGGCAGATCCGCGAACCAGCCGCGGGTCGTCGGATTGTCGTGGGTACCGGTGTAAACGACCATATTGCGAGCGAAGTTGCGAGGCAGGTGCGGGTTGTCCGGCTTGCCGTCGAAGGCGAACTGCAGCACCCGCATTCCGGGCAGCTCGAACCGGTCGCGGATGGCGCGCACATCCGACGTGATCAGCCCCAAATCCTCGGCGATAAACGGCAGGCCGTTGAGTTCCCTCCGCACCACCTCGAAAAACTCGGCACCCGGTCCCGGCACCCATTGACCGGATTGCGCCGCCGGCGCTCCGGCCGGCACGTGCCACGCAGCCGCGAATGCGCGGAAATGGTCGAGGCGGATTGCATCCACATGCGCCAGAAGAGTGTGCAGTCGCTCGACGCCCCATCGGTACCCGGTCCGGCGAACGACGGCCCAGTCATAGACGGGGTTGCCCCAAAGCTGGCCCGTGGCGCTGAAGTAATCGGGAGGCACTCCCGCGACAAAGCGCGGCCTGTGCTTTTCATCCAGCAGAAACAGCTCCGGGTTGGCCCACAAATCGCTTGAATCGGGAGATACAAAAAACGGCAGGTCGCCGATCAGGCGCAGGCTCTTGTCCGAAGCGTATTGCCTCAGGCGCTGCCATTGACGAAACAACAGAAATTGCGCAAAGCGAGCCTGCCCGATCTGGTTCGCAAGTTCCCGCCGTGCGCGGGTCAGCGCCGCTGGGCTGCGCTCGACCAGTTCCCGCGGCCATTCGAGGTAATAGGCGCCCTCATGTTTCGCCTTCAGCGCCCGAAACAGCGCGTAGTCGTCGAGCCAGTGCGCCCGATCATGGCAGTACTGGTCAAAATCGAGCTGCAGATCCGAACGCGCGCCGGCACGGAAGTTTGCCCAGGCCGTTTCGAGCAGCCGGCTTTTGAACGGCATGACGGTAGCGTAATCGACCGACGACGCCGGGGACGAGTGTCCCGCTCCTTCGTTGGCTGGCAGCAGTCCGTCCTCGATCAGACTGTCCGGGCTGACCAGTAGCTCATTGCCGGCGAAAGACGACAGAGACTGATATGGCGAGTTGCTGTACCCCGTGGGTCCCAACGGGAGCGCCTGCCACCAGCTTTGACCCGCCTCGCGGAGGCGGTCGACCCACGCCAGCGCAGCCGGCCCAATATCGCCGATGCCGTAGCGCGAGGGCAGCGAGGAGACGTGCAGCAACACACCGGAGCCTCGGTATCCCGGCGGGAACGGGGGAAGGATCACGCGCCTGCCTTCGTCGCTCACGTCGATCGTCCGCCTTGCTCTGCCGCCAAGTCTCGAACGTTTGCGACAGCTCAGAAGACTTCGGGAATGGCTCTGAAAGGGTAGTCAGCGTCCTTATAGTTGCCGCGGTCTTGCCGTTTTGGCAGCTCGACCTCCTGTCGCGGCAGCTCCTCGTATGGGATTTTGCTGAGAAGGTGGGTAAGGATGTTCAACCGCACCCGCTTCTTGTTGTTCGAGTGGGCGACATACCACGGCGCCCACGACGTGTCGGTCGCGAGGAACATGTCGTCGCGGGCTCTCGAATAATCGTACCAGCGCGCGTAGGATTTGAGGTCCATGTCGGACAGCTTCCAGATCTTCCGCCCGTCATCGATGCGCCTCTCGAGCCGTCTGGTCTGTTCTTCCGGGCTGACCTCCAGCCAGTACTTCAGCAGGATCACACCGGAGTTGACGATGGTCTTCTCGACCAGCGGCGTCATTTCCAGGAATTGTCTTACCTGCTCCTCGGCACAGAAGCCGAGCACGCGCTCGACGCCGGCCCGGTTGTACCAGCTGCGGTCGAAGATCACGATCTCCCCGGCCGCGGGCAGGTGCGGGATGTAACGCTGGGCGTACATCTGCGATTTCTCGCGCTCGGTCGGCGCCGGAAGTGCGACGACCCGAAAGATGCGTGGGCTCACCCGTTCGGTGATGGCCTTGATCGTGCCGCCCTTGCCCGCCCCGTCGCGGCCCTCAAAGATAATGCAGACCTTGAGGCCCTTGTGCACGACCCATTGCTGCAGCTTCACCAGCTCGACGTGCAAACGCGCGAGTTCCCGATCGTAATCATCCGGCTTCAGCTTGCCGCCGTGCGCGTCATTCTTGGCGTTCGCCATCGGATCCCTCACTGCGTTTGGATTGCCTCGGACGAGCCGAGCGCATTGTTCACGATCGCCTGCGCCTCACTGACGATGCTGTCGAGGTGAGCCTCGTCTTTGAAACTCTCGGCATAGATCTTGTAGATCGCCTCGGTGCCGGACGGGCGTGCGGCAAACCACCCATTAGCGGCCACGACCTTCAAGCCTCCGATTGGCGCATCGTTTCCGGGGGCGCGGCTCAGCCTGGCGGTGATCGGCTCGCCGGCGAGGGTAGCCTCGCTGACGGCGTCGGGCGACAGTCGATCGAGCTTTTCCCGTTGTTCCGCCGTCGCCGCCACGTCGATTCGCGTATAGTATGGCGTCCCGAACTCAGCCGTCAGCGCGCCGTAATGCTCGCCCGGGTCCTTGCCGGTGCGGGCCGTGATCTCGGCCGCCAGCAGGTTCATGATCGGGCCGTCCTTGTCGGTCGTCCAGACGCTGCCGTCGTGCCGCAGAAAACTCGCACCGGCGCTCTCCTCGCCGCCGAAGCAGCAGGAGCCGTCGAACAACCCCGGCACAACCCATTTGAACCCGACCGGCACTTCCGACAGACGGCGCCCGAGCTTTTGCACGACGCGGTCGATCATGGTGCTGCTGACCAATGTCTTGCCGATTGCTGCGTGCGCCGGCCAGTGCGGCCGATGGGTCAGCAAGTAGCCGATCGCGACCGCCAGATAATGGTTGGGGTTCATCAGCCCCGCGCCGGGCGTGACAATGCCGTGGCGATCGGAATCCGCGTCATTGGCAAAAGCGACCTGGTAGCGGTCCTTGAGCCCGACCAGCCGGGCCATCGCGTAAGGGCTCGAGCAATCCATTCGGATCTGGCCGTCATGGTCGACGGTCATAAATGAAAAGGTCGGATCGACTCGCGGATTGACCACATCGATGTCGAGCTTGTAGATTGTATTGATCGGCTCCCAATAATGGACTGCGGCGCCGCCGAGCGGATCGACGGCGAGCTTGAGGCCGGCGGCGCGTATGGCCTCCATGTCGACGACGTTGCGCAGATCCTCGACGTAGGGTAGGACGAAATCTTGTTGGTGCGTGGTTTCCGCCCCGAGGGCCGCTTCGAACAATGTTCGCTTCACGCCGGTGTTGCCGTTCCGCAGAAGATCGTTGGCCCGGTCCTCGATCCATTGGGTCGCATCGGTATCGGCCGGCCCGCCGTCGGTCGGGTTGTATTTGAATCCGCCGTCCTCCGGCGGGTTGTGCGAGGGCGTGACGACGATACCGTCGGCGGGGTGCGGGGGCCGCGTGCGGTTGTGGACGAGGATGGCGCGCGAAATGACCGGGGTCGGCGTCACCCCGTCGGCGCGCTGGATGATCGTCTGGACCTCGTTCGCCGCCAGGACTTCGAGCGCCGTGTACTGAGCCGGTCCGGAGAGTGCGTGCGTGTCTTTCCCCATGTAAAGTGGGCCGTCGGTGCCCTGGGCGCGCCGGTAATCGCAGATGGCCTGGGTGACGGCGAGAATGTGGGCTTCGGTGAACGACCCGCGAAACGGCGAGCCGCGATGTCCGCTGGTGCCAAAGCTCACCCGTTGCCCGGGGTCGTCGAGATCGGGCTTGCGCTCGAAATAATCGCGCTCGAGCCGGGCGAGATCGACCAGTATCTCCTTGGGCGCCGGCTTGCCGGCGAGCGGTGAAATGGTCATCGGCGAATGCTCCTCAAGACACCGGACACGGTTTCGCGTTCCAGATTTCGCTGGCGTATTGAGCGATTGTGCGGTCGCTCGAAAACTTGCCGGACGCCGCCACGTTCAGGATGGCCTTGCGCGCCCATGCGTCGCCGTCGACGTACAACTCGGTCAGCCGGCCGTCCGCTTCGAGATAGGATTTGAGGTCTGCGAGATGCATATAATGATCGCCCCCCGCCAACAGTGCATCCCGTAGCGGCGTAAAAACCCCGGGCTCGTAGCGGCTGAAATAATCGGCGGCAATCAGATCCAGCGCGGCGCGGGTCTCCGGCTCGTTGTCGTAATGCCAGTGCGGATTGTACCAGCCGCGGCTGCCGGCCACCTGATCCGCGGTCAAGCCGAACAGGAAGAAGTTTTCTTCGCCGGCTTCCTCCGCCATCTCGATCGTGGCACCATCGCGGGTGCCGATCGTCAATGCCCCGTTCATCATGAATTTCATGTTGCTGGTGCCGCTCGCTTCGTAGCCCGCGGTCGAAATCTGGTTGGAAACATCGGTGGCCGGGATCAGCCGCTCGGCGAGCGACACGCAGTATTCGGGCAGGAAAACGACCTTCAACCGCCCCCGAAGCGCCGGGTCGCCATCGACGGTGCCGGCAAGATTGTTGAGGAACTTGATGATGAGCTTGGCCAGCCAATAAGCCGGTGCCGCCTTTCCGGCGAAGAAAAAGGTTCGCGGCGCCATCTCGAGGTCCGGCTTTTCCCGCAAGCGGTTATAAAGAACGATAATGCGCAGTGCGTTCAACAGCTGCCGCTTGTATTCGTGGATGCGTTTGATCTGACAGTCGAAAATCGTATCCGGGTCGACTATTTCGTCGCAGGTCGCTTTGAGCCAATCGACAAAGCGCAGCTTGGCCGCACGCTTCGCCTGGAGAAATTTTCGGCGAAAAGCTTGGTCGTCGGCGCGCGGACGCAACTTCTTCAAGTCGTCGAGATCGGTCACCCACCGCTCGCCGATCGTCTCGGTTATCGTGTGCGCGAGCTCGGGGTTCGCCAGAAGCAGCCAGCGCCGTGGGGTGATCCCATTGGTCTTGTTGTTGAAGCGCTCTGGAAACATCTCGGCCAGGTCCTTGACCGTCACCGTGCGCAGCAGGCCAGAGTGGATCGCGGCCACACCGTTGATGCTGTGCGAGCCGACAATGGCGAGGTTTGCCATGCGGATCTTGCGCTCGGAACCTTCCTCGACCAGGCTCATGCGTTGAACGCGTCCCTCGTCTCCCGGAAAGCGAGTCCGGACGGCGTCGAGAAAGCGCCGATTGATCTCGAAGATGATCTCCAGGTGGCGTGGAAGCATGACCTCGAACCAGCCGAGCGGCCATTTCTCGAAGAGCTTCGGGCAATAGCGTGTGGTTGGTGTAGCCCAGAGTCCGTTGCGTGAGACTCCAAGCTTGATCCCAGCCGAGATGCGCGTCGTCGATCAGGATCCGCATCAGCTCCGGTACCGCCATCGTCGGATGCGTATCGTTCAACTGGATGGCGACCTTCTCGGGAAATGTGTTCCAATCGACGTTGCTTCGCCGGAAGCGTCGCACGAGATCGGCCAGCGAGCAGGCGACCAGAAAATACTCTTGGACGAAGCGTAATCTCTGCCCCATTACCGTCGAGTCATCGGGATAGAGAACCCGCGTCAGGTTTTCGGCTGCGAGAGTGCCGGCCAATGCTTCGACGAAATCGCCGCGGCTAAATTCCTGAAAGTCGAAATAGTCGGGCGCAGCTGCAGCCCATAGCCGCAGCGTATTGATGGTCTTGCCATCGTACCCGACCACGGGTCGATCAAACGGGGTGCCGATCAGCACGGAGGGCCGGCCGGGAACGTGGTGCAAGCTCCCGCCATGCAACTCGACGGAGCAGTTGAGCTTGACCTCCACCGTCTCGTTGGGGCGAGGGACCTCCCAGGGATCCTGCCGACGCAGCCAGTTGTCCGGCTGTTCCTGCTGCCAACCGTCTTCTATGGTCTGCTTGAACATCCCGTATTCATAACGCAACCCATAGCCGATCGCCGGTAGCTGCAGCGTCGCCATCGAGTTGAGAAAGCAAGCCGCCAGCCGCCCGAGCCCGCCGTTTCCGAGGCCGGCGTCGGGTTCTTGTTCGATCAGGCCGAGCCAGTCGAGGTTCTTTTGGTCGACGGCTCGTTGCAGGAAACCGTCGAGCAGCAGGTTTGTGACATTGTTGGTCAGCGAGCGCCCGATCAGGAATTCCATCGACAGGTAGTAGACTCGTTTCGGGTTCTCCCGCTCGTAGGCGCTATCCGTCCGCACCCAACGTTGTGAAAGAACATCCCGTACCGAGCGGGCGGCCGCCTCGAACCGCTCACGCGCTTCGGCAGCGTTCGGAGCGACGACATCGTCGAATAGCAGGTGTCGCTCGTACAAAGCGTCGTTGGTGCCCGAGAACTGGATCGGACCGCAGCCGTACTGCTCAAGAAGGTTCGGCATGGATGTCGGTCCGGTCGAGGCCGGGGATCGCACTCTAGTCAATTCTTTCACGGGAAATTTGTCCTCTTTCCTGCGCATGGTCCGATCGGATTATGTCTCCACATGATGCGTCTCGTTCCACAGCCGGATCGCCGGTTCGGAGAGATTGTGTTCGTAGCCGAGTGCGCTGAGGCTCGCGGTGCTCAGCAGGAAGTGCTGGCCGCCCGCCGTATCGAGATCGAGCCAGCGGGCGCCGAGCACGCGCAAAAAATGGCCGCTCGAAAACAGCAGCACGTCGCCGTGGACGGTGCGCACGCGCTCGACGACGCGGTCGGCCCGCGCACCGATCTGCTCCGGCGATTCTCCTCCGGGGCAGCCGTCACGGAAAAGTTGCCAGCCCGGGCGCTCCACATGGATCTCTGCGGTGCGGCGTCCCTCATATTGGCCGTAGTCCCACTCGACGAGGTCGGGATCGATCTCGGCGGCGCCGCGAAAGCCGGCCAGTTCGCAGGTCCGGACCGCGCGCTGCAACGGGCTCGTGAAGACCTTGACGAAGCCCAGCCCGCGCAGCCGCTCGCCGAGGGCGCGGGCATTGCGCTCGCCGCGCTCGGTTAGGGCCAGATCGGTCCGCCCGGCATGCTGACCGGAAAGGCTCCAGGCGGTCTCGCCATGCCTGGCGAGGTAAGCAACCGGAAGCAACTCGCTCATGTGACCGCTCCGATCTCTAGAACGGCCACCGCCAATTTGCGATTTCCGGCGTATCGACGCCGAACTCGTAGGCGTGGTTCTTACATGCGATCTGCTGGTTGAGCAGGGCTTCGCGGGCGCTCGCGCCGGTCACACGGAAGCGCGGCATGCGGTCGATCGCATCGATCGCCAGGCTGAACCGGTCGGCCTGGTTCCGAATGGCTAGCTCCAAAGGCGTGTTGATGTTGCCCTGCTCCTTGTAGCCGCGGACGTGAATGTGATGCTGATGCGGCCGGTGATAGGTGAGCCGGTGGATCAGCCAGGGATACGCATGAAAGTTGAAGATGACCGGCTTGTCCGGAGTGAAAAGCGCTTCGAACTCGCGATCGGTCAGCCCGTGCGGGTGCTCGGTATTCGGCACCAGCTTGAACAGATCCACGACATTGACGAACCGGACCTTGACGTCGGGCAGGTATTGGCGGAGTAGGGCGGTGGCAGCCAGCGACTCCATCGTCGGGCAGTCGCCACAGCTCGCCATGACCACGTCGGGTTCGCCGCCCTGGTCGTTGCTCGCCCAGGCCCAGATGCCCAGCCCCTTTGTGCAGTGCTCGATCGCCGCTTCGATGTCGAGGTACTGTAGATGCACCTGTTTGTCCGCGATCATGACGTTGACGTAATTGACGCTCTGCAGGCAATGATCGGCGACCGACAAGAGGCAATTGGCGTCGGGCGGCAGGTAGATGCGGACGACGCTCGGGCTCTTGTTGGCGACGACATCGAGGAAGCCCGGGTCCTGGTGCGTGAAGCCGTTGTGATCCTGGCGCCAGACCAGCGCCGTGATCAAGAGATTGAGCGACGACACCTTGGCGCGCCAGGGCAGCTCGTTGCATTTCTCCAGCCATTTGGCATGCTGGTTGAACATCGAGTCGATGACGTGGATGAACGGTTCGTAGCTGTTGATCAAACCGTGCCGGCCGGTCAGCAGGTAGCCCTCGAGCCACCCTTCGACGGTATGCTCGCTGAGCATCTCCATGACCCGGCCTTCGGGAGCGAGTTCGCCGCCGTCGGCGTCCTCGGGGAAATACTCCGCGAGCCAGACCTTCTTGGTGACGTCGTAGAGCACCTCCAGCCGATTGGACTGCGTCTCGTCCGGTCCGAAGACGCGGAAATTCCCCATGTTAAGCCGTGTAAGATCGCGCAGGAAGTTGCCGAGGGTGGGGACGTTGCCAGCCAGGGTCGCGCCGGGTTTGTCGACCTTGACGGCCGAATCGCGGAAGTCGGGCATATCGAGCGGCCGGCGCAACAAACCCCCGTTGGCGACCGGGTTTGCGCTCATTCGCCGCCTGCCGGTGGGGGCGAGCGCCTTCAACTCGGGCAGCAGGCGCCCCGTCTCGTCGAACAGTTCGTCCGGCCGGTAGCCGCGCAACCAGCTCTCTAGCAGTTTCAAGTGATTGGGATTGGCGGCGACATCTGTAATTGGGATCTGGTGCGCCCGCCAGAAGCCTTCGAGATAGTGGCCGTCGACCTCTCGCGGCGCCGTCCAGCCCTTGGGACTGCGCAGGATGACGACTGGCCAGCGCGGCCGAAAGGCCTTGCCGGTCTGCCGTGCCTCCTGTTGCACGTCGCGGATCTCGCGGACGCAGTGCTCCAGGGTCGCGGCCATCGCCTGGTGCATGGTCTCGTGATCGCTGCCTTCGACAAAGTACGGGGTGTAGCCATAACCGACGAACAGCGCCCTCAGCTCGTCGTGACTGATGCGGGCGAGGATCGTCGGGTTGTTGATCTTGTAGCCGTTGAGGTGCAGGACCGGCAGCACCGCGCCGTCGGTGACCGGGTTGAGGAATTTGTTGCTGTGCCAGCTGGTCGCCAATGGACCGGTTTCGGACTCGCCGTCGCCGACCATGACGAGGGCGATCAGGTCCGGATGATCGTAAACCGCCCCATAAGCGTGCGAGATGCTGTAACCCAGTTCACCGCCCTCGTGGATACTGCCGGGCGTTTCCGGCGTGGCATGGCTGCCGATGCCCCCAGGGAAGGAAAACTGCTTGAAGAAGCGCTGCAGTCCCGCAGTGTCTTCGCCCTTTTCCGGATAGATCTCGGAGTAGGTACCTTCGAGATACGCCTGGGAGAGCACCGCAGGAGCCCCGTGCCCGGGGCCACTGATGTAGATCGCGTCGAGATCGTACTTGTTGATCAGCCGGTTGAAGTGGATGTAGGTAAATGCCTGGCCGGCGTCTGAACCCCAATGACCCAGCAGCCGTGGCTTTATATGCTCCAAGGTTAGCGGCTCTCGCAGTAGCGGGTTTCCCTTGAGATACAGCATACCGAGGCACAGATAGAGACTGGCTCGCCAGTATGCGTCGATATCGCGCAGCTCCGCGGGACTGAGCGGGGTCCCGTCGACCGTCGAGCGGGCCCTGCCGTAGGCAGAGATGGTCTCGTCAGAGCGAAGCGCCTCGTGGATGTTCGTCATTCTGATGTTCCTGATCCGGGTTGAAGTACGTGTCGTGCTTTTCTTACGAGGATTGGGTTACAATTCGGCGATCGGTCCGCAGCCGCCATCGGTTCGGACAAACAGCGCCGCCACCGAGCGAGGCGCGACGCGGTATTGCGTTCCGGGGACAGCCGGCGCGGCGGCGGCATCCATGATGTCCTCGGGCGCTTCGCGCGCTGTGTCGATCCACCGCCGCCAGCCGAGTACAGCCGCAGCCGGTGCTAACGGCAGATCGAAATCGAGCGCCTCCCAATAAGCGTTGAACATCACATGCAGCCAGAACGGGATTTGGCGCTGGCGGGAGCGGACGGTGCAGGCGACGCTGTGGGAAACGTCAGACCAGTCCGGCCGGCCGAGCCGGATGCCGTGCCAGTCGATCTCGGCGCGGCGCAGCAGCTGGTTGAGGCTCAGCCCGAAGCGCTCTTCTTCGTCCATTCCTAATAATCGGAGACGCTGGGCAATCAGCTTTTGCACAAACCGGTGGAGATCCCGGTGCCGGTCGAGGAGGCTCCAGTCGAGCCAGATCACTTCGTTGTCTTGGCAATAGGCGTTGCTGTTCCCCTGCTGGGTGCGACGCATCTCGTCGCCCATCCGGAACATCGGCGCACCGATCGATGTGAACAGAATCACGAAGAAATTCTTGACCTGACGGCGCCGCAATTCTTCGACGGCAACGTCGTCGATCGGTCCCTCGACCCCGCAGTTCCACGAAAAGTTGGCTGCGGGGCCATCGCGGTTTTCTTCTCGGTTCGCCTCGTTGTGCTTGCAGTCGTAAGAGACCAGATCGTTCAACGTGAAACCGTCGTGGCAAGTGACGAAATTGATGCTTTGCTCGGGTTCGCGCTCCTCATGGCCGAAAATGTCCGGGCTGCCGAGCGCGCGTTGCGCCAACAGCCGCACCGTGCCATTGTCGCTTTTGACAAAGCGGCGGACGTCGTCGCGGAACCGGCCATTCCACTCCTTCCAGTTATCGCCGAAGAAGCTTCCGACCTGATAGAGACCGGCGGCGTCCCACGCCTCGGCGATCTGCTTGATGCCGGCGAGGACGGGATCCGAGTCGATATCCCAGTGGACCGGCGGATTTTCGAGCGGGCGACCGGTTTCGTCCCGGGATAGGATCGAGGCGAGGTCGAACCGGAACCCGTCGACGTGCATGTGGGTGACCCAGTAGCGCAGGCTGTCGAGAATCATGCGGCGCACGATCGACTGGTTGGCGTTCAGCGTATTTCCGGCTCCACTGTAATTTGCGTATTGAGCGCGCTCTTTATCGAGGATGTAATAGATCTCGTTGGCGAAGCCCCGAAAGCACAAGGTGGGTCCTTCGCTATTTCCCTCGGCGGTGTGGTTGTAGACGACATCGAGGATCACCTCGATGCCGGCGCGGTGCAGCGCCTTGACGAGGTCGCGGAACTCGTCGACGGGACCGAGGGCATCTTTTCGCGAGCTATAGCCGGCATGCGGAGCGAAGAACGAGACCGGGGAATAGCCCCAATAGTTGGACAAGCCCGGCGGACAGTCCTGCCGGTCGAACTGGAAGACCGGCAGCAGCTCGACGGCGGTGATCCCGAGATCCTTGAGGTATAGGATCTTGTCGATCATGCCCTAGTAGGTCCCACGCAGCTCCGGAGCGACCCCTGAGCTCGGATGCCGCGTAAAGCCCCCAACGTCCATCTCGTAGATTACGGTCTTGGCGAACGGCCGGCGCAACGGCGCGTCACCCTCCCAATCGTAGAGATCGGGATCGACCACCACGCTCTTCATGGCAGGCGAATTGATTTCGCCGTATCGGCTCGCCCTGCGGCGAGAATACCCGTCGGGTACGACGACGCCGCGACCATAGGGATCGAGGGGGACTTTTGCGGGATCGAAGCGCAGACCGCGCTCGGGATCGAAGTGGCCGTCGGCCCGATAGGCATAAACCTGTCCGGGACGAACGCCCGGCACAAAGGCGTGCCAGTAATGCTGGGTCCGGTGCGTGCGCGTAGTGAGTTCGATCACCTGCATCGGGTGCGTGGCGGCGGCCTCATCGAACAGCAGCAGGTCCACTCGGGTCGCTTGCCTCGAAAATACGCTGAAATTCACACCGTCACCGAGAACGGAAACGCCAAGGGGGAAGCTTCGACCCGGGTCAAACGGCTGTTGCCGGGTCTCGGACTGAGCGGGCCCGGACTCCACTTCTTCAAAGCCTTCGACCAGCGCGGCGCGCTCGATGGGCCTTTCACCAGTAATCTGTTCCGTTGGCACTGGAATCCCGGCTGATATGTCTGTGGCGCGGGCAATTCTGTCGGGGGTTGCAGGGTCCCGCTTTAACCTCGATCAAGCCGGCCGACACTTCTGCCGGTCCGAGTGCATGTCCGAATTCCCGATGCGGCTTTAATCCAGATCAAAGCGCTATGCCGCCATCCTCCCTTAGCGTTCGGCACACAGAGGCGGCAACCGGGCTCGCTAAGTCCAGGTCGATGCCGTCTTACCTGGTCGCCGATGGGAATTACGCAGTGGAACAGACAGCGACGATTGACGGCCGGGTGACCGCGGTACGCGGGGCGGTGCTCGACGTCGCCTTTGATAACGTGACGTTGCCGCCGATCGACGACGCCTTGGTAATCACGCCCGACAAAGGTACCCCGATCATCGCCGAGGTGCAGTCGCATCTGGACGAGGCGACGGTTCGCGCCATTGCCTTGCAGTCGACGGCGGGCCTACGTCGCGGGGTCGTCGCCCGCGCCATGGGTGGACCGCTCAAGGTACCGGTCGGCGAGGCGGTGCTAGGCCGCCTGCTCGATCTCACAGGCGTCATCGGCGACAAGGGCAAGCCCTTCGCCGCCGATGTGCCGCGCCGTCCAATCCATCGCAGCCCGCCCCCGTTGGCGGCGCAGAGCGGGGCGACGGACCTCTTCTCGACTGGCATCAAGGTGATCGATCTGCTGACACCGCTGGCGCAAGGCGGCAAGGCGGCGATGTTCGGCGGCGCCGGGTCGGCAAGACCGTCTTGGTGATGGAGCTGATCCACGCCATGGTCGAGCGCTACAAGGGCATCTCGGTGTTCGCCGGCGTCGGCGAGCGCTCGCGCGAAGGCCATGAGATGCTGCTCGATATGCGCACCTCGGGCGTGCTCGAGCGCACCGTGCTCGTCTATGGCCAGATGAACGAACCTCCGGGGGCGCGCTGGCGCGTGCCGCTGACGGCGCTGACCATCGCCGAATATTTTCGCGACGAGCGTCACCAGAATGTCCTGCTGTTGATGGACAATGTCTTTCGCTTTGTCCAGGCGGGCTCGGAGGTATCGGGCCTGCTCGGTCGCCTGCCGTCGCGGGTCGGCTATCAGCCCACCCTCGCCAGCGAGGTCGCTGCTCTGCAGGAGCGCATCGTCTCGGTCGGCGGCGTGTCGGTAACCGCAATCGAGGCAGTCTACGTGCCGGCTGACGACTTCACCGACCCCGCCGTGACGACCATCGCCGCGCATATCGACAGTATGGTCGTGCTGTCGCGGCAGATGGCCGCCGAGGGTATGTACCCGGCGATCGACCCGATCGCGTCGTCCTCGATCCTGCTCGATCCGCTCGTCGTCGGCAAGGAGCACGCCGCCGTCGCCACCGAAGTGCGCCGCAACATCGAGCATTACCGGGAGCTGCAGGATGTGATCTCGCTCCTCGGCATCGAGGAGCTCGGCGCCGAGGACCGTCGCATCGTCGAGCGGGCACGCCGTCTGCAGCGCTTTCTGACGCAGCCATTCACCGTGACGGAAGCCTTCTCGGGCGTTCCCGGCCGCTCGGTCGCGGTTGCCGACACCATTGCCGGCTGCAAGGCGATCCTCGCCGGCGACTGCGACGAGTGGCAGGAAAGCTCGAAGCCGGGTCCCTACCGCGCCCTGATCGGGACAATCTTCATCTTCATCCTCGTCGCCAATTGGTCGTCTTTGATCCCCGGCGTCGAGGCGCCGACCGCGCATCTGGAGACGGATGCCGCGTTCGGAGCGATCGTCTTTTTCTCGACGATATTTTACGGGGTTCGGGTGTTGGGCCTGCCCGGCTACCTCGCCACCTTTACCCGGCCGACATGGGTCATGATCCCGCTCAATATCGTCGAGCAGGTCACGCGCACCTTTTCGCTGATCGTCCGCCTGTTCGGCAACATTATGAGCGGCGTCTTCATCGGCGCGATCGTGCTCTCTCTGGCCGGCCTTTTCGTCCCGATCCCCTTTATGGCGCTCGATGTGCTGACGGGGGCGATCCAGGCATACATCTTCATCGTGCTCGCCATGGTCTACATCGGCGCCGCACTTGCCGAGAGCCGGCAAGAATCTCCCACCACCAGCAAAAAGTGAGGAACATCATGGACCACACGATCCAATTGGTCAGCATTTTCGCGGCGGCGATGGCGGTCTCGTTCGGGGCGATCGGGCCGGCGCTCGGCGAGGGGCGTGCCGTCGCGTCGGCGATGGATGCGATCGCCCGGCAGCCCGATTCCGCCGGCACCGTGTCGCGCACTCTCTTTGTCGGCCTCGCCATGATCGAGACAATGGCGATTTACGCCTTGGTGATCGCGCTGTTGGTGCTGTTCGCCAATCCGTTCGTGACGTAAGCGCAGGCAAAGATGCAGATCGACTGGTGGACGCTGGCGCTTCAGGCGGTCAACGGCCTCGTCCTGATCTGGTTGTTGGCACGCTTTCTTTTTCGTCCGGTGGTCGACGCCATCGCGGCGCGGCAGAAAGCGGCCGAACAGCTGCTCGCCGATGCCAAAGCCGCTAAGGCCGCGGCGGCGAGCGAGCGCGACAAGGCAGTGGCGGAAGCCGCACGCCTTGCCGAGCACCGCAGCGAGGCGCTGAAAGCAGCCGAGACCGAGGCTGCAGCCGCGAAATCGGCCCTTCTCGCGGCGGCTCAGGCCGAGGCCGACAAGCTTGGCGCTGCCGCCAAAGCCGAGATCGAAGCCGAACGCCGCGCCGAGGCGCTTGCCGCCGAGGATCGCGCCGGACGGCTCGCCGTCGACATCGCCGGCAAGCTGCTCGATCGATTGCCGCCCGAGGCCCGCGTCGCCGCCTTTATCGACGGGCTTGCGACCGGGCTGGCAACACTCCCGGAGGGAACCCGGGCGTCGCTCGGCGCCGACGGCTCGTCGGTCCATTTGACGGCCGCCCGTGCGGTCACCCCCGAGGAAGTGGAGGTTTGCCGCCAGGCGCTCGCCGGCGTCCTCGGCCACCCGGTTGCGGTCGAGGTCTCGGTCGAGCCCGAGCTGATCGCCGGCATCGAGCTGGAAGCCCCGCACGCCGTCGTGCGCAACAGCTTCCGCGCAGATCTCATCCGTCTCAAATCCGGGTTGGTTCACCATGACACAGACGCTGCCTGATACCCTCGACGACCCCTGGCTGGCGCGCAGCCGCGAGACCGTCGCCCGGATCGATCTGTCCCCGCAGGCCGAGACGGTCGGCCGCGTCGAACGCGTCGGCGACGGGATCACTCTCGTTTCCGGCCTGCCGGACGCCTGCCTCAACGAGCTGCTGCGCTTCGCCGGCGGGCGCATGGGCTTTGCCTTGACCCTCGATGCCGACTCGATCGGTGCCGTCCTGCTCGATGACGGCGAGGCGATCGAGGCGGGCTCCCAGGTTACTGGGACCGGTGAGGTCGTCCGGGTCCCGGTCGGACCGGGGCTGCTCGGCCGCGTCGTCGATCCCCTCGGCCGGCCGCTCGACCGTGACGAGCCGGTCAAGGCCGAAGCGGAAATGCCGGTCGAGCGTCCGGCGCCCGCGATCATCGAGCGCGATCTCGTCGCCGAACCGATGGATACGGGCATCCTGGTGGTCGACGCCTTGTTCGCGGTCGGGCGCGGCCAGCGCGAGCTGATCATCGGCGACCGGGCGACCGGCAAGACCGCAATCGGCGTCGATACGATCATCAATCAAAAGCATACCGACGTCGTCTGCGTCTATGTCGCGATCGGCCAGCGTGCGACCGCGGTACGGCGGGTCATCGAAGCAGTCCAGCAACAGGGGGCCCCCGAGCGCTGCGTCTTCGTCGTCGCCTCGGCCGCGGCCTCCCCCGGACTGCAATGGATCGCACCCTTTGCCGGTTTCACGATCGCCGAATATTTCCGGGATCACGGCCGGCACGCGCTGATCGTCGTCGACGATCTGACCAAGCACGCCGCGACCCATCGCGAACTCGCGCTGCTGACCCGCGAACCGCCGGGCCGCGAGGCCTACCCCGGCGACATCTTCTATCTTCATGCCCGCATGCTCGAGCGCTCGGCGAAGCTTTCGGCCGAGCTCGGCGGCGGCTCGCTGACCGCGTTGCCGATCGCGGAAACCGATGCCGGCAACCTCTCCGCCTATATCGCGACCAACCTGATCTCGATCACCGGCGGGCAGATCGTCCTCAACTCCCACCTCTTCGCGGCGAACCAGCGGCCGGCGGTCGATGTCGGCCTGAGCGTCAGCCGGGTCGGCGGCAAAGCGCAGGCCGCGGCGATGCGGGCGGTTTCCGGGCGGGTTCGCCTCGACTACGCGCAATTCCTCGAAGCTCAAGATGTTCACCCGCTTCGGCGGTCTGTCCGACAGTCGGGTCAAGGCGCAGATCGCGCGTGGCGAGCGCATCCGGGCGCTGCTGACGCAGCCGCGTTTTGCGGCGCTGCGCCTGGCCGACGAGGTGGCGCTGCTGGCGGCGCTCGCCGAGGGCACCTTCGACGCGTTGCCGGCGAGCGTTATCAGCGAGGTGCGCGAGCGTGTCTCGGCGCATCTCGATGCGCACGCGGCGGCGGCCGTGACGGCGATCGAAAAAACGGGTGCCCTCGACGATGCGACCCGTGCTGCGCTCGCCGGCGCAATCGGCGATCTCGCCAAGGAGCTAGCGGCAGCGCCCGAGCAAAAGGCGACCGCGCCATGAGCGGCAAGCTCAGTGAGGTCGAAACCCGCATCGGCACGGTTCACCAGCTCGAAGCCGTGATCACGGCGATGCGCGGCAGCGCAGCCGCCCGCTCGCACGAGGCGCGCAGCCGCCTCGACGGGATCCGCGCTTATGCCGCGGCGATCGGCAAGGCGATCGGGGAAGCGCTCGCGCTCGCCGCCGAAGCCGATCCGCAGCCGCGCAAATCGCAACGCCCCGAGCGGCATGTCGTGATCGTGCTTTCATCCGAGCAAGGATTTGCCGGCACCTTCAACGAGCGGGTCTTCGACCTCGCCGTGCGCCATCCAAAAGCCGATGGATCGGAATTTTTGATGGTCGGCGATCGCGGCGCGATGGTCGCCGCCGAGCGGGGGTTGGTGTTCGACTGGTCGGCACCGATGGTGTCGCATGCCGACGAAGTACCGGTGCTCGCCAGCCGGATCACCGACGCACTCTATCAGCGGCTCGAAAAGGATCGGGCGTCGCAGGTAGCGGTGATCCACGCGATGCCTGCGCCTTCGGCCACGATTGAAATCGTCGAACGAAGCCTGCTGCCGTTCGACTTTGCGCGCTTCAAAGTCGCGCCCCGCCCGATGCCGCCGATCACGACCCTGCCGCCGGAGCAGCTCCTCGCCGAGCTTGCCGAGGAATATGTCTATGCCGAGTTGTGCGAGGCGGTGATGCTGTCCTTTGCCGCCGAGAACGAGGCGCGCATGCGCGCGATGATCGCGGCGCGCAGCAACGTCGCGCGCAAGCTCGACGATCTCGTCGCAAGCTTTCGCCGGCTGCGCCAGGAAGAGATCACCGGCGAAATCATCGAGCTTTCCGCCGGCAGCATTTCGGCGGCGGCCGCCCTCTACCCTCGACGAGAGCGGCGAGCGGTTCCCGGTCGTCGAGCGAGCCGGTAGGGAGGAACGCATGAAGGCGAGCGACGTGATGACCCGTGACGTCGTATCGGTCGCACCCGACACATCAGTCCGCAAAATCGCAGCACTCCTTCTCTCGAAAGGCATCAGTGCGGTACCGGTGGTCGACGGCGCCGGCGCGCCGCTCGGCATTGTTTCCGAGGGCGACCTGATCGGCCGCAAAGAGGCCGAATGCGAGGAGCGGCAGGACTGGTGGTTGACGATCCTCGCCGAAGGGGAAGAGGTGAATCGCGAGTTGCTGGCGAACTTTAATTATCCGCGCGCATCCGAGTTGATGTCGACGCCGGTTATTACGGTCAACGAAGAGACAAGCCTTCGGGACATCGCCGACATCTTGACGAACCACGGCATCAAGCGGGTTCCCGTGGTGCGTGACGGCCGAATCGTTGGCATCGTCAGTCGCGCCGATCTTGTCCGCGCGCTGGTGGCCCCTCCGCGCCTAATGCCGATTTGACGGGAGCGCTAATGACCGCGGTGATCGACGACCGGCACGCGCTTGACCAGCCCGAACTGGAACGCAGATTGCGGCAACTGGCGCTCTGGTATCGAGAACTCGCCGAACGCACCGCGAACCCGGTCATCTGGGAAGCGCGATTGCAGACAGCCGAGAGACTGGAGCGAGAAGCGGAACGGCTGGCGGAAGAGTCGAAGCGCAAATAGGGGGCTGGCCGCGCGAACCGGAGACGCGATCCTGCTCAGAATCTGGCGATCGCCGGTATTAACTAACCGAACTGCCTTTCGAGTCGGTAGCGCCGGCAGTCCCCTTTAAGGCTGTCGATCTTCGGCCGCCAAGCCCTCGTGAATTGATGAACCTTTCCTGAGAATCATCACCTACGCGCCGATACGCCGCCCAT
>CAWBQT010000011.1:0-102863 GCA_963790875.1 uncultured Alphaproteobacteria bacterium
AGGATGTCGAAGGCGCGGGCACCTATGGCGACCGGCATCCCATCGGCGAGCAACTGCCGCGAGCGGGGCAAAACCTGGAACCGCCCGAATTCGATCGTCTCGAGTGCATCGATCGCGCCGGCCGCTTGATCACCGATCGTCCGACGATCGTAAAACCGCGGCCCCTCTTCCCCGGCCGGCATGACAAAAAATCGCTGCATGATGCCACCTCCGTGAGCACGCCTTGATCCGGCGCATTGACGGCCGATTTTCCCGGCGGAAGCCGGGCCGCGATTGAACGGATTTGCTGCCCGCGGAACGGTCTTGCGCGATCCTGCAAAGACGCGATCCTTGACCGCCGCTTGGCGCAACGCGCAGCATTGCTGCGGACCGGCCCCTCGAAGGCGGCGACGAGCGGGCGACTCGGCGCCAGCCTGCCAAAATCCTGGGATTTCTGCGGTTTCTCGATCCTTTCCATCCGTCTCGGTGTATCCCGCAGCGTTATCCCCGCAACCTCCGTTTTCGCAATTTCGTTCCGCCTACACCGGCAATCGCGGGCGTTGCCCGGTTCGATTCCTGGATCAGCAATCGAACTCGAAACCAAGAGACACGGGATAGACGGAGGCTTGGCTACCTCCGCAACATCGCCCCATCCAGCCGGATCACCGCTCCGGCCGGATCGTCGGATAGCTCGGTCGCGAAAAACTCGACCACGCTACCGCAATCTTTGAAGGCTCCAAGACCGCCGTGGAGCGACCAACTCGGCCTCATCGCGGTTGCTCTGCCTGCTGCAGGGCATGACCAGGCGCTTCCGATTTCGGCTAGCGCTATCGAAGGGGTAGCCCAAGCTCTCGCGCAACTATGTGACATCCAATGTTCTATTCGGCTGCGTAACGCTCGGGTTCCTCGGCCAATTCGTCTCGCCCGTCCAGTTCAAGGATGGCGGTCGCCTCGACTTCCGGCAACACCTCGATTTCCGGGAGTTTCCGATCCATAGCCCCCAACGTCGTTCTCCAGTACGTCCTGCGTCTCCCGCAATTTTTTGCTGACCTTATCGGGTAGGGCGTCGACGAGGCCCGGCCGGCGAACGACTTCTGCGAACAGTCCTTCGGTCGGCAAGAATGGGACGGCAAAAATTGGTCGAGTGCGGCGAGTGGATGTATTTCTCACAGATCGTCCTGGCGCAACTCCGAATTCCCGTTTCGATCGCCTTCGCCGCGATCTCGACCGCATCGACATCTCCGCGCTGGCTCGCGTCGACCAGCCGCTCATAATCTTCGACCGGAAACTTGGCATCCACCGGTAGCCAGACCGGAACATCGCTGTCGCCGGGCAGGCGGATCGCATATTCGACCGCTGGTTGCTGTCGGGGACGATCTCGACGTTCCGACCAAACTGATCGGGAGCCATCATCTCTTCGAGCAGATTGCCGAGGGCGACCTCGCCCCAGGTGCCCCGCGATTTCACATTGGTCAGCAGCCGCTTGAGATCGCCGACGCCACTGGCGAGCGTCTGCATCTCGCCCATGCTCTTGTAGACCTGCTCCAGCCGGTCGGCGACGATCTGGAAAGAAGCCCCGAGCCGCTGGTCCAGGGTGCTTTGCAGCTTTTCGTCCACGGTCTGCCGCATCTGGTCGAGCTTCTCCGTGTTCTCCTTGCGAATGGCATCGAGCCGTTCCTCGACGGTTTTTCGCAGCAAGTCCTGCTGTTCCTCGCTCCGCTGGGTCAAATCGGTCAGGCTGACCGATACCCGGTCCAGCCGCTCCCGTTGGGACTGCGAGATCTGCTCGATGTTTTGGTAGAGAGCACCGCTGAGGTTCTGGAGGTTGTTGGTGATCTCCTCACGAAGGGCTTTTGCGCTGAGCCCGGCGTCGGTCTTCAAGTCGCCGAGCTTGGTCCCGACATTCGCCCGGAGAGCTTCCTGACGGCGCTCGTTACCCTCGATCAACGCGGTGATCTGGCCGGTGACGGCATCGAGTTTCTCGCCTTGTGCGGGCGGCGCTTGCCAACCACGAGGCCGCGATCGTCGCGAAGAAGAGCCGACATCAGAGCGAGATGAAGGCCCGATGAGCAAGTGATATGGGGCACCCCATTACCGGGTCGTCAGTCTGAACTCCGAATTCGACAAGCTCTATCGGCAAAGCGAGCCCATCCTGGCCGGCGAAATGCCGGGCGGCGGTGTCTTGAAGCTGAGCCGCTGTCGAGAAGTGTATGTAGCCATCGCGTCGGTCGATCCCGACACCCGAGAACGAGCCCTGGCGCTCCACCTCACGCCAGATCGACAGCGGGCAGATCTTGTAGATCATCGAGCTATCCAGCCGGTAAAAATCGGCGCGTCACTCAATAGTTGATGGATCCGAGCGTCCTACCGCCCGCGGCATCAGAATTGGCGAAGTGCGCATCTTGTCACCCACGCCGGCAATGATCATCGTCGGCACCACGGCGTCGCCGCCTGTCAGATAAATGTGGAGCCCATCACAGAAGTAGTCGTTGCACACATCGGAGCGCAGCGATCGGTCCAGCGTACAGCCTTTCTTTCCGTGGAATATGCACGAATTCTTGTACCCAACCTCCGGCACTCGATCGACATAGAGTCGCACCAGCGAGCGCACATCCAGTCCCAACCTCGCGCGGCGCACACGCGCTAGCGTCGTTTCATCGAGAAAGGCATGGTCCTCGCCGTTCCTGCAGCACCATCCCTTGCATAAAGAACAGGCGGTACGCGTCACGCGGGCAGCAAAACCCTCGGGTTCCGACCGAATAGGCGAAACGCAATGCTCGCGCTTCTTCATCGCGCGCATTGCGCGCAAGGTTAAGACCAAGTGCTTGCGCAGCCGTCTGACGCGATCGGGTGATATCGGCACTGCCGCCTTGTCGTTCCTCGGGACGATCACCGGCAGGCTCTCGTCGTCGGCATCGGCATCGAAGTTCCGTCGTCGCATGCAAAATCCTTTTCGGGCCGGGTTTGATCCGGGACGGCGGCGGACCTTAGTTAGCCGCCCACCCGCGGCACAACCTCGGCGGCGAAGCGTTGCAAGCGCTCAGTGCTCTCGGCAATCGACTGGCCGCGGAAGTCGAAGATCAACTCGTGCACGCCGAGAGCCGCGAAGCCGCGGATGTCAGCGGCGATGTCATTCGGGTCACCGGAGAACGGACGGCGGGATCCGTCCGGCGACGGAATGCCGATGTCGTACAGCGGCGCCTTGTAGGAGATCGTCAGCGCCGAGAAATCGCGTCCCTCGGCCTCGGTCAGCCGCTTCAAGGTCGCGAGATGGGTGCGCATCTCTTGCGGCGGCAGCGGCGAGGCGGCGACGGCGCCGACCGGGTGCCAGCCGTCGCCATGCCGGGCGGTGCGTCGCAGTGCGGCGCGGGAATGGCCACCGACCCAAATCGGTGGGTGCGGCCTTTGCATAGGGAAGGGCTCGCAGCGAATATCGGAGTAGCGATAGAACCGGCCCTCGAAGCTGGCCGGCGACTGGCGCCATAGTTGTTTTAAGATCGTGATCCACTCATCGGTCACGGCGCCGCGCACGCCGAAATCGGGACTATCCAGTGCCTCGAATTCTTCCTTCAGCCAGCCGGTGCCGACACCTAATGTCAGCCGGCCGCCCGACAAGACATCGAGCGAGGCCGCCATCTTCGCGGTCAGCACCGGGTTGCGGTAGGGCAGCACCAGCACGGATGTGACGAGCCGCAGCCGCTCGGTTGCGCCGGCTACGACCCCGAGGATCGAGAAGGTCTCTAGCGCGTCACCGCCACCGGGGTGCTTGCCGTCGAGCGTATAGGGGTAAGGGGACTGGCTCTCGACCGGGAATACGATGTGGTCTGCGATCATCGCCGAATGCAGCCCGAGCCGTTCGCCTTCGCGCGCCAGGGCGAGAATGCCGTCGCGCGTCGCCGTCGGGCCGCGGGTCGGGAGGTAAAAGCCGTAGCGCATCGGCGAACTCAAGCCAGCAGAGATCACCAGCCAGCGTGCGATGCCAACGGATGATTCCTATCCGTTGGCGGAATCGCACCACCAACACGTTGATCCGGTGGTCCGATTGACCAAACGCCCGGGAACCAAGCGTGTGGGTCGGACCACCGGGGCTTCGAGCTACTCGGCCGCAGCGAGGTTCGGGGTCGGCTCCAGCGGCAATCCCGGGTGACCGGTCAGCCTCTCGCCTTCGGCCCACATCTCGAGCGCCTGCTTTTTCATCGCCGGAAAAACTGAGGCGATTTTGTCCCTGTCGAGATCGGCAGCAATCCCCGGATAGCCCGCCCGCTCGATCATCACCGGCAATTTTCCGGTCTCGAACTGCTCCAACGTCCAGGCGAGCGGATCTTCGACCAATGTCCGGTCCCAATAGATGCGATGGTTCTTGTTGCGCGGGCCATAGTGATAATGCGCGCCGTTCCAGAAGTGATCGAAGGCGAGGAGCTCGGTTTCTTCCGTATAGGCCTTGCCCGGGGTCCCGCCGATGTCGGCCAGGACATGGATGGCGAGACCGCCATCGCCCATCGGCAGCCGCCGCATCTCGAGCCCGAACCGGATGTTGCCGGCCTCGAAGATATGCGTGCCGCGGTTGTGTTTGACCGTGTTCCGCTTAACGGCATAGAGTTCGCGGGCGCAGGCTTCCACGTCGGGCAGGACATTGGCGACCTCGGAGAGATCGGTCGCGGCGGCGATCTGCGGATAGCCGGCCCGCTCCAGCATCTTCGGAAGCTTGGTCCGCAGGGTCTTGATAGTCCAGCCGATCGGGTTCCCGTCGACGGTCGGGTCCATGCGGTAGAGGTTCGTCAAGCTCGCCCCGCCCAGCATCTCCGGTCCGGCGACCTCCAGCTCGGTATTTTCCGGACCGTAGACGTAGCTTTTCTCGAAATCGAAGCAGTTGAACCGCAACAGCGTCGTCCGTTTGTCGGCGACATCCGCCGTCACGTTGATCACGACACCCTGATCGGGATGATCCTGGATGTTGCCGTCCCACAACTCGTGTTTGACGGTGAACGTCAACGGGCCGGCTGTAAAACTCGTCTTCGGTGCTACTGTCAGCATATCCACACTCCGTTTCAGTGGTTCGTCAGGGTTCACGCGTAGACGAATGCCGCGTCGTCGAGGTCGATGGCCGGGAATTCGTCCTTCTCGCTCCAATAGTCTTGGGTGTGCTGCCATTCGGGTTTGTCGCCGCGTTGCGGCAACAGGTGGATACCGCGCATCATATAGCCGGGGTTGAAGTTTTCCGGGTCAATCCACGGCAGGAGCGGCATGTCCCGGTCCTCGGGCCGCAGCGCCGGCGTCACCCGTTTTGCACCTCTTTCCTTCATGTTGTTGATCAGCCGGCACACGAAGTCGGCGACGAGATCGGCCCGCAAGGTCCAGCTGGCCCGGAAATAGCCGAAGACCCAGGCCATGTTCGGAACGCCGGTGAACATCATGCCGCGATAGGTCACGGTATCGGAAAAGACGAGCGGTTTTCCGTCGATCGCGAAGTCGATGTCGCCGAGCACGTTCAAATGGAAACCGGTCGCCGTGACGATGATGTCGGCTTCGAGGGTGCCGCCGGACCGCAAAAGGATGCCGGTCTCGGTGAAGGTCTCGATCTCGTCGGTGACGACGGAAGCCTTGCCGGCGCGGACCGCCTGCAACAGGTCGCCATCGGGAATGAAGGCGATGCGCTGCCGCCACGGCCGGTAACTCGGCGTGAAATGCGTCGCGACGTCGTAGTCGGGCCCGAGATAGCCGCGCACGGCACCGAGCAGCTCGGCCTTCACCCGCTCCGGCTCGGTGAACGAGCGGTGGGTGAAGACCGACTGCTCGTGCAGGATCTTGCGGCGCACGATCTCGTGGATCCAGGTCTCGTCGATGCCCAATTCGCGCAGCTCGTCGGCGAGCGGGATCGCGTTGCGCCCGGTGCGGAACCAGGTCGGCGAGCGCTGCAGCATCGTCACATGCCTGCAATCGCCGGCGATCGCCGGGATCAATGTCGCGGCGGTGGCACCCGAGCCGATGACGACGACGTTCTTGCCGGCATAGTCGAGATCCTCGGGCCAGTTCTGCGGGTGCACGATCCGGCCCTTGTAGTTGGCGAACCCCGGCCATTCGGGCGTGTAGCCCTCGGAATGCCGGTAATAGCCCTGGCACATCCACAGGAAGTTGCCGCTGAATCGGACCGTTTCGCCATTGTCGGTCCGCCTCGCCTCGACGGTCCACAGGTTCGCTTCGCTCGACCAGCAGGCCGCGGCGATCCGGTGCCGGTAGCGGATGTGCCGGGCCAAGTCGTTCTCGTCGATGACCTCGCCCATATAGCGCAGGATCTCGGCGGCGGTCGCGATCGGTGCGCTGGTCCACGGCTTGAAGCGATAGCCGAAGGTGTAGAGGTCGCTGTCGGAACGGATGCCGGGGTAGCGGTGCGTCAGCCAGGTGCCGCCGAAGCTTTCCTGCGCATCGAGCACGACGAACCGCGTCCCGGGGCATTGTTTTGTCAGGTGGTAGGCGGCGCCGACGCCGGAGATGCCGGCGCCGATGATCACCACATCGAAACGTTCGGTTGTCACTTCGGGCATCGGCCTACGACCTTTTCGTCGCTCCGCAGGGCCTACAACATAACTCAAAATCCTGCCCCGCCTATAGTCCAACCGCCACCGACCACTTTCGAACCCCACAACGGCCCACACAGCATTCGCGCCGCGAACGGCTCAGGTGACCAAGCGACCAAGCCGGGCCCAGAGTGTCGAAGTGCGACGTTCGATCCGGCGACATTTTGCACCGGGGCTGATTTCAGGCATCGTTTGCGGGTATGAAAATACGCACGACCAGGTGTCGAACAGGGGATACCGATGCCAAACGTTCGCAATCTGCCCAGTGACGATTACGCGAAGTACGCGCTCCTCGTCATGTACGCCTGGGACATGTGCGATGCCCATCTCGACCCGGCATCACCGGTGGTCGATATCCGTGTCGCAGCCGACGGCTGGAAGGTGGTGGGCATCATCACCTCGGCCGACGACATCATCGCGAGCTCACCGAATGGCATCAGGATCGGCATGATCCGGCCGGGTCCCGATCGAGTTCGGTATGGCTACTTGGCGCAGAATAATGCTGACCCGAATTTGTACGCGGCAGTCATCCGCGGCACCGACCATGCCGAGGAATGGATAGATGATTTCGATTTCTTCTCGGCCTCGAAGCCGCCGCTACCCGGCCGCGTCGAAAGTGGCTTTGCGGGCATATACTTTTCGATGCAGTACTGGCCGCTCGCAAATCCCGGCGCGGCGCCGGTCAAGCTTTCCGAGGGTATCAAAGGGGCCGTCGGGTCAGCCGAGGTTGTCGTCCTCGGTCATAGCCTGGGCTCGACCTTAGCGGAGGCGCTCGCGTACGACCTGGCGGACCAGAACTGCCTAGGTGCAGAGAGAGTAGGTGCGGTCATGTTCGCCTCACCGAAACTCGGCGACGCCGATTTCGTCTCAGGCTTCCAGGCGCGGCTGACGAACTATCAGGTCATCAACTATCAGCACGATGTCGTACCGCTCGTGCCGCCGGTGGATGTCACACATCTGACCATCTATCACACGCTGCCGAACTGCACGGTCCTCACCGACCAGTCGGCGACCGCGGTCATCAACAGCAGCGACAAAGGGTGCTGCCACCATCTCATCGACTACATCGCGATGCTTTCGCCGCCAGTTTATAGCGCCGCGGTCATCGCGCCGGGCTGGACCGCCGATGACGCGAGCTGCACGAAATGCGTGCTTACACTGCGCGTGCCGCCGCCCCCATCGCTTCCCGCGGCGACGATCGTTTGACGCGACGCACTTTGCCCCAGGGTGCCTCATGTTGGGTGGAAACCCGAGCCCCCGATTTGCCCGGCCTGGGAGTGCCGCGTGATCCGTTGTCGGCGGATCGCCTTCAGCATCATCCAGGACTGTCCCCGCGTCGCGCGGCCGATCGCTGACTAAACGCCCTTGCGTCCTTCTAGTTTGAAGCGTTGACTACGGATCTTATAGGCAACCCTGCGTGAGCATCGCCGGGTCAACCAAGCAAAGAGGGAGGCTCGCATGAAATTCCGTTGTGACTGGGCGGTTCCGCACGACACTTGGCTGCCGGTACTCAAGAAGTTCACATCGATGTCACCGCAGGAGCAGGCGAACGCCGGTGAAGGTGTGAAGATTTTAGGTCGCTGGCACGACGTGGCATCACGAACTGGAGTGGTAATATTCGAAGCGGCCGACCCTGCTGCCGTGCAGCGTTACCCTTGGACTATGGAACCCCTACATGGAACTGGACCTTACCCCTGTTCTCGACGACGGAGAGGCAACCGCCGTATATAGACAAATCATTGCCGATAACAAGGCTTGACTGAATAACGTCCGCTCGGCGAGTGCCCCAATCGACCTACGTGGCGCGTGCGCATCAACATTCGGTCTGCGCCGCCTTACCCGAGCGATGACATCCCGGCAGCACGCCATCGCGATGGCGCTGTTCGTCTTGTAGCCGCCGAAGAATTTGACTACGGGTGACCAATTACTGCCTGAAGCGACGACACCCGACACTACGGCTATTTCGGCACCGCCGCTGGTAGTCCGAAAGGCAGAGGCGCGTCCTCTGGAGCCCCGCGACGATGGAGGCAAGAGATGAGCGGACTGGGATTGCCGAAACGACACTACAGTATCGCCGGCGCGTTGCGTCCCGCTCGCCAAGGCGCAGCGGCAAGGCACGCCGATCACGCTGCAGGTCTATCCCGGCGCCTGTCATGCTTTCGACGAGGGCAACTCCAATACCGCTTACGGCGACATCGTGGCCCCAGACCTCGCGGCGACGGCGGATGTGCGCGCGCGGGTGCAGGCGCTTCTCGCTCAATACCTCCATTGAGTACAGGCATGTTGAGACTGGCGGCAGCGGCATTATTATTGTTGATCGGCTTCTGCCGCGGCGCGGCGGCCGCCGAGCAGGTGATGGTGCCGGTTGACTGGCACGGCCGGCAGATCCAGCTGACGGCCTGGTTCTACGCGCCGGCGGGGGCGGGGCCGTTTTTGGCCGTCATCGTATTGCACAGCTGCTCCGGCTTCGACGCCAACAATTATTCGGGCGCGATGCCGCTGTGGGTGTCGCTGTTGCAGGGGCAGGGCTACGCAATATTGACGATGGACAGCTTCACCGCCCGCGGCCTGTCGGATGTCTGCGGCGGCGGCCTGCTTACTTTCCGGCAGCGGGCGCCGGACGTGCTCGCCGCTGCCGCCGTGCTCGCCGCCCGGCCGGATGTCCGCGCCGACCGGATCGCGGCGATCGGGTTTTCGCATGGCGGCGGCACGGCGATTGCCGCGGCCCGCGATTTCCCGGAATTGCGCCCGTTGCGCGACCGCCTCGCCGCTCATGGCGGCAGGCTGGCCGCGAGCGTCGCCCTCTACGGCGGCTGCGGCAAACCCGACGGCAACCCTGTTGTAGTGCCATTGCTGGCGCTGAACGGCGGGCTCGACGACTGGTCCCTGCCGGGCCCGTGCATCGCGCTCGCCAGCCAGCCGGCCAACCGGCTGATGACATTGCACGTGTATCCCGACGCCTATCATCACTTCGATGCGCCGAGCGGCGGCAGCGGCTATTCGCATGGGCATCGGATGCTCTACAATCCGGCCGACGCCGCCGACGCCCGGCAGCGGGCGGTCGCGTTCCTCGACCAGTATCTGCGCCATTAGGAGCGCGAAGTCATGCCCGATACGCTGCTTGCTCCGCCGATCCGGCCGGGGACTGAACCGGCCCAGCCCCACCCTGACTCGATCTCGACAAGCCGGCTGGCCGGCAAGGTGGGCAACGCTCGGCGAGCCCGTCGCACAACCCCTGCGTTTCCCGCGCGTCGTCGCTTTGCCCCGTCATCGCTTTGCCCCGTCGTCGCTTTGCTGCGTCTCTCCGCCATGCGATCATGCGACGGCAGTGCCTCTTTGAGCGGCAGCGAAAGGAAACGACATGGCTGAGAACAAGCTGAAGGAACGGTGGAAGGCCGGCAAGGCGGCGGTCAATGGGTGGCTCGCCATCCCCTCCGGCTTTTCGGCGGAGGTCATGGCTCAGTGCGGCTGGGACAGCGTGACCGTCGACATGCAGCACGGTGTGCAGGACTACCAGACGATGGTCCACTGCTTTCAGGCAATGGACCGGCTTCCGGTGACCAAGCTCGTGCGGGTCCCCTGGAATGAGCCCGGCATCGTCGGCAAGGTGCTGGACGGCGGCGCGTACGGGGTCATCTGCCCGATGGTAAACACGCGCGAAGAGGCGCGGGCTCTCGTTTCGTTCTGCCGCTATCCGCCGAAGGGGCAGCGTAGCAACGGCCCGATCCGCGCCGCGATGTACGGTGTGGCCGGCGATTACCAGAAAACTGCGAATGACGAGGTTCTCGTCATTCCGATGATCGAGACACGGCAAGCGGTCGAGAACATCGAGGAGATATTGGACGTGCCGGGGATCGACGCGATCTATGTCGGACCCGCCGACCTAGCCTTCTCACTCGGCAAGACGCCGAAGCTCGACAGCGAAGATGCCGAGCAACTCGGCATGTACGAAATCGTGCTGGCGGCATGCCGCAAGTGCGGTATCTACCCCGGTATTCATTGCGGAGAACCGGCCTATGCGGCGCGTATGATCCGCATGGGGTTCCGCCTGACCACGATCGCCAACGACAGCGGGCTGATGGCCAAGGCGGCGCGCGCGGCGGTGGCAGACGTTTGGAAGGAAGTCGGCGAATTTCGCTAAGAATGCGCCCGTCGGACACTCGCGGCCTTGTCGGAGTTAGCCCGGTCGAGTGATCGGGCGCGGCTTTCGGAATCCTCCAAGACGCGCGCGCCGCCACGGGTCGCTCGCGACCGAAGCTCAGCGTTGCGCGGCGACAATCGGCTCCATACCGCGCGCCATGGCCAGCAGGCGGCGGTCGGCGCCATGCTCACCGACCACCATCAGGCCGACCGGCGGGGCGCCGGGCGGCTGGATCGGCAGGGTGACGGCGCAGCGGTCGAGAAAGTTGATGAGGGCGGTATTTCGCAGAATGAGTTCGTTCAGGCGAAAGTATTCACTGTCATTTTCGAATGCTGCGATCGGCGGCGCCGCGATCGGAACGGTCGGCATCAGCAGGCCGTCGAAATCGGCGGTTCGCGCCGCTACCCGCGCAATGAAATCGGCGCGGGCGGCGCATATCCTGATATAGGCCGCGGCACCGACAGCGCGGCCAAACTCGATGCGTGAGCGGACCCGCGGATCGTACTCGTTGCCCCGCCGCGCGAGGAGCTCCTCGTGCCAGGCAAAGGCCTCGCTGTTGACGAGATTGCCGCGGTCGCTCAGCCGCGGGTATTCGTTCAATTCGCGAAGCGGCAGGTCGGTGACCCGGGCACCGGCCCGCGACAAGGCCGCGCAGGCTTCGGTAAAGGCGTTGGCCACCTCGGGCGCGAGATCGTCGAGCACAAAGCTTTGCGGTATGGCGAGCCGTAGTCCCGGGATCGGTGCCTCGTCTGGTGCGACGGGGTTCTCTGCGGCCATCACCGCATCGGCGATCGCGCAGCAGGCGACGCTGTTCGCCAGCGGACCGATCGAGTCGAGGCTGGTCGACAGCGGCGTGGCGCCGGCGCGCGGGACGCGCCTTGCCGTCGGCTTGAAGCCGACGACGCCGCATAATGCGGCGGGGATGCGAACGGACCCGCCCGTGTCCGTGCCGATCGCGACAACGGCGCAGCCATCCGCTACCGAAACCGGCGCTCCGGCGGACGAACCGCCGGGAATGCGCTTGCGGTCGTACGGGTTGCCGGGCGTCCCATAGTGCGGATTGATGCCGACGCCCGAAAACGCGAACTCGGTCATGTTCGTTTTGCCGATGATCAACGCTCCGGCGGCGCGCAGGCGGGCGACGATCGCCGCGTCGTGCTCGGCCGCAGGCCGGTCATCGAGCGCTTTCGCGCCGGCGAGGGTCACTTCGCCGGCCACATCGAACAGGTCCTTGATCGACACCGGCAGGCCTGCCAGCGGCGACGCGACATACCCGGCCCGGCGCAGCCCGTCTTGCGCATCGCCGGCGGCGCGCGCCTGCTCGGCGTAAACTTTGGTGAAGGTGCGGGCGCCTTCGCCGGACGGATCGGTGATCCGCGCGAGCGCCGCATCGACAAGCGCGCGGCTCGTGGTGCGTCCCGCCGCAAGATCGGCGGCGAGGCTGAGGACGGTCGGCCGGGTCGCCATCATCGATCTCAACCCGTGATCGGCGGGAGCAGCATCGCACGGCGTCGGCCCGCACCGCTCATCTCTATGACGATGATCTGTCCGCGACGTTTGTTTCCGAGGATCGGCATGGCGTTGCTCCTGCTCCCTGCACGAACCCCTCTGGGGTATCCAATATTGCGGGGTCGATCAGTCTATGCCTTCCATCGATGATAGCGCATGCCCGATAGCGGCCCCCGCCTTTGCCCGAACGCCTCGCCGTTACAGACGGCCACGCCCGGCGATGGAGTGGGAGAGATTTTGCTCTTCTGCCGATCGCCGGCCCGTCATACTGTCCGCCCCGCCGCCCGCCTTCCGCTTGCGGGACGAGGCGGCGCGCGTGCCAAATGCTCATATGGAGAAAACAAATGTTCAGCCACATCATGATCGGCAGCAACGATATTGCCCGGTCAAAGAAATTCTATGACGCTCTCTTTGCCGCAATGGGTGCTCAACCTGCTGTTGAGGACGCTAGAGGCCGCCTGTCATACTCGCACAATGGCGGCCGTTTCATGGTCAGCAAACCCATCGATGGCAAGCCGGCAACGGTCCTCAACGGCGGCACGATCGGCTTTATGATGAGTGATGCCAAGCAGGCGGAAGCATGGCACAAAGCCGGCGTTGCGAATGGCGGCACGTCAATCGAGGATCCGCCTGGCGTGCGCCCGAATGGCGCTTATCTCGCTTATCTTCGTGACCCCGATGGCCACAAGCTCGTCGGGGTTGCTCGGTGAGCTGCCTGACCTTGTCGCACACAGCAAAAAACTGAGGAGGGCCGTCCTTTCGGGAAGGTTCTTCCGCTTTGGGGGACGCCGGCGACCGCCGGCGTCCCCGGATCCAAGAGGATCCGCTCACGAGTACGGCGCTGCAGAGCTCTAACGGACCGAGTTGTAGACGTTACGCCAGCGCTTGATGGCTTCGATGTGGCCGTCCACCGTGTTGAGGTTCGCGCTCATCGTCACGACGGATATGTGGCTCCCCCCAGCCTCGCGCCACGCCGCAATATCGCCGGGCCATTGGTTGTCCCCGCGACTGTATTGCTGGATGGACTCGAAGCCGAATGCATCGGCATCCCTTCCGAGCTTGAGCAGCTTAGCCGCGACCCTCGCCTTGATTTGGATCGCTTCGGTTTGAGTCCGGCCCGAAAACAGGAATCCGTCCCCGATCCTAGCCGCCCGGTCGAACGCGGCCTCGCTGAAACCTCCCAGCCAGATCGGGATCCTCCGTTTTGGGCGCGGCAATATCCCGGCTCTGTCGATCCGGTGGTCGGAATCCTTATGGTCGACCACAGGCTGCTCCCACAGCTTACGGATCAAGGCAATCTGCTGCTCCTGCCGCTTGCCGCGGCGGCGAAAATGCCCGGACATTTCGAGACCGTCGTATTCCACCCAGTTCCAGCCGACCCCGACGCCCAGGCGAAGCCGGCCCTCTGAGAACAGGTCGACATCCGCAGCCTGTTTGGCGAACAAGGCAGTCTGTCGCTGCGGCAGGATGATCACGCCCGTGGTCAGTCCGAGGTTCTTGGTGACCCCAGCGAGGTAAGCGTAGGTGACCAACGGCTCGTGGAACGGATCGCTTTCCGTATAAGGGCCGGTCAGCTTCGGTTCTCTGCCGGCATGAACGGCGCCGAGGACATGATCGTAGATCACAATATGGTCGTAACCCAAGTCCTCCGCCGCCTGGGCAAACGCCTTGACCGCCCCGGTATCGCCGCCAAGTTCGACCTGCGGATAAACCACCCCAGCTTTCATCGTTCACTTCCCCTATCACGGTGTGAGGTCTTGCGCCAGATACAGACCATTCGCGCCCGGTCCGCAAGCAGCAGCCCGAACGCCGGCACATAATTTTCGCCGTGACTCGGACCGTAGCACACGACGCAGGCGACTATAGCTTTCGAGCCGGCGGGCCGACGATCGTTTGCCCCAGTTTGCCGTTCGCGATCATGATCACGCCGGGTAATCCCGCAGACCATCGCCGGCGAGATTGATGTGCTGCCAGCCGACAGGGGCGAGGATCATTTCTCCGCCGCGGCGCAGGCCATCGAGCGCACCGCCGAGACAGACGGTGTTCGAAAGCGCGATAGCAGTGGTGAGGAGGGCAAGCCCGCTCACATGATATTGCCGCGTCTCGGCTGCAGGATCGCGCAACCGGCCGGGCGCTGTCCTTCTACCGCCCGCCGCCCGTGACCACGGGTAGTGCGAAGAAGCTGCCGCAGTCGGCGAAGAGGCGGATCTCGGCCTTGCGGTAGTCGGCCGGTTTGGCGAAGAAGATGTTGGGCACGTAGCTCTGCGGGTTCATGTCGTAGAGCGGGAACCAGCTCGACTGGACCTGTACCATGACGCGGTGGCCGGTGAGGAAGACGTAGTTCACCGGCGGCAGGCCGCAGCGGTAGACGAGCCGCTCGCCCGCCGCGATCGGCTTCGGGTCGAGAAGCTCTCGCGGTAGCGGCCACGCAAGATTTCGGCCGAGACCATGAGCTGGTAGCCCCCAGCCTCGGCTCGCGGCCCATCTGGTCGGGATAGACGTCGATCAGCTTGACCGCGAAGTCGCCGTCCGTGCCGGTGGTCGCGGCCGCGAGATTGACGACGGGCTCGCCCGCAATCTGAGGGGTGCGGTCAGCGGTGCCGTCTCGAACACCAGCACGTCGAGCCGGCTCGCCGCCTCGCGCTGGTCGCTGACGAGCCAGCTCTGCCAGCGCGCCGCGCCCTCCTCTCCGATGAGGTTGATGGGCCGCGGGATGAAAGGCACCGGCTTCGCCGGATCCGAGACGTAGGCTTCGACGCCGGGGGCCACAGGCTTGTCGAACGCGAGCCGTGCCGCCGGCTGGAGATAGATCGCCCGCGTCTCGATCGCGCAGCCTGCCTCGCAGCCTTGCGGCCAGGCATCGAGCCGCTCCCACCGGTTGGTGTCGGTCTCGGGCGCGGCTTAATCTTTGCCGAGGCAGCCTCCCGGCTGCCGCCCGCCGCGCCGTCGATGCCGGCCGGCCATGTTTCGGCAAGAGGAGCTCGTCGATGGTTAGATACTTCGCAATACTCGCGGTCACGGCGCTCGGCTGCCTTTGGATTTTCCCCGGGCGTGCCCAGCACAGCGGATCTGCCGCAGATGCGCCGGCTGCGGCGCCGGTCGATCCGGCTGGTACATCGAGCGGCATCTCTCAGGGAGACTGCAGCTGTACTCTGCCAAAAGGCGGTGTTATCTATACTTTGGGCAAGGACATGTCATTCAAATTCACCTGCGGGGTGCCTTGCACGCTGCAGCTGCAGGCGATGGTGGAAGCGGGCGGGAACAAAGCGGCAGGAAACCAGTGGGCCATTTCCGGCCAGCTCGACGGCAAACCAGACGGTTTCGATGCTCCGTTTCAAGGCACGTTGCCGACTGATGCCAGCTATGTGACCGGCAATTTCGCCTGGTCGGTCTCGCTTACAAAAGGGACCTACACCGCGCAACCGACGGTCTTCGTCAAGGGTCCGGCCATGCTCGGCGATTTTCACATCACCTACCAAGTGTCGCAACTCTGATCCCGCCTACGTCCTGACTGCGGGCGCGACCGCGCCAGTGCCGGCTGGGGCGCGTCGCGCACGCGGATGAGCTGGGCGGCCGTCGGCGAGGCCGAAGGCGCTTCGACCTGGCGCCAGGATCGTGACAGCGTTGCCGAACTCGCGAACACAATACCGGCCGCCCCGATACACTGGCCGGCCCCGCGGCCCCCTACCTGTTATTTTGAAAATTAAGCGCCGCTGCGGCCGCCGCGGCGCGCACACCGTCAGCGTGCGCCTTCGCCCGCGCGGTTGACAAACGAAGCGGTCCGACACTCGCGTTCCTGCGGCGATATATGGGGAATGCGATACCGGCCGTAATCGACGATCCGATCCTGAAGGGCTACCGCACTACGCTGGACGAAATCTACGACCAGCGGCTTGAGCGCGTCGTGCTGTTCGGCTCGTGGGCGCGGCGATGCGGACGAAGGGTTGGATCACGACGTGGCCGAGGGCATCGACTTGTGAAGGCCCAGAGCGCCGCTGCGTTCCTCGCCAAGTCCTGATGCGAGGGCTCGCCGCAACGAAGGCCTCCGAAACGTGGATCCTCTACATGATAGAAACGCATTCCCGCGCTGCTAGGCCGGCGTGCGGCGCTCTAGGTCAGGCTTTTTTATATTTACCATAACTATCGATTTTCTTTGATCGATATATCGGGTTAAACCAATCCGGGTGCTGCGCACCCCAAAGTCGGCCATAGAACGCTCCATGATCCACGTGGAGCGAGTGCGGAGGAGCTATGAACAAGGCGCTTTTCAGCCTGACTGCGGTCTGTTTACTCTCGTCGAGCAGCGGTTTTGCTCAGCAAACGGCCTACGAAAGCACGATGGCGGTTGAACCGAACTCCACTTCTTCACCTCCAGTCAACCATATCCTTCAACAGACTCTAATCGACCAAGGGCCGAGCGGCGGCACTATCCCAAAAGCTGGCACCTTCACCTTTAATGCTGTCACGCCCTTCACCTGCAAAGCCGCGTGTACACTCGAAGTCGAGATCATGCTCCAAATTGGAGAGAACACCACAAGTGGCAATTTGTGGGATATTTGTGCCCAGGTAGATCAAAGTGGCACGAATTTCCAATGCTCTTATCAGGGGACGCTGCCTACTGACAAGAGTTATGTGGTTGGAAATTATTCCTACTCCGTTTCGCTTGCAAAAGGTAAGCACGTTGTCCAAGGAACTGTTTTCACCAAGACAGGTCCGGCGACGCTCGGCACCTACCATGCGCACTACGGCGTCTATCAACCTTGATCACAAATCCGAATAGCCGTGTTCATGCGCAAGAGGTAGGGCAGAAGACTCCCGTCCGTCGGCGCTCTTGTCTCCCCGACCCACCCCCTTCGCTTTCGTTCAACGGTTCGCGCACAGGCGCGCTGTCGCCGCCGTCGGCCATTCTGCCCTGCCGCAGGGGACCCTGATCGCGCCACTTAGGAGACGGCGTCGCGGCCGTCTCGCCAATGCCCATCAGCTCGCGCAGCCTGGTGCGGGCGCGCGATAGGCGGGAGCGGACGGTTCCTATCGGCACGCCGAGGGCCGCGGCCATTTCCTCGTAGCGCATCCCCTCGCGGCCGGCGAGCAGGATCACCTTTGCGGTGCTCGCGCCGCAACGTAGCGATCGCCTGCTCGACCTCGTTCAGATCGAGCGAAGCCTCGACCGTCGGCGCGGCAGACAAATTCGACATGACTCTTCGTGCGCCATGACTTTTATCCGCCCGATTTGGGCTGTACCAGTGAGTCTTAAAGCGTAGCCCGGTCCGCAATTCATCGGACGCTTGGCTCTTCGCCGGCAGTCCGAAACTCGCAATAGTTATGCAGACGAGCCGCACGTAAGTCTATCGCGAGAATTGCTAATTTAGCGCCCACCCATCGCGTCGATGCACGGCTCGTCAGACGCCAGGCAGCGATCGATGATCTGAAACCGAGCATCCTCGATTGGATCAAGAACTTGCAGCGCCCTCCACACCCTGCATTGTCCCAGCCTTGGGGCCACTCGAAGGTATGCGCGCGGCAGGCACCCTGTCGTGAACGCCATCCCAGCGTCCTTTCGAAGCCCGCCCGCGGCGATTGTCCGTAATTCTATTTTTGCCTTAGCCAGCCTCTCGCCGCGAGTAAAGGCGGCCGCGGTCGCTTGTCCAAGTGGTTTCTAGAAGCGACATTGCGTGATGCGCTCCGTCGGCCTCAAGGTCCCAAAGAACAAGCTCAGCGAATACGTCCGCCTGGCGGCCTCCGGCGAGACCGTCGTCGTCACCGACCGCGGCCGCGTCGTTGCCGAGATCGTGCCGCCACGACGCGCCTCGGAATCGGTCATCGAGCGCGGCCTCCGCGAAGGCTGGATTCGGCCGGCGAAGAGGCCGTTTCGACCGCTGCCGCCGCGTCAACCGATCCCTGGATACACCTTGGATGAGTTGCTTGCCGATCTCGCCCAGGATCGAGAAGACCGCTGGTGATCTACGTCGACAGTTCTGTTCTGCTCGCTGACCTGTTCGCCGAACCCAGGTCTCCCCCAGAAGCGCTGTGAGAGGAAGCGATGAAGGTGCGCGCTACGCTTCGGTTCTCGGTCGCGACGGCAAGGAATACCTAATTCCGAAAGAGAATTCTGACCGCGCGGCGCGATTTTTGCGACCCACTCCCTTGCGGGCCCGCGTAGGTCCGGATGAATGAGTATCTTCGACGCCGTAGATGGCTCAATGCGGCGGAAATCTTGGGTTTGTCGAAGGTGCTCGGGCGAGCATCATCACCGCCCGGTGACGCCCGCGCCTCGCTTGGGATCATTGTCAGCGTCTGGTGTTCACTCCATGTGCTGACCTTATCAAATCGAGGCAACGAAACGGGAGGAACGAGGAACAATGATAAAAATTATCAGTACGATCGCCCTCGCCGGCGCTCTCGCCGCGTGTACTGTCGGGCAACCGGCGAATCACACGACGGGCGGCGTCGAAGGAGGGTCATCCGGCGCGGTTATCGGGTGTCTGGTAACGATACCGATCGGCTGCGCCCCCGGCGCGGTGGTCGGCGGGGTCGCCGGAGGAACCTTGGGCGCCACCGGCCACGCCGTCCCGGTTCCACCGCCCCCGCCGCCGCCTCCGACTTACTAGACCGCAGCTCTCCGCGCTAAGGTCGGGACCAGAGGCGGCCGAGGGCGCCGCCGACCGGGTCTGTCGCCGGAAAGCCGAGTTCGGCGATGCGGCGGAGCGTTTCGGTGGTCGGCGCATCGCGCGGGTTCTGATATCCTGTCTCGGCGGATAGGCGCCGACGGCGAGGAAATCGGCGTTGGCCGCGATCCGGCAATGGCCGGTCCCGGCCGGCAGCAGCGCGACATCGCCGGCGGCGACCTGCAATTCCTCGCCGCCGGGTCCGCCCAGTATCAGCCGCGCTGAGCCCGCGGCAAAGCCGAGCGCCTCGTGCGCTCTGGATGACGATCGCTCCTGAAAATCGTTCATTGCGTTTCCAACGAGAGAGTTTCTCTTTTTAACTATACTTTCACGATTGTTCATCCCAACCAAGTATTGATACGATGTCGATCCAAATCGACGGATCAGCTTTTCGCGCTGGCAGTAGGCCCCGATCCGTCCGGGAAGATGCCATGAACCTTCGCATGTCCGGGTTGTTCGCGATCATGGTTTTTGCCCTCGCCGGTCTCTTCGGCAGCGCGCAAAGTCGCGCGCAAAACGCCTACATTACGAACATCACCGGCAACAGCGTGTCGGTGATCGACACGACGACCAATAAGAACATTGCCACGATCTCTGTCGGCAATCAGCCATTTGGCGTGGCGGTGACCCCGGACGGCAGCAAGGTCTATGTCGCGAACCAGGGCGACGACACTGTGTCGGTGATCGCCACGGCAAGGAATAAGGTAACCGCCACAATCCCCGTTGGCGGTGGTCCCTGGGGCTTGGCGGTGACCCCGGACGGCGGCAAGCTCTATGTCGCGAACCAGAACGACGACACTGTGTCGGTGATCGCCACGGGGACGAATAAGGTAACCGGGACGATCCCCGTCGGCAACCTGCCTTGGGGCGTGGCGGTGACCGCGGACGGCGGCAAGGTCTATGTCTCGAACGCCGGCTCCAGCACCGTGTCGGTGATCGACGCGGCGACGAATAAGGCGACCGCGACAATCCCGGTCGGTTACGGGGCCAACGGCGTGGCGGTGACCCCAGACGGCAGCAAGGTTTACGTCGCGAACTCGTTCACCCCCGGCAACAGCGTGTCGGTGATCGACACGGCGGCCAATAAGGTGACCACAACAATCCCCGTCGGCCACAGCCCCGAAGAAGTGGCAATCACCCCGGATGGCAAGAAGGTCTACGTCGCGAACTCGTTCACCCCCGGCAACAGCGTGTCGGTGATCGATGCGGCAACCAATAACGTGACCGCCACGATCCGCGTCGGTAATCAGCCCTACGGCTTGGCGCTGACCCCGGACGGCAGCAGGCTCTATGCCGCGAACAGCGGCTCCAACAATGTGTCGGTGATCGCAACGGCGACGGATACGGTGACCACCACAATTGGCGTAGGCAGCATCCCCATCGCCTTCGGCGGTTTCATCGCGATGCCGGCGGTGCAATCCGTGCCCGCTTCGGGGTCTCGCTGCAACGGGGTGTATGACGGCACCCTTAAGGGCAATGTGACCGTCTCCGCCGGGCAGGATTGCGCGTTCATCAATGGCGGAGAGATCACCGGCAATGTCGATGTGGTCGGCGGCAACTTTGTGCTCATCAGCGCCGCGGTCGGCGGCAGCTTGACCGTCCATGGCGGCGGAACCTTCACCCTCAGCCCCGGCGCGACGATCGGCGTCGACCTAACCATCGAGCACCCAGGTAGTGCCAGTAATTCGGTGTGCGGCACGACGGTCGTCGGCGACATGACGTTCGACGACAATGCAACCGGTGTTCAGATTGGCTCGGCTGATCCGCTGATCTGCCCCGGCAACAAGATCGGCGGCAGTCTCGCTGCCGAGAGCAATACCGGCTCGGTGCTGATCTTCGACAATTCCGTCGGCGGCAATGCGACAGTGAACGCTAATAGCGGTCGGCTCGATGTCGTCGGCAACAGGGTCAGCGGCGATTTGGAGTGCCGCGGCAACTCGCTGCTGATCATGGGCGGCGGCAACATCGCCAAGACCAAGACCGGGCAATGTCATTGAGGCATCGCCCGGTCGGCATGTCGCTTTTTCCGGCGCGGCTTTGTCGTGCTGCGGGTCCGGCCGACCGATCCGCCGGCCTATGAGCGCAAAATTGACCCGGCCTTTTGCCGCAACCGCTGCCGCGCGGCATTGCTCGGAGCCGGTTGATCGGTGCAGCAGCACTCAGCGCAACAGCCGCGCGAACAGCGCACCTATCACCTGGCTTAAGTGCACGGCCGCCGAGGGTCGCCCGTAGCGGCCGGAAAAGAGTTTGCGGATCAGAGCGTCGCGGGCTTGATCACCGGCCAGGAACTCGACTGCGAACATCTGGTCCGAGCCGCGGGCGATCCTGGCATTTACCTCGCCGACATGCTGCACGGTCAAGGTCACCGCGCTGCCCAACGGTTCCGGGCGCGGCGCCAGGATGCGCGCGCCCAACAACGATATGTCGGCGAGGGGCGCGGTAAAGACACGGTCGCCGGCCCGAACGCGTACCGGCTCCGTCGCGGCAAAACGCTCTTCGCGCCGGTAACGCGGCAGTTCGATGCACACCGACATCGCGATCAGCAGCACGACGACGTTGTAGATGCTCCAGGCGAGATTGATGATTTTTGCATCGAACCGGCCGTGCGACGGCGCGAAATCATAGAGGCTGCCATAGAGCATGCCGGCGAGGGTGAGCCCGGCGATCAGCCCAAACCGTCCGATCATCGGCCAGCCGATCCGCACATGGCCGCGGCGCCCGCCTTTGGCGGTAACCTTGAACGGCTGGCCGCGCGGTTTGAACAAACCGATGACGGTTGCCCGCAGCGCCTCGAACATTGTCAGGACATGCGAGACATCGGTCAGGATCGGCTGGATCAGTCCGCCCGTCGCCCAGCCGAAGGCGATCATGACCGAGAGGTAATAGGGCAGAAAATAGCGGACGATCTCGCTCAGCGGCGCCGAGATGGCATTGACCCCGGTGAACCAATAGATCGACGGGATGATCAGGCAGACGAATTTGAAAGAGAAAGTGACTGCCCAATAGAAAAAGGTGTCGATCAGCCCGATGCGGACCGGCAGGCTCAGGCGGCCGCGGGAGAATGGCCCGAAGGACGAGCGGACAATCTGCATCGAGCCGAGGCACCAGCGGCCGCGCTGCGTCAGATATTCCTTGATCCCTTCGGGCGAGAGGCCGGTGCTGAGCTGTTCGTTGAGGTAGACGGTCCGCCATCCTTTGCGATCGAGCTCGAGCGTGACGAGGAGGTCCTCGGTGACGCAGTCGGTCGCGAAGCCGCCAACATCTTCGAGAGCGCTCACCCGGATGACCGACGAGGTGCCGCAGCAGAACGCGGCTCCCCAAGCGTCTTTCGACGGCAGCGTATGATCGAAGAAAAGGCGCTGCTCGTCCGGCCAGACATGGCCGATCAACAGGTTCGATTGAATCGGGTCCTGGTTGAAAAAATGCTGCGGCGTCTGCACCAGGCCGACGGCTGCGTCGTGGAACAGCGGCATCGTCCGCCACAAAAAATTCCTCTGCGCGACGAAATCGGCGTCGAAGACGGCGACGAATTCGGGCGGGTCGCGGTCATGGCTCAGAATCTCGAGCGCATGGTTGATGTTGCCGGCCTTCGCGTGCCGGTTGTCGGGGCGGGTCAGATAATGGACGCCTTTCGCGAGGCACAGCTCTTTCAGCCACGCTCTATGCCCGTCGTCGAGCACCCAGACGCGCTTCTGCGGAAAGTCGATCGCCAGCGCGCCGACGATCGTGCGCGTCAGGATCGGTGCCGCTTCGTTGTAGGTGGCGATCAGCACGTCGACGCGCGGCAGCCGGGGCAGCCGATCGAGCCAGGCGCGGTATTGCGTTGCCTCGCTGCGGCGGTCGAGCGTGCGGCTGAAAGTCAAGTAGCTGATCGTAGCGCCGGCCGTGGCGACCGCTTCGAAAATCGCAAACCACCACGGGTAAAGGCTGTCGATAGTCGGCGCCAAGGGCGGCAGGGTCGCCGAAAAGCGCCAGGCGACATAGCGCCAGCTCAGCAGCGTGACGAGCCCAAAAACGATCGTGCGGGCATAGCTGTCGCGTCGGTCGAGATAGGGCAGAACGAGCGCCGCAGCGCCGATGATGACAAAGCTCAGGCCGAGATCGCTCACGCCGGGACCGGTTCAGGACAGGTCGAAGAGCCGGTCCAGAACCCGCAAGAGATGACCCGCTACGCCCCGGCCGGTGCTCTCGAACACAACTTCTCCCGAGCGGCCGACGGCGCAGGCGTCTTCGCTGTCGGCCGGAAGATCCGACAGGGCCACGACGATCTGCCGGCCATCCTGAGCCGGCGGAACGGCGTAGGCCGTCGACGAGCCGAGCTTGACGATCCGTCCACTATAGGCGCGGTCGCTGCCGGAGACGCGAAATTCGACCGGATCGTCGAGCCGCAACCGGTTGTAATCGAGTTCCCTGACCGAGGCCGTCACGACCACGGTCGAGCAGTCGAGGACCGTCAGAATTTCCTGCCCTTTTCGCACGTATTCGCCGGGTTCGGCCATTACGGTCCACAGCTCGCCCTTGACCGGTGCGGTCAGCGCGGCCTTGGTATGGGCCGCCAACCGCTGCCGCTCGGCGATCAGCTGCCCGCGTAGCGCTGCTCCTTTGCGCGCCTGGTCGTCGAGTGCGGTGCGGGCTTCGGCAAGCTGCAATGCGAGTTCGCGGGCCCGCTGCAACGATGACGGCGCGTCGTTGTAGCTGTCGCCGAGAAAGGTTCCGTGGCGCGCCGCGTCGAGTTCGATCGACAGGGCGTCGAGCCTCTTGAGCGCGGCGATCACGCCCTGGTGCTCGATTTCCTGGGCGTGGCCGAGCTTGTCCTGCGCCTCGTCGGACTGGAACCCGCGGGTGTGCAGCGAAGCGCCGCGGGCGGCCGCCTCGTCGGCGTCGCTTTTTCGCGCCGTCGCCGCCGCCAGATTGGCGCTCGCTTCTTCGATCCCGAGCTCCAGCTCTTTGACGCGACCCAGCCGATAGGCTTCGGCTTGCGCCTCGGCGTCGGCTTGCGCCCGCGCGAGATCGGTCAGCCGGGCCGCGAGCGAGGCGCGCTCGAGGTCGATGTCGCTCGCCTCGCGCTGCAGTTCGAAGAGACGGCTGTCGTCGGGGAGCGGGTCGGCGATCTGGCCGAGCGCTGCGCCGGCCTTGATCGGGATACCTGGGGTGGTGACAGAGGCGGTTGCGACCCCGTCGATCGGGGCGCGCACGACCGCGACGCGGGCATTGATCACCGCATCGCGGCTGACCCTGACGACGAGTTGTTGATAAAGAATTAGGAGCCCCGCGGCCAGCAACAGCGCAAAGAACGCCAGTTTCGCGATGCGCCGCCAGGCGGTTCCGCGCAGTGACGTCACGAGGGGCGGCTGTCGCACGTTCGGAGCCCACTGCACGGTCTTGGAATCCTTCCTCTTCGCGACGCTTCCGTTCACTTCCGCGAGTTGCAGCTCACATCCGGACGATGGCACAGCGCTGTTGCGGTTTTCCACTGGCCTGTCATCTAACAGCAACGCGGATCACTGACGCTTGCGATGGCACGCCTTTGTCGTTCCAGGCGAATATCATCCAGAAGCCCGGGATCAATTGCGAGGTATCGTCGGGCAATTGTATGCTGAGTTGTTGCCTCGTCTGCGTGAAAGTAGGTGTCAGAAACACCGCGTCGGAATTATAATCATGCGTTGTCGCTCCCGTACGCAGCGCGGTAACGCGCGCGATCTGATCGTCTTGCCCAACAGTTCCGTTTATTAAAGTCCCGGGGGAAGTCAGTTTAGGCTGAACATCAAGCGTGGGCCGCACGGCCGGGCTTCCGTCCGGTGCGTATAAATAAGACGGATAATAGATTTGCGCGTTCAAGTTTATCAAGGGCCCCGGGGCCCCGCCGCCGGCGGTCAGCACCGTCGCATCGCTCAGCAGCAGAGAAGTATTGTGATACAATCGAGGTATGGCAGCTTTTGCGCCAGGTGTCCACTGCTCGGTTGCCGGATCCCAGATTATATCTTGGTAGGATACTCCGATCAATTCGTTAAAAACTGTAGACCCACCATTGACGAGAACTCTTCCGTCCGCCAAGACGGTAGCGTTCCCCCATATCCGGTCTTGATCGAGGCTGGCGACCTGCGTCACGGTCGGTGACCCACCGCTGGCAAATTGTAACTTGATCACCACTTGATCATCTCTTATGGAGAGCCATTTTCCCGGCGCGAATGCAATTGTCGGGTACCAAGGGTTGCCGGAAAACTTCGTCTGGCCGACTCGAGTAATGGAGCCCGGTCCCGAGGTATCAACGACAAAGATCAAACCGGTACTAGTAAGAACTCCGACATTGCCGCCTGGGATAACGTTGGCTCTTGGATAATACCAATTGTAGGATTCGTAAACGTTCCCGAAGGCGGTGGCGCTGGTGGCCCCGGTTAGTGGCTTCCAGCTCTTATCAGAGTTGGTTATCTGTGGGGTTATCGACGGTGTGCCGCCCGACGGCGCAATGCCAGTCGCCCGATTACTATAAAGTCCCCCGAATATCGCTTTCTCCCCATTCGGTAACGATACGAAGGAGGGATACCAACGATAAATGCCCGTTGCCGGCCCCGCCACTATGGTATTGGTTCGCGGGTCAAATACGCTCGAGGCGTCGTTCGAGTAATTTCTTTGGCCTTTTATCGTCAGATCGCCATCGGCGATGAGTACTTGCCCGTTTGTCATAACGGATGCGGCGCTGCAAAAAAAATCTGCTGTGACACCGTTGGGCAGAGTGTAATGAGATTCGGCTCCGGTTCCCTGGGTTGGATCCCAGACATCATGGATGAATCCGCCCTGGTTGCCGGATTGGTCCGTACCGAAGCTCATGACGGCGCCACTCGGCAGGAGGACCGCGTGGATGGCGATGATTGGCCAGTCGATGACGTCGCCGTACTGACCGGCGGCATGAGCATCCCGCCCACCCGCAGGGATGCCGACAGTGGTGTTTGATCTGCTAATGAACCGAGAAGTGGCGTAACCTAAGGTAGAGAATGCTCCAATATTTGCAGCGGCAGCGGCAGCGTAAGCAACGAAATCCCGGCGGCGCAGGTTAACCATAGCATACATCCTATGGTAAATTGGCGTACTGAGAAATTATGTAGCATACATCCCCCAAATCACAGCCTATCTCCTGCGATATTCAGTCGCATCAGCGAGGCAGTAGAAGGAATTAGATCACAACAGACTTCGTGTCTGGGAGAACACTTTAACTAATATTTGTTAATTAATCAGCCTCTCTCCAGGCCTTTGTGCAATAGGTATAGCTCGGCTGAGCGATGCGTCGGCCGGGGTCGGAACGGCTCCTTTCAGGAGCAAAAAAACCGATTTTCGAGGGCGGTCCGCCGCATGACTGGGGCGATTCTTACGGTGGCGGGACGACCGGTCGGCAGCCTAGCCTCGTGGCCTCACGGCTCGCCTTGACAAATCACGATCGTTCTGAAATTGCGATAATCGCTCTGGGAGGATTTCTCCGTCGTTTCGGCACTCAAACCGGCGGGCGGGTCGGGGTCGGCAATTTCCCGGCTTTTCCCTGTTCGGCCGATTTAATTCCGCGTTCGGGCGAATTTATTTCCCGTTACGCAACTACGGAATTTCATAGGCAAGTTATCGTAGCTAGCCGGGTTGCGGCCGGGGCCAGAGGCGGCCGAGGGCGCCGCCGACCGGGTCGGTCTCGGGAAAGCCGAGTTCGGCGATGCGGCGGAGCGCTTCGGCGGTCGGCGCATCGCGGCGGATTCCGATATCCTGTTCCGGCGGATAGGCGCCGACGACGAGGAAATCGGCGCTGGCCGCGATCCGGCAATGGCCGGTCCCGGCCGGCAGCAACGCGACATCGCCGGCGGCGACCTGCACTTCCTCGCCCCCGGGTCCGCCCAGCATCAGCCGCGCCGAGCCCGCGGCAAAGCCGAGCGCCTCGTGCGCCGCCGGATGATAATGGTGAAAGCCGTGCACGCCGTTGCGCCACAGCGGCGGCCAGCCATTGCCGTGAAACAGGTTTTCGAAGGCTGACGCCATCGCCTCCGGTGCGGCCGGCGGCAGCACGCCGCGGTACAGCAGCACCGGCAGGCGCGGGTTGTTCGGTACCCCGTCTTTGGGCTCGAGCAACAGGGTCTCGATCGTCATGGCTCCGCTCCTCCATCCGAATTCTGCCGCCGCAGAAACCCGAGCAGTAAATCGCTGACCCGCTCCGGCTGTTCCTGCTGCACCCAATGCCCGGCGCCGTCGACGAGATGCACCCCCAGCATGCGGCTGCAGGCGGTCTGCTGCATGCGTTCGAAATTGCCGGGACGCTGATAGGTGCCCCGATCGCTCTTGCCGGCGATGAACAGCGACGGTACCTCGATCCTGCGCCCCGAGAACAGGCGCAGCTCGGCGTCGGCGAGCCCCGAGGTGCGGCTCCGATACCAGTTGAGACCGCCCTGGAAGCCGTTGCGCTCGTATTCCGCGCCGTAGACCGCGAGCTCCTTGTCGGGGAGCCAGCGGCAGGCCGCGATCTCGGCGGCGGACGGCATGACCCCACGACGGTTTCGGCCATGTTACGGTCGCGGTCCATGATGTAATAGGTCGGCATCAGGGCCAGTTCCTCGGCGCTCCAGGCCTTGAGCGGATGCGGCTCGTTGCCCGGCCAATCGGCGCTCTTGTAGTGGAAATAGCCGCGCAAAAATTCGTGCACGCCCTGCGGACAGCGCCACATATCGGCATTGGCCGGCCGCGTCGAATAATACCACTGGTAGTGCTTGCGCGGCCGGGCAAGTCCGGCGAGGGATGCGTGGATGTCGGGCGCCGATGCCGCCGGCACGCCCGGCGGCGTATCGGCGGTGGCGAACGGGAAGGCCGGCGGGCCGGCGAACGGTGCGCTCATCAAGGCGACCGAGTGGAACACGTCTGGCCTGATCAGCGCACACCAGGCGGCGACCCCGGCACCGAAATCATGGCCGACGACCGCCGCGACAGCGCGATAGCCAAGGGCGAGGACGAGCCCCAGCGCGTCGCGGACCGCGTTCAGTAGGCTGAACGGATGCAGGTCCCCGTCGTAATCGGCGCTCCAACCTGACGTGCGGCCATAGCCGCGCAGGTCGGGGGCGACGACGTGAAACCCGGCCGCGGCGAGCGGCGGCATGACCTTGCGCCAGGAATAGGCGATCTCCGGAAAACCGTGCAGCAACAGGATGCAGGGCCGGCCGCGCGGGGCAAAGCCGGCCTCCAGCACGTGCACCCGCAGCCCATTCACATCGGGCACGAAACGCGCGCGGATGCCGGCCGGCAATGCGGCGCTGTCGAGCGGCGGCAGATCGGTCATTTGGGCCTCGCGGACTACGAATCAGGTCTGCCTGAAGCAGCGGTTGGCATTCTCCCAGAACAGCTTCTGCCGGGTGTCCGGCCCGAGGCTCGGCCATTCGAGGATCTTGTCGATCGAGTGTGGAAACCAGGATTCGTAATGCGGATAATCCGAGCCGAACATCAGGACGCCGTCACCCAAGGCACCCGATACCATCTGGAACATCGGCTCGCCTTCATGCGCCTCGATGTTGCAGAAGACCCGGCCGGCGGCGAAATGCTCGCTCGGCAGATGCTTCAATTCGGCGGTGCGGCCGACGTAACCGACCTGCTCGTCCATGCGCCGCGCCCAGAACGGCAGCCAGCCAAAGCCGCATTCGAGGACGCAGAGCCGCAGTCCGGGATAGCGGTCGAGGATGCCGCCGGCGAGAAAGCCGGCCATGAAGCGCATCGCTCCCCAGGGGTGGGCGCACAGCCGCGCCAGATAGACATTGTCCCACATGTCCCCGTAGCCGGGGAAATAGGGCGGCGACCATGTAAAGCTGTGATGCACGATCGCCAGGTCGTGCTCTTCGGCGGCGCGCCAGATCGGTTCGAGATCGGGATGGTCGACCGGCCGGTCGTTATCGAGCAACGGCTGCACCGCGACCGCCCATTTCGCTTTGCCCCAGTCGCGGATCTCGCGCACCGCCTCGGCGATATCGCGGGTCGAGGCGACGATCGGGCCTTTCAGCCGGCCCGGGAACGGCCCGCAGAAATCCTGCATGTGGCGGTGATAGGCGCGGATCAGCCCGGTTTCGAGCGATACGTCGGGCAGGCCGACGACGCTCGTCCACACCGAAGGTACGAGGAAATGCACGTCCGAACCTTCGGCATCCATGTCGAGGACGCGGTTGTCGGAGCGGTCGTCGACGACGCCGGGCCGCGGCCGCCGCTCGCCGCGCCAGACGCGGCCGTCGGGCGAGCCGGGGCGCGGCTCGGCCTCGCCCAAGGTGCGCTCGTACCGCTTGCCGGCGAAGCGATAGGTGTGGCGGACGGCACCGTCGGCGCTGCGCGATTTGATCGCGACGCGATAGGGGGCGAGATCGTCGAGCCGCGGGCGGAAACCGGGATCGACGTATTTTTCGAGAACATCGGCGCCGGGGTCGATATGCGTATCGGTATCGTAGATCCGGAAGCCTTCCTTCATTCCTCGCCTCTCTGATATGCGGCTCGGCCCGCCGGCATTGTGGACCGGCCGATCCGGCGGCGTCCATGCCGGCGATGCGCAACGGCCTCTGATCCGCGAACACCCACAGGAAGGGTGCGGATCACGGGCAGATTTTCACGATCGGTACACTCGCATCGGTTGCGGTTATGATCCTCTGCCATGAGACAGAAATCATTCCCGACAGTCCCCGCATCCGAGGACTGCCGCTTTGATGCAGTCGGTGTCATCCTCCGCTGCCTGGCGATCCTGGTTTCGGCGCTGATCGTCGCCGGCCCGGCACATGCAGCGGCAGTGACCGTGCAAGTCTCACCGCCGACGAAAACCCTGGCGCCGCAGGGAACCCAGCAATTCATGGCGACGGTGACCGGAACCGCCAACACCGCCGTCACCTGGCTGGTGAACGGCATCCCCGGCGGGGCCCCGTCGCTCGGGCTGATCTCCAGCATCGGGCTCTATGCCGCCCCGGCGGATGTCCCGGCGCAGATCTCGGTCGCGATCGAGGCTCAGTCGGTCGCGTCGCCATTGGCGAATGGCGCCGCCGCGGTCGACGTCACCGCCGCCACGGCATCGCCCGGGTCGGCCTTTTATGTTGCGACCAGCGGCAACGACGACAACGCCGGAGGCGAGGCAAATCCGTGGCGCACGATCCAGCACGCGGTCGACACCGTTCCGGCCGGCGCCACGATCAATGTCGACACCGGGATCTACAACGAATTGGTCACGCTCACCCGTTCCGGGTCGGCGACCGCAGGTTTCATCACGGTGACCGCCGTGCCGGGCGCATCGCCGGTCGTCGACGGCACGGGCTTGAAGATCCCGAACGGCGAGAACGGCCTCTTTACGCTCGACAGTGTCAGCTTTGTCCGGATCATCGGCTTCACGATCCGCAACTACCGGAGCAATAGCGCGGCACTCGATCCGATCGGCATTTACGTCATCGGCGCCGGCAGCAATATCGAGATCCTGAACAACCACGTCGAGAACATCGTCACGTCAGGAAAGACCAGTCAATTCGATGCCCTCGGCATCGCCGTCTACGGCACTTCGGCGCCGGTCGGCCTGACCGATGTGATCCTTGCCGGCAACGAACTCGACGATCTCGTCACCGGGTTCAGTGAATCGCTCGCCATTACCGGCAATGTCCAATACTGGCAGGTGACCGGCAACCAGATACACGACAACGACAATATCGGCATCGACATCGCCGGCTACGAGCACGTGGCCCACAAATCCGCGTTCGACCGGGCGCGAAACGGCTATATCGCCGGCAATACCGTCTACAACATCAGCTCATTGCACAACCCCGCCTACAGGGGCGAGGAGTCGGCAGACGGCATCTATGTCGACGGCGGTGCCGACGTCGTCATCGAGCGAAATGTCGTGCACGCCACCGATCTCGGCATCGAGGCGGCGAGCGAACACTTCGGCCACACCAGCGACCGGGTGACGATCCGCAGCAATATCGTCTATGCGAGCAATCAGGTGGGCATCTCGATCGGCGGCTATGCCGAGCGCGTCGGCGGCACCACGAACTGCATCATCGTCAACAACACGCTCTACGGCAACGGCACGGCGCGCAATAGCGAGGGCGAATTCCAGATTCAATTCCATGCCAGCGGCAACACCTTCATGAACAACATCGCCGAGGCCGACAACAGCCAGAACCTGCTGCTCTACAGCTTTGTCACGACGCCGACGCATCCGGCGGCGCTCGATTACAATCTCTACGATGCCCCCGGCGGGGCCGACCACAGCCAGTGGGAATGGCTACACAAGACCTATTCGTCCTTTACCGGTTATCAAACGGCGACCGGCAACGACGCAAAATCCGGCTTTGCCGATCCACAATTCGTCGACCCCGCGACATTCGATTTCGCGCTTGCCGCCGGGTCGCCGGCGCTTGATACCGGCGTCCTGCTGCCGCTGTCCTCGATCGGCCTGTTCGACTTCGCCGGCAACCCGCGCAGGACGGCGCAGGGCGAGATCGACCGGGGCGCCTATCAGAATTGACCGGCACTACTCCGGAAACGCCGAACGCGCTGGCGCAGGAAGAGCGGATTTTGGCAAGATCCGCTCAGACCGAGACTTCAGGGTAGGGATCCTTGTCGCTGGTAAAAAGCCCTCTTTGACCGCTGATCACCGATCAGCGCTGATCCCGCTTCAGCGCCCAAAACGCGGCCTTGCGCAACGTTGCGCGCGCCGGTTGGGTTGCGATACCGTCCCCGCGTGGACGCAGACGCCATCTTCGACCCGGGGTTTTTGACGTTCCTCAAAACATTTGTAGATGTCCATCACTCGATTTATCCGACCGTACCGCCGCAAGGGATCTACTTCGAAGCTCTGGTGGAGCGGACGTTCCGAGCCATTCACAAACCATTGACAGTGATCAAGGCCGGCGGAGTCAATCAACCGCGCTACGACATCCAATTCGAGGGCCATCGAATCTCGTTGAAGACCGAAACAGGGCTGGGAACGAAACGCCACTCGATCAATATCACGAAGTTATGCACTACGGAGCGAGAACCCTGGCCTGGGAGGCTAACACCCTCAAGACCCGTGCGATGGAGCATTTAAGCCGGTACGATATTATTCTGATGTTGCGCGCGATTTGGGAACCGCAGACGATGCGCTATCAACTTGTCGACATCCCGGTGGATTTGCTGCGCCTTTTAATGGGCTGCCGGCCTTTGCCGGTCGGCAAGCGTATTACGAGGCCCAGCCTCGGTGCGGACGTTGTACGCGAAGGAGAGACCCTCTTTCGGGTGCATTTCGACGGTTCGGATGGAAAATGCCAAATTCGAAATCTGCGGATGCAAGATTGCAAACTCCTTCTGGAGTGGGAGAAACTTCGCGAGCCCACGGTGATTGTGGCAGCACTTGAGTAATTTGCGCCTCGATCACTCGCACCGGTTGGATTTTCTGAAAACGATCCAATAACAATGCTGTCGCCGGCTGTGATGTGCGGTTTTCCATTTCGGATCGATGATCGGTCCCTTGCGCACCTTGATAATGCAATCGCACGGCGTAAAACCTGCCGATTGGCCGGCATAGATTAGGTCCACATGCGCCCATTGGTATCGATGATTATGCACGTAATCGGTGATCTTACAAAGCAGTAATCCGCCGTCGGTCAATACACGCCACGCTTCTTCCATGAATGCCGGATAGGTATGAGCGAAAGTATACCCGGTTTCCTTTGGGGAGCGTGCGCCAAGTCCAAAGCGTGTATTAAAATCTTTCGACCGGTCGCGACCTTGATTCGGAATATGGGGAGGATCATAGACCACCACATCAAAAGCCGCAGAACGGAATGGCATAGCACCATTATCGGCGCAGACATTCGGGCAATGGCGCCGGTCGATATCCAATCCTATGATCGGTCGGGTGCTGTTCCGCCAGAACCGACGACCGTTGACGGTCGCATCAAGGATCAATTGGGGTTCGCGGCGAGGATAAAATCTGAGGAGTTGTTCGATCAGCTCAGCATCTTCTTCGCCGTACCACACCGAATCGAGAGGGCGATAGCATGCGTCGACATCCCGCCGCTCATCAGCAAGATGATAAGTACGCCGCGATTCCCCTGGTGCCACTGGGGCATCCTGCTCAGCCCGAGGGCGTGCCGCAAGAGGCGGAGAAGCGCTCCCGCCGGAGGCGCTGGCCGCCGGCATCAGTTCGGTCGGCGGGCTTCGGCCGATCAACAGATCGATTAGATCGTCGTTTGAAAGATCCTCATAGAGTTTGGCCACGTGGAAGCCTTACGCCAGGAACGAGGAACAGCCATTCAGCGATGCTGGTCCTCTTCAAGCTACTGAAAATTGCACTTCTTTGGCCAGAACAAAATGCGAACGGAGTTGCTCTACGAGGCCGAAGCGGAAGCCGCCCGCCAACTCGGCGCCGAATCGATGAGAGGCCAGCCTGTTGTCGGCCGCGGATCACCGCTGATTTGCGGGTGCGCCGCCAGCGTTCACGAGGCTGACCCGGCAATCAGCAGGCGGCGAGGGCGGCGGTCATCGTCGGGCGCTTGCTGCGGAACTACGTCGCCTTCTCGAAGGCATCGGCGATGCGCGGCAAAGTCGGTTCCTGAAGCGGCTTGCCAACGAGCGGGATCGCCACCGGCAACCCGCCGGCGCCGAGCCCGACCCTTGCCGAACAAGGACGTGCTGGAGCTACCGAATTTCACGATGCCGTTTAATGTAAACGTCGCCGATTATCCCGCGATTCCGATTGATTGAATTCGGAGTAGATTTTGCCGAACGGCGCCGCCGGTAATCGGCGCGCCTGCCCCGAGGGAGAACGCCATGCCGAGCGAAGCCCGCGCCTATCCACGTCCGCTGCCCAATGTCGAATGGCTCGGCAAACTCAGCGAGGAAATCCTCGAGCCCGGTCTGCCGATCGTCGATCCGCACCATCATCTGTGGGATCACCCGGGCAGCCGCTATCTGCTCGACGAACTCCTGGCCGACGTCGGTTCAGGGCACAACATCGCCGCCACCGTGTTCATCCAGTGCGGTTCGGGCTATCGCATCAGCGGGCCGGAGGAAATGCGGCCAGTCGGCGAAAGCGAGTTCGTCCGGGCGATCGCCGAGGAGGGCGATCGGCTCAGCGGCAAGACCAAGATCTGCGCCGGGATCGTCAGCTTTGCCGACCTGCGGCTGCCGCATGTCGACGCCGTGCTCGAAGCGCAGATCGGCGCAGCCGGCGGACGGTTTCGCGGCATCCGGCAGATCGCGGCATATGACCCGGCAATCATCGGCGCCTCCTCCTATGTGCCGCCGCCGGGGCTGATGGACGACCCGGGCTTCCGCCGCGGCCTGACGCGGCTGCCGGCGCATGATTTGACGTTCGAAGCGTGGATCTATCACCCGCAGATCAAGACCCTGACCGAGGTCGCGGGCGAATGCCCGGAGGTGAAGATCGTGCTCAACCATTTCGGCGGTCCGCTCGGCGTCGGCCCCTACAAGCGAGACGCCGTGTTCCCTGGCTGGCGCGCCGACATCAAGGCATTGGCAAGCTGCCCGAACGTCTATGTGAAGCTCGGCGGGCTGGCGATGATCGTCAACGCCTTCGATTTCCACCAGGCGCCGCTGCCGCCCTCGTCGGGAGAGATGGCCAATGCCTGGCGGCCCTATGTCGAGGCTTGCATCGAGAGTTTCGGCGCCCGCCGCTGCATGTTCGAGAGCAACTTCCCGGTCGACAAGGGCGCCTGCAGCTATCCGGTGCTGTGGAACGCTTTCAAGCGGTTGGCGAGCGGCGCCTCGGCATCCGAAAAGGCCGATCTCTTTGCCGGCACGGCGGCGCGCTTCTACCGGCTGGCGACGGTTCTATAAGCCCAACGGCCGACTCGGCCGATCATCGTTGCGCCAAAACGGGGCGAGCCCGGCGCGCGCGTAAAGCCGTGCCGCGTTGACCCACAGCAATTTGCGCTTGCGTTCCTCGGCCATGTCCCAGGCGGTTACGAGGCCCGCCAATTCCGGGAAATGGCTTTCGCCGTGCGGATAGTCCGAGGCGTACATCAGCACGTCGTCGCCGACCAGATCGGCGACGGAATTGGTCAGCCGCGCGCCTTCCGGGATTTCGATGCTCTGGAAATAGCGGCCGCTGCACACATAGTCGCTCGGGCGGTGGGCCAGCTCGGGAAGCGCCGCCTTGATCGTCATCGCGTGCTCGTCGAGCCGCGCCATCCAAAAGGGCAGCCAGCCGTGCCCGGCCTCGAGGGTGCCGATCCGCAGCGTCGGGTACCGGTCCATCACGCCGCTGCCGATCAACGCGGCCATATTGCGCATCCCGCACCATGGATGCGCCGCCGAACGCTGCAGCCACAGATTGTCCCAGGTGTCTTCGCCGCCGGGGGCGTAAGGCGGCATGACCGTAAAGGTGTGCAGCACGACGGCGAGGTCGAGTGCCGCCGCCTCGGCGTAGAACGGCTCCAAGGCCGGGTGATCGAGCGGCGTCCCGACGGGCGCATAGACCATCATTCCCCAAGCCGGACTTGCCCCAGCGCCTGATCTCGTCGAGACCACCGGGGATATCGCGCGCACCGGCCAGGATCACGCCGCCGATCCGATTTGGGAAAGCGCCGCAATAATCCGCCATCCAGCGGTGGTAGGCCCGGTACATCGCCATTTCGAGCGGAATGTCGTCACCGGCGGTCCAGGTGCCGTACCAACCCGAGGGCAGGGTCAGGTTTACATCGACCCCCTCGAAATCCATGTCGGCGATGCGCGCCGCCGGGTCGGCATCGACCCGCGGCGACGGGTCTCGTTTGCGCGTGACGCCCGTGAAGCCGGCCATGTATCCGGCCGGCGCGGTGCTCGGCTCGGCATCGCCCAAGCGCCGGCGATAGCGCCGCTGACCCCTGGTATAGGTCACGCGGCCATGACGGTCGCGCGCCTCATAGGCCGCCCAACCCGCCAGGCGGTCCTTTTCCGCTGCGCTCAGATACTTCGCCAGAATGCTCGCGTCGGGGCCGACATGGGTGTCGGAATCGAAGATCCGATAGCCGTCGCGCGCCATCACCCGCCTCCCGTTCGCTCGCCGAAATATCGTCGTTCGAGTTCCTGCTGCTTGGCGTCGCCTTCGCCGTCCGGCGCGACCCCGGGCGTCGGGTAGGGGCGGCCCCGCCGGCGGGCGACGAAATCGTCCCATGCCTTGGTGCCGCGCGTCTGGAATTCGGTCATGAAATCCCAAAGCGCCGCCCAGGTGACGGCGTGGCTGAAGCCCGGATACCAGGCGATGGTCACGCCGAGGGCGAGATGCTCGTCGAGATCGAGATAGCGCCCGAGCTTGCCGCGCATGAACGAGAACGGACCCTCGACAGCGGCGCGTGCGAGCTTGATCTCATCGACCGAGCGCGGCGATTCGAACTGCACCCAATCGACCTTGGCCGCCTCGCGGTACGCACGCATGCGCGCAATCGTGTCGTCGAGCGTCCCGCCCGCGGCGTCGCGGGCATAGCATTGCGCCATGATGACGAAGTCCGGGTCGAGCTCGTTCTTCATGTCGACCGCGGCGCGGTAGCGCACAATCGCCTGATCGAGCGAATTGACGTCGATGCCGGCACTCTGGGTTTTGCGTTTGCCTTCGATCGGCTGGTCATCGATGCGGATGCCGGCGAGACCGGCGCGGATGCTTTCGCGCACGAGGCGCCGCACCGCCATGATCCCGCCGTGGCCGGTATCGCCGTCGATGATGACCGGGATCGAGACGCTGTCGGCGATCCAGCCTCCTATCGTGACGCATTCGGTCATCGTCGCCGTGCCGACGTCGGCAAGCCCGGTATAGGCGCCGACGACGCCGCCGGTGCCGACGAACAAGGCTTCGCAGCCGGCCTTCTCCATGATCCGCGCGTGCGCCGCGCTCGGCGGATGCAGCACGGCCAAGACCTTGTCGCGGCGCCGGATCAGCTGCTGCAGCCGGGCTGTTCGCGAGCTCATCGCACCCCCTCCCCCGCAACCGTTTACATTCTCGCCGCGCACGCCCGGCGAAACGTCAGGAGTGGCGCGGTTTAAAATGTGGTTCTAGATGACGTGGGCCTCGCGCAATCGCCGGATCTCGGCGTCGCCATAGCCGAGTTCGCCGAGAACCTCGGCGGTATCCTGCCCCATTTCGTGCGGCGGGTGTTCGATCGACGGTCCGCCATGCGCAAACTTGAACGCGGCGAGCGGTACGCCGACCGGGCCATCGATCCCCGGAACGCCCGCGAAATGATGGAACACGCGGCGCTCCTTGAAATGCGGGTCGGCGACCGCCTCGGCCATCGTCCGCACTCTAGCCGCCGGCACGTGACGCGCCTGGAAGTAGTTTTCCCACTCGTCCGCGGTCCTTGTCTTGATGATGTCGGCGATGATCGCGGCCTCGCGCGTGCGGTCGTCGAGGCGGGCCTCGTTGTCGGTCTTGATCATTTCCGGCCGCTCGACCGCGCGCCAGAACCGGGCCTGCTGGCGCAGGTTGCTGGCACCGATCATGACCATTCCGTCCTTCGCGTCATAGGCGCTGTTCGTCGCGAAGGGCTGCTTGTTGCCGTGCGGCCTCGGCTCGGTGCCGTTGCGGAAATAGCCGGTCAACAGCGAGCCCTGCATCATCATCGCGACGCCGAGCATCGCGAGGTCGATATGCTGGCCCTTGCCGGTGCGCTCGCGCTGAAAGAGGGCGGCGGCCAAGGCGAAGGCGCCCATCGTCCCGGTCGCGTAATCGACCGCCGGCGCCCCGATCTTGATCGGGTTGACCTCCTCGGTGCCGGTCCCGGCCATGATCCCCGAGGTCGCCTGGATGACGTGGTCGTAGGCGGTCTGCTCGCGCCGCAAGCCGTCCTGGCCAAACGCCGAGATCGAGCAATAAACGAGACGCGCGTTGATCTTCAGCATCGCTTCGTAGCCGAGCCCCAGCGCCTCGAACGCGCCGGGCCGGTAGTTCTCGACCAAGACGTCGGAGCGGGCGACCAGCTGCTTCAGGATCTCCCGGCCCTCGGCGGTCTTGAGGTCGAGCGTGATCGAGCGTTTGTTCGAGCCCTGCGTCAAAAACGACGTGCCCATGTTGCGGCGGTTGAGCGCGCGGTCGGTGCCGCCCTCGCGGCTCTGATCCGGCTCGTCCGGATGCTCGACCTTGATGACATCGGCCCCGAGAACCGCCAGTTGATAGGCTGCGAAAGGCCCGGCCAGGACGTGGGTGATGTCGATGATGCGAATGCCCTCGAACGGTCGGGTCATCAACAGCGCTCCTCGATAGTGAAACCCGGATCGAATGCGGCGCATCGTGACACCCGCCATCGGCGAAAGCAAAATCTTAGGCAGCGACGGGCGTACCGGCCGAGCGGCAAGGATGAGCCCAGCGGTCGAAGAGAGCGGTGCCGCCCGATAGGCTTCGTCAGTCTGCTGGGCGGCAAAGTCAGACGCAGCGGAGCGAGGCAGGAAGCTGCCGGACGGCGACGCCATGCCCGGCTGCGGTTGCCTATCCCGGTCACGGCGGTGCCGTGAAGTCAAGATCTTGCCGATTTCCTACGGAAACGAGATGGAACGCAATTGTGCATAGCGGTGTTACCAGGTTGCGGCGCGGGGAGCGCCGACGAAGCCAGGTGAGGGTAACAGTGCGAACACTGATCCGAAAATTGCTTCTCGGTACGGCTTCCGTTCTTGCTTTAAGTGTGGCGGGGAGCATTGCGAGCAGCGTTCTGGATCATCCTGCCGATGTGGGCAACACCGCGACTGCGGCCAGCATGTCTACCGCCATCGAGACTTCGAGGGATGCGCTGACCGGCGATCCCCTCCGCAGAGACGATATCCGCTGGGCGCAGGTGGAACTCCGGGCTCGCGGCCTTTACCGAGGATCGCTCGACGGCGTTGTCGGCCCCGAGACCAGGCATGCCCTCAGCCAGTTTCAACAGATCCATGGCTTAGGCCGTACAGCGTCACTCGACGCGCAAACCTGGGAAGCGCTGACCGGCAGTGGCATCCCGGCGATCGCGGAAAGCTCCAATGGCCCCGATCACAGGGAATCCGGTCCTCATTGAGTCCCTGCCATATCGCCGCAACCTGCGGAAACTCTGATTGACGGCCGGTACCATCCGTTACGGTCCGACCACCAAGCGGTAAATTTTCGGCCGTATCGGCACGGCCGACGACGAGGAGTTTGAGTTCGGCGCGACACGGGCCACGACCGGCAAGAAAGGCTCGGGTTACCTGCCGGTCAAGATCGATGGGCCGGTGCCGGTTGCGCCGATCAACTGCGCCCTGTCCGACAGGCAGACGGCTCACACGCTCTTGTGTGGAAGCGCAGCACTGGCCGAGGACGACGCCGAGGCCGGCCTTGCCCCGACGAAGCTTGATCGGGTTTGTCTTGATACCCCGCAGCGGCCCCGCCGGCGCTTCGCCCGGGGCGCGAGGGGAAGGAAGCCTCTCGTGCCGTCGCGCTGCCGTTACAGTCAGTGGAAACCGTGAAGGAGAATGTGCGGCGAAAGGCCGATGATGCCGATGAGGATCAAGTAAAGAGCGATGACGTAGTTGAGAAGCTGAGGCATCACCAGGATCAGAATGCCAGCAATTAGGGCGACGATTGGTTGAAGGGTGACTATGTCGATCGCCATCGAGGAGGTTCTCCCTCAAGGGTTGGTGTTCGCGGTGAGAGCGTTGTGAAACGCTCCGAACCGGCCGGAGGTCCAGAAATACGCCAGCGAGACCGGCAGACGATCAGGTGCGCCTGAGCGAATGCCCCCTACCATTCGATTAACGCTCGCCCGCAGGGGCGCGCGTCGCGCTAGCGAACAGGCGCCAAAAAGCCTTGAGCAGCAAGGCCGCCAGGTTCCTGGCGCCGCGCCGCAGGCCGTGCCCGACGGCAGCGCGATTGCCCTTCTTGAAGGGCGTCCCGTCCCCTCGAACACCGCGCTAGGACGAGGCGGCGGCGCCCCACAATTCCTGCGAGGCGAGGCGGGCGCCGGCCGACAGCGCTTCGAGCTTTGCCCACTGGATCGACGGGTGGACGCGTCGCACTTGCGTCGCCTGGGCGAAGCCGCAGTCGGTGCCGGCCATCACATTCTCGCGCCCGACGAGCCGGGCGAGACGCACGAGCCGTTGCGCCACCAGCTCCGGGTGCTCGACGATGTTCGTTGCGTGGCTGACGACGCCGGGAACGAGCTTTCGGGCCGCCGGCAACCGGACGCTCTCCCAGATCCGCCATTCGTGCTCGTGGCGCGGGTTCGCCATCTCGATGCAATAAGCCCCGGCCCGCACCTCTAATACGAGGTCGATGATGTGGCGGATCTCGATGTCGCCGACATGCGGCGTCGCGAAGCTGCCCCAGCAGATGTGATAGCGCACCCGGTCCTCGGGCAATCCGGCGAGCGCGTGGTTCAGCGCCGCGACCCGGATCTCGGCCCATTTCCGGTATTCGTCCAGCGGGCGGTCGGCAAACGCGACATCGTACATATAGGGCAGGAACGCGTCGTCGACCTGCAGGATCAGTCCGGCGTCGACGACCGCGCGATATTCCTCGCGCAGCGCCTCGGCCAGGCCGAACAGGAACTCCTCCTCGGTCTTGTAATGGCCGAGGCGGAACCGCGGCATCGCGCTCGCCGGCGCCACCAGCGGCACGAACCCGAGGAGTTCCGTTTGTCCTTGCAATGCGGCCTTGAACACGTCGATGTCGTGCCGGATCGCCGCCTGCCCCTTGTAGAAGATCGGGCCGGTCGCGACCGGGATGCCGCGCCGCGGCAGGCGCTGCGTCGGGAAATATTCGGCGTAGAATTCCGGGAACAGCGACTGATCGCGGCCGGCCCCGCGGGGTTCGTCGACCTCCTGTTCCTCGATATTGCCGAGCCGCTCGAGCACATAGGCCGACCATGTCCTGAATTTGCCGAACTCGCCGTCGCTGACGATGTCGATCCCCGCTTTCTTCTGATGCTCGACGACCTCGCTCACCGCCCGGCGCAGTTCGGCGTCGAACGCCGCGCGGTCGACCGCGACACCCTCTTCGATCGCCGTGATGGTGCGCAACAGCGCCGGCGGCCGGATCAGGCTGCCGACATGCGTCGTCGGGATGCGATGTTCCGGGAGCATGCTGATACTCCAGCTTTAGGGCTCGAGGGGCGTGCCCAAAGAGAGGTCGAGCTGTGGCTCGGATCGAGTTGCTTCCCCGCCGAGCGAGGAAAGCGATACGCCGAGGAGCCGAATCCCTCTGGCGACCGGAAAGAGCGGTTCGAGCAATTCGTTACTGAGCTGGTCGAGTTCACTGCGGGTGCCGATCGGCGCCTGACCGGTACGGCTGCGGGTGATCAGCTTGAAGTTCGAGAACTTGACCTTGAGGGTGACGGTGCGGCCGCGAACGCCGCTGCCCTCGCAGTAGTGCCAGACCTTGTCGGCGATCTCCTGCAACGCATCGCGTGCCGCTTCCAGAGTGTGCAGATCGACCGGGAACGTGTTTTCGGCGCCGACCGATTTGCGCAGCCGGTCGGACTGGACGGTCCGCTGGTCGATGCCGCGCGCGATCCAGTAATAATGCGGCCCCGCCTTGCCGAAGTGCTGCTGCAGGAAATCCAGCGTCTGGGCTTTGAGGTCGATGCCGGTCTCGATCCCGAACCCTTTCATCTTCGCGGCGGTCGCCGGCCCGACGCCGTGGAACTTGCGGATCGGCAGGCTCTCGACGAAGGCCGGTCCCATTTTGGGGGTGATGACGAAGAGCCCGTCCGGTTTCTTGTAATCCGAGGCGAGCTTTGCCAGAAACTTGTTGTAGGAGACGCCGGCCGAGGCGGTCAGCGCGGTCTCGGCCCGGATTCTAGACCGGATGTCTTCGGCGACCCGGGTCGCCGAGATGCCGCAGCGAAGATATTCGGTGACGTCGAGATAGGCTTCGTCGAGCGACAGCGGCTCGATCACCGGCGTGTATGCGGCAAAGATCTCGCGGATCTGCCGCGAGATCGCCTTGTAGGCGTCAAAGCGCGGCTTGACGAAGATCAGATCCGGGCATTTCCGCTTCGCCGTGACCGACGGCATCGCCGAATGCACGCCGAATTTGCGCGCTTCATAGCTGGCGGCGGCGACGACGCCGCGCTCCCGCGAGCCGCCGACTGCGACCGGCTTGCCGCGCAGCTCCGGATTGTCGCGCTGTTCGACCGACGCGTAGAACGCGTCCATGTCGATATGGATGATCTTGCGCGACCAGACTGCCTCGTTCGCGGCGCTCGCCACGCTCCCTTCGACGCCCATTTCAGCCTCTCGCGGGCGTTTTTCGCGGTCCAGTCAACCATAATTCCGGTTTCGTTCGCAAGCCGCCCGAGGGCTTTGGCCCCGCTCGCAATCGGGCGGAGGGGGAGAATTACGCGCGATCGTCACAACCGTGAATCCGGATACCGCAGCACCATTCCTCAGATGACGCCTTCTTCGGCGAGGCGTTCGACTTCGCTCGGCGAGCGGCCGAGCAGTTCGGTCAGCACCCACATGTTGTCCTCGCCATAGCAGGGGGCGCCGCGGTTGGTCGGGCCGCCGATATAGGCCGGCGTGGCGCTGAATTTCATCGGCAGCTCATAGATCGGCCAGGTGCCGATCTTGCTACCGGTGACCTCGGTCAGCCAGTCGAGATGGCGCAGCTGCGGGTCATGGTCGCAACGGTCTTCGGCATTCTGGCAGACCCCGGCCGGAACCCTGGCGCGTTGCAGTTTCAGCATGCAGTCATAGCCGTCCTGCGTCGCCGTCCAGGCCTCGACCGCCGCATCGAGCGCATCCTGGTGCAAGAGGCGGTGTTCCAATGCGGCAAAGCGCCGATCTTCGAGCCAATCGCCCTGCCCGGCGACCCGCGCCAGGGCATGCCATTCGGCATCGGTAAAGCAGGCGATCGCGATCCAGCGATCCTTCCCGGCGCAGCGATAGGCGCCGTGCGGTGCGGCCGGCTTATAGGGTGAACGATTGCCGTGGCGCCGCCATACGCGATTATTCGCCGACCAGTCGAGGATCGTCGCACCGGTCAGGAAGATCCCCGACTCGCATTGCGACGCGTCGATCCACTGGCCCTCGCCGGTGCGCTCGCGGTGATAGAGCGCCCCCAACAAGGCCAGCGCATAGCCGTAGGCGCCCATCCAGTCGAGATAGGAATAACCCCAGCCGACCGGCATGGCTGGCTCCGGCAGGCCGGACATGTCGCCCTGGCCGCCGAACGCGGCGGCGACCGGTCCGACGGTGCGCATGCGGCCATAGGTGCCGTGCGCCCCCATGCCGGATTGCTGGATGTAGATGATGTCCGGCCGGATGCTCCGCAGCACGTCATAGCCGAGCCCGAGCCGCTCGAGGACGCCCGGCGAAAACCCTTCGGCGACGACGTCGCAGACACGCACCAGATCCTTGGCGATCGCTAATCCCTTCGGGTGGCGGATGTTCAGCGAGATGCCGCGCTTGCCGGCGTTCTTGTTGTTGAACTGGCCGCCCATGTCCGGGTCGCGCACCCCCGGCAGCGGCCCCGTTGCAGCGTCGCGGGCCGCGCGGCCGCCGATCGGCGCCATTGCGGCGAGCCGGGTATCGGGGTTGTCCTTCCACTCGACCTTGAGACTCTCGGCACCCATCGCGGCGAGAAACCGCGTGCCGCCGGCCGAGGCGAGAAACCAGGCGAAATCGAGGATCCTGACACCCTGCAGCGGGAAGGGCTTGTTGTGCAGCGCCGAAAGCCGCGGCTCGGCGACGCGGCGCGGCATCGCCGGCAGGCTCGGGCACCGCGCCGCCTTGCCGGGGATCAACGCAAGGATTGTTGCCGTATCCTCGCCCAGCAGCGGCGCCCGCCGCCCGACCTGCCAGCTCGTCTTGTCGCTGAGCCATTTGCTCGTCGGATAGCGGAAGCGGCGTCCATGCTCGGAATGATCGATGTCGGCAAAGGTTCGTCGTGCGAGCCAATGTTCGTCGAGCGCATTCTCGTGCGGCTTGCGGAGCGGCGCCCACAAGAGGCCGGCATCCTGCGCTTCGCGCCAAGGCATGTCGGCATAGGTCCAGGCGCGGATGAAGCGTTGCACGACATCGAGCATATGCGCCCGCGCCGCATCGCCGGCGGCCGATCCGGGCACTTGCCGCGCCCGCAGATCGGCGTCGGGCGGCGGCGGTTGCAGATCGGCCTGCATGCCGTATTTCGACAGGAGCGGCACCAGGTTCTTCAGATCGCGCGCCCCCATGCCGTGCGAGATGAACCAGCGCCCGTCCTTCGTATGACAGATGCTCGGCGAGTGGTTCGGGATCTCGGCCGCGTGCCGGTTGGCGAGCCGCCACAACGGCACGCGGCGCATGACCCAATGCATGATGTCGAGTTCCGGGTTCTTCGACACCGCCTCGTGGATCGCGACCGATACGTCCTGTCCTTCGCCGCAGCGCTCGCGGTGGATCAGCGCCGCGACGATCCCGGTCGCCAGCTGCTCGCCGGCGATGTGATAGGCGTGCCAGACCTGCGGTGCTATCGGCGGCGTGTCGTATTCGAGGTTCGGATCCGGGTCGTAACCGCAATTCATCATGACGCCGCCGAGCGCCAGGTGGATCAGGTCCGAACCCGTGAAATCCCGCCACGGACCGTCGTCGCCGAACGGCGTCATGCGCGCCGTCACCAGCGCCGGAAACCGCGCAGCGACGGCGGTGCGATCGAGCCGCAGTGCCGCGTAGAGCGCACCGCAGGTCGCATCAAGCAGGACATCCGCGCCGGCCAGGAGGCGCAGCAGATGCTCCCGCCCGATCGGCTCCTGCGGATCGAGCACGACCGATTTCTTGTTGCGATTGTAGTTCCAGAAGAACAGCGAGCGGTCGAGCCCCGGCCGATCCTCGAGGAACGGGCCGATGCGCCGGGTGGCGTTGCCTTCCGGCGGTTCGATCTTGACCACCTCGGCGCCGAGGCCGGCGAGCAGCAGTCCGGTATATTCGGCGCGTTCGTCGGCCACCTCGATCACGCGCAACCCTGCCAGCATGCCTGGACCGGCGTCGCCGATCATCTCGCCCGGTCCGTGTCCGACGGCGCTCAGGTCATCCACGGCGCTCGTTCCTTTCGGGCTGCCGCCGGGGTTGTCCCGGCCCTCTTGCCGGCCGAGAACGGCGGCAGAGCCCGGCTCCCGGCCTCCATCGAGCGATTGTGGTCGGTGCATCGATGTTGTCAACTCGACCGGCCATACACCCGCGCTCGGCGCGCGACCCGCCAAGGAAGGAGTTTCGCATGACTGTTGCCCGCGAAATGGCCGAGTTCCTGACCGAGACCTCGGCAGGCGACCTGCCGCCGCAGGCGGTCGAGCATGCGGCGATGCTGATTGCCAGTACCATCGCCAGCGCGGCGATGGGCAGCGGGCTCGAAATCATCGGCGATCATTCGTTCGCTCGCCCGCGAGCGCGGCGGGACGGCAGAGGCGTCGCTGTGGTTCGATCGGGGAGCGAAACTTCCGGTGACCGAGACGGCGCGGTCGAACGCAACGATGAGCGATGCCGCCGCCTCGGACGACAGCGATCTGCGCAACATCGTGCATGCCGGCACGATCCTCGTGGCTGTCGCGCTCGCGCTCGCCGAGCGTACCGCAGCGAGCGGCGCCGACGTCCTGACGGCGATCGTGCTCGGCTATGAGGCGGCGGGGCGCATCGGCGAGGCGATTACCCCCGGCTTTCGCACCCAGGGCTTCCACGGCTGCCTCGTCGCGATCTTTGGCGGCACCGTTGCCGCCGGGAAGCTGTTGCGGCTCGATGCGGCACGGCTCGCGCAGGCGATCGCCCTGTCGGCGACGTCGATCGGCGGGCTGATGGCCGCAGCGAATACCAGCGTCGCGCGCGAATATCACGCCGGGCTGGCGGCGCTGCTGGGGGCGGAGGCGGCGCTCGCGGCGCAGCGCGGCTACAAGGCCGAAGAGAGCATCCTCGAAACCCGCAAAGGGTTCCTCGAGATCTATGGCGGGACGGACGGCGCTGCGGCCGGCACGCGCTTGACGCGCGGTCTCGGCCAATCCTGGGACATCGTCACCGATATGGCGATCAAGCTGGTGCCGGGCGGCCATCCCTACCATGCTCTTGCCGAAGCCGCCGCCGCTGCGGCGAGAGCCGCCGACATTGCGCCGGAGGCGGTCGAAAGCATCACCGTCTCGCGTCCCGGCTTTACGGCGCTGACCGGACCCCTGCACCCGACCGATCTCGTCGGCATGGCGCACAGCCCCGCTTATTTCCTCGCAGCGGCCGTGGCCGATCGGGAATTCTCGTGGGACCACGCGACGCCGGCGAAAATCGGCGATCCGCTCATCCATCGGTTGATCGAAAAGGTTCGGGTCGGCGTTCCGCCGATCGACGACGCAGCGCGCTACCGCCAGGGTGCGTCGGTGACGATTCGAACAATGGACGGGCGCAGCGCCGCCAGCACCGTCTACCAGCCAAGGGGGTCGGCGGCCGGCGGGCTCGCCTGGGCCGATGTCGATGCCAAGTATCGCGCCCTGTTACCGAAGGCGCAGCTCCCCAAATCGCAGATCGAGGCGAGCCTCGAAGTCATCCACGACTTTCGCCAACTGCCTGTCGTCTCGGCTCTTATTAACCTTTTAAGCGCCTGATGGGCGACGTGAAATCGCGCCTTGTCTGCGGCGTTAAGAAAATATTCTGCGAACTGTCCGGAACAATGTGCCAGCATTTGTAGTACAAACCCTTGGGGGTTCTCCGGGGCGGGGAGGCGTGATGGACGAAGAACGGATGGCGGCGCCGTTCGCGACGCGGCGGATTGGGCGCACGCGGCTCGAAGTGACGCAAATCGGCCTCGGCACCGCGACCCTCGGCGCCGAGCGCGCCGGGGTCACCGTCGAAGCAGGAAAAGCGATCGTCCAGGCTGCCTGGGCGGCCGGCCTGCGCTATATCGATACGGCGCCTTATTACGGCTTCGGCAAGGCCGAGCGCTGCGTCGGCGACGCGATGCGCGGCGTGCCGCGCGATGCCTGGGTGCTGTCGACCAAGGTCGGACGCCTGTTGCGCCCGCGCCTGAGGGCGGCCAAACCGGGCGACCTGCCGATGCCGTTCGACCCCGTCTACGACTATTCCTATGACGGCGTCATGCGCTCGTTCGAGGACAGCCTGCAGCGGCTCGGGCTGGACCGGATCGACGTCCTCTTCGTGCACGACATCGGGGCCCGTCAGCATGGCGCCGCCGCGCATCCGGGCTTGATGCGCATGCTGCGCGAGGGCGGCTATCGGGCCTTGGAGAGCCTGCGCAACAGCGGCGCGGTGCAGGCGATCGGCATCGGGGTCAACGAGCGCGAAGTGCTGCTCGAAGCGCTCGAATGGGGTACCTGGGACGCGTTTCTGCTTGCCGGGCGCTATACTCTCCTCGAACAGGCGCCGATCGAGGACCTGCTGCCGAAATGCCTTGCGGCGGGCACCTCGATCGTCATCGGCGGGCCGCTCAACTCCGGCATCCTCGCCGGCCGCGAGACCTGGAACTACAACGTTGCCCCGTTCGAGATCGTCGCCCGTGTCAACGAGATCCGGGCGGTTTGCGACAGCCACGGCGTGCCGCTCGCCGCCGCGGCATTGCAGTTCCCGCTCGCCCATCCGGCGGTCGCGGCAATCATTCCGGGCCCGCGCAGCGTCGCGGAATTCGCAGAGAACCTCGAACTGTTACGCCGCCCCATTCCCGGCGCGCTGTGGGCGGATCTTCGGCAGGCGCGACTGCTGCATCCGGACGCACCAACACCTGGCTGAGGACGCCGGCGCCGGCGTCATTTTTCGTCAAGTGCCGCCATAAAATTTGCTGTGCGCGATTGCGTCGGCGGCGACTTCCGGCTGCTGCAACCGGGTATAGAAGGTGTCGCGGCACCATCCGCCCCCACCGCGATTGCCGCCGCCGCCGCAATCCCAATAGCGCGAGACCTGCACCTGGATGTAGACCTGCTGGCCGGCGGCGACGCCGACGCGGACGAACTGATTGACGTCGCGGCCTTGCAAATCGACGGTGACGTCATACTCGCCCGGGGCGACGTCGCGATAGGACGCGCCTCCCGGTTCGGAGATGCCGATGATTTGGCCGTTGAAGCGGACATAAGGGGTGGCGAGGCTCTCATACGGCTCGTAGGCGCGATAAAGCCAGATGCGCGCATATCCCGGCGCGGGCCCTCCCGGCGGGCCGGCAGCGCCGGCCGGCGACCAGAGCGCACAGAACAGCAATGCGGCAAGCCCGCTGAGCGCAGCGGCTCGGCACAGGCGAAGGGTGAACCCGGCATGGATCGGCATCGTTTCCTCCTTTGCCAATTCATATGGTCCGGCGCCGCTCGCCATTCCCACAATTTCAAGCGTCTTTCGCAGTCTCACGAAGAATTGACCTTCTGCGAAAGCACGCGTGTGTGCGCCTGTCGGGTGGCGCATCGGAGATGCGCCAGGGGACCCGCGACGCGGGAGGGTGAGGGGCAGACCCTGTGCAGAGCTCATCTTTACCCATAAGTCTGCGTTCCACAGTCGGCGTGCCGCTTCAGGAGTGCCTGTCGCCCTAAAGAAGGCTCCAATTTCTCCCGTCATACCGGCGAAAGCCGGTATCCAGGGCAGAAATAGGTCCCGGCGTTCGCCGGGACGACGTGAAAATGAGCTTGGCCACGGCCGTGATAGATACAAACGACTGTGTTCTGAGACACTTGTGGCAATTATCAGGTGCAGAGGGGGCAGAGGCTCTTCGCGGAATGACGTTTGGCGCCGCGCCGTCGCTGCGCGCCGATCAGGTCGTCGCGGCGCTGTAGCGTTCCTTTTTGAACAGCCCGCGCTGCAAGGCGAGGTAATCGTCCTTGGTCATCGCCGGCTCGAAATTGTCGAGGATGTCGCGGGCCGGCGCGGCATCGCCATACAACAGGTCGATCGCGGTCATCGCCAACAGCTTGGCCGGCGTCACGTAGCCGTGTTGCGGGTCGTTGATGCGCCAGTCGGCCGCGTGCGCGTGGCCCTCGGCGGCGACGAGATAAGGATGGATCACGGGCATCAGATGTGCGAGGTCGCCCATATCGGTCGACCCGGTGCGGTGACCGCCATTCTGAAAGCTGCCCGGCCCGAAAATCGCCTCGACGTTGGCGCCGAAGATCCGCCCCAGCCGCTTGTCGTTGCGCTGCGGCAGGTAGCCGGGGATCGTCTGGATCTCGACCTCGGCGCCCATCGCCATCGCCCCGGCGCGCAGGCAACGGTCGACCTTGCGGTTGGCGTCGAGGATCGCATCGAGCGAGCCGCCGCGGACAAAAGTCTCCATCGTGACCTCGGCGGGGACGACGCTGACCGCGTCCCCGCCCTTGGTGATGATCGGATGGATGCGGATCGTATCCTTTTCCCAGAAGGTCTCGCGCTGTGCGGCGATCGCGTTCATCGCCAGCATCGCCGCATTGAGGGCGTTGATGCCGAGCTGCGGCGCGCCGCCGGCATGCGCCGCCCGCCCGACAAAACGGATCTGCTTGACGAGCGCGCCGTTCGACAAATCGGCGATCGCCGAGCGCGCCTTGCCGGTGCTGGCCGAGCCGGTGTGGATCATCACCGCCAAGTCGAGATCGTCGAAATGGCCCTTGGCGACGAGTTCCTGCTTGCCGAGCATGAATTCGATCTCGCCGCGGGCGACGCGGCCGAGCCGTTCCTCGACATCGATGAACTCCTCGGCCGGCACGGCGAAGAACACGATCTCGCCGGCCAGATTCTCGGCGACGGCGGTGTTGGTCAGCCCGATCGCAGCGCCCAGCATGCCGGCGATCTGCGCGTTGTGGCCGCAGCTGTGGGCGGCGCCGGTCGCCGGATCGGCGAGCGGATGCTCGGAGGTGCGCAAACTGTCGAGCTCGGCGATCACGGCGAGCCGCGGCCCCGGTCGCCGGCCTCTGAGCCGGCCCTGTACCCCGGTCAAGGCGAGAACCGGTGCGCGGCGGCAAGCCGAGCGCCGTCAGCTGCCGGGCGACGAGAGCGGCGGTCTTGCTCTCGTTGAAGCCGGTTTCGGGAGAGCGCAGGATGGTCTCGCCGACATCGATGATCGCATTGGCGTTGCGGTCGATCGCCTCGCAGGCGGCGCGCTTCAACTCGTCCTTGCTGGCCATGCGTGCTCCGGATCAGGGCGCGGTAGGGCGCAATGCTGGGTCAAAAGCCTGCGGAAGGCAAGGCGAAGGCCGGCCGGGGGGCGACGACCGGTTTCGAGCGAATTCGGTTGCGCAAGCGCCCGGTTAGGTAGAGAATTACGCTCCCGATCGCGCATTGCGGGAATGCGCGAGCCGGCGCGCCGCCAAGACCGATCAATTCACGGAGAGGATAGCCTGGTGACATTATCGTCTAGCAGGACGTCGCTTTTTGCGGCTGCTTCGCTGCTGGCAGCAACGGTTCAGCTGCCGGCTGCAAATGCCCAGTCGGACCTGACGGCCACGCAACGAGCAGCGCAATTCGGGATCTCCGATATTAGAGGCGTTAGCTATATTCCAGGTCCCGCAGGACCGGCGCAACCGGTGGATCCGTCGTTCGGGCTGGGGAGCCCCCTGCCCTATTTCATCAATACACTACAAACCTACAAACCGGACGGCGAGCTTTATTGCCAGCCGCACAATCCTCCCACCCCTTGTCTCCCGCTCAACGCTACATATACGATTTATTACAATTCGGATTTCTATAACGCCGACTTCGAACCGCTGTGGGGCAGCCCTGGCATCGGCCGAGATGACCTCGGCCGCTTTACATTCGAGCTGAACGCAAATTTTGTCTATTTGTACGACTGGAATCAAAACACGCAATTCCGCAACCATATTCCGTTTCTGGACTATGCCCATGCAAAGGCTTTGCATGTAACTATTCCAATATCTAATTATACCTATCAAATCATGTGCGGCGAGATACCAGATGTTACCGACTGGAAATCGGGAGTAACGAGCGAATTCAATGAAGTGTATGCCAACAAATCGACAACGCCGCATCCGGCCGCGGGGGTGTTGAAGATCTTCAATGAATATGACGTGAGCAACTGTAAAAATGCTGATTTCGTCGCTCAGGTCGCCCTGTACTGGAAGCAGTTGGAAGACGCGCGCAGTGTGCCGGATGCGCGAAGATTGCCGATTATTTTTCCCGTGACATTTGGTATTGCAAATGGGATCGCCGGCGGCGGCGGCCTGAGCGCGTTCGATGCGATCACAAAGACGGCTGGGCTGGGCTTGGATTTCTGGAAGGCACGCGTCATCTATGCGACCAATCCGTTCAATGACGGCGCTTTCATGAAGACATGGATCACGACCGATCTTCCCAATTGGTTTGCAACGCACAGCATTCCTGCCGATACGCCAGTAATGTTCGGCGAATATGGTCGCAGTTCCGATGAAAGCACGCCTCCGACTGAAGCCGGCCAGGCAGCATTTGTCAAGGCGCAGTTCGATGCCATGTATTTACCCAGCAAGCCCGCCGGCTTTCTTGGGGCAGCTGCATTCGTGAACGAATATCGTTTCTGGCTCAAGCCTCCCGAGCCTAATTTTGCGCTCACCGACTTCGGTCAGGGAGGCGGAACGTGGAACCAGCCGGCCGCTCTCTATGTGCAGCATCAAAAATATCAGAATACCAATGCGCCAATAGGGCAACTTTGGGACGCCTATTACCAGGTCGACCCGCAGAAGCCGAGACCGGCATATTGCGAAATTGCCAAAGTGTTCTACGGCGCTGCCACCCCTCCGGCTTGCCCGTAGTCTGCGGCGAAGGCGCCCACGACTGCGGCCGCCCTGGTGCTACGGCGAGCTATAGGCTCAGTCGCGTGGGCAATCGATATGCGGCGGTCAAGGCGACCGCCGCCAGTCCTCGGCGAATTCGCGCAGCTCTTTCGCTTCAAGGTCGGACACCGCCCAGAACGCCATCCCGTTCGCGTTCCAATGGACCACGTTGTAGCCCTGGAGTTGCGCCGTTTCCGGCGGATTTGGGGCGGTTGCGGCCGGCCAGACGAACAGGTCGATAATGTGCTTGGCATGCTGATAGACAAGCGCCGCCACCGGTCTGCCGGCGACATAATCGAGGCGACCGCCCCTCAGCGGGAATTGCTGGGCGGCCAGGTCTTTGACCGGCGGCGCGAAATCGACCCGCCCATCGAACCACGGCTTGACCGTGTGCTGATCGGTCGAGACGACGTCTTCGAGATGTCCCGGCTGCAAGGCGCGGATGTGGCTGGCGACGACTTCTTCGGTCAATCCCGGCTGGCGCGGCGCGATGACCAGGAACGCGATCGCGGCGGCGCATGCGGCACCGAGGCCGAAACTCCCCAGCGACGACCACCGGAAAAGCCGAAGTCGATACGCCGGGGAATGCGGCGCGGGTGGGATGTCGCCGCGCCCTGCGGCGCTTTGCGCAATGATCCGGGCTCGCAGATCATCGGGCATGGTGTGATAGAGCCCGCCGGCGCGGATCAGCGCGCGGACCTCCGTCAGTTCGGCAGCCGCCGCCTGGCAGATCGGACAGGTGGCGCGGTGCGCGGCGAGCGCCGCCGCTTCGGCAGCGTCGAGTTCGCCGTCCAGCTCTGCCTGGACCAAAAGCACCTTGTCGCATGCCGGCGCCGCAGTCATCCTCTTGCGCTCTCTACGGCGGCTTGCGCCAGCATCCGGCGGGCCCGGAACAGCCGCGACATCACGGTGCCGATCGGGGTGTGGGTGATTTCGGCAATCTCCTTGTAGGAGAGCTCCTCGAGTTCGCGCAGCACGAGCGGCTCGCGCAATTCGACCGGCAAGGCCGCGATCAGCTGATGGACCTGACGCTCGCCACGCGCCCAAATCAGCGCCGTTTCGGGATCATCTTTCTCAGAAACAAGATCATCGCCGACCACTTTCCCGGCTTCGCCGGGTTCGTCTATCGACACCAACCGAACGTTGCGATCCAGGCGCCCGGAGCCGTAAGCGGCGTTGCGCACGATCTGCAGGAGCCAGGCGCGCGGATTGACGCCCTTGAAGCTCGAGAAATAGGTCAGCGCACGCAGCACCGCATCCTGCACGACATCCTCCGCCGCGCCCGCGTCGCGCATCAGCCAACGCGCCAGGTTGTAGGCGGCGTCGAGATGCGGCAGGACGACCGCCTCGAACGAGTAGTCACGCGATGGCCCCGGCACGTCTGCTCGTCACCCGATCGGCTCGCCCGCTCGGTGCGAGCACCGTCATAGTAATAGATCCAAGCGCGGCCGGATTTATTCTCGCGCCGGCTCAGCCGTGGATCGCGCGCCAGACGCGTTCGGGCGTCAGCGGCATGTCGATATGCTCGACGCCGAAATCGGCGAGTGCGTCGACGACGGCGTTGACGACGACGCCGAGCGCCGGCGTCGTACCACCCTCGCCGGCGGGGCGGATGCCGAGCGGATGGGTCGGGGTCGGCACCTCGGAAAGTTCGGTCGCGAAGAACGGCAACAGGTCGGCGCGCGGCATCGCGTAGTCCATGAACGAGCCGGCCAGCAGTTGGCCGCTCTCTCGGTCGTAGAAGCAGTCTTCGATCAGTGCCTGGCCAACGCCCTGGGCGATGCCGCCATGGATCTGCCCGTGCACGATCATCGGGTTGACGGCGCGACCGCAATCGTCGACCGCGGTATGCCGGATGATCGCCACGGCACCGGTCTCGGCGTCGACCTCGACCTCGCAGACATGCGAGCCGTAGGGGAAGCTGGCGAGGTTGACGGTCTCGTCGCCCGCCGCCGCGAGCGGTCCCTGCAGCTCTTCGGGCAGGCCGCCGCCGTCGCGCGCCGCCCGCGCGACCTCGAAGATGCCGATCGAACGATCGGTGCCCTTGACCCGGAACTCGCCATCGGCGAATTCGAGATCGGCGGTGTCGGCTTCGAGCCGTTGGCCGGCGATGCGCATGCCCTTGGCGACGATGTCGCGTGCGGCGTTGAACATGACGATGCTGCCGAGCCGCAAGGCGCGCCCCGAATGCGCGCCGCCGCCGACCGAAACGCGGTCGGTGTCGCCGGTGACGAGCCGGACTGCGTCGATCGGCACACCGAGCCACTCGCCGATCAACTGCGCAAAGCTGGTCTCGTGGCCCTGGCCCTGCGAGACGGTGCCGATGACGACCTCGACGACACCCTCGGGCATGACCGTAACTTCGGCCCGCTCGCGCGGCGCACCGGTCGCGGTATCGACATAGTTGGCGATGCCGATGCCGCGGTAGCGGCCGCGCTCGCGGGCGGCGGCGCGGCGCGCCGGAAAGCCGTCCCAATCGGCGAGCGCCAATGCCCGCTCCATGACCCGATGATAGGCGCCGCTGTCGTAGACCATGCCGAACGGGTTCGTATACGGCATCGCGCTTTCGGGGATCAGGTTGCGCCGACGCAACGCGATGCGGTCGAGGCCGCTGCGGCGTGCCGCGAGGTCGATCAGCCGCTCGATGACGAACATGACCTCAGGCCGGCCGGAGCTGCGGTAGGGACGGGTCGGCGCCGTATTGGTCAGCGCCGCCCACGCGCGGAAATGCACGGCCGGCACGTGGTAGATGCTCGACGCGATCTCGACGCCCTTGGTCAAGGGTCCGAACGAGACCGCGTGCGCGCCGATATTCGAGAGGTTGGTGCCGCGCATCGCCAGGAAGTTGCCGTCGGCGTCGATCGCCAGCTCGGCCTCGACCGCGAGGTCGCGCGCCTGGTAATCGCAGAGGAACGCCTCCTGCCGCTCGCAATTCCATTTGACCGGGCGTCCGACCCGGCGCGCCGCCCAGACGACAAGCGCGAATTCCGGGTTGAACGCACCGCGCGTGCCGAAATTGCCGCCGACATCGTGCATCACGACACGCACGGCTTCGGCGGCGACTCCGAGCACCGCCGCGAGATCCTGACGCGGCCGAACCGCGCCGCCCATCCCGGCATGCAAGGTGTAGCGTCCGGTCGTCGGGTCATATTCCCCGATCGCCGCGCGCGGCTCCATCGGCACGCCGGCGATGCGCTGTATCTGGGTGTCGAGGCGCGCGACATGCGCGGCGCCGGCAAAGGCGGTGGCCGCCGCCGCGGCATCGCCGAGTTCGGCGTCGACAGCGATATTCGACGGCGCGTCGAAGCGGGCCCGCGGCGCCTGCGGCAACACCGCGTCGACGGCGCGGCTGACCGAGGCCTGTTCGTCCCAGGCTACCGACACCTTCTCGGCGGCGTCCTTGGCGGCGGGGAGCGTCTCGGCGACGACGACAGCGACGATCTCGCCGACATGCAGCACCTCGTCGACCGCGATCGGACGCTGCGCCGGGACCAGCGGGCCGGACCCGTCGCGATTGCGCAGCGTGAGGTCGGCCGGGTGCCCGCGGGCGAGGAGCGGGATCGGCTGCAGGCCGTCGGCCAGAAAGTCGTGACCGGACAGCACCGCCAGCACCCCGGGCGTCTGCTGCGCCGCGCGCGGGTCGATCGCGCCGATCCGCGCATGCGCGTGCGGCGAGCGCAGCATCACCGCATAGGCCTGGCCCGGCAGACTGGCATCGTCGCTATAGCGGCCCTTGCCCGTTAGGAGCCGCAGATCCTCGCGACGACGAACCGGTTGTCCGATCCCGCTGCCGCCGGCGCCGCCTGGCGCGCGCGCCAGGCTCATCACCTCATGCCCGCAGCACCGGCCAGCGCGTCGTAAAAGGCGAGCGTCATCGCGGGCATTTCCTGTTTCCTTCACCGGGTGGATCGGCGGCGCATCCTGCAACGGCGACGCCCGCCCTGTCGACCCGGTGAGCCCGCGGCCTTGCCGGTTATGCGCGGCCTTCGACGACTTCGATGCGGATCCGCAAATCGTGGAAATGCGCATTTCCGGGCGTTCGCCCGTAGGCTTCTTGCAGGAGGGTCTCTCGCACCCGGCGGACCATGATCGGGTCACGCGGGTCGGGAAGCTCGACCATCTGGTCGACGATCAGATCTTGGCCGTCCAGCGCCATTGCTCGGCAGCGCATCACCGCCCTCCGTCCGAAAACAGCATCGGCGGCAATGATACACGTGCAAGTTGTCACCTTAGTCTTAACATCGGCAGGCGTCCGGCGCGGCTGCGGTTTTATCAGCTGCGATGGCTGCTAGCCCACTGCTAGCGGCGCCGCGGCGGTTCTATCGGCATCGTCGCGATCCCGGTCCAGGCGACCGGGGCGCCGGCTTTTGCCGCGGCTTCTGCCGGCGGCAGGCTCGGGTCCCAATGGACCGCGAGGAAACGCCGTCCGGTCACCTCGCTGGCCGCGTCCGAAACGAGCCAGTTGAGCGGCGGCGCCATGACCGCCGGCTGGATCATCTCGGCGCGGTCATAGCCGGCGTCGAGCGGCACCATGCCGGTATTGGTGACCCCGCCCGGCACCAGCACGTTGACGGTGACCCCGGTGCCGGCAAGGTCTTTCGCCATGATCGCCGAAAAGGCTTCCAATGCCGCCTTCGACGGCCCGTAGGTGGGCGAGCCCTCGCGGATCATCGTACCGAGGCTCGTCGTGACATTGACGATGCGGCCCCATTTCTGGCGCATCATGTCGTCGACGAGAGCCCGCGACAGCGCCATCGGCGCGTTGGTGTGGACGGCGACGAAGAGCCGCCACTGCTCGGGCGTAACTTCCCAGAACTTGATCGGACGCTGCCGGTTGTCGCTGCGCATCGTCGCCTGACCGACGCCGGCGTTGTTGACCAGGATGTCGATCGTCCCAAAACGGCTGCGCGCCTGGGCGACGATCTCGCCGATCGCCTCGTCGCGCGCGAGGTCGGCCTCGATCGTCAGGAGATTGGCGCCTTGCTGATGCTCCTGCGCCGCCCGGGCGAGTTCGGCGAGGCCCTCGGCGGCGCGATCGACCGCGGCGACCCCGAGCCCCTTGCCGAGCAGACCCAGCACCAGCTCCCGCCCGATGCCGCCGGCCGCGCCGGTCACGACCGCGACGCGCTGCTCTGCGCTCATTCTCACCTCCTTCTCTAAGTCCTACGCTATTCACGGATCATCGCGTGGCTGCCCCTCACTCCGCCCCTCTCCCCGCAAGCGGGGCGAGGGAGGCGGTCACGAAACCCCTCGCCCCGCGCGAGCGGAGAGAGGGAGGGGCCCGCGCCAAAAGGCGCGGGAGGGTGAGGGGCCCCCACACAGCGACCGCTGCTCGAACGCGTAACCCAGTTCATCGCTCAACAAAAATTGCGTGAATACTGTAGCCGCGCGAGCGGTGTCTCCAAGTCACAGGCGCTGCGGATCGATCGAGATCGACGCCGGTAGGTCGCTGCTGACAAATATCGGTCGCAGCAGATGCGAGCGAAAACGCCATCCCCGGTCGTCGTCGGCGACGCACAGCGCCTCGAAATCGGCGATCATCGCCGGCGGCTTCATGCCGATGATCGGCGTGCGGCCGTCGGCGCGATGCAGGCTCATCATGCCGATCGCCCGGGCCTGCTCGACGCTGTCCGCGAACACCCGCAGATTGGCGACGAGGTGACGCGTCGTCGTCTCGCCGAATTGCCGGCGCCGGGCATAGAAGGCACGAATCTTGTCCGCGCCTTCAAAGCGGTTGCCGCCGACCGCGTAAAGCGCATCGGGCAGGTAGAACTCGTGCGCGTTCCGGCCGCCGTTGCGATCCACCTCGTCCCAGTAATCGGTCATCAGCCGATTGAGCGCGTACCACAGCGCCGGTTCGTCGTCGTCCAGCACCCGCACGGCGATCCTCCCGGAGTAAGCCGGCACCCCAGAATTCCTCGGAGGTTGCGCGCCGGCTATCGCGTCCCTTTTCTTCGCCTCGGAAATTTGCCGTGCCGCGAGACCGCGAGCAAGGGCGGCCGCGCACCGGGAGGGATCGCCGGTCAGGGCAGGGGTTCGCGCGCCTTCGTCACGCGGCGCTCAGCCATTCGGCCGGGATCGGTTGCGCCCGCTGGTCGCCGACCAGCTTCCGGCGGCGGACCTGTTCGTCTGGGCTGATCGAAGCCGGGTCTTCGCGGAACTCCGGACCCATCGCCATCGCCTTCTTGACCGCCGGACGCGCACCGATCTCTTCGAGCCAGCGCTTGACGTTCGGAAACTCGTCGATCTCGATCTTGCGGCTGGCCCAGCTCGACGCCCAAGGGTAGCAGATCATGTCGGCAATCGTGTATTGGCCGGCCGCCAGGTAGCGCTTGTTGAACAAGCCGAGGTTCATGACCCCGTAGATGCGGTGCGTTTCATTGTCGAAGCGGCGGATCGCGTAGGACAGATCGCCGTTGTTGCCGGCTTCGAGGGCGCGCCGAAAATGGCCTTGCTCGCCGAGCTTGGGGCCCTGATTGGCGAGCTGCCAGGCAACCCATTGGGCGACGTCGTAGCGGCCGCGCGGATCGGACGGCATGAACCGTCCGGTCTTCTCGGCGAGATAGGTCATGATCGCGCCGGATTCGAAGATCGACAGCGGTTCGCCGCCGCCCAGCGGCTCGTCGTCGACGATCGCCGGCATGCGGCCATTCGGCGAAATCTTCAGGAAGGCGGGAGTAAGCTGGTCGCCGCGGCCGATATTGATCGGCTTGATCGTATAGGGCAGCCCCAGCTCTTCGAGCAGGATCACGGTCTTCTTGCCGTTGCCGGTAGGCCAGAAATAGAGGTCGATCATTGGCAATTTCTCCTGTGCAAAACCGCACCCCAGTGAGCGGCGCCGCTCGCTGCAGCTCCGCTCGAGCCGAGCCGATCATCGGCCAATCGCTGTCGCCGGTCCAGGCCGGCGACGCCAAAGGGCGATATAGATCGCCGCTCGGCGCGGTCGTCCGATAATCGAACCGGTCAGCGCACGGCAACCGCCGCGACCGGCCGGCAGACCGTGGGTGCCAACAGGTAGAGCCGCAAACTCAGCAGCAGGGCGACCGCCGCGAGCCCCAGGGCGAGGCCCCACCACAGGCCGACGGCGCCGTGACCGAGCCGAAAGGCGAACAGCCAGCCGCCGGCAAAGCCCACGCCCCAATAGCCGGCGGTCGCCAAGAGCATCGGGATGACAGTGTCCTTGTAGCCGCGCAAGGCGCCGGCGGCGATCACTTGTATCCCGTCGAACACCTGGAATAGCGCGGCGATCGCGATCAACTGGCGGGCGATCGCGACGGTTGCGCGATTGGCCGGGTCGTTGACGTCGACATAAGCGGCGATGATCGCCGCGGGGACCGCCAGCAGCACCAGCGCCGCGCCCCCCATGAACACGATTCCCAAAGCGATCGCCGTGAAACCGGCGCGCCGCGCCGCGTCCGCCCGTCCGGCGCCGAGCTCATAGGCGACCCGGACCGTGGCCGCCTGGCTGAGACCGAGCGGCACCATGAAGCTGATGCCGGCGCAGTTGATGACGAGCTGATGGGCGCCGAGTGCGGCCGCACCCAACAGACCCATCAGGACGCTGGTCGCCGCAAAGACGCCGACCTCGATCCCTCTGAGCACGCCGATCGGCAGACCGAGACGAAGGATGTCGACCATCTGCGTCCGGCCTGCGGTGAACATGTTGCGCCAGATGCGCAGGGCAGCGAGGCGCGGCTTGAGGTGGATGAACAGGGCGAGCCCCGCCAGCATCAGCCAGTAATTGGCGGCGCTCGCATAGCCCGAGCCCGCCAGGCCGAGAGCGGGGGCGCCGAGATGACCCCAGATCAGGAGCCAATTCAGAAGCGCATTGCCGGCGACGCAGGCGACCAAGACCGCCATCACCGCGCGTGCCTGCGAGAGTGCGGCGAAGAGACTGCGCAACACGGCAAAGCCGAGAAAGGCCGGCGCGCCGCAGGCCAGCGCCCGCAAATAGCGGCCGATCTCGTGCGCCAATAGCGGGCTGTAGCCGAGGCGCCGGAGTGCCAGGTCGAGACGCGTCAGCGCGGCGACGAAGGGGAGCGCCAACAGCACGGCCAGGACCAGCCCTGCGCCGGTGATCCGACCCGCCGCGGCGCGGTCGCCGGCGCCGAGTGCCTGCGCGGCGAGCGGCGCGACCGCGAGAGGGATGCCCTGCAGGATGACGCCGATCGTGAAGAACAGCATCCCCCCGAGCCCGGCGGCGGCAAGCGGGACGGCGCCCAGATGCCCGACCATCACGGTATTCGTGACGCTCATCGCCATTTGCGCGAGATTGGCGACGGCGAGCGGAGTGGCGAGCGCCAAGGTCGCACGCAGCTCCGCGCGGATGTCGGGCCGCAAGATGCGCCGGCCGCGCCGCAGCGATGGATTGACCGGATCCATTTCCCGCTCTCTTCTCCGTCACGGCGCCGCCGGGATCCCGAAGGAGGCCCCAAAAAAGAAAAGGCCCCGACCGATACCGGCGGGGCCCTGCTGTTGCGTGTTCGTTGCTATTCAGCGCACGCGCATGCTCCGGGCCCCGCGGCAGCGACGCCGCGCGAGAGGCTGGTCGTCATCGAGATTTGGCATGCGCCGATCATGCGCGCCTTCTTAGGGCAGCCGCCGGCGCGCGTCAACCTTCGGGCGCGGCCCGCGGACGGGCGGCCGAACGAGCTCAATGAGACGCTTTATCGAGACTTGGGTGAGAGAGCTGAATTCGAACCAACTCTGGCGGTGTCAGAGGTTCAGGCCGCGAGAGGCGGCCTTTCGACTGCACGGCGAAGGGCGGTCAGGGCGCCGCCGCGCAATGCGTCAGGCTCGTCGGCGCGAACCTTGCGTTCGTTCTCGGGCGCGGCCTACCCCGCGCGGGGAGATCGTCAATCTGCGCATTGAGCAGGTCCAGTTTTGTAATTACTCACCCCGTTGCGGCAATCGCCGGCTCAGTCAGTTCGTCGAGCAATGCCTTGGCTTCTTTTAGGTCGAGCGTGTCGAAGCCCTCGGTGAACCAGCCGTAGACCGGCGCGAGCAAGTCGCGGGCCTGCTGCCGTTTGCCCTCATCGCGCCACAGCCGGGCCAGGCTCGTCGCCGCGCGCAATTCCCAGGACTTTGCCTGCTGCGCGCGGGCAATGGCGATGGCGCGCTCGAAATGCGGCTGCGCCTTCGCCGCGTCCGGCTCGGGCGACATCAGCGCGATTTCGCCGGCGGTTCGGTGGATCTCGGCCTCGCACCATTTTTCCTTGGTTGTCTCCGCCGCTGTCATCGCTTCGCCGATGCAGCGCCAAGCCGCCTCGAATTGCCCAAGCTCCGCATGGGCGCGGGCCAGGTGCGCCAAAAAGAATGGCATAAAAAGTGTCGCTCCCGCTGTCCGCATGGCGGCCATCCCGGAGATCAGAATTTCGGTCGCGTCCGAAGCCCTGCCGGTCAGGGCCAGTACGCAACCTTGGCTCACCATTCCCAACGCCTTCCGAAACAGGGAACCTTTTTCTTCGGCCAGAGCGACTTGCTCTCGGGCTTGCGCGGCTGCCACGGCACGGTTGCCGCAAAGGGTATACAGTATTGAGGTATGGAATAAAGCGAACATCACCGTTGCCGCTTGACCTATTTCTCGCCCATTCCTGAGTGCGTCGTCGGCGTCTCTGAGCGCGGCCTCGGGATAGCCAAGCGGCCACAGAGCCAACGACCGGAAGGCTAAGATCATCACCGCAGTGTCTTGGCCAAACCGCGTCGCCAGCGGACGATGCTCGGCAGGATCGTAGAGTGCGAGCGCCTGATCAAAGTGTTCCCGGGCTTCCGCGATGTCCCCCGTAACCAAAAAGGAGTTCCCCATCAGGCGATGCCCAAGCATGAGCGGGGCTGTCGCCCTTTGCTTCTCCGCCAGCGCCAGGAACTGCGCCGCGAGATCGCGACTGGCGTCGCCATTGAACGCCACAAAGCTCGCGGACCAGAAGGCGAAGAGGACCGAGAACAGCAGCAGCGGATCTTCGGGAGGCTCTCCCAGCGCTTCCGCTTGCTCGATCAGCAAACGTGCCCGCTCCGCAGCCGCCTTGGTCTCCGTGGCGGCAAAGCCTTTGACATGGTTGAGTGGGGTGATCAGCGCGACCTGAAGCTTGATCTGCTCGCGACGCAATGCCGCCGTGCCGGGCAGGGCCGCGATCTGCTCGAGGGCATGGGTGATCTGGGCCGCGGCTTCGACCAGCGCCGAGCGCGCCTGTGACTGCTGACCGGCCTTGCCCCACAGACAAGCGGCCTTCTCGATCAGCCCGGCCTCGGTGCAGTGATGCGCCAGGATCTCGGGCTGGCTCTCGGCGATCTCGGCGAATTGGCTTTCGAGGGTTTCGGCGATACGGGCGTGAAGTGCGCGTCGCGGTTCGCGCAGCAGCATGCCATAGGCCGCATCCTGCACGAGGGCATGCTTGAACAGGTAGCTCGCCTGCGGCGCCACGCCCTGCCGGGACAGCAACCCTGCCTGAACGAGACGGTCGAGCGCCGATCCCAGTTCCGCCTCGGGCTTGCGCGCCACCGAAGCTAGCAGCGCATGCGAGAACTCCCGGCCGATCGCCGAGCCGATCTGCGCAACCTCCTTGGCCGGGCCGAGCCGGTCGAGCCGCGCCATCAGCGAGTCGTGCAAACTCGCCGGCACCGCCAGGGCCGGCGACGGAACCGCGGCAACCGTGCGGCGGGCCGCGCCCTCGCTCTCCGCCTCCAGCACCGCCTTCGTCATCTCCTCGACGAACAGCGGAATGCCGTCGGTGCGCTCGACGATCTCCGCCATCACATCCGCCGGCAGCGCGTTGTTCCCGACCAGCCGCGCGATGATGGCGGCCGCCTCGCGCTCGCCAAGCCGGTTGAGCGTCAGGCTCGTCACATGCGACTGTCCTACCCACGGCGCGTTGAACTCGGGGCGGAACGTCACGATGACCAGAACCGGAAGAGTTTTAATCCGGTCTACGATCCGGCCGAGCACTTCCAGGCTCGTCGGGTCGATCCAGTGCAAATCCTCGAAGATCATCAGCACCGGTTGCCGGCGTGCCAACCCCGCGAGTTGCGACATCAGCGCTTCCAGCACTCTCTGCCGGCGCTGTTCCGGGGCCAGCTCGAGCGCGGGATAGCGCCCATCATTGGGCAGCGACAGCATCTCGGCGAAGAGTGCGGCATCCTCGGGCGAGGTCGAGGTCTGTGCGAGCACCGCATCGAGCTTGTCGAGCTTTCCCTGCGGTTTGTCGTCGTACGCCAGTCCGGCGGCGCGTTCGATCTGGCCGATGATCGGGTGGAATGCGCTGTCGGTGCGCTGCGGCGAGCAGAAATAGCGCAAGCGCGTGTATGGTTCGGCGGCGAGGCGTTCCAGGAGTGCGGCCGTGAGCCGCGATTTGCCGATGCCTGCCTCGCCGGAGAACAGCACCACCTGGCCTTCACCCGTCTTTGCCCGGGACCAGCGCCGAAGCAGCAATTCGGATTCTTCTTCCCGCCCGACGAGGGCGGTCAGGCCGGTCGTGTGCAGGGCGTCAAAGCGGCTCTCCACGGAACGCGCCCGCAGCGCCGCCCAGGCCGGCGCCGGGCCGGCGATGCCCTTGAGGTCCCTAACGCCGAGGTCCTTCAGCTCGAAGAGATTGCCGAGCAGCCGTCGCGTGCCGTCGGCGATGACGACGGCACCAGGCTCGGCGAGAGCCTGCAGGCGCGCCGCGAGGTTTGGCGTCTCGCCGACGACCGCCTGCTCCTGTGCCGCACCGGCGCCGATGAGGTCGCCGACCACGACAAGCCCGGTGGCGATGCCGACCCGCACCTGCAACGGAACGCCGTGGGCCTTCAGCCCACGGGCTTGTCCCGTGGGGGCGGTCGTGAGCTTCGGTACCGCCTCGATCAGGGCAAGCCCGGCCTGCACAGCGTGCTCGGCGTCATGCTCGTGGGCCAGCGGGTAGCCGAAATAGGCCAGCACCCCGTCGCCCATGTACTTGGCGACGAACCCGCCGGCCTTGCCGATGAGCTCGGCGCAGCAGCGGTGATAGGCGCCGATGACCTCGCGCAAATCCTCGGGATCGAGCCGCGCCGAGAGTGCCGTCGAGCCGACCAGATCGCAGAACATGACGGTGAGCTGCCGGCGCTCGGCATCGGGTTGTACCGGTGCGGGTACTGGAGCCGACACCGATGCCGGCGTCGCGGTCACAACGGCGGGCGGCGCTGCGGCGCCTATCGCGGCAATGGCGGAGAGGAGCTTTCGGCGATGGCCGACCGCGGTCACACCGATAGCGATCAGGTCCTCAGCCGTCAGGTCCGGCAGGACAACTCCGTCGACTTCATTGGCCCGGAACGCCGGCTCGTATTGTTCAAGACCAAGCTGCTGAAGCCAACTCGCGACATCGATCGCCATTACGGGAGCCCTCGTGCGGGAGACCACCGTCTGCCGATTGAGCCGTGACAGCAACAGGGCCGTTTCAACTTGCCTCGAAGCGCCGCGAAGAGCGAGAGGCGTCAAGCGGCGGCAGGAGGAATAAGGCTCTCCACCCCGTGCTGACCTTCGCGGCGCGTCGAGACCACCGAGTCGCCCTCGCCCCGATTCAGTCCTCCGGCGAATTGGCGCTATCGACCCTTAGCGGAAGGTCGGAGGGGCGGAGCGAGAGTCAGTGCGTGCGCCCCGCTGGGGGGCCGTGTGCCTACCTGAACAGGATTGTCTCCACAGTGTGGGGCGGCAGCGGCTTTTCCGCCGCAGGTCCTGGCACGCGGTTCACGATAGGCGGCAGGCTCTTCAAATAGGCAGCGATCGCCATCGCGTCTTCATGGGAGAGCTGTTTGAAATCCGCCCACGGCATGGCCGAGGATAGAATCCGCCAGTCCGGGATGACGCCGGTCGTGATCGCCGTGACGATCTGCTCCTGCGTCCATTTCCCGATGCCGGTCTCCGGGTCGGGCGTGAGGTTCGGGGGCACGTACACGCCCTCGCCTGGCACGTCGAACTCAGCGTCCGAGCCAGACAGCAACCGGTTCGTGTCGGGATGGGGCGTAAAGCCACCAGGCGAATGGCAGTCGCCGCAAGCAATGATCTGCACGAGATGCCGCCCGCGTTCGACGTCAGACGGTTGCTTGGCGCAAGCGCAAAGGGCCAGGGCGGTCCAGGCCAGGGCGGCCCGACGCCAGGTCACCTTCCCCATGTATCCCGATTTAGCCGCCTGGAGGATGATCCCACAAATCAGGCTTTGCCGCTAGAGGACGCAACGCTCGAAGAGTCCGGAATCCACCCGGTGCGGAAATTCGACTACTCCTTCCGAAGCCTAGGCAGGCAGATTTCGCACCCCTGCCCCTCGGGCCCCTCGGGGAGGATACGGACCACGCTTGGTCAATCCAGCATGCGGATGTGGTCGCGAGCGGAACTGAGCGGCGGTACGCTGGCTGCGTCGGGGAGGAAGAGCGATGGATGGGGCAAGGCTACTCGTCGGGTCAATGGCCCTCTGCCTGTAGGCTGTCTCAATTCATAGCGGATATCGATTAAGGCTCAGCCACTACCGCTCGCTAACAAGATCGGGGTGGATTGGTTCGTCCTGGTTTGTGTCTGGCGAGCGGGACCGTTTGTCGGCGCTGAGTTGCCGTCCTCCCGAAAGGATCTCCGATCCCCGATTTCGATCGATCTATCTTCTTCCGGCGATGACCCGCTAGCATTCTCGCTGATGATTGCAACGGCAATTCGCGTCGCTGCTGCGGTGGGCCTCGGTGGGATGGCCGGGCTGCTTGGCGGGCTGTTCGGGGTCGGCGGCGGCTTTTTGGTGATCCCGCTACTTGGCTTTTTCTATGGCATGGATCAGCAGACAGCGCAGGGCACCGCCCTGATAATGGTGGTGCCCAATGTCGCATGGGCGTTTTGGCGCTACCGACGACTCTTCGGCATCGATCTGCGCATGGCCGCGACTATCGCCGGGTCGGCTCTGATAGCGACCTATCCCGCCGCCCGGTTGGCGACCGGTTTAGACCCGCATGTCCTGAGGCGCGCATTTGCTCTCTTTCTCGCCACCATCGCCGCGACCGTCGCCTACCACGCATGGCGCGGCGATTTGAGGGTCGAAGGCGGGCCGAGGCAAGCCTGGGGCTGGATAACAGTCGTCGGGCTTATCGGCGGTGCGTTCTCGGGGTTTTTCGGAGTTGGCGGGGCGTTCGTTCCGCCGCCGCTGCTGACGACGTTCTTCGGATTGCGGCAGTTGGAGGCGCAAGGTCTGGCGCTGGCGCTCGTTTCCCCGAGCGCGCTCCTTGCATTGTTGGCTTATGCCGGGGCCGGTGAGATCAATTGGCTGGTCGGATTACCGCTTGCGCTTGGTGGCATCGCGGCGATCTCCGCTGGCGTCAAGTTCGCCAGCCGCCTGCCTGAGAGACGGATGCGGTTAGCATTCTGTGGCCTCTTGCTGCTGACCGCGGTGCTGCTGGCACTGCGGGCGTGATCGAATTATCTCGGCGCGCGAGCGCTCTTCGGCTACGGCTTGTTGGCCTGTGAAAAGCGCGAAGGCGGCTCAAGGGACTCTGCCTCCATAAGTCTCGACGAAGCGGCGAGCCACGTTGGGCAAACCGCTACCGTCTGCGGCGTGGTCGGCGAATAGGCGGCAAAAACCCGAGGGGCATCGACGTATTCGCCGATCGAGCAACCGGAAAAATCCGTAGAGGAGCGGATCGCAACCGCACCTGAGGTCGTCGAGCGCATGCCCGACATCATCATCGGCTCGTGGTGCGGCGAGAAATTCCGGTCGGAGAAAGTCGCCGCACGCCCCGGCTTCAATCGGACCCCCCGCCGTGCGAAACGGCGCAATCCAACGGCTCACAGAGATGGCTCCCCCGCGAGTGATTGGTAGCCTGTTCTCGCTCAATCTCTTTGTGACGAGCGGTTCGCAGCGATGGGCCAACCCGACTTGGGGATCGTCTTGCGCCTGCTACGCTCATGGTATGCCGGATCGACGATGCCAAAGAGATCGTCCGGCGGCTGCGCGGTAGCGGAAAAGGGTAGTGGGATGGCTGATGCGATCGCTGCATCGTTGAAGAGGCGAAGCGGCGGGACCTCCGGCACGCAATTCAATTGCCATGAAGGACAGCCGCCAGCACCCGCTGGCGCGCTGGCGCGCCATCGCTAACCAGTGATCGCGCCGAAGTCGAGCTATCGAGTGTCGGTTCGACGGCCTTCCGAGACGCTTGAGGATGGAACAATCGAACAATCCGTCCTGAGGCGAACGGTTAATGTGGCATTTACTAAAATAACGATAGGTCTCGGTACGGTGACAACCTACCGGCGGCGGAGCATGTTCAAGCGTCATCTTTCAGCCAACGCGGCAGCGGTCGTACTGGTGGCGTCGTTGTCGGCACTCGCCAAGGCACAGACGACCTATGATGGCGTCTTGCAGTATAACGCATCGACGGGCGCCGTGAGCGAATGTGCTGGCGGCCTAGATTACAACAACAAGCCGGTTTACGGTTGCCAAAATCTTCTCACCCTGGAATTGGGAAATCATGGTGCAAACTACAGTGTCTACGACAGCGAGGGATAATGATTCTTGTTGATAGTAGCGGCGTCGTCTTGATTTGTAGTGCGGCCACGCTCGGCCCCATACCGACCGGCCGCTGTACGTTGCTCGGGACAGTTGCGCTGGACAGCATCGGCGGCACAGGCTCCAATTTGTTGGCACAATCTGTGTTTGGTGGGACAATCGACCTTTTTACCGATACGACAACGGGCAATGTCTACGCATGCTCGACGGTGTTCGGGACAAGCGGCGCACCAAGCGGCAAATGTGCCAAGATCGGGGTGGTCAATCGCTTGGTCGTTATAAATGATTGTGGAAATTACAATACGCCGCCGTGTAACACGCTCTATACGAGTGCAAATGGTGACTTGATTTCATTCGACTTCGAAGGACCAAGTTACCCGCCAGGTTTATTACAGCAGGTCTGCGTCGCTGATTACGATCCCAAGACTCTGAAGCCGATTGGTAAATGCTTCGCGGCCGACACCCCAGAGTGAATTGACGTTTCGCGAGTTATTCGCAAGGAAGGCCGTTTCCACAGCAGAGAACGCATCCACCTATCCCAAGGTCTTCACTGCCGTCAAACCCGAGATTATCCTCGCGGACCCGAGCCAGCTTGCTCAATGAGACCGCCCCTGAGCCCCCCTCACCAACCGCCCGTGAGCTATGCGGAGTTGTGATTAACTATAGGTGTGCCGTCAGAGGAAAATCGCTTGGTTGTTTCATCGACTGGTCAGAAAGACTTAGTTCGTCAATTTCACGTCTACATGTTGTCTATCGCGCGTCAGAATTGAGATTTGCCAAATGCCCCAAAGCCTTGCATTTCAATCCACCGATTTTGTGGATAAGTCTGTGAAGAACCTGCCCGCCTTCGACGTGAAGATCAGCCCTACCGAGCCGTTCAACCTCTTTGCCTAAAAATTAGGCGATATGTTAAGTAATTGATATAACGCTCATTTATCGGTCTGCGCTGTCCATCGCGCAATCCTTGGGCATCTTCTCGCAACTGTCATAATGACAGTGCATAATCGATCTCGTAGAGGGATATATTCCCGTTTTACGGGGATTACGAACCGCACAGGAATCCCTGAATTTCGCGCGGCGGTAGCATAATTCGATGATGTTCGAGCGCTTCGCGTGGCCCGCCTGGAGTTGCCTTCATCACTGGTGCCCGTGTTAGTCGTCCTGCTGGTGTGTGGGGAGTAGCCCTCGCCAGTCGTCGGTATAGGCGCGGAGAGCCGCCTCGGGAACGGTGCGCGCGAGCCAAATCTGCGTTCCTCCCTGCTGCAACCGGGCGGGACTGCCCCGGTGGGCTCTACTCCGGCCGCAGGCCGAGGTGGATATTGTTACTTTAGCTGCACATTGCGGTACGATAATGAGTTCAGCGGGTCGGCTCTAACCTGGCTTGCTCGACCGGTATCGGCGCGAAGACGCTATTGAGCCTCCCCATGTCGGATGAATACAGCTCACGCCAAGCCGCTCCGGCCGGCGCCGATTTCGCCGCAATCGAGAACGATCTCGACTTCATCAAGGCCCAGTTCGCGCGCCCACCGACCCGCTGGGAGGTCGCGCAAACCTCGTTGTTGGGCGCCGTCTCCGCGGCCGGGCTCGTCATCGTTTGCTTCGAACCAATCGCTCGGTGGTGAGCGCCGATCGAGGCGCGTGACTCAGACGCCCCGTTTCGGCCGGGATCTTTGTGCTCGCGGTGCGCCTGTCGCATGTCGCAATCATGTTGCACGGAGTTTTTGGGAACCACCGGAAACCCGCAGAAATCCTTGGGTGCGGTTAGCAACACAGGCGACATGAAGAGGCCGTTTTGAAGCGGCTCTTAGTCGATAATATGAATGATTTCGAGTGGCTGGGGGAGCTGGATTCGAACCAACACTGGCGGAGTCAAAGTCTTGAGGTCTGCCTCGCCCGCAGCCGCCGAGAGCACTATGTCGGCACCAAGATCTGCCGATTTCCTTGCTTTTTGTCCGACCGAGTCCGACAGTAGCCGCCGCGAATACGATTCACGGTGCCGACATGGTGCCGACATGGACGGAGACGGCGGACTCTTCGAATGCGGGCAAAGATAACCAAGCGGGTCGTTGACGGCGCAGCACCGAGCGATGCCACCTATCTCGTCCGCGACACCGAAGTTAAAGGCTTCGTGCTCGTCGTGACCCCGGCCGGGGCGAAATCCTTTGCGGTCGACTACCGCGTCGGTTCGGGCCGGGGCGCACCAAAGCGGCGGCTGACGCTCGGCAAGCACGGGTCGCCATGGACCCCGGAGACGGCGCGCGCGACAGCGAAGCGCCTGCTCGCCGAGGTCGCCGCCGGCCGCGATCCCGCCGCGTCGCGCCGGGAAGACCGCAAAGCGCCGACCTTCAACGAGCTGATCGATCTGTACCTCGCCGAAGGTGTCAGCCACAAAAAGGCCTCGACGCTGAGGGTCGATCGCGGTCGCATCGATCACCACCTCCGACCACTCCTCGGCAAGCTGCGGGCCGACCGCATGACCCGTGCCGATGTCGAGCGGATGCGCGACGCGGTCACGGCCGGACGAACGGCCGAGACGCTCGCATCCGGCGAGAAGCGCCCATCCGGCACCCTGGCAAAAGGCGGCAGGGGTGCGGCGGCGCAATGCGTCACGGCCGTTAGCGCCATCTTCTCATTCGCGATCGAGCGCGGCCTCTGCGCGGACAACCCGGCGCGCGGCGTCAAGAAAGCCCCGGTGCGCAAGCTAGAGCGGTTCCTGTCGGAGGCGGAAATCGCCCGACTGGCCGAGGCGCTTGACGCCGAAGCGCAGCGCACGGGCAATCCCTACCCCTCGGCGGCGATCAAGCTGCTACTGCTGACCGGCTGCCGGCGCGGCGAGATCGTCAATCTGCGCTGGGAGCATGTCGATTTCGAGCACGAATGCCTGCGGATCCCTGACAGCAAGACGGGCGCCAAGGTCGTGTATCTGAACGCTCCGGCGCGCGCACTGCTCCAAGAACTCTCGCGGGTGGAGGGCAATCCGCGCGTCATCTCCGGCACGAGGGTCGAAAGCGCAAGCGCAGCGATCGACAACGTGTGGCCGGCTGTCCGCAAAGCCGCCGGGCTCGACGGCGTCCGCCTACATGACCTGCGGCACAGCTTTGCGAGCGTCGGCGTCGCCGGAGGGCTGAGTCTGCCGATCATCGGCGCCCTGCTTGGCCACAAGCACACGACCACGACGGCACGCTATGCGCATCTCTCGGCCGATCCGCTCCGCGCCGCCAATGATGCGGTGGGGGCGCGAATCGCCGCGGCGATGAACCGAAAGGCCGAGGCCGCTGCGTCGACAGACCTGGTCGACTTCCCGGAACGAAAAAGCCGGGCAGGCGCATAGGTCAGGCTTGCGCGAAGGATAAAAATCAATCGACCGGACATTCGATGCCGAAAACAAGCACATTCTCCCTTTATCTGGCGAAGCCGGACGTCACTTCATTCGATGACCTGCTCACCGAGACTGCGCATGCGCAGCTCCGACAAGCCCATGCGAGGCGCACTTCCTCTGACGAATTCGCTGAGGGAGCAGTCTTGTACACTTTTCCGGGACATTCTTCAGTCCCGAAGTGGGTCGGGCTTCTGCGAGAGGCTTTCGACTTCCCGGACGACCTCTACGCGCAGTCTCCTTCCGCCGTCTTGGCGTTCAGAAAATCTGGATCGGTTTATGCCATCTCATTCTCATACGGGCACGTATACTTAAACGACAGCAAGACCGAGGCGGAGTTCGGATTAAGAGTCGCAATCAACTCAATGGGCGATCAGCGTATCAAGAGCATCGAGCGGTCAAATATCGGCGCCGCAATCAGAGACTACGCTCAGGCGGCACGGCAGCGCGATCTTCGCTCGTTTGGGTTTGACGACGCCCTTGATCTAATCCGAAAGATCAGCGGTTACGCAGAGGACGAGGAATTCGCCGATCGCGTCACTGGCGCTCGCGCTCTCCGTTTTTCCAAGAAGATCGACATTACCGATGTGCCGACTGTGGCCGTCGACGCGTTGGCGTTATTTCGATCCACGGCATATAAGAACACGTCGTTCAGAATCATTGATTTCCTTTCTCCCATATTGGACCCTGCAATCGCAGCGCGGCTCGATCAGGCATTGGTATCAGGCATCCGGGAAGGCACCGATGAATTCGAAATCTCCATCCCGGAGATAATCCCGGATAGCACCGCCTCTTTTCGGTTTGACCGCGCTGGATTTGGACAATTTTACGCGGACCTCTCGTTGGAGCTCTACCGAGCCGGCCTTGGTACGCGCTTGACGGAACTGACCTTGGAGGATCTGAAGAAGCATACGGTAGCGGCATATGGCGAAAACGAGGAAAGAGCCTCACAGCATTGGTCCGTACATCACGCGCTCGTCGGTTCCCTCGTACTCGACGGCGAGCGATACGCCCTCAATGAAGGGCATTGGTATCGGGTCGACGAAAGGTTCAAAGCTGCGGCCGATGAAAATTTCGCGAGGTTGTGCGCACCGCCGGACCGTCGTCTGCGCCCCCTGAAAAAGCAGATCCAACCCGGTAGAAGAACGAAAAACCAGAAGATCTTATACCAGTCAGAAGAATCCCACACCGCGGAGATAGCGCAGGAGACCGGGTATCTGCTAATGGATCAGAAACTGATCCCAGTCGCTGACGTCGCAGGCGCGGGGCTGGAAGCATGTGACCTGCTGGATTTGGAAGGACGACGCTTCATCCATATAAAGAAGAGTTCAAGGCAGTCGCGCGTTCTTAGCCACCTTTTCAAGCAAGGCTCGAACGCCGCGCAGATGCTGCGCAAGTATGAGGGTTTCCGAACCGGTCTTGTCGACGTCGTCCAGCGGGAATACGGGGAGGTCACCGCGCGCGATCTTCGAGGCGGCGTTGCCAGAAAGGTGGACGGTGGAATTTCAAATCGCCGACATTCCCCGCGGGGATGGCCGGCACAATATCCCGTTTTTTAGCAAATTGACGCTGCGCGACGAGGCTCGGAACATCGAAGCAATGGATTTCTCGGTACGGGTCGGCTTCATCACGCTTACCCGCAGTTAATGACAGTTCCAAGTTTGAACTTGAACGTCAAGATCGAAGACCGGTGCGAGCGGCACATGACTGAACCTCTATATCGATGTACAATTCGTTTCCTGACCGAGAACGCCGGCGGCGGATATTTGGTCGAATATCGCAATCTGCCGGAGTGCATGTCGGATAGAGAGACGATCGAGGAAGCCATCGCCAACGCCAAAGATCCCGGCCCTGGAAGAGGCTGGTCGCCCGACATCTCTCCCGCCGGTCAAAATGGCGCAAGGGCCGCATCGGCGAATGACGAGCAAGGCCGGAAGCGCTCCCTTCCCTTTCAATTCGAGCGGCGTGCCGGCATGATCGCGACCCGAAGGGGTTAGAGGGAGACCGCACTTTGACGCCGCACGAAGGCCAAATCCTGACCGGCCCGCAATTCAGCGAGCCGGTGCGCGTCGAGACCGTCAAGGCGGACGGGCCGGGCAGCTGGGTGTTGGGCGTCGTCGGCACGAAGACGGAAAGGTTCCGGCGGGTCACGCTGACCGAGGCGGATCTTGCGCAACTCGCGATCCAATCGGCGACCCTCGCCTTCGACGGCGACCCGAACCTGTTGCGGCTCGGGCTGCAGGCCTATGCGCTCGGCATCGCATTCGAGTTCGATCCGTATTTCGGGCTGTCGATCAGCCGGGTCGATCCGCTGCCGCACCAGCTGGAGGCAGTCTACGACTATCTCTTGAAGCTCGCGCAGGTCCGGTTTCTGCTCGCCGACGACGCTGGCGCCGGCAAAACGATCATGGCCGGGCTCCTCGTCCGGGAATTGAAGCTGCGCGGCCTCGTCGAGCGGGTTCTCGTCGTCTGCCCGGCGAACCTAGCCTTTCAATGGCAGCGCGAGCTGAAGGAGAAATTCGACGAGAAATTCGAGGTGATAAAGGGCACCGACCTGCGGGTGCAGTACGGGATCAACCAGTTCCTCGAACGGGCGCAGGTCATCACCTCGCTCGATCTTGCGAAGCGCGACGATGTCCTGCCCGGCCTCAAGCAGGTGCATTGGGATCTCGTCGTCATCGACGAGGCGCACCGCATGTCGTGGACGCCGCCGTCGCGCAAGACCGCCCGCTACGCGCTCGGCGAATTGCTGCGCGACACCTCGGACCACATGCTGATGCTGACGGCGACGCCGCACAAAGGTGACCCGCCGAATTTCACGCTCTTCCTGCAACTCCTCGACCCCGACGCTTACGCCGATGTGCGCTCGATCCGGCAGGCGATGGAGAACCGGCGGGCGCCGTTCTATCTGCGCCGCACCAAGGAGGCGATGGTCTACTTCCCCGAGAAAGGGGCGGACGGCGAATGGGTTGCGCGCAAGGTCTTCACCAAGCGCATCCCGCACAGCGTCGATTTCCGGATCGAGGGAGAGGAGTTCGATCTTTACGCGGAGGTGACGCGGTTCATCCGCCGCCAGAGCGCCGCGGCGGCGACCCATGGCGAGGAGATGCGGGCGCGCGCCATCGGGTTCCTGATGGCCCTCTACCAGCGCCGGCTTGCCTCTTCGACCTATGCCTTGCGCCGTTCGCTCGAAAACCGCGCGCAGCGTCTCGCCGACGGCCTCAAGAAGGCGCAAGGCATCGCTCGTGACGCCCCCGCGGAGATCCCGTCTGAGGAAGAGATCGAGGAAATGGAGGAGGCCGAGCGCGAGCGCTGGGAGGGCGTGATCGCAGCCATCACCCTCGCCAGCAACCCGGAACAGGTCCGCAAGGAAATCGCAGAGTTGGAGGGCCTCGTCGTCCAGGCGCAAGCGGTCGAGGCATTGGGCAGCGAGGCGAAGCTCGCGAAACTGCACGGCCTCTTGGAAAGCGAAGGCTTCTTCGCTAATCCCGATCAGCGGCTCCTGATCTTCACCGAGTTCAAGGACACGCTCGACTATCTGCTGTCGAAACTCGCCGCCTGGGGGCTCAGGGCCGGATCGATCCACGGCTCGATGGCGATCGGCGCCCGCGACATTCCGGGGACGCGCCTCTTCGCGGAGCAGCAGTTCAAGGACGGCGATGTCCAGGTGCTCGTTGCCACCGAGGCGGCGGGCGAAGGCATCAACCTGCAATTCTGCCATATCCTGATCAACTACGACATCCCGTGGAACCCCAACCGTCTGGAACAGCGGATGGGCCGCATCCACCGCTATGGCCAGCGCCACGACTGCCTGATCTTCAATTTTGTGGCGACCAACACCGTCGAGGGCCGCGTCCTCGAAAAGCTGCTGCTGAAGCTCCAGGAAATTCGCGACGCGCTCGATGACGACGCAGTCTTCAATGTGGTTGGCGAGGTCATGCCGGCGGCACAGATCGAGCGCACTCTGCGCGACTACTACGCCGGCAAGCTCGGCGAGGCGGATCTCGAAGAGCGCCTGTTGCGCGGCGTCGACGAGGACCGCTTTCGCGCGATCTGCCAGAACGCACTCGAAGGGTTGGCGTCGCGCAAGCTGAACCTCGACATGCTGATCGAGCGGCGGGCGCGGGCGCAAGAGCGGCGCGTCGTTCCCGAGACGATCGCCCGCTTCCTCGGTGAGGCCAGCACCGCAGCCAATTTCCCGCTGCGTCCGGTCGGTGGCCTCGCCCATACCTTCGATCCCGGCCGCACCCCGGTGGCACTGCGCCTCTTCGAGCGCGAGCCGGATTGGCGCCTGCCGCATCTGGTCGCGCGTTATCCGCGCCTCTCGACCGACCGCGAGGTGGCCGACGAACGCAACCTCGAATGGGTCACCCCAGGCCACCCGCTGTTCGAGGCGTTGCGGCGCCACGCCCTGAAACAGGCGCAGCCGAATTGGGCGGCCGGCGCGTGCTTTTATGCGGTGGATCGGGAGGAGCCGAGCCGACTGGACTTCTACCGCGCCCGCGTCGTCGACGGACTCGGCCGTACCGTGCACGAGCGGCTGTTCGCGCTGGAGATCGACGACGAAGGCGAGGCCCAGCTGCGCGAGCCGTCGATCCTGGGCGATCTGACGCCGGCGGCGGCACCCGACGATCTGCCACATGTGGCGTCGTTGCCGGAAGCGACCGAGACATTGAACCGCGTGGCACTGCGGCCCTTTCTAGACGAGGTGCGCGGCGAGCGCGTCGTCGAAATCGACCGGATCACAGCGCATGTCGAGACCTCGCTGACCGAGCTGATCGCCAAGGCGGACCAGGAGATCGGCCGCGCCCAAGAGGACCAGGAGAAGGGCGTCACTGGCGCCGACGGCCGGCTGGCGCAAGCCGAGAATCGGCACGCCGAGCTGCTGACGCGCCGCGAGCGGCGACGCGACGAGCTGGCGCGCCAGCGGGCGTTGACCCTGCAAGGCGTCGAACGCCTGGCCTCGGTGCTGGTGCTGCCGCATCCCGAGCGCGCCGCGCCGGAAGTGGCGCGACTGCGGCCGGATCCCGAAACCGAGCGGATCGCGATGGAGACCGTGATCAACCATGAGCGCTCGCTCGGCCGCCAGGTCTTTGACGTCAGCGAAAGGAACCTCGGCTACGACGTGACCAGCCTCGACCTCGAGAGTGGCGAGTTGCGGTTGATCGAAGTCAAGGGCCTGGCCGCCGAAACCGGCATCATCCGCCTGACGCCCAATGAGAAGCGCGTCGCAGAGGACCGTCGAGACTGCTATTGGCTCTATGTCGTCACCAACTGTGGCGTCTCCCCGATCATGCAAGAGCCGGTCAAGAACCCGGCCGCGCTCGAATGGCACGAGGTCAGCAAGGTCGCGCATTACTACCTTTCGGTGAACGCGCTGATCCGCCCGATCGGGTTTGCCGAGCCGCCTCATCCCCCGTTCGAGCCGCAGCGATGATCCCCCGCGAATGCAAGCGCCTCGCCGAGGTCGATTTCCCCATCGCTGTCGTATCGAAGCACGCGGCGCGCGAGAAGTCGATCCGCCACGGGCATCCGTCGACCTTACATTTGTGGTGGGCGCGCCGGCCGCTGGCGTCGTGCCGAGCGATGCTGTTGGCGTTACTGCTGCCCGATCCCGGTGACCCGCAGTGCCCTCGGGAGTTCAAGGCGCGTGCGCGTAAGATACTTGGCCCGGTGCCGGGCCATGTCGGCAACAGCGACGAGGACCTGCGCGCCGCGCTGTTGCGTTTTATCGGAGACTTTGCCGATTGGGACCACGCGGCAAGCTCGACTTTCCTTGAAGCCGGGCGAGCCCTCGTAAAGGCTGCGCACCCGGGAGAGACGCCACTCGTAGTGGATCCATTCGCCGGCGGGGATCAATCCCCTTGGAAGCACTACGGCTCGGCTGCGACGCCTTTGCCAGCGACTTGAACCCGGTCGCGTGCCTGATTTTGAAGACGCTGCTTGAGGAAACCCCGCGCCGGGGCCCCGGATTGGCCGAGCAAATACGGATCGTCGGTGCCAGGATCAAAAAGAATGCGGAGAGGAAACTAACACGCTTTTATCCACGTGACCCGGACGGAGCGGCTCCGATCGCATACCTTTGGGCGCGCACGGTTCGCTGCGAGGCACCAAGCTGCGGAGCCGAGATCCCACTGATTCGGTCGTTCTGGCTATCGAAAAAAGCTGGGCGGCGCCGGGCGCTTCGCTATAAGCCGGTTCGGCGAGAAGGTGCGCCTCCGACTGTTACCTTCGAGATATTTGCGCCAAGCGCGGATGGCGAAGTTCCGGGGCGCACGGTCGCCAATGCAAAGGCAACCTGCCTTTGCTGCGGGGCAACGCTTGCGGCAGACCGCGTGCGTGCTCAGCTTGTAGTGCAGAAAGGTGGTGCCGATGTCGTTCTCGACGAGCTCGGGCATCGCATCGGCGGAGCGCGAATGCTCGCAGTCGTCACACTGCGACCGAACACTCGCGGTCGAGAATACCGGTTACCCGCGGACCGCGACTACCTGCCTCTGCGCGAGGCCTTAGCAACACGCGACCAACTCGCTAAGAACAGGGATGTCGAAGGAGACGCCTCATCCATCCCCGACGAACCAACCCCCAAGGGCGGAGGTTCCGGAGCTGGTCGGGCGTTCAACCTCTGGGGTTACGGCGTTCGGCAATTCAGAGATTTCCATAACGCCAGACAGGACCTATCCCTGTTAACGCTCGCGCGATGCGTAAATGACGAGAAGCTGCCAGAAACGATGGCGTTGGCGCTGGGCAAACTGGTGGATCTCGCTAATGCCTTTTGCGAGTGGGAGCCGATCGCCGAATGTCCCCGGCACGTGCTTTCAAACGGACGGGTGAGACCGTCGTTTGATTACGCTGAAGGCGTACCGGTTAGTGACTCAAGCGGCAGTTTCATCGTATGCGTGAATAATCTGGCCGCTGGGGTCGAATCAGTTAACGGGGTGACGAAATCCGCTGATCCGGCGTTACTCGATGCGCTCATGTCGCCGCTGCCTGAGGACTCTGCGGCACTCTGGTTCACAGATCCGCCCTATTACGATGCGGTTCCCTATGCCGATCTTTCCGACTTCTGCTTTGTCTGGCTCAAACGAGCCCTTCCTCGACATCCATTGATGCAAGATCCGTTTGACCGCAAAAATCCCCTTACCCCGAAGGTGGAAGAGGTGGTCCAGGACGAGACGAGATTTTCGGGCAATCAACCAAAAGACCGCAATTTCTTCGAAAGAGCGATGGCGCAAGCGTTTGCCGAAGGTCGAGGTGTTACACAAAGCGATGGCATCGGTTCGGTCATATTCGCCCACAAAACGACTGAAGGCTGGGAGGCCCTACTGTCGGGCCTGACGAAGTCAGGTTGGGTGATTACCGGGTCTTGGCCGATCGCAACGGAGGCAACCAATCGGCTACGCGCCCGCGACAGCGCTGCGCTTGCCACCAGCGTTCATCTCGTTTGCAGGCCGCGCACCGAGGACGAGACCGGCGATTGGGCCGAGGTGCTGCGCGAGTTGCCGCAACGCGTCGGCGAGTGGATGGCGCGATTGGACCGCGAGGGCGTGCGCGGCGCTGATCTCGTCTTTGCCTGCATCGGCCCGGCGTTGGAAATCTTCAGCCGCTATTCGCGAGTCGAGACTGCGGAAGGCCGCGAGGTGCCGCTCGCCGAATACCTCGAAAAGGTTTGGGAGGTCGTCGGGCGCGAGGCACTGCACCAGGTGCTTGGTACCGCAGAGGCGCAGGCGCGTAACGGCGGCGCAGGCGCGCTCGAAGAGGATGCAAGGCTCACTGCCCTGTTTCTCTGGACCATCCGCTCGACCGCCGGAAGCGGCGCGGCCGAAGGCGAGGCCGAGAATGACGAAGACATAGCCGAGGCCACCGAAGAAGAAAACGGCGGCAGCCGGAAGGCGCCCAAAGGCTTTTCTTTGATATACGATATCGTCCGCCGCTTTGCGCAGCCGCTCGGCATCCACCTCGACGACTGGAAAGGCCGGATCATCCACATCGACAAGGGCGTAGTCCGGCTGCTGCCGGTCAGCGAGCGCGCGCGTCAGTTGTTTGGCGCCGAGGGAGCGGCCGGCCTCGCCGATCGGATCGAGCTAACCCCGGGCGTGGTGCGACAGCTCGAGTTGTTCCGGGATGCTCCCGAACCTGCGGCAAGCGCTCGAGGACGGCGGCGCCGCTTCGCCGCCACGGTAGCAGCAGCACCAAGGGAGGTGACCACGCTCGATCGGGTGCACACGGCGATGCTGCTACAGTCGAGCGGTCGTTCGAACGCGTTGCGCGCGCTGCTCGCCGCTGAACAGCAGCGCGGCGCGGATTTCCTCCGCCTCGGCAACGCACTGTCGGCCCTTTATCCTCAGAGTTCTGACGAAAAGCGGCTCCTCGATGCGATGCTGCTGGCGGTGCCGCGATGATCGGTGGCGCCTCGCTGACCCAAGCCGAAGCCAACGTGCTGATAGCGATGGCGAAGACGTTTGCCAGCGCCGATGCGGTCGCGATCCCGCCGGGCGTCGACGATACGCGCGATCTGCTCGGCGCCGATCCCCGAGAACGGTTCCTCCTCGACATCTGGCGCAGCACGTTTCGACTGTCCAAAGTGCGCTTGCAGACCAGGGGACGACAGATCGTCGTTCTCGTGCGCCTCGACATCGATGGGGCGCCGCACACGAACCCGGACGGCACGAGGCTGGCGGGCACGCACCTCCACCTGTATCGCGAAGGCTACGAGGACAAGTGGGCGCAGCCGCTCGACTTCACTCGCTTTCGCGACGTTGCAAACGCCCGGCTCGCCTTTGAGGACTTTTGCGGGTTCTGCAACGTCACGGCGATCCCGCCGTTTCAAGCGAGCCTGTTGTGACACCCGAGGAATGCCGCCACCTGAGCGACGCCTACCTCGAATGGCTGCGGCGCGGCCTTTCGGTAGAGACCGTCGGAGAGGGGTGTGAGCTCACGACCCCGTTTCTCGATCGCCACAACGACCACCTGCAAATCTACGCTGCGCGGCGCAACGGCAAAATCCTGCTTTCCGACGACGGCTACATTCTTTCCGACCTGCGGGTCAGCGGATTGGAGCTGTTGACACCGAAGCGGCGGGCGGTGATCGAGACTGCGCTGCGCGGGTTCGGGGTGCAACTCCAGGGCAATCGGCTTGTCGTCGAAGCATCGGCTAATAATCTTGGACAACGTGTCCACTCGCTGGTGCAGGCGATGCTGGCGGTCAACGACATGTTCGTGCTAGCGCAGCCGCGCGTCTCGACCTTTTTCTGGGAGGATGTTCGCGAGTTCCTTGACGAGCACAAGGTCCGCTACAGCCCGCGTGTCAAGCTGGCGGGGCGTACGGGCTATGACCACGCGATCGACTTCCTGATCCCGCGTTCGGCGGCGGCACCCGAGCGGATCGTCCAGGCGATCAATGCCCCGAACAAGAATACGATCGGGAGCTATCTGTTCGTCCTCGGAGACACGCGCGAGGCTCGCGGCATGGGAGCGGAGGCATTTGCCTTTCTGAACAACCGAGATCGCGAGATCGGCGGCGACGTAATCGAGGCGCTCGAAGCCTATGACGTGGTCCCGGCGCTATGGTCGGAAAGGAGCCGATACGCAGAGCGGCTCGCGGCGTGAGGTGAGAGGGCAGGCCCATGAAGGCCATTTACGACGCCAGAACCGACACGTTGAGCATCGTCCTGAACGCGGACGCCGCGGTCACCGAGAGCGACGAGGAGAATCCGGGCATCATTCTCGACTATCACGAAAACGGCAACCTCGTCCTGCTGGAGATCCTCGACGCGTCGAAGCGGGTCACCGAGGCGCGCAAGATCGAATTCGAGACCGTGGAGTAGGCGCCGGCAGCCGATGAAATTCCCCCGGATCACGGTCGACCCGCGGCAGATGGGAGGCGTGCACTGCCTGCGCGGTTTGCGCATACCGGTCGCGACCGTCGTCGCGATGGTCGCCGACGGCATGACCGAAGGCGAGATCCTCGCCGCCTACCCCGATCTGCAGAGGGAGGACATCGCCGAAGCCGTGCGCTTCGCCGCAGCGGCGCTCCAGGAGTCTGCTGGTCTGCGCGCTCAGGCCGGCCAACTCCGCAACCCGGGCGGTCGGTAGGAAGCAAAGGAGGCAAGATGGCGAAAAGCACGAAAGCGTCGCGTACCTCGGGAAAATCGGGCTCGGTGCAAGTGAGAAACCCGATCACGGATCGCTGGGTGAAGCTCGACACCAGGACAGGCCGGATATTGGACACCAAGAAAAGCCCCGGCCCATACAAGAACGTTCCGAGAAAAAAATAGTGGCGATCCTCTTTTCCCCGGTCAATCAGGAGGAACTCAGACACGCTTACACTCCGAGACCACGACAGGTCTTTTTGATGCTGCACCTCGGCGATCAGGTCGCCGTAGACGAGCAGACCATGCTTCGGATCGTCCGGGAGGTGTTGGCCGGTCGAGGTTTGACGGCGGTTACGGCCGGAGACGTACCGCGGACATCAGATTTTCTCCACAAGATCATCGACCTGATCAGAGGCACAGGCTTCAGTGTCGCAATCTTCTCGGATCGCACTCCGGCCCGAACGCTCGCTAACATCTTCTTCGAGATCGGCGTAGCATTGGTAATCGGGAAGCCGGTGCAGTTGCTTTGGGCTTCCCGCGACGCCCGGCGCAACGCGGTGCCGTCGGATTTCGTCAGGACCGAATGGATCCGGTATGTTGCCGGCGAGGAAGAGAAATTGCGTCGAGATTTGAAGAATTCGATCGATGCAATCGCACAAGGAGCGATCTTTTACCGCCAGATTGGAGACATCGCTTTCGACGCGGCTGAGCCCGATCTGGAATTGGCCTTCGAAAGGTACAAACAGGCGATCTTGATTTCCGGAGAGGCTGAGGATCGAGACCGCATCGCACGTATTCGCGATAGACTTTCGGGGAGCGCGCGCCGGCGCCGCGCTGATCTCGATGTCCAAAGTCATCGCTCGCGATTGCTACAGGCAATCAACGAGTTTCTCGGGCTGCTCCCGCAAAATGCGGGAGGGTAGTGACGGAGGCGGGGATGGATCCCTGGTACAAGCACGTGACACCGCGGCGCGAGGTCCGCGAAGGACGGTCGTTCAGCCCCGACGAATTCGCGATCGCGCTCGAGCAGGTCGTCGCCGGCACGGCACCTGACGACTACACGAAGCCCGAACAGTTCTTCGCACGTACCTGCTTTACGCGCGCGCTGAAGGACCATGCCGGAATGGTGCTGCGCCGGCTTTCCGGTGAGACGAGCAACACCGCGCCCGTGCTGACCCTGATCACGCAGTTCGGCGGTGGCAAGACGCACACCCTGGCCGCGCTCTACCATCTCGGTGGTGTCGGCCCGCGCGCCATTGACCTGCCGGGTGTTCCCGAGCTGCTCGAAGCCGCCGACCTGACCGTTGTACCGCAGGCGCGTGTCGGCGTCTTCGTCGGCAACGCCTGGGACCCGCAGCCGGGGCGCGAAACTCCATGGCTCGACCTCGCCCGCCAGATCGCCGGCGAGGCAGGCGTCGAGGCGCTGGGACCGACGGCGAAGACGACGGCGCCCGGCACCGAAGCGATCGGCCGGGTGTTCGCCGCTGCCGGTGCGCCGGTGCTGCTGCTGCTCGACGAGGTCCTGAATTTCGTCAACCGTCATCGCGGCCTGAGCGACAGCCTCTTCGCTTTCTTGCAGAACCTGACCGTTGCCGCCACCGGTACGGCCCGCGCTGCCGCCGTCATCAGCCTGCCGCGAAGCCAGGTCGAGATGACCGATTTCGACATGGTATGGCATGACCGGATCACGAAGGTGGTGCGCCGCGTCGCGCGCGACCTGATCGCCAACGACGAATCCGAGATTGCCGAGGTCGTGCGGCGGCGGCTCTTCGAGGACATCGGCGACGCGCGGCTGCGTCGGCGGGTAGCCCGGGAATACGCCGATTGGTGCTTTGAGCGGCGACATCAATTGCCGCCCGAATGGACGGCGGTCGATTCGGCCGCTACCGAAGCCAATGCGCGCGAATTCCTGCGCACCCGGTTCGAGGCGAGCTATCCGTTCCACCCCGCAACCTTGACGGTCTTTCAGCGGAAATGGCGGGCATTGCAACAGTTCCAGCAGACGCGCGGCACGCTCGCGATGCTGGCGCAATGGATCTCGCTGGCCGCACGCGAGCAGTTCGAGAAGGCGCGGCGCGAGCCGCTGATCACCTTGGGGTCGGCGCCGCTCCATGTGCCCGAGTTTCGCGCCGTCGTTCTCGGCCAGCTCGGCGAGACCCGGCTCGACGCCGCGATCCTCGCCGACATCGCCGGCGAGCCCTGCCATGCAAGCGCGCTCGACGCCGACATCAAGGGCGCGCTGCGTGACATCCACCGCCGGGCCGGCACCGCGATCCTGTTCGAGTCGTCGGGCGGCCAGATCGACAAGGTCGCGCACCTCCCGGAATTGCGGTTTGCGCTCGGCGAACCGCCGGATGTCGACACGGCCTCGATCGACACCGCCGCCGGCAAGCTCGAAGCGGCGAGCTTCTTCATCCGCAAGGTCGGCACCGACGGGTTTCTAATCCACCATCAGGCAACCTTGAAGAAGGTCGTGAGCGACCGGCGCGCCTCGCTCGACGAGGAGACCGAGGTATTGCCGGCGCTCCGCCGGCTGGTCGAGGCGGAATTCGAACGCAGCGCCGCTATTCCGGTGGTACTTCTGCGCGAAGAGCGCGAGACGATCCGCGACGCGGCCGGCCTCGCCCTCGTCCCTCTCGACCCGGAAAACGAGTGGCGGCAGGACGGCGCCATCGCCGAAAGAATTGGCCAATGGACCCGCGAGCGCGGGCATTCGCCACGGCTCTACCCGGCGTCGCTGATCTGGTGCGCCAAAAAACCGGGCCGTGAGCTGCGCGACGCCGTCGAATTGTGGCTGGCCTGGCGGCGCGTCGCGAAAGAGGTTGCCGAAGGCGTCCTCGGCGCCGATTACGGCAAGACCGATCGCGCCGAAGTACAGACTGAAGTCAGAGCGGTCGAAACCGCCGCCAAGGACGAGGTGTGGAGCGGCTACCGCTTCGTCGTGCTGTTCGAGCCGAGCGCGCCGAACAAGCTGAAAGTTGTCGATCTAGGTGCGGGGCATGCAAGCACCGGCCAGACCCTTTGCGGGCGCATTATCGCTGCGCTCAAGAGTGAAGCGTTGCTCAACGAATTGGTGGGCGCCGGCTATCTCGACCGGCATTGGCCACCCGCCTTCAAGGAGAGCGGCGCCTGGCCGCTCGCCAGCTTGCGGCAGAGCTTTTTAAATGGGACGCTAACCCGCCTTATCGATCCCGACCGCGTGCTCAAGACGAAAATCGGCGAATTCGTGCAGAAGGGCGAATTCGGGGTCGCCTCCGGTGCCGATTCCGCCGGTGGCTACCGGCGCGTGTGGTTCAAGGAAGATATCGACCCGGTAGATATCGCGTTCGAGGCCGATGTCTACCTGCTCACGGCGATGGTCGCGGCGAGGCTCAAGGTGCCCGAAGCTGTGCCGGCGCCGGGTTCTCAACCGGAGGCTCCGGTGGCGCCGCCGCAAGCTCCCCAGGGGCCGGGCGCCCCACCAGGGCGGCCGGTGTCCAACCTCCCCATCCCGGTCGTTGTCAGCGGGACGATGCCGCCCGAGCAGTGGAACCGGCTCGGCACGAGGCTGCTGCCGAAGATGCGGGCCGCTGGCAACGTCACCTCGGCCGTACGCCTAGCGGTGGAAGTTGATCCCGGTCGCGCATCGGCGCTCTCAACAGATCTGAAGCAGACTATCGAGGAACTCGGCCTTTCCGCGTCGCTGCACGTCGAAAGCGGGCCAGCAGGACAGCGAAGCAACTGACGATCTCATAGCCGCCGGACCCGATTACTGAAGCGGTGGGCTTCAAAACCCTGGCGATTAGGTCCAAGCTGCTATTGAGGTCCGCCGTCAGGCCGAAGTCGCTGAGCCTCCGCCTTGCGTCGACAATGGGTGCGCCATCTGCCCTTTGCGCATTGAAGAGCGTAATCCTCGAAATCGAGGCGCTCACGAAAGGTTGTATAGGACGAACCATCACCACTGAGAGCTGCCCAGCCATCACGCCGCTTGATCGCCCGAGTTACGATCTCCCAATGCCTGGGCAATGCATTAGTCAACGGGATTGAGTAGTCATCCTCAATGATCCGCCATCCGACGATTGCAGATTCATCAAACCGGAGATCTTCCAGTTTCGGCTCGGTCTGCGGTTCTTGTCGTAAATAGGCGATTACCAACACTCCGGACCCGGGAATTATGCGACGAGGTGCGATCCGCAGTCCATTACAACTGTCGTAGTCCAACTGATGCCGCTGGCCGTCGTCTGCGACCGCAGTGGGCAGACCGTAACCATCGAATTCGATTGCGCGCAAATAGCGAGCGTTTAACCAAGTCCCATCCGCAGCCGTGATCCACATTTCAGCCTCTAATAGGATCTCACGCTCATCACAAGGGTGGTATGCGCGGATTTGCCCTATTTCTTTATGAAGATGGCGTCGGACGCGGTAACACTTTTAGGCTGCCGAGGCCTGCTGGCATGCGGCGTCGGGACTTGTTCATTGCGAGCATCCCGGCTAGTTTTCTGGCGTGGAAACCGTGCGATGCGACCGCGCGCCGGCTGCAGTCTCGCGGCTACCGGTTGCTCATGTCGCCCGTTTCATCGCGGCGTCCGCTCTACCGATGGAGCACGTTTGAGCCGTCGATCAGCCTGCTATTGCGCCGCACTCAGAATGCCGTTCGCTCTCACTCACCGTGCGATCGCAACGCGGCGGGGCAGCAAGCGCGTGGTCGCGGATTGGCGTGCTCCGGCGCGGGTTCGGCGGCGATGCGGCGGGGGCGCGGGGCGGCGACCACGGGACTGCAAGATAAAAGCGTTGCGCTTATTTGGCGGTATGTGGCTAGACTGGTTGACGTTTCTCAGCGGATGACCAGCAACCCGGCCGTCGCTTCCTCGAGATTTGCGAGGAATCCCGCCACTCTCGGCGCCGGCGTCGATCGCGCGGTCGGATCAGCGGCGAGCCGCGAACAGTTCCTCGAACAAGCGTTCCGCGCAGCGTTGCGGCTGCCCCTCCTCGGTTAACACGACGGACTTGGCTTTGCCGACCGGATCTGAAATCAGCCCCCTCTCATGCAGCCGATTCATGGCCTCCCAGTCGAAGCTCTTCCACACTTGGTAGCCGCCGTGCGGCCCGAGGAGCAGCAACGCCAGCACCGCGTCATCGATCCGATCGGCGTCGAAGTCCGTAGTCGTCACCCCTTCTGGTTGACCAAGCGGACGCCGGGGAGATGCGCCGTTGGGTAGCAGTGCCGACATGGGGCCGACAAAAATGGCAAGCCGTCCTTGTAATGATCGTAAGTTACTGAAAACATTGGCTGGGGGAGCTGGATTCGAACCAACACTGGCGGAGTCAGAGTCCGCTGTCCTACCGTTAGACGATCCCCCATCCCGGATCGATGGCGAAAGATAGCATGGCGGCGGCGGGTTGGATAGGCAGCGCCACGACGCAGCGGCCCGGGCGCCCGCCGTCCCCCGTGGTTTCGCCTCGCCCGGGGGCTGCGTTACGCTGCGGTCGCGGCCCGCGGACTGGTACGCGGGCGCGCCTGCGTCTCGCCGGCGCTGTGCGGCGGCACGTGGCATCTTCGCAGCAAAGGCGCCGCACACCGCATTTTCGCAACCCGATCCACCCCAGCCCGCGTGACGAGGTTCGGTTTACGGTTACCCTGAAGGCCGATCCGGCGGCGGTGGCGCATATGTTGGTGCAACGCGGGTGAGGAAGATTAAGGACTGATCGCGTCCATAAGGCATGCGTCGGCGAAAGCGCGCTAAAAGTATCGATAGAACCCCAAACTATCGATAGAACATTGGGGAGAAGGTCACGGCCACGATCTCTAGGCTGACCGGGGCGAGCGGCGATTGGAGCCGGCGTTCGAACTGGGTTGGCGGCGTAGCGCCGGGCCGGGCGAAGGCGTACACGGTTACGATATCGACGGCGGTGTCGGCGAACGTGCTGACGTTGGACAATTCGCAGGCGACCGTCGGGGGAGACGGCCGGCGGTCCGCCGACCTTGGCGAAAGGGCTAGTCCTCGAGGTCGGCACCTTTGTGCTCAATGCCGGGACGACGGCGGTCGATGCGCCGAGGCGGTCGGGCGGCGAATTGCTCGGCGCCGCCAGGCGGCGGTGAGCGGCACGACGCTGCCGAGCGGCGGCGGCATAGAGGGCGGCAGCAGCGCCGGCCGGCAAGGCGCGTCGTGGCGGCGGGCACGCTCGTCATCGGCGGCGGCACGGCGCTCGACGGCGGCTGGACCGTGACCTGCGAAGGCACGACCGACTGGACGAGCGGCACCCTTTATCTCGGCTACAACCCGGGCAGTACCAGTGCCGGCGGCAGCAACACCTTTGTGAATGCGAAGGGCGCCAGCTTCGACGACCAGAACGCCGCCGGCTACGCGATCGATCTGAACTCGGGGACCGGCGTCTTTTCCGATGCTGCCGGGCTGTTCGACAAGACGGCGGCCTCGGGCACCGGCAGGACGACGGTCTCGACCGCGTTCGACAACAGCGCCACAGTGGCGGTTGGCGCCGGCATGGTCGGCGGGCTTGCCGAAGCGGCCCTTCTGAAACCGGGTGTGCAGCGGCGGCTTGCCGCGGCCGACCCGGAATTCACCTCGTTCCCGCCGACGATCAGCGGCTTGCCCCGCCCTATCGCCGAACCTATATATCCCGCTCTACCTATTTCAGCAATTATGGAATGTAATATGCTGGCATCGCAATAAACGGTCGGCTTCCCTGCCACTTCCCTGACATACCCCGCGGCAGGGAAACAGACTTCCCTGCCGGCCCCGGCCAAAAAGCCGCAAGCCATTGGTGGAACGCGATTGTCGACCCCAGCCGCCGATTTTTTCCCTGCCATTGGCCGCCGGCAGGGAAATTTTGCGATCCGCTCCGCCGGGAAGACGATGAGAGAAATCGAGCCGCGCGGCGATTTGGGTACAGCCTCCTTCGCCGGAGGGGCGCGCGGCGACAGGATCGCCACGACGCAGGGCGGGATGACGCTGACGGTCACCGGCACGCTCGCCCAGAGCAACGACGATCCCGGTTTTTGCCAATCCGAATGCTGCCGGATGCCGGGCGGGCTAGTCCGGGAGCTCGGCCTGACCGCGCCGCGGCCCAGGTGACCGGGTTCGGCTTTCCGGCTAGTGTGACGGCCGGCACGCCGTCGGCGGCGGATGCTGTGGTGTGAGAAACGCGCAGAGGGAGGCCCGGGCGGCTGCGCTCATCAGAACTCAATCGCGGAAAGCGGCAACGGAATGGACGGAACATTGAGGATAAGGCCATGGCCACGATCGATTGGCTGAAGGCGGCCAGTGGCGATTGGAGCCGGGGTTCGAACTGGGTGGGCGGCATCGCGCCGGGCCCCGGCGACGATGCCGTGATCGAGGTCGGCGGCACCTACACGGTCACGATATCGACGGCGGTGTCGGCGCGCTCGCTGACCTTCGACAATTCCCAGGCGACCATCGAGGAGACCCGGGCCGGTTCGCTGACCCTGGCGGGGGCGCTGGTCTTCGGTGCCGGCACGTTTGCGCTGAATGCCGGGACGACGACGGTCGGGGCGCTGACCCAATCGGGCGGCGAATTCATCGGCGCCGGTCGGGTGGCGGTGAGCGGCACGACGATATTGAGCGGCGGCGGCATGGAGGGCGGCGACAGTGCCCGCCGGCAAGGCCATCTGGAGGCGCAGGGCCAGCTGATCATCGCCGGCGGCACCGCACTCGATGGCGGCTGGACGTTGACCGCCGACGGCACGACCGACTGGACGAGCGGCACCCTCTATTTCGGCTACAACCCGGGCGGCACCTCGGCCGGCGGGACCAATACTTTCGTCAATGCGAAAGCCGCCAGTTTCGACGACCAGAACGCCGCCGGTTATGAGATCGATCAGTACACCGGGACCGGCATCTTCGACAATGCCGGGCTGTTCGACAAGACGGCCGCCTCGGGCGGCAGCACGACGACGATTACGACGGCGTTCGACAACAGCGGCACACTCGAGGTCGATGCCGGCACCGTCGAGCTGGCCGGCGGCGGCACCGACAGCGGCCGCTTTACCGGCGCCGGCGTCATCGAGTTTGCCGGCGGCGCGAGCACCCTGACCAGCCTCGGCGCCAAATCGAGCGTCACGGCGGCCGAGGTGCTGTTTGCCGGCGGCACGACCGACATCGCCGGCCATTACGACGTCTCAGGCAGCACGACGGTGGGCGGCGGGACGGCGAACTTCCGCGCCGCCGTGACGAGCTTGGGCAGCAACCTCGCGATCACCGGCGGTATTGCCGATCTCGGCCGCAACAGCATGACGGTGACGACGCTGACGCAGTCGGGCGGCAGCCTCGCCGACACCGGCGCGGTGACGGCGAGCGGCACTACGCTATTGAGCGGCGGCGGCATGGAGGGCGGCAGCAGCACCGCCCGGCACGGCAAACTGGTGGCGGAAGGGGCGCTGCTGATCGCGGGCGGCACGGCGCTCGACGGCGGCTGGACCGTGACCGCCGACGGCACGACCGACTGGACGAGCGGCACCCTCTATTTCGGCTACGACCCGGTCGGCGACTCGGTCGGCGGCACCAATACTTTCGTCAATGCGAAGGGCGCCAGCTTCGCCGACCAGGACACCGCCGGCGATCAAATCTATGTGTATTCCGGCACCGGCATCTTCGACAACGCCGGGCTGTTCGACAAGACGGCCGCCTCGGGCGGCAGCACGACGACGGTCACGACGGCGTTCGACAACAGCGGCACGCTGGAGGTCGATGCCGGCACCGTCGATCTGACCGGCGGCGGCACCGACAGCGGCCGCTTTACCGGCGTCGGCGCCGTCGAGTTTGCCGGCGGCACGACCACCCTCGAGGCCCGGTCGAGCGTCACGGCGGCCGAGGTGCTGTTTGCCGGCGGCACGACCGACATCGCCGGCCATTACGACGTCTCAGGCAGCACGACGGTGAGCGGCGGGACGGCGAACTTCAGCGCCGCCGTGACGAGCTTGGGCAGCAACCTCGCGATCACCGGCGGCGTTGCCGGTCTCGGCCGCAACAGCGTGACGGTGACGACGCTGACGCAGTCGGGCGGCAGCCTCGCCGACACCGGCACGGTGACGGTGAGCGGCACTACGCTATTGAGCGGCGGCGGCATGGAGGGCGGCAGCAGTACCGCCCGGCACGGCCGGCTGGCGGCCGAGGGCCTGCTCGTCATCGCCGGCGGCTACACGGCGCTCGACGGCGGTTTTACCGTGACCGCCGACGGCACGACCGATTGGACGAGCGGCACCATCTATTTCGGCTACGACCCGGCCGGGACGATTGGCGGCACCAATACCTTCGTCAATGCCAAGGGCGCCAGTTTCGACGACCAGGACACCGGCAGCGATCAAATCTATCTGAGTTCGGGCACCGGCGTCTTCGACAATGCCGGGCTGTTCGACAAGACCGCCGCTTCGGGCGGCAGCACGACGACGATCTCGATCGCGTTCGACAACAGCGGCACGCTCGAGGTTCAGAGCGGCACCCTCTCGCTGACCGGCACGGCAGAAAATTCCGGTCTTTTCGAGGCTGCGGGCGGCACGCTCGATGTCGAGAATACGATTACCGGCGTCGGCAGGCTGATCATCGGCGCCGGCTCGGAAATCGAACTCGGCTGCACGACAGCCGACGCGGCAACATTCAACGGTAACGCCGGTACGCTCAGACTGGATAACCCGGCGAGTTATAGCGGCACGCTTTCCGACTTTGTTGCCGGTGACGCTCTTGTTCTCGGAAATACCGATGCGATCAGCGAGACGCCGTGGGGCTTCAACGGCACGACTACAACCTTGACTGTTGGTTTGAACGAAGGCGGTCCGCTAACCTTCACGTTGGCCGGAAACTACAGCGACGCGGCCTTCTCCGCATCGTTCAACGGCAGCGATACCACTCTCACCCTCAGTCCCGATCCGCCGGGCCCGATCTCTTGGGAATCGGCGGCCAGTGGCGGTTGGAGCCGGGGTTCGAACTGGGTGGGCGGCATCGCGCCGGGCCCCGGCGACGATGCCGTAATCGCGGTCGCTGGCACCTACACGGTCACGATATCGACGGCGGTGTCGGCGCGCTCGCTGACCTTCGACAATTCCCAAGCGACCATCGAGGAGACCCGGGCCGGTTCGCTGACCCTGGCGGGGGCGCTGGTCTTCGGTGCCGGCACGTTTGCGCTGAATGCCGGGACGACGACGGTCGGGGCGCTGACCCAATCGGGCGGCGAATTCATCGGCGCCGGTCGGGTGGCGGTGAGCGGCACGACGATATTGAGCGGCGGCGGCATGGAGGGCGGCGACAGTGCCCGCCGGCAAGGCCATCTGGAGGCGCAGGGCCAGCTGATCATCGCCGGCGGCACCGCACTCGATGGCGGCTGGACGTTGACCGCCGACGGCACGACCGACTGGACGAGCGGCACCCTCTATTTCGGCTACAACCCGGGCGGCACCTCGGCCGGCGGGACCAATACTTTCGTCAATGCGAAAGCCGCCAGTTTCGACGACCAGAACGCCGCCGGTTATGAGATCGATCAGTACACCGGGACCGGCATCTTCGACAATGCCGGGCTGTTCGACAAGACGGCCGCCTCGGGCGGCAGCACGACGACGATTACGACGGCGTTCGACAACAGCGGCACACTCGAGGTCGATGCCGGCACCGTCGAGCTGGCCGGCGGCGGCACCGACAGCGGCCGCTTTACCGGCGCCGGCGTCATCGAGTTTGCCGGCGGCGCGAGCACCCTGACCAGCCTCGGCGCCAAATCGAGCGTCACGGCGGCCGAGGTGCTGTTTGCCGGCGGCACGACCGACATCGCCGGCCATTACGACGTCTCAGGCAGCACGACGGTGGGCGGCGGGACGGCGAACTTCCGCGCCGCCGTGACGAGCTTGGGCAGCAACCTCGCGATCACCGGCGGTATTGCCGATCTCGGCCGCAACAGCGCGACGGTGACGACGCTGACGCAGTCGGGCGGCAGCCTCGCCAACACCGGCGCGGTGACCGTGAGCGGCACGACGCTGTTGAGCGGCGGCGGCATGGAGGGCGGCAGCAGCACCGCCCGGCACGGCGAACTGGTGGCGGAAGGCGCGCTGCTCGTCGCAGGCGGCACGGCGCTCGACGGCGGCTGGACCGTGACCGCCGACGGCACCACCGACTGGACGAGCGGTTACATCTATTTCGGCTACAACCCGGTCGGCAACTCGGTCGGCGGCACCAATACTTTCGTCAATGCGAAGGGCGCCAGCTTCGCCGACCAGGACACCGCCGGCGATCAAATCTATGTGTATTCCGGCACCGGCATCTTCGACAACGCCGGGCTGTTCGACAAGACGGCCGCCTCGGGCGGCAGCACGACGACGGTCACGACGGCGTTCGACAACAGCGGCACGCTGGAGGTCGATGCCGGCACCGTCGATCTGACCGGTGGCACCGACAGCGGCCGCTTTACCGGCGCCGGCGCCATCGAGTTTGCCGGCGGCACGACCACCCTCGAGGCCCGGTCGAGCGTCACGGCGGCCGAGGTGCTGTTTGCCGCCGGCACGACCGACATCGCCGGCCATTACGACGTCTCAGGCGGCACGACGGTGAGCGGCGGGACGGCGAACTTCGGCGCCGCGGTGGCGAGCCTGGGCGGCAATTTGGCGATCACCGGCGGCGTTGCCGATTTCGGCCGCAACAGCGTGACAGTGACGACGCTGACGCAGTCGGGCGGCAGCCTCGCCGACACCGGCACGGTGACGGTGAGCGGCACTACGGTATTGAGCGGCGGCGGCCTGGAGGGCGGTAGCAGTACCGCCCGGCACGGCCGGCTGGCGGCCGAGGGCCTGCTCGTCATCGCCGGCGGCTACACGGCGCTCGACGGCGGCTTTACCGTGACCGCCGACGGCACGACCGATTGGACAAGCGGCACCATCTATTTCGGCTACAACCCGGTCGGCAACTCGGTCGGCGGCACCAATACCTTCGTCAATGCGAAGGACGCCAGTTTCGACGACCAGGACACCTCCGGTTACGGGATCGATCAGTACACAGGGACCGGCGTCTTCGACAATGCCGGGCTGTTCGACAAGACGGCCGCCTCGGGCGGCAGCACGACGACGATCTCGACCATCTTCGACAACCGCGGCAGGGTCGAGGTCCAGAGCGGCGCGCTCGACCTCGCCGCCGCCACAAACAATTCCGGCGTCTTCGAGGCTGCGGGCGGCACGCTCGATGTCGCGAATGCCATTACCGGCGCCGGCAGGCTGATCATCGGCGCCGGCTCGGAAATCGAACTCGGCGGCGCGACGGCCGAGGCGGCAACCTTCAACGGTAAGGCCGGGACCCTGATGCTCGACGCGCCGGCTACGTCGCCCTACACCGGGACCATTGCGGACTTCAAGCCGGGCGACATTCTCGAACTGGCCAACACCGTGGCGACCCGCGTGACGTCCCGCTTCACCGGCTCCGACACGATTTTGACGGTCCACCTCAGTGATGGCGGCGTGTTGACCTATCGGCTGGCCGGAAATCTTTCGGGCGACAGTTTCCCTGTGACGCTCATTGACGCTGGCACGGACAGCGACATCACGGTCGCCGTTCCACACCGAGGCGGGCCGGTGATCACGGCGCCGGCGGCGGCGACGGTCGGGGTAGACCAGCCCGTTGCGGTCCACCGGGTCAGCGTCTCGGAGACCGGCAACACGCCGGGCGAGACGTTCACCGTGGCGCTGACCGACCGGCATGGGGCGCTGTCGGCCACTACCTCGGCGCCGGGCGGCGGCGGCACGATCAGCGGCTCCGGCACGACGAAGCTGACGATCACCGGCACGCTCGCAGAGGTCGATGCCGATCTGACGACCCTGACCGCCGACGATCCGGCCGCCGGTTTGGACAAGATCACGGTCAATGCCCGCGACAGCTTCGGCAAGAAGGCGATCCCCAAGTCGATCGACATGACCGTCAATGGGCTACCGACGATCGCGGCGCCGGCGACGGCGAGGGTCGAGGCGGGTGAGACCGACGCGATCCACGGGGTCAAGGTCAGGGAGACCGGCAACACGACGACGAGCGGCGAGACCTTCACCGTGGTGCTGGCCGACCGGCACGGGGTGCTGTCGGCCAACACCTCGGCGGCCGGCGGCGGCGGCATGATCACCCCGTCGCACGGCGGCAAGACCCTGACGATCACCGGCACGCTCGCCGAGATCGACGCCGATCTGACGACCCTGACCGACGACGACCCGGTCGCCGGGTCGGACAGGATCACGATCGACGCCCGCGACAGCTTCAGCAACAAGGCGCCGCCGAAGTCGATCGCCGTCACCGCGACCGGCGTGCCGCCGGTGATCACGTCGCCGCCGGCGGCGACGGTCGGGGTGGACCGGCCCGGGGCGATCAACGGGGTCAGGGTCTCGGATACCGGCAAAACGGCCGACAAGACCTTTACCGTGGTGCTGACCGACCGGCACGGGTTGCTGTCGGCCAACACCTCGGCGGCCGGCGGCGGCGGCACGATCACCCCGTCGAACGACGGCAAGACCCTGACGATCACCGGCACGCTCGCCGAGATCGATGCCGATCTGACGACCGTGACCGACGACGACCGGACCGTCGGTGTGGACAAGATCACGATCGATGCCCGCGACAGCTTCGGCCAGAAGGCGATCCCCAAGTCGATCGACATGACCGTCAATGGGCTACCGACGATCGCGGCGCCGGCGACGGCGAGGGTCGAGGCGGGTGAGACCGACGCGATCCACGGGGTCAAGGTCAGGGAGACCGGCAACACGACGACGAGCGGCGAGACCTTCACCGTGGTGCTGGCCGACCGGCACGGGGTGCTGTCGGCCAACACCTCGGCGGCCGGCGGCGGCGGCATGATCACCCCGTCGCACGGCGGCAAGACCCTGACGATCACCGGCACGCTCGCCGAGATCGACGCCGATCTGACGACCCTGACCGACGACGACCCGGTCGCCGGGTCGGACAGGATCACGATCGACGTCCGCGACAGCTTCGGCAACAAGGCGCCGCCGAAGTCGATCGCCGTCACCGCGACCGGCGTGCCGCCGGTGATCACGGCGCCGCCGGCGGCGACGGTCGGGGTGGACCGGCCCGGAGCGATCAACGGGATCAGGGTCTCGGATACCAGCAAAACGGCCGACGAGACCTTCACCGTGGTGCTGACCGACCGGCACGGGTTGCTGTCGGCCAACGCCTCGGCGGCCGGCGGCGGCGGCACGATCACCCCGTCGAACGACGGCAAGACCCTGACGATCACCGGCACGCTCGCCGAGATCGATGCCGATCTGACGACCGTGACCGACGACGACCGGACCGTCGGTGTGGACAAGATCACGATCAACGCCCGCGACAGCTTCGGCCAGAAGGCGATCCCCAAGTCGATCGACATGACCGTCAATGGGCGGCCGGCGATCACGGCGCCGCCGACGGCGAGGGTCGAGGCGGACAAGGCCGAGGCGATCCACGGGGTCAAGGTCTCGGAGACCGGCAACACGACGACGAGCGGCGAGACCTTCACCGTGGTTCTGTCCGACCGCCACGGGATCCTGTCGGCCGACACCTCGGGGCCCGGCGGCGGCGGCATGATCACCGCGTCGAACGGCAGCAAGACCCTGACGATCACCGGGACGCTCGCCGAGATCGACGCCGATCTGACGACCCTGACCGACGACGACCCGGTCGCCGGGTCGGACAGGATCACGATCGACGCCCGCGACAGCTTCGGCAACAAGGCACCGCCGAAGTCGATCGCCGTCACCGTAACGCCGGTGACGCCGCCGACAATCACGGTGCCCGCGGCGGCGACGGTCGGGATGGACCGGGCTGGAGCGATCCACGGGGTCAGGGTCTCGGACACCAGCAAAACGGCCGACAAGACCTTCACCGTGGTGCTGACCGACCGGCACGGGTTGCTGTCGGCCAACGCCTCGGCGGCCGGCGGCGGCGGCACGATCACCCCGTCGAACGACGGCAAGACCCTGACGATCACCGGCACGCTCGCCCAGATCAACGCCGATCTGACGACCTTGACCGACGACGACCCGGCCGCCGGATCGGACAGGATCACGATCAACGCCCGCGACAGCTTCGGCAACAAGGCGAACCGGCAGTTCATCGCCGTGACGGTCAACGGGCGGCCGACGATCAGGGCGCCGGCGAGGGTCGTGCTCGACTACGCGTCGCCGACCGGCGACGCGATCAGCGGGGTCAGCATCGCGGAAACCGGCAACACGGCGAGCGGCGAAATCTTCACGGTCGTGCTGACCGACCGGCACGGGATCCTGTCGGCCAGTACCTCGGCGGCCGGCGGCGGCGGCACGATCAAGGTGTCGAACGGCGGCAAGACCCTGACGATCGCCGGCACGCTCGCCCAGGTCGACGCCGATTTGGCGACGCTGACCGATGACGACCCGGCCAGGTCGGACAGGGTCACGATCCAAACCAGCGACAGCTTCGGCAACGACGCGAAGCACAGGTCGATCGGGGTCACCGTGAAACCGGATCCGCCGGGGGTCGCCGCAGCGGATCTGCTGCTCTCTCCGAGCGGCGAAGGCACCACTGGCGGAAGGATGGACGCGACTCGTCACCACGGGTTTCGCGGCTTTGTCCGCGACTGGACGACCCGGGATTTCTCGGTCTCGGCCGATCCGATCGGCGTCGGACCGCCGAGCAGCCTGATGCACGCATTGAACCTCGCCGTGCCGCATTGAGGACATAGTGGGAAAATCCCGCGGCCAGCGGACCGGCACCGGCCGGCAAGCGCAGCCTTCCGCACCATTCGAGGTTTCGCTTCGCCGCAAGCCTGCGTTACGATCCGCGGTCGAGTTCGTAGAGGATGGTTCGACGAGCGTGCCTGAACCTCCGAAAAATGGTGCGGCGTCGGCCGGCAGCACCGCCGCCGGTTCGGTCGAAGTGAGGCTGCCGCTTGCCGTGGTCGAGCCGCCCCCGGCCGCACCCTCGCTTCGCTGGTCGGGAGTTGGCGACCCGCGAGGCCGCCGGCGCCCGCCGCTGCCCGTCAGCCGCGGCCCCTTCGGCCATTTCGCCGCTCTCGATCTCGGCACCAACAATTGCCGGCTTCTCGTTGCGCGCCCGGCCGGCGCGGGCTTCCGCATCATCGATGCGTTTTCGCGCATCGTCAGGCTCGGGGAGGGCCTGGCGGCAACGGGCGCGCTCTCCGAAGAGGCGATGGCACGCACCCTCGAGGCGCTCTCAGTGTGCGCCGGCAAACTCGTGGCGCGCCGCAGCCTCGTCGGGCGCTACGTCGCGACCGAGGCCTGCCGGCGCGCCGCCAACTGCGCATCGTTCCTGGCTCGAGTGCGCGAACGGGTCGGACTCGACATCGAGATCATCTCGACCGCAGAGGAAGCGCGTCTCGTCGTCACCGGCTGCGCCCCGCTCCTCGACCCGCGCATTCCCCATGCGGTCGTGTTCGACATCGGCGGCGGTTCGACCGAGATCGTCTGGGTGCGGCTGTTGCGGGACTGCGGCGCGCGTCGCCAATCTCTGCAAATCCTCGGCTCGATGTCGCTGCCGCTCGGCGTCGTCAACCTGACCGACCGGTTTGGCGGCGAGGTTTCGCCGAAGGCCTATCGCATCATGGTCGACGAGGCCGCCGGCGCGCTCGCCCCGTTCGAGCGCCGGCATCGGATCGCGCGCCATATTCGCGCCGGCCGCGTGCAGATGCTCGGCAGCTCGGGGACGGTAACGACATTGGCCGGCATCCATCTGGCGCTGCCGCGCTATGTTCGTGCCATCGTCGACGGCAGCGTCTTGACTTTCCAGCAGATCGCGGCCGTCTCGGCGCATCTTGCGGCGCTCGATCTCGCCGGCCGGGCGGCCAGTCCTTGCGTCGGCCGCGAGCGGGCCGATCTGGTGCTCAGCGGTTGCGCCATTCTCGACGCAATCTGCGCGACCTGGCCGGTCGGCCGGCTCTGGGTGGCCGATCGCGGCGTGCGCGAAGGTATCCTGTTCGATCTGATGCAAGACTGCCATGGCAGGCGAGGGACGGCGGCCGGGCTCGCTTGACGGCCGCCGGGCGGCGGTGCGGGTGCGCGGCGCCGGCCGGCGCACGGCCTCCTCGAGGCGCTGGCTCGAGCGGCAGCTCAACGACCCTTACGTCGCTGCGGCGCGGCACGTGGGTTACCGGTCGCGCTCGGCGTTCAAGCTCGTCGAGCTCGATCGTCGCTTTCACCTGCTGCGGCGCGGGCAGCGCGTCGTCGATCTCGGCTGCGCCCCGGGCGGCTGGAGCCAGGTCGCCGTCGAGCGCGTCGGCCGGCGCGGCACGGTCGTCGGGGTCGACATCGCCGAAACGGCGCCTTTGCCCGGCGCCCGGCTGCTGCGCACCGACATTCGCGAGACGGGTGCCGCGGCCGCGATCAAAGCCGTGCTTGGCGGCGCGGCCGATGTCGTTCTGAGCGACATGGCGCCGCCCACGGCCGGTCATGCCGCGACCGACCACCTGCGCATTCTCGGACTCGCCGAGGATGCCTTCGCCGTCGCCGCGGCGCTGCTCGGGCCCGGCGGCAGCTTCATCGCAAAAGTCTTGCAAGGCGGGGCCGAAGGCGAGTTGCTGGCGGCGCTGAAGCAGTCCTTCGCCGAGCTGCGGCATGCGAAGCCGCCGGCGAGCCGCCGCGAATCGGCCGAGACCTATATCGTCGCCCGCGGCTTCCATCGGGCCGGATAATCCGGGCGCCGCACCCATATCTGTTGCCATGTCTGTTTACGGGGGCGCCGTGCTCTATACTGCGTCGCCATCGGAACGGAGAGGCCGATGGAAATCCGGCAAGCCCTGACCTTCGACGACGTGATGCTGGTGCCGGCCGCCTCGGCGGTGCTGCCCGGAGACACCGATACGCGGACCCGGCTCACCCGCGAGATCACGCTCGGCATTCCGCTCGTCTCGGCGGCGATGGACACGGTGACGGAAAGCGCATTGGCGATCGCCATGGCGCAAGCGGGCGGGATCGGCGTCATTCACCGCAACATGCCGATCGCCGAACAGGCCGACGAAGTGCGTAAAGTCAAGAAATTCGAGGCCGGAATGGTGGTCAACCCGGTCACGATCCATCCCGATGAGACGCTCGCCGACGCGCTGCGTCTGATGGCGGATCATCGGATTTCCGGGATTCCGGTTGTCGAGCGCGGCTCCGGGCGGCTCGCCGGCATTCTGACCAACCGCGACGTGCGCTTTGCCGACGACCCGCGCCAGCCGATCGCCGAGCTGATGACCCGCGACGGCCTCGTCACGGTGCGCGAGAACGTCGCGCGCGACGAGGCAAAGCGCCTGTTGCACCAGCACCGCATCGAGAAGCTCGTCGTTGTCGACGAGGCCTACCGCTGCATCGGGCTCATCACCGTCAAGGACATCGAAAAGGCGCAGCGCTATCCGATGGCGTGCAAGGACGAACACGGCCGGCTGCGCGTCGCCGCCGCCACCGGCACCGGCGACGACGGGATCGAGCGCGCCGAAGCGCTGTTCGCCGCCGGGCTTGACGTGCTCGTGGTCGATACCGCGCACGGGCATTCCGAGCGGGTGCTTGCCGCGGTCAAGGAGATCCGCCGGCTGTCGAATTACACGCAAGTCGTCGCCGGCAACGTCGTCACCGCCGAGGGCGCCCGGGCGCTGATCGAGGTCGGCGCCGACGCGGTCAAAGTCGGCGTCGGCCCGGCCTCGATCTGCACGACGCGCATGGTCGCCGGGGTCGGCGTGCCGCAATTCACCGCCATCGCCGACACCGTCGAGGAATGCCGCAAATTCGGCGTGCCGGTGATCTCCGACGGCGGCATCAAATTCTCCGGCGACCTCGCCAAGGCAATCGCCGCCGGCGCCGATTGCGCGATGCTCGGTTCTCTATTCGCTGGCACCGACGAAAGCCCCGGCGAGGTATTTCTTTACCAGGGCCGCAGCTACAAATATTACCGCGGCATGGGCTCGGTCGGGGCAATGGCGCGCGGTTCGGCCGATCGCTACTTCCAGCAGGAAGTGACGAACACGCTGAAGCTCGTACCGGAAGGCGTCGAGGGCCGAGTACCGCACAAAGGCCCGGTCGGCAACATCGTCTACCAGCTGATCGGCGGGCTGCGCGCGGCGATGGGCTATACCGGCAACCGAACGATCCCGGAAATGCAGCAAAATTGCACCTTTGTCCGGATTACTGCGGCGGGCCTGCGGGAGAGCCATGTGCACGACATCGCGATCACCCGCGAGGCGCCGAACTATCCGGCCGACCGTTGAGCCGCGCGCGGCGTCAGGGAGCGATGTTGAAGGGAATACCGCGCTATTTCGCAGAAACGTCGCATCAGCCGAAAACCACGAGTGCCCTGAGCCGGAAGTTCAGGAAATCTTTCATATCGTCATCCCGAAGAAAGTCGGGATCGATATCGGCCATGGATACCGGCTTTCGCCGGTATGACGACAGAAGAAGATGTCGCCTTAAGAAATTCAATGAACTTCTGACCCCTTACACTAACATCCGGCGCCAGAAGTGACTCCTGGGGCGCGGATCGCCGCTGCGATCGAGATTCTCGCCGCGATTGAGGCGGCCGCAGAGGCGGCCGACGATGTCGCCGCCGATTACTTCCGGCGACGTCGCTATATCGGCGCCAAGGACCGCGCCCAAATCGCCGGGCATGTTTACGCGGCATTGCGGCACCGTGCGACGCTCGACTGGTGGATCGGCCGGCTGGGCGACGGCGCCGTCGAGCCCGGTGCGCGCAGCCGGATGCTGGCGGCGCTGACGCTGATCGACGCCTGCCGGCCCGAAACCCTGGCATCGTCGTTCGACGGCGGCCACTTCCGCTCGGCGTCGCTGAGCGTTGCCGAGGAGCGGCTGGTGCGCGGCCTTGCCGGCCGCACCCTCCACCATCCGGCGATGCCGCGCTGGGTCGCAAACGATCTGCCCGAATGGCTCGAACCGCACTTCGAACGGGTCTTCGGCAAGACGTTGGAGCGCGAGATGGCGGCGCTCAACGCCGCGGCCCCGGTCGATCTGCGGGTCAACGTCTTGAAGGCCGACCGCGAGGCCGCGCGGCGGGCGCTCGCCGCCGAAGGGGTCGAGGCGGCGCCGACTCGCTGGTCGCCGATCGGTCTGCGGCTCACCGCAAGGGCGCCGCTGTCGCGCCTTGCCGCCTTCAAGGACGGGCTTTTCGACGTGCAGGACGAAGGCTCGCAGCTGGCAGCACTCCTCGCCAATGCCCGGCCAGGCATGCAGGTCGTCGATTTTTGCGCCGGCGCCGGCGGCAAGACTCTGGCGCTCGCGGCCGGCATGAAGAACCGCGGCAGGCTGGTCGCCTGCGACGTCTCGCGGTACCGGCTCGAACGCGCCGGGCAGCGGCTGCGCCGGGCCGGGATCGGCAATGTCGAACGCCGCGTGCTGTCGAGCGAGCGCGACAAATGGGTCAAGCGCCACGCCCTCGGTTTCGAGCGGGTGCTCGTCGATGCGCCCTGCCTCGGCACCGGCACCTGGCGGCGCAACCCCGACGCCAAGTGGCGGGCGCGGCCGGCGGACCTCGCCGAGCTGCGCGAACGCCAGCAGCAGATCCTGCGCAGCGCGGCTCGGCTCGTTCGACCCGGCGGCCGCCTCGTTTATGCGACCTGTTCCCTGTTGCGCGAGGAGAACGAGGCGCAGGCCGAAGATTTCCTCGCCGCCGAACCCGATTTCGTGCCGCTGCCGGCGGCCCGGGCCTGGGACGAGGCGATCGGCGGCGCCTCGCCGGCCGGTGACGCCTATCTCTTGCTGACGCCCGCGCGCCACGGCACCGACGGTTTTTTCGTCGCCCTGTTCGAGCGCCGCCAGATCAGCCAGCAGAATAACTGTGAGCCGCACCCACCATGACCGACCGCATCCTGATCCTCGATTTCGGCAGCCAGGTGACCCAGCTGATCGCGCGGCGGGTGCGCGAAAGCGGGGTCTATTGCGAGATCCATCCCTACACGATCGGCGAGGAGACGGTCCGCGATTTCGCGCCGCGCGCGATCATCCTTTCAGGCGGCCCGGCCTCGGTGACCGTGGTCACGGCGCCGCGCGCGCCCGACATCGTCTTCAAGCTCGGCGTGCCGGTGCTCGGCATCTGCTACGGGATGCAGACTATGTGCGACGAGCTCGGCGGCCGCGTGACGTTGAGCGAGCATCAGGAATTCGGCCGCGCTTTTGTCGACATCCTCGACGACTGCCTGCTGTTCGACGGGTTGTGGCCGAAAGGCGGGCGCGAGCAGGTGTGGATGAGCCATGGCGACCGGGTCGACGCATTGCCGGCCGGCTTCCGCGCCGTCGCCCGGAGCGAGGCGGCACCCTTTGCCGCGATCGCCGACGACAGCCGGCGCTTCTACGGCGCCTTGTTCCACCCCGAGGTCGCGCACACGCCGCAGGGTGCCGAGCTCTTGCGCAACTTCACGCATAAGCTGGCGGGCTGCCGCGGCGATTGGACGATGTCGCGGTTCCGCGGCGAGGCAGTCGACGCGATCCGCCGCCGGGTCGGCTATGGACATATCGTCTGCGGCCTGTCGGGCGGGGTCGATTCGGCGGTCACGGCGGTGTTGCTGCACGAGGCGATCGGCGACCAGCTGACCTGCATATTTGTCGATACCGGCCTGTTGCGCGCCGGCGAAGCGGAAGAGGTCGTCGAACTGTTTCGCCGCCATTACAACATTCCGCTCGTTCACCGCGATGCCGGCGACCTGTTTTTGGCGAAGCTCGCCGGCGTCGCCGACCCCGAAGAAAAGCGCAAACGGATTGGCGCCACCTTTGTCGACGTCTTCGACGAAGAGGCGCAGAAACTGGGCGATGCCGAGTTCTTGGCGCAAGGAACGCTGTACCCCGATGTGATCGAGTTCGACGAACGCCGCGGGCGGCCCGTCGGTGACGATCAAGTCGCACCATAATGTCGGCGGCTTGCCCGAGCGCATGAGGCTCAAACTCGTCGAGCCGCTGCGCGAATTGTTCAAGGACGAGGTCCGCGAATTGGGTCGCGAACTCGGCCTGCCGGAGCGGATCGTCGAACGGCACCCGTTCCCCGGTCCGGGCCTCGCGATCCGCATTCCGGGCGAGGTGACGCGCGACAAGCTCGAAATCCTGCGCAAGGCCGATGCGGTGTTTCTCGAAGAGATCCGCAACGCCGGGCTCTATGGGGCGATCTGGCAGGCCTTCGCCGTCTTGCTGCCGGTTAGGAGCGTCGGCGTCATGGGCGATGCGCGCAGCTATGATTTTGCCTGCGCGCTGCGCGCGGTAACGTCGACCGACGGCATGACCGCCGACACCTTCCCGTTCTCGCACGAGTTCCTTGGCCGCGCCGCAACGCGCATCATCAACGAGGTGCGCGGCATCAACCGCATAGTCTACGACGTGACCTCGAAGCCGCCGGGCACGATCGAGTGGGAGTGAGGGGTCGTAAAAAAGGGTGGGTCTGGGATAGTCAGGGTTAGGATTGAGAGGCCGGTTTAGGTGATCGCCTGAG
>CAWBQT010000012.1:0-71344 GCA_963790875.1 uncultured Alphaproteobacteria bacterium
CATCGCGCCCATCAGCGCAAGCCAACCGGAAGGCCGCGCGTCAAGAGCCGCCAACCGCGCCTTCGCCGCGCCGGGCGAGGCCATCTCCGCTACAAGCTCCGGCAGCCCCAGACACCACTCCGCCGGCTTCATGACCGGCCGCGCGGCGCCGCAAACCAGCGACAGCAGCGCGACGCAAGCCACGCGGTCGCCGCGCGGGCCCTCCTCGAACACCGGGGGCTTAGGCTTGCGGTCAGTCGTATCGGCCGAGGCAACGCACCATGACCGAACCTCGGCTAGCGACAGCCGGCCGAGCTGGGCAAGAAAAGCCGTTACAGGCTTTGCCTGGGCCGCCGACGCGTCGCCACCTTTGCCGATCACGCGATAAACAGCGGTCCTCGATATTTCGAGCGCCGCCGCCAGGCCATCGAGCCCGCCATGTCGGGCGCCGATCGCGATAGCGGCCATCGCGTTGAACCGATGCGCCCGCCCGAGCTGCGCTGGCAACGCGCGGCAGCAGGCAAGATCATCTTCACCGCTGCCGAGCCCGAGATCGCGGACAATGGCCGCGACGGCCCGCGCCATTATCATGGGCTCTTGCGGCCGGTTGACGCCCGCAACCCATGCCCGAACCGTCCGCTCCGCCACATCGCTCCGAGCGGCGACATCCGCGGCCTCGACGATCGCCAGCGCCGGCCGGATCACGTCATCCCATGCCTTATCGCCGAGTTCCGGTCCAGGCTCGGCATCGGGCTCCGGATCGCCCTCGAACATCTCGACGAGGCCGCGATCGAAACCCTCGTCCGGCCCGGCGCCAAAGCCGAAGCGCTCCTTGAGCAGGTAGTAATGCCGGCCGTCGCACATCGGCCGGGAGCGCAGAAGGCCGCGGGTCCATCCGCTCGCCGGCTGCCTATCCGGCCCCAGCATCGCTGGGCTGCCCATCAACAGGAAATGGTCCATCAGGCCGCGCCACCGCTCGAAGTCCCAGCAAAAACCGTCGTCATCGACGACGCCGGGCGCGAAGTCGGCACCATCCAGAAAACGCCACGGCAGGCTCTCCCAGGCCTCCGGATCGTTGCAGAAGGGTGCCACGATCCGGCGGGTCTCACCCATCTCGCCATTCGGCCGCCGCCCGGTCGCCTGTGCGACGAGGTAGCGCATGCCCGGATAGACGAGATCGAGCGCCGCCGGCCCGATCCTTTTACGGTTCCCGTCGAGACCCTGAAGCTCGAAGGCGTGATCCGGAGCGGAAACTGTCATCTCGCAAACGACCGGCCGCCTCAACCAGACGGGCCGCATCTCCACCTGCCGGGCGGGGCTCCCCGAGCACGCGGCATCGATCATCCGCCAGGCCGCGGCGGTGAAGCCCTTGCGCAACGGGGGCAGTGGATTGCCGATCAGTGTTTCCATGGCGCTCGCCAGCCGGCCGCCCGGCGCCCTCAAGCAGTAGCGCTTTGCGGCGAGATAGAGCCCTGCGAGCGGCAGCCGCTTCCCGCTTTCCGGATCGAAATTCTCGTCCGTTACGCGCAGCGGCGAGCCCGGAAATAAGGTCCGATCGAACGGGTTCTCCGCCTCGAAGGCGGCGACGATCTCGTCAACCTCGGCCCAGGATAGCGCCTTGATGCGCTCCGGGCGCATCGTTCCTCGCCAGTCGGCGCCACGCGTCTCAATCATGATCTCGGTGCCATGCTCGGTCGCGACGATATGCCCGCTGTCGGTGTCCCAGCACGCCATGACGCCGCCGCGATCGGCGACGGCTCGGTGCAACCGCACCAGCCACAGCCGGCCCGACGCGGCGACGAGGCAGCCCAGCGGAACGCAGGTCATCGGACCGTCCTCTTCCGGCACCTGCACCTTGCGGCGCATCGGATCGGCGGCGCGCAACAAGTTCACCTCTTCCACTCCCGGCTCGCCGCGTTTGCCGGTCGGAAGGTCGGCTTCGCGCGCCTCGATCAGCATCCCATAGCTGAAGATGTTGCCGATTTTCTTTGCGCCGTTCGCGAACAGCTTGCGCAGCGGCTCCGGAAAGCCGGCAAAACACCCCTCGCCGCGCTCGATCCGCCCGCTCTGTTCGGCCAGCGCCTGCGGTATCGGAATTCTCGCGGGGTCGATGCGCCGGCCCAATACCTCGATCTTGCGCAAGCGCCGCGGATCGCGGGCGACGATCTTCCAGCCCTCGACGATCTCCGGGGCCCGGCCGCACAGCACGCGCGCCGCGATGGCGTCGGCGAGCGTGGCCGGCACCGGCCCGTCGCTCCATCTCGCCGCCATCGCGAGGCTGAAATCCTCGGGTTCCGGATCGCGCTCTTCCAGATTTCGGAACGCCGCCTTCACCATCGCCGGCTCGCCGCGCCATCGAATGAGGCAGAACGCGTTGAGATGCGGCCCGATCTCGACCGGGCCGCTCTCGGCCAGCGCCTGGATTTCCTCGGTCGCTTCGACGAAGTCGAGCCGCCGGCCGGCGAGCAAGTCGCCGATCCCTTGCCGCGTGAACACGGTTGCGTATTGCCGCCGAAAATCTGTCTCGACCACCGGCGCCCGGCCGCGCAGCCCGATCCCGAACCACCCGCCATGATTGGCCTCGGCGCAAAATCCGACCATCTCGGGCGGCATTGCTTTCGGCGCCGGCGAATAGCCGGCCGCGGCGGCATATGCGCGGGCGATGCTGCCGGAACCGAAGACCTTGGTTTCGGCAAGCGGCCCGCCGCTCGCGCGGGATAGGCCGGCGTGGAGCCGGTCGAAACATCCGACCATCGCCTCGGCGAGCGAGACAAGGGCACGGCTGATCTCCCGCATGCCGAAGGGCGAAAAGTCCGCCTCGTCGAGATCAACGCCCGTGAACGCCGCCACGTCTTCGGCGAAGGTGCGCTTGCCGCCGGTCAGCCCGTTGCCGAACTGTGACAGGTCGAGGAACTCGCCCTTGGGCTGGCGCCCCTTGCGCTTGAGAGTGCCCAGCGAAACGCCAACCGCTTCGTCGCCGAAGGGTGTCACGATGATGCGATTGTGCCAGCGAGCATCCGGATACGCCACGCCGGTCGCGGGGTCGAAATCTTCGGCCCGCAGCTCGAGACCAGACGTTGCGGCGAAAGTCGGGCGGCGGCTCGCCGCCTGCCATCTTCTTCTTCACGTTGTGGCGTTTCGCCCGCGCCCAGCGTGCGGCGTGCGCGCCGAAGGTGGCGAGCATGTCGTGACCGACGATCAGCGCCTTGTCGTCACGCGCCATCGGATAGAAGACCTTGCGCAGGAACTCGTCGAGCGCCATCGGCCCGACCACCTTCGTTACCATCTCGTCGCGCCATACCGCTTCTGCCGTTCGACCTGCGCGAGGCATGGTGTTCGCCGAGATGAAGCCCGAGAGCGCCGCGATCTGGTCCGGTGAAGTGGCCGGCCCGTAGAACCAGATTTCCCGGTTGGTTTCCCAATCGGCGCCGTGGATATAACCGGATCGCGCGACGCCAAGCGTTGCCGCGGGAATACCCTCGCCGACCTTGACGACCCGCAGCGCCAGGAACCTGTCGGGCCGCCAGCTGGGCTTTCGGCGCCGTGTCCGCTTCGATTGGCGCTCCGGATCGCGGACGCACCATACCCGCGTTGCGAAGGGCAAAACCTCGGCCGCGGGCGCCGCAGCAGCCCCGGCCTGCGCCGGGGCAGGCTTGCCACGGTGGCCGCTCATTTTGCGCCGCCGGGCTCCGGCGGGCTCCAGGGTGGTATTCCAAGTTTCTCGGCCCAATTCTTGCTGAACCGCTTCACGAGCGCCGCGGCGAGGCACAGGAGCCAATGAACTGCGCTCTTGGCGCATTTGGCGAACAACGACAGAAGCTCGACAACCCATGCCGGCAATCCGGCCCGTCGGCCGCTGTTGGCGCCCGCCTGCGCGGCCTCGCCGATGGTCGAGAACGCCGCAGCGATCCGGTTCACGGGATCGTCGCCGGGATGCTTCAGCGCTTCGCAGCGTTCGCCCCAAAGCTTGCTTACGTCGCGGTGGATGTTGCCCGGTATCGGCACCGTGCCGACCATCTCCGGAAAGCTTGCCTTATTCCACGGATGATGCCGCTCGGTCTTGCGGCCGGTGGCGCACTCGTAACAAAGCCCGCTGTTGCTGCGGGGACGGCACCGGGCCGCCGCAGCGAGGGCATCGGCGGCCCGTCATGACGTCGCCCTCCGGAGCCGGGCGCTTCGGGGTCGCCCCGGCCGCCCTCGCGTGCGCCGGTTGTGCGCCGGCCGGTTGCCGCGCTGATAGGGCTCGACGTTGCGATGGGGCCCGCCGATGCCCGCGTTCGACAATTCCTGCAGCGTGCGCGGATCGGTCTCCGACGCGCACCGGACCGTCCGGGGTCATGATCACGTCCCGGCCGCGCATCGCGTCCCGTACGATATTCCAGTTGCCGCTTTCTCGGGCGCGCCGATCAGCGTTGTAGTACGCCATCAAGGCCGATCGATCGCGTCGAGTTTTAGGCTCGACGTGCGCGAAACCGCCGCCGGCGACGGGAACCGTGGGCCGCTCCCGCGTCTCGAAATGCTGCAATGCGGCGACGGCCTTGTCCTCGCGCAAGCCGCGCCGGCCCCGTCACGTCGCGGATTGTGGCCTCGGCAAGGCCGAACTCCTCGGCGAGGATACGAGTGGAACGGCCGCGCGAGCGCTCACTGGCAATTGTCGCGACGAGGCTATCGAGTGCGGGCGATGAGTGACGCGCCATTCGATCAGCCCCGTCGAAGCGGCTGGGGGCGCGCCGCAGCGTTGCGACGCAGCGGCCGAGCCGCAGGGTCGCGGTGAAGCGGGCGGATCAGCGAGATGGCCGGCGCGAAATGCTCTACGTCGGTCGGTCGGTCGCCAGAGAGAGAAACGCAGCGGCAGCGTTTGAGACAAACCATGTACCGTTCGGCGGCCGGGCATCGACCACAAAACGCGAGAGCCAGCACATGTGCGGCCATTCGAGCCCGATCCAGGCGACGGGTCGCCGCATCTCGACGAAGGCCGCGATCTCGCTTGCGATCGGGTCCGGGATGCCGTGACCGCAAAAGGGCTGCTTACGCGCCGGAACCTGCCCTGGAAAGTCGGGACCGGAGATGGCGGCCGTGACGGCGATCAAGCCGCCATAACGCGTGCGCTCGGTTGGAAATCGGCGCTCCCAATCGGCGATGTCTTCATAAAGGCCGCGGGCGAGGACGATCTTGGCGCCCGCCATCTCGCGGCGCAGCTCGCCAACAGCGGCGTTGAGAACCGGCCGCCGCAGGTCGAATTGCGCGGTGACGTAGATCGGCGAGCCGCTGGCCCGCTCGGCAAAATCCGCGCGGCTGCCGGGCAGGATGAAGCGGGCCGGGGTCATTGCGGCGCCCATCAGAGGGACGCAATTTTCAGGCCGGCAACGCGCGGCCTGACCGTCCCGGAAAAGCCGGGCGTAACAATCGAGATCGCGCATGGGCGAATAATCGACGACGACAAATCTGTCGTGCGCCACCGGCTTTGGCCGTCGGTAGGCAAGCCACAGCGCCGGCCGAGGGTTCGGCTCGCTGATGAAAGAAAGCAATTCCTTGGTCATGCCAAGGCCGATCACCGCCTCGGCGGTGAAGGTCAGCAAGATGATTCCACCATAACTGCCTTGCTCCGCCGGCCACCGCGCAAGCCAATTTCGAGCGCCGGAGTAAAGGCCGCGGGCGAACACAAATTCAGTTTCGGGATGCGCCCGCCGCAAATCGGCTTCGATGGTGGCCGCCGCGAGGAGCCCATAATCGACAACTTGCGAGGCGACATAAATTCGCCGGGAACCCGCGCTACGAAGAAACTCCGGCGGGATCAAAGCGACACGTCGAGCTTGCGGCGCATTGGCCGTTTTGCTAAGTATCGGCTGCACTGTGTTCAACTCCTATTGGACGAGACCGGCAGCGGTGGCACGCTGCCGATCTCAATTTTTCTGCTACAAAGGCGGTGGTCCGCCGCGGAGACGCGCCATCACGCCGCCTCCCGTGGGCGGCTAGCCGCCTCCGAGGCTGCGACTTCGCGCGGCCGAGGCTCACCGCCGCCGAGATGTCGGTCGAACGCCTCTTGTGCGACCGCGGCGAGGCGGGCGAAGAACGGATCTTCCGGAGCTGCCGCAGCGAGGGCTGCGGTCAATCGGCGCGTCAGGTCGAGACCTTGTGCCTCCCGGCAAAGGACGAAGGGCCGCCCTGTAGTCGGATCAAGGCTGCATCCACAAGGCCACGACGGTGGATTGACAAGCAGCGCCTCGCGTTTCCGAAGCGAACGTTCGGATGTCTTCAGCACCACGCGAATCGGTTCTTCAGCGGCCAGCCGAGGACCGTTGCGAAGGACGCGCCAGCGGTAAAACAGCAATGCGCCGCTCTCGCTCCGGGCGCAGGCGGGTAAGCGCAGATCGGCCGCCCACTGCGCGACATGCGATGTCGTCACCCCAAGCTCGCTGGCAACTTCTGCGTCTGTGACGACCCGCGGTAAGCCAGAATCCATATCTTGCGCCTCATCTTTACGTCGGCGCTCCATATTGGCTGGCTTACCGAAAAGCAACCTTCACGTTTGCAGATTTCGGGTATAGGTGTAAGCTAGGGCGGATTTCCTTACCCGGTGGTTTTCAGCCCGTGGCGGACTCAAATCGCATCCCAGCGGACTGGGTTTCTGAGAAGGACGTGCGCAAGGCAACCGAGGTTTCGCACGTGCAACTACTGAAGTGGCGGCGCTATGGTTTGCTGCCGACGACCCCAAAAATACGGCGGCTCGGACGGGGCCACGGGACGGAGACGTTTCATCCGCCGGACATTATTCCGCTGGTGCAGCGCATTAACGAACTGCGAAAGCAAAGCCGGAGCATGGAGATTTGGCTATGGACCCTTTGGCTCGAAGGGTTCCGTATCGACATCGCAGCGTGGTGCAAGCGCCGATTAGGAGAAATCTACGCTCCTCTCGCCGACTTCGATCAAAAGAGCCTGGAGGTTTTGGCCACACGAAAGCCGGGCCGCTCCGACCCAAGGCGCGCGATCTACGGGCTGCTAAACGTAACGCTTTGGTATACCTTGATGAAATGGGTCGCCGCCATTCTCGCCAAGCAAGTTCCAATTCCGAGCATCTATGATGATAGGTCGCCAGTTCGGGTGGCGCTTGACGTAGTCGGACATCTTACCGCGGCCGTCCCCGACAGAAAGTCATTGCGCGATCTCGTTCCTGAGCCCGACCCTGAGTTTTCGGTCGAAGGGTGGTCGCCGGATGCGGTTCTTGCGGGTTCGAGGGGCGATGAGATCGAACAGGCTCGCGATGATTGGCGCCATCTCGCGCGAATTTTTGCAATCCTTGAACGTGTCGAATTGATTTGCCTGAGCGGGAACCGACAAGCCCTCAAGGCCGCCTATGGTGCTGCCGTGCCCCCGCTGATCGCATGGCCCCTGGCGATGTGGCGCGATTTCAATGCACGAGCAGTCGTCTTTTCGGGGTTTATCGCCATTCGTCGCGTGCCAGGGTATGGGGAACGGATCGACGATTTTCTGCCGGCGATGGAACGGGAATTTGCCAATGTCCTGCAGCAGGCCGGTGGAGGAGGGGCCGCCCCATGATCAGCTCGCGGTGTGTCCGTGGTGCCTTGTCGGGGTAACGCGATCATGGACATGGACGATACCCTCTTCGGCCGCGTCCGTCATGGCGTCCTGACGCTCTCCGGCGACGCGCCATCGATCAAGGTTGAGAACGGGATGCTGATCGTGCGCGACGGTCCGCACGTCCTGCCGCCCGATTGGCAAGGCCCGGCGCCGCCGGTCGAGACCCGCATGGAGACGTTGCGGCTGCCGCGGGCCGGCTGCCCCGTAAAGCATATCGTTGCGACAAGGCCAGATGGCTTCTTCACGCTGTCCGCCGCGGAATGGCTCCGCGAGGTCGGGGTTTCCTTCGCGCAGCTTGATTGGCACGGCAACGTCGTCTTCACGATCGCGCCGCCCGGTCCCGATCGACCGGCAATGCGCCGGGCGCAGGCGCTGGCGGCGGGCTCGGAGAACCGGGCTCGCGATCATGCGCGAGATCCTGCGCCATAAACTTGCCGGCGAGGCCGCGGTGGCGCGTCTCCTCGGCGGCGAAGACACGGCGGCCTTGATCGACCGGCTTACCGAGGAGATGGCCGAGGCGGCGACCGGCATTCATGCCCTGGCGCTCGAAGCTGCAGCGGCATCAGCGTACTGGTTTCTTTGGGCGGACCTGCGGATGAACTTCGCGCGGCGGGATCGCGTGCCGGATCATTGGTGCGTGTTCGGATCGCGGCGACCGTCTCGGGCTGACCCGGAGAGCCGCTCGGGAATGTCGCGCTCGAACCGGCCGCGCAACGCGCCAAGCGCCCCGGTAGCTCTCATTAACTATTTGTTCGGATTAGCGGCTTCGCAAATGACGATCGCCGTTGCAGAGGTCGGGCTCGATCCGGGCATCGGCATTTTCCATGCCGACCAGGATGGCCGCGCGTCGCTTGCCTATGACGCAATAGAGCCGTTGCGGCCCTATATCGAGGCTTGGCTCTTGTGCTGCCTCGCCGAGGTCCGTTTCGCCAAGCGGGACTTCTATGAAGACGGCGACGGCACGATTCGCATTACACGCCCGCTCACAAGCTGGCTTGCGCTTTCGGCGCCGTTGTGGCGGGCCCGCGCCGAGGTCGTCGCGCGCTGGCTCGCCGACAGCTTCGCCGGTTTTGCTCGCCTTGGCGACCGAGGCGGCTTCGGCGATGAAATGATGCAGGCTGCGGGAACGGGGGCGACGACGTTGCCTGTGCGAACCGCGCAAAAGGCCGTAAAGACGCGGGTGGCCCGCCATGCACTCCGGCCCCTTCCGGAACCGTTGCCGAGCCTCCCGGCCCCCGGTCGCACGTACAAACCCGCCCTGGCGCATGAGGTCCTGCCGCGGGTCTGCCACGAATGCGGGCGAGCGTTGGTGCCGTCGAAGAGCCAACCCCATACCGCCTCGCGGCGGAAGTTCTGTTCGGGGTCGTGCGCCGCAGTCTACCGGGCCGAAGATGCGGCGGCTGGTGCCGCTCGAAGAACGAAGCACGGAGATCGCGGCGATCCGCGCGATAGAGGCGGCCCGCTCCGACAAGCTGCGGCGGCATGCCGAGGAGCGGAGCGCATGGGATGGCGACCGCAAGAGCGACGAAGCGGCGTTGCGCCGGTGGTACATCGCCGAGGTCGTGCCGCGGCTCGGCGCAGTCGCGCGGACCGAGATTGCCAAGACAATCGGGGTGTCTCGGGTTTATGCGAGGGATCTTGCCCGCGGGAAGGTGCCGCACCCGCGGCATTTCGCGGCGCTGGCGGTGCTTGCAGGGGTCGAGGTGCCCCCATTTCAGGAATAGCTGGGGATGAGTCCCGCCGCGATCTTCTTCATCGGCCTCGGCCATGATCGGTTCTCGCCGTGCCGTCGGGTCGGGCGTTCCCCCTAGCCGCCGAGGCAGGCGTATTCAAGGCGGCGCGCGACAGCAATCTTTCGCCTGATTTCAACGCGGCGTGAGATCTTCCGTCGTTCTATTTTTTGATCTCCAAGCCACGCGCTGCTGATATAGACGTGACAAAATTTTGGCGGATTGGCTTCGCGCTGGCGACAGGCCCTAATCCGCCGTCAGGGGACGGACGCCATGGGACTGTGGCATTTCCGAATTGCTCGTAAAATGAAGCTGATCTCGTTGGCTGGAACGGCACTTCTCGCGTTCGTGGCATTGGAACCGGCGGCCCAAGCGCAGCGCGTCAACTTCACCTATACCGGCACCCTCGTCACCTTCACGGTGCCGGCGACCGGTCTCTATCAGATCCTCGCCTTTGGCGCCCAAGGCGGAAGCGGTACTTATCCTTTTTACCCATATTACGTCGGTGCAGGCGGTCTTGGTGCCGAGAGCGGTAGTGACTTCACTCTGACAGCAGGCGAAAGCCTGCAAATCGCTGTTGGCGGCGCGGGTAGCGATAACGCCACCGGTGGCGGTGGTGGTGGTGGCGGTTCTTTCGTGGTCGGCCCCGGTAACACGCCGATGGTCATCGCTGGGGGTGGTGGTGGTGGCGGTGCTAGTGCTCCATTCGGTCCCAACCCCGGCGGGGGCGGTCTCACCGGGCCTGATGGAGGCGGCTCCTCATCCTTTCCCGGCGGCATGGACGGCAATGGCGGTGCCGGTGGCGGATTTATTGGTGGGGGCGGCGGCGGTGGCGGGTTTCTCAGCGCCGGCGGTAACGGCACTTTCGATTTGATGGTGACGGCGACGGGTGGTGGCGCGTTTCCCAACCTCACGGGAGGGCTCAGCGATGGCGGATTTGGCGGCGGCGGCGGCGCCGACCTGGCCGCTGGCGGCGGCGGCGGCTATAGCGGCGGTGGCGGCGGCCTCGGTATGCAGGATAGTAGCATCGCGCCGGGTGGCGGAGGTGGCTCGTTCAATTCCGGCATAGATCAGATCCTGGTCGCGGATCTCCAGACCGGCAACGGCGAGGTCGTTATCTCTGTTGTATTTTTGGGCACGCCCGGCCCGAATTGCTATCGCGAGGTTGTCTCGGCGTTGACCTTGCAGTATGGCGATCTCGCTACTGCGGCCGCTGTGCTGGGCTATTCCCGCGTGCATCTTTTGGGGAAGAATATCGCGGCCTATTGCGCAGGATAGAGACACTCAGTCTTTCGGTATCTGTTGCGATCTGGGCGGCGTTTTTTATTGCGCCGGCCATCGGCCGTCATCTGCGAGGGCGTCGCTCCCGCCGCAGAACGCCCCCTGACGGATCTCCGTAAGCCGGTCCTCGCTGTAGAACCCAAGAGCCTCAACAGGCTGCGTCGAAAGAGCCGCTTCACACGTCGATTAAGGCGCGACGTTATTGGTATTGTTGCAGCCCGTTCCAGTCAAGACAAGGTTTGCGACATGGTTTCCCACCGCCGCCGCTTCCCGCGAGATCCACACCGAAAAAGCAACCTGAAATCGAGCCGTTGCGGACGGTGATACCGAACGTGGACGAGGCGGCGGAAATTCCGGTCGCCGGAATCGTCCCCGTAATTGTGAAGCCTGCGAGGTCGATAGTGACAAAGCTCGCAGTAATCACTAAGCAACTGCCGTTGGCGATGGCGAGATTGTTCCCGAGCTGATACGAGCCCGACTGACTGATCGTTTGGCATGCCGTGATCGTCGTCGGCGTCCAGGCTTGCGCACCCTTCTCCGGCGCGATAATCGCTGCCAAGGCGAGCGGAATAGCGAAGAATGCGGCTGGCTTCATGCTGTCCTCCCCTTGGTTTCTAGGCCCCGCCTGAGTGGCGCTATGGGGCGGCACTCGCCCGCTGCCCGGCGGTTTTCGGGTCAGTATCCCCTTTTGCAAGACTTAGCAAGGCAACCCGCCGATGACGCTCGGGAACGCCGCGACGGCCAAGGTCTGGTTGGTCGAAGCTTCGACGAGAGCGGCCCTCCGCGAGCCCCGAGGCCCCCGCCTCGCCGCGCCCTCGCTCGGAGTTCACCCGCCGCCTGCGGTGGTGCAGCGCCGGCGCCGCATTGACCCGCACCAACCCCAGTGCATCATATTCAGCCGGAGCGTATTGCGGCAATGCCGGGCGTATTGGGCCGCAGTGCGAAAATCCCCGGCGGCGCCGAGTTTATTGTAAGCCATTGATGTTGCGTGTGCCGTGCGACGTTGTCCAATAAAACGGCAGACCAGGGCGGGCGTTTTTATTGGAAAAGTCGCACAGATCTAGCAACATCAATGGGTTACAATAAACTCGGCATCGGCCAATAACACTCGCACTGCGGCCCAATACGCCCGACATTGCTGCAATACACTGCGGCTGGCGTGATTGGCACTGCGGCCAGGCGCTGAGTTGTGGCGATGCGGCGAGGCGGGGGCGGGCGATCTCCGACCGGGCCGAGGCGAGGCCGGCGGAGCGATACGAAATTCGCGGAGATGCACCCCGCCCCGGTGGCCGCCTGAAGTCCGCCAGGCGGCGCCGCGATCGCCTCCCGCGGACGCCAGCCGAAAGAGCACCGTGGCTACTCCGGGCATCGGCTAACGGAGCCGGGTGCATGTCGCGCCTCCCGGAGGAAATACCGGTCGCCGACCTCGGTCGCCTCGTCGATCAGATAGACCGTTCGATTTCGCCGAGCTTGTCCTTGCCATGCTTGGCGTCGCGGCCAAGCTCGAACGCCGGCATCGCCGAGCGCACGGCGCGGGGCCGGGCCGATGCGAAGGCCAAGGGCGTCAAATTCGGCCGCAAACCGACGCTCACCGCGCACCAGCAGCAGGAGGCCCGCGAACGCCTCGCCGCTGGCGAGACGCAACGCAGCGTCGCTAGCAGCGAGCAGTGCTTTTATGGCGTGCACGGTCAGCTTTACAGCAATTCTTTGGCGAGCAGCGGCGCGATTTTCGCATCGTATGCGCGCAACGCCGCAGCGATCGCTTGATGCATATCGAGGTAGCGATAGGTGCCGAGGCGGCCGCCGAATATTACATTTTTCTCAAGCACCGCCAGCTCCCGGTATAAATCATAACGGCGCTTGTCTTCGGGCCGGCCGATCGGATAATAGGGTTCGTCGCTTTTCCCCGCAAAACGCGAATATTCACGCATTATGACCGTTTTCCGCGTGTATCGTCGCTCGGGATGCAGGTGCTTGAATTCGTGAATGCGGGTAAACCGTACGTCCGGGTCGGGGTAATTGACGACCGCGGCGCCCTGGAAGTCATCGATGTCAATGCGTTCGATCTCGAAGTCCAAGGTCCGCCAGCCCAGCTCGCCAAACCGGTATCCGAAAAATCGGTCGATTGGGCCGGTGTAAACGATTGGCACGGCTTCGGGAATGACGTGCCGGACCTCGAAAAAATCGCATCCTGTTACGACCTTTATCTGCTCGTGTGACAATATTTTTCCAAATAGCTCTCCGTATCCGACCAATGGCAGACCTTCATAAGAATCTTGAAAATAAAAATCGTTAAGGCTGAACCGTACCGGCAGCCGAGTGATTATGTCAGCCGGCAATTCCGCCGGATCGACTTCCCACTGCTTGGCAGTATAGTGTCGAACGAACGCCTCGTAAAGCGGTCTTCCGATCAACGATATCGCCTTTTCTTCCAAGTTCCGGGGTTGCGAGATCTCTTCCGCCGCGGCTTGGCGCTCAACCATTTCGCGCGCCTGTGCGGGCGTCAGGTCGACGCCGAAAAAGTTGTTGATCGTCATCAGGTTGATCGGCATCGTGTAGATTTGGGATTCGTGCCGCGTAAAGACGCGATGGCGATAATTGTTGAAGCCGGTAAACTGCCTCAGAAAGTGCCACACCTCTTCATTCGAGGTGTGAAACAGGTGGGAGCCGTAGCGGTGGATTTCGACGCCGGTTTCACCGTCCACCTCCGAATAGGCGTTGCCGCCGATATGCTCTCGCCGCTCAAGAACCAGCACCGGCAATTCCAGATCGACCGCGACCTTGCGGGCGATCGTGGCGCCAAAAAATCCCGAACCCACTACAACCAGCTTGTAATCCGTGCCCAGCATCGGGCCTCCCGTATTCCTCGCCAGGCGTGATCGAGCATCATGGTACCTTCCGGGGTAACCGTGTTCGTCGGCCAACACCTATTCAATTACCACGCAAACCTGCTGATGGTCAGGGACAAAGGAATCGTAGCGAAAGGCGAGCTGATGCCGATCGACCAGCTCCATGAATGCCTTATGTTCATGGTTCTGCCAGCCAGGATAGTTGAAATACTCATCAAACACAATCACGCACCCCGACCCGATACGAGGATAGAGGAAATCGAAAATACACTTGGTTGATGAATAGAGGTCACAATCGACATGCAGAAACGTCACCGGCTCATTGTGCTCTTCGATAAATCGTGGCAGTGTCTCAGAAAACCATCCCTTGACGATCGAGACGTTGGACGGTAGCGGTGGGATCTCGCTGGCGAAGCAGCCCTTGGGAAAGCCGGTTCGCCAAAACTCGGGAAGGCCCTCGAACGAGTCAAACCCGAACACATGCGCCCGGCTGAGTTCGGCGATCTGAGAAATGGTCTGCCCGGTGGCAACCCCGAATTCAAGAAATAGACCCTCGCGATCGACCGAGCGCACCGCATGCGCCAGCAAATCGGACGCGGAACTGAAAGCTGTCGCGATAATCATGTGCTGGCGCCAATAATCGGCGCTCTCCTTGGCAGCTTGGAAAAACGCGACATCAATGATATTGAAACTATCGCCGAAGGGCCGCCCGATCAGAGGAAGGCGACGACCGGCCCTGTCCATCAACCGAGCTCCGACCCTACCCGCTAACCGGTCGATCAGGCGGAGAATAGAGTTCTTCACGTTGCCCTCGCCATCCGCTGCGAACAGATGATGCTTCCCTGTCGCCCGATCACCGATCACCCCTTGTTCAGACATTCCTTAGGCGGCGACACCAATTAGATCTGTTTTCGCGCTTACCTTGCCGGGTTCTCAGTGGCTGCGTCCAGCTCATCCAACACCTTATGATCTAACCCGATGTCAAATTTCCTGGCAAAGTGAGCCGGCGACGATAATAAAAATGGTAGGTCATTAGTGGTTAAGATTTTAGGACTGGGTCCACCCTCACTCCAGTCCATATACCGATAATTCGCCCGCAAACACCCGGCAGGCGGCGGTAAATCGCGGTACGAAACGGGATTAGTACTCACCTTTAGGTGTGGAGCGTTGACGAGGATGCATTGGAAGTATGATTCCTCTGGGACGGGCACGGATCGATAATGTGATGCAAGCGCCGGGCGAGTGAAATGAAAATCAAGTATATATTCGGCAGATCGGCGATTCGCACAAAACCAGAATTCACCGCCATAGCATCGGAAGCTCACTGAGAATGGCAGAAATGGTCGGGAGAGTCGCGGAGACAAGCGAATGGCCCGACGGCGCACCCGCAGCAGCGTCTTTCGGCGATAACGGTTGCAATATAACCTTTCCCAATCACTCTGGATATGGCTCGGATCAATCAGCTCATAATGGATGTTCGCATCGTACGGGCAAATTTCCAGGTCATGACGAATTCGCCCTGAACATTTTATTGGATAATCGGATCCACTGAGGAGCACAAACCAATCCGGTGCCGCGGGTTCCTCGTACATCATCTTAATCGCCTGTACGGCCGCCTCGACGTTGGGGAATATTCCCCACCCTGTCGGAAGGGGCGGTAAGACGAACGAAACATTACTCGGGAACTCGCCGATTGGTATATCACATTTGGCGAAATCATGGTGGCAGATAATCCGCGGGCGATCGAACATTTTGTTGAGCCGGCCTACTAACCTTTTAATCTGTCCAACATTGGTATGGGTGATGAGGGCGAAACCTATATTTATTGCCATAGCGACCCACGATTTGTTGCACTAATTTGGGACAACGGATTACGCAGCGACGCTATCAGCCTGGAATTTCGTCTCCGAGCAACCGGCTCCGGCAGATTCCAGATCGAGCGAGATTGACGACGACCACGCATTGATGCTGCACCAACCAACCGGCGCGCTTTTGTCGATCTATCGCCGGTTTTGACCCGATCTTAGCATCTATCAGCGCTCCGCGCATCGCCTCAGCGATGTATGCGATGACCGCCCCATGCCTGCCGATCTTTGACCGAGCCGTTACGCCGGTCGAATTGCAGAGCACTGAGGAAATCCCTTTCTAGGCGGTTGAACGCCGCCGCGCCTTTCACTCTGCAATGGCGTGAATTTTCCATGCGCGAGGAGCCATCCGCGCAATGTTGAAATGTCGCCGGGCCGGCGCTCAGCGAGGCCTCGCTGTCTCGGCCACCCCGACACCCGCGAGGTACCGAGTTGCCCAACGGATGCAGTAACTTACCTCACTTTCAACCCCATCAAAATGATAGCGGAACGCTCCGTCATACCACGCGGTCACGCTTGGTCACACCCTTTGATCAGCCTTCTAGCCGACACTTATTGCCTTGATCTGCTTTACTCTTTCCTCTTTTCTCCCGCGGTCAGCTGGTCACGCCCATTCTGGGCCTTTTTGCGGAGACTGCTGCGCATCCTGGCGATTTATGAGCGTCACCGCGTGACCAAGCCGGAAAAAGAGAGAAATAGTAACTTTATCGAGTACTTAGGACGTTCGAAGCGCGTGACCGCAAGGTGACCGTGCCGTGACCAAGCGTGACCGAGTAATCCGGCGCTGCTCGAAAAGTCAGCTGCCCGACCAGCTAGAACTCCAATTCCGACCTTCGGTCCCCGCTCCGGCCCGGTCCCGCCAATAGAAGACGGAACACGAAGATGATCTGGCGTTACCCTTTTCGCTTCGGTCTTCGGTTCCTGATACGGTGCAATGCCGATGAGCTTGAACGGCAGCCGCTTGCTTAGGTTGTCAGGGTCCCGCGGCCGAACCTTCTGAATGTCCCCATCGAAGTCCCGCAATGCGGTGACGAAGTTCTCCTTGTTCAGGTGTTTCATCCCGCCCTGTTCGCACCACTCCGTGTAAAGGTGATAGAGACCATCTCGGGCGCATTCCTGCTTCGGTCCGATACTACAACACTCGTCGATAAAGCCTCGGATAGGCGCCGCGGCCCCGACCATCTGGTCAATGATGATCTGCGAAGATGTCGGCAACTTGAACTTGCCTCGCGCCCGGAACCGGAGGCCCGCCACTAGAACACGGTTAAGGATGCCCGGAAGTTCCATTTCGAGTTTATCCCGCTGCCGGGTATCCTCGCGCCCAAAGAAGCTGACATCGAAATCGAAAGGCACGAAGCGTTCGGCGATGACGCCGCTTGCATCGGTGAATTTCAGGATCGGGTTGCTCATCAACAAAAACTTTATCCCGAGGACGCCATGCCATTTCTTTTCATTCTTGCGATTGACCGTCACCGCGTCGCGCCCGGTGTATGAAAGCAAGCGCTAGACCATTTTTTGTGTCGATCCCTCAAGTCGAGCGTCTCCAATAACTCCAACACGCTTGTCGATTAGGTCTTCAGAGCCAAAGTCTTTATCGAGCGCATCAAGCTCAAAGCCAACGATATTCTTTTCACTGACAAGTTTCCTGGCGAGGAAACCTAGCGTTCCTTTGCCGGATCGCTTCCTGCCTACGAACTGGATAGCTTTCTCTTGGCTGTTGTCCCCCGAAATCAGGTAGAACATCGCTTCAAGAGTACCGTCGCGACGGTTCTGCCTGTCTTGAAGCTCGGCAGGCAATTCGGCGAATTCCTCGTCACTCGGCCGCACGCTGACGCTCCCCGGCTGGACCTGATCTAGGAACGTGTCAAACTGCGGACACGTTGCCTCGCGGTCGAAGTCGAAGGGAACGCTGTTCATCGTCAGAAAGTTCGCCGAGTGCGGCAGCAATTCCCCTGTAGTCACGTCCAGAAGCCCGTTTGCGCAGGAGAGAATATCCTCGGGCCTGTGCGCCTTCTGATCCGGGAGCGCTCCAGGCAACCAATCCGGCGCATTAATCTGGTCATCGACGCGAACTTCGCACCGGGCAACTAGCGCGGAGAGAAGCTCGGAAACGTCGCGTGATGTCGGCTTGAAGGCATGCTTCTCCCGTTGCGTATTTCCAGCGTCATCTTTGGCTCCGAAGGTCAAATAGACACCGCTTTCGAGCAAACGCCGCACTTCGACTTGTGCCGCTTCGATGTCGAGCTTGTGATAACTCGGGCCTTCCCAACGATACCAAGTGTTTCGGTAGCGTCGCAGAGCTTTACCGCGCCTGTGACAAGTATGCTTCACAAACTCTGCCGCATTGTCGGTAGGATTGTGCAGTTTCAAGAAAATATCACCGCTACTTGACTTAGGTGCTTTCGTATCCATATGATCTAACATCCTGTCTGTTGACCGGCCTTGCGGTTTCCGCTCCTGCCGGGTACGCAATTAGCTGCTGATCACTCCTTGCCCTCTCGGTTTTGCCAATCCGCCGAGGGGGGTTCCTTTTGCCCTATGCCGCCCTGCGGTGTTCCGCTGCTATCGGCCCGGTGGCGCCATACAACTCGGTTAGCTCGACATATTCGCCGACGGTCAGCGTGCTCATGCCGCCGCCAGCCTTCGGTCTCCGCGCCGGCCCTCGTCCTTGAGGCTGTCCTCGGCGATCACAAGTCTTACTGCCCTCGTGAGCAGGTCCGCCATGGAACAATCCCGTCGGGCCGCGACCGATTTAAGGTATCGCCGTAGCTGAGCAGGCAAATCGAAATGCATTTGTACCCGTTCACCATTGAGCATGTATTCTTCCTCCATTAATCGGCCATCAGGCTCTAGACAAACGTGGCCCGTTCCGCAAACACTGCAACCCTACGGCCATTCAGGAAGCACTTGGCAGCCATGGTCATTTCATCGCGCAAGGCCTTGAAAGATCGACGTTTACAAGCTGCGCTATAGACGCAGTTCAGCTATGCGATTAACGCAAGGCAAGACGCAATGTGGATGGAAGAACGACGAAGCTCGACCAGCGGGCCGGGCTTGGCTCCTCCACATTCTTATCTCTCTCCCTTGCCTCTCTCCAGGAAGCCTCAGAGTGCCGATCTCTCTCGGCCCCACGTGGAAGAGAAACGTGGAGATGCCCTACTGGCAGGCAGCGGCGCAGGCTGGGTTGCTTGTAAGTACGTGGAATTACCAGTGCGAAAAACGGAATTGAGACTAGGCTACGGAGCGTCTCCGGGGCTCTCCCCGCAGCGCAGTCCTATTGTCAATCGTGATAGCAACGCTTCAGGCGTGCGTCTAGGTCGACCGCGGGGGGGATACGATCGCAGCGAGTGCCTCCATAGCCAGTCCGAGCCGCTTGGCCGCTGCCTGTGAGCCCTTAGCGAGCGGACCCGCCAGGACGATCTTGCGCGTCCGGCCAGGGCTGCCCTTGCCGGGTCCGACACGGGGCGCGAGCTTCCTGCCGCGCGGTGGCGGATCGGGGAGCATCGGCATATCGGGGTCGAGCCGGGGCGCTAGGGGCGTGCCGATCCAGCCTATCGGCCATCCGTGGCGTTGCTGGGCGCTGCGTGTGACGTAGAGGGGTTGTGTCCCCAGCCTGGGGATGGTTCCAACGGTCGAACCATTGCCGGGGCCGTGCTCCAGGGTAGCGCTTCCGGGGGTTGCTAGCCGACGATGGGTCCGAGTTTTGGGTCATCGCATGGCTCGGGGGGCACGCTCGACAGCGTGATCTTGGCCGGAACTCCGCGTCCGAGGTTGTCGCGCTCAGAGCCACATTTGGTAGTCATCGGGGCGGCCCTCCCCTCTCAGGTCCTCGTCGGGCGCGAAAAGTACCCGGGCGCCCCGATCTAAGACCCTGGGTAGCAAATGCGCTCTCGTCGGATCGCGTTGCATGCGATAGAAGGTCCGCCGGCTAATACCCGCAGATCGGCAATACTCGTCAATCGTGATAGGCTCAGCTTTATTCATAATACTTACTTGATCTATTCCGCTAACTATTCAAGGCCCGCTTTGTGCCAATTGGCACATTTCGTGTCGTTTCACTACTCGGGCCGCGCGCCTGAAGGGGGAGATAGTCTAATCATTCGTTCGCTCGGGCAAACCTACCGCCGCACCAGTCCCGGTCAGTTCTCGATGGCCGCTCAAAAACGAAGGTGCACAGGCCAGCGAAGGCGCCGAGGTTCGCGGGCAGGGCTCGACGGGGTCATCAGAGGCTAGAGCCGCGAGCGAGACGCAGGGCTCGGCAGCCGCACGAGGGCGCGTGACCCGGAGCGGAGGGGCGATTGCGCTCGGGATGTGCTCCCCTAATGCTCCCCCGATCTGATATCGGGGAGCATCGCGGTTCCTAAGCCATTGAAGAAATTGGCGCGCCCGAGAGGAGTTGAACCCCTAACCCCCAGATCCGTAGTCTGGTGCTCTATCCAATTGAGCTACGGGCGCGTGCCGCGGCGCCGGGGGCGCAGCGGGGCGCAACAACTACTCCACCGGCGCGCGGCAAGGCAAGGCCCGCCTGCGGCCGGCCAGGCCGCCGCGCCGATACCGGCCGGCGCCCTCCCCTATTGCCGGCGAAACCTTTATTAAGTCGGCATGAGTTCGCAAGCACCTGGCGTGGTGGCAGCACCCGACGCGGCCGGCGACGACACGGCCGGCGACGATCCGGCGCGGCGGCCGTCGGTCACGCTCTTGCCCGGCCATGCAAGGCGCGCCGAAGCCGGCCATCCGTGGATCTTTTCGAACGAGGTCCAGATGGACGCCGCGGCAAAGGCGCTGGTGCCCGGCGCGCTCGTCACCTTGTGCCGGGCCGGCGGCAGCCCGCTCGGCACCGCGATGTTCAACCCGCATACCCTGCTCGCCGCCCGCCTCCTCGATCGCGACGCCGGGCAGGTGATCGGCCGGCGCTTTTTCGCGCGCCGCCTCCAACGGGCGCTTCGCCTGCGCGAGCGGCTCTACGCGGCACCCTATTACCGCCTGGTTCACGCCGAGGCCGATGGCCTTCCCGGCCTCGTCGTCGACCGCTTCGCCGACATCCTCGTCGTCCAATCGAACGCCGCCGGCATTGCCCGGCTCGAACCCGATCTCTGCGCGGCACTCGTCGCACTGTTGCGGCCAGCCGCGATCGTCTTGCGCAACGACGGTCCGGTGCGGGTGCAAGAAGGGCTGCTGCCGGAGACGCGGGTCGCGCAAGGCCGGCTCGACGGCCCGGTCGTCGTCGAGGAGGACGGCGCCCGGTTCCCGGTCGATGTGCTCGCCGGCCAGAAGACCGGCTGGTTCTTCGATCAGCGCGAGAACCGCGCCTTTGTCGCCGGCTTGGCGCGCGGCGCGCGCCTCATCGACCTCTATTGCTATACCGGCGGCTTCGCGGTGCGGGCGGCGTGCGCCGGCGCCGCCGCGGTCACCGGCATCGACAGTTCGGCGCCGGGCCTGCAATTGGCCGGCGAAGCCGCGGCGCTGAACGGCGTCGGCGAGATCTGCGCTTTCCGCCGGGCCGAGGCGTTTGCCGAAGCGGCCCGGCTCGCCGCGGCCGGCGAGCGCTTCGACATCGTCGTCGCCGATCCGCCGGCCTTCGCCAAATCGCGGCGCGATGCGGCAGCGGCGCTGCGCGGCTACCGCAAGCTCGCCCGCCTCGCCGCGGCACTCACCGCGCCGCGCGGGTTCCTGTTTCTCGCCTCGTGCTCGTTCCATGTCGGCGAAACTGAATTCGCCGAGGCGGTGCGCCGCGGCCTCGCCGACGCCGGTCGCGCCGGGCGCATCGTCAGGCGGGCCGGCGCCGGCCCCGACCATCCGATCCATCCCTCGCTGCCGGAGAGCGCCTACCTCAAGACGATGACATTGGCGCTCGACTGAGTTCGGCGGCGGCTGCGGCCGGGGCTGGCAGGGTCAGGCGAAACACGGTGCCGGCGGCGGTGCTCGACACCAGCGCCAGATCGCCGCCATGCGCCCGCATCAATTCGCGCGCAATCGCCAGGCCGAGCCCGCTGCCGCCCGGCCGTGCCGTGCCGAAAAACGGGCGAAACAGATTGTCGCGGGCCTTTGGCGGCAGGCCGGGGCCGTCATCGGCGATGTCGACAGCGATCGCGCCGTCGTGCGGCCGGGCCAAAAAGCGCAGCCGTTGCGCCCCGGCTTCGACCGCGTTGCGCGCGAGGTTCGACAGCACCCGGTAGAGCTGATCGCGGTCGGCTTCGACGATCAGATCGTGCGGCAGCGCGCATTCGACCTCGATCGCCCTTCGCCGGCATCGGCGAGGCCCGGCGCGATCTCGTCGACGAGCGGCGCCAGCGAGAACCGGCTCTGGGCCAGCGGCGGCGCGCCTTCGCGCGAATAATCGAGAGTCCGAGTGCAGAGTGCCACGGCGCGGTCGATCGCATCGACGAGCCGCGGTAAGAGGCGGCGTACTTCGGGTGCGGCACTCGCGGTCAGGCCGTCGGCGATGAGCCGCGCCGTCGATAGGATGTTGCGCAGGTCGTGGTTGATCTTGGTCACCGCAGTACCGAGCGCGGCCAGCCGGGCGCGGTGCCCGAGCGCCCGCCGCACCGTTTCCTGCAGCACCGCGAGCTCGCGCTCGGCCCGGCCGATCTCGTCCTTCCTGGCGCTCGGCGCGATCATCCGCGAGGCGTCCTCGGGATCCTCGCGAAAGCTCGTCATGCTCGCCATGACGCGGCGCATCGGCCGCACCAGAAGCCATTGCAGGCTCAGATAGACGAGGGCCGCCGTCAGCAGCGAGAGCCCGATCGACAGTTCGAGAATGCGGAAGCCAAAACCCCACATCGCCCGGCGCAACGGCGACTCCCGGAGGAGGATCTCGACGGTTTCCTGCGGATCGATCGGAGCCGGACCGAGAACACGCAAAATCCGGTCGTTGCGCCGCGCCAACGCCATGAACGAGCCGCGGATCGCGCCGAGCAGGCTCGCATGCCGCAGATCGATCGTCAGCTCGACGTGCGGCGGCATCGGTCGGTCGAGCATCAGCACCATGCCGCTCGGCCGATGCAGAATAACGCCCTCGGCGCCGACATTGGCAAGAAGGCGTCGGGTCAGCTGCGCGTCGATATGGCCGGTCGGGCTCGCCTCGAGCGCCAGCACGGCGAGCCGCCCGGCGGCGATGCGGTCCTCGAAATAGGTCATTCGGAAGCGCGCCACCGACGGCACGAAGATCAGAACCTCCCCCAGCATCACGAAAAAGACGGTGAGGACGAGAAGCCGGGACGACAGACTGTGCGGCAGCATCGCCGGTCTCCGCTTCAGCCTGGCCGCCGGCGCTCGGCCGCCGGCGCCAGGCATGCGCGCGATCTGTCGGACATCTTGCCGCCGCCGCGGGCCGCAGCAATTACCCCCGCCCGACCCTCGCCTATCGAGGGGCAGGGCTCAGAAGGTGAGATGGCGGCGCCGCGATTCATCTTGGCCGCGATTCGTCTTGTTGAAAGTAGCCGCTTAGCCGAAGCGCGCCAGAAACCGCACCAGGCGTCGGGTGCGCCGCGAGAACAGGGCCGGCGTGTAGAATCCGCCGGCGGCGGCCTTGCCGGCCTCGCCGCGCGTCGGGTACGGCACGACGAGGTCGGCGAAGGCGCCGATCTTCAGCTTCTGCGACATCGCCAGGACCCAGGGCAGGATCAATTCGCCGGCGCCGGCGCCGAGGATCGAAACGCCGAGGATATGGCCGTTCGGCCGCAAGACGAGCTTGACGAGACCGGCGGCGTCGCGCTCGATGCAGGCGCGGTCGTTGTCGGCAAACGTCCGGCGCAATACCCGGACCCGGGCTAACGTCCGGCGTGCTGCGGCTTCGGTCAACCCGACCTGCGCCAATTCCGGATCGCTGTAAGTAACCCAGGGCAAGGCCCGATAGTTGATCCGCGCTGGCAGGCGGAACAGGGCGTTGCGGATCACGATTCCGGCGTGATAGAGCGCGACATGGGTGAATTGCGGCCCGCCCGCCGCGTCGCCGATGGCGAAGACGCGGCGGTTCGTCGTCCGCAGCCGGGCATCGACGGCGATGCCGGCGGCGGTCGCGGCGATGCCGGCGGCCGGCAAATCGAGCGCCGCCAAGGCCGGGCGCCGGCCGGCCGCGACCAAGAGATGCGACCCGGCGATCCGTTCGCCGTCGGCGAAGCGGAGGGCGACCTCGTCGCGCCCGGCGGCGACCGCCGCGATCTCGCTGTGCGGGCGCAATGCCACCCCTTCGTCTTCCAATTCCTGGCACAGGAGCGCGACAAGTTCCGGGTCGTCGCGCGGCAGGAGCGGCCCGCTGTCGATGACCGTGACCCCGGCGCCGAGCCTGCGATGTGCCTGCGCCATCTCGATGCCGACCGGGCCGCCGCCGATCACGATCAGGTGCTCGGGCGGTTCCCGGTTCGCGAACACCGTCTCGTTGGTCAAGAAAGGCGCCTCGGCGAGGCCCGGGATCGGCGGCACATAGGGTCGCGATCCGGTGGCGACGACGAAGCGGCGCGCCCGGATCTGGGTCTCGCCGGCGCGCAATGTGCGCGGGCCGGTGAAGCGTCCCTCGGCGCGCAGGACGGTGACGCCGAGCGCCGCGAACCGCTCGGCCGAATCCTGGGGCGCCAGTCGGGCGACGGCGTCATGGACGCCGTCGGCGACCGTGGCGAAGTCGATCCGGGGCGGCGGATAGTCGACGCCGCACCCGGCGCCGCGCCGCCCGACGGCAGCGAGCCGCGCCGCCGCCAGCAGCGCCTTGGACGGCACGCAGCCGAAATTGAGGCAGTCGCCGCCCATTTCGCCGCGCTCGACGAGGACTACGGCGGCGCCCATCTGCGCCGCACCGGCGGCGACCGCGAGGCCCGCCGCGCCGGCGCCGATGACGCAGAGATCGGGGGCGAGAGGAGGGTTCACCGGGAAGCGCCGGGCGCCACGCGCTCAACTCGGGCGGGACGGCGCCGCCGCCACGGCGGTGCGGCGCCAAAGCCGCCCGGTCTCGGCCAGCTGCCAGGCGCCGAGCGCCGGCAGGCCGATGACGAGATCGCGGGCCCGCTTCAACAGCGACAGCGCCAGCGCCATGTCGGGCGTCACGCCGAAACCGGCGCCGAGCAGGATATAGGCGCCCTCCTGCACCCCGACCGAGTTCGGGACGGCGAAGGCGACCGAGCGGACCGCGTAGAGCAGGCCTTCGATCGTCAGCACCGGGCCGAAGCCGAGCGGCGCCCCGGCGAGACGGAGGGCGAGCCAAGCCTCGCTGGCGCTGGCGATCCAGCTGAAGAGGTGCAGCGCAAAGCCTGCCGCGAGCCGGCCGATATTTCGATAGGCATCGCCGATGGCGGCATGCAATGCCGCGGCACCGGCCGCCGTCCGTTCCGCCCAGCCCTGCCCGATCGCCCGCGCGATTCGGTCGACGAGGCCGAAACCGCGCCGCTGCGCGGCGAGAAAACCAGCCGCGAGCAGCGCCGCGACGGCGAGGCCGACGGCGACTGCCATGGCGGTCCGATTCGCCGGGGCAAAATAGAGCAGGAGCAGCAGCGCCATCGCCGTGTAGGCGAGCTGCGCCAGAAATTCGAGCGTGACGTCGACGATCGTCGTCGCCGTCGCGGCGATGCCCGAGACGCCGGCGCCGGCGATCGCGCGTGCGCCGGCCACATAGCCGCCGACTTGCGACAAGGGCAGCACCTCGGACGCCGAATTGCGGACGAGACGTCCCCAAATCGCCGCCGCCGGGTTCGTCCCGGGCAACAGGGCCCGCCAGGCGATCCCCATGACCGCGATCAATCCCAGATGGATCAGCAGGATCGCGCCGAAGCCTCGCCAGCCGATCGCAAACAGCGAGCGAAGCACGGCATCCCATCCGAAATGGATGACGAGTGCGGCGATCAGCGCCGACCCGACCGCGGCAGCGGCGACCGAGACCCGCCTCATCCGGCGCCCCGCCTCGGCAGGAATGCCGTGAGGCGCAAGACAGCCAACACGATGCCGCCAGTCCAAGGCAAGAGACGCGGCCGCAGCAACAACGGGTCGAACTCGACCATGCGGCGGGCATGCTCGGCAACGCAGGCCTCGACAAAGCCGCGCAGCGTGAAGCCGTCGATGAATACGCCCGCCTCGGTCGCCGAAAAATCCCGACCGTCATTCGCCCCGCGGCCGCGCCGGATCGTGGCCAGCAGGCGGCCGATCGCCCGGCTGTAATAAGCGGCGGCAACGGCGCTCCTTGCCCACGCCGCCCGCCCGCGGCTCGCCTGGTGCCACGCCATCCAATTGACGAAGAAGACGATGTGGCGGGTTTCCTCGTGCAGCAGGGTGTCGAACAGAGCGAACATCGCCTCCGGCAGAAAACCGGAGCGGCGGGCGATCAAAAAGACGCCGAAGCCGAGGAATGCATCGACGCATTCGCCGTAGCCGAAATCGGCGAAGGCGCGATAGGGGTCGCGGCTCGGCGGGTCGAGCGGTCGTTCCTCGGCCGCGATGTCGTAGCGACGCAGCAGAGACCGCAGGAAATCGGCATGGCGGGCTTCTTCGAAGCCTTGCAAGGCGACGGCTTCGCGCAGGACCGGGTCGGCGATCGTTGCCGCATAGGCGGCGACGATCGCACCGGCCCGTCGCTCGGTAAAGAGCACCTCAGACCAGAACGGGATGGCTCGCAACCGCTGCCGCGCCGCCGCATCGAGTTCGGGCCAAGGGAGGCTGTCCGGGTGGTAGGGTCGGTGGCTCGCGACAAACTGGCGGCAGAACCGCTCCAGGTGGGCGGTCGAGCCGACCGCGATCATGTCGCCGCGGCCGCCGGCCGGAGGAAGCGGCGGACGATGCGCATCAACCGCGGCACGAAGATCGGTCGTAGGAGGCGGGGATCGTACCCGGCAAGCCGGCGGTCGTTCTCGGCGAGACAGAGATCGATCAGTTCGGCGGCAGACAGATCGACGGCGCCGACCGACTTCGAACCGGTCACCGTGAAGTTGTTGTCGCCTCCCTTCGACCCCTCGGCGCCAAAGCCGCGGGCGAGGCCGATGCGTTCCCACAAGAGAAAGGCCCACACCGCGAGGACCTTGGCGAGAAAAATCGGGCGGCGCCAGAGCGGCAGGTTGGCGCGGTGCCATGCCACCCAGTTGACGAAAAACAGGATATGGCGGCCCTCCTCCTGCATGACTGGCTCGAAAGTGTCGACGAGAGCCGCCGGGAAGAAGCCGGAACGCCGCGCCAGCGCGAACAGGCCGAAGGCAAAGAAGCTGTCGATGCACTCGCTGAAGCCGGTCACCATGAAGGCCCATTGCGGATCACGCGGCGGCAGGTAGGGGGGCTCCGGCGCGAGGTCGATGCCGTAGGCCCGGACAAGGTTTGACAGCACCTCTTTGTGGCGTCCCTCCTCGAAGCCGTCGAGCTCCACCGCCGCGTGCAGCAGCGGGTCGCCGATCTCTGCCGCATAGCTCAAGACGCGCAGCCGCGCCTTGCCCTCGGTCTGCACCGCGATGTCCCAAATCGGCAGACCGACGAGGCGGTCGCGCGCGTCGCGTTCGAGCACCGGCCAATCGACGACCGACGGCTTGTAGGGGTTGTGCGTGTCGAGCAGCATCCGGCAGAAGGCGATCTTATGCGCCTCGCTGCCAGGCACGATCGGGCCGTCGCCGGCGGCCGTCCAATGCCGCGCGGTGCGCGCGGCGGTTTCGACCATCCTGTCACTCGGCATCAGCCGTCACCTGTCTGCGTCGTTCCTCGCTTGCGACCTGGTGCGCTCGGCCCCGAGGCGCCACGGTTGCCGGCGATCTGCCACCAAGCTGCGTTGACTTGCCCGGCCGGCTTCCCTTATACAACCCCAACTCGGCAGCAAACTGCCGCCGTGGGAGCCGGTGCCGTGAAGCGCACTTACCAGCCCAGCAACCTTGTACGCAAGCGCCGGCACGGTTTTCGGGCGCGGATGGCGACCGCGGCCGGCAGGCGGATAGTGGCGGCGCGCCGCGCCAAGGGCCGCAAGCGCCTCTCCGCCTGAGCCGGCGACCCCGCCACGGCTGATTCCGATTTCTGCGCCGGTCGGTCTTGCAAGGCTCAAGCGGCGCGCCGATTTCCTGCGTGTTGCCGCCGCCCGCCGCCGGGCCGTTCTGCCCGGCCTGATCTTGCAGGCGGCACCGCGGCCGGAGCGATTGGCCGCTTCGACGTCGCTCGGGGTCGGGTTCACGGCCAGCCGAAAGGTCGGCAACGCGGTCATCCGCAACCGCGCCAAGCGGCGGCTGCGGGCCGTTGCGGCCGCCATCCTGCCGGAGCAGGGCCGGCCGGGAACCGATTACGTGCTGATTGCCCGCGCCGGCACGGCGGATCGGCCCTACGCCCAGTTGCTCGCCGATCTCGCGGCGGCGCTGCGGCGGGTCGAGCGGGGCGCGCAGCCGGCCGAACGCCGGCGGGGAGCCGCATGATGAACCGCCGCGATCGAGCGGGGCATGGTCGAGCAAGCGCGGCGGCATTGCTGACTTTGCCAATCCGGGCGTACCGGATCCTGGTGTCGCCGGTCCTGCCGCCGTCCTGCCGCTTCCTGCCGACTTGTTCCGACTACGCGATCGAGGCGCTGCGGCTACATGGCGCCGGGCGCGGGCTCGTCCTCTCGTTGCAGCGGCTCGCCCGCTGCCATCCCTGGGGCGGCAGCGGCTATGATCCGGTACCGGAGCTCGACATTGACCGCCGTTCGGCCGGCGGCAACGGCTGAGCCCGGACTGTCCTCCCCTTCGCCGCTCCTGCCCCTCCGAGACGCCGCAGCAAACCCCCCCGCCGATGGAACAGCGCAATCTCCTGATCGCGATCGCCCTGTCGCTCGGCATCCTGATCGGCTTCCAATTCATCTTTCAGCGGCTGCACCCGCCGGTCCCGCCGCATGCCGCCCCGTCTGGCACCGCACCGGTGTCGGTGGGTGCGTCGGCCGGACCGCAGGCCGTGAAGGCTCCCGGCGCGGTCGCGGCAAAGGCCGCCGAGACGCTTGCGAACGCAGTCGCGGGACGGCCCGAGGTCAGGATCGAGACGCCGCGGCTGCACGGCTCTATCGCGCTCAAAGGCGCGCAGTTCGACGACCTGACCTTGGCGACCTACCATGAAACCGTCGACCCGAAGAGCCCCGAGGTCGTCCTGTTATCGCCGCCGGGCACGCAGAACCCCTATCTCGCCGAGTTCGGCTGGATCGCCCAGGCGCCCGGCATAAAGCTGCCGGGTCCGGACACGCTGTGGCAGGCCTCGAGCGGCCCGCTGACCCCATCGAACCCGGTGACCCTGACCTGGAACAACGGCGCAGGGCTCCTCTTCACCCGCGTGATCAGCGTCGACAAGGACTACATGTTCACGATCAGCGACGCGGTCCGCAACAACAGCAACGCGCCGGTCGCGCTGTTGCCCTATGGCCTCGTCAGCCGCACCGGGACGCCGCAAGTCGCCGGCTATTACATCCTCTTCGAGGGCATGATCGGCTATCTCGACGGCTCGCTGCAGGAAGTGAAATATACCTCGCTCAGTCCCGGCAAGCCCGACGACTACGCATCGACCGGCGGTTGGCTCGGTTTTACCGACAAATATTGGCTGACGGCGCTGATCCCGCCGCAGGACGAGGCGATCAAGGGACGCTTTACGCATTCGCTCGAGGACGGGGTCGACCGCTATCAGACCGATTTTCTCGGCCCCGCGGTCACCGTGGCGCCCGGCGGTAGCGCCGCGGCATCGTCGCGGTTCTTTGCCGGCGCCAAGGAGGTCGATCTGCTCGACGCCTACGCCGCGGCAGGCATTACGCGCTTCGACCGCGCCATCGATTTCGGCTGGTTCTATTTTCTGACCAAGCCGATTTTTCTGACCTTGCAGTTCTTCGACAAGCTGCTCGGCAATTTCGGGCTCGCCATCCTGCTGCTGACCCTGTGCGTCAAGCTCTTGTTCTTTCCTCTTGCCAATAAATCCTACCAGGCGATGAGTAAGATGAAGCTGCTGCAGCCGGAGATGCAGAAGCTACGCGAGCGATTTCCCGACGACAAGGCGCGCCAGCAGCAGGAGATCATGGGGCTCTACAAGAAGGTCGGGGCCAATCCGCTTGCTGGTTGCTTGCCAATCGTGATCCAGATCCCGGTGTTTTTCTCGCTCTACAAGGTCCTGTTCGTCACGATCGAGATGCGTCACGCGCCGTTCTTCGGCTGGATCCACGATTTGTCGGCGCCCGACCCGACCTCGTTCGCCAACCTTTTCGGCCTTTTGCCGTTCGCCCCGCCGGCCTTTCTGATGATCGGCGCGTGGCCGCTGATCATGGGCTTGACGATGTTTCTGCAGCAAAAGCTCAACCCGCAGCCGGTCGACCCGATGCAGGCGCGCATGTTCATGATACTGCCGGTCGTGTTCACCTACATGCTGGCGCATTTCCCGGCCGGGCTGGTGATCTACTGGGCGTGGAACAACACCCTCAGCATCGCGCAACAATGGGCGATCATGCACCGCGCCGGCGCTGCGTGAGCGTGCCGCCGGTGATCGCCTTCGAAGCGGCGAAGCCTTTGGAGATCTTTCCGGCGCGCGACGCGGATGACGATCTCGTCGAAGCGGGACGGCGCTTGTTTGCGCGGCCGGCGCACTTTGTCGCTGGCGCCGGGGAACCCGCCGCCTTGCCGCCCGAAAGCCTCCCGGAGATCGCCTTTGCCGGGCGCTCCAATGTCGGCAAATCGAGCCTTGTCAATGCGCTGACCGGACGGCATCTGCTGGCGCGGATCTCGAACACCCCGGGCCGCACCCGCCAGATCAATTTCTTCGATCTGGCCGGCCGCTTGCTGCTCGTCGACCTGCCGGGCTACGGTTATGCCGAAGCCTCGAAGACCGCGGCGAAACGATGGGGTGGTCTGGTGCGGACCTACCTGCGAGGCCGCGCCGCGCTGCGCCGGGTCTGTCTGTTGATCGACGCGCGCCACGGCCTCAAGGACATCGACCGGGAGATGCTGGCGATGCTGGATCGGGCGGGCGTCTCCTATCAACTCGTGCTGACCAAGACCGACAAGCTTACGGACGCCGCGATCCGCGAGAGCGCCGGTCGGGCGGCGACCGAGATCGGCGCCCACACGGCCGCCCATCCCGAGATCCATCTGACGAGCGCACTGACAAAGCACGGCATCGCCGCCCTGCGGGCGGCGCTCGCGGCACTCGCGGCGGCCGTGCCGATCGACGCGAGCGCCGTCGGCGCCGATATCGATTCCCGCATCACAGCGAGAGGGTGAGTTTGCCGATGAACCTGGCCGCCAAACCCGGATCCGGTTGCGCCGGCAACCATCCGGATCCGTTCGTCAAAGCCGCCATTCTCGCCGAGGCGCTGCCTTATATGCGCCGCTATGCCGGCCATACGCTCGTCGTCAAATACGGCGGGCACGCGATGGGCGGCGAGGAAACCGTAGGGGGCGGCGATTCTTTTGCTCGCGACGTGGTGTTGCTGAAGCAGGTCGGGATCCACCCGATTGTCGTCCATGGCGGCGGGCCGCAGATCGGTCAGATGCTTGAACGGCTCGGCATCGCAAGCCGGTTCGTCGACGGGCTGCGCGTGACCGACCGGGCGACAATGGAAGTGGTCGAGATGGTGCTCGCCGGCACGATCAACAAGGGACTGGTCGCGGCGATCAACGCCGAGGGCGGCTGCGCAATCGGGCTGACCGGCAAGGACGGCGGGCTGATCGAGGCGGAAAAACTGGTCCTCAGCCGTGTCGAGGACGGCGTCCGCAGCGAAATCGATCTCGGCTTCGTCGGCGAACCCGCATATGTTAAGGCCGCTGTCCTCGACACGTTCATGCGCTCGGACATCATCCCGGTGATCGCGCCGATCGGTGTCGGCGCGGCCGGTGAGACCTACAACATCAACGCCGATACCGTGGCCGGCGCGGTCGCCGCCGCGGTCAAGGCGGCCCGTCTGTTGCTGCTGACCGATGTCGCCGGTGTGCTCGGCGCCGACCACCAGTTGATGTCCGAAATCAGCGCCGCCGACGCCCGCCGGTTGATCGCCGAGGGGGTGATCTCCGGCGGCATGATCCCCAAGGTCGAAACCTGCCTCGCCGCAGTCGATGGCGGCGTCGAGGCGGCGGTCATCCTCGACGGGCGCGTGCCGCATGCGATCCTGCTCGAATTGTTCACCGACACCTCCGGGGCCGGCACCTTGATCCGAGCCGGATGAGGGGCAGGGCGATGCCAACGGAGATGCCGGCCGCCCGGCGGCCGCTCGGCGAGATCGAGACCTGGATCTTCGATCTCGACAATACGCTCTACCCGGCCTCCTGCCGGCTGTTCGATCAGATCCACGCGCGCATGCAGCGCTTCATCGCCGAGCGGCTGGAGCTGTCGCTCGACGAGGCGCTCGCCGTGCAGAAAACCTATTTCCGCCGCTTCGGGACGACGATGCGCGGACTGATGACGGTCAACCGGATCGATCCGCACGAGTTCCTCACTTATGTCCACGATGTCGATCTTGCCGTCGTGCCGGAGGACCCGGTGCTGGCCGGTGCCCTTGCCGCGCTGCCGGGGCGCAAGCTCGTTCATACCAACGGCTCGGTCGCCCATGCCGAAAGGCTGCTCGCCCATCTCGACATCGCCGGATCGTTCTGCGGCATTGTCGACATCGCGGCGGCCGGGTTCGAACCGAAGCCCGCTCTCGCCGGCTATCACGAGCTGCTGCGACGGCATCATGTGACGCCGGAAACAGCACTGATGGTCGAAGACATCGCGAAGAACCTGGTGCCGGCCGCGGCGCTCGGCATGACTACGGCGTGGCTACGCGGCACCGTCGATTGGGCCGTGGCCGGCGCCGAGGGCGACCACATCGACTATGTCGTGGACGATCTCGGCGTCTTCCTCGCCACCGCCGCATTGCCGGCCACCCCTGCCGAGGAGCATTTTCCTTGTCCGTCGCCGACACGATCCGCCGCAAGCTGACGGAAGCGTTCGCGCCGGTCCAGCTCGACCTCGTCGACGAGTTGCACCGTCACGCCGGTCACGCCGGTGCGCGGCCGGACGGCGAAACGCATTTTGCCGTGACCATCGTCTCGGCGGTCTTCACCGGCAAGGGACGGGTGGCGCGGCAACGCCTGGTCTATGAGGCGCTGGCCGAGGAATTGGCGACCCGCGTCCACGCCTTGGCCCTGACGACGCTCGCGCCGGAGGAGGTCCCGGATCCCGCCGCTCGTCCTATGCGAGGGTGAGGGGCGGCAGATGGGCGCGCAACGTCGACGCCGCGCGGCCCCTCACCTCCCGCTATCGCGGGTCTCCTGAGCATCTGGTGACCTGCGGTGTGCTCGATCTACGCTGCGGCGAGGAAATCGCGCAATTCGCCGGCCGGAGCGTCCCGCATGACGAAGGCGTCGCCGATGCGGCGTGGCAGGATCAAGGTCGTCTTGCCGTCGCGCACTTTCTTGTCCTTGCTCATATGGGCGAGGAGGCGCTCGGCCGGGACGTCGCCGAGCCCGGCATCGGCGAGGCGCGTCGGCAGGCTGGTCGCGACGAAGTGGCGCCGCACCCGGTCGGCCTCGGTGGCCTCGCCAAGCCCGAGCCGCACCGCGAAATCGAACGCCAGCATCATGCCGAGAGCCACCGCTTCGCCATGCAGCAGGCGGCTCGAAAACCCGGTTTCGGCTTCGAGCGCGTGGCCGAAGGTATGACCGAAATTGAGGAGCGCGCGGTCGCCCTCCTCGCGCTCGTCGGCGGCGACGATCGCTGCCTTCATCCGGCAGCTGGTCAGCACCGCGTGGCGCAAGGGTTCGGCCTCGAGCGCACATAGCGCATTGCCTTGGCGCTCGCACCAGGCGAAGAACGCGGCGTCGCGGATCAGCCCGTATTTGACGGTCTCGGCGTAGCCGGCGAGCAATTCGCGCCGCGGCAGGGTCGCAAGCGCCGCGGTATCGGCGAGCACGAGGCGCGGCTGGTAGAAGGCACCGATCAGGTTCTTGCCGAGCCGCGTATTGATGCCGGTCTTGCCGCCGACCGAGCTGTCGACCTGGGCGAGGAGCGTCGTCGGGATCTGCACGAAATCGACGCCGCGCAACAGGGTTGCTGCGGCAAATCCGGTCAAGTCGCCGACGACGCCGCCGCCCAAGGCGATCAGCATCGTGCCGCGCTCGATGCGGCAGCCGAGAACCGCTTCGGCCAGCCGCCCGAAATGATCGAGATCCTTCGTCTCTTCGCCGGGCGACAGCACCACGGTCTCGTGTGCAATCCGCTCGGCGCCGAGGCTCGCGAGCAACGGTTCGAGATAATGGCGGGCGACATTCTCGTCGGTGACGACGACGGTCTGGTGCCGCCGCAGCAGCGGCGCAATCTCGGGCCCGGCGCGCTCGACGAGCCCGGCGCCGACGACGATCTCATAGCTGCGCGGACCGAGCTCGACCCGCAGCCTTTGTGTTTCTTCGCTCATAATCGGGTCTCCGGGCAGGATGGGGTGGTGGGGCAGGGTGAGGTGGTTGCAAGCGGGCAGGCGGCGAGTGCCGCGATGACTTGTGTCGCGGTCGCTTCCGGCGATCCGTCGCCGCTGTCGACGATGAGGTCGGCTTCGCCGTAGATCGGGTGGCGGCGTTCGATCAGCTCGGCGAGGATGGCGCGCGGATCGCCCGCTTTCAACAACGGACGGTCGTTGCGCCGTGCGACCCGCGCCGCCAGCACGTCGAGATCGGCGCGCAGCCAGACCGAGACTGCGCGCTCGGCGACGGTCGCGCGCGTCTGCGGGTCCATGAAGGCCCCGCCGCCGGTCGCCAATACATGCACCGGCTCGGTGAGGAGCCGGAGGATGACGCGGCGCTCGCCGTCGCGAAAGACGCGCTCGCCGCGATTGGCGAAGATCTCCTCGATGGCTTCGCCGGCGGCGGCTTCGATGACGCGGTCGGAATCGGCAAAGGGGAGCCTGAGCCGCGTCGCGATTCGGCGGCCGATCCGGGTCTTGCCGGCCCCCATCAGGCCGACCAGCACGATCGTCCGGCGCGGGACAAAGCGCCGCATCGCCGCCGCCTGCCGATCAAGCTCTGCCGAGAGTGTCTCCACGCGGACCTCTGCGCCGCCGCTCTTTTCCCGGACGCCCGGCGAGCGTACTAGCATATCGTTGCGTGTGGTCGTCAATCGGCGCCGGACCGGTTCGGCCGGGGAGGGGCGGTGGCTGGCTTGCGGCCGCAGGACATGCAAAGCCGGGACATGCGAGCCGCAGAATGGGAAAGCTGACCATTTGGTTCGTCGTCGTCGTGGTTCTGGCGGCGCTCGGGGGCGCCGCCTACTTGGCGTTGTGGAACCCGCCGGCGCCGTCGGTGCGTGTCGAAAAGGTGTTGCCGAATGCCCGCTTTCCAAAGTGAGCCGGCCGGCGCGGCAGGCTCCCCCCGGAGGCGGCCGGGCCGGCCGCGCCGGCCGGCTTCGGCGCTGTCGCGGCATCTCGAAGCGTTCCTTGAGATGCTCGCCGCCGAACGCGGTGCCGCGCCATTGACCCTCACGGCTTATCGCCACGATCTCGGCGATCTCGCCGGGTTTCTCATGGGGCGAGCGGTCGATCTGGCCGATGCCGACGAGGGGTCGCTGCATGTCTATCTCGCGTCTGCGGCGGTAGCGGCGCTGGCGCCGCGCAGCCTCGCCAGACGGATCTCGGCGATCCGCCAGTTCTACAAATTTCTGCTGTCGGACGGGATCAGGCAGGATGACCCAACCGCCGGCCTCGATACGCCGCGGCTCGGACGGCCGCTGCCGAAATTCCTGTCGGAGACCGAGGTCGCAGCCCTGCTGGCGGCAGCCGCCGCGCGGCCCGGCGTCGAGAGCGTGCGGCTCGCCTGCCTCGTCGAGCTCTTCTATGCGACCGGGCTGCGCGTCTCGGAGCTCGTTGCCTTGCCGCTCGCCGCGGCACTGCGCAATCCACGCTTCCTGATGGTGCGCGGCAAGGGCGGTCGCGAGCGCGTCGTGCCGCTCGGCGAGCCCGGCCGCCAGGCACTCGCCCGCTATCTCGATTGCCGCGGCGACTTTGTGCCGGCCGGGCGGCCGTCGCCTTGGCTGTTCCCGTCGCGCGGCGGCAGCGGGCATTTGACGCGGCAGCGCTGCGGTCAACTGTTGAAGCTACTGGCGATTCGCGCCGGCCTCGATCCGGACCGGCTGTCGCCGCATGTGCTGCGCCATGCCTTTGCCAGCCATCTCCTCGATCGCGGCGCCGATTTGCGCAGCGTCCAACAGATGCTGGGGCACGCCGACATCGCGACGACCCAGATCTATACACATGTCGTCGGCGACCGGCTGCGCCGGCTGGTCGAGACCGCGCATCCGCTGGCGCGGCGCCGATGATGCGCCACAGCCTCGATTTCGAACGGCCGATCGCCGACCTCGAAGCCAAGATCGAGGAGCTGCGGCACCTTTCGACCGGCGAGATCAACATCGCCGATGAGGTCGGGCGGCTCGAAAGCTCGGCCGAGCGCCTGCTGCGGCAGACCTACGCGCGGCTCTCGGCCTGGCAGAAGGTGCAGGTGGCGCGCCACCCGCAGCGACCGCATTGCCTCGACTGCATAGCGGGGCTGATCACCGAGTTTGTGCCGCTCGCCGGCGACCGGAGCTTTGCCGAGGATCCGGCGGTGGTCGGGGGCATCGGCAGGTTCCGGGGCCGCAGCGTCGTCGTGCTCGGCACCGAGAAAGGCGCCGATACCGAAACCCGGCTCAAACGCAATTTCGGCATGGCCCGGCCGGAAGGCTATCGCAAGGCGAGCCGGCTGATGCGGCTCGCCGATCGTTTCGGGCTGCCGGTTCTGACCTTCGTCGACACGGCCGGTGCCTATCCCGGGATCGACGCCGAGGCGCGCGGCCAGGCGGCGGCGATCGCCGGCGCGATCGAGGCCTGCCTCGATATCAGGGTGCCGTTCGTCGCCGCGATCATCGGCGAGGGCGGGTCGGGCGGGGCGGTGGCCCTCGCCGCCGGCAACAGCATCTTGATGCTGGAACACGCGATCTATTCGGTGATCTCGCCGGAGGGCTGCGCCTCGATCCTGTGGCGCGACGCGAAGCATGCCGAGGAGGCGGCCGAGGCGCTGCGCCTGACGGCGCAGGACCTGCTGCGGCTCGACGTCATCGACGCGATCGTTCCCGAGCCGCTAGGCGGGGCGCATCGCCGGCCGCAGGCCGCGATCGAAGCGCTGGGCGCGGCGCTCGAGGCGGCCTTGCAGCCGCTCGCGGCGCTCGACGGGGCGACGTTGCGCGAACGGCGGCGGCAGAAGTTTCTGGCGATGGGCCAGCACGGGCTCTGAGACCCGGAAGCGCCCGACATTGACCGTTTGCCGCCGATCCCCACATTTAGCGCGAACGTGCCGTCCCCGGCCGGTCGCTGGACGCGATCCGTCCGGGAAAAAGCTACCGATGCCGAGATCGAGAGGCACCTCGGCAACCGGCGTCCGCTATCGCTGTTCGCGCCCAGGAAGGCAACCATGACCCCCCAGGAAAAAGAGTTGATCACGACCCTGCTCGGGCGCCTGAAAAGCGCCGGCGGGCAGCCCAAGGAACCCGAGGCCGACGCGCTGATCCGGCAGGCGATGGCCGAGCAGCCCGATGCGCCCTACTACCTCGTCCAGACCGTGCTGATCCAGGATCTGAGCCTGCACAACGCGCAGAACCGGCTCGCCGAACTCGAACAGCAGGTGGCCGAGGCGCAGCAGCAGGCGGCGCGCCCGACGAGTTTTCTTGGCGGTCTTTTCGGCTCGCGCCAGCCGGCGCCGATACCCGCGGCCGCGAGCGTGCCGCCGGCTGGGCCGTGGACGCGCGCGCCGCAGGTCGCCGCCGCACCGATGGCGCCGCCCTATCAACAACCCGGCTATGCCCAACAGCCGGGCTATGGCCAGCAGCCGGGCTATGGCCAGCCGCCGGGCGGCGGCTTCATGGGTGGCGGCCCGATGGGCGGCGGCGGGTTCTTGCGCTCGGCGGCGGCGACCGCGGCCGGGGTTGCCGGCGGCGCCCTCTTGTTCCAGGGGATCGAATCACTGTTCGGCCGCGGTGGCGGCGGCGGGTTCCTCGGCGGGCAGCAGACCCCCGGCCTCGCGGAAAGCGTCACCAACAACTTCTACGGCAGCGATTCCGGCGGCGGTGGCGGCCAGGATTTTTCGAGCGGCGATGCGGGCGGCCAGGACTGGGGCGGCGGCGGCCAGGATTTCTCGAGCGGCGATGCCGGCGGCCAGGACTTCAGTTCCGACCAGGATTTCGGCGGCGGGGACCAGGATTTCGGCGGCGGCGACGCTGGCGGAGGCGGCGACAATTTCTCCTGTTGAAGGCCAATTCACACTCTGAGCCCCTGCCGCTTCGCGGGTCCCTTGGCGCATCTTCGATGCGCCACCCGAAAGGCGCACGCACGCGTGCGCGGAGAGAGCTCCCCGCTTGCGGGAAGAGGGCTGAGGTGAAGGGGCGGCGGCCGGGAAGGGCCGGGATCAGGCAGGCGGCGGAAAGCGGGCGATCCAGTGCCGGGCGATGTCTTCGCGCCGGCAGATCCACACCCGCTCATGGGTCGCGAGGTATTCGATGAAGCGGATCAGCGCCTTCGCTCGCCCGGGATGGCCGGTCAGCCGCATATGCAGCCCGACCGACATCATCCGTGGCCGATCCGCCCCCTCCTCGTAGAGGAGGTCGAAGCTGTCGCGCAGAAACGCAAAAAAATCCTCGCCCGAGCCGAACACGCCGCGACCGAATTTCGAATCGTTGGTAGTCAACGAATACGGGACGACGAGATGCGGCCGAGAGGTCACCGGACCTGACCCCGGGCCTGACCCTGGGCCTGACCCGGGGACCCTCACCCAATACGGCAGTTCGTCGTTGTACGTGTCGCTGTCGTAAAGGAAGCCGCCATGCTCGACCAATAGCCGGCGGGTGTTTTCCGACGGCGCGTAGCGGCAGTACCAGCCGAGCGGGGTCTTGCCGGTCTTCTCCTTGATCAGGTCGACGGCGGCGGCGATCTGCCGGCGCTCCTCGTCCTCCGGCAGTCCCGGGTGGTTCGTCCAGCGATAGCCGTGGCTGCAGATGTCCCAATCGCTGGCGGCGATGGCCGCCGCCGCCGGCGGGTTCGCGGCAAAGGCGCGAGCGCAGCCGAAGATCGTCACCGGCAGACGAAACCGGCTGAAAATCCGGTAGAGCCGCCAGAAACCAACGCGGGCGCCGTATTCGAACATGCTCTCGGCGGCGAGGTCGCGACCCTTCACACCGAGATCGCTGCCCGCCATCTCGGTCAGCATGCCCTCCGAGACGCCGTCACCGGCCGGATAGGAAAGCTCGGATCCCTCCTCGAAATTGATCACGAAGTTGACGGCGATGCGGGCGTCGCCGGGCCATCCCGCATGCGGCGGCGCGGCACCGTAGCCGATGAAGTCGCGGGTCATCGCTGTTCTCCTTGACCGGGCGTAGGGTGGGTCGACCCCGGCGGAAAGCCGGGGGAAACCCACCACCTCTGCCGGCTGCCGATGGGTTTCGCCTATGGCTCAACCCATCCTACGCACTCTCGCCTCAGTCGCCGAGGGGCACCGCCAGCACCGCACTCGGCCGCTGGCCGACGGCATAGGTCGCCAGCGCCGTCAACGCCCCGGTCTCCGGATCGATCCGGTACGCGGCGAGCCGGCCCGAGGCCGAACCGGCGGCAAAGACGAACCGGCCGGCCGGGTCGAGACCGAATGCGCTCGGCACCGCTTCGGTCGGCACGCGGCCGACCGGCGTCAACCGACCGCTTGCGGCAGCGACGGCAAATCCGGCAATGCTGTTGTGCCCACGGTTGGCGACATAGAGGAAGCGGCCGGACGGGGTCAGATGGATCTGCGAGCAGGTGTTTCGCGCGCCGTGCCCGTCGGGCAAGGTCGTGATCGTCTGCTCTGCGGCAAGCGTGCCCTTCGCGAGATCGAGCCGGTAGAGGCTGACGCTGCTGCCTTGCTCGTTCGAAAAATAAACAAGATCGAGGCTCGGGTGAAAACAGTAATGGCGCGGGCCGAGCCGTCCCGCCGGCTCGACCCGGAACGGGGTATTGGCGCTGAGGCGGCCGGTCTGCGCGTCGAACCTGAACTGCACGATCATGTTCGGGCCCGGGTTGTCGCGCGGCGGCTCCAGGACGTTGTCGTTGAGCCGGGCGATATGCGGCACGAACGCGTAGCGGTTCGACGGATCGGTCGCGATTGCGTGGGCGCCGGTGGCCGTCTCCTGCCGGTCGAGCGGCGGGGCGCCGACGGCGCCGTCCGCCGCCAGCGGATGAACTGCGGCAAAGCCGCCCTGGTAATAAGCCGAGAGCAGATACCTGCCGGTGCGGTCCGGGGCGAGAAAGGTCGGCGCGTGCGATGACGCGACCGCGCCCTGCGGCGCGAGCCCGCCGGTCTCCGGGTCGATCCGGAAGCTCGAAATCCTCGGCTCGCCGCGATGCCCGACATAGAGCACCTGTCGGTCTGGGCTCAGCGCCAATACCGACGGGCCGCCCGCGACCGGGATCTCGGCCTGCGGCGTCAGCCGGCCGCTGTCGGAATCCACAGCAAAGGCCGCGATCTTGTCGTCGTCTTGCAGGCAGACATAAAGGCAAGTCGGCATTTTTGTCCTCCCTAGTGGTCCGATCCGCCGATCGGGTTCATGACGATGCTCGGAGCCGATGGGCTCGCCGGCTAGTTCGCGGCCTCTCGCGCCAGCGGCGGCGTCGCGGTCGCCGCCGGCAGGCGCGGCACGACTTCCTTCGCCATCAGCCGGATGCCCTTCTCGGCCTCCTGGTGGTCGAGAAAGCCGGGGCGGCCGACAAAGATGAAATGGCCGAAGCCGCCGACGTTATCGTAGATGTCCATGATCTGCCGGTAAACCGTGTCCGGGTTGCCAGCGCAGAGGATGCCGCCGGCGATCGCCTGCTCGGCGTCGATGCCGATCAGGCTATCGGCCGGCCGCCGTCCCGCGGCGGCGCCGGGTCCCGGTTGTGTCCGGTAATTCTGCGCCGCGATTTCGGGCGGCGTCCGCCCCGGCAGGAGCCGCGACATCTGCGGCGCCTGCTTCAGGCTGGTGTTGAGGAACCACAAGAGCTTTGCTGCCGACGCGCCGGCCTTCCGCGTCGCTGTCGCCGACATAGGCGAGTGCCGCGTAGGCGAAGCGATCGGTGCGCGCGACGGCGCCACCGCGCCTTGCAGCGTGAGCCCGCCGCTCTGCGGATCGATCCAAAAGCTCGAAATCCTCGGCTCGCCGCGGTACCCGACATCGAGCACCCGCCGGTCCGGGCTGATCGCCAGCACCGACGGCCCGCCGGCGGCCGGCGTTTCGCCCTGCAGCATCAGTCGGCCGGTGTCAGGACCAAGGGCCGCGTGACGAAAGTTGATGAAGATGATATCATGGCGCAATCATCGATCCTCGGCGGTATGGTCACATGGGACAAGTCGTCATTCGCAATCTCGATGATCGGGTCCTCGATCGGTTGAAGGCGCGCGCGGCGGCGCAACACAAATCCTTGGAGCAGTCGTTGCGCGAACTGCTGACCGAAGCGGCACGGCCCGACCGCGCGGAATTGGTTGCCGAACTGGAACGCATCCGCGCGATGACGCCGGCACAGCCCGGCAAAGCCTACCCAACGGCTGAGCAACTCGTTCGCGAAGACCGGGATAGAAGGTGACCTTGGTCGTCGACGCAAGCGTTGCGCTGAAATGGTTTCTTCGCAGCGAGCCTCTCGCCGCCGAGGCTCTGGCCATCATCCATGACGGATCGGCGCTGACGGCACCCGATATTCTGATCGCCGAAGTCTGCAATGCCGCTTGGCGATCGGCGCGCCTGGGCCGCATTCGTCAGGATCAGGTGGGCGAAATCGCTGCCATATTGCCGAGGTTTTTCGACGCGCTGGTCGGCGCGGCGGCGCTCGCGCCGCGCGCTGTCGCCATTGCCGGAGAACTCGATCATCCGGTTTACGACTGTCTCTATATAGCGCTCGCCGAAGCGCGGAGGAGCAGGCTCGTCACAGCGGATGCCCAACTCCTCGAAAAGCTTGGGCGGACGCGCTGGGAGGCGAATGCGTTCGATCTCGCCGCATACAAGGCGACGCGTTGACTTTTCCGCGGCCTGCTGCGCCAAGGGTGGCGTGGCGGTCGCCGCGGGGCACCACTTCTTTCGCCATGAACGATCGCGCCGATGCGACCGCCTGGCCTGGTCACCCGCACCAATTCGGCCAACATCCGGTCGGCGTCGCCTTCTTCCATCACCGTGAAGGAGAGCGCGACATCAACGCTGCTGTCGGCGAGCGGGATCGCCTCGGCGTGGCCTCCCTGAAAGGCGATGCGATCGGCAAGCCCGGCCTGTTTTGCCAGGGCCGCCGCCTAGCGCAGCAGGTAGGGGCTGATGTCGACGTCGATGACGCGGTTGGCGCCGGCAGTGCGGCTCGCGATCTCGCGCACGACCACGCCCGACCCGCCACCGACTTCGAGCACGACCTCGCCCGGCCGTATTCCGACCCCATCCAAAACGGTCCGCACCAGAGTCAGATAATTCGACCGGCCCCTTGCTTCGAGGAGGCCGACGACGCCGAGCAGCGGCCCGCCCAGGGTGACCGTGCAGGTGCGCGCGGCGAGCGTCGCAGTCAGCGGCTCCCATTGCGACGGCGCCAGGGAGAGAGGCATCAGGACAAGCGGCGGGCCGGCACCGCGAACGCGGTAGGAAATCCCCGCCGCATCGCCTTCTCCTTCGGCCAACGCGATCGCCGGCACTGCATGGCGATCGAGAAAGTTCAGCATCGCCGAGCCGATTTCCGCGCCGCGATCGGCAATCACGTCCGACCAGGGTTGCCAATCGTAGCCGCGCAGGATGTGCGATGCCGCGCTCGGGAGATCCGCGAGCAGTTTGGCCGCGTCCTGCGCGGAGCTGCCCTGGTCGCCGGCTACGACCAACGGGCGAGAGGCCAGGCCGCGAAGTTCGGCCGTGTCGAGGATCGGCGGCGATGGGAGGGTCAGCGACGCGACCCGCTCCGGATGATGAGTCGCTAAACCGTGCCAGTCGGTAAGCACCGGGGCGCCGCCGGCTGCGATGTGCGCCTGCTCAATGCCGAGAGTTTGAAACAGATCGAGCAAATTTTCCTCGACCCCACGGGCCGCTGCCGTAGTCATGTTCCCGTCCCTCCTCGAGCGATTTGATGGCGGCTATTTCGTCCGACAAGCCGCCGCCGGCCGTCCTCTCGCCGACGACGCAGCCGCCGCCTGATTACGCCGCGGCCTGCGGCACGGCGGATGGCGTCGCGGTTGCGGCCGGCAGGCGCGGCACGACCTCTCTCGCCATCAGCCGGATGCCCTTCTCGGCCTCCTTGTGGTCGAGAAAGCCGGAGCGGCCGACAAAGATGAAATGGCCGAAGCCGCCGACCTTGTCGTAGATGTCCATGATCTGCCGGTAAACCGTGTCCGGGTTGCCGGCGCAGAGGATGCCGCGGGCGATCGCCTGCTCGGCATCGATGCCGTTCAGGCTGTCGGCCGGCCGCCGTGCCGCGGCGGCGCGGGGCCGCGGTCGCGTCCGGTAGTTCTGCGCGGCGATTTCGGGCGGCGTCCGCCCCGGCAGCAGCCGCGACATCTGCGGCGCCTGCTTGAGGCTGGTGTTGAGGAACCATAAGAGCTTGCTGCCGACCCGCAGGCCTTCCGCGTCGCTGTCGCCGACATAGGCGAGTGCGGCATAGGCGAAACGGTCGGTGCCGGGCGCCGGCAATCCGGCCTCGCGCCGCGCCGCGCGATAGGCGTCGAAGGCGCGCTTGCTCGCCTCCGGCCCGCGCAATACGAGCGCGTTGACCATGCCGCGCCGGCCGAGTTCCGCCGAGGTCTCGGGGTCGCCCGTCGCCGCCCACATCGGCGGGTGCGGCCGCTGGTAGACGGGCGGCCAGATGTTGACGTGGCGGTGCGTGTAGTGCTTGCCCTCCCAGCTGAACGGGCCGTCATGCGAGGTCAGCGCCTTCTGGATCAGGTCGATGGCCTCCCAGAAGCGGTCGACATAGCCGACCGGGTTGGCGTTTCCCGAGACCATCTCGCTGTCGCCCGATTTGACGAAGCCGATTTCGAGCCGGCCGCGCGAGATGACGTCCGCCGTCGCGTATTCCTCGGCGACCCGCACCGGGTCCGGGCGCACCGTGATCAGCGTGCCGAGGCTCAGGATGCGGACCCTCTTCGTCTGCCGGGCGAGGATGCCGAGGATCATCGGGCTCGCGCCATAGAGACTATTAATGCCGGAATGGTGCTCGATCGAGACGATGTTGACGCCGAGCTCGTCGCAGAGGAGATGCTCGTCGAGGCATTCCTCGAACAGAGCCGCCGCAATTTTCGGGTCGCAATATTTGTTCGGCAGGCTCGCGCGCACCGATTCGGCGCGGTCGAGGACATCCTGCGGCACAAAGGGATAGACGTTCTCGCAATGATACCAGGATTGCATCGCGGTCTCTCCCGACGGCTATTCTCCGAGAAAGCGGGCGACCCGCTCGACGAAGGCGGCGGGCTGTTCGATCTCGGGATGGTGCCCGGCCCGCGCGATCGGCTCGAACCGCGCATTGCGGATCAGCCGGGCATAGGCGCGGCCGTAATCGGGCGCGACGACGCGGTCGCTCTCGCCCCACAGGACAAGGGTCGGCACGTCGATCCGGCCGAGCCAGCGCGGCAATTGCGGGTTGTACATGTAAGGGTGCCAGGCATAGAGGCAGAGCGCCTCGCGGTTGCGCGCGTGGACGACGAGCGCCTCGTCCGACATCGCGTCATAGTCGGGTGCGGCGCGCTCGGGATCGTGCCAGCTGCGGCGGCGCACCTCGTCGGGCGACCGGTTGAAGATGTCGAGAATATCGGGCGTCTCGCGGTCGCTGACCTTGATGCCGAGCGGATCGACGAGGATCAGCTGGTCGATGCGGTGGGTGCAGGCGGCGGCGATTTCGGCGGCGAGCCAGCCGCCGAACGAAAAGCCGAGGAGGCTCGTCTTCCGGCTCGGCAGGGCTTCGAGCACCGCGAGGTAGAGGTGGACGAGATCGTAGATCGTGTCGAAATCCTTCGGCCGCGGCGAATGGCCAAAGCCGGGCGAGGACGGGGCGGTGATCTCGGCGTGCCGGGCGAGCAGGTCGAGAAACGGCGCCGCGGCGTCGATCGTGTCGAACCCGTGCAGCGCCAAAAGCGGATGCCCGGCGCCGCGGCGCAGCACCTCGAGTTCGATCCCCAGCACCGAGAGCCGCTCGATCGCCGCTTGTCCGCTCATGTCGTCCTGCCAGCTCCGGCCGAACCCCGCCGGTGGATATATAACCCAAGCCTTGCGAGGCGTCTGATCGGGTTTTGGTTGACGCGGATCGAAGATCGATTACATAAGGTCGTCCATTAAGTAAGACGATTTGCCGAAATGTCCCGAACCAGCACTGATCCCAAGGATGAGACGGTGACCTTCCGCATTCCGTCTGAGCTGAAAGCCGCAATCGTCGAGATTGCGGCACAGGAGGCAAAGCCGGTCGGCGAATTACTGCGCGAACTGGTGGCGGAACGCGTCGAACGGCAGCGCCGTCGTGCCTTCGAGGCCGAAGCGCGCCGCCAGTCGCTCGAACTCGCAGCCCTCGCCCAGGATCCGAACAGTGGCGAGGCTGCCATCTTGCGCGAGCTGGACGCCAATTTCGAGGAATTCGCCCGCGAATGGAAATGAGGCGCGGCGACCTGGTCACCGTCGTCCTGTCCGGCGATTATGGGAAATCGCGGCCGGCTCTGATCGTTCAAGACGACGCGTTCGACGCTCTGCCATCGATTAGCGTGCTGCCGTTGACCTGCGATCTGCGCGGCGCGCATCTGGTTCGGGTTAGCGTCGAGCCGACTCGGCAAAACGGACTGGAGAAGCGCTCGCAGGTCATGGTCGACAGGGTCGTAACGGTTCCCCGCCCGAAAGTGAGGCGTGCGATCGGCCGGCTCGATCGTGCCACGATGGGTGAGGTCGATATCGCCTTGGCCCGCTTTCTCGGGCTCGGGTGAGCGCGAAGAGGGGGAATACGGATGCGCAATCTGCAGGTCGATGGCGAGCGGTTGTGGGCGAGCCTGATGCAATTGGCCGAGATCGGCGCGACGGCAAAAGGCGGGGTGTGCCGGCTCGCTGCGAGCGATCTCGACGGCGAGGCCCGCCGGCTCTTCATCCGCTGGTGCGAGGCGGCCGGCTGCTCGGTCGCGGTCGACGGGATCGGCAACATCTTCGCCCGCCGGCCCGGCAAGAACGCCGACTTGCCGCCGGTCGTGACCGGCAGCCATCTCGACACGCAGCCGACCGGCGGCAAGTTCGACGGCGCCTATGGCGTGATGGCCGGGCTGGAAGTCGTCCGCAGCTTGAATGACCTCGGCTACGAGACCGAGGCGCCGATCGAGGTCGTCGCCTGGACCAACGAGGAGGGCTCGCGCTTTTCACCGGCGATGACCGGCTCCGGCGTCTTCACCGGCGTGTTCGACATTGCCTACGGGCTCGGCCGGCCGGACAATTTCAGCGGCGTAACGCTCGGCGCCGAGTTGCAGCGCATCGGCTTTGCCGGTGAGGCGCCGGTCGGCGGCCGGCCGGTCGGCGCCTATTTCGAGGCGCATATCGAGCAGGGCCCGATCCTCGAAGCGAACGGCAACACGATCGGCGTCGTCACCGGCGCGCAGGGCCAGCGCTGGTACGAGGTCACCGTGACCGGTGCGGAGGCGCATGCCGGGCCGACGCCGATGCCGCGCCGCAAGGATGCGCTGGTCGGCGCGGCGCGGATGATCGACGCGGTCAACCGCATCGGTCACGCGCATGCGCCCTTTGCCTGCGCCACGGTCGGTTTCGTCCAGGTCAGCCCGAACTCGCGCAACACGATCCCCGGTCGGGTGTTCTTCACGGTCGATTTCCGCCATCCCGAGGACGCCGTGCTGACCGCGATGGACCGCGACCTGCGCGCGGCCTGTGGCGAGGCGGCGGCCGCGGCGCGGGTCGAGGCGGTCGTGAACGAGTTCTGGCACTTCCCGCCGACCCCGTTCGACCCGGCGCTGATCGGCGCCGTGCGCGACGCCGCCCGGGCGCAGGGCTACCCGCACCAGGACATCATCAGCGGCGCCGGCCACGACGCGGTCTACATGGCGCGGGTCGCGCCGACCGCGATGGTGTTCGTGCCCTGCGCCGGCGGCATCAGCCACAACGAGATCGAGGACGCCAAGCCCGACGACCTCGCCGCCGGCTGCAACGTGCTGTTGAACGCGCTTCTCGAAGCCGCCGACCGAAAGTGACGTGCCGCGCTTGCCGTTTGCGCGCTTGCCCCGGCCAAAAGCTGATCCTGATGGGAGGTGGCAGCCCTACGCCATCCGACGACCTCCCGCAGGGGTTTGTATGCTGGGGGCCGACGTTCGGGTTGCCGCGGCGGCCAGATGTGTCGCGACCAGATCGTGGACGAACCCGACAAAGACCGCCCCGAAGATCCCGTTGTGGCCGTCGACGACCTCCCGCGTCGCCCGCGCGACCCAGAACGGGTTGCCCGCCGGGAAGGCCGGGAGCCGTTTCAGCAGCGCACCGCTCGACGAGGTCCATTCGTCTCGATCCGAGGTGACGAGATGGGCCTGGCGCTCGCGTTCGTGCGGGCTTGGTTGCGGCTGACGCGACGCGCGGACCCGCATTCCGGGCGCCGAGAGATCATGCGTTCTCATCCAGCCGAGATGTCCCATCGTTCGGGTCAGCGCCTGTCGCTGCCACCGTCCGCGCGTCGACTCGCCGAGGCTCGCCAGGTGTTCGCCGATCGGAAAGGCCAACCCGGTCGCCAGGTCGTTTGCCGCCGTGACGGAGACGAACACGGGCGGCTGTTCCGGGGCGAAATGCGCATTGTCCTTGATCTGCTCGTAGATCGGCAGATAGCGAGCGGCCTCGAAGGCGGGGTTCACCAAGAGCACGAGGTTGGCGAAGGAGGGCACGACGCGCCCCTCTTCGGTGGCTGCCGCATCGATCAGCGACTGCGCGACCGCCGAGTAGACGATCAGGCCGCCAAAGCTGTGTCCGACAATGACGAGAACGGGCTCGTTCTGCCTGCCGATCTCGTCTTCGCGGAACTCGCGCAGCCTCTCCAACAATTCCCGTACCGAGCCGAGAGCGACACGCATCGCCGCCTGCTTCCGGCTGAAGAAGGTGAGGTCCTCTAGCGGCAGGTATCTGGGGCCATACCAGGACAAGCCGCGCCAGGTGGCGAAAACGCCGAACACCGTCCGGTCGGGTGCGTCGAGGGCGGTCTGCGCCAAGAGCTTACGGAAAGAGTCGAGATTTCTGTCGTCCGCGCGACCATCGTGCTTCCACCCGTGTACGAAGGCGAGGATCAGCGCCTTCTTGCCTTTTAGCGCTTGCAGCGCGGCTGTGAGTGCGTGCATCTGTCGCCGGTCGTAGCACACGCCCTGGTCGTCGAATTCGACGATGGCCAAGCGATGCCCGCGCTCATCGAAGACGGCACCATGGGTGTCCTGGTGAGGCCTGTTGCGCATCAAGCCGAAAGGCGGCCATTTTCTGCCGGTATCGAGTGCACGAAATTCGGGAGCTGCAACAGCGGCATGGGCGGTCATCGGATAACTCCCAGTGGAGTTTGGCGGCCGATCCGGCATACAGCGAGCGAGCCTTGGCAAAGGTGACCGATTTCACACCTGCTGTCGATTTTTCCGCCGGGTGTCCGCCGTGTCCGGGCCGGCGTCGCGCGCCGGCTTCTCGAGGCCGACGGATGCGGCGGCGCGTCTGCAACCGCGCAAATCTGTCGCCGCGAATTGCCGTAGCTCCGCCGGCCTGTCGTCGCTACGTAAAGAGCGAGCCGCGCGGCCGCTGCTGAACTTCGAGCTTCGATGTCCGAAATCGACCTGAAATACGGGCTTGAATTCGCCGATCTCTATGATCGCGAGGGGCTTTTGCGGCTCGATCGCGCCTTTGTCGCCGAACTCGCCGACACGGATCAGGCACTGCACACCCGGCTGATGACGGCGCGGCGCGACCCCGACGGGTTCGGGCATGCGGCCGAATCCGATCTGGTTGTCGATCTGGCGCCGCATGTCGAGGATTTCCTCGGGGCGCTGTTCGGGATCGGCGCCGAAATCCGCGCGCTGCAGGCGCGCCACCACGAATTGGCGCCGCTCTATTCGGTGAAGCGGCTCTTCGTCCAGCGCCGCGCCGTCAAGGGCGTGAAGGAAGCCGAAGCGGCAGCGCTCGACGGGCCGGGGCTCGCCGCGGAGCTCGATGCGCTGATGGGCGGGCCGCTGGAGAATGTCGGGGCATGGGAGCGGCGCTTTGCCGAGCGTGTCGCAGCCTGGCTCGACGACGAGGCCGGGAACGCCGCGCCGCTCGATTTGGCGCAACGCTACGCGGCCTGGGCGACCCTGTCGCCGGCGGGCCGGAAGAAGCATCGGCGCGGTGTGTTGTTCCAGGCGCCGACGCCGGCTCGACATGCAGCATCTGGTGCCGGTCGAGACGGTCGAATTGGACGGTGTCGCGATGCTGCGGCTGCCCGCAGCCGAATGGCGCCATCGCCAAGGCTTCGCGCTGACCGACCGCGGCACCGACCTCACCGGCGCCCTCGACCAGGCGAATTACTGCATCTGGTGCCACAACCAGGGGAAGGACAGCTGCTCGCAGGGGCTCAAGGAAAAAGACGGCAGCTTCAAGAAGAGCGTATTCGGCGTCACCCTCGCCGGCTGCCCGCTCGAAGAAAAAATCTCGGAGATGAACCTGGTGAAGTCGCGCGGCTACGGTGTCGGCGCGCTCGCCATCGTGACGATCGACAACCCGATCTGCGCCGCGACCGGCCACCGCATCTGCAACGACTGCATGAAGGCCTGCATCTATCAGCGGCAGGAGCCGGTCGACATCCCGCAGATCGAGACCCGCAGCCTGAAGGACGTGCTGGGGCTGCCGTGGGGGTTCGAGATCTATTCGCTCTTGACCCGCTGGAACCCGCTCAACATCCGGCGCCCGTTGCCGCGGGCCGCGACCGGGAAAAAGGTGCTGGTCGTCGGGCTCGGCCCGGCCGGGTTCACGCTCGCGCATCATCTGATGAATGACGGCCATTTCGTCGCCGCGATCGACGGGCTCAAGATCGAGCCGCTGCCGGCCGAGATTTCCGGTGTGCGGGCCGACGGCGGCCGCCTGCCGTTCCGCCCGGTCCGCGATGCGGCAAGCCTCGTCGACAGCCTCGACGACCGGGTCATGGCCGGGTTCGGGGGCGTCGCCGAATACGGCATCACGGTGCGCTGGGACAAGAATTTCCTCAAGATCGTGCGCCTCTTGCTCGAGCGCCGCAGCCAATTCGCGATGTATGGCGGGGTGCGCTTTGGCGGCACGATCGGTATCGACGGTGCCTTCGATCTCGGTTTCGACCATGTGGCGCTCTGCGCCGGCGCCGGCCGGCCGACCGTCGTCGCGATGCCGAACAATCTGGCGCCCGGGGTGCGGCAGGCCTCGGATTTCCTGATGGCGCTGCAGCTGACCGGTGCGGCCAAAGAGAACAGCATCGCCAATCTGATGGTGCGGCTGCCGGTCGTCGTGATCGGCGGCGGGCTGACGGCGATCGACACCGCGACCGAGTCGCTCGCCTACTATCCGGTGCAGGTCGAGAAGTTCCTCGCGCGCTACGAGACGCTCGCGGCCGAGCGCGGCGAGGCGGCGGTGCGCGTCGAGTGGAACCCGGCCGAGGGCGAGGCCGCCGCCGAATTCATCGCCCATGCCCGGGCCCTGCGCGCGGAGCGCGATGCCGCCCGCCGCGAGGGCCGGCCGCCTCGGCTCGCGGCGCTGCTCGAAGGCTGGGGCGGGGTGACGATCGCCTACCGGCGGCGGCTCGTCGACGCGCCGAGCTACACGCTGAACCACGAGGAAGTGGCGAAGGCGATGGAGGAGGGCATCCGCTTCGCCGAATTGCTGACCCCGCAAGCGGTCGATGTCGACCGGTTCGGGCAGGCGGCCGCCCTGCGGCTGCGCCGGCCGGCGGCCGAACCGGCTGGCGAACCCGAGGAGGTAGTGCTGCCGGCGCGCACGATCCTCGTCGCCGCCGGGACCCAGCCGAACACGGTCCTGGCGCGCGAAGACCCGGCGAACATCGGGCTCGACGGCCGCTATTTTCAGGCCCTCGACGAAAATGGCGAGCCCATCGTGCCGGAGCGGGTGGCGAAGCCGCATGCGGTGCGGGTCCTGACGCAGCTGCGCCCCGACGGCCGCGCCGTCAGCTTTTTCGGCGACCTGCACCCCTCGTTTTCAGGGAATGTCGTCAAGGCGATGGGCGGCGCCACCTTGGGCTATCCGGTGCTGAGCCGCATTCTCGCCCGGCGCGCTGCCGCCGCGCCGACACCGGCGGTATTGCACGCCCGGCTCGACGACGAATTGCGCGCCAGGGTCGAGGAGGTGATCCGGCTGACGCCGAAGATCGTCGAAATCGTCGTCAGGGCGCCGATGGCGGCGCGCGCCTTCCGGCCCGGCCAGTTCTACCGGCTGCAGAATTACGAGACCTTGGCGCCGCGGGTCGACGGCACGACGCTCGCGATGGAAGGGCTGGCCCTGACCGGCGCCAGCGTCGATCGCGCGGCCGGCCTGTTGTCGACGATCGTCCTCGAGATGGGCGGCTCCTCCGATCTCTGCGCGCTGTTGCAGCCGGGCGAGCCGGTGATCCTGATGGGGCCGACCGGCGCCCCGACCGAGACGCCGTCGGGCGAGACGGTGCTGCTCGTCGGCGGCGGCCTCGGCAACGCGGTCTTGTTCTCGATCGCCGCGGCGTTGCGGGCGCAGGGTTCGCGGGTGCTCTATTTCGCCGGCTACAAGACGATCGCCGACCGCTACAAGGTCGAGGACATCGAAGCGGCCGCCGATTGCGTCGTCTGGTGCTGCGACGAGGCGCCGGGCTTCGTCCCGAGCCGGCCGCAGGACCGCGCCTTTGTCGGCAACATCGTCGCGGCGATCGCGGCCTATGGCGCCGGCGACCTCGACCCGGTCGCGGTCCCACTCGCCGAGGTCGACCGGATCATCGCGATCGGCTCCGACGGCATGATGAACGCCGTTGCCGAGGCGCGCCATCAGGCGCTCGCTCCGTATTTCCGGCCGGGGCACCGGGCGATCGCGTCGATCAATTCGCCGATGCAATGCATGATGAAGGAGATCTGCGCGCAGTGCCTGCAGCGCCAGCTCGACCCGCTGACCGGCACCGAGACCGTGGTGTTCTCCTGCTACAACCAGGATCAGGAGATGGACCGGGTCGATTTCGCGGCGCTGCGTCGCCGCCTGTCGCAGAACGGCGTGCAGGAGAAGCTGACCAAGCTCTGGGTCGACCGCTGCCTGCAGCATCTCGGCCGCCGCCCGGCAATGGCGGCGGAATAGGCGGCGGGCTCAAGGAAGGGCTGGAGGCGCCGATTGGTCGGAGCGTCGATCGGGTCATGCCCGGAGCAATCGGGAACCCGCCGCAAAGCGAGCACCGAGCACCGCCGCGAGACCGTCTATGCAGCGTGACGCCGAAAGTCGCCCGGTGAGCTTGCGATGAAGCTCGATACCACCTCGCTCGGCAACGCTGTGCGACGGCTTCGCGAGGGTCTTGTCCGCTACGAGCGAGAACCGACGGACGAGCAGATTCGCGACGGGCTGATCCAGCGCTTCGAGTTCACCTATGAACTCAGCCACAGGATGCTCAGACGGTATCTCAAGGAAAGCGCCGCCTCTCCCGACGAAATCGATCGGATGCCGTTCGCCGACTTGATCCGCACTGGAAGCGTTCAGGGCTTGCTGCGCGGCGATTGGCCCGCCTGGCGCGGCTTTCGCGAAATGCGCGCCCGCACGAGCCACACTTATGATGCCAAGGTGGCTTCGCAGGTCGCCGCCGCGATCCCAGCCTTCCTGGAGGAAGTCGATCACTTCTACGCCGAACTGCAACGGCGGCTCACGTGACCCGACCGGTAAACGTCGACTTGCCGGCGGATCACAGACGACTGGTGCTAAATATCCTTCGTGCGTATTTGCCGCAGAGCGCCAAAATATGGGCATTCGGTTCGCGGGCGACAGGCCGAGCAAGGCGTTATTCCGATCTCGATTTGGTGATAGACGCCGGCCGTCTGCTGACGCTTGATGAATTCGCCAAACTCGGCGAGGTATTCAGCGATAGCGACCTGCCCTACCGGGTCGATCTCGTCGATTGGCACGATATCGGCGATCGGTGGCGGCAGAGAATCGTGGCCGAGCGCGTGGTCTTGGCCGAGGCCTCGCACCCCGATCCTGCCGGATAGGCCATGGCTCCCGGCTTCGCCGAGTTTCTTCGTCCGGCCGGCTGGAGAGACCGGGGTCTCTCCGTCGATATTGTCCACACCGACGCAGCGAATTGGCGACGTCAGGCGGGCGCTTGACCGCAATCGACTGTGGATATACATAAAAAAATGTATAGGGAGGGGAAAGTGCTGATGCGCGTAACGAAATGGGGCAACAGCTTGGCGGTCCGGCTCCCCGCCGCTGTCGTCGCGGCGCTGGAACTGAAGGACGGCGATGAAGTCGAGATACATGTTGCGGGCGAGCGGGCGTTCGACATCGATCGCGACCGGAGCCGCGAGCGCGCGCTAGAACGGATCCGCGCCTTCCGCAAGCCGCTGCCTGCCGATTGGAAATTCGATCGCGGGGAAGCGAACTCCCGGTAAGCACGATGCCGGGTGAATTCGTCGACAGCAACGTCCTCGTCTATGCGTTCACTGTCGATCGAAGAGCCGCGGCGGCGCAGGCCGTGCTCGAACGCGGCTGTGCCACGAGCGTCCAAGGACTTAACGAATTCACCAATGTGGCGCGGCGCAAGCTCGGCATGACCTGGGAGGAAGTGCGCGAGGCGCTGGCCGCGATCCGCGTCCTCTGCCGCGCGATCCTGCCGCTCGACATCGAGATGCACAATGACGCGCTGCGCCTCGCGGAACGCTATCGGTACGCGATCTACGACGCGCTGATTGTCGCCGCGGCATTGCGGGCCGGCTGCGACACGCTGTGGTCGGAAGACCTGCAGCACGGCGTCGTCATCGACGGCATGCTGCGCGTCGCCGATCCGTTCCGCGGCGGTTGAGGCGGATCCGAGGCCTCTGAACAACTTACAGTTTCGCGTTTCGCCGAAATCGCGTTAAAATACTTCAATCGGTGCGCCGGAGAGGCACCTCATTGGGGAGGGAGCGATGGTATCGGCAACGCTGGATCGCAGCTCGCCGGAAAGGCAAAGTCTCCCGTTCATCATCGGCGCCTCCTCGGTCGGCACCTTGATCGAGTGGTACGACTTCTACATCTACGGCGTCCTCGCGGTGTTCTTCGCCGCGCATTTCTTCCCGAAGGGCAATGAGAACCTCGCGCTCTTGGCAAGTCTGGCGGTGTTCTGGTTCGGCTTCATCCTGCGGCCGTTCGGGGCGCTGTTTTTCGGCCATCTCGGGGATCTGATCGGCCGCAAATTCACGTTCATGCTGACACTCGGGTTGATGGGCGCGGCGACTTTCCTCGTCGGCTGCATCCCGAGCTACGCCCGCTGGGGCCTCGTCGCGCCGGCCCTCATCTTGCTGATGCGCGCCCTGCAGGGACTGGCGCTGGGCGGCGAATACGGCGGGGCGGCGACTTATATCGCCGAACATGCGCCCGAGAACCGGCGCGGCCTCTATACCAGCTGGATCCAGACCACTGCAACGCTGGGGATCGTCCTGGCCCTCTTGGTCGTGCTGGTCTGCCGCCAGACGATGAGCACGGCGGCGTTCACCGAATGGGGCTGGCGCATCCCGTTCTGGCTCTCGGCCGTCCTTGTCGTGCTGTCCGGCTATATCCGCCTGAAGCTCGCCGAATCGCCGCTCTACGCACGACTGAAGGAGCAGGGCAAGGCATCGGCCAACCCGGTGAAGGAGGCCTACAGCAGCGGCCGCAACTGGAGTCTGATGGCAATCGCGCTGTTCGGCGCCACCGCGCCCGAGGGTGTCGTGTGGTACACCGGCCAGTTCTACGCGCTGATCTACATGACAGCCGTGCTGAAGATTTATTACGTGACCGTCTATGCGATCTTCATGATTGCGCTGTCGATCGGATCGCTCGGTTTTCTGTTCTTTGGCTGGCTGTCGGACCAGATCGGCCGGCGCAACATCATGACGACCGGCTTCGCGCTCGCGGTGATCACCTATTGGCCGGTGTTTAGCTGGTTCACGACGTTCCGCGACAACCCGCTGGTGCTGGGCATTCTGGTGCTCTACCTGGTGATCCTGGTGACGATGGTGTACGGGCCGATCGCCGCCTTCCTCGTCGAACTGTTCCCGGCCCGCATCCGCTACAGCTCGATGTCGATGCCCTACCACATCGGCAACGGCTGGTTCGGCGGCGGCGTGCCGTTCATCGGGACCGCGATCAAGGAGGCCACCGGCATCGCGCTCGGCGGGCTGATCTACCCGATGGTCGTCGCCGCGGTCGGGGTTGTCGTCAGCCTCACCGCGATACGCGAGGCAACGCATGAGACGAAGATCTGGGACGAAGTCGGCGGCGCCCCGCCGCTCGTGCCGGACCAGCCCTGAGGGCCATTTTCCGCCCGGCCGGTTTCACCACGGAGTCACGGAGAACACGGAGCGGCAACCAGGGCTTGGAATAGAATCAATCGCTTACCCGACAGGTGGCGCACCGAGAATTGCCACTCGCCTCGGTGATCTCCGTGCCTCCGTGGTGAACTTTTCTATAGCTCGACGCCGCGGGTGTTCACGTCCACCGCATAGAGCGAGGTGGAGGCGCAGACGAACAGCCGGTTGTGGTCGTGTCCGCCAAAGCACAGATTGGCCGCGGTCTCGGGCAGGACGATGCGGCCGATGACATCGCCATCGGGAGCCAGCACCGCAACGCCGTTGAACAACGGGTCCGGAGCCCAGCCCCCGGCGCTCCAGATATTGCCGTTCTCGTCGCAGCGTATGTCGTCGGACAAACCACCCTTGGTGTCGCTGAAGTCGTGAAACAGCGTGCCGTTGGTCAGCTTGCCGTCATCCGTCACATCATAGACCCGGATCAGCGACGGCGAGACGCCGTCTTTGCCGCGACCGGTGTCGGTGATGTAGAGCTTCTTTTCGTCCGGCGTGAAACATAGCCCGTTCGGCTGGTCGAAATCGTCGGCCACCACCGTCATCTGCGCGGTCTTGCCGTCGATGCGATAGACGTTGTGCGGCAGCTCCGAGGTTTCGCGGTGGCCCTCGTGATCCCCGGCGGTCCCGTAGCTCGGATCGGTGAACCAGACCGAATCGTCGGACTTTACGATGACGCCGTTGGGCGAATTGAGTTTCTTGCCCTGATAGTTGTCGGCGAGCACGGTGATCTTGCCGCCGTACTCGGTGCGGCTGACGCGCCGCGCCGCATGCTCGCAGGTGACGAGCCGCCCCTGCCGGTCGCGCGTGTTGCCATTTGCGAAGTTGGACGGCGAGCGGAACACCGTGGTCTCGTCGGACACGGTGTCGTAGCGCAGCAGCCGGTTGTTCGGAATATCGCTGAAGATCACGCAATGCATATCGCCGAACCACACCGGACCTTCCGTCCACTCGGCCCCGGTCCAGACGCGGCGCAACAATGTCGTGCCGGCGATATATTTCTTGAAGCGGGGGTCCAACACCTGAACGTACGGATCGGGATAGGGGACGGTCGGGTTTAAGTCGCTCCAATTGCGCGGCGGCAGCGGCGGGCCTGGCGGGATCGAATTGGCGGCGAGTGCGGTCTTGGCGACGACGGCGCCGGCAACGGAGCCGGCCGCCGCCAGCATCAGGCGACGACGATCGAGCATCTGTTTCCTCCCCTCGGCGCACCGCTCCCGGTGCGCGCGCAATATAGCAGCTGCCGCGCGACGCAGAACCAGCGCGCGAGCCGTCAAACCCGCGGCAGCCTCTCAGTGAAATGCGTGGAGCAATGCAAGATTTGCCGCGCGGGCGGCGGCGACGAAACCGGCGTAGGGGGCATCGGCAACCGAGACGAAGCCGACATGTCCATTTTCGCCATCGAGAGCGCGGCCGGTCAGCGGTTCATCGACATACTGAAACCAATGACAACCGACGATGTCGGGGTTGGCGAGGGCGGAGCGCAAATAACGCGCATAGGCGGGACCGCGCTCTTCTTCCGCGGCAACGTTATAGAGGCCCGGCCAGAACAACCCGCGATCCGCCGTGCCGAACTGGAACTCGCCGATGATCACGGGCTTGGCGAGACCGCGAAACGGTGCCCGTGCTTCATCCGAGACCTCTCGTTTGTAGATATTGAAGCTGACGATGTCGCAATAGCGCGCGCAGACCTCGACTGCTTCAGGGGTCGAGGCCTGGAAGCGGCTGCCCAGGTAAAGATGGTTCGGGTCGCCGTGGTGCAGCGCCGCCGCAACCAGGCGAAAGTAGACCTCTGCGTAATCTGCGGTGAAGGCGGAAAGATCGCTCTCGACCGTTGGCCTTGTCAGCGCCGCAGCGGGCAGGGTCAATCGCAAGGCGGTCAATGCCTCCCATGACGGGATCGCGACGCCCCAGGACCTTGCGAGCGCGTCGGCACGACGATATTTCTCGGCAACCAGTCGTACGAAAGCCCTCTTTGCCGGGCTGTCGGCCCCGAGCCGAAGGGTGTTGATCGCAAGCGCATAGCGCAAACGCGGATCGTCGTTGCGACCGATGCGCCACGGCAGCTCGTTGTCGACGAAATATCCGATCAGATAAGGGTCCGCCTTATGTGCCGAAGTGGCGTTCCCGATGATCCTGTCGACGGCGGCGGCGAATTTGGGATCGAAAACATCCGGCATGTTGTTGCGGGGGTTCGCGCCATCGCCGATCTGCGCGAAATCGCCCCAGATGTCGATCGGCAGGACATAGGGCATCCCGGCGCTGGCGATCAGCTGCGGCTCGCTCCAATTGCCGATCGTGTTGAACCCCCAGGCCCGCAAGCGGGCGATTGCCGCGCGTCGCCAGGCGGCGAGGTAGTCCGGACCCAACTTGCGTTGCAGATTGGCCGCATAGAAATTGAAAGTGGCGGCGCCGTGCCGGGTTCCGAAGTGCCGGGCAAGAGGTTCGTCCTTCCCCGGCAAGCCGGTAAACATGAATTCTCTTCCGGTGATGACGGTCGCCCCGATATCCGGGCTGACAACGTCAATGGCCAACGAGAAGAAGGCATGGCCCTCGGGAGTCACCAGTCGCCAGCGACTGTTCGCGCGCTCGGTCCGAAAGAAGCCGGTCGCCTTGAAGGCCGGCCCCTGCAGAATTCCGCCGAACCGATCGCGCGGCGGCAGCGTTGCCAACCACTTTCGCCGCAGGCGATCTTCGCGGCGACCTCTCTCTTGCAGATCGGTTGTCGAGGATATTTTTTCGGGCCAGGTCGCGCGCGTATATTGACCGAACCGGTCAACGATCTCCCGGTAGGCGCTTCGCCCCGGATCCCGGCCGCGAATGATCGCCGGCGCGCCAAGCAACAATCTATGATTTGAATCGAGATATGGCAGCGCAAGGTGAATCGTCGACACCCGGTGAAGATCGATTTTGCCATGCGCGCCGCCGATCACGCGGACCGGTCTGTCCAGCTGCGGGGCCGGCGGCGGAGGCCCCTCCCGCATCCCCATCGCAACGGCGCCGTTGTCTTTTAGCGGCAATACCAGCACCACCGTCTCTTGCGGCTCGAGACGGGCAATACCGGAGCGCGACGGCGGCGCCCCGTCGGAACCGACGCCGTCGACGCGAACCGCGAGGCTGACCGGGCTTGCGTCGAGGTTGCGCACCGGTATCGCCAGCTGCTGGACGCTCGACCAATCCGCCGTTCCCTCGCTTATTGGTATCCTGAGCTCCGGCCGCACCGCCGCTGCGAAGTCGACCTTCAGGCCCATTCCCGGCCAATCGGCGGGGGCCGTGTCAACCACCGAGGCCGTTAATTGCGTGCCCGAGATCAGTCGAGCTTCGGTGAACCCGATGACCAGTATTGGGCGTTCCGTCTCGGTCGAAGCAGCCATCCGGCACCAGAAGACGAAGAACAGCGATAAGAGGATGTAACGTCGGCCATTCATGCAACACGCCCATGCGGCGGGAGCCGCGCGATAAATACTAGCCCACTGTTTTGTAGTTGGCGATCAGCCTGTTGCTACCGATCCGTTTTTGCCGCTTCGCCGGAGGCCGGAACCCAGAACCCAGATCCGCTATGGATACCGCTTTCCCGGCTGCCAGAAAATTGGCCAGGGCGGGGCCGCCCCTTTTTACTCGCCTCCCGGCCCCACGTCCGGCCTTCGGCCAGCCCGAGAATAAACTCCGGCCGGTGGCGAGTTTCGACCCGACCCAAAGCTGCCCTTCGTCGGCGCGCTACCCAAGGAGTGCATCATAGAATATGAACTAAGATGGCTCCCCAAGTTGGTCTCTCGTGTCTCTCCTGGGCTCAAGGCGTGAGGACCGGGTGCCAACGAGACGAGGCAAAACGATGGCGGCCACGCTTCACAGAGGAGACGGAAACATGGCACAAAAAGGTCGCGGGATTTTCATGGTGTACGTTGATATCGACGCCCAGCACGTGCAGGAATTCAACAAGTGGTATAACGAGGAACATCTACCGGAATTGCTGTCGGTGCCCGGCATTCTCTCAGCGGCCCGCTACGAGGCGGTCAAGGGTGGCCCGCAGTACCTGGCGTGCTATGAACTGGAAAGCGTGGCGGTGATGCAGACGCCGGCGTTTACCAACCGGCCGCGGACGCCGTGGGGACAGAAAGTCTCGCCGTCCGTGATTGGGAAGAATTTGACACGCATTGTCGGGGAACAGATTTACCCGGACGGCGTGGAAATGCCGGAGCGTGGCATGGCGCCGGTGTTGCAGATTGGCCGCATGTCCGTCCCCGCCGAGGTCGATGCGGAGTGGAACGCCTGGTACAGTAGGGAATATGTGCCAGGCTACCGCAAGGTGCCGGGAGTGATCTACGCCCGCCGTTATCGGGTTCTCGAGGGTACCAGCGGCTACAGCACGGTCTACGAATTTGCCAGTACGGCCGTGCCCGAAAGCCCGGAGTGGAAGGAGCAACAGCAACATTCCTCGCCCAATTCGCCGCGCATGCGGCAGGCCATGACGCATGCACCGGGTTCTGCCGGGGTGTACGTACGGGTGAATCCCTAAAGTCCAGGGTGCGCTAGATGTCCATTTTGCGGCCGTAGCCGCGAATCTTGAGGCGGCGCGCCGGGTTTAGGCGCGACCGCCCTCTCTCAAACGCACTCAAACGCCCGGTGTATTCGCGGTGCGTGCGTCGGGGATGTACCGATAAGCGTCGCGGGTGATACGCCGAGGCGGTAGGCGATTTGAGTCAGGCCGATTTCGGGATTGGCCGGCATCGCCTTGGCGGCCTCGATGTCGTCGTCAGTCAGTTTCGGCGGACGGCCTCCGGTGCGGCCAACGCGCCGCGCGGCGGCAAGGCCCGCTTGGGTGCGCTCTCGGATCAGGCTGCGCTCGAATTCCGCCAGCGCGCCAAACATGTGAAAAACAATCCGACCTTGCACGGTCGTCGTGTCGAGGGCTTCGGTCAGGCTGCGGAACCCGATCCCTCTCACCCCTTCATCGAGCGCGCCAAGCGGTCGAGCTTCCACACAATCAGCGTGTCGCCGCTGCGCGCAAATTCCAGAGCGTCGCACAAGGCTCGCCGATCCGTCACAGCGCCCGACAATTGCTCAGTGAAAATCCTCCCGCATCCCGCTTCGGCGAGCGCGTCCCGCTGCAAGGCAAGATTCTGGTCAATGGTCGAAACGCGGGCGTAGCCGATCATCATCGGTTTCGACGTCGTGTGATCGGCAACGCGTGGCGCTGAACGTGCTCGCGCGTTCTTCCTCGCAACGGGGCTCCATCGCCCAGCCCGCGACGGTGGAGCAGATTTTGTCCTTTTAGTCGCCATGACCGCCGATAGCAACTCAACTTTTGCGAGACTGAAATCAAATTCGAATATGCTCTGATGACGAGATGAAAGGACGTTGGCGGGCTCCAGGGGGCGGAGATCAGGCGCCGCCGGATTATAAGTCCGGACGAGCAGGGTGGCAGGAAAACCAGGCTAAGGTTTCCCCGCCTGATCGGCTCCCGCCGCCTCGGCCACATCTCGCGATGCCGCAGGACTTCGCCGCAGCCCGCCAAACAGGTCGATTTGCAGGCTCGCTGAAGGGCCGAAGGCTTTGGGTCCTGCCGCCCTTCCTGCACGGAGCCTGCGGATGAAGGTGTAGAAGGCTGGCGTGAACAGCAGACCGAAGGCGGTAACACCGAGCATCCCGAAAAACACCGCGGTTCCGATGGATTGCCGCATCTCCGAGCCTGCCCCGGTCGCCACGGCGAGCGGGAAGACACCGAGGATGAAGGCGAAGGAGGTCATCAGGATGGGGCGGAGCCGGGTGCGGGCAGCGGCGATCGCGGCCTCCTCGGGCTCATCGCCGTCATGGTCCTGCCGTTGCCGTGCGAACTCCACGATGAGAATGGCGTTTTTCGCCGCCAGGCCGACCAGCACCACGAAGCCGATCTGGGCAAGGATGTCGACCGGCATGCCTCTAAAGTTTAGGCCGGTAGCCGAGGCCAGCAGGCACATCGGTACGATCAGCACGATCGTCAGCGGCAGCTTCCAGCTCTCGTACTGCGCCGCCAGCACGAGGAAGACGAAAATGGCGGAGGCTGCGAAGATCGCGATGGTCGGGATCCCCTGCTGTTCCTGCTGATGGGACAGCTCGGTCCATTCGATGGTGAAGCCAGGGGGCAGCACCTCGTTAGCAAGGACCTCCATGCGCGCCATGGCCGTGCCCGACCGTCCCGGTGGTCGCTATCCCGGTATCGCTGGTCGGCGCCTTTTCGATCCTGGCCGCCCTCGGTATCTCGATCAACAATCTGTCGCTGTTCGGTCTCGTGCTGGCCGTGGGCATCGTGGTCGACGACGCCATCGTCGTGGTCGAGAACGTGGAGCGTAACATCGCGCTCGGCATGCCGCCTCGCGAGGCGGCGCATCACACGATGGACGAGGTGTCCGGGGCGCTGATCGCTATAGCGCTCACGCTGTGCGCCGTCTTCCTCCCGACGGCCTTCATCTCGGGCATCTCGGGCCTCTTCTTCACGCAGTTCGCGACCACCATCGCCGCCTCGACGGTGATCTCGTGTTTCGTCTCGCTGACATTGAGCCCCGCGCTTAGCGCCGTCCTCCTGAAGCCGCACCACGCCCATGCCGAACCGCGGGGCATCGCCCGGATCCTGCGGGGCGCCTTCGATCGCTTCAATGCCCGTTTTGCGTGGATGTCTTCGAGCTACGGAAAGGCGACCGGCCGCATCGTCCGGGCGACCGCCATGGTCCTGGTCTTCTACGTTGGCCTGATCTCGCTCACGGGCTTCCAGTTCGCTCGGATGCCGGCCGGCTTCATCCCGGATCAGGACATCGGCTACCTGGTTACAGTCATCCAGTTGCCGCCGGGTTCAAGCCTCGCTCGGACCGATGCGCTGGTGCGGGAAGTGAACGACATCATCCTGAAGACCCCAGGCATCGAGCACACTTCCCCCGTGACTGGGTTTGACGTGACGACCAGCACCGTTGCACCCAACGCGGCCACGATTTTCCTAGGCCTGCCTTCGCTGTACGGCAAGCACATCCCCGGGGTGAATGCCGCGACCATGCTGGCCGCCGTGCGTCAGCGCCTGGCCGGCATCAGGGATGCCTTCGTCCTCGTGATCAACCCGCCCCCGGTCCAGGGTCTGGGTTCCGCCGGCGGCTTCAAGCTCATGGTTGAGGACCGCAACAATCTCGGGCCCCAAGCCCTCGCCAATGCAGCGAATGCGCTGGTGACCGCGGCCAACAAGGATCCGGCCTTTGCCGGCGTCTTCACTCTCTACAGTGCCGGCTCGCCGTCGCTTTACGCCGACATCGATCGTTGCCCGCCAGCTTTGCAGGAACAGGTAGACGACGCCGACCACGAGGAGGATCGCGATGCCGATTGTCACGACCACTTCGTGGATGGACTGGCTCACGAAGGTGGTCGGGTCGTAGATGTTGATGTAGTCGAGGCCGGGCGGGAAGCTCTTCTTGAGCTCCGCCATCTTGTCCCACACCTCGTGCTCTACCTTGACGACATCCGCGCCGGGCGTGGCGATGACCCAAAAGGGGGCGGACGGATGCCGATCCGCGTAGGCGATAAAGTCGTAGTCCGCCGAGCCCAGCTCTACGCGGCCAATGTCGCGAATACGGGTGACGCGTCCCCGGGAGTCCGACTTCACGATGATGTCGCCGAACTGCTCGGGTGTGGTGAGACGCCCAAGCGCGCGGACGCTGATCTGGTAGGCCCGGCCCCTGTTGTTAAAGAGCGGCGGCTGGTTGAGAGCCCCAGCGGAGACCTGGGTGTTCTGGGCGCGCAAGACATCCAGGATATCGCTGGCGCTGATATTGCTTGCGGCAGCCTTATCCGGATCGATCCAGATCCGCATGGCATATTGCCGCTCGCCGAGGATCCAGAAATCGGAAACGCCCGGCAGACGCGCGATCTCGTCTCTGACATGGAGAATGAAGTAGTTGGAGATGTACTCGGCGCTGCGGGATCCATCCGGCGAATATGGATGGACGCCCAGGAGCAAGGCGGGGATCGTTTTTTTAACCTGCACACCCTGGAGCTGGACCTCCTGCGGCAGCCGGGACAGCGTGTCCTGCACCCGGTTGTGCGTAAGCATGAGCGCCGTGTTGACGTCGGTGCCGATCTTGAAGATCACCGTGATGTTGAGCTGGCCATTACCCGTCGATTGGCTGCTGATGTAATCCATGTTCTCGACGCCATTGATGGCTTGCTCGAGCGGCGTCGCGACGGTGCGAGCGACGACGTCGGCCGAAGCGCCGGGATAGGAGGCCGTGATCTGAACGGTTGGCGGGACGATGTTCGGGTATTGGGCGACCGGCAGGAACGACGCCGCGGCCAAACCGAACACCATGATGAAGATATTGACCACGGCGGCGAACCGCGGGTGGTCAATAAAGAAGTGAGAGAGTTTCATGGCTCGTCTGAGCTCCGGCTCTAATCGGCCCCGGGGCGGATCGATCCGGCTTCCGGCGATACTTTCGAGCCTGGCCGGGCCGCCGGAATGCCGTCGATGATCACCTTGTCCGAGGGAGCGAGGCCGGCGCGGATGACCCGCAGATCGTCCCGGAGATCTCCGACCTGGACCTGCTTCGGCGTCACAACATTGTCCGGCCCAACCGTCAGCACGACGTGCTCCGACTGATCCGGCAGGACAGACGCATCGGGCACGAGCAGCGCCGGCGCCGGCGGCGCGACCGCCAAGCGGACACGAGCGAAGCCGCCTGGCGTCATAAGCCGATCGCTGTTGGGGATGGTGGCGCGGGCGTGGATCGTGCCGCTCGACCGATCGAGCGCATTGTCGACGAAGTCGAGCGTGCCCGGGTGAGTGAAGGCGGTCTCGTCGGCGAGCGATACCTTTACCTTGTCGGCGAGCGGCCCGGTCTGCGAGTGCCGTTCCCGAAGGAACTTCATGTAGTCGGCCTCGCTCATGTCGAAGTTCAGATAGATCGGGTCGACCGAGACGAGCGTCGCGAGCAACGTCGTCGGGCTGGTCGCAGCCCGGCTGCCGGCTATCAGGTTGCCGACCGAGACGAGATGGGTGCCGATGCGGCCCGTGAAGGGCGCCGTGATGCGCGTGTGATCGAGATCGAACCGGGCGTCGCGAACGAGCGCCTCGGCATCGTCGACGGCCGCTTGGGCTGCCCGCTGGTCTGCCGCCCGCTGGTCGGCGGTTTCGACGCTGCCGAAGCCTGTTTGCTTCAGTAAATCGGCCCGGAAAGCCTCGCGGTTCGCGAGATCGAGCCGCGCTCGCGCGCTAGCGAGCTGCGCCGCAACCTCGTTTAGCTTGATCTCGTAGGGCGTTGGGTCGATCACGAACAGCAGATCGCCCTTATGGACGATATCACCGTCCTTAAAGGCGATCTCAGTGAGGATGCCACCGACCTGTGCTCTCAGCTCGACCCGGTCGACGGCCGAGAACTGACCCAGAAACTGGAGCCGCGTGGCGACATCTTGTTGAAGCGGCGCGCTGACGGCGACGACAGGAGGAGCCGTGACGGCGGCCTGGTCGACGGACGGCGCCAGCAGGCGCGGCCCGGCGATGACGCCGCCCGCAACCAGGCCCAGGGCCAGCAGGGAAACGCCCCAAGCCTTGACGCCGGGTTTCGTGGAATGCTGGTCCGCGATGGGTCCAGCGTGGCGATGAGTGAATACGTCCGACATTTTGACCTCGCTATTTCATCGATCACCTGGAGCCTGGATCTATCTATCGATAGGCTTGTGGCGGAAAGGCAGGGCGTTGAAGCAATAACATCTATCTATCGATAGAGCTGGGTTATACTCAAATTGAACCCTCGTGGCATGCCCTGCGATGGAGCAACGTCAGGTTGCCAGCAGGTGATCGCGGAATAATCGGTTGAATTCGCCCGCCCGTTCTTCCGGGAAGAAGATCCGGGCTCCCTTCAGCTCCACCGGCGGCTTCGCTCCGGGGATCGTCTTGGCGAGCCAATGTGCCCACTTCACCGGGAAGTAGACGTCGTCCGTGCCCCAAACGATGAGGGTTGGAGCCCGCAACTCGCGGAGCTGACGCTCGATCACTCGCGTGTGCTTGTTGTCGAAAGCCAGGATAAAGCGTTGCAGGTCGCGCGTTCGCTGTTCGGTCCGCACCAAGGGTCGAAGATAAGTGTCAATATCTTCGTCCGTGACGATGGCGGGCCTTTCATAAGCCAGCCCCAGCGCGCCGGGTGAACGAAAGATCGTCTTGTCGGCGAGCATGGCGTTCAGCGTGTCACGCAGGCCGCCGGCCTTGACCATATCCGCGAATGGCTTGAACGGCCTCGGGCGGCCAGTTGTCGTGGGTGTCGCAGTTGGTGAGGGTCGATGGTCGCCGCGATACGGCCGACGATACGCTCGGCGAGTTCGATCGGGATGGCCTCACCGTCGCGGTAGCCATGCGCCTCCGCGACGGACCAGCTGCTCGTTGCGATCGCCCGCGCGCCCGCCGAGAGAATCGATTTGGCGCTCCCGGCGTCCCACACATTGTAGAGCAGCAGCGGCGTGCCTTTTACGTGCAGTTCGGCGAAGCGTTTGGCCTTATCCGTCCGGTTCATTGCATCCTCCTGAGTAGATGAGCGCACAGACGGCTCACCGCTACCGACCTTGGACGTGCGGACCTGTGGTTCGAGCGAAGCGCGCCGTTCGTGACCCAGCCGAAAGGTCGAGGCATTCTATCTATCGATAGGTCCACCAACTTAGATAAGACTGGCGCGCCGACGGGTCAACATCTATCTATTGATAGACTGGACAACACGCGGCGCCTCAACTGCCGGCTGACCGCTGCCGGCGATGATGAAGGAGGGGCTGGATTTGAGCAGTACGAGCCGGACAGTCTCGCCGGCATTCTCGATGTGATCTTCTGCGGCCTAAGTTCGGACACGACCGCCGCGGCTGGCGGTCACAACGCCGGGGCCTCAGCAAGGCCTTCCGAGGCGCTGGTGAGGCCTATAGCGGGCTGCGCGCGACCCTCCGCGCCGCGCCGCCGTCACCGCAAGACTTCCGGTCACGCTGACCGACCACCAAGTCGGGATAGGCAGCACCCGGTCTTGCCGCGGCCGCGCGAATTTTTCGTGGGAGCGTTCCTTCGATCGCCGGAGCGATCAGGCCGCGGCTCCGTGGATGCCGGGTACTGCGCCAGTTTCTCGGAAGGACGGATCGGACGCGTTACGAGCCCGCCGCCGCAGTTCGGGCAGCGTCGACCCAGTGTCGTCTCCGCACAGTCCCGGCAAAAGGTGCATTCGAAGCTGCAGATCATCGCATCGGCGGCCGCCGGCGGCAGGTCCTTGTTGCAGCATTCGCAGTTGGGGCGAAGGTCTAACACTGCAATCCCCTCTGATGACCAACGATCAGAAATTGCCGCGCGACGCCGTCCCCGTCTGGATATCCGGGTAATACTGTGGACTCTCGCGTCGATCGAACATGCCGTAGTCACGGACCACGCGCACGATCCGGTGGCGGAGGCCGGTAGAGGCGGGCGGAGTGAATTTCTCAGCCGAGGACCGATCGCGCCACGAGGCCAGCAGCGCGAGCTTGCCGGCGTTGTAGATGCTAACAAAAAAGTCGTGCTCGATCAGATCCGCTCGATGCCGATCGAGCGATAGCCAGTTCGGCAGCACCGCGGCCGTGATGCCTGATTCGGACGGGACCTCGGTCAGCGTCATGAATTTCGCCCGCCCGATCTCCGTCTCGTCGAGCCGCTGCTCGACGATAGCCGCGGCTGCGGGCGGTGACGTGTCCGTCACGATTTCTCCCACTCGCAGGTGGTAGTCCTGGAACACCTCATCTCGGCCGCGCCGCTGGGTATCGTGATGCTTGCCGACCGTCCGCCACCTCACCACGGACTTCTCGTCGCGCCAGGTCGAGTGTGACAAGATCCAGCCCGGTCGGCGCACGCTCTCGAAACGCTCGTTGTCGATGAAACCGTCAATCCCTTCGAGGATCGGTCTCAATCCCCTCGCAAGCTCGAGATAGAGGTCGAACTTCTCTTGCTTGGGATGGACTTCGAAGATAACTGAGAACATCGCCACCGCCTCGGATTGCCACGCCTCATGCCGCGGGACCGGCAGAGCCTCCTCCGCGCCGGCGGGTAGCGTGTCCGAGGCCACGCTCACCGGCGCCCCTATTGACTGGCAGAGTGATACCCATTGGTTCTTTTCGGGTACAAGGACTATCTATCACCAGATAGTCATAGGAGAGAACTCCATGAGTGACGTCAAAACTGCAATTATGGATGCTGCCGAACGGCGCATGCAGAAGGGCGGTTTCGGCGGCTTCAGTTTCCGGGAAATCGCCGCGGATGTGGGCATCAAGAGCTCGAGCGTCCACTACCACTTCCCGACCAAGGATGATCTCGCGGCGGCCGTCGTTCGTCGCTGGGCACAATATACTTCCGAATTGATCGACAAGGAGCTTGAGAAAGACCCGGACCCCGTCCGTGTTTGGACGAAGGCTTTCCGTGGAACTGCTTTCTCCGATGCTCGCATGTGCCCTTGTACCGTGCTCGGCGCTGCCTCGCAGGATCTGCCGGAACAGGTCGCGAAGGAAGTGAAAGGCTTTTTCAAGATGTGCCAGGACAAGCTCGTCGCGGAAGGTCTCTCGCCAAGCGATGCGGCCGAAGTGCTGTCGACCATCACCGGCGCTCTGGTCCTTGCCAATGCCCTCGGCGACACTGCCGAATATGACCGAGCCACCCGCGACTTGCTGCGTCATCGAGCGGCAGCTCCATCTGATCGTCGCGGCACGCGCAGACCAGGAGCGAAGGGTCTTGCGAAGGCTGCCGCGGGTGATTGACCCGGCGCGGGCCGACGAGGCGCAGCCATCAGCCTCGCGGTAAAGCCGCCGGTCTCTCATGAGCAGCATTCCCCGGCGCTTCGCTTTGAAGCCGCCCTGCCGACGAATTGCGAGCGCGGCACAGTGCCGTAACGAAAGGGCCGGCGGCCATTTCGAAGGGGCGTTCAGCTTGCTGATGTGGTGCGGACCTCGTCCCGCCGGGACGGCTCCGCCCAGAGATCGGCGCAGCAAAAATCTCCAACGAGTCATGCGTCGATCCAATTGATCGGACTAAGGAAATCCATCTTGCCGACATCGACGCCGTTGGAGCGGAGAATCGCGTACGCCATCGCGATATGGAAATAAACGTTCGGGATCGTCATCTGCAGCAGGTAGTCCTCGCCGCCAAGGAACTTGCCGGGCGCCCAGGAGAGGCTGACCTTCCGCCCGGCGGCACCGGCGTACTGCGCTTCCGTCACGCTCTCCACGAATGCGACGGTCTTCCGGATGCGGGTGCGCACGTCACCAATCGTCTGCTCGTTGTCCTCGTGCTTGGGTGGCGTCTGCCCGGAGAGCCAGGCGGCCGCCGCCTTGGCGTAGTCGCATGCGCTTTGAACTTGATAGATGAAAGATTTCATGTCGGGCGCGAGGCGGCCGGTCATCAGGACGCCGACATCAAACGTCTTGGCGCCCGCGTACTCCTCGGCCTTGTCGAGCCAGCTTTCGAGATTCTTCACCATCTGCGTGCACTGCGAAACCGCCCGGTAATACATTGAGTTCCTTCCTATCACTTGAAATCCACTCGTGAGGTGCGAGGAGCCGAGCGGAAGGCGCGCCCGGTTGCGTTCACCCAGGCAAAACCCGCCTTGCTATGTCCTGGGTGAGATGATTGGTGTCCCGCTGATCACTGACGGCCGGCCATCACGCCGCCATCGACGGGCAACACGACGCCGCTGATGAAGCTCGCCTGGTCCGACGCGAGGAACAGGAGCGCTTCCGCCGCATCCGCCACTTGGCCGTTGCGGCCGAGCGGATGGAACGCATTGAAGGTTGGCAGCACGGCCTTGACCTGCTCGGGCGTCAGGAATGTCTCGTAGACGGGCGTCTCGATCACCGCCGGCGCAATCGCATTCACGCGGATCTTGTCCGGCGCCAGCTCGATAGCGAGATTCTTGACCAAGGCGTGAACGCCGGCCTTCGCCGCCGAATAGGCTGAAGACGGCGTCGCGCCGATCGCCTGCAATGCCCACATCGAGCCAGTCTGGATGATGGCGCCGCCGCGGCCGGCGACCTTCATAGCCTTCGCGGCGGCCTGCGCCGTGAAGAAGGTGCCTTTGAGAATGTTGTCGAGAAAGCGATCATACTCGGCCTCGGTCACCTCGAGGAACGGCTTCGGCGCGAAGATGCCGGCATTGTTGAAGAGCACGTCGAGACGGCCGAACCGATCGATCGCTGTCTTTACGAGGGCCTCTCCGGCCATCGGAAAGGCGACGTCGCCGGCATAAGCGACGGCACGCTCGCCCGAGGGATCGATCTGACGAGCGGCCGCTTCGGTTTTTGCGGCATCGCGCCCGTTGACGACAGCCGAGCCGCCCTCGGCGACGAAACGGGTCGCGACTTCCTTGCCCATCCCCGAACCCCCGCCGGTGATGATGGCGACCTTGTTCTGGAAACGCATGACTTTTTCCGCCGCTGTATCGACCTATCGATAGGTCGATACGCAACAAATAGGCCGGGACACCTCGGCCGTCAAGATCTCTATCTATCGGTAGAGGTGTGTGAAAGAAACCGCCGAACGACTGATGGACCTGGCAGAGGCCCGTATCCGCAGCGGTGGATATGGCTTCAGCTTTCGCGATCTCGCCGCCGAGCGTTGAGGCGGGTAGTCTATCACCCGAAATCGCCAATGAAATAATGTCCTTCTTCCGCCGATGCGTTGAGGGTCTATCCCAGCGGATCGGCCGACCCGATGCGGAAGCGCGGGCCTTTCAGGTCATTGCAACGCTCGAAGGCGGCATGATGCTCGCTCGCGTCCATCAAGATACCGAGGCGTTCGACAAGGCCGTTGCGGCCTTGTGTAGCCGTTCTGGGGTCGCCAGACGATTTGTTCGAAATCGTACGCTAAGGATCCTACGCTTTTTCGCAGACCGGGCTGCGAAAAAGTGGCCCCTGCGGGGCAGTTTGAGGCGGCCGGCGGGGTAGCTGTACCCTACTGGGATGACCGATCGGCTGAGCACTCTCTACCAGGATCTGCTGGGCGGCAGCTACGATTGCGTGGATCGCGTCGTCCTCAACGCCTATTTCCGAATGGGGCATGATCCCGGCGGGTTCCGCATATGGTGGCGGGCGCTGACTGGGTCCGACGAGACGCTGGAGAATACCTACCTGATGCGGATGGCCGGGCGCTTCAGCCGGCGCGTTCGCGGCTACGCCAAGGCACACGGCATTCCGGTGATCGACTGTCCAGCAGGGCAGCGCAAACACGACCTTGCCGAAGAATACCTGGCCAAGACGACCATCACCCAAGGCTTGTTTCTGGTCCTGGTTGGTCGCGCCCAGGCACCGGTGTGGGATGTGAGCGCCAAGCATCACATCGAACGAAAAAAGCCGATGCCCTACGTCAACCACTATTCGTTCCACATCCTCGACCCCGACTGGGGCCATCTCACCATCAAGATCAGCGGGCATCCGCCGTTCCCCGCTCAGGTGATGCTGAACGGCCACGAATACGTCGCCTGCCAGGCGCGCAAGGCAGGCCTCGGCTTTACCAAGGAGGGGAATTGTTTTACGAGCATCTCCGACGCCGCAGACTTGGCGAGGATCGCAGACACCTTGTCCGAGCCCCGGGCTATAGGGCGATTGAGCCAGGTCTGCGAGCGTTGGATCTACACCTGTCTATGCTTCGCGCTCGACTTCGACGAGCAGAAGCGCAGCGGCTTTCGCTATCAGTACTCCAGCTATCAGATCGAATACAGTCGCAATCTGGTCTTCCAGGTGGGCGGGCATCTCGACCAGGTGTTTCAGGCCTTGATCGACCGCAGCCGCGCACCATTGGACCTGAAGACCGTAAGAACGATCCTGGGATACCGGCGTCGTCCGAGATATCGCCGAACCAAGCGATCGGCCGAGTGGGAAGTCAGCGTCGAGAGACCTGCCTATGATCTGACGATCTTCAAGCTGCACTGCGGCAAGCTGACCCTCAAGATCTATAGCAAAGGCGAACGTGTGCTTCGCATCGAGGCCGTCTCGCATAACACGCGGGAGCTCAACTGCGGTCGCTCGCTGGAGAAGTTTCCCGAGGTAGTGTCCCGACTGAAGGGCGTGCTCGAGAGGTTTGTCGATGCTCTGAGCTGCATCGATCAGTGCTTCATCGCCGACGATATTCTCGAACAACTTCCGGCCGCCTCGCGGGTCGGCAACACCGTCGTCGGCGGCATCGATCTCAACAAGGCACGCATGCGCGCGGTCGTCGAAGCGGTCATCGCCTTGTCGCCCTCACCCAACGGCTTCACTGCCTCCGATGTCGCCGCTCGGGTGGGCGCGCTCGGCAATGACCGCCACCCACAGTACAGTCCCCGACACGCCGCTTATGATCTAAAAAAGCTCCGCGGCAAGCACATCGTTTGCCGCATCGGCCGCACGCGTCGCTACGAACCGCTCGCCGGCGGTCTCCGAGCGATGACTGCGCTCGTCGTTCTCCGCAACAAGGCGATCAAGCCTCTCCTCGCCGCCGCCCAGCCCCTTCACCCAAAGCGCGGCGCCCTCAATCCCAAACCCATCGACGCCCACTACGATGCCCTGCAACTTGCCATGCAAGGCATCTTCCACGAGCTCGGCATCGCCGCTTGATCGACAAAATTTTTGTCGGGCTTCGCCCCGAAGCG
>CAWBQT010000013.1:0-27046 GCA_963790875.1 uncultured Alphaproteobacteria bacterium
GCGCTCCGCTTGGGTCCGGCCGGTGATGGCACTTGCCCTGGGCCGACGAGACGAGTTAAGAAAGATCCCCAGGGAGATTTCCGTGAAAAATTACGGTCCTTCACGGACTTGGCTGCTGGTGCCAGCCATCGCGCTGGTTCTGGTGTCGTGCAAGCCAGCTGAGAAGCCGGCGGCCGAGGTGCGGCCTGTGCGAACCGTAACCGTTGCCAAAGCGGATACCGGCGAGACGGTCGCGCTCACAGGGCACATCCAGGCGGAAGATGAAGCTTCGTGATGGCCTTCCGCATCGGCGGGCGGATGGTCGAGCTGATTCGGTCAATGTCGGAGGCACGGTCAAGCCCGGACAGGGGAACTGGCCAGACTGGATCCCCAGAATGAGGTGAACGCACTGCGTTCGGCACAGGCGAGCCCTTGCGGCGGCGCAGGCGGAGCCTGACCCAGGCACGTGCGTGCATTCGAACGGCAGAGGACTCCTGCTCGCACAGGGCCACACGCCGCGGGCCCAGTTCGATCTGGCCGAGCAGGCACTGCACACGGCGCAGGCGCAGGTCGAGCGACGGCGAAACGCAGGTGCGGATCGCCGCCGATCGAGTGAGCTTCACGTACCCTTCAGGCCGACGCCGCCGGCACGATCACCGCGCGTGGCGCGGAACCTGGCGAGGTCGTGCAGCCGGGACAGATGGTCGTGCAACTCGCCCGGCAGGGCGGCCGGGATGCGGTGTTCGATGTGCCCGCACAGGTCCTTCGGTCTGCGCCAAGCTGGATCCGCAGGTTACGATACCAGGGTGACTGACGATCCGAGCGTGCCACGACAATCGGACGTGTGCGTGAGGTCGCTCCGCAAGCCGATCCGGTGACACGGACGTTCCAGGTCAAGGTCGGCCTGGACCGATCCGCCGGCCGCGATGCGACTGGGCTCAACGGTGAACGGCACTGTGGGCCTGGCATCGGAGAAGGTGATTGCCATCCCCGCGTCCGCGCTGTGACCGAGTTCAACCGCCAACCAGCGGTGTGGATCGTCGATCCGTCGAAGCTCACCGTGTCCCTACGCAACATCGAGTTGGTGCGCTATGAACTGGAGTCGTTGTTGTCGCCCGAGGGCTGGAGAGCGGCGAATCGTCGTCACCGGGGCGTGCAGGCGCTGCATCGAGGCAGCAGTCCGGCCGCTCGCCGTCCCTTAGATGTGTTTCAATCTGTCCGGTGGGCGCTCCGCAATCGCTCGTTCGTCGTCTATCTGATGATGGCGTCGACCTCGCGGGATTGGCCGCCTTCTTCGGCCGGGCCGCGACGCGGCCGGCCTTTGTCATCAAGACGATGGCGGTGGCGGCGGTTGGCCGGGTGCCACCCTCAACGCACCCTGCAGCAGGCGATCGAGCGCCTGGAACGTACCCCGCAGGAAACGCGAAACCTCGATTTCCCGGCAAGTCGACGACACCCCGGGTGACGACCATTTCGTCAACCTGAAGAATCGACCCGCGCCTGGAGATGCCCGAATCTGGTACGATGTCCGCAAGAGCGTCGCCGACATGCGCCACACCTTGCCGGCGGGCGTCGTCGGACCGCGCTTCAACGACGATTTCGGCGATGTTCTGGGATCATCTATGGCGTCACCGCGGACGATTTACGCAGCGTGAGCTGCGCGATGATGCCGAGGATATCCGCTCGCAGCTGATGCAGGTTCCCGACGTCACCAAGATCGAACTGCTCGGGACCCAGGACGAGAAATCTTCGTCGAATTCTCGGTCAAACAGCTCGCCGGGCTCGGGATCGACCGGTCGGCGCTGATTTCCGCACTCGCCGCGCAAAACATCGTCCAGCCGGCAGGCACCATCCAAACCGGCGACGAGAGACTGCTGCTACGTGTCTCAGGCGCTTTCGAGTCGAGTTCGGGACATTCTCGCCATCAATTTTGTCGCCAATGGCCGCCTGATCCGACTGCGTGACATCGCCACCGTTCACCGCGCTTATGCCGATCCGCCGCAGCCGATGTTCCGGGTCAACGGCCAGAGGGGAATCGGCATCGCGATCTCGATGCGCGAAGGCGGCGATATCCTGACGTTGGGCCGCAACGTCGATCAGGCGATGCGTCGCATCCGGGCGGATCTGCCGATCGGCATCGAGCCGGTTTTGGTGGCCGATCAGCCAGCCGTCGTCGATCATGCGATCAGCGATTTCACGAGCTCGCTGTGGCAGGCGATCGCGATCATCATGGCGGTCAGCTTTGTCAGCCTCGGAATGCGCGCCGGTGCAGTGATCGCGCTGTCGATCCCGCTGACCCTCGCGATCGTGTTTCCGCTGATGGAGTTCACCGGGATCGATTTGCAGCGCATCTCGCTTGGCGCGCTGATCATCGCGCTCGGCCTCCTGGTCGATGACGCGATGACGACGGTCGATGTGATGACGTCGCGCCTGGCGGCGGGCGACAGCAAGCTGGACGCGGCGAGCTTTGCCTACAAAACCTTGGCGCTGCCGATGTTGACCGGGTCGTTTGTCACTGCCGCGGGCTTTATCCCGATCGGCTTCGCGCGCAGTTCGGCCGGAGAATACACCTTCTCGATTTTTGCCGTTGTATCGTATGCGCTGATCGTCTCGTGGATCGTCGCGGTCTTGTTTGCGCCGTTGCTCGGTGTGGCGATCCTGGCGCGGCCGGATGCCACGACGAGCGACAAGCCGAGTGCTCTGCTCGTTCATTTCCGCCGGTTTCTGGTTGCCGGGATGCGTTTTCGCTGGCTCACCATCGGGATTACGCTCGCTTGCTTTGCGGCGGCGATCCTTGGGTCGCCCTATATCCCGCGGCAGTTCTTTCCGCCGTCGGACCGCCCCGACCTTCTTGTCGACCTGACCTTGCCGCAGAACGCTTCGATCTACGCCAGCGAGAGCGCCGCCGAGCGGCTCGATCGCCTGCTCAAGGGGGATCCCGACGTCGGCCATTGGAGTACTTACGTCGGCCGCGGCGCCATACGCTTTTACCTGCCGCTCAATGTCGAATTGGCGAATGATTCCTTTACTCAGGCGGTCGTCGTCGCGAAGGACGTGGCAGCGCGCGAAAGGTTGCAACGGAGGCTGAAAAAGGAGCTGGCCGACGAGTTTCCGAGTGCCGTCACTCGCGTGTCGCCGCTCGGGCTCGGCCCGCCGGTCGGCTGGCCGGTGCAGTATCGGGTCAGCGGTCCGGAAATCGACGAGGTCCGCAATATCGCGCTCAAGCTCGCTCGCATCGTCGCCGGCGCCCCCGGCGCCAAGGACGTCAATTACGACTGGATGGAGCCGGCGCGGTTGGTTCGCATCCGGATCGACCAGGATCAGGCCAGATTGCTGGGGTTGAGCTCGGCGGCGATCGCCTCGGTGATGAACACGGTGGTGACCGGCACCCCGGTCACGCAGGTCCGCGACGGAATTTATCTGGTGGATGTGCTGACCCGGGCGACCGACGAGCAGCGCCTCTCGCTATCGACTTTGCGCAACCTGCAGGTTCCGCTGCCGAGCGGCCGCACAGTGCCGCTAAGCCAGATCGCTGCTTTCGATTTCGGTCAGGAATACCCGCTGATTTGGCGGCGCGATCGCGTCCCGATCTTGACGGTGCGGGCCGATGTTCAGCCCGGCGTGCTGCCCGAATCGGTGGTTGCAGCCCTGGCACCGGCGATTGACGAGTTTAACGCTAGCCTGCCCGCACCCTATCGGATCGCGGTCGGCGGCACGGTCGAAGAAAGCCGGATATCGCAAGCATCGGTGTTTGCCGTCGTGCCGCTGATGCTGTTTGCGATGATCACTTTCCTGATGATCCAGCTGCAGAGCTTCAACCGTCTGTTTCTGGTGTTGAGCGTCGTGCCGATGGGTTTGATAGGCATCGTCGCAGCCTTGCTCCTGTTTCAGCAGCCGCTGGGGTTCGTTGCCATTCTCGGGATCTGGCGCTGCTCGGCATGATTGCGCGAAACGCGGTCATTCTCGTGGAGCAGATCGATTTCGAGCTGGCTCAAGGCCGGGACACCTGGAACGCGGTCATCGAGGCCAGCGTGTCGCGCTTCCGCCCGATCATGCTGACCGCGATTTCGACGGTTCTTGGGTTGATCCCGATCGCGATTACAATCTTCTGGGGCCCGATGGCCTACGCCGTCATGGGCGGGCTGCTGGTCGCCACGGTTCTGACCTTGATCTTTTTACCGGCGCTGTACGTCACCTGGTTCCGGATCGACGAGCCGGAGGCTACGGGAAACCGTGCGGGCGAACTCGAAAGCGGCCGGTATGGCATGACCCCGGCTGACGAGCCGATCCGATGGCCGACCCGGTGAACGCCGTCGGCCCCAATCCCCGCAACATGGCGGCAGTTGCACGATCCATGGCGGCTCGTGCGGTGGGGTTCTGTCTACTCTGGTCGGTTCTGTCAGGCGGCGGACCGGTCGATCTTGTGCCGACGGTCGTGGCGGCCTTGGCCGCCGCGGGGGTCAGCATCGCCCTGGTGCCGGCGCGCAACGGCCGGGTGCGCGCCGGCGCCCTGGCCGAACTCGTCTTCCGGTTGCCGCGGCAATCGGTGATCGCCGGAATTGATGCGGCCCGCCGCGCGCTTGATCCGGGTCTGCCCCTCAATCCCGGATTTGTTCGATATCGGGTGAGCCTGCCGCGCGGGCCGGCGCGAAACACGTTTACGACGCTAATGAGCGTTCTCCCCGGCACCGTGCCGATCGGGACGGATAACAACGACGCGCTCGTCATTCATTGTCTCGATGTCGGTCAGCCGGTTGGGGCGCAACTCGCTGCCGAGGAAGCTCGGCTGGCGCGAGTGATCGGCCGGGCACCGGACCATGGCTAAGTTTATGCTGGCCGCAGCCGGATTTGTGCTGGCGATGGTCGCGCTGGGGCTGGTCCGCATCGCCCGCGGGCCAAGCGTCGCCGACCGCATCATGGCGGCGCAATTGCTCGGCACCGGCGGGATCGCCGTGTTGTTGCTGTTGTCGCAGGCGATCCCGATGCCGGGCGTGGAGGATGTGGCGCTGGTGCTCGCGGTGCTGGCGGCGTTCATCTCCGTCGCCTTTGCCAAAGCAGCTCGCGATCCGGCCATTGAGAGCGACGAACCATGAGCCTCGCCCGCGACGGATTGACGATCCTCGCGGTGTGCGCGGGCGCGTTCTTTTTTCTCGCGGGTTCCGTCGGGCTGTTGCGCTTTCCCGATGCGATGAGCCGCCTGCACGCGCTGGCCAAGGCCGACAATCTCGGGCTCGGATTGATCGTACTCGGCTTGATACCGCAGGCCGCAGGGTTGCTGGCGGCGCTGAAGCTGGTCGCGATCTGGCTCTTGGTGCTGCTTGCCGGAGCCGTTGTCACCCAGCTGATCGCGGCCGCCGCTCGCAGCGATCGGCAGCCGGGATGACCCTCGCTCTCGGCTTCGATACCGGTCTTGCGGCGTTGATCCTCGCTCTCGCACTGTGGGTCATCGCGGCGCGGGAGGCTTTTGCCGCGGTTGTCGGGTTTGTCGCTTTCGGGCTGCTGTTGGCGCTCGCTTGGGTGCGCTTGGCGGCACCCGACGTGGCGCTGACCGAAGCGGCGATCGGCAGCGGGGTAACCGGGAGCATCCTGATCGCCGCGGCCGCCCGCCTGCAGCCGATCGAGCGGTCGGCGCGATGTGAGGCGCCCCTCCGCACGCTGCGGGTTGTCGCCGCGCTCGTGTCGCTCCTCGTCGCGGCGGGCCTCGCCGGGATTGTCGTTTCCTTGCCGACGCCCGCGCCGACATTGGCGAGCGCGGCAGCGGCGCATCTCGCGCTGACCGGACTGAAAAATCCGGTAACCGCGGTGTTGATGGCCTACCGGGCGATCGATACGCTGCTCGAAACGATCGCGTTGCTGCTCGCCTTGCTCGGCGTCTGGTCGCTGGCGCCGAACCGTTTTTGGGGCGGCCGGCCGGGACTGCCGCGGCGCGAAGATCCCGATGGAATTCTGGTATTCCTTGCCCGCCTGCTGCCGCCTTTCGGGGTCCTCGTCGGGATTCACCTGTTCTGGGTCGGCTCGGTGGCGCCGGGGGGCGAATTCCAGAGTGCCACGGTGCTCGCCGCAATGTGGATCCTTGCGATCATGGCCGGCATCGTCGACGCGCCGCCAGTCGGAAAGCGCTGGCTGCGGCTCATCTTGGTGGCCGGGCCGGCGGTCTTTCTCGCAATCGGCCTCGCCGGGTTTGCGATGGCGGGCACCTTTCTCGGCTACCCGCCCGATCACGCGAAATTGGTGATCATCGCGATCGAGCTGCCGGTCACCGTGTCGATTGCGGCGGCATTGACGTTGCTTGTGGTAGGCCCGCCCTGGCGGGAGCCGCGGGGATGAGCTCTGCTAGCCTGTTCGGCCTGTGCAGCGCGGCACTCGTGGGTCTGGGCCTCTTCGGCTTGGTCGTGCATTCGCAACCGCTGCGCAAAATACTCGCTTTCAATCTGCTGGGCGCCGGAGTGTTCCTGCTGTTGGGGAGTATCGGGCGCCGCGGGGCAGCGGCTGGGTTTGGCGGCGATCCGATCCCGCAGGCGCTCGTCATTACCGGCATTGTCGTCGCCTTTGCCGCCACCGCGCTGGGCCTCTCGTTGCTGCTGCGTCTTGCTCGCGAGACCCGCGGTGCGACACTCGGTTCGGAGATCGCGACGCGCCCGCCGCAGAGCGGCCGGCAAGGCTGATGCTGGTCGCCCCGATGCTGTCCGCGGGGGCTACTGGAGGCGCCGCGTTGCTTGTCCTCGCGATCGTCTTGCCGGTCACGGGCGCGCTGCTTTCATTGCTCGCTGGCCGCTACGCCGGCCGCGTGGCGCTGGTCGTGATGCCGCTCGGTCTCGCGCTCGCGGCGGCGATCGCGGCCGGGGTTTGGCGGTCGCACAAGGTATTGCAATACGTCATCGGCGGCTGGGACCCACCGCTGGGCGTCGCGTTGCGCGCAGACGGTTTTTCCGCGGTGATGCTGGTCGCCGCGGCGCTGCTGATCGCCGGCATCGGGCTGTTCGCGCACGCGCAATTCACGACACATAGTCACACGGAAGCGCGGGCGCCGCTCGTCTTCTGGACGTTGCTGCTGGGCCTGTGGGGAGGGCTGAACGCAGTCTTTCTCGGCGCTGACCTGTTCAATCTGTTTGTCGCCCTCGAATTGCTCACCTTCACCGCGGTGCCGCTCGTCTGCCTTGACGGGCGTGCCGACACGCTCGCGGCGGCGTTGCGCTATTTGCTGTTCGCTTTGCTCGGCTCGGCTCTTTACCTGCTTGGCGCCGTGCTGCTGTACGGTACTTACGGCACCCTTGACATCGCCGTGCTGGCGAGCCGCGTTCGCGCGGAACCCGCCGCCTGGGCGGCGCTGTCGCTGATGACGGCGGGGCTGCTCGCGAAAGCGGCCCTTTACCCGCTGCATCTGTGGCTGCCTCCGGCTCACGCTGGCGCGCCGGCCGCGGCCAGCGCGGTTCTGTCGGGCCTCGTCGTCAAGGCGCCGTTTTTTCTGGTGGTCCGGCTGTGGTTCGACCTGATGCCCCGGCTGATCGACCAGCGCGTGGCGCAGCTGCTCGGCGTCCTGGCGGCGGCGGCCATCCTGTTCGGCAGCGTCGTTGCGCTGCGGCAGGTGCGGTTGAAGCTGTTGATCGCCTATTCGACGGTGGCGCAGATCGGTTATCTGTTCTTAATGTTCCCGCTCGCCGCCGGTCCGCAGATGGATCACCCGTGGAGCGCCACCGCCTGGACCGGTGGCGTGCTTCAGGCTGTCTCGCACGCTTTTGCCAAGGCCGCCATGTTCCTGTCCGCCGGTCTCGTGGCCGAGGCGCTCGGCCACGACCGCATCGGAGACCTGTCGGGGGTCGGCCGGGCTCTGCCAGTCGCCGTCTTTGCCTTCGGGCTCGGCGGCATGTCGCTGATGGGGCTGCCGCCGAGCGGCGGTTTTGTCGCGAAAGCGATGCTGCTGAGCGCGGCGGTGGCCGCCGGCCAGTGGTGGTGGGCGGTGGTCATTCTGCTGGGTGGTCTGCTCGCCGGCGGCTATGTCTTCCTGGTACTTGCACGGATGCTGACCGATCCGCCCGAACCGCTGGCGCTGCTCTCTCGAATAAGTCCGAGCCGGCAGGCGGTGCCGTTGGCACTGGCACTGGTCGCGGTGGGGCTCGGCTTTGTGCCGCTGCGACCATGGGAATTGCTGCTGGTCGGGCGTCCCGCGGCGGCCCTGGCGGTCTTGAAGTGAAGCCTGGCTCGTTGTCGCCGGTCGCTTTGCCGGAAGCGCTGGTGGCGCTGCGCCAGGCGGGGGGGGTCGGCATTTTGATCTCCGCCCAGACGATCTCCGCCCAGGCGGCGCTGATCGCGGCACTCTTAGCGCCGATCGCGCTGCTCTCAGCTTGTTTGTCGCGGCGTCTGAGAGAGCGCATGCCCGCGTTGCTCGCGTTCGCCCCGATGCCGGCCCTTGCGGCGGCGCTGTCGACGTCCGGCAGTGCGCCGCTGGTGCTGTTCCCGCCGCCGTTTCGCATGACCCTGACGCTCGACACGACCGCAGCCATGCTGCTCGGGACCGCAGCACTCTTATGGATCATCGCCGGCGCTTATGCCGTGTCCTATCTTCGGGGCCAGCCGAACGCCGGACGCTTTTGCGAGTGGTGGTTGCTCACTCTCAGCGGCAGCATCGGCGTTTTTATGGCCGCGGATCTCGTCAGCTTCTATTTAACCTATTCTGTCGTCAGCCTCGCGGCTTGGGGCCTCGTGGTGCATGACGGCACCGCAGCCAGCCGGCGCGCCGGCGCCGTCTACCTGGCGCTAGCAGTGCTCGGCGAAGCCTTTCTGTTGATGGCATTCGTCTTCATGGCGCAATCCGTGCCCGATGGCAGTCTCTTGATCCGCGACGCGGTGGCAGCATTACCGGCATCGCCGTGGCGCGAGGCGTCATTGGCACTACTGCTTCTCGGCTTCGGGCTCAAGATCGGGCTGGTACCGGGTCATGGCTGGATGCCGCTCGCCTATCGGTCGACGCCGATCCCAGCGGCGGCGGCGCTCAGCGGTGCCGCCGTCAAAGCCGGCCTAATCGGTTTGATCCGCTTTCTGCCGCTCGGGCTTGCCATGCCCGGCTGGGGCGAAGCCTTGGCCGCGGCCGGGTTGCTGTCGGCATTTTACGGCGTCGCGATCGGGGTTACCCAGCAGAACCCGAAAACGGTGCTGGCTTATTCGAGCGTTAGCCAGATGGGGTTGCTGGCGGCGGCGCTCGGTATGGGATGGGCCGTGGGCGACGCCGGAGCCGCCCTCGCCACGAGCTTTTCGGCGACCAATCACATTCTGGTCAAAGGTGGGCTGTTTTTGGCGATCGGCGTTGCCGCGGCGGCGCGCCCGCGCCGGTGGCCGGTTTTGGTGCCGGCGGCGGTGCTGGCGCTGGGGCTCGGCGGCTTGCCTCTGACCGGCGGCGGGTTGGCCAAGCTGGCGCTCAAGACCGAGCTCGGAGAAGGCCTCGTCGGGGTACTCGCGGCCTTGTCCGCCACCGCCAGCACATTGCTGATGCTGCATTTCCTGCGGCGTCTGACGGCGCGCGAAACCGCCGGCGCCGCTGCATCTGCTCCGTGCGGCCTGGTGTGGCCTTGGCTCGCCGTCGCGTTTGCCGCGATCGCGGTGCCCTGGGCCCTTTTTCCGCTGGCCGGATCAGGCCCACGCACCGCTGCTCTCACCCCGGCAGCGTTGGGGACGGCGCTGTGGCCGGTGCTGGCGGGCGGGGTCTTCGCCGCCATGCTGTGGCGCTCCGGCTTCCGCCTGCCTGCCGTGGCGGAGGGCGACATCATCGTCGCTGGCGAGCGTTGGGTCGGCGCCGCGGCCGCCTGGGGCCGGGCGATCGAAACCGCCGACAATTGGCTGCGGGAATGGCCGTCGGCGACCCTGGCGTTGCTGTTCATCGCGATCGCGCTGGCCGCGCTGGTGGCGTGGCGGTGAAAACCGGCCGGGACGATCGGTCGATGGCTCTCGACGATCCCCCAAAACCGGTCGGAGATCGCGCGCTCCGCCTCTCAGCGATCGTGTTGGCCGTCATCGTGACCCTGGCGGCCTTGGCGCTGGCGCGCAGCGTGATGACCCCGGTTGCCTTCGCCCTGTTTGTCATCGCACTGGTTTGGCCGTTGCAGCGGCGCCTGCAGCGGCGGCTGCCGCAATTGCTCGCGGTGTTGACCACCGCCGCCGTCGCCCTCTTCGCCATCGCGATCGGCTGCTGGCTGATCGTCTGGGGCTTTGGCCGGATCGCGCAATGGATTATCGCCAATTCCGCACGATTGCAGGGCTTGTATAGCCATGCCGCCGAGCTGCTCGAGCGGCGCGGTCTCTATGCCGCCGAGCTGGTCGCGCAACAATTCAACATGTCGTGGATGCTTGGCGTCGTGCGCGGCGTCGGCGCCAGTCTGCAGGGCATCGTCAGCTTCGCGCTGGTGACGTTCATGTTTGTCATCCTCGGCTTGCTTGAACTGGAACCGCTCGGGCGGCGCCTCGAGCGGGTCGGCAATGGCGCATTCGGCGCCGCCGCCATCGATACGGCAGCAGAAATCGCCGGCCGACTGCAGACTTACATGCTCGTCCGTTTTGGCATGAGCCTCCTGACCGGGCTCGGCTTTTGGGCCTTTACCGCCGCCTATGGTCTCGATCTCAGCCGCGAATGGGGCGTCATCGCCTTTGTCCTGAACTTCATTCCGTTCATCGGCTCGTTTATTGCCACATTGCTGCCGACCGTGTTCGCCGCTGTGCAATACGAAGCGTTGTCACCGGCCATCATCATGTTCATCGGCCTCAATCTCGTCCAATTCGTCGTCGGCAGTTATGTCGAGCCCCGGGTGACGGGCGCGGCGGTCTCGCTATCTCCGTTTATGGTGCTGTTCGCGGTGTTTTTCTGGGCGATGCTGTGGGGCATCGCCGGCGCCTTTATCGGCGTACCGATCCTGATCGCGATGGCGAGCCTGTGCGCCAGAAACCCTGCGACGCACGCGATTGCGATCGCCCTCGCGCCCGACCGCTCGATGGAAAAGCGGGCCGCTCGGTAGATGTCGGCGATCTCAGCGGTGATCGGAGCTGCTATTCGCCATGTCGGTAAATGGAGCGTGATCGGGCTCGCTGCGGTCTTGCTCCTCGCCGGCTGCGGTTCGTTGACGGTGACGATGAACGAGCCGCTGCGCTCGCCCGCAGGCAATGCCGAATACCGGCTTCTCGACGTCAACCGCAGCGGCGGCGCAGCAAGCGCCCTCGTGCTGGTCGCGCTGTCCGGCGGCGGCAAGCGCTCGGCCGCGTTCGCCTTTGGCGTCTTGCGGGGCATGGGAGCAATCCCGGTCCGGATCGAGGGAAAGACGAGCACGCTGCTCGACGAAATCGACCTGCTCGCCGGCGTCTCAGGTGGCTCCTTTCCGGCGGCCTATTACGGCCTTTACGGCGAAAAGTCGTTCGACACCTTTCCCGACGATTTCCTCTACCGCGACATCGAAGCCTACATCTGGGGAACGTTTTTGCTGCCGTGGAATTGGAACTGGATCTTTAATCCGCTCGTCGGCACCAACGACCGGATGACCCAAATCTACGACCGGCTGATGTTTCACGGCGCCACCTTCGCCGATCTTTACCGGCGCGGCCGCCCGCAGGTCAGCATCAACGCCACCGATATTGCCTTTGGCACCCCGTTCGGCTTTTTGCCGCAAAATTTCGACGTGATCTGTTCCGACCTGTCGGCGCTGCCCGTCGCTCGCGCCGTCGCCGCCTCCAACGGCTTTCCCGTGCTGTTCAGCCCGGTGACGTTGCGCAATTATCGCAACCGCGATTGCCCGCTGCCGTGGCCGCTGCCGGCCGACGCATGGGAGCGCGCAGAGGGCGATTTGCGGCGCCGCGCGTTGATCGAAACTCTCTATCGCTATTCCGACAATCGCAACACTCCGTGGATCCATCTGATGGACGGAGGGATTTCGGACAATCTGGCGCTGCGGGTGCTGCTCAACGACATGTTGCTGCTCGATACCGCGACGAACCGGTTCACGACCGATCTCTTGCGGGTTCGCCGGATCCTGGTAATCAGCGTCGACGGCCAGTCGGCGGCAAACCCGAACTGGCCGCGCCAGCGCGTCGTCAGCGGGCTGGGGCAAATCATTTCGGCGGTCACCAGCACGCAGATCGGCGCCTACAACCTTGAGACGCTGATCGCCGTCGAAAGCACCGTCACCGATTTCGTCGGCCATTTGCAGACGCTGCGCTGCCGTCGCGGCCCGGTCATCGAGGGTTACCCATGCGCCGACGTCGCCGGCAAAATCATGCGCGTCAGCCTGTCCGATTATCCCGACCCGGAGATGCGGGCGCGTCTCGTCGGGATCCGGACCGGCCTCACCCTGCCGCGCGAGCAGATCGATGAGCTGGTCTCGGCAGGCGAGACGATGATTGGCCGCGACGCCGCGACGATCGCGGCGTTTCTCGGCCCCGCGCCGCCAGCCAAAATGGCGGCGGGCCAGCGGTGAGGTTGCGTAGCCGCGGTCGGCGGCTCGCGGCGCTCGTCGGTCTACTCGCCCGCCGCGGTGTCCGGACCGAGCTCCCCAGCATAGAGCGGTTGCCGGCGCGTTCGTCCGGCGCCGTCCTTTCGTGCCGTGCGTTGGCGTCGATGCGCCAAGCGCCGCATCTTGGGCGTCTCCTTGGCCAATGCCCAGAGCGATTGCGCCACACTGCGGCGGAACAGCGACGAAACCGCATCGGCGAGTTTGCCGGAGGCGAGCGCCCGCGCCGCCTCGCTCGTCGCAATAGCGGCATGCATCAACATGCTGACATTGCGATAACAAGCCATCATGCAGGCGTTGCAGGGGTCGCGCCGATCCGGGATGCGGTCGAAATCGAATACCGAACCCATCGGTTCGTGCCACGCCTCGCAGCGCCAGATGTCGAGGTTCCAGTCCAGGTAAAAATATTTGTGGCCGCCAATGCACGGCACTGATTGCGGTTCGCCGCGGACATAGCGGGCGATCTCGGCGAGCGATGCGTGCGGGTTGAGCACCGGAAAACGTTTGCGCAACCGACCGATCGCGGCAAGGGCATTGAGCAGTTCGTTATGGTCGAGATCGACCAGGGATGATTCTCCAAAAACGAGGGAAGTCGAACCAAAGGGCTCGCGCCGCGGATATGAAAACGAGACGTCATCGAACCCCAGATGCCGCAATGTGTCGGGCAATTCGTCGTATCGGATCAAGCGGCTGACCGTAACCGACGCCTGCACCGGCAAGCCCAAGGCGCGCGCGCCCGATCCCCTTGCTCAGACGGTGCTGCAATCCGGATAAACCGCGATTGCGATCATGTTCCGCCAAGTCGGCGCTGTCGATCGAGACGATCAGCCGCGACAACCCGGCCGCGGCCAGCGCATCGATATGCCGCGGTAGAAACCATCCATTGGTGATGACCGCACAGGAAATGCCGGTCTTGGTCGTCATAGAGACAAGCCGCACGACCTCGGGGTGGACCAGGGGCTCACCCCCTTGCAGCGTCAAATATCGTATCCCGCGCCGATACAGGATCGGCAACGCTCGCGAGAATGCCTCCGCATCGAGGTAACGCGCCGCCCCGGCCAATGTCTTGTCGCGGGCAAAGCCGCAAAAATCGCACGCCGCATTGCACACGTTGGTAACCGAAACGTCGCAGATGGCGGGCAGTGTCAAATCCCGCATTCCCAAAGTTGCACTCCGATGCTCGTCAAATAAAGGGCCCACCCGCGTTTTGCGCCGACGCTCCTGGTGGTGCTGCATCGGCTGTTTGGGAAAAGGCGCGAAGCCGAGGGCATAGGGCGCGGCCCTACCCCCTCAGGCCGGCCTGGTAAAGCCGATATCGTCATCAATTACCGCGCTAGGCCCGACTGGTACCCTTCCCGGATTGGGCAGGTTGAGCTTTCGGAAGGCGATTTTGTCGCGCCAGACCTTGCGCAGGAAATCCGCGAAGACTTCGATCGTCAGCTGCTCGCCGGGACAGCGCCGATAGCCAAAACCGAACGGCGCGAACCCGGCATAGTCGCAGACCGGCAATGGCTTGCCGTTGGCCACGCCGAACACCGTGCCGAACCCGCTGTTGGTGAGCCCAGCGTTACGGCCGTCGCTGACCGGGAACGTCGTGATGTCGAAGGGGCAGCGCGCAAAGCCAATCTGCCGGCATTTGTCTTCGTCGATCTGCGCGCTGGTCGGCACCCTTCGGTATCGATCGGGGTCGAATTGATGCGGATTCCTCCAGTGCTTCGGGTCGAAGCTGGTAGAGGTGTGCGGAGTGATCATGAAGCCGTGCCGCTCGTAAGGCAGTCCGAACCTCACATACGGCGACTGGCTATCGCCGTAGTTATCGCTAGCTTGCGATTGCCGAGCGTCCTGCAACGCAGAGAGGCTGCCGCCGTTGGGCGAAATCGTGCGAAACAGCTCCATCACGAGCAACTCAAGCGGCGTATACGGACCGCCATTTGCGTTGTCATAGTTGCCGCTCATGATCTTCTCGAAGGACGCGCGCACTTCGGGGGCACCGCCGTCCTGGCTCAGTCGCGACATGATCCCGAAGATCGTGTTGCCCCACTGGCTAAGGGCCACGAAATTGTGGAAGCACTCGAAGACCACATCCTTCTTGCGGAAATGCTCGCCGTTGCCGGCGTTCTTCAGCCAGTACCAAGCAAAAGTCTTCTCGGGATCAGCGATGTGCCCATTTGCGACGTCGTCGAGCCGCTCATTGATCCACGTCTTGAGGAAGGGAAGCAGCGAGCGCACCGCCATGTAGTTCTCGTACACGATCGGTAGCATCGGATCTCGGAACGCGAGAACGGTGTTGAAGCTCTCGCCGATCACCCGAACCTGCGGCGGAATTGCGTCGGCTTTTACCCCGAGGTGCAAATCCCAGTAGATGTCGAAATAATAGTCAAGGTAATGTCGCATGAACGGCTTGTTGGCAAAGCGTGGATCGAGCAATCGGTCGAAGAAGGCCACAACCTTGTCCCCGTACATCGAACGGTACAGGTCCGGTGTCACTGCCGACATGTAGATCCGCTTGCGCAGATTGTTGTCGCCGCGCTCTTCGAGCCCTTGCAGGAAGACGGTGACGCCCTCCGCGGGGGTGGGTTTCCAATTTTCATAAATCAACCCCCATAGGTCCGAACGGCAGCGCGTTCTCCTTCGTAAGAGTGACGTCGATCATCGGCAGTGCCGGTCGCTCGCCTTCGTAGATGCTGGTCAGAAAAAACGGAACCACCACGTTCTCGACATAGGTTCGGTCGAAATTGCTGGGGATCGACGCGCGGAAGCGTTCAATTGCGGCAACGATCTCTGGAGGCGCCTCTGCCGCCTGAGCGTGGCCATATAGGAGCCCCGCGACTGCAGCTGTCGCACCACCTAATAGGACTTCTCGTCTTTCCATCGGCGAATCCTCTCGAAATCCGATCCGTTGCCGCGACGGGTTGGGAGGTGACAAGCGCGCCTTGGGCGGCGTCTCAGTTTCAAATTTAACAACTCCTCCGCGAGATGTACCAAGCCATTCGTCTCGCAACAAGGCGCTGCGTCCTGTATTGCTTAACAGCGGCGATCGCTAAACCCGCATGAGTAATAGGTTGTTTGTGGCCGCTCGATCAAACCATAGGATGCTTCGGGAAGGCGCGGAAGCCCCTAGCCTGCTAGGATCTCTCACAGCGGCCCGCTGCCTAAGCACCGGCCGAAAAGGATCTGAGGCCGGCCGCAGATTTAGCGCCATCTCCACCTCCCGGAGACCCATACCCAGCGACGGCCATTCCACCGCCAAAAACCGCGCGACCAATACCAGCGGCGGGGTCCGGCCGGGCGCGGCGGCCGGATCTCGTGACGTGGCGGCGGCATTGGCGGACGAGGCTGGGCAATTGCCTCTACAACCGGCCACGCCATGGCGGCGAGAGCGGCGGCCAAAATCTTTCTTCGACCCAACATCGCGACACCCTTTTTTATTCACCGAGGGCACGCCTTTATCTTCAAACCAACCATCTCATTCCGGAGACGCCCACTCGGGCACGCCGCTGAAAATACTCCTCATTATCCGATGTTTTTTCAACCACCCGAATTCTTCGACCTTATCGGCCACGCTGAAGCCGACCACTTGGCGCAATCGTTGCCAGCTTGATGGTCCTTTGCCTTCACCACCGCAGACGGCGCATAGGGGATCAACCGGGATGCTGCGCAGACGCGAGTAATCCTCATCGGAGTAAAGGATCAGCCCAAAACCGCGAGGATTGGTCAATTCGAACGCGATCTGCGGCCTGCGATCACCCACGGCTAGGTTGCCGCACGCCCACACCGCGGCGAGCAGGACATAAATTGGTTTCCAGGGTGAGGTGAACAGTGTCCCCCGAAAACCGGCCGCTAATCCGATAGGCGCGCGCATGTGTCGAGCCCACGACACCGGCTTGTGTCGTTCCCGAGAAGCTTCCGTCGGGCATCAGCGTGAGATCCTGTATCGGCACGCTTGCTCTCGCAAGCGAGACGACACCAGTCAATCTGCCTTGCGCAGTGGTCAACCGAACAAGCCAATGGCCGCATCGGGTGCCGGGGATCTCCCGACCCTGGACGGTCCAAGTCCCGTTTGGGAGCGTAGCAGTAGCGGTGGGGGACGGTTGCGCGCGTGCTGTGGAGATGGCTGCAATCGATATGCACATCGCGATGATGAGCGAACGCAATGGCCTTGAAGTCACAGACCAGCACCGCATACTGGCCTCTTTTCGCTAAAAGTGCGGTCCCCCTGAGGTTGCCCTCCCGCCGGCTGGCATCCGGTTTGTGGTGGTTGGGTTGGCGTTTGTGACGCTCGGGTTGGCACCCGGTAGCTGTGAGAGTTCCTGTCGGTTAAGCTGGTTAGCGATATTATCAGTGGACGAAGCCCTCGCCGACTGGACAGCATGGCGCCGGTGATGGGCGCGGGTCACCGAGCCAGTAGCACCCCTCTCCGACGTCGCCCTCCCTCCCGCCGGCATCCGGTTTATCGATTGCACCGGAGCAGATGCGTTAGCACCAGGCGGTGGGGCGGTGGAGGGAGCCGGCTGTGCCCAAATGGGCGCGGAAACTACTATTGCGGTGACCGCGATCGCAGTCATTGCCAAATGTCTCATCAGCGTCTTCTCTTGGTTTGGCATCGAGCGCACACTCTACCGCAACGATAAACTAGCTTCTACCATCAACTTTAAGCTGGCTAACGCGATCGAGCTCCGCTGGCTTGAGCCCCGAATCCCAAATGGAGTACTTGACGTCCCAAAATTGACTCTGGGCTCCGCGAGTCATCGATTTTTCCAATTTATGGGTTGACGCCGGACCGGTGGTACCTGCCTGATGCGCTTTCCTGGCGAGGCCTCATGGCGCGGTTGCACCGCCGGTACGCAAGCACGCGGCACGGGTTGAGCATCCGACGTTCGGAGGCATCCGAACTGCTCGCCGGCTCTTTTGGAGGCGCTTGTCGCTCCAGACACTCGAATTCCGGAGGATCGGATGAACAGGCGGACCAAGAAGTCGATCAAGCTCGCCCTGCAGGGCGGCGGCTCGCACGGCGCCTTTACTTGGGGTGTTCTCGATCAACTCCTCGATGACGAACGTCTCCACATCGAGGCGGTAAGCGGCACCAGCGCCGGCGCAATGAACGCGGTGGCTTTAGCCGACGGTATGGCTTGCGCCGGACCTGCCGAAGCTCGCAAACGCCTGGAAAGCTTCTGGTCGGCGACCAGTGCCGCGGCCCGTTTTAGTCCAATTCGGCGATCCGCAATCGATATGCTGATGGGCAATTGGAGCCTGGACAATTCGCCAGGCTTCATCTTAATGGAGTTTCTCAACCACCAGTTTTCGCCATACGATTTCAATCCTTTTGATTTCAATCCGCTACGCGACGTCGTGGCCGGCTGTATCGATTTCGACCGGGTCAACGACCCGAACGGCATAAGGGTGTTTTTGACCGCGACCAATGTTCGCACGGGCCGGCCGAAGATCTTTCGGGAACCCGCAATCACGCTCGATTGCGTGATGGCCTCGGCGTGTTTGCCGTTCATGTTCAAAGCTGTCGAAATCGATGGCGAGGCTTATTGGGACGGCGGTTATATGGGTAACCCAGCGCTGTTTCCGCTGGTCGACGAATGCGAGGCCGGCGACGTCGTCTTGATCCAGATCAATCCGTTTCATCGTCCCGATGTCCCGACCTCGGCCAGCGATATTCGAAACCGGCTGAACGAGATCACATTCAACGCCAGCCTCTTCAAGGAACTGCGCTCGCTCGCCTTTTTATGGGAGATCATTCACCACGAGAACCTCGAGCGCGAACGCTATCGCGACATTCATATTCACGCGATCGAGGACTCGGAAACGATGCTGAAACTCCGGGTTTCTAGCAAACTCAATGCGGAGTGGGCCTTTTTGACCCATTTGCGCGACCAAGGAAGAAAAGCCGCGAAAAACTGGCTGTCGCAGCATTACGACGATCTCGGCGTGCGCAGCACCCTCGATCTTTCCTGGGTATTTTCCGAAAGCTTGAGACCGGCCCATTTGGAAGAAGGCGCCGAGCGCAATTATCCGATCGGAGTTGCCGCCGGGTGAGCAGCAATCGCGCTGCCGGCCTCCGTATCGATCGGATTTGAGGCGGTTGTAAACCAAATGGGATTGCTCGGGATCTTGATCGGCCTTGTCCTGCTGGTCTGGCTGGCCTATCGGGGCTACAGCATTCTACTGTTGGCACCGGGCGCGGCGCTGATCGCCGCCGCCTTTGCCGGCGGTCCGCTGCTCGCTTATTGGACGCAGACTTTTATGGACAGCGCCGCGCGCTTTATCGCGCAGTTTTTCCCGCTGTTCCTACTGGGCGCGCTGTTCGGTAAGCTGATGGAGGACAGCGGTTCTGTTGCCGCGATCGCCGAGTTCATGACCAAGCGCCTGGGACCCAGCCGGGCAATTCTGACGGTCGTGCTGGCCGGTGCGCTGGTCACCTATGGCGGCGTCAGCCTGTTCGTCGCGGTATTTGTGCTGGTGCCGATGGCGCAGGCGCTGTTCCGCACGGCGCAGATCCCCAATCGATTGATCCCGGCGACGGTGGCATTGGGCACATCTACCTTTACGATGTCGGCGCTGCCTGGGACGCCGGCTATCCAAAACGCGATCCCGATCCCGTTCTTCGGCACGACGCCGTTAGCGGCGCCGGGGCTCGGGATTATCGCCTCGGCGATCATGGTCGCATTTGGATTGTGGTGGCTGGGCCGAGCCGCCGCCGCGGCTCGCCGGAGAGGCGAAAGCTTTGGCGCCGCGCGCCCAGGCTCACCGGATCGGGCTGCGGAAGACGAGACGGTCCGCCAGCGCGCCACGACCGCGCGCGAATTCGATCCCCCCGAAGTCCTTCACGGGCGCCCGAGCAGTGAAGGTCCGCCGATCGGCTTCGCGGTATTACCGCTAATCGTGGTCGTCAGTGTCAATGTACTGATGACGGTGGTTGTTTTGCCAAGTCTTGACGTATCGTTTCTCGCCGAGAAGCGGTTCGGCGCGACTTCGCTCTATGCCGTCGGCGGCGTGTGGTCGGTGGTGACCGCCCTGCTTGCCGCAATCGTAACCGTTATCGCCGTCAATTGGCCACGACTGCGGGGTCTGCGCGAGACACTCGACTCTGGCGCCAACGCGTCGGTTCTGCCGGTACTGAGCGTCGCGAGCCTAAGCAGATTCTGCTTGGTTGACCAACGGATAGGTTTTGCAATTCAGTGGCGACACGGATTCGCGGGTGTGTGGCATGGCGGGCAAGTCTCCGGTGACAGCGAGCGACGAGCAACGCGCCGCGCTTGGGGTTCTTGCCGGCTCGCGCGATCGTGGCGAGGCAGACCGGGCGCGCGCCGTGCTGCTGACGCTTGCTGGTTGGACCAGTCCCAAGATCGCCGAGGCGTTCGGCGTGCGGGAAGATACGGTTCGCCTATGGCGCAGCGATTTCGCTGCGGGCGGTGTTGAAGCGCTGCGGGCGAGCGTCGCGGCCGGTCCGCCTGCGGTGAAGAGTGCAACGGCTTTGCGAGTGGTCACGCCGTTGCTGCAGGAACCGGTAGCGGACCGGCCCAACTGGACGATCCCCCGCCTGCGAGCCGAGATTGAAGCGCGCGAGGGTCTGAGCATCAGCCGGGCGCAGCTATCCAAGGCATTGCGAAAAAAAAGTTCCGTTGGCGGCGGCCCCGGCACACGTTGAAGGGACGTCAGACAGCAAGCGAGGTGGAACGGGTCGGCTTGCGCCTGCAACTGCGCAAGCAACAGGCCGAGGCAGGCGACATTATTCTCCTCTTTGGCGACGAGAGCGAGGCGTTGACGCATCCCTATCTCGCCCGGGTATGGGCGGAGTCGGGTGCGGACTTGCGCGTGCCGGCACCGGGACAAGCCAAGAAGGTAGCGATCCTGGGATCGCTCGATCACGTCACGCGCGAACTCATCGTCCATACCAGCCCGACCAAGCGCAGTAGCGACTTCATCGCCCATCTCGAGCAACTCGACGCTCTCTACGGCCCCCAGCCCGGGCGGCAGGCCAAGCCGGTCGTGTTGGTCGAGGACAATGGCCCGATCCATACCAGCAAGCGCTCGCTCGCCGCTCTGGCCGCTCGCGCGCACTGGCTCACCGTCGAGTGGCTGCCCAAATACGCGCCCGAACTCAACGACATCGAAGTAGTTTGGCACCATCTCAAGGCCTATCACCTCGCGCACCAGACCTTCACTGACGCAGCCGCACTTGACCAGGCCATCCATGCGGCAGTCACCGACCTCAACCGCGAGCGCATGCGCGATCCGTTGGCCAAGCCGCGAATCTCTGCTTGGTCGGCTTTGGCGCGGTGGTCGCCGCGGTGCCGGCGTTTGAGATCGTGCGCGGCTGGGTGCTGTCGATCGAGGGCGGCCCCCTCGTCTCGCTCGCCGTGGCGACCAATTTGCTGTCGGCATTGACCGGCTCTGCCTCCGGCGGACTGACAATCGCACTCGATGCGCTTGGTGCCACTTACATGCGCCTCGCCGCCGAACACGGCATCGATCCGGCACTGTTACATCGCATCGCCGTTATGAGCGCCGGAACACTCGACAGCTTACCGCAGAACGGCGCTGTCGTAACCATGCTCTCGGTCTGTGGAACGACGCACAGCGAAAGCTATTTCGACATTGTGATGGCGGCGATCGTCGGCCCGATCATCGCGCTCGCGGTGGTGATCGTGCTCGGTTCTTTGTTCGGTTCCTTCTGAGATGTTTGCACCGGAGATCGGCATATCGACGCTGAATCTTTCGGGTACTTTGCCGGAGGGGGAAATGACGGAGTGGAAGTGGATCGCAGCGGCGGCTCTCGGTTTGCTTATGCCTGGTTCCGCCCAAGCCGCTACCGAGGCAAACTTCAACCTCAATTCGGCGGGCGATCTGGTCGAACTGTGCAGCGCCACGCCCGACAACGGGATTGGAACAGCGGCTCTGAACTTCTGCGAAGGCTATATCCAAGGAGCGGTCACGGTCGAGATGCTGAACATGGCTGCGTTTCGTGGCCGGAAACTGTTTTGCTTGCCCAATCCACCACCCACGCGCTCTCAGTCGATGAGTGAGTTTGTCAGCTGGGGACGAGCGGCGCCGGATCGGATGGTCCAATCGCCAAGCGACGGGCTGTTTCGATTTTTGAGCGAGCGCTATCCGTGCCCGCCTTCTCGTTGAACCCGCCATATCGACGCACAACCTCACTCCGGGGGATCGGATGAGACGGTTCTTTCTGGTTACTGCGATTGCCGTGCCGGTTATCGCCTGCGCCGATATGACCCCAACCCAGCAGCGCGCGCTGACCGGCACGGCCACCGGCGCCGGGGTGGGCGCCATCTTTGGCGCTATCGGCGGCAATGCTGGGCTTGGTGCGGGGATCGGTGCCGGCGCTGGCCTCGTCGGCGGGCTGCTTGTCGATCAATCTCGACGCTCCCAGGATGCAGCCTTCCAGCAAGGATATGCGGCCGGCAGGCGCGGTGGTTGACCGGCCTCTGAGTTTGCGAGAGCAGCGGCACCTCGGCGCGCTAGATCGCGCGCAAGGCTAAAAGGCGACTAGGTCGCCCGGCTCCGCCTCTCGCCTTGCGGGGCTATCTGTTATTGCACCACCCGCGCGCGCAGGCGGGTATATTCCTCGGCGGAAATCGTGCCCGCATTCTTGAGCCGTTCGAGCTTCTCGATCTCGTCGGCAGCGCTAAAGCCGATAACGTGGCGAAGCTCGTCGCGGGCTTGTTGCGCGCGCTGGGCATTGCGTTCGGCCATCCCACGGCTTTGTGAGATCAAATAGACCAGCACTGCCAAATAAGGGACCAGGATCAGCACAATCACCCAAATCGCCTTGCCGAAGCCCGAGATGTCGTGACGGCGAAACAGGTCGCCGATTACCGTGATCAACAACCAGAACCAGAGCACGAATATGAATATCGAGAATACGTCGAGCAAGAAGTTGCCAAAGCTGAAATTTCCGGCTGTCAACATGCTTACCTCCCTTAACGATTAGCAATTCAGGACGCGGTTATTGACGGTTACAAGACGCGAATGCGCTCGGTAGCGATCAGCTGAAGTCCACCGGCAGTCGCCGACAGCTGATGAATGTGAAAGCTGCCCCGGTATTTGTCGATGCTGTCCGTGCCAAGCGAGGCCGATGGCGCGGAGCACAGGACGATGTTACGGCAAACGCCGATCCAATCCCTGTGGCGGTGACCGTGAAGCACGATAATGCGTTGTGCATGCGGTGCTAGCACCGCCACGAGATCGGGCGCATTGATCAAAGCCAGACCGATACGCTCACGCAAGCTGACCGAAACCCACGGATATTCGACCACTTGGTGATGGAGCAGAACAAGCCAGGCATGCCGGGTGTTCTGCAGAATGAGCCGCAGCGCCTTCAGCTGCGACGGGCCGACGACGCCGATTGCATTGGTCAGGGCGAAATGGCTTCGTGCGTTCGAGTTGAGCAGAGTACCCCGTACGACCCGCCCGGCGTCCGGAAGTTCCACCAACGGAAAGATCTGGTCCCACACTTTGGTCATTTCGCGCCGCCCGCGCACGGTCCCGCTTTCCGCCAACTCGTGCAGCCGCTCCGCTCGCCGGCCTTGCCGTAGATAGTCCTTCAATAACGGGCCGATAACGGCCGGAGGCGCGATCGATGACATGCGTGCGATCGCCGACCAGCCCATCGAGCGCGAGCACAAAACGCAATTTTCGGAGCGACTGGCCGGCGCTCCACGGCAGGTCGAGGCGCCCGGGATTGGCGCGATCGATGATGTTGACGTCGTGATTGCCAGGGACAACCGAGAGCCGCCGCCGCAACTCGGGACAGCCGCGCAGCAAATCGATAAATTCGGCCCATTCGGCCCGCGTCCCGGCATCGGTGATATCGCCCGTTATCAACACGCGGTCTAGCGCGGACGCGCTGTGAATGGCGTCGAGTTTTCGCAAAGCCCTGCGAAGCGAGCGGTTTCCACGCGGACCGTCGGTCCCGGCCTCCATGCGATAGCCATAGCGCTCGCCGACAATGTGCAGGTCGGAAAGATGTGCCACTCTTACAATCGGCGCTTCCGGCGTTGGCGGACCAGGCATCCAGTCGAGCACCGCGCCTTTGAGAGAAAGCTCGCGCCAGATCCAGTAAAGACTTTCGATAGCGGTCGAGACGCCGAGAATCACGGCAGCGTTGCCCATCCCAGCCGCTGCGATTCTTTGCCATCGAACATGCACCAGATCGACAATTTGAAGGTGCCAATAGAGTTCGACAGACGCTCGCGAGAACCAAGCCCGCGCCGCCAAACAGCAGAGCCGCGATGACGGCGCACACCCGGCGGCTCCGATCGAGTTGTTCTGTCGTTATTGACCGACCGCGGAATCCTTCGATGACCGCGCGCAAAATCTCGCGCAATACAACGAACATCGGCAAAACCAGGCTGTAGTGGAGATGCCATAAGTTGTTCCACGCGACCGCAGCCAGTGGACGGCCGAGCCAAAAGGCGAGAGCGGCCAAGGCCAAAAGAACAACCGGCGTGACAATCAGGCTGCCTTCAGTCAAAGCGGGTGCATGGATCAGCAGGCGTCCGTAAGCAATTGCGATCGACGGCGCGAGACCGATCAGCAGCGCCGGAGCGACAAAAAGGACGCAAAACCCAATTGGCGCCTTAAGATAATTGAATTCGAGCGCGGCCGAAAAGACCAGGCTGCGCAGGCCCCGGCCATGAGGGTTCGTGCAGTTGTCCTCATCATCACCGCGCCGCAGATCCCAAATCCGCAATTCTGCCCTCCCGAGAATGCGCCGCCCGCATCGCCGCGCCGACGCGGCTCGCGCACCATCCAGCCATCCCCCGACGGCTGCGGGTAAGGCGGTAGGCACCCACTGCGCCACCCTCAGCCAGCTATTAAAACCAAGTGGGCGCAGAATGCGCTCGATCTCCCCGGCGGTTCAACTGTTTGTCGAGCGGGCAACGGCGACGCTGGACGAATTTGAATTTACTGACGCTGACGCCTCGCTCGTCGTAGACATCTACCGAAAGCTGGATGGGATGACGCTCGCGATCGAATTCGCAGCCGCCCGCGTCGAGGCTTTCGGGATACGCGGTCTGGCGGAGCACCTGGACGAGCGCTTGCGGTTGATGACGAGTGGGCGTCGCACGGCCGTGCCTCGGCACCGGACCCTGAGCGCCACTATCGATTGGAGCTATCAGGTGCTGAGCGAGGGCGAGCAAAGGGTTTTGCACCGGCTCGCAATTTTCGTCGGTGGCTTCACCCTTCAAGCCGCTGGCGTCGTCCACCCCGAAAACGAGGTCATATACCAGATCGCGGAACTGATCGCAAAGTCGCTGGTCGCGGCGGAGGTGGGCGACGCCGAACCCCGCCTCCGGCTGCTCGAGAGCACGCGCTCTTATGCCCTGACGAAACTCATGGAAAGTGGCGAAGCCGATGCGCTTGGTCGATGCCACGTGGAATACTATCGAGACCTGCTGGAATCGGCGCCGAACAGGTCGGCTGGGGATGATCCTTCTCCAGCGTATCTGCCCGAAATCGATAACATTCGTGCCGCGCTCACTGGGGCATTCACCCCTGGGGGCGACAGATCGATCGCCGTGGCCTTGACAGGGACGTCGGCGCCGATCTGGCTCGAGATGTCATTGCTGACGGAGTGTCACGGCTGGGCGGGAAAGGCCCTCGACCTTCTTGAAGCCGCAGACCGGGAGCCGCGTCGAGAGATGATGCTGCAAACTTAGCTTGGCCTCTCGCTGATGTTCACCCAGGGTATGAGCAGTAGGGCGCGCTCAGCGCTGACGAGAGCAGGCGAGCTCGCCGAGAGGTTCGAGGACCTCGACTATCACATGCGAGCCTTCGCCGGTTTGGCTCTTTTTTTGCCTTCGTCTTGAAGACGCCGAGGGCGCGGTTACTCTCGGTCGCCGGGCTGAGGCGATAGCCAAAAGCAGTGTCCGATGCGGTCGCTATTGCGACGGTGGACTGCATCATCGGCATCTCACTCTTTTCTTTGGTGAGTACGCTGAGGTGTTGACCTACGCTCAGCGGGTACGCCGTCGCACCACGTCCGTCGTGCAACGGGCTCAAATCGCGCATTCCGGGATCGACTATTCGATATTGCCCCGCTGCATTGTCGCGGAAATTCTTTGGCTACAAAGCCTGCTCGATCAATCGCCTCAAACCACTCGCGACCTTCTGGCCGATACCGAGGCCAGTGGCCATCCTGTCTCATTATGTCAAGCGCTGGCTTCGGCTGGATGCCGTATTTCGCTCAGGCTCGGAGATTTGGAGGCCGCCGAACGCTCAATTGCTCGCCTCAAAGACCATGCCGAAAAGCACAGCTTGAACAGCTACTATGCTTGTGGTCTAGACTACGAAGGGCAACTTTCCGCCAAACGAGGCGATATCGCGGCCGGAAAGCGGCTACTCCGAGTCTGTCTCGCCGGGTTGCGCGAAGCCCATATGAAAACGTTTACACAGCATTCCTCAGCGACCTGGCATTATCCAGGTCACGGCGCGCAGCGTAGGGGATGGGAGGAGCGGAGCCACGCGCAGCACCGCGAGCATGGCGAGCACCGGACCTTCCCCGCAGTGAGCACCGTGGCAGGCTGACCGCCAGCCGGGTTTTATGTCTGGCGCTGGCGTTGCTTGCTCTGTTTGAGGCGATAGCTGTCGCCGTTCATTTCGAGGATGTGGACGTGGTGTGTCAACCGATCGAGCAGCGCGCCGGTCAACCTCTCGAAGCCGACGCTTTCATGATACCTCCTTTCTCGACCATCTGGTGTGTCGCAAGCGCTCGCGACGTTGGATGATCTGCTCTTCGGAGAGATCGATTTGCCAGGGTTGCCCCTTGGCCAACTGTCGCCCGCTCACCAGTCCGCGCGCGAGATACTTAAAGACGGTCTGCGGCGTGATGCCGAGCGCCGCGGCGGCGCCCTGGACCGAATAGGTGCCGTCGAGCCAGTGTGGCGGGTTCGCGCTCACCCCGTTGATCTTCACCGTCGCAAGGCCCCAGCGCTGGCGCAGGAGCCAGACGTTCTCGCCGGTGAAGGCGCCGCCCCGCGCCGCAACAAAGCCTTCCCGATTGAGCGCCGCCGCGATTTCCCCGTCCATCTTGCCGGCGCCGTTGAGCGCGGTCACACGCTGGCGTAGCCCCTCGAGATCGCCGTAATCACGGTGAGTGTGGACGCGCCGCTGCACATGATGCTCGCTGGTCGCCCCCCGTCTGCCACAGGATCTTGAGCCAGATCTGGCCCGGCACCCGCTTCTGGTGGAGAATCACCTCGCGTACGATGAAGCGCAAAAGGCGCTTGCGCTCGGCCGGGGTGGTCGTCGCCGCATGCCATATCCGCGGCAGGTTCTCGCCCAGGATCTGCAGCGCAGCCCGGTCGGCATCATTCAACACAAGCAGGGTTCCGCGCGGCGCCACCGCTCATAGTCCTGTTCGATCGTTTCCGTGGCGCGCAGCTTCTCCTCCCAGGCCCCTTCCAGCGAGCGCGCCACCAGGATCTTGCGCTTCATCCCCGCGATCTCCGCCAGCGCCTCGCCAAAATCCACCTGCGCATGGCCGGGATCGTGCCGCAACGGCACAAAAATTTCGCGATGTCGCTGCCGTCGCGCCAGCACGTAGTCCTTAA
>CAWBQT010000014.1:0-82852 GCA_963790875.1 uncultured Alphaproteobacteria bacterium
TCGATGAGTTGGTTCTCGGGCCGGCGCTAAAATGGGAGCCAGCACGAGACGGATCGCTCTTTCCCCACCTCTACGGCGATCTCACCCTGGCCGCAGTACGATGGACAAAGCCATTGCCGCTCGACCCAGATGGCCGGCACTTATTTCCTGACTTGAATGACTCGACAAGGGGGTGAGTTCGACCGGCTCGCGAATAGTAATAGTGCGGATTTGTCGGCAGCCTCCGATCAGCGGAACCTTCTTTGGCGGCATCGGAGCGTAGGGGTTTCCGGCCGGTCGTAAGGTGTCGATTTTCTTCTGTCGCAATCAGGTCGATTTTTCTGTCGCAATCAGAATGTGTTCTACTGGCCGTTGCTCAAGCCAATTTGCGCTCTACCGAGCGCGGGTCGTCGACATCGAGTTCGATCTTGAAAGTCGGCTTCCTACGGCGCGACGCGCGGCGGCCGCATCGGTACGGCGATATAGCAGCCGAATTCCTTGGCGAAATCGACCGAGACTCGCGCATGGACGCGACCCTGGCGGTCGAGCAGCCGCGCATGATCGTCGAACGGCACGACCGCGCCGTGCCACACATTCGGATGGATGTAGAGCCCGCTGCTGCCGTCAACGCAAAAGGCGACGAACTGCTGCGGCGTCACATCGTCGCCGGGCAATGCCAGCGGCACGACAAAACTCTCGCCGTCGAGCGGATAGAACAGCTGGCCGCAGTCAGGGTGATAATTGGCGCGCCAGATCAGAGCCTGCTGCGGCGGCGTCGGCGAGCCGTCGGCGGCCGCCTCTTCCGGCCATCGGCTCCAGGCGAAGACGTAGCTGTCGCCAACCGCATTGTTGCGGGCATAGAGCGTCTCGCCACGCCACCAGAACTCGAAAATCCCTTCGGTGACGCCGCCCTGATCGCCGGAATTCGCGTCGACCGGCCGCCAGCCCGCGGCGGGCCAGCGAACGATCTCGATCGGGAAGCCCTCGGGCTGGTCGACGAGGCACCCATAGCCCTCGAGATTGGCCGCGCTGGCCATCACCAGCTCCAGCCGATGCGTCTCGCGCACGCCGGTCGTCGGCATATAAGCGATTTCTGCGGCGATCTCCGCCGGATCGAACCCTCTCATCGCCAGGACCCCGCTTGTTTCTCACATCGCGCGCAGATGAAAACGTTTTAGTCGCCCACCGGCTTCCGTCGACCCGCAGGGGATGAAACCGACAATCATCGTAGGGCGGAAAAGCGGAGCATCTTCCGCCATCTCCTGCGCCTTGGGCCAGTTGGCGGAATGCGCGCTGACGCGCTGTTCCGCCCTACTTCGTCGGTCTGTTTCTTATTGGCGGCTGCTCGTCGAGCAGTGCGAACCGCCGGCATCGGTCGTCCGCCAACTCCCGAACTGTTGGCGGACGGTCCATAGCCGGTCGTAAATATAGAATTTTTTTGCTTGGGTTACCGCTCGGCGGCGATCTCGGGTCGAGATCCGGCTTGGCCCGGCGGGCCCGCCGCTGCGGCGCGACAACGGCGTGGCCGATCCTCCTGTTCGTCGTGTAGCATGGTCCCGGCGGGAGCGGCGGCGGCTGGGGCGGTAGTGTCATGAAGCCTGAAGAGTATCTCGAGCGCGTGCGCTCCTTGCTGCCGGCGGTCAAGGAGCGCGTCAACCGCGCCGAGCAGTTGCGGCGGTTGCCCGAGGAGACCTTTGCCGATTTTCAGGAGGCCGGGCTGTTCCGTTGCATCCAGCCGCGGCGCTGGGAAGGGTTCGAGCTCGATCCCGCCACGTTCTTTCAGGCGATCGTCGAAACGAGCGCGGTATGCGCGTCGACCGGTTGGATCCTCGGCGTCGTCGGCGTCCACAATTGGCATCTGGCGCTGTTCCCGCCGCAAGCCCAGAAGGATGTGTGGGGCGACGACACCAGCATCCAGGTGTCGACCTCGCTGGCGCCGACCGGCAAGGTCGAGCGCGTCGCCGGCGGGTTTCGTCTCAGCGGCCGCTGGTCGTTTTCGAGCGGCTGCGACTATTGCCAGTGGGTAGCGCTGGGCGGCGCAGCACCACCGTCGGAGGAGGGCGAACCGCCCGAAGTCCGCGTCTTTTTGCTGCCGCGCCGGGATTACACGATCGACGACAACTGGCACGTCGTTGGGCTGTGCGCCACCGGCAGCAAGGACATCGTCGTCGAAGACGCTTTCGTGCCGGAATACCGCACCCACTCCTATCTCGACGCGTTCCATCTGCGCAATCCCGGCTTTGTTCTCAACAACGGGCCGCTCTACCGGATACCGTTCGGCGCGATGTTCCCCAATTCGATCGCCTCGCCGGCGGTCGGCGTCGCGATCGGGGCACTCGCGGCGTTCCGCGAGCAGTCGCAGGCCCGGCTCAATCTGCGCGACGGCTCGCGGCTCGCCGAAGACCCGTTCATGCAGATGCGGCTCGCCGAGTTGGCGGCCGAAATCGACGGCGCCTATAACTGCATCCTCGGAAATTTCACCGAGATGTACGGCCTCGCCTGCGCCGGCAAGGAGATCCCGCTGGCGCGGCGGGCGCGCTATCGCTGGGATTTCTCGAAGGCGGTCGATTGGAGCCTGCGCGCGATCAGCCGGCTGATGGAGGCGAGCGGCGGCCGCGGCATCTTCCTGAATAACCCGATCCAGCGCGCCTGGCGCGACGTGCACGCGATGCGGGCGCACGCCGGCAACAACCCGGACCGCGCCGCCGCCGTATTCGGCCGCTCCGAGTTCGGCCTGCCGCCGACCGACATCCGATTTTAACCTGGCGCGAAGGCCGTCGGCGCGCGCCAGGCTTACGAGGGAGAACAGGAGTGGCAAAGAAGCCTTACATCATCGCGCTCGAAGAGCACTATCAGGACCCCGAAGTAAAAGAACGCGGCGGCGGTCCCGGCGCGGGCCGCGAGATCGTCGAGCGACTCGACGATCTCGGCGCGTTGCGCCTTCGCGAGATGGACGAGGCCGGCATCGATCTGCAGGTCCTGTCGCATTCGATCCCCGGACTTCAGGCGGTCGATGCCGAAGCGGGACCGCCCTTGGCGCGCCGTACCAACGACCGCCTGCATGAGGCGGTGCAGCGGCATCCCGATCGATTTTCCGCCTTTGCCGTCTTGCCGACCGCCAACCCGCGCGCCGCGGCCGACGAACTGGAGCGCGCCGTCACCAGGCTCGGCTTCAAGGGCGCGATGGTCAACGGCCTGACCGGCGGTGTCTTTCACGACGACAAGCGCTTCTGGCCGATCTGGGAGCGGGCCGCCCAGCTCGATGTGCCGATCTACATTCATCCGGCATTGCCGCACGCGGCGGTCATCGAGGCCTATTACAAGGATTACGCGCAGTCGCATCCCGGCATCCTGCGCGCCGCCTGGGGCTTCACGGTCGAGACCGCGACCCAGGGCCTGCGCTTCGTGTTGAGCGGCGTGTTCGACACCCATCCCGGCCTCAAGATCATCCTCGGGCACATGGGCGAGGGACTGCCGTTTCTCTTGTGGCGCATCAGCCACGGGTTGCGCGCGACGATGAAGGAGAGGACATTCCGAGACATTTTCTGCGAGCATTTCTGGATCACGACGAGCGGCTTCTTTTCCGACACCGCTCTCCTGTGCAGCATGATGGAGATCGGCATAGACCGTATCCTGTTCTCGGTCGACTACCCGTTCGCCGAAAACCCGCCCGGCACCGAATGGCTGAAGACATTGCCGCTCGGTCCCGAGGACACCGAGAAGCTGCTGAACGGCAACGCCCGCCGACTGCTCAAGCTCTGAACCGGGCGGGGCCGCCGCGGCAACCCATCAGGTCGGTGGCACAGCCACGGCCTCCCGCGTCGCGGCATGCACTTCGGCGATGATCGCGAACGATCGCTTGCGCTTCTCGTGGTCGAAGATGTTGGCGGTCACCATCAGCTCGTCGGCGCCGGTGCGGCGGATGAATTCCTCGAGGCCGCGGCGAACCGAGTCGGGCGCGCCGATGACGGCGCAGGAGAGCCCGTCCTCCAAGATTGCCCGCATGTAGGGATTGAGGCCCGCCTCGAAATCGGCGACCGGCGGCGGCACCCGCCCGCGCCGCCCGGTCCGGTTGTTCAGCATCGACTGCTGCAGCGACGAATAGAGGAACTGCGCCTCGTCATCGGACTCGGCGGCGACGACGGTGATCCCGAGCATGACGTTGGGCGACGCGAGCTGCGCCGACGGGCGGAACCGCTCGCGGTAGATCGCGATCGCCTCCATCATCATGCCCGGCGCGAAATGCGAGGCGAACGCGAAAGGCAGGCCGAGATAGGCCGCGAGCTGGGCGCCGAAGAGGCTCGACCCGAGGATCCAGATCGGCACCCGCAAGCCGGCGCCGGGGATCGCCTGCACCGCCTGGCCAGGCTCGGCCGGCTCGAAATATTGGATCAGCTCGATGACGTCCTGCGGAAAGCTGTCGGCGCCGCCGAGCAGCGCGCGGCGCACGGCGCGGGCCGTGATCTGGTCCGACCCCGGCGCCCGGCCGAGACCCAGCTCGACCCGGCCCGGATGCAGCGCCGCGAGCGTGCCGAACTGTTCGGCGATCAGGAGCGGCGCATGGTTCGGCAGCATGATGCCGCCGGCGCCGATCCGGATGCTGCTGGTGCCGGCCGCGACATGGGCCAAGGCCACCGCGGTCGCCGCGCTGGCGATGCCCGGCAGATTGTGGTGCTCGGCCATCCAGAAGCGGCGGTAGCCGAGCGCCTCGACATGCCGCGCCAGATCGAGCGAGTTGCGCAGCGACTGCCCGGCATCGCCGCCTTCGACAATCGGGGAAAGATCGAGAACCGAGAGCGGAACCATACGCGGAGAATCGCATCCTATGACGTGGATGAAAAGCCGCTCCCTCTCATCTCCCTAGCCCGCTTGCGGCGACCGGGATGTTGTCTTGATCCCGAGGCTCAAGAGCAGTTAATTAAAAGCTGCCTTGCCGGAGGCGCTGCGGCAACGATACAAAAATCGGGAAGAAAGTATCGCCTCCATTTTTGATCACGGAGGAAATATGAAGCTTACCCGGCCGATCTTGGGTGCCGCGATCTTGACGGCAATTGCCGGCGCGGCGCAGGCGTCGGTTACCGTGGACTGTTCGAAAGGCCAGACGATCAAGGCGGCGCTCGCCGCCAACCCGGCGGCCGCCGGTGGGTTGACGATTCTGGTCAACGGCACCTGCACCGAGGACGTATTCGTCAGCCGGGTTTCGGAAGTCACGATCGAGGGCAATCCAACGGCGACCTTGCGGCCGGTTCACCCTACCGATAACACCGTGGCGGCGCTCAGCCAGCTTGAACTGCAAGGTATCTCGATCGAAGGCGGTTCCACCGCCGTCTACGTGGGACCGCATGCCTATGCAACGATTGAAGACAGCACAATAACCGGGCCAGGCAATGGAGTTTTTGTCTGGGATAGCTCGGCGCTCGATACCATCGACAGCCGGGTCGCCACGACCGGCGCCTATGGGATCGACGCCGGTCTCGGCAGCACGCTGAACATCTTCGCAGACACAGGCAAGACTATGGAAGTTACCACGGCCCAGACCGCCGGCATCTTCTGTTCTTCTAGTAAAATAAATTTGCAAACCGCCGGCAGCGGCACCATCCTCATCAAAAATAATAAAGGAATTGGAATTGAAGCATTGGATTGCGGAACGGAAACCTATAATCCTTCCGGCATAATCAATATATCGAGCAACGGTACCGCCCGGAAATATGCGGCGGGTTTTGAACAGTTTGGCGGCGTTTCGATCCTCAATACGGTAGAAATCTCCGATACGATCGGCCTCGGGGCAATCTACGCCGCGCTCAACGCGGCGATGCAATTGAACAAAGTTACCCTCACAGGAAACGCTGCCGGCATCCTCGCCAACCAGGGCGCCACGGTCCAGTTCGTCCCGTATGGCGGTGTATCGACCGTCAAGGACAACGGCAGCGCCGTATTCTCGTGCTACCAGGGCGGGCAGATCTATGTCGACAAGATCGCCGGCACCATCACCCCGACACCGACCAAGGCTCAACTCGGCTGTTTGCACGTCGGAGGGCCATGACAACTCGCCGAGAATTACGGCCACGCAAAGTGGCTTGGGTGTGGAACCTGCGGTCGCGGCCGGTGTTGTCCCGGCGAGATGGGCGGATCGCGCTCTCTATTGTCGTCCGCCGGGAAGCAAGTCTCTGGCGACCAGGTCGATCAGGCCGCCTTTGCGATCGGCGGTGATCTCCCAATAGATCGCGCCGCCGAGTCGCTGCTCCTTCGAGGAACTCGACTTTGTAGCGGAACGATTCGGCATCGTCATAGCTGATGAACTGTCCTGACTCCGCATCGAACAGAAACGGTACTCTGGCGGTTTGATTGAAGTGTCGCTCGAAAGCCCTGTTTATCAGATAGTTTGCCGCGATGTCCTGGTAATCGAGGACGCCGTCCTCCCACGTGCCCTTCGCCGGGCCCAAGCATTCCTGATATTCGCCATTGTTCTGCCGGTCGCAACCGCGCCATGTGCGACCGAAAAGGGGAAGGCCGAGGAGCAGCTTCTTCGCGGGCACCCCGGCCTGAAGGAGCAGCGTGACCGCCGCAGCGACGCTCTTGTGCGCGGCGTCCGGGGAGGGATTCGCCGGGTCTGCGAAGAGCGGGGCGTTGTGCCCGCTTCTCTTGGACCAGGCACCGGCGAAGTCATAGCTCATCAAACCGCACCGATCGACGATCCGGGCTATTTTCGCGACTTCGGTATTTGCGACGTATTCGGCAGAGCCGCCGGCGGCGATGGTGAGAAGGTATCTCTTTCCGTCCGCCTCCCCGGCCGCATCGAGTGCCGCGCGCAGAGCCTGCAGCAGTCGGGTAAAGTCTTCCCGATCCTCGGAGCGCCGTATATTGCCCTCCTTGCCGCCCGATACCGGGAACTCCCAATCGAGATCGATGCCGTCAAATCCGTGGTCGCGCAGGAAGGCCACGGCACTGTCGGCGAACCGCCGGCGGCCCTGTCGGGTCAACGCCGCGTCGGAGAAATGCGTTGAGCCGGCCCAACCTCCCACGGCGATCAGGAGTTTGAGGTGGTCATTTTTCGACCTCAGTTGGCGAAGATCCGCGAAGTTGCGCAGATCCGTAGCTGCGTCACCGAGCGTGACTTCGCCGTCTTTGATGTCGGCGAAAGCATAGATGATGTCGGTGAACTTGGTCGCGTCGATATCGCGCGGCCGATAATTGCGTTCGTAGGCACCCCAGGAAATGAAATAACCAGCAACCGTGTGCTCTGGCCGCCTGTCGGAGGCATTCACCAACGAGGGCAGCGCAACCACGCCGGCAAGTAGGACTGCAGCAGTAAAATTCGCCGGCCGGCGGGCGACCCTGAGCAGTGTCCTCACCAATTCATTTTCGATTGTCTGAGTTCATCGAGCATGGCCATTGCCCAGGCGCAGTTGAGCAGGAGCCCTTGATAAAGGTCGTAGAGCGGCACCAGCGATACCAGCGACAGATCGTCACGTTGGGTCAGTACGTGATATGTCGCGGACAGCAGTTTCAACAGCCAAACCGCCAGCACCCACATCGCGAGGTCGCCCAACCGCGTGCTGGTGGCGACCATGATCCCCACTCCGAACAGAACCATCACATTGAAGGGAGGAAGAACGAAGAGGTCGAGCAGGTATACGGCCGCGATGATCAGATCAAGACGTCGTCTGCTCGATCCCGGGACCTGCCGCAGGCGCCGAAGGTATATCTTCAAGACCTGCAAGGTGCCGCGATACCATCGATACCGTTGGCTCAGCAGGGTATGCGTGAGATCGGGCGACCTCGTATAAGAGACGGCGCGCGGCTCGTATACGATCCGGCCCCCCAATGCCAGGATTGTCAGCGAGAGCTGAAAATCCTCGGCGAAGGTCTCGTGAGAAAACGGTCCCGCGATTTTTCCGGCGTTGCCGGAGGGTAGCACCGCGGGCTGAATATCCCGCTCGAAGATGTCTTGCAGGGCCTTGCGACGATAGAGACCGATAGGGCCGGGGACGACCAGCACCATCCCGAAAAGGCTTTGTGCCGTTCTGAGCCCGCCATTCGCGACCACATACTCGTAGGCCTGGAGGCGGGTGATCATACGTTGCCGATTGCGGACCGTGATTTGTCCCGATACGCCGGCGACCTCGGGTCTGTCGATCCGCATGATGAGAAGCTTGAGCGCATCGCGACTGATCCGCGAATCCGCGTCGATGCACAGAACGAGGTCGGCCGTGGCGCATTCGAGCGCGAGGTTGAGCGCGCTCCACTTGCCGCCGTTCGGCTTGCGGAGAAGTCTGAGAGAACACCGGTCGTAATTTCCGACAAAAGCCGAGGCCCGCTCGAACGTGTCGTCCGACGAGCCGTCATCGACGACGATGACCTCGTAATTTGGATAGTCGAGATCAACCAGGGCGGCGAGTGCCGAGGTGATCGTCTCCGCCTCCTGATACGCCGGAACGAGGATCGACACCATGGGCCAGCTCGCCGGGGGGTCGGGTTTCTCTCTCTGCAGCTGGCAATAGGCGATGAACGCCATCGTCTGAACGGCACACCAGCGCGACAGTATGAATAGGCTGAGCCCCGCCAACGCGACGAACCACAGGGTCTGCGGAACCTTTCCGCGCCCCAGTTCCGCCGCAGCCTCCGTCACGTAGCCGATCGGCATAAGGGCGGTCAGAAACACCCCGAAGGCGAAAATCAATACAAAGAGCGCCGACAAAAGCACGATCGGCGCCTCCTCCCCCGCGGCATTGCGCTCCCCGTCGGTCGGCGCCATCTCTGCCGCCGGGCGCATGCGCCTCCCTTTATCCCGACCGATCATGAACTTCCCGGCGCGTCGTCGCCGAAAGCAGGCGGAGAGTCCCGTCGGGCGACGCCGCCGATGCATGAGAACCGATTTCGCGCGGTAGATAGCGCGTGGGGCGCACCAAGTTGCGCACGCCCATTGCGAACCAGAAGAAGCTTCCCGCAACGAGGAAAATGCCGAACTCGAACCCCGGCTGAAGCCACAGGGACGGTCGCCAGAGCAGCCGCACGCGCACCGGGTCGACGGCGTTGCCGAGATAGCCAATTATTTCGGGCGGCAGATTGCAGTCGAAATATGCGATGACGCGATCCGGTTCAAAAGGGACCGGTTCTGAGCGCACAAATCGTCCTGTGAAAAATTGGTTGAGCACCGGGGTGTCGAGCGCCAGCTCGACGGGATCGGTCTGCGCCGCGAGTTCGCGCCGTTCCCGGCGCGGCAATCGGATCGCTGCGCTGAAGCCCGTTCCCGCCGAAATCGCAAGGATCGGGGAATTCGCCGAGGCCAAGCCAGGCGCGGAGTTGCGATAAACGACCTTCCCCGCGAACGGCGCCCTGACCTCACCGATTTCCATCAACCGGGTCTTTTCGGCAGCAAGGATCGAAATGTCGTAATCGACCGCGTCGACTTCACCCTGCCGGGCGGCGATCGCTCGATCGTGGTCGGTGCGCAGCTTCTGCTGAACGATGTCGAGTTTCCGCTCCACATCCTTGATCGTCGCCTCCATTTGGACGCGATCCGCTGAAAGCTCGGAAATTTGGTGGTCAAGAGAGCTGACGCTGCTCTCAAAGCGGGAGCTGAGCGCCGCATGACGCTCCTTCAGGGAGACTATGGCCTGCTTGTTCTTTTCGACACTGAGCTGCGCTGTTAAATCATCGGCACTGCGCTGGTCGAGCTGCTGACGGCTGAAGTTGCCTTGTTTCTGCAACTCTTCGGCGCGCTGTACCCCCCGTTGGGTGATCTCTCGCTGGCCGAGGGCCGATGCGAGCTCTCGCTCGGCCTCGGCCAGATCCTCGAGCAGCTTGCCTTCCTCTCGGGTCCAATCGGTCGTCAGTGTCGCCCGCTCGCGCTCGACCTCATCATCTGAGTTCTGCAATTGAGAGGCAAAGCCTCTGTCCTGCAGCAGTTCGGATTGCAAATGCGCCTGCTCCTGCAGCAGAGCCTCGTCATATTGCAGAACCTTGTGCCCGATGGCTTGTTTTTTCGCCTTCGCCTGCGAGATCTGGAGATCGATGCCGGCGAGTCGGGTGCGGTCGGCAGGCGACAGAAACTCCGCCAGCAAGTCTCCCTTTGCGACTCTCTCGGCCGAGGTGATCCGTTGTGCGAAACTTTCGCCACGCGCATTGACCACGAAGATGTCGCTGCCTCCGGCGATGCCGCTGCGTCCCTGAAATTCGTTGAATGCCCACGACACGGCGATCGTCGCACAACTGAGGAGAAAGGTGACTTGCGCGAGCATGATCGAACGCGATCTGGGTCGTCGGTTCGTCGCGTTCCGCTTGCGCCAGACATAAACGCCATAGGATATGCAGAAGCCGGCAAAGCCGATGACGACACTGAGGATTGCGACGCGCAGTATCTCGGTGCCTTCGGCCGGCAGCATGCAAACGTCCCCGTCGTTGCGATATAGGTCGGCCCGTGCCGCCGATCGTCCTTCGAGCCCGGTTGCCTCGAAAAGGCGATCACGCGGCCATTTCCGCCAACAATGCCTTCCGGGCGGCGTGGCTGTCTAGTCTACAGTTTAGCACAAATTTCACAAATTTTTCACACGATCTACAAGAGCTGGCTAGCTAGCTACTTCCCGTCTGTCGGGATCAGATGATTTTTCGGTCGCGGAAATTCTCGATCTGCGCCGGGGTGTAGCCGAGAGCGGCGAGGATTTCGTCGTTGTCGGCGCCGAGCTTCGGGGCAACGCCGATATGCGGCGGGGTTTCCGAGAAGTGCCAGGGCGAGCCGTGCACTTTCAGGGTCTTGCCGTATTCCGGATAGGCGACCTCGGTGACGTAGCCGTTCGCCAGCACATCGGGGTCGTTCGACGCTTCGAGCAAGGTGTTGATCGGCGCCGCGACGATATCGGCGGCGCGCAGCCGCGCCACCCAATCGTCGCGCGAGCCGGTCGCGAACAGCTCGTCGAGGAGGTGCAGCAGGGACACGCGCCGTTCGTCGGAGGCGACGACGACGCCGAGATCGCCGAACCCCGCTTGTTCGAGCGCCTCGTAAAAGCCGAGTGCTGTCATCGCCTCGCGCCATTTGCGGGCGCCGTTCAGCTGGAACACGAGCGGCTTCTTGTCACGGTCGTTGAAGCTGGCGCTGAGCCCGGGGCGGTCCGGCGTGCCGGTAATGCGCGCCTGGCCGGTCACCGGGTCGCGGTTGCGCCACATCGCCGTCGTCAAGGTCCAGCCCATCAGCCGGATCTGGCCGCCGAGCAGCGAGCAATCGACTTTCTGCCCGATGCCGGTGCTGCGCGCATAGGTCAGCGCCGCAAGCGCCCCGCCAAAGGCGAGGATCGCACAGGTCTCGTCGGCGACCGAGACGATGCCGGTCTTCAGCGGCAGGCCCGGCGTCGAAAACGCCTCGGCGATGCCGCCCAAGGCCTGGGCCATCGAATTCGTCCCCGGCAGCTCGGCATGCGGTCCCCTGGGGCCGTAGCCGGAGACCGACACATAGACGAGCCGCGGGTTTATCTGTCTGAGTTCTTCGTAGCCGAAGCCGTTCTTCTCGGCGGCACCGGGGCGAAAGTTCTGGCCGAAGATATCCGCCTTGGCGACCAACTGCTTGAGGATGTCGCGGCCTTCCGCGGTCTTGAGATTGAGCGTGAGGCTTTTGACGCCGCGATTGTTGGTCTCGAAATAGGTGCTGGGCAACCCGGGCAGCACGGTCGAGCCGCGCGAATTGTCGCCGATCTCCGGCACTTCGATCTTGATCACCTCGGCGCCGAGATCGGCCATCAGCATGTAGGGCACCGTGCCGGCTTGCGCCGTCGAGCAGGCGACGACCTTGACGCCGTGCAGCGGACCATAGGTTTCGGTCATGGCGGCGCCCTCAATCCAGGAGCCAGGGCGCGGCAGAGGCCTGGGCGATCTGCCGGATCTGGTTCAGGAGGCCCGGGCCGACCGGGATCCCCTCTTCTCGGCGCTTTGCCGCGTAGAGCCATTGCGGGTCGCCGGCCACCATGACCGGCTGCGCCGGTTCCATCGGCTGTGTCGCCCGCAGATCGTCGCAGAGCCGGCTCACATCGGCGGCAAAGTCGTCGCGGTCGCGGAACAGGCCCGGATCGATCGCGATAAAGCAGTGGCCGATGGCGCCGCTCTGCTGTGCGGCATCCGGGTCGATGATCAGGGTTGAGCCCGACAGACAGGCGCCGAGAATGTTAACCATCACGGCGAGCCCGTAGCCCTTGTAACTCGAGGTTTCGGGCGAGCCGCCGAGCGAGGTCAGGAACCCGCCCTTTTCGCGCGCCTCCGCGGGATCGGTGCTCGGGCGCCCGTCCTTGTCGAGCACCCAGCCCGGTGGGCATTCCAGCCCTTCATTCGCTTTGTTGCGGATGCGGCCGGCAGCGACCGTCGTCGTCGCCATGTCGAGCAGGAACGGCTCGCCCTGCGCGGTCGGCGCCGCGAAGGACCACGGATCGGTGCCGAGCTTTGCCTCCTTGCCGAAGGTCGGGGCGACCTGCGCGACCGAGTTGCTGGTGCAGGCCATGCCAATCAGCCCCTCCTGCGCCGCCATCAATGTGTAATAGCCGGTGGCGCCGAAATGCGCCGAATTGCGCACCGCCGCGATCGCCATGCCCGCCGCTTTCGCCTTGTCGATCGCCACCTGCATCGCAAATCGCCCCGGCACATGGCCGAGCCCGCCAGCGCCATCGATCAGCGCCGAGACCGGCGTCTCCTTGATGATCCGCGGCCGCGCCTGCATGTTCGCCCGCCCGCTGCGGCGCGCCCGGTCATAGCCCGGGATCATCGATATGCCGTGGCTGTCGACGCCGTGCAGGTCCGCCCAACCCAGTATGTCGGCCGTTGCCGCGGCGTTGTCCTCCGGCATGCCCCAGGCGAGCAGGATGGCTTCGAGCTGCGCGCGATGCTTTTCGTAAGGCGCGGGCATGGCGGTCTCCTCTCGACATCCTCATCCCGACGATAGGTCGGGATTTCATTCCGGCTGTGGATAGCGGCTTCCTCCGGTATGACAAGGTGGAAATTCGAGCCGAACAAAGGACCGGGTGGGTCGATGCGGGTGTTGATCTGCGGCGGCGGCGTCATCGGCGCCTCGATCGCCTACTTTCTGAGCTGCCGCGGCATCGCGTCGGTCGTCATCGAACGAACTGGTCTCGCTTGCGCAGCTTCCGGCAAATCGGGCGGCTTCCTAGCAGCCTGTCGGACTGGGTTTAACTATCGAGGGATGGAACGCGGCTTTGCATTGCGTCAACCGTCGTCGGGATGCTGACGGGTTGGAGACTTGGTCAAGGGTTCCGACCGATATCTCGCTTTGGTTGAGATTTACTCTTCTGATGCTCCTTTACCGGGCGGCGAGGGCGAAGATCCGCTTGATGTTCCAGGCCATGGTGACCAGGCTCCACTCGCCGCGGACTTTATCGAGCCCGCGCAGCAGGAATTGGCGAAAGCCCAGAACCGACTTGATTATGCCGAAGACTGGCTCCGGGGTGCACTTGCGCCGGCCGTAGAGCTTCTTGCCTTCGGGTGTCGCCAAGCGGTGCGCCATCGCTTCGAGCGGCGTCGGGTCCTGCGGTGCGGGCGGTGCCGGAGCAAAGCGCTCGGCCAAGGGTGGGTTATGTGGCGCACGGCCGAGCGCCAGCAGCGGCTCGATCCCTGCCGCGGTGCAGGCTGTCACATTGGCGGCGCTGCAATAGCCATTGTCGCCGAGCATCGTTTGCGCCCTGCCGAGATCCGCCGGCAAAGCCGCCAGCTTGCCCAGCATCGGCGCGAGTTGCTGCTTGTCGTTCGCGGCTTGTACGACATCGCTGGCGACCACCAACAGGCTGTCTGCCGTCACTACGGCTTGCGCGTTGTAGCATTGCTCGAACCCGCCGCCCGCCACCGGCATGATCCGCGAGTCCTCGTCGGTCAGATTGATCTGATCGGTTGGGCCGGGCCCCGCAGCCGGCGGCGCCGGCGGCCTGCCGCCAGGCTTCCTGCCGCTCGCCCTGGCCTTGGCCTCGCGCGCCGCGACTTTGGCCTCATACTCCGCCTGCTCACGGGCCAAGCGCTCGCTGGCACGCGCCTCGATTTTGCTGCGCGCCTCGGCCAGCTTCTGCAGTCGTACTTCGCGTCGCTCCAACTCCTCGGGGATCGACATCCCCCCGGCCTTCGCCGGGGCAGGCTTAGGAAGATCCGCCGTATCGGCCGCCTCGGCCTTGGCCATCAGCTCTCCCACCTCGGCCTTCAGCTGCGCCTCCAGCTTCCCAGCATGCTCATAAGAGAGCGCGCTATGCCGGCTCGCATTGGCGTGGATCTTGGTCCCGTCCAACGCCACCGTGCCCAGACCGAGAACCCCCATCTCGCGGGCCAACAACAACACCCTGACGAACAGCCCCTCGATCTCCGGCAAAAACCGCCGCCGGAACGTCGCGATCGTGTCGTGGTCCGGGTGGTCGTTTGCCGCGATGAAGCGAAACGCCACCGAATTGTACGTCGCCTGCTCCAGCTTTCGGCTCGAAAACACCCCCGTCGCATAGCCGTAAACCAACAGCCCCAGCAGCATCGCTGGGTGGTACGACGCCGAGCCCGACCCGCGATAGCTGCCGCTCAGCTCGTGCAGATCCAGACCGTCAATCACTTCCACCACAAAGCGCGCCAAATGTCGTTGCGGCAGCCACTCGTCCACCGAGGGTGGCAACAGAAACCCCGTCTGCCGATCCACCTGGCGAAAATTGCTCATCCCCCACCCGCCCCTAGTACACATCCCCCACTCAAACCTACCACATTCTGGGTCGGCTTCCACCTAAGTCCGACAGGCTGCTAGCGCTCGATTGGTGCGACGGGACCCCGCTCGCCGCTCTCGCCCGGCATAGTTTCGCGCTGCACGCCCGGCTCGCCGAGGAAATCGGCGGCGACTGGGGCTATCGCCGCCTCACCACCTATGGCGGGTCGGCCGAACAGCATCGAGCCTTCCGTCGCGGCGCCGGCGCCTGCCCGGTCGATTGGCTGGCGGACGGCGTCGCCCTGCGGCAGCAACTCGGCTCGACCGCGACGACGGCGCAGGTCGACCCGGCCGCCTTTACCGCGGCGATGATGCGGGCCGCGGAGGCGCGCGGCGCGGAATTCCGTCGCGGCCGCGTCACCGGCGTGGCGCGAGCCGACCATGGGAAGTTGATCGGCATCGAGGTCGACGGCGCCTTCGTCGCCGGCGATGCGGTTGTCATCGCCATGGGGCCGTGGTCGATCCTCGCCGGCGCCTGGCTGCCGCTGCCGGCCGTTTACGGACTGAAGGGGCACAGTCTCGTCTTCGAGACCGGATCGAGGCTGTCCGCCGACGCCCTCTTTATCGACTGCCGCGAGGCGACCGGCGCCGTGCAATCCCCCGAGCTCTTTCCGCGCAGCAACGGGACGACTTATGTCTGCGCCATCTCCAGTGAGAGCCCGCTGCCGGTCGACCCGGCCGAGGTGGCGCCGGACCCTGGTGCGATCGAGCGCCTGCGGCGGATCTGCGGCGACCTGTCGCCGGTGCTCGCCGCGGCGAGGATCATTACCTCGCAGGCCTGCTTTCGCCCGGTTACGCGCGACGGGCTGCCGCTGATCGGCCGGGTGCCGGGCGTCGACGGCGCCTATGTCGCGACCGGCCACAGCGTCTGGGGCATGCTGAACGCGCCGGCGACCGGCGAGGCGATCGCCGAGCTGCTGGCCGACGGCGCGGCCCGCCATGTCGACATCTCGCCCTTCGACCCCGGCCGATTGCCGCCGCTCGATCCGGCCCGGCTGCACCGCAGCCTGCGCGGCTGATCGGCTTACCCGGCGTGCTCGACGCTGTCGAGAAAGCGGATGTAATGCTCCGGTAGGCCATGGGCGCGGGCGCCGTCGCGCAGCAGCGTAAGGTAGCGGAGCGACGGCCGGCCGTCGCTCTGCTTGCCCGGCGCCATGTAGGCGACGGCGGGGAGCCGCCGCCCGTCGGCGTCCTGCGCCTCGACCTCGACATGGCGATAGCCGCGCCCCGGCACCCCTTCTGTCAGGTCCAAGCGCAACAAGTCGTGCCGGGTGATCCGGTACAGCACGCCCCAGACCTCGGCCGCCGGATCGCGGCTGAGATTGGCTGGCGCCGCTCGCCCTTTCGGCCGGCCCTCGATATTGAAGCGCAGCCGGAAGCCCGCGATTTGGGCGGTACGGAATTCCAGCGCGCAGATGCCGCGGCGAACGCGAAAGGCATTGTCGTGCATGTTCGCGCCATAGGCGAAATACCAGATCTCGTCGTTCGGGCGGCCGGCGAGCCGGGCGCCGCGCAGCGGATAGTAGCAGCGCGACAAGAGCCAGGACTTGGCGACGAACCGGCGCAGCCGGCGCCGTGCCGCGACGATCGACTGCCGCATCAGTCTTGGTAGGACTGGCCCCACCGGTCTTCGTAGACGATTTCGCCGAGCGGCTTGCGGCGGACCGGTCCGAACCGGCCAAGCGGATAGCCGATCGGCAATAGCGCGTAGGAATGGACGTTTTCCGGCAATCCGAGCGCCGCCTCGACCTCTTTTTCGAACGTCAGGTGGAGCGTCGTCAGTGTCGCCCCGAGGCCGAGGGCCCGCGCCGCCAGCAGCATGTTCTGCACCGCCGGATAGATCGACGACCCGGCCGTCCGCGACGGCGTGCCGCCTTCGAGACAAGGGATGATCCAGACCGGCGCCTCGTGCAGATGCGCCGCCAGATGCTCCGCCGCAGCGAGCAGCCGCAGAAACCGCTCCCGGTCCATGCCGGGGGCCGGCTCGCCGGCGCGATAGCGCGGGCCGACCTGTTCATCCCAGGCCCTTTTGTAATAGGCCGCGACGGTCGCTTTGACCGCCGGGTCGCGGATGACAAGAAACCGCCAGCGCTGCATGTTGCCGCCGCTCGGGGCGCAGGCACCGGCCTCGAGAATTCTGCGGATCAACCGGTTGGGCACCGGGTCAGGCTTCAACCGCCGCATCGACCGCGTGGTCCGGATGATCTCGAAAAGATCGGCTGTGGTTGCGGTCTCTTCGGGCATGACAGGCCTCTGCGCTGCGGGGTGGCTACGGTTCGGGGATATTAGACCATACCCATCCAGAACATCTGCCGGTCGCCGACGTCGACATCGTATTGGCGCACGAAATCGAGCCTGCCGTCGGCGGCGATGCGGAACACGGCGAGGGTCGCCGGCACCTGGCGGATCGTGGTCCCCTCGCTGACCGGCAGCCCGATGATATGGGCTGCGACGAGCAGTCGGCCGCTCGGATCGATGTGGAAGGTCCGGCAGTGGATGCCGTGCGTGTCGATATGCTGGATCGGCCGCGGCTCCCCGGTATCGGGGTCGATCGCGAACACGGCGAGCGTGTTCTCGCCGCCGGCAAAGACCCGGCGGCCGACGCTCTCGCCATGGGCTTCTCTCGTGCTCGAAGCGCGGTTGGCGACATAGACAAAGCGGCCGTTCGGGTGCACATGCACGGTCCCGGCGGCCTGCCGTCCGCGAATTTTGTCGGGCTCGGCGAGCGTGCCGACGCGGCACAGCGGTTCCGCCAATAGCGTGTCGGCGTCGCGCGTGAACATGTCGAGCCGGTTCTGCCGCTCCAGCGAGACATAGACCCACGGCTTCGACGGATGAAAATCGAGATGGCGGGGGCCAAAGCCGTAGCCGCCTCCCGGGGCGACCGAGACCTCGCCGGACAACGCCCCGCTGCCGTAGCGGAAGACCTTCAGCGCCCCCGGCTCCTCGGGCTTGCCGCCGGCGGCGTCATGACCGCGCGTGACGAGGATCGCGATCCGGTTGTCGAGGCCGACCCGCACCTGATGGCCGTAGATGCCCGGATCGATAGGACCCGGCTGGACGACTTCCATCCCCGGCGTCGCGTCGGGGTTGATGCGGTAAACCCGCAATCCGCTCGGGTTGCTGAACGCGACCAAGAGATATTCCGACGGGATGTCGGTCGTCATGTGGATCGGGCGCGTCGGCAGCGGGATCGGCCGGCCGTGCGGCGCGAGCGCGCCCGAAGCGGCATCGAGGCGCCAGGCGCCGACGTGGTGCCGGGTGCCGACAAAGCCGCCGACCCCGGAGGCGCTGTCGCTTGACGCGACATAGAGATAGCGCCGCGAGGCGTGCGGCCAGGCGTACTGCACATTCGCCGGCAAGGTCACCGTGCCGCGCTTCGTCAGCGCAGCATCGTCGACGTCGACCTCGTAATGGGTCAGCTCCGGTCCGATGCCCGCGTAAAGATTGACCTTTGACGAAAGGGTCATGGCGAAGGGCTCCGGGCGCGGTTCCTCTCTATCCGGCACACATTATAAGTTGACAAGCTTCCTGACAAATCAGCCCGATGCGTGTCATACCCCGTGAATGAGGCGGCGTAAGAACTTGGCTGGCATCGGCTGCTCCTTTCGGCCTCATTGCGCGCTGGTCGCGGCATTCTTGTGGGGCGCGGCAGGTGCGGTCGCGGCCGCTCAGACCGGTGGGGCGGTTTCGCCGGGGTTCCCTTCGCAGAACCGCGGCGGTGGTGCGCCGATCCTTCCCCAAATCCAGTTGGCGCCGCCGGCACCACCGGGCACGGTGACGCCCGCCCCGGTTCCGCCTGCCGCGCAGCCGCCCGCCGCCGCGGCCAAGCCGCAGCTGCGCGGAATCTCGCATTTCATCCTGCGCGCCGTCCATACCGTCGGCAACACCGTGCTCGACGACGCGTCGGTTCATGCCATCGTCGCGCCCTATATCGGCAAGTCCGTCACCCTCGACGATCTCGAGGAAATCCGTCAACAATTCACCCACCTTTATATCGATCGCGGCTTTGTCAATTCGGGTGCGGTCATCCCCGATCAGGACGTCGCCGACGGTATTGTCACGTTTCGCTTTGTCGAAGGACGGGTGACCGACATCAAGGTCTCCGGCACCGACCACTTCAATCCGGAATACTTTACCTCGCGTTTGGAACGCGGCACTGCGCCGCCGTTCAACATCGCCAATCTCGAGGAGGAGCAGCAGATCCTGCTGCAAGACCCCTTGATCAGGCGTCTCAACATCGAGCTGGTGCCAGGGCTCGAGCCAGGTGAGGCGACGGTCGATGCCGATGTCAGCGAGGCAAGCCGCTATTCCTTGTCTGCCCAGGTCGCGGATGATCAATCGCCGGCCGTCGGCGAGATCCGCGGCCAGCTGCAAGGCACGATGGCCAACATCCTGGGGTTCGGCGACCTGTTGACCGCGCAATACGGCCGCAGCGACGCGCTCAACGACGGCTTCATCGAATATTCGCTGCCGATCGCCAGCGACGATACGCGCCTCAGCCTGCGCTACGACAGGAACGGCACTGTGGTGGTTACCCCGGCGCTCGTGCCGCTGAACATCACCAGCAGCTATTCGAGCGTCGGCGTCGGGTTGAGCCGGCCGTTCTACCGCACCCCAGAACAGAATTTGACGTTGGGCATCAGTTTCGAGCACCGTGAGGAGCAGACCTTTCTGCTCGGCATGCCGTTCGACTTCGTCCCCGGCTCGGTCAACGGCGAGACTAACGTCACGGCACTGCGCTTTACCCAGAGCTGGCTCGACCGCACTGCCGACCATGCGTTCGCCTTCCGCTCGACGATGAGCGTCGGCTTGCAGGCGCTCGGCGCCACGGTCACCGAGATGCCGCCGACCGGCCAGTTCTTCGACTGGCTCGGCCAGGCGCAATATGTTCAGCGCATCTACAAGGATTGGGAGGCGTTGATCCGTGCGGATGCTCAGCTCAGCGATCGGCCGCTCTTTCAGATCGAACAATTCGCGCTTGGCGGCATCGATACGGTGCGCGGCTATCGCGAATATCTGACGGTTACCGACGACGCGGTGTTGATCTCCGCCGAGTTGCACATTCCGATCGCCAAGATTCGCATCCCGCGCCTCGCCGATACCGACGACGCCGGCAAATTGCAGCTGGTGCCGTTCTACGATTACGGCCGCGGCTGGGACGTCGATCGCCCGACGCCCTATCCGCCCAGCATCTCGGGGGTCGGCGGCGGTCTGCGCTGGCTGATCGGCTCAGGCATCACCGCCGAGTTCTATTACGCGAAAGCGCTGCGCAACGTTGATGTCGGCAATTCACTGGAAGACCGCGGCATCTATTTCCGCGTGACGACCAACCTGTTCTGAGTTTCGTGTTCCTTAGGATCCTCGCTCACCGGGTCGGTGGAGCGGTCGCTTGCCGGTCGAAGGCGAGCGGCTCGTCGAGCCCGACTTCGCTCAGCAGCGCGTCGAGACCGACATGCCGGTCGGCCGGGGCCGCCGCGACGGCGGCGGCCACCGCGTCGTACCACAGGCCATCTCGCGCGCAGAGCGCGGCGCGGCGAACCGGCGACGCGTCCTCGATGGCATTTTCTGCCGTCGAGTCCGGCGTGCTCAGCATCAAGTTTGCGCTGGCCACGATGTCGCGGGCGCGGTTCTGCGGATCGAGGATCGCCGAAACCGACCAAGTATAGACGATGCCGGGATCGAGCCGGACGCGATAATCGGCGACATCGAGGCGATAGATGCCGGCGGCGTCGGGCGGTGGGATCGTCGCATCGAGAACCGGATCGGGGCGTCCCGGCGCGCTGATCGTGAACCGGGTCGGCCAGATGACCGGCCCCGATGCGAAAAAATAGAGCGATGGCGTCGGGTTCGCGGTCAGCCCCGTGTGGTCGCTCGGCGCCAGCAGCTCGATCGTCGGCAGCGGCGCCGTCACCTTGAAGGTGCCGCGCGACGCGCCGCCGACGCGGCCGCCCGGCGCGCCGCGCAGCGGCGGCCGATAAGCGGGCATGCTCTGTTGGGATAGGGTCTGGTCCTGACTGGTCTGCGCGACCGCCGCGATCGGCAGGCCGTTCGCGGTTGCCAGGATCGCAGCGACAGCGACAAAGAGGATACGACGGACGATCATCCCGGTCGGCCTAGAGCCAGTTGCCGATCAGCAGAAACGGCGCCCAATAAGCCGGGTGCGCGTAGCGTGGATCGCTGGCGAGCGTCATTTGCGCCTTGCGCAGCGCCTGCGCCTTGGACAGGCCGGCTTGCAGCCCCTGGTAAAAGGCGGCGATCAGCTTGCCGGACGCCTCGTCGCTGATATACCAGAGCGTCGCCAGCGCGCTGCGCGCCCCGGCCTTGAGCGCCACGCCGGCGAGGCCCAATGCCGCGCGGTCGTCGCCGCTTGCGGTCTCGCAGGCGCTGAGGATCAACAACTCGAGCGGAGTTTCGCGCGGCGGTCCGTATTTGATGTCGGCCTCGAGGTCGTCCATCGTCAGCCTGCCGTCGAAGGCGAGCACAAAGGTCAGGCTGGGATCGCTGCCGAACTGGCCGTGCGAGGCGATGTGCACGATACTGTATTTGCCGCTTTTAAGGTCGCTCGCAAACTGCTGACGCGTAAAGCCGCTGTTGAGCAGGACATCGCCGCCCTCGATCGAATGCACCGTGGCGATCTCGTGCGGCACGTTCGGCAGCGGAACATAGCCCTCGACGCTTTTCGAGACGCCGAGCACGAGCGCGATGCCTGATGTCGCGGCGAGCGGCGCCGGTTCGATAAGCTTGAGCCCCGGAGCGATCGCCGTCGCGTAACGGTCGACGAGAAATTCGGTTCCGTCGTAGAGCGCCGCAAACGGTACGATGCGCAGCACTTCGTCGGGGATGATGACCAGCGTGTCGACGTGGTGCGCCGCCAGCGCCGGCGCGATCGGCGCGATGATCTGGTCGTAGAGCTGCCGGGCCGGAACCAGATACTGGTTCGTCGTGCGCTTTTCCAACAGTTCGCGAAAGCGCTGCGCTTCGCTGCGCAGCACGGCTTCGGGCACCGGAACGGTGAACTGGCGCTCTTCGCGGCCAAAGCTGACCAGCATCTCCAGCCGTTTCGGCAGCGATATCGGATAGATGACCGCCGTACCCGGCGCAATGGTTTCGATCGACCGCCGTTTGGCGGTAAAGCTGGCAACGCAAGTATCCCGAAAATAGTCCTGCAATTCGGTTTCTTTCAGCGCCTCGGCGGTGTCGCGGGCTTCCCGGATCAGCGCCGGCGCGGCGCTTGCGTCGGCCGAGGCTCGGCGCAGCAACAGATCGGTGAATTGCAGATAGAGCGGACCGAAGGTCGTCCGGTAGGACGAGCGGCCGTCGCGGTATTCGACCGGGATGTCCTGGCGGACCGATTGCAGCTCGGCGACGGCCCGGCGATAGGTCGTCAATGCCAGGTCTATCTCTCCTCGCTGTTGCGCCAGGCGCGCCCGCTGCCAGTCCCAGCGGAACGACAATTCCGCCGCCGACGCGTGCTGCGCGGCAAAAGCCGCCCGCTCGGTCAGGCGCGCCGCGTCGGCGACGCGCCCCGCCCGTTCGTCGAGATGCCCGAGGCTGCCGTCGGCAAGCGAGGCGAGCGTCGGGTTGTGCAATGTCTCGGCGATTTCGGCCGCGGCGCGGAAGGCGCGCTCGGCGATGGCTTGGGCGTCGGGGGATATCTCGCCCTGCGTTTCGAAGACCGCCGACCCGGCCGAGATCAAGGCCATGCCAACGGCAAAGGATGGCGGCTGGCGCTGCAGCGTGTCGACCGCGCGGGTCAGCAATGCTGTCGCACGCGCCGCGTCGCCCCCGCCGGAACCAACGCTGCGCAGGGCGAGCCGGGCGGCATTGGTTTTGGCGGTGGCGGCAAGGGCACCGTCGCCGGCGGTGCCGGCGTCGGCGATCGCCTGGGCGTAGGCCTGCGCTGCGGCGCCCGGACGCCCGGTCGAAGCGTAAAGGTTGCCAAGATCGTTCTCGCTCGCGGCGAGCGTCGGCCAGTCGTGCAGCCGGCCGGCGAGGTCGCGGCTGCGGTCGAGCAGCGGCTCGGCAATGGCGGTGCGCCGCGACATAAAGGCGAGATTGCCGAGCGCGCCGCTCGCCGCGGCGATCAGCGCCAGGTCGCCGCTTTGTTCGGCCTTGGCCAGCGCCGCCTGCAGATCTCCGCTCGCGTAGCGGTAATAGCCGGCGACCCGATAGGCCTCGCCGCGCCGCGCCAGCGCCTGCGCTTCGAGATCGGCATCGCCGGTCTGGCGGCACAGGCCGATCGCGTCCGACCAGTGCTGCGTCGCGGCAACGATGTCGCCGGCGCGAAACGCCGCCGTGCCCTGCCCGATATCGTCGAGCGCCTGGGCGCGATCGTCGCGCGGCTGAGCTGCTGCCGAGGCAAGACCAAGGACGAGCGCCGCGGCAAGCGCCCCACAAAAACCGATGCCCTTCATTTCTCGGTCATCACGATCAGGGTGCCGGTCTCCGCCAGCCGCGAGGCGCGCGCAATGAAACGCGATGCACGGATCGTCGGGGTCATCGCGTTGCAAGGCGGCGAAAGTGTCGGCCGCGTCGGGCTCGCCTATGGCCAAGGCGCGGAAAGCGGTCTCATAGCGGTCGGCCTTTGTCGCATCATAGCGCTCTGCGGCTAGCGGCTCGAAAATGTCGGTCGCACCATGCCGGCCTTTGACGATAAAGGCGCCGATCGGGCGGAAATGGTGCCGCTTGGCTGTGCGCACCGTTTCCCCGGAAACGCAGATCCGCGTACCGATCGCCTTGTTCAACCCTTCGAGCCGGGACCCGGTATTCAACGTGTCGCCTTGCGCCGAATATTTGAGCAGCGACCGGCTGCCGACATTGCCGACCATCGCAATCCCGGTATGGACGCCGATCCGGGTATGCCCGAAATCGATGTCGCGCGCCTTCTGTGCCGCGCTGAACTGTTGCGCAAAGGCATCGATTCCGAGGGCAGCGGCAACTGCCCGGTCGGCATGGTCGGGCTGCTCTTGCGGTGCGCCGAAGAAAGCGAGCACGCCGTCGCCGGCGAACGCGTTGACGAGGCCGCCTTCCTTGAAGATCGCGGCACACACGCCCTCGAAATATTCGTTGGTCAGATCCGTGAGAAATACCGGGTCAAGGCTTTCCGAGAGCGTCGTGTAGCCGGCGATATCGCTGAACAGTACCGAAATCTCGCGCCGTTCGCCGCCGAGCTTCGGCAAGGTCTCCGACTCCAGCATCTCGGCGATGACCGCCGGCGGCAGATAATGCTCGAAGGTTTTGCGCAGATGCGCGCGGGCGCGGTTATTCGCGGTGTGCAGCAATTGGTTGGCAAGACCCGCCGAGCCGACCCAGGCGAGTGCGGCAGGCAATGCCGGCAGCAGCAGCGCTGCGCCAAATGCGCCAAAGACGATCCCAGCCAAAACGACGAGGCCCGCCACCACGCCGAGCACCGCCGGCAGCGTCGAGCCGACGAACATGCCGAGCACGGCGCCGCCGATCGCCCAGCTCCAGATCCAGACATCTTCGAACCCGCGCGGCAGGAACCGCAAGCCCCCGCCCCTGCCGAGGGCCGCACGGATCAGCTGATCGGCGACTTCGCCATGCAACGCAATGCCGTAAATCGGGCGCGCATTGCTGAACCCGGTGTCGAACGGCGTCGTAAAATAATCGTTGACGCTCTCGGAGGTGACGCCGACGACGACCGCCCGGCCGCGCACCAGCGGGGCTACAGCGTCGCTGTGCATCACCTCGCCCACGCTTTCCTCCGGGAAGGCGTCGCGGCCTCCGTGATAGTCGAGCAGCATTTGATAGCCATGGGCATCGACATTGACATAGGGCCCAGCGCCATCGTCGAGCGGTGCAATCAGGGCCTTCCCGAGGCGCAACTTGCCGTCGGGGCCGGCCGCCAGCCCGATATGATCTCGAGCCAGGTAGCCCAAGGCCAAGGCCATCCCGATCGTCGGATAGTTCTCGACCCCATCATCGGCAAAGAGCAGGGCGCGTCGGACGACATCGCCGGCGTCTGGCACGACATCGGCGAGAGCGGTGCGATCGGTGCCGCGCAGCGCCGCCGGGGGCAGAATTTCGGACCGGGTTCCTTCCTTCAGCTTGAAGGCCCAGACGATATTTTTGTGATTCGCCAGGACCGCCGTGAGCCGCTCGGTGCCGGGCGGCTCCGGGTGATCGCGGTAGAGGTCGACGGCGATGACCCGCGGCTGCCAACTGGCGATCCGCTCCAGGAGGGTGGCAAGGTCGCCGTCGCGCAGCGGCCAGTCCCAACGCTCGACATCCGCCTCGGTGGCACCCACGAGCAGGATGCGATCGCCCGACGAATGCCCGGCCCACGCCACCCGCAGCCGGTCATAGATCCACAATTCGAACGGCTGCAGCGCCCCGTAGCCGCGGGCCAGGATGACAAGCGTCGCGACGATATTGGCCCCGAGCAGCGCCTTCAGCGTGGCGCTGCGCAGCAGCCGCGCACCGCGGCCGGGAGCCGGCCGGGATCGGCCCGCCGCCTCGGTCGCGGTACTGCTCATTCGATCAACCGCAGCGCCCCGACAGCCGAAGCGTCGACCGGAGATCGCCAGCGTCGGCCCGCCGGGGGACAACGACCCGTGGACCGAGCTGAACGTCGCGGCCGGCGAGATAGAGCGCCGGCAACGTCGCGCTCGGATCTTGCGAAAGGCCGCCGCGCCCGGCCTCGACCAGGCTCGATTGCGGCCGGTCGGCGGTCGCCGCGCAGCTGTCGCGGGTCAAGGAAGCGGGGTTGCGCAACGCGCTCGACAACGCGACGAGGCTGCCGTTCAGCTCGACGAGCGGTCCGCTGATGACCACGTTTCCGGACACGCCAAAGGCCGAACTTGCCGACACGACGCTACCGGCGGATGGGATGTACTCTCCGGCATCGATCGTGATGTTGCCGCCATGCCCTTCGACTGCCTGGGCAATGACATTGCCGTCGTCGAAGATGACGTAGGGCGCCGCGACGGTGATATTGCCGCCATTGCCGGTTTCTCCCTCGACCGAGGTCGTGATTTCGCCGTCGGTCAGATAAAGCAGATCGCGGAGCGAGAGGCCGACGTTTCCGCCATTCGCGGTGGAAGCCTCGGCCCCGGTCGAGATGCCGGCGCCATCGTTCAGGAACAGCCGGGATGCCGAAACGTCGACTGAACCGGCATCGCCGATGCCGGTCGATTGCGCAGTGATTTCCGGTCCCGGCCCCGAGAGGGTGACGTCGGAAGACGCCGACACGCTGACGTCGCCGCCGGCGCCGTTCCCGGCGGTCGAGCTGGCGATCATCCCCCCGTCGCCGATCATCAGGCTACCAGCTGTCACCGTGACGGCACCGGCCGCTCCGGATTGCAGTCCCGTCGCCGAGGCGGCAATTTCGGTTCCGGGCTGACCGTCGCCATCGAGCACAAGCGCGCCTCGCGTCATCACCACGACCGACCCGCCGGCGCCCATTCCGGCCGTCGTACTGACGATGTCTCCGGCATGGGCAAGCTCGATCGCTCCTGCGCTTACCGCGACGGCACCGGCATTGCCGACGGTCCCCGGATCGGCGGTCGTGGCGATCTGCCCACCCTCGATCGACAGCTGCCCGGACACCTTCACGGTCACCCGGCCGGCGTTTCCAATGCCTGCCGGCAGGCGATCCCTCGCTCCGATAACGGAACTCGTGATCGCGCCGCCATCGACGATCGACAAGGTTCCGGACCGGACCAGGACATCACCGGCATCGCCGGTACTGCCAGGATCGGCTTGCGAAGCGATGCCGGTGACAAAAACCGGGTCCGCTCCGCGGCCGTCGATCGAAAGGCCGCCGGCCACGTCGACTGCGATCCGGCCACCCTTTCCGGCACCAGCCGTTCCACTGGAAATCTCGCCGTTGCGGGAGATCGACAAGCCGCCCGCCGAGACACGCACATTGCCGGCATCGCCAATTGTGCCCGGATTGGCGTCGGTCGCGATCCCGCTTAACGCCGAGGATCGGGATCCAACGATGCTCAGGAAGCCGCCGGCGGTGACGGTCACATCGCCGGCGTGCTTGCCGCGGCTCGCCGGCGCGCCGCCGCTGGCACCGAGGAGGCCGCTCGAGATCAAGCCATCTGCGATATCGAGGCGGCGGCTGGCCACTACCGTCACGTTTCCGGCGTTGCCGCTGCTCCCGGCGCCGCTGTCGGATGAGATCAAGCCGCCATCGGCAAGAGACAGCACGCCGGCGTCAACCGCGACCGTCCCGGCGTTTCTGGCCCCGAAGGTGTCGCTGGTAATCGCGCCGCCATCGGCAACCGCCAAAGTCCCGGCGATGACCGCAACATTGCCGGCGGCGCCCGTGCTGCCCGCATTTGCCTCGGAGGTAATTCCGGTCAGATATCGCGGGTCGGCACCGGCCGCGTCGATCTTCAGCAGACCCGCCACGCCGACCGAGACGTTGCCGCCGTGGCCGGCGCCAAAGGTGCTGCTGGCGATTTGGCCGTCGCCGCCGATCGACAGCGCTGCGGCGGCGACGCGCACATTGCCGGCGACGCCGATCGTCCCGCGATTGCTGTCCGCGACGATTCCGCTGAGCCGCGACTTCGACCCTTCGATTGCCAGGCGGCCGGCGACATCGACGGTGACATCGCCGGCGTGCTCCCCGGTGCTCGCCGGCGCCCCGCTCGAGGCGGCGAGCAAGCCGCTCGATATCACGCCACCGTCGATGTCGAGCCTGCCGGCGCCGATCCGGACGTTTCCGGCATTCCCGCTGCTGCCGGCATCGCTGTCCGACGAAATCTCACCTCCCCCGGCCACCGACATCGCCTTGGCCGTGACTGAAACAGACCCCGCATCCCCGGTCCCGAATGTGTCGCTCGAGATCTCGCCGCCGTCGGCAACGAGCAATCGACCGGCCTCGACGGCAACATCCCCAGCCCTCGCGCTGCTCCCGGAATCGGCTTCGGAAGTGACGCCGGTCAGAATGCCCGGCGCCGCCCGCGCACCGTCAATTTCAAGCCGGTGAGCCGCCGAGACCGACACACTCCCGCCGCGGCCCCGAGCGAACGTGCCGCTCGAAACCTGGCCGTTCGCCAGCACGAACAGATTGCCGGCGAAGACCGTGACACTGCCGGCGTTTCCGGTGCTTCCCCGATTGGCCTGCGACGCAATGCCGGTGATTGTGGCCGGGTTGCCGCGGCGGCCGTCGATCGTCAGTCCGCCGGCAACGTCGACCAATACGTTTCCGGCATCTCCCGCGGCAAAGGTCCCGGCCCCGATCTCGCCGTTGGCGAGGATGGTCAGTGCCCCCGAACCGCGACCCGTCACCCCGACCGAGACCTGCCCGGCATTGCCGCTGCCGGTCGTGTTGCTGGCAATCTCCGAATTGGGCCCCGCGACCCGCAAACGCCGAGCGGTAACCGAGACCTCCCCGGCGTTGCCGGCGCCAAAGGTCGATCCGGATATCTCGCCGCCACTGGTCAGCGAGATCGAACCGGCTGCAACCGTGAGTTCGCCGCTATTCCCGGTGCTGCCGGCGTCGGCCTCTGCGGCGATCCCGGTCAGGATCCCTGCCTCTGCATCCGCACCGTCGATGTTCAGCGCATCCGCAACATCGATGGTGACCCTGCCGCCCGATCCGGAACCGAAGGTGCCGCTCGAAATTTGCCCGTTCGCACCAATGCGGAGCGCTCGCGCCGACACGAGCACCGTGCCGGCGCTGCCGGTGGCAGTCGCACTGCTGTCGGAGACAATTCCCGTCAACTGTGTCGCCGCTGGTCCGTTGATCTCCAGTTGGCGAGCGACGGTGACGGAGACCTCGCCGGCTCCGGCCGAACCGCCGGTGCTGCTGGAAATCTCTCCATTGGTGCCGATGCGCAAGTCGCCGGCGCTGACCGTGACATCGCCGGCCGGTCCGTCGCCGGCGGCAATCGTGTTCGAAAAAATCCCGGTGGCGATAGATGTCGCGGCCCCGCCGCGGATACGGAGGTCGCGATCGACCGAGACCGATACGTCCCCGCCCAGCCCCGGGCCCAAGGTCGAGGCCGAAATCTCGCCGCCATCGGTAATCGAAAGCGAACCGGCATCGACCGCTAAGCGACCGGCGTTGCCGCCGCTTCCGAGATCGGCTTGCGATAAGATACCGGTCGCAAGCGAAGCGCCGCTCGCGTCGATCGACAGGGCACCGCGCACATCGACCCGGATGCTGCCGGCGTTGCCCAGGCCCACGGTCGTGTCGAAGATTTCGCCATTCGCAAGCATGCGCAAGCCGTTCGCCGAAACCGACACATTGCCGGCGTTCCCAGCCCCGGTCGTGACCGAGCCGATCACGGTCGTCGCGCTCGGATCGGTGCGGCCGTCGATCAGGATCGAATCGCCGGAGATCGATACCCGGCCCGCATCGCCGGCCCCGGTAGCGATGCTGCCGGCCGCAGCCCCGGCGCGCAGCGACAACCTGCCGGTCGATATCGACAGCCGCCCGCTGGCGCCTCCGCCACCGCTTTCGGTAAGCAGCTCGCCGGCATCCTCGGAAATCGACCCGCCTGGCGCCGTCGTTGCGATCACCGCGGCCCCCCGCCCGCTGCCGGTAGTCATTGATTCCACGGCGGCCCCATCGCGCAGCGCGATTTTGTCGCCGGCACGCAGCACGATCTCGCCGCCGGCGCCGGTCCCACGATCGAAAGCATCGATCTTGCTGGCGGTGATCGTGAGGCTTTTCGAGCGGATGAAGACATCGCCGCCGTGGCGGTGTCCGGTCGTATTGCCTACCTCCAGCTTCGATCCGCCGGCGATCTTCGCGCTGCCGAAGCGGGTCACCTGCAGGAGGTGCGACCGGCGCGGATCGACCGGCACCTTGCCTCCGCCGGCAAGGCTCGTCACGTCGATCGAACTGGTGGACGCCACGATTTTCGCCTGGTGCTTGATCAAGACCGCGCCGCCGGCGAGCCCGATCGCGCCCCGCGCCGTCAATCTGCTGCCGTCGACTGTGATCGCCGCGGGCTTCGCATTCAGGAATCCGAACGCCGCCGGCGGCGCCGCAGTCAGCTTGCTGCCGTCGGGGTGGGTGACCTGGAACCGCCCGTTACGTCCCAATTTCAGATAATCGGCGGTCGAGGCGTAAAAGCTGCCCGAGACATTGACTGTCCCATGCGGTCCGAGGACGACGCCCCAGGGGTTGATCAGATAGAGATTGGCGCCGCGGATGTCGGACTTGACATTGCCGTTGATCGTCGACGGATTGCCGCCGGTGACCCCGGCGATGATGTTGCTGACCGTCGCCGGGCCGGTGAATGTCGCGCTCTCGCCGGCCGCCACGTTGAAGTTGGCAAAGCTGTCGAACAGGTTGCCGCCGACTTGTCTACCGAGGCTCGGGCCAATCAGATAATTGGGCCCGGTAAGCGTGCGCCCCCCGGAGACGCCGCCGGCGATCGTAATGTGCTGCGCCGAGGCCACCCCCGGGACAAGCACCGCGAGCAGCGCCAGCCAGCCGAGGCAGGCTCGTCGGCGCAAAGCCACGGCGAAAATACTCCATAGGCGCGAAGCCAGCCGAGCATCACCCTTTCGGCCGATTATGTCGAGTTGGGATGCGCGTCCCGAGTCTCGTTTGCCGCCGCCGATACCTTCCGGCGGCGGCGATCCGAGCCCTGCTAGCGCGGTCAGGTCAGGCGACGCGGTCGCCTTGTTTGATCTCGACCGTGCGGTTGTCGACGGCGGGGAGCATGCGGGCCGGGTCGCGGGTGACGATGACGTCGAGCACGGTCGGGCGGCCGCGCTCGGCCAAGCCGCTCGCCAGCGCCGCGGCGAGCCGGTCGGGGTCGTCGACGCGAATGCCATCACAGCCCATCGCGCGGGCGATCGCGGCATAATCCATCTCGACCAGGTCCGAGGATTGGTAGCGGCCGCGGAACATCGCGTGCTGCAACGCCTTGACGTAGCCCGAGGCGGCGTTGTTGACGACGACGATAGTCAGCCCGACCCCGGTCCGGCGCGCGGTTTCGAGTTCGCCCAGCATCATGTTGAAGCCGCCGTCGCCGGTGATCGCGACGACCGGCGTTTGCGGTGCGGCGAGCGCCGCGCCGATCCCGCCGGGCAACCCGTAGCCGATCGAGGCGAAGCCGCGATCGGGGAGGAAATGCCGGCCGGCGCTTTTCGTATCGTAGAGGAGCCCGGTCCAATGTCCGGCAAACCCGCCATCGGCGACGAGAATACCGTCGGCTGGCAAGGCCAGGTTCAGCTCGCGGCACAGCCGCGCCATATGGATCGGCCGCTCGGCCGAATCGAGCCGGGCCGCGGCCTCGGCCCGCCACGCCGCCATGCGCTTTGGGAGCTCGGCGACATAGTCGGCCCGCCTCGCCCGCGCCTGCCGCCCGTCGCCGGCGAGCGCCTCGGCGAGGTCCTCGAGCCCGGCGCGGGCATCACCCCACAGCGCCACCTCAGCCGGCAGGCAGCGGCCGATCTCCTCGGCGACAATTTCCAGATGGACGAGAGGGATCGAGCGCGACGGCAGCGCAAAGCGCTTGGTGGCGATTTCGCCGAGCTTGCAGCCGACAACCACGAGGCAGTCAGACGCCTCGATCAGCTCGTTGGCGATGCGCGAATAGCGGCCGAAGAGCCCGACCGAGAGCGGGTGCGAGCACGGAATGCCGCCCTTGCCGCTCATCGTATGCGCGACCGGGATCGACTGCGCCTCGCACAGCCCGATCAGCGCCTCGTACCCGGCCGAGAGGTGAATGCCGCCGCCGACCAGAATGAGCGGCCGTTCGGCGCGCGCCAGCAGACCCGCGGCGCGGGCGATGTCGGCGCGGTCGGGCCGGATGCGCCGGGCCGGTGTGCGCAATGTCGCCGGATCGATCGCAAACTCCTCGGCGGCGAAATCATGCTCGCCGTGGCAGACATCCTCGGGCACGTCGAGGAGGACCGGTCCCGGCCGGCCCGCGGTCGCCACCGCGAAGGCGCGGCGCAACAGTTCGGGGACGCGGCGCGTCTCTTCGACCCGGATCAGCTCCTTGACCGCCGGCCGGAGGATTTCGACCTGACGGCATTCCTGGGTCATGTTCTTCCAGGAATGGGTGCGGTTGGTGTCGCCGGCGAAAGCGACGATCGGCGTGCCGGCGTTCAGCGCCTCGACGAGGCCGGTGACGAGGTTGGTGGCACCCGGCCCGAGCGTGCCGTCGCAGACCCCTGGCCGGTTCGTGACCCGCGCATAGGCGTCGGCGGCAAAGGCGCCGCAGCGCTCGTCGTTGATCAGAAAATGCCGCAGGCCGAGCCGGCCCAGCGCATCGTAGAACGGCAGCAGCTGAAATCCGCCCATGCCGAACATCGGCCCGACCTCGGCGAGCCGGAGCATTTCGGCCATCGCGCGGCCGCCATTCATGCGGCCCGAAGGGCGGTTGCTGACGCGATCGGCTTCGCTCATCGGCGCTTCTCCCGGTCGGCCGCAGCGTGGCGGACGGCGCCGACGAATTCTCGCGCTGTCATGCCCGGCGCGATGCCGAGCGCCGCCGCGCGCGCATTGACGCGGCTCAGGATACCATCCTCATAGGTCGAGCGGGCGTCGCCGATGCGGGCACTCGTCGCCGCCACCGTAGCGGCGGCAATGCGGCGCGCGTCGAGGGCCGGCAGCCGGGTCACGCCGGCTTCGTCAATGCCGATCCCGGCGTCGTTGAAGAGCGCCGCGAGAGCGTCGTATTTGAGCGCGGTCTCGGCCTTGCCGCCGAGCAGCCCGCCATGCGACCCGGTGACGACGACGGCACCCGCATGTTCCGGGCTCACCGCCGAAGCCGAGTTCGAGCGCCCATACTGCCGGCGGTTCGGCGATCAACAGGAACGCCGACTCGAGCGCCGGCGGCGGCTGCCGCCCGCCCGCGGCGGTGCGCGTCAGGGCGAGGGCGGCGTCGCGGCAGGGCATGCCGGCGCGGCAGCCGAGCGCTGCCGCCGGCGGATTGGCCGCAGTGACGACGCCGCGCGCCAGCATGTCGGCGCCATCGCCGATGCGCGCCGTCAGGTGCCCGACCGCCGCGGCCGGCACGCCGAGCTCCGCCAGATACGCGAGCCCGGCGATGCCGGCGCCGTCGCGCCCTATCCCGGCATCGTTGAATATCGCCGCGGCAACGCCGAACTTCGCGGCGACATAGGCGGCATAGCCGCCGCCATGCGAGCCGTTGACGACGACGGCACCTCTGGCTTCGGTGCCGATGCGGGTGATGCTGTCGGCCGTTACGATCGGCGCGGGGTCAGCGGGCATGGCATCGTCTAGCGAGGAAAGAACCTGCAGCACAACATGCCGGGGTCGACAAAATCCGCACAAACAGAGGCCGACGGCAGCGCCGCGCCAACCGCCGACGCCTTCGGCGCGACATCCGTGTCAGCGAGGCGTCACCCGAGGGCCGGAAGCTCTCGGGCGGCGCATGCCCGCCACGGCGAAGGATTTCGCCTGCCGACCGACGGGGGTTTTCATAGCCGCAGCACTCCCCGTCTTGCCGCGCCGGCGCGTGAAGCCGCGGACCGGAGGAACTCTCGCTCTCCGCCCTGAAGGGCGGCGAGGGTAAACTCCGGTATCTCGTCGGCGTTGCTTCGACCGCGCGATTGAGCGAGTGCCAGTGCCGGTTCAGTGAGAGGGCGGCATCGGCGGCGGAGGCGGGGGTGCCGGCGGGTTGCTGACATTCCCGGATTGGATGCGGGCGAGCTCTTCGCGGTTCAGGGCGGCGGTCGTGTCGCCGGACACTTGCGGCCCCTTCTTCATCGCCATGTGATGCATTGGATGATGCATCGGGTGATGCATCGGCGGCATCGCCGAAGTCGTCGCGGGCGCCGGAGGCATCGCGGGCGCCGGAGCCGGCATCGGTGCGCCGGTGCCGGTCGCACCCGGCGTTGCCGGATTATACTGCTGCGCCCAGACCGGCGAAGCGATCGCGACGCCGGCGGCGATCGCAATCCCGCTCGCGAGATGTTTCATGCCCATCGGCTTTCTCCCGGTTATCGAAGCCAGAACGTTCGACGGTTCCTCCCGTCCTGCGCTCCTTCCGGAATAAGTTTTACCCGATGCCGGGATTTGGCGCTATTCACTTTCGCCAGAAACGCGGCCGCAGCTCGGCACCGCGGTTGCGCAATCGCTGGCGCCGCCGATCGCCTCGCTCCGGCATGCGGGAAGGTCTGCGGCCTGAGAAGCCCAGGGGAGTGCCGCTCGATGCCGATCATCAATCGCATCGCCGAGTTCCACGCCGAGATGACCGCCTGGCGGCATCGCCTCCACGCCCATCCCGAAACCGCGTTCGAAGAACGCGAGACCGCCGGGCTCGTCGCCGAGCTTCTCGAATCCTTCGGCATCCCGGTCGAGCGCAACATCGCCCGAACCGGCGTCATCGGCACGCTCGCGGGCGCGGTGCCGGGCGACAGGGCGATTGCGCTGCGCGCCGACATGGACGCGCTGCCGATCGACGAGCGCAACGATTTTCCGCACGCCTCGCGCGTCCGCGGGCGGATGCATGCCTGCGGCCATGACGGCCACACGGCGATGCTCCTCGGCGCCGCCAGGCACCTCGCCGAGACGCGCAATTTCGCCGGCACGATCCATTTCATCTTTCAGCCGGCCGAGGAGAACGAGGGCGGCGCGCGTCTGATGGTCGAAGAGGGGGTGTTGCAGCGCTATCCGGTCGAGGCGGTCTACGGCATGCACAACTGGCCGGAGCTGCCGGTCGGACAATTCGCCATTCGGCCGGGCCCGATGATGGCCGCCTTCGACATCTTCGAGATCACGATCGGCGGCCGCGGCGGGCATGCCGCCTTGCCGCATCTCGCGGTCGATCCGATCGTCGCCGCGGCGCAGGTGGTGAATGGCTTGCAGACGATTGCGAGCCGCAATGTCCATCCGCTCGAAGGCGCCGTCGTCAGCGTCACGCAGATCCACGGCGGCGATACCTGGAACGTCATTCCCGACAAGGTCGTGCTGCGCGGTACGACCCGGTCATTCAGCCCGTCGGTGCAGGACCAGCTGGAGCCGGCGATCCGCCGCATCGCCGAAGGCGCCTGCAGCGCCTGCGGCGCGCAAATGACGCTGCGCTACGAGCGGCGCTATCCGCCGACATTGAACGCCCCGGCAGAGACCGAACTGGCGGCGCTGGCCGCCGGCGCGATCGTCGGCGACGACAACGTCAGGCGCGACCTGCTGCCGAGCATGGGAGCCGAGGATTTCGCCTTTTTCCTCGAAAGAAGGCCCGGCGCCTACATCTGGGTCGGCAACGGCAGCGCCGCGGCGGGCGGCATGCTGCACAGTCCGAATTACGACTTCAACGATGCGGTGCTGCCGTTCGGCGCCAGCTATTGGGTGCGGCTCGCCGAAACGGTCCTTGCGAAGGAAGGTGCAGCCTCCCGATGACGACTCCCGACCCGATCGTTTTCCTCGTCGATGTCGACAATACGCTGCTCGACAACGACCGAATCCAGAGCGACTTGAAGCGCCATCTCGAGCGCGAGTTCGGCGCCCAATGCCGCGACCGCTATTGGACGATCCTCGAAGATCTGTTCACCGAACTCGGCTACCGCGATTACCTCGGGGCTTTGCAGCGCTACCGGGTCGAGCATCCGGAAGACATTCATCTGTTGACGATGTCCGCCTACCTCGTCGACTACCCGTTCGCCAATCGCCTCTACCCCGGATCGCTCGACGTGATTGAGCGTTTTTGCGAATGGGGGCGGACCGTGATCCTCTCCGACGGCGACGTCGTCTTTCAGCCGCGCAAGGTCGAACGCTCCGGCATCTTCGAGGCCGTCGACGGTCATGTGCTGATCTATATCCACAAAGAGGCCGAACTCGAAGACGTCGCGCGGCGCTACCCGGCCGAGCATTATGTGCTGGTCGACGACAAACCGCGGATCCTGACCGCGGTCAAAAAGGCCTGGGGCGACAGGGTCACGACGGTATTGCCGCGGCAGGGCCAGTTTGCCAATGCGGCCGATGCCGGCTCCTACCCGCCGGCCGACCTGGCCGTGGAGCGGATCGGCGACCTGCTCGCCCATGACCTCGCCGATTTCCGGCGGGTGCGCGATCGGGTATAGTACCGCCGATCACGGGACGGCAAACCAGATGATCGACGGCAGCCCCGCAGCGCGCGCGGCCGCGGCACCGCCTACGCGCCGCCGGCTGCTGGCGCTTCTCGGATTGGGGGCCGGGGGCGGCATCGTCGCCGGCGCCGTCGTCGGCCGGCTGGTCGCCGGCCGCACGGCGAATGCATGGCAGTTGGAGCCCGTGCCGACCGCCGCGCTGGCGCAGGTCGAACCGACCCTGGCGCCCGAGCCGCGCGCCCGCCTCGTCGACGCGGCCCGCCGCTGCCGCGAACCCCTCGCCCACGTCGCGATCTGGCGCGAGGGCGCCGCAAGCGGAGGAATTGTCAGCGTAATTTCGGGCGGCTACCATTCACCGAACTTCCCGCTGACGACGACCCCGAGCCTCGTTGCGGTGCCGTTCCCGGCGCCTTACGCGAGCGGCCATGGCGAGCTGATCGTCGTCGGCGAGGCGCACGGCTTCGGCATAGCGTTGCGCCCGTCGCGGGTGCATGCGCAGATCAACGGAACCTTGTCCATCCCGGTATGGTGGACGCCGGTCGAGGGTTGCCCATGAGCGAGCATCGAAAGAACCTGCTGGGCGACCATCCGCTCTTGGCAATGTTCGGCGTGACGGTCGTGTCGGGGCTCGTCGTCGCGGTGGCAGCGGCCAACATCTCCGGCATCGCCGGGCTGTTCGCCGGCTTGCTCCTGGTGCTGCCATGGCTAGCGGTCGCGGCCGCGGCGGTCGCCGCCGTTGCCGCCGGCTATATCGGTTTCCGCGTCGCAACGAATTGGCCGAAGCGGCTGGCGAGCGGCGTGCTGCAGGTCGGCCCCGGGGTGGCAACCGCGCCGCTGCCGCAGCTGCACGTGCCGCAGCCAAAGCTGCAAGCGCGGCCGGCCGATCGTGCCATGGCCGAGCTCGACGCGATGGTCGGGCTCGCCCGGGTCAAGGAAGAGATCAACCGCCTGACAGCGCGGCTGCAGGTCGAGCGGCGGCGGCGTGAGCAGGGACTGCCGGTGACGCCGATGAGCCTGCACATGGTGTTCACCGGGCCGCCGGGCGTTGGCAAGACCGTGGTCGCCCGCGCCGTCGGCAGCATCTATGCCGCCGTCGGCGTGCTGCGGCGCGGGCACGTCGTCGAAGTCGACCGCGAGGGGCTGGTGGCGGGTTATATCGGCCAGACCGCCATCAAGACGCTCGAGCGCTGCAAGGAGGCGCTCAACGGCATCCTCTTCGTCGACGAAGCCTATTCGCTGGTGACCGGCGGCACCGGCGACTTCGGCCAGGAGGCAATTTCGACGATCCTCAAATTCATGGAGGACAACCGCGACCGGATCGTTGTCATCGTCGCCGGATATCCCGACAAGATGCGCCATCTCCTCGAAAGCAATCCGGGGCTCGCCAGCCGCTTCACGCGGCGCATCGACTTCCCGCCATATGACGAGGAGGAGCTGATCGAGATCTTCGCACGACTGATGGCGCAGGAGCGGCTCACGGTGCCGGGCGGCTTCGAAGCGCGCATTCGGCCGTGGCTCGCCGCCGCCCTCGGCCGCGAGGATTGGGGCAATGCGCGCTCGATGCGAACCCTGGTCGAACGGGTGCGCGAAGCGCAGGCGGCCCGGCTCGCCGCCGACCTCGGCGCCGATTTGAGCGAGGTGACGATCGACGACCTCGATCGTGCCGTCGAGACCGTCGAGATGTCGGCGTGAGCGATCTTTACGACGCCGGGCAATCGCCGCTGCGCGCCGCGCACAAATATCTCGTCGCGAGGGACCCGCTATACCGCGTCGCCCTGGCGGCGGCGCCGATCGCGCTCGCCGTGGCACTCCTCGCCGCGACGGTCAGCGCCATCTGGACGCCGGCAACGCCGCTGCCACCGCCCGCCGTGCCGGCGCCGGCCGCTCCGCCGCAGGCGCCGGCATCGCCCGCGGCCCCGCCGCAGGCGCCGGCGCCGCGGGTCGATTACCAGGCGCTGCGCGACCGCGCCGTCAGCGATGCGGCGGCGCGCAGCGACCTCCTCGCCCGCGCCGACACCGGTGACGCCGAAGCGCAATTCTGGGCTGCCACACTCTACGACCCGCTATTGCCGGATGTGCGCTTTGCGAAGGACGGCGCGGTCGCCGCGCAGTGGTACGCGAAATCGGCGGCGCAGGGCGACATGTCGTCGGAAAACAATCTGGGCGGGCTGTACGAGAACGGGCTCGGCGTCGCGCCGGACACTGCCATGGCGGCCCACTGGTATCGCAAGGCCGCGGACCAGGGAGACAGTTCCGCCGAAAACAACCTCGGGCGGCTCTATGAAAGCGGCAACGGCGTCCCGAAAGACGAGGCCGAGGCGGTACGCTGGTACCGGATGGCGGCCGATCAGGGTTACGCGCCGGCGGAGAGCAATCTCGGACGGGTCTACGAGGCGGGTCTCGGCATTGCGAAAGACGAGGCCACGGCGGCAATGTGGTACGCCAAGGCGGCGCAGGCGGGTCTCGCCAACGCGCAACTCCGCCTCGGCTATCTCTACGAATCCGGACGGGGGGTCGGCAAGGACCCGGCTGCCGCGGCGGACTGGTTCCGGAAGGCGGCGGCGCAGCAGGATCCCGACGCGGAAAACGAACTCGGTCGGACGTACGCCCTCGGCGTCGGCGTGCCGCGCAACTACGAGCGCGCGCTTGCGCTGTTCCGAAGGGCCGCCGCCAAGGGTCAGTCCGCGGCGCTCTACAATCTTGCTTTGGCGCTGGACAGCAGCTGGGGGATGCCGCGCGATCCGGTTGCCGCCTATATCTGGTACAGCATCGCGGCCCGCGCCGGCCTGCCGGAAAGGCGCGAGGCGGCGGCGACGGCCCGCGACCGGCTAGCCGCACAGCTGCCGCCGGCGGAACTCGGTGCGGCGCAAACGGCGGCCGAGAATTGGCGGCCGGGCGTCGTCGGCTATATTGGCGTCAGGATTAGCGATCTGACGCCCGATCAGGCAAAGGCGATCGGCAGCACGCAGCCCGGCGGCGCGCTCGTCACCGAGGTGGCAACCGACGGTCCCGCGCAGCGCGCCGGGCTCTTGCCACAGGATGTGATTACCGCCTTCGACGGCCAGCCGACCTACACCGCCGCGGCGCTGCACCAGCTCGTTACCTTTGCCGTGCCGGGCGAGTTCGTCACACTCTTGGTTGAGAGGAGCAGTCAGCGCGGCTTCCTGCAGGAGCTGCACCTGGAGGTCGGGCAGCTCCGGCAATGAGCTTTCATGCTCCGATTGACGAGCTAGGCTGAGTGATGCGCGGGGCGGCAAGCGTCGCGCTCTCTGTGGACCGCAATATCATGGTGCCGGCGCGCGATGGCATTGGGCTCGCGACCGACATCTACCGGCCGGAGGGGACGGGTCCTTTCCCGGTCATTCTCGAACGCACGCCTTACGACAAGACCTCACCCAGCCGGTCCGAGCGCACCGCCGCCGACGCGACGCCGCGTTCGCGCGCGATGGTCGCCGCCTATTTCGCGGCCCAGGGCTATGCCGTCGTCTATCAGGATTGCCGCGGCCGCTATTGTTCCGGAGGCCGCTTCACGAAATACCTGAGCGAGGCCGAAGACGGGTACGACACACTTGCCTGGCTCGTTCGTCAGCCCTGGTGCGACGGTCGCGTCGCGACGATGGGCCTCTCCTATGCGGCGCACGCACAGATGGCGCTCGGCTGCCTCGACCCGCCGGGCCTCGCCGCACAATTCGTCGATTGCGGCGGCTTCTCGAACGCCTATCGCAGCGGCATCCGGCATGGCGGCGCCTTCGATTTGAAGCAGGCGACCTGGGCCTATCGCAACGCCCTCGCCGATGCGCGCGATCCGGCGGCGAGAGCGGCGCTCGCCGGCGAGGACATCGCGGCGTGGCTCGCCCGCCTGCCTGTAATGCCGTGGTCGCCCGGCGATTCGCCGCTGCGGGCCGCGCCCGACTATGAGCACTATCTGTTCGAGCAGTGGTCGCACGGCGAATTCGACGCGTTCTGGCGGCAGCCCGGTCTTTATGCCGAGGGCTATTACGCCGCCTATGCCGATGTCCCGATCGTGCATCTCTCCGGCTGGTACGACCCCTATGCCCGCACGGCGGTCGAGAATTACCTCGGGCTCGCCGGGCATAGGCGCTCTCCGGTGCAGCTGATCCTCGGTCCATGGACGCATGGCGACCGCTCGCTTTCCTACGCCGGCGATGTCGATTTCGGTCCGGCGGCGGCGATCGACGGCAATCTCGCTACCGATTTCTTCGCCCTGCGCCGGCGCTGGTTCGACCACTGGCTGCGCGGCGCCGACAATGGCGCCGACCGCGATCCGCCGGTGCGGGTGTTCGTGATGGGCGGCGGCTCCGGCCGCAAGACCGCCGCCGGCCGCCTAGACCATGGTGGCCATTGGCGGGCGGCCGCCGGCTGGCCGCTGCCGGAGACGGAATGGACTCGCTGGTATCTGCAGGGCGATCGGGGTCTTGGCCGCGAACCGGGCGGCGACGGGGTGGCACCGCTCGTCCTCGTTGCCGATCCGCGCGATCCGGTACCGACGATCGGCGGCGCCGTTTCCTCGGGCGAACCGGTCATGCGCGGCGGCGCCTATGACCAGCGCACCAGCCCCGCGGTCTTCGGCGCCCGCCCGCCGTTCGGCCCGCTTTGCGAACGCGCCGACGTCTTGTCCTTCGCCACCCCGCCCTTTGCCGCCGATCTCGAAGTGGCGGGTCCCGTGGAGCTGCGGCTGTGGCTCGGCTGCGACACGCCCGATGCCGACATCCATGCGAAGCTCGTCGATGTGCATCCGCCGAACGACGATTACCTCGACGGCTTCGCGATGAATTTGACCGAGGGGGTGCTGCGGCTGCGCTACCGCATGTCCTGGGAACGGCCGTCGCCGATGCGCCCGGGCGAGGTTTACGCCGTCGCGGTGGCGCTTTTCCCGATCGCCAATCTTTTCCGGCGCGGCCATCGCCTGCGTCTCGATCTCTCCGGCAGCAACTTCCCGCATTTCGACATCAACCCGAATTCGGGCGAAGCCGAGGGTTCGGGACAAAGGCCGCGGACCGCCCGCAGCCGGATCTTCGTCGACCGATCCCGCCCCTCGCACCTAATCCTGCCGATCATCCCGCTTTGATCCACTCTGAAGGGGCGGCACAGTGCTAACGCTCGATGTGCCATGGGGGCGCGACGACGTGGTGATGACCAGCCGACAACTAAACCGGGGCCGTTAACCACGTGGCACATGCATTCTCCCGAAGCGCTGTGCTTTTGTGAAAAGATCGTCCACGCGGTGGCGACCAAGGGCTGCAACCACCGGAAAACTCCGCAGTAGATCCACGAGGGGTTCGAGTTTGGGGCTGGCGGCATGCCGACGCTCAGTCCGGCAGCACGATCGGCAGGACGAGGTGCGAGGGGCGCGACCGATGGTCTCCGCCGCCCGTCCGATGGGTCCGAATTGAGGGAGGTTCTGTCGCCGTTCGAGGCCGAGGAAGTCATGTCGCTACATGCCCAACTCGGCCGAGTGTAGGGACTCGTGCTCGACACCAGCGTCCTGATCTGCCCACGGGGGCCAACAGGGCCGGTGCCCTCCCCGGCTACAAGCACTGGCCTTCTAGGATGCGAAGAATTTGGGAAATAGCTGAAATCCGTGCCGTGCGTCCTTCGACACGGCCGCTGCGCGGCCTGCTCAGAATGGCGAAGGATTTCGATGCCATCGCTGGCTTACGTCATGGTGAGTCCGCCCGAAAGGCGCGGTTCAATGGGACTGCGGATCAGGATCGTGTACGTTGCGCTCGGCCGCAACTTCGGCGCGGGGTTTAACCCGCCGCATTCCTACCGGATCGGCGAGGTCGGCCGAGCCGGGGCATTTTGTCAGAGCTCCTTGCGTATATCCCACCTGCGCGTCGGGGACACCGGTCGTGTTCAGAAGCATCGGCTGGCCTTGCGGCGTCAGAACGAGAAGCTCCGCCTGGATGACGTCGCCGGTCCCGTCGGTCGGGAACGGCAGCGCCCCCAAGGTCAGCGTGGCGCTGTTCGACGGCCCGATGAACCACGCCCCGAAACTCGTCGTCATCCAGACCGCGTCCGGCACGGTAAGTTTTTCGTTGCCGCTTGCTTGACCGCCGAACTCCAGCCGCCACGCATATCCGAGGGTAATTCCGGGCGGCGGATGCGTGACCGTCGCCGTATAGGTCTGCTTGCCGCCGGATTGCGGGAAGTGCAGGCAGGCCGACGGCGACAGTGCGATGCTGGCCGTGATATCCGAGATCGTCACGTCGACCGGGTTCGAGGCGATCCCATTGGCGACGACGACGAGCGAACTCGGTCCGATTTCGATATCGCTCGGCAAGGTGAACTCGGTCGACGAACGGATGCCGGGCGCCACCGAGGCCGAGGTGAAATCGAACGTCCGGGCGTAGAACATGTGCTTGGTTGTCTTGTTGGTGATCCGCACCAGCGGGTAGTTGGTGCTCGCCTGCTCGTCATCGCCAAAAGAGGCGCCAAAGGTCAGTCCGCTGAATTGCTCGCCAGAGACCGGGTAGGTCCCCTGCGGAACCATCGCCTTCTTCGGAAGCGAGGTGATGACCGGCGCCCAGCGGGCCAGCGCACAGCATACCGCCGGAAAGATCTCGACATTGGGAAAGTCGGTCTCGACGGCGAGGATCTCGCCGGTCGGCAGGACCAGGAAGTTCATTTCGAAGGAGCTCAGACCGGGCGAATTCGCGACATCGCCCACCTGTGTGAAGGTCTTGCCGTCGAACACGAAGAAGTGCGTCGGCGTCGGGAACGATAAGGGGGTCGCCCAAACGCCCGGGCTGGCGGCGATCAGCACCTTGCCGTTGGGCAGGATTGCGGCGGGGGCATCGGCCATCGTGTAGTTGATCCTGCCCACCGCCGGCATGTTCGGGCCTGCTTTCCACAAACGGGTGGCAGTGTTGTAGCTCGCGGTCGGCACCTGATCATTCTGGCGCGGCAGGCTCGCGCTCGCGCCAAAAGCGTAGACCATGCCGCCCGGATGCAGGATCTGGGTCGGTGCCTCGAAGTTCGCGACGTGTCCAAAACATCCCGACAGCGAGACAATCGTGCTGCCTGCCGAGATCCATTGAAAGCTGTCCGTAAGAAGTAATTCGGAGCCTGTACCGCACATCTTGGTCTTGACATAGGCATCGACAGTCAGGATGTTGCCGTCCGGCAACAGCGTCCAATTTTCTTCGTCATTGATACCGAACTTGCCGCTGGCAACCTCGGCCCAGCTCAGATCGGTCGGATCGAGCGTCGCCAGTTGATTGGTCTGCGAGTTGGAGAGCAGGAATGTGCCGTTGTCGAGCAGCGCGCTCGAGGCGTCGCCGATTTTTGTCCAGCCGTCCGGCGGCGGCACAAAGGTCCAGGTGTCGGCGGTCGGATCATAGATGGCACCCAGATTCGTGTCGACGGCCGGCGGTGTCGCCACCTTGAAGCAGTTGTTGTATTCGCCGCCCTCGACCATGACGCGGCCGTCCGGCAATATTGCCGAAGCAAAAAACCGCGGCGCATAAACCGGCTGTCCTTCGACCGCCATATCGGCGATCAGCGACCAGGTTCCATTCTGGTAGTTGCCGTCGATATCGGGCTGCAGCCGGTACCAGGTCGAGGTGCAGGAGACATGCAGCAGAACCGTGCCATCGGTCAGCAGCAAAGGGTTGCTGAGTTTGGCACCCGTCAGACTTGCGAGCGGGGTCCAGCCGAGCCCCGCCCGCGCCGGCATCGCGATCGGCGCCGCCGAAGGCAGGCTCGGATGGTCTCCCAGGAATCGGCGCCAGGCCGCGGGGTCCTTGGCAAGCTTCAGCAGCACCGGGCCGGGCAATGGCGGCAAAGCCGGTTCTGCCTGTTGCGCTCGCCCGGCCGCGGCGGTCAGCGCCAGAACCCACGACAGAGCGGCGAGCCAAAGCAAGGCCCGCCGCAATATCATCGCGCGGCCCGTGCCGCGAATTGTTCGGAAGAAAGCTCCCGCCGCAGCCATCCGCGACGCGCGACCCTTCGTCATGCCATTACGCTCCCGCAATATGCTACGCCGCCTGACAGCTGCCGGAGCGTCACCGGCCGGTCGGGGCTCCCTGGAAGTTACTGAATTGCGCGGTAGTCCGGAACCACTTTCGCTTGCGTGCGGCGAGTTGCACACGCCGTCGATGCCGCAGAGGAAACCCGCCGCACCGCGCCACTTCAACATCCGCGATTTCGGGCTCAATCCGAATCGTGGACGCGCGTCGCCGGCGACCTAAGGTTTCGGCCAGCTTCGACCGGCGCCTGTCCGCGACGGCGGCGCGCGGCGGCAAGCCCGCCGTTTCGGCTGATGGCAGCCACAGGATGACCCGCGCGAACCGCCCTAGAACCTCTGCACAGAGGTTTTGACAGATTGCGTGCGCGCCTGGCTGCCCAGCCCTAATGCCGGTGGGTTCGGGTCCCTCGGATGGACGGCAATCGGTGGATTCCCGCCATTCGCCTGGACGCGCTCGGGCGAACAAGGTTGCGCCGATTCCGACCGTTCGTTTGGCCTCCAGCAACCAGTAAACTCGATCCTCAGAGGAGTCCTTGTCTGGCCACGCGCGCGGATCGCCGCTCGCCCGCGCTGATAAGATTTGCCGTTGCCCAAGCCGGTGCAAGAAACGATGCTGGCTGCAGCGTCGGCAGGAAGCTGGCGAATGTGAGCGGGAGGAGCACAAATGAATTTTGGCATCGCGCTACCCACGCCTGCGGATTCCTGGAAGACCGTAAAGCGCGCCGAGGACGCGGGATTCAGCGCCGCGTGGTTCTATGACACTCAGCTTTTGAGTGCCGATATTTTCGTGGCGATGGGTGCCGCCGCTGTGAAAACGGATCGCATTCGGCTGGGCACCGGTGTGTTGATCCCCTCCAACCGTATTGCGCCCGTAGCAGCCAATGGACTCGCCACGCTGAACGCGTTGGCCCCGGGCCGGATCGATGCCGGCTTCGGAACGGGTTACACCGGTCGGCGGACCATGGGTCTCGGCCCGTACAAGCTTTCCGATATGGATGAATACATCCGCGTGATCATGGCGATGTTGCAAGGCGAGAAGCCGGAGCTGCGTATCGAGGGCAAAACGCGCAAGGTCGGGTTTCTCAATCCGGAGACGAAGCTCATTAACATCGAGGAGTCGGTCCCGATTTATGTTTCAGCTTTCGGTCCAAAGGCTCGCCGCCTGACGGCAGAGCTCGACGCCAATTGGATCAATGTCAATTTCTCTGAGGATTTCTCGGCCATCACGGCAAGAAAGATGGAGGCGGACTATCGTGCCTCCGGGAGGGATCCTGCCCGCAAGCGGAAAACGATCTTCTCCTTCGGTTCTGTGCTGAAAGAGGGCGAGAGCTACGACAGCCCGCGCGTCAAGGCGGAAGCCGGACCCGTTGCCATGGTGATGCTGCATAACGCGATGGAGCAACAAAACCACGGCAGCCTGACCGCGGAGTTCGAGTCTTCGACCCCGCCCAATCCGGCTCTGGACCAAATCGTGCGCGAATACCGGAATGTCTATGAATCCTATGCGCCGGCCGACGCCCGCTATTTGACGCTACACAAGGGGCATCTGATGTTCGTGCGGCCGGAGGAAGACCGGTTCGCCACGGGCGATCTGATACGTGCGATGACCGTCACCGCCACCGCCCCCGAATTACGAGACCGAATGCGGCGTCTTCAGGAAGCGGGCTACGATGAAGTCGCTGTACAAATAACCCCCGGCTGCGAAACAATGATCGACGACTGGGCACGCGTATTCGAGAGGATCTGAAGGCGGTTCGCTCCACCTCGTCAACGCCAGCCGCTGGCGAAATCACTCGTTTTACGGACCCGAACTCGCCACTCATCCGCGCCGGACGCATCCTAAGAAGCCCACGTTGGCCGGATTACCTTTCATCGACGATCCACCGCGGTGGGATCGCTCGTAACGAACTGCCGTGGGTAATAGCGACCGTGTGATTTTCGGCAAAGGCCACGCCCGCACAGGCAAACGGATGGTTTTAGCCAAAGCGCTTGTGATTCCAATCTGATAGAGCCGCGCCGGGTTTAGGTCCCCTACGGGCATGGGCCCGCATTCCTGCGAGCGGAGGCGAACGACCGCCGAGGGTCGGTTCTAGACCGTTCCCTAGTCTGTAGGTGCGCCGTGGCGGAACCCCGGCTGCCGGCCGCGCTTATAGACCGCGAGGGATCTCGGCGATAGCCTGCTTCGGCGTAGTCGCGTCGATCACGACGATGTCGGCTCGAACTCGGCGGATGTCCCTTCCACATACGCTGTCACCGAAAGATCGGTACGAGTTGTGAAACGCAAAAGCCGGTCGAACAGCGTCTCGCGCAGGGCAGCCATCGTATCTTCTGTCATATCCCTGGGACGAACTTGCGCGGCTGACAACGGGCTCAGAACGGACGGCGCCATGACCAACTATCCGCGTGACTTCATCGGCTATGCCAACAATCCACCTGATCCAAGGTGGCCGGGCGGCGCGTTGCTCGCGATCAACTTTGTGGTGAACTATGAGGAAGGTGGAGAGCGATCGATTCTGCATGGAGATCAGACCTCGGAAACGCGCCTCTCCGATCTCGCCACGGCCGCACCTATCCGGAACAGGCGAGACCTCAATATGGAATCGGCCTACGAGTACGGCGCCCGCGTCGGCACATGGCGCCTGCTCAAATTGTTGCAGGACCGCCGTGTGCCATTCACCGCGTACGTCGTCGGTATGGCGTTGGAGTGCAACCCGCCGGTCGCGGCAGCGATGGCGGCGGCCGGATGCGACTTCGTGGACCACGGCTGGCGCTGGATCGATTACCACGATGTCGAAATCGACGTCGAGCGCGAGCACATCCGTCGCTCCGTCGAGGTCATCAGCCGCCTTACTGGATCCCGTCCGCTCGGGTGGTACGTCGGCACGCCCAGCCCGAACACACGGCGTCTGGTCGTCGACGAGGGCGGATTCCTCTACGACAGTGATGCCTACAATGACGAGTTGCCGTATTGGAACCACGAGTTCGGCCGACCACATCTCATCATCCCGCACACGCTCGACGACAACGACACAAGGTTGGCGCGCGGCCTTGGCTGGGGCCAGGCCGGAGATTTTTTCACCTCGCTCAAGGACAACTTCGACGCACTCTACACACTGGGTTCCGAGACACCGCGGATGATGACTGTGGCGGTGCATTGCCGCCTTGCGGGCAAGCCGGCGCGCGCGGCCGCTTTTGCGCGATTCGTCGACTACGTGCTGGCGCAGGATAGAGTTTGGGTTTGCCGCCGGCTCGACATCGCCCGGCATTGGGCCGCCAATCATCCACCCATGGAGCAAGCATCGAAATGAGCGGCAAACAGGAGAGCAACTGCATCATCCGCAATAGCACGGTAATCGACGGCACCGGCGCTCCACGCTTCGGCGCCGATATCGCAATCGCAGGCGATCGTATCGCTGCTGTTGGAGGATCGTCCCTACGCGTAAAGGGCGCGAAAGAGATCGATGCCCGTGGCATGATCGTCGCGCCCGGCTTCATCGATGCCCATGCGCACGACGACCTGGCGCTTCTGTCGATGCCCGACATGACACCAAAGATCAGTCAGGGCGTCACCACTGTCGTCGCCGGAAACTGCGGTATCAGTCTGGCTCCGCTCGCCATGCCAGGTGTCCCGCCGCCGCCGCTTGATTTGCTGGGCAGCGAGCCCGGCTGGCTCCGCTTCGGGCGCTTTCGCGACTTCGTGGACGCGCTGCGTGATAGTTCGCCCGCGGTCAACTGCGGTCTGCTCGTCGGTCACATCACGTTGCGGCACCGCGTCATGGACCGGTTAGACCGCGCTGCGACTGCCGCCGAAGTCGCGGAAATGCAGCGCCAGGTACAGGCGGCGATGAATGAGGGTGCAATCGGCTTCAGCACCGGTCTTGACTATCCGAGTGCCGTTGCTGCTCCCACCGAGGAGATTTTGCCCCTCGTGGAGGCCGTCAAGCCGCATGGTGGGCTTTATTGTTCCCATCACCGCAATTACTTCGAAAAACTGGAAGAAGCGATTGAAGAGGCGCTGATGATCGGGCGGAAGACTGCGGTCCCGGTGACGATCTCGCATCATCAATGCACGGGCCGCGACAATTTCGGGAAGGCGCCGCAGACCCTCGCCGTCATCGACGCCGCCCGGAAGTCGCAAGCGATTGGCCTTGACGCGTATCCCTACAATGCGAGTTCCAAGGGCCTCGATCCCGGCCGTGCAAAACCCGGCGTGAAGATCATGGTGACGTGGTCCACCAACTTTCCGCAGCACGCGGGCAAGATGCTGGACTACATCTCCGCCGAATGGTCGTGCAGCAACATGGAAGCTGCCGAGCGGCTGATGCCGGCGGGCGCCATCTATTTTCAACTCGACGAGGATGATGTGCGAACGATCCTCGCGTATGAGCACACCATGATCGGCTCCGACGGCTTGCCAAACGACAAGCATCCGCATCCGCGCTTGTGGGGCACGTTCGCGCGCGTGCTCGGTCATTATTCGCGTGATGTCGGGTTGTTCTCGCTGGAAGAGGCCGTGCGCCGCATGACCGGTCTGCCGGCAAAATGGTTCGGTTTCCCGGATCGCGGAGTGCTGCGGAAGGGTGCGTACGCCGATCTCGTCGTGTTCGACCCGGAGAGCGTCAACGATGTCGGCGATTTCGTCGATCCGGCCCGCCCGGCCCGCGGGATCAAGATGGTCATGGTGAACGGTACGACAACCTGGCGGGACGGATACGGAACGGGCGAACGGCCGGGCCGGGTCCTTGGGCACACCACCGCCGCCGCGTGAGTCGCCTCGCCGGCTACTTCAGCGCGAACCCGTGGCCGTTCACGGTCATGGTTGCTCAACGGTTAGCGGAACCGGGGAGCGTCGAGCGTCCGCAATGGGTCGGATTCGGCCAGCCCTGAGCTGCTTGCGGAAAGCCCGCCTTGCGCCGGAGTGACCCATCGCCTGCTGCAGTAGGCGATCCAAATCCCTCGCCTCGAAACCTGTGCCGCCCGCCCGGGTTTTTCTTTTTGGCTGCCGGTTGGGGGTCACGACATAGAACGGGCAGGATAGCACGCTTCGCGGCACAGATCAGGAACACAGACGGGATGCGTTGGGAGGCAGTGACCGCAATGGGTGGGAAAGCGGGCTGGCGGCTTCGGATGTGCAATGCTGAATGGCTGACACTGACCCATCGTCGAGGCGACCCTGGTCGGGACAACTCGTAGGCTGCGCCCCTTCGCCAATGTGCGATAATGCCGCGCCGACGCGCCCGTCACCGTCGGTCGGTTGAACGGGCGCTAGAGCTACTGTGCTGCGGGAGGCATCGACGCCAGATGAACGCCATCAAAGACTCCATCAAGTCAGGTAGAACCGTCGTCGGGACCACCGGGGCTCCGAACGTCGACGTATCGATCCTGGCCGATGCCGGGTACGACTTCGTGCTGTTCGACACCCAGCACTCCCCCTGGGAGATCAAGCAGCTGCAGCCGTCGATCCAGGCGATGCGCGGCAAGCAGGCGGCGCCGCTGGTGCGCGTCGCCGGCAACCACGCCGATCAGATCTGCTTCGCGCTTGACGCCGGGGCGCGCGGCATCGTTGTGCCGATGGTCAACACCCGCGCGGAGGCGGAGGCCGTCGTGCGCGCCTGCCGCTACTATCCCCTTGGCAGCCGCAGCAACGCCAGGGTGCGCGGCGAGTGGGGCGAGTTCAAGAATTACCGCGATTACCTCGATACCGTGAACAACGGGCTCGTTATCGTGCCGATGATCGAGACCAACCAGTCGCTGGAGAATCTCGATGCCATCGCCTCGGTCCCGGGCGTCGACGTCCTGCTGATCGGCCCGTCCGACCTTTCGATCGAGCTGGGGGTGCCGCTCGACTACCCGTGCGACACCTATCAGCGAGCGCTCGATAAAATCGCGGCAACCGCCGCGAAGCGCGGCATCGCCGCCGGGATGTATTTCATCCCGCCCGAGATGGACCCGAACTTCTTCGTCCAGAAGGGGTTCAAGTTCTTCACCATGCCGTGGGGCCCCTGGGCGAAGGCCGGGATCCAGAACGGCCTGGCCGGGATCAAGCGCTAACGACGGTCGACGCGGACGGTCCGGCGAACCGCCAGATCGCCCAGCGTGCGCCGCTGATCAGTCGTTCCGCCACGCCGACGCGGGATGCGCCATTGGATAGCCAACGAAGGACACGCGGCTGATCCAGGACTTCCTCGGCCATGCCTCCATTGCTAATACGGTGCGCTATACGAAGCTGGCTCCGGGTTCGCCTGGCTGTGGTGCGGGTGCGCTAAACGGGGCCAGATCACGGATGACTTGACCGCCGACGCGTGCTCTGCCCTGCCGTTCGACCAACGATCACATGACAGCCTGCCTCTGAATCGAGATGAAACGCCCGGAATGGGTGGATTCCGGTCCTTCGCCGACACGCGTGCCAACGGTGAGGGTAGCGCCGAAGGACTAAACCCTCACCCAAGACAGGAGCCCCCCAATGACCGACAAGGCCATCAGTTCGTTACGCCGGCGACTGATCGAGGACATGGCGATGGGTCGGCTCACCCCGAAGACGCAGTACCAGTATATCCGTCAGTGGAGGCGGAGTGTTCTCCCGCGAGCACTGTGGCCAAGCGCTAGTTTGGCGCCCAGATGAGGGCGTGCACCTCGCCAAATTCCCTGGCAAACTTGCTCCAGGAATCGCCCGCATCGGTGCTGCAGAAGACCTCACCGTTGACGCTACTGGCCAGCAGAAAATCGGGGTCGGCAGCGTGCGTGGCCAGGTTCCAGATCGTGCCGTTCGGGGCTAGTGGTAACGGCAGTGTCTCCCAAGTCTGCCCCCGGTCACGCGAGCGGTGCAGCGCTCCGAGGCCACCGAAGGCGCTCTCTCCGTTCCCCAGGTAGATTACCTGGGGGTCGTCCGCCTTAACGAGCACGCCCCGGCAGTACGGGATGGAGACCTGGCTCCTGACCTGCACGGGCTCCCAGGTGGCCCCGTTATCGGTGCTAGAGAAGATTTCCCGCGGTGTGATGGTCAACAATGTCTTTGGCGGCCCGACCGTGATGGCCAGGTTATGGATGTCCGGAATCAGTGACACCGCTGGTAACGATCTCCCACGTCTTGCCGCCGTCCTTGCTGTGACGCACGCCGTCTACTTCGAGGCCGGCCCAGATGTGCTGATGGTCGACCGGGTCGACCACCAGGGCGGTCACCCTGGGGATGCCCACGTTGGGGCACTCCTCGGCTATTTGCACCGACAGCTTGTCCCAATGCTGGCCGCCATCAGTGGAGCGGAACAGCGCCGCCGGTCTGGTGCCCGCAAAGATAATGTTGGGGGCGGCAGGATCAATGGCGAGGGCCCAGATGGGGATCTCGTTCATGGGCGAGTCCAGCCGCTCCCAATGCTCGCCGCTGTCCTCGCTGCGGTACACGCCGCTCTCCGCACCACAGTACATGATACGAGCGTCACTGGGATGCACCGCCAGGGCGCGCACGGCGCTTTCGCTATAAAGGCCGTGGCGGACCCGCAGCCAGGTGTCTCCACCATCGCTGCTGCGCCAAATGCCTTGTCCAAGGGTGCCTACACAGATCGTGGCATTTTGCGTCATGGTCTCTCTCCTTCTGTTACGACGCTTACCTAGAAACCCGCAGGGCCTTTCGCACCGCCTCGCCAATCGGCACAAAGGGGTTCTCCTCCGGGGTGGTGGCGCGGAACATCCGGTTGTGGGTTATGGCGACCGCCAGCCGGGTATCGGGATCCGCCCACCCGATCGATCCCCCTGCACCGGGATGGCCAAAGGTCCGCGGGTTCCTCCCCGCCGCGACCATCGACAGGGGTGGGGCTGCATCGCCAATGCTCGCCACGAGATGGAAGCCACCGATGCTGCCGTTGTGAGGCACGCCTTGCACGTAGTCATAATCACAAGGCGGACGCGGCACGCTGAACCAGCGCACCCGCTCTTCCGACAGGAGGCGCACCCGATCCAGCGCCCCACCTTGGGCGAGCATGGCGAAGAACCGCGCGGCGCTGCGCGCGTTCATGATGCCGCCGGCACCCGGCAGACAGGCCCGCCGCACGTCAGCCCGTCCAAACACCTCTTGGGTCGTCCCCACCTGTGGCGGAATCGCCAGGGGGCTGAGCGCTGCAGGGGCCATTCCAGGTGCGCCCGGAGGGATCGGCGGCATATTGGTAAGGGTGGCTACCCGCGCTTCGACCCCATCCGGGATGCCCACCCAAAGGCTGTCGAGGTCCAGTGGCTGAGAGATTTCCTCCTGGATGAAGGTGCCAAACTGCCTGCTGCGCGGATCGGTGCGCCGCACTACTTCGCCGATGACCCAGCCAAAAGTATACGACATGTAGGCCGCCTTGGTCCCCGGCTCAAACAACGGATGCATGTCGGCGATGCGCTGCACCATCCAGTCCCAGTCGCACATCAACTCCGGGGTCACCCCGAGGGGCATGATGGGAACCCCGAGCCGGTGCGTGAGGGCGTCATACAGCGTCGCCTTGTCTTTCCCGTGCGCGCCGAACTCAGGCCAATAGTGGGCGATGGGCATAGCGTAATCCACCAGCCCGCGCTCCGCCTGGATGTGCAACGCCACTGCCGTCACCGCCTTGGTGACGGAGAACACCGGAAAGAGAGTGTCAGCATCGACCCGCCTCCCAGTGGGGATATCGGCGAGGCCACCCCAGACATCGACGACTTGTTTGCCATCCACATAGGCCACTACCTGCAGGCCGATCTCGCCGCGTTTGCCGATGGCGGCGTCAACGGCTTCCTGGACCATGCTATTTGGGTTCGCCATAGTACCCCTCCCACTCCTTCTTGGAGCCGTCGATACGTCCCAGCTCACACAACCTTTCTACTCAAGAAACGCCATCCTTGCCTTTATCACTCCTCCACTTGGCGCCTCCTCCGCCTGCGGAGCAGGCCTCCGCTGTCCACGGCCGTCGCGATGTCTCGCGCCATGGCGATGGCGGCCCTTGATCAATAAACTTACGTCCCGCCTAACGCAGAAGACAGCGGAAATGACGGCTACGCCCGTTCACGCCGGTACCGCGGCATCGCTCGGTCGCACGCTTGGCGGCGTGATCCTTCAGGCTGTCGACGAAGGCCGTTGGGAACGGCTTGCCACCGGGCTGCCGGACGGGCACCGACGTGCAGACGACTTGGCAGCCTGGCCAGCGTTGCGGCCCGGACGGTCAGGAATGTGTCCGCGGCCGCGGGCATTTCAACAGCGAGGCGCCGCGGGTGGGCTCGGGGCGATGACGCCGGCTGAGATCCGCCGACTGGGTGGATTCGCGGGGATCAACCCAGCTTCCGGAGAGATGACCCCGCTCGAGAAGTCGGCGTCGATCACCGCGTCGTGCAGACCGCCAGTCCGCGCCGTCGTGAATGATGGCGTCGAGTTTCCGCGCTATCACACAAGTCCGCATTGAGACCTTCCACAAGAATCAGGACTTCCGTTCGACATCCTCGATCTCCTCGCGCAGCATTTCCAGGGTCAGCCACTGCTCCTCGGCCGCCGCAAGCCTGTCCTGCGCATCGGCCAGCGCCTTTGTCACTTCGCCGAACCGCCGCGGATCGCGCGCATAGAAGTCCGCGTCGGCGAGGACGGCATTCAGTCCGGCAATCTCCTTCTGCAATCCCGCGATCCGGGCCGGCAGCGTCTCCAAGGCATGTCGGTCCTTGAACCCCATCCGTTGCGGGTGAGCGGGGTGCGCTCTGGCTTCGGTTGCCGGTCGCGGTCGCCTGGTCGTCGACGGTACTGTCTGCCGCAATCCGCGCCGCGGTAGTGCGCGCTGAGCCAGCATGTCGGTGTAGCCGCCAGCGTACTCGATCCAGCGTCCGTTGCCCTCGGTGGCTACGACCGACGTCACTACCCGATCGAGAAAGTCGCGGTCGTGGCTGACCAGCAGCACCGTGCCCGGATACTCGGCCAGGCGCTCTTGCAACAGGTCCAGGGTTTCCAGGTCCAGATCGTTGGTCGGTTCGTCCAGCACGAGCAGGTTGGATGGCCGGGCGAACGCGCGAGCCAGGGTCAGCCGAGCACGCTCGCCGCCGGATAGCACCCCGACCGGGGTGAGCGCCTGATCGGGGCGGAATAGGAAGTCCTTCATGTAGCCGACCACGTGCCTGCTCTGGCCGTTGGTCGTTACCGTATCACCGCGGCCGCCGGTCAGCGCCTCGCTCAAGCTCTGCGCAGGATCGAGGCTTTCGCGCCGTTGGTCGAGGGTCACCCGAGCGAGGTTTGTGCCGAGCCGCACCTCGCCGGCATCGGGCGCCAGCGCGCCGGTCAGCAAATTCAGCAGGGTCGTCTTGCCGGCGCCGTTGGGGCCGACAACACCGACCCGGTCGCCACGGAGGATCCGCACCGAAAAATCGCGAACGATCGGGCGACCGCCGTAGGATTTCGACACGCCCTCCGCGACCATGACGAGCCGGCCCGACAAATCCGCCTGAGCGGCCTCAAGACGGACCATGCCCTGGGCAGCACGCCGCCCCCGCCGCTTTTGGCGCAGCGCGTGTAGGTCCGCAAGGCGCCGCTGGTTGCGGGTGCGGCGGGCAGTGACGCCGTAGCGCAGCCAATCCTCCTCGATCGCGATCTTGCGACCGAGCTTGTGATGCTCGCTTTCTTCCTGCTCCAGCAACGCGTCACGCCACGGCTCGAACGCCTTGAAGCCCTCGTCAAGGGTCCGTGTGATGCCGCGGTCGAGCCAGATCGTGGTGCGCGAGATGCGCTCCAGAAGCCGGCGGTCGTGGCTGACCAGCACAAGTCCGGAATGCATTCGGGTCAACTCGCGCTCCAGCCACTCGATACCCGGCAGGTCGAGATGATTGGTCGGCTCGTCGAGCAGCAGGATATCGGGCGAGGCGGCCAACAGGCCCGCCAGCGCCGCACGGCGCGCCTCGCCGCCGGACAGCGAAGAAGGATCTTCCCCACCGCTCAAGCCGAGCTCTTTGAGCAGGTATGGCGCGCGGCGGTGACCCTCGGCCGCCTCGGGCCCGAGCCCCGCCTCGACATAGGCCAGCGTGGTAGTGAAACCCGATAAATCGGGTTCCTGTGCCAAATAACGGATCGCAATCCCAGGCTGGGCGAAGCGGCGACCCGCGTCGGGCTGCACGAGTCCTGCGGCAATCCGCAGCAAAGTGGATTTGCCGGAGCCGTTGCGCCCGACCAGGCAGATCCGGTCACCGGCGGCGACAGCCAGCCCTGCGCCCGACAGCAGGGGTGCTCCACCAAAGGTGAGGCTGATGTCCTGCAGCAGAAGCAACGGGAGCGGCATCGCGACCGAAATATCACGTCGAGGCTTTTGCCGGTGAGATAGTCTCGGTGCTCGTCGGGATCAGCGTAGAGCAGTTTCCGATTGGGCAGATTCGAAAATAAGCGCCTCGTAACACCCGCGGCACGCGCACGCGGCCGGGGGCGGCCCCGAGTATCGTCGCGCCGATGTCATGTCGGACGCGGAGCACACGCGGAAGCTGATGATCGAAGGCGGGGGATGTCGCCGGCTGCGCGACGGGCTTGCACAAAGCAAATCGGGCGGATCGCGCAGCGGTCTCCCCGCGCGTCATCCCGAACCGACCGACGCGTAATCGGCCGCCCCCTCGGCGATCCACTGGAACATGCGAACCCGCGCGACCGGGTCCGCCGGCAGGAATTTCCCGGTCTTCACGCACAAATACATCAGGATCGCCCAAGACTGGGTCACGGTCAGGGGTTTTCCCCCCGACCCTTCGGGATCGATCAGGGTCGGGATGCGCACAGTCGGGTCGATCTTCAAGTAGTCGGCGGCCCTTTGGTCGCCTTGACCCAGATTGAGCACATGGATCTTGCAGATGAGGGTCTGTACGCTACACCGCCGGTCGCCTGTCGCGCCACGGCGTCGCTTGTTCGTAGGCGTGCGCGAGGCGCAGCACCGTCGCGTCGTCGAAGCGCTTACCGACGATCTGGAACGACAACGGCAGGCCGGTGTCGGTATAGCCGCAGCACACCGACATTGCGGGGCTGCCGGTCACGTTGAATGGCATCGTGAGTGAGGGCCGCTCGAACGTCGCGAACTTGCCGATCGCGTCGATCGGCGGCGCCTCGGTAGGAGTGGCGGCGGTCAGCAGGAGGTCGAGGCCTTCCATCGCCCGGTCGAGTTCGTCGATCAATTCGCGTCGGCGGCGCAGCGCCTGCACGTAATCGGCGCCGGTGATCAGCCCGGCCAACGCCATGCGGTCGCGAAACATCTCGCCGTAATCGGTGAAGCGCCGACGCAGGTTCTCTTCGTGGATCGCGTAGGCCTCGCACAGCATGATCACGACGCCGCAGGCTACCCAGTCGGCGAGCGGCGGCAACGTCACTTCGCGCACTGAGCAGCCGAGCCCCTCCAGCGTCCGCGCGGCAGCCGCGATTGCGTCGCAGGTTGCGGCGTTGGCCTCGTTGTCGCGCTCGTAGAAATGACGCACGAGGCCGAGGCGCAGGCCGTTTGCGTCACGCTGGAGTGCGGCGCGATAGTCGGGGATCGGGTGGTTGGCGCTGGCCGGGTCGGCTGGATCGTGACCGGCCATCGCCTGCAGCATGATCGCGCTATCCTCGGCGGTCCAGGCGAGCGGCCCGGCATGGTCGAGCGAGAAGGCGAGCGGCAGGATGCCCATGCGGCTGACCAGCCCATAGGTTGGTTTGATGCCGGCGAGACCGCAATAGGCGGCCGGACCGCGGATCGAGCCGCCGGTGTCGCTGCCGGTGCCGCCGAGCACGAGCCCGGCCGCTACTGCGGCGCCAGTGCCGCTGGAGGAACCACCGGTGAAGCTACTCAAGTCCCAGGGGTTGCGCGCCGGTGGCCAGGGCAAATCGAACGAGGGCCCGCCGAGGGCGAACTCGTGGGTCGCGAGCTTGCCGACGACGATAGCGCCAGCCTCCCGCAGCCGCTGAACCGAGAAGGCGTCCTTATGCGGCACATGGTCTCGCATGACCTTGGAATGGCCGGTCGTCGCAACGCCGGCGGTCTCGTAGATGTCCTTGAGGCCGATTGGGATGCCGTGCAGCGGTCCGCGATATTTGCCGGAGGCGATCTCAGCCGCAGCTGCATGCGCCTCATGGCGCGCCGCGTCGGCCAGCACTCGGATGAAGCTGTGCACCCGGCCGTCGAGCCGCGCGATGCGGTCAAGCCGGCTGTCGACCAATTCAACCGGCGACAATTCGCGTTTCTCGATCAGCCGCGCCGCCTCGGCGATCGTCAGGTAATCGGGCACCATGGTTCAGCCCTCGGGAAAACGAACGACGTGCGCCGGCTCCGCGGCGACGCCGCGGCCCCCGACCGGGCGCAGCCGCGCCACCATGTCCTCCACCAGATGTGCCGCCGCGACAATCTCGTCGCGCTCGCCCTCCGGCACAGCGAGCCCGAGCCGCGTTAAAGCCGCATCGAGTTCCGCTCTGGTCATGTCAGCCTCCCAAACTTCGCTCGCCGACGCTGCAGCGGCCGGCAGCTACTCTTTTAAGTCTACACCATCCCCGGCCAACCTTGCTGCGATCACATCGACCTCGTGGACGACGACGTGGGAGAACAATGCAGGCGGCTGCAATAACGCCGTCGACAGGAACCACGCATTCGCGCCCGAAGCGACACCCCTTCCGCCAAAAAGATCGAAGGCTGAAGGAGGATGCCTGCAACCCCGGTCTCGCTACCGAGGTCGCGGCGCGTGCCCTCGGTAAGCCTTGGTCCCAAGCCTTAGTATTTTGCAGGACACGTGGGACACGCCCGCGCGCGTGAACATGATTTCGGCCCGAGCCGTATCGGAATGGCGCTATCACCCTGGGCATGAATTGGGGTGGGTCTCGATCACCTCGGTGCAGACAGTTCGGGGTTCTCAAGCGAGAGGCGCTTGGTCCACCCAGCCGCGCGCGCGAATTCATCGAAGAATGCGATGTCATAGGCGCGCTCCGGCGACTGGCGCACCATTTCATCAATCTTCTGAGCGTCCGTACCGACGAGAATGCGCCAGCGATCGGCCTTGACGCCGTCGAGAATGATCGTCGCGGCGTGTGTGGCGCTAGTCAGCGCCTCTTCGCGAAGACGCTGCTCAAGCTCAGCCATAAGGCTGCGCAACTGATCGTCTGACAGCTGCGAGACGTCGCGGCCAAGCAAAGCAAAGCGCTCCCGCGCATGCGCGAGACTGGCAGCATCGATCCCGTCTGATTCGCGATCGCCACTGTGGATCTTGCGCGTGTTGGCGCGGATCGAGGTCCCGATCTGGCCGGGCATAACGACCGAGCACCTGATGTGCGGCGCGTTGATTCGGAGATCGGTGATCAAGGCCTCGGTGAACCCTTTGACGGCGAACTTCGCGGCCGAATAGGCAGTATGTGGGACGCGTGGCCCGACCGACGCCCAAAAGCCATTAATGCTGCTGGTGTTGACGATGTGACCTTCCTCAGCGTTTTGCAGCATCGGCAAGAACGCGCGCGTGCAGTTATAGACGCCGCCCCAGCAGATGTTGAACGTGCGCTCCCATTCATCAGGGCTATTCGTGACCATACTGCCACCGCCGCTGATACCGGCGTTGTTGAACAACAAGTGGATCTTGTCGGTCTGATGACGCTCGGCAACCTCGTCGCGAAACCGCTCGACCTGCGTCCGGTCGGCGACATCGGCGATGTGCATCGTCACGCGCAGCCCTTGCGGCAATCCCGCGGAGTCGCACAGCTTTTGCGCTTCCGCCAAGCCTCCTGGCGACACATCGCACATTGCAACATTGCATGCTTCTGCAACCAGCTGGCGGACGAGCTCGCGGCCCATCCCGCTGCCGCCGCCGGTGACGACCGCGATCTTGCCCGCGATCTCTCTCATGGTTGTGTCCTCCCGGGCCTATGGGCAGCGTGTCAAAGCACGCAGCTCTAAGGCATATCGACACATTAGGCCGCGGCGCCAGCGGCGGCCAACACGTTCTTGACCCCTTCGTGTGACAGCGGGATGTCCTCGGCAGCCAACTCGGCTGAAATGGCCCGCAGGGACAGGCCTTCTCGGCGCATTTCGACGATGCGTTCGATCGCGCGCTGCTGGTCGGGATCTTCAGTAAGTGCTCCATCCTCAGTCACGCGCCAACCGAACGGCACGATGCCGCCGAGGTAGCGCTGGCGCTTGCGCTGGTCGGCCTTCACGTCGCGAATACGTTCCCGAATGCGATCGCGTTCCGCCTCGGCGACGGCCGAAAGGATCGTGAACACAAGCTTCGAAATGCCATTGCCGGTCACGTCACCGCCGAGGTCGATCATATGCAGGCTGACCTCGCGGTCCTTGAGTTGCCCTAGCACGTCGAGGGCATTCAGGGCTGATCGGAACATGCGGTCGAGTTTCGCGGTGATCACCACGTCGCCGGCCTTCAGTGCGGCTAACAGGCGGGCGCCCTCGGGACGTTCGCCAAGCGGCTTTGAGCCGGAGACGCCGCGCTCGACTAAGACGGCGTCGACCGCCAGGCCCTGCATCATCGCGTAGCCCTCGATGACGCGCTGCTGCGTCCCGAGGCTCTCGCCGTCATCGGCCTGTCGGTCGGTGCTGACCCTGACATAGCCGTAAACCGTCATCCGATCTCTCCTGTAAGCGTGTCGGCTTGCAGTCAGAGATAGGAGCGCCGGTCACTCATGTCAACATGCTTTAGCAAGCTTACGAACAACCGATCGGAGCTTTGCCCTCGACGAGCCGAGCCGTCTCCTAATCCGTGGCGCGTTGCGGTACGGGAGACCGGTGAATGACTGTAACGGGTGGTTTGCGGTCCTTCCCGATTTGACCGGCCTGGGATGCCCATGCTCGAACAGCGGACCTTCGCAAATCGGCGGTAAGGATCGTGGCAAGGCGGCGGGATTGGATCATTCCGCGTCGCCCATCGCCCGCCGCAAGCCCGACAGGAGCAATTCGCGGTGTTCGGGGTTCCGCAGGTAGCTCGCAACCGGTATCACGACGGAGGCGGTTGCCCGGAGCGGCTGAATGATCTCTCGGGCATCGTCAAGCCGACCCATTTGGGCGAAGCAGGCGGCGAGAACGCGATACGGCTCCGGGAAGCTTGGATCTTCCTGAATCGCAAGCAGCAGTTTCGGCACGGCCTCATCGAAGCGCCGGCCTATGAAGTGCGCAAGCCCTATCGTGAGGAAGTGCGTGCCGATTTGGGCGCGGAGACTGAGGCGCAGCGCGGCTTCGACATGCTCGATCGCGATGTCGGGCTGCCCCGCCCAACACCTGATGTTGCCGCTGATGAGCCAACCGCGAGCGTAGTTCGGGTTGAGCGCCAGGGCTCGGTCAACCAATGCCATCATCGCGCCGACGTCCTCGGCGAAATACGTGAGCACTTGCGCGGCATGTGCCAGGATCGTGGGATCGTCGCCGGCCACCTCCAGGGCTCGCCGAGCGAAATCAATACCCTTCAGACGGTCGGCCTCGCGATCTTCGCTGCGGTCGTCAACCAGCAGCCGAAAGCAGCAATACGCGGCCCAGGCGAGGGCGGGCCCATAATGCGGATCACGCGCGATCGCCTGCTCCATAAGGCGGAGCGCCTCGGGGATTTGCCGAGCCGCAGACCAAACCATCGCATAAGCACGCAGATAGAGGTCATAGGCGGTCAGATCGGTAGTAGGGCGATTAGCCGAGCGAGCGGTCTCTGCAGCTTGCAGGGTTGGTTCGATTACCCCGGCGACGTTGATCGCCACCTGGTCCTGCAGTCAAGCGAGCCGTCGAAGCGGTCGGCCCATAGATGCGTGCCGTCGCTCGCATCGATCAACTGCGCGGTGATCCGAACTCGACCACCGCCCTTGCGCACCGATCCTTCGAGCACATAGCGGACGCCGAGCTCGCGCCCGACCTGCTTCACATCGACCGCCTGACCCTTGTACGTGAAGCTCGAATTGCGCGCGATCACGAACAGCCAGCGGATACGCGACAGCGCGGTGATGATCTCCTCGACCATGCCATCCGCGAAATACTCCTGCTCCGGATCGCCGGACATGTTCTGAAACGGCAGCACCGCAAGCGACGGCTTGTCCGGCAGGGCGAGCGTCGGCGGCGGCGCAGCAGTCGGCGTCGCGGCCGCGACGGCGTCGATGCGGATGCGGTGGGCGCGCACCGGCCGGGCGATGTTCTTGACCTGCTGCTCGCCCATGTCATCGAACACGAGGGCGAGCTTGTCGCGCACCTGGTCGCGTACCACGCGGCTGACGCAGATGCCGCCCGGCTCCGCCAGGGTTTCGAGGCGAGCGGCGATGTTGACGCCGTCGCCGAAGATGTCGTCGCCATCGCTGATGATGTCGCCGAGATTGATGCCGACGCGAAATTCGATACGCGTTTCGGCCGGCACACCGATATTTCGTTCGGCCATCTCCCGCTGCACGTCAACCGCGCAGCGCACCGCGTCGACGACGCTGGCGAACTCGACCAAAAGCCCGTCGCCAGTGGTTTTGACGATGCGGCCGCGATGTTCGACGATCCTGGGATCAACCAATTCGCGCCGGATCGCTTTCAACGCTGCGAGCGTGCCTTCCTCCTCGGCGCCCATCAGCCTTGAATAGCCGACCACATCAGCGGCCAGGATCGCCGTCAGCCGGCGCTCGACCCGCTCTCCGCTCAAGGTTCTCTCCCAGAGGCGCCCCCGCAAGAATGGGCCGCATAAGCCTAATTTTGCTCCTTGGGCGGAAACCGATCAACGGTGCAGCGAGTAGGCGCTGTTCGCCACCGTCGGCAGCTGCCTCGTCAGCTGGGGCGGCCGAACGACCATTCAAATCAGCGGCTCGACGGCATCTCCGAATGGCCGCTTCCAGCCGACCCGACGGTCCGCCGGCGTGGGCGGAAATGGCTCATAAGGGTCGGCTTGAGCCGTTGGCTCGGGGTCGATTCCAGTCGTTCCGGCGAGCGCGATCCGACCGCGGATTCGACCCAACCCCGTCACTTCCTAACCTAGCCAGCGTTGCGATCGTCCATTATCAGCAACGGCGTCATGCGCATGTCAAAGCCCAATATTGCTTGGCCGATCACCATCAGAGTGACTTTTCTGCTTAGCACGAGGCGCTTTTCCGTCCGCCCTGCGGGATCGTGCGGGTCGCCGCAGAGCCCGTCAAGTCAAGCTAGTCCGCGAGCTACGGTGGTCGAGGTGGCGCGCTGGCAGAACGCGAAGTCCTGGGAATTGCGCGGTGCTATAAGCCTCGCCCGCCGGCGTCGACAGCAGGGCCGGCCGCAAGAGGCGGTTGCCCTGCTCGCCCCGGTCTACGACTGGTTTACCGAAGGGTTCGATACCGCTGACCTCAAAGAGGCCAAGAGGCTTCTCGACAAGCTGACTGAGCCGGCGATTGCTGCAGAGGGGTGAGCAAGTACAAATCAGCGGCTCCGCGGGCATATTTCATAGCGACTCTGCACCCTCGCAGCCTGGCGGGCTCTTAGGTAAACGTCCGCTTTCTGCCAACCCGACCATCCGCTGGCGGTTGGCCAGGAATGGCTCTTAAGGGTCGCTTTGAGTCGTTGGCTCGGTTCGAGGGCGGTCGATGGTCTCGACGGGGCGGGAATGGCTCCATCGGGTCGAAGGCGGTCGATCATCTCGACGTGCCCGCGAATGGCTTCACCGGGTGAAAAGTTGCCGTTCCCGATTTTGGCCGGCCTGCGATCCCCATGGCTTAAATCCGATCATTCGCGAAACCAACAGCTCGTATTTGAAAGCGGTCACATACTCGAATACGAATAAAGTCGAGACCACGGACCTACCTGCTGCTGTGAGTGGCGGTCTTGTTTGTGATCTTCCAGACCCCGTTGATCCTGAGCAGATTGTGGAAGTCGATCCACCCGCGGGACTTGTCGGCGTCAAAGCTGAGCTGGACCGCGGCAGCGTCTCCCACCTGAGTCACCGAGATGAATCGACCCACAACGCCCGAACTGGGCGGCGTCGCCCATTGCTCAAAGCTGTCGGAGATCAGATTTTTATCCCTATCCGGTTAGCGCAGGTTCGCTAAATGTTCTGGCGTCAAGCCTCGCCTTAAGGTAGCATGCACCAGTCGGTCGAGGGGGGTCGGATGGCTGGGCTTGCGGAGTTTGCGGCGCGGTTCGGGACGGAGGAGCGGTGCATCGAGCACCTGTCGGGGCTGCGCTGGCCCGGCGGGTTTGTCTGCGCGGGATGCGGCGGTCGGCAGGCATGGCGGCTGAAGGCGCGTTCGCGGGTCTACGAATGCGTCGCCTGTCACCGGCAGGAATCAGTGACGGCGGGAACGGTGTTTCATCGCACGCGGACCAATTTGACGAAGTGGTTTCTGGCCGCCTACCTGATGGCCCGCGACAAGCGCGGCGTCTCGTCCAAGTTCCTGCAACGGGAGCTGGGGGTGGCGTATCAGACGGCGTGGACCATGGCGCATAAGCTGCGCCATGGGCTGAGCGAGGACGCGATGCGCCCACTCCATGGCTTTCTCGAGGCCGACGAGACCTTCATGGGCGCCCGCGGCGATGCGAGCAGTCGCGGCCGCAGCACGAAGAACCCCGACAAGAGCCTGGTCGTCGCCGCCGTCGAAAAGGTGCCGGCACCGAAGAATGCGAAGGGAAAGCACGGGCATGCCGTCAAGCGTCAGCACGGCTTCTTCGCCGGCGGTGTCCGCATCGCCGTGTTGCCGGCGGCAACGGGTGCCGAACTCGGCGCCTTTCTCAAGGCCAATATCGCGGCCCATTCGCATCTGCTGACCGATGCGTTTGCCGGCTATAGCGGCCGCGACGTCGATCTCGGTGGGCATTTGAAGCACACGCCGGTGGTCCAGGGCGAGGGCGCCAACGCCGGCGAATTCTTCCCGATCATCCACACTCTGTTCAGCAACATCAAAGCCTGGCTCGTGGGCACGCATCACGGCGTCAGCGCCAAGCACTTGCCGCGCTACCTGCGGGAATGGTCCTACCGCTTCAATCGCCGCAACCTCGCCGACGGCCTGGACGGTTATCTGATCCGGCGCGCCGTCGAATGCGCCACCATCACCTACGACCAACTCACCGCCGGCGTCATGCCGGGCGGCGCCGATCGCATCCGCCGCCTTCCCGCGGAAGTTGCACAGCCTGCCTCAGCTGGATAGGGATACAGATTTTTATGAAGGATGCCGTCGGCGTCGATGAAGAAGATCCAGGCGTCTTCGTCAAAAGCCTCCTTCAACTTGCTGACATCATTGTCATTGAATGCATCGACGTAGAACTGCACAACTCGTACTATCTCGTCGTAGTCATCTGTTCTCGCAGTCATGGTGACCTCCTCTTTTTTAACCCGACATTCTCCGTATGTCGGTCCATCCGACCATCTGATCGGCACGATAACCACCCGCCGAGGCGTTCTTCAATCCGCTTCCCAGCCGACCCCACCCTCCGCAAAGGTGCCTGGCCGACGCGGTGCTCCATCCCTGGCGCTGCCTCGGGGCACAGGACCCAGCGCAGCGGTACATAAAGAGGCGCCGCCGGTCAGCGGGCGGTGGTCCGGCGCAGCCAGGCGCACGCTTCGTCCATTGCCTAGCCCGCGCGGTCGACGACCCCGACCCAGGATAGGAACCCGTGGTTCATGCCGTTCCAGCGCGACAGCTCGACTGGCACGCCCGCCTCCCGCAGGCGGGTCGCGTAGAGCTCGCCCTCGTCGGCGCAGCGGATCGTATTCGGCGGTCTGCACCAGGGCGGGCGGCAAGCGGCGCAGGTCCGACGCCTTGAGCGGTGCGGCATAGGGGTTCGCGGCGCCGGCCGGGTCGGCCAGATAATGGCCCCAGAACCACTCCATCGTCGCGCGGGTCAGCCCGTACCCATCCGCGTTCTGGGCGTAAGACGGCGTCCCTGGCGTATGGTAATCGGTCACTGGGTAGATCAGCAATTGACCGGCGAGCGGAGGGCCCTTTTCGTCGCGTAGCCGTAACGCTGCAGCGGCGGCGAGATTGCCGCCGGCGCTGTCGCCGGCAAGCACGGTGCGCGTGGCATCGGCGCCGAACTCGCGGGCGTGCGCGATCGCCCAGCGCGCAGCGTCAGTGCAATCGTCGAGCGCCGCCGGAAATTTGTGCTCCGGGGCGAGGCGGTAATCGACCGACACCACGATGCAATCCGAGCCGGCGCACAAATTGCGGCACATGCCGTCATGAGTGTCTAGGCTGCACAGAACGAAGCCGCTGCCGTGGAAGAACACGAGCAGCGGCCAGGGGCCGGCGCTCGCCGGGGTGTATATGCGCAGCCGGATCGGCCCCGCCGGCCCGTCTATCCGTCGCTCTGCGACCGCGCCGACCGTGGCCGGCGGCGCCAGCGCCGCGGTGCGCGCCTCCATCTGTCGGCGTGCTTCGGCTACCGGCAGGGTGTGGGTCGCGGGCAGGCTGGCCGCCCGATCGAGCAGAACCTGGATCTGCGGATCGATGGGCATTGGCGTATCCCCCTTGCCGTCGCGACGATCACAGCACCGATTGCCCAACTCGCCAAGCGTGGAACGAACGTGGCGACCTGGCCGTGCTTCTCGGTGCGTTGGTGACGCTCGTCAGCATACCAATGGCGGGGGTGCTCCTGATCGCGATGGTTACGGTGCATCTGCCGTGCGGGTTCAGCTCTATCAAAGCTCGAGGCCGTGACGGCGGCCGGCGCACAGTTCGGACCGCCCGGCTTCGAAACCGATCTCCCTTATCTCGCTTGTCTTGCGGCCCTCGTCTTGCCGGGCTCAGGACCATAGTCGATCGATGGCCTTCTGACCAAGCGCGGCGATCACACGTCCTTCCGTGCAAACTGGAGGAGTTTAACGTGAACGCCTCCTTGGGTCTTGGTGTCCTTCAAGGAAACCCCCGTTGAGCCGCTCTTCGAACGGGGTTCGTGAAGGGCGGCTCAGGGCATGAACACCAGTTCGCCCGACCAAGGCGGTACGGACGGCCGCAGTGGTTCCGACAGCGGTCCTTCGCAGGAACTCATCCCTCGCGGCGCCGGCGACATGGCCGATTGAACCCATCTGGTCCGACCCCACGCGGCCGAGATGCCAGCTTTGCGAAATCGATCATGGAGAGCAAAGTGAGGGGCCGCGGTTGGCCGGAGCCGGATCCGCCGCCAGGTTGCTCACGAAACTTCGCCGACATGGATGCCGACAGTGCCTCCCGACCTATCCGATACCTATCCCGTCATCGCGGCGGCGCCTGTCACGGCGCAACGACGAGCGGTTGCGATCGCGATTGCATTGTTTGCCGTCTGGTGCGGGCTGCTCCCGTTCGCCCGCTTGCCTTGGCCGCGCATCGCACAGCTGGTGCCGATGGCCGAAGGAATGGGCGCGCTGGTTTCGCTCGTCGCGACCGGCTCTCTGACCATCGCGCTCCGCCGCTCGCGGTTGCGGGCGGTTGTCATTCTGGCGGGCGGATATCTCGTCACCGCGCTGCTCGCGGTGCCGTGGGCGCTCACCTTCCCCGGTCCGTTGACGCAGGGCGGTCTGCTCGGCGCCGCGATGCAGCAGAGCGCCTGGCTCGACCTGTTTCGCCAGGCAGTACTTCCGGTTTGCGCAATCGGTTATGTGCTTGCGAAATGGTGCGATCGGCCGGGTGGCCGCAGGCCCGCGAGCCTGCGAGCGGATGTCGCTTGGATGGCGGCGGCGGCGTTCGGTGCAGTCGTCGCGCTGACCCTCCTCGCCACGATCGGCCATAACCTGTTGCCTCCGCTGGCCGATGGCGGCATCACGACCGGTGCGATGCCGGTCGCGGGTGGCGCATTATCGGCGCTCACCCTGGCTGCCCTCCTTGTTCTGATTTTGCGCCATTCGTCTGTTCTCGATCTTTGGCTGCTGGTCGTTCTCTGGGCGTGGCTCGGCGCGGTGACGCTCTCCGACAATTCGGCACCTTTCGATGTCGGCTTTTACGCCGGCCGCCTCTATGGTTTTTTTGCGCTGAGCCTGGTGCCTGTTGTGTTGCTGGTCGAGGCGAGCCGCGTCTTCGGCCGGCTCGACGCAGCGATCGCGCTCGCCGAGGAGCGCAACCGCGAGCTTTTGCGCTCACGCGAGGCGCTGGCGCGGGCGCAACGTTTCGAGGCCATTGGTCAGCTCACTGGCGGCGTCGCCCACGATTTCAACAATCTCTTGACCGCCGTCATCGGCAATCTCGAACTGATCATCGCAGCACCCGCTGACGCCGCGAGAATCGCGCGCGTCGCGGCCGGCGCCATGAAGGCGGCGCAGCACGGCGAGCATCTCGTCCGGCAGCTGTTGACATATGCCCGTCAGCAGATCACCCGCCCGCGACTCGTCGATCTCAGCCGGCTCATTGCCGACAGCGAAGATCTGATCCGCTCCGTCGCCAGCACCCGGATCGAGCTGGTGACCCACCTCGGCGCGACCGGTTACCGGGTGTGGATCGATCCGTCACAATTCGAGACGGCGATCCTCAACCTCGTCGCCAATGCGCGCGACGCGATGCCGAGCGGAGGTCGGATAACGATCGAGACGCGCGCCGCAGTCATCGACGCGCAACAGGCCGCCGAGGATCCCGAAGCGACCCCCGGCCTCTATGTCGTCGTCGCGATCTGCGACACGGGGAGCGGGATGACGGCAACGGTGTTGGAGAAGGCGTTCGATCCGTTCTTCACGACCAAGGAAGCCGGCAAGGGGTCGGGGCTGGGCCTAAGCCAGGTCTACGGCTTCGCAAAAACGGCCGGAGGCCACGCCGAGATCCGCAGCACGCCCGGCGGCGGGACGACCGTGGAGCTGCATTTGCCGAGAGCGGCCGAGCCGCTGCCGCCATCCGCACCCGAGGCCGCCGCTGTAGCAGTAACCGCGCGTGGCGTGTCCTGTTCGGCGGACGTCGACTGACGGAGAGGCGCCGCTTCCGGCCGTTCATGGACCGGAAATTGAGCTACCGGGTTCGACCCGAGCCGGTCATCCATGCCGTGCCACGTGATACCCGAAATCGGTCGTTCGTTCAGCCCGCGAGGAGGCATCCCACCCAGGCACCGACCATCTGGACCACGCGCTTCACCTCCGGGCTGGGCAAAGCGGTGGACACTGGGCGGCGGGGGCGTCTGCATGGTCGGCAAACCGAACTTCCGACCATGCGGTCTCGGGCCGTCTGACATATTGACAAAAGTCGTTACATTTGTCACCATGTTATCATGCCGGCGACAAGGACAGACGACGAAGCTGTCGTCCGGCGCGCGAGAGTCCTGACCGCCGCGCGCTGGTGCTTTCTGAACTTCGGCTTTGCGAAGACAACGTTCGACGACATCGCCAAGCGCGCCAATCTCTCGCGGACGCTGCTCTACCGGATCTTCAAGGACAAGGAGGAGATCTACCAGGCCGTCTTCGTGGACTGGCTGGTCTCCCGGCACCCTGCTGCGAAGCAGACGGCGGAGGGACCTGGCAGCCCCTACGAGCGCTTGCTCAGCGTGTGCCGTTTGTTGGCGCTCGAACCCTGGGCCGAGATGGTCGGTACGCCCATGGGGCGCGAGTTCCTCGATGTCTGTGAGCGGATCGACCCCGAGAATGAGGCGCTTTACCGCAAGATCGCGCACGAATGCGTCGACGCCATCCTGGGCGACGAAGCGAGCGCCGAGGTCTTCCTCCTCGCGCTGGACGGGTTGCTTGCGGACCAGCCCTCGATGGAGGTGCTCGAACAGCGGACGCAGCTCCTCGCAGCGCGCTTCGCCCCTCGCTCGTCGAAGAAAAGAGCGCAGTCATGACAGCGTCACCTGAAATCCAAGAGATCGTCATAATAACTGGTGCGTCTAGCGGCATTGGCGCGGCCACGGCACGCGAACTGGCCCGGCGCGGGTTCCACGTCATCGCGGGCGTCCGGCGCGCCCAGGACGCCGACGCAATCCGGGGGCCTGGTATAGAGCCGCTGATCATCGACATCACCAACCCGGACCTCATCCAGGCGCTAGCTAGCTAATAGCTAATCGAGTGCACGGGGACCCGCAGGGCCGGGCGAGCGCTGGTGAACAACACCGGCATCGGGGTCAACGCACCGGTCGAGGTCTTCGCGATCGACGAGTGGCGACGCCTGTTCGAGGTCAACTTCTTCGGCCACATCGCCGTTACCCAGACACTCCTACCAGCCCTGATCCGAGGCAAGGGTCGCGTGATCAACATCAGCTCGGTGGGCGGCAAGATCGCCATGGCCACCTATGGTCCTTACGCGGGCACGAAGTTCGCGCTCGAAGCGGTCAGTGACTCCTTGCGACGCGAAATCGCCCCGTTCGGCGTCCAGGTGGTCGTGATCGAACCGGGCGCCGTGCGTACGAAATTGCCGGCCGGGCGATCGCCACCGCCAATGAGGTGGCGTCGAACATGACGCCCGAGCAAAGCCAGCGCTACGGCGGGCTGGTGCAAGCCATCACCGCGCAGGCCGCGTCATTCACCGATTCGGGCCTGTCCGCTGACGCTGCGGCCAAGGTGCTCGCCAAGGCAGTGACGGCGCGCAAGCCGCGCACTCGCTATACCATCGGTCGCACGACCGCAGTGATGACCCCCATAGCTCCGTTTCCACATCCCGCTCATCGAACCGGACATGCGGATTTCCCTGCACCCGGCTCTCGGACAAGACCTCACGCCTTCGTCCACGGCACGGCGTGCCCAAGCCGGGTCAGACGCACGAGCCCGAAGGTCTCGTAGAGGTGCGGGAGTGGATAGCTGCCGCCCTTGCCTCGTCTGGTCTTGTGCTTGAAGCGCAACCACCGACGCAACCGCACAGCCGTGTAGTTGTCGAGCGCCCGATACGCCGGATTGACGGTGTCTACCGAGAAGTAGTTCGCCCATCCGCGCAGCGTGCGGTTCAACTTGCCCACCAGCTCTGTGGTTTCTTGCCACGTCTGCGCGCGGACGGTCAGCTCATGGACTTTTCGACCGCGCGCTTGATGCTCTTCTTCGATGGCCGCTGTCCCAGGCGAGCCTGGCCGGTTCTCGGAGAATACATCCGTCCGAACGTATAACCCAGGAAGTCGAACTCCCCTTCCGGGACCTTGCAGATCCGTGTCTTCTCCTCGTTCACCGTCAGCTTCAGCTTGCCCATGATCGCGCTCAGGTGCTGCAGCGCAGTCTCCGCGCTGCCCCTTCGGCACAGGATCACGAGGTCATCGGCATAGGTGACAAGGCGAGTGCCGAGGCTTCGCTCAAGGCCGAGCTTCTTCCAGCCCAACACGAACCGGCGCATGTAGAGGTTCGCCAGCAGTGGTGAGAGGGGTGAGCCCTGCGGAATGCCGCGCCGGTTGTCCCGCGCCTCGGTCGTGCGTGTTGTCCGGCCCCGTTCGTCGGTTTCTGCGACGGGGCAGTCCAGCCACATCTTGATCAGATGCAGCACGCGCCGATTAACGATCCGACGCGCCACCGACTTCAAGAGGTCGGTATGCGGAATGCTCCCGAAGTAGTCCGCGAGGTCGGCGTCGACGACTTCCCGGTGGCCACGGAACACCAGCTCCCTCGACGACTGCCTGCTGGGCGTTTCGCCCGGCGCGGTAGGCGTAGATCTCCGGCGGAAGATCGGCTTCGAAGATCGGCTCCAGCACCAGCATCGCTGCTGTCATGCAGACCCGATCCCGCACCGTCGAGATGCCCAGCCTGAGTTTGCCGTTGGCCTTCGGTATAAACACGCGTCTGAGTGGCTCCGGCCGGTAGCTCTCCTGCCTGAGCGCAAGCGCCAGTTCAGCCAGCCACCGCTCGACCCCATAGGCCTCGATGTCCGCAAAAGCCTGGCCGTCCACCCCCGGTGCGCCCCTGTTGGAGCGGCACTGGGCATAGGCGTGCGCCAGAATGTCGTCGCGGCTGATCTTGTCGTACCGGGCGTAGAAGCGATAGCCGGCTTCTGCCTTCGCTTTCGCGTTTAACGCCATCTGCAGCTTCTGAACACTCTTCGGAGTTGATAGGTTGCCCAATCTCCAGGTCCCTCACTACTTCTTGCGTCTGTCTTGAACTGAGGCCCCTTCCCTCCACCGGCATTACCCGGCTTCAGCGGTACTACGAACCCCTCCGCCACCCCAGCGCGCCCGGCCTTTCCCTCGCGGGCGTCCGGTTGATCATCCCTGATCACGCATTGGGGCTTCCCGTGTTGCGTGCGCTTCCTTGTGTACATGCCGCCGCCACTACCACGGTGCAGGAGATGGGCCTACTCCTCGCTCAAACTTGCCCATCCATGTCAGCCTTCCCCGAAACCACTATCGGGTCGGCCTGCACATCGACCTTTTCGAGGATTGCTCGGCGTTCACTCGCGTTGCGGCCTGCACACTCGCACGGTCACCAAAATCGTGACCGTTATCCGAAGGCTTCAGACACTTCGTCACCTCCATGCCTGCTCCGGCTGCTTCCGGCTCGAGCGGTCGCCAGGCGGGGCTTGCACCCGCTGGAAGCGCTGCCTTGTCACGGCGCACGTGGTGAGCGGACCTTCCCGCACTTTGAGCCGCGCCACCCTAGCCTGCTCCGGCACCTGAGAACCGGTTCACGGATTCCGAGCTCGCCGGAAATAAGAACCGGACGACAGCGCTCGATCATGCGCGGTGAGATGCCGATGAACATAACGCTTCTCGCGGTAAATCTTGGTGCAGCCCGCGCGGCGTAGTTGCCCAGAGAAGTGGACGGCTTGCCTGATCGCGGACGCAGGGATCGGCGGCGGGCGACTCCCATGCTACTGTCCCAAGCGAGCGGGGTGGAAATACCGGCCCATGGCCGTGCGCGCGGCTTCGCGAGCAGCGCAAGGAAAGAGGTGACCAATGAGCGATCCTAACGACAAGCTACAGCGCAACGTGCTTCCGATACCGGATCGGCCGCGAACCGGCCTGATTACGTATGACGCGAAGGATCCGGACACCAAATTCCCGCCAATCGAGCAGTTGCGCCCGCCCAAGGGCGCACCCAATGTGCTGATCATTCTCATCGACGACGCCGGGTTCGGTTCATCGAGCGCCTTTGGCGGCCCGTGCCAGACAACGAACGCAGAAAAGCTGGCAGCGAGCGGCCTGAAGTACAACCGCTTCCACACCACCGCCCTTTGCTCCCCGACGCGGCAGGCGCTCTTGACCGGGCGCAATCACCATTCCGCGGGCATGGGCGGCATCACCGAGATCGCCACCGGCGCGCCCGGCTACAATTCGGTGCTGCCCAATACCATCTCGCCGCTTGCACGGACGCTGAAGCTCAACGGCTACTCCACGGCCCAGTTCGGCAAATGCCACGAAGTGCCGGTGTGGGAGACGAGCCCCGTCGGACCGTTCGACGCGTGGCCCACGGGCGGCGGCGGCTTCGAGTACTTCTACGGCTTCATTGGCGGCGAGGCGAACCAGTGGTACCCCACGCTGTATGAGGGCACCACGCCGATCGAGCCGAAAAAGACGCCCGAAGAGGGCTATCACTTCATGGCGGACATGACCGACAAGGCTATAGCCTGGGTCTCGCAGCAGAAGGCGCTGGCGCCTGACAAGCCTTTCTTTGTCTACTTCGCGCCCGGCGCGACCCACGCGCCGCACCACGTGCCCAAGGAGTGGGCCGATAAGTACAAAGGCAAGTTTGACGCTGGCTGGGACAAGCTGCGCGAAGAGACGATCGCCCGACAGAAGGAGCTGGGCGTCATCCGGCGGATTGCGAGCTCACCGCGCGGCACGACGAGATCCCCGCGTGGGACGACATGCCGTCGGCGCTAAAGCCCATCCTGCGCCGTCAGATGGAGGTCTATGCAGGCTTCTTGGAGTACACCGACCATCACGTCGGACGCCTGCTCGACGGCCTCTGGAAGCTCAACATCCTCGATGACACACTCGTCTACTACATCATCGGCGACAACGGCGCCTCGGCTGAGGGTACGCTGAACGGCGCATACAACGAGATGGCCAACTTCAACGGGCTAGCGGCGCTCGAGACGCCGGAATTCCTCATGGCGCGGTACGAAAAGCTCGGCGGGCCCGAGTCGTACAACCACTACGCCGTGGGCTGGGCACATGCGATGAGCACGCCTTACCAGTGGACGAAGCAAGTCGCCTCGCACTGGGGCGGGACGCGTAACGGGACTGTCGTGCACTGGCCAAACGGGATCAAGGCCAAGGGCGAGATGCGGTGGCAATTCCACCACGTCATCGATGTAGCACCCACAATCTTCGAGGCGGCGGGATTACCCGAGCCGGTCTCGGTGAATGGGGTACAGCAGCGGCCCATCGAGGGCGTGAGCATGCTGTACTCGTTCGACGACCCCGAGGGCGCAGAGCGGCGCGAAACGCAGTACTTCGAAATGTTCGGCAACCGCGGTATCTACCACAAGGGCTGGACCGCGGTGACGAAGCACGGCACACCCTGGGTGCTCGTGGGTCGGAAGACCGTGCCCCTCGACGACGACGTCTGGGAACTCTACGATACCAGCAAGGACTGGAGCCAAGCCAACGACCTCGCCAAACAAATGCCGGAGAAGCTCCAGGAGCCGCAGCGACTGTGGCTGATCGAGGCGACGCGCTACAACGTGTTGCCGATCGACGACCGGGTTGTCGAGAAGATGAACCCGGACACCGCCGGCCGGCCGGTGCTGGTCAAAGGAAAGACACAGCTGCTTTTCGCCGGCATGGGGCGCCTGTCGGAGAACTGCGTCCTGAACATCAAGAACAAGTCCCACTCCGTCACCGCCGAGATCGAGGTGCCGAAGTCGGGCGCCGAGGGCGTGATAATCGCCCAGGGCGCGAATATCGGCGGCTGGAGCCTCTACGCGAAGAACGGCAAGCTCAAGTACTGCTACAATGTGGCGGGGGTGAATCACTTCTATGCCGAATCCGCGGCGGCGCTGCCGGCGGGCGAGCACCAGGTGCGCATGGAATTTGCCTACGCTGACGGCGGCCTCGGCAAGGGCGGCCAAGTGACGCTCTATGTCGACGGCGAGAAGGTCGGCGAAGGAGCCGTCGCGATGACGCAGGCGATGGTCTTCTCCGCCGACGACGGCTGCGACGTCGGCGAGGACAGCGGCGCTCCCGTCTCCCCGGACTACGGCTCGCGCGGCAATGCTTTCAATGGAACGGTCAAGGGGGTGCAGCTCGCCATCGGCTATGCGGCCGAGAGCGCGGATCACCTCGTCTCGGCGGAGGACGCTATCCGCATCGCTATGGCACGGCAGTAGGGATGGGGCGGGGGTAAAGTGTTCCCTTACCTCGGCGCCATCGGCTCCCGCTCGACAAAGAACATCCTCGTCAGCCTGCCTTCCCCGAGCGCCTCGCCGAGGACGCGGAACGCGAAATACGGAATGAGCACCAGCAGCATGATGAGGTAGCCGGCGAGCGTTTCCTCGCGCCGGGGGCCGGCGAGCTCGCCAAGCGAAGCAGCAATCGAACGGTGGTGGAACACGCCGACGACGGCTTCCTCGATTATGGTCAGGATTATCAGCAGCACCAGGAAGGCGAACGCCTTATGCAGGGTCGGCCAGATAAGCGGGCTGGTGGTTTTGCGCTCGCCGATCTTCATCGCACTGCCGAGCAGCATGAATTTGGCTAACACCACCGCTTTGACGACGGCGATGCCCCAAGGAGTGAATTCGATGCCCTGGGTGTGGAGTGCCGCGGCCTTCATCACGATCACAGCGCCGAGGGTGACGTAGAGGTAGACGGTAAGGATCGCTAACTCCTTGAACTCGTGAATGGCGCGTTGGTGCAGCGTCGGTTTCGCATTGGTCTCGGTTGCCACTACGATCTCCTTCCGCGTTCACCGGCGCTGGGTTCCGCTTCCCGGTCGGAGCATCGTTCTACAACGCGCCTCGGTCGGAGCAGTCATCTAACTCGCACACGCGGCCCTTTTGTCGGATAACCTGGTCACGTCGCTTGTACGTTCGAGGGGTGGCCCAAGTGTTGCCCGCGCCCTTGGCGTCGCTATCGGCGGAGCTAGTCGAGCGGCGGGTCGAGCATCCGCCCGCAGGTGCTAACGCGGGCACATCTGCGGTTTCGCGAGTAGGTTCCATTGTAACTTACACAAACTGTAACCCATTGACAAACAAAAGCTGGCGCACCCCTAAGGTCGTTTGTGGGTGGAAAGCTGCTATCCGGACCGGTCAACGGCCTACGGCGGCGGGGCAGGAGTCGTCCATCGATCGTCGTTCCTGCGCAGCAGGGATCAGGAAGGCCACCAACACAGGAGCGACCCGATCAGTTTGCGTGTCGTCACGCTGACCTTTCCCGGCGCCGACCGACTAGCAGTCTGTCGGACTGAGCAAATTGGCGAAATAATATGATATCTTTCCCATCCTATTGGTCATATTCGGCCATCTATTCCCTTAGATTTGAAATATTCAATAATTTTGTTCCTGTTATGTGCTTAAGTCCGACAGGCTGCTAGCAGGCTGGATAGGGGTAGTAGCCGCAGGGAGGCCGGTAATAGGGCGCCGGGTACGCACTATAAGCTGAGGCAGCAGCTGCGCCGACAGCAGCTGCGCCGACGACAGCTCCTGCGGCGGCAGCGCCATAAGGATAAGCCGTGCCGCCGTAGTAGGCGCCGCCGCGATAGGCGGTGCCCCCATAGTAGGTGCCGCCGCGATAGGCGGAGCCTCCGTAGGCTGTGCCCCCGTAGGCACCGTGCGCCGACCACGATCCGCCACCCCCAGAGGCGGTACCACCCCGCGCACCAGTAGCCGACCAAGACCCGCCGCCGCCCGACGCGCTACCGCCATACCGGCCGCTCGCCGACCAGGATCCGCCGCCGCCCGAGGCGCTGCCGCGGTACCCGCTTGCCGACCAGGCGAACGCGTCGGTCGCAGCCGAGATTACCAAAGTACTCACGAGACCAGCCAATATGAGCTTATTCATTGTGCAGTTCCTTTGACTTTTGCGGGCGGGGGAGCAGCCGATTTCAACGCCACCTGCTTCGCTCCTTCCGGTGGCTGGAACACGAAATCGGCGTCGGTCGATGCGACCGAGAAGTTCCAGTCGGAAAATGTGGCGATGAAAGTCGGCTGGCCCGGAATCGACCGATAGGTGATGAACAGCCGCTCAGGAAGCGATTGCTCGTTTTTTGTCAGCCAAATTTCAAGTTCAAGACCGGGCGGTTGAAACAGCGTCAAATGACGGCTGAGAACGCCGCTGATTGTCACGTCGTTGACAACCCTGGCATCGGTGACTCCGGCCAAGATCGCCTTATTCGGGACCGGGCTAAGGAAATCCGCCAGGGGAAAGTCGAGGCCCATGCGGTTCGCCGCCTCTTTGAGCATCCCTTCGATCGTATCCGGCACCGGAATGCTGACATACTCTTTCGTGGCTGGGCGATAGAGCACGAGCGTCTTGCCATCGTAGAACAGCTGGCTCACGCCGTCATCTCCATCGATATCGGCACGTAGCCGATCCGGCCGGCGAACGACGACCTTGAGGGCATGCCCAATGTGGAGAAACCTGCCGTCGGTGTCCGCATAGACCCGCAGGGTCCTCGCCTGAAACGAGAATTGCTTGCCGCGCAAGGTCTGGCCCATCTGCGTCATGGCCGCGCGCGCCTCCTGGGAGATCACCGGCTTCGCCGGCGAGGCGCTGAACGCGGGAACAATCACGCCGGCACAAACCGCGCCGGCGGCGAGCAAACCCGCGATGCTAGCAACCCGAACTTTGATCATGATTGGTCTCCGTGGCGGTGAAGGGCCCGATCAAGAGGGCAATCCAAACTTTGATCATGGCTGGAGAACGGCATTGACCTGGATCAAGGGAGATTTTCTCAACGACCGCCCAATTGCGGGCGCCATGCCACTGAGCTAAGCCGATACGGTGCCGGCTCGCGCTGCGCTGTCACGATCAGCGAATGTATCGGCCGCTCGGTCGGCGCCAGCGCTGGCGCCTCAAACGTAGCTAGCGCCTTGTCGTCAACCGCAAACGGGTGCAGCGCCTGCTGCGGCTAATATCGGAGGACACCATTGCTCGCATTCTTTTCACGCAAGGCAACCAGCAAGGGCTGCATCTGTCCGCTGTTACGTTGAATGACTGAGACCATGTCGGAATTCTGCAAGCTCGCCATGCTGATGCCACTGACGAACAAGTTGGTCACCTTGTAACCTTCATTGGTCGGGTTGAGTTGCCAGTCGACCAACATCGGTACGATACCGTTGATCCGGCTCGTGACGATAACCCCTTCCTTATCGGGCTGGCTCCCTAGTACCGTAAAGCTTGCACCACCGAAATGGCGAAGGAATGTTGAATAGATAATGACGATGTAATCCTCATAACGGTTCGCGTACTCCTGCCGCTGCTGCGTCGTTGTGTTTTGCCAATATGGCCCGAGAGCAGAGCGAGCACAGGCTTCCGTGTCGAAATACTGACGGAATAGCTGGCGGATCCGCCCCTGTGCGGCCGCCGTATCCCCGTTTCGCATCGCCGCGAGAGCGCGAGTTCCAAGATCGCCGACAACACTCGCCGGATCATCCGCTGCCGCGAAGCTTCCCCGGGCACCCCCGGTGATGCTCGACAGGAGGACGAAAGCCGAGAGCAGCAAAGAACGTCGTATCATTCGAACCCCCAAATTAATCCATCCGTGACACGCCAGAGGCGTCCGCGGAAAGCGCGCATCACCTCGGCGCAGTAGTCCTCACGGCGTTAGCGGCAGACCCGCTGGCCACTTACGAAAGCACACCCTGGGCGCCACTGCTTTGGTCGCGGTGTTGCCGCGCACACCCGTGGCGGTCGCACCAGCTTTGAGGGGCAGATCTCATACACATTCCGTTCGTTCCGGCGGCCGCTGCCCCTCGTGGTCCGACGACAACGGCCCCGTTCGGACCGGCACAGCCGGCGCGAACGACACCGGCCGCACATTCGACGGCGTGCGCGGTCGGAATGACACCGGCCAGCAGGGGAAGGACAGCCGCAATGGCAAACAGCGTGGGTTTCATCACCTATTTCCGCTCTCGTTCGCCCGCGGTAAGTTGTGCGGCGCGAACGAGAGCGGAGTATTCATGGCAAATACCTCCTCTGTAAGGCAACCCTCGGAAACTACTCAAGAACATATCAGAAACATATTTCCTGTCGCGCGGGACGCCGGCGATTTGCCAGATTAATGTCACAGTCCATTACATCGTAATCAGATCACGCGTATTCGTAGATGTTGCAGGGCAGCGGAGAAGGCGTGCGTATAACTACGGTTATTCTTTGTACGATCTAGGCCATCTACCACGCCGGTAGGCCATCTAGCGCGGCTTCTTCGTGGTTGACTTCACGAGGTTTTGCACTGCGCTGCCTAACCGCTTCGCCCTACGGACTACTGCGTATCGGCGCGCTTCGAGACGATCCCCGAGTTCGGCGCGATCCGCACGCACCATATCTCAACCTTATATCGAGATGCTGATGCACAAGCACACAGCGCGCCGACGGTCAAATAGCACCTCGCGGCAACTGCGTTATCAATTCTAATCCGCAATTTTTTCGACTGCTGATCGTCGGCAAGGCGGACCAAGAATCCTCCAAATATCCAGCTCGCGGTAGGCCAGCAACCCGGCATCGGAGGTGATCCTCGAGCCGCGAAATTGCAGCAACAAACGACGGTCGAAATCGAGCCGCGGAGCGCGGCTATCTGCTTCACCCGTCGGGTCCGCCATCTCGGCCCCGGCCAATCCACCACCAGATGCTGAATTTTAACCTGAAAATGCATCCAGGTCGGCCAAAATCACCAGCTCATCCGACGAATGCGGGCCCCGACGAGCCGGCTCCAGGCGCCCATCATGTGCTCATAGGCGGCTCCGTCATCGAACCGAATGGGCTGCTGGGTAATTGGCATCGTCCTCTGTTGATCTCACCGGTTTCAGTGCCGAAAAACATTGATCCGAAAGATGGCGGGGCGCCAGGAACGCCACGCCGCCTGGGCGGTAGGGTCGGCTTTGGGTCGGTTTGAGCCTTTCGATCTCAAAGGTCTGGGGTATTCGCGGTTCGTGCGGCGGGGATGTACCGATACAGTGTCGCGGTGACGCGCCAAGGCGGTGCGCGATTTGAGTGACGCCGATGTCGGGATTGGCCAGCATCGCCTTGGCGGCGTCGTTCGGCGTTCTGGCGGATGATGTGGAGTGCGCGGTTATGCGGAGCGATGCCATCGAAATCCACGAACCACGGGGATTCCAGCGGTGCGGTGCTCCACATAATCCCGGGCCGCTGACAGGGCCGTCTGCGCGGACGCCGCTCCGGTAGGGATCGGCAGCATCGCTTGAACATCGTCAGTGGCGCACGACGGATGATCGAGCATGCCGGTTGAGCCCGTCGCCCACCGCGGTTGGAGGAGCTGGGATTATGCAGAGTGCGCGGCGGAGGCTACCCCGCTCAAAGACCCAGCGGATCAATGGTCTACGCCGCTATTCTTTCCGGCCTTGCCCTGAAACTCCGCATAACCGCGCACTCCGCATCAGCGCTGTTATGTGGAGCACCGCATAAGGCGGAATTCGAGCGCAGCCTGATCCGGGAACGCACCCATGCGGGCTTGCCGCCGCGCGGCGTGTTGGTCGCACCGGATGCCGTCCGCCGAAACTGACTGACGACGACATCAGCTCATGATTAGATGTCTGCCGCCGCGGAGGACCGATGTCAGCAACTCGGAAAATCCAACCCGTCCTTGTGAAGCGGTATGCACAGAGCCAACTCTATGATACCGCAAACCGACGCTATGTCGGATTGCCGTGGACCGTCGGTTTTTTCGGTTTGCTTGCTGCTGCGCATGCGCAGAGCCCATCGTCTTCGACCGCCGGTACGCCGTTCTATGGTACCTACGCATTCGTCTCAGCAGCGAATTGTGGAGACATATACGACCCGGTCGGGGCGCATGCGCCGATGTGGAGCCTACAAAGGGCCCCCGCTCATCATTTTGAACGGTCAGGCACGGCTCAGGCTTGCGAGAGGAACGGTTGGGCCGCAGGGCGACTTGGCGATGCGATATTCTGCGCCCGCTACGAAAGGCGAGGGAGTGTACGAGATTGCCGTCAGCGGCAGCATTGACGGCGCCGGCACACTCCGCGCCCGCTGGCGTAATTATTCCTAGCCCACGCCCGTGGATGGTCGGACCCGCCAGGAGCAGCCATTGCGTGCCGGATTTCGGCACATGTCAGTCGCCAACTCAAGCCAGTGCTTCGAGCAGCGCCTTGGCTTCTTTGAGGTCGGCGGTGTCGAAGCCCTCGGTGAACCAGCCGTAGACCGGGGCGAGAAGATCGCGGGCCTGCTGCCGTTTGCCCTCATCGCGCCAGAGCCGGGCCATGCTCGTCGCCGCGCGCAATTCCCAGGACTTTGCAGTCTGCGCGCGGGCAATGGCGATGGCACGCTCGAAATGCGCCTGCGCTTTCGCCGCGTCGGGCTCGGGCGACATCAGCGCGATTTCGCCGGCGGTTCGGTGGATCTCCGCCTCGCCCCAGGTTTCCTTGGTTGTCTCCGCCGCCGTCATCGCTTCGTCGATGCAGCGCCAAGCCGCCTCGAATTGCCCAAGTTCGGCGTGGGCGCGGGCCAGGTGCGGCAAAAAGAATGGCATAAATAGTGTCGCTCCCGCTGTCCGCATGGCGGCCATCCCGGAGATCAGAATTTCGGTCGCGTCCGAAGCCCTGCCGGTGAGGGCCAGTACGCAACCTTGGCTCACCATTCCCAACGCCTTCCGAAACAGGGAACCTTTTTCTTCGGCCAGAGCGACTTGCTCTCGGGCTTGCGCGGCTGCCACGGCGCGGTTGCCGCAAAGGGTATACAGTATTGAGGTATGGAATAAAGCGAACATCGCCGTTGCCGCTTGACCTATCTCTCGCCCATTCCTGAGTGCGTCGTCGGCGCCTCTGAGCGCGGCCTCGGGATAGCCAAGCGGCCACAGAGCCAACGACCGGAAGGCTAAGATCATCACCGCAGTGTCTTGGCCAAACCGCGTCGCCAGCAGACGATGCTCGGCAGGATCGTAGAGTGCGAGCGCCTGATCAAAGTGTTCCCGGGCTTCCGCGATGTTCCCCGTAACCAAAAAGGAGTTCCCCATCAGGCGATGCCCAACCATGAGCGGGGCTGTCGCCCTTTGCTTCTCCGCCAGCGCCAGGAACTGCGCCGCGAGATCGCGACTGGCGTCGCCATTGAACGCCACAAAGCTCGCGGACCAGAAGGCGAAGAGGACCGAGAACAGCAGCAGCGGATCTTCGGGAGGCTCTCCCAGCGCTTCGGCTTGCTCGATCAGCAAACGTGCCCGCTCCGCAGCCGCCTTGGTCTCCGTGGCGGCAAAGCCTTTGACATGGTTGAGTGGGGTGATCAGCGCGACCTGAAGCTTGATCTGCTCGCGACGCAGCGCCGGCGTGCCGGGCAGGGTCACGATCTGATCGAGGGCGCGGGTGAACTGGGCCGCGGCTTCGACCAGCGCCGAGCGCGCCTGTGACTGCTGACCCGCCTTGCCCCACAGACCCGCGGCCTTCTCGATCAGCCCGGCCTCGGTGCAGTGATGCGCTAGGATCTCGGGCTGGCTCTCGGCGATCTCGGAGAAATGGCTTTCGAGGGTTTCGGCGATACGGGCGTGAAGTGCGCGTAGCGGTTCGCGCAGCAGCATGCCATAGGCCGCATCCTGCACCAGGGCATGCTTGAACAGGTAGCTCGCCTGCGGCGGCACGCCCTGCCGGGACAGCAAAGCTGCCTGAACAAGACGGTCGAGCGCCGACCCCAGCTCCGCCTCGGGCTTGCGCGCCACCGACGCCAGCAGGGCATGCGAGAACTCCCGCCCGATCGCCGACCCGATCTGCGCCACCTCCTTGGCCGGGCCGAGCCGGTCGAGCCGCGCCATCAGCGAGTCGTGCAAACTCGCCGGCACCGCCAGGGCCGGCGACGGAACCGCGGCAACCGTGCGGCGGGCCGCGCCCTCGCTCTCCGCCTCCAGCACCGCCTTCGTCATCTCCTCGACGAACAGCGGAATGCCGTCGGTGCGCTCGACGATCTCCGCCATCACATCCGCCGGCAGCGCCTTGTTCCCGACCAGCCGCGCGATGATGGTGGCCGCCTCGCGCTCGCCAAGCCGGTTGAGCGTCAGGCTCGTCACATGCGACTGTCCTACCCACGGCGCGTTGAACTCGGGGCGGAACGTCACGATGACCAGAACCGGAAGAGTTTTAATCCGGTCTACGATCCGGCCGAGCACTTCCAGGCTCGTCGGGTCGATCCAGTGCAAATCCTCGAAGATCATCAGCACCGGTTGCCGGCGTGCCAACCCCGCGAGTTGCGACATCAGCGCTTCCAGCACTCTCTGCCGGCGCTGTTCCGGGGCCAGGTCGAGCGCGGGATAGCGCCCATCATTGGGCAGCGACAGCATCTCGGCGAAGAGTGCGGCATCCTCGGGCGAGGTCGAGGTCTGTGCGAGCACCGCATCGAGCTTGTCGAGCCTCGCCTGCGGTTTGTCGTCGTACGCCAGTCCGGCGGCGCGTTCGATCTGGCCGATGATCGGGTGGAATGCGCTGTCCGCGCGCTGCGGCGAGCAGAAATAGCGCAAGGGAATATGCGGCTCGGCGCGGAGGCTCTCCGCCAATGCCGCCGCGATGCGCGATTTGCCGATACCCGGCTCGCCGCAGACCAGGACGACCTGGCCGACCCCCGCCTTGGCCCGCGCCCAGCGGCGCAAGAGTAGGTCGATCTCCTCGTCGCGGCCGATCATCGGACTCAGCGCCGGTCCCCGCAACGCCTCGAAACGGCTCGCGACGACGCTTGGACGCAGCACCCGGCAAGCCGGAACCGGCCCGCCGATGCCCTCCACCTCGACGGCATCGAGATCGCTGTATTCGAACAGATCGCCGACCAGCCGGCGCGTACCGACGCCGATGATAACGGTGCCCGGCTCGGCCACGGCTTGCAAGCAAGCGGCGAGGTACGGTGTCGCGCCCACGACCGATTGTTCCTGCGCCGATCCATCGCCGAGCAGGTCACCGACGACGACCAGCCCGGTGGCAACTCCGACCCGGGCTTGGAGCTTGACGGATTCGACGTCGAGGCGAGCTACGGCCTCAATCGCGCCCAGCGCTGCCCGGACCGCCCGCTCGGCATCGTCCTCGTGCGCTTGCGGATAGCCGAAATAGGCGGACACTTTGTCCCCGGTGTATTTGGCGACAACGCCATCGAAACCGGCGACGACATTGGCGACAGCGTGATGGAATGCGGCACTGACTTGGCGCAGATCCTCGGGATCGAGCCGCGCAGCAAGCACCGGCGACCCGACCAGATCGCAGCACATGATCGTGAGCTGCCGGCGCGCGGCCGACGACATGGGTGACGGCTGCTCTGCCGAGCGGGCATCGGGCGGCATGACAGAAGGCTCGACACCTTCCGCCGGCGACCATGTCACCGGTGCGATGA
>CAWBQT010000015.1:0-4747 GCA_963790875.1 uncultured Alphaproteobacteria bacterium
TCTTTGGTGCACCAGGGGTCAGCGGGGCAGAACGCGCGATGGCGGTCGCTTGCGGCGCGCGCACCGCTCGACGAACCGCATCGCGCGGAACTCGCCGAGGCAGCAGAGCGGCTCGCCGCCGCGCTCGAACCGCGCGACGGCGGCGCAGAAGGTGTTGTGCCAGGATAGAGATCAGCTCGACGGCGCCGCCTCGATCAGCTCGGCAAGGCGCTCAATGACCGCCCTACGCGCTACCGACGGGGCCATATCGGACGTGGCCGAAGCCTCGATGACGCGCGGCGCATTCCGCTGGATCGCCGGCACTACGGGCGGCGCGATTGTCGGACCGCCGATTTGGAAGTCCGAGCCCGGTGGGCAATCGCCGGATTTGCCGATTTTCACCTGCGGCTTGACGCCTGTGCCCGGATCGAAATAGGAAAAACTTTCGCTGCACATGGCGGCGGGGGTCCCGGACGAGGCCTCGGAGCAGTTCCGGGAGCCCGCCGGAAGCGGTTGCCCGAGCACACGGCATGGCACCACGGCGCTTCAGCCGTACGCATGATAATGTCAAGGCTGGCGATCTTTCCGGCGCCGATCGCGTGGTCATATACAATGACGCCACTCGGTCACCGATGAGCAGGGCGAAGTTCTTGGCAACCTCTACGATGAAAACTGAGGCTGCGGCCGACCGCAAAGCCTTCGCGACTCTGCGGTTCGCAGGCGACGCGCTCAGCCCCGACGACATTTCGGCGATCTTGCCGATCGAGCCGACGCGCGCCCACCGCAAAGGAGAAGAATTCTTTGCCGGACCGCATGCCGGATATCGGACAGGCCGAGCCGGTGTTTGGTTTCTCGCCACCGACAGAATTGTCGCCAGCGACGATCTATGCGACCACCTGCGATTTCTGCAACAGCTGCTTCGTCCGGCGCCGGACGATGACAGTCGCATCACGAAGCTCCGCGCCGTTTTGCAGGACGACCACGCACGCGCTCACATCACCTGCTTCTGGCGCGGCGATCCCGGCGAAAAGGCGCCGCAAATCCCGCCTCGGTTCAAGTCGGCCATAGAGCCCTTGTCCGCCGACATCGAAACCGACTTCGCTCTCCCGCGCTGACGCTTGCGCACTTCGCTGCCGAGCCTTTCTCCGACGCTCAGTCGAGGGTAGCTTGTCTACTCATTTCTTGCTCCGGCGCACTCACGATGACCTCCATTCCCACCTTCCACGAGCTGATGTGGCCGACGCTGAAAGCGCTTAAGGTAATGGGAGGCTCCGGGACCAACGAGGAGCTACTCGGCAAAGTGATTGAGCTCGAGAAACTTCCGCCCGATGTCCAAGCCGTCGAACACACCGATCACCGACAGTCTAGGGTGAACTATAACCTCGCTTGGGCAAAGACCTATTTAAAGAAGGTTGGTGCGATTGACAACAGTCGGCGTGGCGTTTGGTCGATAACCAAGGATGGTGAGACCCTTACGGAAGTGGAAGTGTCATCGATACCGACGCGGGTTCGAAAACAAATCGCAGAGGACCAGCTAAAAAAGGCTGGTGCCGAGCCTGAAGAGAATGCTGGGGAGCTATCGGCAGTCAGTGAAGTAGCGGAGCTTGAGCCGCATTGGAAAGATAAGCTCCTGACCGTGTTACGCGGCTTACAGCCCGATGCTTTTGAGCGGTTGGCCCAACGCGTTTTGCGTGAGGCCGGGTTTATCAAGGTGGAGGTGACGGGCCGCAGCGGAGACGGCGGCATCGATGGAATTGGCGTTCTGCGGGTGAACCTGCTTTCGTTTCACGTGCTTTTTCAATGCAAGAGATATCAATCGAGCGTCGGGGCAAGCGCCATCCGCGATTTCCGCGGAGCGATGGTCGGTCGCAGCGACAAGGGGTGATAATAACGACCGGCACTTTCACGCCCGATGCAAAGCGCGAGGCCACGCGCGACGGGGCTCCGGCGATTGACTTGATCGACGGGGATCAGCTTTGCGATTTGCTCAAGGACCTGAAGCTCGGCGTACACACGGAGATGGTAGAACAGGTCAATGTCGAACCGAATTGGTTTGCCCAGGTGTGAAAGCGCCGGCCGTCACCCCAGCGCGTCAAGCCGGGGCAGCACGGCCTTACTGAACAGCGTCAGATTGGCGACGGTGTCCTCGTGGCTAATCGTCCCGCCTTGTCCCATCATCAGGAGATGGCCGAAACCGCCGACGTGATCGTAGAAGGCGCGCAGCTGGTCCCAGACGTCGTCCGGGGTGCCGGCGAAGACGAGGCCGGCATCGATCGCCTCCTCGACGCTCATCGTGCGCGCGTTGATCGGCCGGCCGCCGCGCGTCTGCACGCGGGTCGCGCGCGCCGGGCCGGCACCGCCCGCCTTCAGCATCGCCGCATTGGCCGCCGCCGACTGATAGCCCGGTGGGTTCGAGAATTGCTGGGCGACGATGCCCGAGGTGCGGCTATAGCCGAGGATTTGGTCGGCGATGCGCCAGCCCTCGTCCCGGCTGCGGCCGACCCCGATCAGCGCCATATAGGCGAGCTTGCCGAGCTTCGGCTCGTGGCCGGCCTCGGCCGCCCTGCTGCGGTAGGCCGCGAAGATCGCCGGCGTGCGCACCCAGCCGGTATTGAGGACGCCGATCGTGATGCCGCGCGCCGCCGCTTCGGCGGCGCTGCCCTCGCTGCCGACCGGCGTCCATACCGGCGGATGCGGCGCTTGCCACGGGCGCGGCCAGACATTGACCGAACGGTAGTGGAAATGCCGGCCCTCCCAGTTGAACGGGCCGTCATGGCTCGTCATCGCCTTCAGGATCAGATCGTGCGCTTCCCAGAAGCGCTCGGTCAGATCCGCCGGATTGCTGTTGGCGGGGGCGATCTCATAGGGCACTCCCTTGACAAAGCCCATCTCGAGCCGGCCGCGCGAGATCACGTCGATCATCGAGAATTCTTCGGCAACACGGATCGGATCGTTGCGGTTGCCGATCGGCATGCCGAGCGCCAGCAGCCGGACATGCCGTGTCTCGCGCGCCAGGATCGCCATCGGGATCGTGCACACCGAGTCGCTGCAGGTCGCGGTCGCGTGGTGCTCGTTCGTCATGATGTTGATGCCGAGCCCGTCGCAAAGCGCCCACTCGTCGAGATAGCGGTGGTAGAGGTCGGCGCCGATCTTCGGATCGTAAAGTCGGTTCGGGACGATGACGCGATAGGAATCGGCGAGTTGCGGCCAAGCCGGGTGATAGGCCATCTCGCTGAAATGCCAGACCTGCATCGCGCTGCCTCCTTATCGGGTCGGCTTTGGGCGGGCGAAATCGTCGATCAGCGCCGCAACCTCGTCGGGCCGCTCGATCTGCGGGTAATGCCCAGCCCGCGCCACCCGCGCGAAGCGCCCATCGGGCAATGCCCGACACAGCTTTTCGCCATAATCCGGCGTTACGATTTCGTCGCTGTCGCCCCAGATGACCAGGCTCGGCACCCGCACCCGATGCAGCCATTGCCTGAGGCCGGGGTCGTGCATGAACGGGCGCCAGCCGTAAAGCGCCGTCGCCGCCCGGTCGCGGGCGATCGCTTCGAGTTCGCCCTCGGGGAGCCCTGCATAGTCCGGCAGCACGCGCGGCGGATCGTAAAAGCTGCGCCGGTTCAGTTCATCCTGGGGCAGGGCGTAGACATCGGCGATGTCGCGATCCTCGCGGCCGCCGAATTTGACGCCGAGCGCATCGATCAGCACGAGATGATTGATCCGTGCCGTCGAGCGCACCGCCATTTCGAGCGCCACCCACCCGCCGAACGACGAACCGACGACGACGGCATCGCCGCCAGCCTCCCGGTCGAGCCAGTCGAGGTAGAGGTAGGCAAGATCGTGGATCGCGCGAAACCCGTCCGGGCGCGGCGAGGCGCCGAACCCCGGATGGCGCGGCGCCACGACCCGCCAATGCCGGGCCAGCCGCTCGAGAAAGGCACGGTTCTGCCGCACGAAGTCGCCGCCGTGCAGGAAGAGGAGCGGCGGCCCGTCCCCGGCCGCAAACGCTTCCAGCGAGACTTCGCCGATCTCGATGCGTGCCATCAGCTTTCCTTTGCAGTACGGCTACTCGTCCAACGCCAGTATCGCGATCGCCGCCGGCGGGCTCAACCGAGGATCTCGAAATGCGCGTGCGTCGGCGACATCGCGAGGCCGCTGACCGGTAAGAGATCCTGTGGGCAGGCCGAAAAGGCGACGATGCAGTCGATCTCGGCCCGCAGCGCGACATAACTGCCGGGCGTGCTGACCGGGGGCCGCACTTCGACCCGGCCGCCGTCGACCACCGGAATGTTCATGAAGAGATTGAGCGGCGCCGGCACCTCCGGCGGCACGAGACCGAGTTCGGCGAGGCTCGCGGCGAGATTGTCGGTGCAGTTGTCGTGGTATTCGGCGCAGCCGAGCAATTCATAGCGCCAGCGGTCGCAAGCGGCGAAGAGCGTGTCGTGCACGCCGCCCGAATTGTCCTCGACGAGGGTCAAAATCGGCCGCCGGCGATTGCTGACGAGCGCGTCGCCGACCCGCGGCACGATGCGGCCGATCGCGACGCGGCTGTGCTCCATCGACATCAATTCGTGCAGGTCGGCGGCGTTGAACGCCCAGGTGTCGACGACCTGTTGCCCGGTCGTGTTGATCACCCGGACCGTCTGGCCCTTCGACAGGCGGGCGGCCTTGCCGCGGCGCGCCGGGATCTCGATCATCGCATCCTCCGCCCGGAACCCATTGCGGGAACCCGCTGCCGGAATTTAGCAGGGCTAAGCCGGCATGGGAG
>CAWBQT010000016.1:0-1112136 GCA_963790875.1 uncultured Alphaproteobacteria bacterium
TCGCGGCCAGCGCCACCAGGTTGTCGTGATGGAGCTGGGCGCTCCAGCTCTGATGCGCGGCGTATTGGGTGAGCAGCGCCTGGCGCAAGGCCTCGCTCATTGCCGTCGGTTGGCCGGCATCGCGACGGCGCTTGCGGCGCAGCACGCCGACCGGGTCTTGCCGCTCGCGCAGCGCCCGGTAATACCACCGCTCGATGGTCGACAGGCCGAAGCGGATCGGATCGCCGCGCACCGGGTGGCGCCAGTCGCGCGCCGCCAGTGCCGCCAGCGCCGTGCGCAAGGTGCCCTTCTGCGGCGGCGCCGCCAGCAGCTGGCCGATCACCGAGAAGCGCAACTGCGCCCATCGCTCATGAACCCGCGGAGCACGCTGCTGCGTCATGCCGGCACGCCTCATCAAGGGACCGGCGCACGCTAAAGACGCCGCCGGCGGCCGGCCACGGGCATCCTCTGCGGGCCGGCGCCGCCCGTCAGAAAGCGCGCGTCATCGAAGCGCCGCCGGTGATCGGGGCCAGAAACCGCAACGCGCAAATCAGCTGCTCGGCGGCGTTGCCGGCGAAGCGGTCGAGCAACGAGGCCGGCAGGCGAAGCGGGTCGGCCGGCGGCATCAAGGCGGCCGAGGCCTGCCGCCAGAATGGGCCGGCGGCGAAGGTCGAAAGCCACCATCCCCGCCAGCGCGCCACCGTGCGCCGGTCGATCCCCAGCGCCTGCGCCAGCCGCCGCAGCCGTCCCGCCGTCGCACCGTGCTGCAGCGCCGAAACCAGCGTCACCACGCAAGCCAGATAGACCTTGCGGCCGAGGAACCGCAGCGATGGCGGCGTCGCCCGCTTGCGGCACTCCCGCATCGCGCAACAAAAGCTGAACCGCTGGTCGTAGCCATCGCCAAGTCCAGAGGGCCGACCCCGCGGCTTGCGGCGGAAGCGAGCCGCATGCAGCACGCCGCCGCAACGACCGCATCCCGCCGCCCGGCAGTCCGCCGCAAGATCGTCATCGATGGCCAGAAGCAGCCGGTGAAACCTCGCATCCGCGAGCAGCGCTTGGTACAAGACAAGCCGTCCTTCATGCCGAAGTTGCGAAATGGCCAAGATCGGACGCAATGATCCCTGCCCCTGCGGCAGCGGCAAGAAATACAAGCGCTGCTGCCTCGCCAAGGACGCCGAGGCTCAAACCCAGGCGCTCGCCGCCGCGCCCGCGCCGCCAGCCCGCGATCATCTCGGCCTCTGCGACGACTGCTACGGCGAGCTGGCCACCGCCTCCAACGCCGTCGTCGATCTCGTCGACGCCGGCAAGCTCGACGAGGCGCAGCAGGCCGCCGATGCACTGCTGCAACGCTTTCCCGACGTGCATGACGGCTACGCCCGCCTCGGTCTGGTCAGCGAGGTCCGTGGCGACCATCGGCAAGCCGTCGACTATTACCGCAAAGTCATCGCCTTCGTGCGCGAACACCCGGACATCTACGATCCCGGCTTCGAGGATGGCTACCAAGAGCTCATCGACCGCCTCGACCCCATGCCCGACCCACCCGCCGAACGCTTGCCGTAAAGAGAGACCCCGGGCAACTTGGGGGCTCCGCCCCCGAACCCCCGGGATATTTGAAGCCCAATGATGAGAAAGGTAGGATTACTCCACGGTACAGGCGGGGACGCCGATGACCGTGCCCAGTGATGCGACCCGGCCCCTATCTGGGACTATCTGGGACCGGGTCGTTCTCCCACGGCACCGTGCAGTACCGCATCATCACGATCAGTGAGGCTCTCGCACGGCTGGCCATCACAGACCGTGCTCACAAAACTGCCAATCCGGCATCATTTTATTCGCGCCGTCTCACTCGAACGGGCGCACATTCCGATCTTTACGATTTGTTGGACCCTCATGCATGTCCTCGATGAGCAAAGCCCGTTGCACGGCTACGATAGCGCGCGAGCCATCGAGGCGGATGCGCGCGTGTTCGCGACGCTCGAAGCGCGCGATCCGACGCTCGCCACCGTGGTCCAAGACGTCTGCTACTATGCGCCGCAAGATATACGCTTCGGCATGCGCTATGCGGACACCGTGAGCTTCGGAAGGGACGGAACGCCGGTTGCGGATCTGAGACGAGTCGGAGCGATGGAGCCCGATGTCGGCGACCGCGAGGAAGCGGGTTGGGCAGAGTGGGGAGTAAACGAATAGAGCGCCGCGGCTCTCGACCCATACCTCTCCTTCTTAGCTGACCATCAGTAAAGATCGCCGGCGTTCGGATCTATTTGAATGTCGATCAAGGTCGGGCCCTCTCTTTGAAGGGCACTTTGCAGTGCCCGGTAGATATCGCTTGACCGCGTGACCTCAACTCCGCCCGCTCCAAATCCGCGAGCGACGTCCAGGTAGGAAATCCCCGACAGGCGGATGCCGGGAGGTTCACCAGTACCCAGGAGTTGGCTGAAAGATTTCATTGCGCCGTAGCCATGGTTGTCGAGGACAATCATGACCATGGAAAGCTTCTCCTGTACGGCGGTCCAAAGGGCTTGAATGGAGTATATGGCCGCGCCGTCTCCGATGAGGCAGACTACCGGCTGTTTTTCGGCGAGCGCGACACCAACGGCCGCCGGGAGCCCCCAGCCCAATCCGCCACCGGCCATCGTGTAGAAACCTTTGGGTCGGAGTATCGGGAGATGCTTCTGCATTGCGGGCCGGTGCGAGGGTGCTTCCTCGACGACAATTACGTCGCGACCCACCGCACGCGCAATCTCCTGCATTGCGAATTCGGGCTGTATTGGGTCTTTGGGCAAGACCGGAACTATGTGGCGAGAAATCTGCGGCTCTTCGTAAGAGGACTTGGGCAAGCGTTGCAGTAATTCTTTCAGTGCAGGAACCATAGAGCTCACGATCGTATCCGTCGCCTGGCTCCGGGCCGCGGAGAGAGTGTTATCGGTTATCTGAGAGATCCGCAGACCGGAATCAAAGATGGCGGCTTTCCCCGGCACGTGAAAGCTGAACACTGGAGCGCCAATGACGAGGATCAGATCGAAATTCTGCAGGGTCTCGGACAGGTGCTCCGGAACCACCGGAAGAAATCCGGCGAACAGCCGGTGATCCTGGGGAAAGCTTGAACGGCTGCTGTTTGGAGCCTCGAAAACAGGAGTGTTGAGATGTTCCGCGAGTTCAATCGCGAGCGCATACGCGTCTTGCCGGTCCACTTCAGCCCCAACCACGAGTGTGGGATTCTTGCTCGCTGCAGAGCATCCGCCAGTTCAGCAACGCTGTTCTGTAGTGGCGCCACGTCCCAAGTGTGTCGGTGTGCGTGCGCGGGAACCGCAGACTTTGTCCCAATCGTCGGAAGGGATCGACACGAATACCGGGGCCACGCGGACGCTCCATGGCAATGGCGTAAGCTTGGGCGATGGCCACCGGGACATCTTCTGCTCGCGCCGGCTCGCAAGCTCACTTCACATAAGGCCGGGGGAACTCTGTAGCCCGCTCTGCGCCCAAATAAGGATCATAGGGAAGGAGATCGCGTGTCTGCTGGCCAGCGGTGACGATCAGCGGCGACTGGTTACGAAATGCCGTGTATAACGTTCCGAGACCATTACCGAGTCCTGCCGCGGAATGCAAGTTGACGAAGGCAGCGTTCCCCGTAGCTTGTGCATATGTGTCAGCCATTGCTACCGCCGACGCCTCTTGTAGCGCCAGAACGTAACGTAGGTCCGCCGGTCAAGGTGTAAGGAAGGCCAGCTCCGTGGATCCGGGGTTCCCGAATATCGTACTTGTGCTCAGTTCACGGAGTAGATCGAAAACCGCCTCCCTGACTGGCAAGGTCTTCTTATTGGTAGCAAGAGAAGCTTCTGAATTCATTTCATTCTCCATATGCTGTTGCGGCTTTCACGGCAGGTTTAGGGTCAGTAATCCTGTTTCCGCCCGCAGGTGGCTCGGCACAGAGGATCCGAACGGCGCTACCTAGACCAGCGTTTCTAAGATACCGCACCCACAATCCCGTCACACCAGCCTCCGGGTCCGCGCTTCGCGTGGCCCGAGGATAAACTCCGGCCGGTGCCCACTAACGATATGGATCCCGGCCCTCCGCCGGGGTCAACCCATCCTACAGCGGGGCTACAGCGAGGCGGGAAACATTCACGCGTTCTGACGAGCTGCCGAAGGCGGCATCTCGTATCATGCACGGCGGTAATGCTGCTCTCTACTGCGTGCTTCCTTCGCCGGTGGACGAAAAAGAAAACCCAGAGACAACATCCAGCGACACCCTGAGCAGTATTCTAACCTCCCAGAGACCGACGCGTGCGTCATAGATCCGGTAATTAAGAAATGCTATGCTAGTCTTGCATTGGCTCGGATTGTGACTTCGGTGCCCGCGGCCGGCAGACCGAAATCGGTCGCGGCGGCGGCGTGCAGGAGGGCGCGCATGCTGGCGGTGCGCTCGGTGCCGAACGTCGTCTCGAATTCTCTCTGTGCCGCAGCCCATCTCTTCAGCCCCTCCCGGAAGCGCGCCGCACCGTCCTCGGTCAGTCGCAGCGCCTTGGTCCGCCGATCGCGCTTGTCCTTCTCGACGGCAATCAGGCCGTCACGCTGCAGCGGCAGGATGTTCCGTCCGAGAGTGGTCCGGTCCATCACCAGGTCTGCGGCAAGGGCGTTGATCGTCATCGGTCCTAACCGCCGCAGCCTCGCCAAGATCGAAAACTGCGTCGTGCGTAGCCCGCAGACAACCAGAAACTGATCGTAAAACTGCGTGATGTGCCGGGCGGCTTGGCGCACAGCGAGACAATTGCAGTCCTCAGCCCGTGGAGAGGCGTCCGTCGCCATCGTCGATTCTCGTGTCTTGACATTCATGCACATGCACTTATTTAGGCGCATATGCTCTAAAAATCAACGGGGTTGGTGCCGATCCCAACCCGCACCGGCACGCTGCGGGCGAGCGAGCGCTGCAGAAGGCATATCAGGAGGTCGTCGTGACGGAACTTCCCTATCGCAATTGGACGAGGCCAAGATTGCCTTCGGCGAGCTGCGCTCGCTGAAGAAGCTGTCCGAGATGGAATGGGCGGGATATTGGGGTGCGGTGCAGGACGTCTCGGACCGCAATAGCGGCACCTACCGCCAGCCGGGGCGCCCGTGGCGTTTCTCGCGCGACACACGCGAGCCGCTCGGCGACCCTGCATTCCAGGGCGAACATAATTCACGAGGTGTTTTATGAGCTCGGTTCTCAGCGACGACGAAATCGATAGATATGTCGCGTCCGGCGCGCTGCTCGGCGTGTCAGTCCCGGCCGCACCCAGCGATCGATCCCGCGCGGTAGCATGGCGCAACACGTCGGAACGGCCATTCTTCCCGCCCAACCCTAGAGGAAAGACCGATGCCTCTCTCCAGTGACCTCGTCGACCGCCTGCCGCATGTCGAGGGCATGCTCAACTACCTCGCGCCGATGCGCGAAAAGCCGACGAACCTTGCCTACGAGCCGGCGCCGGGCGTGCCGCGCTCGACCGGCGTCCCCGAGCCGCATCGCATGACGATCTACGACGCGCGCCCTGTGGCGAGGCACCTGGCGCTCGACAGCGAAGGCCTCGCCCTCGCCGAGCACAAGAGCGCGGTCCGAGATTTTTATGACGAGGACGAACTGCGCCGCATCTACTATCCCGAAGCCGAGCGTCTCGTTGCCGAAGCGACCGGCGCCGGCCGGGTGGTGGTATTCGATCACACGATTCGCCGCCGCGTCTGGGGCGGTGTCGATCGGGCCAGGGGAACGCCGCGCCAGCCGGTCACCGCCGTCCACAACGACTACACGGTCAAGTCAGGCCCGCAACGCGTCCGCGACCTGATGGGCGAGGAGGCCGAAGAGCTGCTCCGCCATCGTTTTGAATTCGTCAATTTGTGGCGCCCGATACGAGGGCCGTTGCGCGACGCGCCGCTCGCGGTCTGCGACGCGACGACCGTCGCCTTCGCCGATTTCGTCCCCTCCGACCTCGTCTATCGCGATCGGACCGGCGAGACCTACCGTGTCACATACAACCCGGCGCACCGCTGGTTCTATGTACCGGAGATGCGGGTGGACGAGGCGCTCCTGATAAAATGCTACAATTCGGCACTAGACAAGGCACGCTTCACCGCCCACTCGGCCTTCGAAGACCCGACCGCTCCTGCCGATGTGCTGCCGCGCGAAAGCATAGAAGTGCGGACACTGGTCTTTCACGCTTCCTGACCGGCACGGCGTCCTGATGACGCGCGTCCGGCGGGCGCGCCTCATCCCATTCAGTGACGATCGGCATACTGATCCGCGCCCAGAAAATGTCGCGAGACATAGGGCTCGTCGCCGACCACCGAGCTGTCGTGTCCCGGTGCGATGTAGAAGAGGTCGCCCGAGCGCATCTCGACGACGGTATTGAACAGTTACCATCGGACGCGCTGCCAGCTTTGTCGGTCACGCCGGGCTCGCGCCCGGGGCCCGCCCGGACCCCTATCCGATATCGGTACAAGGGTCATAATGCTGACCGCGAGACTATGCCGCGTGGGCGTCATATCTTGTGGTTTTTCCTCGACGAGGGACGTCAGACACGTTGCACGATTGCCTGTACTAGCCGTGCACGATTTCCCCGCAAGTTGCGGCTGAGATTTGCGGCCATTTCTGGAAACCCGGACCCCATGACGACATGAATGCCAAGCGGAGAAGCCGCCAAGGTCGATCGCTGTGCGGCCTCCTGTTCCGCCAACCAGGATATGGCCGCGGCTGTTTTGTCGGCCCAGGAAGTCTCCGCAAAACCCGCTGTGGTCAGGACGTTGCGCATCGCATCGATCGTGACGACAAAGCTGATCTCCGGCTGCCCAGCCCAGGGCACCGGAAAAATCAGCGGCCCCCCGCCGCCGGCAACGACATCATAGATCGCCAGCGTGCCGCCGGACTACAGCACGCGGCGAATGCTGGCGTAAAACCAACTCTTGTCGGAGTGTTCATCGCAACATGCTGCGTCCAGGCGTGATCGAAAGCGGCATCGGGAACGGCAGATCGAGCCCATCCGCCTGCCGGAACGTTACGCTCGCCGAGAGCCCGACTCGTCCCGTAAGCGTCCGAGCAACGTCGATGCAAGGACGGCAGAGATCGATCCCGGTAACCCGGCACCCATGTGTTGCTACCAGACAGCGCGCCGGGCCGCCAAGACCGCAGCCGACGTCAATAACGCTTGCTCCAGCTTCGAGCCTGAGACCCTCCGCCAGCTCCCTTGTGGCGGCGAGACCGCGAAGGTGGAACTGATCGAGTGGCGCGAGATCCGGCATCCAAAAGCAAGCGAATGCTGTCTGAAATATCTTGGCTACAATGGGTTGCCCATGCACCTCATTGCCGGTTGTCGCCAGATCGGTGAATGAAAGACAACATCCTGATCGAGCGCAGATAGTGCAGCCGGAAGATCGAAAGTTTCCGAGGCAGCCGTAAGGGTTCTCTTGGTCACGGCGGTGATTCCCAGGTGGTGGGAACCGGTGAGAGGTTGAAATTGAGGCGGCTGACGAGAAACAGACGGGTGACGCCGAGGCGCTCCTGGAAGACCGGCCGCCGCCAGTCTTCGCGCGAACGAGCCCTGATGCCGGAGCTCACGGGGGGATCGGCGCGATACGATAGGGAATTTCGTCACCGCTGCTTCCTGACGGGTTCTAGGGTGGCTCGCTCGCGTATGCCCGTCTGGCCCACAGGGCGATCGGCGATCAAGTGGAAATTAAGAGCATAGGCGCCCAGATAGGCGTATCTGCATCTATGTCAAGAACCGGAGTTGGCGTGCCGGACCTGGCCGGAACTAACGAAAGGCCCGAATCTGTAGCATAGGCGGACATAACGAGAACTTGCGCGGCCGGCCCGGGATAAAACTCGCAGCCTCGAACCCCTCGAGAGTGCCATCACCGCTGGAATGGGAGCACGTCAATCTCACCGGCGACTATGTTTGGGGCAGCATCGAACAGGTAGCGGAAGACGGTGACGGGTTTCGACCGCTCCGGTCTGTCCCCAACGCAGCACTTCTGCAGGCTCAGTTCTGGGTTTGTCCGCTCATGCTACAGCTTCGGGCCGTTCGCTAGTTCCGGCCAACCTGCCGCCGCCCTGAAACCGAGCTGCCGCTGCCGAGGGGTTGACATAAGAGGTGCCCGACACCAGTCCTATTATACTCACTCGGAGTATATGTCCATGTTGTCCGACGCGCTTAGCCGAACCGCCCCGCTCTACGAGCGCGTGCACCATGTCATCCCGGCCATCGAATGGCCGCTCTTTGCCGAGGACGTCGACGCGATCATAGAGTTGAAGCGCCAGCGCAACGCCGTCATCCTGGCGCACAATTACCAGACGCCGGAGATCTTCCACTGCGTCGCCGACATCGTCGGCGACAGCCTGGCACTGGCACGGCAGGCGATGACTGTCGACGCCGAGGTGATCGTCCTCGCCGGCGTCCATTTCATGGCGGAGACGGCGAAACTGCTCAATCCGACCAAGACCGTGCTGATACCGGACGCGTGGGCAGGCTGCTCGCTCGCCGAGTCGATCACGCCGGATGACGTGCGCCTCCTGCGCAAGCACTACCCAGGCGTGCCGATCGTCACTTATGTGAACACGTCGGCCGCCGTGAAGGCCGAGTCGGACATCTGCTGCACGTCAAGTAATGCGCGCCAGATCGTCGAGTCGTTCGGTGCCGAGCGCATCATCATGCTGCCGGACGAGTATCTGGCGCAGAACGTTGCGAAGGAGACCGGCGTGAAGATCATTACCTGGGCCGGTCATTGCATGGTGCACGAACGGTTCAGCGCGAAGGACGTGCACCAGCTGCGGGCGGACCACCCGGGTGTGGTCGTACTGGCGCACCCCGAATGTCCACCCGAAGTGGTGGCCGAGGCGGATTTTGCCGGGTCGACTGCGGCGATGTCGGACTACGTTGCCACGCGCAAGCCGCCACGCGTCGTGCTGCTGACCGAATGCTCGATGAGCGATAACGTCGCCGTGCTGCATCCCGGCATCGACTTCATCCGGCCGTGCAATCTCTGCCCGCACATGAAGCGGATCACGCTCGCGAAGATCCGCAGCGCGCTCGAAGAGATGCGCGATGAGGTCACGATCGACCCGGCGGTGGCGGCACCCGCCCGGCGCGCGGTCGAGCGGATGCTCGCGCTATGACCGCTGCGGCCTTCGATGTCGGGCGCGCACCGGTGATCACCGGCGGCGGCCTGGCCGGTCTGATGACCGCATTGCGAATGACGCCGGCGCCGGTCGTCGTGCTGGCCAAGGCGCCGCTCGGCGCGGAAGCGTCGAGCGCTTGGGCCCAGGGCGGCATAGCCGCCGCAGTCGGGCGCGACGACGACCCGGAACTGCATCTTGCCGACACGCTCGCGGCCGGCGGCGCGCTGTGCGATGTGGAGGTCGCGCGGCGGATCACCGCGGCGGCGCCGGCCGCCATTGAAACACTGCTCCGGTACGGTGTGCGCTTTGATCGCGATGCAATGGGTGCGCTTCGCCTTGGTCTCGAAGCCGCCCATGCGCGGCGCCGCATCGTGCATGCGACCGGCGACGGTACCGGACGGATGATCATGCGGGCGTTGACCGATGCGGTGCGCGCGACACCGTCGATCAGCGTGCTGGAAGGACTTGAGGCACGACGGCTGCTGGTCGTCGATGGTGCAATAAGCGGTGTCCTCGCGACATCAGCTGCCGGCACAGTGCTGCTGCCGACGGGGCGCGTGGTGATCGCGACCGGCGGCGTGGGTGGGCTGTTTCAGCACAGCACCAATCCGCGCGGCTCGTTCGGCCAGGGCCTCGCACTGGCCGCGCTCGCCGGAGCTGTGCTAATCGACATGGAGTTCGAGCAATTCCACCCGACCGCACTCGCTACGAATTCCTCTCCGCTGACCCTGGTCAGCGAGGCGGTACGCGGCGAGGGCGCGACATTGGTCGACGAGACAGGCGCGCGCTTCATGGCAATGACACCGGGCAAGGACCTTGCGCCGCGCGACGTGGTCGCCCGCGCCGTGTGGCGGCACATGTCGGAAGGCCACCGCGTCTTCCTCGACGCGCGCCATGCGCTCGGAAGCGACTTTGCGCGGCATTTCCCGGTTGTCGCCGCGGCGTGCGCCGATGCCGGCATCGACCCCGCGATACAGCCGATTCCGATCAGGCCAGCGGCGCATTACCATATGGGCGGCATCAAGGTCGATCAGGCCGGGCGAGGCAGCGTCCGTGGTTTGTGGGCTTGCGGCGAGGCGGCGAGCACTGGTCTGCACGGCGCCAACCGGCTGGCCAGCAATTCGCTGCTCGAAGCGGTCGTCGGCGCCGGATGGGTCGCCGAGAGCCTGGCCGGGACGCTCGCCGGACACGGCCGTCCGCACGTCGCTCCGACGTTGCCGCCGCCGGCCGACCCGACTCCGGTACGCCCGATCCTGTCGCGCGCCGCCGGCGTGGTGCGTGAACCGGATGCGTTGACCGATGCCGCCGCAGCGCTGCTGCCAATGGCGCAATCCGTCGGAACGGAATCCGATCCGGCCCTCGTCGCCTTGATGATCGTGATCGCCGCATTGCAGCGGCAGGAAAGTCGCGGCGCACATTTTCGAACCGATGTGCCGGTGTCGATGGCGAGCTACGAAAAGCGGCTGGCGCTCACGCTCGGGGCGGCGCTGCACGCCGCACGGGCAATCGCCGAACCGAAGTTGTGCTCGACGCTGACGTTGCGCAATCGCTGCAAATTTTGACAGCAAGATGAGCAGGCTCGTCATCGGGCTGGGCTTCGACCCGGTCAGTCCGCCGTAAAAGGGTTTTCGAGTGAACTCTTGGCCGGTGTCGAGCCATGCACGGCGGCGATCATGTCGATGAACGCGCGCAAAGCGGCCGGAACCTGCCGGCGGCCCGGATAATAGAGAAAAAGTCCTTCGAAGGATGGCGACCAGTCCTCCAGTACGCGGACCAGTTGCCCTGAGCGCAGGAACGGTTGGGCCTGAGCTTCGATCGTGTACGCGATCCCCAGCCCATCGACTGCCGCGCGCACGGCCAAATTGGGGTCGTTGACCATCACCCGGCCGTCCACCGCGATTTTCCGCGACATACCGTTCCGCTCGAACGGCCACTCGAACACGGCGCCATCGGCATCCCGGCGATATTGCACGCAGCTGTGGCGGCCGAGATCCTCGGGGGTGCGCGGCCCGCGGCGCCGCGCGAAGTAGGACGGTGCGCCAACCACGGCCACTTTCATTGGTCCCGTTACCCGGACGACAATCATATCGGCCGCCACACGGTCCCGCGGGCCGACACCGGCGTCGAACCCCTTCGCCACGAGATCGACGGGCGCCGCACCCACCTGGAGCTCGAGGTGGACCTCCGGGTACGTCGATAGGAAGCGGTGCCAGACCGGTGCGATCACCGCCGCCGCCGCGATATGAATCGCGTAGATCCGCAGCCGGCCGAAGGGTCGGTTTCTTTCCTGGTTCAAGTCCTCCAGCGCGCCGGCGATCTGATCGATCGCCGGCCGCAGCCGCTCCAACAGGCGAAGGCCGGCATCGGTCAGCGAGACGCTGCGTGTCGAACGGTGCAGCAAGCGTATCCCGAGGCGCTCCTCGAAGCTGCCGCATCGAATGGCTGAGGGCCGAGGGTGTGACGCCGAGGCGCGATGCACCGGCCCGAAAGCTCAGCTGATCGGCAACGGCGATGAATGCGCTCAGATCGCCGAGGTCACCGCGACGCATTCCTGAATTCTCCTCAACAGCCAATGCAATAGATATAGAGTGGTATCTAGGCGTTTCGTCAACACCTCAATCCCGCGCGCGTTCAAGCATCGAAGGAGGTGCGTGCCGGCGCTGATGAGGTGCCCACCGGCGATGCCGGGGATGGCGGGAGCCTGAGATGGGAATTGTGCGCTTCGCGCTGCGGTGGCCGTACACCTTTTACGTATTGGCCCTGTTGATAGTGTTCCTTGGCATTACCGCGATCCGGTCGATGCCTGCGGATATCTTTCCCGAGATCGACATCCCGGTCGTTACCGTCATCTGGCAGGAGACCGGGCTCAGCACGCCCGAGATGGAGCAGCGCGTCACCACCTACAGTGAGTACACGATCAGTTCCAACGTCAACGGCATCAAGGATATCGAAGCCCAGACCTTGAATGGGATCTCGGTCCAGAAGATCTTTTTTCAGCCCGATGTGAACCTCGACCTGGCGATCGCGCAGATCGTCTCCGCGACGAACTCGGTCCGGGTGGTGCTGCCGGCAGGCATCCAGCCACCGATCATTGTTCAGTACAACGCTTCCAGCGTTCCGGTTCTGCAGATCAGCCTGAGCTCGGACACCTTGGGCGAGCAGCAGCTCTACGATTATGGCCTCTACAACCTGCGGCAGCGGCTGGCGCCGATCCACGGCGTGACCTTTCCGACCCCGGCCGGGGGCAAATATCGCCAGATCATGGTCGATATCGACCCGGTGAAGTTGCAGGCCAAGGGCCTGACCCCGATGGACGTGGTCAACGCCGTCAACGCCCAGAACCTGACCCTGCCGTCCGGCACGGCAAAGATCGGCGACACCCAATACACGGTGCGCACTAATGCGATGCCGACGACGATCGCCGACCTCAACGATATCCCGATCAAGTACGTCAACGGCGCGATGGTCTTCGTCAAGGATGTCGGCTACGTCCGCGACGGCTTTGCTGTGCAGCAGAACATCGTCCGCCAAAACGGGTTGCGCTCTGTCCTGCTGAGCGTGATCAAGAACGGCAACGCCTCGACGCTCGATGTCGTCAGCGCCGTCAAGAAAGCGTTGCAGATCGCCCGTCAAGCGGCTCCGCCCGGTCTCCACATCAGCGAACTGTTCGATCAGTCGGTATTCGTCAGCAACGCCGTTGCCGCGGTGGTGCGCGAAGGCGCGATCGCCGCCGGGCTGACGGCGCTGATGATCCTTTTATTTCTCGGGTCCTGGCGCTCGACCCTGGTGGTCATGATCTCGATTCCGCTCGCAGTGCTGTCGTCACTGATCGTCCTTTATTTCCTCGGGGACACGATCAATACGATGACCTTGGGGGGGTTGGCGCTCGCGGTCGGCATCCTCGTCGACGACTCGACGGTGACCATCGAAAACACCCACCGGCTGCTGAGCGAGGAAGGCATGCCGCTGCCGGAGGCGACGCTTCACGGCGCGGCCGGGATTGCCGTCCCGACCCTGGTTTCAACCTTGGCTATCAGCTGCGTCTTCACCTCGGTGATCTTTCTCGAGGGGCCGGCGAAATATCTGTTCACCCCGCTGGGCCTCGCGGTCGTCTTTGCGATGCTCGCCTCCTACGGCCTGTCGCGGACATTGACGCCGATCACGATCGGCCTGCTGCTGAAAGGCGAGGTGCACAGCGGCAACCAGGGCTGGTTCAGCCGCTTGAACGGGAGGATCGAACAGGGCTTCGAGCGCATGCGCAGCAGCTACGCCGAGCTGCTCGCCATCTTGCTGACCCGCCGGTGGATCGTGCCGATCGCCGCCGCCGCGCTGCTCGCCCTCGGTGCCGTGATGTTCCTCTTTGTCGGCCGCGATTTCTTCCCGGCGATCGATGGCGGGCAGATCCAGCTGCATGTCCGAGTCCCGGCCGGCACCCGGATCGAAAAGACCGAGCAGATGTTTCAACGGATCGACGACAAGATCCGCGAAATCATTCTGGCAAGCGACCTCGGGCTGATCGTCGACAACATCGGCCTGCCGGCGCGCCTCTATAACCTGGCCTTTTCCGACGGCTCGACGATCGGCGTGAATGACGGCGTTATTCTGATATCGCTCAATGACGGGCATCGGCCGACGGCCGATTATGTGCGCAAGATGCGCCGCGTGTTGCCGGCGGCCTTTCCCGAAGATATTTTTTACTTTCAGCCCGCCGACATCGTAACCCAGATCCTGAACTTCGGGCTGACCGCGCAGATCGACGTGCGCACGGTCGGATACGACCGGGCCAAGAATTTGCAGATCGCCCGGGAGCTTCGCCGGCGGATCGCCGCGATCCCCGGCGTTGCCGACGCCCATATCCAGCAGGAAGTCAATGGACCGGAGATTTTTGCCGCAATCGATCGGTCCCGCGCCGCGGAACTGGGCCTCAACGTCAATCAGATCGCATCCAACCTCAATATCAGCCTCGCCTCGTCCGAGCAGGTCTCGCCGAATTTCTGGACCGATCCGAAATCGGGGATTCCCTATTACCTCGCGATCCAGACCCCGGAGCGTCGCCTCGCGTCACTGAACGCGTTGACCAATACCCCGATCAGCGAATCCGTGACTGCACAAGGCCAGCCGGTCCCGGGACTGCTCGCCAACGTCGCCACCCTGTCGCGCTCGGTCGTGCCGACCAACGCGAACCAGGCGAATGTGCAGCCGGTCTACGAGGTCTACGCCAATGTCCAGGACCGCGACCTCGGCAGCATTGCGGACGCGATCGATCCGGTCGTCGCCCAGCTGCGCGGGCAGCTCTCGCCGGGCAACGCTATCCAAGTCACGGGCCAGATCGACAGCATGAACGGCGCCTTTCACGACATGGGCGTCGGGTTGCTGTTCGCTGCGGTGTTCGTCTATCTGTTGATGGTCGTCAACTACCAGAATTTCGGCGATCCGTTCGTCGTAATTCTGGCGTTGCCGGCAACCTTTTGCGGCATCGTGACGATGCTTTACATCACCGACACGACGTTGAGCGTTCCCTCGTTGATGGGCGCCATCATGGCGGTCGGCGTCGCCTCGGCCAATTCGATCCTGCTCGTGACCTTTGCCCGCGAGCGGCAGCTCGAGGGCGTCTCGGCTTTTGACGCGGCCATCGTTGCCGGTCGCACCCGCATCCGGCCGGTGCTGATGACTGCGGCGGCGATGATCGCCGGCATGGTGCCGATGGCGATCGGCGGTCCGGGCGAGGAGCAGAACGCCGCACTGGCGCGCGCCGTGATCGGTGGCCTGTTGTTTGCGACGCCGACCACGCTCCTCGTCGTTCCCTATCTCTTCGCGATGCTGCGCAAGCGCAACGACGGCAAGCCGGCCCAAGGCGTCTTCGCGGAGGATTTGTAAATGCCTGACGATCCCCGCGCGCTCGACCGTCAGCCCGCAGATTTGACCCCGCCCTTGCACAGCGATGTTGCGGCACCTCCGGCCGACCACCGCAGCCGCATGGGACGCCGCCTCCTCGGCTTCGGCGCACTGCTGCTGCTCGCCGCCGGCCTGGCGATCGGCGTGCAGCAGCATTATCGCGAGCATCTCGAAGTCGCCGCCGCCGCTGAGGAGCAACGCGACTTCGTCCCGCGGGTTCGCGTCGCTCCAGTCCAGGCCAGCCCCGATATTCACAAGGTGGTTTTGCCGGCCACGACGACCGCCTTTGAAGCGGCCAACATCTTTGCCCGGGCAAGCGGCTACGTCGTTCAGCGCAATGTCGATATCGGCTCTCATGTCAAAGCCGGGGACCTGCTTGCGGTGATCAGCGCCCCCGAGCTCGACCACCAAATCGCCCAGGCGCAGGCGACTCTGGCGCAGAACGAGGCAACCCTGCGCCAAACCCAGGCCAACCGCGAGCTCGTCGCGCACAACTGGGCGCGCGATGACGTCCTGGTCAAGCAAGGCTGGGCCACGCAGCAGCAGGGCGATACCGACCGCTTGAACCTCGCGGCGCTGACACAGGCGGCCGACGCAAATGCCGCCACGATCAAGGCGCAGCAGGCCCAGATCGAGGTGCTCCAGCAGCAAAAGGTCTATCAGCGGGTTGTCGCCCCGTTCGACGGTGTCATCACCCAGCGCAACATCGATGTCGGCAGCCTGGTCCAGGCCGATGCGACGAGCGGCACCTTTATGTTCGCGATAGCGCACGCCAACATCATGCGCATCCAGCTCTTCGTGCCGCAGGAGGCGGCCGTTGGGGTCAAGCCCGGGGTCACGGCTATCGTGCGGGTTGCGGAAATCCCTGGGCACCCATTTCCTGGCCAGGTTACACGCATCGCCGACGCCCTGGATCCGGGGACGCGAACCCTGCTGACCGAGATCGACGTCCCCAACGCCGATGGTGAATTGAGCCCAGGCATGTATTCCACCGTCGAACTGCAAATCCCGCGCAAGGCGCCGTCGTTGATCGTGCCGGACGCGGCGGTCGTGTTCGATGCCCAGGGCGTCTACGTGTTCCTAGTAGAAAACGGCGTGGTGCGTCAGCACCAGATCACCGAAATCCGTGACCTTGGAACCGAGATGGAGGTCAGCCAAGGCGTCAAAGCGGGCGATCTCGCCGTGGTGAACCCGCCTGTCGATCTCGAAGATGGCAACAAGGTTAAGGTTCGCGGCGCCGCGGCACGCTGAGCCCGGCGAGATACCTCCCGACGCGTGCTTTTCGGACCTCACCACTGCACCTTCTGCGCCGAAGGGGGACGCGAGGACATGCGCCGCCACTTAGCGGACGGATGGAGACACTGCCGACCAGCGCTGTTCCGACACTGGTCCGATACAGGAAAGAGGCACCTGCCATTGGGACCAGGTCCCAACCAGGATAGAGCGCAACCCGCGAGCCTTCAGTTACCCAGCGCGCCGACAACCTGATCGATTGCCGGCCGCAGCCGCTCCAACAGGCGAAGGCCAGCCTCGGTCAGCGAGACGCTGCGCGTCGAGCGGTGCAGCAAGCGTATCCCCGAGGCGCTCCTCGAGCCGACGCATCGAATGACTGAGGGCCGAGGGTGTGACGCCGAGCCGCGATGCAGCGGTTCGGTAGCGCAGATGATCGACAGCGGCGATGAATGCGGTCGGATCGCCCATGTCACCGGCGCGCATTCGTGAACTCTACTCAACAGCCAATCCAATAGATATGGGGTTTTTATCGACGCGTTTCGTCAACACCTCCATCCGACACGCATTCAAGTCTCGTAGGAGGTGCGATGCCGGTCGACGGGGTAGCGGTTTCGCGCCGCGGGGATGCGGCCGGGGCGCCTGCCGCGAGACGCGCCGTTCCGCGAAAGGAACGGGAACTGCCGACCGAGAGGTCGCCGCAGTTGGACGCGCCGTCGCGATCTTCGAGACGTTGGCAGCGCCGGGCGCTGTTTCTGCTGCTGCCGATCGTGCTCATCGTCGGCGGCTATCTCTACTCGGAAGGAGGCGCCTACATGTCGACCGACGACGCCTACGTCGAAGCCGACAAGGTCGGTCTTTCGACTGACGTCTCGGGCATGGTCGAGTCGATCGAGGTCAGGGACAACCAGCACGTCCCGGCTGGTCAAGTTCTGTTTCGGCTCGACTTCTTGCCCTTCCAACTGAAACTGGACCAGGCGCAAGCCCAACTCGGCGTTGTCCGCGACAATCTGAACGCGCTCAAGGCCAATTACCAAGACATGCAGGCTCGGATCAAGCAGTCCGAGGACCAAATTGCTTTCAACCAGCTACAGTACCGGCGTCAAGCGGTTCTGGCACGTGAGCAATTTGCCGCGCAAACGGCATTGGACCAGGCGCAGATGAACTTACAGACGTCGCAGCAGTCGTTGGCCTCGCTCGAGGCGCAGTTGGCCGCGATCGTCGCCAATCTCGACGGCAACCCGGACATCCCGATCGAGCAGTATCCCCAATACCGTCAGGCCGTGGCAGCGCGCAGCGAAGCCGCTCGGGAGCTGCGCGACACGGTCGTGCGGGCACCATTCGCCGGCACAGTGACCAACGTCCCCTCCTTGCAGCCTGGGATGTATCTGCCGGCCTCGATCCCTGCCTTCAATCTCGTGGACACGGACCGGGTTTGGATCGAGGCGCAACCCAAGGAGACCGAACTGACCTATGTACGGCCCGGCCAGCCCGCTACGGTCACCGTCGATACCTATCCCGGGCGGGCGTGGCACGGCACGGTCGCCAGCATCGGGCCCGCTGCGCAATCGGAGTTCTCATTGCTACCGGCGCAGAACACCAGCGGCAACTGGGTCAAGGTGGTCCAGCGCATTCCGCTGCGCGTGCGGATGGATAGCACCGGCAAAGACATGCCGCCATTGCGCGCCGGGATGAGCGTCGAAGTCTCGGTCGACACCGGCCACAAGCGCGGATTGTGGTTTCTTCCGGGCGCGCTGTGGGGCGGCGAGAGGAGTGGCTGATGGCGGCGATCGGCATCGCAGGCGCGCCAGCGGTGCCGCCAAATCGCCTGGCAATCACCGCCTGCGTCGTGCTCGCGACGGTCATGCAGGCGCTCGACACGACGATCGCCAACGTGTCGCTGCCCTATATCCAAGGGAGCGTCGCGGCCAACCAGGACGAGATCGAGTGGGTGTTGACCTCCTACCTCGTCGCGGCGGCGATCATGACGCAGCCGACCGGATTTCTCGCTGCACGGTTTGGCGTCAAACCTCTTTTCCTGACCTCGATCATCGGGTTCACGGTGGCTTCGATGCTGTGCGGCATGGCCCACTCGCTGGTCGAAATCGTGCTTTTCCGGCTGATCCAGGGAGCCTTCGGCGCGGGATTGGTACCCCTCTCGCAAGCGGTCCTGATGAACATCTATCCGAGGGAGCGGCAGGGTTCGGCCATGGCGTATTGGGGCATGGCCATCATGATCGGCCCGATCATCGGGCCGGTTCTCGGCGGCTGGCTCACCTATAATTATAGCTGGCGTTGGGTATTCTACATCAATGTGCCGATCGGCGTGCTCGCATTTCTGGGAATGACGGCATTCCTACCGGGAACGGCGAAAAATCCTGGAAAGCTCGACTGGTTCGGGTTCGCTGCACTGGGTGTCGCGATCGGCGCATTGCAAATCCTGCTCGATCGCGGCGAGGAGCTCGATTGGTTCGGCTCGGGAGAAATCCTCATTGAGGCGATCATCAGCGGCTCGGCGATGTGGCTGTTCCTGGTGCAAACCTTCACGGCCAAGGCGCCTTTCGTGAACCCGGCTCTATTCCGCGACCGCAACTTCAGCGCCGGGACGCTCTTTGGCTTCATCATCGGCCTCACCTATTTCGCCCCATTGGCATTGTTGCCGCTCTATCTGCAGGATCTGATGGGCTATCCGATCCTGACAGCGGGATTTGCCCTGGCGCCGCGCGGGTTCGGCACACTCATTGGGATGATGGCCGTGGGCCGGCTCGTAGGGCGCGTCGACACGCGCGCGCTGCTCGCGATCGGCCTCGGGCTGAGCGCCTGGGCGATGTGGGATATGACCAGCTGGACGCCAGACGTGTCGGAGTGGACGGTCGGCCTCAACGGCATCATCCAGGGCGCCGGGATGGGTTTTCTGTTCGTGCCGCTCAGTGTAACGGCTCTTGCGACACTGGCGCCGGAGCAACGGACCGAGGGCGCCGGCTTTTTCACCCTGGCGCGCAATATTGGCCAAAGCATGGGCGTCTCAGCCACCTCAGCCCTGCTCGTCAGCAACACCCAGGAAAATCACGCCGAAATCGCGGGTAACGTGACGGCGGTCAACCGCGTCTTCGAAAACCCGGCAGTTTCGCATTTCCTGAGTCCGGTGACCGCAGCCGGACGCGCCGCGCTCGACACGGCCGTCACGCAGCAGGCTCAGATCATTGCCTATACCGACGATTTCAAGCTGTTGATGATCGCAACACTCGCCGCACTGCCGCTGCTCTTCGCCTTCAAGAAACCGGCCAGCGGTGGCGCGGAGCATCCCCTGGGGGTCGAATAATGATGACGGGCAGCGCGCGACTTTATGCGCTGCGGGGCTCTTTTACCCGCAGCGGCAATCCGGCTTCGGCCGCAATGGGCGCCTCGTGTGCGTCGGACGAGCCGACCCTCGATGAGCTCTTTGCCGAGCCCATTGTGCAACAGCTGATGCGTCGCGATAGGATTGACGAACGGGCAACTCGCCGCCTGCTGCAATTGGCGGCCATCGCTCGAGCAGTGCCAAAGGCGTATTCCGTCCAGTCGGCGCCAAGGGCCAAAGGGGTGCTTGCCCTCGCGATCGGGCTGTTGTTGCTGATCGGCATCCGCCACTCCTGGGATGCCACAATACGAACCCTAATCCGACGACGAGCGCCTTCGCAGCGCAGATCGTGACCGACCTACCGGGCGTAGCACGAGTTGCCGCGCGCACAGCGCGTCGGCTACGTTCTGGAAGGCGATGACGACCAGTTAGCGATATTGCGCGGATGTGGAATTGAGCGCGGCGATGGCCGCTTGCGGCTGGTGCAATAGTTTCCGCCCTCGAAGATTGGCTGCAAAAGCCCCGTGCCGAGGCTCCCGGCCCGCTTCCGGGTCGGCGTGTCGATGCATCACACCGTACCCGGCGCCGCCAGTTCCCGCTTCACACCGGCGACGCCGCGCCAGGCGTCCGGCGACCGGATTGGTCCGAGGCCCCGAGATCCAGGAGAAGCACAGCGCACCTCCTGCACCGCCCTAAATCTATTCGCGCATCGTCGCAAGCAGACCCGCCACTTGTCCGCCGTTGCGCTGAATCATCGACGCAAACGCAAAGCGTTGGGCCATCGCCATGCTCACGCCATCGACGATAACGTCGCTGATCTTGTAGCGGCCATCGCTTATCACGAGCCGCGAATCGACTTCGATCGGCGGACCTTGCGGGCGAACCATCTGGCTCGTCACGATTGCGCCGGCGGGGGCGGTCCGGCTGCCGGTCACCCGTAAACTTTCGCCGCCATCTTGCGCAAACTGCTCACCGTAAAATCGCACAAGGTAGCCTTCGAAGAGGCTGCAGAACTCCTGCCGCTGCCCCTCGCTCGCAACCCGCCAATACGGGCCGAGAACAAAGCGGGATAGGTCGACAAGGTCGAAATCCTGGCGCAGCATCTGGCGGAAATAGGCCGCCTTCTCTCTCAGCGCCATGTTGGAGCGGATCACCTCGAGACCTTGATTGCCCAGAATACGGATGAAGTCGGTGGGATTTTCACCGGCCGCAGCGCGATCCGGCGCCGCCAATATCCCCGCGACCACCACAACGGCCATGGTGATGACCTTTGCCAGCTTCACAAGGGCGGTGACGCCGGCGATGTATTCCGGGGCGCACTGGTCCTGGGCGGTGTTTGGCAAGCCGGTCCGGTGATCAACCGCTAGCGCGGCCGCATTGCCCACGCTGAGCCGTTCGCGCATCATTTCACCTCTCCTTTCACCGTCGTGGAGTGCCGCGGCTGGGCTATGCGCGCTGCCGGATCGACGAAGCGCTGCAGATCGAGCTTCGCGTCGGAGCGGTTCGCCGAAGGCAGTCGAGTGAGGATTCGGTCGCGCAGGCATCAGCGAGCCGGAACCGCCTGCCAGCCGGTGTTGCACTGGGTTACGTAGGGGTAATACCCTGCAGGATCGGAACAGTAGTACCAGGTCTGCGGGGGGTAGGGTTCGCTGTAGCTATAATAGCCATAGTCTGGTGAGTAATCCCATCCATACGGATATTGATAGTAACCGAGCCCCAGGCCGACGCCGAAACCGCCGAGGCCCAAACGGCCGACGCCCAAACCATTGTGCGGAACCGCGAAGCGACCGTGAAATCCGGTAAATCCGCCACTGTGAAACACGCCGCCACCGCCGTGAAACCCACCACCACCGCCATGGAACCCACCACCACCGCCATTCGGCCCAGCGTAGGCGAGATCTGGCTGGCTGAGCGCGGTGACGCACAGCAGCGCAGCCGCGATTGCCAGGGCGCTTCCTATCCTGGGCCGGGTTCTAGTTTCGCCTAACCGTTGCATCGACAACTCCATTTGCACCAGCCGCGTTTCGGGACCTGTGACAGCCGCACGCGGATTTCGCACTTTCAATGTGTTGATCAACAGACCAAATCAGATGAGATATTTGTTGCACTCGCTACTGAGAGGAATTCAGCATTGCGCCGCGTCGATCTGGCGGATCTGACCGCGTCCGTTGCCGTCGCCGACGATCTCAGCTTCCGGGCGGCGGCGGCGCGTATCGGCGTCACGCCCTCGGCGCTCAAGTCCCATGCGTGGGTTATTGACGAGCGTCTTTATATTGCCCAATCAAATTCGCGGCGATTGAGAAACGCACGCTCCGCCCGCTTCACTACGGCGGAGGAGACGCCAGAAGGTCTCATATGCTCACTCATTGCAAATCTACGATCCTGGGTGCGGCGTTTTTGGCGGGAGCCGCCATCGCCGCCGCCCTCCACAGCGACGCCGGTCCAAAACGCCGTAACACTGCCGCAGAGCAACAATTACCAAGTGCCGTCGCGGGTTGACACGAATGTAAATATGTATCCCTACAGTAGCGGCCCCGGACCATGCCCAAACGCGCCGTGCGGCTCAGCTCGTCAAGCAAATTCCTCGCAGTACAACCGTTAGCCGACGCTCGTCTTGATGAGAGGCCGTCGTTCGGCTGCTGCACGACGCGGCTCGGTTGTGGTGCAGCCGCTACGATAGAGAGGTGCGCTCCCAGCTCCCTGGGGATAACCCGTGCACGGTGCACTGTTCTCATCTATCTCGCGCAGCACGAACGGCGTCAATCCCGCCCATTGTGGTCGTGGCCGAGCGCTAGTCCGAAGATTTCTAGTAGGCGAAAACCGGACAGTCCGCGCTGACTCTCTCCGGAGGTTCAACCTGTCGCCGGGCTCGATGCCGTCGTTAACCTCGACCCATTGAGAAGCCGCCTTGCGATGTCGGGATCGCGCCTATAGCGTGGGGTCGAGAACGACGCGATCCGGCGCGCCGGCCAGGACTGCCCGGTAAGCCTGGGCCGCGCGGTCGAGCGGATAAACATTGGCCGCCAGCACCGGGAAGGGCCGCAAGGTACCGCTCTCGAAGCCCCCGCGCAACGCGTCGAGCACGGCCGCGCAGTACCCGCTGTCGAGCGCCAGGGTGTCGATGCCGATGAAACGATGCCGGCCGCGGTAAAATGCGAAGATGTCGAAGGACACCTCGCGCTCGATTGTGGAGATGAAGATCTGTCGCCCGCGGATCGCCATCGCGCGGCACGCAGCCTCGAAATAGGGGCTGCCAACAGTATTATATACAATGTCGGCGCCGTGGCCGCCGGTGGCGTCGCGCAGGCGCTCCGCGATGTCGCCCTCCGATGCGCCGAGGATGGTCACTTCGCCCGTGGCGTGGCCGCGATACGGGGAAGGGCTGCGCTCCACGCCAAAGACGCGAGCGCCCGCAGCTGCAGCGAGCTGGATCGCGGCCTGGCCGACTTTACCGTTCGCGCCGAGAACCAGCAGCACGTCGTCCGGGCGCACGGGTCCAGCCTCGCGCAGCCCTTCATAGGCGGTGATGAAGGGGACGCCGACCGCGCCGGCTTCGGCGAGCGTCATCGCGGCGGGCTTTTCCGAGAGGTTCGCTGCGGGGAGCACGAGGTGGCGGGCATGGGTCCCGTCGCGGCTTATGCCGAGATCGCCGCCGGAACCCCAGACCTCCCGTCCGAGGAGTCGCTGCGGCCCCTCCACGACGACGCCGGCATAGTCGCGTCCCGGCGTGCGCGGCCAGACCGCGTGCGGCATGGCGCCGAGAACCGCCCGCACGTCGCTCGGATTTACTCCGGCGCTGCGGATCTCGATCACGGCCGACCCGGGCGGCAGGTCGCGCGGCAGGTCACGCGGCAGGGTCTCGATCAGCTGCAGCGCACCGTCGAGCGCCGCGGGGTTGCTAACCTTGGCTCGAACGCGGATCGCAGCGCTGCGCCGCTCGCCGCGAACAGGCGTGGCGGTGTCCATGACGGGATGTTCCTATGAAAAAGGGATGGCCGCCGCTTGTGTGCTATTTGATCGGCGGGACCGGGCGCTTCGCCTCGCCGGGTTCCAGTACAAAGGTGTAATCCAGTGTGTACCAGGGCGGGGTAACGTCAGGCGACGGAGGTTCGCCGTCGTCGTGGCGTTGATAATCCCCCATGAGCTGGCGCGTCACGCCAAACACGACGTCTTTTTCGATAAAGGGATCGTCAGGGACGAAGACCTGCGTGATCAGTGTCTTGTAGCCGGGCTTATAGCCCATCACGTGCAGATGCGCGGGCCGGTAGGGCTCCCGAAGCTGCCCGCGGAGCAGCTCGCCGACCGGGCCGTTGGTCGGTACGGGGTAGCCGGCTGGCTTGACGGAGCGGAAATGAAAGACGCCGTCTTCGCCCGTGCGGAGGCGCCCGCGCAGGTTCATCTCGGCCTGGTTGGGGTCTTGGTTCTCGTAGAGGCCGACCGGCGAGGAATGCCAGATATCAACTTCGACCGCAGGAATCGGCCGATCCTGCGGGTCGCGGATGTGTCCGGTCACGAACAGCGCCGGGCCGGGCGTCGGCGAACGCATAATGCTGGCGCCGTCCGGCGTCAAAGGCGCGTTGTCGCGCCAGAACGGGCCAAGCAGCGCCGCGGCCGTTTGCGGTGCACCATGCGCGCCATTGTTGAGCAGGCAGGCGAGGGTCGAGAAACCTACGGCATCGGCAAACAGGATGCCTTCGTTGTGGGCATCATTTGTCGCCTTGCCGATGCGGTTGAGGAAGTCGATTGCGACGTCGTACTCCGCCTCGGTCAGCTGCACCTCGCGGGCAAAAGCATGAAGGTGGCGGACAAAGCTCTCCATGATCTCGCGAAGCCGCGGGTTCGGGGTGCGGGACATGGCACGAAGCACGAGATCCGTTACGCTGTCGACGTCCTCGATGACCCCATACCCGCTGTACTGCGACGCGGAGCTGGTCTGATCTATTCTGTGGCTCATGGCCGCCTCCTGTCGGACCGATCGTGGCAAGCCGCTACAGGTTACGGACCGAACGATAGAAAACAATCGGCACGTCCCCGGCGATCCGCTCAAACATCTTAGGTCTGCACGGCGTCGTGTCCGTCGAATTCTTCGATCTCCGCGAACGGCCGGTTTCGTCTACGACCGGATCGAGATGCATGGCCTGTTCGATCCAGGGCACCTGTGGGCTTGCCCGACGGCAGGGGCTCAGGCCACAACCCGTCTAACGCGGCCCACGACAACTGTCCCGAATCGAGCGCCTTGATCAGGTCCTCGTCGACCATATGCTTGCCGCGGCCGACATTCACCGGCATGGCCCCGCGTGGCATCATGCCAAGGGTGCGCGCGCAGAAGATGCCTCGGTTTCCCTCGTAAAGGGACTCGACCCCGGCAGAGCGGCTGAATATGGCTTTCAAATTCGGAAAGACCGGGAGGGAAGCGAAGTCGGGATGCATAAAGGCGGGATATTCGATCTCCGCTAGGTTTCCGGCATCAGGCGAAGTTCGGATCTCCAGATCAGGAAGCTGTTCACCGAACGTGTCGCGCCACGCCGTGGGGTTGCCGATATGCTTGTCGAGATCAATGAGGAGCAGCGCCGTGGCTGGTTCCTGAGCTGTTCGGTCAGATTGTGGCGCGGCCAATTCGGTAGGGTCGCGCTACCACTTGTAGACTTTCTGCAACGTTCCTCCCATGAGCGCTGCCTTGTCCTTCTCGGACAGGCGTTTCGTGTCGCGGAACGGCGTGACGCCCTGCTCATAGGTCAGCATGCCGATCGTCCGCGTCCAGTCGGTGCCCCACATGCAACGATCCAGTCCGAACGCATCGATGACCCGCAGTACCGGCTCCCAGATATCGTCGTATGGGAACGGTTGGTGCGACATCGTGCAGGCACCGCTGATCTTGACCCTTACGTTCTCGTATCGAGCCAAGGCGAGCAGCTTGGGAAGATCGGCCCAAACCTCGGCAGGGACCGGCGGGCGAGCAGGCTGCAGCAGGCCGAGATGGTCGATAACGATGACCGTATCACGGTGTCGCTGGATGTGCGGCAGCCCTTTGTCCAGGATGCCCCAGCAAAGCAAATTGACGGGCAGACCATGTTTGGCGGCGGCAGCGAAAGCGCGATTCAAACCCGGATGGTCCGCGTCCATCGGCAGGCCGTCGCGCATTCGTATGCGAATGCCGCGCGCGCCTGGCGTTGCTGCCCATTTCGCCACCACATCGTCAATCGCTGGATTGGTCGCGTCGACCGGCGTCACAACCCGAAACTTATCCGGATAGGTGTTGTAAACTTCGAGCGCGTAGCTCGGATCGTATTCATAGGCGCTGAACGACGAGACCATGATCGCACCGTCGACGCCGACACTGTTCATCGCAGCGACCATCTCTTCGCCTGTGGCGGAGTCGAGTCCGTGCGAGGGACTGGCCCACGGCCGGCCGGGATGATTTCGATCGAAGGGATGAACCTGAACGTCGATGACTGGCATGGCCGTCCTCCTGCTTGTTCGACCAATTGTCCGCCATCGTGACCGGTTTGCACAGAGCGATGAGCGCGGTGACGGGTGGAGCGCGGATGGAGAACATCCAGACAGAACCCGAGAACATCGAGGTTCGAACGCTGGCTTTCTCGCGGGCTTTCTCCTTGGCCATCACCTTGGCTCGGGACGCCTGAGACAGTCAGACGGTTCGGTAGCTGCCGTCCGCCATGATGATGTGGCCGGTGACGTCTCATTTGGCACACCTCCAGCACCCAAAGCGCGCCAACGAACGACAGCTTCCTACGAATACCGTTGGACGCCGTGCCCGGCTCGATGACGGCTCTGGAGCAACTCCCACGGCGTGACAGCTCGCTTCGGATGGCGGCTCTCCACCTCATTCCGGACGATCCCGCTTCCGCACTGCCATTCGGGCGCGGCGGCGGTCCGACCTCCGTGGGTTCAGTGTAGGTTCAGGGGGAGCAGCGGCCCATCGAGGAGGGCCGCTGCAATCAATCAGAGTTCGATTTGCTGGTGACGAGCGGACGTAGTTGACGACCGCCGCGACCTGCGCGTCATCGAGCAGAGCGCCGAACGGGCATACCTTTCGAACCGTTCACCACGAGCGTTCGGACGCTGCCGAAACAGGCGGGCGGACAGATCGCGATCGCGAACAGGCGGCAAATGCGAAGATTCATCGCGTCCCGAATTCGTATCGATTTTGCCCACCGGCACCAGCGGCGGATCGGAGAGTTTGCTCGACATCTTATCGAGCGCGCGCTGCCGAGAGCAATCGGCAACGCATAATTAACAACAGTTTATGGACGTTTGCGCGCACCGGACGCAGGCGATGATCAGCGACAGGCGTCCTTCACCGAGCGGTTACGCTGTTTCTGCACTCTCGCACTGCGGAAGAGTGGGGTCCGCTTGCGCAAGCGGACCCCAGGTGACAGGGCGAGTGTTGGCGACGGCCCTCTCGCTTGCTTATCTGCTGCGGATACCGCGCAGAGACGCAGATCAGTAGGTGAGAAGTACCTGGCTCGGGCTGGATCCGCCATAGTTGCATTGTGGAGCCAATCCATTGGCCCAATCGGTGACGGACCACGCCGGATTGGTGACTTGGACATATTGGTTGGTATAGAGCAGTAGCCCATAGAAGGAGGTAGCGTTCCATCCGCCGGTGTCACCGTTGGGGGTGGTGGGGTAATCGGAGCACTGCGCGACGTTATAGACCTCCAGCACGCCGCCAAAGGCCCAATTGAAGGTCTGCCCGAAGCTCGACGCGTCGAGGTACTCGGAGTATTTGCCGTTCTGCAAATCCCAGGTAACGATGTCCCACGTGGTGCAGGGGTTCGGACCGCAGGTGGTGAACATATAGCCAAGGATCGTGTCTCCGGAGTTGACCGGCTGCGGCGGCGCCTCGAAGGTCGAGCCCGATTTGCAGCAATTCCAACTGGCGATGCCCCACGCGCCCTTGTAATCGGCATTCCACCCCAAGACCGGCTGAATAATCGTCACGACATCGTTGCTGTCCTCCAAACCGGGGAAGAAGAACAGGGTCTGGCCGTCGTTTGAGGCCGGCGCCGGGGGGACGCTCCAATAGGCATGCAAACCGCCGTAAGAGCCCGTTGTTGTGACGCTTTCGGATACGATCCAGGAATGGCTGATGTTGGGACTCGTAGGGCCTCGCTCATCCACGACTACCTTTTCTCCGCCGGCTCTGTAGTGCGGATATGGGCACGCATGCATTCGTGCAGGGGTGCCGTTCGCGTGCAGGATGACATTGGCATCCGGCCGCAACTCGTCCCCCTGTGCCAGGTGCACGACGCAACTTGGGTGGAAGTAGCCGAACGGCGTGATCAGATAACCCGCCGGAACCGTCGCCGGGCGGTTTGGTCCAGCTGGCATTTGCGCTTGCGCCGCGGTCACGCCGGCAACGGACATTGCCGCAACCATGACAACTTTTAGAAGAGCGTTTTTCATCTCAATTCTCCCTAACATGCATTCCGTTGGAGGTTTCTGCTTTTCAGACGGGCGGCCCAACCGTCAGCCCGCCAAAATGCAGGCAAGATCGGATGAGACGTGCGAACTCATTCACATCGGCAGGGACTATTTTTGGCCGCCCCGCTGACGACGAAATGCGTATCGCGGCTGCCGCAATTCGCCACCCCGATCGAGGCGAAGGTGGGTTCGTTTTTCATCTCGCGCATGCTCGAAGAACGACATAACGCCGTCGAGGCGCCCCACCATCGTGCGCCCCGCGGCGAACCGGTCAGATCGTGCGCGACGATCAGCCGGTCCTCCATACCGCCGCGCGGCGGACGAAATGGCTTCCTGGCAGACGGCATCGGCGTCACTCCGCCGGCTGCAATTTTCCGACATGTGTCCTAAGCTGGACGCACTGCAAACGATCGAGGACGCCGCATGTCAGTCCCGCAGCGAATGGCCTGGACGCTCGCCGCTGCCATCGCCGGTTTCGCCGCGCCGACGTGCACGACGGGGGCGTCTGCCGCAGCCCCCCCGGCGATCCTATCGGTCACCCCGAACGCTGCCCCGATCGGTACGCGCATCACGTTGGCCGGCATCAATTTCACGCCGGACAACAATACCGTCGAGATCGGCGGCGGCTATATCCAGTGGCTGCGCTCGATCGGTGCGGGCGCAGGCGAGCGAACGATCAACTTCGTGCTGACGCGCGGAGTTGCCGGCGCCCGCTGCCCGGACGCGGTGCGCTGCCCAACGCCGATCCGTCTGGTTAGACCGGGCCGACAGGATCTGCGCGTGCTCAACGCCAACGGTGTCAGCACGGCGACGGCATTCTCGGTCACCCCATAAGTGGGGGCTCTCGATCGGCGTGGCCGATCACGCCGAGCTAGCCGCCGACGATAGGATGATCGAAACCGCGCCCGCCACGCTCGCCGAGGCTGTCGAGTGGATGAAGGTGATGCTGCTCGACCGCCTCCACGAGCAACCAAAAGCGCCATAAGCAATAGCCCCGTCGCATGGCAGGGCTTTTTCGAGCGGGTGCAGCAAGTGCGCTCGCATCGTGACGAGACACGAGCAGAAATCACTCGACGCCGAGCCGTAAAATAGCACGGTGTGCATAATTCGAAAAATTTGCCTCGCCGGAATCGGATCAGGGATCAGGCCGAGTTCCTGGAATGCGGCGCCTTGTCGGACTCGCGCCTATGGTGCGATGGCGCGATGAGAGCGGTTAGTGAGAACAAAGGTGTTCCGGCGGACAGCGGGGGAATCAAAGCGCAAGAAACGGATATAAGGCCACCCGACTCGGGGCGTAGTGGTGTCCAGGTCGAGAGCGACAGCGGCTCACCCACCGGGAAGTTCGGTCAATGCTCACCAATCTGGGCCCTCTCCATGCGATTGCGGCGTGCCGAGGCGATGGGCTGGATCCCGAACTTGCCCGCCTTTTGGAGGGTGGTGCGAACGCTCTCCCCACACCAGGAGGGACGAAGATGACACGCGAACAGGAGAACAAGGCCCTCGTCGGGCGCTGGTTCGAGGGGTTCTGGGGTAATCCGTGGAACCCACAGATTATCGATGAACTGGCGGCACCCGACATGCTGCTCCGGTATTCACTGCATGCGCCGCGTCGGGGTCGTCCGGACGTGCGGAATTTCATGCTCGATTTCCGCGCCGCATGCCCCGACCTCAAATTCCTGGGTGCGGCCGATCTCATCGCCGAGGGCGACTATGTCGTCGGCCGATGGGAAGGCGGCGGCACTCACACCGGGCCGGCGTTCGGCGATTTTCTCGTTGGCTCGCTGCCGGCGGTATCCGGTCGAAAGATGCATTTCACGGGAACGACCGTGCTGCGCGTCGAGAACCGTATGATCGCCGAGGAAGTCGGCCTCGACGATGGTGTCGCGGCGCTAACCCAGCTTGGCATCTTAAAAGCCGCCTGACGGGGACGAGGGCTGGATCGGGGATCGATCTCCGATCCAGTTTCTTCTTCTCGTTACGCGGCTTTCCCGCTCCAACCTTACCGGTCCATAAGTAAAGAATTGTGCGCAGCGCGGAACAACCAAGTGGCGCAAGGAATTCCCACGTTTTTTCGCCCCTTCGATCCTGAGCGTGGCAGATTCCGAATTCGTACGATCACAGATAGCTGAGGGATTGATGTTTGACGTTTCGCCCGCGGTAGAGTATCGCTCGGCTCCTGATTATGTCGCTCCGCCATGGCCCGGTGCCTGAAGGGCGCGGCGTATGTTCGACTTGTCGGCTGAAGAGACCACTCAACTCGCCGAAGCGAACGATCTCCAGCGCATACTGTGGTTAGAGGCTAAGTCCGTGCAGCAAGCCAATCGTATCGTTTGCTTGGGCTGATCGGTACCCATCTAGCTCTCGTGAAGGCCATTTGATCCGAGGAAGAGTGGGAGGAAAGCGTGAGCGTGAAAATTCGACAAGCGTCGTGTAGTTGTGGGCAGCTTCGGCTCATGTGCCAAGGAGAGCCGGTTCTCGTTGGAATATGTCATTGCCTCGAATGTCAGCGTAGGACCGGAAGCACCTTCAGTGTTCAAGCGCTTTACTCGAGAGACCAAGTCCAGCCTGCCGAGGGCCTCGTCAAGCGTTACGCACGTGTCGCGGAAAGCGGCAGGACGGTCAATTTCGGCTTCTGCCCGGAGTGCGGAGGAACGGTGTTCTGGGAAGCTGAGATGCGCCCTGGCATGATCTTCGTGGCCGTCGGCACGTTCGCTGATCCGAGTTTTGAGAAGCCAAGTCTTTCGGTGTGGGAGAGAATGCAGCACCCCTGGACAAAGGCAATAGACGCCAAGAAGATTGAACATTTTATGGAGAAAATTGTCGAGCTGCGCGGCGGCTGACGCTATTGGGCTCGTGCTCAGGTGCATATCTCAAGGATTTCGGTGTTCCCAGAAGATAGGACCGTAAGGGCAACGCATCGAAGCGATCGCGCCCGGCACGTCGGGAGCCGGGCCGGGTGGGACCGCAACCATCCGGGGATCCTCCTCAACTCGGACCGGACAAGGAGCGTCGGGACGCGCGGGACGCGTAGTGATCCCCGATCAGGCGCTCGAACAAGCGGGCAGGCAGCAATCGCTTAGCCGGTGCGGCGATCGTCTGCGAGGTGTGGCCACAAATATACCGAGGCCGCCGGTGCCGTTGGCGCGAGATTGACTCGACCAGGGCAGCGACCCGTTCGGCCGAAACACCCTGACCCTCATCGCGCTCCATGATGGCCAGAGCGGCATCGAATTGCTCGCGATAGGCCGAACCCTGGCCGCTTGCCGCCGTGCGGACGCGATAGCGGGTGAAAGCGGTGCGGACATCTCCGGGCTCGACGGCAACCACATCGATCCCGAAGCGTCCGACTTCGTGGCGCAGCGATTCGGTTAGGCCCTCCAAGGCAAACTTGCTGGCCGAATAGAGACCCTGGAACGGCAAACCGAACAGACCGCCCAGCGAGCTGACGTTGACAATCAGGCCCGAGCCTTGGTTCTGCATCGTCGGAAGCACGGCGCGGCACAGGCGCAGGCAACCAAAGAAGTTGACCTCGAACTGCCGGTGCGCCTCGTCGAGCGAGGTGTCGGCGATTGCTCCAGCCAGCCCGTAGCCGGCGCTGTTGATCAGCGCGTCGATCCGCTGCTCGCGCGCGAACACCTGTCGTACCCCGGCCTCCACGTCATTGTCGTTGGTGACGTCGACCGGCAAATACTCGAACGGCGCCCCGCCTGGGGGTGGCGTGCGGCTGACGCCGTACACCCGGTAGCCCCGCAAAGCCATCCTGGCTGCGCAGGCCTGGCCAATCCCCGACGACGCACCGCTGACTATGACAACAGCCCCTTGAGTTCATGCCACGCCCAATCCACAGCCCAAGCTCGGCGAGGCCATCCAGGATGGCCTCTCAGTGCCGACGATCCATTAGCCAATATAGGGCATGATTGCATATAGAACCGAGCGGATAGAGGCCGGCGCCGGAGGCCCCCCTCTCGCGCGCACAGGCGGGGACCGCTCTGTGACGGCGCTTACATTCTTCTGCGTCCGAATGTGGTGAGGTAACCGCGTAGCGCGAACACGTCGGCATGGCGACGCTTCTGGGACTGGGCGCATGACGATTGCAGAGATCGAGCCCGATTGCCCCGGCCGGCCTCCAGGCGGCCGGCGGCACGGCGATCGTCATGCCACTATATTTCGTTACGTAACGGAATGGGGTTGGCGGCGATCCGCGAGAAGCGGCTCAGTCACGAACCCGAACGCCGCAGCACGAAAGCACTGCGGCGGCCCGATCAGCCTGACGCCCGTCTCGTCAAAGTCGGCGGAACCTTTCTACGAGCCGAGCGGGCTGACGCCCGCTCGGTCAACCGACGGGTGCGGCTGCGAGCGCCGTGCATCGGACGTCGGTCGGGCGCTGCGCTACGCCCGGGGGCTCCGCGCCCGCCCGCCGCCTGACCCAACCCCGTGCGGTGTCATTTCTACTTTGCGCGCCCCGTGACATTTCTATCTTGCGCCGACACAGACACACACATCAGGCGACTTTCGATGCCGATTGGAGAAGAGCGCCTGGATCCGGCCAAAGCTGCGCGCTTCAGCGCCTCGGGGCTATCAATGGGTGTTTCGATGCTCTCCCGCCCACGCAGAGCACGATTTAGCGTTGCCCAAGGCGCCTGAAGCGGCGATCATCGCCCAAAATTCACCCGGAATCGGGGGAATGTCGGCTAAAATCGTTGTCGCGGGAGGACATTATGAAGAAGACAAGACTGCCGCTGCTGGCGGCGGCTGCCCTTGGTGCGCTGACGCTGGAGGCTCAAGCCCAGAATGCCGAGAGTTCGGCGCAGAGCCCACAGATTTATTGGGTCTATAGCGCGACTGTGAACCCCGGTCGACTCGATGATTTCAAGCAGCTCGTCGCCGAGGCCGTCGCCAATACAGAAAAGGAACCAAACACGCTCGAATATCAGTATAGCCTCAGCCCCGACCAGAAGAGCGTCGTCATCGTCGAGCGCTATGTCGATTCCGGCGCCGTGGTCGCGCACGTGAACGGGTTCAAGGCGAAGTTCGGCAGGCGCTTCGTGGCGGACGTGACGGGGACACATTTCACTGTCTACGGCCCTGTGAGCGCCGAGGCCAAGGAGACTCTGTCCGGTTTTAATCCGGTCTACATGTCCCCAATCGACGGCTTCGTCCGCGAGCGGTGATCGTCGGTTCCGTTCGAAGCCGCGCGGCGGATCGATCTCGAGCAGCGACAGTTCGACAACGGGGTGTCATTTCTACTTTGCGCGCCCGGTGACATCCCTATCTTGCGCCGATAAGGCGGCGAAGAGCCGCGCGCGGTCGCCCACACCCTCGGCGTCAGCCGCTCGACGCTTTGCGGGATTTTCGCAAGACGACCTTGATGCCAAGCTCTGGCGCGTGTCACTTTATGACAATACGCTACAAATAATGTCAGAGTGTGTTCATAACTTGTGGCTCACGGCAAAGTAATGTTGCCGTCCTTATCATTGCCTGTTTAACAGGATTATGTACGCGCGCATCGGCCCGGCACCTCGCCGCGCGGAGTGCTCGCGTTTTATTACGGATCGTATGGCAATCCGGCTGTCGGCTTCCTCCTGGGTGACGCACAAGCCGGTCGCGATAAGACAGCTCACCACCCACGTTGCTGTTGCTGGGCCTGCATGTTCCGCGCCGGTGACGAGTAGCGTAGTTTGTTCGGGGCGCCGACCGCAGCGGTCGACCTGAAGGAAGGGGCAGCTCCATGAAGGCCGGGCCCATAGAATGCGGAGAGGCGAAAGCCGAGGTAAGCCATTTGAGAGCGAAGGCTGTTGGCCTCGCTGTTGCGGCGCTGGTTCTTAGTTCAGCGCCGACCCTTGCCGGCGAGGATGTCCCCGACATCAAGGGGCCGTGGACCGGCAAGACTTTCACGATCGTCGCCGGCGCGGCTCCGCACTGGCCCAACAACACCGGCACGTTCGCAAACCCCGGTTTTGGCGAAAAGGATCTCGTAATCAACATCACGAATCAGAAGGGGCGCCGTTTCTGGGGCACAGCGACGCTGTCCGGCAACGGTGAAAAGTCCGACGAGTTATCGGCGAGCTCTATGGACCCGCGAACCACAAGGTGATCATCGCTCATACGGTCGGCGTCGTAGAAGGGGAAATCGAGGGGGACGTTATCTCGTTCTGCTTCGCGCAGGCGGACGCGCGCGGCCCGACCAAGAGCAGCGTAGTAAGCTGCAGCGAGGTCCGACGCTCCCACTGAAAGCGCGGGTGTCGATCAGATGGTCGCCGAAGTCTCGGGTGTCGCGTCGCCTCTGTCTGCCGGTCGGGTCCGGCAGGCTCAATGTGGCAACCGCTAATCATGGGCCCCGTGAGTTGAGGAATTCGTACGGACCCGAGGCGCGTCGTCACGGCGGCGACCAGCGCCGGATTATCTCACCGGCAGGTCGGCGAGATAATCCGGCACGTTGAGAATGTCGTAAGGCTGCAACTCCCTTGCCTCCAACTCTATTTCGGAAATGGTGGGGCAGTGGGCAGAGGCCACACGAAACGGCCGGACTGCTCGGCCCCCGGCCGTGTTTCTCTAGGTGATAATCCGGCACTATCAAAGCCTGGAATCAAACACTAAGCCATCTCATCGATGAAAAATGGTGCATCCAATCACAAAGTGATCGCGTCCTGGCCTTTGGTAACACGCTTCAAACGTGTTAGGAGATATGAGCGTGCCAGTATTATGACCGCCTACATTGTCTACCATGTATATGGTGCGCTTATCGCTTGCGATCACGCCTAGTTTGGTGGTTATTTCGCCTCTAGAGTCAAGTTCTCCCCAAAATGTCGGGCCGTCCTGATGGGTTATGCTGAGTGTGAAGTCCTGATTGCTGGTGCGGGGCTTGCCAGGCTGGCTATCAGATCGGTTGTGAGGTCCGGTGCCTACGACAACCGCCTCGGAGGTCCCCTTCCACTGACCGCGCATGTCTGGATATCCGCCGGCACCCTGCGACATTGCGACCGACGTCATCAGCAACCCACCGGCTGCGATCATGATTGCCAGGTACTTCATTCACTCGTCATCCCTTCGGACCGCCTTCGCGCCTCACTTTACCGGAAAATTGCCGATATGCGGTCCGAATGGATCGTTTACGATGACACTGGCTCGAGGTGGCCGCGCGCCGCCGGCCAGGCCCGGCTTGCCCCCGCGTCCTTGCCCGGCCCGGGAGTGTGATGAGATAGAGCATTTTTTGCTGACTGGCGCATTCCAACCGCGGAATCCACCCGCACAGGCCTGTGCTTCGCGCCGGCAAGCAAACAAACGCTCTACCTCATCATATATATAAAGCAAGCGAGTGTGACGGCCCCATCACAACACCTTGAAGCATTTTTCGGTGGACGGGGCGCTGATCGAGGCTTGGGCCAGCATGAAGAGCTTTCGCCCGAAGGACGGTAGCGGCGAGCCGCCAGCGGCCGGTCGCAACGGCGCGCGCGACTTCCGTGGCGAGACGCGCCGCAACGAGACGCATGCCTCGACCACCGACGCGGACGCCCGACTCTACCGCAAGGGGCCGGGTCAAGCCGCCAAGCTCGCCTATATAGGGCACGTGCTGATGGAGAACCGCAACGGTCTGGTGCGATCACCCAAGCCTTTTGGGCGCGGCGGCGCAGCCATGTCCGCACCACACCGCAGTGCCGCGGCTGTCGGCGACAATACCTCCGATCATTGGCATGCGATCGCTCATCGCTGCAACCAATGCGGGTATGTTGGAAGCGCGAAGGCAAAGATGAGCACCGTCGGGGTTGGCGCATCAAAATCCCGCTCTCGGGTATCGACTGGGAGAAATCCGCGCGGCCAAAAAAGCCAGGCACATTCTTGGCAGCCAATGTCATCGGCCGGCGTCCCCATGCCGCCGAGCCAATAAACTGGCGGATCGAGACGTCGCTGTCGACGACATGAAGCACAGCAAGAAGTCGAGCCGGCGGCGGATCAGGATCGTCGTTGACACGCGGGACTTTGGAGATTGCCCGAAGGTGCTACCAGAAAATAGGATTATTATGATGTCTCTACCAGACATTATTTGGAGACACCTTATGCCGAGAGATGACTGAACCACTCAGCGCGAATACGCCATCGCCCGGCTGAAGCGGCATGAAGCCGAGCTGCGACGGCTTGGGATCGACCACCTTTATCTGTTCGGCTCAACACCGCGGCGCGGGTGAGGTGGAAGTTCGGGCAAGGGGACTCGGCGCCGCTCGACCAAGTCTGCCGCGACGAGCTGGCGCGAGTGACGACGCAGGCTCGGCGAGATCGATTACGTTGTTTTCGGCAACAATCCATTAACCGGCCGGGTGATAAGGATAGCGGCAAGCTATCCCATTCGGACGCGGTCTATGCACGACACAATGATCTTTTGCGCGCATCGGCGACCGGTCGGCACCGGGATACCGCATCGCTGTGGACCTCACGCAGCGCCGTGACGATTGCCTCGTTCAAATGGCCAAACTCATCAATGCCAAATGACGGAGATAACCTTGTGAAGAAATTTGCTTTCGCCACGCCGTTCACCGCCATTCCCCCGACGCTGGCCGCCGCCACATTCTTCGCAGCGTTGTTCGTCGGTCCAGCCGCGGCGGGCACTTCATTGACGCTGATCAACGGCTGGACTAACGCCCCATTCGCCACCAGCAACGCGACCGTCGAGATCGTGGGCGGCATCGTGCGCTTCCAGGGCGCCATCGCGACGACCGGAACCAATGCCAATCCGTTCGTGCTGCCCGCAGTTTACCGTCCGGCGACCGATGTCTACATCCAGGTCGACCTGTGCGACGCGACCAACGGCCGATTGTACATCCAGTCAAACGGCACCGTCACGGTGGAGGCCGAAACCAACTTTTCAGACGCCCAATGCTTTACCTCGCTCGACGGCGCATCCTTTGCCAAAAATGCCAATCATTTCACGCCGCTCACTCTGCTTAACGGCTGGACGAACGCGCCGTACAGCACCAGTGACGCAGCCGCGCGGATCATTGGCGGCGTCGTGCAGTTGAAGGGCGCCATCGCGACGAGCGGGACCAATGCCGAGCCGTTCGTGCTCGCCGTGGCGTTGCGTCCATCGAACACCGTGTACGTGCCCGTCGATCTGTGCAACGCTACCAACGGCCGCCTGATCATCGAGCCTAGCGGCGTCGTGTCCGTCGAGGCCGAGAACAGCTTTTCCGATGCCCAGTGCTTCACCTCGTTGGACGGGGTGTCCTTTGCCCTTGCCTCGTTTCAGCCGTTGACGTTGCGGCACGGCTGGACCGCCAGCCCATACTCCACCGCGGCGCCCGCAGTGCGAAGCATCGCCGGAGTCGTGCACTTCAAGGGCGCCATGGCAACGAGCGGGACCAATGCCGAGGCGTTCGTGCTACCCGTGGCGTTGCGTCCCTCGACAAACGTGTACGTGCCCGTCGATCTGTGCGCCGCTACCAACGGCCGCTTGGATATCCAGCCGAGCGGGATCGTGACGGTAGAGGCGGAGACAACATTTTCGAACGCCCAATGCTTCACCTCCCTCGACGGAGCCTCGTTCGTCCAGTGACGGGCCGGGGTGGCCGAGTGGGGCGGATCGCACCCGCCCGCCACCTTTCGCGCTGCGGCGCTGGATGGCGTCTACGAGTAGCGGAGAGAGGAGACCCGCGCGAGATCCGCCAGATGTCCGTTGCGGAGTTTCGGCCGCGACGAGCCGACCACATCCGAGCACAAGATCGCCGCGAGTTTGGGAGTATGAGCCATGGGCACTCCCACCACGAGCAGACTAGCACAAATAGAGCCAACGCCGACCCCTGACATCGGCGCTCGATTTCGCTCGAAGGGGCGGCCACCTTTAGAGCTGGTGAAGGATCGCTCTAGGCCAGTTCTAGGCCGGAGCTGTCGTTCGGCGCGCTAGACCGCCGGAGCCATTGGCTGCGGCTTTTTTCTTCGAAAGCTTGGAGTTGCCGATCGTCGAGACTTTTCGGCTACTCGGCCGGGCCGGATTGCAGCTGGATGTAGTTTTCGATGCCGATTTTCGGGATCAGGTCGAGCTGCGTCTCGATGAAGTCGACATGATCCTCTTCGGCTTCGAGGATCTCGCTGAACAGGTCACGCGTCACGAAATCGCGGACGCGCTCGCAATCGGCGATCCCATCGCGCAGGGTCGGCAGCGCGTTCTGCTCGAGCCGCAGATCGCACTCCAGCACCTCGCGCACATTCTCGCCGATCAACAATTTGTCGAGGTCCTGCAGATTCGGCAGGCCGTCGAGAAACAAGATGCGCTCGATCAGCTTGTCGGCATGCTTCATTTCGTCGATCGATTCGGAATATTCAAAGGCGCCGAGCTTGGTCACACCCCAGTGGCGCAGCATCCGGGCATGCAGGAAATATTGATTGATCGCCGTTAGCTCATTCTTCAGCACCGCATTCAGGTGCCGCAAAATCGTTGCATCACCGCGCATCGTCGCCTCCCGCAGAACCGGCCGCCCTCTATCCTGGGGGCGAGGCGGTCCGCCGGCAAGACCGCGCGGCGCCGCTCAACCGCTCGCGAGGGCAGGTTGCGACTGCGTCGTCTCGACTGCCTGGCGCAGCAGTTGCCGCATAAGCGGCACGCATTTCCCGCATTTCGGTTTGACACCGAGGGAGCGGTAGATCATCGCGACGGTCGGACAATCGGCCTTGGCCTGGGCGCGCGCGTCGCGATCGGTGATCGCGTTGCAGACACACAGGTACATGCGCGCCCCTTTCCGAATGACCTCCGGCTCATGTGAACGATGTGCGATCAATTCGCAATATCAGGATTGCATGGCTGATCCGCACGATCGGGCTATCCCCGACGCCGGGGATGGCGGACCACAGTTCCTCCGCGGCTCGGCCCGAGATCGGGAGCGCGATTGCGTCACTCTGCCGCGGCACACCGGGTTGGCGCCGGCACGAATCATGTCGATCCGGCGACGTAATGCCGACGGCACCTGCTTATGTCCCGGATAGTAAAGATAGAGACCGGCGGAAGACGCCGACCACTCCTCCACAGCCCGGACCAGCCGACCGGACCGCAGGAACGGCAGGACGCCGTCACAGTTTCCGACGGCAACGATGGTCCAGCTTGCGGCCGGCCTCGTGTTTCTCTTAGGACGAAACCCGGCCCGCGATTGGCGCGGGTCGCGCGTTGCGGATGGGGGCGGCCCCGATGCTTCAGCTGCGCCCGAATTGCGAATGCTGCGACCGGGATCTGCCGCCGGGCTCACGCGACGCGATGATCTGCTCCTATGAATGCACCTTCTGCCGGGTCTGCGCCGAGACCCGGTTCGCCGGTCGCTGCCCGAATTGCGGCGGCGAACTGGTGCGGCGCCCGGTGCGTCCGCCCGAGCGCCTGGCGCGGCACCCTGGCTCCTCCGAGCGGGTGCTGAAGCCGCATCCGCAATGCGCAGCCGCCGCCCCGGTATAGGCCCGGGAAGGTTTCTACCTGCGGCCGGCGATTTCGGCGGCGGCATGGCGGGCGCGACGCGCGGCGTCGCGCGCCATGTCGGCACAGAGCCCGGTATAGGCGGTCGGGTCGAGCAGCGCTTCGATCTCGCTCTTGCCGAGATGCGTCGACACGCGCGGGTCGGCCGCCAACAAATCGGCAAACGGCCGGTTTTCGACAAAGGCCGCCTGCGCCGCATCATAGACGATGTCGTGCGCATGCTGCCGGCCGATCCGGCCCCCCAGATTCAGCATGACCGCCTCGGCCATGATCAGCCCGCCGCCGAGATCGAGGTTGCGGCGCATCCGCTCGGGGTCAAGGCGCAGCCCTCGCAACACCTCGGCGAGACGCGCGAGCATGTCGCCCATCGCGATTGCGGCGCGCGCCTCGGCCGCTTCGACGACGAGGCTCGTCGTACGGTCGGCCTCGTGCTCGGTCTGCATCGCCTCGAGACCGAGCGGCACGCAGGCGCGGATTTCGGTCGAGGCGGCGATGATGTCCTGACAGAGTTTCGGGTTGCGTTTTTGCGGCATCGTCGAGCTGCCGACCGTGCCCGGCGGCACCGGCTCCTCGACCTCGCCGAACTCGGTCTTCATCAGCGTGTAGATCTCGCGGGCGATCTTGCCTGATGTCGCGGCGACGAGGCCGAACAGGCAAAGGTTCTCGGCCAGATGGTCGCCGATCGTCCGCGCCGGCACCGTCATCGGCAGCATGCCGAGCCGGCGGCCGATGCCGGCCTGCACCTTTGGCCCGTCGGCGCCGAGCGACGCGAAAGTGCCGGCGCCGCCGCCCAGCATCGCGACGAAGATGCGCGGCGCCGCTTGATCGAAGCGCTCGACATGCCGAAGCAGTTCGTCGATCCACACCGCCGGCTTGTAGCCGAAGGTCGCCGGAACCGCGTGCTGGCCATGCGTGCGGCCGGCGATCGGCATATCGGCGCCGCGCTCGGCGAGATCGGCCATCGCCGCGAGCGCCTCGCCGATCAGCCGCAGCAGCACCTTATGGGCCTGACGCAGGACCAAGAGGTCGCCGGTCTGCGTGATGTTCTGCGTCGTCGCCCCCCAATGCACCCAGCCGCCATGCGGCTCGCCGACGACGCGCGAGAGTTCCCAGACGAGCGGCACGATCGTGTGGCCGGTGCGGGCCAAGCCCTCGTCGATGCGGGCGCGGTCAAGCAATTCGAGGCGCGCCGCGCCGGCGATCGCCTCTGCCGCCGCGGTCGGAATGATCCCGAGCTCGGCCTGCGCCCGGGCCAGCGCCGCCTCGACATCGAGCCAGGCCTGCCAGCGGTTTTCCTGGGCATAGAGCGCACGGATGCCGGGGTCCGACACCCGTGCCGCGGTCGGCAGTTCGTCAGTCATCGTATCGTCTCCGACCCAGAGGGCGTGTTGATCGCCCACTCCGCCCCCTGATCTTTACCCATATGTATGCATCGGACAAGACAGGGATGGAAATCACGCTCGCGCAGAAAATTCTGGCCGCCGCGATCACGGACAAAGACTATCGATCTGCCGCGGAGTGCGGAGCAATTGCCGCCAAGTGTCCGGCGTCTTGCGGATACGCAACCACTGCGAATAACCAACTAGCCCTTACTTCTTGATCAGCAACAGCGCGACTTTCGCGCGAATCCGTTTACGCTAACGTCTCCAACAGCCGCTTTGCGCTCCGGCGGCGTGTTCGACAACCGCCATGTCAGCACGGCGCGGCTCGCCCAGTCCCGCCGCGCATCCGGACCGGGCGAGCTGCGAAACCCGTCATTGCATGTTTCACCTGATCCGGGCCGAGTTGTTTGAGCACCGCCGTCGTGGCATGATGGCGTGCGTCTCGACCTCCTCGCCCTACGAAGCTCAAATCCAATATGCCAAATCTCAAGGTCGTCGCCTCTCACCAGTGGTTTAGGCGCTCGCTTCTCAGAAGAAACCGAACCGCGCCCAAAGCCACATCGAAATCGACGGGCGGCCGATCAGGCCTCTGGAAACAGGCCGAGGTGAGGACATCGTGATGCGCGGCCCCGCCTTCTGGCAAGACAAGAGGGTTCTTGTTCTTGGCCACACTGGATTTAAAGGCAGTTGGCTGAGCCTTTGGCTGCATCTAAAGGGGGCCAGAGTCTTCGGACTATCGTTGCCGCCTGGGGATCGGCGCGCGCTTTTTGACGGGCCATCCTCCGCTGTTGAGCAAGAAATCCTGGGCGATATCCGGGATCGAGCCATGGTCGAGGGCGCCTTCGACCGGGTCCAGCCAGAAATGGTATTTCATCTCGCGGCCCAGGCGGTTGTCCAGCTTTCCTACCGCGACCCGGTTGCGACGATTGCGACGAATGTCATGGGCACGGTGCATGTGCTGTCCGCAGCGTCAGCGACACCGTCGGTCGGCAGCCTGATAATTATCACCAGCGACAAATGCTACGAAAACCGCGAATGGCTCTGGGCCTATCGCGAAAATGAGGCGCTCGGTGGTCATGATCCTTACAGTGCCAGCAAGGCCTCAGCCGAAATCGTGACGGCAGCCTGGCGGCGCTCGTTTTGCCGTCCGGGCACCGGGCGGACGCTGGGCATCGCCTCGGCGCGTGCCGGGAACGTGATCGGCGGCGGTGACTGGGCTGAAGATCGGCTGGTTCCCGACTGCATGCGCGCGCTCCTTGAAGGACGGCCAATCGGCATCCGGAATCCGCACGCAACTCGGCCATGGCAGCATGTACTCGACCCAATTTCCGGCTATATGCTGTTGATGGAGCGTTTGGCGCAGGATCCTGAAACCTACGGGGAGGCCTGGAACTTCGGGCCGGACGACGCCGACGTCCAGCCGGTGGGCTGGATCGCCTCGCGCATTGTCGAGCGCTGGGGCGGCGGCGCCCGTTGGCAGGCAATCGGCAGCGACCACGGGCACGAAGCAAGTCATCTGAAACTCGACGCGTCCAAGGCGCGGGCGCGCCTCGAATGGCGGCGGAGGCTGCCACTGCAAGCGAGCGTTGATTGGAGCGTCGATTGGTATAGAGCCTTCGCCGGAGGAGCGCCGGCGCGCCAACTGATGTCCGATCAGATCGCTCAATTCGAGGCGCTCTAAACTTGTTCGCGACGAATTCCGGACCATGTCGCGTTTGTTACACCCGGGACCATGTCTGCGTGCAAACAGTGTTGCGAGAATATCGCTTGATAGCCCAGGTGTTTTGCCACACACGAATTCCGGAGGTTATCCACAGGGCAGCGCTTTCGATAAGACATTCGATAAGGCACCAAAGACGGCTGCAAGCAGCTTTGATCTCCGAGCACGTCGCCGCACGGAAGCAATAACGGCAACAGCCGCGCTGGGTTACCCCGCTTTGACACTGCCGTCCTCCTGTTGCGGGGAGGACGCCAAAGGGGGCGCAAGCCGTGCCTCGACGGGCGGCGGCGTTGGCCCGTTGCCCGGAAATGCCGTGCGTGCTGTGCGCTCTGCACGGAAATCATTGTGCCGCGAAAACACTTCAGGTAGAAGCGTCTCGGGTGCCCCTCTGCCCGACCCGCTCCCCGCGAACACCGGACGATGTCGATGATCGCAAAAGAACCACGGGTTGCTCGCCGCATCGGGTATGGAGCCTTGCGCAAATTTGCCGCTGAAGCCGCGATCAAGGAATCGTCGGTCGCCGACCTTTCCGGCGATGTGCGGCGAAGCCTCCGCTAAGCGGCGAACGAGGGCGGCGGTCCGTTGCAGATCGGCGGCGCATGTCGGCATTGCTTCCGGCGGTGATGCTGCGAGCGCGGCTACCCGGGATTGCGCTCGACCGAGCGGGGCGACAAAGCGGCGCCCGGCGCGGTCGGAGCGCGCTTTGTGCGGCATTCGGCGGGCTGCTCGGCTTGCTGCCGTTCGCCGTCGCGGCGCAAACGACGGAGCCGCTGTCGCCGGTGCCGTCGGCGCCGAGCGGGCCCACCCTGCCTCTCGCCCCCGGACAGCTGGGGACCTATGCCGGCCAAACCGTGACTACGCGGCCGCGGCCCGATTTTGATCCGCTCGGGGCGCAAATCGGCGACTTCTTCTGGTTCCCGCGCGCCGAGGTCGACGAACAATTCAACAGCAACATCTTCGCTCTCCCGAGCCCGACAAGCGATTGGATCACGGTGCTGCAGCCCGGCTTCGACCTGCTGCAGGACTCGCCCGCCGGCACACCGTCGATCAATCTGCATGCCAGCGCCGCGGCGCAATTCTATGCGCAAAATCCAACACAAAACACGGCGAGCGGCCTTGTCGCGACCGACTTTCGTCTGCCGGTCGATGCCGGCAGCGCCTTCTACGGGAATGCCGGGGTCTCTCACTCGTATATTCCGCGCTACTCGCCGAATTCTCCCGGCAACGCTGCGGAACCGGTCACCTTCAACACCTGGACGGCGAGTGTCGGCTATGCGCAAACGGCATTGCGGTTCGGCTACGAAGCCGATCTTGCCGTAGCAGAAACGCAGTACAATGCGGTGCCGCTGTTCGGCGGCGGCGTGCTGCCGCAGAGCTCCGGGGACACGATCACGCCGCAGGCGACGCTGCGTGTCAGCTATGAATTCATCCCCGATTATCTCGGGTACATTCGGGTGAGCGGCACCTTCTTTGATTACACGCACCCGCCGCTGACCGGCACTAACCTCAATTCGACGGCCTATCGTGTCGATGCCGGTTTGCAAATACTGCCCAGGCATTTGATCTACGGCGAAGTGTATGCCGGTTATCTGGTCCAGGTGTTCAGCGCGCCGGGTCTCCCCTTGACCACTAATGCCGACTTTGGCGGCCGGCTTACCTGGAACATCACCCCTCTTACGACGATGACTTTCAACGGTTTGCGCACTCCCGAGACCACCACCACGGGAAACGACATCGGGGTCGGCTACCTCGCTACCTCGGTCACCGCGAGCGTCGATCACGAATTACACTACAATCTTCTGCTCAATGCAACTGCTGGTCTTGAAAATGACAGCTTTCAGAGTATTACGCGCACAGACAATGTCTTTAGCGCCGGTGCTGGCCTGCGCTACCTGCTGAATCGGAACCTCTATCTTGGCGCGGCCTACACCTATCAGCAGCGCAGTTCGAACGTCGCCGGCGTTTCCTATTCGCAGAGCATCGTGATGCTGCGGCTCAGCACGCAGTTTTGAGTCCGCCGGGGTAGCCCGCAGTTGTTGGATAAGGCGACGACCGAACACCGCTCAGCCACCTGCTGCGCAACCGGGCAGAGAGAAGATTCGGGGTCGATCAGAAATAACGTTCCAGGACGCGGATGATATCGTCTGCCAGGATCGAGGCCAGAATCCCGGATGTGCCGTCCTTGCCGTCGCGCGTGTTGATCACGAAGTTCGGTTCGCCCGATAGGTGTAACCTTGGGCGTCAACCACCGCGCTGCGGACCCGCATGCCGGTCGCGTAGGGGTAGGCGCCGGGCCTGACAACCTCGTCGAGAATGTAGAACGACCGATGGGTGGCGACACCGACGCTGACGAGGGCTTCGTGATATAGCGGCCCGCGCGCAACATTTCGGCGATATTTTCGGTTAGCGCCTAGGAAGTAAGCCCGGCCTTCGGCGCCTTGCCGATCCTCAGCATGCGGATTGTGCCGTCGTCCTGCACAATGTAGCGGCCATCCAATTCGGTGGAGCCTGCGGCGGAGGCACCGGCCGCTCCGCAAGGCGAGCCCCGCCTCGCCCATAGCTGCCGGATCAACGCACCAAGGGCTTCGCCCTGGATATCTGGTCCTCAAGTTGGCCCTTGCGGCGGCCACAAAACGCCTGCGCCGCTTTTTTATGCCCCGCCACCATTCTCTTCGCCCGTCGACATGCCCAAACACGGCGATTGACAGCGCTTCCGACCTTAGCGGATTTCACTAGTACTAGCGAGCGAGCACCGGCCCGTATTTGATCAAGTCTTTACGACGTATTCACGAAGTATCAACGAGTGGGCTGCCAAAAACGTCAACCGCGTATTGCCCGAGTCTATGTCGGACCGGGCTGGCAAACGGGTGACGCGATTGCAGCTGCTGATTTTAGGGGTTTTTGCTCCTTCGCCATTGCAATTCTAGTGTCGAGTGGATCGCCGCTCGCCGCGCCGTGGTTAACAACTTATCATTACAACGATCTGCGCACCGGTTGGAATGATAAGGAAACCGCTCTTGCGCCAGCGAATGTCGCCAACCTGCAGCTGCAACAGAGCGTCACACTCGACGAACAGGTCGACGCCCAGCCGCTCTTCGTTCCCGGCCTGACGATCGCCGGCGGCAAGCACGACGTCGTCTATCTCGCCACCGAAAACGACACGGTCTACGCCATAGACGCGGCGACCGGGAGCATCCTGGTGCAGCAGAACTTCGGTAGCCCGGTACCGCAATCAGCGATATCATACTGTAACAATAACTCGACCGTCGTCGGCATCAGTTCGACGCCCGTCATCGATCCTACGTCAAATACGCTCTACGTCATGATTTATACCGACGAGAACAACGTTCAGGCTTACCAATTGCATGCGCTCGACCTCGCCACCTTGCAGGACAAGGTGACCCCGGCCGTCGTATCGGCGACGGCAACTCTGTCCGACGGGTCGAACTGGAGCTTCGCGCCTGCCTATAGCCGTCAGCGTGCCGCGCTCCTCGAAACCAACGGCAAGATCTATGCTGGTTTCGCCAGCTTTTGCGACGTCGGCGCGAACAACTCGCGCGGCTGGCTCTTGGGCTGGCAGGCCGGTTCGCTGACCCCGCTCGCAGCGAACCAGTTGAATAACAAGCTAACCCCAGCCCAGAGCCCGAATGACTTCTTCCTGTCCTCGATCTGGATGTCGGGTTATGGCATCGCCGCCAACTCGGCGGGAAATCTGTATTTCGCGACGGGCAACGCCGACCCCAGCGGCACGACCTACAACAAGACGTACAATCTCTCGGAGAGCGTCGTCAAAATGTCAGGGGATTTGACGAAGGTGGTTGGGTATTTTACTCCTTCAGGCTCGCTCGGCGTCGACTATCTGGACCGAACCGACGGTGATCTCGGTGCCGGCGGCGTTCTCTTGCCGCCGCTACAGTCCGGCAACTTGGTTCTCGCCACCGCCGTCGGCAAAGCTGGACAAATGTTCCTCCTCAACCGCCGAGATCTGGGCGGGTATCATAATCCGAACCGGGTGTTGGGGACCTATTCGATCGGCGGTTGCTGGTGCGGGGAATCCTATTTCACGGGTTGGGACGGCATCGGCAGGGTTGTCAGCAGCGGCGACAGCCAGATCATCGTTTGGAAATTACAGACTTCGCCCGCCGCGACCCTGGTCGAAGACAGCGCCTCCCCGACGCTCCCAACGTCGGTGCAGGATGGGGGATTCTTCACGAGTGTCTCCTCGAACGGCACCGGCAACACGATCGTCTGGGCGGTGGCGCGCCCGACAAACTCGAACCCGGCGAATGTCACCCTTTATGCCTTCGGTCCCCAGGCCGCGGCAGAGGGCAATAATGGCTGGCTGTTTTCCAGCATCGCCGGCGCTTGGCCCAATGTCACGGGCAACGCCAACATCGTTCCGGTCGTCGCCAATGCCCGGGTCTATGTCGCGAGCTACAAGGAACTGGCAATCTTTGGATTGGCCGCGGCGCCCGCCAGCAAACCGAAAGCTTCTGTGCAACTCGTTCCAGCGGCGTGGCCGGCGCCGCCGCAACTGCCGCGCTACGGTCACGAGATCTTCGGCACGATCATAACCGTCGCCGGAGACGACATTACGCTGGCGACCCGGACTGGGAAACTCGTTCGGATCGCCGCGGATGACGCGGTGCGCAGCCATTTGAGCGTCGTCCTGCTAGTCGGCGAGCCGGTCACTGTCGTAGGCAGCTACGACAGTTCGGGGGAGCTTCGTGCGATGAGCGTGCGGCACGCCAAGCCGGCGCCGAAGGGTTGGCCGGCTGATCGCTAGGCTCAAGCAACGGTGGTTTCTCTATTCACATCGGCACCGTTCCCTTAGCCGAAGCCAACGCTTATTGGTTCGACGTCGCGGTCGCGAACCACTCCCGGCTGGCACCGGTAGGGGTGGACCGAGTCGAAGCTCAAACGGTATCTTGAAGAGATGGTTCCTCGGTATGAACGGCCAGCTCGGGATATCCGGGACTCTCGGATGGCCTGATGCGGCGCTTCGGTCTAATCGAGCCAGCAAGTCTTGCATTCCCTGCTCCGGTGCAATATACAACTTGAGATAGAGTCAGGAAGCGGAAAGGGGACCGCACTTGCCCTTTAGGGTCCTTTTAGTTTCTCACGGACATCCGGCATTGAGTGCAGGCGGAGCAGAGATTGCTTCGTACCGATTATTTCAGGGATTGCGGCAGAGAGAGGGGTTTGACGCCGTTTTTCTAGCTAGGACTGACGCACCTTCACGCCGTCGGACCAACAGTCCGTTTTCATCATTCCGTAAACGCTCAGAAGAAATACTGATGTTCACTAACGACACGGATCAATTTCTCTTCTCACAGCGCTCAAGCGATCTGATCGACGCATTCGGCGCTCTTCTCTCACGCATTGCTCCGAATGTAATACACTTCCATCACTATACCCAGCTTGGCTTGGAATTGATTGCTGTGGCGCGTCGCTTCTCGCCGCAAAGCCGGCTGATCGTTACCCTCCATGAATATCTGGCCATCTGCCATCACCATGGTCAGATGGTCAAGACCGAGACGATGGCCCTGTGCTCTCAGAGCAGCCCCGATGACTGCGCCGAATGCTTTCGCCACATAACGGCGGCGAATTTTTTTCGGAGGGAGCTTTTTATTCGTGCCCATTTTGACAAGGTGGATCTGTTCATTGCCCCGAGCGAATTCCTGCGGCAGCGCTACATTGCCTGGGGAATTCCGAGCGACCGGATCGTCGTTCTTGAGAATGCAATTTCCAAGGTGCGGCCGCCGCCGCCTCGCCCGCTCGTTGCCCGAGAACGTCGCGGCATGTTCGGTTTTTTCGGCCAGATCAACCCCTACAAGGGATTGATCCAGCTCCTGTGGGCCTTCGTGCTGCTCGATCAGTTTCCGGCGGAACAATCGCGCGGATTGCGACTCGTCGTGCATGGCGCCAACCTCGGTCTGAACCATCCGAAATTCGTCGAAACGATCAGGCAATTATTGGCGCGGACGGCGCACCGTGTTCATTTCGCGGGCAGCTATGAGAGCCATGACCAATCCCGCCTGATGACGGCGGTCGACTGGGTGGTGGTCCCGTCGATCTGGTGGGAAAATTCGCCCTTGATCATCGAGGAGGCACTCGCTCATCGCCGCCCGGTGATCTGCAGCAATATTGGTGGGATGGCGGAAAAAGTGAGGCCCGGTAAGGATGGCTTTCAATTTGCGGCCGGCAACCCCGCTGATCTGGCCGGCTTGCTCGTTCGACTCGGCACCGACGATGAGATTTGGGAAAAATTGCAATCGACAATGCGGGTACCGCGGTCTGCCGACGAGGTGGTAGCCCGACATATACAGCTATACAAAGGTGTTGGACGCGCCCCCAATGTTTGAATATGGTGCGTTCGCAGTGTCATCTGCCGTCGGGGTTGGGGCGAGCCGTGCGAGCTTTGCGGCTGCTTCCTTACTTTGCTGTGCCGCGGCCCTCTCATACCAGTTGCGTGCCATTTCGGTATCATGGGTGACGCCATAGCCAGTGGCATAACAGTCGCCTAACCGAACTTGCGCTTCGATCAGCCCTTGCTCGGCCGCTTTGACGTACCAGTGTAATGCCTGCGTAATATTTTGCGATGCATTCTCGGATTTTTCGATCAACACCGCCAAATTATATTGTGCAAGCCGGTGGTTGTTCTCGGCACTCTTCGTATACCATTTTATTGCTTCCGGGAGATCACGGTGAACGCCTTGGCCGATACAGTGCATCGCTGCCAATTGAAATTGGGCATCGGCGTGATCCTGCTCTGCCGCTCGGCGAACCCATGCGGCAGCGATGGCAATGTCTCGGGGCACAAGATGACCATGGAGGTAATTGCGTGCGACGACAAGTTGCGCCTCCAAGTGACCGGCCTCGGCCGCGCAGCGGTACCATCGCATCGCCTCGTCGGCATTCGAGGGGTCTGTCGAACGGTTCGAGAAAAGATGGCCCAGTTGGAAAAGTGCGGGTGGATAGCCGCGTTCAGCGGCGCGCCGCAATAATTTTTCCGCGCGCACGGGGTCATGTAGGGTGCTGCCGGGCTCCAGATGGAGCAGCGCCAAGCGAGCTTGCGCCTCGGGATCGCCCGCTTCAGCGGCGCGCCCCAACCATGCAGCAGCTTTCAGCGGGTCGCGCGGCACACCCTCGCCGGCTGCATAGCAATTGCCGAGTTTGGTTTGCGCTAGACTGGAACCCTGTTCGGCAGCTTGCCGATACCATTCGAACGCGCGCCCCGGATCGCGTGGAACACCAGTGCCTTTTATGTGAAGTGCGGCGACATTGAGCTGGGCTGTTGCGTGACCCTGCTGCGCTGCCTTTTCAAACCATTTCGCAGCCGTCCCGAGGTGCTTTGGCACCCCCCGACCGTCAGCATAATGACAACCGATGAGAAATTGTGCTTCAGCATTACCGGCCTCGGCGGCTGCCTGATACAAACGAGCGGCCTCCTGCGCGTCGGCTGCGACCCCGTCGCCGGTGTCGTACATTTTTCCGAGATTCAACATCGCCGGACCGTAGCCTTTCAAGGCCGCCTGTCTGAACAAGGCCTCGGCCTCACGCGCGTCGGCCACCACCCCCTCCCCGCGGAGCGTCAGCAGCCCGAGGTGGTGTTGCGCTCTCGAATTGCCCCGTGCCGCGGCCGCGGCAAGCCAACGTGCCGCTAGTACTGGATCCCGTTCGACACCCTGTCCTGATAAGTGAAGCAGCCCCAAAGCGACTTGCGCACCTTCATTCTCCCTTTCCGCCGCTTTCCCGTACCAGACCGCGGCTTCGACGTAATCTACGCCGATACCGTGGCCGTTAGCGTACAGGATCCCGAGTCCGAGTTCCGCCGCCGCGCTCTCCTGCTCGGCGGCGCGGAGATACCACCGCCGAGCCTCGGCGTAATCTTGCTCAACGCCGAGCCCTCGCGCGTACATAAAGCCCAATTGCGCCTGGGCTTCGACCATGCCCTGTCCGGCGGCGGCGTAGCACCATCGGAACGCCTCGGCATGATCCTCGTTAATGGTCACGCCGTTGGGGAATAATGAGGCAACAATCAAATCAGCTGCAGATTTGTCGCGATCCGCCGACGTGCGGTACCACTCATGGAACCATGGTTGGCGATTACCGTCGTAGCCGTTCAGATAGATAAGGCTCAGCTGGTATTGCGCCTCTCGATGCCCAAGCTCGGCCGCACGCCGGTACCATGCCGCAGCGTCGGCGAGATTGGCGAGCACCTCCTGACCCTGAGAATAGACGCAACCAAGCTGAAATTGGGCCTCGCTGTCACCCGCGCGAGCGGCTTCGGACAGTTCGCTCAGATCCGGCGCGCCGTCAGGCGCAGCATGGAAATCGCCCGGGCGGCGGAGCCGGCGCCCGATGCGAGCGAGTGCTGCGAGAGCCCGCCGATTGAACCACCCTGGTTTCAGGCGCGACCGCGCCGGCGGACCTGCAGTAGCCGTTCTTTTGGACCCTCTGCCATCGGCTTTAGAGGTGCCAGTCCCATCGGCGGCGGAGCGTCGCATCATGGCTCGCGCATCGCCTCACTAATACCTCGAACCAGGCCTCTCACCAGATATACGAAGACCGATCGAGTGCCGACTTGTATATCGGCAGTTAACATCATGCCGGGAACCAGGCAAAAATCCGTCGGTACGTTCCTTAGTTTCACCTTAGTGAATACTATACGTGCTTTGTAATAGGGGTCAGCGGTATTTCCATTATTGTCGAGCGTGAAGCTCCCATCACTGATTTCCCGCACCTTGCCTTCTGCTAGACCATGTTCGACGAAGTTGAATGCATCCAACTTGATTGCCACGGCGTCGCCGACGCGGACAAAACCGACGTCCATCGCGGCGATGTGAACCTCGGCCTCTATGGGCGAGCGCGTCGGCGCGAGACTGGCGAACAGATCGCCTTCTTTGAGTACCGACCCCACGGATAGCTTCTCCAGTTTCAGCACGAGCGCGTCTTGCGGGGCCTGCAGCAGCACCAGGCTTTGGTGTTTTAACGCCTTGGCCAATTCTTCTTGCGCAGCATCGCGTCCGTTTCGCGCGGTCAGCAACTCCTGGCTGATCTGGCTGAACCATTGCTGTACGAAGGCATCTCTATTTGCAACTGCTGCTTTCAGTTGATGCTCATCTTCGAGTATGCCATTGCGGTCAAATTCGAGATTTCGCTCGATCTTCGAGGCGTTGGTCTGTTGCCATGAGCAGGTCGAGACGGCTGCCAACCCGATCGACATTGAGTTGTTCGCGCATTTTCTGAATGTCGTCTGCCACCCTTTCGCGGTCCGCATACCGCTCCTCGTCAGTTTGTAATTGGGCCATTGTCGCCTTGACCTGATCGATCTGCTCGTTATAGGCGCGCATCTGGGCATCGAATTGCGCCTTGCGCTGATCGTAGTACGATTGTTGCAAGCTGGCGTATTTATCAGCCCCCGGGAGGCTCGATTTCGGTGGGGTGAACGGCTTCTGGTGAAGTTCCGCCACACAGCGGGCGATCTCTGCGTCAAAGCTGGCGAGTTGCAACTTCAAAGAGACGACGTCCGCTTCTGCAAGGGTGGGATCGAGGGTGCCGAGCACTTGCCCGGCCTTGACCCGATCGCCGTCTCTGATATTGATTGACTTGATAATTGACGGATCCAGAGCCTCCAGGATAATGGTCGGTTCCGTCGTCACGATAACGCCGAGCGTCGATGTCACCACTCGGTTCATCTTGGTAAAGACCGTGATCGCTAACGCAACGACGAACACCGATACCAGCACATACAGCGTCAAGCGAAGCTGGATTGGTTCCGGCTCTTGCGTAATTTCCGCTACGTCAGATCGGAACAGCTGGACTACGCCAGCCGGCGACGTCTCACGACGTAGTCGCGGGGCTAGTTGCCTCATGGGCTGACCTGGATATGAGATGCGAGTTCTGCCTGTACCAGAGGCCCCGGTAGAGATCACAACGGTCGAGAAGTTCGCTGTGTCGACCGATGTCATGGACGCGCCCATGCTCCAGCACAAGGATCGCAGCCGCGGGGATCAGGGCCGATAGACGGTGGGAGATAATGATCAGTGTACGATCGTTGGCAATGCGGAGTAGATTGGCGTTGACGATCGCCTCACTCTCGGCATCAAGGGCGCTCGTCGCTTCGTCGAGAATAAGAATGCGCGGGTCACCAATCAATGCTCGCGCTATTGCAATACGCTGGCGCTGGCCGCCCGACATATTACTTGAACCTTCCTGGAGCACTGTATCATAGCCACGCGGCAAACGCTCGATGAATTCTTCAGCGCCAGCGATCCGGGCGACGTTGACTATCTGTTCGAAGCGGGCGTTCGGTCTTGCCGCGGAGATGATCTCTCGGATCGTGCCGCTAAACAGGAAGTTATCTTGAAGAACAACGCCCAGGCTTGACCGCAGGTGGTCGATGTCAATCGCTCGCAAATCGTTGCCATCGATCTTAATTAATCCCTCGTAATTCGTGTGCAGTTTTTGCAATAACCGCGTAATCGTTGTCTTCCCGGAACCACTGCGGCCCATGATGCCGAAGATCGATCCTGCGCTGACCGTGAACGTCACGTCGTCAAGGGCGGGTTGGTAGGTTTGCGCGTAGCGAAAGCGCACGCCCTGAAACTCGAAGCCGACCCATGAGGGAGGCACGCAGACCGGTCGAACGGCGGCCCTCTTCGGGCGGTCGATTGACGAGCCCGGCAATGGTGTCGACCGCGAACCGCGCCTCGTCGTATTGCTGAACGAGGTGCGCCATTTGGATCAGAGGTGCTGAAACGCGCGTGGTCAGCATTACAAAGGCAACGAGAGCGCCAACATAGACCTGATCCTGGCTTGCCACGGCGAGGAAGACGGCGAGGACGAATACACCGCTCGTCATCAGGCGTTCCAGGGTGCGCGCGACCGTTTGGATGACGTTGGCGGTACGACCTTCCTCCAAGCGAAGCCGCGCGACTTTGGCCACCCGCTCGTCCCATCCACGGCGTTGCCGGGCGTCGAGGGCGAGCGTTTTCACTGTGCGGACCCCTTGCAGTGTCTCCACAAGGAAGGCGTTCTTGACACCCTCGGCGACGAAAGCCGCGCCGCTCTTCCTGCGCAACACCGGCAACATCATGACGATCCACAAACAAATTATGCCACAGATGCCGAGGACGATCATTGTCAACACGATGCTGAAGAAGAACATTATCGGCAAAAAGACAACCAATACGCAGGCATCAAGCACGGTACCGAACAGTTGACCTGTGAGAAAATTACGAATCTTGAAAACCTCGTTCATGTCGCGTGCAACGAGGCCAGTCGGCGTGCCTTCAAAGAAATCCATCGGAAGATCGAGGAGCTTATCGAACATGAAGGCGTCGATCTTCGCCTCGGCCCGCGCCGTCACCTGCAAAACGAGATAACGTCTAAGATAGCTAAATGCGCTATCAAAGAGTATCACGAAGAACATGCCGACGGCTAGGACAAAAAGAGTGTTAAGACTATGGTAATAGAGCACTCGATCGATCAACAGCCGCCAGAAGATGATCGGGCTCGCAGCCAATAAGCTCATCATTACGGCTGAAACGGCTATGTCGCGCGCGATCCGACGGTCGTGGAGAAGATAGGCGACGATCAGTCCGATGCCGAAGGGCTGATCTTCGTCGGTCGGCCGATGATCCCGTTTGACCAGGATCGCCTGGCCCGTCCACCCGCTGGCAAGCCGCTGCCGGTCGAGCATCAAGGGGACATCCTCGCCGGCAAGAGGATCCACCAAAACCACGTATGCCGGCCGGCCCCGGGTTTCGACCCGTGACAGCACCATAGCGCTGTTGTTATGAAACAACAGGATGGCGGGAAGCTCCGGTCCCAATTTTACGAGGTCCTCCCATCGGAGCCTCACCGAAGCCGCCCGGAGGCCAGCCTGCTGCGCCATCCGGAGAATATTCTCTACCGATGGCTCTCCCGGACCAAAATGGTGCTTGCGGAGCAGGTCTGGCAAAGAGAGATCAACGCCGCGATAGCGGGCAACCACGATCAATGCATTAAGCAGAGAGGAGCGCGACGCAAGAGGCTCGTCCTCCATCGCCGCCGATAGCGGGGCGGTGGCCACAGACAACGATCGCTGGTCGCTCAGTGCTGGTAATTGCGTCATGCGGCAGCGTCAGCGTCTTCATCCGCGGCCGCCGTCGAGACATCAGCGACGAGCAGGTACCCGCGACGATATTCTGTCTTGACCAGCGCTTCTGCGGCTTGGCCGCGCAAGATGCCGAGCTTGCGGCGCAGCCGATTTATGACGATGTCGATCGCCCGATCACCGGCACGCCGTTCACCCCCGTAAAGGACGTCGGCGATCTCCGCTCGCGGACAGAGCCGCCATGGGTGGGATACGAAATGCAGCAGTACCCGGCTCTCCGAACTGGTCAGGCCCAGCGACGCACCGTTTGCTGTCCCTAGCTGGTCGCGATTCGGATAGAAGCGGAACCCCGCAAACCTGAACATTCGAGAAATATTTTCTTCGCTTGTTCGATTTCGGCCGGTCACCCTGATAATGCGCTGCAGCGCCGAATTAAGCACGATAATGTCAATCGGCCCCGGAATGCAATCGGCTGCTCCGGCAATGCGAAATTCCGCTGTCGACGGATGGCTCACATCGCAGACGACTAAAATGGGGATCTGACTTCTCTGTCGAATTTTGCGGATCGTGCGCACACCGACCGATGGCTGTCGGGTAAAATCGAGGACGATCACGTCCGGATTGCCGTCGCGTAACAGCGTGAAAAAATGGGTCTCCGCATCTGGAGACGCTACTGCGCCCGAAGCTGTTGGTTCGACGGCGCCCGGGATCGAAAAGTCGTCGCGCGCGAATATGATCGTCGCCACGCTCATGCGTTCCAACCTCTGACAATTCAACGCCGGTCGCAACCGACTGATGCTAGCCGCAAGAAGATGAAAGATTCGTTATCGGAACCTTTTACTAAAATTTAAGCATCGCGACAGTCTAATGGCCGGCCAGGGTTAATGCATTCGTTGGTTCGGATTTCTGACTGGAGGCCGCCGTGAAAAGCCGATCCTATGCGACGACGCCTGACTGGCTTGCCGGCAACGGTGAGATCATCTCGGTCGTCGGACACGATGTGGAACGAGAAAAACCCACCGGAACAAGCCAGTCGCCGCATTGCACCGAGGTGACCAGCTTGCGGGGAACCGCGAAGCTCCTGAGATTCGACGCAGGCCTCTACTCGATCAGCGTTATGAGGGCCGAGAAATCGCCGGCATCGCAATCGAGCTTTGCACTGCCCATGACGCACGTCTCGAACCCATCTTCAGAGGAACTCGGCACCGTCGAAATTGTGGCAACGACAAGCAAATCGGCTTTTTGGCTGGGCCCCGAAGGCGGCACCGTGTTGATCAAGGCCCCATTGGGCGGCGGGCATGTATTGATCGCGACTTACGAGCCTTCGGGTCGACCCAATATGCCGCTTGAAATCGAGGTGCGCAGACTCGATCAGGCGACAAGGGAAGTCGTGCCAATGATAAGCGGCCCGGCTTCGTTATCTGTGAGACGGTCGGGACCGATCAAGTTGGAGGTTCTGTTGCACATTGAACGCGTAGGCGACCGGCGATTCCAACCTGATGGTTGGGTCGGTAGTCGCGGCAAGAGATTGCGCCTGGAGGCATTTGGCATCCGCCCGTTGGAGAGACTTGCGGCTAATGACATCGAATACAAGGCATTCGGACCAAGTGGGGAGGAGACTCCATGGGTCACCAACGGTCAACTCAGCGGCAGTCGACTTCGCGGCTTGCCGTTGACCGGGTTCGCCGTCCGGTTAGCCGGACATCTGCAAGATCGCTATGACGTCGAGTACCAGGGCGCTTTCTTCGATAGTGGCGTCAGTGACACCCTACGAAACGGGGCTCCGTGCACGGGACGGATCCCCCGCGATCCGCTGGAAGCAATCAATATACGCGTCACCGAGCGCCTCGAATGCTAGCGAGATCCGCGGCCGGTGCCGATTGCGCCGCCTCCTTTCCATAAGGGGCGAGCATGCCAGCCATGCCTAACCCGCCTCCTGAAGGAGCACCGATCGCGGCCAGGACAGTGTTGAACGTCGGTTGCGGCTATCCGCTGCGACAGACGCTTCATAGGCATTTTGACGGCCCCGAATGGCGTGAGATCCGACTCGACATTGATCCGCGCGTCCGGCCGGACATCATTTGCTCGATCACCGATATGAGGCCGGTGGCCTCAGGATCGGTCGATGCCGTTTGGTCATCGCATAATCTCGAACATATTTACCGCCACGAGGTGCCGGCGGCTCTCGGCGAGTTCATACGGGTGTTGAAGCCCGGCGGCTTCTTGTTATTGACGCTGCCGGATCTTCAGCAGATCGCACAGCTAATCGTCGCCGACCGCCTCGAGGACGAAGCTTACATGTCGCCGAGCGGGCCGGTGACGCCTCTCGACATGATCTTCGGGCACACCCCATCGCTAGCCCGTGGTTATTCCTTTATGGCGCACAAGACCGGCTTCACTTCGCGGTCGCTGGAAGTATTGTTGAACGACGCGGGCTTCGCCGATGTCCGGCTGCGGCGCGGCGGCGCGTTCGACCTTTGGGCGGCAGCGCACAAGCCCGCGGCCGTCTGATGAGGTTGCTTTTCATCCATCAGAATTTTCCCGGGCAATACCGGCATGCCGCCGCATATCTTGCCAAGAACGGCCATCATGTCGTCTTTATAACTCAGCAACCGGGACGAGAGATCTCCGGGTTACGTAAGATCACCTACGTGGCTTCCGCCGATCCCAGCCATACAAATCCGTATTTGGCGGACACGAACGCGGCAGTCTTTAATGGCATTGCCGTCGCGAGCTGCTGTGAGGCGCTAAAGACAGAGGGATTCCGCCCGGATATAGTCGTCGGACACAATGGCTGGGGCGAGATTCTTTATATCAAGGACGTGTGGCCGACAGTGCCTCTATTGGGGTATTTCGAGTTCTTCTATCGTTCATCGGGATCGGACGTCGGTTTTGATCCTGAATTCCCGGTGACAGATGACTTGGCGAGGTCTGTACGGACCCGGAACGCCGTCAATCTGCTCGGCCTGGACGCCGCCGACTGGGGGCAGACCCCGACCGAGTGGCAGCGAGATCAATATCCGCGATGCCATTGGAGCAGGCTGAGCGTTATACACGAGGGGGTCGACAGTGACATTGTACGGCCCGAGCCGAAGGCCCAAGTCTGGATCGAAAAAGGCGCACTGCTATCCCGCGCCGATGAGGTGATTACTTATACGGCGCGTAACCTTGAGCCCTATCGGGGCTTCCACGTCTTTATGCGCGCTCTTCCCAAGGTGTTGGAGCGGCGCCCCCGCGCGCACATCCTGATCGTGGGCGGTGACGGCGTCAGCTATGGCCGCCGCCCCAGTCGAGCCGCGACCTGGCGCCGCCAGATGCTCAGCGAATTGAACGGACAAATCGATCTGAACCGGGTACACTTTCTCGGGCATTTGTCATACCGGCAATACCTCGCAATTCTGCAGCTGTCTGCAGCGCATATTTATTTGAGCTACCCTTTCGTGCTGTCTTGGTCATTGATCGAGGCGATGTCGGCAGGCTGCCTCGTTATTGGCTCGCGCACACCGCCTGTCGAAGAGGTTATAACTGATGGCGATAACGGCTATCTGGTGGATTTTTTCGACATAGGGGGATTGGTCGACAAGATCGCTTTCGCTTGTACTCGCGCCGAGCGGCACGAACCGGTTCGGCGAGCGGCTCGGGCAACTGTACAAAGACGCTACGATCTCAGAACCGTCTGCCTGCCGGCGCTTTTATCGTTGTTTGGCAGACTTGCCAAACAAGAGACGTGACGTGATCGGAGGGGCTGACGCTATGCCGACGTATGCCACTGCGCCGCGGATCGTAAAGCCGGCAGCTGCTCAACCGATTTTACCGCCATATATCGTCGCGGTTCTCGATGAGTTGGCCAGCGTCGAATTCGAGATTGGCAGCCTGCGCCGCCGACCCTTGCCTGATCGCTGTGTACCCATCGTCATTTGTGTCGTAAAAAACGAGCGCAATCGGATCGACGATTTTCTGCGACATTACCGGGCGGCTGGGGTCGAACGGTTTGTCTTCATCGACAACAAATCGGACGACGGAACATGGGAACAGCTGGTACAGCAGCCCGACGCGGATGTCTACCGCAGGCCCGGGAAATTCGATTGGATGCGCAAACAGGGCTGGATCAACAAGATTATCGAAATCTACGGGCGGGATCGATGGTACATATATGTCGATGCTGACGAACACATAGTCTTTGATCAGAGCGAGGAGTTCAGCGTTGCTGATCTGACCCGGCGAATGGAACGCCGAGGCGTGCGGCGAGTGCGCGGATTTCTTCTCGATATGTACGCCGACGGTCCGATACTCGAGTCTCGATACACCGCAGGGGAGCCGCTGGCCGCGGCCTACTCTCTTTACGACCGCGAAGGCTATCGCGAGGAGCGCTACAAGGAGGTGATATCCTTCAAAGGCGGTCCGCGAATGCGGGCATTCGCTGCCGCGGACCCAAAGTTCCTCCCGGAGCTAACGAAATACCCGTTGTTCTGGGCTGCGTCCGGTGAGTACATGGTCAATCCCCATCACATTTGGCCATACGAGGGCAATTTCTGCTCTGACAGATACCTTGCTATACTGCACTACAAATTCCTTCCTGATATCATGAGGAAAGTAGAATCTGCACTCATCGCGAATAATTATTGGGATGCGAGCCTTGAATATCGTTGTTATGCGAAGATTTTGAAGGACGACCCCAAGCTTTCCTTGCTCGGTGCGGCCTCGGCGCGGTTCGATCATTCCTCCAACCTGGTGGAATCCCGCCTTATCGCCCCGCTTGGGTGGGAGAAGCGCCCGAAGGCAGCGATCGCCATGGCACGAGCCTATCGTGAGCGCCGGGCTTCTCTCCTAAGAACCGAGGGTATGTCGCGTGACAGGGTCAGCTCCGAAGCCGCAGCAGAGTGAGTGACGGAAGGCATTGATGAGCGACCAGCCGATGGCCGGCGATACCCAAACCTTAGATTTGGACCCGGTTCGGCCGGCAGGCGAACCAGATAATAGACACCCCGACAACTCGGCATTGCGGGACAATACCTCTCGTGAGGGCAGGCAGCCGCAGTCGAGCCGCGATGCCGAGGCCGCCCCGCTTGCAGAGGAGCTCGCCGTCGCTCTGGGCGAACACGCGGCGTTGATTATCCACAGCATGGAAAGGTGGTTCGACCATACACTTTCTCATATCGATCGCATTTCGGAACGCGTTGAAACCCACACTTTCTCTTCCCCGGCGCCAATGGTGGACGGCAACACGACAGCAAGAAAGTCCAGGAAAGCGACTGGACCGCTCTCGCCTGCCGCCGGGGATCCGCCGCAGTCCGAACCGCCGCAGTCCGAACCGCCGCTGGTCGGGACGCCGATCGCCCGTTTCCGTAGATACGACGATTGGGCCGATTGGCGATATCATCAGGCGGTGAAAATGCACCCTGGCGGCACGGTCGAAATTCGCCAGGATCGCAGCACTCCCGGTGTGGTCACCAAGGGCATCGCAGTCGAATCCGGCGGGTTGTATCGGTTCGTGATTGAGGTCGAACTGATCCACGAGGCGGATGGCTGTCGGCTGCATGCGCGGCCGGTATGCGACGGGGGTGTGCAGCTGGGTCCCGACGTGCCGCTCTCGGCCGGCAGATCGGAAATATTCGTATTCGCGCCAGCCCGGATACGTGAATTGATGCTCTATTTGATCGTGTGGGAACCGAAGGTTGGCTACACCTTCAGGTTGAGATCTGTTGCAATTGAAAAAATCGATCTCGACAACTTTTTCGAGGCTCGGGTGCGGGGCCGGTCGCGCAAAGCGATCGCCTCATTGGCGACCATACCCAGCCGTCGTGAAATGCTCAGCGACTGTGTCGCGAGCCTCCTGTTGCAATGCGACAAAGTACGAGTCTTCCTCAATAATTATCCGGATGTTCCGTCGGACCTCCTCCATCCGCGCGTCGAGATTCGACGTTCGCAGGACTGGGACGACAAGGGTGACGCGGGGAAATTTGGCTGGCTCGACTGCGAAGCAGAGCCCGGCTACCGCATTATCGCGGACGACGATCTGATCTTTCCGGTCGACTTCGCCGATAAAATGACCGCCGTTGTTGCCCGTCATGGCAATCGCGCGATTGCCGGGGTTCACGGAATTCTATTGAAACAGCCGATAAAAGAGTATTATGACCCCGAATCGCGCAGCGCTTTCTTTTTTGAAGCGCCGCTCATGCGTGAGCGCACCGTGCACGTTCTCGGAACCAACGCGCTGTGCTACCATAGTGCGACTTTGGGAATGCGCTGGTCCGACTTCATGTTCCCGAACATGGCCGACATCTTTCTCGCCCGATATGCGCAAAAACGATCGCTGCCAATGGTGGCCGTGGAAAGGCCGCATCACTGGGTGCAGCAGAATACTCAAAAAGGTAAATATGACACAATTTTCGAGCATTGCTCTAAGCAGACCCGCTCGCAATTCGACAGTTCCATAGTGCAAGATGCAATAATCAAGTGGATGGCACCGTTGACGCTCCAGCCATGCATCCGTCCGAAAGTGGTGCTGGCGGTCATCGCCTGGAGTGCGGACCATTTTCAGCGCATATTCGAATCGTGGCATCGCACGCGCTGGCTCGACTTCGACTGGGTCGTTCTGGTGACAGCTGGGACCGAGGACGACAGGCTGCGCCGTGCTCTGCGGGAGTGGCGCACCGATCACGAGATGCACGTAATCGACGGGACGGAAACAACTCCTTACGAACGGATAGATCAGCTGCTGACACTCATGCGGCGGATCGGTTTTCAGGCGGCTATCCTGATTGACGGGAACGTCGAGTTTGTCGGGGGCGGCTGGACAAAACCTATCCTGGGCATCTTGGAAAATGCCTCGCCGCGTGCCGTGCTCGTCGGGGCTGGAACAGGCCCGCGTGCAGCGTCTTGGTGCGGCCCCGGCCCCGAAATTGCCCTGCCGGCGTTGGTCATGGTGAACCCGGCTCTTGCCGACTTGGTGGGCGGCGTCGACGAAGAGTGCGGCGACCCGGCGCGCTCAGTCTCAGATTGGATGCGCCGGGCCGATAGCGCCTCTTGCCTCGCCACCCTCGATGATTCCGTCGCGAATGCGGTGAAAGGTAGCCTTCGCGTTATTCCCGGGTTGCTCGAGGCGAGGGTCGCGGAGACGCAGCCTGCCGCCGCCGCGGGTCGGAAGTCGCGTCGGCCTTTTGCGCGCGTGGCGCTGAGCGTGAACGAAGTGTTCGAGACGGTGTTGACCATCAACCTCGATCGCAGGCCCGATCGATGGGTCGCGGTGCGGCGCCGGCTCGGTAACCAAGGCATCGAGACCGCGAGATTTCAAGCGGTTGATGGAACTGCCTCAAATATTCTCGCTGAATACGAGGAGTACAGACGCCGACCGCTCGCGGCGCCGCCCGAAGCCGTCCGCCCGATTCAGACCAGTTGGGAGTATTACCAGGATTATGATTGTCAAACTGCGCGGATCGCTCATATCGAGCAAACCACCCACGCGAAGGCGATTCAGTCGGCGGGTGCATGGGGTTACCTCAAGACCTGGGAAGCAATCCTCGAACAGGCGTTGCGCGATCGGCCGGAAACTCTCCTGGTGTTTGACGACGACATCATTTTGCATCGTCGGACACATGAAATATTTCCGGCGGCGGTTGGCGGGTTGCCGGCGGATTGGCTGATCCTTCAGCTCGGAACCCTGCAATATCATTGGGAAGGCGACTGGATTACCTGGCGGAATCGGTTCCTATACAGCACGAACGGGTCTGCAATCGGCTCGCATGCGGTCGGTCTGCGGTTCGAAATTATTCCTTATCTGCTCGACCAGGTCAGACGCATGGAGTTGCCCTTCGACACCGGCGCCCTCTCCGCGGCGACCCATGCATTCAAGGAACGCTGCTTCGTTGCATATCCCAATATAGCAATCCAGAGCCTCGCGGATAGCGATATTGGCACTTCCGATTTTCAGGAGGCTCGAGCCCAAACCGATGTTGCCAAAACCTATCGCTGGAACCTGCCGGACTATGACACCTTGCCAGACTTTCGCTTCGTCGGCGGGACCGGGAACCTGATGGCACCGGTTACCAGAATTGTGTTGAACCGATGAATTGCGAACCTTGAGCTCGGACCAAGCAAGAATGGGTCCGCCAACTCGTTCGGCCTAATCGGCCGACTGCAAATCAAGTTTGCTCTTCCGACAGTTTTTCGCCGTTCCCGCGGAGTGCCCGTCTGGCGAAGCAACGACACGGCCCCCGCCACTAAAGTCCCCTAGCGCGGGCTTGACCCGCGCATCCACCTCTTTCTCGCGCCGACTTCGTAGCGAAAAAAAGACGTTGATGGCCAGGACACGCTCGGCCACGGGTATTTCGCAGCCCCTGCTGTACTCACGGGTCAGGTCGGTCAAGGCGATGGACTGAACGGCGGGGGCGACAGAAGACGTTGATATCGTGCAGGTCAGTTCCGGTCAAACACTACTTAATCGGTAAAGCGCAATACTGATATTTTATAGCGCATGAGTTGATGCGCGATCGTAGCTAGTTCAGTTAGGGTGAACGAAAAAAAATACACCACATCGCTGGTCGCGGTGATGGGGTCTTCTCCTATGACGCCGATACAATGCAGGTTTTCGATGCTCCGACGCATCCGCAGTGGAAAGTCCGCTCCGTAAATCCGATAGTGAGAATGAACTTTGGGATCGGGATATCCCCAATCCTGCGTCGACCATTGGTGCAGCGGCGATGGCACGCAGATATGCACGATGCCGGTTTTCCCTACCACACGCAAGGTTTCGCGCATCGCTGCCGTATCGTCGGCGATATGTTCGAGTACATGATTGGAAATCAGCAATTCGAATGCGCCAGCAGCAAACCCGGTATTCATCATGTCAACAGAATTGTTGCTGCCGTACACCGAGCTTTTGAACTCGGAGAACCATTCAGGCTCGACACTTCGGTCTGGCGCGAACTGGAAAGCACGGCGCTCGGTCAAAAGGGGTCTCAGGTGTTCGTAGATGCCGCGAACGATGCGATGCCGCTCAACAGTTTTGCAGGACGCGCATTGTGGGGCCGGCGTGCTCTGGTCACGAACGAGCGAACCGAAAACGAACTTGTCACCTCCGCAGATATTGCAATGCGTGATTGTCTTCTGATCTGTTTCGAACAAAATAGGTGGCTCCTCCCTAAAGTCGCCCCTAAGTAAGGTCGCGGATGCAGACCCTAAACAACCGCCTGCGGAAATCCTATGGAGTGTCGGTTAATAAGGTGTAAACAACTGGACAAGTCGTATTGCCGTCGGCTGCCAAGCGGTTGGGGGAGAGAGAGGGGATCGATGTCGTAGAAGCGCTGCTCGTTCCGAAAAGCCGGAAGTCGAACACCCAGCCAGCGAATGGGAGCTGGCACCCCGCTCCTGAACTCCTGAGCGGGCGCGTGGGCACGCTCGGGGCGCTGAATGGGCGCCGGCTGGGGGTCGCGGATGGCGGGACTGGGAATCCGAGATCTCGATGCGAGTCATGTTGGGCCTAAGCCGGCGCCGACGAACCGACGGAGTGCTTAAGATCCGCCCAGTCGTAGTTGACCTCCAGCTGCGCCTCGTTGGCTTTTCGCTGTTGCTGATAGGCGTCGTCGCCTACGAGACGTCGATAAGCTCCGTCGGCAAACTCGGCCGGCACCCCGGCCAGTATGACCACGTCGTCGGTAAAGATGGGCCGGCGGTCGGACCAACGCCGTGCGCTGAACCGACCGAACGAAATTGCCGGTTCAACATCGCCGGCGGCTAGCGCCATGGTCACACCCGGGCCATCGGCGAGGCACTGCCGCGCGAAGTCGGCATTGAGGCCGACGATCACCCGCGCCTCATAACTAAGAAAATAGCCCAACCCTCCATCAACCAAGGCGGCGCTAGCATGAGAGAGAGATAGCTTATCGAGTTGGTCGTTCTCACACCGCGACGCATCGGGGGCCGCATCGCCGATCAACCCGCCGGCCGTGAAATGGGCGTCTTGATAGCGGCAGCGTATAAGGTTGAAGGCATTCACCACGCAGTCGTCTTCGACCTTGAACAGGTAGTCGACATTCATAAATTCGACGGAAAAGGCGATCGCTTCACAGATCCTGGCGGCACTAAATTCGAATGAGTCCGGCATGTCCAAATACAATACATCATCAATCAGAGACGAGGGCTGACCCGGACGTCCAATAACAAAATAAGTTGGTATTCCAAGTCGGTTGAGATCCATTCCCCAGCTTGATCGGATCTGGCGCCGCCTGTCTCGGTTACGGAGGGTGGAAGCGATGAATACGGCAAAATCGAACTGACGCATGGTCGCGAAGCCGAGCCGCTGCGACGAGTTGCGTCGGCAAAGAGCAGGGGCCGCCCGCAAACGGCGATCTGCAACCATGGCGAGTTCCACTTCCTTCGGCGACAGGGGTAGATCAGCCAGCCGTTTGTCGAAGGGTCCCTCAACCGGCATGAAGCTGGCCGGGACGTTGCCGCTCCGATTGAATTCGCAAAGGTAGCCGAGCCGCGCCCGATCGCGCGGGTCTCCGAGAAACACGCCGCGATCATCGAATTCGACCTCTTCGAGTCGGAATAGCTCGACATAAACCGGCTTCCAGAAGAACAGCTTCTGGCTCATGAACAGGGCGGCCTGGTCGATTTCCTCCCAGACCGGAATGTTGACCCACCGGTGGCCGTGCTCGCGTGAGAATACTCGGAACTCCGAATGTGCAAAGTCGCGGTCGATCCAATAGCGCCGTCCGTCGGTGAACAGCTCCAACCCCGAAAACCACAGGACGAAGGGATCCCCTCGCAACCGGAGATCAAATCGCTCGATCATCTCACTAAGATTTTTGCGAATCGCGATATAATCGGCGTCCCATTTCGCAAAGTTGCGTCGGCTCGATTGTGCCAGGCACCAGTTGTAGAAATGGCCGAGAGTGCGGCCCGAAGCGGACCGGACCGCGGCGGCATGCGGCTCGCCAACTTTTGGAAGCGGCTGGGGATAGGAAAAGGTCTTCAACTCAAAGATGGTACGCTGCTGTTGCTCTGCGAGCCCAAGCGTGTCATCAGTGCTGCCGTTGTCGACGAAAACAATTTCGTCCCCCAATCCGGCAATCGAACGAAGGCATCGGGTGACATTATCGGCTTCGTTCTTGGCCCTGATTATGAATGAGAGACCGCGTGCGATATTGCCGCTCGCGTTCCGTTCGAGCTCGGGCTGATCCGCCGGGATCCCGGAGGGTCGCCTCTGCAACCGCCAGGACAAAAAATAATCCGCCGACGGGCCAGGCCGCTCATGCCAAATCACAACCCCTTCGTCCCAAACATCGAGAGTTGCGAGATCCGGGCCGGCAGGCTGGTCGAGAGCCAGAAGACCCCCCTGCCAACGCACCACCGCGGTGCGATCAGATTCTGCGGCAACGGTAACGAACAGTTGGGCTGGGAAGTGTCGAGGGACGGTTCCATGCAGGGAATGGTGCAAAGCTGTTCGATCGCCCCCACCAATGACCAGCATCGAAGTATGGCCATGGAATTCTATCCGCAGATCGAGTTTTCGGCCCGGACGACCAAAGCTGACCGCGGCGACGTCACCGCCGGAGCGGCATACCAGTTGGAAAGACCATCTCATGAGCGGGTGACCAGATGTGAACGCATCGTCACTTCGCACCCGTGCGTCAGGATGGCGCCCCGGAGCCAGCAACTGAACCGAGCGACGCGTCGCCGATGAGACTGGCCCTCACTGACGGCAGCCTGCAAGCCTCGGCTGCTTCAGTTCCCAGGCTCCGCATCGCCGTCCTCGACCACGCGCCGGGGGTGGGAATTTTCGCCGCCGGATGGCTGGCGGATCCCGCAGGATCGATCAGCAAAATTATGATGGCAACGGATGCTGGTGAGCCCGCCGTCGACCTGCTGCGCGACGGAAGTGTGCCGATTACCGAGGATCTGTTTGCGGCGTTCGGCGCTCCCCCCGAAGCGACGTTGACGCGTGGGTTTTTCGTCCACCTGCCCGACATGTCGAGCGTCTGGGCAGGCCGGGCGCGGATCGAGGTCCGCTACGCCGATGGGTCGTTCGAGCATTGCACCGTGCCTGCGACCGGGCATTTTTTCGATATTGGCAGGGTGTTCGAGACCGCCCCGATCGAGCATGCATTGGTCTTTGCCGAGCGACTATTTGCCCGGCGGGACTCCACTTTCGGCGGGGCTATTCCGCCGCCTATCGAGATGTGGATGGCGGCGCTTTACCGAAGAATGAGCGCGTTACCGGGCATCAAGGCAGCGGTCAAGGAGGTAATCAGGGTCGAAAATTGTGGAATGATGTTGCGCTTGAGTTTGCCGGCTGGGGACGAACTTGCCGGCATGACGCTCGTCAGCTTCGGCGGGCGCCGCGTCATGCTCGAGACGCCGCTCCCCATGATCATGGCTGGGCAATCCGCTCGCGAGGCGGATGACGTATGCGCAATTTTTGCCGCCACGCCCGGCCTTCGACCGGACGAAGAGTTCTGGTTTGTCGAGGCGACCTTCACGGGCGGCCGTACTGAGCGCGTTCCGCTTCGATGTCCGGCTTCGCCACCTCCGTCGAGAGGCATCGAGGCAGTCTTGGCGCTGATGGACCCTTTGCCCCGAGATCCCGAGGGACTTTTGGATCGCGCCGTCGCTCCCGCCGTTGCCAAATTTTGGAAGGCAGCCCGCAGTACCGGGCGTGCTGGAGCGCAAGCCGTTTATGGGTGCGTCACGGACGCTCCGCGAGTGTCGGTCGTCATCTCGCTTGGCGATCAGGCTGATCAAATACGCCATCAGGTCGCGCAATTCTCGAACGATCCGGAATTCCGCTCGGGCTCAGACTTAGAACTAATCTACGTAATGGACGATCGATCGGTGGACGCGAGAACCTTTCAGACGCTGAACGACATTTATGACGTACCTTTTCGCACGATTGTACTCGATGGCAGCTGTGGTTCCCTAAACGGGAGCGGGGTAGGGGCGGCAGCGGCGACGGGATCGGTCTTTGTTTTTTTGGGAGCCGCGGTGCTGCCGAAACGGGCGGGGTGGGTCGGGGAGTTGCTCCGCTGTTACCGAGTGCTCGATAATTGCGGCGTTCTCGGCTGCCGGCTACTCGCCGAGGACGGCTCGCTTCGGCATAGCGGTGTAACATTCCGCCAAGCGTCCGCCACCCCCGGCGGCTGGGAAGAGCATTACCCCTGGGTGGGTCTGCCGACCAACTTCGATCCGGCGCGCAAGCCTTGTTCCGTGCCGGCGGTGAGCGGCGCGTGCCTGATGATCGAAGTTGATCTGTTCAAACGGCTCGGCAGTTTTTCGGACGAATACGTCTATGGCAGTTTTGCTGATTTTGACCTTTGTTTTGCCGCACGACAAGCCGGCAAACGCGTCTATTACACGCCCGAGGTCGAGCTCTACCAATTCGATAACCCACAAACGGTCGCCGAGACCCGCTTGCAGGCGCAGGTCGACCTGCATAATCGGTGGAAATGCAGCCGCAAATGGGCGAACCTCCTCGCACGACTTCTCGCTCAATTTGGCGGATGACTCCGGCAGCTGTCGTCGGCGAGCTTCCGATCAATGGAAGAAGCCGGCGTCGACATGGTGCACGCCAATGAGGGTGACGGTCGAGCCGTCGGGCAGGGTTAGCGTCGTGTTGCCGTTTTGCTCCTGTGCCGTCGTGATGACCTTGTGGATCGACTGCGCATCTTCGTTGACGAAGGAGATCGTATCGCCATGCGCCTGATCAAATCCAAACACGGTGTCGTGGCCGTTCGGGCCGGCATCCACGATCTGATCGGGCCCGGCTCCCGCGTAGACGGTCTCGTGGCCAGGTCCAGGAAGGATATATTCGGGCCCGCTTCCGGCGTAGATCAGGTTATTGCCGTGCCCGCCGAAGATCGAGTCCGTGCCGCTCCCACCGTAAATCGTGTTGTTCCCATGCCCACCATAAATGACGTTGGAGCCGCTGCCGCCGTAGATCAAATCGTTGCCGTAACCGGCGTTGATCGTCTCGGGGCCAGTACCACCCTCGATCGTGTCATTACCCGTACCACCATAGTAAGTCAGCGAGCCGGTGCCGCCCTGGACCAAGTCACCAACGCTTCCGCCATAGATCGTCTCGGGCCCACTGCCGCCCTGAACGGTTTCGGCGCCACTGCCCATATGAACGACGGCTGCCCCACTGCCTCCTGTAATCACGTCTGATCCCAATCCGCCGTAGATGGTCGTGGGTCCACTTCCGGCCGTGATCGTATCGTTCCCGAGTCCACCAAGGATTACGTCAGCGCCGCTGCCGCCGGTAATCACGTCGTTACCGGCGCCACCTTGGATCGTCGTTGCGCCGCTGCCGGCGGTGATCGTGTCGTTGGCCTCGCCGCCGTAAAGCAAATCGGAGCCGCTGCCGCCGAGGATCAAGTGGGAGCCAGAGCCGCCAAAGATCGTGTCATTTCCGGTGCCGGCCTGGATCGTGTCGGGCCCGGAGCCAGTTCCGATCACGCCATAATTACCGCTCAGCAGGTCAACGCTGTGGCCGTCATCGGAGAGTAGCGCAACCCCCTGATAGCCGGTTGGTATTCCGTAGGAAGTCCCTTGCGGGGACGTGATCACCTCGATATTGAAATCTCCGGCAATCGGAGCCGGCGGTGAATTCCCGTCGGGTGTCAGTACCACATTGACAGGCAAGCTATTTGCCGAGAAGGTAAAGTCGCCCCCAGAAATCGACGCCATTGGGTCTGCCCCTCAATTTCGCGAATTGCCGCGCACACGTTATGCGTGCTTCCGCTACCGCGAACTTAAGAATCAGACCTAACAAAACATTTTCGAGGCCTATTTAAGGAAAAATTTCGGACACTTCGGGTGGTTTTTGCAGCGCTTTTGTCAGATAAAGTTTAGATATCGACGGCTGAAGGCTACCGGGGTTGCCTCTTGGATAAAACATCAAAAACCGCTTGCCAACATGGCGAGTTGCTTGCAGAGATGCGGCGATGGTTCCGAGCGCTCCTGTGACGGGTAGGATTGGCCGGAGCGGGACAGTGGGCTCTGATTTTAGTCGGTCTGGCGCGGTCAGCGGGATCAACCGCGATGCTTTGCCTCTCTCTGCCGGACCGACATGCGCGGCTCATCGACGCTTCTCCGATCGGCGAGTATAGGGCTCAAATCGCAGCAAACCGGCTTATTCACATGGGGCCGTGGTTGCCCGGCCGCAGGATGAACCCGGGGATGGTTGCTTGCGGATGCATTGGCTAAATTTTTTCAGTTCTAACGATCGCCCAGCCGTGGCGGCTGACCGGATTCTCATATTCATGCTCGATATCGTAATGATGTGCTGCGTCACACTGTCGTTGTTGTTCATGAATGACGCGCTGGGAGCCGACCTGTCGGGCTTAGTTGGCCACCCGAGCGCCGGCACGGCGTGGCCGGTCATGCAAGTAGCTTGTCCACGCTTCGCGCCGGTGATGGCGCTCGATCTCGAAGATATTTACCACGATTCGCGCTCTTCGATCCCGGACGCGGCGGCCGAGAAGCGAAATCAAGCCCGCCTGCAGCAACTCACGGATTTCATGCGATTTATCGAGCAGGAAGTGGACGATGGAGATGCGAGAAGGGGGCAGGGGGGCACATGCGCGTTCGAGGCATTCCGGGTTTGGGCGGTAGCCGGCGCCCTCACGAAACAGCCGTTCGTTCGATACAGCAGAGAAGGCACGATCACGCGGGGTCAAGATTTGATTGGCCTGCTCGTTATAGCATTGAAGCTCAAGAACGCAGGGTTTACTCTTGACGATACGATTACCGGGTGGCTTCGTATTCTCACGAGCCAAGATCTGGTCTTCTTCGAGAAGGCAACGAATTGGGGTAATCTTTACTACTGGTCTGGTGCAGCCGCTGTTCTGTTCACGCTGATCGACCATGATCAGAGAGCGCTTGCCTATCAGAAAAAGGTTTGGCAGGCAGCCATTACCGACATCCGCGACGACGGTACGATAGAGAGGGAAATGGCGCGGGGCCAGCGCGCCTTGATCTATCATATGTACTCCTTCTCGGCGTTGCTGATGCTGCGCGCCGGGCGCGAATCTCTGGGGTACCGAACGAACGGAACGGCTGCGGCGCGTCTTCGGCTATTGGCTGATTTAATTGGGCGGACGCTGTGTAATCCGCAGGCGATGGGAAAGGCGGCCAACGCGCGGATCGAGATCCCAGGCGATTGGGCCTACCGCGTCCCGATTGGCCTTGGCCGCGATCTGTTAAGCGAGGATTGGAGCCGCTGCGGAAATCTGAACGGTAACGCGAATGATATCGGTTTTGGCGGTGATGCGCGCGGGACGGCTGCCGTTTTGCGCGGCGCCGGATTATCCGCTCGCTGAGGCCCTTCGGTCATGTTTCTGTTGGCTTCGTGGCGCCGGGCGGTGGTTATCGTTCCGCTGGTCGATCACCTCGACGCCTCCAGCGAGATTCCGCGCAATCTCCTTCCGCCGTTCTGCCGTTGCACAGCCGGCCGGCGCGCCCCGGCGGGCTCAGCGCCCGACCGGAGCACCCGGCAATCGCCTGTTTGCCTTACTAGCGCGGCAGCAGGCTCGATCCCATCAGGAACTCGTCGACGGCGCCGGCGCATTGCCGGCCTTCGCGGATCGCTCAGACGACGAGCGATTGGCCGCGCCGCATGTCGCCGGCCTGCGGCAAAGAGCTTGGCGAGGTGCGGTAGTCGAGCGTGTTGGCGAGCACATTGCCGCGCGGGTCGAGTGCCGCACGCGATTGGCCGAGCATGCCGGCCTTGACTGGGCCGGGAAAGCCCATCGCCAAGAGGACAAGATCGGCCTGCAACGTGAAAGTGCTGCCGGGCCTCCTCCCGCGACGAGGAGGTGTGCAGCTTCAACCGCCATTCCGGGCGAGACGAGCGCCTTGTTCTCGTGCCCTGCCAGCCGCGGTCGACGATCGCGCATTCGATGGTTTTGATCGTCACCGGGTTGTCGTCGATGTTCAGCGTGCACGCCGCCTCGCACGGCGCCGGGCACATGCGGCCGGTGAATTCGGGAAAATCGTTGGTCGAATGCAATGTCCTGAGCGCCGCCCGCCGCTGCTCGCGATAGACGAGGTCGTTCCAGTTCGGGATCAGGTTGTCGGTCTCGCGCAGCGGCGAGCCGGCGGATGGACTCCCGTCACATCCCGTCGAACCGCACGACCGCGATCGGCGGCAGGCGCGCATCGAGCGCGGTCCAGCTGTCGCCGCCGTCGGCGGACGTCCACAGCCCGCCGGTGGTCGAGCCGAAGGCGAGACGCGCGCCGCTCAGATCGACCGAGAGGGCGTGGCGCCATACCAGATCGTAGGCGTGGCGCTGCGGCAGCCCGTTGCGCAAGACCTCGAAAGTCTCGCCGCCATCACGGGTGCGTGCGACGACGAGTTTGGCATCGACCGCGATGCGACACTCGTCCTTGACGGCCGGGACGAACCACGCGGTCTTGGGATCGCGCGGGTGTGCGGCGACGGCAAAGCCGAATTTTGCCGGGCGGATCGCGCCGAGCTCGTGCCAGCTGGCGCCGGCATCTTCCGAGCGGAAGACGGCGTTGTGGTGCTGGCACCAGACGACGTCCGGATAGGCGACGCAGCGTGCGAGCCGATGAATGTCCTGCGCAATCGGGTCTGCGCGACGCTCTGGAGGTAGGTATTCGGCGTACATGCCGCGGTTGATGATCCGCCATGCGCGACCGCCGTCGCGGCTCGCCCAGAGCCCGGCGGTCGACACGCCGATGCGGAGGTCGTCGGGATCGCGCGGGTCGACCAGCACCGAGTTGATGCCGGGCTGCTCGCCGCCGGCGACTCCCGCCCATTGTCGCCGCTCGGGCATGCGCCACAGCGCCTCGTTCAAACACCAGGATTGGCCGCCATCGTCGGAGCGGAACAGGCCGCCCGGCATCGTGCCGATCCACAGGCGGCCCGGCACGCCGCCTTTTTCGAGGGTCCAGATCGTGCCGAGCGACCAGGGATGCGGATCATCGTCGGCCGATGCAGGCTTCGGCGGAAACGCCGGCGCCGCCAGCTCGCGCCATGCGCCGCCGCCGTCGCGGCGCCACAGCTTGGCGCCGAAATGGCCCAGATCGAGCGCGGCATAGAGCGCCTCGCCATCGCGCAGCACCGCCGTCACCGGATCGCCGAGAAAATGCGTCTCGGCGATGTCCCAGGCAGCCCCGTTCCGGCCGCCCGACGGTGCCAGTCCGAACAGGCCCTTGCGGGTCCCGACATACAACCGCTCTGTCATCCCCTGTTCACCTATCCGCCGGTCAACGCCTGGAAGACGTGGATCTCGTCGCTCTCGCCGACCGCAGCGCCGAGCTCCCGCACCAATTCGCCCTTGACATAGATCGCCACGTGGCGGCGCACCGCCCCCTGGTCGTCGAGTACATAGCCCCGCAAGGCCGGATGCTCGGCGAACGCGGCAGCGAGCGCCGCGCCGACCGTAGCGGCTTCGACCCGCATGTCCTCCACCCGCAAAAAGCGGCGCAAAACCGGCGTGAAGGTGACGGTCGGGATCCTTCAGCTCCACCGCTCGCCATGCATTCGGCGCTTTGAGGAGGGGTCGGCATTGAGCGGATAGGTTGATATCAATATAGTCTAAGCATGTCAAACTCGGGGCGAACGAGACTCTGAACAGCCTCGGCTACGACCCGGCTGAAATCGCTGCTCGCGCATCTCGGTGCTGATCCGGCTCGCCGCCTCGCCCGCGATTTGGATCGCATGGATAATGGCAAAGACCAGCTTCGGGTCCGTGTTCAAGCCTTCGCGGGGTAAACCGATCGCGGAATTCAGGGCATCCGCAATATGGCGCAGGCGGATCAGCTCATCCGGCCTCATATTGCGGCTCCGCCGTCTGCACCACCTCGTCCCTGAAATAACGACTGAGATCCCGGGCGGTGCGCAGATCGACCTTCCGCCCTTCGAGCAGCGGCGAGAGTTCGATCTCGATTTGGGCCATGGTCAACAAGCTTGGCCTAGCGTCCGGCTCGAACTCTACCAGCAGGTCGACGTCGCTGTCGCGACGATTGGTCCCTTTCAAAATAGAGCCGAACAGCGACAGCCGTCGGATGCGATAGCGACGGCACACGGCTTCCAAAGCGGCCTCGTCGGGGAATACATGCATGTGCATCTCCCTAGCGCGTGCGGACTGGACAGGGGCTTTTCTCCGCTACCGGGTCTGAACCAGCCCCTTATAACCGAGTGCCTCGGCAGCGCGCTTTTTGCGCTCGCAAATGGTGTAGCGCCAATAGGCGACTTCGCGACCGACTTCCGCGTTGACAGCATCGCGGGTCGGCGAAGCGGAAGGTTTTTTCCGGGCTTCGCCTTGAACCGCCCTGCAAGCAGGAGCGGAGCGCCCGAACCTTGAGAAACCCCGAGCGGGCAGGGGAGGGGCCAAACTCCTGCCAAACCCCTGTCTATCGGCATCAAGTCCGGCTTCTGCCCATCACCGCGGCAGCAGGCTCGACCCCATCAGGAACTCGTCGATGGCGCGGGCGCATTGCCGGCCTTCGCGGATCGCCCAGACGACGAGCGACTGGCCGCGCCGCATGTCGCCGGCGGCAAAGAGCTTCGTAACCGAGGTGCGGTAGTCGAGCGTGTTGGCGAGGACATTGCCGCGCGGGTCGAGGGCGACGCTCGCTTGCGAGAGCATGCCGGCCTTGATAGGGCCGAGAAAGCCCATCGCCAACAGGACGAGATCGGCCTCTAACATGAATTGGCTGCCGGGGATTTCCTGCATTGACCAGCGGCCGCCCGGGCCTTTCGTCCATTCGACGCGCACGCATTCGAGCGCTTTGACATGGCCGTCTTCGCCGACGGCCCGTTTCGTCAGCACCGCCCAGTCGCGCTCGCAGCCCTCCTCCTGCGACGAGGAGGTGCGCAGCTTCAATGGCCATTCGGGCCAGACGAGCGCCTTGTTCTCGTGCTCCGGCGGCCGCGGCAGGATTTCGAGCTGGGTGATCGACAGGGCGCGCTGCCGCACCGCGGTGCCGATGCAATCGGAGCCGGTGTCGCCGCCGCCGATCACGATGACGCGCTTGCCGTCGGCCAGGATCGCGCCGCCGGGGGCGGCGCGGTCCTCGTCGTCGCCGGCGTTGCGCTTGTTCTGCTGCGGCAGGTAATCCATCGCGAAATGGATCCCGGCGAGGTCGCGCCCCGGCACCTCGAGGTCGCGCGGCAGCTCGGCGCCGCCGGTCAGCGCCACGGCGTCGAAATCGGCGAGCAGGGCCGGCATCGCGATATCGGCGCCGATCTCGACCTCGGTGCGAAAGCCGACGCCCTCGGCTGCCATCTGTGCAACCCGGCGGTCGATCAGCGATTTCTCCATCTTGAAATCGGGGATGCCGTAGCGCAGCAGCCCACCGATGCGGTCGGCCTTTTCGAACAAAGTGACGCTATGGCCGACCCGCGCCAGCTGCTGGGCGCAGGCGAGACCGGCCGGGCCCGAGCCGACGACCGCGACACGCTTCCCGGTGCGCCGCGCCGATATCACCGGCTCGATCCAGCCCTCCTTCCAGCCGCGGTCGACGATCGCGCATTCGATGGTTTTGATCGTCACCGGGTTGTCGTCGATGTTCAGCGTGCACGCCGCCTCGCACGGCGCCGGGCAGATGCGGCCGGTGAATTCGGGAAAATTGTTGGTCGAATGCAGTGTCCTGAGCGCCGCCCGCCACTGCTCGCGATAGACGAGGTCGTTCCAGTTCGGGATCAGGTTGTCAACCGGACAGCCGTCATGGCAGAACGGAATGCCGCAATCCATGCAGCGCGCCGCCTGCTTGCGGGTTTCGGGCTCGGAAAGCGGCTTGACGAATTCGTGCCAGTTGCGCCGCCGGATATCGGGCTTGTCGTAAGGCCGGTCGCGCCGCTCGATCTCCAGAAAACCGGTCGGCCTACCCATCGCTCGTCATCCCGGCCCGCGGGTCCGCGCTGCGCGCGGCCCGAGGACAGGCTCCGGCCGGGACCCATGGATCCGCCGCTCCGAATCTTTCAGGCGATGCAAGGACGTTACAAGTTGTAACCGGCTCGGGCGGCGCCGGGATGGACCGCGCATTTCCGCCGAGGTGACGAGCAAATTCGCCGGAGCGCGATCCTTTCATGCGCCCGTGCGGCGGAAGAATGGGTCCCGGCCGGAGCCTGTCCTCGGGCCGCGCGCAGCGCGGACCCGGGGGCCGGGATGACAGGTTGGGGGGCGCGGTCATTCGGCGGCCTCGGTGCGGGCGGTCTGCCGTTCGGCCGCGAGTTCGAGCAAGGCCCGGCGAAAATCCTTCGGCACGATCTTGACGAAGAAGCCGACGGCATTGTCCCAGTCTTCGAGCAGCAGGCGCGACCGGGCGCTGCCGGTGAACAGCTGGTGGCGCTCGAGCAGGATGCGCAGCCGCGCCGCATCGAAGCGCAACAGATCGCCCATGCCGGAATCCTCCACAGACGGCGAGCGCTGATGCGGACGATCCGGGTCGTCGGCTTCGTCGGGTGCCGCGGCGGCGACACGTTCGAGGTCGACGCCGGCGTGATTGCACAGATCGTCGAACCGGCCCCTCGGGTCCCAGACATAGGCGACGCCGCCCGACATGCCGGCGGCAAAATTGCGGCCGGTATCGCCGAGCACGACAACGACGCCGCCCGTCATGTATTCGCAGCCATGGTCGCCGGTGCCCTCGACGACGGCGACGGCGCCGGAGTTGCGCACCGCAAAGCGTTCGCCGGCGACGCCTTCGAAATACGCTTCGCCGGCGATCGCCCCGTAGAGAACGGTGTTGCCGATGATGATGTTCTCGGTCGGCTCGAGCCTGGTTTCGGGCGGATGGCGGACGATCAGCCGGCCGCCCGACAACCCCTTGCCGACATAGTCGTTGGCGTCGCCGAACAGCTCGAGCGTGACGCCGCGCGCCAGGAACGCGCCAAAGCTCTGCCCGGCATTGCCGCGGAAGCTCGCCCAGATCGTGTCCTGCGGCAGCCCGGCATGGCCGTAGTGCCGCGCCACCTCGCCCGACAGCATCGCGCCGACCGTGCGGTGGACGTTGCGGATCCGCCGCTCGAGGCGCACCGGCTCGCGGTCGTCGAGCGCCGGCTGCGCCGCCGCGATCAGCTCGTTGTCGAGCGCCTTGTCGAGGTGATGGTTCTGGCGCTCGCAATTGTAGATCGCGACCCCGGGCTTCGGCGCCACCGCGTGCAACAGGCGCGACAGGTCGACGCCTTTCGCTTTCCAGTGCTCGATGGCGCTGACCATGTCGAGCCGGTCGACCCGCCCGATCATCTCGTCGAAACGGCGGAAGCCGAGCGTCGCCATCAGCTCGCGCACTTCCTCGGCGACGAAGAAGAAATAGTTGATGACGTGTTCGGGCTCGCCGGTGAAACGGGCACGCAGCACCGGGTCCTGCGTCGCGATGCCGACCGGGCAGGTGTTCAGATGGCATTTGCGCATCATGATGCAGCCGGCGGCGATCAGCGGTGCCGTCGCAAAGCCGAACTCGTCGGCGCCGAGCAGCGCGCCGACGACGACGTCGCGGCCGGTGCGCAACCCGCCGTCGACCTGCACCGCGATGCGGCCCCGGAGCCCGTTCAGCACCAGCGTCTGCTGCGTCTCGGCGAGGCCGATTTCCCAGGGCGAGCCGGCATGGGTCAGCGAGGTCAGCGGGCTGGCGCCGGTGCCGCCCTCGAAGCCGGCGATCGTCACATGGTCGGCACGCGCCTTCGACACGCCGGCCGCGACGGTGCCGACCCCGACCTCGGACACGAGCTTGACCGAGATCCGCGCCTTCGGGTTGGCGTTCTTCAGATCATGGATCAGCTGCGCCAGATCCTCGATCGAATAGATGTCGTGGTGCGGCGGCGGCGAGATCAGCCCGACCCCCGGCGTCGAATAGCGCACCCGGGCGATGTTCTTGTCGACCTTGCGGCCGGGCAGCTGTCCGCCTTCGCCGGGTTTCGCCCCTTGCGCCATCTTGATCTGCAGATCGTCGGCGTTGACCAGGTACTCGGTCGTGACGCCGAACCGGCCCGAGGCCACCTGCTTGATCGCCGAACGCTTCGAATCGCCGTTCGGCAGCGGCTTGAACCGCTCGGCCTCCTCGCCGCCCTCGCCGGTGTTGCTCTTGCCGCCGATGCGGTTCATCGCGATCGCCAGCGTCGTATGCGCCTCGCGGCTGATCGAGCCGAAGCTCATCGCCCCGGTGGCGAAGCGCTTGACGATCTCGGCCGCCGGTTCGATCGTTTCGAGCGGCAGCGGCGCCGCGGCGGGCCGCAAACTCATCAGCCCGCGGATCGTCAGCAGGCGTTCGCTCTGGTCGTTGATGGTCGCGGCGAAGGCGCGATAGTCGTCGGCCGAGTTGCCGCGCACCGCATGTTGCAATCGGCCGACCGATTGCGGCGTCCAGGCATGGTCCTCGCCGCGCAGGCGAAACGCATAATCGCCGCCGACGTCGAGCATCCCGTCATAGATCGGGTTGTCGCCATAGGCGTGGCGGTGCCGCGCGACCGCCTCCTGCGCGATCTCGCGCAGGCCGACGCCCTCGATCGTCGTCGCCGTGCCGGTGAAGTATTGCTCGACGAAATCGCTGGCGAGCCCGACGGCGTCGAAGATCTGTGCCCCGCAATAGGACTGATAGGTCGAAATGCCCATCTTGGACATGACCTTCAGGATGCCTTTGCCGACCGCCTTCAGATAATTCTTGCGCACCGTCTCGGCGCCGAGCGGCAGGCCGTTTTCGACCCTGATCTCTTCGAGCGTGGCGAAGGCGAGATAGGGGTTGATCGCCTCGGCGCCGTAGCCGGCAAGCGCGCAGAAATGATGCACCTCGCGCGCCTCGCCGGTCTCGACGACGATCCCGGTCGAGGTGCGCAGACCCTGGCGGATCAGGTGGTGGTGCACCGCCGAGGTCGCGAGCAGCGCCGGGATCGGTATCCGTTCGGCCGAGGTCGCGCGGTCGGAAAGGATCAGGATGTTGTGGCCGGCCTCGACCGCCTCGGTCGCGGCGCGGCACAGCCGGTCGAGTGCCGGCGCCATGCCGTCGGCGCCCTCGGCGACCGGCCAGGTCGCGTCGAGCGTGTCGGTGCGGAAAGCCGGCACCAGGCTCTCGATCGCGTGGATCTTTTGCAGGTCGCCGTCGGTCAGGATCGGCTGCGACACTTCGAGACGGTGATGCGTGCCGGCCTCGTGCCCCAGCAGGTTCGGCCGCGGCCCGATCATCGACACCAGCGACATCACCAGCTCTTCGCGGATCGGGTCGATCGGCGGGTTGGTGACCTGCGCGAAATTCTGCTTGAAGTAGTTGTAGAGGAGCTTCGGCTTCATCGACAGCGCCGCGATCGGCGTGTCGGTGCCCATCGAGCCGACCGGATCGTCGGCGTCGCGGGCCATCGGCTCGAGAAAGAACTGGAGGTCTTCCTGCGTATAGCCGAAGGCCTGCTGCAGGTTGAGCTGCGCGTGCGGGTCGTTCGGCCGGGCGACGCCGCCATAAGCGCGAGACGGCGGCTCCGCCGCCAGATCCGGCAATTCGGCGAGCTTGAACTGGGTCGCCTGCAGCCAGGCCTCGTAGGGATGCTCGGCGGCGAGCTGCTGCTTGATCTCGGCGTCGTCGATGATGCGGCCTTCCTCGAAATCGATCAGCAGCATCTTGCCGGGCTGCAGCCGCCATTTGCGCCGGATGCGTTCTTCCGGCACCGGCAGCACGCCGGCCTCGGACGCCATGATCACATGGTCGTCGTCGGTGATCACATAACGCGCCGGCCGCAACCCGTTGCGGTCGAGCGTTGCGCCGATCTGCCGGCCGTCGGTAAAGGCGATCGCCGCCGGTCCGTCCCACGGCTCCATCACCGCCGCGTGGTATTCGTAAAAGGCGCGCCGCTGCGGGTCCATCAGCGGGTCGCCGGCCCAGGCCTCGGGGATCAGCATCATCATCGCATGCGCCAAGGAGTAGCCGCCGCCGATGACGAGCAGCTCGAGCGCATTGTCGATGCAGGCGGTGTCGGACTGATTGGGCCCGATCAGCGGCACCATCTTGGCGAGGTCGTCGCCGAGCAGCGCCGAGGTCATCGCCTGCCGGCGCGCATGCATCCAATTGACGTTGCCGCGGACCGTGTTGATCTCGCCGTTGTGGCACAAAAACCGATAGGGATGGGCGAGCCGCCAGGACGGGAAGGTGTTGGTCGAAAACCGCTGATGGACGAGCGCCAGCGCCGACACGGTCAGCGGATTGCGCAGATCCTCGTAGAAACCGCCGACCTGCGGCGCCAAGAGCAGGCCCTTGTAAACGAGCGTGCGGGTCGAAAAGGACGGCATGTACAAATCGCGCAACGCCGCCGGTCCCTGTCGCGCGGCGAGCACCCCGACGCTGTTCAGCGTCTGCTTGCGGATCGTCAGGATCTTCCGCTCGAACGCGTCCTGGTCGGCGACGTCCGGGCTCGCCGCCACGACCGCCTGCCAGATCGCCGGCATCGTCTCGATGACGCGCTCGCCGAGCCCCTTGGTGTCGGTCGGCACCTCGCGCCAGCCGAGCACCGACTGGCCCTCGACGCGGATAAAATGGTCGACATGTTCGATCGCCGCGTCGCGCGCGCCCCGGTCGCGCGGCAGAAAGCACATCGCCACAGCATAGCGGCCGGGCGGCGGCAGCGTCAGGCCCGCTTTGTCTGCCCAGTCGCGTAACAGCGCATCGGGCATCTGGATCATGCAGCCGGCGCCGTCGCCGACCGCCGGGTCGGCCCCGACGGCACCCCGATGGTCGAGATTGACCAGGATCTCGAGCCCGCGCGCGATGATATCGTGCGATTTTCGTCCCTTGATGTTGGCGACGAAACCGATGCCGCACGAGTCGTGTTCGTGGCGCGGGTCATAAAGACCCTGTCTTTCGGGCAATCCCATCGCGGCTGCTTTCACCCAAGGCTGTTTTGCGGGGCGCCGCCGGGGGTTGGCGGTGCAACATCGATAATAGGCATGTCGCGCCGCGCGAATCGAGGTTAAATCTCGCCGAATCGCTGCATAGCGCGCGACCGGCGAACCGTCCCGCGGAAGGCGAGCCCTCACCCCCTCCCTCTCCCCGCGAGCGGGGAGAGGGAGGGACCCGCGCAGCGGGAGGGTGAGGGGCCGTCGCCGATAGAGCCGGAGACCGCGGCGTTCGCCGCGCCGCGGCAAGGTGCCGCTGGGTGTTGCCAATTCGGCGGCAATGCGGTATAATTTGCTATGATCGCAACCCGAGGAGCGCACCGGTGCGGCCATCGGCGCGGCCCGAAAATCCCTCAGAAGATGCCAAAACGGCGTTTCAGATCCCTCAGCAAATCCCTCAGCAAATCGCTCAGGCGCGGCACCAGATCAGGTCAATATCCATGGATTCCAACTGGTTGATGGCAAGGAATGCGGCTCTGCAGCAGCAAAAGGTCACGAAATTCCCTCAGAGCAAGGAGAAGCGCGTGCAGTTGGCGCGGCATTGTTGCGCGACCACGCCGGCGGCGCGTTGCATGCCGGGCGGGACGCGCCATATCGTCGGGCGGCTTGCCGGCGCATCGCGGTGGCGATGGAGAATGACTGCCTTGTTGCAATCCGCCGCCCCGCTCGTGGCGCTCGACGACGTGCATCTGCGCCTCTCGAGTGCCGCGGGACCCGTCGATATCCTGCGCGGCGTCTCGCTTGAAATCGCGGCCGGCGAGACGGTGAGCCTCGTCGGCCCCTCGGGCTCGGGCAAGACCAGCCTGATGCTCGTGCTGGCCGGGCTCGAGCGGCCGACCTCCGGCCGCGTCTTGGTCGACGGCCGCGATCTCGGCGGGCTCGGCGAGGATACGCTCGCCCGCTGGCGGCGCGGCGCGATCGGCATTGTCTTTCAGAGCTTTCACCTGATCCAGACGATGACGGCGCTGGAAAACGTCGCGGTGCCGCTCGAACTCGCCGGTCGGCGCGACGCGTTTGCCGCCGCCGGCGAGTGTCTCGCCGCCGTCGGTCTCGCCGATCGCCTCGGCCATTATCCGGCGCAGCTCTCGGGCGGCGAGCAGCAGCGGGTCGCGATCGCCCGCGCCTTTGTCGCCGGCCCCAAGCTGATTCTGGCCGACGAACCGACCGGCAATCTCGACGCCGCCACCGGGCAGCGGGCGATCGATTGCCTGTTCGAGCATCGGCGTCGGCACGATGCCACATTGCTGCTGATCACCCATGACGCCGGCCTCGCCGAGCGGTGTGGCCGGCGCATCGGCATGCTCGACGGGCGCATCGTCGACGACCCGCCCCGGCTGGCGCGACCCGCCGTCGCCCGGCGCGCTCTGTGACCCTGGTCGCGATCCGCTGCGCCTGTCGCCTGGCCTGCCGCGAGCTGCGCGGCGGCATCCGCGGCCTGCGGGTGTTCATCGCCTGCCTGGTCCTCGGGGTCGGCGCCATCGCCGGCGTCGGCTCGCTGACCGCCTCGGTCGCCGCCGGCATCAGCGGCAATGCCCGCCAACTGCTCGGCGGCGATGTCGAGGCGGAGCTGGCCAATCGCCCGGCCGGGCCGGCCGAGGGTGCCTTTCTCGCCGCCAGCGGCAAGCTCTCCGAGATCGCTTCGCTGCGGGCGATGGCGCGCCCGACCTCGGGTTCCGGGCAGACATTGATTTCGCTAAAGGCGGTCGACGCCGCCTACCCGCTCTACGGCGAGGTCCTGCTGGTGCCGGAGCAGAACCTCGGCACGGCGCTCGGCAGCCGGGGCCGGACTTTCGGCGCGGCCGTCGACCCGCAGATCCTCGGCCGGCTGGGCCTCCGTCGCGGCGACAGCCTGTCGATCGGCCGGGCCGAGCTGCAGATCCGCGCGTTAATCCGCCATGAACCCGACGCCGTCGACAGCGGCTTTGTGCTCGGTCCGCGGGTCATGATCTCAACCGCGGCGCTGGCTGAAACCGGATTGCTCGAGCCGGGGGCGCTCGTTGCTTATCACTACCGAGTGCGGCTGCCGGCAGGTGCCGATGCCGCCCGCTGGGCGGCGCGGGCGCGGGCCGCGTTTCCCGAGGCGGGCTGGGAGATCCGCAGCTTTGCTCAGGCCTCGCCGGGGCTGCGGCAGCTGATCGATCGGCTCGGGCTCTACCTGTCGCTCGTCGGCTTGACGACATTGCTGATCGGTGGCGTCGGGATCGGCAATGCGGTCGGCTTTCACATCGCCGGCAAGATGGCGACGATCGCCACGCTCAAATGCCTCGGCGCCGCGAACCGGCTCGTCGTTGCCGCCTTCGCGATCGAGATCATGGCGGTGGCCGCCGTGGGGATCACCGTTGGCCTGCTGCTCGGCGGCCTGGCGCCGCTGGCGGCGGCGCCGTTGCTCGGCTCAGAGCTGCCCGTCGCCGCGCGGCTCGGTTTCTATCCGCAGCCGCTGGCGCTCGCCGCACTTTACGGCTTTCTGACGACGCTCGTGTTTTCGTTGTGGCCGCTGGCGCGGATCGGGCAGGTGCCGGCCGCGGCACTGTTTCGCGACATGGTCGCCCCGCCGGGGCGTCGGGTCTCGCGGTCGGTCCTCGCAACGACCGCGCTATCGGCGCTGGCTCTTGCGGCCGCGGTGGCCGCCGGCACGGGCCAGCGCGAAATCGCCCTGTGGTTTGTCGCCGGTGCCGGCGCTGCGTTCGCCTTGTTCGGCGCCGCGGGATTGGCCGTCACCGCCGTCGCCCGGAGGTTCGGCCGGCCGCGCCGGACGATGCTCCGGTTGGCCCTCGCCAACCTACATCGGCCGGGTGCCGCAACATTGCCGGTCATGCTGTCGCTCGGCCTCGGTTTGACCGTGCTGGTCGCGATTGCGCTCGTCGAAGGCAACCTCGCGCGCGAGGTCGAGCGGCGCATACCGGCCGAAGCACCGGCCTTTTTCTTCATCGACATCCAGGGCGACGAACTCGCCGGCTTCGCGGCTCTCGTGCACGATATACCGGGGGCCCGCTTCGGCGAGGTGCCGATGATGCGCGGCCGCATCACGCGGCTGAACGGCGTGCCTGTCGAACGCGCCGTCGTGGCGCCCGATGCGAAATGGGCGCTCAACAGCGACCGCGGCCTGACCTACGCGGCAACCTTGCCTGGCGGTTCGCGGGTCGTCGCCGGCCGGTGGTGGCCGCCTGATTATCGCGGCCCGCCGCTCGTCTCGTTCGATGCCAACCTCGCCCGCGGCATGGGGCTCAAGGTCGGCGACACGCTGAGCGTCAACTTGCTCGGCCGCGAGATCACGGCGCGCATCGCCAATTTCCGCGACATCGACTGGCAGCGGCTCGGCATCAACTTCGCCATTGTGTTCGCGCCGGGAACCTTGGAAGGGGCGCCGCAGACTCATCTCGCCGCCGTCTATTTGCCGGCCGGCGACGGAGATCGGCTGGTTCAACGAGTGACGCAGGAATTCCCCAACGTTTCGGCAATCGAGGTCCGCGAGGCGCTGGCGGCGATCGACGACATTCTCGGCAAGATCGGGACCGCCGTTCGCCTGACGGCGCTCTTCACTCTCGCCGCCGGTGCGCTGGTGCTCGGCGGGGCAATTGCCGCCGGCCATAGCCGCCGCGTCTACGACGCGGTCGTGCTCAAGGTACTGGGCGCGACCCGCACCGCGATCATCGGCGGTTATCTGATCGAGCACGGCCTGCTCGGCGCGCTCGCGGCGCTCGTCGCCGGTGCGCTCGGCACCCTCGCCGCCTTTCTCGTCGTGACCCGGCTGTGGGGGACCGATTGGGTGTTCCTGCCGGCGCCGCTGTTGTCGACAGCGGCGGCCGCCACGCTCCTCGCCCTGGCACTTGGTTTCGTCGGGACCTGGCGCGCACTCGGCGCCGAGCCGGCTCGCTATTTACGTAACGACTGATCGCCGACCCCTTACAACCTTATTGAACCGATCGGGTTTTGTGCCAATATGGCAAGCGCGAGGAAGTATCCTCGTTGCGGTTTCCCATTGGAGGGGCTTCATGGCTCTCGGTTCGCAGCCCCGCTGGACGGTGCGCTCGGCGGATATGCAGGTCGGCATCGATGCCGGTTTGCGGGACTACATGCTGCGCGTTTACAACTACATGGCGTCGGGGTTGGCGTTGACCGGCGTCGTGGCCTATGTCGCGGCTGCCTCCGGCTTCTATTACTCAATCGCGCGCACACCGGCGATCTGGCTCGTCATCCTGGCACCGCTCGGGCTCGTCATGCTGATGAGCTTCGGCGTCAACAAGATGCGCGCCAGCACCCTGCAAATGGTGTTCTGGCTTTACGCCGGGCTGATGGGATTGTCGATGGCGATGGTCTTTCTGGTTTTTACCGGGAGCAGCATCGCCCGCGTCTTCTTCATCACCGCCGGGACCTTCGCGGCGATGAGCCTCTACGGCTATACGACGCGGCGCGATCTGGCGCAATTCGGCTCGTTCCTGTTCATGGGGCTGATCGGCATCATCATCGCGTCGCTGGTCAACATCTTCCTCGCATCGTCGGCGCTGCAGTTCGCAATCTCGGTGATCGGCGTCATCGTCTTCACCGGGTTGACGGCCTGGGATACGCAGCAGATCAAAGAGATGTATTACGCGGCCGATGACCGTGAGATCGCCGGCAAGAAAGCCATCATGGGCGCGCTGCGGCTCTACCTCGATTTCATCAACCTGTTCATGATGCTGATGCAACTGCTCGGGACCCGCCGCGACTGATCGGCGGCCGCCGGAATCTAACCGGAATTCGACCGGCCGGGCTCACCCGGCCGGTTTCGTTTTCGGAGGGTCAAGCGCCGCATCCTCCTCGGCGATGAACCAGAAATCCCCGTCGCCGGGCGTCGTGACTGAGCTCAGCTCGCCGCCGGGGTCGAGTGTGAACCCAAGATAGCCCAGTCCGGTCAGAAAGGCCCAGGCGTCGGCGAGCCGGTCGCCGGCGCGGGCGAGATGGTCTTCCGAAAGTTCGATCAGGAGGCGCGGTCGAAACCGGCGCAAGCTGTTCTCGGCGCCGCGCAGCAGACGAAGCTCCCAACCTTCGATATCGGCTTTTATGAAGTCGAGACGATCGAGTGCGAGCGCTTCGGCGATCGCGTCGATCGTCGTCATCGGCACCACTTCTTGGGCAACGGCCTGCCATCGGTGTTGCGGCGCACCGAAATGCGCCAGGCCAAAGGCTATGCTGCCGCGGCGCTTCACCGGCAGGGTCATTGTCGCGGCCGCGGGTTCTGCGCCAAGCCCGATCGGCAGGACCGAAACATTGGCGAGGCCATGCAGCCAGACGACGGGGTGCAGGATCGAGCGCGCATAGCTTCCCGGCTCAAAGGCGTAGACCCGGCCGCGTGACGCGAGGCGGGCAAACAGCTTGGTATATTGTCCAGCATGCGCGCCGACGTCGAAGACGACGCCGTCCGGCGGCACCAATCGGGCGAGCATCGGCGCCAGCGCGCGATGATGCTGCTTGGTCGCGGCCTTGAAAAGATGGGCGAGAAAACTTCCCGACAGCCGCCATCGATACGGCGCGACACGCACGGCCGACGGATGCTGGGTCAGACCGAGAAAGCCAGGACCAGGTCGATGCGCATGTCTCTTCTCCTTGGGACGTGTCGCAGGCAATGGGACACCGGGGTCAAGCGCTTGCCCCAGGGGTCCCGACCGCTATAGTCGAGGCCGCTCCGCTCTGTCGAGGACGCTGATGCCGTTTCGCTCGCAGGCCGCCTCGGTTACGGTCCTGATCCTTTCCATGCTGTTCATCGGGCCAAGTCAAGCGGCGGAGTTCGTCGATTCGGCCGGGCGCCACGTGACGCTGCCGGATCGGATCGACCGGGTGATGCCCGCCGATATGGCGGGGGCACTCTTGATATTCGCCCTGGCGCCGGACAAATTGATCGGCTGGAACGAAGCCCTGTCGCCCCTGCAAAAGGCCTACCTGCCGGCCAAGTACAGGAGGCTGCCAGTCCTCGGCGAACTCGCCGGGACGAACCCAGGGGCGGCGATAGCCGAGGTGGCGCGGCTGCAGCCCGACTTGATAATAGAATCCGGCGCCGTCACGCCGCAGAACGCGGCGATGGCCGATCGCTTCGAGGCGCGGACGCGAGTCCCTTACCTTGTCGTCGACGGCAGCATTCAGCAAACCCCTGCCATGCTGCGTTCGATCGGCTCGATGCTCGGCGTCGGCGACCATCGGCTGGATGTCGCCAGCTTCGCCTATCACGCGATTCAGGGGTTGCGCGGGAAGCTCCTGATCCAGTCGGCGGACGAGCGACCGCGCGTTTATTTCGGTCTCGGCGGCGACGGGCTGATGACCGGCCCCGCCACTTCCGGCGTCATGGCCGACATCGATCAGGCCGGCGCGATCAACGTCGCCGCGCGATCCGGGCAAGGCGAACTGACCAGAATCACGCCCGCCCAGATTCTTGCCTGGAACCCCGATGTCATCCTTGCCCAGCAGCGCAGCTTTTACAGCGCGCTGCAGCGTGATCCGGAATGGCGCGGCCTCTCGGCAGTGCGCAGCAAGCGCGTCTTCCTGGCGCCGTCGCAGCCGTTCGGCTGGATCGACAACCCGGCCGGCGTCAACCGAATGGTGGGTCTCTACTGGCTCTCCGACCTGTTTTATCCAAATGTTCTCGAGGAGGATTTGAGCGCCAATGTGCGCGACTTTTACAAGACTTATTACGGTGTTCAGCTCACCGACCGGCAGCTCGCCGCGCTGCTTCGGCTGGCAGCGCCGTCGGCAATCGCAGCGCAAGGCTCAACCGTATCCCTTTTCCAAGCGGAGCCGGCGCCGCAGCCTGGACTCCCGCCGCGGGCAGGTGCGGGGCCGATGGTTCCGCTTACGCCGCCCGGCCGCGGCGGCTACCAGCCGAACCCGGCGCACGGGATGAGCGGCCAGCAATAGGCGCCTCACCGGTCATCAAGATTCAGTCGCTCGCACAAAGCACATGATGCCGAGCTGCGGCGTCCAACAGACGACCGCGCGGCCGGTCGGGTTGTCGGTTCGCTGCAGGATCTTGTCCGGCGGCACGTCAAGCCAGCGCTTGCCGATCAGCGCCTCGTAATGATTGTGCTCGATACGATAATCGGTCGTGCGGCAATCGGCGATCGAGCAGCAGGAGAGATTTGTGCCGGGCTGGAGGAGGCTGCGAAACCAGGGCGCCAGCTTCGGGTTCGCATTGGGCGGCGGTTGGGCAATCGCCGAAGCGGCGAGGCCGACCAGCATCGTCGCGGCAAACCCAAGGCTTCTTAGCGGATAGAAGACGCCGCCCGCCTGCCGGCCACGGATCCCTTTGCGGGACCGGGGGGCGAGCCCTCCCGATCCGATGCCGTCGGCAAAGCGCATCTCAACCGAACCGGGCGGGAGCGTAGGGCGTAATGTCGATCGTCGGCCGGCGTCCCGCGACGAGATCGGCGACGATCTTGCCGGTCATCGGCGCGGCGGTCATGCCGACATGGCCGTGCCCGAAGGCATAGATCACATCGCGGGAGGTGCGCGAGGGCCCCAGCGCCGGCAACGAATTCAGGCAAGCTCGGTCGATGCCCCATCCACATCGAGATGCGTTCCTCGCGGTGATCGGCGGCCAGGCCGGGCAGCATCTTGCGGCCCTGGCGGATCAGCATCCGGGCGCGCCGCCAATCGGGCGGCGCCGCAAGACCGGCGAGTTCGACGGTCCCGGCAAAGCGCAGCCCGGTTTCCATCGGGGTCGCGACGAACTTACCCTCGGCATCGGCCGTCGGGATGCGCGGCATGACTTCCGGGTCGCGGATCATCAAGTGATAGCCGCGTTCGGTTTCAAGCGGAATACGATCGCCGAGCACCGCGGCCAGCGGCTTCGACCAGGCGCCGGCGCAGACGATTGCGGCATCGGCGGCAAGCTCGCCTCGATCGGTGCGGATTGCGGCGAGGCGGCGTCCTTCGAGCCGGAAGCCCAATGCCCGAGCCCTTTCGAGCTCGCCGCCGGCTCGCAGAAATTCCCCGAGGAGCCGCTGGACTAGGCGCAACGGGTTCGATGTGTGGCCATTCTCGCGGACCAGGATGCCGCGGACATAATCGCGCGACAGGGCGGGTTCGAGCTGGCGTAGCTGGTCGGCGTCGAATTCGTCGACCGAGACGCCGTTCTCGCGCCGCAATTCCCAGGCAAGATGATCCTTTGCGACGCCTCGCGCCGAGCGGTACACGTAAAGATGGCCGAATCGATGAACGAGGTCTTCGGCGCCGGCTTCGCGAACAAGCGGCTGCAGCGCCTCGAGGGTCGGGCCGACCAATGGGCGCAATGCTCTAGCCTGCGCGCGGATTTTTTCCGGCGTGCCGGCACGGATGAAGCGGACAAGCCACGGCGCGATCGTCGGCAGATACACCGGCCGCAACGACAAAGGGCCGAGCGGGTCGAAAAGCCAGCGCGGTACGTTCCATAGCATCCCGGGCATCGACAGCGGCGTTACCGATGAAGCGTTGAATGCACCCGCATTGCCGAGCGAGGCGCCGTGGCCTGGTTCGCCGGCTTCGACGACGAATACCTCGTGGCCGTCGCGCTGCAACCAACTTGCCGAGCATATGCCGACAATGCCGGCGCCGATGACGCCGATCCGCTTTGCTCCGATCGCCGGCACTGCGGCAACTCTCAGGCTGAGCTGTACTGTGCGGCCAGGGGCTGGGGATCAGCCATGGGTTGCTGTCTGATCGGAATGCCCCCGCCGCCATCCATGACCGGTTCAACAGTTCTGTCCGCTCCAAAGGAGCGGCAGCGGCAGCTCGATCCCGACCAGCCACAGCTCGCCCCGGAAGACGTCCAAGAGGCGCTGGCGCGCGCCGCGGCCGAGCCGGAAAGCGCGATGCGCGGGGCACGGGGCCGTGGCGTTCACCGTGCCCGCAGCCGCGCTGTGGCAGTCCGGTCGACGCTGCCGTCCGCGGCGAAGGCGACTCGGAAGTCTCGTGCGGCAACCTCCCGGGAAATCAGGCCATCGTTAAGGTCGAGGACCACCTGTTGGGGATCGCGCTCCGCCGGGTCGCCGAAGCCGCCACCACCCGGTAATTCGAGACGGATGAAATCCCCGCCCGGCACGCGCTGCCGACCTTTCGGGCCGATCGGCCCGCCGGAGACGAGGCCGACTCGGCCAGGTGCACCCGCACCGCCGCCAGCCCGACCGAGTGCCGGGTTCGAGAGCCGCTCGAAATTACACAGCATCGCGATGGACGTACCGTCGGCACCGCCCAATTCGATAATCTGGCCGAGTCCGCCACGGAATTGCCCGGCGCCGCCCGAGCCTTCGCGAAACTCGCGCCGGCGGAAGACGATCGGGGCCACTGCTTCGGTCGCCTCGACAGGGATCGTGCGCACGCCCGAGGGAAACGCGGTCACGTCGAGCCCGTCCTTCATAGGCCGCGCGCCGGCACCACCGCAGTGAAAAATCGCGGTGCTAAACGGATCGATCTCGGGTGGCGCCCGCCCCTTTTCTGTTCCAAGTTGATCGAGCACGTCGGCACCGCCATAGATCTGCGGGATCCACAAGGATGAGGCGCCCTCAGCCGGCACCCCGCCAGGGATTACTTGGTGCAGGCAGCCGAAGACGAGGTCGGGCAGCATGTGGCCGACTGTGTGACGGGCCGCGACCGCCCGCGGCCGCTTGGCATTGAGCAGGCAGCCTTCTGGCGCAGCGACTGTGATCGGCGCGAGCGACCCTGCATTGTTGGGTACCTCGGGTGCTACCAAACACTTGACGCCGAAGGCGGTGTAGGCGTGCGTATAGTTCAGCACGACGTTGATGCCGAAGGCGCTCGCCGACGAGGTGCCGGCAAAATCGACATGGATGCCGCACGCGCCGATCGTCATTTCCGCGGCCAAGATCAAGGGACGGTCGTAGCCATCCATGGTCAGACGATTTTTATAGCTACCTGGTTTCAGCTTGTGGATTGCATCGATCGTCGCTTGGCGGGAGGTTTCGACGATATACTCGCCGAGCCGGTCGAGATTGGCGATGCCGAACTCCTCCATCATCTCGACCAGACGTCGGCTGCCTTCGTCGTTGCAGGCAGCCAACGCGTAAACGTCGCCCTCGACCTGCAGCGGCTCGCGCACATTGGCCCGGACCATGCACAGCAGATCCTCGTTCATACGACCTTCGCGCGCCAAAGCCATCAGCGGTATTGACAACCCTTCTTCATAGACTTGCCGGCCGTCGGGGCCCATTCCGAGCCCGCCGATATCGACGACATGCACCGTGCTCGCGAAAAGCCCGACCGCTTCACCGTGCAAAAAGGCCGGGCTGACCACGGTCAAATCATGCAGATGGCCGCAAGTCAGCCACGGGTCGTTGGTGATGTAATGGTCACCCGACCGCATCGTCCCGAGCGGAAAGGCGTCGAGAAAATGTCGCACGGCCGCCGCCATCGAGTTGACGTGGCCGGGCGTTCCAGTCACCGCCTGCGCGAGCATATTGCCTTCGCGGTCGAATACCCCGGCCGAAAGATCGCCAGCTTCGCGCACAGTCGTCGAAAACGCGGTACGCACCAAGGTCTGCGCCTGCTCCTCGACCACCGCGACCAGCCGGCTCCACATGATTTGCAGATGGATCTGCGACAAGGCGGCATTGGGTCGCGACAGCATCCTGGGTCTTTCGCGCGGTTGCGAGGAGAGACTACGGGTATCTTATGCCGCAACCGGCCGGCCGGAAACAGCCCAATGGCGTTTTAGCCCCTTGGTGGCCGGCTCGCCGATAGAGTGCTCAACCGACCTGTCATCGCAGCGGGTTACCGTCAGCCGGGCCCTGCAAGGGCGATTTTTTCGCGACCCCGGACATTTCGGACGGCGAACTTCAGACGTCGAAAAAAACGGTTTCGTCGTCGCCTTGTAACACGATGTCGAAACGATAGGCGGGCGAGGCGTCTTCGTCATGGCGGGTTGCGATCAGGGTACGGCGACGCGCCGGATCGGTGATCGACGACAGCACCGGATCTGTATCGTTCAGTGCCTCGCCGGCAAAATAGATGCGGGTAAAAAGCTGCTTCAAAAGCCCCCGAGCGAAGATCGCGACGGCAATATGCGGCGCCTGCAGAGTGTTGCCCCTCCCGGGAACCGGACCGGGCCGGATCGTCGTCAACCGGAAGCCGCCATCGGCATCGGTCGAGACCCGGCCAAAGCCGCGAAAATGAGGGTCGAGCGGCTTGTCTGTCTGGTCGTCGTCGGGATGGGCATAGCGACCGGCAGCATTCGCCTGCCACAATTCAAGGCAGGCATCGGCGACCGCCGCACCGTCGCCATCTGTCATCCGGCCTGTAACGGCGATTCGCTCGCCTTGCGCACCCTCCGCTGCGAGATCGCCCCATTCCGGCCGGTCGAGTGCTAAGTGAAAGAATGGACCGACCGTCTGCGACGGGGTTGGAACAAGCTTGCCGGCCACTTCAAGCGTTCTCCATTGGGGTCGCGACGCGGCCCCGCAGCACGATGTCGAACCGGTATCCGAGTGCCCATTCGGCTTCGCTCAAATTCGGGTCATAGGCCGAGATCAATCGCTCGCGCGCCTCGCGATCAGCGGTGCCGAGAAAAATCGGGTCGAGCGCCAGCAGCGGATCGCCCAGAAAATACATCTGAGTGACGAGCCGCGTCGCGTAGGCCGGGCCAAAAATTCCGAAATGAAGGTGTGCGGGGCGCCAGGAATTGTAGGTGTTGCGCCACGGATAGGCGCCGGGTTTGATCGTCAGAAAGCGGTATTCGCCGCGCGCATTCGTCGTTACTTGTCCGACTCCGTCGAAATTCGGGTCGAGTGGGGCATCGTGTTGATCGACCGGATGGCGGTAGCGGCCCGCGGCATTGCATTGCCATAGCTCAACCAGCGTCCGCGGCACCGGTTTTGCCTCTTCGTCAAGGACGCGTCCGGCAACGATGATGCGCTCGCCCAGCGGCGCACCTTTATGCCGGCAGGTCAGATCGACGGCGTCGGGACCGGCCCAACCGTCGCCAAAATCCGGGCCCGTGATCTCGGTTAGGGTCTGTTCTAGGCGGAGCGGCACATGCTTCGGTGCCCGCTTGAGGGTGCTCGCGTAATCAGGGTGCAAGTAGGGGGGTTGAGCTTCCTCGCGAAACGCGGCGAAAGGTCGGATTACCGTCGTCACCTGTCTTCCTCTGCTTCGCGGCAAACTATCGCCGCACACAGCCTGCGCGCGCCCCCGGTCTCGGGTCAAGCGATCCGACGAAGCAGGTTGCGGCAATGAACAATGCCGGATCATGGTGCGGCGCCACCGGAAATCGGCCGAGGCTACAACGCGCAAGCGAGCGGCACTTGGCACAGGTGGTCGAGCCGCACAACGAGCGGAAAATTAAAGACCTGCACCTCGAACGACATCGGCAACAGCCGCGCATCGTCGCTGACCACGAGCCGCGCCGGCCGCGGCGCATCGTCCGGATCGCCGTCATCGCTCAATTCGCCCTTAAAACCTGCGATCGGGAGGAAGGTGAGGACGATCTGCAAGCTGCGGCCGTCGCCTGATATCGGGAGCACGCGGCCCCGCAAGTCGAAGCGCCGCGCCCCGTCGAAAACCGGTATCGAGAAACTGTTGCCGCCGCGTTGCAGCGCGGCACGCAGCCTCTCGCGGATTCGCTCGAGCGCAGAAAGCGGATCGACGGCGTCGCGACGATAGCCTTCTCCGAGGGGTGGCTTGCGGCTGGTGTCGCCCAGACCGCGCTCGGCGATTACGCCCTCACTGCGCACGACGAACCGCATGCTGACACGGCTGCCACGGCGCTTTCGGAGGTCGTATACCGCGTCATAGTGCTGCGGTTCGGCCGACAGAGTCAGCCCGACACTCCCGTCGGCCGTCGCGCTAGCGCGAAACCGAGTGACGAGGTGCAGCAGGCCGTCGGTGCGGATCACGATCGCGTCCTGGTAACGCGCGCCGTCGCCGCCCAATTCGAGGCGGATCCGCGCTGCGGGAATACCCGCCCATAACGCATCATACACTGCCACGAGCGGCTGGGCGCGCCCGCTATCGGACTGACCCGCCGCCGCCAACAAGGAAGTCCCGAGAATGCCGGCGATCCTCCAGGGTGACAGACGGCGCCAGCGGCCCCGGTCGCGATTCATTGTCCGGGGATATAGCGCCAGTGGGCGCCGTCCCAGAGGATCTTCTCACCGCTCGGAAAACGTAGTTCGAGAGCCCCGGTCTTCGAGCGGGTGCGGCGCACCTCTCCGGCCGCACCCACCTGATCGGCTTCCCAGCGGTCGGTCAACGCCAAGCCGATCTGGCGGGGGCTGAGCCCGTCCTTATGCAAGGCGATTGCATCATCGAAAAGCTCGCGCACGATGCTCATTTCGTGATCCCGATCTAAATCCCGGGTGAACCATAGCACCACCAACCATAAGTTCGGCGACGCTGTCGTTCGCTAGGCGCCCTGGACGCGAAATTGACCGCTTATTTCAAAGAGCGGCTCACCGGATCGGAATGGCGTCCGCGTCGCCGACACCGCTGAAACCGGCACTACGAGGATGTCGTTCTTGTGACAGTACAAGCGTCGGTCCGCGATCTCTGTCGTTCTGCTGCCGTCGATGACCCGACAAAGCGTTCCAGAGGTTTCGCGCTGCTCCTGTGGTTGCAGCACAGCGCGGTTCCGCCTAACACGGGCATCTCTCGGTAGCTTCCGCATAGTAGTCTTACATGCTTCCTACTCCAAGGCGCTGGCTCGAGCAAATAAGGCAAGATCGACGACTAGCCCCTCGTCCCGCTCAATGCCGTATTCGCTGCGCGCCGTGGCATTTTTTTCGAAGACCATCAGCACGGCCGGGTCGGCGGTTTCGAAGACCCGCAAATTACGCGTGCCGGCATCGAGTTCTGCGAGCTTTGCCTTGATAGGCAACGCCGGCAGTCGTTCGGCGATGTCGATCAGTTCGATCAGGCCTTCGGCGTTGATCCCCGCCTCATCGAGCTGTTGGCGAATCGCCGCTTTCGCAGCAGCTTGCGCCTGCCGTTCCGCCGCCGAGGTTCGCGCTTGCTCTTCGGTGGCCTGGCGGTATTCCTGGAAATGTGGGCGAATCCTTTCGAGGAAAATCGGGGTCGCCAGCTCGCGGGTATCAATCCAGCTTTTCGACTTTGTCCAGGTCGTAGCCAGCCAGTGTCGAATCGCCGGGTCACGGATCGCCGCGATCCGCTCGGCGCGTAGCGCTGCTGCCCAGCGAACCTGGGTCGGCGCGCCAGTCAACTCCACCCAGCCGGCTCGGTCGGGCATCGGTATCTCGATCGGCGCCGACGTTGCCGGCGGCGTCGCATTCTGGCTACGCTTAGCCAACTCAAATTGACGCCGATATTCCGTCTCCCACTCCTCGCTCTCCTCGTCCGGCACGAAGCCGCGAGTGTCCCAGAAAAACCGGGTCGTTGCTTCGATCGCCCGGTCTCGCACCGGCTTCAGATCCATTGGCTCGATCCTCGCTTCTTGGCGCTAGGGGGCAAGCCTAACATGATCTGGCGCAGAGAAGCGAGATGATGCTGGCAAGTCGGTTGCCGCGAGCGCAGAGGTGAACGCGGTGATCAAGAGCATCGGCCGCCAAGGCGCAGCCGGCCAATGAAGAATTCGTCAAGCATCGGTTCGACATGCACCCGCCGTTGCCGCATGTCGTGCCACGAATGCTCAGCGATGTGCAGTCGCCATCACGGAAGCGCAGCCCAGCCTGGCGCCGGATTGGCCAGGACGAGGCGACCGAGGTGGAAGACGCCGCGGGGCCTTATCTTCCCCTTCTTGGCTAACAGGCACGTGCGCGATGTGTCGTGCGGTGGGTTACGACCGGGCCAGAACATTTCGCATGGGTTCTGGACCGGGCGGCTCCCAGCATTCCTTCATCGCGAAGTTCGGATAGGCGGCTCTCCCGGCCGGCTCGGCTTGTCATTGGGTCGCGGCGCGTTTGCGCTTGGCGGCAAGATGGACGAGACGAACGGCATCGCTTAAGATTATCCGATGGTTGCCGGGATGGGTCTCGCGCCTTACGCGTCAAAGCCGGCGGAGTCTCGCGGACGGCTCCATCCCGAACCTGAGCATCCAATGCGCTCGCCCTTCCAGCGCGACCGTGACCGTATTGTTCACTCGACCGCCTTCCGCCGGCTGACGCATAAGACGCAAGTCTTTGTGTATCACGAGGGCGATCATTACCGCACGCGGCTGACTCACAGTCTCGAAGTCGCTCAGATCGCGCGAACCATCGCGCGTGCCCTCGATCTCGACGAGGATTTAGCGGAAACGGTGGCACTCGCCCATGATCTCGGCCACACGCCGTTCGGTCACGCCGGCGAGGAAGCGCTGAACGCCGCGATGGCGCGCTTTGGCGGCTTTTCGCACAACGATCAAACCCTACGCATCTTGACCCGGCTGGAGAGCCGCTACGCCGAATTCGACGGTCTCAACCTGACCTGGGAAGCGCTCGAAGGCACCGTCAAACACAACGGCCCGCTGTCCGGCCCGGGCATCGAGCGGCCGGTGTCGCCGGCGATCGCGGAATATGATTGCCGGCATCCACTCGCCCTCGACACCTTCCCGGGCGCAGAGGCGCAAGTCGCCTCACTCGCCGACGACATCGCCTATAACAACCACGACATCGATGACGGGCTGCGCGCCGGACTTTTTGCCGTCGACGATCTCGCCGATGTTCCGCTGGTTGGGCCGATCTGCCGGTCGGTCAGCGAACGCTATCCGGGGCTCGATGAGCCGCGCCTGATCCACGAGACGATCCGGCGGGTCATAAATTGCATGGTTGGCGATCTGATCACCGAGACCCGCTCTCGGCTCGCCGACAGCGGCGTCCGGTCTGCTGCAGCGGTCAGAGCGCTGAAAGGCCCGATCGCTGGTTTTTCCACCGCGATGAACGAGAACGAACGGGGATTGAAGCATTTCCTGTTCGAGCGCATGTATCGGCATTATCGAGTCAACCGAATGAGCTCGAAAGCCCGGCGTGTGATCCACGATCTGTTCGGACTTTACCTCGCCGAGCCGGAATGCCTGCCGAACGAATGGCGCGCGCTCGCGGCCGGCCCCGATGACGCGCAAACTGCGCGTGTCGCGGCCGACTATCTGGCCGGCATGACCGACCGCTATGCGCTCGATGAGCATCACCGCCTGTTCGATACCTACATGCCGATGTGACCGGGTCGGGCGAGCGGTTGAAAACCGCGCCGGAAGGGTTCATGGCCAACCTCTTTGAGGACGTACGCCGGCTGATCGTGGCGGCGATCGGCGACCTTGCGGTGCAAGGGTCGCTGCCGCTAGGGCTCGATCTCAGTCGGGTCTCGGTCGAGACACCGCGCGATCCGGCGCATGGCGACCTCGCGACCAACGCGGCGATGGTACTGGGGGGCGTGGTCGGGGAACACCCGATGGCGCTGGCCGAGCGGATCATCCCGGCGATCCTCGCGCGCGAATTGATCGCCGGCGATTATCGCGGCCACGGTTTTGCCGTTACCGCGGCGCCTCCCGGTTTTCTCAACATCCGACTGGCGCCCAAGGTCTGGCAAGCGCAGCTGCGCGCGATTTTGCGCGCCGGCACCCGCTTCGGCGCTTCGGCGCTCGGCAACGGCGAGCGGATCAATGTCGAGTTCGTCTCGGCCAACCCGACGGGGCCGATGCATGTCGGCCATGGCCGCGGCGCCGTCGTCGGTGACGCTTTGGCAGCACTGCTGGAGAAAGCCGGCTACACCGTCCACCGGGAATATTACATCAACGACGCCGGAGCCCAGGTCGACATCCTCGCTCGTTCGCTTTATCTGCGCTATCGCCAGGCGCTGGGTGAGGGGGTTGGCGCCGTCCCGGAGGGCCTTTACCCCGGCGAATATCTAATCGAAACAGGCCGCGCTTTGGCCGAACGCGACGGCCGGAAATGGCTCGCTCGCCCCGAGAACGAATGGCTTTCGCCGCTGCGCGCCTTCGCGGTCGAAAGGATGATGGCGCTGATCCGCGATGATCTCGCCTTGCTCGGCGTGCGCCACGATCTCTTCGCCTCTGAGCGGCGATTGGTCGAGGCGGGAGCGATCGCCGAATGTCTCGCCGCCCTCGAACAGCGCGGGCTGATCTATGTTGGCGTGCTGGAGCCGCCCAAAGGAAAGATACCGGACGATTGGGAACCGCGGCCGCAAACCCTATTCCGCGCTACGCGTTTCGGCGACGACGTTGATCGGCCGCTCAAAAAATCGGACGGATCGTGGACCTATTTCGCGGCCGACATCGCCTATCACCGCGACAAGTTCCGCCGTGGCTTTGCCAGCCTAATCGATGTCTGGGGTGCCGATCACGGCGGCTATGTCAGGCGGATGCAGGCGGCGGTGAAGGCGGTGACCGACGGGGCTGCGGTGCTCGACGTCAAGATCTGCCAGCTTGTCAATCTGTTCGATCGGGGTGCCGCGGTGCGGATGTCGAAGCGGGCCGGCACTTTCGTCACTCTGCGCGAGGTCGTCGACGAGGTCGGCGAAGGTGTTTTTCGGTTCATGATGCTCACCCGGCGCAACGACCAGGCGATCGATTTCGACTTTGCGAAGGTCGCCGAGCAATCAAAAGACAACCCGGTCTTTTATGTGCAGTACGCCCATGCGAGGGCGTCCTCGGTCATGCGTCACGCGGCCGAGGCGATTCCTGATGACGACCTGTCCGACGCGGCGCTCATCGATGCGGCGCTCGACCGGCTGTCCGACCCGGCGGAACTCGATCTGATTCGCCTGCTGGCGCGGTGGCCGCGGCTCGTCGAGAGTGCCGCCGAGGCACATGAACCGCATCGTATCGCCTTTTATTTGCAAGAGGTCGCGGCGCAGTTCCACATGTTGTGGAACAAAGGTCGTGACGAGGCTACATTGAGGTTTATCCTGGTCGATGATCCGGTTCTGACCCGCGCGCGGCTGGCCTTGGTCCGCGGCGTCGCGCTCGTCGTCGCTGCCGGTCTCGCGGTGATCGGTGTCGAACCGATCGAGGAGATGTAGCCATGTCCTACCAGTTCAGGTCAGCCGAGTTCGAGCGGCGGCCGGAGCTGTTGGGCGAACGGCGGGAAGGGGAGGGGCCGCCACCGCAACGCTTTCTGACAGTCGCGGCGGCGCTGGGAGTCATGGTGGTGTTCGCCGCCGGCTTGTGGTTCGCCTATTACGCGGGCACCCGGCACGCCGCCCTCGGCGCTGCGAGCGACGTGCCGCTGATCCGGGCCGACAGGCGTCCGATGATGGTCAGGCCGGCCGAACCCGGCGGGCTTAAGATTCCCGATCGCAACATGTTGATCTACGATCCGAGCAGGCCAATGGCCGAACGTCTGCTGCCATTGCCGGAGCAACCGATGGTGCGGCCTGTCCGCGGGGCGGCAGGGCAGCCGTCGGCCGCACCGCCGCAAGGGGCGCCGCATTCGGGATCGGCCGCGTCGCTCGTGGCGACGCTGGTGCCTGCCGCCGCTTCCGCCGGCAATGCTGCGGGTCGACCGAACGAGGCTCCGGCGAGTAGCGCCGCGCCGATCAAGCCGTCGGCAGCCATGTCGGGCGTGCCGCAGGCAACAACGGGGTATGTCCGGCTGCAGCTCGGCTCGGTGCGCAGCGAGAGTGCCGCGCATCTCGAGTGGCGCCGCATCAGGGTAAAGAATGCAGATCTGCTCGGGGGCTTTTCGGCGCACGCGGTTCGTGCCGATCTCGGCAAGAAGGGCACCTACTACCGCATCGAGACCGGTCCGATCGGCGACCTTGCAGCAGTTCGGATCTGCGGCGAGCTGAGGCAGCGCAAGATCGGGTGCACCATTGTCCCATGAGCCGGCTGCGGCGGCGGCGCCGCGGCCGGTCATTTTTGGCTGTGGCGGGGAAGAGCTGAGCGCCGGAGAGGCTCGCTTCTTTGTTGCGGCCGATCCTGCAGGATTTATTTTGTTCCGGCGCAACTGCCGGGCGCCCGGGCAGGTGCGCGAACTCGTCTCGGCATTGCGGGCTTGCGTCGGACGCTCCGGAGCGCCGGTCCTGATCGATCAGGAGGGCGGCCGGGTGGCGCGGCTCAGGCCCCCTCATTGGCGCGTTTATCCCGCGGCTGCCGCAATTGCCGCACTGCCGGATCCGCTGGCGGAGCAAGCGGCGCGGCTCGGCGCGCGTCTGATCGCCGATGACCTCGAGCGCATCGGCGTCAATGTCGCCTGCCTGCCGGTCCTCGATCTCCCGGTTCCCGGAGCGGACGCGGTGATCGGCGACCGCGCTTATGGCTCCGACCCCGATCGAGTCGCTCGCCTGGCCCGGGCAGTATGCGAGGGTCTTTTCGCCGGCGGCGTGCTGCCGGTGTTGAAACACGTTCCGGGACATGGACGGGCGCGGGCCGACAGCCACGCCACGCTTCCGATCGTCGAAACCCGGCACGAGGCGTTGTCGCGGACGGATTTCGCGCCATTTCGCGCGCTTGCCGCGATGCCCTGGGCGATGACTGCCCATATCATCTACATGGCGATCGATCCGACGGCACCGGCGACGCTCTCGCCGCGATTGATCGGCGAGACGATCCGCGGCGAGATAGGCTTCGGCGGGGTGCTCGTCTCCGATGATCTGTCGATGCGGGCGTTGAGAGGCGCCGTTGGCGAGCGGGCACGGCAAGCGCTGGCCGCGGGTTGCGATCTCGCGCTGCATTGCAACGCTGATTTTGCCGAAATGACCGAGATTGCCGCTGCGGTGCCGCCGATGACCGCTGCCGCGGCGATGCGGCTCGCCCGCGCGGAAGCGAGGTGCCGGCCGCCTACCGATTTCGACCGGCGTGAAGCAGAGCGCCGGTTCGATGCGCTATTGACCGGTGTCGACCGATGACCGGCATGGCAGCGACCCTCTACGCGGCTAGCACGTGGGTGCTGCCGGTCATCTTTGCGGTGACCTTTCATGAGGCAGCTCATGGGTTCATCGCTCTTCGTTTTGGTGACGACACCGCGCTGTTGGCGCGCCGTGTCACCTTTAATCCGCTCAATCACATCGATCGGTTCGGGACGATCATCCTGCCGGCCCTGCTGATCCTGCTGCGCTCGCCGTTCCTGTTCGGGTATGCGAAGCCGGTACCGGTCAATTTCGCGCGTCTAAACAATCCACGGCGCGACATGGTGTGGGTGGCGCTCGCCGGACCTGTCACCAACATCCTTACGGCGCTCGCGTCGGCGATCTTGTTTTACGGCATTTCCCCGCTTCCCGGCGGCCGCGAGCTCGCCGTTGGGGGGCTCGCCCGTTTGTTGGATGGGTTCCCGATCCAATTCAGTCCGGCAGGATGGGTCGCCGCTAATATCGTGCATTCAATAATCATCAACGCAGTGTTGTGCGCGTTCAACATGCTGCCGCTGCCGCCGCTCGATGGCGGCAGGGTGGCGGTCGGCTTGTTGCCGCGGGCGCTTGCCGTCCCGCTCGCCCGGCTCGAGCGCTATGGGATCGGGATCGTGTTGCTCCTGCTGTTCGTGCTGCCGTGGATCGGCGGGTATATCGGCTACAATCTCAATATCCTTGGCTGGCTGGTCGGGGTCCCGGCCGAAGCGCTGATCCGGCTCGTTCTGGCGGTCACGGGCCAGAGCGGATGAACGACATTGCACCCGCGTCGGGTTTCGATCACGCGCCGCGGACGCGGTCCGCTGCGGGTTTCGCAGCGCCGGATTGCGGCCTCGCTGAACCCGAAGAGTTCGTGCTTGACCTTGATGGCTACGAGGGCCCGATCGACCTGCTTCTGTCGCTGGCGCGGGTACAAAAGCTCGACCTCTCCAAGATTTCTATACTGGAATTGGCTGACCAATACCTCGAATTCCTTGCCAGACGGCGGCACCTCGATCTCGAGATCGCCGACGACTACCTCGTCATGGCAGCGATACTTGCTTATTTGAAGTCATGCCGGCTGTTGCCAGCACCGCCAAAGGAGGACGAGCCCAGCGCGCAAGAGCTCGCCGGCGTCCTGCGACATAGGCTAGAGCTGCTCGAGGCGATGCAGAACGCCGCCCGGCGGCTAATGGCACGCCCGCAACTCGGCCGCGACTTCTTCTTTCGCGGTGCTACGGACGAATCCTCCGTGGTCGTCGTTCCTCGTTGGGAAGTTGGTCTCTATGCATTGCTGCGAGCCTATAGCGAGGGATACCGGCGGCGCACCGCCGAGGTCCTGTCAATGGAGCCGACCGCCTTTCATTCGATGGATGAAGCGCTGAAGCGGTTCGCTCGCATTCTTGGCCGGGTGACGGAATGGCGCGAGATGTCGAGTTTCCTACCGGCGGTGCTGGGTGGCGCGGAATATCGCCGTTCCGCGGTCTCCGCGACTTTCGCCGCGGCCCTCGAACTTGCCCGTTCGGGCCGGCTTGAGCTGCGGCAGGATTCCGCGTTTGGCCCAATTTGGCTGCGCTGTGTGGCTACGCGCGTAGCCCGCGGCTTTCGCGAAGCGGCGCGGTGAACGATACGGAACAGCAATGCCGGCTCGTCGAAGCGCTGCTCTTCGCGGCCAGCAGGCCGCTGACCGAGGCGGAATTGGCCTCTCGGCTCGGGCCTCAGGCTGACCTGCCCGAGCTGCTACGCGCGTTAGCCGAGAACTATAACGGGCGTGGGGTAAATTTGACCCGCCTTGCCGGCGGTTGGACCTTCCGCACCGCGCCGGATCTCGCTGATGCGTTGCGCGGCGAGCGGGCGGTTTCCCGCAAGCTGTCGCGCGCTGCGGTCGAGACGCTTGCGGTCATCGCTTACCACCAGCCGGTGACGCGGGCGGAGATCGAAGAGATCCGCGGCGTCGGCCTTGGCAAGGGTGCGCTCGAAGCCTTGGTCGAGGCCGGCTGGATTCGGCCACGCGGTCGCCGTCAGAGCCCTGGACGTCCTCTCCTATGGGTGACGACGCCGGGGTTTCTCGCGCATTTCGCTCTCGACAGCTTGGCCGATCTGCCGGCAGTCGACGAATTGCGTGCGGCCGGTCTGCTGGATCTGAGCCCACCGAACGGCGACGGCACAGGGGACGTGGGGCAAAGCGGTTGAGGGTAAACCGGTGGCAAAGTTGGCGATCGGCTTCACCCATTCGTACCTCCAGCACCCGCAGGCCGAAGAGAGGCAGCCGGGGGGCCGGCGCGCATGGCTGCTACGCTGCCAAGAAACCGGGGGGCGATTGCCGGCCGCGGTCGCTGGGCTTATCTTTCCGCAATGTAAAACCGCGCAAGGGCGCAAGAATGGCGAGTGGGTCGATCTCCGCTCCTCAGGTCACAAAAGCCGGCGAGGCCAAAGCGGTTGGATTGGTGTCCGCAGCGCATTTCGTCGGTCATTTTCATCTGTTGGTAGTACCGTCCCTATTTTCGTTAATGAAGGTGCGTTGGGGCGTCGGCTTTGTCGAGTTGGGTCTGGCGCTGACCATTTACGCTGTTTTCTCAGTCCTCGCGCAATTGCCGATGGGTTGGCTTGCCGACCGCTTCGGCTCGCGCAAATTGCTGATCGCCGGCCTGTGCGGCGGCGGCACGGCGCTCGCCTCGATCGGGATCGTCGACCATTACTGGTGGCTGTTGGTGGCGGCGGGGCTGTCGGGCGTCGCCAATGCCGTTTATCACCCGGCCGACTATTCGATTCTGTCGGCCCGGGTGCTGCCGTCTCGTATCGGACGAGCTTTTTCGGTTCATACCTGCGCCGGCATGCTCGGCAATGCGGCAGCACCGGTGGCGATGCTGATCCTTGCGCCGCATCTCGGTCTGCCGGCGGCACTGATCGTTGCCGGGCTGGTCGGGCCGATCGTCGCGTTGCCGCTCGGCTTGGCGCCCTCCGTCGAAGGCGGCAGTCTGGCAAAATCGGGTAAGACCGGCCGCCCTGTTCCGGGGAAAGAGCGCCACCGCAGCACGGTCTTTACGCCGGCTCTGTTGGGGCTCGTCGTGTTCTTTATCCTGCTGAGCCTGTCGACGAGCGGGATCACGAGTTTTTCGATCCCGGCGCTGATGAACGGCTATCGCCTGCCGTTTACCGCAGCCAATCTGGCCTTGACCGCCTATCTGACGGCGACGGCATTGGGTGTGCTTGGCGGCGGCTTCGTCGCGGACATGACAGAGCGTCACGGCGAAGTCGCCGCCGTCGGGTTTGGCCTCAACGCGCTGATCATCCTACTGATCGCTGCGGTCGGCCTCGGTCCCGCCCTGTTGGTCACGCTGATGGGATTGGCCGGCCTGCTGTCCGGCGTCATTCAACCGTCGCGCGACATGCTGGTGCGCGCTGCGGCACCCGTGGGCGCGATCGGACGGGCTTTCGGCATCGTCACGATCGGCCTGAGCATCGGCGGCACGATAGGGCCGATGCTCTTCGGCTGGATCTTGGATCGCGGCGCGCCGCATTGGATCTTCGGTGTCAGCGCCCTGTTCATGGTGTTGACCGTGGCGACGGCGTTGATCGGTGATCGCGGCACTCGCGTGCGGCGCGCATCGCCGGTTCAGCCGGCTGCTGCTGTATCCTAGCTCGTGCCCCCCTGGCTCGGCCGAAGAGGCGATCGTAGAAGGGCCGGCTTGGCGGCCGCATACGATAACGGCGACGGCAGCGAACCAGCCGATCGAGGACAGTCGGGCGAAACAGCCGACGAAGAGGTCGCGACGAACGTCGTCCCCACTTTGGTCGACCTGTCGGGCGCGCCGATCGGGCAGGGTGGTCCCGCGCAACAGATCGAGCTGGTCCGCTCGATGCTCGCGATCCTGTTCGTCGCCGGGCTGATCGCCGCATCGTTTTGGATCCTTTGGCCGTTTTTGCCGGCGATCATCTGGGCGACGACTCTGGTCGTCGCGACTTGGCCCCTGATGCTGCAAGTGCAGCACCGGCTGTGGAACAGTCGCGGGCTGGCCGTGGGCGTGATGACCTTGGCCTTGTTGCTGATTTTTGTCGTACCGTTCTCTCTGGCGGTGGCTGCGATCACGCAAAATTTCGAGCGGATAGTCGGCTGGGTCAAAGGCCTCGCATTGTTCCAGTTGCCGCCGGCACCGGCCTGGCTGATCGAGCTGCCGCTGTTCGGTGAACCCGCCGCGAAGCTGTGGCAGCGGATCGCCGACAGCGGCATCGACGTCTGGGCGGCGAAGGCGGCCCCCTATGCCGGCAGCGCCGCCAGCTGGCTCTTTGGCGTGCTGGGCGGGTTCGGCATCGTCGTTGTGCAATTCCTGCTGACGGTGATCGTCGCCGCGCTGCTGTATGCTCGCGGCGAGCACGCAGCGATTGCCGTGCGCCGCTTCGGCCACCGACTTGCCGGCGATCGCGGCGAAGAAGCGGTGCGGCTCGCCGGTCAGGCGATTCGCAGCGTCGCGCTCGGAGTCGTGGTTACGGCCCTCGTCCAATCAGTGCTCGGCGGCATCGGCATCGCGATTGCCGGCATTCCGTTTGTCGCCGTGTTCACCGCTGCGATGTTCATGCTGTGCATAGCGCAGCTCGGACCCGCACCAGTGCTGATTCCCGCAGTGATCTGGCTCTATTGGCGAGGTGAAGCTGGGTGGGGGAGCTTTCTTTTGGTCTGGTCGATCATCGTGCTCAGCCTTGACAACGTCGTACGCCCCTTGCTGATCCGTAAAGGCGCGCATGTTCCGTTGCTCGTGCTGCTCGCCGGCGTGATCGGCGGCCTCATCGCCTTTGGGCTGGTTGGCATCTTTCTCGGTCCGGTCGTGCTGGCGGTGGCATATACGCTGTTGCTAGCGTGGATGGCGGAGGACCGCGTCGTCCTGCGGCAACCGCGTCGCTGACCGACTGGCGGCACGGCGCCGCGAGAGCTTGCCGAACCGCACCCAAAGCAGCATACACACGCGCCGTCGGCGGCAGGCTGGCGATGATCATGCGGGGGAAATGACACCATGATGCCGGATAGGGCAGGGCGAGCGTTTCAAGGATTATGCCTTTTGCTGCTACTGCTGGCGGCGCTCGCCGCGCATGCTGGCGCTCAGACCGGTCCGGCCAAGACCGGCGCGGGCGGTACCGGCGCAAATCTGCCGCGCTACCTTGTCTATTTCGACGAGTTCAGCGCGTATCTGTCGCCTCGGTCGAAAAAGATCATCGCGCATGCCGTAAAACAGGCGAAGGCGGAGGGCGCCAAGTTGATCACGGTGCAAGCCCGGGCGAGCGCCACCGGCACGGCCCAAACCAACATGTACCTGGCGGAGACGCGGAGCTCGATCGTCGCCGATGCGCTGGAGGCGGACGGCATCCCGAAAGCGATGATAACGCAGCAGCCGATCGGCCAGACCGGGTCGAGCGATCCGTCGGTGTTCAACCGTCGCGTCGACATCATTATCGAACGCTAAGCCTTCGCGGCGGTAATACAACGAATTAATTGAGCACTTTGCGGGTCAGGCGTAGGGTCTGACAAGCTCGGGCGGGTGGCGGACCACTGTTTGCCGGCCGCGCTTGTAAGCGACGAGCGGCTGGCGGATCTCGGCAATCGCCTGCTCCGGGTTCGGGGCGTCGATAACGACGATGTCGGCCGGATTGCCGACCGCGATCCCGTAATCCGCGAGGTTCAGCAATCGAGCCGAGCGCCCGGTCAGCATCGCAAAGCATTCGCGCAGTTCTTCGGCGCGCCCGCGTTGCAGCACATTGGCTTGCAAATTGGCCATCCGGATCAGCGAGCAGTCGCCGTAAGGCGTAACCGGGTTCAGCACATTGTTTGTCGACAGCGAGCAGTTGACGCCGTGCTCAACGAGGAAATGGGCGTCGGCGACGCCGCGGCGGATATTGTGATCCTGGTCGCGGCCCATGACGAAGAGGTCGGTCAGCGGCAATACCGTGACCGCGACACCGGCATCGGCCATGCGCCGCGCGATCGCTGTGAGGCGCGCGGGCGGAAGCGTCGACAGTTTCGCCATATGGCCGACCGTGACCCGGCCGCCGCGGCGGTATTCTTCGGTCAACGCGCAGACGAGCGGGACGTCGAGCTCCTCCGGCCCGTCGCCCACATCGAGATGGATGTCAATCTCCGCATCGAATTCGCGCGCCAATTCGAAAATGCGACGAATCTGGCTGGCTCGGTCCGGGTCGTAGCGTGGGGCGCCGCCGATCGCCCTGGCGCCGCGCTTCAGTCCTTCGACGAGCAGTTCGTCGGTACCGGGTTGATTGGTCAACCCATCCTGCGCGAAGACACAGATCTCGACATCAATCGCCCATCGGTAGTCGGCGATCACCAATTCCACGGCGTCGAAGCCGCGCATGCCGATCGCCGGATCGACTTCGACCTGGGTGCGCATCCGCGTCGCGCCGTTGAGGATGCAGTCTTCAAGGGTCTGCGCGGCGCGCCGGCAGGTGTCCTCTACGGTCAGATCCTTCTTGATCGCGGCGACCTGCTTCATCGGGTCGATCCTGCGGCCGGGCTCGGGTGGCAGACGGTCGACGAGCCGCGACTTGTCGAGATGGATATGCGTCTCGACCAGCCCGGCGCAGGCGAGTCGGCCCTTGCCGTCATAGCTTTCGTCCGCTGGTCCAAGCCCGGGCCCGATCGCGACGATCTTTCCGGCAGCCACGCCGATATCTACCGGTTCGCGTCCCGCCGGCTCGACAAGCCTGACATTGCGGATGATCAGATCCATGGCCCGACTTCTCGAGTGAGTGCACTGCGGCGACAGCATGATAATTCGCGAAACGCCGCTTCGAGCAAGGTAATTGCAACGGTGGTTGCGTGATTTGGCACCCATCGCGACATCGGCTCGATCAACTTCTGATCGCAGAATCCATCAAGCCGCGCCGCGCTCACTGTGGCACTGCGCCCGCATCGCGAGAATCGACTGGGTAGGTCCCCTTTGCTAACCTTTCCGGCGCAAAATCAGGTTATTTCAGAAAAGGGCCGGTTGCGCAGAACTTCATAAAAGCCTCCGAGGTTCCCTGGTCGAAGGGAATTTACAGCGAAAAAATCGCGATCGGGCCCGGCTCCTCGTAAAAAGTGCCATCTTTATCAATAGCTTGCGTATGAAATTCCCTAGTTGAGCAGCAGGGAAATAAATCTGTCCGAGCACGGAATTAAATCGGCCGAACAGGGAAAGCCGGGAAACTGCCGGATCCCGTCGGTCGCCGCCGGTTTACGTGACGAAGCGGGGAAGAAATGCCCGAGAGCGATTATCGCAATTTCATAACAGAACGATCCTGATTTGTCAAGGCGGAGCGGCCCACTGGCCGCCGCCTTGCGAGCCGTGTGGGGAGGACCACTACTGGCATGAGCGGCAGGCCGCCCTCGAAAATCCGTTTTTTGCGCCGGGCAGGTAGCTCTGAGCTTGAGGGATCCCGGCTACTTTGGGAGGGTCGCTTTGGAGGCTCTTGGATCCTGTGGCTGATCTTCGACGTTCGGCCCATGTGCCTTCAGCACTTCCTTCACCTTCATCGCGAGCTGCTTCAGCGTGAACGGCTTCGCTAGAAAATGCATGTCGCCGTCGCTGTCGAGCCGTTGCCGAAAGGCGTCTTCGGCATACCCCGAGATGAAGATCACCTTGGTCGACGGCGCCAATTCGCGCACTTCGCGCGCGAGGTGCGGCCCGTCGATCCGCGGCATCACGACGTCCGTGATCAGGAGATCGACGTCAGCGGCCCCGCTGCGAAGCCGCTCGAGGGCGTCTTCGCCGCTCTTCGCTTCGATCACGGTATAACCTTTATTGCGCAAGGCGCGGGCACCGAAGATCCGGACCGGATCGTCATCCTCCACCAGCATCACCCGACCGGACCCGGTCAGATCTTTGACCAAGGCTGGCTCGGATGCCTCCGGCCGGATGGCTGGCAGGTCTTCGGTCCGGTAGCGCGGGAGATAGATCTGAAAGTTGCAGCCGCCACCGGGAACGCTGTCGACGAACACGAAACCGCCGGTTTGCTTGACGATGCCGTAAACCGTTGACAACCCGAGCCCGGTGCCGGAACCACCTTCCTTGGTGGAAAAGAACGGCTCGAAAATTCGCTCAAGATGAGCTGCGGGAATCCCGACCCCGGTATCGGCCACTTCGACCAGCACATATTCGCCGGCCGGCATAGTCTCGTCGCCATGCCTGAGCGGCTCGTCACGGATGACGTTCTTGGTGCGGATGGTCAGCCGGCCACCACCCGGCATTGCGTCGCGGGCATTGACCGCAAGATTGATGACGACCTGTTCGAACTGGCCCTGATCGACCTTGGTAAGTCCTAGGTCTTGCCCATGCACGAGGTCGAGTTCGATATTCTCGCCGATCAGGCGGCGCAGCAGATGCGACAGCTCGACGAGGATATCAGTGATGTCGAGTATGCGCGGCTGTAATGCCTGCTGGCGCGAAAATGCCAACAGCTGTCGCACCAGATTGGCGGCGCGCTTAGCGTTCTGCTGTATCTGCATAACGTCGGAAAAGGACGGATCGCCCGGGCGGCAACGTAGCAACAGCAGATCGCAGAACCCGATCATCGCCGTCAACAAGTTGTTGAAGTCATGCGCGATACCGCCGGCCAATTGGCCGACCGCCTGCATCTTCTGAGATTGAGCGAATTGCCGTTCGAGGTTTTTGCGCTCGGTGACATCGATGAAATGTAACGCCGCCGCCGCGTCGCCTTCGGCAGCGCCGTCGAGGCGGCTGAGAAACAACACGAGCGTGCGTTCGCGCGGGGCGTCGAGCCGAACCTCGATCGGCTCGCGCGGCGCACCTCCGTCGGCCGTGAGCAGGGCCGCGACGCCACCGCGGTCGGCCTCGCCTAAGAGGCTCGTCAGTTCAATTCCAATCAGCTCCCGCGGCGCACGGTCGAACAGTGTGCCGACCGCCTGGTTCGCTTCGACGAACCGGCCGCACCGATCGACCAGCGCGACGCCAACCGGCGTCTGCGAAAGAAAGCGCTGAAACCAGCCGCGCGGCGACCGCGCCATTGCCGCTTGTTCCTGAGACAGATTGCGAACAACTGCGCTGGTGTGGCAGCCTTCTCGCGCCGGGATCGTGCGAGACTCGATCCAGGCGTCGAACCGACCGCCCCGCCCTGTCGCGAAAGTCGCCGCACCGCACCCCGCCGCTTCCGAGGCGGCGGGCGGAACCGGGACCGCGAGAAGGTCTTGCAGCCTGCCGCCGCCGACGAGTTCCGCCGGGGTTGCGCCGAGCCAACGTGCTAAAGTTTCGTTGACCCGCAGGAAGCGTCCTTCATGGTCGATCGCAAACCAGCCGAGCGCCACGGCATCGAGCAGCGGCCCAACCTCCTCAGGTTCCGTGTTGTGGTCTTCGATGCTCCACAGGCTGTACCCCGGATATCCGGCAAGCGGACCTGCTGAAATCCACGAAGCCCTGGGGGCCGCGCCTTCACACCGGTGCAGGAGGATCTTGGCCGTCGCATGTCCCCCTGCCGCGGCCTCACCTTTGAGCCTTCGCAGCGCCGCGAGCGAGGAAGGATCGGCAGCTGCCTGTTCGATGCGGTTGAGCGGCGGCTTGGTTGCGGTCTCGATGAGCCGGTGAAAGCCAACATTGACGCCGACAACCCGGCCGTCGGGTGCAACGATGGCCTGTGCACCGGGTATCGCCTCGAAGGCAGACCGCCACATACCGGTTCGATGGGTCAGCCAACCGAAGGACGCCAAGCCGGCGCGATCGAGCCAGCGCCAGATGGGTCGGCGCCCGACGGTCGATGACGCTGTGCGGAGCGTTCGTGCGGCATCGATCGTCATCAGCCTGTGCCTTCTGATGAGACGCAACCACACTACTCTACCAAAAATCGGTGTAACAGGTATCATTAAAAGAAAATGGATTACTAAAATCGCGCCTCAATCATCACGGTGTGTCCGTTCCATTCGCTCGTGACGCTCCTGGGCCTCGATGCTGAGTGTGGCGATGGGCCGAGCTTCGAGGCGACGGATGCCTATCGGCTCGTCTGTCTCTTCGCAGTAGCCGAAGGTACCGTCGTCGAGGCGGTTCAGCGCTGCGTTGATCTTGGAGATCAGCTTGCGCTCGCGGGCGCGGGTGCGAAGTTCGATCGCCCGTTCCACTTCGAGCGAGGCGCGGTCGGCAAGATCGGGCTTCAGCAAGCTTTCCTCTTTCAAATGCTGCAAGGCGTCGAACAACTCTGCCATCAATTCGGCACGCCAGGTCAAAAGCTTCTGTCGGAAATACTCCACTTGGAGTGGGTTCATGAACTCTTCATCGTCTGAGGGATGATAATCTGGCGGCAGTGACGGACGCATCGGTCTCCCCGAAACCCCGTTGGCGGAAGGAAGCGGAGTATATGAATCACGTGTGCCCGCTTCAAGCATCGGAATCGAGTAAAGGCTGTTGAAATCGCTGAATTTTTATCCCGCGGGCTAAGGGTCGCTCGGAACCGACTATCCGGCGGCAAAACGCAGCGGACGGCTCCGTTCGTAACCCGATGGGTAGCATCAACCCATTAATATTGCTGTCCGATTCGCGAAGGGCGACGTGTCCCCCCGGCCCACTTGGAGAAACGCAGCGGGTCCGAACTGACGGCGCGGCATGCCGCAAGGAATCCATCCGCCCCAGACGATTGGTAGGGATTGTACGCGATTGTCGTATCGTCGGTGAAATCCCGTTGAGAATTGTCGGGCTGGACAAGCATGGAGCGAATGTGCTCGCCATTTGACTTAGGGATTCTTTAAGGGCTGTGGGTCTACCTAGCAAAAATGGACGAGAAAGACCCGCTGCACGATATCGCGCTCAGCGATGTCTTGCCCCCCAACGACACGAAGCGATGGGTCGCCCGGCGCAAAGCTGTGGTTGTCGATGCGGTGCGCTGTGGCGCCATCACGCTCGAGGAAGCTTGCCACCGTTATCGCCTCTCAGCCGAGGAGTTCCACGCCTGGCAGCGCGCGATCGAGGCCCATGGCGTGGCCGGCTTGCGCGTCACCCGTCTGCAGATCTATCGGGATACGCCGCCAGCGCGGACGACAAAGCCGCGCTATTGAATTCGGGCTCGCCAATTTCTCGTAAAAGACCGGTAGTTCAAGGCGCAAAGCCAGGGAACCAGGGAGCCTCGCGCGGCGCGTTGGGGGTCGCCGAACGCCGCGCGCCACCCATGGCCGAGCGGCCTTTCTGAAGCACTGTCGGTACGACCGATCCCGCTGCTCCCGCGCGGAGCACGGGAGGACCGGCGCTTTGGCGCAATATCGCCGAGCCGTGCCTTGCTTATTTGCTATAAGGAAAGATGCGGTGCCGGATCTCTCGGCCTCGTCGGTTGATCGCGACGGATGATCTCTGTCGCCAGCAGAGAACCTACCCCAACGCGGCTGACCCGATGGTCGGACTTACGAAGCGCGAGATAATCCGACAAAGCGCACAAACCAACTGGACCCAACGTAGATCGAGCGCGTCCGATGTCTGACAGCAAGGCACGCAATCCTTCTGGCGATGACGCCGCTGCGCCGGAAACGGTCCTGCTGCCCGGCGCTCCCGTCACGCCGGCGCTGCGCGCCGTGCCGGAGGACCGGGTCGCCGAGCAGAAAGCTGCCGGCGCGAGGCGCTATCGGCGGCGGGTGGTCCTGGTCCTGGCCGGGTTGGCGGCGGCATTCGGACTTTATTGGGGGTCGAGCTATGTCTTTGCCTATACCGACGACGCCTATGTGACCTCCGATCTCGTCGCGGTTGCACCGCAGATTACCGGCCGAATCGTCGCCGTGCCGATAACCGACAACGAAACCGTGGCCAAGGGAACATTGCTCGCTCTGATCGACCCGACGCCGTTCCAACTGGCACTCGCCGAACAGCAGGGCAAGCTAGGCGAGGCCAAGGCGCAATTGGCCGTCGATCACGATCTCATCAAATCGGCCAAGGCGACGCGCGACGAGGCCGCCGACAAGGCGCGATTCGCAAACGACAATCTGCGTCGCGCGACGCCGATCGCCGCCGCCGGCTTCCTGTCGCAGCAGCGGCTCGAACAGGCGAAGACAGACGCGACCTCGGCGCAGGCGGTTCTGTCGAACGCCGAAGACGCCGTCGGCAAGGCGCGGCAGATGCAGACCTTGCACGAGGCGACGATCAAGGCGATCACGGCGCGGATCGGCTATTTGCAGTGGCAGCTCGACCAGACCCGGCTGCTGGCGCCGAGCGACGGCACGATCAACCGCCTGACCCTTCGGGTCGGGGACCAGGCCGTCGCCAACGAGCCGCTGGTCGGTATTGTCGACGCGCATGCCTGGCGCATTTTTGCCAATTATAAAGAGAATGTGATCCGCCACATGCGGGTCGGGCATCCGGCCTGGGTGTGGCTCGACACCTATCCATGGCACCTGCATCGGGCTGCGATCCAAGGCATCGCGCGCGGCATCAGCAGAAGCCAGACGCCGAATACCCTCCTGCCCTATGTCGCACCGACCACCGACTGGATCCGCCTCGAACGCCGCTTTCCGGTAACCCTCGTGCTGCAGGGCTTGCCGCCCGGCGTCGTGCTTCACATGGGGTCCGATGCGCGTTCGCTGGTTATTTATTGAGGGTCGAGGTCAGCGGATGCTGCGCGAAATACCGACGGCGCTCGCCAACGAATTGCGTTTGCTCGAATGGCGCGGCGCGCGCGGCCTGGAGGCGGCTGAAGCGGCGGCGTCGGTGACCTTGGCCCTGCTCGCCGCGCTGTCCCTGCATTCCGACGAACCCTGGTGGGCCGCGATCACCGCCTTCATGGTGACGCGCGCGGCACCCGCGACCGCGGTATTGCGCGCCATCATGCGCGTCGCCGGCAGCATCGTCGGCGCGGTTGCGGCCCTCATCGTGCTGCGGCTTTTTATTTATCAGTCACTGCCGTTTCTCCTCTGCCTTTTCGCGCTGTCCTGCATCGGCCTCTTCGGTTTTACGACTTCGCGTTACGGTTATGCTTGGCTGGTAGGCGCGGTCACCGCGTGCCTTGTGATATTGATGTCGTTCGACCAGCCGCAACAGGCATTCGCCACCGCGGTCAACCGGGTCATCGACGTCATGATCGGCACTGCCGCATCGTTAATCGTTGCCGGCCTGATGCCGGTGCCGGCCGATGCCGCAGCCGTGCCTGCGCCGGCGTTGCTCGAGCCGCCGCCGCTCAGCTTCTGGCGCCGGAGTTACGGCGCCGAACTGCAACGTTGGCTGCCCCCCAACGCGCCGCTTGTGCTGCACGCCTGCCGCGGTGGACTGACCGTCATGCTGCTGCCGGCGCTGGCGGAGTGGATCGCCCCGGTGAGCCCGGTCACAATAGGGGTCACCGCGGTTGTCGTGATGTCGATCCCGACGACCGCGATCTTCCGGTCCGACAGCCGCGCCATCATCGAGCGCGGCGTCCATCGTCTTCTCGGCTGCCTGATCGGCGCCCTCGCCGGCCTCGTGTGCCTCGCCTTCATCGGCAGCGATTTTCTCTTGTGGATTGCGCTGATCCCGCCCGGGATCTGGCTGTGCTCGCAGATCCAGACCGGGACGACCGGCGTCAGCTATATCGGAATGCAGGCGATGTTCGCCTATCTGATGAGCATGGTCCAAGGCCAGGGGCCGCCGGATTCGATCGCTCCGGGCTTTACGCGCCTGGTCGGGGTCATGGGCGGGCTGTCGATCTTGTTCGTCGTCACCTTGGTCCTGTCGCTGATCCCGCTCTCGCCGCCTGCGCCGGCGCCGGCGCAGGGTGATTGACAAGCCCTCTCGGCAACGGTCTGATCCGGCCGAAAATTGCCTGGCATGGGAGGGCGGATTGGCCAAGTTCAGGATCGCGACGCCGGCGGGTGCCAGCTTTACCGTCGCCGGCGGCGGCTACGGCTTTGAGATGGAAGCGCTGGTGCCGATCGACGCCGAGATCTACGAGATCCCAGCCGGGTCGGAAGACGAGTTCGTCGCCGGTGCGCGCGATGCCGATGCGCTCTATGCCAAGGGCCGCCCGATCACCAAACGGATGATCGACGGGCTGCAGCGCTGTAAAATCATCTCGCTTGGCAGCGTCGGCGTCGATTCCGTCGATGTCGCGGCGGCGACGGCCAAGGGCATTCCGGTGACCAATTGCCCCGACACCTTTATCGAGGAAGTCGCCGATCACGCGATGACCTTGCTGCTCGCCACGCATCGCCGGCTGATCGAGCAGGACCGGATGGTGCGCGACGGGCGCTGGGCCGAGGGCCGGCCCGCTTTGCTGAAGATCCCGCGCCTCAGGGGGATGACCCTCGGCCTGATCGCCTTCGGCCACGTCGCCCGCGCCGTCGCCGAGCGGGCCAAGCCGTTCGGCCTGCACGTCATCGCCTACGACCCCTATATCGAGGAAATCGTCATGGTCGAGCGCGGCGTCGAGCCGGTCGGCCTCGCCGAACTCTTGGCCCGCGCCGACATCATCTCGATGCATACGCCGGCGACCGAGAGCGCCCACCGTCTGATCCGCGAAGAGCATTTCCGCCAGATGAAGCCGACCGCGATCTACATCAGCACAGGGCGCGGTCCGACGACCGACGAGGCCGCGCTGATCAAGGCGCTCGACGAGGGCATGATCGCCGGCGCCGGTCTCGATGTGCTCGAAAAAGAGCCGCCCGGCGGCAATAATCCGCTGCTGCGCATGGACAAGGTGATCCTGACTGCGCATGTCGCCTCGGCGACCGCCCGTTTCGACCCGGCGCGGCGCCGCCGGGTCGGGCTCGAACTCTCGTTGGTGCTCTCCGGCAAATGGCCGATGTCCTGTGTCAACCCGTCGGTATTGGCCAAAGCCGACCTCCAGCGCTGGCAGCCGGTGTCGATGGAGCGCGGTCCGAATTCCTGAACCCCCTTGCCCATCGCGCACCCCTCCCGCTGGCGGAAAACTGGCGGGAAGAGGGGTGGGCGAGGGGCCTACGTCAACCGACGAAGCATTTGCGATAGCGGGAGAAGAAATTGCCGCATGAACCGGTCCGCTATCCCGATCCGGGCATACAAATCCTCGACCCGCGCTTTTCGGCGCTCGTGCTCGGCAATGCCGCAATCGAGCGGATCGCCGGTGATTGCCGCTTTACCGAGGGACCGGTCTGGTTCGGCGATCTGCGTTGTCTGTTGTGGAGCGACATCCCGAACGACCGGATCCTGAAATGGGAGGAAGAGACCGGCGCGGTCAGCGTCTTTCGCCGGCCGTCGCACTATGCGAACGGTAATACTCGCGACCGTAAGGGGCGGCTCGTCACTTGCGAGATGGATGCGCAACGACTGACCCGCACCGAATACGACGGCACGGTGACGGTGCTGGCCGAGCGCTTTGACGGCAAGCGGCTGACCGGGCCGAACGATGTCGTCGTCAAATCGGACGGGTCGATCTGGTTTAGCGACAACGGCGCCGGCATCCGCGGCAACTATCTCGGCCACAAGGATACGCCCGAGCTGCCGTATCGGGTGTATCGCATCGACGAGCGGACTGGCGCCGTGACGATCGCGGTCGGCGACATGGAGCGGCCGAACGGCCTCACCTTTTCGCCCGACGAAAAGCGGCTCTATGTTGTCGACACGCCAGGCGGGCCAAAGACCGTGCATGTCTACGACATCGTCGACGACACGCGGGCGACCAACGGGCGCTCGTTCTTCGACGCGATGCCGGGTTATGCCGACGGTATTCGCTGCGATATCGAAGGCAATGTCTGGGCCGGCTTTTCCGGCGGCGAGGGCGAAGACGGGGTTGCCGTCTTCGCCCCGGACGGGACGCTGATCGGCCGCATCCTGCTGCCCGAACGTTGCGCCAATCTTTGCTTCGGCGGGTTTAAGCGCAACCGGCTCTTCATGGCGGCGAGCCAATCGGTCTATGCCCTTTTTGTCGAGGCGCAAGGCGCCATTGGAGGCTGAATAGCCGCCGGTCTCTGCGAGGTTCTTATGGATCGCCAGATTGCATCGGTTCGTGCCTTGGAGATCCTCGATTCGCGCGGTAACCCGACGGTCCGCGTCAGGATAGAGCTCGCCGGCGGCGTGGCTGCCTCCGCATCGGTGCCGTCCGGCGCGTCGACGGGCGCGAACGAGGCCGTCGAACTGCGCGATGGCGATAAGGCGCGCTATGGCGGGCTCGGCGTACGCCAGGCTGTGGCGGCGGTCAACCAGGTGATTGCTGCGGAACTCGTCGGCCGAGACCCCACTCGGCAGGCCGAGATCGACGGTCTTTTGCTGGCGCTCGACGGCACCGCGAACAAGGGCCGGCTCGGCGCCAACGCCGTGCTCGGCGTCTCGATGGCGGTCGCTCGCGCCGCCGCCGCCGCGGTCGCCTTGCCGCTCTATGCCTATCTCGGCGGGGCCGGTGCGCGGCGGCTGCCGGTGCCGATGATGAACGTGCTGAATGGCGGCAGGCATGCCGACACCAATGTCGATTTTCAGGAATTCATGATTATGCCGGTCGGCGCACCGAGCTATGGCGAGGCGCTGCGCTGGGGGGCCGAGACGTTTCAGGCGCTGAAAGCGCTGCTGCACGCGCGTGGGTACTCGACCGCGGTCGGCGACGAGGGCGGCTTTGCTCCCGACCTCAAAGGCAATGAGGAAGCCTGTGAATTGCTTGTCGAGGCGATTGTCGCGGCCGGCTATCGTCCGGGTCAGGATATCGCTTTGGCGCTCGACCCGGCGGCGAGCGAATTCCACGGTAACGGTGTCTACGATCTTGAAAAATCGCGGCAGGGTCGCAAGAGCAGCGCCGAAATGACGGCGCTTTACGAGGACTGGCTCGGCCGCTTCCCGATCGTCTCAATCGAAGACGGGCTCGGCGAGACCGACTGGGCCGGGTTTCGTGAACATACGGCCCGGCTCGGCGGGCAGGTCCAGCTCGTCGGCGACGACCTCTACGTTACCAACACGGCTTTCATCCGCCGCGGCATCGCCGAGAAGAGCACGAACGCGGTGCTGATCAAGCTCAACCAGATCGGCACCGTGACCGAGACGATCGCCGCGATCGATCTGTGCCGCGAGGCCGGCTGGGGGTTTGTCGTGTCGCACCGCTCGGGTGAGACCGAGGACCCGTTTATCGCCGATTTTGCGGTGGCAATGGGAGGCGGCCAGATCAAATGCGGCTCGCTCTCGCGCAGCGAGCGCATTGCCAAATACAATCGGCTCCTCGAAATCGAGGCGGAGCTCGGCGCCGCCGCCCTGTTCACTAATCCATTCACGCCAGCCGCATAGCTTCGGGTCGCTCCGCGCCGGAGCGCATACCAAAGGCACTTCCGCCACGGCGGGCGGCGTCGTTGCCAGGCAGTTTGCCGCGCGAAATACCCCGAGACGGATTATCCCCTGCGACATCACGTGTCGTCGCAGTTAGTTGACGGAGTCAATAGCTAGATTGACTCTGTCATGATGCATGCACCCCCCGCTCAGCGGCGCACGATCGTGGCGATTATCGGCCTCGGAGGCATCGGCGGTGGCATCGCCGGAACTCTCTGCAGCGCCGGCCGGCTCGATGTCGTCGCCTGCACCCGCCAGCCGCTCGATCGCCTTGTCCTGGAGCGGCCCGAGGGGACCGTCGAGGTCGCGCTGCGCGCCGTCACGGATCCGGCCGCGGCGGAGCCGGCGGACTGGGTGCTCCTCTGCACGAAAGCGCAAGACACGCCCGGGGCGGCGGCCTGGCTCGCGCGATTGTGCAACGCCTCGACGCATGTTGCCGTGTTGCAAAACGGCATCGATCATGCCGAACGCGTCGCGGCTTTCATCGGCGCCGCAACGGTGGTCCCGACGATCGTCTATTACAACGGCGAGCGGCTGGCGGCGGATCATGTCCGGTTGCGTCATGCCGGAGCGCACGACCTCGCTGTTCCGGACGACGCGGCCGGGCAGGCGTTTGCGGGGTTGCTCGAAGACACACCCTTGCGCGTACTCGTCAGCCGCGACTTCGTGACGCTCCAATGGCGCAAATTGCTGATGAACGCGACCGCCAATCCGGTTACGGCGCTGACTCTGCGCCGCCAGGAAGTGTTGCGCCGCGGCGACGTCCACGCCCTGTGCCTCAGAATCCTCGATGAAGCCGTCGCGGTCGGGCGGGCCGACGGTGCCGATCTGACCACCGACGAGGCCCAGCGAACAATGGCGACCCTCTTTACCTATGCGCCTGAGCTTGGGACGTCGATGTATTTCGACCGCCTTGCCGGACGCCCGCTCGAGATCGAGGCGCTGACCGGCGCCGTCGTCGCGGCTGGCAAGCGCCGCGGCGTTGCGACACCGCTCAACGACACCCTCCTGACCCTATTGCGAGCGGTCAGCGACAGCGCCGCCGGTGTTCCCGACTGAGTCAGCTCTGCAGGCGGAAGCGGCAATCGCTGTCGCGGGCGATCTGGTTGACGAGGTCGACCTCCCAGGCGAGGTATTCGCGCATGTAACGCTCACGCTCGGCCGGACGGTCGCGCGCCGACAACGACACATCATCGACCTCGTCGACGCGCTTTGGCATCCCGGTTTCGAGCGGCAGCGCCGCTTCCTTCCAGGCCGCGGTACCGTCCTGCAGCACCTTGACCGGGCGCCCGGTCCGGGGGGCGATCTCGGCGGCGGCAAAGCGCGCGATCACGCCGTCCTCGCTCGTCAGCACCAGATCGCCGGCCTGCGGCAGTTTCGCCAATGCTTCGGCGAGGCGAGCGCGGGTCGCGAACCAGGCGCCGGGGATGTGGCCTTCCCGATGGCGGCGGCTCAGCGCCAGATCGGCGACGACCGCCGGATTTGCCTGCAGCTCGGCGGGCGAGACCGTCGTCGGCTCCGGTCCAGCGAGCGGGAACCTTTCGGTGTCGGCCTTCGGCATTCCTTCTTCGAGGCGAACGCCATCGAGCCCGCCCTCGAGCACGGCCGCATCCCAGCCCATGCGCCGGAGCCACGAAGCGGTCATCCGCGCCCGCACTCCGGTATCGTCGACCAGCACGACCCGTGCGCCCCAGATGCCGAGCCAGCTGTCGGTTTCCTGCACCAGCTGCCCGCCCGGCGCCGGGAGCGAACCCGGCAAATGGCCGGCGCGATATTCCGCCGGATCGCGGACATCGAGCAGGTAGAGGCTTCGCTCCTCGGCTTCGCTCTGCCACCGTGCCAGCGTCGCGCGATCGATCGCCGGCACGCTGTAGCGCCGGGCGACCGCCTCGGCCCGCTGCCGCGCCGCGGCAACTCCAGCGGCCGAGACCTCGCCGAAGCGGCGGGTGGCGCCCGCGACCACCTCGAGGCCTGCGAGGTGCCAAGCCATCGTCCCGTCTTTCAAGGACACGACCCGGTTGGGCACGCCGGCATCGCGCAACGCCTGGGCGCCGATGATGCTGCGCGTGCGCCCCCCGCAATTGACGACGACAAAGGTGTCGGGTGACCGCACCAGGTCGTGAAAGCGGTAAACCAGCTCGGCCCCCGGGACGCTGACCGCACCCGGAATGCTGTTGGCGTGGTATTCTTCATAAGAGCGGCTGTCGAAGATCGCCATGTCGCCGTCTTGCCGCTGACGCTCGGCCAACTCCTCGGCGCTGATCCACGGCGTTTGCATTTCGTGCTCGACGACTTCGGCGAAGGCCTTGCTTGGCACGTGCACGCCGCTATAGACCGGAAAGCCGGCCGCCTGCCAGGCGGCGACCCCGTCCGCCAATACCGAAACGGCGCGCCAGCCGCCTTCGCTCAGCCGGTCGGCGGCGCGCTCGGCGAGGCCTTCGCCGTCGTCGCAAACGACGATCGGCGCCGACCGGCGCGGCAGCAACGCCGGCGCCAGCAGCTCGAGCCGACCCACGGGCAGGCAGGACGCCATCAGCAGGTGATGGTTATGAAAGCTGCCTTCGCCGCGCGCGTCGACGATCGCGATCTCGCCGCCATCGTTCAGTCGCCGGCGCAGTTCCGCTGGCGAAATGCCGTTGGGCCGTGCCGCCATTGCCTCCTCCCGCGATTGCTCGACGTTCCGTTTGCCCGAATTCGCGGCAGGCGTCAAAGTCGATCGCGAACGACCTGACGGAGATCCCGATGTCGGAAGGAAGACGGGCGCGGCCGGTGCCGACGCCGGAAACCCTGCATTTCTGGGAGGGAACGCGGGCAGGAGAATTGCGGCTGCAGCGCTGCACTGCGTGCGGCAAGACCTATTTTCCGCCGCGTCCGTTCTGCCCCGCCTGCGCTTCGCGCGAAGTTTCGGTGTTCCGCGCCTCGGGGAGAGGCCGGCTCTTCAGCTATGTGATCCACCACCGGCCGGTGCCGGGCTTCACGCCGCCCTACGCGATTGCCGTCGTCGAGCTCGACGAGGGGCCGCGCATGATGACCAACATCATCGACTGCCCGCAGACGCCCGAGGCGCTGCAGCTCGACATGCCGGTCGAAGTCGCCTTTGAAAGACTCGACCAAGAGATCACCCTGCCGCTCTTCCGCCCGGCCGCGAGGTAAGCCCGATGCAGCCGAAATCGATCGCCGTCGTCGGCGCCGCCGAAACTACCCGCCTCGGCGTCATTCCCGACATGTCTCAGATCCACCTGCATGCCGACGCCGCACTGAACGCGCTGGCCGATGCGGGCCTGAAACCGTCCGATATCGACGGCGTCGCGACGGCCGGCGAGACGCCGGTGACGGTGGCACACTATCTCGGCGTCACGCCCAAATGGGTCGATGGCACCGCGGTCGGCGGCTGCTCGTTTATGATCCATACGCGCCACGCCGCGGCGGCGATCGCCTCGGGCCTGTGCGACACGGTGCTGATCACGCACGGCGAAAGCGGCCGTTCCGGCGTCGGTCGGACCCGCAACGTCGTTGCACCGACGAGCCTCGCCGGCCAGTTCGAGCAGCCTTATGGGCCGATGGGTCCGCCGACTTTGTTCACGGTGCCGGTGCTGCGCTACATGAAGACCTATGGGCTTAGCGAGGAGACCTTGGCCATGGTCTCGGTCGTGCAGCGCGAATGGGCGGCAAAGAACCCGCGGGCCACTTTCAAGGCGCCGATCACGGTCGACGACGTGCTGAACTCGCGGATGATCGCCTACCCGTTCCGGCTCTTGCAGTGCTGCCTCGTGACCGACGGCGGCGGCGCATTGATCCTGACCGCGGCCGAGCGTGCCAAGGATTTCCCGAGGAAGCCGGTCTACATCCTGGGCACCGGCGAATCGGTCGAAACGCCGATGGTCAGCCAGATGCAGGATTTCACGTCGTCGCGCGCCTTTCGCGTCGCCGGTGCGAAGGCCTTTGCCGAGGCCGGCATCACGCACGACGACGTCGACCACCTGATGATCTACGACGCCTTCGCGCATCTGCCGATCTACGGCCTCGAGGATCTGGGCTTTGTGGCCCGCGGCGAAGGCGGTCCGTACATCGCCGAGCGCAACACGGCGCCGGGCGGCAAGTTGCCGCTCAACACCAATGGCGGCGGCCTTTCCTACATGCATTCCGGCATGTACGGCATGTATGCGCTGCAGGAGAGCGTGCGCCAGATGCGCGGCATCGCGCTGGCGCAGGTTCCGGGTGTAAAGATCTCGGTCTGCCATGGTGTAGGCGGCATGTTCGCCGCCTCCGGCACGATCATCTTCTCGAACGAGCCGCCGTAAGCGGGTAACCCCGCAAAGTATGTGTCGCACGCGGCATCACCCCACATACAACCACAAATTGCGACATCGATGGCTCGTCGCTGCATCTGCAGCAAATCTACAGCGAAGTTTCGCCACCTGGTTGAACTATGCGCTTAAGCCACGGCCTCGACCCGGGCCGTTGTTCGCGTTCCACGTCCCATCGGCAACCCGTCACGCGACCGACGGTCCGGATTCGCGGTGAACGCAATATGCAATGCAAATAAGGCAATATTATGATGATCCTTTTGCAATCCATGCCCAAGATGCGCGCCTGCTGTCAAATCGGGGACGCCGACCCCATCTCGCAGCGTTATGGTCGCGACCATGGGGGCGGAGCCGACAACGAGCCGCAGATAGCACGGTAATCGAATGGTCTCTGCCCTACGGTCCACCGCAGAGCCCGAGACGGGAGTGCCTCATGCCGGTCAAAGTTCAGGTCGGCCCGCCGCAGATCGCCATCCACCAGGGCCAAACGGTTTTGATCACTGATGAGGACGGGCAGATCAATTGGCCGAGCGAAAAAGGCCTCTACTTCTTCGATACGCGGGTCGTCAGCAGCTGGTCCATCTTTGCCAACGGCGAATCGTGGGATTTGCTGAACGGCGGCGCCATAAATTATTACGCATCTCGGATCTTTCTGACGAACCGCTTTTTTCTGACCGAAGACGGGCCTGTGCCGCAGCGCACGCTCGGCCTCACTGTCGGCCGCTCGATCACCGGCGGCATGCACGAGGACATCGACATCGTCAACCACGGCATGAAACCGGTTACTTTCCAGCTCGAGATCGCGCTGCGCAGCGATTTCGCTGACATTTTCGAGGTGAAATCCGGCCGCATCGTGCGCCGTGGGCGGATTGCCACGGAATGGTCCGCATCGCGCCAGCATCTGCGCACCACCTACCGCAACGGCGATTTTTCCCGAGCCGTGACAATCTCGCCGACACAGTCGTCAACACAGGCAGTCTACGCGAACGGGCGGCTCAGCTTCGAGGTAGCTATGAAGCCGGGCGAGCCATGGCACTCCTGTCTTCACTACACGCTGCAGGACGGCGACCGACATCTCGCGTCGCCTGCCCACTGCATCGGCGACTGCCACAGATCTCATCACGCCGAGACGATGGCGAGCTGGCTGCGAAATGTCGTCAAGATCCGTACAAGCAATGAAGAGTTTTATCGACTGTTTCGCCAGGCACTCGAGGATATGGCTGCCCTCCGCCTGCCGATGGCGGGTCCCGATCACATGGTTTTCTTGCCGGCCGCCGGCCTCCCCTGGTTCATTGCACCGTTCGGGCGCGACAGTCTTATAGTCTCGCTGCAGAATAACCTGGTCTATCCGGAGTTTTCCCGCGGGACGTTAGAAGTTCTCGGCTCGCTGCAAGCGAAACAGGACGACAGCTATCGTGACGCCGAGCCCGGCAAGATACCGCATGAAATGCGCTATGGCGAACTCGCGCATCTCAAGTTGATCCCGCACACGCCCTATTACGGCACGGCAGACGCAACGCCGCTTTATCTGATTGCTTTGCATGCTGCATGGCGCGCCACCGGCGATCGGGCACTGTTGGAGCGGCATCTCGAGACCGCGGAAGGATGCCTCTCGTGGATTGACGATTATGGCGACCGCGACGGGGACGGCTTCCAGGAATACCAGACCCGTTCGGCAGTCGGTTACGAAAATATGGGCTGGAAGGATTCGGGCGATGCGGTCGTCTATCCCGACGGTTCGCCGGTCAAAGGGCCGAAGGCGCTGTGTGAGCTTCAGGGTTATGTCTACAGCGCCTGGCTCCGAATGGCCGAGGTGTTCGATGCGCTTGACAGGCCCGACCGCGCCCGCGCCTTGCGGGCCAAGGCCGCGGCAATGTTCGAACGTTTCAACGCCGGCTTTTGGGACGAAGAACTCGGCTTCTACGCCTACGCGCTCGACGGCGACAAGAAAAAGGTGCTGACGGTCGCGTCCAACGCTGGGCACTGTTTGTGGTGCGGCATCGTGCCTCCGGAGCGCGCCAAAAAGGTCGTCGAACGGCTGATGGCGGCAGACATGTGGACCGGATGGGGCATCCGCACCCTTTCCACATCCAATCCGGCGTTCAATCCGTACAATTACCAGACGGGTTCCGTCTGGCCGCATGACAACGGGATCATCGCCATGGGCTTCAGATCCTATGGTTTCGCCGCGGAGGCGGCGCGCATCGCGCACGACGTCAGTGTCGCGGCGAGCCATTTTCGGAACAACCAGTTGCCCGAGCTATACACCGCGTTCCCGCGCGACGAAGCCAACTTTCCCGTGCAATATATTGGCGCGAACGTTCCGCAGGCCTGGGCCGCCGGCTCCTCCTTCATGTTGATACAGGCGCTCTTGGGCTTTTTTCCGGATGCGCCCCGCGACAGGCTGTACATCGATCCGTCGCTGCCGAGTTGGCTCCCCGACCTGGCCGTTCTTGACTTCCGGCTCGGCCGGCACAAGCTCGACATCCGTTTCTGGCGCGAAGGAGAAGAAACCGCCTTTGAGGTGACCAAGGGAAATCCCAAGCTCGTGGAGCGCTGCGATCTTGTCTCTCGGGTTGCGCAACTGAGAACTGCCTCCGACCCGCTCCCGCCGGCGGCGAATTCAAATCCCTGATGAAAAACGCGTCTCTGCCAGCCCCGGTCCGGCGTGGCCCGAGACGACTTTGGCAAAGCCCGGCCGCCACGAGGCATGGAACGGTTGCCATGACAGCGCGGGGCTGCCGACGGCGCCCGTAGCACCGCAATAAGACGGCGGCGGGTCGACGGCCCCCGGTTCAGCCGCGAGGTTCCGCCATGGGTCGAACAGGAAGCGAGGTTTGGCAATGAGCACGACGCGGAGCGGCGGGTGTTTGTGCGGCGGGGTGCGCTACGAGTTCGATCGGCGAACCTCTGTTCTCGCTCCTCTGTCATTGCCGCGACTGCCAGCGGCAGAGCGGCAGCGCCTTCATCGCGGCAATGCGCGTCCCGGCTGAAGGCTTTCGCGTCACCCGCGGCGAGCCGAGGCTCTACGCCAGCACGAGCGACGCCGGCAATAGGGTGACGCGGGCCTTCTGCGGCGAATGTGGCGCGCCGCTCTTCATCCGGGTCTCGTCGCGGCCCGACATTGTCGGCCTCAGGGTCGGCAGCCTCGACGATCCAAGCGCATTCCGCCCCGAAGCTCACATCTTCGTCAAAAGCGCGCAGCCCTGGGACCACATGCACCCCGAGCTGCCGCAACATCAGACCTATCCGCCCGGCCGCGATTACACCCCGAAAACCTAGCTTGCGGTGCCGCAGGCGGTGTCAGCCGCTGCGGCGGGTGAGGGCGAAGGCGAAATCGGCGCCGCTCCCGCGGTTCAACACCTGGTCGATCCACAGCATGGCGTACGGTTCGAGAAGCCGAGCGACGCGCAGCGGGCCGGCATCGACCGCTTCGAAGCCGATTTCGGCGATCAGCGACAATACGGTCGGCTTCCGCGCCGCGTCGTCGCCGGCGACGAACATGACCGGCCGCACCGGAAACAGCGACGCCTTCGCCATGTTCTCGGCGCCGGTCTGATTGAGGGATTTGAAGACCGAGGCGCCGGATGCCCATGCCGCCACCTGCTCGCCGCCCGAGGTGCCGTAGCCGAGGACGAGTTCCAGGCCGCTGCCGATGCCGAGAGGGTTGGTGCAATCGACCAGGATCTTGCCGGAGAGATCGCCGAGGCTCTTTACCGCCGTTTCGGTCGCCGGCCACGGCGTCGCCAGCACGATGATTTCGGCGTCGCGCGCCGCCTCCGCGGGGCGGAAGAGCCGGGCCCCCGGCAGGCTTGCATATTTCGGATCACCCGGCTCGGGTATTCCGAACCGCAAGTCTTGGCCGGCCGCCAACCAGGCTCGGCCGAGCGCCGAGCCGACATTGCCGGCACCGATCATCGCGAGTTTCATGCCCTTCCCCCAGCCGTTCTTCAATAAGGCGGGGATAATACCGGCCGGTGGCGCCGCCGGCGCCCGGTCATCCGGGCAGGCTGCGGAAACGCCAAAGCAACCGCAGATCCTGGTGGTCGGTTGGTCTTTAGCTTTAGCCGGCCGGCGTTGCGGAGCCAAAGCATTCCCATTGCGCGCATTTCAGGGTCGCGGCGGCACCAGCCGGAAGAGTGTCAGCGCATAGCCGAAGACGACAATGTAGAAGAGCGCGAACGTCCAGAGCGGCAACGGCCAATAGATCAGCCGATCGACCCGGCCCATGATCAGCGGCAGCGGCGTCGTGTCGCCTTCGAGGCGGGCCTGCCACAGGGTCAGGATGCAGGCGCGGCCGAGAGAGGCCTGCAGCGCGACGACGGCGAGCGAACCGAGATGCAGCGCGCGCCACCAGCGGACATGGACGAAACGCCAGCCGCAAGCGGCACCGATCGGCACCGCGACGAGGCCGAATATATTGAACAGGATGATCCCGACATGCGCGACCAGGATCGCGTCGGCCGCCATCAGCTCAAAGCCCGTGCGCCCCGCCGGGCGTGAGATCTGTTACTCAGCCGCTCGAGGCTTTTCGAGAAAGCGATCGAGCGCCGCCAGCACCGCGGGTTCGACCAAGGTCGGCGCATGCCCGACGCCTGGCACCGCCAGCAATTCGCCGCGCGGCAATCCATCGACCATCCGCCGCGCCTGCGCCTCGGAAAGGATGTCGCTCTCGGTCCCCCATACCACGAGGGCTGGGCAGGGCATTGAAGCGAGCGCTGGCCACAATGGCGGCCGGGCCGGCGCCCCGCGTTCGAGGCGCTGTCGGATGTATGCCGGGTCCATCTTCCAACCCCAACGGCCGTCCGGGCGCTGTCGCAAGACGCCGACGGCCAATTCCCGCTGGTCTTCGGCGCTGCGTCCGGCGAGGATCGGCGACATCGCGGCGCGATACCTGATCGCCTCTTCGAGGCTCGAGAAATCGTTTGGTCGGCTGCCGACCATTTGCGTGACGCGTTGCGTCCCGGCCTCCACATCGGGTCCGATGTCGTTGATGACGAGCCCGGCGAGGCGCGGCGCATGCTTGGCGGCGTAGGTCATCGCGATGATGCCGCCCATCGAGGTGCCGATCAGGACGAATTTTTCGAGTTCCAGCCGGTCGGCGAAACCCGCCAGGTCGGCTGCCTGATCGGCGTATTGATAGGCCCCGGCGGGAGACCAGCCGCTCTCACCATGACCGCGCACGTCGAATGCGAGGATATGGAATCGGTCCCGCAGATGGCGGCCGAGGGCGTTGAACGCTTCGGCGCTGCCGGTATAGCCGTGGACACAGACGACGGGCGGCGCGTCGCTGTCGCCCCATTCGAGGTAATGCACCGACAGACCGTTCACCGCGACGGTCCTGCTCGTCGGCTGGGTCGTGGTCGCCATTGTGCGTCGCCTCTGTTGTTCCGACGATCGGTCGTCAATCTTGCCAAAGATCGGCGCCGGTCGCACCTATGCTGCGAGCGAAGGAGGAAGCGCGCGATGAAGCTCCATGACGAGAAGCTGTTCCGCCAGCAATGCTACATCGACGGCGAATGGGTCGACGCCTTGAACCGCGGCACGATCCTCGTCACCAACCCGGCGACCGGCGAGACCCTCGGCACCGTGCCGCGGATGGGGGCCGAGGAGACGCGGCACGCGGTCGCGGCGGCCGACCGCGCGCTGCCGGGCTGGCGTGGCAGGACGGCGAAAGAACGCGCGCAGACCCTGCGCAAATGGTTCGACCTGTTGATGGCGAACCAAGAGGACCTCGCGACCCTGATGACCGCCGAGCAGGGCAAGCCGCTCGCCGAGTCGAGAGGCGAGATCGCCTATGCGGCGTCCTTCATCGAATGGTTCGGCGAGGAGGGCAAACGCATCTACGGCGACACGATCCCGGCGCATATGGCCGACAAGCGCATCGTCGTCACCAAGGAGCCGATCGGCGTCTGCGCCGCGATCACGCCATGGAACTTCCCGGCGGCGATGATCACGCGCAAGGCTGGGCCGGCCTTGGCCGCCGGCTGCACGATGGTGCTGAAGCCGGCGACCGCGACGCCCTATTCGGCCTTGGCGCTGTGCGAATTGGCCGAGCGCGCCGGCGTACCAAAGGGGGTGTTTTCCTGCGTCACCGGGCCGGCCGGCGAGATCGGCGGCGAACTGACCTCGAACCCGACCGTGCGCAAACTGACCTTCACCGGCTCGACCGAGATCGGCAAATTGCTGATGCAGCAGTGCGCCGGCACGGTCAAGAAAGTCTCGCTCGAACTGGGCGGGAACGCGCCGTTCATCGTCTTCGACGACGCCGATGTCGAGATGGCGGTCAAGGGGGCAATCGCCTCGAAATACCGCAATGCCGGGCAGACCTGCGTCTGCGCCAACCGGATCCTGGTCCAGGACGGCGTCTACGACGCGTTCGCCAAACGGCTCGCAGACATGGCCGAGGCGATGAAGGTCGCCGACGGCTTCGAGCCGGGTGCGGTGATCGGGCCGCTGATCGACATGAAGGCGGTCGAGAAGGTCGAGGCGCATATCAAGGACGCCGTCGCGAAAGGGGCGAAGGTGGTGACCGGCGGCAAGCGCAGCGTCTTGGGCGGCAGCTTCTTCGAGCCGACGGTCTTGGCCGATGTGACGACCGACATGGTCATCACCAAGGAGGAGACGTTCGGGCCGGTGGCGCCGCTCTATCGATTCAAGAACGAGGCCGAGGCGGTCAGGATGGCGAACGACACCGAGTTCGGTCTCGCCGCCTATTTCTACAGCCGCGACATCGGCCGCATCTGGCGCGTCGCCGAGGCGCTCGAATACGGCATCGTCGGCATCAACGAGGGCATCATCTCGACCGAGATCGCCCCGTTCGGCGGCATGAAGGAAAGCGGCATCGGCCGCGAGGGCTCGAAATACGGCATCGAGGAGTTCCTCGAAGTCAAATACCTGTGCATGGGCGGCATCGACCGCTAAGGATTGTGCGGAAAGCCGGCCAGGATCGGATAACCCGGCCTTGGGAGAACGAATTGCCGCCCGCATTCGAGAAGCCGTCTCCGCGATCGGCGCCTCGCCCATGGGTGGTCGTGCGGTCGCTCAAAGGCCGGGCATTCGGGTGTGGCCCGTGCTGAGCCGTCGACCGCATCGATTCCTGGCGGCGGAGCGCCGTCGCGCCGCGGCTCGACAGCGGGGACGTTTCGGTCGAAAGCGTCAACGAGAGCCGGGGCGACCGGCCGTGGGTGCCGCACCCCGGTGACGCACCGGGTCTGGCACGGACTGGCCGACAACTAGGCCTGGACTGAGCGCCAATGGTCTGCGCCTATTTGGCGACCTTGAATACGGTGCCCGCGCCCGTGCGCGGTGGCGTGACCCCGCCAGCCTCCGTCGTACCATAGAGATCCCCGGACGTGTCGGTGATCAGGCCGGCGGACGGGGCCCAGCCATCGGCGCAGCGGCGCTCCGAGCAAAACTTGTGGAGAACCTGCTCGGACCATGTCCCGGCGGTCGCATCCGGGATCAGCTCGAACACTGTACCCTTGGAATCCACTCCACCCCCGCGCGTCGTACCGTAAAGGTTGCCCGATCCGTCCATGATCACGCCGCTCCAGGGCATGGCGCCATCGGCGCATCCGTCCTGTGAGCAAAAGCTGTACAGATTTGTTTCCGCCCAGCTGGTCTTGCCGGCGTTCGGGCTCGTACACTGTGCCCTGACTGTTCGTACCGCCAAAATACGTCGTGCCGTAGAGATTGCCCGATGCGTCGAAAATCAGCGTTACCGAGGGGATGGGTTCGCCAACGTGCGATTGGCAGTTGTCGGCGGGCTCAGAACAGAAGCGATAGAGGGCTCGCTCCGCCCATTTGGCGGCGCGGGCGTTCGGGATCAGCTCGTATACCGTGCCCCATGACCCGCTGGCGCCCCCCCTCTCGGTCTGACCATAGAGGTTCCCGGAAGCATCCGTGGTAACGCCGCCGGCAGGATTGCCGCCATCGGTACAGCGGTTGCCGCCGCGCGAGCAGAAATTGTAGAGGACGCGTTCCGCCCATTTGGTCTTGTCGGCATTAGGGACAAGCTCGAAAATTACACCACTGCCATCGTATCCGGTCCCGCCACCATAGGTCGTCCCGTAAAGCTCACCCGATGGGTTCGCGGTAAGGCCAGCCTCGGGGAGAGCGCCGTCCGAGCAGCCGCTTGCCGCGCAAAAGCTGTAGAGCACCCGCTCCGTCCATGGCCCGCTGGCGGCGGCAGGGCTCAATTGGAACACCGTGCCGTCACCATAGTCGCCGCCGCGGAACGTCGTGCCATACAGCTCCCCGGACGGGCCCATTATCAACGAGTCAAGAGGCTGTTGGCCGTCCGTGCAACTCTTGCCGCCGCGCGAGCAGAAGCTGTAGAGGACCGATTCCGTGTATTCCCCGTCAACGAGGGCCAACTCGAATACCGTGCCCCTGCGCCTGGCGCCGCCCCATTGGGTTGTGCCGTAAAGGTTTCCCGAGTGGTCCATCAGGAGACCGGCGTAAGGCGCCTCGCCATCGGGGCAGGGTCTTCCTTGCGCGCAAAATTGTAACAAGGTCGCGAATCCGGCGGTTGAAGCGCCGCTTCGTGGGGCGAGGCCGGCCGCCATCAGCGCCGTCGCGACCACCGCGAGCCGATATAGCGAGAGATTTTTCATTGCTCCGTCCCTGTCGCGCTCTCGACAATTTGCAACATGCTTCACCTCCTGCCCGGAAACCTGCCGCGGGATGCATCAACCGACGATCGCGGCCGCCGTAAGCCACCCGGATCGCTGACCGGGTCGCGCGTGCTCGCCCACTCTCAAAGATTTAGTGAGATCAGATATCACATACCAAAGATTTGTAATTACTTGGCCTCAGGCTCGTGGTGACCGTCGAAGGCGTCAACAAAGGCCGCGGCGACCGGCCGTGGGTGCCGCCCGGTCGAGCATCGGATTTGGTATGAAACCGACGACTGGTCGCTCGCATCGCAGGATCTGCTTGTCGGCGCTCGTCGAGGCGGCACAGACCGGGGATGATCGTCAATAAACCGGGTAGCCATAGGGCGGCGGTGCGTAGCCCGGCGGCGGGTAGCCCGGGTAGCCGTAACCGGGATAGGGCGGCGGAGCGTAGGCGGGGGGGCCGTAGCCCGGGTAACCGTAATAGCCGTAGTTGCCCGGTGGTGGCGGCGTGCTGGCGGCGCCGCCAACGATGCCGACGGCACCGCCGACCGCGGCCCCCAATGCCGCTCCCGGCCCGCCGCCCGCGGCTGCCCCGATCGCGGCACCGGTACCGGCGCCGAGCAGGCCGCCGGCGAGAGCGTTCTGATCGCAACGCTTAGTTGCCAAGTGTTGCGTGAATCGAACCACCGTCGACGGCTCGTTCACGACGGCGCCGGTGACCCTCGACGGCGGCGATGATCACGCGCAACGCCGGCCCGGCCTTGGCCGCCGCGACGCCCTATTCGGCCTTGGCGCTGTGCGAGTTGGCCGAGCGCGCTGGTTTGCCAAAGGGTGTGTTTTCCTGCGTCACCGGGCCGGCCGGCGAGATCGGCGGCGAACTGACCTCGAACCCGACCGTGCGCAAACTGACCTTCACCGGCTCGACCGAGATCGGCAAATTGCTGATGCAGCAGTGCGCCGGCACGGTCAAGAAAGTCTCGCTCGAACTGGGCGGGAACGCGCCGTTCATCGTCTTCGACGACGCCGATGTCGAGATGGCGGTCAAGGGGGCAATCGCCTCGAAATACCGCAATGCCGGGCAGACCTGCGTCTGCGCCAACCGGATCCTGGTCCAGGACGGCGTCTACGACGCGTTCGCCAAACGGCTCGCAGACATGGCCGAGGCGATGAAGGTCGCCGACGGCTTCGAGCCGGGTGCGGTGATCGGGCCGCTGATCGACATGAAGGCGGTCGAGAAGGTCGAGGCGCATATCAAGGACGCCGTCGCGAAAGGGGCGAAGGTGGTGACCGGCGGCAAGCGCAGCGTCTTGGGCGGCAGCTTCTTCGAGCCGACGGTCTTGGCCGATGTGACGACCGACATGGTCATCACCAAGGAGGAGACGTTCGGGCCGGTGGCGCCGCTCTATCGATTCAAGAACGAGGCCGAGGCGGTCAGGATGGCGAACGACACCGAGTTCGGTCTCGCCGCCTATTTCTACAGCCGCGACATCGGCCGCATCTGGCGCGTCGCCGAGGCGCTCGAATACGGCATCGTCGGCATCAACGAGGGCATCATCTCGACCGAGATCGCCCCGTTCGGCGGCATGAAGGAAAGCGGCATCGGCCGCGAGGGCTCGAAATACGGCATCGAGGAGTTCCTCGAAGTCAAATACCTGTGCATGGGCGGCATCGACCGCTGAATATTTGTCTCTCGCGCTGGACCGGGGGCGAGGAACGGTAGACGTACGGCCCTCCCCCCGGCGGCATCCACTGATGGCTCTTGATTACGACGATTGCTCGGTCAATTGCGGGGCTGGGGGCATGCCCGACGGCGCACGCTTTAGAGCGCCACCCATCCTGTCGACGATTTGGATTTCTCCTTCCTTGGTCCGTAAGCGCACCTTGGGGGCGTAATCGCCGTACGACGTCGTCTCTAGCTAAAATTCCCTGGTAACAGGCAAAATAACAGCGAAAGCGCTGGATTTGGGCCAACTCCGTTCCGAAAACTTGCCCAAAATCAGAGGCTTGGCGATCCAGTTCCCTAGCGACAGAACAGGGAAACAATTCGCCCTTTCAGGGAATTAAATCCGGCCAATCAGGGAAAACACGGGAAAATACCAAACCCCGTGCCGCCACCAGCCGATTTTAACGCCGAAGCGGCGCAATTCGCCTCTGATGCCATCGTCGCAATTTCATAGCAGAACGATCGCGATTTGTCAATGCGGCGAGCCAGGTGGCAGCGGTCGCCTTTCTGGCCGGCCGCCCGCGGGCTATAGCGCGGCAGCTCAGGAGGAGGCCGACCGCACAGAAATCAACGCCGCGGTATTCCGCAGATTGCACGAACCGCTGGCGATCGAGCCGGTCGATATCGACGATCCCTCGTCTAACCGCTGAGCCGGGGCGCAAGGTTGTGGCTGGTACGCGGCGATCGGTGTCTGTCACCGCGATCTGCATATCGCCGACGGCGCGGGGCATGTCCCCTCCCGGCCGATCCCGCTTGGCCATCAAGACGCCGGCGGCGTGGAGACCGTCGGTGAATTGTTTCCAGTCCTTCCACGAGCGACGCGAGCCGAGTGGTCGCCCGCCGGGCGAGAGCTTCAGCTGCCGACCCACCACCGGCAGGACCTCTCTTGTCGTGCCCGGTCGACCGCTCTCGAAAATCCGATTTTTGCGCCGGTAAGTAGTTAGCCGCTCGCCCGAGGGACTTCCTTCCGTCGCATGCTGCTCCGGTACACTTCGAGTGCGTCTCGCGCCTGCCTGATCGCTTCGTCGCGGACCCACAGCGTGCCCTCGGAATTCTCCTTCTGCCATTCGACAGTCATAGATCTTGCCCGTTCTCCTTCAGACTGCCCTGCGCAGCGTCGCTTGGCGATTGGTTGACATTGGTCACCCCCTCGTCAACAAAGTGGCAAGTAGGACATTACCGATGACCAATGCCATCCAAGCGAGATTATTGGCGTTGAGGCCAAGCCACTGTTTCCAGGCTCCGCGGATGAATTCGCTCCGGCTGTCCCGGTTTTTGCGACGCACGCCAGGTTTGTTGAGCATCGGGGGCGCGAGCACTGTCATGAACTGCACCCCACACCGCTAATTCTCGCCGGATGGATCATCATTTCGTCACCTCGGCTTTCGCCGATCACCTTGGCAGCGTAGGCCGCGGCGAGCCGACGACGACAGCCTCGGAAACTACTCAGACGTTACCGGCTCGTTCTCGCCGACCCGCCAGGCGATGCAGCTCGGCTGGTTCCCCGGCCCGCGCATCCGCTAAACCTCGGCCGAGGTAATACGGCCAAATCTACGTTCCCTTCGTGAACCGGATGATGATGCCGTTGACGATCGCCCTGACGGTCGGTTTCGGCACCTCCGATCGCCTCGCCGGCGCTACGGCACCGCCGTCTCGACCACGATGCTGCTGACAACCGCGCTGCTCTATAAGGCGATGCGTGTTCGCCGGGACTGGCCATCGCCGGCTGCGTTGCTGACGAGCGGTCTCTTTCTGTCGTCGATTTCGTTCTCTTTGGGGCCAATCTACGGAAAATCGTCGAGGGCGGCCTTCGGCGCGATCGTGTTCACCGTCACGACCACATGGTATTTGGGCATCGGGGCTTTCAAAGCGGTAGGGAATCGCGCGTTGCGCCCCGCTTTCGAGTCCTTCACACGCTTCGACAAATCAGCGATCAGCGTCAGCCGACTTGGTTTGATCTCCGGACGCCGAGGCCAGGCACGGCACGACGGCGGGCGGTCCAATTTCAACCAGGAGGTTGGCGCTCGCAGCCTCCCTTTCTGCCTCTACGAACTGTTCGACCGCCTGCCGCAGCGAAGTGACGACGCGATCGGCATGCGTCGCCGCAAGCGCATCCCTTGCCTCGATCTCCTCCGCCGCCAACGTCCAGAACGCGCCCACGATCATTGCCTGCGGCAGCCGGCGCCGTAAACGCCGCACGAGGTAGCGCGCGTTGGCGAAACTGCCCGGTTCCAAATAGGAAAGATACGCCATCTGCACGCCGGCCACGTCGAGCCGCGGCAGGTCAGCCACCGAAACCGCCGCGGACGGCACGACGCGGGCGCCGATCCCGCGCCTTGCCAGAAGCTGTGACAGCATGGCCGCCGCCGCCTGGTCGAGCGAGCCGCGGCCGGCGATGCACAACACGCTCGTTCCGCGCCAATCGGGCGCAAGAGCCGGCGGCAGCGCTGCCAGCCCGGTCGCTCCTTCCTCGACGGTCTGCGCCGGTGCGTCGGTATGGTCGGAAAGATCGTCGATGACCCAGTCGACGGCTTCCTTGATCCTGACCCGGCGGGCGTGATCGAGCGCACCCCGATTGACGTCGAGCTGAGCCAGTGCAAGCCCCCTGATCGCGACCTCGTCGTAATAGGCCGAAAGGGGTTTGTCCTTGAGGAACGCTTCGGCTAGATGCGCGGCTTCGTCGGGGTCGTCCGCAAGCATATGTTGATAGAAGCTCTCTTCCGGCGCCAGAGGAGGCTGGTCGCCGAGCAAGACCTCGAGAAACCGCAGGTGCTCGACATGCCGCCCCAGCACGACCAGGCACATGGTCAAGGGCGTCGACAGCAGCAGCCCAACCGGCCCCCACAGCAACGTCCAGAACGCGGCGGCGACCAGCACAGCGACGCCGGAAAGCCCCGTGCTGTGGCCATAGAGCCAGGGCTCGATCACATAGCCGGTGACGAGTTCGACGGCTAGGAACAGACCGGCGACCCAGAACATCGTCGCCCAGCCCGGATCGACGGCAACGGCGAGCGCGGCCGGAAACGCAGCGGCGATAATCGAGCCGATGTAAGGGACGAAACGCAAGAGCATCGTCAGGATGCCCCAGAGTGCCGGGTTCGGCACGCCGATGACCCACAGCCCGGTCCCGACCAATACGCCGACGCTCGCATTGATCGCACTCTGCATCAGAAGATAGCGGCTCAGGCGCCCGGCGGCGTCGTCCAGCGCCTCGGTCGTGCGCCGAAGATCGCGCGCCCCGGCCAGCCGAACGAAACGGTTCTCGCAGGTCTCGTTTCTGCAGCAGGAAAAAGATCACAAAGACGATGACGATGCCGGCCGTCGCCAAGGGTTGCAGCAGTGGTCCGGCGATCTGCAGAATGACCTCGAATGGGGTCGCTCCGGATGAGCGGATTTCGACCGGAACCGGCTGTTGCTGGATACCGGGGGCGAGGACGGCAGGCCGGTTCGTTGCCGGGCGTACTGTCTTGCCCTCGGGCGTGGCGAATTCGCTGCCGAGATCGCTCAGCGTCGTCGCGGCACGCCCTATAACGCCGCTGCCGGTCATCGTATCCCGAAGCGAATGGACCTTCTCGGTGATGTTGGTCTGGTATCGGGGCAGATTCTCGGTCAGATGCGCCAGCTGGCTGCCGATCAGCCCGCCGATGCCGAGGATCACGGAGAAGGCGAGCACGACCACGATGATGACGGCGAGCACGCGATTGACGTGCCAACGGCGCAGCAGCAGCACTGGCGGCCCGAGCGCAAAGCTCATGAGGACAGCGAGAGCCATCGGAACAAAGACTTCCCGCCCGAAGTAGAGCGCCGCAATGGCAACGACCCCGACGGCCAGGGTTTCCAGACCCGTGGGAGGGGAACCTGCGACAGGGATGTCCGCCGGGAGAGCGGCGTCGGCCGCAGCGGTAGTATCGGGCATGGTAAGCGGTCTCCTCCAGCCAGGTTCGTGTATAGAGGACGCCGTGCATTCCTCAATCAGCGCGGTCTCGGCGTGGCAATCGAACTCGGCAACTTGGAGCAGCCGATAGCTCGGAGACCCTCGGTCGGCGGAGTGATCGCGAGTTCGCTTCCGAACTGGATATTGTCGCCGCTGCCGTGCTGCGCACGGCGTCGTGACCGCTCGCATTGCAGCGCAGAATGGGGGTTGCAGATCCCACCCCCATTCGCGCTTTTCAGGCCGCTTTCCGCCGGCGTCGTAGCCCTGACGACCGACCGACGCGGGCGGATCGTCAATCCTCGGGCCGCCTAATGGTCAAGTCCGATAGCCGCGGCCCGCCGCCATTGCCCAGAGCCTATTCGAAGCTCGCGACACAAGAGGCATGCAGCTGCGGATCGTCGATCGGCCCGCATTCCTTTTTTACTCGACTGGCACGGAAGCTGCTGTTCGAGTGCACCAAGGCCTCGTATCGCTGGCTGTCGCCTACATTGTGCCGCGCCGACCGAGGGCCCGAACGGTCGCCGGGATTGGCTTGCGGGCCATTGGTTATCACCTCGGTCCCGCTCGTGCTCATCGCGGCGCGGGCGTTCGGCATGGCCGCGATCGCCGCCAGGAATGCGGCTGAAAAGGCCAAGCCTGTCATCAGCTTATACTTTGACATCACGTGAGATTCCTTTTCTCTCTGCAAGGTTAAGCCGGAATTACTCAGTCGTCTACTTGTAGATAGTGAATATAAGACCTCGCAAATACGCCTGATAGGCTCGGAAACCACTTAGATGCGGCTTGCCTGCGAGCCACCCATCACTGATCGGCAACTCGCAGCATATCGGCTGCAGACCGGAGCGTCTGTGACGGCCGCCGGCCGCTATTTCTATGGTGTGCTGCAACCTCAGGCTCTGGGGATGGAACGCGCCTTTGCAGCGAAAGCGGCGAAGATCCTCTCTCAGGCCAAACGCCTGCCTTTTCAGCAACCGCGATCGGCTGCGCCGCGTCCTCGCTGGGATCGTTTCCCGCTTCTGTTGCTATCGCTTCCGCATATTCCAATCTTCCGACAGCCGCTTCTTCCGGCCAACGTTTCTCATATAAAGCGAGGAGCTCTGCCGCATCCTCTCCGGACGCCTCATGATGGCGAAAGCTTTCTTCGCGATTCCTTTCTTCGGCACTGCGCACGCGGCGCTCGTGATACGCAATCACCCGCAGCAAGGAGACCACGGCCTCCCTCGGTCGCTTATCGATGTGGCGCAAGTGCATCAGCCTTTAAGAGCTATTTCAGTAATCTTCATTCGGTTCCGGGGCAGCCCCCTTGCTTCGTTTGACCTGGGCCTTATCGTCGGCCGTCGTTCTTGGCCTGCCGCCTCCACCGTGAAGCCACCAACCGGCGACGTAGCCGAGTGCGACGCCGACCAAAACCGACATCAACGGGTTCTCATGGATCTGCCGCGAAACGGATCTCGCCGCGCGACGACCCCCATCAACGACGTCCCCCGCCACTGTGCTCGCCTGCGACCAGGCCTGCTGAGCGATTTCACCCGCATCGCCCAATCTCTTCTTCGCCTGACTGGCCGCCGCAATCGTAGCCGCGGTGGCATCCTGTACAATTTTCTGGGCATGCCCAGCTGCGGCGGCCGTGGCCGCCGTCGCGCTCTGCACCCGCTCGCCGATTGCCTCTCCGGCCTTTATCACGCAAGCTTCCGCGCTTCCCGCGTTGTTCGAAGAGGGGGTATCGTTCATCATCTTCCTCCGTTCGACATCGTTCTGTCCCGCGAACTTCCGCCTTCACAGTTCCGGAGGAGGATCAGCCGGCAGCGTATTTGAACTCCGGCAGCATCTTGAGCCCCTCTTTGGTCCCGCCCGGCAGGATCACCTTGTTGTCGGTGAACTTCAGCGAGTTGTACGGGACCACGACCAAGTGGGTGCCCATGCCAAGAAAGCCGCCGATCGATAGCACGGCATATGGCTGCTTGCCGTCGCGGCTGACCAGCAGGTCGGCGATCTTGCCGATGGTTTCGTTCTCATCGTTGACGACCGCGCTGCCAATGACCTCGGACGCGCGATAGCCGGCCGCCAGCTTCTGCACATCGACCTTGACGAGATCGATTGTCTGCGGTGTGACTTGCGCTCCGGCGCCGCCGGAAACAAGGGCCACGCCGATCATTGCCGCGCCGGCAAGAGTCATTACTCTTTTCATGATACGTTTCCTCCAGAGTCCCTTGATCCCAGTCGACCTATGTCAGGCGCCCGGTCCTTACCGCTTCACCGCGTCCTTGAGGCCGCCGAGAGCGTTCTGGACCTTGCCCTCGACCTTGTCGGCCTTGCCATCGGCCTCTAGCTTGGCGTCGCCTGTCGCCTTGCCAATGATCTCCTTGACCGAGCCCTTGGTCTCTTTCGCTGCTCCTGCGATACGATCCTGGTTCATTACTGTAAACTCCAACCGTGGAAGTGAGTCCGGTAGATTAGTCGATTATATAAGAACGGTAGATTTCTCCGGTAGATTCGGAAAATACTCAGATCCCGCTGATCGCCACCGCCTCGCATCGCGCTATGGCTTATTGCTTTTGGAGCGAGCCCCGCCATTGGACGGGCTATCCGGACATGCAAGACTGGGTGGCGATCCGGTTTCGGCTGAGTAGTTTCCGGGTCTACCGCGACCGCTTTTTGCCCCGATATCGTGGGAATACGGCCGGTAAGGCCGCCGACCGGAGCGGGGAACGAACGTGTTTTACCTCATTAGCGTCGTCGTCGCCGTCGCGGCACTCGTGACCGCAGGCTTTTTCGGGTTGCTTTGATCTCCCGAGCGCGAAAAAGGCTGGCGTCTGCTTCTCTCGTGCGCATCGAGCATGGCGGACGATCGGCTTGCTGGTCGACCAGTCCGATGGCGGGCTGGTGGACGATCCTGCTGGCTACGTCGCGGCGGATGGGCAAGGATAGCCTTTCGGTACTCGCTGCCGGTGTTGCCTTCCAGACCTTCTTCTCGCTCTTTCCGACGCTGACGGCGGTGGTCTCGCTTTACGGCCTCGCTGCCGACCCGAAGATGGTGGAGCGGCAGATCGGGGCGATTCAGGGCGTGTTGCCGCCGGAGGCCGTCAAGCTTATCGCCGCGTGGCTGCAGGCGCTGGCCCAAGGCCCGGCCACGCGGTTCGGCATCGGCCTTATCGTCAGCGTCGCGCTTGCCTTCTGGAGCATGTGGTCGGCAACCGCGATGCTGATGAATGCCGTCAACATCTGCTATGGCAGGGAGCAGCGTCGCGGATACCTTTCCTTCAACTTGCAGGCTTTGGCGCTCGGCGCCGGCTTGGCGCTCTTCGGCATCGTCGCGTTCGCGCTGGTGGCGGTGCTGCCTGCTGCTCTCGCCCTGCTGCCGGTGTCCGATGCATGGGGCCACACGCTGGGCCTTGTCCGCTGGCCGGTTCTGGCCGGGATCGTCATCCTTGCGCTCGCCATCGTCTACCGCTACGCCCCGGATCGGGCGGCGCCGAAATGGCAATGGATAAGTTGCGGATCGGTTGTGGCAACAGTTCTATGGATCCTGGGGTCGATCGCCTTTACGACCTATGTTTCGATGGTCGGCAGCTACGACAGGACCTACGGCTCGCTCGGCGCCGTCATCATTCTGCTGCTCTGGTTCTACCTGACCGCCTACGTCATCCTCGCCGGGGCCGAACTCAATGCGGAGATCGAGCTTCAAGCCCAGCAGGACTACTCTCAGCAGGCGTCTTATGATTTTCCCATTGCTCCGACCAAGACGATCAGGATGACCAAACCGACACCGCCGCCCCCATAGCCGAAATGAGATGGCAAATGACCAGCGTACCTGCCGACGAAAGCACGGCGAGCACGAGGACAACCGCAAGCAGGTTTTGCAGCACTGCTCGATCTCCTTGAACTTTCGCTTTCCAGAGGAGCGGCTTCGGCCAGTTTGCGACTGATCCGGCCTGTCTCAGCGGCTGGAAAGCAGGCACTGCGCGCATTAACGATCGAGATAGGCCTGAAACGTGGATGTTGTTCACAGTGTCGATCCCAATTCAGCCTGCCTTAACTCTAATAATGCGGCTTGCTCTGGTCGGCACCGCCGGTAATCGCGTTCCCGGTGGCGGAGATGTCTTCGCCCGCGCTCGCTGCAGTATTGCAGGCACTCAGGAAAGCGGCCGAGCTAGACAAAAGGAATAAATTGAAAAGAAGACTGCCAGAATTTTGCGCATCGGCCGTGCCCGATCGGTTTCGATTGGTTCCAAGAAAGATGGGGAGCATGAACGAAAACCGAAAGGCTCGGAAAATACTCAGACGAACGTCCTTCCGTGGTTTCCCATTGCGGGTTTGCTCGAGGCGTTGACGCCAGGGTCCGGGATCTTACGGCTGCGCTCAAGGCGGCTTGCGGTTTGAGTAGTTTCCGAAGCTACCGTCGCAGTCGCGCCGCGGGCTAATGTCGAACCGTTCAACCCGTGCAATCGCCGGGTTGCCTGTCGAGCGAAAGGCACTTTTCGCAGGCCTGCATGCTTTCGCAGGAGCCAACGCCGCTCGATCGACATAGCGGAGAAATAGGATGCTGAACATCCACCATGAAGAATCACGGCAAAGCCAAGTGACGGTGGCGTTCGCCGATGGCCCGCTGTCATTTCTGTTGTCGAAGGACGCCACGTTCGAAGATCTAGCGGATCGTCTCGAGCGCCTCGCTGAGCGGCACCGCGGCAACCCGATCGCAATCAACGTCAAATTCGCGGCGGTGCCGGACGCCCGAGCCCAGGCGCTGCGCAACCATCCTTGACTGCCGCCACCACGGCGCTCACGGGGACGGCCGGCGGAGCGATCAACTCGGCTACGGCGGCTAGGCTGGCAAGAAACCAGCGTTGTCAGTTCGCCCGACTTCGGGGTCGAAGTGTCCGGGCTTTCACCCGGCATCCCGATAGCCGCGTCGTTCTTCGCTTCGGTTCCAGTCCGCCGAAATTGTTCATTCCAGCGCCCTGTGTTCTGAGAAGAGAATATTTGACACCCGAGCCAAGCGCGCAGGCACGATCTCGATTACGGTGAAGCCCAATCTTTCCAGGAGCTGGTTCTCCGCCGTTTTCTGCGATCGATCGGGGACGAGCTTCATTCCAACCTCGTTGGGTCGTCGCGCGTTTCGGTACAGGATCTTCAGACCCACTCGCACGACCCATCAGCGCCAGCACCCTCGAACATGCCGCCATGCTCCAATCTCGGGTAGCTTCGGAAACTACCTATGGCGCGAGAACCGGGGTGAGGGCTTTCTCGGACGTGAAGTCCGCCGGGCGAGAGATCGGAGCTTCGCGTCTAGCGAGACAACCCGACCCTGGCTGCTGGCGGCGCTGCGCGCCCCCCTCCGCAAATCTCGACCCAATCGGCGCCAGCGGCGTCCTTTCGAGAGCCTAGCCGCGGGACCTCCGGCAGGGTCTCGGTCTCCGAACAGCGGATCCCAACACATGCGCGCGCGACGACGAGAGCCGCTATTCCAGTGATCGGACCCAACCGGGCGCAGCATGCGAACAACGGTTAGGCCGCACAGCGGGTGCCGGCGGGATGCCGGATCCGCCGGTCGCCCAACGGTATCGTGGGCGTTCTGCAGCCGGACGATCCGGCCGCAAAGCAGGCCGCTGCGTTCGAAGTTCTGTTAATGCCGCTCCCGTGCCGTCGACAAACCGGGCGCCGCTATCCGGGACCGTCGCCGAAATGGCGGTGCCGGGGACAGCAAAATTACGCCTTGGGCCAGCGTCGATATTTACCTCTCGAAGCTCAGAAGGAGAGGCCGCCGACGTGCCCGGACACCAGCCAGCCGATCACCAGGACGACGAGGAGCAAGCCGAGTACGCCGCCGATCCCGACAGGTCCGCCGCGACGATAATAGCCGCCGCGGTAGTACCCAAAGCCGCCTCCGAACAAAACCAAGAGCAGCACGATCAAAAGAATCAGTCCCATCGGTTCATCTTTCACCAGTTTTTCGACAATCCGTGCCGAGCGGCCGTGGCCGGCAGTTTTACACCAAGGCCGGTCGAACCGGCTGTGCAGTGGCGGCCGAGCCAGGAATCCGAATCGAAGATGATTATACGTCGGGTCGAAAGCATCGGCTTGCAATGACGGATAATACTCACGGGCTCCAACCTCTCTAGCCTGATCGCGAAAGAGCGCGTAGGTAAATTCCGAACCTAATATGGCCGGCGTTACAGCCCGACATTCTCTACCGAAGATCGGTTGAGGCTATCCGAACCGGCAACATCGACACCGCAGGTGCTCGGATCGAGCCGTTCGGAATCTGCCCATGCGCTCGAATGAGCGTCTGTGGCCCTCATTCCGCAAGGAGCAACGCCGTGTTCCACTCACCTCTCTATATCATCCTGCTTGTCGTGATTGTGGCCTTCCCGGTGGCCTTGGCTCTGATCCGGGCGACCGTGAAGATCCTGCGCCAATATGAGCGGGCCGTGGTCTTCACGTTAGGGCGCTTTCAGGGGGTCAAAGGCCCGGGACTTGTCCTGTTGCTCCCCTTTTTCCAGGAAATGGTGCGGGTTGATTTGCGCATTCAGGTCATCGAGATACCGAGCCAGGACGTGATCTCGCGGGACAACGTCTCGATGAAGGTTGACGCAGTGCTCTATTTCAACGTCGTCAATCCGGAACGCGCCATCATCAAGGTTCAGTCCTACCTTCCCGCGACGACCATGCTCGCGCAGACCACCCTGCGCGCAGTGCTCGGCCAGCATGAGCTCGACGAGATGCTTTCCGAACGGAAAAAACTCAGCGCCGACGTCCAAAGCATCCTCGACGCCCAGACCGAAACCTGGGGGATCAAGGTCAGCAACGTCGAGATCCGAACCGTCGAACTGACGGACAACATGGTGCGCGCCATCGCCAAACAGGCCGAGGCGGAACGCGACCGGCGCGCCAAGGTCATCCATGCGGAAGCCGAGTTTCAGGCCTCGCAGACCCTGGTCAATGCCGCCCAGATCCTGTCGAGCACCCCGGCCGCCATGCAGTTGCGCTACCTGCAGACCTTGACCGAGATCGGGGCCGAACAGAATTCCACCGTCGTCTTTCCGATGCCGATCGACATCATCAAGCCGTTTCTCGAGCTGCTGGAGAAAGCCGGCAAGCCGGTTGGCGCCAACGGCGCCGCGCGTGTCCCGCTGATGAAGGACGTCTCATTGGGCGTGTCAGGAAGGACCGCAAATGGGCCGAGCGAAGCCCTCGAATAGCGACGAACCCCAGTTTGCACAATGCAAACAGCGCATTGCGACCTCCCCCTTGTCCTGAAAGAGGAACAAATCGAATGGCAGCAGCCGACGCAGTTATCGCCGTCTTCGACGACCACCAAGCCGCGGAAACGGCGGTGAAAAAACTCACCGCGGCCGGCTTCGAGATGAAGCACCTCAGCGTCGTCGGCAAGGGATATCATACCGAGGAAAAGGTCGTCGGGTTCTACAATATCGGCGATCGGATCAAGTTCTGGGGCAAGCGGGGGGCGTTCTGGGGCGGTCTCTGGGGCTTGTTCTTTGGCGGGCTGTTCATGGCCATTCCTGTCGTGGGCCACGTCATCGTGCTCGGATATCTGACCGCCATGGCGGTCTCCGCCGTCGAGAGTGCAGTCGTGGTTGGCGGGCTGAGTGCGCTCGGTGCCGCGCTCTACAGCATCGGCGTGCCGAAGGACAGCGTGATCCAGTACGAAGCCGCCGTGAAAGCCGATGGCTTTCTGGTGATGGCGCACGGCACGGCAGCGGAAATGGCTCGCGCCAAGGCGGTCCTCGGTACGGTCAACCCCTCGCGCCTCGACGTGCATGCCGGGGTGACAGCCGCAGAGCCGATCGGCGATCTCGTCCATGCCGATGGCTGAAGAATGGTGCATTGAACCTGTCCGATTGGCGCACGCGCAGCACCAAGGAGGTTGAGATGAAGATAATTGTCGCCTCGATCGTGATTGGATCACTGATGCTGATCGGCGCTCTGCCGGGCGCCGGGCAGTCAAGTCCGGCGCCCGCGGCGAGCGCGCCGGTCGGATCAGCCACCGGCGGCGATACGACAACCGACCGGGCGAGCTACACGCAGAAAGCCCGCGATGACATGCAGGAATGGGAACGAAAGCTGCATGACTTTAGCGTGAGAGCAGAGTCCAACGGGAAAGAGGCGGACAACGCGGCCGACACCGACCTGCACAAGGCCTGGACCAGAACCGAGGCTGCGTCACGCCGGCTGCAGACCGTCGGCGCCGAAGGCTGGGATCGTGCCAGAACCTCTTTCGAGCAGGCGTCGCGCGACCTAACGGCCGCTTGGGGCAGGGTTCGACACCAGGAGTAATCAGGGACTTTATGAGGCGACCCGGGAGGTTTGTCCTCTGTGCCGGCAATCAATTGCCGAGCGGTAAGGTAGATCATGATCACAACTGCTCCATCGCTCCCCGCAAGTGCGTTCCTTTTGAAACCGGCAGCTGCCGCCAAGGGCGATGTTCCGGGCTTGGCGGGCGACGAGGCTCGCCGCCGGCTGGCAAAGTTCGGTCCGAATGCGATGCCAGATACGGCGCTGCATCCGTTGCGGATGGCGCTCGAGAAATTCTGGGCGCCGGTGCCGTGGATGCTCGAGGCCGCGATCCTGCTACAGCTGATGCTCGGCAAGTTTGTCGAGGCCGCGATCATCGCCGGTCTGTTGGTGTTCAATGCCGCACTCGGTCTGTTCCAGGAGAGCCGGGCCCAGGCCACCCTTGCCGCGCTGAAGTCGCGGCTGGCGCTGAACGCGTCGGTGCGGCGCGACGGCGCCTGGCAAACCGTGCCAGCGGTCGGGCTGGTGCCGGGCGATGTGGTGCAGCTGTCGCTCGGCGGTGTGGTTGCCGCCGACGTGCGGCTCACCTCCGGAGAAATCCTGCTCGACCAATCGATGTTGACCGGCGAGTCGATCCCGATCGAGGCGGGCGCGGGGGTAGAGAGCTATGCCGGGGCGCTGGTGCGCCGCGGCGAGGCGGTGGCCGAGGTAACCGCGACCGGGGCGCGTACCAAATTCGGCCGCACCGCTGAGCTCGTCCGCACCGCCCACGTCGTGAGTTCGCAGCAGAAGGCGGTGCTGCGCGTGGTGCGCAATCTCGCAGCATTCAATAGCGTCGTCATCGCGATACTGGTGGGCTACGCTTATTTTCTCGCGTTAACGCTGGCCGAAATCATTCCGCTCGTCCTGACCGCGGTCCTCGCAACGATACCGGTCGCACTGCCGGCCACCTTTACCCTGGCCTCGGCGCTCGGCGCGCGGGCCTTGGCAAAGCGGGGCGTGCTGCCGACTCGCCTCTCCGCGGTCGACGAAGCGGCGACGATGGATGTCCTGTGCGCCGACAAGACCGGCACCTTGACGCGCAACGCGTTGACCGTGACGAATGTTCGCCCGATGCACGGTTTCGACGCGGCGCGGGTCCTGATGCTGGCGGCGCTCGCCAGCTCGGAGGGCGGGCAGGACCCGGTCGACGGTGCCATTCGCACGGCCGCGAGCGGCAAGAACGTCGGCGATTTGCCGCGACTCATCAAGTTCGTGCCGTTCGATCCGGCGACGAAGATGTCCGAGGCGACGGTCGCGGTGCCGGGCAGCGGGACGCCCGGCGGGAATCAACGGATCGTGAAGGGCGCCTTTGCCGCGGTGGTCGGCCTCGCCCAGACGTCGCCGACCGCAACAGCGGCGGCGGCCGAGCTCGAGGCGCAGGGTTTCAGGGTGCTGGCGGTCGCGGCCGGGCCGCCGGCGGCAATGCAGCTCACCGGGCTGATCGCGCTCAGCGATCCGCCGCGCACGGATTCGGCGGCGCTCGTCAGCGAATTGCACGGGCTCGGCGTGCGCACCGTGATGGTGACCGGCGACGCGCCGGCGACCGCATCGATCGTGGCGCATGCGGTGGGGCTCGACGGCGCCGTCTGTCCGCCCGGGCCGATCCCCGACGCGATCCGTCCCGCGAAGTTCGCGGTCTTCGCCGGCGTGCTGCCGGAGGACAAGTACAAGCTCGTCAAGGCGTTCCAAAAGGGGGGCCATACGGTCGGCATGTGCGGCGACGGCGCCAACGACGCGCCGGCGCTGCGTCAGGCGCAGATCGGCATCGCCGTCTCGACGGCGACCGACGTCGCCAAATCGGCCGCCGGCATGGTGCTGACCGAGCCCGGCCTCGCCGGCATCGTCGCCGCGGTCAAGGAAGGCCGCGTGACGTTCCAGCGCATCCTGACCTACACGCTGAACTCGATCACCAAGAAGATCGTGACGGTGCTGTTTCTGGCGCTTGGCCTAGTCATCACCGGGCACGCGATCCTGACGCCGCTGCTGATGGTCATCATCATGGTCGCCGGCGACTTCCTGGCAATGTCGTTGACGACGGACAACGTGCGACCGTCGCCGACGCCGAATGCGTGGCGTATCGGCAATTTGACGATTGCGGGCGCGATCATGGGGATCTGCCTGCTGGCCTTCTGCACTGGTGTCCTGGCCGTCGGCAAACTTGCGCTGAATCTCGGAACCGCGGGGCTGCGAACCCTCTGCTTTGTGGCCTTGGTATTCGGAAGCCAGGCGACGATCTACGCCATTCGCCAACGCCGGCATCTGTGGGGCTCGCGCCCGAGCCTCTGGCTCGCCGGGTCGTCCATGGCCGATGTTCTGATCGCCACGGCATTAGCCATCGGCGGGATTGCCATGACCCCGCTGCCGGTCTCGGCGGTAGCCGGCGTCTTTGCCGCAGCGGCGGTTTTCACCTTTGTCCTGGACGCAGTGAAGGTTCCGGTATTCGCCCGCCTCGGCATCACGTAGAGCACTATCTCCCCAACGAACAACCATGTCGTCAGTTTAAGACCCAGCCACCGCCGACTATGTGGGGGCCCCACCATAAGTGGTTTCCGGGCCTGCCGACGCGATGCGGCGATAACCATCATCAAACCCATCGGTCATCCAACGGCAACCCACGATGCCGTCGGGTAGCGGCATATGAAACACTCGACTCTCGCCGGCGCGGTGGCGGCATGCTTTTGTCTTAGTCTTTGTTCGGGTCTGGCCGGTCCGGAGGGTTCGTCCATGACAAACTTGCAGGAGAGGCGATGAGCGAGCAGACGCGGGTCAGTCACCTCAAGGAGCCTCCCCTTTCTACGGACGTAGAGGGATTCGGTTCGCTGGTCGAGCTTGCGCTGGATATGCGTTCGTCGTGGAATCACGCGAGCGACCGGGTGTGGCGGCAATTGGATCCGGTCTTGTGGGAGCTGACGCACAATCCGTGGGCGGTCCTGCAGACGGTCTCGCGGGAAAAGCTTCGGCGTGATCTAGCCGATCCTGCTTTCCGCAAAACCGTCGACGACCTGGTGCGGGCGAGGCGCGATGCGTCTGATGCGCCCGCATGGTTTGAGCAAACCTATCCGCAATCTCCACTAAGCTGCGTTGCGTATTTCAGTATGGAATTCATGTTGAGCGAAGCCTTGCCGATCTACTCGGGCGGGCTCGGCAACGTGGCAGGCGATCAGCTCAAAGCGGCCGACGATCTGGGCGTTCCGGTCATCGGCGTGGGATTACTCTACCAACAAGGCTATTTCCGCCAGGTGATCGACCACGAGGGAGCGCAACAGGCCCTCTTTCCCTACAACGATCCGGGACAGTTGCCGATCGTGCCATTGCGGCGCCCGAACGGGGAGTGGTTGCGGTTGCAGCTCGACCTGCCAGGGTACCCGATCTGGCTGCGCGCCTGGCAGGTTCAGGTCGGCAGAGTGAAGCTTTACCTGCTGGACAGCAACGATACGGCCAACTTTCCACCGTACCGGGGGATTACCAGCGAGCTTTACGGCGGCGGCCCATACTTGCGCCTGCTGCAAGAGCTGGTACTCGGGATCGGCGGATGGCGGTTGCTCGCCGCACTGGGCATCGAGCCGGAAGTATGCCATCTGAATGAAGGGCATGCGGCGTTCGCCGTACTGGAACGCGCGCGGAGCTTCATGCAGGCGACCGGGCAGTCGTTCGAAGTCGCTCTGGCGGTTACGCGAGCAGGCAATCTCTTCACCACCCACACGGCGGTGGCCGCCGGCTTTGACCGTTTCTCTCCAGCCCTGATCGAACGATACCTCGGCGGTTATGCCGAGCAGAAGCTTGGCATAACCGCGAACGAGCTGCTGGCGCTGGGTCGCCAGAACCCGAACGACCCGGCAGAGAATTTCAATATGGCACATCTGGCGATCCGCGGGAGTGGGGCGGTGAATGGTGTGAGCCGCCTGCATGGCGAGGTAAGCCGACACCTTTTCGAGCCGCTCTTTCCGCATTGGCCGGCGCATGAAGTCCCCGTGCGACACGTGACCAACGGAGTTCACATGCGGAGCTGGGACTCGGCGGCGGCCGACGATCTTTGGACGGAGGCCTGCGGCAAGGATCGGTGGCTTGGCACGGCGGAAGCCCTGGAGCACGACATTCGCCGCATTTCGGACGTCAGGCTCTGGCAATTTCGCAATGCCGCCAGAACGACGTTGGTTGAATACGCTCGCGACCGATTGTCCAAGCAACTAGCCGCCTCCGGCGCGTCGGCCGAGGCGGTTGAAGGGGCCAAACATTTTTTTGATCCCAACAATTTGACGCTGGGGTTTGCACGTCGCTTTGCAAGCTACAAAAGACCGGACCTGCTGCTGCACGACCCGGAGCGACTGCTGCGCCTGTTTACCGATCCGCAGCGCCCAATGCAGCTCATCATCGCTGGCAAGGCTCATCCGGCGGACCAGGCGGGCCAAGCCCTGATCCAGGAATGGACGCGTTTCATCCGGCGGCCCGAGGTCCGCCCCTGTGCGATTTTCCTCAGCGACTACGACATGCTCCTGACCGAGCAACTGGTGCAGGGAGTGGATGTCTGGCTCAACACGCCGCGACGCCCTTGGGAAGCATGCGGGACCAGCGGCATGAAGGTGCTCGTCAATGGCGGCATCAACCTGTCGGAATTGGACGGCTGGTGGGCGGAAGCCTACACGCCGGAGGTCGGGTGGGCGTTGGGGGATGGCCGGGAACATGACGACGGCTCCGCCTGGGACGCCATCGAGGCCGAGGCGCTTTACGATCTGCTCGAGCACGCGGTGATCCCCGAGTTTTATAGCCGTGACGAGCAGGGGATCCCCGGCGCCTGGGTGACCCGGATGCGGGAAAGCATGGCGAAGTTGACGCCGCGCTTTTCCACCAACCGCGCGGTGCGCGAATATGCCGAGCAGCACTATCTCCCGGCGGCGGCAGCTTACCGTGAGCGGGCTGTCGATAAAGGCAAAATCGGCGTGGTTCTCATTAATTGGCGCCACGTTCTCGACCAAAAATGGGCCGCACTACGCTTCGGAGAAATGAAGTTTGTGACCGACGGGGAGCAGTACGTATTTGAAGTGGAGGTCTATCTTGCTGGCCTCGACCCCGAGGCGGTCCGGGTAGAGCTTTACGCCGATGGCGTCACGGGCAGTGCTCCGGTGCGGCAGGAGATGAAGCGCGTTCGCCAACCGGCCGGCTTGTCGGGCGGCTATGTTTATACAGCTTCTGTGTCTGCAGCCCGCCGACCGGCGGATTATACGGCACGACTGATACCATACCGCGACGGCGTCGCGATCCCATTGGAAGACACAAGAATCCTGTGGCAGCGATGATCCGATCGACGCGAAGAAAGCCGTTGAAAAGAGCGCCAGCAATCACCTGCGTGTTTCTGGACATCGGCGGTGTGCCAAAATCCGGCGTCAAGGAGAGGATGCGCTGCCGCCACGCCATGCCGGGCAGGAAAAACGTGCGTTTGGCCCCCGCCTATACAACGGTTCCGAACAAGACCCCGACGCCTGCGGTTATCCCCATCGCCAGCGCACCCCAGAATGTGACACGTATTGTGCTCGGCGCGACTTTTGCGCCGCCCGCGCGTCCGGCCAGCGCGCCCAAGAGCGCGAGAAAGAGCAGTGAAGCGCCAGCCACGAAGATAATCAGACTTGCCGCCGGGGCTGAGGCAGCAACGATGAGAGGCATGGCTGCTCCAACAGCGAAGCTGCTGGCCGATGCGAACGCAGCCTGAATTGGACGGGCTCTGAGCGTCTCGGACATGCCGAGTTCATCGCGGGCATGCGCGCCTATGGCATCATGGGCCATGAGTTGGTTGGCGACCTGTTCCGCGAGCGCCGGATCGAGGCCACGACCAACATAGATGGCCATCAACTCTTTATGCTCGCCCGTGTCGTCTGCTCGGAGTTCCGCGCGCTCACGTGCGAGGTCGGCCTGTTCGGTGTCCGCCTGGGAGTGCACAGACACGTACTCACCCGCAGCCATCGACATGGCCCCGGCGACCAGGCCGGCAACCCCCGCGACCAACACGTTGTTGCGCGTCCCATGCGCCGCCGCAACACCCAGCACCAGACTTGCAGTCGAGAGGATGCCGTCGTTCGCACCCAACACCGCTGCGCGCAACCAGCCGACGTGTCCGGTGCGATGCCGTTCCCGATGGCGTACAAGCATTCTTGATGCCTCCTGCACGGATAGCAGCAGCGCGGGGCGCTCACCCTAAACCCAGTGGGTGGCCCGTATGCCGGGAATCCTGCCGCCCGCATAACCTCGATTGATCGGTATAGGGGGACAGGGACTCTTCGACCGCCTCGACACAAAAATCGGCGCCGAGCGTGTTCGACAGCCGCCACGCGAGCACGGCGCGGCTTGCCAGTCCGTGATGACCACCAGGTAGAGGAAGTCCTTGGCCGTTGGGATATAGGTGACGTTCGAGCACCAGACCTGATTGATCGGCCTGATCGCGATCCCGCCAAGCAGGTACGGGTAGATCTTGTGCGCCGCTGCCGGCTTGCTGGTGTTCGGGCGCTGGTAGATCGCCACCACCCCACTCAGCCCGCCCCCGGATCAAGTCCGGGGGTTTCGTGCCAAAAATCGTTTTCGACCTTCAGCTGGCCGATCTGCCGGACAGAACACCAACCTTGACCCCGCTGGCTGTCCCCTCCGCCGAGCCGCCGCTCTCAAACACCCTCGCGGCACCCATCCAGCAGCTGCTTCTTCCAGTTGTAGATCTGGTTCGGATGGACCCCGAACTCACTCGCCAGCTCGATAGGCATCGGGACGCGCTGGCCAACTCAGCTTGCTGCGCCCGTGCAGGTTCCCCGCGCACGCTCACCATCCGAAACGAAGGTGAATCGCATTCGGATCGCAGTATGGTTGAAGTCGATCCATTTGCCGATGTGCCAAGGGCCAATCTGCTCCGTGTCTGCAAGCGCCTTCAGCCTGGTCGCAAGCCGACCAACACCGAAAATTCCACCGACGATGGGAAACGTAATTACGCATCCGTCTAAATTCGTCATTGGCGTGACCTTTCTGTAGTGCGATTTTAGCTAACCCGCTTGGCAGGACGCCGTCGCTCTGGAGCGTACATTCCCCACCCTGGGGTGCGAGCCACGCGAGCCATGGACGGTGCGCCTGTCGGGACAGCGCGTTTATCGGCTCGTCGAGGGCCGGGACGGCGGTTGCCATAGCTGTGGCTCCGCCGGGCTGATCATCATCGTTGCTGTTCGGCGGCTGGACGATGGAATCATGCAGTCAGCGCGGGCGGGCTTCGTTGCCGAGGCGGCTCTCTGCGGAGATGGCCGAGCGTCACGACGCCGAGACGGCCGTCCCCGAATGGCACGAACGGTTTGTGTACGGGCTGCTGCAGCCGGCAGGGAGGATATGGTCGTCAGCGGGGACGGAGCGCCGGTAACAGGGCTGGGATACGTCAAGCCTTCGCAGGTCCCTCGACATCTACAAGTGCGGTGGGGGTGACGGATGGCCCCGCTGAGAGCAGAGATCGCTGAATGGGATCTATGCTGGCCGTATGCGCCAAGCGTGACCGGAAGATGGGGTTAGATGCGATAGACGACGACGGAAAAGGTGCGCCTGATGAAAGTTAACGCGAGGATTTCCGGCGTTGAGGGGCAGGCAATGCGGCCATCGGTTGCAAACGGGGTCGTTGGGATCGAATGTCGTTTCGTCGGCACCCGGGGTGAGACTTAAAATTATCTTTTACAGATCACGAATCCAGGGAATGTCGGGTTATATTTTATATTTTTTATCCGGGCCAGGCACGAGCGCTGTATCATGAAACCGCTCGGGCGACATCATCGACCTATTATCCAAACCAGGATCAGCAGACACCACCTCGTCGCCCCCATCTGTCGGAACATTCTTCTTGATTTCTGGCTGGTAAGCGTCCCACCATTTGTTGAACCCCTTGGAGCAGCTATCTCTCAGCGAGATATACATCAGATAAACCTTTCTTTCAACTTGAGGCCTGCACCGGCCGAAAGCAGAGCTTCGGGAGGAGTACGTTCTAAGCAGGCACGTCCTTTAAAAGATTGCCGGAGTGTTTCAAGCGCGCCGCCGTGTCTTCGAGCCAAAGAGCATTTTTTTCGAGTAACTGGGCCATCAGTTGATTCAATTCACTCAATGCAAGGACGCGATACTTTGCCGCGCAGACTAGGGCCTGTTCTATTATCATCGTGGCCTTGTCGTTGGTTATTGCAACCATGCGATCCCCTCCTTGATCCGAGGGTGAGCCGTCAACCCTGTCGGCCGATGACCGCTCCCCGCGCCACCTGGGCGGCGATAAGTACCAGTGGCAGGCGAGCACGGATAGGTTCGGAAACTACCTATGGCTGGCCAGATCGGGTAGAATTGAAAAACGGGACCCACCAGCTGAACCCGTCATGACAGATGCTGCCTATCTGGACTACCTCGCCGCAGAACGCGCCGCCAGTAAGGCTGGTCTCGTTCCCTTTTTAGGTGAATGGCACCAGTCGTTCGATATACGGCCTGTTACCTTTTCGGCGGGAGGTGCGGCGCGGCGGGCATTCGCTGAGTCAGTTCATGCGCAACTCGTCAACCGCTTCCTATTTTCGAATTTGATTGAGGTGACCATCAATCTTCAACTCGACAGCCAGACGGTAACGGCGAGTGATGCTTATGGCGACGTAGATAATTACTCGAAATCGATTAGTGACGCGATGAAGGGTCGAGATGGCGTTTTTATCGACGACTGTCAAATATATCGGCTGAGTGCAGGCTTCGAACTAACCGGGAACGCAGCTTTCGATATCAAGATTAAAGCGACTCTCCCGGAAGAGTACGTGTTGAAAGAAGGCTTGAAGCTATATGGTATGCCCGATGGTCTCTACTATCCGCAGGCCACTGCCGTCTGGGAAGAGGGTAAGGTCGACCACCTTGACAAATTTAACACCTTCGGTGACTTGCTCATCCTGGAGACAATGACTCGGAACAAAACGGCGATGCGTCACCGTCTTCGATCAGCCGGGTTAAGCAAACTAAGGGCATTTCAAACGGCCCGGCCGACGACGCCACTGCAACTCGGGATACACCGATCACGCGCTGTCGCAAGCGAGCTTGAAATCGTCGAGCACGAGGATTGGCGCGCTGCCTACACAGAGTTTGCGAGAGCTGATGGCGACCGGATCGCCGAGATCGAACGGGAAATGCGCGAATATGCCCGCGTGATCAACGAAACCGGCGACCACCTGGGTAAGCTACTGGGGAGGCAGGCGCAAAAATCTTGAGTTCTTGGATATGTGGCGCGCGCGCAAGCGAGGCGGCTTCTGACGAAGGCGTAAACACACGTCTGTCAACAGGATGCCCTTGTCATGAGCGGGTCTGAACTCTGGATGAATACCACCATGGAAGCGCCCGTATGGTTATGCCTGCGGCTACTACCATCATCAGGGCCGCCACCACGCAGGCAGGCACGTCCCCCATTGGCCAAGCAAAGGCAAGGATCGTACCCGCAACCAGCGCCAACAGAACGGCAGGGTGATCCAGTAGCCAAAAATAGCGGTTCATTTTCGCCTCGTCATGACACAATTTCTCCACAACAACCGCAGTATAACTTTGCGGTTTTCTCAGAGCTTTTCCGATTGTGAGAAACCATTAAACAAATGGTGATGAAATGCCGGATAGCAAGCGGATATTTTAGCATCAGAAAAGTTTCGACGCACCTCCTTGGCCGGCGGTCAGCACTGCGCCCTCCGCTCGTCTGCTGCCCAATGCGGGAGGAGAGGTGGCATTATCGGAGTGCCGGGGAATCCGCATTCTCTCTCAGCCTCTCAGACGAGTGCGCACCGATGGCAATGTCGGGCATAAGGAAACGGGCGGGCCATGGCCGTTTGGGTCGGAAGCCGAAGCTCGAACATGTGGCTTGACGGCGGCCTCCCGACGACAGAAAGGGTCTTCACCTATGGATAGGTCGTCGAGGGGCATTCGTCCCTCCAAAGCGGTTGGCGAACTTGCCGCGGACAGAGCCGTACATTTGGCTGGCATCACTCTTGGTATCGTCGGCTCAGTCGGCCTGGTGAGTGTCGCTTCCGCGGTGGCTAATCGCTCAGTCCTGCCTGCGGTCCTGATCTATGCGGCTTGCCTCCTCGCCATGCTGTTCTGCTCGGCGGCTTACAACCATGCCACCGCCTCGCCCCGGCGCGAATTCCTGCGGCGCCGCGACCACGCCTCGATCTTTCTGATGATCGCCGGCACCTATACCCCGTTGACGACCTGCCGGCTGCATGGCGCCTGGGCGGTCGGCATGACCGCGGCGGTCTGGGCGGGGGCGATCGGCGGTGCTGTCACCAAGCTCGCTTCTCCGCGCCGAATCGAACGCTTTTCGACCGGTCTTTATCTCGCACTCGGGTGGCTGATTTTGGTGGGGATCCGACCGCTGCTCGATGTCGTCGAACCGACGACCGTCATACTGATTGCCCTTGGTGGCGTGCTCTATTCGATCGGCTCCGGTATTCATCTGTGGCGGTCGCTGCCGTATCACAATGTGATCTGGCACGGTCTGGTGCTGCTCGCAGCTGGTTGTCATTATGGAGCGATCCTGTACGGCGTCGTCCTCACGAAATCTTAGGCACCCGCCCCCTTCGCGACGGGTGAGCCGAAATCAAAGCATTCGTTTGCGGAAGAAAGCGTGGTAGAGCGCCAGAAGGATGACAGCGCCGATGACGGCGGCGCCCGCGCTGTAAACGGTGCTGATGTCGAAACCCGTCATGCCGGTGCCGCCGAAAAGGTTGAATAGCCAGCCGCCGACGACCGCGCCGACGATGCCGAGCAGAATGTCGACGACGGTACCCTCGCCGGTGGTGCTGACGATCTTGCTCGCGATGACGCCCAGCCCCAGCCCCAGCAGAATCCAAACGATCATGGACATACGCCGCTCCTGACTTTCTGCCTATCAAACTGAGGCAGGTTGGGCCGGCTTCGTTCGTGGCTACCACACCCCGCGGCGGTGGTTATAACATCGGCGGAATACTCGGAGTTATCCTGATCGTCGTTCTGATCGCGTGTGGCCGCTGCGTGGTGCAGGATACCCTCAGCGGCTTCTGAAACCCACTTATGCGACGAGCCGGACGATGCAGCATTATGCCGCGAAGAGCGACAGCGACCGCTTTCATCACATCCTCCAGGCAAGGAGCACTCTCTTCCGCATACTCGCCCCGACACACGGCGCGCTCTAACAATTTCGATGTAACTACGCCGCGGATCACCCTGGCAGTCGCAGGTGATCCAAATCATTGAAACCGTTCGCTTCGTCGACGACGATTGACCGCCACTTGCCGAACGAGGAAAAACCGTGGAATACCACGCCGAGGTGCTGAGCGGAGGGGTATGGCACCCGCGGCTGCCGGACTGGCGGGATCTCGCTTCGATATTGCTGGTGCTCGGCGTCGTAATCCTCGCGGGCGTCGGCGCACATCAGATGGTGACCCCGTTCGTCGCCGAGCATCAGCCGGAGATCTCGCTCTCGCCAGCGGCGCTGCCGCTCTACACGCTCCGCACCGTGATGCGGATGCTGGCGGCACTCGTCGCATCGCTGATTTTCACCTTCACCTACGCGACGCTGGCGGCCAAGAGCCGCCGGGCGGAAACGATATTGATCCCGATGCTGGACGTGCTGCAATCGGTCCCGATCCTGGGTTACCTTTCTTTCACGGTCGTGTTCTTTGTTTCCCTGTTTCCAGGCAACGTATTGGGACCGGAGCTTGCGGCGATCTTCGCGATCTTCACGAGCCAAGCCTGGAACATGGCCTTCAGCTTTTACCAGTCGCTGCGGACCATCCCCAGCGATCTCGATGAGGCGAGCCGCAGCTTCCGCGCCTCGGGTTGGCAGCGCTTCTGGCGCCTCGACGTCCCGTTTGCCATGCCCGGGCTCATCTGGAACATGATGATGTCGATGTCGGGCGGCTGGTTCTTCGTTGTGGCTGCCGAAGCCATCTCGGTCGGCAACCTCCAGATCGCGCTTCCCGGTGTCGGCTCCTATGTTGCGAAGGCCATCGAGCAGCGCGATCTCACGGCCGTCGGTTGGGCGATTGCCGCGATGACGATCGCGATCCTCCTCTACGATCAGCTGCTGTTCCGTCCGCTGGTCGCCTGGGCCGACAAATTCCGCTTCGAGCAGACCGCGGCCTTGGTGACGCCAAGAAGCTGGGTGCTCGAGCTCTTTCGGCGATCAAGGATGGTAGCTCACCTCAGCGGGCCGATCGGTATGCGCTTGCACAGGGCCGCGCGGGCTCCGCTCGCTCTTCCCGGGCGCGTTCGTCGGGCGAAGAACTGGTCGCCGCCCCGTCGCGTCGTCGATGTCGTGTGGTATGGCCTGCTTACCTGCATTATCGTCTATGTCGGCTGGTTACTTCTGCGGTATGTCCGATCGGCACTCTCCTGGGGTGATCTGAAAACCGCCGCGAGCGACGGGGCTCTCACGCTGTTGCGCGTCGTCATCCTTGTCGCGCTCGCATCGATGATTTGGGTTCCGATCGGCGTCGGCGTGGGCCTGCGGCCGAAGCTGCGGGAGAGAGTCCAACCGATCGCCCAATTTCTCGCGGCCTTTCCGGCCAACCTTTTTTTCCCGGTGGCGGTCTTTTTGATCCTGCGGTTCGACCTCGCGCCCAAAATCTGGCTCTGCCCGCTGATGATACTTGGCACGCAATGGTACATTCTGTTCAACGTCATCGCCGGCGCCAGCGCCTTTCCGAGCGATTTCAGGGAGGCTGCCGCGAGCTTCCGTGTCCGGCCCTGGCGCTGGTGGCGCGAGGTCATGCTACCGGGGATCTTCCCCTATTACGTAACCGGCGCGATCACCGCCTCCGGGGGCGCCTGGAATGCGAGCATCGTTTCGGAGGCCGTCAGCTGGGGATCGACGAAGCTCAGCGCCGGGGGCCTGGGTGCCTATATCGCGCAGATGACCGAGGCCGGCGATTTCCCGCGGATCGCGCTTGGCGTCGCCGTCATGTCGGTGCTCGTCATCGTCATGAATCGGCTTCTGTGGCGGCCGCTCTACGCCTTCGGCGAACGTCGGACACGGCTCGATTGAGGGACGCCATGCCGACGCAAAAAGAACCCGCGATCATCGAGCTGCGCAATGTCTGCAAAGCCTTCGCCAAGACGACCGGGGAGCCGCTCTCCGTCCTTAGAGACATCACCATCTCGATAACCGAGGGAGAAATTTTAGGCCTGCTCGGCCGCTCCGGGTCCGGAAAGTCGACCTTGCTGCGCATTGCCGGCGGGCTCATCGAGCCGACCACCGGCGCGGTGCTCTACCGCGGGGTGCCGCTTGCCGGCCCCGCCGAGGGCATCGCCGTGGTGTTTCAGACCTTCGCCCTGTATCCCTGGCTCACCGTCCTGGACAATGTCGAACTCGGTCTCGACGCGCTGCGACTGTCGGCGGCCGAGGTGCGTCGCCGGGCGATGGCGGCGATCGATTTGATCGGCCTCGACGGGTTTCAATCTGCCTACCCGCGCGAGCTTTCAGGCGGGATGCGCCAACGGGTCGGCTTTGCGCGGGCGACCGTCGCCGATCCCATTTTGCTGCTGATGGATGAGCCGTTTTCGGCGCTCGACGTGTTGACGGCCGAAACCCTGCGGACCGATTTCCTCGATCTCTGGACCGCACATAAGCTGCCGACAAAGGCCGTGCTCATGGTCACGCACAACATCGAGGAGGCAGTTGCGATGTGCGACCGGATTCTTGTCCTCGGCGCGAACCCCGGACACATCGCTGCCGAGATCCCGGTATCCTTGCCGCAGCCGCGCGACCGGCTCGACACGGCGTTCCGCGCCATCGTGGACGAAATCTATTCGATCCTCACCTCGCGCATCACGGAAGCGATCGGCGCGCAAAGCCAGGTCCATGGCGGCCTGGCGCAACCTCTGCGGCCGGTCTCGATCGACCGGATTGGCGGCTTCGTCGAAACCTTGGTCGCGCCGCCATACGGAGGGCATGCCGAGCTGGCCAAGATTGCCGGGTCTCTCACCCTCGTAATCAACGATCTTTTTCCGATTGCCGCCGCCCTGCACATTCTCGACTTCGCGGAGCTCAAGGATGGCGCTATTGCGATGACCGCAGCCGGCTTCATCTTCGCCCAGAGCGATACGGAGGAGCGCAAGCGGCTGTTCCGAGAGCATCTGATCCACTTCGTACCGCTCGCCGCCCACATTCGCCAAGTGATCGACGAGCGAGAGGATCACCAACCACCGCGGGCCCGGTTCGAGCTCGAACTCCAGGATCACCTGACCGAGAACGACGCCGCCAGCACCCTGCAGACGATCATTGATTGGGGTCGGTATGGCGAATTGTTCACCTACGATGACCGGGCGCGGACATTTGGCCCCGACCACTCGCAGAGGTGACCCCCCTAAAATCGGGCGGACGACGGATGGGCGCCAGGAGCACGGCGTGACCGCAGCCGACATCGCCTGCGATCAGCATCGGGAATGCTTCTTCCAGAATTGCTGGATCTGTTCCAGGGACTGTCCCTTGGTCTCCGGCACACGGAAGTAGATCCATACCCAGGCGAGGCCGCAGAACAGCGCGAACAGGCAGAAGGCCAATGCATGGCCGACCGCCCCCATCAGCGTCAGGAAGAACTGGCTGACCAGGAAGGCCGAACGGTAGCAGTCGGCAACGCGCGCGCGGCAACCTCGGAAACCGCGCTGATCCGAACGCGGCAGATCACTCTCGGCCGATGAGCAGATTTAGCTTCGACGACGTAGTCATTCAGTCGCGGATAAGTGGCCCATGGCCTGGCGCCACACGTCGACCCGGCTGAGCCCGCCGCGGTTGGCCGTGCTGCCGCCTCGCCTGCCTGCTCTTGCTCGCATCCGCCCCGAGGGCGCGGCCGAACTGAGTATTTTCCGAGGCTCCCGTTGGCGAGGTTGCGACCGTAAATTCGGGTCAGGTGATGCCTCGATCGGGACGGTGGTTCGGCTTGCGCTGGCTTATCTACCGTGACGCGCATGGCGCGGTATGAGTTTTGCGTTAGCGTTGTCGCGATTCGCAGAACCGGCCATGCCGCCTACGCGCTGCTCGCTCATCGTAACTGAAGGCTGAAGCGTTACACACACGGAGCCACGAGAATGGACGCACCCAACGGTCACAACCCGTCTTCCGACAGGCGGGAGACCCTCGGTTCCGACGAGTTGCACCGGATGGACGCCTATTGGCGCGCCGCCAACTATCTGTCGGTCGGCCAGATTTATCTTTACGACAATCCGCTGCTGAAGCGGCCGTTGGCGCTCGCGGATGTGAAGCACATGCTGCTGGGACACTGGGGCACGACCCCGGGGCAGAACTTCATCTACGTGCATTTGAACCGGGTCATCAAAAAATACGACCTCGACATGATTTACGTCTCCGGCCCCGGGCACGGTGGCCCGGCCGTCGTGGGCAACACTTACCTCGAGGGCACTTACAGCGAGATATATCCGAATATCAGCCAGGATGAGGACGGGTTGCGGAAGCTCTTTCTCCAGTTCTCGTTCCCCGGGGGAATTCCGAGCCACGCTTCGCCGGAATGCCCAGGGTCGATCCACGAGGGCGGCGAGTTGGGCTATTCGCTCAGCCACTCGTTCGGGGCTGTGCTCGACAATCCCGACCTCATCGTCGCCTGCGTCGTCGGTGATGGCGAGGCGGAGACGGGTCCGCTGGCCACCGCTTGGCATTCGAACAAGTTCCTCGATCCGGTAACCGATGGCGCGGTGCTGCCGATCCTGCATCTCAACGGCTACAAGATTTCCAACCCGACTGTGCTCGCCCGCATCACCCGCGAGGAATTGGAACAGTTGCTCCGCGGCTACGGGTGGACCCCCTTCTTCGTCGAAGGGCACGAGCCCGATTTGATGCATTTGGCCATGGCCGCAGCGCTCAACGTGGCGGTGGAGCAGATCAAAGCAATTCAGCAGGACGCCCGCGTCCACGGCAACGTCGCGCGTCCGCGCTGGCCGATGATCGTCCTCAATTCACCCAAGGGCTGGACAGGGCCGAAGATGGTCGACGGCCTCCAGGTTGAAGGCACCTTCCGAGCGCATCAGGTGCCGCTCTCCGACCCGGCAGCGCATCCCGAACACCTCAAGCTGCTGGAAGACTGGTTGAGGAGCTACCGGCCGGAGGAACTCTTCGATGGACAAGGCCGCCTGAAACCCGAACTGGCCGAACTTGCCCCCGCGGGCGACCGCCGCATGGGCGCGAACCCCCATGCCAACGGCGGCATTCTGCTCCGCGACCTGCGGATGCCGGATTTCCGCGACTACGCGGTCGACGTGTCCTCGCCAGGGGTGGGCGGCATCGGCGACACGCATGTGCTCGGCCGTTTCCTGCGCGATGTGGCGAAGCTGAACAGTCAGCAGCGGAATTTCCGGGTCTTTGGCCCGGATGAGACGCTCTCCAACGGCCTGGAAGCACTCTTTGAGGTGACCGAGCGCCAATGGGACGCCGCGACCCTGCCGAACGACGAATTTCTCGCGTCCACCGGACGCGTGATGGAAATGCTCAGCGAGCACCAATGCGAAGGCTGGCTGGAGGGCTACCTGCTGACCGGGCGCCACGGGCTTTTCAACTGTTACGAGGCCTTCATCCACATCGTCGATTCGATGTTCAACCAGCACGCCAAGTGGCTGAAGGTTACCTCGCACCTGCCCTGGCGGCGGAAGATCTCCTCGCTGAACTACCTGCTGGCCTCGCATGTCTGGCGCCAGGATCACAACGGTTTCACGCACCAGGATCCGGGTTTCATCGACCACGTCGTGAACAAGAAGGCCGAAATCGTGCGCGTCTACCTTCCGCCGGATGCCAACTGCCTGCTCTCGGTGATGGATCACTGCCTGCGCAGCCGCCATTACGTCAACGTCGTGATCGCGGGCAAACATCCGGCGCCGCAGTGGCTGACGATGGACGCCGCCCTCAAGCACTGCACCGAGGGCGTCGGCATCTGGTCGTGGGCCAGCAACGACCAGGACGCTGCACCCGACGTGGTCATGGCCTGCTGCGGCGACGTGCCCACGCTGGAGACGCTCGCCGCCGTCTCCATTATGCGCGACCATCTGCCCGACCTGAAAATCCGGGTGGTCAACATCGTCGACCTAATGAAGCTGCAGCCCAGCACGGAGCACCCGCACGGCCTGACCGACGTGGATTTCGACGATCTCTTCACCAAGGACAAGCCGGTCATCTTTGCCTTTCATGCCTACCCCTGGCTGATCCATCGGCTGACTTACCGCCGCACCAACCACGACAACATCCACGTCCGCGGCTACAAGGAAGAGGGCACCATCACCACGCCCTTCGACATGACAGTGCTAAACGATCTGGACCGGTTCCACCTCGTGATGGACACCATCGACCGCCTGCCGCAGACCGGCGAAAAGGGCATCTATCTGAAACAGCGGCTCAAGGACAAGCTGATCGAGCACAAGCAGTACATCGACAAGCACGGCGAAGATTTGCCGGAAATCCGCAATTGGAAGTGGGACAACCTCAAATGATTGCCCATGAGGTTATAGGCAGCGCGCAGGCGCTGGTCGCCGGCGAATAGAGCCTCCCGCAGTTCACGAAACCTGCGGCGGCACAGCACCTGCGGAAAGAGTTCCCGATGAAACCCGTTACCAACCAGTCCAGGCCCCCCGAAGCGAAGCCGGGATCGAAGCGTCATGCGAAGGACGATCTGAAAACCCTGCCGCTGGCGGAGGTCGAGAAGAAATTGGAGTCGTCGCCGGACGGCCTCAGCCAAGCGGAGGCAACAAAGCGGCTGACCCAATATGGACCCAACGAGATTGTAGAAGAGAAGACCAACGAGCTGCTGAAATTTCTGGGCTATTTTTGGGGCCCGATCCCGTGGATGATCGAAGCGGCGGTGATCCTGTCGGCAGTCGCCCGGCATTGGCCAGACTTTGGCATCATCCTGGTTCTGCTTCTGGCCAACGCGGTGGTTGGATTTTGGGAGGAGCACCAGGCGGGCAACGCCATCGCCGCGCTGAAGGCCACCTTGGCGATCAAGGCCCGGGTGAAACGCGATGGAAAATGGGTCACCCCGGCGGCGCGCGAGCTGGTGCCCGGCGACGTCATCCGCGTGCGTCTGGGCGACATCGTGCCGGCCGATGCGCGCCTGTTGGACGGCGACCCGGTCGAGGTGGATCAGTCCGCGCTGACGGGAGAGTCGCTGCCCGCCATGCGCAAATCCGGCGAGGCGATATTTTCCGGCTCGATCGTTCGCCAGGGTGAGATCGGCGCACTGGTCTATGCCACCGGAACGAACACCTATTTCGGCAAGACCGCGGAGCTGGTGCAGGGGGCGAAGACCGTCAGCCACTTCCAGCGCGCCGTGCTGAAGATCGGCAATTACCTGATCATCCTGGCGGTGGTCATGGTGGCGTCGATCGTTGCCGTCGCGATCTTCCGCGGCGACCCGATCCTCACCACCTTGCAGTTCGCCCTGGTGCTGACCGTGGCGGCGATCCCGGTGGCGATGCCGACGGTGTTGTCGGTGACGATGGCGGTCGGCGCGCGCCTCCTCGCCAGAAAAAAGGCAATCGTGACCCGGTTGGTCGCGATCGAGGAGTTGGCCGGCGTCGACATACTGTGCGCCGACAAGACCGGCACCCTGACCCAGAACAAGCTGACTTTGGGCGACCCGATCGGCGTCAACGACGTTTCTGCCGAGCAGGTGATCCTCGCCGGCGCGCTCGCGTCGCGCGCGGACAACAACGACACGATCGATCTGGCCGTTCTGGGCGGCCTGAAAAGCGATCAGGCCCTGAAAGCGTATCAGGTCGGCCACTTCCAGCCATTCGACCCGGTGCACAAACGCACCGAGGCCGACGTCAAGGACCCGGACGGCAAGGCGTTCAAGGTGACCAAGGGCGCGCCGCAGGTGATCCTGGCGTTGTCGGAGAATGCCACAGATGTGAAGCCCGCCGTCGACAAGGCGGTCGACGAATTCGCGGCCCGCGGCTTTCGTTCGTTGGGCGTGGCGCGGGCCGAGGGGGATGGCAAGTGGCAGTTTCTTGGCGTGTTGCCGCTGTTCGATCCGCCGCGGGACGATGCCAAGTCCACCATCGCGACTGCGCAGCATATGGGCGTCAAGGTCAAGATGGTGACTGGCGATGCGCTGGCCATCGCCCAGGAAACTGCGAAGAAACTCGGGATGGGGACAAATATCCTCGATGCCGGCAGCCTGGGCGACGAAAAGCAGCAAAAGGCGTCCGCGGCGGCCGGGGCTATCGAGAACGCCGACGGTTTCGCCCAGGTGTTTCCTGAGCACAAGTTCCACATCGTCGATGTTTTGCAAAAGCGCGGCCACATCGTCGGCATGACCGGCGACGGGGTGAACGACGCGCCGGCGCTGAAGAAAGCCGATTGCGGCATCGCCGTCTCGGGCGCGACCGACGCGGCGCGCGCGGCGGCGGCCATCGTGCTGATGACGCCCGGCTTGTCGGTGATCATCGACGCGATCAAGGAGAGCCGGAAAATCTTCCAACGGATGAACAGCTACGCGATGTACCGCATCGCCGAGACATTGCGCGTTCTGCTGTTCATGACCTTGGCGATCCTGATCTTCAACTTTTATCCGCTGACGGCGGTGATGATCGTGATGCTGGCGCTGCTCAACGACGGCGCCATCCTGTCGATCGCCTATGACAACGTTCATTACAAGGACGCGCCCGAATCCTGGAACATGCGCCTGGTACTGGCGATTGCTACGGTGCTGGGCCTCGTCGGCCCCATTGCCGCCTTCGGCCTGTTTTTCCTCGGCGACCGCGTGTTTCATCTCGACCGTCCGCACCTCCAGACGATGATGTATCTGATGCTGTCCGTGGCCGGGCATCTGACGATCTTCCAGACGCGCACGCGCGGCCCGTTCTGGTCGATACGCCCGGCGCGGATCTTATGGGCCGCCGTGCTCGGCACCCAGATCCTGGCGACGGTGATCGCGGTTTATGGAGTGTTCATGACGCCGCTCGGCTGGGGCTGGGCATTGTTTGTCTGGGGCTTTGCCGCAGCGTGGTTCCTCGTGACCGACCCGGTGAAACTGCTCGCCTATCGGGTTCTCGACCCCATCAAAACCGATCCCATGAGCACACACGCGGGCAGATTGGCTGGGCTGGCGGGGATCGGGCGGCTGCAATCTACCAGTTGAAGCTAGAGCCACCGGAGGCTGAAGATGAAAATCAGTGCAAAGGATTTTCGCGTGCGGGAGGGAGACGAGGTCGACCTGCGGAAGTGGCCGACCTCGGTGGAGCCCGGATACAAGTCGAAGGAGCAGTATCACAAGCTGCTCGAGGAGCACGTTGCGCAGCTGAGCGCGCTGCAGCAGCTGCTCTACGCATCCGACCGTTATGCCGTCCTGCTGATCTTTCAGGCAATGGATGCGGCGGGAAAGGACGGCGCCATCAAGCATGTGATGTCCGGGGTCAACCCGCAGGGCTGCCAAGTGTTCAGCTATAAACATCCCAGTCCGATAGAATTGCAACACGACTTTCTCTGGCGCACGACCCGTGACCTGCCGGAACGCGGGCGGATCGGGATTTTCAACCGCTCTTACTACGAGGAGGTGCTGATCGTCCGGGTGCATCCCGACATTCTGCGCAGCGAAGGGCTCGCAGACGCGCCGCACGACGACAAGACCGTCTGGCGCGGCCGATATCGTTCGATCGTCGATTTGGAGAGACACCTCCATGGCAACGGCACCCATGTCGTCAAGTTCTACCTCCACCTGTCGAAGGAGGAGCAGCGAAAGCGCTTCCTCGAACGCATCGATTCGCCGGAAAAGAACTGGAAATTCAGCCTTGCCGATGTCGAGGAGAGGAAATTCTGGAAGTCTTATATGAAGGCCTATGAGGAGTGCCTCGGTGCGACGAGCACCCGGCACGCGCCTTGGTATGTCGTTCCGGCCGACGACAAGGAGAACGCTCGGCTGATCGTGTCCCGGATCGTCGTCGATACTCTCGAAGAACTCAAAATGACTTATCCGAAAACGAGCGCCGAGCGCCGGCAGGAACTGTTGTCGATCCGCGACCGGCTCGAAAATTGAAATCTGAAATCCTCAGCCGCAAGACGGCCACGACCAAATCGAGGACGGTGGATGCCTTTCTTCCCTCGCTCCCGTGGCGTGGGATCGTGGCGCCCTATGCCCGCGCCGACCAGCGGCGTGCCGTGGTTCAGCTTCTCAATACGGGGCTGCCGTTTGTGCTCCTCATGGCGGCTTTGCTGTGCGGCGCGAGGAGCCATCCCGGGCTGACGCTCCCGCTTGCCGCGCCGGCGGCCTTGCTGCTGGTCCGCCTGTTTGCGATCCAGCATGACTGCGGCCACGGTTCCTTCTTCGCGTCGCGGCGAGCCAATGATCTTCTCGGACGGGTGCTCGGGGTGCTGACGCTGACGCCCTACGCCAGCTGGCGCAAAAGCCACGCCGTCCATCACGCGAACTCCGGCAATCTCGACCGGCGCGGCACCGGGGATGTCAGGACGCTCACGGTGCAAGAATACCAGTCGCTTTCGCTGCCGTGGCGGCTTCGCTATCGGATGTATCGGCATCCAATGGTGCTGTTCGGCTTGGGCCCGATCTTTCTGTTCGCCATCCATCACCGCATTCCAGCCGTCAGCCCGTTTCGGCACAGGAAAATCTGGGGCAGCATTCTCGGGACGAACGCAGCCCTGGCGGCGATCGTCGGGCTGATGCTGCTGACGGTGGGCGGGCGCGCCTTGCTGCTCGGCTATCTTCCGATGTTCCTGCTTGCCGCTTCGACCGGCACATGGCTGTTCTATATCCAGCACCAATTCGAGCACACCTATTGGGCATCCGACCCGGATTGGAATTTCCATACGGCGGCGTTGAACGGCAGCTCCTTCTATGATCTGCCTGCGGTGCTGCATTGGCTGACCGGCTATATCGGCTTCCACCACATCCATCACGTCTGCAGCAAGATACCGAACTATCGCTTGCGCGAATGCTTCGACGAGAACCCGGAGTTTCGCCAGACTAGGCGCCTCACCCTCCTCGACAGCCTGAAATGCGCGCGACTCTCCTTGTGGGACGAGGAGCGGCGGCTTTTGGTGCCGTTCCGCCATGCCTCCCGGCGACGCCGTCGGGCCGAGGGGTAGCGGACAGTCTCAACAGGCTTAGCCGGCCTCTATCGGAAACGACTCTGTGGCAACAATGCCAAGGTATGGCGGGCGATCTGCTCGTCTTCCTGCGAGCCGAGGACGAGCACCTCACAGCGCGATGCGGGATCGCTGATCGGATTGTCTGCGGAACGGTTCTGCGCTGCATCGAGGCTGACGCCGATCCAAGACAGGCCGCGGCAGATCACGGCGCGTGCTTCCGGATCGTTTTCACCAATGCCGCCGGTGAATACGATCAAATCGATCCCATCGAGCGCGGCGATCATCGCGGCCAACTGTTTGCGAACCGAATAGCAGAACATTTCTATGGCCAGACGCGCATCGGCGTTTGCTGAAGCGGCTTGATGCAGACGCCGCATGTCGCTGCCGACGCCCGAAATCCCCAGAAGCCCGGACCGGTGGTCGACTAGCTCTTCGAGCATGACGGCATCGAGCTTCATCTCACGCATCAGATAGACGAGAACGCCCGGATCGAGGTCGCCGGTGCGCGTGCCCATGATCACGCCGCCGGTCGGGGTCAATCCCATGCTGGTGTCGATCGATCTGCCGTCTTTGACCGCCGTGACGCTGGCGCCATTGCCGAGATGGGCGATGATCAAGCGCTCCGGCAAACCGTCCGCTAACCGATGCACGATCAATTCGCAGGAAAGGCCGTGAAATCCATAACGTTGGATTCCACGCAATTGCAGTTCCTTGGGGATCGGCAAGACCCGCGCAACCTCGGGCAACCCGGCATGAAAGGCGGTATCGAAACACGCCACCTGCGGCAGCCTGGGAAAGTGTTCTTGTGCGAAGCGGATTACCGACAGCGCCGCCGGCGTATGCAGCGGCGCGAAGGCAGCTGCCGCCTCGAGTTGCTGCAGGACCGCATCATCGATCAGGCAATGCTGCCGGAGCTTCGGCCCGCCATGCACGATGCGATGTCCGATGGCGGCCGGCATCGGCATTTTGGTGTCCGCGAGAAGACTGCCGATACGGGTGATCGCTTCCCGCTGACCGGGTACGACCACCGTCTCGGACAGCAACGCATTTCCCCGCGAATCCTGTGCGTGGAACTTGCCCTTCTTCTCGCCGATCGCTTCAGCCTCGCCGCAGAGCAGTGCTTCGGTCCGCGCGGATCCGACGCGATACAATCCGAATTTGAGCGAGGAAGAGCCGCTGTTCAGCGCGAGGATGGTCAGATTTGCTTCGGTGTCTGCCATGTTACCCCAGCCCAGTTGATCGTTACTGGCCAGCGTTCGGCGGTTGCAGCTCTGGGGAAACCGTGCTGGACGCCGGCGCGTGAACGCGGTCGACGGGCGTCGCCGGTTGACGGCTTGCTGCGATCCATTGGGCGCCCAGTGCGAACGCCATAACGATCACATACACGTACATGACGGCCCGCGGATGGGTCGCCGTACCGGCGCCGAACAACGCCTCGCGGGACGGGATATTGGGATTGGTCGTCGGGCGCGGCAAGAGCGCGATCAAGCGTGCCGCGACCGTCGCGGGGTCCGGATGCGGCGATGGTTCGTCAGGCAGCTCACCAATCAAAGATGCGAGCCGGTGCGTTGCAGCTTCCCGCGGCAACCCAGCTAATTTGGCGGCCTCCTGCCAAGGGTCGATATCCAGTCGCGCCAGCGCCGAAAGAACGCTGAGCAGCATCCCGTTTTTCTCCGCGCCGACCGCCGCGAATAGAAAATCGTCGAACTCGGGTCCAAGGCGGAGAGCCGAAGCGGAATTCGTCATTTCAATCACCGGAAGTTGTCGCCCCTGTCGAAGATATAGACCCGACAAAGAGGCATGGTGAGGCTGTGGAATCTAGATATCTTCAAACATATGCACTGGAGGGAACGGCGACAGGCTCGGAAACTACTCAGATCACCGGCTTCTTGGAATTGTGGGGGCGACCTCGCCCCGCAACGGACTTGGCGTGAGCTGCTGTGCGGTCGACAAATATGATCCTGAGGTGTCATCTCTCCTATTGGGCCGCCGTCGGCCCGCCCAGCTGGTGCTCGAGTCCCTCCATCGCCGTTCCAAATGCTGCCCAGTTCCCTTGCTGCATCGCCTTGCGGGCCTGATCGAGCTGCATTCTCGCCTGCGCCAACGCCGGCTGCGGGGTGGTGGGCGGCTGCGCCGATCCCTCCACGGCTTCCACGGGTTGTTGCATAGCGAAAAGGCCGTTGATCGCCTCGTCGAGCGTTGGTTCCATGACCACCTTGTCCGCCGTCACCGCGATGACGCGTTTCAGCTGCGGAAAGTTCGTGCCCTCGGCCTGCAGGTACACTGGCACGATGTAGAGAAACGAGTTCTCGATCGGGGTCACGATCAGTGTCCCGCGAATCACCCTCGACCCCTTCTGGTCCCAGAGGGTGAGCTGCCGGGAAATGTCTGTATTCTGATCGATCATCGCCTCGATCTGACTTGGCCCGTAAATCAGCTTGTCCTTGGGGAGCTGGTAGAAGAGCATTTTACCGTAGTTGGGGAAATCGCACCTGGCCGCCATCCATGAGATCATGTTGTCCCGGTTTTGCGGCGTGAACGGCGTCATCAGCAGGTATTCCAGCTGGTCGCTTCCGGGAAGCTTCATCAGGATGTAATAAGGCTCCATCGGCAGCGACTGGCCGGCGTAGGTCTCCTTGGGAGACACCCACAGATCCTCGCGGTTATAGAAGACCTGAGGATCCGTCATGTGAAAGGTTCTGTACTCGTCGGCCTGGATGGCGAAGAGATCCTCCGGGTAGCGCAGGTGCTGCTTCAAGTCCGCCGATAGCTGATCGAGGTCTTTGAATACGCCGGGAAAGGCCCGCCGATAGACGGCGAGGACGGGATCCTTGGGATCCATGACGTAGAAGGAAACGGTCCCGTCGTACATATCGACGACGACCTTCACCGAGTTTCGGATGTAGTTCAAGGTATCCCCGAAGCCAGCCCGATGGGGATCTGCGTACGGGAATTCGTCGGAGTCGGTATAGGCGTCCTGGACCCAGTACAGCCTGCCGGCGCTCAGCACCGGGTAGGGATTGTCGTCGAGCCGCAAGAAAGGAGCGATCTGGGCGACGCGCTCTTGCACCGTCCGCCAGATCTGGATTCGACTTTCCGGCCTGAGGTAGGAGGTCAACAGTATGTTGATGTCCTTCTGGGTCCAGGAGAACAGCAGCTTCCTCCAGAAGCTGTCCAACGGGATACCGCCTTTTCCGCGGTAGCTCGTGTAGACATTGTCGTTGCCCTTGGGGTAATCGAACTCTTTGATGCCGGTGGCGACGATCCGATATCCCGTCATCGACTCTCCGTAGTAGATCGCAGGCTGGGTAATGTTCAGACCGTAGGCGGATTCGGAGGGCACGTTCTTCAGAAGGTATCGCGGAAACCCGCCTCCGATCTTCCTAGAGACGAAATTCATGACTAGGCCATAGCCGTGCGTGAACTGAAGATACTCGTTGACCCAGGTTTGCGCTTGCGCGGGGAGCTCGGGCGAAAGCTCGCGGGTGGCAAGCATCACCTGGTGATAGCCATTCTCCAGGTGATAACGGTCGATACCGACATTGTAGAACTGATAGTAGAGGCGTATCGCCTGGGTCTGCTGATAGGTCTGCAGCAGCGGCCGCGAGTCCCACAGGCGAATATTCTGGATCGTGTCTTGGTTTCTTGCGAGCACCGCGGGCGTCAGGTCCGCCAGCGCCGGATAGGAGGTTTCCTGGATGGCGTCGAGCTGGTAGGCCGTGCGCGTGAACGCGATGTAGTGCTTCAGATAGGGAGCCTCGAGCGCCAGTTCGTTCGGCTGCACAAAGAACTTTTGAAAGACGACGGGGAGCAGCAGGATTGCGACGGCATAGAGGGCCACGTAGATGCCCGATCCGACGAGCAATGCTGCAAAGCGCCGGCGGAAGAAATTGAGCGCGAGCAGCGCACACGCCGCCGCCGAGACGGCGACCATGACCCACAGGGCGATCCTCGTCACATGATCGGCTGCGTAGCCGGCTCCATAGACGATGCCAAGGGTAGAGTAGACGAGGTTGTAGTGATCGAGGTAGAGCCCAAATCCCCAGTTGGCAACCAGAATAAACAGAAGTACGGACAGATGTCTGGTGGCCTTGTCGGATGCCACGATCTTTCCACTGCCGCTGAGCCGCAGTAATCCAAAGAACACGTAGGTCAGAAGGACGGCCGCGAGCACCAAGACCGTCAGCAACATCAGACTGGTTTGCAACATCTCATAGAAGGGCAGATGAAAGATATAGAACCCGACATCGACCCCGTAGAGCGGATCCGACGCTCCGAACGACCCGCCGTAACGAAATCGCAAATAGGTATCCCAATTGGCGTAGAAACCGATCGCAAAGAACAGCGCGACGCCGGCACTGACCAGGACAACGGCCAGCTTCAAAAGCCGGGAAGAAATATCGATGACGGCCGGCGCAGCCCCTTCGGGTCCGGACCAAAGGGCAGTTCCTCTGCGGAAAGCGACGCTGTTTCTGACAACCTGATGGAGGTTGATCCACAGGTACAGAAAGGCGAAGACAAAAGCCGAGCAAAACATTGCCCACTGCACCGACAGCAGGGTCCAGAAGATGCCGGCGTAGTTGAGCTGCCGCATCCACAGCCATTTCTCGAGATAGCCGGTGACGATGCCGAGGATGAAGATGAGCAGGACCGCAACTGCAGTCAGGAGGCGCAACGGATGCCGGAAAGCAGAGCGCGTCCCGGCCACGCTGCCGTTTCCGCCGGCAAACCGCCACGGCTGTTCGACGATGGTTTGCTTCTCGACCATGTTCATCCCTCAATCGGCTTCAGCTTGCCGGGCTCGGGCGCCAGAAGTCACCCACCCCTCGGCATCGCTGATCGCGGCAAACTCCGTGGCGCTGATCGGCGCAGCCTCGGCCTTTTAGCGAGCAGGTGTCAAAGGTGGCAGCCTCGGAATCTACTCAGAGATCGGTGCGGCATCGGCGGGCGGGCTCGATGCCGGCAGAGAGCTTTTGGCCGCGCGTGCCAGCATCAAGCCCGCCCGGCGCGGCAAGAGCGTCAGCGGGCCACGGGCTTCCGTCCCTCGAAAACAAAACGCCCCCGAATTCGGGGGCGTTCTGACGTTCAGACGCTGCAGTCGACGTGCCGATCAGGCCGCCTTCTGCTCCGTCACCTGCGGCACCTGCGGCACCTGCGGTGGCACGGTCTCGACCGTAGTGCCGATCTTGATCGTGCGCGCTTTGGCGGCCTCGGGCACTTCACGCACCACATCGACATACAGCAAGCCATTGTTAAGGCCCGCGCTCGTCACCTTCATGTGGTCGGCGAGGCTGAAACGCCGCTCGAAGGCGCGCCGGGCGATGCCGCGGTGCAGGTAGCCGCCGCCGTCCTCGTCCTCCTTCTGCGCCTTGCCCGTAACCAGGAGCGTGTTCTCCTGCACGGTGATGTCGAGTTCTGCCGGCGAGAACCCCGCCACCGCCATCGTCAGCCGGTAGGCATCTTCGCCGGTCTTCTCGATATTATAAGGCGGGTATGCGACGGCCGTGTTGTCGACGCGTGTCGCCGCATCGACAAGGCGGGTCAAACGATCGAAGCCGATCGTCGAACGGAACAACGGTGAGAAATCAAAACGATCCATGACCATATCCTCCTATGAGCAACATGGAAACTGACATGCAGTCAATTGACCATATGGCAGTCTTTGATGCACGACCCTAAAGAAGCGACCGTGCATCCCACAACATGGCTATTTCCTGAATGTTTTTCAATAGGCATATATTTTAACGCGCCCCGGCGAGAGTCTAACGTTTGTTAAAATTGTCCAGGCAGAAGCCGTTCATCACGAAAGTTTCCTATGAGTATTTTCTGAGCGCCAATACGGGAAAATTCCGGGCCCATCTTCGTTTCGTCCCTCTCAGACGGCGAAGCGACGATCTCGCGGCGGCGTCCGGCCGCCGTCGTAACCGGCCCGAACTGCGCCGAATGCTCGCGATCGCCTCCGCGAGGGAGACACTGTCGTAGTCTGGAAACTCAACCGGCTTGTACCGCTTGCCGAAAGACGTGCTGCCTATGCCGGAGCGGATCGCTCAGGCTGGCGCCGACTTCCAAGCGATCAAAGAGAACATCGACACCATCACCCCGGCCGCATGCCGGGTTCGACGAGGTGCCAAGATTAGGCCGAGCCGGTCACTGCCCAATCGGTCACGAGCGCGGGCAGGCGGGCGCCTTTCGCTCGAGGTTTGACCGAACCAAGGAACACCCCACATCTAAGCGTGCGAGGCCAGGTGAAGACTATCGCCGGATCGAACTCATCGGCGAAAGGTCCCGCGTCTTCACCTCGCGGCTTTTCAGGGTGTTCACCGCGATGAGCGAAGCCAGAAATCTGTTCACGGCGTTGCGCCAATCGGCCGATCCCGCTGCTGTGGCTGCGATCGAGGAGCTGGTGCGTGATGCGCCGGACCGGCAGCTCAGCCGCATCAACGTGCTGGATTTCGCAGCCAAGACCGGGATCGACGAGGAGCGCACGATCGCGGCCTTTCTGCACGCCGCCCGGCTCGGCCTGTTCGAATTGTCGTGGAACGTGTTGTGCCCGAGCTGCGGCGGCGTGCTCGACGCGAGCACGACGCTGAAGAGCGTAAACAAGGCAGAGTACCACTGCGCCTGGTGCGCGGCAGGTTATGCCCTCACGCTCGACGAGATCGTCGAAGTAACATTCACGGTCAGCCGGCGGGTGCGCCGGATCGCGGCGCATGATCCCAACGAGCTTCCTTTCGCGGAGTATTTTCGCCAGATATTCTGGAGTTCGGCGATCGATCTTCCAGATGACCTCGATCGCTTGATCCAGGAGATCACGCTCGATACGATCGCGCTTCCGCCCGGCGGGAAGGCGCAGCTTTCGCTACAATTGCCGGCCGATTTTGCGATCATCCTCGATCCGGTGACGCACACCACCCAGTTTCTCGATGTCGAAGGTGAGCCGACGCACGAACGTCAGAGCCTGTCGCTCGTCTTCGACCAGGTGCGCGCGCTGACGGAAACCGTAAAGCTGCGTCCGGGGCCATTGCGCCTGTCACTCGAAAACCGCACTGAAACCCGAGTGCTGCCCGGATTGTGGATCGCGGGGGACAAGCTCGAGGAGCTCCTGCGCCGGCGCAAGCCCTTCTTGTCGGCAAAGCGCTTGCTCACCAACCAAGTCTTTCGCGATTTCTATGGCGCCGACACGATGGATGTCGACCAGCGGCTCAAAATCACCAGCCTGACCTTCCTATTCACGGATCTCGGAGGCTCTACCGAGCTTTATGAACGCGTCGGCGATCTCGCCGCGTTCGACCTCGTGAGCGCGCATTTCCAGATCCTCACCGAGATTGTGGCCGCCGAGGCCGGGGCCGTGGTCAAGACCAGTGGCGACGCGGTAATGGCGACCTTTGCCACGCCGGATCGGGCGGTCGCCGCGGCATTGCGCATGCGCGAGGCAATGCGCAGCCTCAACGACTCGCACCGCGACAACAAGCTGCTGCTCAAAATCGGCATCCATGAGGGGCCGTGCCTGGCGGTCGTGCTCAACCATCGCCAAGACTATTTCGGCCGAACGGTAAATATCGCGGCGCGCGTTCAAGGGCTCGCCGACTCGCGTCTGATTCTTGCAACCGGGCCGGTCGTTGCGCACCCGAAGGCTAAGAGTTTGCTCGAAACCGGTGGGCTCAAACCGGTAGCGCGGTCCCGCGCGCTGCGCGGGGTCATCGACGAGGTGGCGGTCTATGAGATCTCATGACTCATCCGGTACCCCGAAAGCTGGTCGAAGACCTGCCGGCGAGCACGGCGCCCGCGGCGCTGATCGGGATGTCGGGAGCGCGCAAGGCCTCGGCCGTCGGGTGTTGCAGAAGTAAGCCAGAAGTAACGAAACGCTCATTTCGGTAGCATAAGCAGGACATAGCAAGAACGGCGCGGCGCGTACCCGCTTGGCTGCCCGCCATGCGATCGACAGTAGCGGGTCAGGCGGCACACAACGCCCTCGCGGGGCACGCGGATTGAGAGCGGGCGCTCCGCCTCCCCGCCAATGCTGCGGGTAGCATAGTCGTCGGCAAAATGGGAGTAGGTAGATTCCGAGGCTGGTGGATAGTTATTCTGCACCCACATGCAGGAGGGAATTTTCCCGCCAGATGTTTTGGAGGAAGATATGGATCTCATTCTTATTATCCTGGTGCTGTTTCTGGTCTTCGGAGGCGGCGGCTATTGGGGATATAGGCGGTGGCGATAAAAATGCGCACACCTCGCGTGCCATCATCAAGGAATAGGAGTAAAGCAGAATGAACATCTTCACTATCATTGGCGTAGTGGTCGTCGTAATTTTGGTTGCGGGCTATTTCGGGGTCCACGGCTTTAGCTTTTGAGCTGGCGCATCCCGTCCAAAGTCCCCGGTCCGCTAGATGATGGGCGGCCTACCCTCCATCAGCGTGACCAGGGACGGGTCCAGGCAGCGCCCGGCGGCGCTGCAGTCGGCAGCCCGGCGGCACCAGGATTTGACGGTAAGTGCGCGACCACGTAGACCAGCTGCGAGATCGCCTGCGGCTGGTCGAATTGCACGACGATTTGCTCGACCATGTCGAACGAACGCTGATCCAACGCGTGGCTCCCGGGCCGGAGCGTCCGTCGAGTAATGCTCGACTGGGTGGGCCGGCCGACTGATCTGAAAGGAGCAGAGTGTTATATCTAGAATTGTAAGCTGTATCCGTTGTAGCCCAACCCGTCGTTACCGAATCCGTTGTAGCCATACCCGGAGTTACTGTTTCTGTCGTAGCCATACCCTGTGTTACCGGATCCGCTGTAACCGTATGGGCTCATGCAAGCCGTCAAACCCACCACCAATCCAAGGACTATCACCAGGATTTTGAGCATCGGAGACTCCGTTCCGCGAACAGTTAATCGTCCCATCGGATTGCCATTGTCCGCGAGCATCTTCAGGAGAAATACATATAGGAATTAAACATCTGGATTCAATGCAACGAGCAGTAGGTAAAATTACTTAGTACAAGAGAAAATGATTCTCAGATTAGACAATTGCAGATTCCATGGGATTACGCAGCGATGGCCGATTACAAGGGTGCCCCGCCTCGACGGAATTCGGAGGTATTGATAACAAAGGGCCTTTTCACGCCAAAGGTAGGCGCAAAGATAATCGGATGCTTTACGCCCGAGAATCATCGGCGGTGATATAACGCGGTCCTACCGCTTCAGCAGCTTGGGGGATGGGCCGCCCCGCAGGCGGGCAGGCTGCAGTAGGTCGCTGCCGGTAACGGCCGCAGATACTCTTGGCAGGCAGCAGTGACGTCGCTCCCCGAGGGTGCGATGAACGAATTTGCCGTGACTTTGATTCACCAGGGCGTGATCGACGAAGTAATCGCCAATTCGCCGGATCGCCACCGAGCCATCGCCCGCCCCCAGATCGCCTGGGACGGCGAATTCGCCAATTCGCCGACTTCGCGCGCCTCCCTCCGATCCACCTCCGGGGCGCAGTTCGGCAAAGGAGCGCCGGAGATAGCGGAATATATCGCCGCGCACGCGCTTGATTCCGAGCTTGGACTTGATTTTCTCGCACAGAGGATCGGCGAACGCGCCGGTGCCGGACAGCTGGACATTGCCGAGCGCATCTGCTCGACGGTCTCGGTGCGCTTGACCGAGAGGGGCGTGCCGTCGGTGTCCCGGACTCCTTCGGACAGGGCGATCTCGCAGCGCCCGAGCCTGTCGTGGACCGGCTTGACCTTGAACATGAATTTGGCTTCGTCGAAGATGTGCACGGGCAGATAAATCAGATGCGGAGCGTCGCCTTCGACCGTCCATGCGGCAGCCGATGCGGCGGTCAGGATCCGGCATGGCGGCCCATCGCTACCGCGACATACACGCCGCCCGGAAGCGAGCGATTGTCGAGGTCGGCCCCGATGAACGCCTGGCCATAAATCGTGCCGCCGAGGGAAAGCCGGGCGTGTGGTCGTTTTCCATCAGATCGTTGTCGATGGTCTGGGAATGTGCCTCGGACTCCACCTAATGCTGCGGGTGGCATCTGGGCAACGCGTTGCGTGATAAGACCGCGCGGCGATGGAGAAATATGCTAATGGGTGAGCATGCTGCCGCCGACCGAATGACGAACGCAAACGCCGACCCCGGTGCGTTCCCGGTGCTGGCGGCCCGCGTCGCTCGGTACCGAGCCCGCCGGGCTCCGGCGCACAAGGGAATGCTCGGTCAGCTCGGCCCGGGGCTGATCACCGGCGCCTCCGACGACGATCCGAGCGGCATCGCCACCTATTCGCAGACCGGCGCGCAATTCGGCTACGCGATGTGCTGGGTGATGCTGTTCTGCTTCCCGCTGATGGTGGCGATCCAGGAGATCAGCGCGCGCATCGGGCGGGTGACCGGCCAGGGCATCACCGGCAACATCCGTGCGCACTACTCGCGCTGGCTGCTTTACCCGATTGTCGCGCTGTTGCTGATCGCGAACACGATCAATCTGGGCGCTGATCTCGGCGCCATGGCGGCTGCACTGAAGCTGCTGATCGGCGGCCCAACGGACTTCTATGTCGCCGGCTTCGCGATCGGCTGCACGTGCCTCGAGGTGTTCTCCCGTTACGAACGCTACGTATCGATCCTGAAATGGGCCAGCTTCGTGCTCCTCGCCTACGTGGCGGTGGCGCTCGTGGTGCACGTGCCGTGGCTAGTGGTTCTCTATCGCACCTTCGTGCCCAATTTCTCGCTGAAGACCGACTACGTGATCACCGTCGTCGCGGTGCTGGGCACGACGATCACGCCCTACTGCTTCTTCTGGCAAGCCTCGCAGGAGGCTGAGGACGAGCGGATCGACCCCGCGGCACATACATTGCTCGTAGCCCCCGAGGAGGCGCCGGCGGAGATCGGACGGATGCGCTACGACACCTATATCGGGATGGGCTACTCGAACGTGATCAGCCTGTTCATCATCGTCAGCACCGCGGCGACCTTGAATGCGCACGGCATCACCGACATACAGACCTCCGCCCAGGCTGCCGAGGCGCTGCGGCCGATCGCCGGGGTGTTCACATTCGCGCTGTTCGCCGCGGGCATCATCGGCATCGGCCTGCTCGCCGTGCCGGTGCTCGCCGGCTCCGGCGCCTATGCGCTTGGCGAGGCGCTCGGCTGGACCACCGGCCTCGACCGTAAGCCGCTCGACGCCAAGGCGTTCTACGGCACCATTGCGGTGTCCACCCTGATCGGCATTTTCATCAATTTCGTCGGCTTCGACCCGATCAAGGCGCTGTTCTGGTCGGCGGTCATCAACGGCGTGGTGGCGGTGCCCCTAATGGTGATCATCATGCTCATGGCGATGCGCCGGGACGTGATGGGGCGCTTCGTGCTGCCGCGGGCGCTATGGGTGATGGGGTGGTTGTGTACGGTGACGATGGGGGTCGTGGTTGGGATTATGTTCGCGACTTGGTGAGCAGGGCCGGTGTCCCTCTTGCGTCGAATGGCCTCCGCCTAGGAGGGACCTTGCAGACGCCACCTCGTAGCTCGGGCAGGATACAGCGTCGCCGCGAGACGATGGCAAGGTTCTGCCCGCGGTGGGCGGGCAGGCAGTATCCGCGCCGATGCCGAGCGGCTCTGCACGCCCTATCGATTATTTATTCGAGCTTCAACGCCAAGGCCGAGGCAAAGTGGTTCGAGACCAGGTCGCCCTTCCGCGATCGGCAGCCGTCCGATTGGCGCGAATCATGCCCGGTGTTAGCCTTGGAGAGATCATGCCACCACTGACCATCCGGCACGTTACGACCTATCGCTACCGGCAGCCGGTCGCCTTTGGCGAGCACCGGATGATGCTGCGTCCACGCGACTGCCACGATCAAAAAGTGATCGGGGCGAGCCTCGAGATCAGCCCGGAGCCCATGACCCTGCGCTTCGTCCAGGACGCATTCGGCAATCATGTGACGATCGCCCGGTTTTCGGGTCGTTCAAAAGAGCTGTGCTTTAAGAGCATCGTGTGCCTCGAGCATTCCCCCTTGAACCCCGCCGACCTCGATCTCGACGACACCGCAAGCACCTTCCCGGTCGACTACAGCGCCGACGAGATGCCGGACCTCGCCCACTGCATCGAACGACATCAACCCGATTCGCGGAACGAGGTCGGCCGCTGGGCTCGTCAATTCCTTCCCCCTGGTGGGTCGATCGGCACTTTCGAGCTCCTCACCCGACTCTCCCAGGGCATCAATCGCGGCCTCCGCTACCAGCGGCGAGAAATGAAGGGAATCCAGGAGCCGGTGGAGACGCTTCGGCTCCGCCATGGCTGCTGCCGCGATTTCGCCATGTTGATGATCGAGGCCGCGCGCTCGCTCGGTTTTGCCGCGCGGTTTGTGTCCGGGTATCTCGCCGTCCCGCTCGACGATCCGGGGGACGCAACTAGCGGCTCAGCGCGCGGGTCGACCCATGCTTGGGCGCAAATCTATCTACCGGGCATCGGCTGGCTCGATTTCGATCCCACGATCGGCAGCGTCGGCAAGATCGGCCTTGTCACCGTCGCGGTCGTGCGCGATCCGCGCCACGCGCTCCCGCTCCACGGCACCTTCATCGGCTTCCCGTCGGACGATCTCGGCATGGAGGTGCAAGTGAGCGTCACGTCTGGTGCGCCAGGGGCGAGCTGGGCCACTCCTCAATGCTCCAGGTTCCGCCAAGCGATTTGATCGACGTCGGGGATGCGAACAAACTATGGTGATGGGAACGCATCGACACTCGTTAGATCCAGTTGCCGAGCCGCGATCTCGGTTTCGTTGAACTGCAACCCACGCGATGGGTCTTTTGGCCATCAGGACCCCGTGAAATCAGGGCATGTCAGATGAAGATTCGCGTCGGCTACGAAATGATTTACGATTTTCCACAATCGACACCCATGATCATGGTCCTAGGCACCCATTTCACCCGGGCTTCCGACGTCATCGTTCCCGATTACCTGACCACAAGCCCTTCCGTGCCGATCTCCCCCTACCGCGACGTCTTCGGCAATTGGTGCAGCCGCATCGTCGCGCCGGCCGGCCGAATGCGCCTGTCGGCCGATGGTGTCATTCGGGATACTGGGCTGCCGGACGTGGCTGTTCCTTCGGCTGCCCAACACGCGGTGGAGGATTTGCCGGCAGAGACGCTAATCTTTCTGCTCGGCAGTCGCTACTGCGAGACCGACCTGCTCTCCGACTTGACCTGGAAGCTCTTCGAAACGTCGCCGCCGGGGTGGGCGCGGGTCCAGGCGATCTGCGATTTCGTGCATCGCCACATCGCCTTCGGCTACGAGCATGGGCGCGCGACGATGACCGCCTATGAGGTCTTCAACGAACGCAAGGGAGTGTGTCGCGACTACGCCCACCTTGCCATCTCATTCTGCCGCTGCATGAACATTCCGGCGCGGTATTGCACCGGCTACCTCGGAGACATCGGCATGCCACCGCCCTATGGCCCGATGGATTTCGCCGGTTGGTTTGAGGCCTATCTGGGCGGGCGGTGGTACACATTCGACGCGCGCAACAACATGCCGCGAATTGGCCGCGTACTGATCGCGCAAGGGCGCGATGCGGCAGACGTGCCGATCACCCACACCTTCGGCCCCAGCAAACTGGTCAATTTCAAGGTCTGGACGGATGAGGTCAGTTAATTACCGGCCCATTTTTTGAGATTGCGATTGGGACGACGCGTCCACCGATACCGATGATCCTCGCGCTCCCGGCAGATCAATCCGCGGGCCGGGATTTATCGTGCGCGGCGGATTGTACGGCCCCTGCATCAGCATCAGCTTGCCTGGCATTAAGATCGGCATTCGGTAAAGGGCACCCCGCAATCAATGCTGCAAACGGCCGGTATCGCTGCCGGCTGTCCGTCATCAACCAAGCTTGAGTCCACCTATCCAGGCAGGGGCGCAGCTGGGCTCCTCCGCGTGAGTAGTTTCCGAGCCTGCACCGCCCAAGTCTGACGCACTAGAAATCCTTTGTTCGCCCACGATTCAGCGACAGCCATCGCGAGCCTGGAGGAAACATGACCACAGCGCGCACAAGCCTGGGACACGTCACCCCGACAGCGGGCGACCCCGATCAGGTCGCGCGGCGTTATCCGCGGGCCTCCAAGCTCTTCGAGAACGACCATGCTTATGCGGCTCGCCTCGTTCAAATCGCGACCGCAATCAGCAGCGTGGTGCGGTCCGCCGTCGCGATGAAGCTGCCGGATCGGCACTCAACGGCGATCCAAGAGGAAAACGGGGTCACGACAGGCATCGCGACGAAACAGCGAGTACCCGAGAGCGGCCGATAGGCGAGAGCGAGGTCGCGACGTGGACGCACGCGCGGGCTTCGTGCTGATCAAGGAGCGACAAGAGCCGGCGACGCAGCCCGAGCCCGCCGATCGGAGACGCCTGGTCTCGACTGCAGCCGCGCCCACTCGGCGCCTGCCGATCGGTGCCGAGCCGCAGCCCAAGGGCGGCGTGCATTTCCGTGTCTGGGCGCCCCGTTGCCGCGAGGTTACCCTCGAGATCGAAGGCCTCGAATCGGCGGCGATGCAATCCGACGCCGACGGCTACTTCTCACTGTGGAGCCTACCGGCGCGAGCCGGTATGCGCTATCGTTTTCGTCTCGATCGAGGGGACGCGGCGCTGCCCGACCCGGCGTCGAGATTTCAACCCGACGGGCCGCACGGGCCTTCGGAAATCGTCGATCCCGAGGATTTCCCGTGGACCGATGGTGCGTGGCGCGGTCGGGCGCGCGAGCAACTCGTCGTCTACGAGATGCATCTCGGCACGTTCACCCCGGATGGCAGCTGGGAAGCCGCCTCACGCGAACTGCCGGCGCTTGCCGCGCTCGGTATCACCTGCCTCGAAATTATGCCCGTGGCGGATTTTCCGGGCCGATTCGGCTGGGGATATGACGGCGTCAACCTCTTCGCACCAACCCGGCTTTACGGCCGACCGGATGATTTCCGCCACTTTGTCGATCGTGCCCATGCTCTCGGGATCGCTGTGATCCTCGACGTCGTCTACAACCATCTCGGCCCCGACGGAAACTATCTCAAATCGTTCTCCACGGCTTATTTCACGAAGCGCTACGACAACGAATGGGGCGAGGCACTCAATTTCGATGGCCCCGATGCCGACCCGGCGCGCGAATTCTTCGTCGCCAATGCGGGTCACTGGATCGATGAATATCACCTCGATGGGCTGCGGCTCGACGCGACGCAGCAGATCTTCGATCGATCGGAAGATCACATTATCGCTGCCATCGTCCGGCAGGTGCGGTCGGCGGGACGCGGCCGAACCACCTTTGTCGTCGGCGAGAACGAGGGGCAACTGGCGCGGCTGCTGCACCCGGCCGAGCGCGGCGGATATGGGCTCGACGCCTTGTGGAACGACGACTTTCATCACAGCGCGATGGTCGCGCTGACCGGACATCACGAAGCCTACTACTCCGATTACCGCGGCCACCCGCGCGAGTTCGTCGCGGCTGCCAAGCACGGCTTTCTCTATCAGGGACAGCGCTACCAGTGGCAGCAGAAAGCGCGCGGCACGCCGGTGCTCGATCTTCCGGCGGAATGCTTTGTCGTCTTTCTGCAGAACCATGATCAGATCGCCAATTCCGCCACCGGAGGGCGCTGTCACGCTCTGACGAGCCCTGGCCGGCTGCGTGCGATGACCGCTTATTTCTTGCTCATGCCGGGCATTCCGCTCCTGTTCCAGGGGCAGGAATTCGCCGCGTCGAGCCCGTTCTTCTATTTTGCCGATCACGAGATCGAACTGTCGTGCGCTGTCCGCGAGGGACGTCGCCAATTCCTCGCACAATTTCCCAGCCTCGCGACGAGCGAGATGCGGGCCGAGCTCACCGATCCCGGCGACATCGAGACCTTCCGCCGATCGGTGCTCGATCTCGGCGAGCGGGAACGGCATGCTGCGATCTATGCGCTGCATCGCGACCTTCTCGCCCTGCGGCTTACCGACCCGGTGCTCGGACGGCGGCCGTGCCGGGTCGACGGCGCCGCGCTCGCGGAGGAAGCCTGGATGCTGCGCTTTTTCTCGGAGAGCAGCAGCGACCGTTTGCTGATCGTCAATCTCGGCCGCGACCTCTTGCTCGGTCCCGCGCCCGAGCCGCTGCTGGCACCGGTCGACGGCCAGGCTTGGCGGCTCTTGTGGTCGAGCGAGAGGCCCCGTTACGGCGGGGCCGGGAGCCCGGCGCAGGATCCCGCCGGAGATTGGCTGATCGCGGGCCAGAGCGCTGCCGTCCTCGCCCCCGGATCCTCGGCCGCGAGACCCAGGGCGAAGCAGGTCCACCGCCTCCGGGAGGCGAATGACTGACCTCACTCGCGTCATCAGCAACGCGGACACAGCACCCGAGGCGCCGCGCGAATGGCTTGTGGAGAACGGGTTGGGCGGCTACGCCTCGGCAACGATAGCGGGAGCGATCACCCGGCGTTACCACGGTTTTCTGATTGCCGCCCACCCGGCGCCATTGGGTCGCATGGTCGTTCTCAACGATCTCGAAGTCGATGTCGAGCTTACCGACGGCAGCGTCGCGAACATGCGAGAGCAGGGCCGATTTCTCGATTTTACACTGAACATGGGCCTGCCGAGCTGGCGATATGAAATCGATGGCGTCCTCATCGAGAAGTCGATTGTCGTGCCGTCGCGCCAAAACATCGTGCATGTCACCTTTCGCTCGCTAGGCGACGGCAGGCGCGTCCGCCTGCGGCTCAGACCCTTGATCAACTTTCGTTCACTTGAGGCACCGGTCACGGAGGCGCTCTCCTCGGGCTATATGCTGACCGTCCGTGGCGACCGTTACGAGATCAGCGCCGGACCGGATCTGCCGGTTTTGCGGCTGGCCGTGGAGAACTCCGAAGGCCCGACCTTTACCGCCGATGGCGGCTCGCGCCGCGAGCACTTCTACGACATCGAGGCGCAGCGCGGTTACGACGCGCGTGGATCGTTGTGGAGCCCTGGTTACTTTGCCGGAGAGGTCGGCAAGGATTGCCCGCTGACCTTGATCGCCGCGACGGAAGCTTGGCATACCGTGCTGGCGTTGAGCCCCGACGATGCGCTGACCTTCGAAAGTGAGCGCCGCCGCCGTCTCGTCGGGATGGCAGCGGTGCCGGTGCCAATGGGCTTTGCGGCCGAGCTCGCTCTGGCCGCCGACGCCTTCGTCATTACCCCGGTCGGGCGGATTGCCGACGGGGCCAGGGCGCGGGCCGAGGGTGACGAAGTGCGCACCGTGATTGCCGGCTATCACTGGTTCACCGATTGGGGCCGGGACACGATGATCTCGCTCGAGGGCCTCACCCTATCGACCGGGCGAGCGGTCGAGGCACGCTGGATCCTGCGAACCTTCGCTCACTACCTGCGCGACGGGCTGATCCCGAACCTGTTCCCGGAAGGACAAAATCAGGGCCTCTACCATACGGCCGATGCGACTTTGTGGTTCTTCCACGCGTTGCACCGCTACGTCGAGCATTGCCGGGACAAGGCAACCCTGGAGCTCCTACTGCCGATCTTGAAGGACATCGTGCGGTATCATCTCGAGGGCACCCGCTTCGGCATCAAGGTCGACCCGCATGACGGGCTCCTCACCCAGGGGGCGGAGGGTTATGCGTTGACCTGGATGGATGCGAAAGTTGGCGATTGGGTGGTGACCCCGCGCCGCGGCAAGGCTGTCGAGATCAACGCGCTGTGGTACAACGCGCTCCGCCTGCTCGCCGATTGGCTGCGCGAAGCGCAGGACCCGGAAGCCGACAGTCTGGCAGCCCATGCGGACAGGGCGCAGGGTTCCTTCAACCGCCGCTTTTGGCACGCGGCCGGCGGCTATCTCTACGACGTCGTCGATGGCGAGAATGGCGACGATTCCGCGTTCCGACCGAACCAGATCTTCGCGATTGCTCTCGAACACCCGGTGCTCGACCACGCCTATTGGGAGGCGGTCGTTACCGCAGTGCATGCTAGGCTGGTGACGCCCTTCGGGCTGCGCTCGCTGGCGCCGGGCGAACCCGATTACAAACCGCGCTATTTCGGCGACCTGCGCGCCCGCGATGCCGCGTATCACCAGGGCACGGTGTGGGCCTGGCTGATCGGCCCATTCATCGATGCCTGGCTCAAGGTTCACCCCGATGAGCGGGCGGCGGCGCGGCATTTTCTCGACGGTTTCGAGCCGCATCTCGCCGAAGCCGGCATCGGCTCGATCAGCGAAGTCTTCGACGCCGAGCCGCCGTTCACGCCGCGTGGCTGCATCGCCCAGGCTTGGAGCATCGCGGAAGTGCTGCGCTGCTTAAAAAAGACGACCGCAATGCGGGAGTGAGTGCGCCCGTGAGGGCGCTTTGTCTGCACGGTGCAAGTCCGTGCCGGAGCCGGTCGTTGGCTCCGTAATTGAAGGTAACTGCGTCGCCGCGAGGCGGGGTGGAGAGCAACCGGAGGTGAACCGGCAGTCCGTAGGATGACGAACCTGATTCGGCGTGACGCTGTGGCGAGCCTGCTCACTCGTGGCGAAGCCTGGAAGCAACCGATGGCGCTGAGGCGACTGACAAAGCGACCACCGGGCAGCCCGCGTGGTTGAGGTCGGAATGTCGGAAAGGCAAGGCGCAGTAAGCGGGGAGACCTGCTGGCCGGGGTGAGGTCGGCAGGAGTCAGAGCCTTCATGTTACCGCGATGCGGCGATGGCCGCGGAGAGGGGCGGGAAGCAAAACCGCCTCGAGGGAAGGGAGGCAGGAAGTTGGAGGCGCGAGGTCGGGAATGAGGCAAGACACAGTCTCGGGAGTGCCGGCAACGGCTACGCAAGGGACAGAAGCCGGAAACCCGCAATGGCGGTGGGCGGAAGCCTCGATCTGGACGGAACGCATGGTGTCGGCGCTGGTCAACGGCGTCAAAGGAGGTAAGTGGTTCAGCCTGGTGGATAAGGTCATCCGGCCGACGACCCTGGACGTCGCGTGGCACAAGGTTGCGCGGAACAAGGGGGCGGGGGGGTGGATGGCCAGAGCATCGAACGGTTTGCGGCCCAATCGGAGCGATATCTGCAAGAACTTCACCACAGTGTGAAGGACGGCAGCTACCGGCCGAGCCCGGTTAAACGGGTGGAGATCCCTAAAGGCGACGGGCGAACCCGTCCGCTGGGGATCCCGACGGTCAAGGACCGGATCGTGCAGACGGCTCTGAAGATGGTCATCGAGCCGATCTTTGAGGTGCAGTTCCGGCCGGGGAGCCATGGCTTCCGGCCGGGGCGCAGTTGCAAGGATGCCCTGCGGGAGGTCGATCGGCTGCTGAGGGCCGGCTTCACCTTTGTCGTGGACGCCGATCTGAAGGGCTACTTCGACAGCATTCCGCAGGACCGGCTCATGGCCCTGGTGGACCAATCGATCAGCGACGGCCGCGTGCTGGCGCTGATCGAGGGCTTCCTGCAACAGGACATCATGACGGCAATGGCGCAGTGGACGCCAACGGCGGGCACGCCCCAGGGGGCGGTGATTTCGCCGCTGTTGGCCAATCTCTATCTGCACCCGCTCGACCTCCTGATGGAGCAAAGCGGTCGGCAGATGGTGCGCTATGCCGATGACTTCGTGATCCTGTGCCGCAGCGAAGGCGAGGCGCTGGCGGCCCTGCGCCACGTTGAGGCGTGGGTGGCGGCCAACGGCCTGACGCTCCATCCGGACAAGACGCGGGTCGGCGACTGCCGACAGCCGGGACAAGGCTTCGAGTTCCTTGGCTACCGGTTCGAGGCCGGGCGTCGGCTGGTCAGCAAGAAGAGCCTGCGGGCGCTCAGGGACAAGGTGCGGGCGAAGACCAGCCGCAGCCGAGGCGACAGCCTCGGGCGGATCATCTCCGACCTCAACCCGGTGCTTCGGGGCTGGTTTGGCTACTTCAAACACGCCACGCCAGCCTTGTTCGGCGTCCTCAAGCCTGCCCCGGCGAAGGCCGGGGGCTTCGTGCGCCGGCGTCTGCGCGCTATCCTGCGCAAGCAGGAAAAACGCCCGGGCATCGGACGCTGCGCTGCCGACCACCAACGCTGGCCAAACGCTTTCTTCGCGGCTCATGGGCTGTTCACCCTTCGCACCGCTTTTGAGCAGGCGAGACACTCCCGATGAGGAAACCAACGACTGGAGAGCCGTATGCGGGAGAACCGCACGTACGGTTCGGAGGGCGGGGAGGGGGACACCTCTTCCCGACCCCTATCAACGTCACCCTCCAGTGGAACAAAGACGGCGGGGTCATATCCCACGCTTCTCAGGGTTTCGCAGCTCTTACTCGGCGAAGACTTGGCTGGATCAAGTCGTTGTTAAAACTGGAACCCGCCGAATCGCCCGCACCATTGGTGGGAGGCCATCGCAGATGAGCCGAGCGGAGCCGGCCCCACCCGCTCTCCGCTCAGCTAAAGCTCCGAGCCTATGTGGGGATAGGCGCCGGTTCGGAGCTGGTTGTTTGATATCGCGGATCGCCGGGCCCCGGTAGGGTCGGAAACTACTCAGGAACAATCATGAAACAGCGGGCGAGGTTTAGCGCCGGCCCGATGTTTTTCGCCGGCCGCGACCGCCAGCGTTCGCACCAGCCTGAGGCAGCTCTGGCCATTCGGAAAGGAGGAAGCTCCCCCGGGCGCTTGTGCGGACCGCCTTGCAAAGAGGACGAACCCGAGCAAAGCCGTTTCGGCGGACCCCGATTGTGTGTGCGTTCAGCCGAAGACGGTACGCCATCTCTCCGGGCGGCTGCGCCGGTCGGCGCATCCACACGCTCTGCAGAACTCGCGGCCTACCAGAGGGGGTAGGCGGAGCCAGCACCACCCCGATCAAACGCCGCCGCCAAGCCACATTGGCTGTCGGCGGATGCGTTGGGGACAACCGGTCCGGCGCAAGCCGGATTGTGGCGCGGGACCCGCGCGACGCCGGCAAAGCTCGCCTGGGGTGGCGACACGCTGAGCGCCGCCACGGCTTGAACCCCGATGAACAGCATGACGACGAATACGGCGATCGCCCAGGCCGAGAAAATACCGCGCCAGTCCCCGAAATTCTGATCTCGCCGTTCCTCTTCGCGTGCCTGCTTCACGCTCGTTGACATTCCTACACCTGATTGTTGCATGTAACATTTGGGGATAATTGCCGATCTATAAAATACCGCTCGTGACATGGCTGCCCTGCGGGGTCACGTTGTCGTGATCGCCGAAAGTGGTAATTTCGTATATAACCTAGCGTGGACGATCAGAGCCTGGCGCACGCGACACGTCCCCCAACTCCTCACGGCGCATGCGCCTACTCATTTCTGTGCATGAGTAGTTTCCGAACCTACCGGCGTCTGACTCTTGGCGATATTGAATAGACTAGCCCCTGAGCGGTTCCCCCCAACCTAAGCTCGGGGTACTGGCCGGGCGGAACCGGTCATACCTTCGAGTTCCGCCCGGCTTTTTTCAATCCGGCGCAGGTTTACCGCGTCGAAACCGGGTTGCTCTCTGGCGCAGCACCTGGAGCAGCGGCGAGCGCCAAGCGGATCAGCGCCGAGAGCGAGTGCGAGCCGGTCTTCCTCATGACCGCGGCGCGATGGTTTTCGACCGTGCGCTGGCTGATGCCGAGGTCGGCGGCAATATTCTTGCTGGGGTGGCCGGCCAGCACCAGCTCCATGATCTGGCGCTGGCGTGCGGTCAGGCCGGCGAGGCGCGTCGCCGCCGCCTCCCGCCGCACCGAAAGCCTGGTCGAATCCCGAGCCTGTTCCAAGGCATGCTCGATGCTGGCGAGCAGTTCGTCGCGGCGGATCGGCTTTTCGATGAAATCAACTGCCCCGGCCTTCATCGCCTCGACCGCCATCGGCACGTCGCCCTGGCCGGTGATCATGATGGCCGGCAGCCGAGTTTCCTCGCTCTTGAGCCGCTGCAGCAGTGCGAGCCCGCCCATGCCGGGCATCCGGGCGTCGACCAGGAGACATCCTTCGCGCCCCCCTCCGCGCCCTGGGCGCCCTGGGGGACGATAGGCATCGAGGAATGCCTCGGAACTGCCGTAGATCTCGACCGTCCAGCCGTCTTCCCGGAGCAGATCGCGCATCGCTTCGCGCATTGCGCGGTCATCGTCGACGACGAAAACGGTCGCCCGTCGCGGGCTTTCGCCGGGCTGCCTCGTGTTCGCTGGCGCCGGCAGGCGCAAATCAGCAAGGCAGTGCTGGATCAGGGCTATCAGCTCCCTCGCGCTCACCGGCTTGTTCAGGTGCAGGTGGCCTCCGTGGGCGATTTCTCGCAAGGCGTCGGTCGAGATGTCGCCGGTCAGGACGACGGCCGGGACCTCGCGACCGAGCGCCTGCCGCAGACCGGCGACGACCTGCAGGCCGTTCAGGCCGTTCGGCAGATTGTAGTCGGCGAGGATGAGGTCCGGACCTATCGCCCCTCGCTGCGCCAATTCCAGCGCCTTGCTGCCATCCTCGACGGCCGTGGTGCGGTAACCTTCGTCCTCCAGCACGAGTGCCAGCATCTCGCGCACAGATGGCTCGTCCTCGACGACCAGGATGGCGGCGCTCCGATGCGCAGTTTCCCTTGCCTCGTGCCGGACCCGCTGGGGCCGCCATTGCGGCGCGTCGCTGACCAGCGGCACCTCGACCGCGAAGACCGAGCCTTTACCCGGAATCGATCGAACGTCGACGGCGTGCCCCAGCAAGTCCGCCAGGCGTTCGACGATCGTGAGACCGAGGCCGAGCCCTTTGCTGCGCTCGCGGGCCGGATTGTCGAGCTGACGGAACTCCTGGAAAATTTCCGGGAGTTGTTCTTCGGGAATGCCGATGCCGGTGTCCCAGACCTCAATTCGCAGCTTGTCGCCGCGCCGTCGGCAGCCGAGCAGGATCTTGCCTTTAGTTGTGTATTTCACCGCGTTCGACAGCAGATTGCGGATCATCTGCTCGAGCAGACGAGGGTCGCTGCGCACGTTGCGGCTGCTCGGGACGACGCGCCAACCGAGGCGATGCGCCGTCGCGTGCAAATTGAACTGCGTGCGCAGCTGCTCGAGCACGGCATTGATCGGGAAATCGACCATCTCTCGGCGGACGATCCCGGCCTCGAGCTGGTTGATGTCGAGCAGCGTGTCCAGCATGCTCGACATGGAGGTGACAGTGTCGTCGAGCCTGCCGACCAGCCTCAAGGTGGCCTCGTCCTCGACCTTCTTCACCAATATTTCTTGCAGCAGGCTGATCGTCTGCAACGGCTGGCGCAGATCATGGCTGGCGGCGGCCAGGAATCTCGACTTGCCGAGATTGGCCTGCTCGGCCTCCCGCCTGGCGGCCTCCAACGCCTCGGTCGCCTGTCTGCGATCGGTGATGTCGTCGATCGCCAGCAGGATCTTCCGTCCGCCGAGCGGGCCGTCGCGGATCTCCCGGGCATTCAGCAACAGCCGTCGCCAGCCGAGCAGCGGAAGCTCGATTTCGACCTCGTAATCGTCGACCGGGACGGGCTCGACCCGGACCCGCTCGAGGAAACCGCGTAATCCCGCAATTTCCGGGCGGCCGTCATCAGCGAGCTGCAGCACTCGGCCAACGGTTTCCTCGGGAGCGAGCGCGAAGGTCCGATAAAAGGAACGGCTGGCGGAGACGACCCGCAACTCCGCGTCGAGCACGACCAGCGGCTGGCGGATTGTGTCGATAATGCTGTCGGAATAGGCGCGCGCCGCCCGGATCTCGCGCTCCGCCGCCTTTATCTCGGAGATGTCGGCGAAGGTGATGACCACCCCATCGATCCGGTTGTCCTGGGTGCGGTACGGTAGGATGCGGCGGACGTACCAGGCACCGCCTTCGGCTTCGATCTCGCGTCCCAGCGGGGAAAGGCTGGTGAGCACTGCACGAGCATCGGTGAGGAGATCGTGGTCGGCGGCGAGCGGGGTGAGATCGGCTAGCGGCCGGCCGATGTCGGTGGCGATGATCCGGAACAGGGATTTGGCCGCCGGCGTGAAGAAGCGGATGTTGAGCGCGCTGTCTAGGAACAGGGTCGCCACCCCGGAGCTGTCCAGGATGTTCTGCAGATCGTTGGCCGTGCCGCGCTGGCGTTCGAGCGTTTCCTGCAGCTGGCTGTTGAGGGCGGTCAGCTCTTCATTGAGTGATTGCAGCTCCTCTCGCGAGGTCATCAGCTCTTCGTTGGTCGATTGGAACTCCTCGTTCGCCGACATGGCTTCCTGGTTGATCGCCTTCTGCTCCTCGTTGGCGATCTCGAGGTCCTGGATGGCGCTCTGCAGCTCCTTGCGGGTGGCGTCGAGTTCCCGCTCGAGTTCGGTGATCTTCGGGAGGTCATCGGCCGGCTCGGCCGGTCGGTCCGCCCGCTGCTCGCGCACGGGTTCGTCGAAGAAGCTGACCAGCAGCAACTCCTCGCCGTCGCGCCGCACCGGATCGACCTCGATGCGGACCGCGAGCGTGCTGCCGCCGAAGCTCGCCTGTGCGCCGGTAGCGGTCGCGTGCGCGTGCTCCCGGCTCGCCTGCTGGATCGCCGCTCTGAGCTTGTTGCGCAGGCCCTCGCGCGCCATCGCGAGCAGATCGCGGCCGGGCTCGCCCTCGGCCACTTGCAAAAAGCGGTCGGTCGGCCCCGAGTAATAGAGGCACTCGTGCTTGCGATTGATCAGAACTGAGGCCGGCGCATATTTCTCGAGCAGCAAGCGTTGCGTGAGGTCGCGGACGCTGATCCCCCGCCCGGCCGCCGGGTGCGTCCCTCCCGGCCAGGTCGCTCGCGCAACTCCTCCCGAGCCGATTGGAAAATCGACTTCTCCGGGCCGGCTGCGTCCGATCTGCCGGTAGATCCGCTGCGTCTTCGAGATCGGCTCGAAGCGGTCGTCGAGACTGCCCACCGTCTCGGAGTTGCCGAGCATCAGAATGCCGCCCTCGCTGAGCGCGAAATGGAACAGCAGAAGCACCCTTTCCTGCGCTTCGGGCTGTAGATAGATCAGCAGGTTGCGGCAGGAGATCAGGTCGAGGCGCGAGAACGGCGGATCGGCCAAAACATCCTGGGTCGTGAACACCACCACCGCGCGCAAATCGGGCACCACCCGATAGCCGTGCTCCTCCTGGGTAAAAAAGCGGGCGAGACGCAACGGCGGCACATCCACCGCGATCGATTCCGGGTAGCGCCCCTCGCGGGCGAGGGCAACCGCGTCCTCGTCGACATCGGAGGCGAAGACCTGCAGCTTGATGTTCCGCTTCGCCGCCGTGATCGCCTCGATGAAAAGCATGGCGAGGGAATAGGTCTCCTCGCCGGTGCTGCAGCCGGCGACCCAGATCCGCAACGGCTGGTCCGCCGGATGCCGGCGGACCAGATCGGAGATCACCTCCTCCGCCAGCAATTCGAAGGCTTTCGGGTCGCGAAAGAAGCTGGTGACGTTGATCAGCAGATCCTTGGCCAGCAGTTCAAGTTCGCCGGAATTCTGGCGCAATATGTTGAGATAGCGGCCGCTGTCGTCGACCCCGGCCAGCGCCATGCGCCGCTCGACCCGGCGCAACAATGTGCCCGGCTTGTAGAGCGCGAAATCGTGTGCTGTCCTGCTGCGCAGGAGGTCGACGATCTCCGCCAACGAATTTGGGGGATCCTCGTCCGTCGCCCGGCCCTGCCGTTCCCCGTTGAGAACCCGCGCTCGACCGTATTTGGCGAGGATCTCGGGGATCTCCGCCACCGGGACCACACGGTCGACGGCGCCGGTCGAGATCGCGCTGCGCGGCATGCCGTCATACTCGGCCTCGCCCGGATCCTGCGCGATGACGAGCCCGCCTTGCTCCTTGACCGCCTTCAGCCCCAGGCTACCGTCGCTGCCGGTTCCCGACAGAATTACGCAGATCGCGCCTTCGCCGAGTTCTTCCGCGAGCGAGCGCAGGAAGAAGTCGAACGGCAGGCGCGCGCCGTGCCGCTCGAGCGGCTCCGAGAGGCGCAGGGCACCGCCGCGGATCGAGAGATAGGCGCCCGGCGGAATGAGATAGATATGTTCGGGCTCGATCGGCATCCCGTCTACGGCTTGTTGGACCTTCAGCGGCGTATGGCCGGCCAGCAGGTCGACCATCATGCTGGCATGCGTCGGATCGAGATGCTGGATCAGGATGAAGGCCATGCCGGTGCCGGCAGGGAGCACGGCAAGCAGCCTGCGGCAGGCATCGAGGCCGCCGGCCGACGCGCCGAGCCCGACGACGGAGAAACTTTCAGCCCCTAGCGGCGAGCCAAGCCTTTGCGGTAAAAGCCTGCTCGGCCGCGGGCGAGCCGCTCTAGCCTGTCGCGGACGCGGTCCCATCATACCGATGCACGCTCCTTCGGCATCGCGCAAAGACGTTCAGAGTCGATACGGCCCATCTCCACCGTGCTAAAGGGCTGAAGTCAGCCGCCCCACCATCTTGATTGTGAGCCCATCAAGCGGATCTTGTCGGTAATGTACGTTACCGAACCGGTTCAAGCGAATTTTTTACTCGTATGCACCGTTCGGCGGCAATGAAGGAAAGCGGCATCGGCCGTGAGGGCTCGAAATACGGCATCGAGGAGTTCCTCGAAGTCAAATACCTGTGCATGGGCGGCATCGACCGGTAGCACGCGCCGCCTCACGGTAGGGAGGGTCAAACCTCGGCGAGGAACCTACGGGAAATTCGGGACACCCGCGATTCCGGCCGCGATCGCGATGGCTGCGGCTGCACTCGGCCGCTTCCCGAGCGGGGCGACGGCGACCGCATCTTCTTACCGAAGCCGCAGCTGAGACAGCACGCCCTCGCCGTAAAGCTGCCGCCATTTGAATAACCGGCGCGACCCCGAGCTGTTCCGCGGCCTGCGACAGCGCATAAGTCTTCCGGACGATCCGCACCTTGTCGTCTGCCGACCGCTGTCGCCGCTGAACCGAGGTGATAACTTCAACCGGTCGATGCTCTCAATCAAGGTATAGGCATGACTCCCGGCTCTCAACCAAGGGATAGGCCTTGTCCGGTCTTTTAGGGGGCGGCTTAAGAGACAGAAATTACCCCTTGTTAACGCATAGCGGTCAGCCTCCCGCGAACGACGTCGGCGTTTGCCGTCGACGGCGCAGCGGAGCGCGGCCGATGCTATCTCCCACCACCCGCCGCCCGTCGAACCATCGGCTCGGGTTGATTGGTGTTGCCGTCATCGTGATGACTGTAACTGCCGCCGGGCTGGCAATTTGGGGACTGCGGCAGGAGGCGATCGACACTTATCGGCGGGAAATGCAAAATCTCGACGTCGCTTTCGCCGAACAGACCGGGCGCACTCTGCAATCGGTCGATTTGGTTCTGGACCAGGTTCAGGAGCAGCTTCTTGCTTCGGGGATCACGACAGCCAAAGAATTCGAATTGCAGCTGTCAGATGAGGGATCCCATCGATTTCTGGTCGATCGGCTGAAAAACCTGCCGCAAGCCGATCTTCTGGCTCTCATCGCGACCGACGGCGAGCTCGTCAACTATTCGCGGCAATGGCCGGTGCGGGCCGCCAATTTGTCCGATCGAGATTATGTGCGGGCCTTGCGGCTTCACGCCGATCGGACCACCCTGTTTGTCGGACCTGCCAAGAGCCGCGCCGATGGCGCATGGCGGGTCTATATGGTCCGCCGCGTCGTTGGCCCGCAGGGCGAGTGGCTCGGCGCCGTTGTCGCCGGCATCCGAACCGATTACCTCGAAGCCTTCTACAAGGCAATAACGCTAAACGACAGCGGATCGGTAACGGTGCTGAACCGGGACGGCAAGGTCTTCGCCCGTTACCCCCACACCGAAAACATGATGGGCAACAAGATGCCGCTCGAATCGCCGTGGTACGCGCGGGTCGCGTCGGGCGGCGGCTTCTATCGTTCTCCTGGTTATCTCGACGGCATCACACGGGTCGTGTCGGTCCGACCGTTGCACCAATACCCCCTCGTGGTCGACGTCACGATCGCCGAGGACGCGGCGCTGGCGCATTGGCGACGGCAAGCGCTGTTCATCACGCTCGGCGCCGTCGGCGCTGCCTTCGGCTTTGGCCTGCTGTTCTGGAAACTTGGCGCCCAGTTCCGGCAGCTGGAGGAGAACCAGGCTTCCCTGGAAGCGAAAACCACCGAACTGCAGCTGACGGCCGAGGCGTTAACGAGTACCGAGCAACACCTGACCGAAAAGTCCCTGCTGCTCGAAACCACTCTCGAGCATATGGACCAGGGTATCCTGATGATCGACGCCAAACGCCGGGTTCCGGTCTGCAACCGACGCGCCATCGAGCTCATGGATTTACCGCCGGAGCTGATGGCGTCTCGTCCGTACTACGACGACGTCATTGCTCACCAATCTCGCCGGCACGAATTCGACGGTGTCGATGAGCGGATCAAGGGATTGATCGGGGGCGACGGGCAACTCGACGGCCCGCTGATTTGGGAACGACGGCGGCCGAACGGGCGGATGATCGAATACCGCGACGCGCCGCTCCCCGCCGGCGGCATAGTCAGAACCTTTACCGACATCACGGCGCGCAGAGCCGCCGCGGAGCAGATCACGGCAGCGCGCGAGCAGGCGGAAGGGGCGCGCGAAGCCGCCGAAAGCGCAAACCGCGCCAAATCTGAGTTCCTCGCGAATATGTCGCATGAAATCCGCACGCCGATGAACGGCGTCATCGGCATGAACGGGTTGCTGCTGCAGACCGACCTGACGCCGGAGCAGCGCGAATGCGCCATCGCCGTCCGTGACAGTGCCGAAGCATTACTCGGCCTGATCGACGACATTCTCGACATCTCGAAGCTCGAAGCCGGCAGGGTCTACCTCGAGACAACGGACTTCAGCCTCGTCGACACTGTGGAAGCCGCCGTCAGCCTGCTCGCACCGAAGGCTAGCGAGAAAGGCATCGAACTCGGCGTACTCGTCGATCCGACGGCGGCCCGCGGGTTTCGCGGTGATCCGACCCGGTTGCGGCAGATAATCCTGAACCTCGTCGGCAACGCCGTCAAATTCACCGAAAAGGGTAGTGTCTCGGTCGAGGTGACGGTAGGCCCGGAGCCCACCAAAGCACTGTGTCACTTGCGGTTCGACATCACCGATACCGGCATCGGCATGTCGGAACAGGTTTGCGCTGGAATGTTCGAAAAATTCACCCAAGCCGATAGTTCGGTCACCCGCCGCTATGGCGGCACCGGGCTCGGCTTGGCGATCTGCAAACAGTTGGTCGAATTGATGGGCGGCAAGATCGGCGTCGACAGCACGCTGGGCTCCGGCAGCCGGTTCTGGTTCGAGATCTCGCTCCCGCCGGCGGTCGATCCGGCGGTCGGACGCCGCTCGCTGCCCGAGAAGCTCGCCAGCCTCAGAGTCCTCGTCGTCGATGATGTCGAGATGAACCGGCATATCCTCGTCCGCCAGCTTTTTGGGTTCGGCATCGAAGCTGTTTCGGTCGGCGACGGCTTTGCCGCGATGGTCGAACTGGAACGAGCCTTGCACCAGGGGAAACCGTTCGATCTGGTGATCATCGACCAGATGATGCCGGGGCTCACGGGTGAGCAGCTGGCGCGATGGGTGCGGGCGACGAAAGAGGTCGCCGAGACCAAGCTCGTTATTGCGTCATCCGCCGGTCTGCCGAGGCTCGCAGAAGACGCGACGACGGTCGTCGATGTGGTGCTGACGAAGCCGGTTCGAGAGCAGTCGCTGCTCGACGCTCTCGCGCAACTGTTTGGCTTTGTCGGGCCGCCGCGGCCCCAGCCGGTTGCGACATCGGCGCCCCTCTTGAAGGTTCGCCCGGCGACGGATGCGGATCCTGGTTGCGGAGGACAACAAGATAAACCAGCGGCTCGCGACGATGTTATTGCGCAAAGCCGACCACGAGGTCGAGGTCGCCGAAAACGGCGAACAGGCGGTCGAGGCCGTCCGCAACGGGAACTACGATGTTGTGCTGATGGACGTACAGATGCCGATCCTCGACGGGGTACAGGCGACAAAACGCATTCGTGCCCTACCGGCGCCAATCAACACTGTCCCGATCATCGCCTTGACGGCCCATGCCATGACCGGAGCCAAGGAGGAATATCTGGCAGCCGAGATGGATGGCTATCTATCGAAGCCGCTCGATGACGCGGCCCTCTTTGGCCTTCTCGACGACGTCGCCGCGGGGCTCGTCGGACGAAACTCCGGCTCGCGCCGCGGGTTGCCGGGCGCGACCGGGGCAATAGCTCCCCCTCCTGACGCGGCATCGCCAGGACGGGCCGACCGCCCGATCGCCAACCGCCCGACAATTGATGCCGCCCGCCTCGAAATGATCGCTGGCGTGATGCCGGGCGAAAGGCTGCGCGACTTCCTCGAAATGTTCCTCGCCGACGCGGGGGCCCGCATCGGCCATATCTGCGGCTTGGCAGCAGAGGGCGATCTCGAAGAACTCGGTCGGGAAGCGCACACCTTGACGGGCACGGCCGGCAATCTCGGCGCATTGGAGGTCAGCCATCTTGCCGCGAAGTTGAAGGCAGTAGGTCCGGAGAGTGATCCGAGTGCCGTCCATCGGCTTGCCGACAAATTGACTGAAGCATTGGTCGACACCGCTGCGGCGATCCACGCTTGGCTCGACGAAACGACCCCAGCTCGCGCGGCCTAGTGCGGTGTTTCGGAACTATCGTGAGGTGGTTAGGCGGTTGTAGAGAGAGCACAGCCCAATCAACAACGCGCCGTTCCGAAATGCAGGCGCCAGTTACGCGATCCCGATCCATTACATCCACTACACCTCTCGACGCCCCGTGTGGCTGAGAATTGAGACATCGGCCGCGTTCGGCGATCGCCAAGGCTCTCGAATGGCGCCGTCAGCGCCGATGGGGTATCATCTCTACTGGCGTCCGTCCCGGAGGCGCGGCTGCTCCGCCCGCTGCGGGTCCGATCCACCCCTCGCGCTTGCCCCGGAGTTCGGGCCTGCGACCAAATTAACCATCATAACGACGCCACGGTTCGGCCGCACTGCCTGCAGAGATGACGAGGTCATCCAATCGGGCGGCCCGCCGGCCAACAAGCCCCAGCGGAGATCAGTCTTGCCGCCGTTGCCTACCGGCTTCATTGTGATTGACAGGGCTGGCGCCGTGATGCTCGAACACCAGCGATGAGCGAAGAACGCGACATTCTCGAGTTTTTGCGCGCCCGGTTTGGGCGGCTCGACGATCAACTCGATCGCATTGATCGCAAGCTCGACGAGATCGTGACCCAACTCGGCGCGGTCGAGCGTAAACTGGCCGGCGTCGAAATGGATTACGCCGCTTTGCAGCAGCGGCTCGACAATGTCGACCGCCGCTTCGATCGGATCGAGCGCTGGCTCGACCTCGTCAACGGGGTGGCTGCACCCGCGCCATAGGATGCCGATCCCGGAGCCGGGCTTGGAGCCACATTCGAACCGGTCGAGAGCGGCCGAATAAGTTTGGAGGCTACGGGACGGCGCTCGCTTTCGGTTGCGTGATCGAAATTCTGTACAGACGCTGTCGAAATCCAGCTGGTGCAATGCATGTTGCCTCGGACCCGCCGCCGCGCCGGCGCCGTTGCTCCCCCCGGCCGCGCCCGCGACTGCGGGTTCTGTCGCCCGCCGGTTACGGCTTGGAATCGAGATCGGGTTTGTCGGTATCGAGATTGACCGGCACCGAGACGTGCTCGTGGACGATGAACCAGTGACCGCGGATCTTCTGGTAGACGTCGGTCACGCGAACCGTCAGGTCGAGCTTTTTGCCCCCTTTGTCGGTGCCGGTCACGTGCTGGATGCTGTGGCTATAGGCGAGGTTGCGGTCGGCGCCAATGTCGAGGTCGGTCAGTTCGGCAGTGATCGGGCCGTTGAAGCTGTCGAGGAAGCTTTGCCAGTCCTTGCGATAGGCGGCGGCGCCGACATATTGTCGCGGTGGGATCACATCGAAGACGACCAAAGTCCGGCCGGGCTCGTAAACCTTCATGATCGCGTTGACGTCCTTCGACTTGAAGGCGGCGACAAATCGCTCCTCAAGAGCCTTAATGTCGGCGCGGGCATCGGCCCGGGCCGCGGTCGCTGATGCTATGATCAAAAGAGCGACGAGTATGGCACAGGCGGTTACGCCGCCCTTCAGCTGCTGCACGGTCCGGCTCCCTCGAATGACGCGATGGTTGGTACCGGCGTTACTAACCCAGTGATGGAGAATTCTGTCAACCGCCGACGGAGGATTTCTGCAAGGTGACCGAGATCGTCCGGTCCGTTCAGGCGTAATTACCCGAAGGCCGAGAGGGCCATGTCCGCATCGCCTGCGCAAGGGAACCGACCGATGCGCCTCTACCGGATGCTTGCCGCCGGGCTTGCCGTGCTCGGGGCGCTCGTTATCGGCCCGCCGCTAGGCGAAGCCGGCGACCCGATCACCACGCTGCATAGCTTTAACCAAAGCGGTTACACGCCCGATGCCGGCATCGTCGCCGACCGCCGCGGCGACATTTTCGGCACCACCACCAGCGGCGGCACCGGCCCGTGCGACGCTGACGCGGGTTGCGGCACCGTCTTCCGAATCCTGCCGCCGGACGACGCTCGCCCCCATTGGACGTACCAGCCCATTTATGATTTCCAGGGTGGCGCCGATGGTTATTTTCCAACGGCACCGGTCACCCTCGGCGATAGCGGCGCCGTCTATGGCTACCCCGCGGGCGGAAGCTACGGCACAGTGTTCCGCCTGCGGCCGCCATCTCCGGCCGGCACCCGCTGGAAGTTCGAGATCTTGTACGTCTTCGAGGGACAGGATGACGGAGATCTGCTGCACGTCTCCGCCCCGTTGCTGCTGCATCGTGGCCTCGTCTACGGCATCGCCTCGGGCGGTGCCAAAGGATGCGGCGCCGACGGTTGCGGCAGCGTCTTCCGTCTCGACCCGGGCGCCGCGGGCGAACTCTGGACGAAAACGACGCTGTTCGCCTTTGCCGGCGGCGTCACCGGCGGCCGGCCGCAATGGATTGCCGGTTTTGACGCTGACGGCGCGCTCTACGTCTCGACGGCCTCGGACAAGGGAGCCGTCGTCAGATTGTCGCCGTCCGCAACCCCGAACGGCACCTGGGACGAGAAGGTCCTCACGACTTTTGCCGGTGGCCTCGACGGTAGCGCTCCTGACGATCTCATACTCGCCCCGAACGGCACGCTGTTCGGCCTTGCGGTCGCGACCCGCGAGGCGGGCGGCCTCGTCTTTCAGCTGACGCCGTCTAGCACCGGCGTCTATTGGCGGCGCTCCGTCGTCCGCTACGTCAAAGACCACGACTACGCCCCGAATTCATTAGCCTTCGGCACGGGAGGCACGCTGATCGGCACGATCTTTGGCGATCCCGATTTCTTTGCCGGCAGCCTCTATCAGTTGACGCGGCCGGCAGAGTTGGGCGCGACATGGATCTACACCGAACTCTGGGATTTCAACAGCGGTCCGGACCGCAACCCGATCAATGCCATAATTGGCCGCGACGGGAATATCTTCAGTATCCTGAACGGCGGCGATTCCACCAATGGGTCGGTGGTCGAGCTATGCGAACCCACCGCAACGCTGCTTTCGAGAGTTTGCTGACAGGGCCCAAGCGCCGTTTGCCGTCGACCTCGATGCGGTTGCCCAAGCGTAAGGCGAGGGAATTCCACATCAGGCACTCGGCACTCTTCCCACACAGGTGGTCGACAACAACATCCACCCGGCGGCGAACTGCTCCTCGAAGTGGCCCTTCAGAGCCGCCTCGTTCTCGGCGAGTGCCATCGTCACGTCGGCCCCGAGTGCGGCGACAGATTCCAGCGCGGCGGTATTGCGAGCGGTCGCAATGGCTTTTTCCGCCCCGAGATGCTTGGAGATCTGCAGGGCGGGCGCCCCGCGGTGGGGGTGGCGCCATTGACCCGCACGGTTTCTCCGGCCTTGAGCTTGGCGTTCCGTATAGCGGCCCGAGACGACATGCCGGGATTGGCGATAGTGGCGGCGGTCGCGTCGGACACACAAAGCCTCGCCGAACGGCTTCGCGTGACCGTCTATGACGCCGACTATCTCGAACTCGCCGATCGACGGAACCTGCCTCTCGCCTCGCTCGACGCCGCTCTCCGAGCCGTCGGCGTCCTCTTTGGGGAGCGAACCTTGACAACAAGCGTTCAGAACCACCACGCGGACCGGTCGCGAATGCTGGGACGTGCGGCACGGCTCGGACTGACGGCGACAGCGACGAACGCTCTCCAGAACGGTGGTTACCCGCGGCGCGCCAGCGGCACCAGGATGCGGCCGTGCCGGGTCCTCGTGACGGCCGCCGCCGCTAACGCTAACCGGCGGTGAGCCGGTTCAGCGCTCCGTCCACCGGCTCATCGCGGCGCGCGCCGCTGCGGCGGTCCTTGACCTCGAAGGTGCCGGCGGCAAGGCTGCGCGGGCCGATGATGATCTGCTGGGGCAGGCCGACGAGGTCCATCGTCGCGAATTTGGCGCCCGGCAATTCGTCGCGATCGTCGTAAAGGACTGCGATGCCGGCCTGCCGCAGTTTGCCGTAGAAATCGTCGGCGGCGGCACAGCAGCGCGCGTCGCCCGGCCGAAGGTTGATCAATCCGAGACGGAACGGCGCGACGCTTTCCGGCCAGATGATGCCGGCATCGTCGTGATTGGCCTCGATCAGCGCGCCGACGAGGCGTGAAACGCCGATGCCGTAAGAGCCCATTTCGAGCGCCACCGGCTCGCCGTCGGGGCCGGCGGCGACCGCCCCCATCGGCCGCGAATATTTGTCGCCGAAATAAAAGATCTGGCCGACTTCGATACCGCGCCGGCTGACGATCTTGTCGCCGTATTGCGCGGCCGCCTGCGGATCGTGCACATCGTCGGTCGCGGCGTAGAGACCCGTATAGCGATCGACGATCTGCTGCAGTTCCGGCGCCTCCCAGCCGGCATTGTCGAAGGCTCGCCAATCGGCGTCGACGAAGTCCTGGTGGACATGGACGCCGCTTTCGCCGGTGTCGGCGAGGATGATGAACTCGTGGCTGAGATCGCCGCCGATCGGCCCGGTCTCCGCCCGCATCGGGATCGCCCTCAGCCCCATCCGCGCAAAAGTGCGCAGATAAGCGACGAACATCTTGTTGTAGGAATGGCGTGCCCCAGCCATGTCGAGATCGAAGCTGTAGGCGTCCTTCATCAGGAACTCGCGGCCGCGCATCACGCCAAAGCGCGGCCGCACTTCGTCGCGGAACTTCCATTGGATGTGGTAGAGCAGCTTTGGCAGGTCGCGATAGGATTTGACCGAGGCGCGGACGATCTCGGTGACCTGCTCCTCGTTGGTCGGCCCATACAGCATCTCGCGCTCGTGCCGGTCGCGGATACGCAGCATCTCCTTGCCGTAATCCTCGTAGCGGCCGCTCTCGCGCCAGAGTTCGGCCGGCTGGATCGTCGGCATCAGGATTTCCTGGGCGCCGGCGCGGTCTTGCTCCTCGCGCACGATCTGCTCGACTTTCTTCAGGACACGCAGCCCGAGCGGCAGCCAGGAATAGATCCCGGCGTTCGACTGGCGGATCATGCCGGCGCGCAGCATCAGCCGGTGCGAGACGATCTGCGCCTCGCTCGGATTCTCGCGCAGCAGCGGCAGAAAATACTCAGAAAGGCGCATCGGTCCTGAATTAACCTCCGTCGTCCCGGGGAAAGCCGGGGAGTTCCATGCCATGGATACCGACTTTTGGGGCGGCAATCAAATCGCCGAGCGGCTGGATTGGCGCCCTACGCCGTTTGCCGCGGCCGTGGAGGTGGCCTGCTTTTTTGAAATGATGACTGCTCGGTGCGGCGGAAGAATGGGCCTCGGCTTTCGCCCGGGAGATCGAACCACAAAAGGTCCATTACGGTCGCAAACAGGGGTCAGTGCAGCGTCCGTCGAAGCATCAAAAAATTCACGTGACGAAACGTCGCAGCTGTGCCTAGACTGACGCCACGATGACGCGCGTAAAAACGCGCCGGCCTGAGTTTAGGGAGGGATCGACCGCCGCGCGGGGCGACCTCCGCATCGGTGGCCACACCAGCAGGGCAGGGGCGGGGCAACCTTCCCCTGCCTTGCTGTTTCTGCCGACGGCGATGCCGACCCTCCGACGGCCTGCCCTCGGGGCCAAGACATCCGGCGCCAACCCGGTTATGGTCCGCCGGCGCCACGGCCGGAAAGTGCCGCGGACCGACAAGGATGGAGTTCAAGCGGAGCGTGTCGATGGCCGTCAGTCGGGGGTACCACTTTTTTCAAAATCCGGGGCCGACCAACATCCCGGACCGCGTGCTGCGCGCGATGGATCGCGGCACGATCGACTTCACCGGCGCCCGGTTCAAGGCGATCGCTGAGGAATGCTTCGCCGGGTTGAAGCGCGTCTTCAAGACTAAGGAGACGATCCTCGCCTACGCCGCCTCCGGGCACGGCGCGTGGGAAGCCGCCCTCGTCAACCTGTTCTCGCCGGGCGACCGGGTGCTGGTCGTCGAGACCGGATATTTCTCGCTCAATTGGGGCATGCGCTGCGAGGCCTTCGGCCTTGAGGTCGAGACCCTCGCCAGCGACTGGCGCAGCTGCGCCGATCCGGCCCGGCTCGAAGCCCGGCTGCGCGAGGACAAGCGGCATGCCATCAAGGCCGTGCTGGTCGTGCATAACGAGACCTCGACCGGCGTCGTCCACGACGTCGCGCGGCTGCGCAAAGCCATCGACGCCGCCGGGCATCCGGCCTTGTTTCTCGTTGACGTGATCTCGTCACTGGCGTCGATGGACTTCCGCATGGACGAATGGGGTGTCGATGTCGTCGTCGCCGGCTCGCAGAAGGGGCTGATGCTGCCGACCGGCATGGCCTTCACCGGGGTCAGCGCGCGGGCGCTGGCCGCCGCCGCCACGGCAACTTTGCCGCGGGTCTATTGGGACTGGCGCCGCCTCGTCGAGGGCACCTCGCAGGCGGTGTGGAACGGCACCGCGCCGGTGCATTTCTTCTACGGTCTGCAGGAAGCGCTGCGCATGCTGGAAGAGGAAGGGCTCGACAACGTCTTTGCCCGACATCACCGGCTGGCCGAGGCGACGCGCCGTGCGGTGCACGCTTGGCGGCAGAATGACGGGCCGGAGATCTTCGCCGCGGACCCGCGCGGCCAATCCGATTCGGTGACCGCAGTGCTGGCGCCGGAAGGCCACAATGCCAACTACCTCCGCGAGATCTGCCTTGAAAAATTCAACGTTTCTCTGGGCGGCGGGCTCGGGCCCTTGCAGGGCAGGCTGTTCCGCGTCGGCCATCTCGGGGATCTGAACGAACCGATGATCCTCGGCTCGCTCGCCGCGGTCGAGATGGCGCTCGATATCGTCGGGATGCCGCATGGCAAAGGCGGCGTCGCCGCGGCGATGGACTATCTCGTCTCGGCCACGGCGCACTAAGCTTGAAGGCCCGGGGAAAGGAGGGATTGATGCAATACGGCCTCTTCACGATGCCCTCGCATCCGCCGGAGCGCGGCCTCGCCGAGGGCCATCGCTGGGACCTCGACACGCTGCGCTGGGCCGACGAGCTGGGCTTTGTCGAGGCCTGGATCGGCGAGCATCATACGGCGCCCTGGGAGCCGCATCCGGCGCCGGATCTGTTGATCGCGCAGGCTCTGACGGAGACAAAAAAGATCCGCCTGGCGCCGGGCGGCTTCCTGTTGCCGTACCACCACCCGGCCGAGCTCGCGAACCGGGTGGCGATGCTCGACCATCTGGCGGGAGGCCGGCTGAATTTCGGGGTCGCGGCGAGCGGCCTGCCGAGCGACTGGGCGATGTTCCATGTCGACGGCGTCGCCGGGCAGCACCGCGAGATGACGCGCGAGGCGCTCGACATCATCCTCAAGCTGTGGACCGCCGACGAGCCGTTCGACTATGCCGGCAAATACTGGCAGGTCAGCAAGACCGACCTGATGCTGCGCACTCTGCGGCCGCACCTCAAGCCGCTACAGAAGCCTTATCCGCCGATCGGCGTCGCCGGCGTCAGCAAGGGGTCGGACACCTTGAAGCTCGCCGGCGAACACGGTTTTCTGCCGATGAGCCTGAACCTCAACCCGACCTATGTCGCGAGCCATTGGGCATCGGTCGAAGAGGGGGCCCGCCGCACCGGCCGCACGCCGCAGCGCGCGCAGTGGCGGCTGGTCCGCGAGATCTTTGTCGCCGAGACCGATGCCGAGGCCTGGCGGCTGTCGGTCGGCAGCATGATGGGCCGCATGATGCGCGAGTATTTCCTGCCGCTCTTGACCGATGTCGGCGTGATCGAGTTCCTAAAGCACGCGCCCGATGTCGCGGACAGCGACGTGACCCCCGAATATTGCGCCCGGCACAATTGGCTGATCGGCGCGCCGGCAACGGTGGTCGAGAAGATCGAGCGCATGTATGACGAGGTCGGCGGCTTCGGCTCGCTGCTGCTGTTCTGCTTCGATTACAGCGAAAACCCGGATGCGTGGCGCGAATCGATGCGGCTCCTGGCACAAGAGGTCATGCCCAAGGTCGCGCATTTGTCCCCACCGCAGGCTTGAGCGTGCCCCTCGCTCTGAGCCCTCTCCCCCTTGAAGGGCATCTGAAGGCCGCAGAGGTAAACGCTCGCTCACTTGGAAGCGGCGACGCGGCGGAAGGTGCCCTCGCCGTTCTGGTCGAGATTGGCGATCGTTAAAGCTGTCGCCGTGCCGGCGGCGCCGATCGTGAAGACAATGGGGCTTGGGCCGGCGGCGTTCTCGCCAGCCGGCATATAGCCGAATACGTCGCGGTCGAAAAAGCGCAGTGGATAAGGGTCCTGCTTCGGCCCCAGCCGCAGCACCAGGCCCGCGCCGGCGCCCGCGCTCGCGTCGATTTCGACCCCGCCATAAAGCTCGCTGTCGTAACGTCCGACATAGGCGGCGGCCGGTAATGCCGGGGCCGGGTCGGCCGGAACCCGGCTGTAGTCGAGCACCGGATAACCGGGCGTCAGTATCGCGGCGAAGAGCGGCCGATAGAAGGCGAACCAATCCCGCTGCAGCGCGCCGGTCAGGACCAGATCGAGGAAGCTGTGGCTCACCGCCTCCGGGACGCCGATCGGCTGCGCATTGGTCAGGACGACGATGCCGAGCCGCTGCTGCGGCAGCAGATTGACGCAGGTCGCGGCACCCAGGTCGAACGCGCCCGAATGGCTCCAATGAATGCGGCCCGCGGCGTCATAGTCGATGTTCCAGCCGAGCCCGTAGAAGCCGGCGCGATCGACCATCGGGTTGTCGGGCGGCATGCGCAAGATCTGCGGCCGGTGCGTCTCGTCGAGGCTCGCGGCGTCGACGATTTGCGTGCCGCCGAGCTTGCCGCGGGCCAGCTGCAGGCGCAGCCATTGGGCCATGTCGCGCGCCGAAGAGCTGACGCCGCCAGCCGGCGATTGGGCATCGGGATCGCGGGTGTATTTGGCGACCCATTCTCCACCCGACATCACATGGCCGCGCGCCCGGTTGGCCGAGGCGGCAAAATCGGCAAAGCGCGAACTCGTATTGCTCATGCCGAGGGGCCGGTAGAGCCGCGTCGCCGACAGCGCTTCCCACGACTGGCCGCTCGCCTTCGCGGCGGCGACCGCGGCCTCGGTAAAGCCGAAATTCGTGTAGGCGTAATGCGACCGGAAACTCGATCCCGGCTTTTGGTAGCGCAGCCGGTAAAGGATCGCGTCGCGATCCCAGCCCATGTCCTCGAGTAGATCGCCGGCATGGTCGGGCAATCCGCTGCGATGCGCAAACATGTCGCGCAGCGTGACTTGGCGCGTCGTCCAGGCGTCGTACATCTGAAAACCGGGGTCGTGCCGGACGATCGGGTCGTCCCAGGCGATCGTCCCGTCGCCGACCAGCGCCGCCACAACCGACGCGGCGATCGGCTTCGACACCGAAGCAAGCTGAAATACGGTTTCGGGGTCAACGAGGTCGGCCTTGCCGGCTTCTCGCAAGCCGAAACCCTTCAGGTAGACCAGCTGATCGTTGCTGACCACGGCGATGGCGATGCCCGGCACATTTGTTCGGCTCATCGCCTGTTCGGCGAGACTGTCGAGTTTCGCGAGCGCCGCTTCGACCCCGTCCGGCATCGGAGCCGGCATCTCTTGCGCGAACACCTGCTGCGGCGCCAGGAAGCCAAACGGCGCCGCGGTCAATACTGCCCGCCGCGACGGTTTGACCACGGGCGGCAACAGCTGCATCGGCTCTGCCTTGCCTCCACTCCAATAACGGCAGAGCTATTGTGCGACGCTATCGCGACGAAAATGAGGCATAGGGGTTAACCCATCGGCACGGTCGTCGGCTGTGAGTTGCATCGAAGCCCCCGGACATTCAGATCGGCGATCGGCGACCCCTCACCCCGGCCCTGCGAGCGGGCTCGGGCGGTGAGAGGGAGGAACCCGCGTCGCTGGAGGGTGGGGGCGGAAGGCGGAAGTCTCGTCCCGTTGATGGCGCTGCGTCCGGCGCCGCGCGCGACCTTGCTCTGCCGGGCGGGCGCGGGCAGGATGCGCCGGGTAGCGAAAGCAGTTGGCGACGGTCGGGCGAGGGGAGAAGTTTGATGAACGGCGCGGAAAGCCTGGTGCGTACGCTGGTGGGCGGCGGGGTCGAGGTGTGCTTCGCTAATCCGGGCACGTCGGAAATGCATTTCGTCGCGGCGCTCGACCGGGTCGAAGGCATGCGCTGCGTCCTTGGCCTGTTCGAAGGCGTGGTTACCGGCGCCGCCGACGGTTATGCCCGGATGAGCGAAAAACCGGCCGCCACCTTGCTGCATCTCGGCCCCGGCATGGCAAACGGCCTCGCCAACATCCACAATGCCAACAAGGCTTCGACGCCGATGGTCAACATCGTCGGCGATCACGCGACCTATCACCGGCGTTACGATGCGCCGTTGACGACCGACATCGAAACCGCCGCCCGGCCGTTCTCGCGCTGGGTCAAGACGTCGCCCGACGCGCAATCGGTCGCGGCCGATGGCGCGGCGGCGATCGTTGCGGCGCGTACGCCGCCCGGCCAGATCGCGACCCTGATCCTGCCGGCCGATACGGCCTGGAACGAAGGCTCCGGGCCCGCCCCGGTGCCGCCGCCGCCACAGCCCGGGGCCGTCTCGCCCGAAGCGGTCGCCGAGGCGGCGCGGGTGTTGCACTCGGGCGAGCCGGCCTTGCTGCTCTTGACCGGCCGAGCGCTGCGCGAGGAGGGACTCGATCTCGCTGGGCGCATCGCCGCCAAGACCGGCTCAAGGCTGATGGCGCAAGGCTCGAACGCGCGCACGCAACGCGGCCGTGGTCGGGTCTTTGTCGAGCGGGTTCCGTATGTCGTCGACCAGGCGGTCAAGGTTCTTTCGGGGCTCAAACATGTCGTGCTGGTCGGCGCCAAGATGCCGGTCGCGTTTTTTGCCTATCCGGACAAGCCGAGCCTGTTGTCGCCGCCCGATTGCCGCGGCCATGTGTTGGCTGGGCTCGACGAGGACTTGATCGGCGCGCTCGCGGCACTGGCCGACGAGTTGGGTGCGCACGCGGCCTCGCCTGCGGCGGTCGACGACCCGCCGCCGGGTTTGGCAGACGGCGCCATCACGCCTAACGCGCTCGGGGCCTCGCTCGCCGCGCTCTTGCCGGAAAATGCGATCGTCGTCGACGAGGCGGTAACGACGGGCCGCGGCTTTTTCGCCCCGACCCGTTCAGCGGCGCCGCATGATTGGCTCTCGAACATGGGCGGATCGATCGGCATGGGCATGCCGGTGGCGACCGGTGCTGCTGTCGCCTGCCCGGATCGCAAAGTGGTGGCGCTCGAAGGCGACGGCAGCGGGATGTACACGCTGCAGGCCCTGTGGACCCAGGCCCGCGAGGGACTCGACGTGACGACGCTGCTCTTCTCGAACCGCAGCTACGCGATCCTGCGCGGCGAGTTGGCCAATGTCGGTGCCGGCAACCCGGGCCGCAAGGCGCTCGATATGCTCGATCTCGGCCATCCGGACCTCGATTGGGTCGGGCTCGCGCGCGGCATGGGCGTACCGGGGGCACGAGTCGCGACGATGGAGGAGTTCAACCGCCGCCTCGCCGAAGGCCTCGGCGCGCCGGGGCCATTTCTCGTCGAGGTCGCCCTGTAGAGGCTGCACTGCGCCGGCGATCCGAACTCGGTTCGGGGCAACCTGTCGGATAATGATCGTCGGCCGACGGAACCATTCAGTTACCGGCCCGTTGTGACGAGGGAGGCGAGGAGCCGCACGCCGGTGGAGTTGAGATCGCAGGAAATCGCTTTGTTTCTGGACGTCGACGGGACTCTGCTCGACCTGGCGCCACACCCCGACGCCGTCGAAGTTCCGGCGGGTCTGGTCGACGTTCTGGCCACGGTCGAGCGGCGGCTCGACGGAGCGATGGCGCTTGTCAGCGGCCGGTCGATCGCCGCACTCGACCGGCTGTTTGCCCCGCTGCGCCTGCCGGCCAGCGGGGTGCACGGCGCCGAGATCCGCTGCACGCGCGGCGGGCCCGACTGGAGTCCGGCAGATCGGCGCATACCGCCGCCAGTTTGGCCAGAACTGGTCAGGCTGCTCGAATGTTTCCCCGGAACCTTTGCCGAGGACAAGCGCGCCAGCTACGCTGTACATTATCGTCAAGCCAGCTGCAGCGAAGACGAGTTGGGTGCGGCTCTTGCCAGGCTGGTGGCGCACTTTGCGGCATTTGGGTTGCAGCTGGCCAAGGGTCGGTTCGTTTTCGAGATCAAGCTGCCGGGCTTCGACAAGGGCAAGGCAATCGAGAGCTTCATGGCGAAGGTGCCGTTCATCGATCGAAGGCCGATCTTCATCGCGGATGACGCGATGGACCGCGCCGGCTTCGACATGGCGCTCGCGCGGGGCGGGTTCGCCTATTCGGTCGGCGGGCAACTGCCCGGGCTCACCGGGTCCTTTCCGGAACCGGCGGCAGTGCGAGCCTGGCTGGAGCGGTTCGGCGAATGAGCATTCCCACCGCACCGGTCGGCCGCAGCCGAACGCCGCCGACATGGCGCGGCGCCAGGCGGCGGTATGGCGAGACCGGCAGCTTAGGCGGGTCCTCTGCGCCGCGCCTTGTCGTCGTATCGAACCGCGTTTCGATCCCCGATCCCGAGGGGCCACGCCAGGCTGGCGGGCTGGCCGTCGCCGTCGATGCCGCGCTGAAACGGTGCGACGGCATCTGGTTCGGCTGGAGCGGCAAGGTGGCCGAGGATGCTGCCGCGGGCGAGCCGCGCATCGTCGAGCGCCGCCGCCGCACGCTGATGACGCTCGACCTGTCGCCGGTCGACTTCCAGGAATATTACAACGGCTTCGCCAATCGCGTTCTCTGGCCGATCCTGCATTATCGGGTCGACCTGGCGGAATTTACCGCGATCGAATTGGGCGGATATCTCCGGGTCAACGCCCTGTTCGCCGAGGCGTTGTCCCGTTTTCTCCGCCCCGACGACGTAATCTGGGTGCACGACTACCACCTTCTGGCGCTCGCCAAGGAGCTGCGAGCCCGCGGCCAAGAAAATCCGATCGGCTTCTTTCTGCACATTCCCTTTCCGTCGCCCGATATCGTCCTGGCCCTGCCGCAACATGCCGAGACGGTTGGCGCATTGAGCCATTATGACCTCGTCGGGCTGCAGACCCAGCACGACGCCGATAACCTCGTGCAGTATTTCGAGCGCCAGGGCGCGTCTATTTCCCGCGATCGAGCGAGCCTCGAGTTCGGCGGCCGGCGCGTTCAGATCGGCGCCTTTCCGGTCGCGATCAGCACATCGGTCTATGCCCGCGCCGCGCGCAAGGCAGTGCGGTCCGCGGCGGCGGACAAGCTGCGCGCGAGCCTTGGTGGGCGCCGGCTGATCGTCGGCGTCGACCGCCTCGACTATTCGAAAGGCATCGCGCACCGGCTGCAGGCGTTCAATCATTTTCTCGAGGCCGCGACCGTGTGGCGCGACGGCGTGACCTATCTGCAAGTGACGCCGAAGAGCCGCGTCGAAGTTCCCGAGTATGCGGAGATGGAACGCGAGCTCAGCACGCTCGTCGGCCGCATCAACGGCCGCCACGGGACCGAGTCGTGGACGCCGATCCGATACGTCAACCGCTCCTATTCGCGTGCGGCGCTCGCCGCTTTTTATCGGCTGGCGCAGGTCGGTCTGGTGACGCCATTGCGCGACGGGATGAACCTCGTCGCCAAGGAATACATCGCCGCGCAGGACCCCGACGATCCCGGCGTATTGGTGCTGTCGCGTTTTGCGGGGGCGGCCGCCGAACTCGATGCGGCGCTGATTGTTAACCCGCATGAGACCGAGGCGATGGGGCAGGCGATCCGAACGGCGCTCGAGATGCCGCTGGCCGAGCGGCAGGAGCGTCATGGGCGGATGTTCGCGAGGCTCGTCGAGAACGATATCGATCGCTGGGCCGCGCGGTTCTTGTCGGCCCTCGCGGAAAGCCGTCAGCGGCCGGGAATATTGGAGAGCTTGCGGCAGTTTTTCATCTTGCCGGCGGTCTAGCCCGACTAGAGGCCGCAATCGGCGATCGCATCTGCACTTTCCGGCAAGTCGTTCGAACTCGAGACGGGACAAATGCGCCAAGGTTTGCGAATTTATAACCTGTTTCCGAGCCGCGCCGGAACGGTCAGCCAGTGGATTGCCCATCTGCCGCGCATCGCGGCGATGGGTTTCAATGCCGTCTATGTCAATCCGTTCCACTACCCCGGTTTTTCCGGAAGCCTCTATGCGGTCAAAGACTATTACCGCCTGAACCCGCGGTTTCGCGACGGTGAGACGGCCGGCGACGACGAGTTGCTGCGCCGCTTTACGAGAGCGGCCGAGCAGCACCAGCTGTGCGTCCTGATGGATCTCGTCGTCAATCACGCGGCAAAGGACAGCGTTCTCGTCGGCCTTCATCCGCATTGGTTCGTCCGCGATTCGGGCGGCGATCTGGTCTCGCCCGGGGCCGTCGATGTTGCCGACCCGACCCGCCGGACCATCTGGGGCGACCTAGCGGAATTCGATTACGGCGCGCCGCAGCGCGAGGAAATCCGCGGCTATTTCGAGGAGGTGGCACGGCATTACGCAGCGCTCGGCTTTGCCGGCTTCCGCTGCGACGCCGCCTATATGGTGCCGGCAGCGGTGTGGCGCGGGCTGATCGACAGGGTCAAACAGGCGGTGCCCGGTGTGCTGTTTTGCGCCGAAAATCTGGGGGCGCCGAAGGAAGCCGTTCTGGCGATGGCCGAGGCCGGCTTCGATTACCTGTTCAACAGCCTCAAATGGTGGGATTTCAAGAGCGCGTGGCTGCTCGACCAATATGAAGCCTTTCGCCATATCGCACCATCGATCGCCTTTCCTGAAAGCCATGATACCGAGCGGCTCGTCACCGATCTCTTGGCGAAAGGGATCCCCGAAAGCGAGATCGCGCCACGTTATCGCCAAGCCTATGCCTTCGCGGCGGCGTATTCGACCGGTGTGATGCTGCCGATGGGTTTCGAATTTGGTTGGTCGCGCCGGCTCGACGTCGTCGCTTGTGATGATGCGCCCGAGCCGAACCGCTTCGACCTCAGCGGGTTCGTCGCCGAAGTCAATGCGTTGAAACGGACGGTGCCGGCCTTGAACGAAGAGGGTCCCCAGCAACGGTTGAGCAGTCGCGACAATGCGCTCGTAGCGCTATTGCGGCAGAGCATTCACGGCGGGGACGCCGCCTTGGTTCTGGTCAACACGAGCCCGCGCGAGCGTTGCACGGTCCGGCCTGACGCTTTGTTGCCGCGCGGCGTCGGAGGATGCGAGATGACGGAAGCATCGAACCAGCAGGATGTCTCGGGCGCCCTGCTCGAGCTCGAACCGCTGGCGGTGGAAGTGTTCGAGTGCAAGCTCCCTGCGGCAGCGCCCGAGCCGCGTCTGCACCGGCTGTGGGGGCACGACATTCGCATCCAGATCGAAGACGTCTATCCGGAACTCGATGGCGGTCGCTTCCCGGTGAAGCGGATCACCGGCGACATGTTCGAGGTCTGGGCCGACTTGTTCTGCGACGGCCATGACAAGCTCGCCGCCGTCGTCCGCTATCAGCCGCCGAACGAAGCCTGGCGCGAAACACCGCTGGTCTTTTTCGACAATGACCGCTGGGTCGGCCGCTTCCGGCTCGATCGGGTGGGTCTCTGGCATTATGCGATCGAGGCATGGATCGACCGATTCGAAAGCTGGCGCGACGAATTCGAGAAAAAGCATGGAGCCGGGGAGGCCGGTGTGTCCGAACTCGTCGAGGGCCGGGCTCTCGTCGAGGCGGCGCTGCCGCAGGCGAGTCCGGAAGACGCTACGCGATTGCGGCAGGCGTTGCGCGATTTCGACGCCGGCGACGTCGAGCGCCGCGCCGTGCTGATGCTGTCGCGAGACTTGCGCGAGACGACGGCGCGCACGGCGCCGCGCGGCAATGCCGTTCGATATCCGCGCGAGCTGGAAATCGTCGTCGACCGCGAGGCCGCGCGCTTTGCCGCCTGGTACGAGATGTTTCCGCGCAGCCAGGGAACGGAGCCCGGGAAGAGCGCCACGTTCGACGATTGCATCGCGAGGCTCCCCGAGGTTGCCGCGCTCGGCTTCGATGTCGTCTACCTGACGCCGATCCATCCGATCGGACGGGTGAACCGCAAAGGCAAGAACAACGCCAATATCGCGTTGCCCGGCGATCCTGGAAGCCCCTACGCGATCGGCTCGACGGAGGGCGGACATTGCGCGGTCAACCCGGAACTCGGCACGCTCGCCGATTTTCGCCGGTTCGTCCGGGAGGCTGCCCGGCACGGGCTCGAAGTGGCGCTCGATTTTGCGATCCAATGCGCCCCGGATCACCCCTGGGTCCGCGAGCATCGGGAGTGGTTCCGGTTCCGGGCCGACGGCACGATCAAATACGCCGAGAACCCGCCGAAAAAATACGAGGACATCGTCAACGTCGACTTCGAGAACCCCGACTGGCGAAACCTGTGGCAGGAGCTGCGCGAATCCGTCTTGTTCTGGATCGACGAAGGCGTGCGCATCTTTCGGGTCGACAATCCGCATACCAAGCCGCTGCCCTTCTGGGAGTGGCTGATTCGCCAGGTCAAGGCGCGCTGTCCCGATTCGCTCTTCCTGTCGGAGGCGTTCACCCGGCCGAAGATGATGCGGGCCCTCGCCAAGTCCGGTTTCAGCCAATCCTACACGTATTTCACCTGGCGCAACAGCAAGACCGAACTGCGCGAGTATCTGACAGAACTGACCCAGAGCACCATGAAAGAATATTTTCGCCCGAATTTTTTTACCAATACGCCGGATATTCTCCCGTTCTTTTTGCAGCAGGGCAGCCGGCCGGCGTTTCGCATCCGTCTAGTGCTGGCCGCGACTTTGTCGACCGCCTATGGCATCTACAACGGCTTTGAGCTGTGTGAGAACACGGCGCTGCTTGGCCGCGAGGAGTATCTCGATTCGGAGAAATATGAGTACAAAGTCTGGGACTGGGATCGGCCCGGCAATATCAAGGAGGACATTCGAGTGGTGAACCGGTTCCGGCGCGACAATCCGGCGATGCGCGAATTCACCAACCTGCGTTTCCTCGATTGCGCCGACCCCAACATCCTCGCTTATGCAAAGCTGTCGGCGGACCGGAGGAGCGTCGTCGTCGTCGCGGTCAATCTCGACCCGCGGGGCCTGCATGCAGACGAGATCGCGCTGCCGCTCGCCGAATTCGGCCGGGCTCACGACGCTGAATGGGCGCTCGAGGAAGCGTTCAGCGGACGGCTCGTGACGGGTCGAGGAACGCGCCTGCCGCTTCGCCTCGATCCCGCGACGAACCCCGCCGCGCTCTATCGCTTGCTGCCCGCTCAAACCGCATGACCCCGCCTGACACTGTTTTGCCGCTGCCGGACAGCGGCTCGCTGACGCGTCCGGGTGCCACGGACCCGCTGTGGTACAAGGACGCGATCATCTACCAGCTGCACGTCAAGGCGTTCTTCGACGCCAATGACGACGGCGTCGGCGACTTTCTCGGGCTCTGCCGCAAGCTCGACTATTTGCAGGATCTCGGCGTCACGGCGTTGTGGCTGCTGCCGTTCTATCCGTCGCCGCTGCGCGACGATGGCTACGACATTGCCGACTACAAGAACATCCATCCCGCTTATGGGCGGATGCTCGATTTCAAGGCCTTCGCCCGCGAGGCGCACCGCCGCCATATGCGGATCGTCACCGAACTCGTCATCAATCACACCTCGGACCAGCACCCGTGGTTTGAGCGGGCGCGGCGCGCCAAACGCGGCACCTCGTTGCGCGATTTCTATTTGTGGAGCGACACGGATCAAAAATTTCCGGAGACACGCATCATTTTCGTCGACACCGAGAAGTCGAACTGGGCGTGGGACCCGATGGCCCAGGCCTATTACTGGCATCGGTTTTATGCGCATCAGCCGGACCTCAATTTTGATAATCGGCGGGTGCTGCAGGCCGTCACCGGCGTCATGCGGTTCTGGTTCGACCTCGGTGTCGACGGCATGCGGCTCGACGCCGTGCCGTATCTGATCGAACGTGAAGGAACCAACAATGAGAATCTGACCGAGACACACACGATCTTGCAGAAGTTGCGCCGTGAGGTCGACAACCGCTACGGCGACCGCATGCTGCTTGCCGAGGCCAACCAATGGCCGGAGGACGTGCTGCAATATTTCGGCGCCGGCGACGAATGCCACATGGCGTTCCATTTCCCGCTGATGCCGCGGATCTACATGGCGCTGTCGACCGAAGACCGCCATCCGATCACCGACATCATGCGGCAGACGCCCGATATCCCGGAGAGCTGTCAGTGGGCGGTATTTTTGCGCAATCACGACGAACTGACCCTGGAGATGGTCACCGATCGCGAGCGCGACTATCTGTGGAACCACTACGCCGCCGACCGGCGGGCGCGGATCAACCTCGGAATCCGCCGGCGACTGGCGCCGCTGATGGAGAACGACCGGCGCAAGATAGAGCTGTTGAATGCCCTTTTATTGTCCATGCCGGGAACCCCGGTGCTCTATTACGGCGACGAGATCGGCATGGGCGACAATGTCTTTCTAAAAGATCGAGACGGCGTGCGGACGCCAATGCAATGGTCGTTCGACCGCAATGGCGGTTTTTCCCGCGCCGATCCCGCGAGCCTTTATCTGCCGCCGATCATGGATCCGGTTTATGGCTTTGAGGCGGTCAATGTCGAAGCCCAGAGCCGCTCGCCGTCCTCGCTGCTCAATTGGATGAAGCGGCTGATTGCCGCGCGGCGCCAGCGGCGCGCCTTTGGCCGCGGCAGTCTCGGCTTTCTGTATCCGTCAAACCGCAAGGTCATTGCCTATCTGCGCCGGTGCGACGACGAAGTCATCCTCTGCGTCGCCAATCTGTCGCGCTCGCCGCAAGCGGTCGAACTCGACCTTTCCGAGTTTCGCGGCCGCCGGCCTGTCGAGCTGCTCGCCCGTAGCGTGTTTCCGCCGATCGGCGACTTACCCTATCTTTTGACGGTGCAGGCCTACGGCTTTTTCTGGTTCGATCTGCTGGCAACCGACGAGAAAGCGGCGGACGGAACCGCCGCACAGCCCGAGTTCGTTACGCTTGTCATGCCGCATGGCTGGTCCGATCTGTTTCAAGAACACAATCTGCGCCTGCTGGCGGGCGAGGCCTTGCCGGCGTTTCTGGCGCGTCAACGTTGGTCCGGCGCGAAGGACCGGCGGATCAAGACGACGTCGATCCCGCTGCATGGCACAATAACCCGCCCGACAGAGGATGGCTCAACCGCGGAGAGCTTCCTGCTGACGCTGGTCGACGCCGACCTCGGCCGGGAAGAGCGTTGCCGCTATTTCCTGCCGCTGGCCGCGGTCTGGTCGCCGGAGGAGACCGATCTTCGCCAAGGGCTGTTGCCGGCGACGCTCGCCGAACTGCGGCAGATGCGCAAGGAGGGCGCGCTCGTCGATGCCTGGTCGCAGGACGGTTTGCTGCTGGCCCTGATGGGCGCGGTCGGGCGCGAGGCGACGCTGCCGCTGGCGGGCGGCGAGATCCGCTTTCACAAGCTGGCAAGCTTCGCCCAAACGCCGCCGCCGGAACGGCTGGTGATCCGCCGCATCGGGGCCGAACAGTCGAACTCGTCGGTCTTTTTCGAGGAATACGGGGTGCTGAAGATGTATCGCCGGCTGCAACCCGGCGTTCACCCCGAAGCGGAAATGTCGCGCTTCCTCGTCGAGCGCGCCGGCTTCGCCAATACGCCGCCGCCGCTGGCGACGATCGAATTGACGCCGGCCGGTGACGAGTCGCAGGCGACAGCGCTTGGCATACTCTTCGGCTTTGTTCGCAACCAGGGGGACGGCTGGACCAAGGCGCTCGATTATTTGAGTCGCCACCTCGACGACGCGTTGGTCTCGACGGGCGAGCGGGAGGGCGACATGCCCGACCCCGATATCTTCTTTTTGATGCTGGCGCGCCAGCTCGGAATTCGCACCGCCGAGATGCATCGCGCCTTGGCCGAGCGAGGCGGCGACGATCCGGATTTTGCGCCTGAGCCGATCGATCGAGACGACATCGCCGAGTGGCGCCGCGAACTCGCGGCAGATACGAGGGAGGCTTTGGCGAATTTGGAGCGCCGGCGATCGGCCTTGCCGGACAATGCGCTGGATCTCGCCGACCAGCTGCTTGCCGTGCGCGACCAGCTCTTCGAGCAGATCGAATGCCTGATCCCGGATGAGATCGTCGCCGCCAAAACTCGGCTGCACGGCGATTTTCACCTCGGCCAGGTGATCGTCGTGCAAAACGATCTGTTCATCATCGATTTCGAAGGCGAGCCGGCCCGGCCGTTGGCCCAGCGCCGCACCAAGGCGTCGCCGCTGCGCGACGTCGCCGGGATGATCCGGTCGTTCGATTACGCCGCCGAAGCCGCAGTTAGGCACCTCGCGGCAGCACGGCCGGCGGCCGAGGCGCGATTGGCGCAGCTCGCCGAGGCCTGGCGGCATCGCGCGGTAGAGGGTTTTCGGGCCGCCTATCACCTGAAAATGCGCGGTTGTGCCTCCTACCCGGCAAGTAAAAGGCAAGTCCGAGACATGCTGGCGTTCTTCATCCTCGAAAAGGCCGTCTACGAGGTCTCTTACGAGTTGGCGAACCGGCCAAGCTGGGTCGGTATTCCGCTTCGCGGAATCCTCGGCATCCTAACGAAGCGGCGAGAGGCATCGAGTGTCCTGTCGACTTGATTCGCAGATCACGGCGGTCCTCGAGGCGCGCCACGACAACCCATTCTCGTTCCTCGGCATGCATCTGTCGGGCGAGGGGATTGTCGTGCGAGCGATGCTGCCCGCAGCCGAGCGGATGTTTGTCGTCGATGCAGCGACCGGCGCCGTTGCCGGGACCGGCGTTCGGTTGCATCGGGACGGCTTCTTCGTCGCGACTATCGCCGGGCGGCGGCAGCCGTTCCGCTACCGGCTGCGGATCGTGCGCGGCGGCGTGGAGCGCGAATTCGACGACATCTACCGCTTCTCCCCTTTCCTCGGCGACCTCGATCTGCACCTGCTTGCCGAAGGCAACCACCTCGCCAGCTACCGTAAGCTCGGCGCCCATCCTGTCGAGCATGACGGCGTCGAAGGCACGGCTTTCGCGGTGTGGGCGCCGAATGCCGGTCGCGCGAGCGTAGTCGGTGATTTCAATGACTGGGACGGCCGGCGGATGCCGATGCGGCGCCGGGTCGAGATCGGTTGCTGGGAACTGTTCGTGCCGGGCCTCCGCCCGGGATCGCTTTATAAATACGAAATGCTTGGCCCGGACGGCGCCCTGTTGCCACTCAAGGCCGACCCGTATGCCGAGCGCGCCGAAAGGCCGCCCGGTACCGCGTCTGTCGTTGCCGCGCCATCGAGGCACGTCTGGCAGGACGGCGCGTGGCTAGCGGAAAGGGCGCGCAACAATGGGCGCGGCGCTCCGATAGCGGTCTATGAGGTGCATCTCGGCTCTTGGCGACGCAATCTCGCCGAACAAGGTCGGTATTTGACCTATCGCGAATTGGCCGAACAGCTCGTGCCTTATGCGCGCGGTCTTGGCTTCACGCACCTCGAAATCCTGCCGGTAACCGAATACCCGTTCGACGGGTCCTGGGGCTATCAGCCCACTTCGCTGTTCGCGCCGACCAGCCGCTACGGTGCGCCTGACGATTTCCGCGCTTTTGTCGACGCCTGCCACGGCGCCGGGCTCGGCTTGTGGCTGGATTGGGTCCCCGGGCATTTCCCGACCGACCCGCACGGGCTCGGCCGTTTCGATGGAACCGCGCTCTACGAGCACGCGGATCCGCGCCAAGGCTTCCAGCGCGATTGGAATACCTTGATCTACAATTTCGGCCGCCGGGAGGTTCGGAATTTTCTGCTGTCCAGCGCCCTCTACTGGCTGCGCGAATTCCACATCGACGGGATCAGGGTCGATGCGGTCGCCTCGATGCTCTACCTCGACTATAGCCGGGCTCCGGGAGAATGGATTCCGAACGCCTTTGGCGGGCGTGAGAATCTCGAAGCGATCGCCTTTCTGCGGCGGCTCAACGAGCTCGTCTTTGGTGAGGCGGCCGGGGCGACCTCGGTGGCTGAGGAGTCGACCGCCTGGCCGATGGTATCGCGTCCGGTCTATGTCGGCGGCCTGGGCTTTGGCTTCAAATGGAATATGGGTTGGATGCACGACACATTGCGTTACATGTCGTCGGATTCGATCTTTCGCAAATACCACCAGAATGATCTCACTTTCGGGCTGCTCTACGCATTCCATGAGAATTTTATTCTGCCATTGAGCCATGACGAGGTCGTGCACGGCAAAGGATCGTTGATTTCCAAGATGTCGGGCGATCGCTGGCAGCGCTTTGCCAATTTGCGCTCCTATTATGCCTTCATGTGGACGCAGCCGGGCAAGAAGCTGTTGTTCATGGGGGACGAATTCGGGCAGGAGCGCGAGTGGAACCACGACATCGGGCTCGACTGGCAGCTGCTCGCCGATCCAATGCACCATGGCGTCCAGCAGTTGGTGCGCGATCTCAACGAGCTTTATCGCAGTACGCCGGCGCTGCATCAACTCGATTGCGAGCCCGAAGGATTTGCCTGGATCGACACTGCGAACGCCGCCGAAAGCGTCGTGTCATATCTGCGGCGCGGCCGCGGGAGTAACCAAATCGCCGTGGTCGTCTGCAATTTCACCCCGGTGGTGCGCGAAGGTTACCGCATTGGGGTGCCGCGTCCGGGGCGCTATCGCGAGCGGATCAACACTGATGCCGCGGAGTATGCCGGCAGCGGCGTCGGCAATACCGGAGAGGTCGATGCCGACAGCCACCCGATGCACGGCCATCCCTATTCGCTTTGCCTCCGTCTGCCGCCGCTCGGCGCCTTGATCTTGACGACCGAATCCTGATCGACCCATGGCGTCCGCCGGGAAAATCAGGCCGGGCCGGCCGTATCCGCTCGGGGCGACCTGGGACGGCGAAGGCGTCAATTTCACATTGTTTTCGGCACATGCGGAAAAGGTCGAGCTGTGCCTGTTCGATCGCTCGGGGACGCATGAACAGGCGCGCATCGCATTGCCGGAATACACCGACGAAATCTGGCATGCTTATTTGCCCGATGCCCGCCCCAATCAGCTTTATGGGTACCGGGTGCATGGGCCGTTCGATCCGGTGAATGGGCACCGGTTCAATTCGAACAAATTCTTGATCGACCCCTATGCAAAGTCGCTGCACGGCAGCCTGCGCTGGAGCGACGCGCTGTTTAGCTATCGTATCGGCGGTCCGCGCGGGGATCTATCGTTCGACCGGCGCGACAGCGCGCGATTCATGCCGAAATGCCGGGTCGTCGAGACCGCTTTTACCTGGGGTGACGACCGGCGCCCGCAAACGCGCTGGGAAGAATCGATCATCTTCGAGCTGCATGTGCGCGGCGCGACGATCAGTCATCCCGAGGTCGATGCGGCCTACCGCGGGACCTTTCGCGGCATCGCCTCGCCACCCTTCATCGACTATCTGGTCGAGCTCGGGGTCACCGCGGTCGAGCTGTTGCCGATCCACGCCGCGGTCGACGACCGGCATCTCCGCGATCGCAAGCTCGCCAACTATTGGGGTTACAACTCGATCGCCTATTTTGCCCCCGATCCAAAATTTTTATCGGCCGGCTCGATCGACGGTTTCAAGACCATGGTCAAGCGGCTGCACGATGCCGGGATCGAGATCATTCTCGACGTCGTCTACAACCATACCGGAGAGGGCAATCACCTCGGTCCGACCTTGTCGCTGCGCGGCATCGACAATTCCTCCTATTATCGTCTGGCGGCCGACCGGCGCTTCTACTACGACGCGACGGGGACCGGGAATACACTGAACCTCGACCATCCGCGCGTGTTGCAGCTGGTGATGGATTCGCTGCGCTATTGGACGCTGGAGATGCATGTGGATGGCTTTCGCTTTGATCTCTGCACGACGCTGGCCCGCGAAAACGGGGGCTACACGCAGGGCAGCGCATTCTTCGATGCGATCCGTCAGGATCCGGTGATGGCCGGTATCAAGCTCATTGCCGAGCCCTGGGACCTTGGCCCCGATGGCTATCAGCTCGGCAATTTTCCGCCTGGTTGGGCCGAATGGAATGCACAATACCGCGATACGGTCAGGCGCTTCTGGAAGGGCGACGAGGGGGCCGTCGCCGATCTCGCGTCACGTCTCGCGGGCTCGTCCGACATCTTCGGCTATCGCGGCCGGCGGCCGTGGGCCAGCGTCAATTTCATCACTGCGCATGACGGTTTCACGCTGACCGACCTCGTCAGCTACAACAATAAACACAATGAGGCCAATGGCGAGGGCGACCGCGACGGCCACGACGACAATCTCAGCTGGAATTGCGGGGTCGAAGGGCCGTCGAACGATCCGGCGATCGTCGCGCTGCGCGATCGGCAGAAGCGCAATCTGCTGGCGACCTTGTTTTTGTCGTTGGGTGTGCCGATGCTGCTCGCCGGCGACGAAATGGGACGCAGCCAGCAAGGCAACAATAATGCCTACAGCCAGGACAACGAGGTTTCCTGGACCGACTGGCGGTGCGTGCGCCCGCAGGACGAAGAGCTCCGCCGGTTCGTCAGCTTTTTGATCGGTCTGCGGCGCCGGCACCGGGTCTTTTCGCGGCCCCGGTTTTTCCGTGGCGAAGTGCTGTCCGAGGCGGGGGTAAAGGACATTACCTGGCTCACTCCGGCGGGCAAGGAGGCGACCGTCGAGGATTGGAGCACCCCGTTCGCGCGATCGCTCGGCTATGTGTTGAGCGGCGCGGCGGGCGAGTTCTTTACACCGGGCGGTCAGCGCGACATCGACGAGAGCTTTCTCGTGATGATGAATGCTTATTTCGAGGACCTCGATTTCACCTTCCCGCGGCTCGTCGCGGTGCTGGAGTGGGAGCCGCTGGTCGACACCGCCGAGCCGACCGGCCGCGTTGCCGACGGCCGGCTTTACCAGCCCGGAGACATTTTTCGCTTGCGGGCCCGATCGCTCGCTCTGTTCATCAATCGGGCGCCGCGCCCGGAAATGCCGGCGGCTGCGGCCGGAGCAGGTGAAGCTGCACTGAATGTGATCTTAGCAGACCCCGACCCCTCCCTGGGGTCGAGTGCGGACGATGCGCCATCGCCATAAGCTGCCCTTCGGCGCCGAGCTGGCGCCCGGCGGTGTGCGCTTTCGGCTATGGGCGCCGCGCGCGGCTGCGGTTTCGCTGCGGCTGGAAGTCGGCGATGCAACGCCGCTCCCGATGCTGCGCGAGCCCGAGGGCTGGTTTTCTCTGACCACCGGATCGGCCGCGCCGGGCTCGCGCTATCGCTACGAAATCGATGGCAAAGTCGTCCCGGACCCGGGCTCGCGCCATCAGCCCGACGGTGTCCACGGCCCGAGCGAGGTCGTCGATCCCGAGGGATATGCCTGGCGCGATCTCGGCTGGGGCGGGCGCGCCTGGGAAGAGACCGTGCTGTACGAGCTGCATCTCGGCACCTTTTCCGAGACCGGGGACTATGCCGGGGCGGTCGAGCGTCTCGATCATATTCGCGATCTTGGTGCTACCGCGGTCGAACTGATGCCGGTCGCCGAATTTCCCGGCAGCCGCAGCTGGGGTTACGATGGCACCTTCCTCTTCGCGCCAAGCGCGCGATATGGTCGACCCGAAGCTCTGAAGCGGCTGGTCGAGGGCTGTCACGAGCGCGGCCTCGCGATCTTCCTCGACGTCGTCTACAATCACTTTGGTCCGGAGGGCAATTACCTTCCGGTGACTGCCCCCGATTTCTTCGATCCGCATCGACAGACGCCCTGGGGCGCGGCCCTCGCTTTTGCCGGGCCGCGGCGCCGGCCGATACGTGAGTTCTTTATCGAGAACGCCCTCTACTGGCTCGAAGAATTTCAGTTCGACGGGCTGCGCCTCGATGCCGTGCATGCGATTGTCGACGACAGCAGACCCGACATCGTCGACGAACTCGGCGAAACGGTACGGCGCCGCATCCGGGATCGTATCGTCCACCTCGTGCTCGAAAACGACCGCAACGAGGCTCGCCGACTGGCGCGGCGCGACGGTCGGGTCCAATTCTTCGATGCGCAGTGGAACGACGACCTGCACCATGCGTTGCACGTGCTGATCACCGGGGAAACGGCGGGCTATTACGGCGATTACGCGTCCGATCCGGCTGGCGGTCTCGGTCGCGCGCTGGCCGAAGGCTTCGCCTATCAGGGCGAGAAGTCGGCGTTTCGCGACGGCAGACCGCGCGGGGAGCCCTCCGCCCAATTGCCGGCGACGGCATTTGTCGCATTTCTGCAAAACCACGATCATGTCGGCAACCATCCGCTTGGCAAGCGGTTGGCGGTGCGCGCCGCCGAGCCGGCCTTGCACGCTGGCGTCGCCATCGTGCTGCTGGCGCCGCAAATCCCGTTGCTGTTCATGGGCGAGGAATGGGGGAGCTTAAGGCCGTTCGCATTTTTTTGTGATTTCGAACCGGGTCTCGCCGATGCCGTCCGCGAGGGACGGCGCCGCGAATTCGCGCATTTTGCCGAATACCGCGATGCCGCCGCTCGGGAGCGTATCCCCGACCCGACCGCGTTGGCGACGTTCTTGATGTCCCGGCTCGATTGGGCCGAGCTGCAGGAAGCGGATCACGCGTGCTGGCTTGCCCGGTACCATCGGCTGCTCGCCATTCGGCGGCACGAGATCGTCCCGCGCCTCGCCGGCATCCCGGCTTTTGCCGGCCGCTATCGGCTGCTTGCCGCAAAGGCCGTATCGGTCGATTGGCGTCTCGGCGACCGCTCGCGGCTGCTCTTGATCGCCAATTTCTCCGATCGGCCGGCACCGCTGCCCGACGAAACCGGCCGGGGCCGGTTGATCTATTCGTCTGACCGGCCGGGAGCGGCAACGAGCGCGACGTTCCTGTTGCTGCCCGCGCCGTTGCCTTGACATGATAGACCGCGCCGCGTTGCTGAACGTCGCCGACCGTATCGGCCTCGAGGCCCGATTTACCGATGCGCTCGGCCAGGCGCGCGAAGCGTCCGAAGAAACCCTGCGGGCCATCGTCGCTGCGTTTGGATTGGGCGACGATCCGGCTCGCGCTTTGATCGAACTGGACGAGCAGGAACGTTCTCTGCCGTTGGGCCTCGGACCGGTGCATCTCGTCCATGCCGAGGACGCCAGCCCTGCACTCGCGCTGCGCGGGCTGTCGCAAACCCGCGAGATCAGTTGGACATGCCGTCTTGAAGACGGCGAAGAGCTCCGGGGTACGCTAAAACCGGAGATCTCGCGCGGCGGAGGTCCGTTCGTCCTCCCGTTGCCGGCCGGGTTGCCGCTCGGCTACCACCGGCTCGACCTCGCGGCCGCCGGCGTCTCGACCGAGCTCGGCCTGATCGTCGCCCCCGCCCGCTGTCATCTGCCCGAGGCGCTCGATATCGGTGGTCGCGGTTGGGGGCTGACCTGCCAGCTCTACGGACAGAAGAGCGCGCACGATTGGGGAATAGGAGATTTCGCGGATCTCGCGACGCTCGCCCGCATAGCCGGGTCTCGCGGCGCGGCCGTGCTCGGCGTCAATCCGCTGCACGCGCTCTTTGCCGCCGAGCCATTGCACATCAGCCCCTATTCCCCGTCATCCCGCGGCCTGCTCAACTACCTCTACATCGACGTCACGGCGATACCCGGCTTCGCCGAAGATGGCGCGGTGCGCGCGCTGATGGCCAGCGAGTGGTTCGGCGCCACCCGCTGGGCCGCAAGATCCGCCGAGCTCATCGATTACGGGGCCGTCGCCGCCTGCAAGCGGCCGGTTCTCGAAGCGCTCTTCAAGCGCTTTCGCGCACGCGAACTGGGGCCGGATGGGACCGCGACCGGCGACGCCGGCCGGGCCTTCCGTGCGTTCCAACACGACGGGGGCCGGCCGCTGCGTGATTTCGCCGCGTTCGAAAGCTTGCAGGAGCATTTTTGCAATGCGGGGGCGGCGTTTTCCTGGCGTTGCTGGCCTGCACCGTTGCGCGACCCGCGCGCCGCCGCGGTCGCCGAGTTTGCCGCCGCGCACCGGGATCGGGTCGAGTTCTTCGAGTTCCTGCAATGGGCGGCTGATCGTCAGCTTGCTGCGGCGGCGGCGGCCGGGCGCGACGCGGGATTGTCGGTCGGGCTCTACCGCGACCTCGCGGTCGGCGCTGATCCGAACGGCGCCGAGGCCTGGTCCGACCAGGCGTTGGTGGCGCCAAGCGCCGCCATCGGCGCACCGCCCGACGCGCTGAGCCGCCGCGGCCAGAATTGGGGGCTGGCGCCGGTAAATCCGGTGGTGTTGCGGCGGCAAAGTTTCGTTCCGTTCGTCGCTTCGCTGCGCTCCAATATGCGCCATGCCGGGGTGCTGCGGATCGATCATGTCATGTCGCTCAACCGCCTCTACTGGATCCCGAGCGGAATGGATGCGACGTCCGGCGCTTATGTGGCCTATCCGTTCGACGATTTGCTGCGCATCGTCGCGTTGGAGAGCCAGCGGCAGCGCTGCGCGGTGATCGGTGAGGATCTGGGGACGGTGCCCGAAGGCTTCCGCGACCGCATGCGCGCGGCAAATGTCCTGTCCTATCGCGTCATCTTTTTCGAGCGCCGTGCCGATCGCAGCTTCGTGCCGCCGGCCGAATATCCGCCGCTTGCCGCGGCGACCGCGGCAACCCACGACATGCCGACGATCAGGGGCTTCTGGCTGGGCCGCGACATCGCCTGGCGCCTCCGCCTGGGCCTCTATCCCGACGAACAGGCGGCCGAAACCGAGGCGGCAGATCGGCGCCGCGATCGGCTCCTGCTGCTCGATGCACTGGCGCAGGAAGGGTTGATCGCCGCCGAACGGTTTGGCGAGTTTCTGCCCGAAGGCGGCGAGCCGATCTATACGCCGGAACTCGCCGATGCCATCCTCGCCTACGTGTTCCGATCCGCGGCGCGCCTCAGTCTGGTCCAGCTCGAGGATGTGCTGGGCGAGACCGAGCAGGCCAATTTGCCGGGCACGACAGATGACCATCCCAACTGGCGGCGCCGCTCTTCGCGTACTCTGGAGGAGGTCGTCGCTGAGCGTGGATTGCGCCGCGTCGCAGCCCTGATCGGGGAAGGGCGCCGGCGCTCTGTCGGAGGATGAGCGAAGAGAGCCGCCGCTTCGCCGAATTCCGCGCCACCTATCGCCTGCAATTGAGCCGCAGTTTTGGCTTTTCTGAGGCGGCGGATCTGGTGCCCTACCTGGCCGCGCTCGGCGTCAGCCATGTCTATGCCTCGCCGATCACCGAGGCACGTCCCGGGTCGACGCATGGCTACGACATCGTCGATCATAACCGGCTCAATCCCGAACTGGGCGGAGGCGACGCGTTCGCTGCCTTTGTCGATACGCTGCACCGCCACGGCATGGGCTTGATCGTCGATTTCGTCCCGAACCACATGGGTATCGGCGCGGACAACGTCTGGTGGCTCGACCTTCTCGAATGGGGCGAGGCTTCGCCCTATGCACAATATTTCGACATAAACTGGGGCGCGGTTCGCTCCGACCTCAAGGGCCGGGTGCTGCTCCCGGTGCTCGGCGGCCAATATGGCGAGATCCTCGAAACGGGCGAGATTGCGCTGCGTTTCGATGCCGCGGAGGGCAGCTTCAGCGCCTGGTATTTTGAGCATCGCTTCCCGATCTCTCCTCCTTCCTACGGCATGATCCTGGAAGTTGGCGGGGAAATACTGGCTGGCCTTGCCCGTCAATTCGCGGCACTCGACGGATCGTCCACTGCCGTCGCGCGAGAAGACGCGGAAGTTTTGAAAGGCCGGCTCGGCGAAGCGGCGCGCGCGTCGGCCGTGAGCGCGGCCATCAGCGCGGCGCTCGCGCAATTCGCCGGTCGCGACGGCGAACCGCGCAGCTTTGACCGGCTGCACCAGCTGCTCGAGGCGCAGCATTATCGGATCGCGCATTGGCGGGTCGCCGCGGAGGAGATCAATTACCGCCGATTCTTCAATATCAACGACCTCGCCGGCTTGCGGATGGAGTCGCCGGACCTGTTCGAACGCACCCACCAGCTGCTGTTCGCGCTGATCCGTCGCGGCGACGTGCAAGGACTGCGCATCGACCATATCGACGGACTGTTCGATCCTCGTGCCTATTGCGAGCGATTGCAGCAGGCGTTCGAGGCGTCGCTCTACGTTGTCGTCGAGAAGATCCTGGCGCGGTACGAAATGCTGCCGGATTGGCCGGTGGCCGGAACCACCGGTTACGACTTTGCCAATCAGGCGCTAGGCCTGTTCATCGATCCCGTCGGCGAACGCTGGATAACCCGCCTTTATCGCCGCCTCGGCGGTCGCGACGCGACCTTCGACGACGTCCTTTATGCCGCCAAGCGACGCATCATGCGGGTAAATCTCGCGAGCGAGATCAACCAGCTCGCCGGCGAGTTTCATCGCCTGTCGATGGGCGAGCGGCGGACCCGCGACTTCACCGCCAACGGGCTGCTGGCGGCGCTCGTCGAGGTGATCGCGGCTTTTCCGGTCTACCGCACGTATGTCTCGTCGCGCGGCGCGAGCCCCGACGATCGCCGCTACATCGGCTGGGCGGTCAGCCAGGCGAAAAAGCGCTGGCAGGGTGCCGATACCAGCATTTTTGATTTCCTCCAGATCGTCCTGACTGGCGAGGCGGCACGGCGCGACCCCGCCGACAATGATGCGTTGCGCGTCGCCATGCACTTTCAGCAGGTGACAGGGCCGGTGATGGCCAAGGCCGCCGAGGATACGGCATTCTATCGCTATGTCCGCCTGCTGGCGCTGAATGAGGTCGGCGGCGACCCGCGGCGTTTTGGCGTATCGGTCGCGGCCTTCCACCATCTCGCTCAGGAGCGGGCACGCCTGTGGCCGTGCGCCCTCCTGACGACCGCGACGCACGATTCGAAACGCGGCGAGGATGCCCGCATCCGCCTTGCGCTGTTGTCCGAGACGCCGCGCGAGTGGGGTCGCGAGCTCAGCCGATGGTTTCGTCTCAACCGCTCTCGCCGTATCGAAATCGACAACGAGATAGTCCCAAGCCGGAATGTCGAATATCTCTTCTACCAGGCGTTGCTGGGAGCCTGGGCGCCGGATCTCAAGCCGGGCGATATGGCCGGCATCAGCAGCCTCGCTGAGCGGATCGAGGCGTATATGATCAAGGCGGTTCGCGAGGCCAAGCAGCAGACCAGCTGGAGCAACCCGAACGCGGCCTACGAGGCGGCGCTGCGCCGTTTTGTGCAGGGCGTTCTCGACGCCAGACGCGTCAATCCGTTCCTCGACGAGTTTCATGCGTTCGTCTCGGCGCTGGCGCGACCGGGTGCCGTTGCTTCGCTCGCCCAGCTGGTGCTGAAACTGACCGCGCCGGGCGTGCCGGATATCTACCAAGGCGGCGAATTATGGGATTTCAGCCTGGTCGATCCTGACAATCGCCGGCCGGTCGATTGGGATTCGCGGCGCGCTATGCTGCAAAAGATCGCGGCTGCGCCGGCTGCGGATCTCGCCCGAGACTGGCAGGACGGGCGCGAGAAGCTGTTCGTGACGCAGCGTCTGCTGTCGCTGCGGCGCCGCCTTCCGGTGCTGTTTGACGAAGGCGACTACCAGCCGCTCGAATGCGAGGGTGAAAGGAGCGGTCAGATCTGTGCCTTTGCGCGCCGTCGCGGCGATTGCGCCGTCGTAGTCGCCGTGCCTCGCCTGCTTTATCGCCTCTACCGCGACGGCACCCCGGCTTGGGGCGAAACCGAGATTACTCTGCCGTCGGCCCCTGGGTGGGAAGATTGGCTGACCGGCCGCCAATTTGACGACCAGAACCGGATTGCGGCGGCGAGGCTCTTTGCCGATTTTCCGGTGAGCGTGCTGCGCGCCGTGCCGCCCGAAGGCGACACGTGATTCGAACGCAATCGACGCCGCGGCAGGACGCGGTATACTGACCGCAATCCGAGCTTGGGTGAGAGCCGCGGGATCCCGGGTTACCCTGGCGGCCGGCCCAGGGGGTCGGCAGGGGAGGCGGGGCCCGTGCCTCCCCGCCTGCTCCTCCGCCCTCGGCTCAGCCTCGCGCGTGCAATACCCTGCCGCCGGCGGTGACTGGTTTTGCCGCGATCAGGACGAAGGCGATCACGCAGGGCTCGCTGCCGCGATTGACCCAATTGTGGATCGTGCCGCGCTGCACCAAGACGTCGCCGGCTTTCAGATGGACGGTCGTGCCGTCGAGTTCCATGTCGATCGCGCCGGACATGACAACCGCGTAACCGATCGAGTCCGTGCGATGGTTGCGCGGGCCGGCGCCGGGAGCGAGTTCGAGCAGGCGAAAGACAGTGCCGTTGGCGAGGGTCGTACCGGTCGGGCGCAGCCCTTCGTCCTGGTCGCCGTCGTTGTCGGCCGGGAAGCCTTCGGTCGTCCAGACGACGCAGGCCGTCGCCCCAGGTCGTGTCGAGGCCTGACTCTTCGCCATTTCGTCAATCTTGACGATGGCTCGGCCGCTTGCGTCATGGCCGGTGACAACGCGGCGGAACGTCAAAACCATTGATCCTTCTCCTTGGCGAGCAGCCTCTGTCCGATGTTCGCGGCGATCTTTGCCCCGGACGACGCTGGCCGGCAACATCAAGAGTGCGCCGGCGGCCGGGCACGGGCATAGTCGGGCGAGCAGCGCGGAGGGCCCGCCATGATATTGCGAATCCGCTCGATCACCTGGCTCGCTGAAGCGATCAACGGTTATGAGCTGGTTGATCCGCGCGGCCGGGACCTGCCACGCTTCGAGGCCGGTGCGCATATCGGCCTGCGCCTCGCCGGCGGACCCGTGCGCGATTATTCGCTGTGCAACGATCCGGCCGAGCGTCGCCGCTACTGCATTGCCGTGCTGTGCGAGGCCGATCGCGACGCGATTTCCCGCCGGCTGCACGAGACCGTCAAGGTCGGCGACTTCGTCGAGGTCTCGGCGCCGCGCAACAATTTCCGGCTCGCTACCGGTGCTCGACGCCACCTTTTGATCGCCGGCGGCATCGGCATCACGCCGATCCTGGCGATGATCGCTGAATTGCGCCGGGGGCAGACCGAGTTTCTGCTGCATTACTGCACCCGGTCGCCGGAAGCGACGGCCTTTCGCGACGAACTTAATCTGCTCGCGGCGCAGGGCCGGGTCCGTTTTCATCACGACGGCGGCGATCCGTCGCGCGGCCTCGACATCGCGGCAACGCTGCGCGATCCGCCGCCCGGCACCCACCTCTATTATTGCGGGCCGGCGCCGTTGATGGCGGCGGCGGCGAAAGCGTCGAGCGATTGGCCGGCCGGAACCGTCCATTGCGAATATTTCTCGGCGCGCTCGGAGATCGAATTCGCCGACGATCGCGCCTTTCGGGTCAAGCTCTCGCGGCATGGCGGTGAATTCGAGGTCCCGCCCGGCGAGACGATCCTCGATATCCTGCGGCGGCACGGCATCCCGGTGAAAGGCTCGTGCGAGCTCGGCTATTGCGGCACGTGCCTGACCCCGTACGTCGCCGGCGAGCCGGAACACCGCGACGAGATGCTCAGCGCCGCCGACCGCCGGCGCTATGTCCTGATTTGCTGCGCCCGCGCCAAGACCCCGATACTCGAGCTCGATCTATAGCCGATGGCGGCGACCTAACCGCTCAAAGAACCGAATCGACCCATTCGTACAGCTTGCTTTTCGGCAGGGCGCCAACCTTGGTGGCCGCGACCTGCCCGCCTTTGAACAGGATCATCGTCGGGATGCCGCGCACCCCATATTTCGTCGGCGCCTGCGGGTTCTCGTCGATGTTGAGCTTGGCGACAGTCAGCTTGCCGGTCTTGTCCGCCGCCAGATCCTCGAGGAAGGGACCGATCATCTTGCACGGCCCGCACCACTCGGCCCAGAAATCGACCAGAACTGGTCCTTCGGCTTTGAGCACGGCGCCCTCGAAGGTGCTGTCGGTGACGGCCATCGGCTTCATCGCATGGTCCTTTCGCTGCTCGTCGCTGTCATTAGGGAAGGCGCGAAAGCCGCGTCAAGGCCACGCAGCAAGTCGGGTGCGGTCGCGGCCGCCAGCCCGGCGCCGACGACCATGCACGGCGGCGGATTTCAGACCCGATAATGCTGACCTCGCGTTACTCCGCGGCGGGAGCACGGCGGATGTTGGCGCTGCGCTCGGGAACACCGGTTTCCTCATAGCAAACGCGCGCCAGGGTCGCGACGCCCCGTCTGATGTCGTCCTTCGCGGGTAATGCGAAGCAGAGCCGCATGTGCGACTTTGTCCTCTTGGGGTTGCACGACCATTCGGGTCCGGGGTTGAAGACGAGCCCTTCCTTGGCGGCCGGCGCCACGAGCTTCGTCACATCGACCTTGTCAGGCAGCTTGATCCACAAAAATATGCCGCCCTTCGGCCGCCACATCTTTTCGATCGTGATGCCGAATTCGCTTTCCAGCGCCTCAATCATCGTATCGAGCTTTTCTTTCAAAACGCCGGTCAGTTCGCCGACATGCGCGGCGAAATTGCGCGAGAAGTATTCGGCGACTACCATCTGTTCCAGCGCACCGGTGCCGCTGTCGGTTTCGCGCTTCAAGCCGACGAGGCGGCTCATGACCGCCCAATCGGCGACGACATAGCCGAGCCGCAGTGCTGGCGACAAAGTCTTTGAAAACGAGCCGACGTGGATGACCCGGGTCGGGTCCATCGAATAGATCGCGGGCGGCGCGCCGTCGCTCCAGACGAGGTCGGCGTAGCATTCGTCCTCGAAGATCGGCACGCCGTGTTTCTCGGCGAGTCCGAGCAACGCCGTTCGCCGCGCCGCCGGCATGATCGAGCCGGTCGGGTTCTGCACGGTCGGGATCGTGTAAATGAATTTGGGCGCAATGCCTTTGCGGCCGAGATCGTCGAGGATCTGCCCGAGCGCATCGATGCGCAGCCCGTCGTCGTCGAGCGGCGCGCCGACGACGTTGACGCCGAGCCGCTGCAATTTCGTCAGGGCACCGCCATAGGTGAATTCCTCGAGGATCACCGTGTCTCCTCGGTTCAGCAGCACCCGGTTGACGAGATCGAGGCCCTGCCCCGAGCCCGACGTGATCAGCACGTCATCGGGGGTGCAACGGATGCCGCGGCCGGCGACCTTGCCGACAACAAAATCGCGAATGCCGCGGAACCCTTGCGGGCCGTGCGGATTATAGAGCGCGAGGTCGGCGCCTTCGCGGTGCAAGACCGCCTCGGCCGCCGCCGCCAACGCCGCAGCCGGCACATGTTCGGGGTCGTTATGCCCGCCGATGAAATTGAAGCGCGGAAAACCGGCCCATCGCGGCGCCGGCGCCGGCAGGTCCTCGGCGAACAGGTGGCTGTAGGCAAAACTGGCGGCGGGCATGGCGTTTTCCCTTGCTCGATCAGGCGTTGGGCCAGCGTGACCCGGCGCCCTCGGAGCAGGTCCGGGGGCGCGAGCCCAAGGAACGGCGTCAGTGCGCGGGGGCGTATTGCCCCGAGACTTGCGGCGTGATGTCCGGATAAGCGCCTGGGGTCTTCTGCGCTGCCCGCTCGTGCATCTGCAGCCGGGTCAACCGTTCCCACTTGCGCTTCAAGTCGTCCTTTACGTTGAAGGCGAGTTGGCCGACGCTTTCGATGTCGAGCTCGATCTTGTCGCCGTCCATGAACGGGTTGAGACCGCGATGATTGGTCCCGGTCGCGACGATATCGCCCGGTTCGAGGGTGTGAACCGAGGTCAGCCACTCGACGCAGCGCGGGATCTTGTGCCCCATGTCGCTGGTGTTGAAGTTCTGCATCAATACGCCGTTGTTGTAGAGCCGAATCTGCAGCTTTTGCGGGTCGGGGATCTCGTCCTTGGTCACCAGGCAAGGACCGATCGGCGCGAAGGTGTCGCGCGACTTCATGTGGAAAAAGCCGCCGGGCGGCAGGCCGCGCGCCGAACCGTCGATGAAGCAGGTATAGCCAAAAATATAATCCATCGCGTCGGCGGCTTTGACGTGGCTTGCCTTCTTGCCGATGACCAGCGCCAATTCGGCTTCGCCTTCGAAGATCGTCGCCGGAACGTCGGGCAACACCATCGTGTCGCCGGGCCCGACGATCGAGCCGGGAGATTTGTGGAAGGCGTTGATCGGTGCCGGCGCGCTTCGCGTGCCGTCCTCCATGTAGTTGACCGCCATGCAGTCGATGTTGACCGGCTTCGGCAAGGGCGGCCGCAGCCTGATCGACGACAAGGGCACCCCTTGCGCGCTCGCCGCCGCGTCCGCGAGCCGCCCCTTATACTGGTCAAACGAAGCGATCAGGCCGTTGATCAGATCGCCGGGGCCGGTATGCGGAATATCGCGCACGACCGCCGACACGTCGACGACATTGTCGCCCTTCAGCACGCCGAGCTTCCAGTCGTCGAAATATACCAGTTTCATTCGAGCCTCCGTTATTCGACCGGGACGAAGATGCAGTTGCGGACCTTGCCGTCGAGCGCCTTCGACAAATGCCCCTTGCCGGTGGTGTCTTCGACGAGGATCACCTCGCCGGCGCCGATCCTGCGGGCTTCGCCATCGCTCGCCGTGATCTCGACGCCGGCGTCGAGATTGATGATGTACTGTCGCCGCGGCGCCGGATGCCAGTCGAGGTCGTAGGCCGGCGGCACTTCGCGAAAGATGATCCCGGTTGCCGGAAAGCGCTTCGACAATTTGCCGCCGCGCGTCTCTTCGACCCACTCGATGTCGATGTTGCGCCAATGCGACTGACCGTTCGCATCGGCGTAGAGGTTGTGGACCCGCATCGCCGCGTCTCCCCTCGCCATTGGTTGACGCGGCGTATACTAGCGGCGCATCGAGGCGCGGCGCCAGTCTCTCGCGACAACACCGGACCTGCGGCCGCATCGCGCGTCGGCGGCGAGCCCGCTCGTCATGATCGGCAGGCTCGAGAGCGCAGGGTCGATCGGCGAAGTCAGGCGCGCCGGGAGACGACGCGATTGCCGCTTGCCCGCGAGAGCAGGGGTCGGGCAAGCTGTCTCGCGGCGATGACGGTCCTTTCGACGGCGCTCGATGCGCGTTCCGACCGGTTCCGGGCCAACGACGCGGCGATGCGCGCCGTTGTTGCCGACCTGCGCGACAAGCTGGCGCTCGTTCGCGAAGGCGGCGGCGCCGCGGCGCGGCGCCGCCATTTGGCGCGCGGCAAGCTGCTGCCGCGCGAGCGCGTCCGCGCGCTGCTAGACCCGGGGTCGCCGTTTCTCGAACTTTCGCCACTCGCCGCCTGGGGCCTCTATGACGGCGAGGTGCCGGCGGCCGGGATCATCACGGGGATCGGCCGCGTCATGGGGCGCGAATGCGTCGTCGTCGCCAACGACGCGACGGTCAAGGGCGGCACCTATTTTTCGCTCACCGTCAAGAAGCATCTGCGCGCTCAGGAGATCGCGGCAGAAAACCGGCTGCCCTGCCTCTACCTCGTCGATTCGGGCGGCGCCTTTCTGCCGTCGCAGGACGAGGTGTTTCCGGATCGCGAGCATTTCGGCCGCATCTTCTTTAATCAGGCACGGCTGTCGGCAGCCGGCATCCCGCAAATCGCCATCGTCATGGGCTCATGCACCGCAGGTGGCGCCTATGTCCCGGCGATGTCGGACGAAAATGTCATTGTCAAAGGCGAGGGGACGATCTTTCTCGGCGGCCCGCCGCTCGTGCGCGCCGCCACCGGCGAGATCGTCAGCGCCGAGGAACTGGGCGGCGCCGAAGTGCACAGCCGGGTCTCCGGCGTCACCGATCACTATGCGCTCGACGACCATCATGCGCTCGGTATCGCCCGGCGGATCGTCGGTAATCTCAATAGCGTCAAGCGCATCCCGTTCGCCGTCGAGCCGCCGGTCGAGCCGCTCTACCCGGCCGAAGAGGTCTACGGGATCGTCCCGCCCGACACCCGCCAGCCTTACGAGGTGCGCGAATCCTCGCCCGCCTCGTCGACGGCAGCGCGTTCGACGAGTTCAAGCGGCTCTACGGGCCGACGCTCGTCTGCGGCTTCGCGCGGATCTGGGGCTACCCGGTCGGCATCCTCGCCAATAACGGCATCCTGTTTTCCGAAAGCGCGCTGAAGGGCGCCCATTTCATCGAATTGTGCGCGCAGCGCCGCATCCCTCTTGTCTTTCTGCAGAATATCGCCGGCTTCATGGTCGGCCGGAAATACGAGGCCGGCGGCATCGCCAAGGACGGCGCCAAGATGGTGACTGCGGTTGCGACCGTCGGCGTTCCGAAATTCACCGTGATCATCGGCGGCAGCTTTGGCGCGGGCAATTACGGCATGTGCGGGCGCGCCTACGACCCGCGCTTTCTGTGGTTGTGGCCCAACGCGCGGATCTCGGTGATGGGCGGCGAGCAGGCCGCGTCGGTGCTGGCGCAGATCCGCGGCGACGCCCGGACGGCGCAAGGAGAAAAGTGGACCCCTGCCGAGGAGGAGGCCTTCAAGGCGCCGATCCGCGCCCAGTACGAGACGCAGGGCCACCCCTATTACGCCAGCGCCCGGCTGTGGGACGACGGCATCATCGATCCGGCCGAGACGCGGACGGTGCTGGCGCTGGCGATCTCGGCGAGCCTCAACGCACCGATCGAGCCGGGCCGGTTCGGAGTGTTCCGGATGTGAGGGGATGCCGTCCAACGGTGATCGGTCGTCTCGTCCGGCTCCACCGGTAAGACACCCGGTCGAGCGTGTCCGCCGGCTTCTCCGCTGACGCCCGAGATTTCGAACGCACGCCGCAGGGCGTGTTGCGCGCCGTGTTCGGTTTCGACCGGTTTCGCGGCCAGCAGCAGGCCGTCATCGAGCGGGTTCTCGCCGGCGGCGACGCCGTCGTGCTGATGCCGACCGGCGGCGGCAAGTCGCTCTGCTATCAAATCCCGGCGCTGCTGCGGCCGGGCCTCGGCGTCGTCGTCTCGCCGCTGATCGCGCTGATGCGGGACCAGGTGGAGGCGCTGCGGCAGGCCGGGGTGCGCGCCGCGGCGCTGCACTCGCAACAGCCGCCCGGCGAGGCGGTGGCGATCGAGCGGGCCGCGCGCGAGGGCGACCTCGACCTGCTCTACGTTTCGCCGGAACGATTGTTGACGACACGCTGCCTCGACCTGCTGGCCGGCTGCCGACTGGCTCTGTTCGCGATCGACGAGGCGCATTGCATCTCGCAATGGGGGCACGACTTCCGCCCAGAATACCAGAAGCTTTCCTTATTGCGGGAGCGCTTCGCCGGAACGCCGCTCGTCGCCTTGACCGCGACCGCCGACGCTCCGACCCGAAACGACATCGTCGCGCAATTGAAACTGGCCGACGCGCCGATCTTCGCCGCCGGCTACGATCGTCCGAATTTGTTCTACCGCGTCGTCGACAAGCAGAACCCGTTGGAGCAGCTGCGCCGTTTTATCGCCGCCGAGCACTCTGCCGACGCCGGTATCGTCTATTGCTTCACCCGGCGCGCGGTCGAGGAGACTGCGCAATCGCTGACGGTGCACGGCCGCGAGGCCCTGCCGTATCATGCCGGGCTCGACGCGGCGGTGCGTGAGCGCCACCAGCAGCGGTTTCTGCGCGAAGAAGGGATCGTGGTCGTCGCGACGGTCGCGTTCGGCATGGGGATCGACAAGCCGAACGTGCGTTTCGTCGCGCATCTCGACGTGCCGAAGAATCTCGAGGCCTACTACCAGGAGACCGGCCGCGCCGGTCGCGATGGGCTGCCGGCGGACGCCTGGATGACTTATGGCGCCGCCGACGTGATGAACCTGTTGCGCCTGCTCAACGAGACCGGGGCGGAGGAGCGGCAGCGGGTCGAAAGGCGCAAGCTCGACGCCCTGATCGGCTATTGCGAGACGATCGCCTGTCGAAGGCGGGTGCTGCTCGGTTATTTCGGCGAGCCCGACCATCCGCCCTGCGGCCATTGCGACAATTGCCGCACGCCGCCGGAAAGTTGGGACGGGACGGTGGTCGCGCAAAAGGCACTCTCGGCGGTTTACCGCACCGGCCAGCGGTTCGGCGCCCACCATCTGATCGACCTCCTCCTCGGCCGAGAGACCGAGCGCATCCGTCAGCTCGGCCACGCTCGACTGAAGACATTCGCTGTCGGCAAGGAACTCGACCGCCGCGGCTGGCTGTCGGTCTATCGGCAGCTCGTGGCGCAAGGAATGCTGATGCCGGATCTGGCGCATGGCGGTCTGTCGCTGATGCCGCCCGCGGCGGAAATCCTGCGCGGCAGTCGCGAGGTGCGCTTCCGCTCGGAAAAACGCGACGGCGCGCGTCGCGCCCGCCAGGGAGCCACAACCGCGGCGGCGACGCTCGACGCCGCGGCGCGCGCCCTGTGGGATGCGCTGCGCGCCTGGCGACTCGAGGAGGCGCACCGGCAAGAGGTGCCGCCCTATGTGATATTTCACGACGCGACCCTGATCGAGGTCGCCCGGCGCCGTCCCGGCTCGGCGACCGCGCTCGCCGAGATCCCCGGGATTGGCCGCAGCAAACTCGACCGCTACGGCGCGGCGATGCTGCGGCTCGTGGCGGCGGTCGGGAAGGGCGATCCCTGACGGCCCCTCACCCTCCCGCTATCGCGGGTCCCCTGGCGCATCTTCGATGCGCCACCCGACAGGCGCACGCACGCCTGCGCCGAGAGGGCTCCCCGCTGGCGGGGAGGGGGCTGGGGTGAGGGGCCGCTTTGCGCTACCGTCGCGGCGATAGGGATATGTTTTCTCCGTCGTTGCGTGCCTCGGTGGTGAAGGGATGTTCAGCAAGATCCTGATCGCGAACCGCGGCGAAATCGCCTGCCGGGTGATCCGCACGGCGCGCCGCCTCGGGATCGCGTCGGTTGGCGTCTATTCCGACGCCGACCGCGGCGCGCTGCATGTGGCGCTCGCCGACGAGGCGCACCCGATCGGTCCGGCGCCGGCGGCGGACAGCTATCTGAACCGTGAGGCGATTCTCGCCGCGGCGCGGACGAGCGGCGCCGAAGCGGTGCATCCGGGTTACGGCTTTCTGTCGGAAAATGCCGAATTCGCCGAAGCCTGTGCGGCGGCCGGGCTCGTCTTCATCGGACCGCCCGCCGCGGCAATCCGCCTGATGGGCTCGAAGGCCGCGGCAAAGGCGCTGATGGCGCGGCACGGCGTGCCGGTCGTGCCCGGCTATCACGGCGCCGACCAGGATCCCCGGCATCTGGCCGAGGAGGCTAGGCGGATCGGCTTTCCGGTGCTGATCAAGGCCTCGGCCGGCGGCGGCGGGCGCGGCATGCGGATCGTCGCCGGCGCCGCGGAATTTGCCGCCGCCCTCGAGAGCGCCAGACGCGAAGCCGGCGCCGCCTTCGGCGACGATCGGGTGCTGTTGGAAAAATACCTGGCGCGGGCGAGGCATATCGAGATCCAGATCTTCGCCGACCGGCATGGCCGCGCGATCCACCTCGGCGAGCGCGACTGCTCGATCCAGCGGCGCCACCAGAAGGTGATCGAAGAGGCGCCGGCGCCGGGGCTCGACGCAGCCCGGCGCCACATCATGGGCGAGGCCGCCGTCGCCGCGGCGCAGGCGGTCGGTTACGCCGGCGCCGGCACCGTCGAATTCATCGCCGACGCCGACGCGTTTCACTTTATCGAGATGAACACGCGGCTCCAGGTCGAACATCCGGTGACCGAGGCGGTGACCGGGCTCGACCTCGTCGAATGGCAGTTCCGCGTCGCCGCCGGCGAGCCGCTGCCGCTGCGTCAAAAGGAGGTTGCCGCCAACGGTCACGCCATCGAGGCGAGGCTCTACGCCGAGGATCCCGAGCGCGGCTTCCTGCCGCAGACCGGGACGCTGCACCGGCTGAAGTTCCCGCCGGCCGAGGTCGCACGGGTCGATACCGGAGTACGGCAGGGCGACACGGTGACGCCGTATTATGACGCGCTCGTCGCCAAGCTGATCGTCTGGGGCGAGAGCCGCGAGGCGGCCGTCGACCGGCTGCGCCGGGCGCTCTCCGCGACGGCGATCCTCGGCGTTTCGACCAATCTCGGCTTTCTGTCGCGGCTCGCGGCGGACCCTGATTTCGCCGCCGGGGATGTCGAGACGGGCTTTATCGAACGCCATGCGGCGACTTTGCTGGCGCCGCGCCGGCCGGCTCCGGATCTGGCGCTCGCGGCCGCAGCCGTCGTCCGGCTCGCCGCGCGCCGGTCGGCGGCGGCGGCGTTCGCCGCCCGGTCCGAAGACCGCTATTCGCCCTGGGCCAGCACCGACGGCTGGAGCCCGAACGGCGCGCTGCACCAGACGGTCTTGTTCCGCGACGGCACGGCCGAGCGGAGCGTCACCGCCGAGGCGCGCGGACCCGGTTGGCTGTTGCGGTTCGACAATCGTGAGGCCGTTGTCGTCGGCGAGCGGCAGCCGGACGGGATGCTGGCCATCGCGCTCGATGGCGTGCGGCAGCGGGTCCTCGTGCTCGAGCACGGTTCCGAAATCGGCGTCTTCCTCGACAGCGACAGCTGGCGGCTTGTCGAAACCGACCCGCTCGCGGCCCGGGCCGGCGAGGATGCCGCCGCCGGCCCGCTGACGGCGCCGATGCCGGGCCGCGTGATCAGACTGCTGGTCGAAAGCGGCGGCAAAGTCCGGCGCGGCGACCCGCTGGTGATCATCGAAGCGATGAAGATGGAGCATACGATCGCCGCACCCGCGGACGGCGTCGTCGCCGGCATCGCTTGCGCCGTCGGCGACCTGATCGAGGAAGGGGCGGCGCTGATCGAACTGGCGCCGGCCGAAGGCGATCCGCCCGGCGGCGATCGCCGTTGACCGGATCGGCGACGGTGCCGCTCCATCTCGTCAAGCTCGCCGTCGGCATCGACGACATCGAGCATCTGCGCCGGGTGCGGGCGGCGCGCAAAGCCGAACGCGGCGGCGGCTGGGTCTTCACCCGAAACCGGCCGCGGCGCGCCGCCGAGCTCCTCGACGGCGGCTCGATCTATTGGGTGATCCGCGGCCAGATCCGGGTGCGCCAGCTCCTCGCCGGATTTCGCGGCGAGCGCGACGCGGAGGGCCGGCGCTATTGCCTGATCGAGGTCGACGAGGAACTGGTGCCGACCCTGCCGCGCGCCTGCCGGCCGTTTCAGGGCTGGCGCTATCTGACCGCCGATGCGGCGCCGGCCGACCGCTTCGCGGCCGCCCCGCCGCCCGAGCGAATGCTCGCCGAATTGCGCGAATTGGGCGTGATCTGAGCGGATCGACCGCAGGGCCGGCGCCGGGCCGGGCCATTCGGCTCAACCGTCGTCGCGGCGCTCGAGGAAGAAGGGTGGGGCGCGGTTGGGCTGGGTCGTGACGGTGCCGCGCGGCGTCACCGGCGCGTCGTCGGCGCGCGCGATGCGAAAGGCCCGGACCATCGCGGCGAGCACGAGGGTCGCCTCGGTCAGGGCGAATTGCGCGCCGATGCAGATGCGCGGCCCGATGCCGAACGGCAGATAGGCGAAACGGTCGGGCGGCGGCGCGCCGGGCAGAAAGCGCTCGGGATCGAAGCGTTCGGGATCGCGCCACAGCCGGCGGTGCCGATGCAGCACCCAAGGGGCGATCAAGACGACGGTGCCCGGCGCAACCGCGACACCGCCGGCCAGATCGGCCCCGATCGCCTGTCGCGCGATCGTGAAGGCCGGCGGATAGAGGCGCAATGCCTCATGCACGACGGCGCGGCAATAAACGAGCCGCGGCAGCGTCTCGGCGGCCTCGGCGGGGCCGAGATCGAGCCCTTTCGCCTCGGCGGCGAGCCGCTCCTGGACCTCGGGCGCCGAGGCGATCAGATACATCGTCCAGAACAGCGCCACCCCGGTCGTTTCGTGGCCCGCAACGATCATCGTCGCGACCTGGTCGCGCAGCTGGCCCGGCGTGAACCGGGCGCCCGATTCCGGGTCGCGGGCGGCCGCGAGCAAATCGAGCAGATCGCGCGGCGCCGCGTCGCCGGCGGCACTGCGGCGCTCGGCGATCAGCCCGTCGATCAGCTCGGTCCAGCGGCGGCGAAACCGCCACCGCCCGAAGTCGCGCGGGCTCGGAATCGCCGCGGGCAGCAGCAGATCGAGCAAGGTCGGCCGGCCGAGTTGGGCGGCATAATGATTGATCAGGCGGCGCATCGCCGCGCCCTGCGCCGCCGTCTCGATCGAGAACATCGATCGCCCGGCGATTTCCAGGGCAAGAAGCTGCATCGCCGCGAGCAGGTCGACCGGCCGCCGCCCTGCCGTGGCGCCGAGCCTCCCGACGGTTTCCGCCGCGGCGACAGCGACATGGCGCGCCAAAATCGGCATCGTGCGCGGCGCAAAGGCCGGGGCGACGGTGTGCCGCTGATGCTTCCAGTCCTCGCCCCGGCTCAGCACCAATCCCTGGCCGAGCAAGGGCCGCAGGATCCGGATGCCGGCCGCGGTGCGGCGGTAATTCTCGGGGTTTTCGAGGAGGACCCGGTGGATGCCGGAGGGCCGGCTGAGGATGATCTGCTGCCGCCCGAGAAAGCGGCGGCAGATGGCGTCGTCCTCGAAGGCCTGCGGCGGAAAGAAGCCGAGAGCGTTGTCATGCACCGACCGGGCGAGCTCCCGCGCGCCAGTCGCGACGGTGCGCGGCGGCGCCACCTCGGGCGCCGCCGCGGCAAAGGGTGATGTGCTGCTCAAGATCCCGGCTCGCTGCTGCTCCGCCGATCAACAATCGGCATCGCGACGCTTTTTTCCAAGCCCTATCGATCGGCCTCGCCCACCGTCGCCTTCGTCGATGGCGGGCGCAGCAGCGCCACGGCGACGAGCGACAGGGCGGCGCAACCGCCGATCAGCAGCCAGGCGTCGTTGAAAGCGGCGACGAGTCCGGCCCGCTCGACGAGCGGCGCCACCAATTCGCGCGTCGCCCGGTCGACGTGCCCGATCGGCACGCCGGTGAAGCGTGCCGTCGGCAGCCCGACGAAGCGCGCGGTTGCGGCGTCGCCGGCCTCGAGCCGCGCGACGATCGCGGCGATGTGCACCGGTGTGCGGCGCAACAGGACAGTGTCGATCACGGCGAGACCGATCGCCCCGCCGAGATTGCGCATCAGGTTGAACATGCCGCTCGCATTCGGCACCTCGGCCGGCGCGAAGCCGCCGAGCGCCAGCGAGGTGCTCGGCAAGAGGCACAGCAGGAGGGCGGCGCCGCGCGCCAACTGCTGCCAGAACAACCCCCAGAAATCGGTGCGGAAGGTCATGAAACCGTTGCCGGCGAGGCCGAGCGCCAGCAACGCGTAGCCGATGCCGATCAAGAGCCGCGGGTCGACGCGCCGCTCGAGCGCGGTCGCGACCGGCGCCACCGCCAGCTGCGCCAAACCGGTCACGATCATGATCTCGCCGATCGGCAGCGCATCGTAATCGCGCACGAGCCCGAGGAAGAGCGGCAAGAGGTAGGAGGCACCGTAGAGCCCGACGCCGAGGACAAAGCTGAAGCCGCAGGCAATCGCGAAGTTGCGGTTGGCAAAGGCGCCGAGATCGATGAGCGGCGCCCGCTGGCGCAACGACCGGCGCAACGACCGGCGCAAGGCGGCGCCGCCGCAGCCGAGGCACAAGACTGCGAGAAGCAGCATCGGGGCGCTCGTCCAGCCGCGCTGCGGCGCCTCCTTGAGCAGCAGCTGCAGGCTGGCGAGAAAGCCGGCGAGGAGCGGCAAGGTCCACAGGTCGACCGAACCCAGGCGGCGCCAGTCGGGGCGATCGATCCGCACCGCCCAGGCCGCGAGCCCGAGCGTGACGACGCCCGGCGGCAGGTTGATCAGGAACAGCCAGTGCCAGGACCAATGGTCGGTGACGAAGCCGCCGACACTCGGGCCGAGGGTCGGCGCCAGCATTGCCAAGAGCCCGCCGACGAGTGCCGCGCGGCTGCGCGCCGTCCGGTCGAACATCGTGAAGATCGACGAGAAGACGAGCGGAATCAGCGCGCCGCCAAAAAAGCCCTGCACCGCCCGCGCCGGGATCAAGGACCAGAAATCGGTCGACAGCGCGCAGCCGAGGCTGGCGAGCGTAAAGCCGGCGATGCAGGCGCAAAAGGCGCCGCGCGTCGACAGCACGCGGGTCAGCCAGCCGGTCAGCGGGATCGAGACGATCTCGGCCATCAGATAGGCGGTCTGCACCCAGCTCAACCGGTCGAGCCCGATGCCGAGCCCGGCCTCGATGTCGGGCAGCGAACTGGCGACGATCTGGATGTCGAGGATCGCCATGAACATGCCGGCCGCCATGGCGGCAAAGCCGATCCAGTTCCTGCCGCGGACCGCGACGGCCGGCTGGACCCCAGCGGTAGTCACGGCAGGGTCGTCACGGCAGGCTCACAATCGGCGGCGCGGCGCCAGCGCTCGCTCCTCGATCCGGATGCGCCGGCCGGTCAAGAGGAGGTTGAGGGCCGAGAACAGGGCGGCGATCGCGACCGCGCCGAAAGCCAGCGGCAACAACGCAATCTCGGCGGCGACGACGAGGTAGTTCGGGTGCCTGAGCCAGCGATAAGGGCCCTTCTTGACGAGCGGCGCGCCGGGCAGCGTGAGGATGCGGGTCGTCCAGAAGCGGCCGAGGCTGGCGACGACCCAGAGGCGGCCGGCCTGTGTCACGCCGAAGAGCGCCAGGAAGGGCCAGCGCGGCGCCGCGGCGGCCGGCACGAAAAGCGCCATCGCGCCGAGCCAGCCGGCGTGCAGCAGCATGAAGAGCGGATAGCCCGCTTCATCCGCCTCGACGGCACCCTGCCGGCGCAGCCGCCGCGTGTTGCGGCCGGCCCAGGCGAGTTCGCCGAGCCGCTGGACGGCGACGACGGCGAGCGTCGGGTAGAGCCAGCTCACCGGTTTTCGAGCGTCAGGAACGCGGCGCTGAAGCCCGGCCCGAGCGCGTTGACGAGGGCGCGCCGCCAACCCCGGCCGTCGCGCTGCTCTTCGGCGAGCAGCCGCTCGAGCAAGAACATCACCGTGGCGGCCGACATGTTGCCGTAGTCGCGCAAGACGGCGCGGGCATCGGCGAGCGCACCCTGCGTCAGGGCGAAGGCGCGTTCGAGTGCGGCCACCACTTTGGCGCCCCCCGGATGGCAAATGAAGCGGTCGATGTCATCGAGCCGCAGCCCGTGGCGCGCGAGAAACCGCGAGACCGCGTCGCGGAGCCGCGTCGCGACGAGTTGCGGGATATCGCGCGACATCACCGCGCGCAGACCGTCATCGGCGATCTCCCAGCCCATCACCTCGAGGCTGCCGGGCCAGGTGTGCTCGCCGGACGCGGCAATCGCCGGTCCGGCGCCGCCGGTCGACAAGAGGGCGGCCGCGGCGCCGTCGCCGAACAGCGCGGTCGCGACGACGTTGCTCTTCGAGAGATCGTCGCGGCGGAACGACAGCGCGCATAGTTCGACGACCAGGAACAATATCATTTCGCCCGGCAGCGACAGCGCCTGGCTCGCCGCGCGCGCGAGGCCAAGGACGCCGCCGGCGCAGCCGAGGCCGAAGATCGGCAGCCGCCGCACCGTCGGGGAGAGCGCCATGCGCTCGATCAGCAGCGCATCGAGGCTCGGCGTCGCGATCCCGGTCGACGAGACGGCGACGATCGCGGCGATGTCGTCCTTGCCGCAACCGGCGCGGCGCAGCGCCTCGCTGGTCGCGGTTTCGAGCAGATCGAGCGCCGAATCGAGATAGACCCGGTTGCGGTCGGCCCAGCCGTGCGTGTCCTCGTACCATTCGATCGGCACGCAGGAATAGCGTCGCACGATGCCGGAATTGACGAAGACCGGCAACAGCCGGTCGAGTTCGGGCGACCGCCCGAAGAGGCGCCGGACCCGTTCGACGACGGCGTCCTGGTCGAGCGGGTAGGGAGGTACCGCGGTCGCGACCGCCATCAGCCGCGGCACCGCGCGCGAGCGATCCGACGGATATTCCGCATGGGTTAACGGCATCCCCTGTTATACGCCGTGGCGCGGCCAGACATTCCATCGACGCGATCACTTACCTCATGCTGAGAGCTTGTGAATGTATTCGGGCGCCGGTCCCTTCAGTCGTCACCCCGGCGGCGGCCGGGGTCCATCGTTCCGCGGCACGAGCGGTCATCCGCCGGGTGGGGCAGTGAAATTGCTAGGGAAATCAGAAGCGGCGGAGGAATGGGCCCCGGCCTTCGCCCTGATCTTTACCCATACTCCACTTGCCTCGTCATACCGGCGAAAGCCGGTATCCAGGGCAGAAATGGGTCCCGGCTTTTGAGGCTGTAATCCAATTGGCTTCTCGCCTCCAAAACCCCTTTTCCGTCTTTCCCGCGAAAGCGGGAACCCAGGGATTTCAGTCGCTTGCCCTGGGCCCCCGCTTGCGCGGGGGCGACGCATTTGGGTGGGTACGCAATTGGATTACAGCCTTTTTTTGCCGGGATGACAAAAAAAGGACTAGATCGCACTTCGGGGACGGTGCGATGCGAAAAGTCAAGCCGCCGCGGAAGACGGAAAATGCAGTTCGATCCTGAGGCCCGGCGCATTGTCGGCCATGTCGATGCGGGCGCCATGCAGCTTGGCGACGGCGGCAACGAGGCTGAGGCCGAGGCCGTTGCCGCGCGTGTTGCGGCTGCGCTCGAGGCGATAAAAACGCTGCAGCACGTGCTTGTGCTCGTCGGCCGGGATCCCCGGTCCGCGATCGCTGACGGCGAGCAGCGGACCCTCGGGGCTCGCCGAGACCGAGACCGCAACCTCGCCCCGCGCGCCGCCATGCTTGATCGCATTGTCGACGAGGTTGGAGAGCGCGTCGAACAGCAGGTCGCGGTCGCCGACCATGATCACCTCTTCTGCGACGCTATGCGTCAACTTCACGCGGTTCTCCTCGGCCGCCGGATCGAACAGCTCGACCACCTCGCGGGCAATCTCGGAGAGGTCGACGCCGCAGAACCCGACGGTCCGTTCCCTTATCTCGATCTGGGTGATCCGCAGCATCGCGGCAAAAGTCTGCAGGATCGCGTCGAGCTCCAGGATGACGTCGCCGATCAACGCATGGTATTGCGCCGCATCGAGCGGCCGCTGGTAGGCCCTTTCGAGGCGCCCGCGGGTGCGCGTCAGCGGCGTGCGCAGGTCGTGCGCGACGTTGTCGGTCACCTGCCGGTTCGCCTCGACGAGTTCGGCGATGCGGTCGAGCATCGAGTTGAGGTTGTGCGCGAGCTCGTCCCATTCGTCGCGCGTGCCGCGCATCGGCATCCGCTCGCGCAGGCCGGTTTCGATGATCCGGCGGCTCGTCGCGTTGATCGCCTCGATCCGCCCGACCGACCGGCGCGAGGTCGAGATCCCGGCCGCCGCCGCGAGCAGCAGGAAGAGGCCGGCGGCCCAGGCGAGGCCGAGAGCGATCGTCTTGCGGAAGTTCCCGAGATCGTCGGTCTTTCGCCCGACCAACAGGCGCGATCCGTCGGGCAAGGTCGAATAGCGCGCGCGGTAGAGCGACCGCGCCTGCCGGGCGGAGGGTTCGTCGTTTTCGCCGATTTCGGCCCAGCCCTCCCGGCCATCGAGCCTCGCCGGCCAGCGGCGCAGATCACCGGCGAGATGATCCAGCGACGGGTCGACCAAGAGGTATCGCCAGTCGGCAAAAAAGCGGTCGGCGCCGCGTTGCCCGATCAGCGAGACGAGGCCGTTCCGTCCCGAGCGATCGTAGGCCTGGCGCAGGACATCGCTTTCCGTCGTGATCGCGCGCTCGGCGCTGTCCGACACATAGCCGATCGTATTCCAATAGACATAGCCGAGAACCAGAAATATCGCCGAAGAAAACCCCGTGACATAAAAGAATGCCAGTCTGAGCGTCGACGACCGTAAGGTCTTAACCAGGAGCACGCAGACAGAACCCGATGCCGCGAACCGTATGAATCAGCGGATAGGCTTCGCCGTTGTCGATCTTGCGGCGAACCCGGCCGACATAGACGTCGATGACATTGGTCATCGGATCAAAGTGCAGGTCCCACACATGCTGCAGCAGCATCGCCCGGGAGATCACCTGGTCGACGTTGCGGGCGAGGTATTCGAGCAGCTGAAACTCCCGCGGCATCAGGTCGATGACCCGACCGCGCCGGCGGGCGATCCGCGCCAGGAGATCGATTTCCAGATCGCCGATGCGCAGCATCGTTTCCTTGAGCACGGCGGTGCTGCGGCGGGCGAGCGCATCGACGCGCGCCAGCATCTCGCGCGAGGCGAACGGCTTGACCAGATAATCGTCGCCGCCGGCGCGCAGGCCGCGCACCCGATCGTCGACCTCGCCGAGGGCGCTCAGGATCAATGCCGGCGTCGCGACGCCCGCCGCCCGGAGCCGCCGGATGATTTCGAGCCCGTCGATCGACGGCAACAGCCGGTCCACCGTAATGACGGCGTAATCGGCGGTCAGCGCGCGGCAGAGACCGGTATCGCCGTCGCCCGCGACATCGACCGCGTAGCCGCTGGCCGACAGGCAGTCCGCCAGTTGACCCGCCGTTTCCGTGTCGTCTTCGATCACCAGGATACGGCGCGCCGCTTGTACCATCGCCTCGCACCTTTCGGTTCCTTCGCTGCAATATTGCTACAACGCTCGCCGCGTCAGGAAAAGTAACAAATCAGTCAGAGACTGACAGAGAATTCATTAGGTCCAGGCGAATTTCCGTTCTTAACGTCTCCGATCACTCTGCTCACGCCGGAAGTCGAAGACCAACAGCGCGGTCTTCGACGACGGGGGAGACTGCCGATGAAGAACGGAACACCGGAGACGATCGCGGCGATCGAAGTGCATATTCCGGCGCTCCGCCGCTTTGCCCGGTCCCTGCTGCGCGGCGATTGTCAGCGCGCCGACGATCTCGTGCAGGACAGCCTGTTGCGCGCGCTCGCCCATTGGCACAAGCGGCGCCAGGATCGCGACCTGCGCGGCTGGCTGTTCACGATCCTCTACAATCACTTCATCACCGAGCAGAACCGGCGCAGGCGCGAATTCGCCCATCGCTCGCTCGACGATGTCGCCGAGAAGGACCTGCCGCTGCGTGACGGGGCGCAGGAACCGGCGCTCGCCTATCGCGATCTGTTGCGCGGTTTCGCCGAACTGCCGTCCGACCAGCAGGCCGTGATGCTGCTGATCGGCACCGAAGGTTTCAGCTATGAGGACACCGCGCGCGTGCTCGACATTCCGATCGGCACCGTGATGTCGCGGTTGTCGCGCGGTCGCGAGCGCCTGCGCCGCTACATGAACGAGGGGGCGCCGACGCCGCGGCCCGGGCAACCGCCGATTTATCGAGCCCATCCACCCCCGCGCCAACCCGCGCTGGTCAACCGGGAGAATCTGTAAGCCCGCCGACATCGCGCCCCCGCCCCCATCAGAGGGGATTCGCGTTTTCGACGGGAAGATGACGGGAAAAACCCGGTTGGAAGCCATTGCCGCATTCACTAAATTATTGTAATAACATTATATTCGGAATGAATTCCCGTCTCTGCCGGACGGGAAAAGACGCCGGTGCAAACCGGAATGTCGCACAAAAATACCGGAAACATCAGAGCACACCCAACTGTTCTTCCGCACCGCACACTATAACAATTACGTTCTTGACAAGCAAGCAAAAAGTTGCTAATATCGCGTCAATGACCACTGACCAGAAGGCCGACTACGCCGTCGGCTATTGCAAGCCGCCGGTCGGGACGCGCTTCCAGAAGGGCAATCGGGCGGCCGCCGGGCACGGCCGGCCGCGCCGTGCCAGGAACTTGTCGACCCTCTTGCTCGAAGCGCTCAACAAGCGGGTCACCGTCACCGAGGGCGGCAAAAGGCGCAAGCTCGCCAAGCGCGAGCTCGGCGTCGCCAGATTGGCCGACAGATTTGCCGCGGGCGATCTCCACGCGATGAAGCTGCTCGGGCAATTGCTGGAGCTCGAGCGGCGGCCGCCGGCCGAGCCGGCCGAGCGGCCGGTCGACGACGCGGCCGACCGGCTGGTCATCGAGAACCTCTTGGACCTGCTGCGCACCTCTTGAGGCGCGATGCGGCTCGGCTCGGTTCGCACCCCGGCGGCCCGCGTCGCCGGCAGCCAATGCGACGCGCTGCTGCGCGCCGATTTCGCCGCCTTTGCGCAGTGTGCCTTCCACACGCTCTATCCGCGCACCCCGTTCCTGATGAATTGGCACGTCAGGGTCGTCGCGGCGCGCCTCACGGCGGTGCGCGACGGCGAGATCCGGCGGCTCGCGATCAACCTGCCGCCGCGCCATCTGAAATCGCACTTGGCCTCGGTCGCGTTTCCGGCCTGGATCCTCGGGCACGAGCCGAGCGCCGAGATCCTCTGCGTCAGCTATGCGCAGGAGCTGGCCGACAAATGGTCGCGCGATTGCCGGCGCATCGTCGCGAGCCCCTGGTACCGCTGGCTCTTCCCGACGCGGCTCGCGACGGCGCCGCAGGCGCTGGCCGAATTCGAGACGACTTCGCGCGGCCGGCGCATCGCGACCAGCATCGGCGGCGTCCTGACCGGGCGCGGCGCCGACCTGATCGTCATCGACGACCCGCTGAAGCCCGAGGAGGCGCTGTCGGACAGGCACCGGCAGGGCGCCAACGAATGGTACGATTCGACGCTCTACAACCGGTTGAACGACAAGGCGACGGGTGCCGTCGTCCTGGTCATGCACCGGCTGCACGAGGACGATCTGACGGGCCATGTATTGGCCCACGAAAATTGGGAGGTCGTGCGCTTCCCGTCGATCGCCGAGGGCGACGAGACGCATCTGATCGAGACCGTGGCCGGGCCGCGGGTGTTTGCGCGGCGGGCCGGCGAGGCGTTGCACCCGGCGCGCGAGCCGGTCGCGATGCTCGACGACATCCGCCGCAAGATCGGCGAATACAACTTTGCCGGGCAATACCAGCAGATGCCGGCGCCGCTCGGCGGCGGCATGGTCAAGCCCGCCTGGTTCCGGCGCTATCGGCCCGACGAATTGCCGGCCGCCTTCGAGCGCGTCGTGCAGAGCTGGGACACCGCCAACAAGGCGAGCGAACTTGCGGATTTCAGCGTCTGCACGAGCTGGGGCGTCAAGGGCAAGAACCTCTATCTCTTGGACGTGTTGCGCCGCCGGATGGAATACCCGGAATTGAAGCGCGCGGTCATCGGCGCCTATGCGCGGTCGCGGCCCGACGTCGTGTTGATCGAGGACAAGGCATCGGGCACCCAGCTGATCCAGGAGCTCCTCGCCGACGGCATCCATGCCGTCACCCGCTATCGGCCGCAGACCGACAAGGTGATGCGCATGCATGCGCAGACGGCGACGATCGAGAACGGCTTCGTGCATCTGCCGCAGGCCGCACCCTGGCTCGCCGAGTACCTGCACGAGCTCGCGGTATTCCCGAAAGGCCGGCACGACGACCAGGTCGATTCGACCGCACAATTCCTCGACTGGTGCAAGATGTCCGGCCGCGAGGACGGCATCTTTGCCCTTTACCGCATGCGCTACGAAGAAATGATGCGCAAGAAGAAGGCCTGCCGCCCACCTGACCGTTCGAGAATTTTACCGCCGACGCGACGCGCAGCCGGCGATTGGCAGCCCTCCCTCATCGCTGATCTTTACGCATAGATCTACATAGGACAGTCAGTTTGACCCCTAGGAAGGGCTCCTCTTGCCCCGTCATACCGGCGAAAGCCGGTATCCAGGGCAGGAATGGGTCCCGGCTTTCGCCGGGATGACGAAAAAGGACTGGAACGCACTTCGAGGACAGCGCGATGCGCTGGGTCCAGGGCCACCTGTGGGCAATGATCAGCCCCCATTGAGGGGAAGGGCTCGCCAATCGCGGCGGGAGATGCGCCAGGAGGGCCGGGGCGAGGGGCAGCCACGCGATGATCCTTGAATACATGCTGTCCCCGGCGACGGCACAACTCCTCGACTGGTGCAGGATGTCGGGCCGCGAGGGCGGCATCTTCGCCCTTTACCGCATGCGCTACGAAGAAATGATGCGCAAGAAAGAAGGCCTGCCGCCCGCCTGACCGTTCGAATTTTACCGCCGACGCGACGCGCAGCCGGCGATTGGCAGCCCTCCCTCATCGCTGATCTTTACGCATAGATCTACATAGGACAGTCAGTTTGACCCCTAGGAAGGGCTCCTCTTGCCCCGTCATACCGGCGAAAGCCGGTATCCAGGGCAGGAATGGGTCCCGGCTTTCGCCGGGATGACGAAAAAGGACTGGAACGCACTTCGAGGACAGCGCGATGCGCTGGGTCCAGGGCCACCTGTGGGCAATGATCAGCCCCCATTGAGGGGAAGGGCTCGCCAATCGCGGCGGGAGATGCGCCAGGAGGGCCGGGGCGAGGGGCAGCCACGCGATGATCCTTGAATACATGCTGTCCCCGGCGACGGCACAACTCCTCGACTGGTGCGAGATGTCGGGCCGCGAGGACGGCATCTTTGCCCTTTACCGCATGCGCTACGAAGAAATGATGCGCAAGAAAGAAGGCCTGCCGCCCACCTGACCGTTCGAGAATTTTACCGCCGACGCGACGCGCAGCCGGCGATTGGCAGCCCTCCCTCATCGCTGATCTTTACGCATAGATCTACATAGGACAGTCAGTTTGACCCCTAGGAAGGGCTCCTCTTGCCCCGTCATACCGGCGAAAGCCGGTATCCAGGGCAGGAATGGGTCCCGGCTTTCGCCGGGATGACGAAAAAGGACTGGAACGCACTTCGAGGACAGCGCGCCACGCGATAGTCCGCGAATTCCGTAGCCACCGCGGCAAGGCTTCGGGAATCCGGCGACCTCTCGGTAACCTCGGACCTCTCGAACGAATGATTGAGTGGTGGCTCGTGCATTTCATATGACCATATGATATGAACAGCTGCCTGCGTCGGGTCAAGGGAGGAGGAACAGGTCGAAAATAATAGCACTTTGTGACGATAGTACGAATGACGAACACGCGAAAAAATCTGGCCCGCCCGTCCCGATTTGACGCTGCGCCGGCGCGGGCCTAAATTCTGGGATGAGGAGCCAGAGCCATGCCGGAAAGCGAAGCGGCCGGAAAAGGCGAAGTGATCGAAACAACGGTCAGCAAGGTCGGCGCCGAACTGGCGCGTCGCGGCCTCGATCCGCATGACCGGGCTACAATCACGATTGAGCCTGACGAGCTGATCCCCGGCCGCCGCGAAGCGCGCGCGCGGGTTGTCGCCGCCGGGCTGACCGATACCGACATCGACCGGCTGATTGACGAGGCTCGCAGCGAAGCGCAACCGCATCTCGGATGAGGGTTGTTGTCGATACCAACGTTTTTATCAGCGCGGCGCTCAAGGAAAATTCGCCACCCGGCACGGCGGCGCATCTCGTAGCCGCCAACTACCTTCTCCTCAAATCCGCGATCACCGAGCGAGAGCCTGTTCGTCACTATCACGCGGCCGCGTCTCGCACCGCTGATCCCGCTGCGCTTTCGGGATCGGCTGAGCGAAGTGCTGGTAACTGCCGAACTGGTCGCGGTCATCGAGCGGATCGCCGCCTCCGTGATCCGAAGGACGCGGCTGCGCGATAGCGGATTGTTGGCGGTAGATCGTCTATACGCCAAAGCTGTATCTCACCGGTGCGCGATGCGTGTTCGATCCGGCGAAGGATGCCGTGAACCGGGCGAAACACCGGGTCATGCTCGCGTTGGCGAGGTTTGTTGCAGGGCCTCGCCTGTCCGTGGCTGAAGATCGTTTTGCATGGCGAGGCCCGGAGGTGGCTTCGGTCTGATTACATGTTCGTCATTTTGTATGCGTTTATGTCGACCGGGAAGCGGAACGACGGGTGATCCCGCTCCGCAAGGCGAACCAGCGAGAAGTGAAGCGCTATGGCGAAAATCTTGAGTAGGGCGGCGCGCGATGCGCTGCGGGCGACAGACTGGAGCCAGGTCGACGCGATGACGGACGAGGACATCGCCCGGCAGATCGCAGCCAATCCGGACGCGGCACCCGATATGGCGCCGGAGATCGATGTGCGCGCCATCCGGCACGCCGCCGGGATGACGCAGGTCGAGTTCGCTGCCGCCTATGAATTCAGCGTCCGAACCGTACAGGAATGGGAGCGGGGCGCCAAAAAGCCGAGCGGTCCCGCGCGGATACTGTTGCGGGCCATCAAAGGAGACCCGAAGGCTTGCGGAAAGCCCTTGCGCTGGAAAGCTCCGGACGCCGGTCCGGATAGGGTAGGGCGCCGCGGCGTGGACAAAAAAGGACCTGTCGTTGCGCGCGCATTGCTACGTCCCCCCAGGCCGCGTGCATTGGCGCGCACATCCGGCCCTTGCACCGCAGACGCGAACATCCTGGATGCTGCGCGCATGTGTCTCGGTCCTCGAGGACTTGCCACCATCTGCCATCTTGCCACCTGACGCCGGCTTGCCCACTTGAAAGGCCGCACCGCCAGTCAGGCAGGATCAACGGATGGCTGAACCCCAACTTTCCGTGCGTAGCGCAAAGGCGCGCGACTTGGCGCGCCGCTTGGCGCGTCGTGAACATCGATCCATTGCCGATATCGTCGAGCGCGCGCTCGAAGCTTACGAAATTCGCGAAGCGGGCCGCGAGCCGGCCTCCGCTTTTTACGCGCGGCTGGCGAATGACTGCGGGAGCGATGTCGATCTGGAGGTCGTCATCCGCGAGAAGCGGGAAATCGACCCCGGGCCGGAGCTTTGATCTTCCTCGACACCAACGTGATCTCCGAGGCGCTGCGCACGACGCCAAACCCGGCCGTAATCGCCTGGCTCGTGCGAAACGACGCGGAACTGGCATTGCCCACGGTCACCATCGCCGAAATCGCCTTCGGCATCGGGAAAGTTCGTCCCGACCAGAGAGCCGCGCGCTTGGAGCAGGGCCTGGCATCCTGGCGCCACCGCTTTGCCGATCGGATTTTCGCCTTCACGGAAGTAGCCGCACTCTCCTACGGTGACATCATGAGTGCGGCGCTGCGACAGGGGCGGCCGATTCGAGACGGATAGGGCCCTCAGCGACGCCAACGAACATATTGGCGGGCGGAACCCTGCGCTGTAAAAATATCGTATGAGTAGACGATCGATACGCGTGTACGGCTGTCGGCTGGCTAACACAATAGTGCGAGATCGCGGGATTATGCAACTGTCTCACGGTCCCTTTCACGTCCGTCGGGCGCCGACTGTTAGTGGTGTTTTCTCAACGTCCGTGGTAAATTGACGACCGTGCTTGGACATCGTTGCATTTGGCGAATTGCGGGCCGCATTGATTATGCGGTCACATTCGCGCGGCTGGCAGTCCTCGATTGGCTCGTCAAGCCGCAATCGGAATTGCCGGCGGATCGGGCGATCAGGGAACGCGGCGAGCGGCTGCGGCAGGCATTCCCGGGCCTTGACCTCGACTGTCCCGGCGCTCGGGCGCGCCGCTCAGATTATTGATGTTCTATTTGCCCGCAAGCTCGACGCCATCCATGGAGCTGGGCATTCGAGGATTAGGGCGTGCCCCAATTCGACCTGTCGAGCGCATGGGCACGGCTGATGTCGTTGGGACCAGCCGCCCCAGCGCTCACGACAAGCTCACAAACATCTCCGTAGAATCCAGCCGGCTCATACCAACGAAGGAATCCGATATCGAGCGCACTGGTGACCGGCATCAACGCATCAACACTAGGACCGACGGCCTGCCGTGATCCATCCACAAATGTTTGCAGGCCATTAGCAATGTCACCCATCTGAATGGTAGCGTAGTAGGCGTGCAGAGCGTTATTTGCGCTCATGGCAGATGCGGCCGTTGGCGCTATCCAACCTTCACTCAACACGCCGTTGTTGTTTGGATAATAAAGCTGGTTGGCAAACACAGCTAGGTCTCCTGCATTTCCGCCGACGCTTGGCACTTCGGCGACCGAAAATATCGAAGCTCCAGATAAATCGTTTATGGAGGCTGGGGTCGCCAAGCCGGTGTCGTTCCCTCCGGTATGGGCGAATCGGAGGCACGCATTGCCGTTATAGTCATTCAGGATGATTTGTGGGGCATTCCGTCCGGAAAAAGTTATGGCGTTATTGCTCGACGGATCTTCTGAATAGAGCTTGGTAACGGTACCTGTCCCGCCTTGCAGAAAGCCCGATATAGAGCTGAATGGCGGTATCCCTGCGCTTAGCGCGAAAGTCTCGGTGCTTCCGTCGGACGACCTCTCGATATCGGCCCAATCCCCGGTCGCCCCATACCCGCCGCTGATCTGCCCTGCCCCGGACCAAGCAAACAAAAGCGGGCCCGGTAACTCGTCATAAGCCGTCGCGCCGCTTGTGCTCTTCGACGTGAAAATCAGGCCGGCGGGGTCGGATAACGATCTAGCGTTGGTCGTCGTAATTGTGATAGAGCCGATCGTTGCGGGCCTGTAAGTAAAAGTGGCGCCGGGATTTACCGCCCCGGCCGGAAGGGCGACGGGGGACGGCGTGAAGGTGCCGCCGGCACCGAAGTAGGTCGGGGTAACCGTCGTCGTCGCGGCCGAACCCAATGAATTCGACCGTGAAGTTGGCGCTCGCCAACCCCGCAGGGCCTTGCTCTGGCCCGGCCATGTAGTAGACAACGCTCGGTCGGGCCCGTGTACGCCCGGCGAGTAGGCCCATCGCTGTCGCGTCGCGGCAAGCCGAACCCGTCGATGCGCATGGAATGGAGGCGCCGCCCGGTAAGGTTTGTCCCATGAAAGTCGTTTTTGGTTCGATCGACAGCTCATATGTAAGTCCCCAAAAAACCCCATAACCCCACCAGAAAACTCGGTTCATCGAGGCTTTGCATATAAGAAAGGAGATTGTCTTCTACCTGCAGCCAGTTCGGATCGTATCCGGGAACGCTGCCCTCGCCATGGAACACCCGGAAGCCGCGCTGCGAGCCCATTGGATCGGTTGTTGCATCCTTTGTACCATCGTCAACGGCGTCGCCCCATCAGCCGGATACGACAACTGATAGGTGCCTTCGTTGGTCGAATCGGCATAGGAATGCGGTGCGTAGATCAGGTTGCTGTCCGGGTCTACGATATCGTAGCTTGAATTGTTCGCGTCCCATTCCGGTGCAGCGCTAAAGCCGAGCCCGTCGATCACTAAGTAAATGAGCACTGTGTATACTACGATCTTGTTCACTGCGGCCTGCATATAGCCTTGCAGGTTCGTCAATATGCCGCAGGACGGCTCGTTCATCAGCTCGTAGCCGAGAACCCCGAGATTGCCGACGTAATGCCTCGCCAGGTGCCCCAGAATCTGACGAAATAGGATTTGGGTGAGGCCGCCGAGCCGATGCAGTTGCCGTTCTGATCATAGCCAAAATTATGGAGATCGAGGATTATCCTCTGCCTGTTCACGGCGGCGTGCGTTACGAGAGTATCGATATAGCCGAGGAAAGTGCTGCTCAGCGTTCCATCCGGCGTCGGCTGTATAAAATTCCAACTGAAGGGCAATCGAATTGTCGTTATGTTCTTTGTGAGCAGATAGTCCTCTTCCATAGTCGAGGGAAAGCATGTCGAGCAAAACTCGAGACCGTCGATGGTAGCGCCGACATAAAAACCAAGCGGTGCGCAATTCGCATTAGTGCTAATATTTATTACAGTGATTAACGACAAGCCTATTATTAATAACTTCCAATAGCTCATTACTGGTGATCGTGTTAATCTGAAAGAAACTATAACCGACACCTAACAAGGCGATCAGTGTATTACAAAAATATATTGCTAAAAACTTAACGAAAATCTGAGGAGCTACTTGCTGCAACTTTGCCGGCAACGCGACGCTACGAGGCGGATTTCCTCGGGTTCTTTCGTACGGGTTCGGTCCGGGCGGGGACCGCGCGACGCGCTGGACGCTCCGGCGGTCGCGATCGGCGAGCGGAAGGTGGACTACATTTTGCATGTCGACATCCGGGACTTCTTCGGGACCGTCAGCCGATCATGGTTGGTTCGAGGGCTGTCCGGGGAAGCTCCGATAGTGCCGTTTCGGCGCGTCGACATTTCCCCGCAACAAGGTCGCCTTGCGCGGGCTTGATCCGCGCATCCCCGTCTTTCTCCTGCGCCGATTTGGGATATTTCCCGACCCCGCTTCCCCACGGGTCAAGACGGTCGAGCGGCGGAGCCGGTCAAGCGGTCAAGCGGTCAAGCGCAAGGGCTGAAGACGCACCGGGGCGAGGGAAGTGGCGATATCGCTCAACTCATTTCCGGTGGGCTAAGCAATGGAAATCATTACCCATGTGACCGAAGAGCGTTACAGAGTGACAAAATGCCGCCGACATGCATCAGGCAGGCCTGGGCACGGAATATTCTGGACAATATACCGCTTTCAACCACAACGTGTTTATCTTTTCCTTGCTCGCCCCTAAAGTGACAGCTACGGTTAATCACTAAAACGAACAGTACGCGATCATTTCACAGTCGTGGAACAGCGATGAACATTTCTCGGACAAAACATGCCTATTATTAAGGCAAGCGCCCAGCGTTATCGCGAACTGTCCCGCTCGGGTCGGGTGCGATAGCAATTTGCATCCACGGAACGGCTATGAACATTGGCGCAGGGGCCATACATCGAACTCGGGTAAATGCGCAGCGTGATCCACTTCACAACCCTCCTTTCGTCCACGGCGGAGGTTATCACCGAGCTGATCAAGGTGGCCGATCTTTGTCTGATCCTCGCCGCCGCCTTCGCTTGTTATTTGCTTTATCATGTCGTAAATAATGCCTCTCTGGCCGGAGGATTGGGGCGCTACGTCTTGCCCTCCCTTTTTGTGGGCTCTCTTTTGTCGCAACCATGGCATATTTAGGCGGATATGACCTGAGGCGGCTGGACCACGTGCACCGGCAGGTATCTCGAATTCTATCTGTCTGGAGTGCCATGCTTCTGCTACGATCGCGCTGGCTTTTCTCGGCAAGCTTTCCGCGCTGTATTCTCGGTTTTGGGTCTTATCTTGGACAGCGCTTGCCGTTGTCTTGATACTGGCCCAGCGAGCGTTGTTGTCCCTGTTCCTCCGCCGGCAGGCCCAAAATTTTTTCGTGCGCAACGTCGCGGTCATCGGCGCAGCGGATCAGGTCGAGAGCGTCGTCGCCAGGCTGGAGATTCCTCGGAGGATGGGATCGCCATTTGCGGCGTCTTCGACAACTGCAAGTCGTCGAACCCTGCGCGGCGGCGCCGGGGACCTCATGGGCGATATCGACGATCTGCTGCGGCTGGCCGAGCGGGTTAATGTCGATCAGGTGATCCTGGCACTGCCGCTGTCCGAAAGGGAGCGAATCAAGGCCGCGATCGACAAATTAAAGCGCCTGCCCGGCGAGGTCCTCATCAGTGTCGCACCGATCGGTGAAGCACTCGCGGTTCGAGGCCTGTGCTACATTGGCGGGCTGCCAATGCTGGAAATTGTCGGGCGCCCAATAAAGCGCTGGGCTGCTATCATCAAATCGATCGAAGACAAAACTCTGGCGCTGTTGGGGTTGTTAATATCAGCCCCGCTGATGATCATCATTGCGTTGCTGATCAAATGGGATAGCTGCGGACCGGTGCTCTTTGTCCAGGAGCGTCTCGGGTTCAATAACAAGGTCATCAACATCCTCAATTTTCGCACGATGTACGTCGACTGTGCGGACCGGACGGGGGAACGGCGAACCGTGCGCAAGGATCCGCGGGTGACGCGCGTGGGCCGCGTCCTGCGTGCGACGAGCCTCGACGAGGTTCCGCAGTTGATCAATGTATTGAAGGGTGACATGTCGCTGGTCGGTCCGCGGCCGCACGCGACGGCAATGAAGGTCGGCGAACATTTTTACTGCGACGCGATCGATGAATACGCCCAGCGGCATCGGGTCAAGCCGGGCATCACGGGTTGGGCCCAGATCAACGGGTTCCGCGGTGAAGTCAACTCGCTGGAGAAGGGGCGTGCCCGTGTCGTTTACGACCTCCACTACATAGAGCGGTGGTCGATTTGGTTTGACCTGAAGATATTGCTGCTGACCTTGCCGGCGGTCTGGTCGCGCCAGAATGCCTATTGATTTATACCGACACCGATTGGAGATGGACACGTCGCTGCAAGCCAGCAAGAGGCCAACGTGTACGGCAATTTGCCTGAAAAAGTTCATGTTATCCGGCCGCATGCCGTCAGAGAAGGCAGGATAACATGATTATCGACATGTCACCGCGTGGTTTTCTTTACGTCATCTTCAGGCACAAGTGGCTATTTATTTTAAGTGTTTTAGGGTGTGTGGGAGCAGCCTCGACCTATTGTCTCTTGGCAACTCGCACCTATCGCACCGACGCCGAGATTGTGATCAAATTTGCGAACGGGAGCGGCAGCGAAATTCCAGGCACGGCGATATCGGCACAGTCCACCGAGCACCAGGAAGTCATCAATACGAACGTCGCTCTTCTCAACAGTGCCGATCTGCTCAACCAGCTATTAAGGGACGTCGGCGTCGTAAAACTGTATCCGAAATTGGCAGCCGCGGCAGATGTAGACCCGAAATCGCTGCTCGACCGTGCGCGCGCACGGCTGGCCCACGACCTCAAGGTTACCCCGACCCCCAATTCGGATGTCATCGAGCTGTCTCTGGACAATCCCGACGCCTCGACGGCGGCGACTACCCTTTCGCGGCTGATCGAGATCTTCGCGGCTCGCGAGACGCGGCTTTATCGCAGCACGCAATCCTGGTGGATGCGGGATCAGGTGGAGGACGCGCGGCGGCGGCTCAGCCTGTCGCAGGCGAACCTCGACAAATTCGTATCGAAGTTCGGGATTTCGTCGCTCGACGATGAACGCACCGCGCTGTTGCAGTTGGAGATGAACACACGCAGCGAGCTCGAACAGCAGCAATCGAAATTGGCCGAGGCAGATCAGCCAGCAGCAGTCGGCCGCCGCGGCGCTCGCCAGGCTGAAGCCCGAGATCACGCTCGAGGACGAGCGGGACCAGTATAAGGCGATCGACGATCCCCGGGGTCACGGATGAACCAATTTCGCCCGGACCAGCTCAACCGGCCCAAACCCGGTGTACCAGCAGACCCAGACCGACGTCCTGCGCGCCACCGAGGACGTCGACGCAGCGCGCGGCGCGGTCAAGCCGATCGAACATCAGCTGCGACAGACCGAGGGCAGGCTGCAAGAATTAGGATCGCGGCAGGCCGAATATCACGCCTTGACGATGCAGAACGAGAAGACCGATCAGGACAGCTATCGGACCTTCTTGCAACGCGCCGACGATGCCCGGATCGCCGACGTGTTGAACAGGCAAAACGTCAGCGGAGTGGCAATCCTTCAGGCCCCGACAGTGCCGACAGAGCCCGCGCTGCCGAAGGTCCGGCTGATGCTGGGTCTGGCGTTCCTGCTGGGCGGCATGGTGGGAGCTGCCGCCGCCCTGCTCCGCGAGATGATGGACGACACGTTTTCGTGCCCCGACCAGCTGGAGGCGATCCTCAGATTGCCGGGACACTACGTTTCCGATGACCCGTTCGCCGGTCCGCGTATGGGAGGATCCGGATTGAAGATATACGAGGCCCTGCATCCGTCGCCCGCGGAGACCCGAGCGCCGAGGCTTGTCGCGGCGCCGCGGCGCGCCGGCGGCGCACTGCGCCGGGCGGAGCTGGTCAATCTCTACCACGCCCCCGACGGGATGCTGGACTGCGACGCGCCCCGGGTTTTTCAGCTGATCAGCGCGACATCGGGTGAAGGTACCACCACCATCGCTCGCGAGTTGGCAGGCGCGGTGGCGGAGACTGTCGGTCGTCGAGCGCTGTTGTTGACGATCATGTTGCGGGGCCCCTCGCCGGTGCGCAGCCTCGATGCGGTACTGCGCGGCGACATACCGCTGCGCGCGGCCGTGACGAGGCCGAACGGCGGTTCCCATTTTACTGCGGGCTGGTCGGGTCCCGAGCGATCGAGCCCCACCTCTACGAGCCGCAGGCTGTCCGCAGCCTGTTCGAGGGGCTGCTGTCGGTGGTCGAGGTCATCATCATCAACTCGCCGCCGGCGTTGACGGAGTTCGCCGGGTTGGCTCTGGTGCGTCACGTGGCGGGCGTCATCCTCGTCGTCGAGGCCGAGCGTACCCGGGCGCCGGCCGTCGATCGGGCAAGACGCCTGATCGAAGCCAATGGCGGCCGTATCCTCGGCGTTGTGCTGAACAAGTCGCGCCGCCGCCTCCCCGGTCTCGATTACCGGTGAACATCTTGTTTTTTCGAAGCGACGTCCGCCGTGGGTTGCTGTGCTGTTTCTTGGGGGAGCGTCTTGGCAAACACGTCGTCATCGAGCGCTACGACCTCTTCGCTGGCGGACCGGCGCCATCCGCGAGCGAGACGACAGACCCACCCGGATCGCGGACGACGCGCATCATGGGCGTTCGCCTCGATGATATTGCTCCGTCCGAGATCGTGTCTCACGCGCTCGACGCGGTCGACCGTCTGGGTCGCGTGATGATCCTCAACGCCAACGTCCATCTGCTCAATCTGGCGAGCGAGCGGCCATGGTTGCGCGAGCTTTTCCGGCATACCGACATCGCCTTTTGCGACGGGGCCGGCGTGCAGCTGGCGAGCTGGATATTGTTTCGTCACGTGCCGCGTCGCACGACCCCGCCGGAATGGGTTGGCGACCTGGCAGAGGGGCTCGCTTGCCGCGGCGGGACGGTCTATTGGCTGGGCGGCACGCCCGGCATCGTCGAGCAGGCGGCGGCTGCTTTTGAGCGCCGGCACGGGTTGCGAACTGCGGGCTATCATCACGGCTTCTTCGACGCCGCCGCCGGCTCGGCGGAAAACCGACGGCTGATCGACGAGATCAATGCGGCGAGACCCGATCTGTTGCTGGTCACGATGGGCATGCCGAGACAGGAGCGATGGCTATACGACCACTGGCACCTGATCGACGCCAAGATCGCCGTTAGCGCCGGCGGCCTCGTCGACCGTTCGGCAGGCCGGTTTCGTCGGCCGCCGCGCTGGGTTGCAAACATCGGCCTCGAATGGGCGGTGCGCCTGATCCTGGAGCCTCGGCGGCTGTGGCGGAGATACCTGATCGGGCTTCCGGTCTTTGGTTGCCGGTTGCTGCGCGAGAAATTCGCACCGCGGGCCTGGGAATAGCGAAGCTGTGATGGCGGTCGCAGATCTCCTCCCCGGCCGAGCCCGGCCTGTTGCCGGCGGGCATGCCGGATTGCGGGTCGTGCACGTCGTGCGGCAATTCTGGCCGTCGATCGGCGGAATGGAAGAGGTCGTGCTGAACCTGTCGCTGAAACAGCGCGATCTCTATGGGATTGCGCCGACCGTCGTGACCCTCGACCGCCTGTTTACCGAGCGGAGCCGCCGGCTGGCGCGGATCGAGCAGGTGCGGACTCTAACCGTGGTGCGGCTTCCGTGGCGCGGCTCGCACCGCTATCCGATCGCTCCGGGCGTGTTGCGGCATATTCGCGGCGCCGCTATCGTGCATGTGCACGGCGTCGATTTCTTCTTTGATTTCCTTGCTTGGACCCGGCCGCTGCATCGCCGGCCGCTCGTCGCGTCGACCCATGGCGGCTTCTTCCACACCGACACCGCGGCGTCGCTGAAGCGGGCCTATTTCAGGTTCGTCCATTCCGATCTCATGCCGCCGGTATGACGCGATCGTCGCTTCAAGCGACCAGGACGCGGCGCTGTTCGAGAACGCGGCCGCGGGCAACCTGCACGCGATCGAAGACGGGGTGGACACCAGCAAAGTTTCCCGACGCCGCTCGGGCAGCGCACCGGCGGACGCTGATCTATTTCGGCCGGTTGGCGCCGCACAAGCGGATCCCGACGACCTTCGCGCTGTTGCGCGAGCTCCGCCGCACCGATCCCGATTGGCGATTGATTGTCGCCGGCGGAGAATGGGAGACCTCAATCGCTGAGCTTCGCACAGCAGCCCAGACAGCGGGTGTCGGTCCTGCCGTCGAGTTCTTCAACGAGCCCAGCGACATGGAGCTCCGCGAGTTGATCGGCGGGTCGAGCTATTTCGTGAGTCCATCGGCCTATGAGGGGTTTGGCGTCGCCGCCGTGGAGGCGCTGTCGGCCGGGCTGATCCCGGTGCTGAGCACAATCCCGCCGTTCGTCAAGCTGCTCGATCGCGCCGGCGTCGGGCTCTCCTATGACCCCGCCGAACCGCAGGCCGCAGCAATGCTATTCAACAAATCTGCGCTCTCCGCAGCCACCAATATCGAGCCGCTAAGAAAGCGGGCGATGGAAAGTGCCGCCGCCTATGATTGGGGCGCCACCACCGAGAAATTCGCTTCACTCTACCGCGCCGTGCTGGCTCCGCGAGCCAAGGGACGCGCGACAGCCAACTCTGGAGCCTAGGTCGTCGTCTCCTTAGGTTCGATACTTCCGGCTGGCGCCGCTGCATCCTGGTCCGGGACCGATGGTTCGGCGCGATCCGGCCGCTGCGGCAGCGAGCTCATCGCCGGCCTGCTCATTTTTGCGGCAACTTGCTTCAACTGCATGCTGTGCCTGATCGACACCAGGTTATTTGCGATCCCGCAAACCTTCGTGATCCTGTGCGAGGTCGTGATCGTTGCGACGACCTTGGCCTACAGCGTCGCCCATTGGAATGCGGCGATGACGCCGATGGCGCTGCTGCTGCTTTTCTCCGCCGTCCTGTGGCTGGTTGTGAGCCTGCTGGCTCAAGCCGTGAACCTGATGATCATCCGCGACATGATGATCCCGCCCGTCTTCATGATGCTGGGGATCGCAAGCGCCCATAATCGGCTGCCCGGAATTTCGTCCGTCTACCTGCTTTTCCTCGTCTTTGCGATGGCCGTATTCGAGGCGACGGAGCCCGATCAATTCACGCGTTTTCTGAACGTCGAAAACTATTATATCGGGACGCGCGGCTTCACCGGCGGTCAATTCTGGAACGGAAAGAGTGATCTGTTTTTGGGTGCAACTCGTCCGGACCAGCGCTACCTGTTGCCATTCTTGAACATACACCGATTGTCATCGATCTTCCTGGAACCCGTATCGCTCGGCAATTTTGTCGCGATAGTAGCCATCGTTTTGTTAGCCTACAGGGAGGTTATCAGCTCCCGCCTGTTTTGGGCGTTGCTGGTGCTCGACGATCTAACCCTTATGGCTCGGATGGCTGCGTCGCGTTCGGTGTGTGCGCTGCCCTTTTGATCGCTGCGCCAATTCTCCCCAAGTTGCCTAGGTGGGGCCCCCTCCTAGTCCTTCCGGTAGTGTTCACCGCTGTTTTCGCGATGGTGGCGGTCTTCAAATTCATTCCGGGCCCAGACAACTTCACCGGACGAACTGCTGGCACAGTATACACTTTGCTTGGCATGGATGGAGACAACTGGCTCGGGATGACGAGGAGCCACTTCATCTGTTCATGGACAGCGGATTGAGCTATTTCATTGCGACCCAATCCCCGCTCGGTCTGCTCCTTTTGTGGGTCGCCGTCTTTGGGACGGCACCGGCGAGCCGCCGCAGTTTGATGATGCATTACGGCGCCGCCCTTTACCTGTCCATGAGCATGGTTGTTAGCTACTCGCTCTTCACGATCAAGACTGCGGCCCTTCTCTGGTACATGCTCGGACATTCGAGAGAGGGCAGCGGAGAGGGGAGGGCTGCATGGATGTAAGCCCGCTCCCGACGGCCGAGCGCCCGTTACGCAGCATCTTGGCGGCATTGATGTGTACGCTTGCTGTAATGGGGTTAGGTACAGCGCCGGCGGTGGCTCGACCGGTGACGCCGGAGCTGACTGGGGTCAACATTTCGGGAGCGCAGCTCAACTATTCCGTCGATCGTCCCGGCCGCGTGTTTTTTGACTACATCTATCCCAGCGAAAGGGAACTCGACTACTTCCGCAAGAAGGGCGCGAACGTAATTCGGGTTCCGGTACAGTGGGAACGGCTGCAACACGACATCGGCGGCCCGATCAATCCCAACGAGCTGAAGCGATTGCAGGCGGTGGTTGACCACGCGGCGCGGTTAGGGTTGTCGAATCATCGATGTACACAATTTCGGGTCGTTCCAGGGTGCCAAAATCGGTTCGCCTTTGGTGCCGAGTAACGCGCTTGCGGAGCTCTGGACTCCTGGCGGAGCTTTTCGCGGGCAATCCTCAGGTGATCTTCGGCCTGATGCGCAACGAACCGGCCGGGGTGCCAGCCCCGGCCTTGCGTCAGGCGATAGACGACGCGCTCGCCGCAATTCGCCAGGCAGGAGCCAAAAACCTTGTCTTAATTCCCGGGGTCGGCTGGAGCGCCGCTCATAATTTTGTTCGCTTCAGTGGTAACGTCCTCGCTGGGATCGACGATCCTGATAACAATTTCGCCTATGAGGTGCATCAATATTTCGATTTTGACCAGTCTGGCACGCATGCTGACTGCGCTGCACCGAACCCCGCAGTCGCGATGCTGATAGGTGTGACACAGTGGTTGCGCTCTCATCACGCTCGCGGGTTTCTCGGGGAATTCGCGGTCGGGCGCAGCGAGGAGTGCCTCGCCACCTTGCGCGCAGTTCTCTCCTTATCTAAGGCTAAACGCCGATGCATGGCTCGGCTGGACGTATTGGGCTGCTGGCCCCTGGTGGGCTGAACAAATATCCCTTTACTGTAGAACCGGCAGGTGGAAAGGATAGGCCCCAAATGACTGTCATAAGCCCGTTTTTCTCTGCTACTCGCGTGCTCAGATAATCCTTGTTCTGCGGCGCAGAATTTATTCGCTGTTCGGAGGTGAGGCCGATCTTCAGGAGAGCTTTGACTTAACCCTGTGATTAGCCTTATTCCCAGATGCAGATAGCTTCCCGGTCGGGAGGCAGCGCCCAGAGGCTGCATTGGCCGAAGTGAACAGTAAAGATCGCGCTTTTCTGCCCGGCGAAATATGACGGACCGATGCCCGGCCTGAGGTTGACCTGCTGGGCGGGGAAATCGATGGATGGGTGTGTTGACGGATGCCGTTCGACGGGAGGAAAGCAAGTTACCCCTTTACCGAGCGGTCTTACGGTTCCGGGCAGAAGGAGTATCATTTTGCCGGGCAAGAACGAGCCAGCGACAGTCCCGGACCCGGTGCACCGAAGTTGGGGTCAAGCCGGCCCTCGCTTGTTCACTCGATTATCTCACCAGTTTTGATAACGGTTGGCCCCTCTCTCGACCCAGTCATTCGGAGTATGAACGGGCTGAGAGGGTTGCGCGAGGGCATGCTGCTAAATGACTGAAATCCGATCGGCGGATCCTAACCGGACTTGTTCTGGACAGGCTGTCGCAGGCGGGGCTTGGATTAGTATCGAAATGTTTGCGACACAAGGAATATCACTTGCAGTTTTCGGAGTAATGGCGCATTTTTTGAAACCTAGTGACTTCGGTATAATTAGCATATGCTTCGTAGTGTTGCAGACAGTAAGAGCCATGTTTATAGATAATTTCGCCGACGCGGTGGCACGTAAGCCTACTACTACCGCCTTAGAGTATACTACCGCGTTTTGGATGACCACCGGAGCTTCTCTGCTTTTGTTCATTGCGATCGGGGTGTCCGCTGGTCTCTTGCAACAGTTCTTCGCCATATCCAGCCTTGCACATATTATGCGGGAAATAATGGGTGCCATCATGCTCCTAATGGGTCTGGGCCGTACCCATGAAAGCTGGATGATGCGGCATTTCCATTTTCGCGCTCTCGCGATACGCGGGATTATTGGCGCAAGCGTAGGCGGCGCAGCCGGCGTTGCCCTAGCAGTGCTTGGTTATGGTATAATGGCGCTCGTGATACAACAAGTCGTGACATTCACGGTGGCACTCGCATTGCTTTGGTGAAGTTGTCCATGGTGCCCGGGATTGATCATATCACGGCGTTCTGCCGCGGAAATCATCCGCTTCATGCTTCAAACCGTGCCAAGGAGCATCGTCGGCGTTCTGAACCAGAACTGCGACACGGTTCTTGTAGCGTACTTCTTCGGTGCTTCCAGCACTGGGATTTATAGCGTGGCGAAGAGGGTACGGTTGTCGCTACAATTGGCAGTGGCCACGCCCATAACCGGCGTTGCCATGCCGTTGCTGGCAGAAATCCAGGCCGACCCGGCGCAACTGCGAGGAACGATACTATCCACGATATTGGTGGTATGTGCCGTCTGTGCCCCCCCTTCTTGGGAACTGCGGGAGCTGCGCAGGACATCGTTATCCTGATGTTTGGAAACCGTTGGGTGTCGGTCGCGCCGGTCCTGGCATGGCTCGCAGCGGGCGGGTTCGTCTCGGTCCTACTGAGCTACAACGACACCGTGTTCATGGTACGCGGTCGGCCAATCTGGTCTTTCTACGTGTCGGCTATCTACACCCTATTGGCGGTCGTTGGCTTCAGCGCTAGTGCGCGGCTCGGGAGCACCTATCTCGCCGTCCCATTCGTTGCACCATTCCTAGTGACGCTACCCGTTTCCGCCTGGCTAGTCACTCTCCTGACGAGGGTGACGTTTCGAGATTGGCTCCGCGCTACCTCGTCGCCGGTGGGTGCCGCGTGTTTGATGCTTGTTGTGGTTATGTTGCTCGGAAACGCGCTGGATGCGGTTGGGAACACGATGCGACTGGTCGCCCTTTGCGTGACGGGCGCCCTGGTTTATGTGAGTACCCTGATGCTGTTTGGTCGGAATACCACAAGAGCGATACTCGAGCTTTTATTCACTTCCAGACCAAAAAACAGAGTATGCACGTTTCCCGGACCACAGCGGCGTCAGTAAGCGTTCCACCTGGACCCCCACACCAAACACACCAAACGAGAAGCTCCGAAGAAAACGAGAAAACGCTACGACGATTATCGGCTCTGACTGAGGCGTCCGGGATCACCCCCTGCGGGGGGGAGGACGGACCTCCGCGACACATGGCGCGGGAACTTCGGGCACGATGGCGCCCGGCCCGGGGCGCAGGGGCAACGAAATGGTCGGAGATGAACCCCCGAAGTACCGGCCTGTCGCGACACGTTCTAAGTCACCGATAAGTAGATCGATGAGGGACGGTGCCCGTGCACGCTTCTGTCTGCTAGACCATGATTGTGCTGAGCGGGTTGAAATGCGGGAAAAACAGTCTTTAATAAATTCGGGGCATCATGGTGCAGCATGCTTAAACAAAACAGGATCTGAATTCTGCTATTATAAGTAAGAAATGCGGCGAGAAACGCTGTTTCAGACCACTGATAAAGTGTATCTAGAAGGTCAGGTTGATATAGATACGGGAGAAAAATATCATGAATGTGAATCACAACGCCGGATCGCAGGCGAGGTAGGATGTGTAGATAAATGAAAGGAACATCACCACCGGGCTTTACTGTATGGCTTGAATTAATGAAGAGAAGATCGCTACTTTGAAGTTGGTCAAATACTTCAAAATTGACTCCCTGTACCTTCTTTCTAATGAGCCTGATAGTGTTTGATTGCCTTATATATTGGCTGGGAAACGGTTCTATGAACTTATCCCAACCGGGCCGCCCCTCTTGGGCGTTGAGGTTGATGGCGTTTGTGGCGCAATGGGTGGATACCCCTGACCCAACCTCCACGACGCGTGCCGGCTTCAGGGACCGAAGAACCCCGTGCAGGCATTGCGCTTCTATGTATCCGATCCCCTGTCCGTATCGGCCATCCGTGGCTTCGAGGAACGCACGGTTTTCTCGATATTCAGCCTCGAACGGCGACACCATCTCGTGCAGCTTGCTGACTTGACTTTTCTAAATCGACGCTGATGCCACTGAGCGGCGCACGACCAATCCAGGAAGGTTTGGTCCGCCTTAGGTCATTAACGTCCGCAACAGGAGCGTAGTAGTGATTTGGGACGATTAGCAGCCCCGCCCTGGAAGCCAGGCCCTGGCCGGTTAGGAATACCCTCCTAGCTATCTTCGTGGCTACACCCACCCCCGCCCCTCCGGTCACTTTTCCTAGCGTTACCCCTGCATTTTGAGCTGCCTAGTTCGGCCTTGCAAGAGATCGTCGGCCTTCGCGGAGTCCGGTCGACGATCTCTGGATTATCCCGACCATTTTCAGTGTACTCACGGCGGTTCGGGTCGTGTAACCTTGGCGACAGATTGGACAGCAGCTCGGCGCCTGCCTTGGGGTCATAGCGGCTCGTGGCCCACGAGAGAGCCGGCGCCGCTTCGGGAGAAACAACTGGCGGCTGATTGAGGAGATCAATGCGGCGCGACCTGTTCTGCTGCGGGTCACTTGGAGCACGCCGGGGCGGACCAATGGCTGTACGAACACTGGCATCTGATCGAGGCGAAAATCGCCCCCGGCAGGCTTGTGCAGCATCGCAGGTAGGTTTCGCCAGTCGCCACGCCCAGAGCGGATATCGGTCTCGAACCGGCGGTCCGCCCGATCCTCAAGCCTCACCGGTTTTGGCGTTGCACCCGATCCAGAAGGGCGTCGGCAGGGCAAAGTTTGCCAATAGCGCGTCAGTACCGCACCGGCGGGCCCTCATCTATTTCGGCAGGTCGACGCTGCCGCATAGACCCATTCTAGTGATCTTCCCACCATTTCGGAAGCTTCGCCGGAGGAAGTTCGGTTGGCGGCAAATCATCGCCGGGAAGGAATGGGGGACCTTGCTCGCCGAGCGTCGCGGCCGAGGCCGCGGGTGTCGTTCACGCCGACGAACTCCTTCGTATCAAGCTGTTCGATCGCTTCGGCCTCGCGATCGCCTATGACCTTGCTGACCCACAGGCTCCGGCGATGCAACTCAACCAGTTTCGAGACCGACACCGATGTCGAGGCGCTAAGGAATGTGCGATGGCTCGACGATTTCCGAGTTCAAATGAGACCCTCCTGTCAGTAATGCTTATCATTAAGTCATTCAGACTAGGCGTCAGCGGGAGAGAAAATGTTCTCGTTTAGTAGCGAACTCAAGCTTCTGTCTAAGCGCCTCGTAAGGCCGCTTCTTTACTGATTTCTGCCTTTTATGATGTGGCCGAATTGATCTTATCTATGGCTCGACGTCCTGGAGCGGACAAAGCACCTGCAGGGCGACGTGTTGGAGGTAGGCTGCTATCTTGGCGGTAATGCAGCCTTTAAGCTTCGGACTCTGGGATTTGATCGGGTCCCCCAGGAGATACATCGTGATAGACACCTTCAAGGGCTTCGAGAGAGAGCAGTTCTCAGCGGACATGGACCTCGGAGTGCGTAGAACCCTCGCGAGAGAATTTAGAGCCAACTCTAAGGAACTTGCCCGCTGGGTGATGGACAGACATGGCGGTAAAGAAATAGATCTCATAAAGGGAAACATCTCTACCATTTCCAGAGGTATCCTGCCCCAAAAGATTTCAGCATGTCTTCTGGACGTTGATCTCGCCGGCCCGGTTTTTGACGGGCTTCAGAAGGTCTTTCCTCTCCTGGAAAGAGATGGAATAATCGCCATAGACGACTGCGAACCCAGCAGCGGCTACCAGGCACGTATCGGTTATGAGAAATTTATCCAGCAGTTTAGCCTTACTCCCGAATATCGGTATGGGATGGGATTTGTTCGGAAAGCTGGCGACCAAACCTAGGTTATAGCACGATGTTGATGGCACGATTCTCGACTAGCAAAAGAGGCGCCTAACTCTACGTCTGGCGTGATGGACCCCGGCAGATGATTCTCGAAGTCATCGGGGTTCGCTGCCGAACGGGGGCGGCGTCCGCTGCCCGGGTGCGAGATTACTGCTCCTACCGGACCGGAAAGAGAGCGGCCTCTCGTCGCGGTCCAACAGTTTCGTCGGTAACCTGCCTCAATTTGTCTGCTGGGGGTCTGTCGGTACGATGCTGTTTCGCACTCCTGAGGCGTTAGTCATTTCGGCGTGAGAGATCAACCTACCGTGTGAGCCCATGTCCGATCAACCAATGACTCACTCATCAGCCCGGCATTCCGGTACAAATGCCTTGCCCTGCTATGTCGTCAACCTCGACCGGGCTGCCGAAAGGCTGCGACATACAGAAATTCAGTTCGCCCGCGTGGGTCACCGGTTCACTCGTGTAGCGGCGGTCGATGGGAAATGTCTGACTGAAGAGCAGTTAGAGGGGTTTCGTCGGTCCTCCAGATTCCACCGAAGGTGGGCCAATAGTAGTCAATTCGCTGTCTTGCTTAGCCACATTAGGGTTTGGCAACAAATCGCCAGGGGTGAGGGTAAATACGCTGCCGTCTTCGAAGATGATGTCCATCTTTCTGATGCCATTGGTGAGCTGCTTAGAGACTGTCGTTGGATACCCGAAGTCGCGGACATTATTAGATTTGAAACGACCCGTCAAGGGATGCGGCTTGGTCGAGATGAGATACACTCCGTGTCAGGATGAGAATTTACAGAGTGCGATCGGGTGCATGGGGAGCGGCGGGCTACGCCATCTCGCGAGAAATCGCAGCGTGGCTGGCAAACATCCCGTTCCGGTTCTCATATGCCAGTTGATTACATCCTTCTCATAAGTCATCGCCGATATCTAGATTTCTAACAGTGTTCCAGTTTGATCCAGCTCTGTGCGTATAAGATCTGTATATCCCGATCCTGCCGTAAAGGCAAACTTCGATAGCCTAGGAAAGGGACTCTCTAGCAATGAAACTCGGGCAACATCTCGTCTTAAAACTACGTACGTTCATGGCTACGGCCGGCTTTCAGATCTCTCACGGCCCGACGGGCTGTAGAATTCGCCGATTCCAGACAAATCATCGGAAAAAGTAAGTTTACGATTGAATATCAATCGGGCATATCACTACCAATGACCGGATTTCCCGCCCGCAGCTGTGCGAAATGGCGGAGGAGATTCGTGCTAAGTGAAAGCGCGTGAGATGACTGATATGGCGTCATGTCCTCTTGTAACAGTGCTGATTCCATTGCGCGATGCTATGCCTTATTTGAAACCCGCATTCCTCAGTATACAACATCAAACGCATAAAAATCTTGAAATACTCATTATAGATGACGGATCAACCAATGGTTCGAAAGAACTCGTTGAGGGATTTGCCGACCGCGATCGTCGAGTTCGGCTTTTTTCACAACATCGTGGTCTTGTAGCTACCCTGAACCAAGGATTAGACTTAGCCTCCGGTGAGTTCATCGCTCGAATGGACGCCGACGATGTGGCCTATCCCGATCGGATTGCGCGCCAACTTGATTTCATGCGACTAACGCCCGATGCTATGTTGACAGGCATGAACGCCGACTATTTATATCGGGGGTGTATCCTTATCTCCAAACCACCTTTGGCGGCAAATCCGCGAGCGATAGCTATAGCAAATATTTTTCATACCTTCCTGGTCCACCCGACGGTCATGTTCAATCACAGCCACTTAAAAAATTCGGGTCTGCGTTATAACGGGATATCGCCATTGTGAAGATTTTGATTCGGCGCCACATCAGTACGGATAATAGGGCGGTGAAATCGCTTGGAAAGGACTTGCGTGGCGACAGAACCACGGGAGCGTTAGAAGTAGGAACATTGCGGCAGCCGCCCTTAATCATTTTCGGATAGTCGCAGAACAGCTTGAGAAGCACCGGATAACAGCAGATCCGGCGCGGAGATTACGATTCCTTCAGCCAGAACAGGCGACTGCTCGAGACGAACTGGCGCTTGTGGAGCATCTTACCGAGATCTGGGAATTTTCTGGGTATCAGGGGCCGGACCGAATAGCATACGAGGCTGGCTTTCGGGTTATGTTGGAGCAACTGGTTGTCGCTGCACAAGCAGTCGGCAAGAACGATTCGGCGTGGGAGGCGAGGCGGGGTCACGGTCGGGAGAAACTGTTACCCATTAAATACAGAGCCGAGAGAGCACTGTCTATATTCCTTCCAGGCAAGGTACCTGGCTTGGTAGTCGACGTGGCGAAGCGTGTCGGACGTACAATCCGCGGACAGAATATTAAAGCCAAGGGATCTATTCCAGCGGCCGTGCGCAATGCCCTGTAACGTCGTGGGGCCCGAACGGAGATCTCCTCATGAGAGCGAATAGCCAAGAGCAAACGTCCGAAACGCCCTTTGTTTCAATAATTATCCCTACGTTAAACCGCGTGTCGCTTCTTTATAATGTCGTTTCCCAGATCGTTCTTCAAACTTATAGAAATTTTGATGTTTGGATTGTTGACCAGTCGGACAACTCGTCCGCCAATACTAATGAATTTAACATTAAATCGTTTTGTGATCCTCGTTTGAATTATGTCAGCCTTTCCGAACGAGGACTACCAAACGCCAGAAATGAAGGGATTCGGCGGGCCAAAGGACAGTTGTTTATATTTTTAGACGATGATGTTATTCTACTTTCGAATGGATTAATTCAAGCCCATGTAGACGCATTTAACGATCCGGCCGTCGGCGGCGTCACCGGCAGGCATATCGAGCGCGCGGTTAAGATGAATTCATGGCGAACAGCTTGTCATGTTTCTTGGAACGGACGAACGATCTTCAATCTCTTTGGTACTCGGCGAAAAAAAATTCGTTCTTGTAAGGGCTCCAACATGAGCTACCGAGCTGCTGTGTTTAGCAGAGTTGGTGGGTTCGATCGTCGCACAGAACTACTTGAGGATACTGATTTCTCGGTGAGGGTAGCAAAAGCAGGGTGGCGTTTAATTTTTGAGCCCAATGCCGAAGTCGTTCACTTGTCGGAGGCGACAGGCGGTGTTCGTGAGAAAAATTTACTTAGGACAGAATGCCGGAGATTTCGCTCCACTACTTATTACGTTCTCAAGCACCGCGGTGTTTTGGGACTGGTACCTTTCCTGCCGACATTCACTTTGATCGCAATACTGCGCGCGATCCGGCTCCGATCGGTCGATGCAATTCCGCATCTAGGCAACGCAATACTTGAGGGGATCACAATATATCGTTCAGGCCCCGATCAAACAATCTGAGGTGACTTTAGCGTCAGTCTTGCGCGGGTAATGCGGGGATGACGTTGACATGTTGATTGGAGATCTTGGTCGGAGGAATTGAGTGACGCAGCTCTTTTACGGGCATTTCTACGGGCTGAGATCGCCGCCATTCCACATCACGCCCGATCCGGGCCTGCTCATGCTGACGGAGATTCATCGGCAGGCGGTGGGGGCGTTGCTCTACGCGATCCGTGCCGGGAAGGGATTTGTCGTGGTCACCGGCGAGGTCGGCGTCGGCAAAACTACCATCTTGCATTACTGCCTGGACCAGCTCGACAAGGAGCACACGAGGATGTCTACCTGTACAATCCTAACCTATCCGGCCGCCGTCTTCTCGGCGCTGCAGCAGGAGCTAGTTGGCGCCGCTGCGACGGCCTCGGAAGGCGCGGAAACCATTATCCAGCAGTTGCAGATCGCGCTGATCGAGCAGCACCGCCTCGGGAATGCCGTCGTCCTCGCGATCGACGAGGCGCAGAACATGCCCGAGGATACGCTCGAGGCACTGCGCCTCTTGTCCAATCTCGAAACCGCGCGGGAGAAGCTCATTCAGATTCTGCTCGTCGGGCAGCCCGAGCTGGACGCATTGCTGGCGCGGCGCAGCCTGCGACAGGTCGCGCAGCGCGTGGCCGTGCGGGCATATATCGGCAAGCTGAGCTGGCGGCAGAGCTGCCGCTATGTGCAGCATCGACTCGTGCAAAGCGGCCGTCCGATCGAGCCGCCCCTGTTCACGACCACTGCCCTCTGGTACCTGGCCTTCGCGGCCCGCGGCGTCCCGAGGACGCTCAACGTCTATTGCGACAATGCGCTGATCAACGGCTTTGGGCATCGGGCGCGCCGCATCACGCTGCGGATCGCCCGCGAGGCGGCGCGCTCGCTTAGGGTGAAACCTGCTGCGGCCGCTCGGGCGCGCACGGCCGCCGCGTGCGGATTGGCCGCGCTGATCGCAGCGGGCGTCATACTCTATCGGATTGCCGAGACTTCCGATCGCGATCCAGCGGTGGCTGATCGGGCGCTGGAGACGCAGGCGTCACAGGCTGCGCCAGTTCCGGCACCTCCTCGCAGCCAGGTGGAGACCCCCGCCACCGCGGCAACGTCCGCGCACGACATAGCATCGCCGACGACAAAAACGCCGCTTCCGGCGTCGGCGCCGCCCGCGCTACCTAAGAAAGCCGAGGCCAGCGCAGCCGCTCACGCGGCGACGCTTCCGCCCGCTCGGGCGGCGGCTGAGATGCAAACGGCACACCTGGCCGCCAAGCCGGCGGCGCGCTCGGGCTCGACGGCATCGGCGACGTCGCCAACCGCCCGGCTGTCAAACGCGGAAATCGCCGGTCCGTTGGCCCGTGGCGACGACCTGCTGCGCGTCGGCGACGTCGCTTCGGCTCGCCTCTTCTATGAGCGGGCAGCCGAAGCGGGGAACGGCCAGGCGGCTTTGCGGATGGCGGCGACCTTCGAAGCGGCATTTCTCGTCCAGATCGGCGCGCCGGAGATGGCCGGCGATCCGGCCAAGGCGCGTTTCTGGTACGAGCGGGCGCGCAAGCTCGGCGCGGCTAGAGCGCCGCCATCGAGCACCGATAACAATACGAAGTAGGTCCGATGCGTTCCCCTCGACGCTGCAACAACTCCGGGCATTCGTCGCGGCCGGCCTGAGGATTGCGCATGCCTTGTAGACATAGCGTCGGGCCGCACGTCGCCCGAGGTGAACCGGGTGGGATGGATGGATGATGAGGGCCTGCGACAGGAGGCCCTTGTATGAGTGGTTTGCACACTTTCCGGAGCGTCGAGGACGGAGATGGCGACCGCGGGGAACCCAGCTGCGCATGGAGCGGTCGGGCTCCCGGCCAAATAAGCGGCAGGCCTACCAGGGCGCCAAGGGCGGATGGCCGCAGTTCATTGCCGCCCTGAGCACTGCCGCTGCCCGGCGTCAGTCAGCAAGCGATCACCCGATGCGGCGCCACCATGGAATCCCCCAATTCAATCCCCAGTCTTCCTCATACCAAATCTCGTCCAAGCCGACGCAAATATTGATATTTTGAATCTACGTATTAGCTGGTCCCAACCAGAGCCAGGAGTGAAGCGCATGCCTTTCAAAAATCCAGAACGAGCCATCGCGAAACTAACAGGCGAAACCCATGCGCTGTTTGTGTTTGCTCAGGCCCTTGCGAGGGCGCATCAGTTTCCGCAGGAATTGATGCTCCAACTGAGAACGGTCGAACATGGTCTCACGGAACTCGAACCACTCCCCATAGACGATGCAGCAATCGCGGCCTTTCAAGACATGCTATCGGGCATCCGACGAGCCCTGACGGAAAATCAAAAGTACAACCCCCTTCCTCGTTAGTCACATCGGCCACGCTACCGGCAACTGTGGAGGAAATCCGCGTTAACGCGTGGGCGCGGCAGAAGGAGGCCGGGCAACGCCGCAGATAGCAGCAGCGACCCATCCGGCGCCGGAAGGGGTCCCGGCTTTCGCAGTTATGGCCAGGGAGAACAGTCCCCGTGGCCCCGCCGGCGAAGAGAACCCCCCGTCCGGAACGCTTGCCAGGGCGGGCATTCCGAGGCGGAGTGAACCTCGGCGCGAATCCGTCAATGGTCGGTGCCGTAGCCCGTCGATGGGGCGGGACGCGCCGGAATCGTGCCGAGCGGGCAACGACGACAGGAACGCCCGCCCATCGGCCCATTCGATCGCGGAGCTTCGGCGGCAACCGGCCGGTCAACGCAGGCGAATTTTTCGGAGCATGCGCGCAGCCGCGCGGCGATGCCGTCGGTCCCGCCGGCCTCGATCGCCAAGAGCCGGCAGTCGAGCTCGACGATGCGGCGATCGAGAACCGCCGCTTCGGCCGGGGCGATCTCGACCTGCAGGCGGAGCGAATGGGCGGCGAGCAGCTCGGCGATCCGAAGCCTGCGATCAGCAGCGCGGCGGTGATCTTGTCGCCTAAGCGCCCCAATGCTCCGCGCGGCGGTCGATCGCCGTCGGGGACGATCCTTAGATCATCCCTGGATCGATGTCCTCGGACAGGCGCTGGATGAGCCGGTGCGCGCGGCTCAACGCGGTCCCGCCTCCGAACACCAGCCGGAGCGGCGCGGTGTCGATCGCGGCGATCGCCTCGAAGGCTTTCAGGATGTGGAAATCCTTTTCGACAAGGGCCGGATCAGGTAACCCGAAATGCTCCTGAACCGAGCGCGGAGCGGCGGCGTCATACTCCATCCGCTACCGTTCCAGCGCGCGCGTATTTCGGCCATAGCTGAGCCGGCGTCTGAACCGGCCCTTGACCCGCACGACGGCGTTCGCCGGTACTTGCGTCGACCGGCCTTCGTTGCAGGCGCGGGTTTCCGACCTTGATATCTGGCGAGCTGCCAAGAACGCCGAGCTTGAGGCGGCGAAGCGGGCCGGACCTGATGCTCGACCGCGGCGATGATGAGGGCCGGATCGGATGGCCGCGGATCAGGCGGGCGATCGAGGCGCTGCAGGCGCCGCCCTCCGGCAGGCCACATCAGGGGGCTGTAGCCGCATCGACCCAGCCTCGAAAATCAGCGGAAAATTGACCCACCGCGCGGCTTCGGCCGCGACTGAGCACGCACCACCGGTCCCGCAGCCCACCCCTTCAACCCTCTTGACCCCGCAAATGCCCGGCGCCAATCATGCCGCCGCCGCGACCCCGTTCTCATCCTGATTGTCGCTGCCTTCGCACCCTGATTGCCGCGCGACACCACCGGCTGAGTCCGATATGCGGCGATGTAATTGAGCCTCGAGCGTCCCGCCACCGATGCGGATCGCAAACCACCAGTTTTGACCGATGAAAGCGTCCTCGAAACCGTCCTCACGCTGGCACGATAGCCGGGTCCAGGGAGGGTCTACCGATTTGCCAACGAGGTCGACGCCTCGCGCAACGATGTCATCCTGAAAGGGCTCGCATCGTTGCGTTTCCAGCATCTTCAATGGAGGATCGGGTGCGGCTAGGACATTTAACCTGGTTGATTTTCCCGGTGGCGATAGCTGGCGCGGTCGGAGCTCCTTATATGGCTGGTTTATCGCTGCTGTCTTCTCCGAGCGACGCCGGATCAACCGTCTTAAATCCTCCACCACTACCTGAAAGAAAACCAGATCCACCCGCAATTAAACCTACAACGCTTACCAAGCCGTCATTTTCACCAGAAAAATTAGCGCGAGAGTTCCGTGTTTGGGTATATTTGCAATCTGTAAGTTTGAAGCGGCAAACCCCGAGATCGAAACACAGAAAGGCGCAAGTCCGAGTGCCGGAGGATGTAGATAATACTCCGCCACCCTCCTTGACGACATCAGACGCGCCCTATCAGGAACAGTGGCACAGCTTTTTGAAAAAGCAGCAAAACTGGGAAAACGCGGTGAAGCGTCAGTGATAAAGAGCAGGATTGATCCCGTTTTTTTATAGTTACAGGTTAGGTATTTGGCACTCCACCTCGTGCGCGAATGGTTGCGCATTCCGATGATGTCGGCCGGGGTGGTCCCCCCTGGCGAGGCGAGCCGCGGTCGCGGGTTCCGGGCGATCGGCTCTTGCTGTTCGGCCTCTTGGCGTTGCGCTCGCGACGGCGACCGGCCACTGGGCGAACCGACATAGCCGGGCGCCGACCTCTACTGATGCGAGCGTATGCGCCGCCGTCGCAATGAAACGACACTATCATAACATCCGAGCCGATAATTATCGGCTCGGCGTCGTCATTCTTTTTAGTTGTCCATGGACTTGTGTAACGGATGGGCATGGGTTAGTCTACTATCACGCCCGCTCAGCGGCCAAATCGATGCAGGTGGCGCAACTTCCCGCACTTGTATTCCGACGAGGCCCCGATGGCCGACGAGAGTGACGATCTGATCCTGCGCGCGGCTGCCCGGCTGAGCCGGCACGGCTTGCTCAAACCGTCGACGGACGCCAGTGACAATCTTCGGTCGAAGGATCCCGCCGCCGGCCCTAACGGGCCCTCACCAATAGAGAAGCTAATCAGCAACGTGCTTATTATTGCCGCACTGGCAATGTTTGTCGCGTGCGTGATATGCTTGGTTTTTTTGGATCGCTTGCCTTCCCCGAAAGAAGTAACCAATGTGGCAATCGAAAAAACACATTCTTCACCCGCCAAGGAACCAAAAATTTTCGTAGCTAAGAAACCGCAGACCTTTGTAGCCAACAAACCGCTAATTGCGCCGGCACATCGGCGAGCCGATCACTCACCTGCAACTCAGGCAGGGAATCCTCCGGTAAATCCCGCCATTCGGAATCTTCTCGATCACGGCTGGGCCTTAGTGGCACCGCCCTATTCGGCGTTTCGGTGGCAGCAGGCGGGTGAGGATTTTGAACAGGCTTTGAAGATTGATGCCAACTCCAATGAAGCCAAAACCGGGCTGGCTTATGTCCTCGGTGCAAGATTGTCGGACGAATGGGCACCGGTTCTTCAAGAAAACCCAAGGCGGGCTGAAGATCTGTTAGACGAAGTGTTGGACAAAGGGGACACGACGATACGAATGGCCGAAGCGCATTTTGTGTTGGGGTTGGTTTACCAAGCTCAGAACCGGTTGCCGGAGGCCAAGGCGGAGTTCGTTCGCAGTATCGTACTCGTACCCAATAACGCCCGTGCTCTTCTTCATCTCGGGGAAACCTTGCTGTACATCGGCGAGCCCGAATGCTTATCCTTTGAGAGGGCTATCCGTTTTAGTAAACAAGAGACTAACATTGCCGCGATGAATTACTGGGCGCTGGGCACCTGCCATTTGATATTGGGACACGTGGATCAAGGCATTGCTGAGTTCGGAAAGGCACTGGCAGCAAATGACCGCTTGTGGGTGCCGTATTTTTATCTTGCCGGAGCTTATGGGCTAAGAGGCGATCTGGGCCACGCCAAGTCAGCACTTTCAGAGTCACTGAAACGGAAACCGGCGCTCAAATCTTTGGCTCGAATGCGCGCCGAGAACCCATGGCTCGGCAATCTGTCTTATTGGGCGCTGCAAGAGAACACGCTGAACCAGGGATTGCGGCAGGCGGGCTTACCGGATCACTGAACATCGGCATCATGCAGAGCAACAACCCCCCGACGTAGTTTCTCGTAGTCGGCAAACGCCCGGAACAGCTCTTCACGTTGGGTTGAGTTACGTTGGGCGACCACTTGTTTCTCGTAGTCAGCGAAAGCTCGGAACAGGCCTTCCTGTGGGTTCGGGTCAAGTTTCTCTGCCGCGTGGTGGGCGTGGGTGGTCAATCCGGCTTTGTTCAGCCAGCGCTCGGCGCCGGGAAACCGTGTCCAACCTGGAACCTCGGAGGTAACATCGAAAGCATGCCATCTTGGATGAAGCGCCTTAATTGCATCGAGGTGCGTGAAAAAGGCTTGTACAAAGCGATTCACTCTCGCATGGCGCTCCGATTTATCAGGCCAGTTATACGCCACAAGAACTGTTCCGACCGCAACCGTCGCGACCGGTGCGATTTGCGAGACGAGCTCGGGATAATCATCGCTGCTTATCGTGGTCTGCATATAATATTTCGGTAGATTGCCGGCAACCGCGAGAAAATGAAGTCTCTCATCGGGGCGAATATCTTGAAACATCCGCGATGGCGTGGTCGCCACGTAAACCATCGCCGAAATTTCTCCACGCCGTAATTGATCGAGCGCCAGCGGATGGGGCAACGTTGTCACCACGGGTTGGACCCCCATGGCCTTGAAGATGTTGGTCCCAGTGATATAAGTGCCGCCATCGGGCCGCCCGAAATTTACCTTCTTTCCTTGCAAATCATGAAGCGACTGAATATCGGGTCCAGCCAATACGTGAACCTGCTCATCATAAAGTTTCGTAACATATTGTAGGTACTTATCGACCCCTGGAAACGGCGGATTGTGCTTGATCTCGTCCAGAACGTCAGTTTGGATGATGCCACAATCAATGCCGCGAGCAAATATTACATCCTCCACGTTTTGCGCCGCCCCCGAACCCGAAATTGGCAGCAGTCTCACGCCCTCACCTTCCGAATCGAGGACAAAGGCCATATCGGCAGTCTCGTCGGTGCCTTCCGAGATGATGCCGACAAGACCCTCATTGGCTTGGCCCCGCAATTTGTGGCGCAGCTGTTCGGCCGGATCAGCACCGCGAATTGCCGATTTCGGCTGGTGCTCAGCCGATGCAAGGACTAGAGGTTGCGCCGCGCCACCCGCCTCCTGGGCTGGCGCCCAAACGGGTGTCATCAGCAATGGTAGAGATGCGACTGCAATTGCCGCGGCGCCCGCATACCGGGGCATTTTCACCCCCCATATAGCCGATACGAACCATGAAACCCCCTATTAAAATGATGGTTCCATCGATCTTCATGAAAATCCAAAGAAGTCGACAGTTAACCTTAACAAATTCGAGCTGCGGGGCTTCGATATGGCAACTTGCCCCTTGCGTTCTGAGCTGGACCCCGAAAATGAGACGGTTGGCTAAAGGCGATCCTGGCCCCGAACAGTTGATCTCCGCTGCGCCACCCGAGAGGGCTCTCGGCAAGCCTAGGTGAATGGGCTACGAGGGCCCTTGCATTGATAGCTTAACGTGTTATGTTCTGATATGAACGGGGCGAGCTTGAGCTACTGCTTGCCCTGGACGGCGCAGATTTTGAGATGGCACCGGGGGTGGTCGTGGAGTTTACCGCCCGGCGCACGGATACGACGCCGGAGCGTCCTCACGGCATCAGCTACGCACTCGTGCTGCGCCCTAAGGGTGGTGGCCGCCCATGGGTGCGCTTCGACAACGCTCACGCTGTTGACGTCGCGGGCCGAGGATATAGACGCAAGCGCGCCGCTTACGACCACTGGCACCGAACGGAAAAAGATCAAGGCCGCCCATACGCCTTCACCACCGCCGTACGGTTGCTCGAGGATTTCTGGAAAGAGGCAAGGAGGGCGCTCAATGAAAAAGGCATCCCAAACGACCTATAGGGTCGGGACAATCGGCGAATTCGCCGCGTGGACCAAGAGCGTCGTGGGCGATCCCAAAAGCGCGGACGGAGCTCCCAAGAAGTGGTTCGACACCGAGGAAACGGCAGCCCGCGCCGCGACCGACCAAGTGTCGGCGGAGGCTATGGTGAAGCTGCTGTCTCCTGGAAATCTCGCCGTTCTGGAAGCAATTCGCCGCCACCAGCCCGCGTCCGTGCGGGAGCTGGCGACGCTGACCGGGCGGAAGGAGGCCAGCCTTTCACGCACGTTAAAGCGACTTGCCGAACTCGGCATTGTGTCCCTCGAAGACGGTCCCCACCGCACTCGCGTCCCGGCGCTCATTGCGCGCCGGGTGCATCTTGAAATCGATCTCACCGGCCACCGCAGCGCCGTCGCGGTGGAGGGCCAGCGTTGATGTCCCCAGGGCAGTCAATGGCTACCCAAGATCTCAGAGGCCGACCGAAAATCAAATTCGCTCCTCCAACGTTTATACGTCGTTCCCGCGCAGGCGCAGGGCTGGTCCGAGGCAACTCCGGCAGTCCGGTTTCGCCGCACTCACGCGGTCCCGCCACAAAAAAGTCCCGTTGCGCGGGCTTGACCCGCGCATCCACGTCTTTCCCGTGCGCCGACTTCGCAGCAAAAAGAAGAAAGACGTGACACGCCCGGCCACGGGGTATTTCTCAGCCTCCGCTGTCCCCTACCGGTCAAGGAACGTCCCGTCCGTCGGCCAATCCGATCGCGGGGCTTCGCGGCAACCGGCCGGTCAGCGCACAACGAGGATGTCGCAGGCGAATTTTTCGGAGCATGCGCGCAGCCGCGCGGCGATGCCGTCGGTCCCGCCGGCCTCGATCGCCAAAAGCCGGCAGCCGGTTTCGACGATGCGGCGGTCGAGAACCGCCGGTTCGGAAGGGGCGATCTCGATCTGCGGCCGGAGCGAATAGGCGGCGAGCAGCTCGGCGATCCAGGCGTCGAACCCCGCCGCACCGGCGACCTCGGGCGGCGCGATCACGGTCAAGCCGGCGCCGCGCGCTTCGGCGATCTGCGCCGCCGCCCCGAGCAGCCGGGCCGAGCCCGGATTGCGGCCGCTCGGCAGGCTCACGACGCCCCCTTCGCCGGCCCAGGCGTGCCGCGCCAAGAGGAACGGGCCGGGTGCGGCATCGACCGCGGCGAACCAGCGGCATTCGAGGCGGAAATAGCCGGCGACCGGCCGGCTCTGCCCGCCGGCGACGACGAAATCGCGCTCGGTCGCGCCGGCGAGCGCGCGTTCTGACGGGCCGCGCACGGTCTCGAAAGACCAGGAGAGATCATGTTCTGCGGCGGCGGCGGCGAGTTCCCGCCGGGCGCGTTCGGCGGCGGCCTGCAATTGCAGCACGGTCTCTTCCCGGGTGAAGGGCAGGCTGCCGGCGCCGAGCGTGCCCTGCCGCGTAAACTGCAGGCCGGCCGCCCGCAACAGCTCTTCGTCCTCGACGAAGACGCCATGGAGCCGCAGCCTGGCGCGCGCCGCGAGCCGCACCGCGGTATCGATCGCGGTGCGGTTGTCGGCGGCGGCGTCGAGCGGCACGATTACGCGCTCGATTGGGATGCGTTCGATCCGGCCGCTCATTCGCGCGGCCCCCCGCCGGCAGCCATTCGGGCGAGTTCGGTCGCTTTCGCGGCAAGGGCGTCGAGGCGGGCGGCGATCCGCTGGTTCAGCGAACCGGCGGGGTAGGCGCCGTCGGCGTCGGCCTCGCCCGCCGCGACGCCGGTCAGCAATGCGAGGCCCTGGTCGACGGTGTCGATCGGGTAGATCGCAAAGCGGCCATCGGCCGCCGCGGCGACGACATCGCGGCGCAGCATCAGGTGCCTGACGTTGCTCGCCGGAATGACCACCCCCTGACGGCCGGTGAAGCCGGTCACCCGGCAGCTGTCGAAAAAGCCCTCGATCTTCTCGTTGACGCCGCCGATCGCCTGGATCTGGCCGCGCTGGTCGATCGAGCCGGTGACGGCAAAGGATTGGCCGATCGGCGCCTCGGCGAGGGCCGAGAGCAGCGCCAACAATTCGGCGGCCGACGCGCTGTCGCCGTCGACGCCGCCGTAGGATTGCTCGAAGACCAGAGAGGCGTTGAGCGACAACGGCCGGGTGCGGCCGAACCGGCCGCCGAGAAAGCCGGCGAGGATCAACACACCCTTCGAATGCAACGGCCCGCCGAGTTCGACTTCGCGCTCGATGTCGACGACCTCGCCGCGGCCGAACCGCACCCGCGCGGTAATCCGGGTCGGGATGCCGAAAGCCAGGCTGCCGAGGCTGACGACCGACAGCCCGTTGACCTGGCCGACCCGTTCGCCCGATGTCTCGATGCGCAGCGTGCGGTTGCCGATCTCCTCCTGCATGCGCCGGTAGATGCGGTCGCCGCGGCGGAATTGCGCGTCGATCGCCGCCTCGACCTCGGCCTCGCCGACCACCTCCCGGCCGCCGTCGGCGGCCAGCTGATCGGCCTCCTGCAAGAGATCGGCGATCGCCCGCATGCCGATCCACAATTTTCCGGAGTTGGCGGCGAGCCGGGCGGTGCGCTCGATGACCCGGGCCACCGCGGCGCGGTCGAGCGGCCGCAGCTTTTCGCGCCGGCCGATGCCGCAGACGAGCCGGGCGAACAGCAGCGTCGTTTCCGGGGTCCGCTCGACCCGATCCTCGAATTCGGCAGCGATCTTGAAGAGCTCGGCGAATTCCTCGTCATTGGCGCTCAACAGGTAGTAGAGGCTCGACGGTCCGACGAGAACGACCTTGAGGTCGAGCGCGATCGGCTCGGGCGTCAGCGAGACGGTGCTGGCCATGCTGAGCAATTGTTCGAGGCTCTCGATGCGGATCTGGCCGGCGCCGAGGGCGCGCTTCAGAGACGCCCAGCCGAAATTGCCGGTCACCAGCTTCTGCGCATCGAGGATCAGATAGCCGCCATTGGCGCGGTGCAAGGCACCCGGCGTCAACAGGTTGAAATCGGTGACGAGGGTGCCGAAGCGGGCGAGATGCTCGGCCCGGCCGACCAGGGTCTGATGCGTCGGGTTGTCCTCGTAGACGACCGGTGCCCCCGAGAGGCCGGCATTGTCGACGAACAGGTTGACGCCATAGCGGCGGAAGCGCGCGTCGTCGAAGGCGGCGGCGAGCGGCGCCGGGATCGGCGTATCGGCGGCTGCCGGTCCCCCCGGCGCCGGCCCCCCGGACGCCGGCCCTCCGTACGCCATCCCTGGCGGCGCCAGAAAGTCCTGCGTGTTCTCCTTGACGTCGGCCTCGACGGCGTCGAGGTAGCGCGCGACCTCGGGGAGGTCGCGCCAAGCGGCGCGGATCTCCTCCATCAGATGGGCGATCGCATAGCCCGAGGTTTCGCGTTCGAGCGCCCGCAGCGCGTCGCGATGCTCGCGCTCCCATTGCGGCACCTGCCGCATCGCCGCCTCGAGCTCGCCCTGGATCTCCTCGGTTTCCCGCTGGATGCGCTCGCGCTCGTCGGCCGGCAGCGCATCGAAGGCGTCGGGCGGCAGCACCTTGCCGTCGCGCACCGGCGCCAGCGCCAAACCCATCGGGGTGCGCAACAGCGCGATGCTCTTCTGCTGCGCCTGCTGCTGCAGGGCGCTAAAGGCCGCCTCGTTCTTCTGCTTCAGCTGCTGGTCGACGACCTCGCGGCGCGAGCGGTATTCGTCGCGTTCGAAGGCGGCCGGCAGTGCGGCGCGCAATTCCTCGACGAGCCGTTTCATCGCGGCGGCAAAGCCGGCGCCGCGCCCGGCCGGGAATGCCAGGCGATGCGGCTGCTGCGGGTCGGTGAAGTTGTTGACATAGCACCAATCGGGCGGGGTCGCCTCGGTCGCGGCGCGCTGCCGCAAGAGATCCTCGACCAGCGCATGCCGGCCGCTGCCGGCGACGCCGAGCGCATAGACGTTATAACCCTTGCGGCGCAGCCGCATCGCGAAGCGGATCGCCTCTGCGGCGCGCTCCTGGCCAACGAGCCCCGGCGCCTCGTCGAGCTCGGTGCACAGCTCGAACGGCAGTTCGGCCGGATCGCACCGGCGGTAGAGCAGCGCCGGCGCCAGCGGCCGCCCGAGCTCGAAGCGCGGAGCCGGCGCCGCCGCCCCGGCCGCGATGTCGGGATCGCGGGCCGCGGCTTCTTCGGTCATGGCGAGATTCGATCCATGTTCTGCATTATGACGGCCGCTCTGCCGGCGCCGCGGCAGGCTCGGGCTCGAGCGCTTCGACGATGCGGCGCTGCCTGAGCCAGGTCAGGAGCCAGAAGCCGCAGGAGACGAGGGCGCCGACGGCGAGCGGCAGGCGCAGGCCGAAGCGCTGGCTGAGCGACCCCATCAGCACCGCGCCGATCGCCGGGCCGGCGCGAAAGATCATGCCGTAGAGCGCCATGATCCGGCCGCGCATGCCGATGTCGACCGCCGCCTGGATCAGGGTCTGGGCGCCGATCCCGGTGACCGTCATCGCGGTGCCGGCGAGAAAGACGCAGGGGAGTGCCAGGGTGAACTGGTCGGTCGCGGTGAAGGCGAGGATCGCCAGCGAGATCACCAGCGTGTTGCCGAGCACGAGGCCGGTGAGCCCGGCGATCGCCGGGCGCAGCAAGAGCCACAGGGCGCCGCAGATCGCGCCGAGCCCGACCGTCGAGGTCAGCATCGCCAAACCCGCCGGCCCGCGATCGAAGACGCGGTCGGCAAAGCCGGGGAACAGCTCGACAAAGCCGCGCGTGCCGATCGTCGTGACCGTGAAGAGGAGCAGCATCGGGGCGATGCCGGGATGCCGGCTGGCATAGAGGTAGGCCTCGAACGAGGCGCGCAGCACGCTCTGCCGCGGCATCGCCGGCGTTGCCGGCAGGCCGCGCAGCCGCGTCATCGCCAGGAGAAACGCGACATAGGCCGCGGCGTTGACGGCAAAGGCGGCGGCGACGCTCACTCGGGCGATGACGATGCCGGCGACGGCCGGCCCGAGGAAGCGGGCGGTGTTGAAGACGATCGCGTTGATCGCCAGCGCCGAGGGCAAGGCCGGCCGGTCGACGAGGCTCGGGATCAGCGCGAGGCGCGCCGGCTGCGCCATCGCATTGAAGATGCCGAGCAGCAGGGTGAGGCCGAACAAGAGCTCGATCGAGATCGCCCCGAAATAGACGAGGAGGGCGAGGAGGGTCGCTTCGAGGCTGCCGATGACCTGCGTCACCCGGATGATGCGGATCCGGTCGCGGCGGTCGGCGAGCGCCCCGGCGAGCGGGCTCAAAAAGACGACCGGGAAGAACTCGGCCATCGACATGATGCCGAGCCAGGTGCCGGAATGGCTCAGCGTCCAGGCGAGCCAGCCGACCGCGACCCGCTGCAGCCAGATGCCGACGAGCGAGACGAGGTTGCCGCCGGCATAAATGCGGTAGTTGCGGTGGCCGAGGGCGGGGGCGATGCCGCCCGGAAAGAGGCGGCCGAAGGCGCGGACCACGAAGCTGCAGAATCCTCAGAAGGGAAAGTTCGATCGCGCACCGATCGTAATGCCGCGCCCGATCCCACCGCAACGACGGCGCCGGCGCGGACAGAGCGTGGACGCCCTCTCCCCGCAAGCGGGGCTACGGCATTCACACAATTCTTCGTGTTTGGTAAGTAAGTTATGGAACACTGCCGTCGCGATTGGCGAGCCCTCCCCCTCGATGGGCTACGGTATTCACGGATCGTCAGCGCGCTCCCGCCCCCTCGATGGGGGCGGGCTGGGGTGGGGGTGATGCGGCCGGAAGCCAAGCCGGAAACCGGCAGTCCCGCTGCGACCGGCGGCGGCCTGTCTGCCCCGTTCCGTTGCCCGATGAGGCGGCGGTATTCACCCCCACCCAAACCCTCCCCCATCAAGGGGGAGGGCTTGCCCGTGGGACGGGCTTCGTCCTCATAACCCATTCGTCAGGCGTCAGAAATTGTCTGAACCCCGTACCCATTAAAGGCTACGGTATTCACCGATCGTCAGCGCGCCCCCGCCCCCTCGATGGGGGCGGGTCGGGGTGGGGGTGATGCGGCCGGAAGCCAAGCCGGAAGCCGGCAGTCCCGCTGCGACCGGCGGCGGCCTGTCTGCCCCGTTCCGTTGCCCGATGAGGCGGCGGTATTCACCCCCACCCAAACCCTCCCCCATCAAGGGGGAGGGCTTGCCCGTGGGACGGGCTTCGTCCTCATAACCCATTCGTCAGGCGTCAGAAATTGTCTGAACCCCGTACCCATTAAAGGCTACGGTATTCACCGATCGTCAGCGCGCCCCCGCCCCCTCGATGGGGGCGGGTCGGGGTGGGGGTGATGCCGCAGATCCCCGGCAATGATCGCACACACGCCTTCGAGGTTTGACAGCACCTCATTGTTCCAGAAGCGCAGAACCCGATAGCCTTGGTCTTCCAGAAAACGCGTCCGTTTCGCCTCGTCAGGAGACGACCGGTCGTGTTGGCCGCCATCGATTTCGATAATCAGACGAGCGTCGTGGCAAACGAAATCGGCAATATACTGGCCGAACGGCACCTGCCTGCGGAAGCGATGGCCGTCTATTTGCGACGATCGCAGGATTCGCCAAATGCTTCTCTCGGCATCGGTCATCTTCTGCCGTAGGCGTCGGGCACGCTCATGCGCGCCCTCAAAAGGATGCTTTTTCACCGGAGCCCGGCCGCTTCATCACCCCCACCCAACGCTCCCCCATCGAGGCTACGGTATTCACGGATCTACAGCGCGCCCCCGCCCCCTCGATGGGGGCGGGGGCGATGTCGGCGAGCGGGGTGAGGGAGATAATCGGGGCTAGACCTGTCTAGACCCGGGCGCCGCGGCCGGCGCCGAGGCGGCGGAAGAAGGCGCCGGAGCGCTCGCGCAGGCTCTGAAACGTGACATAGAGCATCGGGATCACGAAGAGGCCGATGCCGCTCGAGGCGATCATGCCGGCGAAGACCGGGGTCCCGACATCGTGGCGGCTGATCTCGGCGGCACCCTGCGCGACGACGAGCGGGTAGACGCCGAAGATGAAGGCGAACGAGGTCATCATCACGGCGCGGAAGCGCATTTGCGCGCCGAGTGCCGCGGCCTCGCGGATGTCCTTGCCGGCCTCGCGCTGGTTCTTGGCGAATTCGACGATCAGGATGCCGTTCTTCGCCGCCATCGCGATCAGGACGACGAGACCGATCTCGGCATAGAGGTCGAGCGCCAAGTGCGCGACGAGGATGCCGAGAAAGGCGCCCAGCACCCCGACCGGAACCGACAGCAGCACCGGCACCGGGATCATCCAACTCTCGTAGAGGCCGACGAGGAACAGAAACGCGAACAGCACGGCGAGCGCCAAGATCGGCCCGGTCTGCCCGGTGGCCGCGAATTCCTGGTAGGCGGTCCCGGTCCATTCATAGCCATAGCCGGACGGCAAGGTGTCGGCCGAGACCTGGGCCATCGTCGTCAGCGCGGTGCCCGACGAGCTGCCGGGCGCCGGACCGCCCTGCACCGGGATCGCCCGGTAATTGTTGTAGCGGGTGATGACCTGCGGGCCGAGCACGATGCGCGCCGTCGCGATCGAGCGCAGCGGCACGTTCGTCCCGTATTTGTTGCGCAGGTAGATCCGCCACAGCGCCGACACCTCGCGCCGGTCCCCGGCCGTGCCCTCGATGATGACCTGCCAGACCCGCCCGAGCATGTTGAAATTGTTTATGTAGATGCCGCCGAGCGTGGCCTCCAGCGTGGTGAAGATGTCGCTGATGTTGAGGCCGAGGGCCTGCGCCTTGGCGCGGTCGATGTCGAGGTAGACCGAAGGGTTGCTGGCGGTGAAGGTCGAAAACACGCGGGTCAGCCGCGGGTCGCCGTTGGCGGCGGCGAGCAGCCCCTGCATGACGCCGTTCATCGCCGATGGGTCCTGCCCTTCGAGGCCCTCCAACTCGTATTCGAAGCCGCCGGTCGTCGACAGGCCGATGATCGGCGGCAGGTTGAACGGGATCACGGTTGCGCTGCGGATCCCCTGCCCTTCGCCGAACACCCGCGCGATCAGCGCCTGCACCGAATTCGCCGCGCCGGCGCGGTCGGCGAACGGCTTCAGGGTCGGGACGACGAAGGCCGCGTTCGGCTCGTCGACGCTGTCGATGATCGAGAAGCCGACGATCGCAAAGACGTTTTCGACTTGCGGCATCGCGCGCAGCAGCGCCTCGATGCGGCGAACCGAGACGCTGGTGCGCGCAACCGAGGCGCCGTCCGGCAGCTGTACCGCGATGAAGAAGGCGCCCTGGTCCTCGTCGGGCAGAAACCCGGTCGGCGTGCGCGACCAGACGACGAAGACGGCGGCGGCAGAGGCCAAGATCGCGACAACCGCGAGGACGGCGACGCGCACCAGGCGGCGGACGATCGCGGCATAGCCGTCGCGCACCTTGTCGATACCGCGCAGCACCCAGCGCAACGGGCCGCGCGGCGGCTCGCGATGGCGCAGGAACACGGCGCACAGCGCCGGCGACAAGGTCAGCGCGTTCAACGCCGAGATCAGCATCGAGACGCTGATCGTCGCCGCGAACTGGCGGAAGAGCTGCCCGGAAATGCCGGGGATGAACGCGATCGGCACGAACACACTCAACAGCACCAGCGTGATCGCGATGATCGGCCCGGTGATCTCGGTCATCGCTTTTTTTGTCGCCTCGGCCGGCGACAGGTCCGGCTCTTCCTCGATGACGCGTTCGACGTTCTCGACGACGACGATCGCATCGTCGACGAGGATGCCGATCGCCAGCACCATCGCCAGGAGCGAGATCGTGTTGGCCGAATACCCCATCGCCAGCAGCACCGCGAAGGCGCCGATCAGGCTGACCGGCACCGCGATCGCCGGAATGACCGTGGCGCGCAGATTGCCGAGAAACAGGAACACGACGAGGACGACAAGGGCGAAGGCGATCAGTAAGGTGACCAGCACGTCGTGGATCGTCGCATGGACGAAGGTCGTCGTGTCGTAATTCACCTCATAGTTGAGACCGCGCGGGAAGCGCTGGCTCAACCGTTCCATCGCGGCGTCGACCCGCGCGGCGGTCTCGACGGCGTTGGCGCCGGGCGAGAGATAGATGCCGATCGCGACCGCCGGCTTGCCGTTCAGCCGGCTTTCGATGTCCTCGTTCTGCGCCCCGATCTCGATCCGGGCGACATCGCGCACCCGCAGCAGCGAGCCGTCCGGGTTGGCGCGCAGCACGATACTGCCGAACTGCGCCGGCGTGGCGAGCCGGCCCTGCGTCTGCAGGTTGAGCTGGAATTGCTGGCTGTTGCCGACCGGCCGGGCGCCGATCCGACCGATCGGCGCCACCACATTTTGCGCCTGGATCGCGGCGATCACGTCGGATGGGGTCAGCCCGAAATTGTCGAGGTGCTGCGTGTCGAACCAGATGCGCATCGAATAGTTGAGCGCGCCGAAGAGGAAGGCTTGTCCGACGCCGGGCGTACGCGACAACACGTCCAACACATTGACGATCACGTAGTTGGAAATGAAGAGCGGGTCCTGGGCGCCGGTCTTGCTGTAGAGGCAGATGAACTGCAGGACGGCCGACGACTTCTTCTGGACGACCAGCCCCTCGAGCTGCACTTCCGGCGGCAGCTGGGACAGGGCGACCTGTACGCGATTGTCGACGTTGACCGTATCGATATCGGGATTGGTGCCGAGCTCGAAGCTGACCGTCAGCTGGTAGCTGCCGTCGTTGCCGCTCGTCGACTTCATGTAGATCATCTTGTCGACGCCGACGACCTGCGCCTCGATCGGCTGTGCGACGCTCGCCTCGACGACCGCGGCCGAGGCGCCGGGATAGCTCGCGGTCACCTGCACCTGCGGCGGCACGATGTCGGGAAACTGCGCGACCGGGATGCGCGTCAGCGCCAGCGCGCCGGCGATCGTGATGACCAGCGCAATGACGATCGCGAGCCGCGGGCGGTCGACAAAGACGGCGGAAATCATGGCTTTGCCTGCTGACCGTTCGCCGCGGGCGCAGGCGTGCCGCCGGCGGCGCCGTTCCCTGGCGGACTGGTCGGCTGCGGGCTGGTCGGCTGCGGACCGGTCGGGGCAATGGTCGGCGCCGGCGTCGCCGGGGAAGGGGAGACGATCTCGCCCTGCCGCGCCCGCTGCACCCCTTCGGAGATGACGAGCTCGCCTTCCTTGAGACCGTCGGTCACCACCGCTACCGACGGGGTCGACTGGCCGAGCTTGATCCGCCTCTCCTCGGCCCGGTTCTGCGCGTCGACGACATAGACGTAATCGCCCTGCTGATCGGACAGCACCGCGGCGCGCGGGATGGTGAGGACGAGGACCGGTTGTACGCCTTGGAGAAACACGGTCACGAACTCGCCGTCGGTCAATTCGCGGGAGCCGGGCGCGCCGGGTTTCATGCCCGGCAACACCTGGTTCGCGATCAGGCCGCGCGCGGTGATCGTGTCGGTCGTCGTGGCGACGGTCGGCGACACGTAATCGAGCTCGCCCTGCGGCGCGTAGATCCGCCCGTCGGGCAGGCGAAGCCGGAGCACGACGGCCTGGAAGCCGCCGCGTGGGGCATAGCGGTCACGCAGCTCGAGCGCGGTCGGCACCGCGACCGGAAACAGCACATACATCGGGTCCTGGCTGACGAGCGTCGCCAGGGTCCCGCTCGTCGGCGAGACGACGTTCCCTTCGGTGACCACGGTCTGGCTGATCGCGCCGTCGATCGGCGCGCGGATTTCGGTGTAGCCGAGATTGATCTTCGAAATCTGCAGCTGCGCCTGCGCCGCGGCGACCTGCGCCGCCAGTGAGCGCTCCTGCGCATAAGCCGTGTCGTAGTTCGATTGCTGGCCCGCCGGCGTCGGCAGCAGCCGCGCCGCCCGCTGCAATGTCAAGTCGGCATCGTGATGCTGCGCCTCGAGCTGCGCGACGGTTGCCTCTTTCGCCGCGACGTCGGCCTGAAACGGCGGCTGCTCGAGGAGATAGAGGAGATCGCCCTTCTTGACTTCGGAGCCTTCGACAAAGAGGCGCTTTTCGAGAAAGGCCGTGACCCGGGCGACGAGCGCCACCCGTCCGACCGACTGGATGCGACCGATGAACTCGTTCGACTCGGTGATGTCCTGGCGGGTGACGCGCACCACGCCAACGGCCGGCGGCGGCGGCAGCTGGGCCGCGGCGCCGAACCCGCCGGCGAAAAGCGCGAAGAAAGCGCAGGCGAGGAGCCACAAATCAAGGCGAACGCGTCGCGCATCGACCGGGTTGGGCATGAGCGCAGTCTAGCATTGGCGCACCGCGGCGCCACGCGTCCAATTGTCCCTCTTTCCGATCGACAATTGTCTTGCGCATGGCCGATCGCATATAAGTCGGTATCGGAAGAGTAAGTCGGTATCGGAAGAGCCAGGCAGCCGCAGCTCATGCTTTCGCAAAAGGCGAAATACGCGCTCCGCGCCCTCCTCGTATTGGCGGCGCGGACCGACGACGCGCCGGTGCACATCGCCGACATTGCCGCATCCGAAAACATCTCGCGAAAATTTCTCGAAGCGACCCTGTTGGAGCTGCGCAAGCACGGCATCCTCGCCAGCCGGCGCGGCCAGCACGGCGGTTATCGTCTCGCCCGGGCGGCCGACGAGATCTCGTTCGGCGAGGTTATCCGGATCATCGACGGACCGCTCGCCCCGCTTCCCTGCGCCAGCGTCACGGCCTTTCGGCTCTGTTCGGACTGCCCCGATCCGCATCGCTGCTCGATACGCTGGCTGATGCAGAAAGTGCGCGATGCGACAGCGGGCGTCCTCGACGAATGCACGCTGGCCGAAGCAATGGGAAAACGACCCGCCGCCTACCGGAAGGGCGATCTCGGCAAGGCCGCCTCAAAAATCCGCGCGCGGCGGCCGGCGCCGACCCACGCCGGATAGCCTCGGCGAGGGTTCAAGGGCGGCGGCGGCGCGGCTATCAGCGCGCGGCGATCGCCGCGGTGGTCAACGGTTGCCCGGCTGGCGGCATCTGCGGCGGCGGCACAGCACGGGCCGCGGCGACAATGTCGGGAGTGGCGGGAGTGGCGGGAGTGGCGTCGCCGATATTGGCCAGCCGGAACCCGCCATACTCGCCGCGCGCTTCGTCGCTGTCCTGGTTGAAGGACAGCTCCGGCGACCCGCCGCCTTGCCGGATATTCCAGTCCGCGTAGCCGGAACCCTCCCAGGCGAGCGAATTCGACAACCAGCCGTATTGCGCCAGCCCCTCCCGCTTCATCGCCTCGCAGACGGCGCCTGAGCCGTAGACGCCGACCGCATAATTTGCCCGGCCGCCGCTCGCCGCGGTCAGACCCGCCGCCACGCCGCGAAAATATTCGGCAATGGGTTCGAGCAGATCGCTCGGCGGATTGAAGTCGACGGCAAAATAGATGGCACTGCCGGCCGGCTGACCGATGGCTTTCGCCTCGCCATAGGCGCTGACCGCGTCGCCGTAGCCGGAGGAATAGGTGAAATGATCGAGGTTCCGCGAATGCGATTCCCATACCGCGACAATCTTCAGGCCGAGCGCCGACAGCCGTTGCGCCTCGCTCGCCGACAGGGCCGGCCAGCGGGAATCGGGCTCGCGGTAATAGCGCGCGACGAACTCGACGCCGCTGCCCTGCAGCTCCAGCAAGACATCGCTCGCATCGGTCGGCAGGTCGATCCCCTGCCCCGAGCCGACGATTGCCGGCGGCGCGGCGGCCGGCGGCGGGGTCGGCAGGCCCTGGCACGCCGTCAAGATCACGCCCGGGATCAGGACCCGGATCAGGCGCGGGAAAATCGGCGCCAGTTTCGCGAGCTTCAACGTTCTTCCCCCCGTCCCCTGCCGGTCGCCGTCGCAGCGTAGCCGTCCAATGTTTCGTTTTCGCTAAACCTCGGCGCAAGCAAATTCGCCGTCGGTCACGTTCCCGGCGGCAAATTTGACGAGCTGCCGGCGCGCTGCGACGACCGCGGCGCCGGCGATGCCGAATCACCGGCGGCGGCCTCGGCAGTTCGGCTGACCCGCGCCGCTTTCGGGATTGACGATCTTTGCCAACCGAGCGGACTTGTTTGTTCATTCTTGCGGGGAGTTCTGGTTAAAGGTTGATTTGTGTACACAAAACGCCGACATAATGCGACGCTGGAATGGGATGAGGCAAAACGGCTCAAGAACGAACAACGGCGTGGCCTCGATTTTCGCGATGCAGGTCTGATGTTCGACGGCCGTCCGCTGACAACGGCGGCGTCACGGCGGAACAATGAAGGACGTTTTGTTTCAACCGCCGAAATCGACGGCAAACTGTACACGGGCGTGTGGCGTTGGCGCGGGGAAAATCAACGGATTATTTCATTCAGGAGAGCGAGTTATGCCGAAGAAAGAGCGTATCGTCAGATATTCGGCTAAGCAGCTGGCCGATATGCGGGCGCGCGGTGAAACCCGCTCGGATTGGGCGAAGGCCGCTGCGATGACGCAAGAGGAGATCGAGGCGGACATCGCCTCTGACCCCGACGAGGCGGGCATGGCGGTGGACTGGGACAGCGTGACGGTCAAGATGCCGCAGCCAAAGGCCGACTTGCACATGCGGCTTGACCGCGATGTGCTCGACTATTTCCGGAAGACCGGCAAGGGCTATCAGACCCGCATAAACGCGATCTTGCGTTCCTACGTCGAGCGGATGCGGCACGGGTGAAGAAGGGGTTGCGCAGGTCGAGACGGACGGTTCACCGATGCCGAAGCAAGAGAGGCGAATCTTTGTCCTGCGGGCAGTTGCCGTGGGCGGAACCGTGGCAATTGCCACCCCGCGAGCGCTGGCCCATCATGGCGGCCCCGCGCGTCGCAATGGAGCACGCCGATGAGCCTCTCGCCGAACCTGCCCCCCGACAAGCAGCGAGAGATGCTGCGCTCGATGCTGACGATCCGCCGCTTCGAGGAGCGCGCCTCGGCCGACTACCTCGCCGGCAAGATCTATGGCGTCGTGCATTGCTATATCGGCGAGGAGGCGGTCGCGGTCGGCGTCTGCAGCGCGCTCGACCGCGGCGACCGGATTATCTCGACGCATCGCGGCCACGGCCATTGCATCGCCAAGGGCGCTGACCTCAACCGCATGATGGCCGAGCTCTACGGGCGGCAGACCGGCTACTGCAAAGGCAAGGGCGGCTCGATGCACATCGCCGATTTCGGCATCGGCATGCTCGGCGCCAACGGCATCGTCGCCGGCGGGATCGCGATCGTGACCGGCGCGGGCCTTGCGGCGCAGATGGAAGGCAAAGGCGGCGTCGCGGTCTCGTTTTTCGGGGATGGCGCATCGAATGCCGGGCCGTTTCACGAATGCCTCAACATCGCGGCGACCTGGAAGCTGCCGATGCTCTATGTCTGCGAGAACAACCTCTACGCGGCGCAGACCGCGGCCGCCGCGACGCATGCGTTGGACGACGTCGCGGCGCGCGCCGCCGGTTACGGCATCCCCGGCGTCGTCGTCGACGGCAACGACATCTTCGCCGTGCATCAGGCGGCGGCCCGCGCCGCCGAGCGGGCGCGCGCCGGGGACGGCCCGACCCTGATCGAGTGCAAGACCTACCGCTGGCGCGCCCATACCGAGCGCCCCGGGCAGCCCGATGGGCGCGCCGCGGCGGAGATCGAGGCCTGGAAGCGGCGCGACCCGATCGCGCAGCTCGAGCGGCAGCTGCGCGAGCAGGATTATCTCGACGCCGCCGAACTGCAGCAAATCGAGCACGACGTCACCGGGGCGATCGAGGCGGCCGTCGCCTTCGCCGAGGCGAGCCCGTTCCCGACCGCCGAGCAGGCGACCGAGGACGTCTTCGCCGCCTGATCCCACCCGAGGAGGAGACGATGCGGGAGCTGAGCTATAGCGAGGCCGCGATCGAGGCCGTCGCCGAGGAGATGCGGCGCGATCCCAGGATCTTCTACATGTCGACCGACCCGATTGCGCCGCTCCTGAAGGAATTCGGCGCTGCGCGGGTCAAGGCCACGCCGATCACCGAAGCGGCGCTGACCGGCATGGCGATCGGCGCCGCCGGCTCCGGCTTCCGCCCGATCGTCGATTGGCGGATGGTGACGTTCTGCTTTGTCGCGATGGACCAGATCGTCAATCAGGCGGCGAAGATCCACTACATGTTCGGCGGCCAGGTAACCTTTCCGATCCTCTATCGGGCGGCGGTCGGCGGCGGCGGCCGGGTCGCCGCGCAGCACTCGCAGTCGCCCTATGCGATGTTCATGAATGTCGCCGGCCTGAAGATGTTCCTGCCGTCGACGCCGCGCGACATCAAAGGGCTGTTGAAGACGGCGATCCGCGACAACAACCCGGTCATTTCCTTCGAGTCGAGCCGGCTGATGGCGCGCCGGGGACCGGTGCCGGACGAGGACTACACGATCCCGCTCGGCGAGGCCGACATCAAGCGCGCGGGCAGCGACGTGACCGTCGTGGCGCTCGCCTGGCTCGTGCACGAGGCGCTGGCGGCGGCCGAAGAGCTGGAAAAGGAGGGGGTTTCGGTCGAGGTCGTCGATCCGCGCACGTTGGTGCCGTTGGACCGCGAAACGATCCGCGCCTCGGTGCAGAAAACCGGCCGGCTCGTCGTCGCCGACGAGGCGGGCCCCACGGCCGGCTTCTCGGCCGAGGTCGCGGCCGTCGCCACCGAGGACGCGGCGACATTCGCGCGGCTCCAGGCGCCGGTGCGCCGCGTCTGCGCCTTGCAGGTGCCGATCCCCTACAGCCCGGTGCTCGAAAGCCACGTGTTCCCGGACCGCCAGCGGATCATCGCCGGGATCCGCGAGGTGCTGCGCGGCGGGCGGTCGGCGGCCGCGTGACGGGGGCGGCGTGACGGCGGCGGCGTGACGGCGGCGGCGCGCCCGCGAAGGATCGCAAAGCGCGACCTGAAATGAATTCGACTGAATCAGTCTCCTCCCAAATTTCCGTCATTCCCGCGAAAGCGGGAACCCAGGGTTACAAGTATTCGAACGCGGACCCTGGGCCCCCGCTTTCGCGGGGGCGACGATTACTTATTGAGATTGCTCGTCACATTTCAGGTCAGACACGCGACCGATGAATAACAACGCGATGAACGTGCGCGCGATCCTTGCCGGCGAGGCGCCGCCGGACGCGCCGGTCACAGTCAAAGGCTGGGTACGCACCCGGCGCAACTCGCGGGCCGGAATTTCGTTCCTGCATTTGTCGGACGGGTCGTCGTTTCACCCGGTCCAGGTCGTGGTGCCGAACACGCTGCCGAACTACACGGCCGAGGTTTTGCGGCTGACTGCCGGCTGCGCCGTCGCGGCAGCGGGCCGGATCGTGCCGTCGCCGGCGAAAGGGCAGCCTTATGAGATGCAGGCGACCGGGATCGAGGTGATCGGCTGGGTCGACGACCCCGAGAACCTACCCGATCCAGCCCAAGCCGCACACGCTCGAATTCCTGCGCGAGGTGGCGCATCTGCGGCCGCGGACGAATGTGATCGCGGCGGCGACGCGGGTGCGGCACACGCTGGCCAAGGCGATCCATCGCTTCTTCGACGAGCACGGCTTTTTCTGGGTCAATACGCCGATCATCACCGCCTCCGACGCCGAGGGCGCCGGGGCCTTGTTCCGGGTGTCGACATTGGACCTCGCCAACCTGCCGAAGACGCCCGACGGCAAGGTCGAATTCGCGCAGGATTTCTTTGGCCGCGAGGCGTTCCTGACGGTCTCGGGGCAGCTCAATGTCGAGGCCTATTGCCTCGCGCTGACCAAGGTCTACACCTTTGGGCCGACCTTCCGCGCCGAGAACTCGAACACCAGCCGCCACCTCGCCGAGTTCTGGATGATCGAGCCGGAGATCGCCTTCGCCGACCTCGCCGACAATGCGGCATTGGCCGAAGGGCTGTTGAAATACGTTTTTGCGGCTTTGCTCGACGAACGGGCGGAGGATCTCGCCTTCTTCGACGAGCGGATCGAAAAGGGCCTGGTCGAGAAGCTTGCCGGGATCGTCGGCTCCGAATTCGTCCACATGGATTACGGCGAGGCGATCGGGGTGCTCGAGCGGGCCAACGAGAAATTCGAGTTCCCGGTCGGATGGGGCATCGACCTGCAGTCGGAGCATGAGCGCTACCTGACCGAAAAACACGCGAAAAAGCCGGTCATCGTCATGAACTACCCGAAGGACATCAAGGCGTTCTACATGCGGGTCAACGACGACGGCCGGACCGTCGCGGCGATGGACGTCTTGGCGCCGGGGATCGGCGAGATCATCGGCGGCAGCCAGCGCGAGGAGCGGCTCGCCGTCTTGGACGCGCGCATGGCCGAACGCGGCATCGACAGCGAGCATTACGCCTGGTACCGCGACTTGCGCCGCTACGGCACGGTGCCGCATGCCGGCTTCGGCCTCGGCTTCGAGCGCACGCTCGCCTATTCGACCGGCCTCGCCAACCTGCGCGACGCGATCCCGTTCCCGCGCACCCCCGGCAACGCACGGTATTGAGCATCGCGTTATCGTCGCGAGATCAGCCGCGCGTCAAAGAACCTGCGGGTCTCGACCAGCGCGTCGGCCAGCGCCGCCGGGTCCTGCCCGACATAGTGGCCGGCAAAGTAGTGCGGCCGCAGCGGCGCATCGAAACCGTGCCGCGCGCCAGGATAGGTCTTCATCTGCAGCACATGCCCGTTCGTCTCGACCGCATCACGCCAGTGGGCACAGCGTGCCGCCGGGGTCCAGTCGTCGGCATCGCCGATCAGGATCAAGGTATCGGTTTCGAGCGGATGCCCGGGCGGGTCGCGGGCGTCGCAACCGGGGTAATAGGCGACTGCCGCGGCGAAGGCGGGTTCGCCCGGACGGCGGACGATCCCGGCGAGCACCGCCTTCAGCACCGCCCAGCCGCCGTGCGAGAAGCCGATCACGCCAACCCTTTGCGCCCGCACCGCGGGTGCCGCCCGCAGATAGGCGGCGCCGTCGAGGGCGTCGCGCGCTTGCGTCTCGGGCGGCACCAGCTGTCCGTGATTGCAGACCTCGGTGAACCCGCGCCGCCCGAAGCTGTCGATCAGCAGTGCGGCGTATCCCCATTGCGTGAGGCGTTGCGCCCATTGGCGATAATGCGGGACGACACCGTCGCAGCCATGCAGAACGACGACGGCTCCCGCCGGTGCCGCGCCGACCGGCAGATAGAGCTCGGCCGAGGCATTGTTCGGCAGCGACCCGGCATTGGCCGGATCAAGGATTTGCCTACCGGTCAAAGCCGCCGCCATGCAGCCGAGCACAAATAAGCGCAGGGCTCGACGGCGGTTCATTACCGGCATTTTACCGCGCCAACGCTAGATCGCGCCCGCTTTCGCGAGGTCGGCGATCTCGTCGGGCGACAGGCCGAGCCAGCCGCCATACACATCGGCGTTGTGCTGGCCGAGCTTGGGGCTCGGCGTCGTTGCGACATGGTCGGCGCCATGAAAACGCAATGGCGAGGTCGGGACGACGATACGGCCGATCTCGTCATGCTCGATCCATTCGAGCATGCCGCGCGCATGCATGTGCGGGTCGTGCATGACTTCGCCGACGTCGCGCACCGGGGCACAGGGGATGCGGTGCCGCTTGGCGATCGCAAACACCTCCATCTTGCCGAGAGTCCGCGTCCAGTCGCCGACGACGGCGTCGGTCGCATCGATATTGGCGACGCGGTCGGCATTGGTCTTGAACCGCGGGTCGTCGCGCAGCTCCTCGCGGCCCATCGCCGCCAAGAGGTGATGCCAATGCTCCTCGACCGCGACATTGATCGCGACGTAGCCGTCATTCGTCGAATAGACGTTGAGCGGTGCCCGCGTATGGCTGCGGTTGCCGGCGCGCGGCGGCACCCGGCCGGACTGCCAATAGGCGTCGAGATGCGAGGTCAGCGTGGCATAGGCGGCTTCCTGCATCGCGACCTCGACGAGGCGGCCTTTGCCGGTGCGCTCGCGCTCGAACAACGCCGTCGTCACCGCGGCGTAGAGGTGGATGCCGGAGAGGAAATCGACGATCGCCGGGCCGGCCTTGAGCGGCGGACCGTCAGGAAAACCGGTCGTGCTGATCAGGCCCGAGACCGCCTGGATCGTCAGGTCCATTGCAAGATTGTCGCGATCGGGGCCGCTGAGACCAAACCCCGAACCGGAAGCGTAGACGAGGCGCGGGTTGACCGCGGACAGCGCGGCCCAGCCGGCGCCCAACCGGTCCATCGTTCCGGGCGAGAAATTCTCGAGCAGCACATCGGCGCGCCGCGCCATGCGGAACAGCAATTCCCGGCCGCGCTCGTGCTTGAGGTTGAGCGTGACCGCGCGCTTGTTCGAGTTCAGCATCGCGATCGGGAAGGTCGTGCTCTTGCCGGGCGGGGCGCGACGCCGCAGCGGCTCGCCGTTCGGCGGCTCGATCTTGATGACGTCGGCGCCGGCCTTCGCCATCAGCAGCGTCGCATACGGCCCCTGAAAGACCTGGCCGAAGTCGAGCACGACGATGCCGGCGAGCGGCAAGTTGGGCCGGTCGGGCAAGCTGAGACCTCCGTAAGCAAAGGCGCCGAATCACGCCCTCATTGAGCTGATTATCAGCCACAAGTGTCCGTGGACACAGTCGGTTTGCGCTGTTCGAGCGGTTTGTCGCATTTTTTCTTTTTGGTCATCCCGGCGCAGGCCGGGACCCATTTCCGCCATGGATACCGGCTTTCGCCGGTATGACTTTAGCGGAAAAGATCGGAGGGGGAGAGCAAAGTATTGGTTTGTCGGGCTCAGGAGACGCGGTCGGCGATGCGGGACAGGTGGTGGGCCGTGTCGCCGAACAGGTGCTCGATGACCATGACCCGGCGGAAATAATGGCCGACCGCGTATTCTTCGGTCATGCCGATGCCGCCATGCAGCTGGATCGCGTTCTGCGAGACGAAACGGGCCGATTGGCCGACCCCGACCTTGGCCATCGCGATATTGTGCGTGCGCTCCGCGGCATCGGCTTCGTCGACCATCATCGCCGCCAGCATGGCCATGCTGCGGCCCTGCTCAAGCGCCACCAGCATTTCCGCCGAGCGGTGCTGCAACGCCTGGTTCTGGCCGATCGGCTTGCCGAATTGCTGGCGGGTCTTGAGGTATTCGAGCGTCAGCGCCTGCATCGTTTCCATCGCCCCGACCGCCTCGGCCGCGACCGCGGCGATCCCGGCCTCGACGACCCGCTCGATGACCGGGAATGCCCCGCCCGGCTCGCCGATCATCGCGTCGGCGCCGACCTCGACCCCGCCTAACGCGATCTCGGCCGCCCGCGTGCCGTCGCGCATCGGGTAGGCGCGGCGGGCGACGCCGTTCGCGTTGCCGTCGACGATGAAAAGGCTGATGCCGTCCGGGTCGTCGCGATCGCCCGCGCTACGGGCGCTGACGATCAGCCGGTCGGCCTCGTCGCCATGCACGACGACGCTCTTGCCGCCGTTGATGACCCAGCCGGCCCCCTTCGGCTTCGCCGTCGTCAGCACGTCGGCGAGGTCATAGCGCGCCTGGCGCTCGCCATGGGCGAAGGCCAGGATCGCGTCGCCGGCCGCGAGCTGCGGCAGGATCGCGGCCTTCTGCGCGTCGCTGCCGGCGAGCCGCAAGGCGCTGCCGGCCAGCACCACGGTCGCGAGATAGGGTTCCAGGGCCAAAGCCCGGCCGAAGGCCTCCATGACCAGCATGGTCTCGATGGCACCACCGCCAAAGCCGCCGTAATCCTCGCCAAACGGCAGGCCCAACAGGCCGAGCTCGGCATAGTGCCGCCACATCGGCCGGCTCCAGCCTTCCGGCTCGGCGAGGTATTGGCGCCGTCGGGCAAAGCCGTAATGGTCGGCGAGCAGCCGGTCGACGCTGTCGCGCAACAGACGCTGCTCGTCGCTGAAGTCGAAATCCATCAGAGCCCCAGCACGGCCTTGGTCAGGATGTTCTTCTGGATCTCGTTGGTGCCGCCATAGATCGAGGCGGCGCGCAGGAAGAGATAGCTCTTCGTCGCCTCGGCCGCCCAGGCCGGGCCGAGCTCGGGTTCGTTGGAGAGCGCCGCCAGTTCCTGAGCCCAGTCCGGCATCGCGAGCGGGCCGCCGACATCCATCGCCAGCTCGGTCGTCGCCTGCAACAGTTCGGTGCCCTTGATCTTCAGCGCCGAGGAGAGCGGGTCGGGCTTGCCGGCCTCGCGTTTCTCATAGGCCGAGACGACGCGGTACTGGGTGATCTCGAGCGCCTTCATGTCGACCTCGAGCTGCGCGACGCGCTGGCGAAAGCCCGGGTCTTCGATCAGCGGCCGCCCGTTGGCCCGCATCTCATGCGCCATCTCCTTGGCGAATTTGACGCGCTCCTTCGACTTGCCGAGCCGCGCGATGCCGGTGCGTTCATGGCCGAGCAGGTATTTGGCGACGTCCCAGCCCTTGTGTTCCTCGCCGACCAGGTTCTCTACCGGCACCCGCACATCGTCGAAAAACACCTCGTTCAGGTGGTGGCTGCCATCGATCGAGATTATCGGGCGCACGGTGATGCCGGGCGTGCGCATATCGATCAACAGGAACGAGATGCCCTCCTGCCGCTTGCGCGCGGCGGGGTCGGTGCGCACCAGGCAAAAGCACCAGTCGGCGTGATGCGCGGTCGAGGTCCAGATCTTCTGACCGTTGACGACGTAATGGTCGGCGTCGCGCTTCGCGGCGGTCTTTAGCGAGGCGAGGTCCGAGCCCGCCCCGGGCTCGGAAAACCCCTGGCACCACCAATCATCGATATTGGCGGCGCGCGGCAGAAAGCGGCGCTTTTGTTCCTCGGTGCCGAACTGGATCAGCACCGGCCCGATCATCGTGATGTTGAACGACGACACCTCGGGCGCCGGCGCCAGCTGGTTTTCTTCGAGAAAGATCATGCGCTCGACCGGCGTCCAGCCGGGACCGCCATATTCTTTCGGCCAGTTGAACGCGGCCCAATGGCGCTCGTTGAGGATGCGCTGCCAGCGCACGGTGTCCTCTTTGCGCGGGGCGTGGCCCAAGCGCATCCGCTCGCGGATGTCGTCCGGCAGGCGGGTCGCGATGAAGCCGCGCAGCTCGTCGCGAAACGCCAGCTCGTCGGAGTTGAAGCGCAGATCCATGGTCGTTTCCTCGGTCTCGCTCATCCCACATAAGCCCTCCCCCTTGATGGGCGAGGGTTGGGAGGGGGTGAACTCCGTTCCGCTTTACAATCGCGGCCTCACCCCCACCCCGACCCGCCCCATCGAGGGGGCGGGAGCACTTTGCCCATCTCTCGCCGCTTACCCGGATGCTCGCGGGTCAACCGCTGATCCGGACGAATTCGGCCGACGGCACGAGCGGCCGGCAGCTGTCGACGCCGATGCTGGTGCTGGTGCGGCGCATGCCGGACTTGCGCCGCGCCTGGAATTCGGCCCGATACGCCTCGTTCGCCCCGTGCAGCACGCCCTGCGGCGTATGGCGGAAGCTGCCGGGCCGGCGACCGCTCGGATCTTCGTCGGCATGGCTCAGCATCACCTCGTCCATGTCGATGTTGCGGTGGTAGCTCGGCAACTCCTCGGAAGTGAGATCGGCGACGGCGGTCATCGGCACGATGCTCAATACGACGAAACCCGCCGCCTCGAACGTAATCCAGGCCGAGGGCGGCACGTGGATCCGGTCCGACATGATCGGCAGGATGCTGCGCACATTGAATTTGAACGGAAAGAGATCGCCCTTCCAGCCGACCACCCGCATCGGGTCGTTCCGGTAGAAGACCGAGCTGTGGCCGCCGCGATGTTTCAGCCGCACCTCGTATTCGTCCTGTTTCGGCCAGCCGTAATCGACGATCTCGGGGACTTCCAGCATCGTCGGGTCGAGCGGCGTATGGCGCCCGACCTGCTCATGCTCGGCGAGACGGATCGGCTGCTGCGATTCGACGACCAGCAGCAGGCTGTCGCCGGCCTCCGGCATGTGGCGGAACGTCGTCGCCTTGGGCAGCAATACCCAGTCGCCGGGCTCGTAGGCGAGCGGTCCGAATTCGGTCGCGAAGACGCCGCGGCCGCGATGCGCGAAATAGAGGAGGTCGCCTTCCATGTCGCGATAGCAATAGGGCATCGCGTGGCACCGCCGGCTGATCGCGACGGCGAGGTCCTCGTTCGCCAGCAGGGTCTGCCAGCCGCCGCGCGGGTCGCTCGCATCGGCGGCGACGACATCGGCGCTGTCGACCTGGCGCGGCCGGTAGTCGCCCTCGAAGCGGACGACCTCGTTGGGGCCGTCGGTGCGATAGAGCATCGCGACCGGGCCGGCGAAGCCCTGCCGGCTCAGATGCTCTTCGCGCAGATCGCCGAGCCCGACCCTGGCCTGCCGCACATGGCGGCCGCGCGTGTAGTGGATCCACGAGCGCGTCATCCCGATCCTCCCAACCGGCTATTGCCTTTGCCACGCCGTCGGGTGCCAGCTTAGCGCCTGGCCGGAAACGGCGTAAGGGGCATCCGCCCGGCACGCCGGGCGGCGGCGAGGAAATGGAGGAGAAGATGGGTCGCTTGACCGGAAAAGTCATCCTGATCAGCGGTGGGGCACGCGGGCAGGGCGCCGCCGAAGCCCGGCTCTTCGTCGCCGAAGGGGCGCGGGTCGTGATCGGCGATGTGCTGATGGCGGAGGGCCATGCGCTCGCCTCGGCATTGGGGGATGCGGCGGCATTCCTGCGGCACGACGTGACGCAAGAACGGGACTGGGAAACGGCGGTAAGGGCGGCGGAAAAATTCGGCGGCCTCAATGGCCTCGTCAACAATGCCGGCATCTACCAGCCGCGCCGCCTGATGGAGACCGATGCCGAGCTGTTCGAGCAGCACATGCGGGTCAACCAGCTCGGCTGCTTCCTCGGCATGAAGGCCGTGGTGCCGCTGATGGAACAGTCGGGCGGCGGTGCGATCGTCAACATATCATCGGTTGCCGGTCTGCGCGGATCGCCCGGTGCGATCGCCTACAGCGCCACGAAATGGGCGCTGCGCGGGATGACCAAAGCGGCGGCGATCGATCTCGCCCCGCGCAAGATCCGGGTGAACTCCGTGCACCCGGGTCCGATCGACACCGAGATGCTGAAGGTTCGCACGCCCGAGCAGAACCAGGAGCGGCTGCAGCTCGTCCCGATGAAGCGCATGGGAACCGCCGACGAGGTCGCGTCTCTCGTATTGTTCCTGCTGTCCGACGAAAGCGCCTACATCACCGGCGCCGAGGTCGCAATAGACGGCGGCGCCACACTGTAGGCGGCGGCGAACGATAGCACGACGCGCCTCATCCGCGTCATCGCGTTGGTGATGGAGATCATGGGGCGTCACAGCCGCCAACGGCAAGCCGGAAGGCCGCTTCATCGAGCACCCTTTGATGCCATCAGCACCGCGATCGCAACGCGGTCATGACCGGAGGGCGCTCAGAGACTGTGAAGGAATTCAGATCAGGACGAAAATGGAGAAATTCCCTCTATCGTCACCCCGGCGGAGGGCCGGGGCCCATTCCTCCGCCACTTCTGATTTCCCTGGCAATTTCACTGTGCCCCACCCGGCGGATGACCGCTCGTGCCGCGGAACGATGGACTCCGGGCCGCCGCCGGGGTGACGACTGAAGAGACCGGCGCGCGAATACATTCAGAAGCGCTCAGTGGCCGGCGCTCTGGCCGCCGTCGACGTGCAGGATTTCGCCGGTGACGAAGCTCGCACCCTCGAGGTAGAGGATCGCCTCGACGATGTCGGAGATCTCGCCGAGGCGACCGACCGGGTGCAGGGCGGCGAGCTGCGCATAGGTCTCGGCCGGATGCATCGGCGATTTGATCGTGCCGGGCGCCACGGCGTTCACCCGGATCCCGCGCTTCGCATACTCGATCGCGAGCGATTTCGTCGCGGCCGCGAGACCGCCCTTCGTCAACGACGCGAGCACCGAGGGTACGCCGGCGATCGCGTGGTCGACGAGGCTCGTCGTGATCTGCACGACATGGCCGCTGCCCTGCTTCTCCATCTCGGCGACCGCCAGTTGCGTGATGTGAAAGAAGCCGGTGAGGTTGACGGCCAGCATCGCCGCGTAGTCGTCCAAGGTGTATTGGGTAAACGGCTTCGCGATGAAGATGCCGGCGTTGTTGACCAGCGTGTCGATGCGCCCGAACCGGGTCATCCCTTCGGCGATCGTACGCTCGGCCGTCTGCCGATCGGCGATGTCGCCGGAGACGACCATGACGTCGTCGTCGCTGACCGGGTTCATCGAGCGCGCGGTCGCGACCACCCGGTAGTTGCGATCGCGGTAGGCATTGACGAGGGCCGCACCGATGCCCTGCGACGCGCCGGTAATAACCGCGACTTTCCGTTCGCTGCCCATTCTGAAACCTCCGTCATGCTTTGCGAAGGGTCGCCGAAACGCGACCCGATCGGGCCATGTTGCATCACTTGGTGGAACATTGTGGCCGGAAGGGGTGGCGAGCGGAATATCCGCCGCTCGGCAGACACTCTTCCACAACGCAATTGACCGAGGGATGGTTTGGGAGGGGCCGTTCTAGGCGGTCCTTGGCACCGGCGGATAGTGTTGCGGGGCCTGATCGCGGTCGAACATGCCGTAGTCGCGCACGATCCGAACCCGGCGGTGGCGAGCGGCATTATTGCCGTCGGGCCGCCAGCGAAGGGCCGCCGCCGCGTCCTGCCAGGCGACGAGCAGCAGGAGCTTGCCCGGGTTGTAAAGGCTCTCGAAGGCCTCGAACCCGGTGATGCCGGGCATTCCGGCCGTCGGCACGTCGAACGCGGCGCCTGGCGGGAATTCGCTGATCGTGACGGTTTCGCCGCCATCGCCTTCGGCCCCGGAGAAATCGTCGGCGATTTCGCCGACCCGCAAGCGATAGTCGGCGAAGATCTCGGCGCGCCCCTTCTGCTGCGCGCTGCGATGCACGCCGAGCATGCGCCACCGGGCCACCGCCGCCTCGTCGCGCCATACCGACAGCGACAGCACGCGGCCGGCGGCGCGCCGGCTGGCAAAGCGCTCGATCTCGAGAAAACCGTCGATCTTCTTCGAGTTCGGGCCGCAGCGATGCGGCAAGCTGCAGATAGTCGTCGGTCTTGCCGTTTTTGGGCTCGACTTCGAAAATCACCGCGAACATCGGCTGCCCTCCCGTGATCCGCTCCTTAAATGATCATGCGGCCGGCCGCCGTCGCGGTCGATCGCTTCGGCCCCCGCCGCAATGAAAGCGCGGGATTCCGCGTCATCGGCTGCGTAGATTGCCAGCATGAGCCATGTGAACCTCGAGATGGCCGAGATCGGCGCACTGATCGGCGACCCGGCGCGGGCCAACATATTGGCGGCGCTCTCCGATGGGCGCGCCTTGACCGCGACCGAGCTGTCCTACATCGCCCGCGTCACGCCGCAGACGACGAGCGGGCATCTCGCCAAGCTCACAGCGGCGAACCTGCTGGCGCTCGCCCGGCAAGGGCGGCACCGCTATTACCGGCTTGCCTCGCCGCTCGTCGCCCAGATGCTGGAGAGCATCATGGCGGTGGCGGCACTGCAATTGCCGCCGCGCCGTCGACTGCCGTCGCGCATCGGCGACGAGATGCGCACCGCCCGGACCTGCTACGACCATCTCGCCGGCCGGCTCGGCGTCGGCCTCGCCGACGCGCTCGGCGCCCGCGGACATGTCGTCCTGACCGAGGACGGCGGCGAAGTAACCGCGCCCGGCCTCAGTTTTTTTGCCGATCTCGGCGCTGATTTGACACCGATCAAGGGGTCGCGCCGGCCGTTTTGCCGGACCTGCCTCGATTGGAGCGAGCGGCGTTGGCACATCGCCGGAGCGGTCGGCGCGGCCTTGTGCCGGCGCTGTCTCGAGCTCGGCTGGATCGAGCCCCGCCGCGACAGCCGAGCCGTGACTATCACCGCGGCCGGCCGGCGCGGCCTAGCCGAGACCTTCGGGCTCAGCCTCCAGGATCGGGCGGCGGCCGCTTGACCGGCAAAGTGCCGGAGGCTCGATTGCGCGGCCGAGGCGTCCCGCGGGCTGCCGATTATTTAAAGTTGCGAAATGACGCCTCAGATGCGTCGTTGTGACATCGGCTTGACGGAGAGTTGCTAAACTCACGCCAGCGCGACCGAGACGGGACACGAACCTTGGCGCAGAGCGATCCGCTGGAAGTCGCGATCGAGCTCACCGAGCCGATGATCGAAGCCGGGATCGACGCCTATTACGCAGGCGATTTCGATCCCGGCTCGCCTTTTTCGCTGCGCGCGACGATCGAACGGATCTATCGGGCGATGCGCGCCCGGTCGCTCGCTACCAGAGCGGATCGGGCGGCGGATGCGGGTTGACGACGGCGCGCTGCAGTAGCGAGACGAGAAGCTTGACCGTCAGCATATAGCGGCCGCGCGGGTCGGGCGGAAAGGCCTGCGATCCGCCGGCCGTCGCGACGATGAACAAGTGGTGCGGCAGCCAGAATCTGGCGCAGTGGTCGGAGATTATCGGGTAGGCGAAATCTCGCGGCTCCTCTTCATGGGCGAACTGGTTGCGCACCTCGCGGATGCGGTGCAGATCGCCGCGCACCTCCTCGGGGTATAGTCCCAAGAGGACGCCGAGATCGATTTTCGCCGAAAAGGAACTGAGCGGGCCCATCGTTCCGAAGAGCCGCTTGGCGGTCCGCTTTTCGAGCGGGGTCTTGACGCGCATGCGCGATTCGAGAGCCTGGCGCAGCAGGCTCTCGACCAGCGCCGCGCCGATGATCGCGGCGCCACGATCGGTCTGCTGCTCGAGCTCTTCGACGATCGGGCGCTGTGACGGGTCGGGCAGCAGCCAAGTCATCGGTCGACCGCGTCCGGAGCTCTGCGATGGAGGCTGCGCGGTTCACACAATTTCCGGCGCCTCGTGAGTAAGTTTACGAGGGCGAAGCCCGTCGCGTGCGCGAACCCTCCCCCTTGATCTCATCTTTACCCATAAGTCTGCGTTGCACAGTCGGCGTGCCGCTTCAGGAGTGCCTGTCGCCCTAAAGAAGGCTCCAATTTCTCCCGTCATACCGGCGAAAGCCGGTATCCAGGGCAGAAATAGGTCCCGGCGTTCGCCGGGACGACGTGAAAAAGAGCTTGGCCACGGCCGTGATAGATACAAACGACTGTGTCCTGAGACACTTGTGGCAATGATCAGCCCTAGATGGGGGAGGGCTTGGGAGGGGGTGAACGGCGCCGCCCTCTTGACGCACACCGGAAGGGGAGAAACAGGCCGCCACTGGTCGCGGTGCGCATTGCGGCTCTTGCTGCGGCATCACCCCCACCCCGACCCGCCCCCATCGAGGGGGCGGGGGTGCGCTCTAATCGGGCGGATGCGAAACGTCTCGACGGCCTGGCACCGTGCCCGGATTTTTTCGGGCGCGGTGCGACAGAGAGAAGCCGGGCGCGTCAGGGTGAGGCGTGGCCCATGAAGATCTGCGGGATCGGCTGACCCCACGGCCCGCCGGTGCCCTGGCCGCGCTCCATGACGTTGGCCGGGGTGCTGGCGTTCAGCACGTCGGTATCGGCCCAGTGCTCGTGCACGCGGCCCCACGGGTCGGCCCAGTAGTCGAACAGCTGGCTGCCGATCAGGTGGCGGCCGATACCCCACATATGCTGATAGCCCTTCCCCTCGAGACGCTCGTGGCCGGCCATCACGTCGTCGATGTCGGCCGCTTCGTAGGACAGGTGGTTGAGGCCCTTCTTGTCGCCGCGAATGCAGAAAAACGCATGGTGGTCGACATAATCGTCGCCGCGGTCGAGCCGGTTGAACGAGCCGACGATGTTGCTTTTGTCGCCGGCGTAGAATTCGTCGGAGCAGCGGAAGCCGAGCATCTCGCGATACCAGGACAGCGTCTTGTCGAAATTCGTCGTGCTGATGACGAAATGGCCGAAACGCTTGATGTGCGACGGGCCGGGTTCGACGCGGAAGAGTTCGCCCTTGCGCCGGTATTTCTCTTCGCCGGAATTGACCTTCGGCCGCTTGACCGGGATCGGGTCGAGCATCGCCATGCCATGGACGACCTCGACCTGGTAGCCGTCCGGGTCGGTCAGCCGCACCCGCTTGCCGCCGCCGGGCTCGTCGATGTCTTCGATCGGCGAGGCACCCTCGGCCCGCGACAGCCGTTCGAGATCTTCCATGCCGGCGGCATGGACCGCGATCCCGACATAGCGCGGCTCGCCCAATTCGGTAACGTGGATGTGGTGCGGTGCGTCGGTGCCGCGCATATAGAGCGCGTTCCGCGTGCGGTCGGCGCGAACCATGCCGAAATCGGTCAGAAACTCTTCCTGCTTGTCGAGATCGGGCGAGCGCAGCCGCCCATAGGCGAGATCGTAGGCTTTGATCACAGGCATCGGAACCTCCCCGAAAGAAGATGCACTACCCGGATATTAGAACATCTCTCGCCGCCGGACCATCGAGTTGCACCATCGATGCCGGCACACCCCCTCGAAAATTTTATAGCGCTGATAAGCCCGTCGATCGATCCCGCTGCGGGGCGCTGACGCGGCGGGCTCGAGGCGCTGGTCAGGACTGTTGACCCGGAAAATTCATTTGCGGGTGGCACGGGCCGTGCTCGGTTGCGACAATCGATCGCCGCGCGGTTGCGGCGATCAAAAAGAGACGGTGCGGTGATGGCCGCTAAGCCGCGCTCGATACGCAAGAGCCACGTGCCGATCGAACGCCCCCCGTTCGCGCGGATCGTGCTGTTGCTGCAAGGCGGCGGCGCGCTCGGCGCCTATCAGGGCGGCGTCTATCAGGCCTTGGCCGAGGCCGATCTGCACCCCGATTGGGTCGCCGGGATCTCGATCGGTGCGATCAACGCGGCGCTGATCGCCGGCAATCCACCGGACATCAGGGTCGAGAAGCTGCGCACCTTCTGGGAGACGGTCACGAGGCCGCCGCCGGGCGCCCCCTATCTCGCCGGCGGCGTCCCCAGCCACGACACGACGCATCGTCTCGTCAATCAGGCGCGCGCTCTCGGTACGCTCGTCGCTGGCGCGCCGGGCTTCTTCGCGCCGCGCCTGCCGCCGCCTTATCTCTACCCGCCCGGCACGCCGCAAGCGTTGAGCTATTACGATACCGGCCCGTTGCGGGCGACGCTCGAACGCCTCGTCGATTTCGACCGGATCAATGACGGCGGCATGCGGTTCAGCGTCGGGGCGGTCAATGTCCGCACCGGCAATTTTGTCTATTTCGATAATACGACGCATCAGATCGGTCCGGAGCACGTCATCGCCAGCGGCTCGCTGCCGCCCGGTTTTCCGGCAACGGTGATCGACGGCGAGCATTATTGGGATGGCGGTCTCGTCTCGAACACGCCGCTGCAATGGGTGTTGGACAGCGATCCGCGGCTCGACACGCTCGCCTTTCAGATCGATCTGTGGAATGCGCGGGGCGAATTGCCGCGCGACCTGATGGCTGTCGAGCTGCGCCAGAAGGAGATCCGCTATTCGAGCCGCACCCGGGCTGCGACCGACCAGTTCAAGCGGCAGCAATTGCTGCGCCGCGCCGTCGCCAAGCTGTTGCCGCAGCTCCTCGGCGAATTGCTGCAGACGCCCGAGGCCGCGCTGCTGGCCGAGCAGGCTGACGAAAAAGTCTACAATATTATTCAGTTGATTTATCATGCCGCAAATTACGAAGGCAGCTCCAAGGATTACGAATTCTCACGAGCGACGATGAACGAGCATTGGCAAGCCGGCTACAACGACGCGGTCCGCACCTTGCGCCATCCGGAAGTGTTGCGGCGGCCGGTCGACATGAATGGCGTCTTCACCTTCGACCTCGCGGTCGACGGCCGCGATTGACGGACCGTGGGCGAGGGCGTCTACGACACTCTGCAAGGGAATTAAAGCATCCGGAAAGGAGTTTGCCGATGTCGCGTTTCGATGGAAAGGTGGCGATCGTCACCGGTGCCGCGAGCGGCATCGGCAAGGAAATCGCACTGCGCTTTGCCGCCGCGGGCGGCATCCCGGTGATCGCCGACCTCAATCTCGACGCCGCCGACGCGACCGCGCGCGAGATCAAGGCGACGGGCGCCGAGGCTTTCGCGGTGGCGATGAATGTCGCCGACGAGGCCGCCGTCGAGAAGGGCGTCGCCGACACGATCGCCAAATACCGCCGGATCGACTTGCTCGTCAGCAATGCCGGCATCCAGATCGTCAAGCCGGTCGTCGATTTTCCGTTCGACGAATGGAAGCGCCTCCTGGCGATCCACCTCGACGGCGCGTTCCTGACGACGCGCGCCTGCCTCAAGCACATGTATCGGGCGAAATCGGGCAGCATTGTCTATATGGGCTCGGTGCATTCGAAAGAGGCTTCGGTGTTGAAGGCGCCCTATGTCACGGCGAAGCACGGGCTGATCGGCCTGTGCAAGGTGGTGGCCAAGGAAGGCGCGCAATACAATGTGCGGGCCAATGTCGTCTGTCCCGGCTTTGTCCGCACCCCGCTCGTCGACAAACAGATCCCCGAACAGGCGAAGGAACTGGGGATCAGCGAAGAAGACGTGGTCAAGCGCGTCATGCTGAAGGACACCGTCGACGGCGAGTTCACTACGACCGGGGACGTCGCCGAAGCGGTGCTGTTCCTCGCCGGCTTCGAGACCAACGCACTGACCGGCCAGTCGCTGGTCGTCAGCCATGGCTGGTTCATGCAATAGGACCGTCACCTCGTGAGACCCCTCACCCCAGCCCTCTCCCCGCTCGCGGTCGCTCGCGGGGAGCGGGGAGAGATCGTCGGCAAATGCGTTATCACCATGCGGGCCGCGTAGGGGCCGCCCCGATGTCGGCACCTGGCGACACCCCACTGCCGATCAACCGCCGGCCTGTACGCTCAGAGCGCCGCGGCAGCGGCAATCGCTACTGGCGGCCTGAGTTCGCTCAATGTTCCGGACATCGTACGCTCAGAGCACTTTCGGCACTTTCGTGTAGTGACCCCAGATAGAAGCGGTGCCCCCGCGGCGGCGAAGGCTACTCTCACGCAGGGGCTCAGCCGCTGTCGAGGTGGGCGAGGAAGCCGACAGCCGCACTCGCCAGGCATAGTCTTCGGCGAAATCGCCGACGAAAAACAGGTCTTCTTTGCCGACATCGCAGTTCTCCTATTCGTCACGCTATTCGGCAGCCGCCAAGGCGCCGGCTTGAGGGCGTGGCGGCGGCGCCATGAATTCGGGCCCGACCGGATCGCTGATCGTCGCCCGCAATATGCCGTCGATTTCGTTTTGTGCCGCGGCGTCGAGCGACCAGCCGAAGACATCTTCGACCGGCTGCAATTGGCCGGGGTGGCGCGCACCCCACAAGGCCGTTGTCGCCCCCTGATCGAGCAGCCAGCGCACGGCCAGATGGATGACGCGCTTGCCATAACGATCACGGGCGAATTGATCGAGACGGCGGACCGCGGCTAGGTATTGGGCGTAGCGCGGCAGCCGGAATTTCGGGTCCGCAAGACGCAGATCGTCGCCGCCGAATTGCGGGTTTTCCGGCAATTTTCCGGACAGCAGCCCGCGGCACAGCGCGCCGTAGGTCAAGGACGCGAGGCTCGATTGCCGGCAATAGGGCAATAGCTCGGCCTCGATCTCGCGTTCGAAGAGATTGTAGGGCGGCTGCACCGTGTGCAACTTGGCGACGCGGCGAAATCGCTCGATTTGGCCGACCGAAAAATTGCTGACTCCGATCGCGCGGATCTTTCCCTGGTCGAAGAGCGTCTGCATCGCCGCCGCGGTCTCTTCGACGTGCACGAGCGGATCGGGCCAATGCACCTGATAGATGTCGATGTAGTCGGTTCTAAGCCGGTGCAGCGAGTCTTCGACTTCCCGCAGGATGCGGCCACGTCCGGCATTGCGAAACACCTTCCCGTCATGCCAGTCGACCCCCGCCTTGGTGGCAATAACGACGCGCGAGCGCAGGCCACCGTCGGCAACCGCACGGCCGACAATCTCTTCCGAGCGCCCGAAGCCGTAGACGGGAGCGGTGTCGATCAGGTTGATGCCGCGCTCGACGGCGGCGAGGATCGTCTTGACCAACTCGTCTTCGTCGGTCCCGCCCCACATCCACCCGCCGATTGCCCAAGTGCCGAGGCCGATGCGGGAAATCCGCAAATCTGTGCCGGGAACCACCGCAAATTCAATTGCGCCGCTCGGCGTAACATCCATTGTCGCCTCCATTATCAGGCCTTCGGCATCTGCGGATCGACCGCGATGCCGCGATTTCTCCGATGGAACCGGCGAACCCGCGATCTCGCCCGTCTCACTTATTCAGCGTGTGGGCAAAGACGCTCTGTCCGACGGCCGGATTGCCGGCGCCGAACGCGGCCGAGGCTTGCGCAAGAAAGGCCGTCAACAACGTCGCTCCTGCTCCCGAGAGGCGCTTCATCGCATCTGTTCCCCGTGCCGTCCGGGTTGCGTTCGGCGGCTACTAGCGTGGCGCCGTATAGCCGTTCAGCTGCTGACCGATTGAAAGCTCCTCGCGCGTCGTGCCGGACGGATTCTGCTGCAAGAGCTGGCGCTGCGCGTTCATCAGGCTGGTCGCGTAGTCGTCCTGCATCTGCTCCTGAATGGGCGTGTCGGCCGGCGCGGTCAGCGACAGGCTGGGGTTGACGGCATGCAGCCTTACCCCCGGTGCGATCACCGCGCTCGATCCGGGCAACGCCGGCGAGAAGGTGCCGCCGAGCGCTTGTTGCGCCGCTGCCGGTTGCGTAGAGAGGCTCGCAAAGATCGCCGCCGCTCCGATGAGCAGCGCCAGTGCTTTGCGGGAGCGCGAGGGATGCAAATTCGTCTTCACGGTGTGCCTACCTTTTCATCCGCCGCATCCGCCACGCAGTGGGCCGGACGCCATTTCCCATGCTCGACGTAACCGCCCGGCGTCTACTAGGAACCCGGCGGGCAACTTTCAGCGGTCTGCGCCGATTGCTGCGCGATGGGCTGATTTTCCGCTAGTGACGACGCCGCATCGGCGGCGAGCGGGACGGCCGCGATCGCCAGAGCGCCGATCAATGACAGTGTGCGAAACCGCATCTCGAACCTCCATTGGGCGCCAACCGACGCTGGTTGGTCACCCAATGAGAGAAATGGTTCGGCTGGTTTCAGGGCCAAGTAAAGCCGGGTAACGACCGGTCAAATTTCTTAAGGCGGCCATCCCGTGCATGGCCGCTGGCGGCCGCGACGCTCGACGGGCTCGGTGGTCGACGGTTCAAAACCGAGCATCAGGGCCGGTTCCGGGCGAGTTGCGTCACGCCCTGACGCTGGCCCACGCATCGGCGATACGCATCGGCGCGCGTGGTCGCGCATACATCCGATCGAGGTAGGCTTGCAGTCGCGGCAGCCCATGCAGGGCTTTCGCGGTGTGCGCCCAGTCGAGCGTGTGGCCGAGCACGAAATCCGCGACCGTCACGCAATCGCCGACGACGAATTCGCGACCGTCCATGTGCTGCTCGACGACCGTGGCCATCGCCGCGAATTCGCCGCGTGCCAGCGCGACATCCTCGGGCAGTCGCTTGTCTTCGGGATAGATGAAGGTGTGACGCGCCATCCGCCAGAGAGGCTGCTCGAGCTCGGTGGTCGTGAAGAGGAGCCAGCGCATCATCTCGGATCGGCTGGCGAGATTGGCCGGCATCAGACCGCTGTCGCGATACTTCTCGGCAAGGTAGAGCACGATCGCGATCAACTCGGTGAGGACGAGGTCCCCGTCTACGAGAACGGGAACCTTCCCGGCCGGGTTGACGGCAAGAAATTCGGGCCGTCTGTGTTCACCGGCGGGCAGGTTGACCGAAACGGCGTCGAAATCGACGCCAAGTTCCTGCAGCGTCCACCGCGCGCGGATCGAGCGCGTCGGCGCGAACTCATACAGCTTCATGGGATCCTCTACTGATTGTTGCGCCTGCCTCGGCGGGATCGGCAGCGCTGATCACGCCGGCGATCCCGCCTTGCCGAACCCTTCGGGAAACGCCGGCAGCATGAACCGCACGATCCCATGCTCGACCCGAACCGGCCCGCGCGGCCGACCGGCCGAACTCGTCGGGCCGCGCCCCGCCGCTGCCCAGTCAACCCTCGACGTAGACCATCCAGCCGACGCCGAACCTGTCGGCGACCATGCCAAAGCGCGGCGAGAAGAACGTCTTGTCGAGCGGCATCCGCACTTGTCCGCCATCGGCGAGTGCGTTGAAGCGCCGGTCGGCTTCCTCGACCGAGGCCGCGGTCAGCGACAGCGAGAAGCCCTCGAATTTCTGCTCGCCGCTGCACATGCCGTCAGAGACGAGGACGACGGCATCGCCGATCCGCAGCGACGCATGCATGACTTTTTCGGCATTTCCCGGCTGGACCATGCTTTGGTCCGGCGCCTGCTTGAAACGCATCAGCATCATCACCTCGGCGCCGAGCGCGTTACGGTAGAACTCGATCGCCTCCTCGCAACGCCCGTTGAAGAACAGATACGGTTGGATCGCCATGACACTCTCCGTTTTTTCGCGGATTCCGGTGCGCCAAGCCCGCCTGCGATCTTGACAAGAAAGTTGATATCAACATAATGGCCGCATGTCAACCCGCGACGTGCTGCCGTTCGAAACGACTCGCAAGGTGCGCGACGCCTGCCTCTGCCTGCATCTGCAGCGCGCGGCGCGGGCGGTGGCGCGGCGTTTCGACGCCGCGTTTCGCCCGCTCGACCTGACGAACGGCCAGTTCTCGCTGTTGATGTCGCTGAACCGCCCGGAGCCGGCCAGTATCGGCATCGTCGCGGCGCTGCTCGCAATGGATCGCACCACGTTGACCGCCGCGCTGAAGCCGCTCGAACGCCGCGGTCTCGTGACCGTTGCGGTCGACCCTGCCGACCGGCGCAGCCGGCAGCTTTGGCTGACGCCGGCGGGACGCCGCCTCCTCGCTGAAGCCGTGCCGATTTGGGAGCGCGAGCACGCCGCGATCGACCGCCAGCTTGGCGAACCCGGCGCCAACCGGCTGCGCGCCGATCTTTCCAAGCTTGCCTGCAGCGGCCGCTAGCGCGGCCGCGTCAGCCGTCCCGCTCCCGTGGTCCCGTGCCTCGGGTTCCGCTCGAATTCCCGAAATTTAACTTTGGCTCGAATCGCGCGCTCGTTAAGTTACGATCAGCGAACATCCAGTGGTAGTCGCATGTTGGTCTTCTGGCGCTGGCCGACCGGATCGCGGTCATGAACGGCGCTGCTTCGGACCCCGTCCGCGACTTCGACGCCGACGCGCTCGACATCTTCCTGCGTAAGGCGCTTGCCGGTCTCGAGGGTCCGATGCGCCTCGATCGCGTCGCCGGCGGCCAGTCGAACCCGACTTTCTTCGTCACATATGACAGCCGTCGGCTGGTGCTGCGCAAGCAGCCGGCTGGCGACCTGCTGCCGTCCGCGCACGCCGTCGACCGGGAATTCCGCGTCATCAGCGCGCTGGCGAAGACCGACGTGCCGGTGCCGTCTGCGCTGCTGTTCTGCGAGGACCGCGCCGTGGTCGGGACACCATTCTACGTGATGGAGCGCGTGGAGGGTCGGGTCTTCCACGACTGTATTATGCCGGGCGTCGCGCCCGCCGAGCGCCGCGCCATGTATGGGGCCATGGCGAAAACACTGGCGGCCCTGCACAATGTGCCTTTCGCCGCCGCTGGCCTCGGCGATTTCGGCAGGCCCGGGAATTATTTCGCTCGCCAGATCGGCCGCTGGACCCGGCAATGGGAGCTTTCGCGCACCCGTGACGATGCCGATATCGACCGGCTCATCGCCTGGCTGCCCCAGCACCTTCCGGCCGACGAAACGACAAGCCTGGTGCACGGCGACTACCGCATCGGCAATCTGATGTTCCACCCGAAGGAACCGCGCATCGTCGCGCTGCTCGACTGGGAGCTGTCGACACTGGGCCATCCCTTGGCTGATCTGGCGCATAACGCCATAGCCTGGCTGTCTCGGCCCGAGGAGTATGGCGGTCTCGCCGGGATCGATCTCGACGCTCTCGGCATCCCTGACCTGGCGCAATACGAATCCGATTATGCAGCCGAAGCGCGCCATGGCCTGCGGCTGACGCCGTTCCACATCGCCTTCGTCCTGTTCCGCTGGTCGGTGATCTTCGAGGGCATCGCCGGCCGCGCCAAGGCCGGTACCGCCTCGAACGAGAACGCGGCGCAGACCGGGCAGCTTGCGGCGGCCTTCGCGCGCCGCGCAGCCAGCCTGATCTGAAGCGGTGTTCGCGCTGGCATCCGCCCGGCAATAGCGCCGGCAATGGTGCTTGTCGCAGACAATCTTTACGGTCAGGGCCAGCGCGATCGAAAATGATCTCCTACAGTGCCGCTAAGCCCGCCGCCGTCTTCAGCGACTGTCATTCAGGCCCGCCTCGACAGCCGCGAGCAGACCCAGAGCCGACCAATCCAGTCCGGCCCAGCCACGCGCCATCATTGCAACCAGGCGATCGTGGACGAGGCTCGCGGCGGGCATCGGCACGGCAGCGTGCTCGGCTTCGGCCAACGCCAATCGCAGATCCTTGATCGCGAGCGGCACCGCCAATCCCGGCGGGGTATAGCATTCCTCGACAATCTTGCCGCCGTAGGTCTTGTGGACCCGAGAATCGAACAGCGAATTGGTAAGGACATCGAACGCGAGCTGGCCCCCGACGCCGCCCTTTCGCAACAAGGCCAAAACCTCGCCCATGCATTCGAGCGTCGTCGCGGTGAGTACATTCGCTGCGAGTTTCATCAAGTTCGCCAATGCGGCGTCTTCGCCGATCATGAATAGTCGCTGCCCAAGGCGCTCGAGCAACGGGCGGACTTTCTCCATCGCAGAAGGTGAACCGCCGGCGAGCACGAAAAGCTTTCGCTCCTGCGCGAAGTCCGGATTGCCGAGCACCGGTGCAGCGACGTAACCCTGGCGACGGCGCGCATGCTCCTCGGCGACGCGGCGAGACATGGCGGGGCTGACCGTGCTTGTCGAAATGTGAACTGCGTCTGGCGCGAGAATGCTCGCCAATCCCTCAGGCCCGAGTGCGACCGCGGCCAGTGCGTCGTCGTCGGGGAGCGAGGTCACCACGACGTCGCAGGCGGCAAGATCGGCAAGTTGTGCGGCAGCGCGAGCGCCGCTCACTGCTGCTGTCCGCTTTGGATCTCGGTCATAGACCGACACCCGATGACCGTCTGCCACAAGATTGACGGCAAAAGCCTGTCCCATATGGCCGAGACCGATCACGCCGACACGGTTGATGACGAATTCGGCGGATCTGCTGCCGAGCGGCGCGGGTCCGGATGGTTTCATCGTACTGGCGATCGACGCGGTCATGGGCACCTCGCTCACCGGAACACCGCAATGCACGGGTCAGCTGCTTAATTCGAAATCTCTGTCCTAGCCGGCCGACATCCTCGCATCATCCGCAAGAGGTGCCATACCCCGGCCGCCACGGGCGAGCCGTTTGCCGAGGCTGTCCAAGTAGATGTAGACGACGGGTGTCGTGAACAGTGTCAAGAGCTGCGAGACGAGAAGGCCGCCGACGATGGTATAACCGAGCGGCTGGCGAATCTCCGAGCCGATCCCGGTGCCGAGCATCAGCGGGATGCCCGCGAGCAAAGCGCACACCGTCGTCATCAGAATCGGGCGGAAGCGCAGCCGGCAGGCTTCGTGGATCGAGTCCTCGGCACTGAGCCCGCGTTGGCGCTCGGCGGCGAGCGCGAAATCGACCAGCATGATGCCGTTCTTTTTGACGATGCCGATCAATAGGATGATGCCGATGATGCCGATCACGTCGAGCGGCATGCCGAACAGCATCAGGGTTATGAGGGCGCCGAGCCCGGCCGAGGGCAGGGTCGAGATGATTGTCAGCGGATGGATCGTGCTCTCGTAGAGCATGCCCAGGATGATGTAGACCGCGACGAGGGCAACGAGGATCAGAATCGGCGTACTGCCGAGCGAATTCTGGAAGGCCTGCGCGCTGCCCTGGAAGCTCGTCGCGATCGACGGCGGCAGGTGCAGCTCTCGGGCCGCCTGTTGGATCGCCGTTACCGCTGCACCGATGGAGACGTTGGGTGGGAGGTTGAAGCTCAACGTCACCGACGGGAATTGGCCCTGGTGGTTGATCGCAATCGGCGCCACCGTCGAGGTGATCTTGGCAATCTCGCTCAGCGGTACTTCTTGACCGCTGGACGATGTCGCGAAAATGCGACTGAGGGCGTTCGGTCCGAGCTGGAGATTGGGATCGACTTCGAGGATCACAAAATACTGGTTGAGCCGCGTGTAGATGCGCGCCGCGACGCGCTGGCCGAAGGCGTCATAAAGGATCGAATCGACAATCGATGGGTTGATGCCAAGCTGCGAGGCAAGCTGGCGGTTGATCTCGATCTTGAGGACCCGGCCGCTGCTCTGCTGGTCGCTGGCGACATCGGTCAGTTGCGGCAACGTTTGGAGCTTGTGCAAGAGGATTGGTGCCCAGTGATCGAGCTCGTCGTTGTCGACGTCGACCAGCGTGTATTGGTACTGGGTCTTGGACACCCGCGCGCCGACTGTAATGTCTTGTGCGGCCTGCATGTACAACGTGATGCCGTAGACCGGCTGCAGCGCCTTGTTCAAGCGCGCGATCACCTGATCGACGCCAGCCCTCTGCTCGATCGGCTTCAACGTGATGAACACGCGGCCGTCATTCTCGGTCACGGTCGGCCCGCCGGGTCCGATATAGGCATTGGCCGCGGCGACTGCCGGGTCTTTCACCACCACCGCCAGAACCGCCCGCATGCGGTCCTTCATCGCCTGCGGCGAGATGTTTTCGGCGCCTTCGGCGACGCCCTGGATCAGCCCGGTGTCTTCCTGAGGAAAAAAGCCTTTCGGGATTTCGACGAACAGAACGAGGGTCACGACGACGGTCGATATCCATACGAGCAACGTAACAAAGCGGTGTCGCAAGGCAATGACAAGCCCACGATCGTAAACGGCGGCAAGCCAGTCAAAGAAACGCTCGAGCGCACGCGAGACGAGGCCCGGATGCGCATCGCGTTCGGCAGTCAAGACGCGGGCGCACATCATCGGAGTCAAAGTCAACGAGACGATCACCGAGACGACGATCGCGACCGCAACGGTAACAGCGAACTCGCGGAACAGCAGGCCGACAATGCCGCTCATTAGAAACAACGGGATGAACACCGCAATCAGCGAGATCGAGATCGACAGGATCGTGAAACCGATTTCGCCGGCCCCTTCGAGAGCGGCCTGCATCGGCGTCTTCCCCTCCTCGATGTGCCGCACGATGTTCTCGATCATGACGATCGCATCGTCGACGACGAAGCCGACGGCGATCGTCAGCGCCATCAGCGACAGATTGTCGAGGCTGTAGCCGAGCACATACATGACCGCAAACGTGCCGATCAGCGACATCGGCACCGAGATCGCCGGGATCACGGTCCCCCAAAGCGTCCGCAGGAAGAGCAGAATGGCGCCGACGACCAGCACTATCGTCAGCAGGAGTGTATGTTGAACATCGGCGACGCTGGCGCGGATCGTCTGCGTGCGGTCCGATACGATATGGATCTTGAGCGACGGCGGCAGTGAGGCTTCGAGCTGCGGCAATGCTTGCTTGATATGGTCGACGGTGGCGATGACGTTGGCGCCGGGCTGGCGCTGGATGGCGATGATGATGGCCGGTTCGGTGTTCATCCAGCCCGCCAAATTCACATCTTGCGGTGCCACGATGACTCGGCCGACATTGCGCACGCGCACCGGTCCGCTGGCGCCGAAGCTATCGGTGCGATTGGCGAGGATGTAGTTGTCGAACCCTTGCGCCGTCGTCAGCTGATCGTTGGTCTGCAGCGCGAAGGCCTGATCGGCGCCATATAATGTGCCTTTCGGTTGGTCGACCGTGGCCGTGGCCAGCGCCGTCCGCACGGCCTCGAGGTCGAGGCTGTCGGCGGCCAGCAGCGTCGGATTGACCTGCACCCGGATCGCCGGGTTCTGCTCGCCGCCGATGCTGACAAGGCCGACGCCGGACATCTGCGAAATTTTCTGCGCCAGGATGCTGTTGGCATAATCGCTGACGGTCGTGAGCGGCAATGTCTTTGAGGTCAGCGCCAGCATCAGCACCGGCGTATCGGCCGGGTTGGTCTTGCGATAGATCGGCGGGCTCGGCATGGTCGGCGGCAGCAGGCCCGCCGCCGCATTGATCGCCGCCTGCACCGCCTGCGCCGCCGAATCGACGGTGATGCTGCGACTGAATTGCAATGTAATCTCGGCATATTCGGTGCCGCTGCTCGAGGTCATTTGCGTCAGGTCGGGTATCTCGCCGAACTGCCGTTCGAGCGGCGTCGTGACGGTGCTGGCAACGGTCTGCGCATCCGCACCCGGCAATTGCGCGGTGACCAGGATCGTCGGCGAGTCGATGTTCGGCAAGGCCGCCACCGGCAACAGCTCGTAGCCGATGAGACCCAGCAGCAGGATTGCCACCATCAGCATCGCGGTGGCGATCGGCCTGCCGATGAATGTCGCTGAAATGTTCATGGCAACAGTCCCGCGCTGGCTGCGCTAGGGTTCGACACGGCTTCCGGGTAGTTCGGGTTGGCGAGCGACACCACGGTACCCGGCGTCAGCCGGTATTGGCCGCGCACCACCACCGTCGCCCCGGCGTGCAAGCCTTGGTCGATCAGCGCCTTGCCGTTGAGCGTCTCGCGCACCGTGACCGGCTGCATCGCTACTTTGTGTCCGGGGCCGACAACGAAAGCATACTGTCCGTCAGGCCCTTGCTGGATGGCATCGAGCGGGACCGTCAGACCATTGTCCTGCACTTGCGTCACGACCCTGACATCGACGAACATGCCGGGCCACAACCGGCGATGCGGATTGGGGAAGATCGCTTTGAGCGAAATCGTTCCGGAGGTGGTGTTGGCTTGGTTGTCGATCGCGGCGAGGGTACCGGTATCGAGTACCGTCTTGCCGTCCGCGCTCAATGCGATGACTCTGACCGATCCCTTTGCGAGAGCCTCCTGCACGGCCGGAATGTCGGCTGCAGCCAGTGTAAACATGACGCTGGCGGGCTGGATCTGGTTTATCACCACCAAGGCATTCGGCTCGCCTGGAAAACTTCGCGTCGTGCTGGCATGGATGATGTTGCCGACATCGAGCAGCCGGATCCCGGCAATCCCGTCGAACGGTGCCACGAGCTTCGTGTAGCCGAGTTCGGTCTTCGCATATTCGATCGCCGCCTCGTCGCCTTTGATCGTCGCCGCCTCCTGGGCGATCCGGGCCTGCTGGGTCGCGACCTGCTGCGCGGGGGCAAACCCCTGCCGTGCTAATGGCACGTATCGGCCGAGATTGATTTGCCCATTTTCGAGGTGTGCCTCGTCGCGCGCCAGGTTGGCCTCCGCCTGATCGACCTGCGATTGGTAGGTGCTCGGATCGAGTTGGGCCAGGAGTTGGCCCTTCTTGACCAACTGGCCGTCCTTGAAATCAATGGCGACGATCGGCTCGGTGATCATGCTGCGGACCGTCGCCGTATTGAGTGCCGTCACATTGCCGATCCCGGTCAGCACGATCGGGAAATTTTCCGCCCGAACGGTCGCGGCAATCACCGGGACCGGCGGCTGAGGCTCCGGCATCGTGCCGGGAGAGTGCCGCGTGAAATGCTGCCAACCGAGATAAGCCCCGGCAACGAGCACGAGCATGACGAGCCCGGCGGAGAGAGGTGCGGTCCCCCGCCGTCTTGTGCGAGGACGGTTTGTGCCGGGCTCGGGAGCCGTCACTGGCGAGGCAGTCGAGGGCGACATTCCGTGAGTGTCCGCGTCGATCATCGGCATCGACCCTGTAGCGCCGGGCAGAATAGCAGGAACATCGGGCGTCGGTGCGTGGAGAACTGATGTGTCCGCCGGAAAGAATGCGGCCGGCCCCGGGGGAGGGGAGGGGCCGGCCGCGAGCGACCCGGCTGAGGAGGAGAAAAGCCGGGCCAAATCGCTGTTGGCGGCTCGATCGCCTGATGCCGGGCGTCAGCCGTGGAGGTGCAACTCGACCAGCCAGAGCTCCTTATCGACGCCGCGCGATACTTCGGTAAAGACATCGGAGGTGTCCTGGTCGCCGAACGAAGCGGACTCGTCGATCGCCTTGCGGGCGGAATCGCCGAATGCCGAGAGCGCCGCCGTCACGGCCGCAAGATGGGCTTTCTCGCCGGCGACGCCGAGCGTGTAGCGCTCGAGGAACGACCGTTCGACCGCGACCTGGACGGTCCCTTCGGCGGTGCCGCCGAGCGCCGCCGCGCGTTCGGCAATCGTATCTGAATAGCCTTCGACCATGTCCGCCACTTTGTCGAAAAGCTCATGGATCGCGATGAAGGCAGGACCGCGCACATTCCAGTGCGCCTGCTTGACCTGGGCGTGCAGATCGATGGCCGCGGCGAGGTGCCGGTTCAGCAATTCGACGGCCTTGACGCGGACGTTTTCGGAGAGGGTATTGGCGGTGCGATACATCGTCGGTTCTCCTGATCGAGCCCGAATGCGGCATGCGCCGCTCCCACTCGCTATTGCAATTGGGGAGCATCGCGTCGGAACCGAGTAAACAGGGGTGAATTCCGGTAAATCATCGTCAACCTGGTGTGTCGTCCGTTCGGACCCGGCCGACGGTCCGCCGACGCGACCACCGTGCGACGATCCGGTGGCCGGCGACATGCCGGACGATCAGCGGCGCCGACCGCGTGTTCCGAGCGTCCGACCGCTGCCTCAGCGGCGCGCGACCATGTGCCGAAAGTTGCGCGAGATTGAGTGCGCGCTGCTGGCGCTCCGCCCATGCCGAGGCAGGTTCCGCCGATAGAAGGGCCCGCTCACGAACGCGATCCGAGTTTCGGATCGCTGCGGCGCTCGAAGAGATCAGCCTGCACTTCGAGGTCTTCGGCCGTGCGCAACCGCGCTGCCCAGATCGCCGGGTTTCCGGCGCGCTCGGCGAAGGCGCGATACCAGGAAGCGAGGTCGCGGAGTTTGCTCGGATCGATTTCCATAGAGGTGCTCTCCGTTGGGCCCGCTCGGCGTCAGCGACGCGCAATCGCCGATATTGTTCGGGCGCCCTGGGCCTGTGCGGCCGGACCTCAACCGCGCCGCGCGCAGCAGCATATGGACAATCGAGCAATTACCACCAGGAAAAACTTGTAAAAAACAGTGAATTACCCGTTATCCGCGTTGTTGGGGCTCTTCTTCAGATTGCGCGCGGCGGGGTCCGCGGACCCGTTCCCGTCCGGCGGCCGCCGGTCAACCTCGCCGCATCACCTCGTCGCCGAATGTCGCCGGTTCGTCGATTGCCCGGCGGTCACTCCGCGGATCGGGAGACATCGTCGACAGTAAACAAACTTTAAAATCAAGCCAGATCGCGGGCCTGCAGGGGCCTGGAGAAACGGCTCTGCAGCTAGACAAACGGCTTTGTGTGAGGCCCGGAGCGTTTTCGTCGATGGGTTGTTTATGATGCGGAGGCCTTTCGATGTGGAGCAAACTGGAGATAGCATGGACGACAACCGCATTGGAGATCAGACAAGTAAAATCACGAGTGACTTGAAGGAAGGTATCGTCAGCGTGGTGGAAAAAGCCAGCGACTTGGGCGGAAAGGCGGAGACCACGGCGGCCGAAGCGGGGAAAACGATCCGAGGTGCAGCAATCGAAGCCGGCAAGAAAGTATCTGATGTGGCGGCGGAGACCCACAGGCAGGGTGTGAAGGCTGGCGACTATCTGAGCCGGCGCACTGCAGAACAGCCATTGCTTGCGCTCGTGCTTGCGGTGACCGTCGGCTATGCAATTGCCTACCTGGTGCATCGGCGATGATCCCCCTGCGACGGGTTGCGCGGCGCGGACCCGTGCCGATCCAATCGCGGCTGGAATTCAGGACGATGCCCGCGACGCCATGAGGTTGCGCCGCGCTGTCCTTTGCGTTCTGGGCGCACGACTCACAGAAATCTCGAAGACTTGATATGTAGATAAGCAACGCCGCCGAGAAAATCCGAAGAGATCACGCCGTACCAAGAGACGCGTTCGGTTCGCCAACGGGAAACCGGTACACTCGCGCAACCCAAGCAGGGTCATGCCGTATTTCACTTCTGGCCCGGATGCGCCAATTGCGACCGCGGGATCGTCCAACGGGGGCTGCGCCTTGGCGCTCGTCGGAGTCTTGCCGCCGACGGATTCGCCTGCGAGATTATTCCGGAAACGCGGTTCTGATTATCGAGAGCGAGATGTTCGGACAACCGACATTGTGAGCAGAGTGGAAGAGCGAATACGGCGAGCGACCGGAGGACATCCGTGGGCTCGTGCTCGAACTCGCACGTGGCACTGTCCGTGGTCACCTGCCCATCATGGTGCGCGCTGACCGAGGGGCGCGGGACAGACCATCGCCCGGACCGAAAGAGAAATTGGAGGGGGAACCGAGCATGGCGGACCGGACCGGCAGCGCCGCGTCTTCGACCGAGGCCATCCCGGCTGGGCACGCGGCACCGACGGCCGCCGAAGATCGGGAGGGGTCGCCGGTCCCGAGCGGTCTCGCCGGGCTCTCGGTTGCGGCGCTCGGGGTCGTGTTCGGCGATATCGGGACGAGCCCGGTGTACACCTTTCGGGAGTGCTTCAACCCCGAGCGCGGACTGGCGTTCGCGCCCGAAAACGTGCTCGGCGTGCTGTCGCTGATCGTGTGGGCGCTGATCCTTGTCGTCGCCGTCAAATACGTTTTGTTGATCATGCGCGCGGACAATCAGGGCGAAGGCGGGATCTTGGCCCTGCTGGCGCTCGCCCAAGAGGCAGCGCGAAGCCCTCGCGCACGCGCAATTCTCGTTCTCCTCGCCATCGGCGGCGCCGCGTTGTTTTACGGCGACAGCATAATCACACCGGCAATTTCCGTCCTGAGCGCGATCGAAGGGATCGGCGTCGGCACCCCGGCGTTGAGCCGGTTCGTCCTGCCGCTCACAATTGTCGTGCTGGTGGTGCTGTTCGTCCTTCAAAAGCGCGGTACCGAGAGCGTCGGCCGGTTCTTCGGCCCGGTCATGCTGGTGTGGTTCGCGGTGATCGGGGTCGACGGGTTGATCCAGATCGCCGAAGCCCCGCGCGTGCTGGCGGCGCTGAACCCGATGCACGCCTTCAGGATCTTCAGTGCGTCGCCGGTGACTGGCTTTCTGGTGCTTGGTGCCGTGTCGCTCGCGATCACCGGCGGCGAGGCGCTTTACGCCGATATGGGCCATTTCGGGCGGTTCCCGATCAGGCTCGCGTGGTTTGCTCTGGTGCTGCCCGCCCTTGTCCTCAATTATTTTGGACAGGGTGCGTTGATCCTCGGCGACAAGACAGCACTTCGAGAACCCGTTCTTCCGCATGGTGCCTGTGTGGGGGCTGCTCCCGCTGGTGCTACTATCGACTGCAGCGACCGTGATCGCGTCGCAGGCAGTGATCTCCGGTGCCTTCTCGCTGTCGCGCCAGGCGATCCAGCTGGGGCTGATGCCGCAGCTCGATATCTATCAAACCTCGGCGCAAGCGCGCGGTCAGATCTACATCTCGCAGATCAATTGGCTGCTGCTGGTGGCGGTGCTGGCGCTGGTTCTGGGCTTCAGGAGTTCGAGTGCCCTCGCCTCGGCTTACGGCTTTGCGGTCACCGGAACAATGACCCTCACTACAGTGCTCATCGGCGCCGTCATGCGTGGCGTCTGGGGATGGCGATGGCCGAAGATCGCCGCCGTGCTGATACCGATCATGATCGTGGACCTCGCATTGTTCGGCTCGAATTCGCTGAAGATCCCGACCGGCGGTTGGTTCCCGTTGGTGATCGGGATCGTCATGTTCACGATCATGACCACCTGGCGTACTGGCCGTCGGCTGGTTCTGGCGCAGCTGGAGCGCGAAACGATGCCGCTGGCGGCGTTTCTCGCCACCTGCGAGGAGGCGCCGGAGGCCCGAGTCTCCGGCACCGCGGTCTTCTTCAGCACCCATACCGAGCACGTGCCCCCGGCCTTGCAGCTGAACCTCAAGCACAACAAGGTGCTGCACCGGACGGTGCTGCTCGTCCGCGTAGCGACCGACAATATTCCGCGGGTCGCGGGTCCGGACCGGATAACGGCGCGCGAACTCGGCGGCGGCTTTTGGCAGATCGATGCACATTTCGGGTTCGCCCAGACGCCGAACGTGCCGCGCGAGCTGTGTCGTACGGCAATCCCGGGGCTCGACCTGGATCTCGACAAGATCTCCTTCTTCGTCGGGCGCGCCAACGTCAAATCGACGCCCCGGCCCGGGATGGCTCGCTGGCGCGAGCGCCTCTACATCGTCCTCACGCGGCTCGCGACGCGGTCGACCGAGTTCTTCCGGATCCCTCCGGACCGCGTCATCGAACTTGGCGCCGAGGTTGAGATCTGACGTGTCGTTGTAACCGGCCGCGACAGCGTTGATGATCGCGGACCACCTCGCGCTCATCGACGGCCCCGCCGGATGCGGGAACCGGCAATCGCGGCGGGACTGTCGGCCGGTTTGCGGCCCGCCAGCAGCCTGAACTTGCCTATCGACCCCATAACCAGCCTCCCTCGCCGGCATCAATTGCGGCCGAACCGATGAATTCTGCACGGTCACCGAGAGCTCGTCCCGGCCTGACCGTTGAGTTCAGCAATTTTCCTGCCCGAAAACTCCGAAGATGCTTAGCCGGGGTCATCCAGCCAACGCCGCGTCCATTGCATATCTGCGGCAATGTTCGAGATAAGCGGCCTCGTGACTGGCAACGAGTTCGACGATGCTCGACCACAACCAGCTGGGCGCGTCCAGATTCACGGTCCGGCTGCAGCCAAGTTCATCACGCCATTTCGCGCGGGTCGCCGCATCCATCTGGATGGGCATGCGCCTTGCCCGCGACCATCGCCAGATATCGGGCCGCCTTCATTGCCTCGTCCCGGCTGACCCCCTCGACCTCGAGCTTGAGGTCCGCCGGCAGGAGCTCGAGCCAGGCGAAGAACGAACACGCAGCTCGGTGATAGGCCAGGCGGATGTTGTCGTTCTCGATCGGCCGCGCTGATAGCGTCTACGATCCTGGAACGCAAAGAGCGGCCGAACTCGTTAGAGCAGCATACTGGAAAGCGAGGACCCCCCGTGATCATCTACGACGAACTGAAAAAAGACCATGATCAGGTCAACGAAATGATGACCCGCATCGAGGAAATGTCATCTCGCGCCTCAACCTCGAAGGTGAAATTGTTCGCGGAAATGAGCGCGGCCCTGACCGCGCATTTGCGCGCCGAGGAGAATATTTTTTATGACGCGATGAAGCCGGACAAGAGCGCTCACACTTCCGCCCTTGAGGGTTACGAAGAACACCACGTCGCCGATCTGCTGATGCGCGAGATCTCTCGGCTTTCTCCGAGCGACGAAAAATGGGCAGCAAAGTTCACGGTTCTCAAGGAAAACGTCGCGCATCACGTAGAGGAGGAGGAAGGCGAGATCTGGGCAAAAGCCCGGAAGATCTTCGACGAAGCGAGGGCAGAGGAACTGGGGGAGGCGTTCGTCTCCGAAAAGGAGAAACTGCTGGCCAAAGCTGGTTAATCGACCGGGCTTCGGGCGAGGCTCGCCGAGGCGACGGGCTGACGCGACATTCCAAAGGTGGCGATCCTCACCCCGGTCTGCAACGCCGGCCGGCAACAATCGAAGCCCTCGATCCTCGACATCACGACCGAGGAATTCGACGCGACGATGAAGACCAATATTTATGGATCATCAGGCCGCCCTGCCGCATCTGAAATCGCTCGCGAAGCAGCTCGGGCCAAAGGGAATCCGCGTCAACGGCGTAGCGCCGGGGCCGGTATGGACGCCGTTGCAGATCAGTGGCGGCGCGCTGGAGGAGAAGTACGAGAAATTCGGCAGCACCAGGGCCTTTGGCCGGCCGGGGCAGCCTGCCGAACGCGCCTCGATTTGTGTCCAGCTCGCGGCCGCCGACGCGAGTTTCGCCACCGGAAACATTTACGGCTCCGGCGGCGGACAAGGGCAGCCCTGAACCCCGAGCCGAGCGGGTTCAGAAATTGAGCCGGCCGCCCGTTACATTAATATTAATCCAAGGATTTCGGGAAGGAAGGCCGCGCGCGGCAAGGGTGTCGGGGAGCTAACGCCGACATAACTTCCTTGGGTCGCACTACAGTTCAAAGATCGTGCGCTGGTAGGTGAAATAGGTAGAGGCCACAACAGATCCGGATTTCGACCAGGAAAATATGACAATACCAATTGGGACGAGGTTGAATCCGGCGACACCGTCTTCCTGCGCCCCTGCGCGAGGTTGTCCGGAATCGCTGCTGAGCGACCCGCAGTGGCAGGAACTCGAGAAGTATGTCCTCACTGACAAGGCCTCGGCCGCCAGGGAGCGAGCGGTCGGAGCGGAGGCTGGTATGGCGGCGGGGCCGGAACCCGGCCAGCCTCGCGCTTGATCGTCGGCTTTAGTCGAGCGTCCTTGGATGAGCGATGATGTTGCTGGGTGTCTCGATTTCCTGAGCAGGCTGCAGACCATTGAGGATCAGAAGTCACTGGTCGATCCCTGAAAACGCACCGGCTGCTATCGTGCGGGCACATCGCCCGAGGAATTCTGATCCGGCACGTTCAACGCACGGGGCATAGGCGCGCTGCGCCGCCGCCGGTCATGTGCCCCTCACGCCCGTCTGCGGCCTGTCGCAGGGGAGCCCGATCGCGCCACTTATGAGACGGCCTCGCAGCCGTCTCGCTGACGCCCATCAGCTCGCGCAGCGTGGCGCGGGCGCGCGAAAGGCGGGAGCGCACGGGTGAAGAGCGCATTGCTATAGAAGCACTCTGCGCAGCTGATTATTTCGGGAGTGAAAATTGACCGACGTCGCCGCATGTGTCGATTTCCGCTAGTTTTGCGGGTGAGAAAAGGACCCAACTCATCGCTCGGTCGTCCTCGCAGCGTCGGAGACCGGCTCTCGAGGTGACCGAGCGGCGTGTCGGCCAGCGGACAGAGCGCATGAACTCGCCCATCTCGCCGCCATCGGCGAATACATCGTTCGTTCATTTGGTTTGGAACTCGGAGCGCGATCGAGAGTTTGTCAAAAGAAGCCTGATCGTGGAGGGTAGGTCCAAGATGACAGACAACAAAACCCCGAACACTCGGAGCACGCCTAGTTCGAGGACCGGGTCCGCCGTGTAGCTGCTCTGCTACGTGGACGATGCTACGAGCCGGCTGCCGCAGCTGCGGTTCGTCGCCTCGGAATCGGCATTCGATTACTTCCGGACGACGCGCGCCTACCTAGAGGAGCACGGCAGACCGGCGCATTCTACAGCGATGAGCTTGAAAGAAGTGGGCAACGGGAGGGACAGATGCGTCAATGCTCAGGATTATTTAATTTCTTTAACACCATGCTTAAGAGGTACCGATCCGCGCCAATCCTCGCGGCGGCGCTGACGCCAATGTTGCTGCTTGCCGACGCCGCCACCGCGGCGTCGAACACAACGGCCGTGAGGCTGCTCTTCAAGGTCCCGATCCCGGTCGCGTCGACCAACACGACGGGCGGCATGTACTCCTATGACATCAGCTTTGTCGATCAGACGACCCAGACCTTCTATCTCTCCGACCGCTCGAACCAGGCGGTCGATGTCGTCGACGCCGCGACGGGCAAGTTCACGAAGTTCGTTACCGCGACGCCGCCTTTTGCCGGCGCCAACCCGGCTGGGCCTGAGCTTTCCGGCCCCAACGGCGTGGTGACGACCACCGCCGGCTGCATCGTCGCCACCGATGCCGGTACCCGGATCGTTTCGTTCACCGCGGGCGGCACACAGGTCTCGGATATCCACAGTAGCGCCGCTGCGCCGGGGCGTTCCGACGAGCTGGCCTTCGATCCCAAGGATAGCGTGTTGCTGGTCATGTCGCCCTTTCCCAATGGCGTCACCAACGCGGCTCGTCCCTACGCGAACTTGATAAAGGTGGGCAGCGGATGCACGCTCAGCCTTGGCGCGAGCAATGTCGTGTCGATTGCGACGAACGGCATCGAGCAGTCGGCCTGGGACCCGACCACCGGAGTTTTCTACACCTCGGTCCCGCAGATCCTCGACGCGAGCACCCCCGGCGCCGGGCCGCACGGACTGATCGTCGCGATCAGTCCGAAGACCGCAGCGATCGTGAAGACGTTCCCCATAACCTTGTGTCAGCCGGCCGGGCTATCGCTGAACACGAAGAACGGGACACTGCTCACGGGTTGCAGCGTCGTTTTCGACTCGGGGGGCTTTGTGTGGAGCGGCACCGACACCTTGACGGCGCGGCCGACGCAGCAGGTCCTCGACCCGATGACCGGCGCCGTCACGATCGTCAAGGACGTCGGCGCGTCGGACGAAGTCTGGTACAACGCCGGCGACGATCACTGGTACACCGGGTCGTCGGGCAGCCCGTATTCGCCGAGCGTGATCTCTCCCGGTGCCACGGCGGTCGAGCAGGGAGCCAATATCCTCGGCGTCATCGACGGGACGAGCTTCGCACTCGATCAACTGGTGCCGACTTTCGGTGTGCCGAAGCTCGTCATCAACGGCGTTACCGTGCACCCGGCGGGGAGCGGGCATTCGGTGGCCGCCGACGCCACCAATGGCTGGGTGTTCGTGCCGTCGCCGGCGAACAACGCCCTCACGAACTGCCGGACCGGATGCATCCAGGTATTCGGCCGCGACTAACTTTCGCATCGATCCTCGGAAAGCGCGGGCCTCGGCCCGCGCTTTTTTTTCGTTGCGGGGAACGCGTGAGAGGCCTTGCACAATACCCACGCGCCATCCAATTAACATCTCACCGGATGGTAACAGGATGGTCATGAGATGGTTTTGACGATGCCAACCAACGTTCCCGAGCTTCGCCATCGGGGCGCCGACAGTGAAAAGATCACCATCAATCTCGGGTATGTTGATCTGGGTCAGGTCGACCTGATGGTGAAGGAGGGTTTCTATTCAAACAGGACGGACTTTATCCGGACTGCCATCCGCAATCAGCTCGATCGCCACGCCGACGTGGTCCGCCAATCGGTGGGCCGCAAGGCCCTTGAGCTTGGGCTCAGACACTATAGTCGCGCCGACCTTGAGGCGGCACGGACGCGTGGCGAATTGCTGCATATCAATGTCCTGGGTCTCGCCAGTATTGCTCACGACGTTACGGCTGAATTGGCGCGTGCATCCATCGCCTCAGTCACTGTCCTGGGCGCCTTGCAGGCAAGTGCAGAGGTCAAAGCGGCGCTGGCCGACCGAACACACTGAAACCTGCCACGACGCGCAGCAGGCGGTCGCCACACCGATCCAGCGTGGCAGCCAACACGTTGGACTATCGACGAAGGAAGCCGATTCGGTTCCGAGCTTGGGATGCCTATCAGGGTCCTACACAGGAGGCCATGACCATGAACTTCTCCCTTCCTACCGACCTGCTCGAAGCGACCCGCCTCACCAAAGCCGGACAGCTTACGGAAGCGACGGCGGCTCTGCAGCGCATGCTGGGGGTCGGGCTGCCGGCGAGACATGATCCGCCGACCATTGATGGTATGGTCGATGGCCCTGAAAGGGGCGAACTCAAGCTCGCGCCTCCAGTCAACAGGAAGTTCAGCCACGGCGTCGAAGACTACGCATTTCGCATGAAAAACAAGTTGATTAAGCCGGCGCCGGCGGATTCGTCGCGTGGCTTTATCGACCAGGCAGGCCACGGCGGGTTCCGGTTGCCCAGTTGCGTGGACCGCAGGGCGCCGACTCTCATCCCCGCCGATTTGCCGAAAGGCGCAGAATTCCTGGCTTGCACATTCAGCAATCAGTCCGGCAGCCGACCCTATAAGCTCTACGTGCCCAGCGGCTACCATGGCCAGTCCGTGCCCTTGATCGTCATGCTGCACGGCTGCACCCAGTCCCCCGACGATTTCGCTGCGGGCACGCGCATGAATACGGCGGCTGAAGAACGGACCTGCCTTGTCGCCTACCCCGGGCAGACCAGTTCGGCCAACATGCAGAAATGCTGGAACTGGTTCAGCGCGGCCGACCAGCAGCGCGATGCTGGCGAGCCCTCGCTCATAGCGGGAATTACGCGCGAAGTGATGCGCAACTACGCCATCGACCCGCGGCGCGTCTTCATTGGGGGGCTTTCGGCGGGAGGCGCCACGGCCGCCATCATGGGCGACGCCTACCCCGATCTGTACGCCGCGATCGGCGTGCATTCCGGACTTGCTTGTGGTGCGGCGCGCGACATGCCCTCGGCATTCGCGGCGATGCAGGCCAATGGCGATCCGGTGCCGAGACACGCACGTGGGCCCGCGGGATCGAAGCCGCGAATTGTCCCGGCGATCGTCTTCCATGGCGACAAGGACACCACGGTCAACCCCCGGAACGCCGATTCAGTCGTTGAACAGTCGAGCCAGGGCGCGTCGCTCAGTAGGCGGGTCGAAAAGGGCCAGGTTGCGGGTGGGCTCGGCTACAGCCGCATGCTGCATGCCGACGCCAGCGGCGAAACCGTGCTGGAGCAATGGGTTATTCATGGGGCTGGCCACGGCTGGTCGGGTGGCAGCCCCGCCGGTTCCTACACCCTTCCGCGGGGACCCGATGCCACCGGCGAGATGGTTCGGTTCTTCCTGGCGCACCCGCTTCCGCCAGGCGTGCACCACGAATGATAGCCAGGAGTGCCTTGGATGGCGGTATTCTTCCACCTGCTGGGCGAAATGTTAGGAGTCCAGAGGTTAATCATCATCAACGCTGCGCAGGGATTGGAAGGTGCCGGTTTGATTGCGCGCGGCCGACGATCACTCAGGATACGCGATTGGCAGGGCCTCGTGGAGGGCCTTGTGGATGTTCTTAATTGGTCCGGACGCGCTTCGCTTTGCATCTTCCCAGAACGTGTGTGTAAAAATTCTCCCGCCTCGGTAATGTACATTACCGACAGATTGCCTGAACGAGGTCAGACTTCGAGGGAATAGGCCATGGGAGGATGGGGAAGAATGATCGCCCAGTCGAAGCACATTCTTGTCGTCGAAGATGACGATGAGGTTCGAGAGGTGATTGTCCAAATCCTTCAGGAAAACAATTGTCGGGTGAGCACCGCGTCCGATGGCTCCATGATGCGCGCTTTTCTGGAAACCGATGACACCGTTGATTGCGTCGTCCTCGATGTCATCATGCCCGGAGAAGCGAGCGTTTCATTGGCACGGCATCTGAAAGAACGTGGTATTCCAGTCGTTATAATTTCGGGTAACCTTAATGCTATCAAGTACGCTGAGGAAAATGGTCGCCAGCTTCTCTCTAAACCTTTCCGCTCGCATGAGCTTCACAGTGCCGTCAACGCGGCGCTCATCACTGAGGGGTGCGGACAGCGATCGAAAGCTGGCCGTTGACAGAGCACATGTCAAATTGATACTTGTCTTAATCGGGGGGCCGGCCCGGTTATGAGCATTGCCAAAACGGGGAACGAGGCTATCATCGCCGCGTGCAGCCTGTTGGATCGAGAGATCGATGTCCCAGAGTTGGGCTGCGCGAACTTACACATGAGTGCGCGGAGAAAGCCAGCGAACGCCTGGACTAGACTAATCGCAAATACGAGAGCGCCACCGACGGACGCATTGGAGGAAACGAATGGACGTAATACTGATCGTTATCTTAGTTATCCTCCTATTTGGAGGCGGTGGTTATGGCTATTCCCGGTGGGGATATGGCGGCGGCATTGGGATCGGCGGGATTCTGCTGATTGTGCTTATCGTCTATTTATTGGTCGGACGCGGAAGATTCTGATTTCAGTGCCTGGTGCAAAGCAACTTTGCGCGTTCGAAAATATTAGATGCTTTTGTCAGTCGCTCCCGCTCTTGCGGACAAGGTCACCCGGTGCGGTGCCGTCGATTACGAGCGGGATGCGGGCTGCAGTGGTCTGGAACGCCATGAAGCCAATCTCCATCCAGATCTGATGGTCCAAGTCCGGAATGAGAACGATGTGGTGAAGGCGATCGGCTTTGCCAAGTCACTGGCGATTGAAGGTCGCGATCCGGGACGGCGGCCGCAGGTGGTGCGGCCTGGCGCTGCGGCCGAGACCAATCGCACCTTCGCACCTTCGCACCGGCGAAGCGGAATCCGGCAAAATGGCCGTTGATGCTGATTTCCGGTCGCGATTGAGACTTCACCGCCAAGCTCGAACCCTTCGCGAGCAGTAAGGAAAAATGCGGTCGGGGCGCGCGCTTGGAGCCGCCGGAACGCCTCATCCTCGTCTGCGTTTGCGCCTCGTTAGGGCGGGAGGTAGGCGTGCTGACGATCGCCGAAGCGCAGAAGCGGATCGAAGTCTTTCTGGCCGGGCAGATGCTCGAAGCGCTGCGCGCCGTCGAATATAAGCTGCCGAGCTTTGACGCCGAGCCGGTGGAGCTGGAGCTCGAGCTGGCTGCCGCCGCACGCTCGCAGGTCGAGATTCGACATGTCCGCGGTGCTCCCGACGCGACCTATCTCGTGCAAGCGTTCGATGACGAGTTGCTGATGCAGTTGCAGCTCAACGTGCATCGGCTGGTGGTTGTCTATCGCGTGCCGGCCGTGGACGCGCTCGATGCCGCCACGTTGGCGGTACGTCTCGAGCGGTGGCGCCTAGGCGCCGAGCATGCCGGCTGGAATTTTGGTTGGCGCGATGCGCCGATCGCAGGTGACGCCCGCCGGCATTATGTCGAGACCTATTGCTATGCCTTCGCCGGTGCCGATTTTCTTGAAGACGAGCAGCAGCAGCTTTATTGGCGCACCGACATCGTGCAGATGACGCGCTATTACATGCTCGAGGCAGCCCGATGCGGCATTCGCCTGTCGCCACGCCGCGCTGGTTACCCGGTCTAGAAGATCAGCTCGGCAGCAGCGAAGTTCAATCGTATGGAAGAGGCCCGCGGTGTCGATCATCGTTTGCTCAATTTTCAGGACTGATCGCCTGTTTCACGGGCTGGGGGTGTTGATTCTCGACATCGTGCTCGGCATGTCGGCGCAGCTCCAAGGGCTGAAAATAAAGTCAGCCACCTTTGGCATCGCCGAGAACTCTGAGGGCTGGCCGAGTGTTAGTGGGTTGAGGGAACAGCGCGACCAGCCAAATGCGGGGCGTTTGCAGAATTTATGGAGCAAAACAACTTAGGAGAAGATAATGAATAGAGCGATAATTTTTGTCGGCACGGCAGTGATCGGCGGACTCCTTGTCTTTGGTAGGGCGGAAGCGCAGGTTGCTCAGCAGACGGTGGAGATCGCCACGGTTGACGTAACCAAGCTGGCGGGTGGCTATCGCGCATCCAAGGTTATCGGCAGCAGCGTGGTCAACGACGGCAACGAGACAATCGGGACGATCGACGAACTTCTCGTGAGCCCTGACGGAAAGGAGCCATTTGCCGTGCTGTCGGTAGGCGGCTTCCTCGGCATGGGCAGTCACTTGGTTGTCGTTCCGTACGACACTCTGAAGGTCGTTGACAAAAAGCTGGTGCTTCCGGGCGGTACAAAGAACGGTCTAAAAATGTTGCCTGAGTTCAAGTACGCCAGCGACTAATCCCCGAGGGAGGCCTTCCTGGCTGGGAGGAAGTCGGACCGCGGTCCAGAAGACGTCGCCTCACGCGACCCACGCGGGATTGGTTTGATCGGAGAGAAGTTCTATCCTTCGATAAAATGGCCGAACGCCATCAACGGGCGGATGCGGTCGCAGATGATTTTGGTGATCGCCAGCATCGGGGTTGCCAGGATCGCCCCGGGCACGCCCCACATCCAATACCAGAAAACCAGCGCCAGGACGACCAGCACCGGATTTATCGTGAAGCGCCTGGCCAGCAGCATCGGCGTCACAGTCTCTCCCTCGACGAGGTGGATCGTCAGATAGAGCCCCGCCGGCAACAGCGCCAGCCACAAGGTGTCGACCGACAAAAGGCCGACGAGCAAGAAAATCCCAACGCCTAAGATCGGCCCCAGGATCGGAATGTAGTTGAGCAGAAAGGCGACCGTCCCCCACAGCACCGGATCGCCCAGCCCGCAGAACGCCGCGACGGCACCGGTCGCCACGCCGACGACCAGGTTCATGATCGTAATGGTGAACAGGTAGGCCGATACATCGCGCTCGATCTGCTGAGAGATCTCAACCGCTTGCCGCTTGTTTCGGAACCGCGGCAGGATTTCGACCAGGCGTCGCAGAAAGGTGTCCCCGTTGGCCAGCAGAAAAAAGAGGACGACCGCGGTTTCGAGGAAACCGCTGGCGAAGGAGCGAGTGCCGGTAAGCAACTGATCGGAGAGACCCGAGCCCTGCACCGCCACCGCCACCGGCCTGGGTTGATCCCCTTGCGTCAAGCCTTGGGCTTTGTCGGCAAATTTCTCAAAGGCCGCAAATGGCCGGCCCAGGAAGCTCAGGCGTTGCTGCAATTTTGGAATGCCCGAGGGCAGCTTCTGGGCCCAGCTTGCCGCCGGTCCCGACAGCGCCGTCCCTAAACCTCCAAGCGCGCCGAACAGCACCAGGATGATGAGCACGGCGGCGATGCCATGCGGCAAATGCACCCGTTCAAGCGCGCGCATCGCCGGCTGCAGCACGAGCTTCAGCACGAAGGCGAGCACGACCGGCAAGACGATTTCGGCCGCAACATAGCAGCCGGCCAACACCGCGAGCAGAAACAAGCCGCCTAGATATACCGCCTTGATGTCCGACGGAATCGGCAATTCGTCTTCATCGGCGACCGCAGTATCGACCGGGGCAATCGCGGCGGGACTGTCGGCCGATTTGCGGCCCGCCAGCAGCCTGAACTTGCTTATCGACCCCATAACCAGCCTCCCTCGCCCGCATCAATTCGAGTTAAACTAACCGAGGGCTCGTCCGGCCTGACCGTTGAGTTCAGAAAATTTTCCTATCCTGAAAACTCCGAAGACGCTCAGCCGGGTCATCCAGCCAACGCCGGGTCCATCGCATATCTGCGGCAATGTTCGAGATAAGCGGCCTCGTGACTGGCGACGAGTTCGACGATGCTCGACCACAACCAGCTGGGTGCGTCCAAATTCGCGGTCCGGTTGCGGCCAAGTTCGTCACGCCATTTCGCGCGGGTCACGGCATCCATCTGGCGGGCGTGCGCCTTGCCGACCACCATCGCGAGATATCGGGCCGCCTTCATTGCCTCCTCCCGGCTGACCCGGTCGACCTCGAGCTTGAGGTCCGCCGGCAGGAGCTCGCGCAGGAAGACTGGGCGATCGGAGAACTTTGCGGCCAGCATGCGGTCGCCAAGCGTCGGCGACAAATGCCGGGCGCCTTCGACAACGCGCCTGGCATAGTCCGGCGGCATCGACGCCTCGGAGTGGCGTGGGGCGGCCGCCTGCACCGCTTCCTTCATGTCGATCAGGCAGAGGCCGCCTTCCTTCGTGTAGCTTTTGCCCACGCCCAGCAAGACCGCAAAGCGCAAGCGGCCAAGGGAACTGCACCCTTTCATCCAGTAGGCGGCATCGAGAACTTCGATGCGCGCGTCATCCTTGCGCGAGCGCAACGCCGTAACCAACAGGCGCACTTCCTGGCTCGCGAAAAGCTGTTCGATCTCGCGCCTTTCGTCCTCGCTGAGTGGCCAGAAGCGCTTACCGAGCGGGATCGTCGGGTTCGTATCCTCGAGACGCTCTTTCGCCAGGTGGTCCCAGGTCCGCTCGAGCGCCCGGCGCATGCCGATGCGGACGCATTCCGGGCGCCGGCTGCGCAGGTCCGGGTCCTTGTCCGCCAACGCCTCCTCGTACCCCTCGATCATCTGCTCGATCATCTTGGCTGTGGTCACGCCCGGCAAATCCGAGCCGCGGGCGGCCGTCGCCAGTGACAATCCAAGTCGGATCAGATCGTGCGCCGGATTGCCGATTACCGTTTGATCGAGATCTCGGATCTCGATATCGATCTGGCCGTCGGTATCGGCGAGCGGACCCAAATTGCCGACATGGCAATCCCCGCAAATCCAGATCGGTGGCCCTTGCGGCATCCTGCTGGCGTCAGAGGCGGCAAGCCATTCGTAGAACTTCAGCGTATTTCCACGGACATAAGCATGCGCAGAGCCGGCCATCTTCAGGTTGCGGCATCGCCTAAGCGCCGCGGGCCGCTCGGAAAATGACTTCATTTGAGACGCAATTTTCGCCATAAGTTCTCTATACGAGTCGCGGACACCCTCTGACCAAAACTATATGGCCGGTCGGGGTATACAGTCGGAGGCTCGGAAGCTACTCGGACGGGGGACCCCCTCTGCACTCCGTCCTTCTGGGCCAACACACTGTCGGAACGAACGTTCCAAAATGTCATGGCCCAAAAAGCGCGGCCCCAGCACCTCGGAGCCCGCCGGCGCGCGAAACCGACTGCGGTCACCGGCGCCGGCTCTGCGCCTTAGCGTGCACCGGCATGGCCCGCAGCCGTCTTGACGACTTGCTCGATCCCAAATAGCGGAGCCCACCCGTACGACTACGGCTTCCTCCCGCCGCGTTTCTTCGATCGCGTGCTCGGAGCCTTCTTAGCCTGGTACCAGGGCGGCAAGGGCCGTCTCACGCCGCGCAAATGACGGGGTTTCAACTGCACTGGGGTCACATCCGCAAGTCGATAGACCACGCGCAAGGGACGACTACGGCGCACTAGGCAATGGCTACAGCTCACCACCCAGAGGTGGTTCATCAGCCGCGTTCTGGAAAGTCAGCGACGGCCGAAGCCGCCGCTGTTCCTCAAGCTTTTTGGTATCTTTCCGGTTCTGCGCCGCATTCCGGCCCGGTTGATCGGGGTCGGTATTCGACCCGAGCACGTGGGCACGCCGGAAGCTGACCCGATTATCACGCTTCAGCCACGTCACCCGCTGGGCCGCAGAAAAACGTCATCTAGGCGTAATCCTGACCTCCGCTTCCACCGACAATGCCGCAGATCCGCGGCCGGCGTCAGCTGAAGGGACCTGACCCTCGTCAGCGTGGTCATTGGTGCAGCCCTTGTCAAGTCGCGGGAACCCAGGCCGTCTTCTGCTTGTCGAAGGTGAGGCCGGGCGCCGATTTGAGCGCGTCCTTGGTCGTATCGAGGGTCAGGTACCAGGCGCCGTCCTTCATTTCCGCATGCACGGAGCTGAAGGCCACGGCGACGTCTTTTTCCCCCGCACCGAGGAAGCCGCCGACGCCAATGATCAGACCGCTGACCTGGCCGAGGTCGTTGACGATCACGTCGTCGACGGTGCCGATCTTGTCCTTCGCAGGATCATAGACACTCTGCTTGTAGAATCTGGTCACCGTCTTACCTGGCGGCGGCGAAGACATAAGGGAGGCCGGCATCGTCTGGGCGGCGGCGAACCCGGCCGCTCCGAGGAGAATGACGGCTGCCGATAGAGTTTTCTTCATGGCTTCTTCCTCTAATGGGTTTCCGACCAGTAAACGCCCCAATCAGCTAAAGGTTTCGTAGTTCATTGGCTGCGGGCGGGCATAACCTGTCGCAGAGGGCACCGGGCGGGGCGGAACTCCGTTGGTTCTGAGGTTGTTGTCTCGGCAGGCGTCATCAAAACACCCAAGCTAACCGCGGTGATCGGGGCTTTCGGCGAAGCGTTATGGCGACCGTGCTGGAGAGGGTACTGCCGCCGGGCGGCGCTGCTGAGATGCCCCGCAGCAACATCTTTCGCTATGTTCTGGCCACGAGCGGATGGCACCAGCTAGTTCTCGTGCTGCTGACCACCGCCGTGTTCCTGCTCGAAGTCGTACCGCTCGAGCTGCAGCGTCGGATCGTCAACGACCTGGTCAAGCACCGCGAGTTCTCGTTCATCATCTCCCTTGCCGCAGTCTACGCCGGCGCGGTTCTGGTGCAGGGGGGCACCAAGCTCGCCCTAAACGTCTATCGCAGCTGGGTCGGCGAGAGTGCGACCCGCGATCTGCGGCGTCGGGTGCATGTCCTGGTCAGTTCGACCTCTGCCGCTTCATCGACGTCGGAGGCGGAAGGCATTCAGGCCTCGATGATCGTAGCGGAAGTCGAAGCGATCGGTAGCTTCATCGGAGGGAGCATCTCCGAGCCCCTGCTGCAGGGAGGCATCCTATTTTCGGTGCTGACTTATATGATTCATGTCGATTTTTGGATGGCCGGCACGGCGTTCGCGCTCTTCGTGCCGCAGCTGGTCTTCGTTCCGCTGATGCAGGGCGCGATGAACCGACGCACCCGAACGCGCGTCCAGGTGATCCGGCAACTCAGCGTCAGCGTCGTCGAGGAAATCAGCACAAACGACGCGCGGGATCGGGCCGACGACGAGCGCATCCAATATGTGTTCGAGCTCAATATGGGAATCTATCGCTTCAAGTTCTCGATGAACTTCCTGATGAACCTGAGCACTCAGCTCCAGATTATCGGCGCGCTGCTTGTTGGCGGATGGGCGGTGTACGCGCAACGGCTGGAAATCGGCGGCGTCGTGGCCTTTATCTCGGGGATCGGCCGGATCACCGACCCCTGGGGCGACCTCGTCAACTACTTCCGCGACGTCAACATCACGCAGGTCAGATACGGCCTGCTCCGTGACGCCATCAATCAGCAAGCGCTGGACAAGACCTGACCGACCGGTACGACCTCACGCTCACCCGTCTACCCGCGCGAGGAAGTCTTCGGCCTCCGGGAACGGCGTCGCGCGGATGCGACCGCCGGCCTCGCTACCACCTGGATAAATCCGGCAGCGGCCAGGAGACGCATTGCTTTGGCGTTCACTGGTCGCATGCGGCGGTGGAGCGTTCCGTCCGTCCGGGCGCAATGGTCGAGCGCCGTGCGAAGCAGTGCCGCCAGCAACCAATCCGCCGCCATCCCGACGCGCTGGGTCTCGTTGTAGAGGTCGTTCTCATTGTGCGAAGCGGGCAAACCAGCTCAAGGCTGGTCGCGTCGGATCGGGTGCAGTAGATCGGGTGCAGTAGATGGTTACGGTTTCGAGCAGTTCTGCATCGAGCCGCTTGTGCCGTGCCGTCGGATTTCTCGCGCCGGTAGTCGCGGCGAAAGCGGCTGGTGTAACTTAACAATCCGCATTCAGGCTCGCGAGCAGTTTTCCCGGCGAGCCGGCCGTCGTCACCTCGCCGCGCCGCGCGGCCTTCATCGCCTCGATGGTCTCCTCATTGGCAAGCAGCGGCTCGAACGGGAGCGCCTTCTCCTTGGCGATCTTGAGCATCATCAGACCGAAGGCATCCGATAGGGTGATGCAGCACCGTGTGGTTGATCAGTGAATCTGCTATCCGAGTAGATGCAGATTTCAACCGCGGTCCGAATGAGGGATTTTCTTACCGCTCTCTTACCGCCAACGATACACAACGGTGCGCGGTCTCGTTGATGACGCCGACAGCACTCAGTCCTCGTCTTCGAGGGTGAACCCGACTTTCAGGATCACCTGGTAGTGCGCCACCTTGCCGTCCTCGATATGCCCACGGGTTTGGATCACTTCGAACCAACCCACCTGCCGCAACCTGCGCGTGGCACGGTCCACGGCGTTCTCAATCGCATTCTCAATGCTCTTTTCCGACGAGCCCGCCACCTCGATGATCCGGTAGACATGATCCGGCATCGCATACTCCTGTCGTTAACGCTCTCTGTGAAGGCAACGCTTTGCGCCGGACTTCGTCCCGCTTCACTGCACCTCGCCGACATCAGCTGGTCGGTGAAGAACCGCGTCAGGCGGCGGCTCGTCGATTATAGGGGGGGTGGTCCGGGCGCGGGATCGGGATCGGCCGCGGCGGATCCTCGTAAGGCGGTGGCGCGGAGGGGTTGGGTGTTATCTGCGGCGGCATGTCCGGTAGCGAAGGCGTCCCCGGTTGCTGAGCAACGGCGCGCGGGTCCTCGACCACTGGTAGCATTGGACTCTCCCTCGATCGTTAGGCGGATCGTCGAACGCGGCGAAACGCCGCGACTTCGCTAGGCTTGCGAAGCATCTTGTCGACCTCGCTCGCGTGGAGTTCTTCGGCGTAGACCATTTGCGGCGTAGACCATTTGCCGAGCAGGGTGATTTTTTCTCCTGCTTGCTGGGCATGGGTCAGCAACCCGGCAGTCGGGTTTCCGCAACTACGAGACAATCGGAATTCGATTATGTCCGGACTCCAGAAATGTAATGAGTGTATCGAACCACTCCGGCCAGCTCTGCTTCACGGTTCAAGAGATCAAGGGTCCTAGTTTTGTCCAGTTCGGTCATTCGAGCCATCTCCTCGACAATCGAGATCGGTACTGGCTGGCAAACTCTCGGCGGCGAGATTTTGCTCCGGGACAGCTATCGTGAGGAACAAATCGACGTCACCTGCCGTTCGTTTCCATGAATACCGCCGCCAGTCCGCGTCATCCTATTGGCTGCACCGGTGTCGAAGCAGAGGGCAGTATGGACAGACCGACGATCCGCGAGGCCGTCGCCGTTTTTGACGATGCGGAGAGCCTCGAAACCGCCGTTTCCGATTTGCAGAGTAACGGCATTGATCGCTCCGACCTCAGTGTGCTCGCGCATGCATCGCTGGCCGAGAGCCGATCTGGCGATCTCAGCATCGTCGGCGAGGATTCGACCACGATGCGCGAACCGGTTGTCAGCGATACCGATCTCCGGCAGGGACGCATCCTCGGCACGAGTTTGGCGGCGACGGTCGCAGGTTTAGCTGCGGCCGGGGTCACCGTGGCAACAGGCGGCGTGGCCGCTGCAGCGATCGCAGCGGCGGCCGTCGCAGCGGGTGGCGTCGGGGCCGCCGGCACACTCGTCGGGAGGACGGTCGCGGACGATCAGGAGTCGTTTCTCGACGTACAGCTCGCCCATGGTGGTGTGCTTCTTTGGGTGCGCATCCGCGATGCCAATGCCGAGCAAAGGGCGATCGAAGTACTGCGGCGCTATTCGCCGCATGTACATGTTCATGATTTGCCAACCGAAGGAGCTCTGAGATTTTCAAACTCAGAATAGGAACCCCGGAGTTCGGTCATCAGAAACTTAAATTCAAGGCATGTCGGATGAAGATTCGCGTCGGCTACGAAATGATTTACGATTTTCCACAATCGACACCCATGATCATGGTCCTAGGCACCCATTTCACCCGGGCTTCCGACGTCATCGTTCCCGATTACCTGACTACAAGCCCTTCCGTGCCGATCTCCCCCTACCGCGACGTCTTCGGCAATTGGTGCAGCCGCATCGTCGCGCCGGCCGGCCGAATGCGCCTGTCGGCCGATGGTGTCATTCGGGATACTGGGCTGCCGGACGTGGTTGTTCCTTCGGCTGCCCAACACGCGGTGGAGGATTTGCCGGCAGAGACGCTAATCTTTCTCCTCGGCAGTCGCTACTGCGAGACCGACCTGCTGTCCGACTTGACCTGGAAGCTCTTCGAAACGTCGCCGCCGGGGTGGGCGCGGGTCCAGGCGATCTGCGATTTCGTGCATCGCCACATCGCCTTCGGCTACGAGCATGGGCGCGCGACGATGACCGCCTATGAGGTCTTCAACGAACGCAAGGGAGTGTGTCGCGACTACGCCCACCTTGCCATCTCATTCTGCCGCTGCATGAACATTCCGGCGCGGTATTGCACCGGCTACCTCGGAGACATCGGCATGCCACCGCCCTATGGCCCGATGGATTTCGCCGGTTGGTTCGAGGCCTATCTGGGCGGGCGGTGGTACACATTCGACGCGCGCAACAACATGCCGCGAATTGGCCGCGTACTGATTGCGCAAGGGCGCGATGCGGCAGACGTGCCGATCACCCACACCTTCGGCCCCAGCAAACTGGTCAATTTCAAGGTCTGGACGGACGAGGTCAGTTAGCCGCCAGCCAGGAAAACCAAATGGATCGCGCTTGGGCGAACACGATCGCCTAATAGCGGCCGACTTGGCGCTGCTGCGATAGGTGCGGCAATGCGCAGTCTTTCTGCGTGACGTGATCACCAAAAGATGCACCGTCCGCAAAATCATGCGTCATGAGCGCGTCGAATTTGGTCTTGAACGCTTACACATACGACGAGATGGTTCTGAGCGACGATGAGCGTCGCTTGATCGGGCTTATGAACCGAATGAGGCTCTTTGCTCCGCCTGATGTCGTCGACGGAGTAGAGTCGGTGCTCAGAGCCATCGTCGAGATTTCTTTGAAACCGAGTGTCGAGCTCCCGCAACTCTCGAAAAAGGCGTTGTCCAAGAGCCTCGATCTCGATCCGCTTCTTGCATTCAGCTTGGCTTGCAGGGCTGATTTAGACAACGTGCATCGAAGAGCGGTGTAAGGGGGTGTCATACAAACCGCGCATGAGGCCAATCGCCTGCGACAGGCTATAGATGAACAGCCGCGATGCATAATAAAAGATCAAGCTGAAGGGTTCCGTCGCCTTTGGGGTGCATCGCCCGTGGCCGGTATTTTGGTTGTTGGTCGCCTGCCAGTCGCCGGCGGGCTGATCAATATCTTGTGTTTTTTCGCCCGGCGGGGATTTCGATTTTTTGCGGTACAATAGCATTATGACAAATTTTTTCAGGTCAAAAGAAAGTCCTCGCGTTAAGACTTAAATCCTCCTCGCCTGAGATGCCGCTTTGACTTGGTTTTTGAGGGCTTCAGAGAGCGCAGCGAATACTTGCCGCTGCCGCCGTTACTTGACCGCCGCGCGCCACAAGATATTGATCAGGGCGGCCCGAAAATCCTAAAAACCTCGCTAAATCCCCAGACCAAGCCCGTGAAAGCTCCGACCGCCACGCCTCTGACGGGGTCACCCATCGCCGCGCCGATTACCGCTCCGGCCGTTGCGCCCGATGCAGTCCACCCAAGAGCTCGACCGGGTGGAGACCCGGCAATGACGCGCCTGAACTCTCTCCACGTCGTTAGGTCACCATCAGGGCGCTCTGGCCGTTTTTCCGTCATGAGTTGATGTCCGGTGGTTCGTCTGTGCGGCTAACACACGTGGCTTCAGCCCGGTCTCCGGCTCACTCACAAGTTTGCGGGTTCGTCTATGCATTTTCGGCAAATCAATCGTCGCGCGCGAAATTGTTTGATGCGCGGGAGATGCGGAAGCCGCGCCGCTCCTATATGAACCCGTTACGTAACGGGTTGGAGCAAGCCATTGACGCGATGCGTCAGGAGGCTCGCGCGCCTCCTGACTTCACTCGATAAATTGACTCTATGAGCGCTTTTGAACTTGCTCGTGACGGGCACGTATCCTGTCGGCATTGTTCTCCTGCTCGGCCTCGTCTTTCAGGATTTCAATCGTTTTGCCAGACATATTTCCCGGGTTGTAATGGTATTTTCCGGCCTCCTTCTCACCCGGCCGCTTCTTGTTTGGGTCTTTGTTGTTGGCCATGACGTGCTCCTTTTGGGCATCGACCGCTGTTACCTCCACCATTAACGCTTCCACGATGAGCTGGTTTCACGCTAGGTTCCGAAACCCTACACAGGCTGAGCCGCAGTTGCCCACTGAGGCGAGCGGCCGTGCCCGGGTTCCGTCAGGGAGCATCCCCTCTGAAAATCCGCGATACGTGAGAGCAGCGAGCGCGCAGCGGAGCTCATCAACGAGATTGCCGATAGCTTCGCGCTGGAAGACCGACGCGAAGGTTTACCACCGGTCAGATACCACTGGCCGTCGGCGGGCTCGAGATGTCGAGCATCGGTTAGCCGCGGTCGCGCGTGGCGAGCAAGCGCCGTATCCGGTCGAGAACGAGTTGATGGTCATAGGGCTTCGGGACCGTCGGGCCTTCGTCGCAAATATCGCCGGCCTTCTGCGCAGCAGCCTCGACCGTACCGGCGAGGATCACCTGTATGGCCGGATAATTTCCTCGGATCCATGTGACCAACGCGAAGGCGTTCTCCCGGCCAGGCGCATTGGCATCGACCAGGGCAACATCGATGGCGAACCGGCCGCGAGCAAGAAGCGTACGCGCTTCGTCCGTGTTGAAGGCTTGAAGCACCCTAAAGCCGCATTCGCGCAGGTATTCGGCAAGGGCGTGCCGCACGAGGATGTCTACCTCGACAATCAAGACGCAAGGGGCTTGTCTCATCGAAAACGTCCTGTTATTTATTCTGCAGAATGTCGCTTATTGTCTTGACGACATCGCGGATACGATAAGGTTTACGGATAAAGCGATGGGCCGCCTCGGACCATGGCGGTGCTTTGCCGGAAGTGAGGACGATCACGATATGATCGTAATCGGCGCTTACCTTGCCCGCGAGTTCGATGCCATCCATGGCACCGGGCATCCGAATGTCGGAAAATATCAAATCGACCGGCGCTCCGGACTGGAGGTAAGACCATGCCTCACCGGCATTTGCGGCTTCGATCACGCATAATCCCGCCGCTCGCAGCGCCTCTGCAACAGTGCTCCGTAATACAACCGTATCTTCGACCACCATCACCTGCGCGGGGGTTGACTTTGGATCGAGGTTGGGCGCCATTATTATGGTCTCCTTCACCCGCCTGCCTTTCCAAACCGTCCCCGCGAGTGGTTGGTTCCGACGCGTCGAGACTATTAAACCCGATTTCGCTGTGAAATGTTCCTTGCCGGGAATTGTTTAAGGAGGGTTGCCACGCGCAGCATGGCAGGCCGGGCGAGGGACGGCCATTCCGACGCAGCTCCAAGTGGCGTTTTGCCGCGACGGCGAAACCACCTCGCCAAGTGGCTGGCAGTTCGTAGTCGTCTCTGGCGCTCGTTTACATGCCGCACAGCTTATTCACAATCGATCGCAGCCCGTTACCCAAAGTAAATAAAAATTACCGAGCGGTCATGTCGATACATCAGGGGGTTACATCCGGATCTTATGTTGGGCGCCATGGAGGGCCACGACAACCGTGGCCGGACCCGAAGAGAGGAAACGACCGGTGAGCAATATTGCCCAGCTCCTCGAACCACAAATCCCGCGCCTGCGGCGCTATGCGAGAACGCTGGCCAAAGACCTGTCCCAGGCCGACGATCTCGTACAAAGCTGTCTCGTCCGCGCTCTTACGAAGGAGCACCTTTGGCAGCCCGGAACCGATCTGCGCGCCTGGCTCTTCACCATCCTGCACAATCAGCATGTCAACGAGGTTCGCCGCCGGGTGCGCGAAGGCAGCGTCGTCGCGCTCGAAGACGTCACGTCGCATTTGTCTGCCGCGCCGACGGTCGAGGCTTCGCTCGATCTGAAGGACGTCGAGCAGGCGATCGCCACGTTACCGCGCCAGCACCGCGAGGTGATCCTGCTCGCCGGCCGCGAGGGGATGCGCTACGAGGAAATCGCCGATGCCCTCGGCGTGCCGATAGGAACCGTCCGCTCCCGCCTTTCGCGCGCCCGCGCCACGCTGCGCGAGCTGACGGGCGTTAGCGAGACGGCTGGGACGCCGTCCCATAAGTGGCGCGATCAGGGTCCCATGCGGCAGGCCGCCTGACGGGCGCCAGGGGCACAATGACCGGCGGCGGCGACAGCGCGTCAGAATTTCTTGGGCGATGTGCCCGCACGATAGCGGCGGGTGGGTTTCCAAGGATCAGTGACTTCCTCGCGGATCCCGCGTGTGGGTCAGCGGCCCGGTGTTTACCGGCGCCGTTTCGCGAGTTGGGTCGGGAGCGGAGTAGTTGCAGTCTTCAGTCAGTGAGCTTCGCCGGATGCCGGTCATGGTCGCCGCGCGATCGACGCCTAAAGTGCAGGCGGCGGTGCGCAGATCTAGCTAGCCGCGTCCCGGATCGGCGGCGGCGCTATTTCGCGGCGGCGCCGGGTTCTGCATGCGGCACGTCGCGGCGCACCTCGGCGACCAGCTCGGGGCGCACCCAATGCACGCGGCTCAGCACCAGGCGAGACGGTTGGGCGTCATCTGCGTTGGCCCGGATGGAAGCTGAAGCACCCCGGAAAAAGGCTGGAGAGTAATGGATAGACGCAAGCCGTCATTGAACGAGTTCGCCGCCCCGGAGCCGACATCGACGGCGACGACGCAGCAAACCGAGCCTGAAGTCATCGCTGCCATAGCTTCGGGTGACTCCGCGATGCGGGAGCAGACCATTCGGGAGCGGGCCTATGCGATCTGGGAGGAAGAAGGACGCCCGGAGGGCAGGCATCTCGATCATTGGCTTCGTGCGGAAGTCGAGCTCGGCTATGCCGATAAGCAGCCGGCGCCCCCCGCTGGCACAGAGAATTGACAGCCATGTCACAAGGCCTTGAGAACTACCCCCTGCCGGTCGTATGCACGCACTGCGGCGCGCAAATACAAAAGACCGTGCAGTGGTTCAAGGAAAATTCCGAATTGCAGTGTCCGTGCGGGACCACCCTATACCTTGAAACGGGTGAGCTTATCCTGGCAGTCGAGGCGCTCGAAGGCGCTCTTGCGCGGATAATACGACCCAAGCCATAGGCCTGAAGGGTCATCAGCGATCAATGTCTTGCCGGCGGACAGTGGCGGACGGGCTCGCCGGCGGGCGTGAATGCGAACATCGCGTTGGTGGCGATTTCGCCGGCATCGGGATGATCGCAGGCGAAGCCATAGATGGCCGGCGACGGCGGTGGCGCCGAGGCGACGAGATAGGTCTTGCCGCGCTTGCGGGCTTCCTCGGCGGCGACTTCTCCGGCGATCATGAGCGCGGCCCAAGCGGCGTGCTCGACAGCTTGACGCCCGCCGATACCAAGGCCGAAATCACCGTAGCCGGCGCAAACAGAAATCCCATTTTCAGAATCCATTCGCGAACGAAGGGTCTTCCAAAAGATAATAAAGCGCTCCGGCAATCAGAATCGTGACTCGAAGGGTGATGAGCCACGCCACGACGATGCGGGACAACATGCAGTAGCGCAGGCCAGCCCCGGAACTTACCATCGTGCCGCCGATCCCGGAGGTCACGATGTGGGTCGTGCTGACGGGAAGCCCGGTAAAGCCGGAGACCCCGATCAGCACCGACGAGACGAGACTCGGCGGAGGCACCCTGCGCGGAAGTTAGATGCACATTGCCGCTCGCCCAGCGTGGTTACGATGCGTTTGTAGCCGATCATCGTCCCGATCCCGAGGCAAACGGCGCTCAGGATACGCACCCACCACGGCGCGTATTTGACTGCTTGCCCCAGCTTGCCGGCCAAGCTATTGGCCTCTTTTTTATCATAGTCGTCGACTCCTCTTCATTCCTCAGCGCGTTTAAGCTGGGATATCAGCTGGTAAACATCGTTGCGCACGCTGGATCGTTTCTTGGCCAACCCCGACCTTAGGCCGAATTCTTGGCCTGCCACCTGACTGATCCGTTGGAGCCTGGCGGAAGGCGCCGCCTGCGGAACAGCCGCGCCTTCGCTTTCGAGCCGGTTGGCGGCAGCGAGGGTTTGTTCCTTCTCATCATCGCCGTATTATCAGCCGCACCGCGGCGTGGGCGGTGTTCGGCAGATCTGAAATCGCGTCTGCCGCCATCGGATTGAGCGCAAAGAAGGCCGGGAACAACCCAATGATCGTCAGCATGATCAGCCCGATGCTTTTCTGACCGTCGTTAGTGCCGTGCGCAAAGCTGACTCCGGTACAGGTGAGGATGAGTATGCCTCGCATCCACCAGACCGGCGGGTTCTCCCCCGCCGGCTCGTACAGGTGCTTGTCGTGAACCGACTTGCTGAGCGCGAAATAGAGAATTCCAGCCAGGATGAAACCAAGCAGAGGCGACAGCGCCAGCGCTTCGAGAACTGTCCAGAGCTGCGCCCAGTGGACGCCTTCGCTGAGGGTCCGCGCCCGCACCATCGCGTTGGCGAGCGCAATACCGATCAGCGCACCGATCAGGCAGTGAGAGCTAGAATTCAGCAGTCCGAGCCACCACGTGCCGACGTTCCAGAAGAGCGCGGCCGCCAACACGGCGACGAGCATCGCGACAGCGGGCGCACCGCTGGGCGGAGAGAGCACCTCGGGCGGCAGCAACTCGACAAGCGCGTAGGCGACACCGATACCACCGAGCAGAACCCCGACAAAATTCATCAGTCCCGACCAGATTACCGCCGGGCCGGCATTCAGGGACTTCGTATAAATGACCGTTGCTACCGCGTTGGCGGCGTCATGGAACCCATTGGTCGCCTCGAAGGCCATGACCAGCAGCAAGGCAAAGATCAGAAGCCCGATAGCCAAGGCCGATGCAGGATCGAGTGCGGATAACATGGGCCGATCTCCGACGATGTCCCTAGAAAACACATAAAAATATTCTCAGTTCCTGTCATCTAATTGTCATATTCCAGCACTGGTGTCCGGTAATAAGCGAATAAATTCAATTGGTTAGTTATTTGCGAAGTATCGTCTTTGGAATCGGTTCCGGCAAGTGCTTGATTGATCTGGATTTTCTCGAAGAGAGTGACCGAGAGAACCTGGAGCAAAGTGTAGAGCGAGGCGTCAAGATTGAGGCGCTTCTTGACGATGGCGACGAGAACGTAGACCGAGACGGCGATCCAGATCTGGGTCTTGACGGCATTCTCCGAGGTGCCGTAGAACCGCTTGATGCGCAGATGCTGCTTGATCCATTTGAAGAACAGCTCGACCTGCCAGCGGCTCTTGTAGAGGGCGCAGATGGTGGCGGCCGGCAGGGCGAAATTGTTGGTAAGGAAGATCAGCGTTTTGCCGGTTTCGGGATCGTTGAAGCGGATGCGGCGCAGATGGTCGGGATAATCCTTGGCTGGTGTAGTGAGCCATCGAGCGCGATGGTTTGATCGCAGATGATGCCGGTTGCTGCGATCGGTCGGCGCGGAATAGACCCGGTGGGCATCCATGTTCGATTTGGCGCGCGTGACGAAGAAGGCGCCGGCCTGATGGAGCGCGTAAAGCCGGGCGAAATCGACATAGCCGCGATCCATGACGTAGATGGCACCCGGCTCCGGGAGCAGCAGATCGAGGGCGTGAACGTCGTGCAGCTTGCCGTCCGAGATGTGGATGAAGCTCGGGATATTGCCGCGCAGATCGAGCAGCGTGTGCATCTTCACCGCCGCCTTGGTGGAGCGGAAATGCGCCCACGGAAACAGCGACAGGCACAGATCGATGGTGGTCGAGTCGAGCGCATAGACGGTGTTGGTCGAGATCGAGCCCGAGATCTCGCCGGCATAAAGCTTCCGCGCCTGGGCGATCAGCCGCTGGGCGAACTCGGCATAGATGCGCCAGTCGCGCGCCTCGTTGGCATCGGCCAGCGTCGAGCGCCGCACGGGTTCGCGGAAGCCCATGTGATAGAGCTTCGACGGCTTGAACCGACAGACAGGCCTCGATGTCGCGCAGGCTCTCCCGATAGGTCAGTTGCGCGAACGCCATCGCTCGATATTGCTCGGCGCAGGACAGCGTCCGCACCCGGCGGTCGCCGCCATAGCGCGCCACGATCTCGCGAAGGTGGTCCACGGCACGAAATCCATGAGCTGCGAGAACAAGGTCTTGCCGGTGTACATGGCCCGTCTCCGAGGGAAAACCGGGGAGACAGTAGTCGCAGCGCGTTCAAGTAGACACTGCCCAAATTGCGCGCTAACAGTCTGAAAAAATGTACCTTTCTGACCTAAACCCGTCCGTCAACCGGATAGCAGTGATATTCCAGGAGTGTTTTTGAGTATCTAGAGATGACTATATGTATTACATCAACATGAAGGTTGATATGCACCTTTATCTATTGATCACAAGATCGGGTCTCGTCAGACTGGGATTGACCTTGTATCGGGAAGGATATCAGAGCAAAATTTGCCTATGGCGACAGCCGGATGAGTTCTCACACACGGCGCCATGATCGAGGCGCGCATGCATGCGTAGCCGTCGTATTTGATTTCGTGGAGCCATTGCTCGCCTTCCGGCGCGGCGTCGACCAGTTGCGGCCGGATCCATCGCGGCAGTGCGGCGGCGGTCATGGCGCGTGCTTACTCGAAATAGTGCGCTCGTTCAGCGACGATTTTGACGTTGTCGATCGCGGAACCGTTCCAACCGGTCTGCGTTCTTAGCTAACGAGAGCAGCAGCCTCCGCTTCGCGGTGGGTGGTTCCACGAACCGCCCGCTGCTCTTGAAATGCGAAAGCGCCATGCCCCCCTCATGGCGCTTTCCTCTTGTCGTGGAAATCATGGGATACCGGGGGCGGCCCGAATGGCGCCGTCGGGCTTGCCGGATAATGCGCTCGATGTCGCCAACGGCAGCGCCATACACCTCGGCGACCTGGGCAATCTTCATGCCGTATTTTGCAAGGCGCGATGCGCGCGAATTGCGAGCGGGGGATCTCGCGCATCAGCCTGACGCGTCGTGAGCGCCGCCGCACTCCTCGGACCGGGATACCTGCGAGATCTTACCGCAATCCTCCGCTCGTCGACGCTGCCGGCGCACGCGCCATGATCGTTCTATTTGATTGCTGCCGAAGCGGGAGAAAGCCAGCTCACAGACGTTTATCAGCCGAGACCGAGCTCACTCGGCGGCTCGGTATTGCCACGGGGGACGACGATGGCGGATCACGTTTACAGAATTATCCAAGTCGCAGGCTCATCGGAGAAGTGCATAGAGGACGCGATCCAAAACGCCGTCGGTCGTGCGTCGCGCACGCTGCGGCAGGTCGGCTGGTTCGAGGTGACGGAGACGCGCGGGCATGTCGAAGACGGCAAGGTGGCGCATTACCAAGTCACTCTCAAAGTCGGATTCACGCTCGACGACGACGATTGACGCAGCAAAAGTCACGGATGAGCGTTCAGCTCGGGGCTGATATGGTAGGTTGTCATCCATGCAAGTGGGACGCAGAGGTTGGTGTCTCCCAGATAGAGATCGTCGTTTTAGATCAGACCTAAACCGGCCGCCTCGAAGGTGAGCCTGTGCTTCTGCTGCCTGGATGCGAGGGACTATGCCCATCGTCACAGTGGTTCACATTATTTTTGACAACAGCAACGATCCGGGCAGCGTGGCAGGCGTCACATTGCCAGGGAAATCAGTAAGGGCGCGAGACAAACTGACGTTGTTCGCGAGGCTTGGCATCATCGCCACACGCCTGTTCCAGATGCAATTACGAGTACGAGTACGACTTGGCATGCACCGCCCTTTATAGCGGTAGAAATTTATTACGATCCCGCGGTTGTAGGCGATGCTTCAGAGAAAGAAGTCATAGAAGCGCTTATCAAGGCCGGACAGCGCTGAGCGGCGAGGGAAGGGACGCCCAATTGCGGTACTGCCGGCACGCGGCGGTGCGCTACATGTAAGCCGGCTTGAAAAGTCGTACTCGGAGCGCGCCCGGAACGGCATCGAGGTGACGTAGACCATGGTGCTGTCGATGAACGCATGCCCGAGCTGCTCCTTGATCATCATCAGGCTCGCCCCGCGGTTGAGCAGGTTGGTCGCCAGAGAGTGCCGCAGCAGATGCGGAAACACGCGCCTGCCGATGCCGCCGCGGCGCGCCAGAACCCGAGCCAGCTTGCGAAGGTCGGATTCGGCAAGCTGACGCTCCGATCTCAAGGTCGTGAACAGTAAATCGTCCGGTCTCTTGCGGAAGGCGTCCAAATAATCGATCAGCACCCGGGTGCATTCGGCGGTGATATTGGCGATACGGTCTTTTTTTATTTTTGCCGCCGAGGATCTTGAGATGGTTGAGCGCCGAGATCGACGTCCTTGCGGCGGATATTGCACAGCTCGCTGTTCCGTATGCCCGAGTAGGCGAGCGAGCAGATGATGGCCTTTTCGCGGGAGTTGACGCGCCAGCACTACGAGAACTACCTCGCCTGGCGCCAGCGGCGCGGTGACCTCGACAAGTTGGCGGGGGGCATTGCCCGGGGCGCCGTCGATCCGTTATTTCGACCTGCCGGACGCCTAATCAATCAGCTAGCGATCTATGGTAGGAAAGTACTTTTGAATGTGTGAGGGGGTATGGTTGTGGAAGGAGCGGGAGTGGGCTTTGTTGGGGGGGGTATAGATTTGGGGTTGGGTAGGCGCTGGAGGTTGCGGGGAAAGGGCTGGGTGGGGGCAGGCTGCCCCGTGCTTCAGGTAACGAGGCGAGGCAAGCGCTCGAGGACGAGGCGGAAGCTCCGCTGATAGGGAGCGCTTGTCGGCAGGTGGATCTTGACTTGGGTCTTCAGTTCGACGACGCGGGCGGCGACCTTGATCAGGCGCAGCCGCAGCGTGTCGAATTGCATGACGCGCCAGGTGGAGCGCGCGGCATGGCCTGGCGCAGCGACCACAACAGCCAATACGCGCCGGCATGCAGGAACAGCCGGAACTGGTTGGCTTCGGCCTGATGGCAGGAGGTGCGGTCGGCGGCGAGATGGTTCTTGAACGCCTTGATGTGGTTCTCGGCTTGGCCGCGCGCGCAGTAGAGCCGCTCGTAGAGCTTCTTGGGCCGGCCGCCTTCGAGGTTGGTGACGATGTAGCGCGTGTCGGCCCCCTGCGGCCCGACCTCGACCCGGGCGATGATCCGCTCGGCCCGGCTCCAGCTGCCGGCGGCGTCGTAAAATTCCTTGTACTGACGAAACTTGGTCCCCGCCGCCCGCGCTGCAAAGCGCTCCGCGGTGCTGCCTTCCAGCTCTGCCACATGCCGATGCAGCGCGACATTCGGCGCTAGACCGAGGACGAAATCCACGCGGTTGGCGCGGCACCAGTCGAGCACTTCGGGGGCGGTATAGTGGCTGTCGGCGCGCAGCAGGATCTCGACCGCGGCCAACGCGTCCGAAGCGCCCCGATCAGCCGCCGCAGCAGCGCCCGCGCCTCCTTGCCGCTCGGCCGCTGGCCCGGCCGCAGCAGCGCGGTCACGAAGCGTCCCTCCCCGTCGAACACCACAATCGGCTGAAACCCGTAATCGTTATGGAAGGCATTGAACAGCCGCAGCTGTTGGCCACCGTGCACCCGATCAAAAGTGTCGTCGATGTCGAGCACAATGCGCTTGGGCACATGCCCGAAGGAAGCGCAATACTGATCAATCAAGGCACCGGCCAGGCGCAGCAGCGCGCGCTTGTCGGGCAAGTTCTCCAGCCGCGAGATCGTCGACTGCGAGCACAGATCGGCCCCGGACGGCAGCCGCTCCAGCGCCAGCTTGAACATCGGATCGCGGCGCAGCGCATCGGCGTCGTTGCCGTCCTCGTAGCCGGCCGCGATCATCAGCATGCGAAAGCCGATGATCTCTTCCAGGCTGTGCCGCACCCGCTCCGGCGCCCGCTCATCCACCAGACATCCGGCCAGCCGTCCCGCCAGCCCCAGCCGCCGCTCCACCTCGCGCAGTGCCAACAGGCCGCCCTCCGAGGACAGGCGACCGCCGTCAAACCGGGCGACGACAGCCTTGCCGGCGACCGGTGACAGACCGGGGAGGAGGGATGTATCATCAACCATGGCGGGTGCGCGCTCCTGTTGATCCGAGGTTCAGTCTCCACAACCGAACCCTACACCGAATCAACATCTTGCGCTACACCCGCCAACCCTCACGCATAATCGGCTAGCTCGGTACCTTTCCCGCCGGTAGTGCCCTTGTCCAAGCTGATCAAAAGGGCGATCCTGACCTCAACCGTCGGGCATCCGGCGACTGTCGATTGATTGCTGCGAATTTCTGATCCTGGGGCGGCGGAAGGCGCGGCGCCGCCCGTGGAGATTGTCCGTCTTCGGTGGTCTCGCCGCGCCGCCACCACACGCGGCGAGGAAGGGGAGCATGATGCGTCTTTCGAAATTCGCGCTGGCGATCGCCGGCTTGACGGTCCTATTCGGGAGCGGGCCGAGCCGCGCGAGAACGATGCCGCCCGCACCTATCGCGTGAGCTATGGCGAACTGACCGCGCCGTTGGTCAAGGCCATTCAGGAGCAACAGGCGGAGATCTCCACGCTCACGGCCGAAAATGCAGAAACTCAGGACGCAGCTTGCGGCCGAGCGAGCGGCGACCGCCGCGCGCCTCGCACGAGTGGAGGCGGCACTGGCGAAACTTGCCCTGGCGTCGCCCCATTTCACGGCGGCAACGCTGGCGCCGGCGCGTTGAACGTCCGGCACGGCAACGCCCGTGCTCGCACCGGTCCCTCACACATCGACATTTCCCTTGCGCGACTGAGTCCGGCGACCTTCTCGCGATCGCAGGTGCTCGCGAAGCATCTTGGGAACGCTGTCGGTTGGCCAAAACATGCGCATGAAACGCGAAATCCCATCAACTCGGTAATGTACCTTACCGACAGACTGTCTCAACGAGGCTCAAATCGGGGGGATAGCCTGGGAGTGGGTTCGCGTCAGCAGTGCACGTTTCTCAAAACCGCCGATCCGGTCGATCGTGCCATCCTCGATGGTCGCGCATCACCAAGCTTCATTACCAGACTAACGCCCAGGTGCGCGACGAGGTGGAGCAGATCAGCTTTGAGGAGGGCGCCACGAGAAACCTGAGCGGCCAAGGGCGAGCGGCCGCTTAAAGCGCACAGACCGCACGATCAGCTCTCGCTCGCACTGACGGAGCGCGGGCTCGGTACGACAGAGCGCGAAAACTTAGGTATGACAATGGAGCCCCCTACTCACATGACGAGACGCCGGAATATTCGCGCCGAAATTATTCCCGCGTGCCTCTTCGCCGGAATTCCGCTGCTCTTTATCGCGGGCGTCGTGGGGGTGCAATTGGCGAGGAACGTGCCGGACTCCCGGATTGCTCGCGCGAATACTATACTGAGCTTCCAGACCATTCGCGCCGCAAATGCCGTCGATGAGGCAGTCCAGGATGCCGAGCGCGCACAACGCGGCTTTTTGATCACCGGCCGCGAGGTTTATCTCGAACCGTATACGAAGGCGCAGGAACGCCTACCTCAGCTCATGGTGAACCTTCAGCAGGCCACCAGCGCGAGTTCCGATCAGCAGCCTCGGCTCCTCCGGCTCCAAGCCGACATCACGACCAAGATGAACGAGCTGGCATCGACTATCACCGCGATGCGGAGCCAGGGGTACGACGCCGCCAAGGCCATTGTGGACACGGATGTCGGCCGCTTGAGCATGGAAGCGATCAGCGCCGATCTGGCGACGATCATGGATGCGGCCGAGGCACGGCTCAATTCTCGGCTCGACAGCGCCGCAGCAGCCGAACGACGAACCACGCTGACGTTTATCGTTGGCAGCATCATCGCGGCGATCGCGCTGATGCTGGGAGCCTTCCTGCTCGCGAGGGCTCACCGGCGCACCGCCGCTTCGGAACGGGTGCTGCAAGCCACCCTGGATAGCGTGCGCGAGGGCGTCGCCGCGTTTGATGATCGTGGTCGCTTATGTGCCTGGAACGACCCGTTCATGACGATGATGGGGATCGCCGCAAGCGAAATTCGGCACGGTGCGCCTCTGACCCTCGGTGCGAACGGTCTTGGCAACCGCATCAATGAGCTTGAGGCGGCGGCGGAGACAACAGGCCGGCCAGCCCTGGTGGAAGAACAGGGAAACCATGGGGGCTCTGTTGAGGTCTTTCACAATCCCGCAGGCGACGGCGGTTACGTCGTCACCCTTCTCGACGTGACCGAGCGGCGGCAGGCCGAGGCGGCGCTTCGCCAGGCGCAGCGGCTCGAGTCGATGGGTCGGATGACCGGCGGCGTCGCCCATGACTTCAATAACCTGTTGACGATCATCATCGGCAGCCTGGGTCTTCTGCGCCGCGCCACCGGCCGTGATGACAAGGCACGTGAACGTATCGACCTGATGAGCATCGCCGCCGAGCGCGCTTCACGACTGACAAAACAGCTTCTTGCGTTTGCCAGACGCCAGCCGTTGCAGCCGGAAGTTGTCAATCTCGGGCACCTGATGCGGGAAGTCCTGCCGCTGATCCGCCGTGCCATGGGCGAAGCCGTGACGGTAGAGTGCGTTACTGCGGGGGGCCTCTGGAACACACTCCTCGACGCGTCGGAATTTCAATCGGCGGTCCTCAACCTCTCGATCAATGCCCGCGATGCAATGCCGGAGGGCGGCAAGCTCACCATCGAGGTGGTCAATGCTGCGCTCGATGACGCCTACGCCGCACGGCATGCCGAGGTCGAGCCGGGCCAGTACGTGCTGTTTGCCATTACCGATACCGGCAAGGGGATGGATGAGAAGACGATGGTGCAGGCGCTTGACCCGTTCTTCACGACCAAGCCGTCCGGTGAAGGTACCGGCCTCGGTCTTCCTCAGGTTTACGGCTTCGTCAAGCAGTCCGGAGGACACCTGAAAATCTACAGCGAGGTGGGTGACGGTACGACGGTCAAACTTTATTTGCCACGTAGTCTTGGACAGGAAAGCGCTCAATCAACTCGTGTTACCGCACTCGCTGAGACCGGCGCTGAGACCGTGCTTCTCGTCGATGATGACGAGATCGTCCAGGCCACGGTGTCCTCGATGTTGGAAGATCTTGGCTATACCGTGCTTTCCGCACTGAGCGGCGTCGAAGCTCTCGCAATTCTGGAAAAGGGGGTCAAGGTCGATCTTCTGTTCACCGATGTTGTCATGCCGGGGCCGATAAGCGGCCGGCAACTGGCAGAGCGTGCCGTCGAGCGCGTGCCGACGCTGAGAATCCTGTTCACTTCCGGATACACCGAGAACGCGATCGTTCACAACGGCCGGCTCGATCCCGGGGTCGAGCTCCTCAGCAAACCCTACGGCCGCGAACAACTGGCCGCAAAGGTTCGCCGTGTTCTTGACGGTGCTCCAAAAGAGCCGCGTCGATCAGCAGAAATATGATGACCGCCGATCAATCGCTGATCGTAGCGACCGAAATTGCGCGCTTGAGGCCGATTATACGAGCCAGGTCGCGACCATACTGCCGACGCATGCCGTCATTGTCGTTGTAGAAAGCCAGCCTGAGGCGCGCAGCCACCCCTTGACCGTGAATTCGCCAATGATCCGCCGCTCGGCGGTCATCAGCATCAGGATGATCATCACCGGGACCGCAACGACGCCGTTGACCACGGCGCTCCAGTAGAGCGCCTTGATCGGGTTGATCGGGGTGAAATTGAGGCCGACGCCGATCAGGGTTGCCACCGCCAGGCTAAGATAGAACGCCCAGGCTTCCTTCGGCTGACGCGCCAATCCCACGGGCCACCGCCGTCCGCGCGTAGGCGGCCGAACCGGCAAGAACCGGAATCGCAGAAAATCCCGGTGCCGATGATCCCCAGGGTGAAGATCAACGAGGCGAATTCGCTGGCGATCGGCTTGAGGGCTTCGGCGGCCTGCGCCGAGGTCTCGATGTTGGTCACTCCCTTGGCATGCAGGGTTGCCCGGTCGTGATCATGATCGAAACCGCGATGACGTTCGAGAACGCCATGACGGCAAGCGTATCGGCGCGGATTCCCGCGAATGCCGCCGGCGCCTGCCGCCCCGCCCTGATCAGGGCTGCGCGTTGAGGCCCCACTCTTGCGTCCTCCGCTTCCTCCGAAGCTTGCCAAAAGAAGAGGTATGACGAGATCGTTGTTCCGGCGATGGCGACGAGGGGGTCGAGTAGTCCGTCTTCTACACAATCGTCGGGACCCGAATGCCTTCTAGCGCCTGCCACCATGGTACCCGCACCGCCGCCAGCGCCGCGACATAGGCAAAGAGGCTCAGGCTCAGCCACTTCAGCACCCGCACATAGCGGGCATACTGCACAAAGATCTGAGCGATAACGCAGATCAGTCCGAAAACGAGAACGTACGCCGTTACCGGACCGCCAATCAGCAATTTCATGGCATCAGCCATCGCGCCGAGATCGGCCCCGATGTTGATCGCCTTGGCGGTGAATAGCAGGACGACGATGCTTTGCAGCAACCAGCCGGGATAGTGCAGACAGGTGTTGCCGGCGAGGCCTCTTCCGGTCATCCGTGCGACCCGGGCGCTGATCTCCTGGATCGCAACCATCAAGGGATCGGGGTGAAGAGCATGGTCCAGGAGATGCCGAACCTGTAAGTACCGATGCCCGAGGGTCATCGTCGGATGCGCCGGTAATCAGGCCGGGTCCCAGGACCCGGAGAAGACGAGGCTTGCTCGGACCAACAACCGAGCTTGCACCTTCTGCGGCGATCGACGCATTCGCCACTGCCGCCGTGCCCTGCTGTTCGCTAAACCGCATGACGCCGCGTTCCCCTGCCAGCCGCTCGCATCTTAAACGCAATCCACATGATTAAAGTTCTCGTATTTCGCCTGTCCGGCCGCTTCTGCCATTTGACCTCTCCCGGTGGAACCACAGAAGGCTCTGGAGCGTCTCCCGATGGAATGAGTTTTTTGCTTCGATCCTGCGAGGAACCCTGTATGGCTACCCATCAATCACCGGCGCAGAAGGAGACCGTGCAGCGCGTGATGCACGAGTTCAAACACGGCGAACTGAAGACGGCAGGCGGCCGGCAACCGGTCAAGAACCCAAAGCAGGCCATCGCGATCGCGCTGAACGAAGCGGGCGCCTCCCAATACGAGAGCCCGAAAAAGAACGCCAGCAACCTGCGCCGCACCAAGGGGAAGGAACGGCGCGGCGAAACCTATCAAGACGAGGCGGAAGGGCACAGCGCGACGCAGGAATCCTACCACCGGGCAACCGGGAAATCTCGTCGCAGCGGCAAAGGAACCACGCGCGCCCAGCTCTACGCCGAAGCTCGGCGCCTCGGCATCCCCGGCCGCTCCAAGATGGACAAGGCTGCGCTGGAGCAGGCGCTCCACCATCATTGAGTGGCGTCTCAATGTCCAATGGCCGGTGAGAAAGATTGAACAACGTCCACGCTCTCGGCCGGTGTTCCGGAAGCGGACGCCATCTATGTCGCGGGATCGAGGCTACGTCGATTTCGCACCACCGGTTCAGCGGCGATTGACGGCTCGAGGGTCTGCCTGCGTTATCCGGACGCTGTGGGAGTTGACCTCGATCAAACGGCTGCGGCCTATGCAATGACGCTGAAACAAGAGAGCCGGCGGCCTACGCGGAGTAAATCTCGACGCGATGTCCGAGGCAGTCGGCCGCCCGCTTGCGACGACCGGCGCCCGGCCATGGCCGGGATGCGTTTTGCAACGAAAATGAAAACGGTTCCGCGTCAAATGAGCCGGATGCTGAGTGCCTCCGGTCCCTTGCCGCCTTCGACCATGTCGACGGCGACGCGCTGGCCTTCTCCCAGCTCGGTGATACCGGCGCGGTTCAGCGCCGAGGCGTGCACAAAAATATCCTTGCCGCCACTGTCCCTGACGATAAATCCGAACCCTCTCTCCGCGGCGTAGAACTTCACCGTACCGATCTCCTCGATCGATGCCCGATCGGTCGATGCATAGGATCGCTCGGGCCGAGAACGCCGAGGCTGCTCTTGCTGCGCGGTGCTGCTGTCGACGCTCAGGATTTCCGTTACTTGCGGCCCCTTGGGCCCCGGACCAGCGCGGACCTCGAGCGTTGCACCCGGCGGGACGCTACCGTGGCCGCTGCGCTCGACCACACTCACATGCAAGACGGCATCACCGGACCCATCGGCAAGCTGTACGAAACCGAATCCCTTGTCGGGGTTGTACCATTTGACAACGGCTTGAACCGGGGGACCGGAGGACGGTTCAAACCTCTGAGCGCTATATCCCGGTATAGACCCGAAACCGCGCCGGGGTGTTTCGAAGTTGTCGTCGTCGAAGCCACGGCGACAAGTTGGGCGAAAATCTCTTTCTCTGCTGCTCACTTGAGTTCCTGGGCCGCGTGGCGTTGCTCCCACTCTGAAAGGAGGGGGAGTGATCGTCGACAAATTCCACAGGCGGGGGGCGGACTCGCAGCGTTTCTATCCTCGGATATCGCTGGCTACGTTGTGCTGGCTCGGGCCACAGGTCGCAAAACCACTTTGGTCCAGCGCGGCTCGCGCGAGTCAAAATGACGGTACGCGTCAGGTGCCGCGCCCAGCTCGAGGCAATGGGAGACGATGAAGGAAGGCCTGGCCTGGCCGGCATGGATCAACCGGCAAAGGTGCCGATTGTATGCCTTGACGTTGGTTTGGCCGGAACCCATGCGAAGTCCCTTCGAAAAGAAGGCTCCCATACCAAAGGCTATCTGCCCCTGTCGGCTCATCTCGTCGGGCCCTTTCAAGTCTTCCGGCACGAACACGCCGACAACGCCGATACCCGCTGTCGGTCGCACCGAGGCGACGAGTTTGTTGATGGTCATGTTCGGATGTTCGTGGCCTGCCGGATCGTGTGCTTGCCAGCCAACGCATTCGCACCCCCTATCGGCGCCGGCGCCACCGGTCAGCTGTTTTACCCGTTCGACCGGATCCTCCCTCGTATCGTCGATCGGAATGGCACCGATCTGCTCGGCGAGCTTCGGTCGGTCCGGATGCCGGTCGACGACCATAACTTTGGAAGCCTGTTTGAGGATCGCCGAATAGGCAGCCAGCAGCCCGACCGGCCCGGCGCCATATACGACGACAAAGTCGCCGGCCTCGACAGCGGCGAGTTCCGTCGCATGCCAACCGGTGGGCCAAATATCGGCGAGCATCACATAGTCGACCTCTTTCTCCTCAGCATCCGACGGCAGAACGAGGCAGTTGAAGTCAGCGAAAGGAACCCGTAGCAGCTCGGCTTGGCCGCCCTGATAGGGTCCCATTTCGGCATAACCATATGCCGCGCCCGCTGATCCTGGATTGGTGGTCAAGCAGAACCCGGTCAGGCCGCGTCCGCAATTTTCGCAGAAACCGCAGCTAATATTGAACGGAAGGCACACCCAATCGCTCTTTTTTACCCGCTCCACGGCGGGCCCGATCTCAACGACGCGGCCGAGGTTTTCGTGGCCGAGCACTTTTCCCCGCTCCACGCTCGTTCGGCCTTCATACATATGCAAATCGGAGCCGCAGATGTTGGTCGCTGTAATCCGAACCAGAGCATCGGTCGGTTGTTCGATCCGCGGGTCCGGAACGTCGCGGATAGTCACATCACGCGGGCCGTTATAAACGAGAGCTTTCATTGTCGAGATCCCTGAGTCTGAGGTCCTATCTGCAGTGAATTCTTCTCATAGCGAAGAGTTTACCTTGGCGACGTGTTTTTGCCGAACTGCCCGGAATGCCGACGGGATGCGCTGAAAAATCGGGAGCAAATTCGTGCGCGCTGAATCCGCATTCGGCTGTTGAGCTCCGCCGTTGCCCGAGGCGCTCGGCCCTTACAAAGCTGCGACAGCAGCTTCGGCCACGGCCTGGTCCTGATCACCGTCGCCACCGCTGACGCCAATCGCCCCGACGATCTGATTTCCCCGTTTGAGCGGTACCCCGCCTACGAAAATCATGATGCGTCCATGGTTCGACAGATGGATACCGTAAAAACTCCCGCCTGGTTGTGCTTTTTCAGCCAGGTCCTTGGTGGCGATGTCGAACATCCGGGCGGTGAATGCTTTGTTGATCGAAATGTCGATACTGCCGATCCAGGCTCCATCCATGCGGATATGACTGATCAAATTACCGCCGGTATCGACAACAGCAATATTGCTCGGCGAACCGAGCTCACGGGCCTTGGCCTCACCCGCAACTGTCACACGCCGCGCGTCATCGAGTGATATGGTCTGCTGCTGGAGCATGCTTGGTTTCCTTGCGCCTACTCCATCAAACCGAGTTCCGCTCGGTTGGTTCCGGCATTTCGATCGAACCTGCCGGGCAAATAGATTTGGCGCAGCTCCGGAACCTTGGGCTGCAGCGGTCGTTGAAAATAGTCGCGCCGGCGAGCCGAGTAGCGGGGGCGGATGTGACCACGACCTGGCACTACCCTGGGGTCATTCCGTATTGCGGCCCCGCGCCATCGCCGGGCTCGCTGCTGACGAGCTGGAACCTCGACCCGGTACTGATCGCTGTCCTCGTCGCGGTCGCAGTGATTTATGCGCTCGGCGTACCCCGTATCGACGCTAGCAGAGGTGGCCCGGGCGCGGGTGAAAAGGCCGCGTTCTATACCGGGTGGGTGGCCGCGGCCCTGGCTCTAGTGTCGCCGCTTTGCGCGCTCTCGGTTTCGCTGTTCGCCGCTCGTGTCGGGCAGCACATGATCCTGACATTGTTGGCAGCACCGCTCGTCGCTGCCGGGAGACCGCTGGGGGTCACTGCCGCGGCCTTCGGCGTGACGTTACGATGGCGGCGATGGATAAGGCCTGCCCCGCTGACCGCCGCAGCGGTGTTCGCTCTACTGCTGTGGTTTTGGCACGCGCCCGGACCTTATACCGCCACCTTTGACAGCACGATCGTCTACTGGACGATGCACCTGACCGTCATCGGCGGCGGGCTGTGGCTATGGTACGGGCTGCTCGACACACGTGGGACGACCCTCCTGCACCGGATGGCCGCAGGCATCCTCTCGACTGTCCAGATGGGATTCCTCGGTGCGCTGATCACCCTGGCACCTCGGCCGCTCTATCCGCCTCATCTGTTGACCACCGCGGCCTGGGGCATGACCCAACTCCAGGATCAGCAGCTCGGCGGGGCGATCATGTGGGTTCCCGGCGGTGGGATTTTCCTCGCCTTCGCCATGCTGACGCTGTGGCCGGTTCTATCCGGGCCGAGCCGGCTGGAGGCCCGGCGCGGCGGATGAACCACAAGGACGACCTGAGCGAAACGCTTGTCGCCGGTAAATACCTTCAGCCGGTTTGAGGGCGTGGCAGCCGTGTTAATAGCCTCAGCCGACGCCGCCACCCCATTGTCCTATCTACGCGGATTCGGCGCCAAGGCCTACCCGGTGGCGGCGCTCACCTGGGGACTACTCGTTATTTCAATCGTCGTCATCCTCGTGTGCACCACCTTCGTCGTCGTCGGCGCGTGGCGGCGTCGCGCGCTCGCCGGCGACGCTGTCGAGCGGGTGCCCGTCGAGCGCGGGCCGGCCGGTCTCGGCTGGATCTCGATCGGCGTTGGGATTTCGTCCGTTGTGCTGCTCGGCTCGCTGATCTGGACGGTAATCGTTCTCGCCGATATCAGTGGACCGCCCAGCAACCCACAAGTGACCATCGAGGTCACCGGTCAACAATGGTGGTGGAAGGCGCGCTATCTGAGCGCCGCTCCCTCGCGCGTTCTGACCACCGCCAACGAGTTCCATATTCCGACCGGCGAGCCGGTGCGAGTGCAGCTGATCGGTGCCGACGTCATCCATTCGTTTTGGGTCCCCGCGTTGACCGGAAAGACCGAAACGATCCCAGGGCTGGTTAATCAGACCTGGCTCGAAGCGAGCCGCCCCGGGATTTACCGTGGTCAGTGCACCGAGTTTTGCGGCTGGCAGCATGCCCATATGGCGTTCTTTCTGATTGCCGAACCCGCGCCTTTAATTCCTGGTTGGAGCGTCAGCTTCAACCGATATCATTCCCGGCTTCGCCGGAGGTCGGGCGGGGCGAGCGCCTCTTTGTCTTTCATTGCGGCGCTTGCCATGCGGTTCGTGGCACCGGCGCGGGCGGCACGGTGGCGCCGGACCTGACCCATCTGATGAGCCGAAGCACGATCGCCGCCGGGACTTTGCCGAACAACCCCGGAAACCTCTCGGGTTGGATCGCCAACCCGCAGGCGATCAAGCCCGGGACCCGGATGCCGACCCTCTATCTCTCCGGGCCGGACCTCCAGGATATCCGCACCTTTCTGGCAACGCTCAACTGAGGCGACGGCCGTGACCGTTTCGGATATCGAAAGAACGCCGGAGATCGCCTCCGCTTCGGTTGCCTACGACCGCGGGCTCGACCGCATCTGGGGGACCGAGCCCGGCATCGCCGGCTGGCTCTCGACCGTTGATCATAAAAAGATTGGCATTCGCTACATCGTCACCGCCTTCGTCTTCCTCGCGTTGGGTGGCATCGAAGCGCTGATCATGCGGGTCCAGCTGGCCCGACCGGATCAGCATTTTCTGACTCCGGAGCAATACAACCAGCTGTTCTCGACCCACGGCATGACGATGATGTTTCTCTACGCGCTGCCGATATTGTCCGGGTTCAGCAATTATCTGTGGCCGCTGGTGCTGGGCTCGCGCGACATGGCGTTTCCTCGCCTCAATGCATTATCGTACTGGATCTACCTCGCCGCTGGCATCTTCATGTATGCCGGGTTTGCTATCGGGTGCCGGGCCGAACAACGGCTGGTTCAATTACGTGCCCAATGCCGAGCGGCCGTTCAACCCGGGCCTCAACATCGATTTCTATTCGCTGGGAATGATTTTCCTCGGCATCTCCACGACCGTGGGCGCGGCCAATTTTGTCGTCACATTTCTACGGACGCGAGCGCCCGGCATGGCGATCGACCGGGTTCCGATCATGACCTGGGGCACCTTGACCGCTTCGGCCGCCAACCTCCTCGTGGTGCCGAGCGTCAGCCTCGCCTTTCTGCTGCTGTGGATGGATCGGCAGTTCAGCACACATTTCTTTGACGTTTCGCAAGAGGGCCAGCCGCTGTTGTGGCAGCACCTCTTCTGGATTTTCGCCCATCCATGGGTCTATGTCGTGGTGTTGCCGGCGATGGGCATGGTATCGGTGGCATTGCCGGTGTTCTGCCGCCGGCCGCTCGTCGGCTACACGCCGGTCGTGTTGTCGACCGTGGCGACGATGATCCTCGGCTTTGGCGTATGGGTACACCACATGTTCGCGACTGGGCTCCCCAGCCTGGCGCTGTCCTTGTTCAGCAGCGTGTCGATCATCATATCGGTTCCGAGTGCAGTTGCGGTGTTCGCCTGGACCGCAACGATCTGCCTCGGCCGCCCGGTTATCACCACCGCCTTTTTGTTCTTCGCCAGCATGATCGTGCTGTTCGTGATCGGCGGGGTGTCTGGTTTTATGACCGGATCGGTACCGGTCGATTGGCAGCTGACCGATACTTATTTTGTCGTCGCCCACATTCATTATGTCCTGATCGGCATCAACGTCTTTCCGGTGGCGGGCGCCCTTTATTACTGGTTCCCGAAGATGACCGGTCGGATGCTCGACGAGCGGCTCGGCAAATGGAACTTCTGGACCATGTTCATCGGCATAAACCTCGCCTTTCTGCCGATGCATCTGACCGGGCTCTTCGGCATGCCGCGGCGTGTCTACACCTATCCCACCGGCATGGGGTGGAGCAACTTGAACATGCTCACTAGTATCGGCGCTTTCGTTTTCGCGTTCGGCGTGCTGCTGCTGGTGATCAACATCGCCAAAAGCTTGCACCACGGGCGCCTCGCCGGCGCCAACCCCTGGGATGCGGCCACCCTCGAATGGTCGGTGTCTTCGCCGCCTCCGCCCTACAACTTTGCCGTCATCCCGATCGTGGAGAGCCGCCATCCGCTGTGGGAGGACCGCCTGCGCGAAAGCGAAAGGCGCACTTCGGTGGGACAAGGGATGGTGCTCGATCATGGGCGCGAGACGATCGCAACGACACCGCTCGACGGCGAGCCCGATTTGATACTCAAGATGCCCGAAGATTCCTATGCGCCGTTCATCCTGACCGTCGCCATCACGGGGGGCTTTACCGGGCTCTTGGTGCATTGGTGGTGGCTGGCGGCGGTCTGCGGACTTGTCGCCTCCGGCGCGCTACTGGTCTGGCTGTGGCCGGAGCGACAATTGGGCCAAGTCGCGAGCGTTGCGGATGACTGACACCGCTCTCGGCTCGGCTCCTCTACCGATCGGCGGGATCGAGCGCCGTGGTCTCGGTTGGTGGGGAATGCTTTGCCTGATCGCCAGCGAGGCGGCGCTGTTCACCTATCTGCTGTTCAGCTACTTCTATTTCGACGTTCAACTCGATGCCGCCTGGCTGCCGCGCCAAGCGCCGCCGCTCACTCTAGCGCTGCCGAACACCCTCATACTGCTGATGAGCAGCATCGCCGCCTGGACCGGCGAGCGCGGTGTCAAACGCGGTGCGCGGGCCCAACAGTTGACCGGGGCCGCATCGGCGTTGATGCTCGGTATCGTTTTCGTTATCGTGCAAGGATTCGAATGGCACAACCGTGCCGCTTCGATCCGGACGAGCACCTACGCTTCGCTATACTATACGGTTACGGGCTTCCATATGGCGCATGTCGTGGTCGGGCTAGTCATATTGCTGATGGTGCTGGTCTGGTCGGGGCTCGGCTATTTCGACCGGCGTCGGCACGCCCCGGTGCTGATCGGCAACGTCTACTGGCATTTCGTCGACGCTGTTTGGCTGGCGGTGTTTGCGACTTTTTACCTAACCCCTCGCCTGTGGTGAGCAGGGATGACGCCCGCTGCGCATCCCCGCGTAATCCGTCCATCGGGCGCATCCGGAGGCGCCGGTCTTGGCGCTCTCTTTTTCGGGCTGAGCGCCGGGCCTGTGGCCTGGTACTTTCAGCTCATCGTCAATTATGCGCTCGCCAGTCACAGCTGCTTTCCGGATGGCTCACCGCTGGGCGAGCCGGCAGGGTGGCATGCCGTCGCCGCTATCGCCTTTGCCGCCAACATCGTCGCGATCCTTGTAGCGCTTGGTGCCAGCGCGGTGTCGCTGCGGATTTGGCTTTCCATGCGCCATGATCATCCGGCGCTCCACAGCGACATTCTGGCGCCGGCCATCGGTCGTGGGCAGTTTCTTGCATCGACGAGTGCGATGACCGGCCTCGGCTCAGTGGCGGCAACGGTCTTTTCCTTGATGGCCCTGCTGACGGTGCCGCCATGCGCCGGTTAATCCTAGCTGCAGCGCCGCTTCTGCTCGCCATGACTCATTGCGATGAGAACCCAGGTAAAAGCTCGGTTGCCGGCGGCAATCCGCAGCGCGGCGCCGTATTGATTGCTGGTCTCGGCTGCGGCTCGTGCCACGACATCCCCGGCGTTCGCGGAGCCGATGGCCGGGTCGGTCCGCCGCTCGGCAATATCGGCGAGCGCACGATCATCGCCGGTATGCTGCCGAATACGCCCGACAATATGGTGACGTGGCTACGCACGCCACAGAGCGTCGTGCCCGGCAACGCCATGCCGAATATGGAGATCGACAAGCATGATGCGCGCGATGTGGCGGCTTACCTCTACACGCTGCGTTGAGCGTGCCGCCGTCGCGCTGGCGGCTGCGGTCCTGGCGTTGGTTCCGGCCGCCGCGAGCGCGCAGCCGGCTTCCCCGTCGCAGGCGCAGAAAGCCGTTCCACCCGCATCCGCGGCGCCAAAGGATGACGGCCAGTGGTCATTCGCGGAAAAGAATTATGCGGGCACGCGCTTTTCGGAGCTCGACCAGATCGATGGCGGTAATGTGGTCAAGCTGCGCCCCGAATTCACTTTTTCATTGGGCGTCGACAAGGGCGAAGAGGCCGCGCCGCTCGTCGTCGACAACACGATGTATGTCGTCTCCGCCTATCCGAACAACCTCTTCGCGCTCGACTTGACCAAGCCCGGCGCGCCGATGAAATGGGAATACCAGCCTCATCCGGAGCCGGCGAGCCAGGGGGTTGCTTGCTGCGACGTGGTCAATCGCGGCGCCGCCTATTGGGATGGCAAGCTGTTCTACAACACGCTTGACGGCAATACGGTCGCTGTCGACGCCAAGACCGGCAGCGAGGTGTGGAAGACCAAGCTTGGCTACATCAATCGCGGCGAGACGATGACGATGGCGCCGTTGGTCGTGAAGGGGAAGGTGCTGGTCGGCAATTCGGGGGGCGAGTTCGGCGTGCGCGGCTGGCTCACCGCCCTGGACGCCGACACCGGAAAGCTTGCCTGGAGGGCTTTTAGCACCGGACCCGATAAGGATGTGCTGATCGGTCCCGATTTTCACCCCTATTATGCTTCGGAAAAAGGCTCTGACCTCGGCGTCAAGAGCTGGCCGCCGCAAGCCTGGATGACCGGTGGCGGCACGGTCTGGGGCTGGATCGCCTACGATCCCGATCTGAACTTGATCTACTATGGCGTGGGCAATCCCGGCCCATGGAACCAGGAGCAGCGGCCTGGGGACAACAAATGGACCGCGGGGATTTTTTCCCGCGATCCGGATACCGGGGCGGCGAAATGGTTCTACCAGACCTCGCCGCACGACGAACACGATTACGACGGCGTCAACGAGATCATCCTGATCGACATGCCGGTCGACGGCAAAATGCGCAAGGTCCTGATTCACCCGGACCGCGACGGCTACCTTTATGCGCTAGACCGTACGACCGGGCAGGTGCTCTCCGCCAATTCTTATGGACCGGTCAACTCGACAAAGGGTGTCGATCTCAAAACCGGTCGGCCGATCCTCAACCCGGCAAAGGAGACCAAGCTCGGGCAGACGGTGCGCGACATTTGCCCGACCGCGTCCGGCACGAAGGACTGGGAACCATCAGCGTTCTCGCCACGGACCGGGCTCGTCTACATCCCGCACGCTAATCTGTGCATGGACTGGGAGAGCCTTCAGGTCAACTACATCTCCGGTACGCCCTATGTCGGTGCCAACGTCGTCATGAAGGCTGGCCCGGGCGGCAATCGCGGCGTGCTGACCGCCTGGGACCCGGTCGCCGGCAAACCTGTCTGGGAGGATAAGGAAGATCTGCCGGTGTGGAGCGGGGCGCTCGTCACTGCCGGAGACCTCGTTTTCTACGGAACGATGGAAGGCTGGTTCAAAGCCGTCGACGCAAATACCGGCAAGCTCAAGTGGCAATTCAAGACAGGATCCGGAATCATCGGTCAGCCGGTTGCCTATCGTGGGCCTGACGGGCGCGAATACGTCGCGATTTTGTCGGGTGTCGGGGGCTGGGCCGGCGCCATCGTCGCGGGCAATCTCGACCCCAAGGATCCGACAGCAGCATTGGGTTTCGTCGGTGCGCTCCCCGACCTGAAGCAAAAAACGACCCCTGGAGGGACGCTCTATGTCTTTGCGCTGCCGCCATCGTAATTGCCACGGCATGGCTGTCCTGGGCCTCGCAGCGCTGGCGCTGGCAACGAGCGCGCAGGCGCAACCGACCGGCGGGCTGCCGGCAGACGAAGGCGGCCCGCAAAACGTGGCCGTCACCAGCTTGTTTCCGGGCGGCGGCTCGCCGCCGCCCGAAGACCCTCGCGCCAAGATCTATCAAGGCAACCCGCAATACATCAACGAGGGGCATCGGTTGTTTACTTGGTACAACTGCTCGGGTTGCCACTTCAACGGCGGCGGCGGCATCGGGCCGGCGCTGATGGACAATCAATGGCGCTACGGCGGGCGGCTCGACCAGATCTATGCCTCGATCGCGCAAGGCCGCCCGAACGGAATGCCGTATTGGGGCGGCAAGATCCCGGATGCGCAAATCTGGGAACTTGCCGCTTTTGTTCGCTCGCTGTCGGTCCCGACACCGGTGAACGCCGGTCAGACGGTCCCGACGCCGCCGCCGGCCCCCGCCGGCCCGCCCCCCCGCCTCCGCGGCAAAGACACCGGGGACGACGCAATGAGGCGGACGGCAGCAATCCTGGCCGCCGCCTTCCTTCTTGCCGCGCAGCCGGGGCAGGCACACGAGCTCCGGGTGTGCGCCGATCCCAACAACCTGCCCTTCTCCAACGACAAAGGTGAAGGGTTCGAGAACAAGATTGTGGCACTCATTGCCCATGATCGGGACGCGGTCGTCAAATATACATGGTGGGCACAGCGGCGCGGCTTTGTCCGCAATACGCTAAAATCCAGGGAATGCGATTTGTGGCCGGGAATCGCTAGCGGCATCGACCTGGTCACCACCACCCATCCATATTATCGGTCGATCTACGTCTTCGTCACGCGCGCGGACCGGAAACTCGATATCTCCTCGTTCGACGATCCGCGGCTGCGCAGCCTGACGGTGGGCGTGCAGATGATCGGCAACGAGGCGATGAATACGTCCCCCGCGCACGCCCTTGCGCGCCGCGGCATCATCGCCAATGTCCGCGGCTACATGCTGTATGGCGATTACAGCCGCCCGAACCCACCGGCCGCGATCGTCGATGCCGTGGCTCGTCGCGACGTTGACGTCGCCGTAGTTTGGGGGCCCCTTGCCGGGTATTTCGCGCAAAAGGAGCAGGTGCCGCTGGTCATAACTGCCGTCAATCCGCCGTTTGACGGCGCGCAATTTCCGATGGCGTTCGACATCGCGATGGGCGTGCGCAAAGGCGACGTTGCCTTTCGCAAAGTCATCGACGCAGCGCTCGATCGCAATCGCGCCGCGATCGACGTCATCCTCGCCGCCTACCGGGTTCCGCTCCTGCCCAAAGATGACGAGAGCAATAACAAACCTTAAGGATTTTTCCGCGTTACTTTTAGAACATAAAACCAGCAGTAGCTCTATTGGCGCACTGACGGACATCGTGAAGATGGCGCGCTATTACAGATCGAGGCAGCCCGGTACGGCGTACCCCTGTCGCCGCGCCGCGCCGGGTTCCCGGTTTGAGGTCTGAGGGCCATCGGTCAGAGCTATTCGCGCCAGGCAACGGTACCACGACCGGCGCACGGCGTTTCCCGAGCATGGTTACGACCGCCGTCGCCGCCTTGGCTCTTCTCTTGCTCGCCTTCACGCTGCAGGACGCCTTTGAGGTCATGCTGCTGCCGCGACGCGTGCTGCGGCAGCTGCGTTTTGTCAGCCTCTTCTATCGAATGACCTGGGTTGCGCGGTCGGCGCTCACCGTCCGCATGCCACAGAACGGGATGAGGGAACATTTTCTTGCCGTCTATGGCGCGCTGTCGATGGTGCTGCTGTTCGGCATCTGGATCACCGGTCTGATGCTCGGCTTCGGTTTGCTGCTCTGGGCCATCCAGATCAGCGCCGGGGTGACGCCTCGACCGACACTCGGCAGTCAGCTCTACCTGAGCGGGGTGACCTTGTTCACCCTGGGCTACGGCGATCTCGTGCCGCACACCAGGATCGCACGTGTGCTTTCGGTTCTGGAAGCCGGCACCGGTCTTGGCTTTATCGCCGTCGTCATCGGCTATCTGGCGGTGCTGTACCAGCTCTTCTCGCGTCGGGAGGCATCCGTTATCAAGCTGGACGGGCGCGCCGGTTCGCCGCCAACGGCGCTCGGATTATTCCATCGCCATGCCGGCGAGGATGGGCTTTTCCAGATCAGCATGCTGCTGCGGGACTGTGAGAGCTGGGGGGCAGAGCTCCTGGAAAGTCATCTCTCCTACCCGATGCTCGCGTACTATCGATCGCAACATAACGATCAGTCATGGTTGGCGGCGCTCGCCGTCATCATGGATTGCTGTGCCCTCATCCTCGTCGGCCTGGAGGGCGTGCCGCCGTTGCAGGCGCGCATGACCTTTACCATGGCACGCCAGATTTTGGTCGAGATGGCTCGGTCCTTCAGTGTCGCTCCGTCGCGTTAAACGGGCGGCGACCGACTGGACCATCCGGCCTTCCTGCGGCTGCAGAGCGATCTCGCTGAAACTGGGTTCGGCTGGGGGACCCCGGACGCGGAGGAACTGCTGGCCGCATTGCGGGCGAGTTACGAGCCGTTGCTCGACGGCCTCACCGCCTATTTGCTGCTGCCGTTGCAGGGGTGGCGCGCCGATGGGGCCCGATCGGGATCACTGGGTGCGTGGTCCACGCGGGACGTTGGCCCGGCGTCTTGTCGACGAGCTATCCGAGGGGATGCCTATCGGCGGAAGCGAGGGCCGCGGGGCTGGAAAGGACTCGCGCTGGCAACGGTTGCGGTCACGGCTCGACCTCGGCTGTAAAGAATAATGCGGAAGGAGTGATGTCATCCGCCCGTTCCGGCATCCGGACGCCTGCCAAAACGGCGATCCACGCCGCCCCGCAAAACCGGGATCCTTACCCATCGGCTGCCACAAATTCCGCACTACCGACTTCACCGTCCCGCTGCTCAACATCGGGGTGAAGACATCTGTCGTGCCCGCACTCTCAGAACCGCCATCTGCCGGGCGTATTCGAGCAAGCCATCGAAACAACCGCGGAATTGGATAAATGATGACAATGACTACGACGCTGTACGGGATTGATATCGTCGAACGGCTCGGTTTAACAGTCCTGGCAGGCATCTTGATCGGCTACAATCGTAGCGAGCACGGAAAGGCCGCGGGGATGCGTACGACATTGCTGGTCTGCCTCGCAGCATCAGTTGCTATGATTCAGGTAAATCTATTACTTCCGATGTCAGGTCGGCGGCCAGATTCGTTTGTCATGAACGATCTCATGAGACTACCCCTCGGAATTCTTACCGGGGTTGACTTTATCGGCGGCGGTGCCATCCTGCGGCGCGATGATATGGTCGTCGGTGTCACCACAGCAGCAACATTGTGGTTGGCCACGGTGATCGGATTGTGCCTGGGCGGCGGCCAGTTGGCGCTGGGAACGGGCGCGACGCTTCTCGGTCTTCTGGCTTTGTGGGTTCTAAAATGGATTGAGGATCGACTGCGGCGAGAAAAGTCGGCACGCTTTGCGATTGAAATCGATGTGAACGGCCCAAGCGAAGCTGAAATTCGATGGCGGCTTCACCGCAACCATCTAGCGATTTGGCAAAGTCATAGCATAGTGGAAAGTATCACCGGTCACCGTAAGCTCATCTTCCAGATCCGTGAAATTCGTCACCGCTCGGAGACGACGACACCTGAGGTAATCACCGAACTGGAGCGAGAACACGGTGTCGTCAGGATCGAATGGCGCGAAGGCAACTGAACCGGCGGTTCCAGTCAGACAGGACCGCGGGCAGCATGACGCCGGTACTGATCTCACGTCACCTTGCGACTTCCCTAGGCCGCCGGTCGCGCGCCTCAGGAGAACTGCGCCGAGAAGGCCGCTGCTTCGGTTGCAACCTTGAAGTCGACATCAATCAAAACGTCGTTGCCGTCTTCCGTATAGGTGAACCTGGAGGGCTCGAATCGATGCTCGTCGAGCCAAAGGCGCATCGCGCTCATCCGTTCGGCAAAATCAACCGCGCGCACTCTTATCGTGATGGTGTGCATTGCCAGTCCTCTCCCAGAAAATCGTGCATTTCGGTCCCGCCAGATGCGACGCGGATGCGATAGTGGTGTTCCTCTTAAGGATGCTGACGATCACTTCGCGGACGGCCTCGTGGTCGTCGACGAGAATATGCTTCCCGGCCCATCCATTTCTCCGACCCCCGCGGCTCGTTGGCCGCTTCCAGCCCTGTTCGACGGCCCATTGTGACCGCGTAGAAGCCCAGCGTCGGTAATATATATTACCGTCGGGGGCGCAAACTCCGGCTTTACGGATATGTCTTGGGGAGGTGAGAGGCGATGCGGGTCCGGACCAATTGATAACATTCACAAGATTCCGCCAGGAGGCCCTGTCGGTTGAGTATCGTAACTTGCCGCCGGCCGCGCGCGATCAAACCAGCACCTTCCAGCTCGCGGGCAACATTCGTGATGGTGGGTCTTTGCACACCCAGCATTTCGGCGAGCAGATTCTGAGTGATCTGTAGCGCGTCATCGTCACTGCGGTCACGCATCGTGAGGAGCCAACGCGCGAGACGCTGCTTGAGGCTGTGCGCCCCATTGCATGCTACCGACACCAGGACTTGCTCGAAGAAAGGCTCGGACGTAGGCGTACATGAGATTTCGGAAGGACGGCATCGATCCCATCGCCCGCGTGAATGTCGCGCGCGACATCTTTGCCGCGCACCCTGGGAGCTGGACGAGAAGCCGGATAGAGGAACTCTCGGCGCCCAAGACGGCTTGCACAGCCGTGCAGCCCTCCCTCCCGATCGTTGCCATCTCAATCACGCTACCGTCCGTATACACCGCCACTGCCGAGACGACGCCGCTATCGGGAAAGAACACATGATCCAGCGAACTATCGGCATCCATCAGCACCTGGTCGCGTTCGCAGCGTATCTGCTCAAGATCGGGCATAAGTTGCTGGAGATCGGAGGATGGCAGGGCTATCAAAAGCCGATTGCGGGGCCGAGCAGAAGAGGAGCTCATTGCGCATTACCATCGATATGGTTGAAGCGATCCATTTTCTCCCCAATAAGGCGTGATGCCGCTTTAAATCCTGCTCCAGCTTCTGCTCCTGCCGCCTGTTGCATGAGATACAAACGGCAGGGCGACCGGTTTATCTCAAGGCCCGTCGGCTCTCCGGCTGCGATCGGGCGCTTCAATGCGACGGACGGCGGAGACCCGACGAGAACCGAGGTTGGTAGGAACCGCCGCGACCACCAAGTGTTGAGCTGGCAAATCGGAGCGAGTTTATCCTTCTCGATCAACTCGCTCCGAGGAGCCTTTCAGGGTCCCGAATGCACCAGCCCTCCGTGGCCGGCTTTTTGTACCCGGGGGCCGCCGATCAGGATGGCGTGTTGGTCACAGAGACACCGAGACACATTACGCGGCCGCAATATCTTCACCGCCTGGCCCGGCGAGCATTCGGCGGCGGCGCCGCTTCAGCGCCGCTAAAATCCCGACCTACAACTCGCCCGAGGCAGCTATCCGGCTTCCTGCACCGCGTCAGATACCAACGCAACCGGGCGGCCCTGCTGATGGAGAGTCCGCCGGCCGCCCCGATCCTTTCGAACGCGACGTCGAGGCCGTGCGCGCTTGCGCTTTTCACGCCGGTCCGTGGCCCAACCCATACCTCGCGGCGCGGCTGACCTAGATCGGCTACGATCGCGAGCTGGCACTGCCGGCGCAGCACCAACACATCGTGCTGGGGGATCGCGCATTTCTTCGCCGACCCGGATCGCCAGCGCGCCGACTAGCAATTGCCGTGCGGACCGGCTGGAAAGGCCGCGGTGTCTATGACCTGTTGATTACGCGACTGATCGATATCGCCTGGCAATGCGGTATCGGCGAGCTGTTGGCGAAGTGTTGCGCGAGAACGGGCCAATGTTGGAGATGTGCCGCACGCTCGGCTTCGCGATCGCACCTGATCCGGATGACGAAGGCGTCTTGCGGGTGCGCAAGCCGATCGTTTCGATGGTGCACCGTGAGGCCGTGACTCAACGGCCTCAGACGCGCGCGCCGGGCCAGCGCCAGTCCTTGACCTCGGGCATATCGTCGCCGTGGCGGATGATGTATTGCTTGTGCTCGATCAGCTTGTCGCGCATCGCCTGCTTGGCATAGGCCGCCATGTAGCCGAGCTTGGGCACCCGGTCGATCACGTCGCTGGCCAGGTGAAACCGGTCGAGGTCGTTGCGCACGACCATGTCGAAGGGGGTCGTCGTCGTCCCTTCCTCCTTGTAGCCGCGGACGTGGATGTTGCGGTGGTTGGTGCGGCGGTAGGTCAGGCGGTGGATCAGCATCGGATAGCCGTGATAGGCGAAGATGACCGGCTTGTCGGTCGTGAACAGCGCGTCGAAATCATGGTCGGTGAGCCCGTGCGGATGCTCTTCATGCGGCTGCAAGGTCATCAAATCGATGACGTTGACGACGCGAATCTTGAGTTCTGGAGTGTGCCGGCGTAATAGATCGACCGCGGCCAGGGTTTCGAGCGTCGGCACGTCGCCGGCGCAGGCCATCACCACATCGGGCTCGGCGTCGCGGTCGTTGCTGGCCCATTCCCAGATGCCGATCCCGGCATCGCAATGCTTGATCGCGGCATCGATGTCGAGCCATTGCGGCGCCGGCTGCTTGCCGGCGACGATGACGTTGATTCGGTTCCAGCTGCGCAGGCAGTGGTCGGTGACCCACAGCAGCGTGTTGGCGTCGGGCGGCAGATAGACCCGAATAATGTCGGCCTTTTTGTTGACGACGTGGTCGATGAAGCCCGGGTCCTGGTGGCTAAAGCCGTTGTGGTCCTGTCGCCAGACATGCGAAGTCAACAGATAGTTCAAGGATGAAATCGGCCGCCGCCATGGGATCTCGCGCAACTCTTTCAGCCATTTGGCATGCTGGTTGAACATCGAGTCGACGATATGGATGAAGGCTTCGTAGCACGAGAACAACCCGTGCCGGCCGGTCAGCAGATAGCCTTCGAGCCAGCCCTCGCAGGTGTGTTCGCTCAAGATCTCCATGACATGGCCGTCGCGCGACAGATGGTCGTCTTCCGGCAGGGTCTCGGCGACCCAGGCGCGGTCGGTGACCTCGAATACCGCCGAGAGTCGGTTGGATGCGGTCTCGTCCGGGCCGAACAGGCGAAAATCATGGTTATGCTTCATGACGTCGCGGAGGAAGACGCCCATGACCCGCGTCGCCTCGCCATCAGCTTGCCCTGGGGTGGCGACTGTGACCGCGTAATCGGCGAAGTCCGGCATGACCAACTCTCGCCGCAGCAGCCCGCCATTGGCGCGCGGGTTGGCGCTCATGCGCCGGTCGCCCTCGGGTGCCAGCGCCGCGATCTCAGGCCGCAGCCTGCCGTCATGGCCGAACAATTCCTGCGGCCGGTAGCTGCGCATCCAGTCTTCGAGCAATTTGACATGCTCAGGCGTGGCCATGTCCGGGATCGGCACCTGGTGGGCGCGCCAATAGCCCTCGGTCTTCAGCCCGTCGACGGTCTTCGGCCCGGTCCAGCCTTTGGGGCTGCGCAGGACGATCATCGGCCATTGCGGGCAGACGATGTGGTCGCCGGCGCGCGCGGTCCGTTGGATCGACGCGATCTCCCCCAGCATGGTGTCGAGCGCCGCCGCCATCAGCTGATGCATTGTCGCCGGATCGTCGCCTTCGACGAAATGCGGCTTGTAGCCATAGCCGAGGAACAGGCTTTCGAGCTGCTGTTGCGGGATGCGGGCGAGGGTGGTCGGGTTGGCGATCTTGCAGCCGTTCAGGTGCAGGATCGGCAGCACCGCGCCGTCGGTGGCCGGGTTCAGGAACTTGTTGCCGTGCCAGGAGGTCGCCAATGGCCCGGTCTCGGCCTCGCCGTCGCCGATAACACAGGCGGCGATCAGGCCCGGATTGTCGAGCACTGCGCCATAGGCATGCGACAGCGAATAGCCGAGCTCGCCGCCCTCGTTGATCGACCCAGGGGTCTCGGGCGCGGCATGGCTCGGGATGCCGCCCGGAAAGCTGAACTGGCGGAACAGCCGGCGCATGCCTTCGGCGTCTTGCGAGACGCTCGGATAGAGCTCGCTATAGGTACCTTCGAGCCAGGTGTTCGCGACCATGCCGGGGCCGCCATGCCCCGGGCCGCAGATATAAATCCATCAGACGAAGGTCGTCGGCCGAGGGCGCTGCTCCGGAAAGGGACCGATTCATCAATGCTCCATTGGGAATTCATTGTGGCGGCGGCCTGTCATCGAGCAACCGGCGCGCATGTCGAGCGACCATCAAATTCTCGTTTGTCGGGATCACCCAGGCGGATACTGCCGCGTCCGGCATCGAAATGCGCGGGCCGCCGGCGACATTGGCGGCTTCGTCGGGCACGACGCCGAGCCAGCATGCATCACGGCACACACGCGCACGGATTTCGGTGGCGTGCTCGCCGATCCCGCCGGTGAAGACAAGCGCATCGAGCCCGCCCGGCGCGGCCGCGAGCGAGCCCAGCTCCCGGCCGATGCGATAGACGAACAAATCGATGGCCTCCCTTGCTGCGGGCAGTTCGCTGGCCAGCAATACCCGCATGTCGCTCGACAGCCCGGACACGCCGAGCAATCCCGATTTTTCGTAGATCAGCTTCTCGACGCCGGTCGCATCCATGCCCTCGTGCTGCAGCATATAGAGAATGACCCCGGGGCGAGCGCACCCGTCCGCGTTCCCATCACCAACCCATCCACCGGGCTAAGCCCCATCGTCCTGGCGATGCTGCGCCCGCCGTCGATCGCGCACATACTGGCGCCATTGCCGAGATGGGCAACGACAAGCTTGCCTCCGGCATTATCGGGTGCGATCTGCGGCAATATCGAAACAATGTATTCGTAAGAGAGACCGTGGAACCCGTAGCGGCGCACCCCCCTTTCTGTCAGCGCGCGCGGCAGAGCGAAGCGCTGGGCGAGCGCCGGTTGCGTTTGATGAAACGCCGTATCGAAACAAGCAACCTGCCGCACCTCGGGTGCGGCCAAGGTGACCGCGCGGATCGCGGCAATGTGGTGCGGCTGATGCAACGGAGCGAGCGGCGCAAGCGCCTCCAGTGCCGCGACAACCCGCGCGTCGATTAGCACTGGTTGCGAAAACGCCGCATCTCCGTGGACGACCCGATGGCCGATGCCGGCAAACCCGGCTTCACCACCGATATGGACGGCACACCAGAATCGCCGCGATCGCGCTCTCGTAATCAACGCTGGCGACCCGCCGTTCGGCAAGGCTGCGCCCTTGCGGGTCCGTTACGGAGAACCGCGATGCTGTCGTAATTCCCTCGACCTCCCCATGCGCGCGGGCGAGAGCAATCGGTCGTCGCCGGTCTCGAACACCGAGAACTTGATGCTCGACGAACCGGCATTGATCACGAGGATCGGTTCGTGCATGCGCCTTGACCTTACGAAGGCATCAGACTTCATTCACCTCAGACCAAGAACAGACCGATGTCGCCCAGCGTACCACCCGGAAAATCGAGCACCGCCGCGGTCAGGTGAAAGCCGCCTGGCTTCAGATCGCCTCCCCACCGCAGAGAAGCCTCACGACTCATCCCTTGGCCAGCCGGCGCTTGTTCGCGCGCACTTTGCGTCGGTAGTGCGTCAGCGTCTTGGAAGCGGCGCTTTGAGCGGTAAGGCCAAGCCCCCCGGTCAGCGCCAGCGTCTGAAGAGCCAAGCCGGCCTCGATCTTTTCGCTGACCATCCGACGAGCCTCGCTCTCGGCTGCCCTACCGCCGACGGCAACCCTCAGGGCGCGAAGAGCGATTACCGACGATGCCTCGAGGCTCAGAGACCAGATATTAAGAGCGAAGTGAAACCATGGATTTCTCAGCATCATCGGTTCCGTTGAGCAGAGTTCGCCACTGTTCCGTTCGAAGCGCTTTTGAAGGCGGCTCTGGCTATGCGGGGATACTGTCGATCCGCCGCCGCGGGAAACGATGCTGATGGAGTGCCTGAACGAAGGCTTCGATTGCGTCATCGCCTTCGCCGGCGATAACGCCGTCCCGGGCGCTGATCTCGGTCAATTTCGCCGCCTTCATCATCAGGTTCCCGTCAGAAAGGAAAGCAAGCGGCTTGCCATGGCGGAAGGCCTCATTGATGAAATGAATGGCCAGACCCGATTTACTCAGCGCCGAGGCGCTCTCCCCGCCAAAGGCAACGGCGCCGTCATAAATTACCGAAGGGGCATTCGGCGCAGCGCGATTGACCCTTTGCGCCTCGCCGTCGGAAGCGGTGATGACGCCGGCGTGGGCGGCGATGAGCTCGACCACACAGCCTTCGGATAATAGCGCCCTTTTCACATCCCGCAGCTGGTCGGCATCAACGCCGTCGCCGGCGAGCAGGGCGATCTTGCGCCCCTTGATCAGGGGAGCGGGCTTGTCGAGGCTCAAGGCCGGAGAGGCATCATCCTTCGCTTGCGGCCGCAGAGGTCCCGACGGATCCGGGGCCGAGGGCGTTGGAGCTTCCGGCGTGCCGATCCGGGCGACAGCGATGCCGGTTTGAGCCGAAACCCTTTGCGCCAGTCCGTCGGCCACGTTGACGAGAAGTTCGTTCATCACATGGGTGCGGACTTCCTCGTTCTCCACTTGATTGAGCTCGAAGGCGAACGCCGCGGCGATATGATCCTTCTCCCAATCGGCCATGCTATTCCAGAACAGCGTCGCCTGACTGAAATGGTCGGCGAAACTCTCGCTGCGCTGGCGGACCTTCGCGCCGTCGACCTTCTGCTCATAGCTGCGAAAGGCGTCGGCTGCCTGCGCGGAGTGCATTGGGCAGCCGCCGCCGAGCCGGTTGGGGAAATAGGACACGCGTCCTTGGTTGATCGTCGCGCGCCCCATGCCGTCGCGCTGATTGTTGTGCACCGGGGCAAGCGGCCGATTGATCGGCAGCTCCGCGAAATTCGGCCCGACACGGCGAAGCTGGGTGTCGATGTAGGAGAAGAGCCGCCCTTGCAGCAGCGGGTCATTGGTAAAATCGATCCCCGGGACCACGTGACCCGTATGAAAGGCAACCTGCTCGGTCTCGGCAAAATAATTGTCCGGGTTGCGGTTCAGGGTCATCTTTCCGATGCGCCGGACCGGGACCAGCTCTTCGGGAATGAGCTTGGTGGCATCGAGCAGGTCGAAGTCGAATTTGAACTCATCCTCTTCCTCGACGATCTGCAGGCCCAATTCCCATTCCGGATAGTCGCCGCGCTCGATGGCTTCGAACAGGTCGCGGCGGTTGAAGTCGGCATCCTTGCCCGAGAGTTTCTGAGCTTCGTCCCACACCAGGGAATGAACACCTTTGATCGGCTTCCAGTGGAATTTGACGAAGCTGGATTTGCCCGCGGAATTGACCAGCCGGAAGGTATGGACCCCAAAGCCCTCCATCATCGCAAAACTGCGCGGCAGCGCCCGATCGCTCATCAGCCACATCAGCATGTGCGTACTCTCAGGCGTCAGCGAGACAAAGTCCCAGAAGGTGTCGTGCGCCGAGGCGGCTTGCGGGATTTCGTTGTTCGGCTCGGGCTTCACGGCGTGGATCAGATCGGGGAATTTGATCGCATCCTGAATGAAGAAGACCGGCATGTTGTTGCCGACGAGATCCCAGACACCCTCGTCCGTGTAGAACTTGACGGCGAAGCCGCGCACGTCGCGCGGGGTGTCGGACGAGCCGCGCGAGCCGGCGACCGTCGAGAAGCGGACGAAGACCGGCGTCTCCTTCGCCGGATCGCGGAGCACTGCCGCCATCGTCAGATCCGACAAGTCCTCATAGACCTGGAACACGCCATGGGCCGCAGCGCCGCGGGCGTGCACCACGCGCTCCGGGATCCGCTCTTGGTCGAAGTGGGTAATCTTTTCCCGTAAATGGAAGTCTTCCAACAGCGTCGGCCCGCGAGGGCCAACCCTCAGCCCATGCTGGTCATCGGAAATCTTAATGCCTTGGTTGCCGGTTATCGCCTGGCCAGGCTCGACGGTATCTGCGGCGAGATCGGCCGTTTTGCCGGTCTCCTGTCGAAGGGATCGGGCGTCCATGGCGTCGGCTGACTGGCCCGAAGTACGGGCTCTAGGCGAATGGGCGGCGCGCCTCGGCGTCCTCGGCATGGCGAATCTCCTGGAAGGTAGACCCCAGCCACGTCGGAACATCGACTGGATAAGGCATTTCGTAAACCCTGTCGCAAAGGCAAGGTTCCCATCAAAGTAGAGGCGCAAGCCGCCGTCTGCGCAGGGTCGGAAGGCCGCCGCCCTGACGAGACCATGCCCGACCCCAGTCCTCCCGAAGGCTGCTCGCGCGCAATTCTGTCCTATTGGGGGAAGGGACGCTCCGGCCTGCGCCGGCCTGGTCTAGGTTGGGTTGATCTTAGCTGAGAGCCGGCCAAGGGCTTCACAGAAGCTCCCAATCGCGACAAGCTCGTCGGTGTCGGAGCAATTTTATCCGATCCGGCCCACATGGGTGGTGCGCCAGTCCTCGTCTCGGTGCTGACCCCCGAGTGCAGCCGCGGCCGCTGCGATAAATGCCCCGATCAACATCGAGAGGCCGATGAAGATCGACACATAAGCACCGGCCTTGCGGGCCGCATCCGCGACTTGGCGAGCTTTCAGCTCGGCCGCCTTCGTCTTTGCGATCACGCCATCGACCCGCTTTTCGGCATCGGCTTGTGAAAGACCGGTGCGCGCCGCCACCAGCTGAGCCAGATAGGTCTTGTCGGCGGCTGGCATCTCGCCGTTCTTGATTCCCGTTGCCAGGATGCGCGCCGTCTCGGCCCGAACTTCCTGATCGGTCCCATTCGCGTTCGGATGATCCGAGCGGAACAAACTGTCGACATAATAGGCGGATGGATCTGCTTGAAGGGCCCCCTGGCTTGCGCCCTGGGCGGCCCCCGACGCGATGGTCCCCGCCACCCGGGCGCCGGCGCTCAACAGCGACGACGTCGCGGATGCGATCAGTGCAGCACCGATAATCGCTGCCAGAGCCCAGGCCAAAAAGCCATGGGCGGTGTCGCGAAAGAAAACTTCATGGGTATGCACGCCGACCCACTCGGTCCGCAGCCGGCCGGTCAGATAGCCGCCCAGACCGGATGACACCCATTGAACGACAATGAGCCAAATCCCAGTCATGATTGTGAAGGTTGTCGCCGACGCTCCGGAATTGGCCCAAGGGGACACCGAAGCGAGGCCGAAACCTGAGCCGAGCGCCAACAGGATCAAAGAAGCTGCGGCAGCAGCAATCGCTCCACCCACGATCGCCGCCCAGGACATTGCGGAGGTCGAGGCTTCCAGGGTATGGGCGGCCTCGCCGATGCCGGAAGTTCGGACGCCGGCGCTTACAGGGGCGCTCACCATCTCGTTATCTCCTGTGAACTCGATCAGTGCCAGATCAGGGCGAGCAGGATGATGATCGGAATCGGTACGCCCAACAGCCAGAGCAGGATGCCTTGTCCCATATTTTCCTCCCTTGTAGGGTGCGAAACGCGCCTCTCAGGTAATCGCCCTATCCATCTAAAGCGGGCCAGCGTCACCGCCGGTCCTTAGCCGATGAGTGATGGCCGCGATGCGATCGTATCATACCGATACGCTCGGGTCGTTCATCCGAACACTTGTCCTCCTCATAAGTTCCAAAAAGATAGATCGCAGAGATGAAGGTCCGGACAGACGGGAAGGCTCGGCGACGAATCGGCTTGTTGGCGTGCTGCCCACGCTAATCTTAAGTAAAATCTGGCGAGGAAAGACCCGCCCGGGCAAGTCCGGCGAAATGGCCATTCGGATGTTGCTCGAGGTAGGCCTGAAGCTCCTCGCGTCGATTGCTGTCCTTGACGGAATTCCAGAACGCGAGATCGAGCCCCTCCGCGGCCACTTCCTCAGGTGTCGGCGGGACAGGACCTGGAGGCGACAGCGCCGCTGCATTGAGCCGGGTGCGGGCGAGCGGGGCAAAGGTACCCTCGAGATACTCCTCCAGGTAGGATTCGAGTTCGCCAGGACTGCTGTCCTTGACGCTGTCCCAAAGTGCCAGCTCGAGCGCGACCTCATTGTCGGCGGACAATTCGGAGAGCGCTGCCGGAGCCGAAGGTATTTCCAGTGACTCGTCGGCATCCCCGGGGATCGGAGCCTCCTGGGCGGCGGTGTCCTGGCCGATACGAAGACGAAAGGCCCGGATCGGATGGGCGATGTTCTTGACCAGCTGCTCCCCCAGATCCTCGAAGACCATGCCGCCGCGATGACGCAGGTGATCGCGGACGCCCCGCGACAGGCAGATCTCGCCGCCTTTGACCAGCCCCTCGATCCGGGCGGCAACGTTCACGCCATCGCCGAAGAGGTCGCCGTCCTTGACCATGACGTCGCCGAGGTTGATGCCGATGTGCAGCCGCATGGAGAGCAAGTCCGGCTCGGCCTCATTCGCCTGGATCATGGCCTTCTGGATTTCGACGGCACACGAAACCGCGTCGAGAACGCTGCCGAATTCCGCTAGCACGCTATCGCCCGCCGTATTGGCGATCCGACCCCGGTGGGCGCTGACAAGATTGTCGATCACGAGGCGACGCACAGACAGGGTCGCCATTGTGGCTTCCTCGTCGGCATGCATCAGCCGACTATAGCCTTCGACATCGGCGGCGAGGATCGCCACGAGGCGCCGTTCCAGTTCGGATGCTTCCATATCTAAATTTCGATTGCTTTTGCGTGGCTGAGGCCGGGCTCACCGCATGCCGGAAGGACCGGGGCATTGCTGCCCCGGTCAGCCAAGAGCTATTTCTTTGTGCGGTGTTCGCCGCTCTTCCCGTGGGCGTCGGTCGAGTGCCGATGCGCTTCGGTGGAATGCTCGTGGGCCTTGGCGGACTGCTCGTGACCCTTGTCGTGTTCGCCCTTCCCGTGATGCTCCGCAGCAGCCCGATGGGCCTTGGCGGCATTCTCATGATGCTCGGCAGCTTTCGTATGGGTTTCTTTTGGCATTTTCGCTCCTTTGCTAACGGGAATCGCCCGCTCTCCGTGAACGCGCGCTGATGATCTTCGCAATTACGAGTCCGCGACAGATCTCCGGCGGCGAACTTCGCCGCCGGAGATCTCGGCTGATTACCTCTTTCCAGCTTCCCGAACCGCGTCCTTGGCACCGCCGACAGCGTTCTGCACCTTGCCCGCGGCCTTCTCAGCGGCCCCTTCGGCCTGCGTCTTGGCGTCGCCGGTCACCTTGCCGACGGTCTCCTTGACGGTGCCCTTCACCTGATGAGCGGCGCCCGCGACCCGATCCTTGTCCATGATGACCTCTGAGTGTTGATCGTAAGATCTCGCAAGAGACGAAACGGCCTCCAAAGGATGGCCAAATGGCCCCGGCTGGCTCACAAGCCGTACGGGGGCACTCCGTAAAACTCGTCGACGCGCTGCCCATAGGTGCGGTCGGTCCAGTCGGGGATCGTGCCGGAGGTATAGCTCGGGGCTATCTCGAGCTGCCGGCGGTCGAGGTCGACAACGTATCCGCCCAAGCGCGGGTCATATGTCAGCTTTTTCCACGGCAGCGGATGATAGCTCTCGCCTATGCCGAGGAAGCCGCCGAACGACATCACGGCATAGGCTACCTGACCGGAGTATTTGTCGATCATCAGATTGTAGACCGAGCCGATGTGCTCCGCCTGGCGGTTGTAAACCGCGGTGCCGACGGTTTTGTCGGAAGAAATCAGGCGGTCGGTTTCGTCGGTCGCGACCGCCCCGCCCATGTTTTTGGTGTAACTTTGCATCGCTGGTCTCCAAACAATTGTATGATGCGATCGTTCATGTAGCGAACGGTGGCATCGAGCGTCCGTTCCACATTATCGGCAACCGCTGTCGTAAGAAAACGACCTGTGGTCGATCCTCGGTCGGACCCTCCGCACCGCAATTCCATGACCGATTGTTGGAGCTGCCGTCGTTGTTGTCTTCGCCGTTGGCCTCATTGTGCTTTTCGTTGTGGGTGATGAGATCGTCGACGGTGAACTCATGGGCGGCGACGAAGTTGACGAAGTTGATGCAGGCGCACGGCTTGCCGCCGCGATGGTTGAAGCAGTCGCGGAGGCCGAAAGGCGGGGGCCGGGGCCAGTGCACTCGTCGACACCTCGCCGCGCCAGAAGTCGCGCGCGGTGTCGCGGAATTTGTCGTTCCACTCTGCCCAGCCCGGTCGGAAGCCGCCAACTGGTAGCCGCCCGGGCCGCAATCCCAAGGCTCGGCAATCAGTGTCACGGCGGCCAGTGCCGGGTCCTGGCAGCAAGCCTTTAGGAACCCGCTCGGATTGTCGAAGCAGCCCGGCTCACGGGCAAGAATGGTGCCGAGATCGAAGCGGAACCCGTCGACATGGGTCTCGGTCACCCAGTAGCGCAGGCTGTCGGTGACCATCTGAATCACCCGCATGTGGATCAGATTGAGCGTGTTGCCGGTGCCGGTGTCGTTGATGTAGTACCGCGGCTGACCGGGTATTAGGCGGTAATAAAAGGCGTTGTCGATGCCCTTGAACGACAGGGTCGGGCCGCGCTCATTGCCTTCTGCCGTGTGATTGTAGACGACGTCGAGAATTACCTCGAGCCCGGCATCGTGGAACCGAGCTACCATTTCCTTGAACTCGCGCAGCGTCTGTTCGCGCTCGTGCGCGTAGCGCGGGTCGGGTGCAAAGAACCCGACCGTGTTGTAACCCCAATAGTTGGTCAGGTCTCGTTCGACTAGGTTCCGGGCAGAACGAAGCGAGTAAAGTTGTGCAGTGACTGCCCAGTCGCGGCTGGTTCCGTCCCAATCGTCGGGCGTGAATGCCCTGCGAGGCGTTACGATCAGCGTCGCCCTCGCGCTGATCTCGCTGAGATGGACCTCGAGTTGGTGGCAGCCGAGACCGAAACTCGCCAAGGGCAGGTCGAGGCGGCGGCGGGGGGCGAGTAGATTTCGCCCGCGTCTACACCAACGCTTGGGGCGATCAGAGGCGGATCACCGACGAGACGCTGTGCACCCTCCTCACTGCCTTGGGGCTCGGAGCCGACACGGAGGCCGTCGCAGGCTCGAGCGTAACGGAAATCGATGACCGAAGGTGGGGCCGCGCTCCGGGCAAATTCGGCAGGGAGATTTGCTCTCTTGGGAAGAAGCCGGCGCAGACGGTGCGGTCACGGCCAGCCCCGGGCCAGCACAAGACGGTCAGGCTGCTCGGCGCCAGCCCTCCTGATGCTGCCATTTGCCCGCCGGCGGCGGAGCCGTCTCGTTCATCCATGAGCTCACGGAGCTTTGCGCGAGCGCGCGACAAACGGGAGCGGACGGTCCCACTCGGGATGCCGAGCGTCGTGGCGATCTCTTCGTACCGCATCCCTTCGTGGCCGACGAGCACGAGCTCGCGCTGCTCCGCCGGCAGCTTCGTGATCGCGCGCTCGAGATCGCGCAAGTTCCAACCCGGCGCCGGCGGTCGGCGCGGCGGCCAAGCCAGCATCCTCGACCGCGATGGCGGCGCCTTCGCGGACCGAACGACGGACGTGTTGATATGCTGGTTGTGCAGGATAGTGAAGAGCCAAGCGCGCAGATCGGTTCCGGGTTGCCAGAGATGCTCCTTGGCGAGGGCGCGGACCAGGCAGCTCTGCACCAGGTCGTCAGCTTGCGAGCTATGCTAGGTCAGCGCCCCCGAGCGACGTACCTCAATGGGTCAGCATCGCTACGTCGCGAAGCGCCGCGGGTTCGCAGGTCGATCATCGCCGATACACTAGATAGGCGATTGCGTAGCCGACGGCGCCAGCGAGCAACAGCGCAAGCAACGGCTGCTCGGCAGTGCTCTGGCTTAGATACTCGCCAGCTTTTACACCCTGCCTGTGCACCTCTGTCGCCGCATCGGACAATGTTTTCCCAGCTTCTATTGTCGCCCCGTGGACCGTGTTAGCCGCCTCGGCCGCGACGGTCCGTGTCTTTTCAGCGAAGTTGCCGGCTTTTTCCGCCGCGCCCGCGATGCCTTCCTTCACGTCGCTCGCGATTTTACTTGCCTGATCGGCAAAGCGATTGTCGTCCATAGCCTTCTCCGTCGTTTGCTGCAGATCGCCGTCTCCGTATGAACATCCGATCGACAAAAACGCTCCGGGATCGCCAGGTCGCTCGCTCGCATTTCGCACCGGCTTGGAATTTTCGGCCCGCTTCGGCTGGGCGCCCCCAGTCGCCCGACTGCCGCCGTGGTTCCCCTCCGCGAGGGAGGAGCGCTCGGCAAGCTTCTCCGCGTCGGCTCAAGCCGAAACCGACCAGCCCGCGCGAGGCAGCCGCATCGACCTCTTCTCGTGGATCGCTTTCATTGGAGTCGATGTTTGTTCACCAATGACGCTGAGCGAAGGGGATTACCCTTGAAGGCAAACAGAGGAGCCGAAGCCTTGAAGCTGTTCTCATGCGAAAGTTGCGGACAACTCCTCTATTTCGAGAACGTCCGTTGCGAACGGTGTTCGCACCTCCTCGGTTATCTTCCCGCCGCAGCGGCGCTGTCGGCGCTCGAGCCCGATGGCGACAGCTGGCGCGCCCTGCATTGTCCCGACGGGCTCTGGCGTTTTTGCGCCAATGCCGAGAACGAAGCCTGCAACTGGCTGGTGCCGCTCGACTCGGCGGACCGATATTGCCGCGCCTGCCGACACAACCGAACCGTTCCAGATCTGACGGTGCCGGACCACGTTGCTGCGTGGCGCAAGCTCGAATTGGCGAAGCACCGTTTGTTTTACAGCCTGTTGCGGTTTCGTTTACCCGTGACGACGAAATCTATGGCGCCCGATCGGGGCCTTGCCTTCGACTTTCTCGCCGACCCGCCGACCGCCGGCGACCAGGCCCGTGTCATGACCGGTCATGACAACGGTGTGATCACGATAGCTGTGACCGAAGCCGATGATGTCGAGCGAGAGCGTCGCCGCGTCGCGATGGGCGAGCCATACCGCACCCTCCTAGGGCATTTTCGGCACGAAATCGGACATTATTTCTGGGACCGCCTCGTCGCCGATCGCGGTCTCGTCGACGCGTGCCGCGCCAGGTTCGGTGACGAAACCGCGGATTATGGTGCGGCGCTGCAGAAACATTACCGCGAGGGCGCGCCGGCGGATTGGCAGACGGATTACGTCAGCGCCTATGCGAGTTCGCATCCCTGGGAAGATTTCGCGGAGACATGGGCGCATTACCTGCATATCGTAGACACTCTGGAAATGGCTGCAGCCTTCGGTCTCCATGGTCGTCCGAGAGCGGCTGACGGCGAGACGTTGGCGGTTGCCGTCGATGTCGACCCCTATAGAGCGGATGACATCCGCCGGTTGGTCGATAACTGGCTGCCCCTCACCAATGCACTGAACAACCTCAACCGCTGCATGGGGGCCGCCGATCCCTATCCCTTTATTCTCTCTCCTGTCGTCATCGGCAAGCTCGGCTTTATCCATAGACTTGTCCGATCGGCGAAATCTGGGGCCCCGACCGACTTTCCGGAAGGCCCGTCGCCGTCGTCCAGCTTGGTTTAGAAGGCGATCCGCTTCCCACGCGATCGTTACCGCAACCCAGGAGCGGCGCGCCTGCGTTCGTGTTTAAGGCGAACAGACAAGTCCCGCGAGACAATGCACGATTTTGGCGGAGCGCGGAGATATGTCTCGAGGAGGGGAGGACGGCATTTGCATTGCTTCGGCATGCTAACGGATGGCCGGGCGCAGCCGACCGGATCGGTATCGCCAACGCCGGCCTCTCCATCGGCCGGGCGCGCGGCTGGAATGTCGGGCGCCCGACCAGGGTCGCCGAGTTCGACCGTGCCAAGGGGCTACCGAGACACGACGCCAACTCAGCCCAATATTGCGAACGAAGACGGGAAGCGATCGGGGTTTTAGCTGCTCGGTCTCGGACGATCCTCCACCTCCGGTGTTCACCAAACTGAGCGCGGGGCAATCGGTGTCCTCAGAAGGGCCGAGGAGTTCATGGACCGGGTGATTAGAGAGCAGGCCATCCGAGAGCGAGCCTATGCGATCTGGGAGGAAGAAGGGCGACCGGACGGCAGAGACCGAGAGCATTGGCTGCGGGCTGAAGCCGAGATTAATTCAACAACAGAGCGGCGGAACATCTCCTCTCCGGCTCCGACGGATCAAATTAGCGAAAAAAGGTGAGTTGGAGTTGAGATTTGTCGAGTTTACTAGAAAACCATTTGCTGCCGGTAGTTTGTCCGCATTGCGGGGCGCAAATACAAAAGACCATGAGCTGGTTCAGGGACAACAAAGAGATGCTTTGTCCGTGCGGCACAATCTACCTCGTAACGGATGAGCTGATCCCGATCATCGATGCACTCGAAGCAGCGATCATGCGTCTCATCCGACCTACACCGGAAACCACTCGGGACTAAAAACTTCCCGGTTATCCCGCGCTTTAACGGCAGCAAAGACCCGCGACGCTCCGAGCGTTAAGATGGGTCGAGCGTGCGGTGCCCCCTAATTCAGCCCCGCGGGGGCGACGTAGCAGCGCGAAGGTCACCGCTTCCGCTTCAGCGCGCGCGAAGCGAGCTGGTGATCAGCGCGCGGTGGCGCAGATCATCTTGCCGGTCGCTGGAGCTGCCCTAGATCAGGTTGCGACATCGAACGGCCGGATCGCGGTGAACTTTAGACTGAAATTCCCGATGTGGGGCGTGCGCCCTTTAGCGATTTCAATGGCTTAAGAAATTACGCGGTACTTGCTACTGGGTACAGTAGTTCGTGAGCCATCGAAATCGTCAGAGGAATACTTCGGAGAGGAAGCCGGGTCAATATTTGGCACCTCATGCCCGCTACTGTGTGTCATCAGACAGTTAACAAATTTTCCCTCGGAAGTTCCGTTTAGACCAACTTTAGACCGCAAAAAACAGGCTGCACGCCTGGGCAAGCCGGACGTGTGTGCTGGTTACGAATGTTGTCGGTGAAGAACCGACATAACGCCAAGTGGCCGAATCGTCGAGGTGTCGGCGATCAGCGTCGGCCGACACTCGGTGATATCGGCCTGATTTGAGCCAATGGGCTGTTAATAGTCAATAGCATAGTATGACAGTTAAATCAAAGGACTGTGCCCTGTGATAAACATTCACTCAATAAATTACGCCGCTGCCACAGCCGACCGGGCGGATTTCGGCTTCTCGCTCTTGAATTCTTGGCCCATCTTCTCCAGAGTTCCTTGATCGAATTGCGTCTGCGCCGTCTTGAACATCTCGTTTTCTTCATCCTCGATATGCTGCTCCAGCAGCTCTTTCAGGACGGTGCAACGCGCCGTCCATTTGTCCCCTTCGAGGTGCCGGTTTTTCGATAGATCGAGGACCAAGCGATCGGCCACTTCGTGTTCGACCATGCCCTCGAGGGCCTCACCCTTGCCTTTGTCGGATTTTTTGAGCCGCCGATAGAAGACCTTCTCTTCGGCGCGGCTGTGCGCTGTCAGCAAGGTCCGAAATTGCTTGAAGTGTGCGGCTCGCTCCTTGCTGCCCTGAGCTTCAAGGATCGTTCCGAGCTGCGCTTTCAATTCGCGGTGATCCGCCCTCAACAGATCAAGGATCGTCATTGGGTCATCTCCAGCAACGGCAGGGATGCGGGTACGCTCCAGTCGAGGCGCGTTAATTGAGGCGTCTCTATCGGCTAGAGATCTCAACTTAGAACGGGAGCGCCACCAAAAAGTTCATACTTCCTAGGAATTTTTCTCCGCGTCGGGGATCTGGGGTGTGATTCACGATGCCACTCCCGACCGAGGGCCATAACACTTCGAATTTATGATCTATGGAGCCAATTGACCTCGTCGATGATCGCCAGTCCCGCAACGGAAGAGATCTGCTCGGATAAAGCTCAAGCTACTTTGTCGCTGAGATCAATTTCTAGACTATTCGCGACAATTCGGTTCTTCCCTCCACAACGCGGCCGCGTGAACCGCGGCCGGGGGTTCGGAGAAGCGTGATCTCTCTTTATCGTGCTACGCAGAGGCACCACGGCAAGCGCTCGGCGTTTCCCAGGCATGGCTATCTTTGCCGCGGCTCTTTGGGCTCTTCTCTTGCTCGCCTTCACGCTGCAGGACGCCTTTGAGGTCATGCTGCTGCCGCGGCGCGTGTTGCGGCAGCTGCGCTTTGTCAGCTTCTTCTACCGGGTGACCTGGGGTGCGTGGTCGGCGCTGGCCTCCTGCTTGCGAAACGGTCTTCGGGAACACTTCCTCAGCGTCTATGGCGCTGTCGATGGTACTGTTGTTCGGCCTTTGGATCAACCGGTTTGATACTGGGCTTTGGCCTACTGCTCTGGGCCGTGCAGACCGGCTCCGGGGTGATGCCTCGGCCGACCCTCGGCAGTCAGCTCTACATGAGCGGCGCGACCATCTTCACCCTGGGCTATGGCGACCTTGTGCCGCACACCAGGCTTTTCCGCCCGCCCCCACAACGGCAACCCCGCTCTCGCTCTGCCGCACCGCAAAAGCCCGCTCCGCCGGCCCGACCAGCTGCCGCGCCGCCACACCCATCGAATCTCAGCGGGTAGCGGAGACCGCCCCGTCCAGCAATCGTATTCGCCGGCTCACATCATCTTAAGGTTGGTCCGGAGGTTGTCGTTGGCTTATGCGGCGATAGATAAAATAGCGCTGCGATGCCTCCGGCGGGCCGGCGACTTCGGCGAGCGCCGGGTGGGCGAGCGGCTGATCCGACACGAGCAAGGCGCCATTGTGCAGCATCCGCACCCAATGTGGGGCAAGCTCAGCGGCGAGCGCCTGGCTCGCGGCAGCATCGGAGCCGCCGATGTCGGCGTGGATGAGGGCGACGGCGTTCTCGAAACGGGCGGCCAAAGCGGATCCGGTGTCACGGAATTCCCCAAGCATCACCCGCTCGGGCGGCGGAATGCAGGAGGGGTGGGCTGCCAGACGCGCGTCGAAAACATAGACTTCGCGTCCTTCAAGATGCTGGCGCAGGTGGTCATAGCTGCGGCCGTTGCCGAGCCCGAATTCGAGTACCGGGCCGGGCAGCCCCGCCATCCTCTCGAAGGTCCAGTTCAGGCAGGCTCGCTGGGCGGTCAGCCGACGGATCGTGCGGTCGAGAAGGCTTGTCAACTGATCCCTCGTCCTTCGCATGATTGCTGTTCACCGCGGATTATACCTGAGCAAGAAAGCCACCGATGCGGAAAGGGCGTATAGGTGCATTGTCGAGCTTCCTCGTAGGCGGCGCGGGCGCGATTCCGGCATCGGTCGAGGGTTCAGTAAGCGGGAGACCGTTCCGTCGGGAACTGGCGCCAGCCTACTTGGCGGGGCTGAGCGGCGCCGGCGACGGCCCTTCTGCGCTCGTATAGGTCAATGCCGGGGAAAAGGCCTCGGCGGCTCGGGAATGATCTTCACTCTATCCCCGTCGGCCAGATTCACCGGCGGTTGCAGTATGACTTGGTCGCCGTCCTTGACCCCTTTATTGACCTCGACCGCGGTGCCGTAATCGGTGGTGATCGCGATCTTGTGAAGATGAGCCACGCCGTTCACGACGATGGCGACCTGCATGCCGTTCTGATCGAAGATGATTGCGGAGGCCGGGATGATCAACGCCGCCGAGGTGCGCGGGATCTTCAGCTCGACGTTGCAATAGAGCCCCGGGGTCAGGGCGCCGTGCGGATTGGGCACGTCGATCTCGGTCAAGAGGGTCCGGGTTCCCGGTTGCAGGGCGTCGGCGATCCGCGTGACCTTGCCGTGAAAGGTGAGATTGGGCATTGTCGGTACGCGAATGACGGCATCGATGCCCGGGCGAACCCCAAATGCGTCGTCCTGCGGTACGTAGACCCAAACCCGGATCACATCGTTCTGGACCACCGAAAACATCGCGGTTCCGCTTGTCGCATCGGCGGTGATCAAGCTGCCGACATCGATGTCGCGCTGGGTAATGACGCCGTCGAAAGGCGCAACCACCTGCTCATAGGCCTTCAGCTGGTCAAAGTACTTCAGCTGTGCCTGCGTCGAGGCGGCGCTGAATTGGGCTGCCCGCGTCGCATGGCTCTCGGCCTGAAAGTTGTACCGGTCGGTGTCGCCCTGTTCCTGCGTGGCCCAGCCTTCGGCGGCGAGAGCCGCAGAACGCCGGGTGGTGACCTGCGCTAATGCCCGCTGGGCTTCGGTCTGCCGCTGCGTCGCCTGCGCCTGCTGCAGGCCGTTCTGGTATTGGGCAATCTGGTCCTCGACTTCGGGCGCGGTGATCTGCGCAAGAAGCTGCCCGGCCTTGACGTGATCGCCGATATCGACGTAGCGCTTCACCACATAGCCGCTGGCGCGCGCATAAATATTTGCTGCCTCGAAGGCCAGCGTCGTACCTGGCAACGACACGTGCACCCTGCCGATACGTTGCGTCACCTGCTCGAGGCGCACCCTCGGCACGAAGTCGGCCTGCTGCTCGACAAAGGCCGCGACTTGCTTCTGTTGCTGATAATGCCGCCATAGACCGAGGGCAAGTGCGCCGGAAATGAGCAGAAGAGCCGCCAAACCGATAGCCCAGCGTCCCGATCCGCCCCGTGCATCGGGTGCAGGCGACGGCTGTGAGCCGGGAGTATTGGGGTCGGGCGGCGGCAGCAGCGGCCGCGGCGGCGGTCCTTTCACCGCCGGCCGAGTATCGAGGTCGCTCATTGGGGAATCTCCTCGAACACGCCGTGCGCCGCCTTGCCGTCATTTCCGCGGCGCAGCAGCGCGAAAAGATAGGGCACGACCAGCAGGGTCGTCGGCGTCGCGAAGAGGAGGCCGCCGATGACGGCGCGCGCCAGCGCCGCATTCTGTTCTTCGCCCGGGCCGCCGATCGCCATCGGGATCATGCCGACGATCATCGCCGTTGCGGTCATCAGCACGGGCCGAATACGGGTGTGCCCGGCCGAGATCGCGGCGTCGAACGCGCTCATTCCGGCGCGTTGCTGCTCGCCGGCAAAGGTGACGAGCAGGATCGAATTTGCCGAGGCGACGCCGACCGCCATGATCGCACCCATCAGCGACGGGACGCTCAGGGTGGTGTCGGTGATGTAAAGCATCGTCACGATGCCGCAAAATGTCGCCGGCAAGGCCAGGATCACGACAAACGGGTCGCCGAAATTCTGGTAGTTGACGACCATCAGCAGGTAGACAAAGACGGCCGCGAACAAGAGACCGACGCCCATGTCGCGAAAGGCTGTGTTCATGCTCTGGATCTGGCCGGTCACCTGGATCGTATTGCCCGGCGCCAGCTGTTTTTTGAATTGCGAAACGATCTTGTCGATGCCGGTGGCGATGCTGCCGAGATCGCGCCCTTGGGTGCTGGCATAGACTTCGTAGACCGGCTGGATGTTGGCTTCGTTGGCGCTTCCCGGCACCGAATTGCGGGTGAAGGTCGCGACATTTTGCAGTTCGCCGGGGACCGGTTGCGTGCTCGGCGGCGCGGTCCCCGTGCTGACCGGCGCCGAGCCGGCCATCACGGGCACCACATTGCTGAGCTCTCCGGGCACCGGTTGCGTTGCCGGCGGAGCGATCCCCGTGCTGACCGGCGTATTGCCGAGGTCGCCCAGCGAGTGCAATTGGTATTGCGGCGTCTGCACCGCGATGTAGTAGGGGATGCCGTTTGTCGGGTCGGTCCAGAAATTGGGCGATACCTGTTCCGACGAGCTCAGGCTCGTGCCGATGTTGTTGCCGATGGTGCTCGCGGTGATGCCGAACTGCAAGGCCCGCGCGCGGTCGACCTGGACGTAGAAATCGGGTGCGTACACCTCTTGCTGCAAATGGGCGTCGACGACCCCGGGGACCTTGGCGATGCGGCGACATAGATCCTTGGCAATTCGCAGATTCCTGACGCGATCGTAACCGACGGTGCGCACGTCGATCGGCGCGGTGAGGCCGAAATTGAGGATCTGGGTGGCCATGTCGGCCGGCTGAAAATAGAATAAATCCGCCGGGAAGGCTTCCGGCAGCGCCTGCCGCAGCTGGCGGACATAGCCGGCGGTCGGTGCATGGCCGTCCTTCAGCGCGACCATGATCACGCCGTCATTGACGGCAATCGTGGTACCGTCGACAAAGGCCCAGTTATAGGAACGAGCCGGCACGCCGATATTGTCGACGATCAGGTCGAGATCCCTCTCGGGGATGATCTGGCGGATCTTGTCTTCGATCGCCTGAAAGATCTGGTCGGTCACCTCGATGCGGGTGCCCGGCGGCGCGCGGACATGCAGCTGGATCATGCCGCCATCGATCGCGGGGTAGAAATCGCGGCCGACGAAGACGAACATCGTGGCGCCGAGGGCCAACACCAGAATGGCGAGGATCGGAATGATGATCCGCCGCGTCAGCAGCATCCTCAGCAGGCCGACATAGCCGTCGCGCAACTGCTCGAAGCGGCGTTCGAACCCGGCATGAAAGCGGGCAAAAAAACCGTTGCCGGTGCCGAGCGCCGCTCCGCTCGACTGCTGCCCCTTCAGCAGCTGGCCGATCGTGATCGGCGTCAACGTCCGTGAAAGCCCGTATGACGCCAGCATCGCGAAGACGACGGCCATCCCGAGCGGCGTGAACAGGTATTTCGCCGGGCCTTCGAGGAACATCACCGAGGTGAAGACGCAGCTGATCGCCAATGTCGATACCAAGGTCGGCATGGCGATTTCGGCAGCGCCGCGGAGCGTCGCCTTGGGCAGCGGCATCTTCTCCTCGTCGAGAAGGCGATAGGTGTTCTCGATGGTCACGGTCGAGTCGTCGACAAGGATGCCGACGGCGAGCGCCAGCCCCCCCAAGGTCATCGTATTGATCGTCTCGCCGAGGAAATAGAGTACGACGAGCGAGGTCAGCATCGCCAGCGGGATCGAGATCATGACGACGATCGTCGGCCGCCACGAACCGAGGAATAAGAGGATCATCAACGCCGTAAGCCCGGCCGCGATCGCTCCCTCGCGCAATACCGCGACCACCGAGGAGACGACGAAGACCGACTGGTCGAACAGCGATTTGATCACCATGCCGGGCGGTGCAGCCGCCCGCGCGACATTCAGCATGTGCTTGACTGCCTTGACCACGGTCAACGTCGAGGCGTCGCCGTTCTTGATGATGCTGAGCAATACCGAGGGTTTGCCATCGGCGTTGACGATGTTCTGCTGCACCAGATTGCCGTCGCGGACGTGGCCGATGTCTCTCAGAAACACGGTGGCGCCGTTCGAATATCCGACCGGAATATCGTTGAGCGCCGCAATCGTCGGCGGCATCGAATTGGTGCGCACGGTGTAATCGGTCGTGCCGATCTTCGCATCACCGCCAGGCAAAGTCAGGTTCTGTGCGTTGACCGCGTTCACCACGTCGAGCGGCGTCAGTCCCTCGGCGAGCAGCTTCGTCTGGTCGATATCGACCATGATCTGCCGGTACTTGCCGCCGGCTGGGGTCGGCAATGTGATGCCGTGGATCGGCGCGATCATCTGGCGCAGCCGGTAGATGCCGTAATCGTACAGCTGGGTTTGGCTGAGATTGTCGGAGCTGAGGCTAACCTGCATGACCGGCACGGCCGAGGCGCTGTATTGCACGACGACCGGCGGCTCGATGCCGGTCGGCATCAGGGCGCGGATCGAGTTCGTCGCGGCGACGATTTGCGAGATCGCGAGGTCGAGATTGACGTCGGGCTGGAAATAGATCTTCTGCACCGAGATGCCGTTGACGGTCTCGGCTTCGATATCCTTGATGCCGCTGACGTTGGAGCTGATCGCGTACTGGCTGTAGGTGGTGACGCGCTGCTCCATCTCGGTGGTGTCGAGACCGGTGTACTGCCAGATCACCGAGACGACCGGGATGTCGATTTCCGGAAAAATATCGGTCGGCATTGCGACGATCGCCGTGACCCCGAGAAACAGGATCAGCGCCGCCACCACATAGAAGGTATGCGGATATTTGAGAGCAAATCGCACCAAGCCCACTGGTTTTTTCCCCTGGTCGCACACCGAATTCGGCTGCCCCACAAGGAAGGCTGCCAGCTGGCTGAAAAAGTTGCCGGGTCCGCGTACGCGGGCCGCGGCACAGGGAGATGGGCAACCGGCCCGGTGGCGGAAGCGGCATGCGGCGCTCGGCCGCAGCCCGCGAGGGAGCGCCGACCACCGCGGAATGCGGCCCGGCCGCACCTCCGAGAACCCATCTAGGCGCGATGCCGACCCGACCCCAGTGAAGCAGCGTAAAGATCGGTAAAGCGCGTTAAACAGACGCCGGCTTTACGCCGAGAAGGCGACCGACGAGCACGGGTGTCTGATGCAATGCAGGATCGGTTGACGGAACCTCCGGTACTTTAGCACCCTTGCCCGGCGACGTGCCGGACAGCCACTTCATAGGAGCTGCGGCGGCGAAAAGTCGCTGATGGCCGAGACAAGCCCGGCCACCGGGACTGCCTCTGACACGACTTGCGCATTCTCTATTGCGGGCAGCGCCAGTCCACTTTCGGCTTTACCAGAGTTTACGCGAAATCTTTGCAAGGGACCCAGCGCGACCACCACTTAAGGAGCATCGCACGGCGGCGGACCGGTCGGCCCTCGCAAATGGACCGCGGCCCGATATGAAGCCGGCGAAAGGAGTTGTCGATGCAAAGGTTTGCGGAAAAACGAGCCCGGCGCCGGGTGGCGCGGGCTCTCGGATTTGTCGCCGGTGCCCTGCTGTTCGGTAGCGTCGTCGCGCTCGCGGTTCCGGCCGCGGCGGCGCCAGGAGGCGGGCATGGCGGCTTTGGCGGAGGCGGCTTTCACGGCGGATTTGCCGGCGGCATGCATGGCGGATTTGCGGGTGGCGGCGGCTTTCATGGCGGATTTGCGGGCCATGGCGGGTTTGGCGGCGGCGGCCTGCCGGAGGCAGGAATCCACAGCGGCTTCGGCGCTCCGCACAATGATGTCGGCGTCGCCGGCGGCGGTCACTGGTTCCATGGCTGGTATGGCGGCCGCTACGGCTGGTGGCGGGGCGACGGGTCAGGCTGGACCTACTACGGCGGCTACGGCTACCCGCAACCGGTCGCGTCGCAATACTGGTATTGCGCCGACCCGCCCGGCTATTACCCGTATGTTTCGCAATGCTATGCGGGGTGGCAGACGAGCCCTGCCGATTGAGCAGCCGAGACCAATCCTTCACCCGGCGGCCGTTCGCGGCCGCCGGGCGGGATTCTGGGATCAGCCTCGACGAGCCCGAGGGCTAACGTAATTTCGACGCGGGTATGGCAAACAAATTCGTGATCGGCCCGCATGGGCTGGCGCCCAAAGCAGTCTGAAGGCAAAAAAAGTCGAGGCTAAAAGCCCTCATTGGCTCGTCTATCGGGCGAGACGTGCTTCCTGGCGACGGTTGCAGTCCCGGCCGCGTCGCGGATCGGCGCATCGCGACGACCCCGGCACCCTTCGCGCCGGGGTTGGCAAGCTGCACGGAAGAACACCGTTGAGGTTTCGGTCCGCTGCTGGCCGCAACTCGGCCGCGGCGTCCTCGCGATCGGCTTAGAGGCTCGTGGCGATTGTCGTGAAGAGAGTGCTCAGCTTGGTGCCGAGCGTCGTCACCGCACCGATAATGACGACCGCGATCAAGGCGGCGATCAACCCATATTCGATTGCCGTAACTCCGGCCTCGTCCTTGATAAGCCTGGCAAACAATGAACGCATGTGGTGGTTCTCCCGGGAGATTGCGGCATGCAGTCTCCGCGCAAATGGTTGCGAAACGGTTAAACTCGCGAGACGGTTAAACTCGCGCTCCCTCGTGGGCTGCGGGTCGAGCGCCACATGCCGCTTCCGCCACCGGGCCGGTTGGCGCAGGATCTGCGGCGGCGGAATCTTATGGTTGGGCGCCCGGGCGGGGTCTCCCGGATGGCGAGCGCCGCTGCCAATTTCGCTTCGATCGCCGCCAATCTTGCGGCGATCGCGGCGAGGTCCGCCGAATTCGACGGGTTTCCCGCCGGCCGAGGTGACTGTCGCGGCGAGCGCCGGTAACGCCTCGGGCAGTTCGGGGCCGGTCCGCCGGACCGCGGCCGTCAACCGGTAGCCGCGGCCGAACTCGGTCAGGATAAGATCGTGATCATCGCCAAGCGCTCGGCGCAGCTCCGAGATCTGCACCTTCAGGTTGTCTTCCGAGACGACGATGCCCGGCCACGCGCGTCTCAGCAACTCGCCTTTCACGACAAGCGATCCGTTGGCTTCAGCCAAAACCAAGAGCACATCGAAAGCCCGGGTCCCCAGCTTGACCGGCACGCCATCGGCAACCAACTCGCGTTTCCGCAACGATACGGAGAAACGGCCGAATTCCAGCCTTGCTTCGGTTGCGGCTGGCGTCGGCCGGCCTTCGCCCCAGGACGGTTCTTGCCGGCGGATCTCTCCGGGATCTTCGTGCCGCTCGGCGAATGGTAACTGCAGCATCAGCTCGCCTCCTTTTCTGACGCGATCGATTTAGGCGAGATCCTGGAAGCGCTCTTGAACGGACTTGCTCGAGCTGGAACGGTCTTGCGCCATTTCGCCGGCTGCTCGCGCCGGCCCTTCGCCCCCATGGCCTCGCGGCTTGGCCGGACAAAAGCATTGGTCCCCGGCGATCGTCGTAATAGCTTGCCCCTTCCGGGGAGGAGGATGATGGCGGCGTCGGCACCGGTGGGATTTGGCGGGCCCGCGGCCGGTACGGCTGAAGGCCTGCGGCTCGCGGAAATCGGCAGGGGCGTCAGGTGGCGCCGCTGGGGCACCTATCTCAGCGAGCGCCAGTGGGGCACCGTCCGCGAGGACTACAGCGCCAACGGCGATGCGTGGAATTATTTCCCGCATGACCACGCGCGCAGCCGCGCCTATCGCTGGGGCGAGGACGGCATCGCCGGCTGGGGCGACGATCAGCTGTTGCTGTGTCTCGCCCTTGCCTTGTGGAACGGCCGCGATCCGATCCTCAAGGAGCGGTTCTTCGGGTTGAGCAACCCCGAAGGCAACCACGGCGAGGACGTCAAGGAACAGTACTACTACCTCGACGGCACGCCGACGCATTCCTACATGCGCATGCTCTACAAATATCCGCAGGCGGCGTTTCCTTACGATTTCCTGGTCGCGGAAAACCGTCGGCGCAGCCGCGACGCGCCGGAATTCGAGCTGCTCGATACCGGCGTCTTCGCCGACGACCGCTATTTCGATATCGAGGTCGAATACGGCAAGGCCGCGGTCGACGATATCCTGATGCGGATCACGGTCCACAATTGCGCCGCCGAGCCGGCCGTTCTGCACGTCTTGCCGCAACTCTGGGCGCGCAACATCTGGTCGTGGAGAGAGGCGTCGATGAAGCCGCGGCTCGTCGCTCGCGACGATCATTCGGTTTCGATCGATCATCCGCTGTTGCCGCCGATGCGGCTTGCCTGCGGCGGGCATCCGGAAATTCTCTTTTGCGACAACGAGACGAATGTGCGGCGGCTGGAGGGAACCGCGGCGCCCGGTGCCTATTTCAAGGACGGGATCAACGATTACCTCGTTCGCGGCGACCACGCCGCGGTCAACCCGGCACGCCTCGGCACCAAGGCCGCGGCGCATTACCTCTTGCGCCTGGCAGGCGGCGGGGAACAGCAGCTGCGGCTGCGGCTGACGCATGACGAAGGGGTGATCGGGCTCGACACTTTCGACGATTTAATGGACCGGCGCCGCGCCGAGGCCGACGAATTCTACGCGGCGCTGCAGCACGATATTGCCGATCCGGATGGGCGGCGGGTGCAGCGCCAGGCCTTTGCCGGGATGCTGTGGAACAAGCAATTCTATTATTTCGATGTTCCGGAATGGCTGGCGGGCGACCCGTTGCGCCCGCCGCCACCCGAACCACGCAAACACGGGCGCGATGCCGATTGGCCCCACCTCAACAATTGCGACATCATCGCGATGCCGGACAAATGGGAATATCCGTGGTATGCGTCCTGGGACCTCGCCTTTCACAGCCTGATCCTGGCCCAGATCGACCCGGGTTATGCCAAGAGCCAGCTCTTGCTGCTGACGCGCGACTGGTACATGCACCCGAACGGGCAGCTGCCGGCTTATGAATGGGCGTTCGGCGACGTCAATCCACCGGTGCACGCCTGGGCGGCCTGGCGGGTCTATGAAATCGACCGCGAGCAGCGCGGCGGGCAAGGCGACCGGGCGTTTCTCGAACGCCTCTTCCACAAGCTGATGCTCAATTTCACCTGGTGGGTCAACCGCAAGGATGTCGATGGCCACAACATTTTCCAAGGCGGGTTTCTCGGTCTCGACAATGTCGGCATTTTCGACCGCAGCGCGCCATTGCCGACCGGCGGCACGATCAATCAATCCGACGGCACCGCCTGGATGGCGATGTACACGTTGAACCTGATGCGTATCGCGCTCGAACTGGCGCTCGACGACCACGTTTACGAGGACATTGCCTCCAAATTCTTCGAACATTTCCTCTATATTGCCGAGGCGATGACCAATATCGGCGGCAACGGCATCGGCCTGTGGGACGAGGCCGACGAGTTCTATTACGACGTGCTGCACCTGCCCGACGGCAAACGGATCCCGCTGAAATTGCGCTCGATGGTCGGTCTCATTCCGCTGTTCGCGGTCGAGGTGCTCGACGCCACGGTGTTCTCGCGATTGCCCGGCTTCAGTGCGCGCACCCATTGGTTTCTCGATCACCGGCCGCAGCTTGCGCGGCTCGTGTCGCGCTGGCGCGATCCGAGCGCCGGCGAGCGCCATTTGTTGTCGCTGCTGCGCGGCCACCGCATGAAGCGCCTGCTCAGCCGGATGCTCGACGAAACCGAGTTCCTGTCGGAGTACGGGGTGCGCTCGCTGTCGAAATACTACCTTGACAACCCGTATGTCTTTCAGCATGCCGGCCACGAGATCGAAGTCCATTACGTGCCGGGAGAAGCCCGGTCGGGGCTGTTCGGCGGCAACTCGAATTGGCGCGGGCCGGTCTGGTTGCCGGTCAACTCACTGATCATCGAGAGTCTGCGCCGGTTCCACAGCTACTACGGCGATGATTTCAAGGTCGAATGCCCGGCCGGATCGGGCCAGTTTCTGCATCTGGGCGAGGTCGCGGCAGAGCTGTCTCGGCGGCTCTGCCGGCTCTTCCTGCGCGACGAGAACGGCCGCCGTCCGGTGTTCGGCGATTCGCCGCTCCAGCAGCAAGATCCGCGGTTTCGTGACCATGTGCTGTTTTATGAGTATTTTGACGGCGACACCGGTCGCGGCTGCGGCGCCTCGCATCAGACAGGCTGGACCGGCATCGTGACCCTGCTGCTGGCCCACTACTCGGTTGGCGAAACCGCGCCCGCGGCGTCGGCGCGGGCAGAACTCGTCGCGGCCAATAGCGGGTAAGAAATGAGCTAGCGCCTGTCGGACTGGATTTAACTATCGAGGGATGGAACGCGGCTTTGCATTGCGTCAACCGTCGTCGGGATGCTGACGGGTTGGAGACTTGGTCAAGGGTTCCGACGATATCTCGCTTTGGTTGAGATATACTCTTCTGATGCTCCTTTACCGGGCGGCGAGGGCGAAGATCCGCTTGATGTTCCAGGCCATGGTGACCAGGCTCCACTCGCCGCGGACTTTATCGAGCGCGCAGCAGGAATTGTCGAAGCAGACCGACTTGATTATGCGAGACTGGCTCCGGGGTGCACTTGCGCGGCCGTAGAGCTTCTTGCCTTCGGGTGTCGCCAAGCGGTGCGCCATCGCTTCGAGCGGCGTCGGGTCCTGCGGTGGGGCGGTGCCGGAGCAAAGCGCTCGGCCAAGGGTGGGTTATGTGGCGCACGGCCGAGCGCCAGCAGCGGCTCGATCCCTGCCGCGGTGCAGGCTGTCACATTGGCGGCGCTGCAATAGCCATTGTCGCCGAGCATCGTTTGCGCCTGCCGAGATCCGCCGGCAAAGCCGCCAGCTTGCCAGCATCGGCGCGAGTTGCTGCTTGTCGTTCGCGGCTTGTACGACATCGCTGGCGACCACCACAGGCTGTCTGCCGTCACTACGGCTTGCGCGTTGTAGCATTGCTCGAACCCGCCGCCCGCCACCGGCATGATCCGCGAGTTCTCGTCGGTCAGATTGATCTGATCGGTGGGGCCGGGCCCCGCAGCCGGCGGCGACGGCGGCCTGCCGCCGGGCTTCCTGCCGCTCGCCTTGGCTTGGCCTCGCGCGCCGCGACTTTGGCCTCATACCCGCCTGCTCACGGGCCAGCGCTCGCTGGCACGCGCCTCGATTTTGCTACGCGCCTCGGCCAGCTCTGCAGTCGTACTTCGCGTCGCTCCACTCCTCGGGGATCGACATCCCCCCGGCCTTCGCCGGGGCAGGCTTAGGAAGATCCGCCGTATCGGCCGCCTCGGCCTTGGCCATCAGCTCTCCCACCTCGGCCTTCAGCTGCGCCTCCAGCTTCCCAGCATGCTCATAAGAGAGCGCGCTATGCCGGCTCGCATTGGCGTGGATCTTGGTCCCGTCCAACGCACCGTGCCCAGACCGAGAACCCCCATCTCGCGGGCCACAACAACACCCTGACGAACAGCCCCTCGATCTCCGGCAAAAACCGCCGCCGGAACGTCGCGATCGTGTCGTGGTCCGGGTGGTCGTTTGCCGCGATGAAGCGAAACGCCACCGAATTGTACGTCGCCTGCTCCAGCTTTCGGCTCGAAAACACCCCCGTCGCATAGCCGTAAACCAACAGCCCCAGCAGCATCGCTGGGTGGTACGACGCCGAGCCCGACCCGCGATAGCTGCCGCTCACTCGTGCAGATCCAGACCGTCAATCACTTCCACCACAAAGCGCGCCAAATGTCGTTGCGGCAGCCACTCATCTACCGAGGGTGGCAACAGAAACCCCGTCTGCCGATCCACCTGGCGAAAATTGCTCATCCCCCACCCGCCCCTAGTACACATCCCCCACTCAAACCTACCACATTCTGGGTCGGTCACTAGCGAAGCTGCTAGGCGGCGCCTCGATCGGGGCGCCGTCTCGCTCTGTCAACAGGCGCCCGCCGGCCGCCTCGCGTCCCGCGCGCGAGAGGCCGATTCTTCAGCAAAATGATATTTTATATCATTTCTCGTAGTGATATGTTGTATCATAAGTTGGGTTATCGGCTTCCGACCTCGCATGCTGCTCTTTCTGTCTCCCGCCGTCTACCGCTCCGCGCCACGACGGGTGCCGCCGGTGTTCGGGCCGCCTGCGAGCGTGTGTCCGACCATCCGCCTTTATCGCCTCCATTGCCGAGCGCCGCCGCCGGCGTGAGAGCGGCTCCGCGCACCTGACCGAATGCTGCGGTCACGGCCGCGGCGCACCCCCCGACACGAGGGACTCGATGGTGAACCGCATTCGCACGGCCGCACGGCGTGCGCCCGTTTTGCTGCTCTTCGGACCGATGACGGCACTCGCTGCCGGCGCCACGGTGGACCCCGCTGGCGAGCCGCAGCTCGTATCGGGCTTGCCGTCGGAGGTGGCGCAGGCGACGTCAGGGGCACCGCCGCCGCCCGCCGCCCCATCCGGAGCCGCGTCGCCGGCAACTTCCGGCTCGCTAAACCTCAATCTCGAAGTTGTCGCCCAGGCGCTCAACGAGGCGCGCATCAACATCGAGCCGAGCACCGGCGCCTCGACCTATACGCTGACACAAAGCGCCATCCAGAACCTGCCTGGTGGGCAAAACACGCCGATCGACAACGCCATCCTGCAAATGCCCGGCGTCGACCAGGACAACCTCGCCAATGGCGGGCTACACATCCGCAACGAACACTTGAATGTCCAATATCGCATCGACGGCGTCATCATCCCGGACGTGGTCAGCTTCTTTGGGCAGGATCTGAGCCTGCGCTTTGTCGATTCGATGACGTTGATCACCGGCGCCCTGCCGGCGGAGTACGGTCTGCGGACCGCTGGGATCATCGATATTCAAAGCAAGAGCGGCCTCTTCCAGCCTGGCGGCTCGGTCGAGATGAATGGCGGCAGCTACGCCACCGTCAATCCGAGTTTTGAGGCAGGCGGCTCGGTCGGCAACTACAACTATTTCATCACCGGCAGCTACCTGCAAAGCAACAACGGCATCAACGACGTCACGTCAGCCTACAATCAGATCCATGACTTTACGCAGCAGACGCACGACTTTGCCTATATCGACAAGATCCTCGACCCGAACAACCGGGTCAGCGTCATGTTCGGCGAGTTCAACGGTTTGTTTCAAATACCCGACAACCCGGGGCAGGCCACTTTTCCCGGCATTACCGCGATCAACGGCAAGCCGATTTCCGCGTACAACTCGGCCAACCTCGATGAGCTGCAGATCGAAGGCAGCCAGTTCGGCGCGGTCTCGTTTCTCCACTCGCTGGGCCCTCTCGATTTCCAGGTCTCGCTAATCTCGAAATACAGTTTTCTGCAGTACTTTCCAGATACGGGGTTGGGCGATCTGGCCTTCAACGGCATCAGCGAGGATGCGGCGCGGACCAGCTGGGCCAACGACCTGCAGGCCGAGGGAACCTATCGGCTAGACCCGTTCCACACCCTGCGCGGCGGCATTTTTGTCGGCGAAGAAAATGTGACGTCGACGACAGATTCGGACGTCCTCGCGCAGACCCGGATCAGCAGCTCCGGCACCCCGATTTACGCGACGGCAACGACGCCTATCAACTCCAGCAGCGCAAAGACGAGTTTCACCTACAGCGCCTATCTGCAAGACGAATGGAAAGCCACGCCTAAGGTTACCGTCAACTACGGCGCCCGTTTCGATGTCGTCAACGGCTATACCCAGGGTAGCCAGCTCAGCCCGCGCATCAGCACCGTGTGGCAGGCGACGCCGAGGACCACGTTTCATGTCGGCTATGCCCGTTACTTCACGCCGCCGCCACAGGAGCTCGTCTCGACCGAGAATGTCGCGCTCTATGCAGACACCAGCGGTGCACCCGCGAGCACGGAAAATTCGCCGATGAAGAATGAGAGCGCCGACTATTTCGACGCAGGCGTAACCCAGCAGCACGTGATTCCGGGCCTGACCGTCGGCGTCGACCTCTACTACAAATACGCCAATAACCTGATCGACGAGAGTCAATTCGGCGCGCCGATCGTTCTGACGCCCTTCAACTACGCGATCGGCATCAATAAAGGCGTCGAGTTAACGACCGAGTATAACATGGGGAATTTTAGCTTCTATGGCAATCTGGCCATCGCGAATCAATTGGCAAAGGGCATCGATTCGGCCCAGTTCAACTTCACCCCGGAGCAACTCTTGTCGGCCGACAGCAGTTTCGTCAATACCGATCACAGCCAGCTGAAAACCGCCTCTGCTGGCGCGGCCTATCTATGGCACGGGACAAAGTTCACTGCCGACATGGTCGCGGGCTCCGGCCTGCGCACGGTGCCGGCCAACGACCTCCAGTACAACGGTGAAACCGTGCCGTCCTACCAGCAGATCAACCTCGGCATATCGCACGTCTTTCCGGCCTATGGCGGTCCAATCACCGTACGCCTTGCCCTAATCAACCTGCTCGACAGGATCTATCTGCTGCGCAGCATGACCGGCGTCGGCGAATTTTCCAACCAGTATGGACCGCGACGCACTCTCTATCTCGCGCTCAAGAAGCAGTTTTGAGGTAGCGGAGCGCGAACAGCCTGGTGTCGTGATTTCGAAGTTCGCGCCATTTCCGATATCACGTTCCGGAGGCGAACTTCGAAATCAAAACGACACTAGTGAAGATCAACAAGTATAGCTGTAGTGTATTTAGGATTTACATCTTTGCAGGCTGATGCGCGGAAGGGGTCGCGATACGCGGTTGATCGCGGTATCGCGATCGGATCGCCCCGCGTCGTCGTTCGTGTCGCTGGTTGATACGGCGCACCAAGGCATCGCGGCCTTCGGCTTTGCGCGGCAGGATCTCGCTGAGGATCTCAACAATGTCGCGCGACGTCAGCAGATCGATTTCCGCATGATGCGCGGCGCGGCGCTCGGCGATAAACAGCATCGCCAACAGGACCATGGTCACATGGTGGTGCCACGCCCGCCAGCCGAGTGCCTGATAGTCGGCCAGACCGCACTCGCTCTTGGCGTCCTCAAAGACCCGCTCGACCCAATAGCGCTGCCCTTGCATCTGGGCCAGGCGCAAAACCGGCGTATCGGCCGGGGCGTTGCTCAGAGTGTATTTGATCGTGCCGGGCGATCCCACCTCGCGGCGCACGATCAGGTGCCAGGACCGCGGGTTGGCTTCCTCGCCGTCCCACACCCAGATCCGCCGACAGGCGATATCCACCCGCAACGGACCCCTGGTACTGTCGCGCAACGTCAAGCGTTGCCAATCTTCGGCGCGAAAGCTTTGTGCCACCTGCTCCGCCGTGTCGGCATGCGACGAGGCCTGCCGTTTCGTCGCCGGCCGCCCCTGTCCTGGCCGTCGGGTCGGCAAGCCAATCTCGGGCCGTTGCGTCCACACCGATTGCGTGCGCGGCACATCGGCAACAAACCCCACCGCGGCATCATCCAGCGCGCGCAGAAAGGCCGGTTCCTTGCCATAACCGGCATCGACGCCGACCCACTGGAAACGCACCCCGCGAGCCCGCGCTGTCCGCACCAGATCCAGGGCCTGCTCGCTCTTCGACCTCAGTTGCCGCGCGGCCGGCGGAACCCCGGCCCGCGCGCACCGCGCCTCATCCTCGACCCACTGGCGAGGCAGATACAGCCGCATATCGATCGGCACATTCTGTTGCCCATCCGACAAGACGGCGAATACCGCCACCTGACAGTTGTCGACCTTGCCCAGCCGCCCCGACCACTGACGGGCAACCCCAACCGAACGCTCGCCCTTTTTGAGGAAGCTGGTTTCGTCGATGATCAGACAACTTCCCGGCTTGCCGCCGACCAGCCTGTCCGCATCGCAGGAGAGCTGCACCAGCACCGCTTCGTGGTCCCACGGCGAGTTGCTGATGAAATGCTGAAACCGTTGCGGGCACGCCGCCTCGACCACCGCCCCCATCCCTTCAAACGTACACTCGCTGGCCTGCGCCAGACCTTGCAGGTAACGTTCCGCCACCGCCGAATTGTCGCGTGCCCGGGTAGCAAAGAAACGCCGGTACCGATCGGCAAAAGCCCCAAAGGCTCCGGCGATCCGCTCCACCAGTGATCCGGAAACTATCCTTCACAAATACAGAGACATGACGACCCGCTGTTTGCATCGCGCCGCCTCACTTCCTTACCTCTTGTCGTCGCCAAGGCCATATCCAAACAGCCGTCTTGTCAACCACAACGCTCCGTGCCGCTCCGCAGTTCGCCCTCGCCCAAACTCCAGCCGCCTCGCGCCCGTCAGAGCGCCAAATTTCTTCGCACAAGCGGCCCAGCCGAATGTGACTTTTTCAAATAGCTCTCGATCCCGAAATTCGCGCAAAACCCGATATCGAGCTCGTGCGAATTTCGGGATCGGGACACTAGTCAATGGGGCGTGGTCAGCGTGCCTGGCATCCTCGGCGCCGCGGCTGGGAAGCGGGCGGCGCGAGCGGCAGCGGCGACGAATATCGCTGGGTCGGGGAAACCGGCTGGCCCGCCCAGCGTCCAGCGGGCCCGCACATTGCCGGCGCCATCGAGCAGCAACGCGTTCGACCCATCCTTCGCAATGGGGCCGAAGAGCCGGAGGCTCGCCGCGACATCGGCTGCGACCTCGACGACGAAGGGCAGGGCGGCCGCCGCCGCGGGCGTCGTCGCGGTCTCTCCGAGATCGACCGCGATGACGGCGAGATCGGCCGCGGCGAGCTGCGGCCCTGCCGCCGCGAGCCGTGCGAGAGCCGCCGTCGGCGCCGGCGGTGCGAAGAGGATCAGCAGCACTGGTCCGCGCTCGAGCAGGGCGGCGAGCGTTTGCTGCCTGCCTTTCCTCTCGAACGCGAAATCCGGGACCCGGAAGGCGGTATCGTCCGAGACCGTCGAGCCGAGCCGGTGAGACTGCACGCCGGCGGCGCGGGCCCGGATGAAATTGATCACATCCCAGCGTTGATCGGGGTCCATGGTCGCGGCGAAGCCCGGCATGACGCCGTTGGCGAGGCCCTTGCTGATCCACCAGAAGAGGTCGCCCGGTCGGTCGGCTAAGAGACGCGGCGTCGTCAGGTCGGTCGGACGGATAGGCAGGCCGGCGGCTGACGGGCCGACGCCTTGGCCGCCGGCGCCATGGCACAACGCACAGTTCTCGGCATAGAGCGGCAAGCCGCGGGCGACCGAAGGAGCCGCATAAGGCTCGGCCGGCGCGTAGAAGCTCGTCGGATAGGCCGGCGCGAACGCCGAGCGCAGCATCAAAGCGCCGAGTGCGGGACAGAGGAGGACGCCGACGAGCGGCGGTATGGCGCGGCGGTAATGGCCGGCGGCGACGAGGATTACGAGGACGACCAGGCAAATGCCGAACAGCAGCGCCAGCGCGCCGAGCAGGATCGTCGCCCGCCCGCTCAGTTCGGCGAGATCGATACGGAACGGCAGCGGCCAACCGGGCTCGGTGTGCAATCCCGGCGGCAGGATGCCGAGCACCCCGACAATGGCCAAAACCGCGATCCCGCAGCCCGCCTCGAGATAGGCGTTGCGGTGCAACTGCCGGAGCGTCAGGCCGGTCGTCGCAGCCGGCCGCTCGCCGAGGCGCGGGGTCAGGCGAAACAGGTTGACCGCCGCGATCAGCACCATGACCAGAAAGATCGCGATCTTGGCGAGAAGCAGACGGCCGTATTCGGTGCCGAGCAGGGCCGGGACGGTGCCGGCGAGAAACCAGGTATTGACGAGGCCGGCGGCAAACAATACCGCGACGCTCGTTACAGCCATCGCCGAGAAACGGCGGGTCACGGCGCGCGCGATGGCCGTCCAGCCGGCGCCGCCGATGCGCCGCGCCTCCGCCAGCAGCATCGCGAGCGGCGGCAAGGTGCCGAGCCAGACGCCGGCGGCGAGCAGATGCAGGATGTCGGCGCTCAGGTGCAAATCGCCGGGCGTGCCCGGCGTCGAGGCACCATGCCCGGCCCAGGCGAGGGTCGCGAGCAGCGGTGCAGCGACGGCGAAGGCCAGCCAGGCGGCGACGCCGGAAGCCCAGTTGCGCTCGCGGGACTGGGCGACGAAGCAGCAGCCGAGCAGCGCCGCAAGAGCGAGGCGCAGCAGCCAGACCCGGCCAAACCGGGTCTGGGTCAACACCGTCATCCAGAGCCCGTGCGCCAGCACGTCCGCCATCGGCTCGCCGCTCATCGTCGACGAATCGGCGGCGAGCCAAGCTGCACCTGAAACGAGCGCCAGCAGCAGGGCCGCCCAGCCCAGCAAAGCGAAAATCGCGCGCAGGCGCAGCGCGGCGGCCGGATCGGTTGCGGCGCGGCGGAAGGCGGGTCCGGCAACCAGGCATTCGAAGGCGCCGAGCCCGGCGAGCGACACGGCCGAAGCAAACTGCAGGATGCGTGCCGCGATCAGCAGGTTGTCCATCGCCCACTCATTGGCGCCGTTTCCGATCAACGAGGTGCAGCGCAACGATCCCACTCTGTCGTTGAGCCCGCATCACCCCCGCCCCGGTCCGTCCCCTACGGTATTCACGGCTCATGGCGTGGCTGCCCCTCATCCCGGCCCTCTTGGCGCATCGGAAGATGCGCCACCCGGCAGGCGCGCGCACGCGCGCGCCGAGAGGGGCAAGCGGGGCGAGGGAGGGGCCCGAGCCAAATGGCGCGGGAGGGTGAGGGGCCCACAGCGACCGCTGCTCGAACTCGTAACCCTGTTCAGCGCCCCGAGCCGTGCGGGTGGCGTCGGCGGAACGCGGCGGGACACCGGGCGTGCTGCCCCGTTGCGAGAGCCCGGAAGCCGTCGCTACATCTTCATGCCGCCCATCGACCCGCCCATCGAGCCGACTTTCATCACCGGGACCGTGACCGTGAGGCTGCCGGCTTTTGCGAAAGTGAGCGTGAGCGGGAAGCGCTGGCCGGCCTTCAGCGGGTGTTTGAGGCCGGTCAGCATCAGATGCATGCCGTCCGGCTGGAGCACGGTTTGTCCATGCGCCTTCAATTCGATCGCCGCCAGCGGGCGCATGCTCATAACCCCGTTATTGTTGACCGAGATGTGCAGTTGCGCCTGGGCGGCGACCGGGGTCGCCGCGGCGACGAGCCGGTCATCGATCGTACCGGTATTTTTGAGCGTCATGTAAACAACGCCGACTTGGCCGATCGAAGCCCGCGCCCAAGGGTGATCGACCGCGATGGTCGCCGTCTGGGCGGCGGCTACCGTGAACAAACAGGACGTAATCAGAAGCATGAGCATTCTGGTCATCTGAGCCCTCGATTTCGAGCGTTCGACGGCGACCGGGTGTCCGATCGCCTCCTACGGATGCGGTAATTGCAAAAAGCGCCGACGCCTCACGGCCCGACCCCGAAGGTGAAATCGCCGTGGGTCGGGTGGGTGTCGACCGACACCACATGCCAGTGGACCGTGTAGGTGCCGGCCGGCAACTTCTTTAATGTCGCGCGCAGCTCGGACGGGTTGTTCGGGTCCACCGCGGCATCGCCGTTGTCGACACGATTGCCCGAATTGTCGGTCACGGTCACCTTGCTGAAGGCCGGCTCCAGCTGCTGGGTGAACCACAGCCGGATATCGGGGGGCGAGGTCGGCAGCGTGCTGCCGACCGCCGGTCGCGCGTGGTCGAGAAAGGCGTGCGCTGCGGCCTCGCCGGCCGGGACCGCGCAATACATCGCCATCGCAAAGGCGAGGCGAATGACTGCCGTGAGGCCGACGCAATGCGTACGCGCCGCGGAATTTTCGGCGAGGAGAACGGCGGCATGCCGGGCCGCCCGCCGGTGAACGGGATCCATTTCACGACTCCCGGAGCGGGATTGGATGACGCTGGCGCCGCCCGCGCGCGGTCCGGCATACGCGACATCTGCGAGGTGGTCAGCCGAGCGGCGGTGCGCGGGAGCGATAGGCGACGGACCGGGCCGTCGCGTCTGTCGTGCCGTCGCGAAGCCGCGGCAACGGCAAAAAGCCGGCGGCGGGAAGCGGCAGCGGCGCGACGCTCGGGCCGGTGAAGGCGGCGTTCGCCGAGAGCGCCAGACAGAGCGAGCAGGCGCGGCAGGCTTTGCCATGCGCCGGCCGGTTCGCAGGCGCCCGCCCGCCCGTATTGACCGAAACCGCGTGGATCGGCGCTGCCGAACAGAGGCGAAAACCATCCTCCGGCGCGACCGCGTGCAAGATGTCGGCGGCGATCAGGATCGGCAACGCGGCATGCAGGTTGCACGCCAGCATGCCGAGCCAAATCGCCCAGCAGGCGCGCCCAAGCCTCGAAAGCCGCATCAAGGAGCGCCCTCGCATACCCCCGGCCGGCGCGAGCTTAGAGGGAGAAGAATTCGCCGGCAATCCCTCGTCTCCCGCCTGCCCCCGGCTAAGCTAAGCTGGCTTTTCGGGAGGCCATGCCCGCGAGGCGAGGAGAGGGCCCCGTGGTTTCGCCGTTCGCGCGCGGCGTGGGCTCGCTGGACAATCTTCCGGGCGTTCTCTAGGTTTTATGAAAGGCGGAGCCGGGGGACGGCAGCCGCCTCGAGGCGGATAGCGATGCGGCCATTGCGGCTGAGGGTCGGGGCGATCGCGGCCTGGTTCGGTGTCGTCGCGCTCGCCCTCTATGCGCTCGTGCCGATTCGCTTCGTATACGGCCTCGCTTTCGGTTTCGTCGATGCGCGCGAGTGCGGCCATTACGAGGGTCAGGCGGTCGCCCGGCAGGACCCAGGCTGGTGGGCGCTGGCGCTGCTGACCGGCTATGACGAGACCCGCGACCCGTCGCATGCCCACAAAGGACTGCACCCCGCCGCCGGTGCGATCTGCGGCGGCGTCGGCAGCCTCGCCGACTTTGTCCCGGCCGCGGCAACGGTGACGCCATCGCCGGTCCGCTTCGCCGAGCTCCGTCGCTCGCCTGTCGCGACCGAAAACCTGCCTTCCGGGACAGTTGCGGCCGCCTATTGGTCCCGCGCTCCACCAAGCCAAGGCTGATCGCCCCAGCTGAACCCGCCGGACCCGTTCCGCGATCTTGCGACTTTCCGCGATGCGGCTCGTGCGCCGCTTCGCCGTTTGACCGGCAACCGTCGGCAGCAAACCGGTAAGAACTTACACCAGTATCGCGTCACCGAATGCAAGATCATGCATTAAACAGGGTCGCGGAATCCGTTCAAAAAAAGACTTTATTCGACCTTTAGGCAGGTGACCATTCCGTCAGTTTCGGAGTACTTCGATGTCCCGCTGTTTCACTCGGGCTGCTGCAGCAGGCCTGATCGTTGCTGCGGTTCCCGCGGCAAAAGCCATGGCGCATGCGGTTTGCGGCGACCGCGTCTTCCCTGCCACGCTGATCATGGACGACCCGGGCGTCAACGACGAGCTGTCGCTGCCGACCATCCAGTACCTGCCGATCCCGGCCTCGAACGGAACGCCGTCGGGCTACAGCCTCGACTACGCTTGGGAATGGGACAAGACCGTCACCCGGGATTTGGGCTTTGCCTTCAACGACGACTATTTCACGCGGCGCGGCGCCGGTCAGAATCTCAACGGTTGGGACAATTTGACGATCACGCTGAAGGACCAGCCGCCCTGCGACGAGGCCCAGGAACTGATGTTCGCGTTTAGCGTGATCCGTGAATTCGCGCGGACCGGTTCTTCTCTGCTAGTCAATTCCGGTGTCATCGGCTCGGTCAGCAATACCGCGCCGACGATTTATTTTGGCAAGGGCTGGGGCAATCTGCCGATCGGATATTTTCGTCCGCTCGCCGTCACCGGCGAACTCGGCTATCAGATCTCCGACTCGCCGCCGACCAGCCCCGACCAATGGAACTACGCGGCGTCCCTGCAGTATTCGATGCCCTACCTGCAGCAGCACGTCAAGGCATTGAATATACCTGCATTCTTTACGCATCTCGTGCCGCTCGTCGAGTTCGCGATGTCGACCCCGACGACCGGTCCGACGATCGGCACGATCGCGCCCGGCGTTCTTTATGAAGCCGCCACCTGGCAAGCCGGCGTCGAGGCGCTGATCCCGGCGAGTGCGGCGACCCGGCAGTTGCAAGGCACAGGGTTCATCGTCCAGTTTCACCTGTTCCTCGACGACATCTTCCCCGAAAGCCTCGGCAAGCCGCTGATCAACACAAATTTGTGGGAACATTAGTTTGACAGAGTCACACACAGTATATCTGTAGTTTATTTAGGATTTACATCTTTGCAGGCTGATGCGCGGAAGGGGTCGCGATACGCGGTTGATCGCGGTATCGCGATCGGATCGCCCCGCGTCGTCGTTCGTGTCGCTGGTTGATACGGCGCACCAAGGCATCGCGGCCTTCGGCTTTGCGCGGCAGGATCTCGCTGAGGATCTCAACAATGTCGCGCGACGTCAGCAGATCGATTTCCGCATGATGCGCGGCGCGGCGCTCGGCGATAAACAGCATCGCCAACAGGACCATGGTCACATGGTGGTGCCACGCCCGCCAGCCGAGTACCTGATAGTCGGCCAGACCGCACTCGCTCTTGGCGTCCTCAAAGACCCGCTCGACCCAATAGCGCTGCCCTTGCATCTGGGCCAGGCGCAAAACCGGCGTATCGGCCGGGGCGTTGCTCAGAGTGTATTTGATCGTGCCGGGCGATCCCACCTCGCGGCGCACGATCAGGTGCCAGGACCGCGGGTTGGCTTCCTCGCCGTCCCACACCCAGATCCGCCGACAGGCGATATCCACCCGCAACGGACCCCTGGTACTGTCGCGCAACGTCAAGCGTTGCCAATCTTCGGCGCGAAAGCTTTGTGCCACCTGCTCCGCCGTGTCGGCATGCGACGAGGCCTGCCGTTTCGTCGCCGGCCGCCCCTGTCCTGGCCGTCGGGTCGGCAAGCCAATCTCGGGCCGTTGCGTCCACACCGATTGCGTGCGCGGCACATCGGTAACAAACCCCTCCGCGGCATCATCCAGCGCGCGCAGAAAGGCCGGTTCCTTGCCATAACCGGCATCGACGCCGACCCACTGGAAACGCACCCCGCGAGCCCGCGCTGTCCGCACCAGATCCAGGGCCTGCTCGCTCTTCGACCTCAGTTGCCGCGCGGCCGGCGGAACCCCGGCCCGCGCGCACCGCGCCTCATCCTCGACCCACTGGCGAGGCAGATACAGCCGCATATCGATCGGCACATTCTGTTGCCCATCCGACAAGACGGCGAATACCGCCACCTGACAGTTGTCGACCTTGCCCAGCCGCCCCGACCACTGACGGGCAACCCCAACCGAACGCTCGCCCTTTTTGAGGAAGCTGGTTTCGTCGATGATCAGACAACTTTCCGGCTTGCCGCCGACCAGCCTGTCTGCGTCGCAGGAGAGCTGCGCCAGCACCGCTTCGTGGTCCCACGGCGAGTTGCTGATGAAATGCTGAAAGCGTTGCGGGCACGCCGCCTCGACCACCGCCCCCATCCCTTCAAACGTACACTCGCTGGCCTGCGCCAGACCTTGCAGGTAGCGTTCCGCCACCGCCGAATTGTCGCGGGCCCGAGTGGCAAAGAAACGCCGGTACCGTTCGGCAAAAGCCCCAAAGGCTCCGGCGATCCGCTCCACCAGTGATCCGGAAACTATCCTTCACAAATACAGAGACATGACGACCCGCTGTTTGCATCGCGCCGCCTCACTTCCTTACCTCTTGTCGTCGCCAAGGCCATATCCAAACAGCCGTCTTGTCAACCACAACGCTCCGTGCCGCTCCGCAGTTCGCCCTCGCCCAAACTCCAGCCGGCTCGCGCCCGTCAGAGCGCCGAATCTTCTTCGCACAAGCGGCCCAGCCGAATGTGACTTTTTCAAATTAGCGCGGCCTTCGCCGCTTATCTGATGATCAAGAAATTTCTGGACGCTGCCGGCCGCGCCTTGCAGCCGGATGGGGAGGACGCCGAGTGCCTGGCCGTTAGCGATAGGCGAGGCACCAACCTGTCCCGCGTAGCCAGCAATCCTCCGGCGGCACGTCGTCGCGTCGGTAAAGCCGGGTCACCTCGTGCACCCGTCCGTTCTCGAACGCGGTAGCGAGCGCAGTCCCGGATTCCGTATCACGCATCCCTTCGCATGGAAAAATCGCGACACCCGAAATCCGCCGCGCCAGAAACTCGTGGTTTCGACGCTCGATGCGAAACACCGCACCCTGCCGTATATCGCCGGCCGGAAACTCGGCAGCGGTCAGCGGCAGGATCAGCCGCCCGCCCTCGACGAGCCGATCAAGCCATGTCTCCGCCGGCTTGGTCGCGCCGGCATTGACATAGATGATGTCCGCGCTGTCGAACGCGACGCGTGCGCCATCGCCCGACACAACCCGGATATTGCTTGCTCCGGCGAAATTTGCAGCAAGCCGCGCGGCCAGCCCGGAATCAAATTCAATCGCCGTCACCTTGCCGCGGCGACCGACCAGACGGTGCAATATAGCCGTGTAGTAGCCGACCCCGGCACCGACATGCACGGCATGCTCGCCCGCCCTCGGCGCGGCGCTGGCGATCAGCGCCGCGTGCAATGATGGCTGACCGTTGTTGAGGTTGCGCTCTGGAATGATGCCGACCACCACGTCGTCGTAGAGGTACACGGGGTTCCGGGTCGGGGTCGGCACATAACCGCGATCCCATCGCACGATTTGCCAAGGGCCGCGCCCGAGAAAGTCCTCGCGCTTAACCGAGGCAAAGGCTGCCTCGACGCGCCGGTCGGACACTCCGAAGCCCGCCATGATCTGCTTGGCATAGGCGCGGCGGATGATTTCGAGCTCGGCGTCGCGATCCATATCTGGGCGTCCAAGGCTGAGGAAGCCGTCTCACCACGATAGCCGGTTTCAAAAAAGCTGGTGTCAAAGACGGAGCGCGTCACCGGCATCGTGCGCAAATCAAGGCTTCTGCAACACACCCCGTTCGTACCACCCTCGCGTCCTTAGCACGATCCGCACGACCGAGAGCATCACCGGCACTTCAACGAGCACACCCACCACGGTCGCGAGCGCGGCACCGGATTGGAAGCCAAACAGAGCGATCGCCGCCGCAACGGCCAGCTCGAAGAAATTGGACGCGCCGATCAGCGCCGACGGGCAAGCGACGTTGTGCGGGACGTGGAGCGCCCGGTTGAGCGCATAAGCAATGCCGGCGTTGAGGTAGACCTAAATCACGATCGGCACCGCCAGTAGAGCGATAATCAGCGGTTGCTTGACGATCCGCTCGCCCTGGAAACCGAACAGCAGCACAAGAGTCGCCAGCAGGGCGAGGAGTGAAACCGGCTGAAGGGTACGCAGGGTTTGCGCGAGGGCCGCATCGCCGCCGCGCGCCAGCAGCGACCGCCGCCAGAGCTGGGCCGCGAATACCGGCACGACGATGTAGAGGACGACCGACAGGAACAAGGTCGTCCACGGCACGGTAATCGAGGACAGGCCGAGCAGCAGCGCGACGATCGGCGCGAAGGCGAAGACCATGATCGTGTCGTTGAGCGCGACCTGGGTCAGGGTGAAGTTCGGCTCTCCGTCCGTCAGGTTCGACCACACAAACACCATGGCCGTGCAAGGTGCGGCGGCGAGCAGGATCAAGCCGCCGATATAGCCGTCGATCTGGCCCGCCGGCAGCCACGGGCGGAAAATCGAGCCGATAAACAGCCAGCCGAGTAAGGCCATGCTGAACGGCTTGGCCAGCCAGTTGATGCCGACGGTCACGGCGATCCCGCGCCATTGCTCGGCGACGCGATGCAGGGCACCGAAATCGACCTTGAGCAGCATCGGCACGATCATCAGCCAGATCAGGACGGCGACCGGGATGTTGACCTCGGCCACGGTCATGCGGCCAAGCGCCTCGAAAGGCGCGGGCACCAGCCGGCCGAGCACGATGCCGGCCACGATGCAGAGCGCCACCCAGAGCGTCAGGTAACGCGCAAAGGTACCGAGCGCCGGCGTCGCGCGACGCCGGCTGATTTCAGTGACCGATGTCATGGCAGCTCCAGTTTCGGGACCGCGCGGATGCGGCCGATCTCGTCAACGCCACGTTTGATCGCCATGCGGTCGAGCTTGTCGAATGGCAGGGCGACGAAAATCTTGATCCGGCTTTCGAGCGCGAGATAAGCGTCGCGGAATGCTTTGCGTTGCTCCGCCTCGCTGCCCTTGACGGCGGCCGGGTCGGAGATGCCCAATGGGCGGTCACCGGATTGCCGGGCCATAGCGGGCAGAGTTCGCCCGCCGCCTGGTCGCAGAGCGTAAAGACGAAATCCATCACCGGCGCGCCGAAGCTGGCAAATTCGTTCCAGCTCTTGCTGCGCATCCCTGATGTCGGCAGATGGTGTCGTCCAATTCTTCGAGCGCGCCCGGATGCACGGCACCTTTCGGGAAGCTGCCGGCGCTGTAGCCGTTGAACCGGCCTTTGCCCCAATGCTCGATCAGCACCTCGGCGAGGATGCTCCGCGCCGAGTTGCCGCTGCAGAGAAACAGAACGTCGTAAACGCGCCCGCCGTTCATGTCGGCCGTTCGGCTCAGGGCTTGCGGGCCTCGACCATGGCCGAGACGATGTGGTTTTCGATGTTCCGGCCGGGTGCCCAGGTCTTGATCAGCTCGCGACTTTCCGGGTTCGGCATGACGCGGACATCGATAAATCCAGCGCTCGCAAGCCAACTCTCGACACGCGCTGCGGGCGCAGCGCCGGCGATGCAGCCGCATAGCAAGGCAGGATCGGATTGCAGCTCGGCCGACAGTGGAGCGGTATTGATGATGTCGGACACAGTGAGCCGCCCGCCGGACTTGAGGACGCGGAAGGCTTCGCGGAACACCTGCTGCTTGTCGGGGACAAGGTTGATCACACAATTCGAGATCACGACATCGGCCGTGTTGTCGGCGATCGGCAGGTGCTCGAGTTCCCCGAGACGAAATTCGACATTGCCGGCACCGATGCGAGCGGCGTTGTCGCGCGCCTTTTTCAGCATCTCGTGGGTCATGTCGACGCCGATGACATGACCCATGTCGCCAACCTGTTGCGCCGCCAGGAAACAGTCGAACCCGGCGCCGCTGCCGAGATCGACCACGATTTCGCCGGGCTGCATCGCGGCAATTGCCTGCGGGTTGCCGCAGCCAAGTCCGAGATTGGCACCATCGGGAACCGCCGCCAACTCCGCTTCCGAATAGCCCATCCGCCGCGCTTTATCGTGCGCGGCAGCTTCTGGGCCGCAGCACGACGCCGGCTCGGGCGCGCAACAGCCGACCTCATTGGCTGTCGCGATACCGCGGTAGCGGGCGCGCACCATTTCCTTGACCTGGGCATCATCCATGATTCGTCTCCCTATGCGGCTGTAGTCTTTGATGTGCTGCCGGTGCAGCAACCGGCTGCCGGGTCGCACACCGGCGCACTGACGGCATCGCGCCCGCAGCAGTTTTCGGTGAGATAGGCCAAGAGCGCGTTCATCGCGCCGTACTCGGCCGAATAGATGAGCTGCCGGCTCAGGCGGCGCTGGGTAATGAGGCCGGCATGGACGAGCTGCGTCAGGTGGAACGAGAGCAGCGAAGGCTGAACGCCGAGGTGCTCGGCGATCGCGCCGGCCGGCAGCCCAGCCGGCCCGCAGGTGACGAGCAGGCGGAACAGCGCGAGCCGGGTTTCCTGGGCGAGCGCACCAAGGGCTGCGATCGCGCGTTTCTCATCCATGCGAGAGTCCTATGCTTCAACGAACGTTCAATTATGTGGCATGGAGTTGCTCGTCAAGTCCTGGTTCAAAAATTGTTGAAACGACGTAACGTGCTGTTCGAAAACGAGGGGTGACGGATGGATGTCGATCTGACGATCCGCTATTCCGACGACCGCGCATGCGAGGTTGTCGTTTGCCGACCGAACGAACACACGCCGCTCTATCGGATCCTTACCCGCCGGGCGGACCACGGCGAGAGCCTCACGGAAGCGATGCGAGAAGCGCGCCGCCTTGACGCTGATGCGCCCTGGCCCGATCGGCGGCGCCGCACCGACAGGGCGCTGCTGGCCAATCCCGGCATCGGCGTGACCCAAATCGCGCACCGCCTCAGCGTATCCCCGGTAACGCTCTATCGGTACATCCCCGCCGCGCGAACCGCGAATACGCCGGGCGCTTGACGACGGCCGCTCTACCCCAAAGACCGGGCCCTCCAAGAGGGTTTCAGCCTGGCGGCGGCCGGCGGCGGCGAGCCAAATGTAGCCGAAGGGCAGCTCTTCGCTTACTTTCCGGACGATTGCGCTCGCCACGCTGCGCTGGCGAGACGCGCCGACTTCGGAGCTTCCCTGTTTCGCCACGGAACGGGGAGGTTCGACCCAAAGCGGACCTGACGCGTCGGCGCAATCCGTCGGGCGAGTCGTGTGATTAGGCAGGAACGTACGTCAACCTGATCGCGTCCTCGCCGATTAAATCGCTGGCCACAAGGCGCAGGGACGGCCGGGACCCGGCGAAGAATGGCTTGCCGAGACCGAGCACAACGGGGCGGAAGTAGAGTTGATACTCATCAATAAGACCAAGGTCGGTTAAGCTTCGTGCCAGGTCCGGTCCGCCAACTTGAATCTCCCCAAAAAAAACGAGCTGAGCCTTCAGCCCGCGTATCACGGCCTCGACGTCATTCTCGACGAGTGTGGCGTTGGGGCCGACTGACTTCAACGAGCGCGACACGACCCATTTCGGTTGGCTCCGCCACGCCGCCGCGAAATCGCGTTGCTCCGCGGCCCACTCAGGACGGTCCTCATCCCAAATACGCATTACCTCATACATGCGGCGACCGTACACACTGCCGGTCAAGTCGCGCACTTGCTCGTAGAAGTGACGAAAGAGCGAGAGACCAGGCGTAAGTTCCAGGTGGTCGACGTAGCCGTCCAGGGACTGGTTCAATCCGAAGACGAGCTTCGCCATGCTACAAAATCTCCATCCCACGTTCTTCAGAATAGCTTGAGCCCTCGTTAGGCGTAAGTGAGGTTGAGGTCGCTGCACGGGTGAAAGACCGCATCACTTGCAAAAGGAGGAGCCGTAGCCGGTGATGAACAGGCGCGAGAAGTCGCACCGGTGCTTAGTAGCGCTGAAGTCTCTTTGATCTTGGCAAAGCATCGGCGGCGGCACGCCCAGTCCGCGCCCCGCCGCGAGCGCCGGTCACCATCTCTCGAGCCACGGCCGCAGCACGATTTCGAACGCCCAAGTCGACCGATGCTGGCGATGCAGCTGCAGATAGGTCTCCGCAATCCGGTCGGGATCGGCCATGTTGTCGTCAACCGTCGTTCCCGCGCGTCGGTGCGCGCGGGTACCGTCTTCCTGGGTCCAACCAATCGCGGCGTCAATCGGTACAGTGGCAATGTGGATGCCCTGCGGCATCAGTTCCCGTGCCATACTCTGGGCGAGCCCGGACTTGGCGTGACATGCCATGGCAAAGGCGCCGCTCGACGGGTAGCCCTTGAGCGCGGCGCTGGGTTCGTGAAGATGATCGTCCCTTTTGCGCCGTCCGCGTTGGGTGTGTTCTCGCGCATGAGTTGGGCGGCCTGTTGACCCACCAGAAACGCGCTGAACGCCGAGTTCCGAAGCGTGTCGAATGCCATACTGGGCTCGGCTTCGATAATCCCTTTGCCAAAAATGCCCGGAACCCTGCCGTCGATGTTGTGCACGACGAGCGTAGGAGCGCCAAGGTCTCGAACCACATTCTGGAACAGCATCGCCACGGCCGCCGGTTCGCTGGCGTCGCACGCGTAGCGGCGCACGCCGTGCGCCTTCTCCAGATTCTGCAGCACCGGCTTGTCCGGATTCCGGGCTGCGATGGCTACCCGCATGCCGTTTTTCGCAAACAGCCTCGCGCAACTTGCGCTATTGCCGGGGCCGCCGCCAACGATGACGGCTACGTCTTGCACGGAAAGTTGCGTGTCGTGCGTCTCGGATTGGGTCATGTTTCGTCCTCCATGTGTCGCAGGATGCCGGTGCCGGCGAAGAAATGGATGCTGCCGCTTAGGGTAGAGCACGGCTACGGCAAACTTGCACTCTGGCTAGAAGCGCGCCGCCCGCGACATTGAAGATGCCGGAGATTTGCTGCGGAAGCGCCGCTTGCTTTCCGGATTCAGGCTGAAAGCTGCGTGATCAGCGCCGGTCGTGAGGATCGAATGCGCGAAAGTCGGCCCGTTGATCTCATGGGCGGCATGCATGGCCTCGTGGCTGAAGGCGGCGGTCGCATCCCTCACCAGGGTGACGTGATAGCCGAGTTCGATGGCAAATCGGCCGACCGCCTCGATGGAGGTATTGGCGATCATGCCGATAATGATCACGTGGCTGATGCCAAACAGAAACCTCTGTTTGTCGAGCGTTGATCAGATTGCTTCATCCAGGAATAATTTGCTGTGGGCCACAAACAGCTTCGGATACTGGAAAAACGAACCATGTCCGCTATCGGGATAAATGATCAACTAGGCCCGAGGAATGTTCTGCGCAAGAATATATGAATTTATCGTCGGGACCATGAAATCATTGCCATGCCGCCGCGGAAATGCTGCAGGAAGACCAAAGGCACCCCGGTGTCCCGTCCGAACCGGCGGTAAGCAAAGCGAATCCCGCCAGCTTCGACGAATTGCGTTGGTGCCGATATATGCGTGTGCCTCGTCATCGGAACATTCTCCCGCTGTGGGGGTATATACGCCTATGTGGGTGTCGCCGTCCCGAACGTCAAGGAGCGAGCCGCGCTCCGATCCTCGGGCACTCACGAGCTTCGGGACGCACGACAATTATTTCCTGTGCGACGCGCGGGATGACGACCGACGACGCCATCAATGGTCTCGGCCAGCGCATAACCAAATCAGGAGGGGCCGGAATGCGGCACGAAGGACGGTTCGCGTGGGTCTAGCCGAACTTGGCCGATTGGGGCAGGTTGAACGAGGTAAGTGGTTGACTTCTTTCGACTGGACCCACGAAGGTCTTCACTACACGGGGGATGTCGGGGCGATCTGAGAGGCGCTGATTTTGGGCTCCGGTTGGGCGGGAAGGACGAGTTTGAGCTTGTCGAGGAGGAGCGCGAGCTCGGGTTCTGGCTCGGTGTAGCGGGTCAGCACCAGCTCGCGGCCGTCAGTCGTCGGGACATGCAGGTCGATCATCTGCACGGCGGCGAACTTTTCGATGGCACTGCGCGGGGTGAAACCGGGCGCGAGGGCGTGGAGGCGCCGACCGAGCGTGACGTGGAGGCAATATGCGAGGAAGGCGATGAAGATATGCGCCTCGATGCGCGCCTCGTCCTGATGAAAGATCGGCCGGATGGCGAGGTCGCTCTTGAGGTTCTTGAATGCCTCCTCGACGCTGACGAGCTGGAGGTACAAGCCCCACAGCCGCGCCGGATCGTCGTCGGTGAGATTGGTGCGCAAGAGATACCGGCCCTCGCGCCGTCGGGCCCGGCGCAGCTTGGCGCGATCGAGGCGATAGCTGAGGGCGGCGCTGTCCGCAGCCACCTCGATCGCGATCAGACGCCAAGCGGTTCGGGCCTGCTTGCGCGCGGCGCCGAGCCGCATCAGCAGCTCTTCGCGCGTCAGCTTCATACCAGCGAGCTGCTTGAGCCGTGCCCACAACCATTTCAGCTGGCGGCGGCGCATCGCCCGTTCTTTGGCGACCCGGTCGGTGCTTTGCGCGAAGACGTAAAGTTCGCCGTCTTGGGGCAGCAGCTTGACTTGCACACCCGGCCGGGCGTCCTGCCAGGGCTTGGCAACGAGAGCCTTCTCCAGCCGGGTCAGACGGCCCTTCGGCGTACCGACCAGATACTGCACCGGCGGATCGGCGGCGCGCATCTCGGCCAGCACCGCTTCGGTCGGTACGCCGCGGTCCATCAGCCAAATCCGCCGTGCCTTGCCGTACTGCCGCTCGATGCGGTCGAGAAAACCGCGCAGCGTCGTCTTGTCCGCCGTGTTGCCCGGCAATACCTCGTAGGCGAGCGGCAGCCCTTCTGGCGTCACCACCAGCGCGATGATTACCTGCACGCAGTCGCCTCGGTGGTCGCGCGAATAACCGTGCCGACGTTTGTCGCCTTCCGGAAACGGCGGATCGCTCTCGAAATAGGTGCTCGTCAGATCGTAGAGCAGCACATCGAAGTTGACGTTGAACAGGTCGCGCCAACGCCCGACCAGATGGTCGAACAGCGCTTGCTTGTGTTCGAGCAGCCGATCGTGACAGCGGTAGAGCTTGTGGATCTCCGCCAGTCCGACATCCTCGCCCAGCAGGTCGGCCATGGCGCTGTGCTCGAACCATTGGCGATGCAAGTGCCACTCGCTGCCCGGCGCCAGCAGCCGGTAGGTCGCCAAGAGCAACAGCACCTGGTGCCAGCGTGTCCCCTTGCGGCTGGGGCCGAGCCTCCCGGCCCAGAACTCATCGAGCGCCAGTTCGCGCCACAGGTTCACCGCCAGCCAGCACCCGCCCCATTGCCGCGGCCGGCGCAGCCGCAGCTCGCTGAGCTTCAGCCGGACGATCGAGGCGTCCGGCAGCACCCCCTCGCAGCGGTCTTCCGGGAACAGCGACAAGGTGCGCGGCGCCGGCGCTCCGGCCTCCAGGACGGCGATCGACTTGCGCCAAGCCAGTTCCTGAGAATCGTTGATCTCGCCCAGGTACAGCAGCGGCCGCTGTACCACACGGCCGCCGCCGACCCGGCGATTCTCCACGATGCTCCAGTAACGGTGCTCTTTGCCGTCCTTCTTGCGCTTGGTGTGGCGGAGAAACATGACGCTGCGAATTATACGCGCGGCAGCCACCCCGAAAATGGCCCAGGTCTTCACTACAGTCGTTTTTCATCATTTTCTGTAGATCGGCCCCTTATTTCTCAATTACTTGCCGGATCAAAAATCGAAAACCCCGCCGCCAATCGGCGAAGTCAGGCTAGCCTGAGCGCCGGCTGGGGGTTCAGAAAGGAGACCGCCCGCCGCGCCGCAACCAGCGATAGGCGTCCACCGCAGTCGTTCGCGAGAATTCCCAGCGGCTACATGTTGAAGATTAACCCAGTGATCGGAGCCGCTTGCCTATGTCTATTAGAGCATCCGCTCGTCGGACTCGATGAGGTTCCAGGGCGTCTCGCCAAGGATGGCGCGCCGGCAATTCTGCACCGCGCGCCGGAGGTATTCGTCGCGCCATGCCCCGCCCCCCGCCGAATTGTGCGGCGAGCCGATGACGTTCGGGAGGTCGAGAAACGGGTAACCCATCGCGAAGCGGCCGTGCCGCACCGGCTCCACCCACCACGCATCGATGCCGGCGAAAAAGTGCGGATGGGCGACAAGATGCGCGTAGAGCGCCCCCTCATCGATGATCTCGCCACGCGCGACGTTAATCAGGATCGCGTTCTTCTTCATCAGGTCCAGTTCGCGCGCGCCGATCAATCCCTCGGTGGCGGTCGTCAGCGCGGCGCTGATGACGAGGACATCGGCGACGCGCAACATCTCGTCGAGGAGGTCGGCCGTCGCGATCCAGTCGGTCGGCTCGTCGCTCGCGCCGCGGCGGTTGATTGCGTGAATTTTCATCCCGAAGGCGCGCATCAGCCGCGCCGTCGCGACGCCGACATTGCCGAAGCCGAGGATGCCGCAGACACCGCCGCGCAGCATCCGGTTGGCGCCGTGCTGGTTGAATTCGCCGCGCTTGAGGTTGGCGTGCTCGATTAACAAGCGCTTTGCCGCAGCCAGAGCCAGCGCGACGATGTGCTCCGACATCGGTTCGGCCCCTCCGCCCTTATTGGCGGCAACCGGCAATTCCCGCGGCAGGTCCCGGGTGGGCACCCAATCGACGCCGGCGGCGGTGAACTGCAATAGCCGAGCATTGCGAATTAACGGGATCTCGTCGGGCCGCAGTTCCTTCGATATGTCGTGAGACAGTACCGCCCCGGCGCGCCCGAGCGCATGCGCTCGGGCGGCGGGCGCCAGGTCGACGAGATAGATAGCCTCGGACCCACCCAGTTCTTCCTCGACGATCGCCCGGCTGCGCCCCGTCAGCGGATAGGTCACTACCAGCGGTCCTGCACCCATTCACCAGCCTCCGCTCCGATCCATCCGCAGTATAGGATTTCCGCTGAGAATGGCCGACATGATCCACGGGCCTTCCCACTTTTCCTGGCAGAAATCTTTCTCGAAGGCGCGGTAACCTTCGCTCACGGCTCCACGGTGCGGTTGTTTGGCGCTCCTCGCTTGCGCGCCGGTCTTCGGCCGCTTCTCGCCGCCGAGATGAGCGAATAAAGCGGCAAAGGTCAGCGGCATCCGGCATCCACAACTGTTGGATCCGCTCCCCGAAACAGCGGATCGCGGCCTCCTTCCGGACGATCCCGTTTCCGAGCAACTCTACCAGCGCGGCGGCGCGGAGTGACGGCCCGCCGGCGGCGCCGCGGCAGACAACACTCGGCTTTTCCAGATGATCGTTATGCGCGATTTTGATGATATCTGGTGGACACTCGACCGAACCCGACGACAGCAGGATGTCTGTTCTACTTTGCGCGCTCGATGACATTTCTATCTTGCAGCGACATCAACACACACACAACACACAAGGTTCTGTCGACAGCAGCCGCAGCCATCGACAGTTTCGCGGCTCGCTGGCTCAGAAGCTCTTGGGGTTTTCAGGAGAGGTCGGCGCATCCGGTTCGACGAGATGCCATGGTGGCGCGGAGGCCATCCAAATATGGGCCTGTCTCTTGAAGCCGGCCGGATCATCAAGGGTGCCGGCCTTGATGGCGATTACGTCGGGATGTCTCGCATTCCCCGCAAACAGCGGCGTCCCACAGGTCGAGCAAAACGCGCGCCATACCGCTGTCCCTGAGGTCGCAGTTGAACGGTAGACTTGCTCTGTCCCGGACTTCTGCAAAGCTGCCATTGGTACTACGACCACGTTGGCCTCCGCGCCCCCGGATACATACTGGCAATCGCGGCAGTGACAGGCCAACGCCGCAAGCGGCTCGCTCTCGACGCGGTACCGCACCTGCCGACAAAGACACCCGCCTTCAAACCGGTCATGCTGCCTCTCGGTCCTGGACCAGCGTCTCACCTGATCTGTCCCCTTATGCCTTTCACAAATCCTCCCTTCGACCTGATGGAGCTCCGCCCCTCTGCCGTCGGGCAGAGCGCCTGCGGCTGTGCCGCCGCAATTCGTTGACCAGCATGACCGACCTCAGCCCTCGGACCGCGGTGCGCCGAAGCCGGCCGCGGCAAGGGCGTTGCCGATCTCGCCGAGGACCGCCGGGTCGTCGATCGTCGCCGGCATCGCATAGCCCTCGCCGTCGGCGATCTTGCGCATCGTGCCGCGCAGGATCTTGCCGGAGCGGGTCTTCGGCAGGCCGGCGACGACGAGCGCGCGATGAAAGCTCGCCACCGGGCCGATGCGCTCGCGCACCAGCTGCACCGTCTCGCGCTCGATCTCTTCAGCCGGGCGCGACACGCCGGCCTTCAGTACCAGGAGGCCGATCGGCACTTGTCCTTTCAGCGCGTCGGCGATGCCGATGACGGCGCATTCGGCGACGTCGGGGTGGTCCGCCAGCACCTCCTCGATTCCGCCGGTCGACAGCCGGTGCCCGGCGACATTGATAATGTCGTCGGTGCGGGTCATCACGTGGATATAGCCGTCGGCATCGATGAAGCCGGCGTCGGCCGTCTGATAAAAGCCGGGGAAGGCGCGGAGATAGGCCGCGACGAATTTGTCGTCGGCCTGCCAGAGCGTCGGCAGCGCGCCCGGCGGCAACGGCAATTTGACCGCCAAGGCGCCGATTTCCCCGGCCTTCAGCTCCTGCGCGGCGCCCTCGGCCTCGGCGTCGAGCACCCGCACATCCCAGCCCGGCACGGCGCGCGTCGCCGAGCCGTGCTTTATCGGCAGCCGCTCGATGCCGAGGCAGTTCGCAGCGATCGGCCAGCCGGTCTCGGTCTGCCACCAATGGTCGACGACCGGGACGCGGAGCTGCGCTTCGGCCCAGGCGACGGTCGGCGGGTCGGCGCGCTCGCCGGCGAGAAAGAGGGCGCGAAAGCGGCCGAGATCGCGGGCGCGGATCAGCCGCCCGTCGGGATCTTCGCGCTTGATCGCGCGGAACGCCGTCGGCGCGGTAAAGAAGACGCCGACGCCATGTTGTTCGATGACCCGCCAGAAGGCGCCGGCATCGGGCGTGCCGACCGGCTTGCCTTCATACATGACCGTGGTGCAGCCGTAGAGCAGCGGCGCATAGACGATGTAGGAATGACCGACGACCCAGCCGACATCCGAGGCGGTCCAGAACACGTCATCGGGCTGCACGTCGTAGATGTTCGGCAGCGACCAGCGCAGCGCCACGGCATGGCCGCCATTGTCGCGCACGACGCCTTTCGGGATGCCGGTCGTGCCCGAGGTGTAGAGGATGTAGAGCGGGTCGGTCGCGGCGACCGGCACGCAATCGGCCGGCCGAGCGCCGGCGGCGAGGTCTTGCCAGTCATGATCGCGACCGGGCATGAGGTCGGCCCGGCACATCGGCCGCTGCAGGATGACGCAATGCTCGGGCTTTGCGCGCGCTTCGGCGATGGCGGCGTCGAGCAGCGGCTTGTAGGGGACGATTCGCGCGACCTCGATGCCGCAAGAGGCGGACAGCACGACGCGCGGCTTCGCGTCGTCGATGCGCGTCGCCAACTCATGCGCGGCAAAACCGCCGAAGACGACCGAGTGGACGGCGCCGATACGAGCGCAGGCGAGCATCGCCATCGCCGCTTCGGGCACCATCGGCATGTAGATCAGCACCCGATCGCCGGTCGCGACGCCGAGCCCCTCGAAGAAGGCCGGCCAGTCGCGCGACGCCGTCGCGCAATTGGCGATACGAGAAACGCTCGATCGCGCCGGTGACCGGGCTGTCCCAGATCAGCGCTATGCGCTCGCCTCTGCCGGCGGCGACATGCCGGTCGAGCGCATTCCAGCAGGTGTTGAGGCGGCCACCCGCAAACCACCGATAGAAGGGCGGGCGGCTCCGATCGAGCAACCGGTCCCAGCGCCGTTCCCAGTCGATCGCCTCGGCCGCTTCGGCCCAGAATTCCTTGGGTCGCTCCAGCGACCGGCGATGGGTTTCGGCATAGCCCCCGTTCATCGGCTGCCTCCCTCAAACGCCGCGGAAACTTCTCGGCCAATCCACCCTGAACCGATCCGCGGCGAGAGAAAAAATAGCTTCGCGCGATCCCGGCGCGTCGGCTATCACCGCGCATTTTCGAGATAGTCGCGCATCCCCTCTTCGATCGAGTGAAACGGCAGGGCGAACCCGACGGCCCGCAATTTCGCGATCTCGGCCTGCGTGAAATATTGATACTGGCGGCGCAGACCGGGCGGCATGTCGACATAACGGATCTCGGGTGCAATCCCAAGCCCGGCCCCGACCGCCGAGACGAGCTCGGCAAAGCTGCGCGCGGCACCGGTGCCGACATTGAAGAGGCCGTTCGTCTTGCGGTCGGCGAGCAGCCAGCGGACGACGGCGGCGCAATCCCGGACATAGACGAAATCGCGAAGCTGCCCGCCGTCTGGATAGGCGGGGTCGTAGGATTTGAACAGTTCGACCGGCTGGCCGGCGGCGACGATCGGCAGGACCTTGCTGGCGACCGACTGCATCATGCCCTTATGTTCCTCGTTCGGACCGTAGACGTTGAAGAACTTGAGCCCAGCCCATTGCGGCGGCGTCGGCTGGCCGCCGGACGCGTCGCCGGCGATGCGGCGGTCGACGAGGTGCTTGCTCCAGCCGTAGGCGTTGAGCGGCGCGAGGGCGGCGAGTGCGGCCGGGCTCTCGTCGTCGCGGAAGCCGGCGGCGCCGTCGCCATAGGTGGCGGCCGAGGACGCGTAGATCAGCCGCACTCCTCGGGCCGCGCACCATTCCCAGAGATCGAGAGTGAGCCGGATGTTGTTCTCGGCATAGCGGTCGATGTCGGGTTCGTCGGTGGCCGAGACCGCGGCCATGTGCACGATCGCGGCGAGGTCGGTGCGGTGCCGGTCGAGCCACGCGAACATTGCGTCGGGACGAACGAGATCATGGAGCGCGGCCCTGGCGATATTGCGCCACTTGCCGCCGCGGCGCATCAGGTCGGCGACGACAACGCGATGCCCGGCCGCCGCGAGATCGCAGACGATGTGCGAGCCGATAAAGCCGGCGCCGCCCGTCACCAGGACGAGGCCGCCGCCGAGCGGATCAGACGGCGCCATCACGAACCCGCGTCCTTGAATTCGGCGACGACGCGCGACAGCGAGAGCCGCCAATCCGGCCGCTCGAGCCCGAAGACGCGGCGGATCCGGGCGCAGTCGAGGCGCGAATTCAGCGGACGTGCGGCCGGCGTCGGATAGTCGCGGCTCGCAATCGCGACGAGCCGCGGCGCCGGTCCGTCGGCGCGTTCGAACACTGCCTCGGCAAAGCCGTGCCAGTTCGTGTCGGGCATGCCGGCGAAATGGTAGGTGCCCCAGCCGGCAAAGCCTGGCCTGCGACAACGGGCGGCGATCGCCAGAATCGCGTCGGCGATATCGCGCGCCTCGGTCGGCCCGCCCGTCTGGTCGTCGACGACGCGCAGTTCGGGGCGCTCCCGCCCGAGCCGCAGCATGGTCTTGACGAAGTTTGCGCCATGGACGCCGAAGATCCAGGAGACCCGCAGGATCAGATGGGCCGGATTGGCCGCCGCGACCGCCGCGTCGCCGGCCGCCTTGCCGGCCCCGTAGGCGTTGACCGGGGCGATCGGCGCGTCCTCGCGAAGGGGCTCGACGCCGCCGCCCGCGTAGACGTAATCGGTCGAGAGATGGATGACCGGCAGACCGCGGTCGGCCGCGGCGCGCGCGACGACCCGGGCGCCTTCGGCGTTGACCGCAAAGGCCTGTTCCGGCTCGGTCTCGGCGCGGTCGACGGCGGTGTAGGCGGCGCAATTGACGACCGCCGACAGGCCGGGGTCGGACAAAGCCGCCGCGACCGCGGCAGGATGCGTAATATCGCAGGCGGCGCGGGTGAGGCCGCGCGCCTGAGCGCCGGCGCGCAAAGCAAGCGCGCGTCCCACCTGGCCGCCGGCGCCGAAGATCAGCAGCATGACGCAGCCGCCTGGGCGGCGCGACGCTGCCGCCGACAGATGGCGACGCCGGGGAGGACCATGCTCAACGGCGGTACTCGAAGAGGCTCGGGGACGACGATCCCGACCTCCGGCAAAGCGGTCGCCCGCAGCTCCATCGGCCGCCAATTACCATGGCGGTTTGATCGCACCAAGCGTCGCGAATCGGGACGCGTCTTTGCGCGGAACGGCGCAGGGTGGCGGCGGCAGGGCGGCGGCGGAGCGCCGACAGACGGCCGATCGGCGAGCGGTCGCCGGGCTGCCGCGGTTGCCGGTCGTGCAACTCTTCTCGAAATTCGCGGGCGTGAACTGGCTTTTCATTCACCAGAACTTTCCCGGGCAATATGTTCATGCGGTGCGCCATCTCGTCGAGAAGGGGCACCATGTCGTCTCTATCACGGCGCGGCGCGGCGACACCATCGATGGCGTGCGAAAGATCGAATACATCGCAGCCGGCGTCTCCCCCCCAACTCCTGAAGATCTCCAGGAGATCGACATTGCGATCCGCAACGGGCTCACCGTGGCCAAGATCTGTGAGAAGTTACGCGCCGAGGGGTTTCTTCCGGATCTGGTGATCGGCCACAATGGTTGGGGCGAAATCCTTTATATCAAGGATGTTTGGCCACAGGTGCCGTTGCTCGGCTATTTCGAGTTCTTTTATCGCCCGGCCGGCTCCGATGTCGATTTCGACCCCGAATTCCCGCCTGCCCCGGATATCGCGAAGCGGCTGCGGACCCGCAACGCCATCAATCATCTCGGTCTCGACGCGGCCGACTGGGGGCAAACTCCGACGCTATGGCAGCGCAATCAATACCCGCAGCGCTATTGGGAACGCATCAGCGTCATTCACGAGGGCATCGATACCGATCTTGTCCGGCCGGACCCCGATGCGCGCCTCTGGCTGAAGAACGGCGCATCCTACGGGCTTGGCGACGAGGTGGTGACCTATAGCGCCCGCAATCTCGAACCCTATCGTGGATTTCACACCTTTATGCGGGCACTACCGAAGGTGCTGCGCGCCCGGCCCAGAGCCCAGATATTGATTGTCGGCGAAGACGGAGTGAGCTACGGGCGCCGGCCGGCGGCGGCCGCCAATTGGCGCCAACAGCTATTGCGAGAACTGGACGGCGAACTCGATCTGGAGCGCGTGCATTTCCTCGGGCATTTGCCGTTTCGGCATTACTTGACAGTCCTGCAGATCTCGGCGGTCCACGTCTATCTGACCTATCCTTTCGTACTCTCGTGGTCGCTGCTCGAAGCGCTCGCGGCGGGCTGTCTCGTCATCGGTTCGCGCACCCCCCCGGTCGAGGAAATCATAAACGGCGGCGAGAACGGCCATCTTGTCGATTTCTTCGACGTCGAGGGGTTAGCCGATTGCATCGGCGAGGCCTTGCGCGCCGGCGGCGCCGGCAGGCGCATGCGCCTGGCGGCGCGCAAGAGATTGGTCGGCGAATACGATCTCAAAACGATCTGCCTGCCCGCCTACCTCGATTTGCTGCGCCAGTTGACCGGAAAAGCGGGGCCGGTCAGGGGCAATCTGGCTGCCGGGGGCCGCACATCGCGGCGCTTCAACGGCTCCGGCCGCGCGGCAGCTTCGAGCGAGCGGGGCGGAATTTGAGCGCGCAGCGACCAGACCCCTTCGCCGGACCGGCGCGCGGCGATGTCGAAAGGTCGGCGCCGTATCGACGCCGAACGGCTGCGGTTGGAAGGACAACCGGCCCGAACCTCGAGGGTCGTGAGGCAACCGCCGGAGGCGTCCCGATCGAGGCTGATCCAGGCGCCCGGTCTTCGGATACCGACTCTGACATGATCACCGATTCGGGCGAGGCCGTCGGCGACACAAGGCAATCGATCGACTGCGAGAAACAAGCTTGGCTTCATCTCGAACTTGTCGCGCATCTTCAGGGCTTCGGCACTCTCGCCGTCGGCTGGGTGGCCGACCCGGGTGATCGGGTCTCGGCGATTTCGCTCGAGACGGGACCCGGCGAATCGGTCGCACTCGGCGCCTGCGCCGATCTGTTGCGCAGTCCGGAATGCAGCGAGGTCTTCGGCATCCCCCGTTATATCCAGGCAAAATATGGCTTTGTTCTGCTCCTGGCCGAATCGGAGATCGCCGGACTGGACAGGCTGACGCTGAAGATCGAGCTCGAGACCGGCCAGATTCACCGCCGCGCGATGCAGCCCCTGGGGACCGTCAAGGACCTCGAGGCGCTGGTTGTGCGCGCGCCGGTTTCCTACGGTCTGAGCGTCGTTCGACACATTCTTGCCGGCCGGCGGGCGCTCAGTTCGCGCACCGCAAAGTTGCCGGAACACATCGATGCCATCGTGACGGCCGTCCATCGGAAAATCGACCCCAGCCAGAATTATGGGAGCGAGGGGAACGGGGCGGCTGTGGAGTGCCATGTCGAAACCGCCGTCAGGGTTGGTGCCGCCGGGATGCTGCTCAACGGCTGGATTTTGCACGACGATGCGGAGCGGGTGCGCGAGGTCGCGGTGGTCAGCCTGTTTGGCCATCGCGTCGCGCTCGACACCCCGCTGCCGGCCGTCGCACGCGCGGACGTCACGGAAGCAAAAGCGGAACAGATCGCAAGCCGCAACCGCGATTGCGGCTTTGTCGCGTTTGCGGCAGTGCCGAACCTCGCAGCCGATGATCGCGCTTGGTTTATCGAGCTGATCATGGCATCGGGGGCGATAAAGCGGTTTCCGTTCATCTGCCCCGGAGCGCCGGAGCCAATGCACGGTATCCGAGCCAGCGTTGCCCTGGCGCACGAGAAGGTGCGCGACCTGCCGGATTTATTCGAGCGCGCGATATCGCGGTCGGCAGACTGGTTCTGGGCGAGAACCCGACAAAACAATCCGAGCCCAAGCGAACTCGTCTACGGCCAGTCGCCGCGCCGCGCCACAGTGTCGGTTGTGATCCCGCTCTACGGGCGGATCGATCTGATGCGATGTCAAATCGCCTGCTTTTCCAACGATCCCGAATTCGCGGCGACCGCCGAGATCGTCGAGCTTATCTATGTGCTCGACGACCCTACGGCGGCGGATGAGGCTCGGCTGTTGTGCCGGCATTTGCATGATCTTCATGGACTTCCGTTTCGCCTCATCATGCTCGGCCGGAACCTCGGTTATGCCGCAGCCAACAATGTCGGGGCGGCGGCAGCTGCCGGCTCGCTTCTTCTCCTCCTTAACTCGGATGTGCTGCCGATAAGTCCGGGCTGGGTGGGGCAGCTCGCCAATACCTATCGAGGGCTTGACCGCTGCGCCATTCTTGGCTGCCGCCTGCTGTTCGAGGACGGCTCGATCCAGCACGCCGGAATGACGTTTCGCGCTTCGACCCTGGTTTCGGGTTGTTGGGAGAATGACCATCCCGGCAAAGGATTGCCCGCCGCCTTCGATCCGCATCGCGGCCCGACGGCCGTGCCGGCCGTCACCGCCGCATGTCTGATGGTCGACCGCGCCCTGTTCGGCGAGTTCGGCGGCCTGTCGGAGGATTACGTGATTGGCGATTTCGAGGACTCGGATCTTTGCTTGCGGGCGCAGGAGCAGGGCTGGAAGGTATACTACACGCCGGATACCGAGCTGTATCATCTCGAGCGCCAGTCGATGCAACTGATCGGCCAAGGCGAGGCCGGTTGGCGACAGAGCTTGACCTGGTACAACATGTGGAAGCACAGCCGGCGCTGGGGTTCGCTGATACCGATCGTGCTCGATCGCCTGGGGCGGTGAAGGCTCGACATCAGCCCACCGATCTCCTTCTGTCGGTTTGGCGGCTTCACTGAGGGTTCCCGGTCGAGCGGAAAGGCGACGCATTCCCAATCGCGCGGAATCAACCGCTGTCCCGCGGTCGTCCAAAAGGCGTCTGAATCGAACTTTGGCGGTGCCGAGGCGCAACGGTTTTGGCAAGGGGACACCGCCCAACCCGAGGATGAAATCGAGCAGGAGCATGACCGGAACATCCACGATCGTCATCGTGCGAAGCGATCTGTCTATCGCGGGCGCGGCGCAGGGGCCAAGCGCCGCCCGCTCGAAGCGCGACCTCGAGCGGCAGTTCTTTGATCTGATTCGAGAAAAGCGTCCGGATGTGGTCGTCTTTGACCTCCGCGAGGCGGCCTGCGATGGACTGGACGCTATTGCCAAGGTACGCAAATACAGCAGCATCCCGATACTGGTAGTTTGCGACGCCGACGATCCTATGGTGCGAGAGTATCGGCTCGCCGGTGCGACAGAGTGCCTGCCAGCCCCGATCGACATCGTGACGCTCAATGGGACTGTGCAAGAAATCATCAGGATGACCGGCGGCGCCGCCGCCGATCCGGCCTCGGCGTCAGAATTGATTGCGGTCGCCGGCATGATGTTCCGGCCCTATGAAAACCGCCTCAGTGTGAACGGCACAAGTATAAAGCTGACGACGTCAGAGAATCGCCTGTTATGTCATCTGGTGTCTCATTCCCGGACCGTCTGCAGCCGCGATGAAATCGCCGAAATCATCTATGGTCGGCACCGGCCGACAAGCGAGCGGGCGGTCGACGTCATCATTACCCGGCTGCGCAAGAAGCTGGCGGGGTTGCGCGGCAATGCCGCACAAGACTTGATCAAGACAGAGTTCCGTCAGGGCTACATGTTTGTCGGCGCCGTGTCGCCGACGCGCCGCGCAGCCCGAATGAACGTCGAGGCGATATGATTCGGCTCGAGGATGGTCGCTATCGCGCGCCGCGCACGGCCAGAGAACTCCGGACGGCGTCGGCCGCCTGACGGCGTCTCGTTGCCCGGAACATGGGCGGCTCCGCCACGATGCTCGCCGTCGCGACGCCGACGCCAGCCGTTGCCGACGACACGTCGCAATCGTCGCTCCTGGCCTGCCTCGTAATAGCGGCTCGCCATCGCGGCCTGCAGCTGTCGGTACGGCAGCTGGTGCGCGATTATCTGCTTGGACCGGGCGAGATTTCGATCGCCCAGCTTGTCGCTGTCGCAAAGGGGTGCGGGCTGCGGGCGAGCGCCACTCGACTGGGCTGGCGCAATCTTATGACCCTCGACCGCGTCCTCCCGGCGATCGTGCCATTGAAAAATGGCGCGGCCATGGTGTTGTCGCGCGTCCAACCGGGCGCTGAGCCGCCGCGCGTCGTTCTGCACGATCCGAACGCGCATGAAGACGCGCTGCTGACGCTCGACGAAACTCGCTTTACAGCGGCCTGGACCGGCGAAGTCGTGCTGATCAAGCGCGACTATCGCCTCCAGGACGAAGATCAGCCGTTCGGCCTGCGCACAATCGCTGGACAGCTGCTGCGCGACCGTCGAATCACCCGCGATATCGGCATTGCCGGGTTCCTGCTCGGCCTCTTGGCCGTCGCCCCGATCATGTTCTGGCGACTGCTGCTCGATCGTGTGCTTTATGACGGAAACTTGAATACACTCACCGTTCTTTGCGTCGCGATGGGCCTCCTCGTCACCTTCGAAACGATTTTCGGCTATCTGCGGCGCTACCTTATCAGCCATAGTCTCGAACGCCTGGACGCGAAAATATCCACCGACATATTCAATAAAGTGCTCGCGCTGCCGGTCGATTTCTTCGAGCGCAATTCGGTCGGCGAAATCGCCCGCGACATGAACGAGATCCACAAGATCCGAAAATTTCTCGTCGATCAGCTGTTTGGCACGCTGCTCGACATCATAGTGTTGTTGGTGTTCCTGCCAATCATGTTGTTTTTCAGTGTGGTGCTGACCGGTTTCGTACTGGGTATTTGCTTGATGATATGCTTATGGATCGTTGTCATGCTCCCGGTCTTGCATCGCAAAGCGGGCCTGGTGTTTGCCGCCGAAGGCGACAAGGGCGCCTTTCTCGTCGAAACCCTGCACGGCATCCGCACGGTCAAATCGCTGGCTCTCGACAGCCGGCGCCGCCACGAATGGGACGTGCTCGCGGCCCGCGCCGCCCGGCTGCGCTTTGACGAGAGCCGGACCGCCAATCTGATCTCCACGGTCATCAATCCGCTCGAGCGGCTGATGACGAGCGGCGTCTTTGCGCTCGCCGTCTTTCTCGGGGTGACGACGAACCAATCGCTCTATGTCGGTGCCCTGGTGGCTTTCATGATGCTGACGCAGCGCGTCGCCGCGCCGCTGCTTTCGCTCGCCCATATGCTGCAGGCCTACGATGAGGCCCGGATCGCGGTGCACGTCATCAGCAAATTGGTCAACCAGCCGCCCGAGGAGGGCCGGTCGCGCAGCGGCGTGCGGACCCCACTGACCGGACGCGTCGAATTCAGCGGGGTGCGCTTTCGCTACCGCGGGACCGTCGTGCCGGCGCTCGACGACGTCTCCTTTACGATCCCGGAAGGGACGATCTTCGGGATCATGGGCCGCAGCGGCTCGGGAAAGACGACGGTCACGCGCCTGATGCAGATGCTCCACAGCAATTATCAAGGACTGATCAAGGTCGACGGCAATGATCTGCGGCAGATCGACATCGATCACCTGCGCGGCAGCATCGGGGTCGTGCTGCAAGAGAATTTTCTGTTCCGCGGCACAATCCGCGATACGATCGGCACGGCCAAGCCCGACGCCAGTTTCGAAGACATCGTGCGCGCCGCGCGGCTTGCCGGCGCCGAGGAATTCATCGAACGCCTGCCGAAAGGATACGAGACATTTGTTCAGGAGGGCTCGACCAATCTCTCGGGCGGCCAGCGGCAACGGCTGGCGATTGCGCGGGCATTGATCGGCGATCCCCGCATCCTCATTCTCGACGAGGCAACGAGCGCCCTCGATGCCGAGAGCGAGGCGATCGTCAACGCCAACCTCTTGCAGATCGGCAAATCTCGCACGCTGGTAATCATTTCGCACCGGCTGTCCTCGCTGGTCGCCGCCGACGCCATTCTCGTGCTCGAACGCGGCCGGGTTTACGATATCGGCCGGCACGACGAGCTGCTCGAGCGTTGCGACATCTACAGCGGGCTGTGGCACCAACAGCATCGACATCTCGAGGCCGCGAGGCCGGCGAATGAAATTATCCCGCTTCGTGCCGGCGCGGCGGCTTGAGCCGACGCCGGAGCAGCTGATCCGCCAGTTTCAATCGGAGTCCGACGAGATTCTGGCGGCACCGGAGCCGATTCAGGCCCGTCTGACGCTGTTCGCCGTCGCCGGATTGTTTCTCGGCCTGATCGGCATCGCCGCCGCCTTCCAGCTTGACCGGGTCGTCGTCTCCGAATTCGGGCAGGTTGTCACGGTCGAGCCGACCGTCGTGCTGCAGGCGCTCGATGCCTCGATCATCAAGTCCATCGAGGTGAAGGACGGCGATCAGGTCAGCAAAGGGCAACTCATCGCGACGCTCGATCCGACTTTTGCGGTCGCCGACGTCAATGCGCTGCGACTGCAGATCGCCAGCCTCGAGGCCGAGATCAACCGCTGCAGGGACGAGTTGACGCACCGACCCTTCGCGGCGGCTGCGGGCACCGAGCCGGGCGCCTCGCGCTACGTCGCGATGCAAAAAGACTATTACGACCAGCGCAAGGCCCAGTTCGACGCTCAGCTACGGTCCTATGACGAGCAGATCGCGCAGGCGAAGGCCACGCTGGAGCGGCTGAGTTCGGATGCGGCCCTTTACGGCGACCGTGCCACACTGGCTAAAGAAGTCGAGGACATGCGCGCAAAGCTGGAGGCCGATCGGTTTGGCAGCCGCCTCGAGCTGCTCGCGGCAGCTGATCAGACGCTGGAAATGAAGCGCAACGCCGACTTCGATCAGAACAGTATCGTCGAGACCCGACACCTCTTGAATTCGACCGTGGCCAACCGGGAGGCGTTCGTCCAGCAATGGATGGGCCAAGTCAGCCTCGAACTCGTCAATGCACGCAATCAGCTCGATGCCGCCAACGAGCAGCTAGACAAGGCCGTCAAACACAAGGATCTCGTACGGTTCCATGCGCCCGACAAGGCTGTCGTATTGTGGCTGGCAAAACTTTCGGTCGGCTCGGTTCTGAAAGAGGGAGATACGTTCGGCACGCTGGCGCTGCTGCGCTCGCCGCTCGAAGCCGAGGTCAACATCGATCCCCGTAACGTCGGGTTCGTCCGGGTCGGCGACACCGCAACGATCAAGTTCGATGCCTATAATTTCATCGAGCACGGATCGGCCATCGGCAAGGTGTTGTGGATCAGCGACGGCACCTTCGCGATAGACCCGGTAACGGGGGCCGCGACGGACGCCCAGGGCAACAGCGTCCCGCCCTATTACCGGGTGCGCATCGGCTTTGCCACGCTGGCATTGCGGAATATTCCGGCGGATTTTCGGCTGATTCCCGGCTCGACGCTGACCGCCGATATCCACGTCGGAACCCGCTCGGCGTTCATGTACATGATGCGCGGACTTTTGCGCGGCTTGAACGAGGCGATGCGCGAGCCGTGAGCGAACCGCCGCAAGCCGGCGCGGCGCCGCGCGACGCGACCGCTTTCAGTGCCCGATGGTGGTGTCTTGTCCAGCGCTGGCTGTCGCAGCGCCTCTTGTCCCGGCAGAGGGCGCGTGGGTGCGCCGCCTACGAGCGCCGCGATTACGCGGCCGCTCTCGGGTGCCTATCGAGGGTCGCAGCGGCCGGAGACCCCGAAGCGCAGTACCGGATTGGAACCCTCCATGCCCGTGGCCACGGCGTCTTGGCCGACCAGGCCGAGGCCGTCTTTTGGTATCGCTGCGCCGCCGAGCAAGACCATGTTGCCGCGCAATTCGAACTCGGTCTTACCTATCTGCATGGTCATCCCGGGGATCGCCCGTCGCCGGTCGATGAGTGGTACCGGGCGGCCGCCGAGCGGGACAAGCCGACAACCGACCGAAATTGCCGGCTGATTTTTCCGCACGGTCTGTCAGTAGACCGGGATCATGGCGAAGCCTTGCGCTGGAGCCGCCGCGCTGCCGAGCGGGGGCACGTCGATGCGCAAGCCAACACCGGCGCGATTTACCTGCGCGGGCTCGGCTGTGACGTCGACTACGAGGAGGGTCGCCGCTGGTATATGGCTGCCGCCGCGCAAGGCAGCGCCGAGGCCGAATTCGGTCTCGGCGTGCTCTACGCCAACGGCCTCGGCGTATTGGCCGACCTGCAGGTTGCCGCGGGTTGGTACGCCAAGGCGGCGGCAAAAGGCAGCGCCGTGGCTCAGCTGGCGCTCGGGCTCATGTATGTGTCAGGGCAGGGCGTCGAATGCAACGCGGCAACCGCCGCTGCTCTGCTGCGACAGGCCGCCGAGGGCGGCAACGCGCGCGCCCGCTACAACCTCGGCTTGTTGTTTCTGAAAGGCGAGGGGGTGACGCAGAACTTTCACGCAGCCCAGATGTGTTTTCGGCAGGCCGCGCGGCAAGGGCATGCCCCGGCGATGCTGAGCCTCGCCCGAATGTACGGTTTGGGCCAGGGCGCGGCGCCGAGCGCCATCGAGGCCGCCAGTTGGTATCGGGCCGCGGCGGATCTTGGCGATCCCGAGGCGCAATTCGTCATGGGCCGACTGTATGCCGAGGGCGAGGGCGTGCCGCAGAAGATTGCCGATGCCGCCAAGTGGTTCGAGAAGGCGGCTGAGCAGGGCAGCGTCGCCGCGCAAATCAACATCGCGGCGTTGCAACTGGGCGGAACGGGGGTGGCGCGCGATGCGCAGAAAGCAGCGCAATGGTACGCTCGCGCCGCCAAGCAGGGCTCCGCGCTCGCACAACTCAGGTTGGCGCAGCTCCATCTCAAGGGCGAAGGCGTGCCGTGCGACGTCGCGGCCGCGGCCCAATTGCTGCAAAGAGCCGTGGACGAGGATGATCCCGAGGCGGCAACCGTGCTCGGGTTGCTTCACCTCCGGGGAGACGGGGTCGCCCAGGATTTTGTCCGTGCCGAGGCGCTGTTCCGGCGGGCCGCAGAGCGCGGCTTTGCGCCGGCTTGCTGCCAACTCGGTCACTTCTATTCCGAGGGTCACCGCGCCGCGCCAGACCTGATCGACGCCGCGCATTGGTATCTTATTGCCGCGGAGGCGGGGGAGCCCGATGCGCAGGTAGCGATCGCCGAAAAGCTCTTGCATGGCCACGGATGCGCAAAAGATGCAGCGGCGGCTCTTGCTTGGCTGCTGAAAGCCGCCGAGCGGGGTCATTCCGGCGCACAGTTTCGGCTGGCGGTGATGTGCTGTCTCGGCCAGGGCATCCCTCGGGATCCGGCGATGGCAGCGGTCTGGTTCCGTCGCGCCGCCGAACAGGGCGATTACCATGCGCAATACAATCTGGCGGTGCTGCTGCTGCAAGGGGAGGGGGGCGAGCCGGATCCGGAGGCGGCCCTTGCCTGGTTTACCCGTTCCGCCGAGCAAGGGATGGCCGAAAGCCAAGTCGCGCTCGGCGATCTTTATGGCACGGGACGCGCTGCCGACCGCGATCCCGTCGCCTCTCGCCACTGGTACGAAAAAGCGGCGGCGCAGGGAAACGCGACGGCGCGCGCGAGATTGGGCGAGCTATCTGAAAAGACCGCTGCCTAGCAGCCTGTCGTCACGAACTGGCGGACGGACAGGGGGTTATCCGGCCGTTGCCTCGTCGACGACGCGATCCGGCGAAGGGTCCGACCGGCATCGGCGGCGGCGGGACGACGGTAAAGTTCGAGATGCCGGAGGGCCGCGTCTGCGCTCGTGGTGGGTTCGCGGATCGTCGTTTGCAGCCGGTTCCATATTTCCGCGTCGCCGGCCAGTCGCACCAGCAGCCGGGCGAGTTCGAATGGGTTGCCAACCGGAAAATGAAAGCCGTCCCGGCCCCAGCGGACCTTCTCGGCCATCCCGCCGATATTGCTGCAAACAACCGGGCGGCGGTGCATCAACGCCTCGTCAATCACCAGCGGGGCATTCTCCCACCAGATCGACGGCACGACGACCCAATCGACCCCGGCCAGCAAATCGCCGAGATCTCGGCGATCGTAGGGCCCGGCGAAGTGGACGTGCTGGGCCGTCCTCGTCAGCAATTCCCGGATCGCGGCGACGAAGTCCGGGCTATTCATTTCGAGATTGGCGCCGTGCACGATTAATCTTATGCCGCGGCTGACATCCGTCGGCAGCTGTCCGAGATAGTCGAACGCCGTCAACAGCTGAAGCAAACCCTTGTAGGGGTTGATCTGACCGAAAAATCCGAAAATGGCGCGGGGCTCGCCGTCGGCGCAAGGGCGTGGCGGCGGCGGGCGACCGGCCGGCGTGCCGTTTTCCAACAAGACGATCTGCCGGCTTGGTAGCCCCCACGCGATGTAACGCTGGCGGAGAAATTCGCTTGGCGCGATCAGCCGATCGACCTTCGCGAGATGCGCCTGAATGAATAGTTTTCGAAGAAGAAACTCTGTCGGCGGGATCTCGTTGAAGCATGCGCTGCAGTCACCCGGGCTGGCGGCCTCGCACAAGTTGAAATTTCTGGTCTTCACCATTTGCCCATTGTGGTGGCAAATTGCCAGATATTCGTGGAGGGTGAGGAAGATACGAATATCCGGGTTGATCTGGCGCGCTAGTGGAATCAATTCCAGACCAATCCTGCAATAATGATGAAAATGGATCACGCTGGGATTGATCCGCTCCAAAAGGAAGGCAAAGCGAGCAATAACGGTTGCATCGATCGGCTGCACGAACCAAAAGTGATCAAAAGTGCTGACAGTGAACAATAATTCGTCGTCACGGCCGCGAAATGTCGAGAATGGCGTGCCGGCCCGTTGCGGTGCCCCTTCTCCGGCCCAGGCGAGGAAATAGGGTTCGATGCCGTCGACCTGTTTCAGCTGCTGGAACAGAGAATAGGCCGCGATTTCAGCGCCGCCCGGGCTTTGCTCCGGGTGACCGTGAGCGATAATCAGGATCCGCTCTGCCATGAAGCCGCGCCCCTGCCGCCGATTGCCATGCTCACCGGTGCGGCGCCTGCTGCGGCGGTAATCGCCGGCGCTGCCTGTTCTCCGCCACTGCGAATTTCATTGCCTTGCCGATGTCGACGGTTGGTACGCGCACGCCCAAATTGGCCGGTGCCGAGGTCCCTGATCTGACATCGTCGCCAATGTTAGACGGGTCGAATCGAGGCATAAAGACCGAGGAAACAGGATGCAATCACTCGACATAAGTCGCAGCGAGAATTTGCCGTCGAACTCGCCTAGGATTTCCGCCGAGAGACTGGACGACGACGCGGCTGCAAGGGAGCGACGGAATGGCATCGATAGTGGGCGGTCAGCATGTTATCGGGGGGGCGGAGGCCGGCCATGGACCGGCGGGGGTGCCGGGACCGCTTGGGACCTTCAGCCTCTATCTGATCACCCAGCCGCAATCCGCCGGTGGCGGTCGGGATCTGCTCCTGGCCGGCTCGCACAACACCATTAGTGGCGCACATTCGACCGGATTGGACAACATGGCCGGGGCGCAGGAAATGGCTTCAGGGGCCGGGAGCGGGGTTGGGTTCGATACCGTGACCGGGCCAGAGCAAGGCATGCCCGTCGCAGGCGAGAATCGCCCCGCGGCCGATCAGGTGGTCGCAACTCAGACGCATCACGATGGCGGCACAACCTTCCATCTAAACGATGGCTCGTCGCTGACGCTGATCGGGGTTGCGCATATCGACTCGAACTTCTTCCATTGAGCGACGCGGGATCCGGCGCCAGCTCGTGGCGTGCCGACAAGGCCGCCGGATACGCGACGCGAATCGGCCGGATCTCGGATCGCCGGCTTTGCGGCCGGCGACTGTGCTTCGTGCGTCCTGCTAAACACTGGTGGAAAACTCCAGCCGTCCGAATTATCGTTGAACCTCGGTAACCACGCCCCCCCAGTGGAGTCCGCAGTGGAGCCGGAGTGTGAAACTCGCCGTAATCTGCATGGCGTATCTCGGCCCGGCGGGCGGCGTCGAGTTATTGGCGCGCTATTTCGCTGGTGCGGACGCGGACATCTGGTTGCACGTCGACGCGGCGAGCGATGCGACGGCTTATCAGGCATTGGCGGGGCGCACCCATAACCTCAATCTCGTCGCGCCGCGACTGCGCTGCTGGTGGGGCGGTTTCAACGGGGCGCTCGCCGTGCTGGGTGCCGCCGAGGCCGCGCTGAAAAGGAAGCGCTACGATCGGCTCCTCTATCTGACTGAGGACAGCGTACCGTTATTGCCGCTGGGCGAACTGCTCGTCCGTCTCGCCGAAGACATCGAATATATCGAGTTGACCCGCACCCAACCGCCGGATGGAGAGCCATATCATCCGAGTACGCAGGAATTCTTGAACGAAGTGGAGCATCGCTTCGCCGGCTTTTATTGCTACGATTGTGATGCGATGAACTATCGTTATTCGGATTATCGTGATTGGATCGTGACTCCGGTGATGGAGATTCAGATCGCTCGACTGGCCAGATTGCGCAAACGCGGCAAAAAGCGGCTGCCGGGGCTGTGGCACGGACCCGCCTATTGGGCGCTCTCGGCTGCCGCCGCCAAAGAGATATTGACGCTCCACCGGCGCGATGTGGAATTACGTGAATCGTTCGAATTCTCTGCGATCCCCGAAGAACAATATTATCACACGATTTTGGGAAACTCGCCGCTTCGGCGCGATTGCGCCCCGTTCATGCTGATGGACTTTACCCGAGAGCCAAGACCGTTTGTGTTTCATACCGCCGATGAACTGGCGGAACTGCAGAAACATCCCTATTTATTTGCTCGCAAGGTCGACTTTCATTCGCGCTCGGTGATCGAGTTTGTCGCACAGCTCGCCGCATAAAGGATAAACCGCGGTCCCGGAGGGCGGGCCGCTCTAAAGAAGCGGCATCCCCGAGGGTAGCATTGCGGGTTGCTCGAAAAAATCGGTCGGTCGTCAGCGGAGAGGGGCGCTCCAGGTTATCACTCGAGGCTGCCAAAAGCGGAGCGGCTCTGCGAGAAGAGTAGACGGCACTGGATCAGCCAATTCACCTTTCCTCTTGCACGAACCGCGGGATTATGCGCAAAACCGGCTCATCCGCCGAACTGCGGGTGCGGGCCGCGATGTCTCGGGACCGACCGCGGGATGCGACTGCATCCTCAAACAAGGCATGAGCTCAGCCCGCTCGGCTAGAAAAGGGAGACCATGGTCACGCAATGCTCGGTATGTGGCAGCCTTAAGCTTTCGAGATCCGAGCCACCGACAACTCTGGTACGATGCGAACAATGCGAAGCCGTGATGAATGAACAGGCCTACGCCAAGCTTGCCGCCTCATCAATTCATCAACTGCAGGACACGGATTTTTATAACCCGGCAAGCGGTGACGAAGACGCTGGGCATCTCGAAGAACTGGCAATATACGGCCATATTTTAGACACCCTGGCAGTCAACGGAGCAAAGCTGCGCAGCAACGACGTATTTCTCGATTTCGGGGCCGGCCGCGGGTATGCGGCGGTGACCGCGGCTCGACGCTGTCGACACGCGATAATTTGTGACATGCATCCCGAAATCTCGAGGCCGGTTCTTGCGTCGCTCGACATCAGGAACGTCACGGTCATTGACGACATTGCCCTGGCACCCTATAGAGCCGACGTACTATTCATGTGGCACGCTCTGGAACATCTACCCGACCCCACGGGATTCTGGATAAAGAACCGGAAGATACTTGCCGACAGGGCTGAATTGATCATTCAAGTGCCGCTTTATCGTCTCGACTATGTCGTCGATGCGCATTTTGTATTTTACAATGAAAAGGCAATGCATGCGTGGTTTGACAAGATCGGAGGGAATCTGCGTAATATTTTGATCGATAAAGAGAATGATTTCATGACCGCGTTGGGAAACCTGCGCTGAGCGTCCAGTGCCTTGCCAGAGGCCAGTCAGTTCGGAGACCGGACCGAGAGCCAGGCAAATCCAAGCCCTTCGAAGCTTCGCGCCGCGCGTTGGTGACGTTTATGGGCAAACTGTCTCTGCCTCTGCTCGCGCTGGGATTCGGCGTCGTGCAGATCTGGACGCCGTCTGCCTCGGCCGGGACGATCGGCGGACGCGATCATGCCAACAGCATTCTGAGCGAGTCTGAACCTTATTGGGCGGAACCCGGGGGAATTGATAAAACCATGCGCGGCCAGGGGTTCAGGCCCGAAATCTACCGCGCCAAGGGTGACGGCGCTGCGGATGACGGGGTGGCGCTGGCGTCGGCCTGCGGTGCCGCGGTGTCGGCGGGGGCGCCGCTGTGGCTGGATGGCACCTACCGGCTGGCGACCGACCGCAAATTCGGCTGCGATATCATTTTTTCGCCGCGTGCGGCGTTGCGGCCAGATCGCGGCAAGACGGTGACGCTGGCCGGTGCCATCTATGCCGCCGCGTCGCAGCAGATCTTTGCAGGGTCCGGTGCGGTTGTGGCCACTGGCGCGCCCTGGGTCTCGGTCGCCTGGTGGGGCGCGCTCGCTGCAGCAGATGCGGGCAGCGACGCAATGCCGGCAATCCGTGCCGCCTTCGGCCCGAACCGCACGATCTATTTGCCGCCTGCGACCTATACCTGCAAAAGCACCGTTCCCTCTTCCTATCCCTCGGTTGCGGGCCCACAATGCGCCTGGCTCGTCAAAGCGGACAACTGGACGATTGAGGCGCCCGGCGCTGTCTTGACTGCCGACGCCCGCCATAATAACGGCACCTTGCTCGGCTTCGACTACGCCAATCACGTCCGGGTGCGTGGGCTGCAATTGCGCGGCAATCCTAGCGAGTTGCCGCGCGGCGCCGAGCCGAGCGGGTTCTTCCTTGTTCATCTGCGCAATTTTCTTTTCGAAGACATTGTATTCGCTGGGAATTGGGGCGGCTCGACGCGACAACCGTTCGGCTTTGTCGGCGACTGGTTGAGCGACGGTCATTTCAACCGCATCAGAATGCCGGCGGTGAGTGGATGCTTTGATTTCGCGTTCCTGCGCCGGATAACCTTTACCAAGGTGATTGCCGTCGGAGCCGATGACAACGGCACCGCCAATGCGGCAAGCAGAGTCGCCTGCCTCAACGTCGAGGACGATGTCAAGTTTCGTACTGATTATCCGGCTGCGAGCATCTTCACCGAGACGGAGAACGTTACTGTCAACGCCACCAACGACTGGTCGAACTTCAGCGCTGGTGCCTTCCTCCGCGCCGGCGGTCCGTTTCTGCTGGCCGGGCGCTTGCATGACAATCCGGCCGGCGACAGTATTCTCGAAAACTCCGCGGGGGCAGGCGTCATCCTCTACAACAGCATCGCGCCATGCTGTTCGAGCGCCACCGACCCGGTGCACGACGTGATCTTCGCCGGTCAATTCAACCGCAATGGAGAGCGGGCTGCCGGAGCAGGGATCATCATTGACGCGCACCGGGTCACTGCGGCCGAGAAAATCAAGAATATCGTGATCGCGGGTAGCGTTTTTGACGACAACACCAACGCTGCGGTCAAGATAATGGGCCCGTCAAGCGTCAGAGGTTTGCAGCTCGGGTTCAATCAACTCTCTGGCATCAGACAAACTACCGGATATGATAGTAACACAATATTCGCAACGTCCGGCCAAAGGCAGTAAGCGGCAATGCCCGAAGCGCTGCGGCAGCTCACAACTCGGTTCGGGGTCAAGCGAGGAAGCGCTCGTCGGTGTGAAGTGGAGGTATCGCGCGAATGGCGGACGAAGTCACGACCCGTTTCCGGCAAGCCGTCGAACCGGGAAACCGGGCGCACAGGGTTGCGCCGAACCGCGCTAGGTGAGAGTAGGGCGCGATCGGCGGGTTATCCGGTTTGCGCGGCCCGAGGCCAGACTACTTGATCGAGGTTAGGTGTTTTCCTAACTCCTCGTAGATAGAGTTACACAACTGCAATACATCATCGGAAATGCGTTCAGCAAAGAATAATCGTCGCGACGTGACAGGGGGCAACTCCCCGATGAATTTTCTCCCTGAGAGGAGCTTCCCCTGGATCAAATCTCTTAATTTGCTGGGGCTGGTGGTCGCCTCCTCATAGGATGTTAAAATGAGTGGCTCAGTATCGAGCATGTCGCTCTCCAAAAGTATAAGATGAAAAAGAGACCAATACAGACCAATTTTATCCGCACCATCTGCCATCGAGCTAAAGCGCCCAGCGAAACGCTCCAACACCTGCCGAATGCGAGGTAGTTCCAACTCTTTTCCGGTAATGGTTTTCATACGGTCGTAAAAAAAATCGAAATTGATGATGTGATTAATGATATCCATACCGTTGCTAAATTCGTACGCATATGAATTAACAACGAGCTTCGGAGACCGGTATATCAATATAAATCCGGCGTTTGGAAACATATCGGGTAACGTTATTAACTTGATTGTGTCGGATATCGCCTTAAAGAGGCTCACCTTGGCCGGGTGTAAGGAGACAAGATTTTGGATTAGGGATACATCGGCCAAAAGAAAATTATTGAACGCTTGCGGGTTGTCGTCGTCGTACGGCACGGTATCGTTGAATTGTTTCAGTATGTCGAACACATAACTCGTCCCGGAACGTTGCATACCCAGGACGAATATGGGGTTCTTTATCATAAGTCAGGACCTTCGAATTTTGTTCATGCGCGCCATCAATAACAGCGGCAGACCAAAAACGCTGTCGCGAGCGGTCGGCCGCATGATCTCAAGGATGCCGATCGCCGAGGTCATAGCCGTTACGCCGAAACGTTCCTCCCCGATAACGCGGTATATCTTCAAGTACGGTTCCTTCGATTCCGTTTGGGTTGATGCGAACCGCTACCGATCGGAGCGGGTAGCGCCTCCTTTCGTGGGACGTTTGGGCCGATCAAGCCATCGACGATCTCCACGAACGCGCAGGCGAGCATATGGTCTGTCGGCATCGATGCCACCAGCGACGGCGCATGCGCCTGATGCTCGAGCAGAACGTCCGGTTTGGTAAACAGCTCAAATAACTTGTTTGCGATCTCCAGCGAAAACGGCCGCACGCGGATCACCCCTAATCCAGGTTCACCATATACCTTCGACGTGTCAGGCCGATCGAAATCCACAACAGGGCAACCGCAAGCGAGCATCTCATACCCGACGAGCGATGGATTGGTCGTCGAAAATGCGATTCCCAGCATTGATGACGCGTATAGTTCGGCTAGATCCGCCAGGTTGTGCACCACGCCTAGATCCGTGTGGGGAAAATTCAAACTCATTTGCTGCGTTGCGGTTGACCCATATAGACATATTTCCACATCGGGGCACAAGTCGTGGAATACTCCTAGCGCCTCGATTCCGATTTCAAAACATCGCCTTGTCATTTCCGGCTTGGCAAAGAACAATATTCGACGGGCGCGCGGACGCTGATTTTTCGGATTGTATATGGAGCGTTCGATCGGAAAGGGCAGTGACTCTACCGCGACGCCATATCGTTCGCTCAAATAGTCGGCGCACCATTTCCCGAGAGCGACCAGCCGAAAACCCGCGAGATAGGTCGCCTCGGCGCGGATGAAGTCGCTGCCCATCGGTGAAAACAGCGGCTCGAAATCTTGCATAAAATAGATCACGCGTTCGCGTGGAAAGCCCAGTTCCATAATTTTGTAGGCAGTAGTCCACGACGTGGCGATCAGCCAATCGTAACCAGCAAAAGCCCCATTGAACAACCGTATTGGGCGATCGAATGGGTAATAAGCCCCGTTGATGATATCGTGCAGCCGGTCGCTTGTGTGGCTCGAATTCATGAAGATCAGTTCGAGGTTGATCCCGCTCGCAGCCACCGCCGATGCCAGCAACAACGCTTTTCGATGCCCGCCGCCGCCGAGCAAAAGGTCTGGCAACAGCATGGCGCCACGCAACTCCCGCGACAGACTCGGAGGAAAACGTTCAACCTGGTCGACCTCAGGCGTCGCCAATTCTATGCCGCGGGGACTATGCTTAATAAACGGCAGCCCATACGCTTCCGTCATTCGATCGATGTACCGATCAGCGACGTAGGACGTCAGCGCGGTGCGCCGGGCAGCGGCACCGATTTCCCGGCGGAGACCGGGGCTACTACACAACAAGTCCAGGGTCGCACTCCATTCGTCCTTCGTCGAGCAAACAAAGCCGTCAACGCCATGCGTTATCGCGCGTCTGTAAGTGTCGGTTGCCGAAGCGACCGTCAGGCATGACACCAGCCCAGCCTCGAAAAACTTCAGTTCGCTCTTGGCATGGCAATACGGCAGCGGTTCGAGCGGAACTAAATTGACATCGATATACTTTAAAATGTCCAACATCTTGATAAATGAGACGAAGTCAATTTTCTCGACGCGCGACCCAAACGCCATGAAGTCGGGGTCGCCTTCTATCTCAAAATAGCCGACCACGACCAGACGTGTGTCGGGTCGCTGTTGCATTATATGGAGCAGCGGCTCGCGCATCTCAAGAAAATCGCGATCATGGGTTCGGGTGCCTGCGAAAAACCCGAATGTAATCACGGACGGATTGCGGAGATTCTTCTCATCCTGGGCAAATTCAAGTTGTTCGTCATTAAGGGTATTAGGAATGACCGTTGCGGTCTGGCCGCAATCACGTATCCGTGCTGCCAGGTATTCCGTGGCAGCGGTTGCATGATCGGCCATGAGAAGGCATTGCTTGTATAGCCGCATCCCTTCCGCGTTTTTGATCTTCTGTTCGGTCGAGAGAAACCGTATGCCGTCGATCTGGGGGATGATTCGGGTTTCGAAGATGTAGTCGTCGATGTCCCATACGGCGCGGGCGCCGATTGATCTGGCATAGGCGGAGAGTGCGCTGATGTCGGCCGACACCGCACCACGAAAAATCACCAGCGTGTGAAAGCGGGGCAGCCGTCCCAGAATGAAATTTATTTCATCCTCATAATACGCACCGCAGCGAAAGCCGTGACGTATGAGTGACCCTATTATATTGAATACACGGTATCGTTTCGACTCTCCTTCTCTTAGTCCGATCAGAAACAAGACGTCAAGCTCATTCGGGATAAACGGTCGCAGACGCGACGATAGATTATTCAGCGCAAGCGCCGTGATTGGAGATTGTCGTTCAAGGGTATTATAAATATCGTCAATGGCCGTGAGAATTTTTTGATTCTCTGTGCAAGCGTGATCATGTTGGTCAAAGCCGAGCGCATGGCCGATTGGAGCTTCTGTTGGGAGGAGTAGCGGTTCGAACGCATCCGGCGCAACCGGCACGCTATAGCCAGTCTCGACAACCACGAATTTGAGCGATGGCTCCGTCAATCGATGAGAGTAGCCGTAGGGTGCGAACTCGAACCCATGGCATCCGTCGCCGATGCCTGCGTCCATCAGGTCTTGACGAAATCGCGATGCCAAGAATTGCGTCACGACGCGGCCGGCGTCATCAACGAGTGCGACCGACAATCTTGCATTCGGCGTCGCCGGATCCCAAGCCCAACCGGCAAGAAGATGCGGGAGGCACTTGTCGATCGAACCGTGAGGTACCGCGACGGCGATATCCGTCCCTGCCCGAGAACCGGCGATTTTCTGCTCCGGGTGTCGTGCCGCTTTTGACCGACGCTCGCTGTTTATCTTCTTTCCGGACGATACCGCGGCAAAGGAGCGGTCATTCGATGGCTCTCCCCGTTTGAGAGGCACCGGGCCGTCGGCAATTGGCGAAGATATCTTAGATCGACGCCGTGGCGACGACTTCGCGTGGCCGGCTGCAGACAAGAGACCCCTGGAGCCGGGCGAAGGGGTGCGCGGGGATTGCATCAGGCCGCTTCCGTAAAGCGCGGTGAAGGTGGCTGACTTTTGAGCAAGAGTAGGATCAACGAGAACAAATTTCCCATTGGGCCTCGCACCGCCCAGTTTTGGAAAGGGACCGTCATTGTCGCGTCCCCGGGCGACCTTGCGGGTGTTGTTCCGGGTGAGGCGACTCGAATCGGTGGTGGGCTATCGACCGATGCGTCCTCGCGGGACCGCAGGACATCGGCCGGTCAACGCCGGACTCGCTCAGCCCTGTTGCTTGAGCAGATCGCGAAGATATCGGCCGTAGGAATTGTTCGCAAAATTCGCGGCGAGCCGCTCGAGCTGCGCGTCGTCGATCCAGTGCTGCCGCCAGGCGACCTCTTCCGGGCAGGCGATCTTCAGCCCTTGGCGGGCCTCGACCGTCGCGACGAACTCGGCCGCCTGCAGCAGGCTCTCGGGCGTCCCGGTGTCGAGCCAGGCGAGCCCGCGGCCGAGCGTTTCGAGCTCGAGGCGTCCCCGCCGCAGGTAGTGGTTGTTGAGGTCGGTGATTTCCAGTTCGCCGCGCCGCGACGGCTTGAGCGCGGCGGCGATGCCGGGCGCCTCTTCGTCGTAGAAATAAAGGCCGGTCACCGCGTAGTTGGACGGCGGCACCGCCGGCTTTTCGACGATCGCCCGGACCCGTCCGTCGGCGGCGAATTCGACGACGCCGTATTGCGCGGGGTCGCGCACCCAGTAGCCGAAGACGACGGCGCCCGCCCGGCTCGCCACCGCCCGCCGCATCGCCTCGACGAGGCCATGGCCGTAGAAGATGTTGTCGCCGAGAACCAGCGCCGAACGTTCGCCGGCGATGAAGTCGCGGCCGATCACAAAGGCCTGAGCAAGGCCCTCGGGACGCGGTTGCACGGCGTAGTCGAGTGCGATGCCCCAGATTTTCCCGTCGCCGAGGAGGCGGTGAAATTGCCCCGCATCCTCGGGCGTCGTGATGATCAGAATGTCGCGGATGCCGGCCAGCATCAACGTCGTCAGCGGGTAGTAGATCATCGGCTTGTCGTGCACCGGCAGCAGCTGCTTGCTGACCACCCGGGTCATCGGCCAGAGCCGCGAGCCGGTACCGCCGGCGAGGATGATCCCTTTCATGCCGCCCGCAGCCGAAGGTCGTCGTCAGGCCGTCGGCGGAGCGCCGAGACGCTCCTGCCGATAAACGCCGCCGGCCCGGCGGCACCAGGTTTTGTTGGCGAGATACCAGTCGATCGTCGCCGCGAGACCTTGCGCGAGATCGTAGCGCGGTCGCCAGCCGAGCTCGCGCTCGATCTTGCCGGGGTCGATGGCATAGCGCGCGTCGTGGCCCGGCCGGTCGGCAACGAAGGTGATCAGGCGGGCATGCGGCCCGCGCTCCGGGCATCTGGCGTCGAGCAGCCGGCAAATGGCGCGAACGAGGTCGATATTGCGCCGCTCGGCCCGGCCGCCGATCAGATAGGTCTCGCCCGCCCGCCCGGCTTCGGCGATGCGCCGCAGGGCCGCGACGTGATCGTCGACATAGAGCCAGTCGCGAATATTCGTGCCTTCGCCGTAGACCGGCAGCGCCTTGCCGGCGAGCGCGTTGAGCACCGTCAGCGGGATCAGCTTTTCGGGAAACTGGTAGGGACCGTAATTGTTCGAGCAGTTCGAGATGACGACCGGCAGCCCGTAGGTGCGGTACCAGGCTCGCGCGAGATGGTCGGCGCCGGCCTTGCTCGCCGAATACGGCGAATTGGGGCGGTAGCGGCTCTTCTCGTCGAAATAGCCGCTCGCCCCCAACTCGCCGTAGACTTCGTCGGTCGAGATCTGCAGAAAGCGAAAATCGCTGCGCCCGGCAGGGTCGAGGCCCCGCCAATAATTGAGCGCCTGTTCGAGCAGGGTTGCCGTGCCGAGGACATTCGTCGCGACAAAACCAAGCGGCGAGTCGATCGAGCGGTCGACATGACTTTCCGCGGCAAGGTGATAGAGCGTCTGCGGCCGATGCTCGGCGAACACTGCCGCCATCGCCGCGCCGTCGCAGATGTCGGCGCGAACAAAGATATGCTTCGGGTCGTCGATGACGGGCGCAAGGTTATCGAGATTGCCGGCATAGGTCAGCTTGTCGACCGTGACCACCGGGCAGCCCTCGGCGATCAGGGCGCGGACCAGGGCCGAGCCGATAAAACCGGCGCCGCCGGTGACGACGACGCTCACCAACCGTACTCGAAGAGGTCCGGCTGCTCGGCGAGCCGCGGCAGCTGGCGGTCGCGCTCGGTCAAAACCAGGCTTGCGCCATCGAGCGGCCAACCGATCGCCAGCGCCGGATCGTCCCAGGCGATACCGCGTTCGTGCACCGGGCTGTAGTATTGGGTGGTCTTGTATTGCACCTCGGTATCGTCTTCGAGCGTGCAATAGCCATGCGCAAAGCCTGCCGGCACCCAAAGCTGGTGCCAGTTTTCAGCGCTTAGCGGCACCGCGACATGCTGCCCGAAGCTCGGCGATCCGCGGCGCACATCGACCGCGACGTCGAGCACCGCGCCGCGCGTCACGCGCAACAGCTTGCCCTGGGAGCAGGGCGGTATCTGATAATGCAGACCGCGCAACGTCCCGCGCCGCCGGCTGCGCGCGTGATTGTCCTGCACGAAGGCAGCGTCGATCCCGGCGGCGGCGAGTGCTCGCGCATTCCAGGTCTCGGAAAAGAAACCGCGGGTATCGTCGAACCGCGCGGGGACGACGATCCTGACCTCCGGCAAAGCGGTCGCCAGCAGCTCCATCGGCGGGCAAATATCACGGCAATTCGACCGCGCCAAGCGCCGCGGATTGCGACGCTTCGCTGACGCGGCATGGCACAGGGCAGAGCCCGGCCGCGACCGACCGGCGTGGCGGTCCGCCGCCGGAATCATTGGAACCGATTGTGCAAATTGCCGCCGTTCGGCCCTGTCGACGACACGCTCCGGGCGATCGCCAGCGCCTGAACCAGCGGTGTGCTGTCGAAATCGCCTCGCTTCAGATCATGGCCGGCGCCGTCGATCACGATAAGCTGCGTCGGCGCCGGGATCGCTTCGACCGCGACCCGCAACTCGTCGATGCCGCCGAACGGGTCCCTTGTGCCGTGAACGAACACCGCCGGCAGGCGCAATCGCGGGAAATGCTCGGTGCGCAGCTGCTGCGCCTTGCCGGGCGGGTGCAGCGGGTAAGAAAGCAGCAAGAGACCCGCCGCCGAGTTCGGCTCCTCCGCCGCGAGAAGGGTCGCCTGGCGTCCGCCATAGGAATGGCCGCCGAGAAACAAGCTGCCGGGCAAGATGCCGCGCAATGCGTCGAGTGCGGCCGCTAGTCCGGCGCGATCGCCGGCGGCGCTGGACCGGGAAGGCGGGCCCGAGGACCGGCGTTGGCGAAAAGGCAGATCGACGCGCAAGACCCAGAGCCCAGCGGCGCATAACGCCTCGGCGGTTTTCGCGACGACCGGCGAATTACGATTGCCGCCGGCGCCGTGCGCCAATACCAGCCCGGCTTCGCCCGCGCCGGCCTTACCCTGGGGCCGGTGCAGGGAGCCGCGCACTCCCTCTCTCAAGAACGGTTCGCCATTGCTCATATCCGGGAGCATAGCGCTTCCGCGCCGCGGCGGGACTGGCGGTGCGCGCCCGGCCGCGGGTAAATTGCCAGCCACGACGATTCCACGAGCGGGAGCACGGCGATGGATTTCGGTGCGTTAATGTTTTTCACCGATTATGCGATCTCGGCGGTCGATCTGGCACAGGCGCTCGAGGAGCGCGGCTTCGAATCGGTCTGGGCGCCCGAGCATTCGCACATTCCGACCTCGCGCAAGACGCCGTTTCCGGGCGGCGGCGAATTACCGAAGCGTTACTACGATGCGATGGACCCGTTCGTCAGCCTGACCGCCGCCGCGATCGCGACGACGAGGCTCAAAGTCGGGACCGGGGTCTGCCTGGTGCAGCAGCGCGACCCGATCCAGACGGCCAAGCTCGTCGCCTCGCTCGACCAGGTCTCGAACGGGCGCTTTCTGTTCGGCGTCGGCGGCGGCTGGAACGCCGACGAGATGGAAAACCACGGCACCGAGTTCAAAACCCGCTTCAAGCTGATGCGCGAGCGCATCGAGGCGATGAAGGAGATCTGGACCAAGTCGAAGGCCGAATATCACGGCGACATGGTCAATCTCGACGAGATGATGGCTTGGCCGAAACCGGTGCAGAAGCCATACCCGCCGATCCTCGTCGGCGGCGCCTTTCCGCAGGCGGCACGGCGCGCGATCCGCTATGGCGACGGCTGGTGCCCGATCGGCGGACGCGCGGGCGCGGATCCGCTCGCCGTCCTCGGGCAATTCCGCCAGATGGCACGCGACACCGGGCGCGACCCGCAATCCTTGCCGATCACATTGTTCAACCCGCCGGAAGACGCGGGCGAACTCGCCCGCTGGCGCGATCTTGGCGTCGCCCGGGCCGTCGTGATGCTGCTGTCGGAGACCGGCGACAAGATCCTGCCGATCCTCGACCGCTGGGCCGCGTTGATCCGCCGTACGGCCTGACGGCTGCCCGGTCACCCCAGCAAAGGTGGCCCGGCCGCGAAGTAGCGGAGAGGGGAAGGGCTGAGCGCGGTCTTCGGCCCGCCCCCATAGATGCATAGATGGGGGCGGGAGCGTATTTCAGTTTAGGCCTGCCCCCCTTGATCTGATCATTGCCCACAAGTGCCTCTGGACACAGTCGTTCGCGCTGTCCGCAGAACTCGTCAAAGTTCGTCGCGCTCTTTTTCTGCGTCATCCCGGCGGATGAGGCTGTAATCCAATCGCGTACCCACCCAAATGCGTCGCCCCCGCGCAAGCGGGGGCCCAGGGCAAGCGACTGAAATCCCTGGATTCCCGCTTTCGCGGGAAAGACGGAAAAGGGGTTTTGGAGGGGAGAAGCCAATTGGATTACAGCCTCGGATGCCGGGATCCATTTCTGCCCTGGATACCGGCTTTCGCCGGTATGACAAAGGTTTTATGACCTCCCTAAGGGCGGAGGGCACTTCTGCAAGACCGGCACGTGACTGCCCAATGCAGAGCTCCGGGAACCTCTGGGTAAAGATCAGCACGTTGGTGGGGGAGGGTTTGGGGGGGTGAGCGTCGCGATGCAAATTGGTCGGAAACTCTATCAGAGGCGGTCGGCGACGGCCGCGTGGTAGCGCCGCAACGCGGCCAGATGGTCCGCCATCCGATGGCCGGGAATGCGATGGTGTCGGCCGCGGCCGAAGGTCGTCGTCAAGGTCAGATGCGAGGCGCCGGCGCCTTTCCAGAATTCGGCCTCCTGGCGCCAGTCGGCTTCGCTGCCGGACCCCATCGAGACCCAGACCTCGATGCCGACCGTGGCCGGGTCGCGGCCGGCGGCCTCGGTCAGGTGGTGCAGCCGGCCAAAGATCTCGAGCGCCGTCTGGTCGGGCGGATAGGCGTTCGGCATCCAGCCGTCGCCCCATTTGGCGATGCGTTCCAGCGTTCGCTCGTGATGGCCGCCGAACCACACCGGCACCCGCCCGGAGGCAGGCAGCGGGTTGATGCCGGCATCCTCGATCATGTGCCAGCGGCCCTTGAACGTCACATGCGGCGCCTGCCACAGCATCTGCATGACCCGCACCTGCTCCTCGGAGCGGCGGCCGCGATTGTGGAAGTTTTCGTTGAGGCCGATGAATTCGACCTCGTTCCAGCCGACCCCGATGCCGAGCCTGAACTTGCCGCCGCACAGCACGTCGAGGCAGGCGGCCTGCTTGGCAACGAGGACCGTCTGGCGTTGCGGCAGGATCAAGACGCCCGTCGAAAAGCCGAGCTTTTGCGTGCAGCCGGCGAGATAGCCGAACAGCACGAACGGGTCGTGGAACAAGTCCCGCGACGTGTTGCGGTCCCAGCCGGGCCGGCTCGTTGCGTTGACGCCGAGCACATGGTCGGGCGCCTCGACGAAGTCATAGCCGAACGCCTCGGCGTTCTGCGCAAATTCCCGCACCGCGGCCGGATCGCCGCCGATATCGCCCAATGGCAGCAAGGCCCCCAATTCCATCGATGCGCTCCCGCTCGTTGCCCGATCAGAGGCTACACCGCCGGCGCGTGGCCGACCACGGCGAAGAGCGGGTCGCTCTCGTCCTCGATCCATTCCCGCAAGCGATGCGTCTCGATGCCGGCGAAGCCGGCATGGCGCAAATAATCCTCGACGAGCCCGGCATGGCCCGCGTCGTCGAGCGCCCGCCAGATCGCCACCGCCTTCGTCCAGAAGCACCGGTTCGAAAAGGAAATGACAATCGGCGCCTGCGGCCGCAACACCCGGCGCACCTCGCGCAGGACTGGAACAGGCTGCTCCAGGTATTGGATCGAGACGCAGATCGTCGCCGCGTCGAGGCTCGCCGCGGCCAGCGGCAAATCGACGGCGCGGTTCAAATTCTGGACGAACCAGCGGTCGAGCCGCGGGTTCGCCGCCAGCTCCTCGGCATTCATGCCGTGCCCGATCACCTCGGCATAGCCGATTTCGGGCGGCAGATGGCTGACCCAGCTGCTCATCAGATCGAGCAGCTCGCCGCCCGCCGGCAGCATGCGGCGATAGAAGCCGGTCAAGGCGGCGATGGCGCCGTCGTCGATATGGGTGACGAGCCGTGCCGGTTCGTAGAACAATTCGTCCGGTTCGGCGTCGAGTTTGGCAAAAGCGCCGGCCGGCAGGCCCGGCAATTCGTCTCGCATCGTGCCCGTCCTTCATCCCGTCCGCGCGTCGGGTCGTGGCGACCCGAATGACGCCGCGTTCGGCCCGGTGAACCGCCAGACCCTGTCGGCGATTGCCGCAAAGCCCGTATTTCTTGTTGTATAGAATACCAGGAGGAGACCGATGGCGGAAACGGCGCCGCCGACCCAATCGGGGCGCAGCACCGAGCGGCCGAATGTTATCGGGGCATGTCGGCGGCGTCCTCGGCTATGGCCCCTACGGCGCGTCCGAGCCTGCGCTCCGCCCCTCGATCGGGTCGCAGGGATGCCCTCGCCGTCGGCGAATCCGCGAAGACGGGCTGGCGACTAATACCGCGGCGCCGGTGGTGGTGGCGGCGGCGCCGGCGGCGTCGTGACCACCCCGGTAACCGCGCCGGCGACGGCACCGACCCCTGCGCCGATCGCGGCGCCTGTGCCGCCGCCGGCAATCGCGCCGATCGCCGCTCCCGAACCGGCGCCGATCATGCCGCCGGCAACCGCGCGCTGGGTCGGATCGTACGGATTGCTGCAGGCCGCCAAGCCAAGGGTCAGCACGACGGCGACGACACCCGACGCGATCATCCGTTGCATCATTCTCCCCCTTCACGCATCGCCACCCACTCGGCCGATTTCCCCCGAAAGCGACCGCGGCGATATATGGCGACAGCTTTACTACGCGCTCGTCGCGGGGCCCATCCCCGGCGCCGCCGAGCCCGATCGCGGCGCCACGATCGGCCCGCGGGCGCGTGTTCGGAGATGCACGTCGTCCGGCTGCGCGGCAGGACCGGTCGGGGAACCTCGCCCAGGAATCTTGCCGCTGGATCGCCCTCGACAAGGCCGCACGAATCACTCGTCACGCATCGCGGCTTTGGCCGTCATCGTTCCTCGACACCCCGAAAAGCGCTTGCGGCGGCCGCGCGCCGATCTATCCTGACGGATATCGCGGACGCCGGCAGGAATCATGGACCAATCGACGGAAACCTCGGGCCGCCCGATCCTCGGCGAAACGATCGCGGCGATAGGCGACATCCTCGGTCGTGACCTCGACCGGATCGCGGTCGAGCGGGTCGTCGTCGGGTTGTTCTTTACCGGGGTCAAGCTCGACAACGGCGTCGCCGGCGCCTGCGCGACGCCGCTTAAGACGATCCCGGAGGCGGTGTGCTGCCCGAGTTCGGCGATGGCGATGCCGTTTTCCGGCAAGCTGCGCGGCCGCCCGGCCGGCGAACTGGCGCGCGAGGCGCTGCATGGCGAGAGTATCCGCCGCGCCGTCGGCATCGCCACGGTCAATGCGCTCGCCGAGTGCTGTTGGCGCCGCCGGCCGCATCCCGGCGTTGCGCTGCGCGCCGGCGTCGACGCTTTCGACGCCGCCGAAATCCGTCCGGGCGACAAGGTCGTCGTGGTCGGCGCCTTCGTGCCGTTCCTCAAGGAACTGAAGCGGCGCCGGCAATCCTTTCTGGTGCTCGAGCAGGATCCGGCGACGTTGAAGGCCGAGGAGCTGCCGTTCTTTCGCCCGGCTGCAGAGGCGGCGGAAGTCGTGCCGCAGGCCGATGTCGTGCTGATCACCGGCTCGACCCTGGTCAATGCGACGTTGGAGGATCTGCTGGCGCTCGCCCGGCCCGAGGCGCGCGTCGCGGTCGTCGGACCGACGGTCGGCATGCTGCCGGACGCCTTTCTCGCGCGCGGCGCCGACGTGCTCGGCTGCGTCCGGATCAACGAACCGGACCCCTTCCTCGACCTCATGGCCGAGGGCGGATCCGGATATCATTTCTTTGGCCGATCGGCGGAAAAGATCGTCCTCTCCCGGCTCCCCGCCGGGTTCGACGCGAAAGCCGCCTGATCCGGCCGGCGCCGACTGCGTCCGGCTAGCCGACGCTCAGCGCCGGCCGGTGGTCCTTCCTTCGGGTGGGGCCGGAAGCGGTCGCGCCGGGCTCGGCGAGGGCCTGAGCCAGCGCCTCGATATGGGCCGCACCGGCGGCATGCGCCGCCGCCTCGACGGCGCGGTAATGGCGCACGACGGCACAGCCGGACGGAGTCAGCGCCGCGCCGCCGCCATGCGCGCCGCCGGCATGCGAGGCAACGAGCGGCTCGCGAAAGCAGCGGTTCAGCGCATCGACCAGGAGCCAGGCGCGCCGGTAGGACATCCCCATCCGCCGCCCGGCGGCAGAAATCGAGCCGAGCGCATCGATCAGCTCCAGGAGCTTGATCTTGCCGGGGCCGATCGCCCGCTCGTCGTCGAAATCGATCCGCAAGGTGAGCCGTGGCATGGCGTGACCCGGCGCTCAGTTGGGCCGACGGCGGTCTCGCGCGGCAACCGCCGCCGCGTCCCGCCCCTGCCGTCTTGATCCAAACCGCCGCGCGGTTCAAGCATTCTTCGATTTTCCAACTGAGCCGGCCGCCTGGTTATGCCTCGCCGTAATGCACCCGGCGAAAGTTGCGCGACGGGATCAGATCGTCGATATGGACGTCCCAGAGGGAGCTGCCCGCTTCGCGCTGGTGCTGGCGGAACAGGCCCTCGAAGCGGCCCATCTCGGTGACGGTGGCGGCGTTGAGACCAAAGCCGCGGGCGATCGCGGCGATGTCGCCGCGGCCGTGAATCGCGTGCGCGGGGTTCACGCCATAGGCGCGGAATTTGTGCGATTCGGCGCCGTAGCCGCCGTCGTTCAGGATGCAGATCAGGAGCTTGAGGCCGTGGCGGCGCACCGTCTCCAATTCTTGAATGTGCTGATAGAGACTGCCGTCGCCGTCGATCAGCATGACCTTGTCGTGGCCGCGCGCGACCGACACGCCGATCGCCGCCGACAGACCCGAGCCGATCGCGCCGAAATCGAGCGGGGTGTGATATTTGCCGGCCGGCCGGCCCTGCAAATGCGTCATCGCGAAGCTGAAACAATGGCCGCCGGCGACGATGATGTCCCAATCCTTTGGCACGACGGCGTCGACTTCGCGCACCACCGGCCGCGGGTCGAGGGTTCCCGGCGTCACCGCGTATTCCTTGGGATCCGGCCGTTCGGCCGCGGCGGCGATCCTCGCTGCGACGGCGTTGCTGCGCCAGCCCGGCCGGCGAATGCCGCGCTCGCGCAGGCGGCGGGCGATGGCTTCGGCGGTGGCTCGGGCATCGGCACGGATATGCAGATCGGCGGTCTTGACCCCTTGCCACAGCCCGCGCGGATTGATGTCGATCTGCACGGTCTTGGCGTTCGGATAGAGATAACCGCCCTCGGTCGTGTAATGGCCGAGCGCAGCGCCGGCGCCGATCACGAGGTCGCTCTCGGCAAAGAATTCCCGGCCGAGATCGGTGGCGAACGTGCCGGCGACGTCGAGGGCGAACGGGTTGCCGTCAAACAGACCCTTGCCGAGCAGGGTCGTCGCCAGCAACGCGCCGCTCTCCTCGGCGAGGCTCTCGAGCGCCTGGCGCGCGCCCGACCAGGCGGCACCGCGGCCGCCGATGACGACCGGCCGCTCGGCCGCGGCGATCAGCGACGCGACCTCGTCGACGAGTGCCGGGTCGGGCGGGACGATCTGTGCGCGCGGCAGCAGATCGGTCGACGGGGTATAGTCGGGGAGATACGGAAAGGCCTCCTTCTGCAGGTCGAGCGGCACGCTCAGCACGACCGGGCGGCGCTCGGCGCGGGCGACGTAAAACGCCTCGCGCACGCAGTCGAGCGCCCGGTCGATCGTCCGGATCGCGACGTGATGCGCGCCGGTCGCCAGCGCCAATGGCGCCTGGTCGATCTGCTGCATGTACCACGAAGCGTTGATCGGGGAATCGCCGGAAAAAACAACGACCGGCGCATTGCCGCGCGCGGCCATCGTCAGCGCCGTCATGATCTGCGTGAAGCCCGGGCCGCAGGTGACCGAGGCGACGCCGACTTTGCCCGATGCGCGCGCGTAACCGTCGGCCATTGCGACCGCGCAATGCTCGTGCCGGGCATGGATCAGCCGTGCGTGTTGATTGTCGGCCATTGCCGCCGACCAGTACATGTTGGCGTCGCCCATCAGCGTGAACAACGTGTCGACGCCCTCGGCGGCAAAGGCTTGCGCCAGGATGTCGGAGACCTGGTTGTCGCTCATCCGGTTTTTCCTTTGATAAAGAAGAGCTGTCTGAGCCAAGCGAGAAAGGCGCGCCACAGCAGCGCCCCGCCGCGCAGTTCGCTGGCGGCGAGCCGGGCGGCTCCGGGCGGCGCGTCGCGTTCGTCGGCGATCGCCGGAGTCTCGGGCGCCGGAACGATCCCCGTCGCCGGCGCCGGGTGCTGTTCCGCGAGCCGCGCCATATTGCCGGCGAACTCCGCCAACAGCGCTCGGGCAAGATGGACCCCGCCGGCATTGGCGAAGGTCTCGAGCGGCCCGGTGACGTTGAAATTGCCTTCGACCTTGAGCAGCGTCGCCACGGCGCCGCTCGCCGTCACCACGCCCGAAGCCAGCGCCCGCGAGGCGCCGCGGCCATCGATGCCGCGCCCCTCGATCGTGCAGCGCCGCGCTTCATCGTCATAGGCAAGCTTTGCCTCGCCGCGGAAGATCGCGACGGTCGGCCCGAACTTGACTCGGATCGTCCCGTTATAGGCGCCCCCCTCGGCGGCGGTCAGCGTCGCCCCGGGGATGCAGGAGGCGACCAATTCCGGGTCGCGCAACAGCGGCCACAGCGCCGCGGGCGGGGAGGGGATCGAGACTTCTTCGCGGATCGAGATCATGCCGAAAGGCTAGCGGCAACCGGCCGAGCTTGTCGACAACCGTCGGTTACGCTCCTCACCCTCCCGGCTCGTGGCTCCGGGATTCACACAATTTCTAACGCTTGACGAATGGGTTACGAGGCCGAAACCCGTCGCGTTTGCAAGCCCGCCCCCTTGATGGGCTCATCTTTACCCATAAGTCTGCGTTGCACAGTCGGCGTGCCGCTTCCGGAGTGCCTGTCGCCCTAAAGAAGGCTCCAATTTCTCCCGTCATACCGGCGAAAGCCGGTATCCAGGGCAGAAATAGGTCCCGGCGTTCGCCGGGACGACGTGAAAAAGAGCTTGGCCACGGCCGTGATAGATACAAACGACTGTGTCCTGAGACACTTGTGGCAATGATCAGCTTGATGGGGGAGGACCCCCCACCAATGATCAAGCGAAAAATGCGGGACGATAACCCCGCAGAGGGGCGGGCGCTGAAGGTCCAGACCGGGTCGATGCCTGACCGGTCTTTGGGCCGGCAAGGCCGTGAGGAAGCAACCGTTACGAGCCTTGGGAAACGTGACGTAACGATTGCCAATAGGAGCCGCGAGATCCCCGCGCCAGGCTGCGGCAGCGCAGTGTCTCGGAGCGATCGTCCCGCGCCCGGAGGATAGCACCGTGCTCGCTCTGTCAAGGACGCTGCGCGCCGGCTTTGCCGGTGCCGCCGCTGCGCCGGCGGCATCCTTGACTGCCGCTGCGCGCGGTGCTCTGCCGGTCGGCGGGTCGGGACGAAGGGATGGTGCGGTTCGATCGAACAAAGGGATGCCAGCGGGAGGCTCATGCGGCGGCAGCCTGCGGCGGCTTGTAGTCGGGGTCGAACAGGGTTTGCCGTTCGAGCAGGGTGCAAGCCACCGACAGCAGGCGGTCGGCGACCGTGCGCAGGGCGCGGCCGTGGCTATGGCCACGAGCGCGCAGCGCGGCATAGCGATCGCGGCTCGGCGCGTCGTGCTGGGTAGCCACGCGCGCCCAATGATAGAGCGCATTATCCAGCCGCTTGTTGCAGGCGTAGCGGCGCACCACGATGCAGCTCTTACCGCTGCGTCGGGTCACCGGCGCGACCCCGGACAGCAGGCGCAAGGCATGGTAATCTCGTCGCTGCAGAGGCTGCCAGGCCTCGTGGGCCTTCAGCCCACGGGCTTGACCCGTGGGGAGCAGCGTGGCGAGGGTGATCCTTCCGAGCCCTGGCATGGATCGCAGGATCACCACGTCGCGCTGCTCGCAACGCTGCCCCGGCGCGTTCTCCTCGCCGCCTTCCGCCGGTGCCGTCTCCGCGGGCGGGATGAGCTGGTCGCAGAGCTGGTCGAGCTTGCGGTGCGCGGCTTTGAGCTGCCGGTCGACCAAGCCGATGCGAGCGGCCACCACGTCGATATGGGCGGTTGCCGCGGCGACCACGCCGGGCGCCACCGACAACGGCTTCTGGCGCAAGACCTGCAACACCTCGGCAGCCTGCAAACGGCGGATACGGTGGGCTTTGAGGAGCTGCTCGATTGTCGTCTGGCGCAGCCGGGCGGCCTTCGCCGGGCTTGGCGCCTGGCGCCACAACTCGAGAAACCACGCGGCCGCGAGATCGTCGGAAAGGGCCAGCATCTGCGGGTAATAACGCCACAGTTGCTCGCGCACACGGTTGGCCAGACGACTGCGTTCGCGCTGCAGATCCTCGGTCATGCGCGACCATTCGCGCAACTCGACAATCACCGGGTCGTCGACCGACAAGCGCCGGAAGGCGTGGCGATCGGTGCGCAAGCTGTCGGCCGCGACTTGGGCGTCCCGCCGATCGTCCTTGGCGCCGGCGACGGTGAAGCGGTCGCGGAACCGGTCGAGCTGCTTGGGGTTGATCGCGTAGACCGGGAAACCGCGTTCGAGCAGCGTTTCGACGATCGGCCCGTGCGGCACTTCGATCGCCACCGCGATCGCCGCCGGTTCGGCGCCGGTCATCGACAACAACCAGGCGCAGAGCTCCGCCAGCCCGGCGCCGTCATGGTCAAACGCTCGCTCACCGACAATCTTGCCGCCGGCATCGATCAGGCAGGCTTGATGCGTCTTGCTCGCCCAGTCGATGCCGACAAACCACTCAATCTCTTCCATCATGGTCACTCCCTCCTTGTGCAGCCGGACCACCGCGACGAACGTCAGTCCCTGTACTGGCGCTCGAAGCGCAACCTCCCACAGGACTTCCGTCGCGGCCAACCTGCCGGGGTGCGGGTCCTCCCCAGGTGCTCAAGTCACGGGGTGGGTTCGGCTACTCCCGGCGGGCTGGCCCGGTCCGGCCAGTCTGAAAGCAGACCGGTTCACGACCGCTTTAAGGGTACAGGTTTGGGTGGGGGTGAACGGCACCGCCCTCCATCGGGCAACGGAAGAGCGCAGACACGCCGCCGCCGGTCGCGCCGGGGGCTGCCGGCTTCCAGCTTGGCTTCCGGCCGCATCACCCCCACCCCGACCCGCCCCATCGAGGGGGCGGGGGCGTGTTGTCGCCGGGCGAATGGGGAAGGTCTCGACGACTTGGTGGCCGCGCGATCCGGAGAGGGCTCGGGTGTGTCGATCCGCAAATACCGCAGGCGCTACCGAAGGCTGGGTGCCCGGCCTTGGTCAGGGTCCGGTCGCCGGCTCGTTGTATTCGGGGTCGGTGACATGCGGGCCCCAGGAGGTGCCCTGGCCCTGCTCGCCCGCTTCCGACAGCGCCAGATGGGAGAACAGGCGATCGGGCGAAGCGCCGTGCCAGTGCAGCGTGTCCGGCGGGATGTTGACGGTGTCGCCCGGGTTCAGCACTTGCGGCTTTTCGCCCTTGAAGCAGATGCGGCCGACGCCGGACAGACAAAAGAGCGTCTGTCCGACCGGGTGCGCGTGCCACGCCGTGCGCGCGCCTGGCGTGAAAGTCACGACCGACCCGCCGAGACGTGACGGCGCTTCGGCGGTGATCACCGGGTCCTGAAAGACGACGCCGGTAAAGGTCTCGGCGGCGCCACGCCGCGTGGTGCGCGCGCCGGCGCGAACAACTCCGGCTTTTACTGGCATGATCATGCTCCTTTCGGTGCGGCAGCCTCGCCGCCGCCGGGAAATACCCGATCAGCATAACGACGACACCCGACGCGGCGCAACCGAGGCGGATGCCGAGAGAACGGCATCTTTGGATCCCGACGATTGTGGTCAGGCAAAATGCGGCATGACATCCGCCGCCATGATTTCGTGTGTCTCGAGATCGTTCCGATAATCGCTGTTGATCAGCAGCTGCACGCCGGCATCCCGGTATTGCCCGATCAGATCGATCGCCTCGGATACGGTGCCGACGAAGCCGCGCAATGGCCCGCGGCCGGCCAGCCGCGCACGTTTCGCCGCCACTCCGGCCGCATCGCGCGCCACGAGCCAGCTGTGGTTGTGGGTCTTTTCGATCGCGTCGTAGTCGCGTTGCGCCGTGTCGCAATGGCCGCGCAATACCGCGAGCTTGTGCCGCACCATTGCCGGGTCGCCGCCGAGATTGCAGGCATCGGCGAGGCGGGCGACCGCCCGCAAGGTCAGCTGCTCGCCGCCGCCGGCAATCATCACCGGCGGTCGCGGCTGCTGCACCGGCTTCGGCTCGAGGATCGCGTCCTCGACATGAAAATACCGGCCGTGAAAGGTGGTTCGTTTTTCGCTCCACATCGCGAGGATGAGCCGGACGGCCTCCTCCATCTGGCGGATGCGCACCGCCGGCCGTGCCGGGAATTCCCAGCCGTATTGCCGGTACTCGGTCTCGAAATAGCCGGCGCCGATGCCGAGCGTCAGCCGCCCCCGGCTGATCAGGTCGACGCTGGCCGCGATCTTGGCGAGATGCGCCGGATTGCGGTAGCCGACCGAGGTGGCGAGCGTGGCGAGCCGGATGCGGCTCGTCACCGCGGCGAGCGCCGACAAAACGGTCCAGCCTTCGATGAAAGGTTCGTCGGGAGCGCCGACGCCGCCGATCTGGATCAGGTGGTCCATCACCGAGAACCAGACGAAGCCATGATCTTCGGCCCACTGCGCCTTCACCTTGACCGCCTCGAAAGCCTCGGCCGGATCGGGACCGTACCACCAGGACGGGCTGTGAATGCCGAACTTCATGATTTCTCCTCTCCCGTTCTGTCCAGTTCAGGCGGGCGCCCCCGCCGGCCGGTAGATCTTACCCTCGGAGCCTGGCTGCAACGCGGTGGTAAACGAATGCGTCGTGCCGATATCAGGGTGATCTCGCCGCCGAGGGCTATGAGCGAATGATGAGCGGCAATGCGCGGTTTCGCGCCGTATTGACGACCGGCAACTGATCGGATTGACGGCAGGTCAATGGTCCCGCGATTTTTTATGGCACTGTCGCTGCTGGCCGCAGTCGCGGGCCCGGCCGCGGCGCGGAGCACGACGAGCTCCGCGGCCGGCGCCGGCCCGTCGGCATCAACATCGACGTCCGGTGCGACAAGCGCCGTCGCGACAGGCAATGCCGGCACTTCGTCATCGACCACGGCATCGTCGGCGGCCGCAGCCGCATCCTCCGTCGCCCCGGCTTGGATATTGTGCCCGCCGACCGGGGCCGCGGTGACGGAACCGTTTGTCGACGGCACCGACCTGTCCTGCGCCCCGCAATGACCGACCTTGCGAATGAGGCCCCTCGCCCCAGCCCGCGCAAGCCCGCGCGGGGAGAAGGAGGGAGCTGCGTCAGCGAGAGGGTGAGAGGGAAGGGGAGGCACCGTCCGAATCTGACCCCTGGTTTGGCCTACAGCGCGCCTTCGCTGACCAGTACCTCGTGGGCCGCGCGGAACGCGTCGAGCCCGGCCGGGATCCCGCAATAGGCGGTGGCGTGCAGCAGCGCCGCCTTGATCTCCTCGACGCTGACGCCGTTGTTCAAGGCACCCTTCACATGCAGCTTGATTTCCGGCGCGCGGTTCAACGCGGTCAGCATGGCAAGGTTCATCAGGCTGCGCGTCTTCCTATCGAGCGTTGCGTCGCCCCACGCCCAGCCCCAGGCCCAGGCAGTCGTAGCACGCTGAAACGACATCATGAATTCATCGGCGCGCGCCATCGAGGCGTCGACATAATTCGCCCCCAACACCTCGCGGCGGATCGGCATGCCTTTTTTGAACAGCGCTTCGTCCTCGGCCATATCTCATTCCTTCGCGACCGGGTTTAGAAGTAACGCTCGGCTTGCGAGCGGCCTCGATCGTACCACCGGATCAACGGCGGAAGCAGGGAGAGTGCGCTCAGTCTCGCCGCATCACATCGAAGGCGATCGAGATGCGGGTCTGGCTCGAGACGAACGGGATCGTGTTGTGAAAGAAATAGCCGGGAAAGATCAGCAGCCGGCCCTCCCTGGGCTGGATCCGCCGGACCAGCGGCTCGGCGGTGCAGCGGAACCGTTCGGGCGGCCGGCCGAGCTCGAACCAACCGGCGCCGCCTTGGTCGGGTGCCGCGACGATGTCGGGCAAGAGCGGGTAGTAGACGCCGCCGATATAGCCGGTGAAATGAATGTGTGGATCGAGATGGCCCTGTCCTGCCAGCCGCGTCGCCCAGCAGCCGAATACCCATTTTTTCGGCAGTTGGTCGATGAACGGATGCGCCGGCTGGCGCCGCACGGTTTCGAGGTATTCGACGACCGCATCGCGCATCATCGTTTCGAACGCCGCCATCGGCCCCTTGGGTTCGGCAAAAAGTTCGCCGGTGATTTCGAGCGCATCGTGATGGTATTTCGGGTCGTCCTTCGCCGGCACCCTCAGGCTCGGATGCGCCTCGATGTGGTCGACGAGAGCCCTGTTGAACGCCGCCAGACCGGCATAGCCGGCGGGCGGCGCCGCAAAATCGACGATCCGCACGAATTGGTCGAAATCGAGGAGCTCGCGCGCCTTTTCGTCCCGCCCGAGCTCGTGCAGGGCCAGCGCCTTCAGCGCCAGCGCTTCGATGTTCCCGGGTTCGAGCGCCAGGTAACGCTCGCAGGTGTCGAGGGCGGCCGGCAAATCGCCGTATTCCATCAGCGCGTTTGCCAGATTGCTGAGAACATCGACCCGATGGTCCGGCAACGCCAGGGACCGGCGGTAGGCGGCGATCGCCTCGTCGAGCCGCCCGAGATCATGCAGCGCAATGCCGAGATCGCGTTCTCCCAGCGCGGTTGTCTGGCAGGCGAGTTCCCGCCGGTAAGCCTCGACCGCTTCGGCGGGCCGGCCGAGGGCGCGCAGCGTGTTGCCGAGATTATGATGCGCCGCGGCGAAATCGGGGCGCAGCATGATGGCGCGCCGATGCGCCGCGGCCGCCTCCTCGAGCCGCCCCAATTGGCTGAGCGCATTCGCCAGATTGTAATGCAAATCGGCGGCATCGGACTGCACCGCGAGGGCGCGGCGATAGAGGGCGACCGCCTCGTCGAAATCGCCGATTTGAAACGCGAGCGTCCCGGTGAAACTCAACAGGTCGGGGCGCTGAGGATGCAGCGCCAGCAGTTCGCGGCACGCCGTCAGGGCACGACGCGGCCGACCCGCCTGCGCGAACGCCATCGCCTCGCGGTAGAGTCGAGCGAATTTGAGTGCCGCAGCGGGCGAGGACCCGATCGCGCCGCGCGTAGCGGTGGAGGATCTGGCCAGCAACTCCTGCCGCCGGCGCTCTTTGCGGGACATCACGGCCGCCATCCCCGAAAGACCGTTGACCGGTCACTCTGTCGCCTTTTGGCCGGCGCGGCAAGTTTCGCCGGGTCCGCGCCGAGGCCCCTCACCCCAGCCCTTTCCCCGCGAGCGGTCGCGAGCGGGGGAGGACCCCCCACCAATGATCAAGCGAAAAATGCGGGACGGTAACCCCGCAGAGGGGCGGGCGCTGAAGGTCCAGACCGGGTCGATGCCTGACCGGTCTTTGGGCCGGCAAGGCCGTGAGGAAGCAACCGTTACGAGCCTTGGGAAATGTGACGTAACGATTGCCAATAGGAGCCGCGAGATCCCCGCGCCAGGCTGCGGCAGCGCAGTGTCTCGGAGCGATCGTCCCGCGCCGGGAGGATAGCACCGTGCTCGCTCTGTCAAGGACGCTGCGCGCCGGCTTTGCCGGTGCCGCCGCTTTGCCGGCGGCATCCTTGACTGCCGCTGCGCGCGGCGCTCTGCCGGTCGGCGGGTCGGGACGAAGGGATGGTGCCGTTCGATCGAACAAAGGGATGCCAGCGGGAGGCTCATGCGGCGGCAGCCTGCGGCGGCTTGTAGTCGGGGTCGAACAGGGTTTGCCGTTCGAGCAGGGTGCAAGCCACCGACAGCAGGCGGTCGGCGACCGTGCGCAGGGCGCGGCCGTGGCTATGGCCACGAGCGCGCAGCGCGGCATAGCGATCGCGGCTCGGCGCGTCGTGCTGGGTAGCCACGCGCGCCCAATGATAGAGCGCATTATCCAGCCGCTTGTTGCAGGCGTAGCGGCGCACCACGATGCAGCTCTTACCGCTGCGTCGGGTCACCGGCGCCACCCCGGACAGCAGGCGCAAGGCATGGTAATCTCGTCGCTGCAGAGGCTGCCAGGCCTCGTGGGCCTTCAGCCCACGGGCTTGACCCGTGGGGAGCAGCGTGGCGAGGGTGATCCTTCCGAGCCCTGGCATGGATCGCAGGATCACCACGTCGCGCTGCTCGCAACGCTGCCCCGGCGCGTTCTCCTCGCCGCCTTCCGCCGGTGCCGTCTCCGCGGGCGGGATGAGCTGGTCGCAGAGCTGGTCGAGCTTGCGGTGCGCGGCTTTGAGCTGCCGGTCGACCAAGCCGATGCGAGCGGCCACCACGTCGATATGGGCGGTTGCCGCGGCGACCACGCCGGGCGCCACCGACAACGGCTTCTGGCGCAAGACCTGCAACACCTCGGCAGCCTGCAAACGGCGGATACGGTGGGCTTTGAGGAGCTGCTCGATTGTCGTCTGGCGCAGCCGGGCGGCCTTCGCCGGGCTTGGCGCCTGGCGCCACAACTCGAGAAACCACGCGGCCGCGAGATCGTCGGAAAGGGCCAGCATCTGCGGGTAATAACGCCACAGTTGCTCGCGCACACGGTTGGCCAGACGACTGCGTTCGCGCTGCAGATCCTCGGTCATGCGCGACCATTCGCGCAACTCGACAATCACCGGGTCGTCGACCGACAAGCGCCGGAAGGCGTGGCGATCGGTGCGCAAGCTGTCGGCCGCGACTTGGGCGTCCCGCCGATCGTCCTTGGCGCCGGCGACGGTGAAGCGGTCGCGGAACCGGTCGAGCTGCTTGGGGTTGATCGCGTAGACCGGGAAACCGCGTTCGAGCAGCGTTTCGACGATCGGCCCGTGCGGCACTTCGATCGCCACCGCGATCGCCGCCGGTTCGGCGCCGGTCATCGACAACAACCAGGCGCAGAGCGCCGCCAGCCCGGCGCCGTCATGGTCAAACGCTCGCTCACCGACAATCTTGCCGCCGGCATCGATCAGGCAGGCTTGATGCGTCTTGCTCGCCCAGTCGATGCCGACAAACCACTCAATCTCTTCCATCATGGTCACTCCCTCCTTGTGCAGCCGGACCACCGCGACGAACGTCAGTCCCTGTACTGGCGCTCGAAGCGCAACCTCCCACAGGACTTCCGTCGCGGCCAACCTGCCGGGGTGCGGGTCCTCCCCAGGTGCTCAAGTCACGGGGTGGGTTCGGCTACTCCCGGCGGGCTGGCCCGGTCCGGCCAGTCTGAAAGCAGACCGGTTCACGACCGCTTTAAGGGTACAGGGAGGGACCCGCGGCAGCGGGAGGGTGAGGGGCAGCCGTGGCGGAAGACGCTGTGCGCTCGCTCGGGTTACACCGAGGCGAGGCCGTTAATTAGGCGGCGCGTACCGCCGAATTGCGGCGGCGTTGCCGGGTCAGTTCGGGTTGGCGCGATCGCTAAGATATTGCGGCGCCGGGCGGAAGGACAGGCTCTCGGGGCGTTCCGTGGGGGGCGGCAGCGACAGCGCCAACCGCCGCCGGCGGCTCGGCGCGGCGGCCTCGCGCGGCGCCCGCGCCGTGATCCAGGCGAGCCCCTGCGCCATCTGGCTCGTCTCGAACACCTGGGTATCGCCGGGGATCAGGAGGCGCAGCGCCTGCACCGCGTGCCGGACCGAGGCGGCGTCGGTGACGATCGCGATGCGTTCCCACGGCATATGGTCGAGGCCGAGATCGACCGCTTCCCACGCCGCACCCGGAAAGCGTGAGCGAATCTCGTAATAAAGCCGCAGCTTGTAGTGCCAATCGAGCGATTTCCTGACCCTCGGGAGCAGGATTTCGGAGCAGTCCTTCTTGGTCAGCCGGCCCTTGACGATGATGCCGACGACGTTGTCAGGCAGCCCCTCGATGATCTCGATCATGGCCTGCTCCGTAAACTCGCCAACGGCGGCAACGGGAGAGAACCGCTGCCGCCGTCGGGTCGTGCACCCCGGTTGTTGCTGCTAGAACTTCACTTTGAACGAGTAGTCGACGATGTCCGTGCTGGCCTGGGCGCCGAGGATCGTCAGCCGATGGCCCCAGGAGAATTCGAAGCCGGTATCGATAAAGGCGACCGGGCTCCAAATGATGTTGGCGTGGGCGGTGATCAGCGTCTTGTTGTAGTTCAGCGCGTTGGAGTTGGCCGTTTGCACGTTAAACGGGAGCCCGGTCCCCGCACACGCGCAGCCGAGGGTCGTAACGAGGCTCGTCGGAACGTCGGCGGTCTGGAAACCGCCGGAGATCGTCGAGCGCAGGTTCGGCGCCCACCAGTGCTGGTAATTGCCCTCGGCGCCGTATGACAGGAAGGTCTGGGTTCGCACCAGCGCCGCATTCGCCGCTGTCGCGGCGCCCGCCCCGCCTGCTTCGTTGCCGTAACAGCCGACGCCCGTCGAGACGACGCAGTCCGTGCCGACCAGGCCCCAGTTCGTCGCCAGCGGGTTGACCGTCGTCGGTTCACCGTTGCCGGGCGGGTTCGCATAGTGGCCGAGACCCGGGCCAGCGTAGAAGTTGAAACCGAAATTATCCTTCTCAAAGCCGAACCAGTCGGGTTTGACGTTGCCGCTGAGGCCGCCGCCATAGCCGAAAAGGTTCTGGTTGAGGAAGGCGCCGTCATCCAGAGTGTAGCGGGCGCCGATAAACCCGAGCGTGACGTGTCCCCAGGGCTGATTGTTCCTGAGGACGAGGTTGAGGTCGGGCACCGTCGACTTGAACGGGTCGATGGCATAGCCGCCCGGGTTCCCCGCCGGCGTAAGGCTGATGCCGCCGCTGGTCCCGGTCGAGGCGGCGTCGTCGTAGATCGCGCCAATCGGCGTAAAGCCGCCGCTCATCGGCTCGACGGCCGCGACCTGGAAGCTGGTGCCCCAGGGCAGCTGCCACGTATAGCCGAGCCATGGCGTGCGGGAGAAACCGAATTGCCCGGCATCGCCGCTAAAATCGAAGAGTTCGGGATGCGCGTCGACGTCGTTGACCGGGACGAAGCTTTGCCCGGCGAAGAACCCGCCCAAGGTGGCGTAGGCGAGGCGCAGGCGCGCCAGCGACGAGAAGGTTCCGTCGTTCAGACCGGCGCAATTGATCGTGTCGTCGTTGCAGCCCTCGAAGTCGAACTCGAGGACGGTGCTGACCTGACCGAGGTCGGTCGGGGTGCGCGTCTCGACGCGAAGGCGGGATTCGGCGGCAGTGGCTTGGAACACCCAGTTGCTGCGCTGACTCGCGCTGTAGGCCGGCGTCGCAAAGATCGTCCCGGCGGGGCCTTTCAGATTGAGCGGCAAACCGGCGACGCTCGACAGGCCGAAGTTGTCGGTGGACCCGTTGCCCGGGTTCGGCGAACCGCCATGAATCCGTTCGGTCATGTCGAGCTTCACATAACCGCCGATCGCGATCGACGTGTTGGTGCCCGGGATCAGGAACGAGCGCGGGAAGCTGCCGGCGATCGAGGGTGCGCCAGCGACCACCGGGCCGCCTTCGACCGCCGCCTGCTGCTCGTTTGCCTGGGTTTTCGCCAATTGATCGATGCGCTGCTGCAGCAGCTGCTGGTTGGCGAGCATCTGCTGCTGCTGCGCGACCAGGTCCTGCAGCTCGTCGGCTCGGGCCGCCGGAAGACCCGTCTGCAATGCAATCATCGCGGTCAAGCCGCCGATCGCCGCCAAGGATCCGATCCCCTGCGCTCTGGTCATCGTTAGCCGCTCCCCCAAAAGCCGACCTCTTAAATCAGAGGTTGACAATCATTGCCGCGGAACGACGAGCTAACCATCCATCTTTAGGTTTAGATTCGATGGACCAACGAAGGTCTAAATATTCACGGGATGACTAGGAAGAGTGTCTTGAAGGAATCCTGATAAAGACATCTAAATCAATGTGTTATGTGACGATGAACTCAATCTTTAGATTTAAATCTAGAAGGATGGGACGCGTTATCGGCTGGCCGCTACCGCGCCATAGGCCAGCGTCGGCTTCGGGCAGTTCGTCGGGGCTCAAAGGCTGCACAACCGCCGAAGGAGTAATCCCCTGCGACCTAATCCTAAGTCCATGAGCTCCGCCCTATTTCAATCCGACAATGGATAGTTCCCCAGTCGTCGCGCGGCGATGATCGTCAACCTCTGATTTAAGAGGTTGACCACCGGGGGAGCGGCTAACGATGACCAGAGCGCAAGGGATCACATCCTTGGCGGCGATCGGCAGCTTGACCGCAATGATTGCATTGCAGACGGGCCTTCCCGGCGCGCGCGCCGACGAGCTGCAGGACCTGATCGCCAATCAGCAATTGCTGCAGCAGCGCATCGACCAGTTGGCGAAAGCCCAGGCCAACGAGCAGACAGGCGAGCAGCAGGCGGCGGTGCTTGGCGGACCGGTCGTCGCCGGTGCCCCGTCGATCGCCGGCAGCTTCCCGCGTTCGTTTCTGATCCCGGGCACCAACACCTCGCTGGCGATCAGCGGCTTCATCAAGCTCGACATGACCGAGCGGGTTCATGGCGGCGCGCCGGATATCGGCAACGGGTCCACCGATAACTTCGGCCTCTCGAGCCTCGCCGGGGCGCCGCTCAATCTGAAAGGCCCCGCCGGGACGATCTTTGCAACGCCGGTCTACAACGCGGCGGCGCGCAGCAACTGGGAGTTCAATGCCACTGCCGCCGAATCCCGGCTGCGCGTCGAGACGCGGACGCCGACCGATTTGGGCCAGGTCACCACCGTCCTCGAGTTCGACTTCGAGGGCTGCAACAGCGACACGATCGATTGCGCCGGTCTGAACGACGGCACCTACTCATCGCTGGCGCGCGTGCGCCTCGCCTATGCCACCGTGGGCGGGTTCCTCGCCGGACAAAGCTGGATCCCGGTCAACGACCTCGATTCGGGCCCAGAACTCTTCGATTTCAGCGGCGATGCCGGCCGGTTTGGCTTCGCCCGCGCGCCGTGGCTCGGCTATACGTGGCAGCTGCCCTGGGGCACCAGCTTCCAGGTGGCGGCGGTCGACCCGATGAGTGGCGGCTTTACGCCGATCGGCGCGCTCTACGACAACGCCGGGCCCACGCTCGGGATCGCCGGCGGCCTCAGCAATAACCCGGCGGGGACGCCGGGCGGCTTTCCCGTCAACCCCTTCAAGAGCGAGCTGCCCGACCTCAACCTCGTCCTCAGGAATAATCAGCCCTGGGGACACGTCCAGCTCAGCCTTGTCGGCACGCGTAACACCTTGCAGGACGGCGCCTTCCTCAACCAGAACTTCCTCGGCTATGGCGGCGGCATCGCGGGCAATGCCAAGCCCGACTGGTTCGGCTGGGAAAAGGACAATTTCGGCTGGACCTTCTACGCCGGCGAGGGTCTCGGCCACTATGCGAACCCGCCGGGCAACGGCGAATCGACGACGGTCAACCCGCTGGCGACGAATTTTGGCCTGGTCGGCACGGACTGCGTCGTCTCGACCGGCGTTGGCTGCTATGGCAACGCCGCCGGCACCGAGACCGGCGGTGCAACCGCGGCGAATGCGGCACTGGTGCGAACCCAGACCTTCCTGTCCTACGGCGCCGAGGGAAACTACCAGCACTGGTGGACGCCGAACCTGCGCTCGACGATCTCCGGCGGTTTCCAGACCGCGGACATTCCGACTTCGCTCGTTACGACACTCGGCTGCGCGTGTGCCGGGGCCAAGCTCCCGTTTGACTCCCAAACTGCCAACGCCAACGCGCTGACCTTTAACAAGACGCTGGTCACCGCCCACGCCAACATCATCTGGAGCCCGGTCTCGTTCATCGATACCGGCTTCGAATTCTCCTGGGGTCATCGGCTGACGATCCTCGGCGCACAGGCCAGCATTGACTACGTCGACTACTCGTTCAAAGTGAAGTTCTAGCGGCAAACATCCGTTCGGTTTGCACGGCGGCAGCGGTCTTCCGCTGCCGCCCGCGAATTTGCGGAGCAGGCCATGATCGAGATCATCGAGGGGCTGCCCGACAACGTCCTCGGCATCATCGTCAAGGGCCGGCTGACCAAGACCGACTGCGCCGAGATCCTGCTGCCGAAGCTCAGGAAGGCGCTCGATTGGCACTATAAGCTGCGGCTTTACTACGAGATCCGCTCGCGCTTCCCCGGGGCCGCCTGGGAGACGATCGATCTCGGCCTCGACCATGTGCCGTGGGAGCGGGTCGCGATCGTCACCGACGTCGCCTCGGTTCGGCACACGGTGCAGGCATTGCGCCTTGTCATCCCCGGTGACATCCGGGTCTTCGAGTTCGAGCCAGATGGCGCAGGGGCTCGCCTGGATCACGGCCCGCGACGCGCGGGCGCCGGACGAGGCCACGTCACCAGGCCGCCGGCGCCGGCTCGATGTGTCGCTGCCGACCGCCGCCGGACATGCCGACAGCCTGTCCTTCCGCCCGGCATCGCAATACCTCAGCGACCGCGCCGACCCCAAATGAACCGGACAAAAAGGAGGTGCTTCGCCGCGCCGCCTGACCGCGACCGCCCTGCCGCCGTCGAGACCGGTGCGCGCGGTGCCCGGCACCCCGTCGATGGCGAGGGCATGCCCCGGCGAAGGCTGGGGTCGGATCGGACAAAAAACAGGGCTCCAGGTCCGAAACACCAAGCTTTGCCGCCATCGGGAAACGTGACGTCACGATTGTCAATAGGAGGCGGAGAATGCCCAGACAACGCCTCGGCATCGCCCCGATGACCCCGGCCGAGCGCCAGGCGCGGCACCGCGCCAAGCTGCGCCAACGGAGCCAAACCGTGCGTCCACCGCCGGCCCGGCGCCTTCCGCCACGGCCACAGCGGTGGACGGCAGCGGTCGCAACATTGGTCGATCTGCAGAACGAGTACCGCGCCTGGTTCGACGCGCTTCCTGCCAATCTCGAAGGGTCGAGGCTGGCCGAGAAGCTGCAAGCCATTGTCGAACTCGATCTCGACGAATTGCAGGCGATCGACCCACCGCGTGGCTACGGCCGCGACTGACGTCGGAGCTTGTCGTACCGCCCAACGACCCTGGGCAAGTTGCCGAACTTGACGGGCCCGACTGACAGCCTCGGCCGGCCCCGTCCCTTCGGCGGTCGTCGGCGATGACGGTGGTCGCGGAGCTTGTCGCGTTGCAAGCCGAGTATCTGGTCCAACTCGATGCCCTGACCGCGGCTTTACGCGGGGCGCCATCGGTGAGGCGTTGCAGGCGATTGGCGATCTCGGCGAAATCTGTGCCATCGAGCCGCCGCGCGCATTTTGGGCGGAATTGACCGAGGAATTCGCTCGCGATTGCCCGTGGGAGGCAGCAGATGCAATCAGGATACGGTCGCCCGACTGCACAATTAAAGATTGAACAAGATTACCACATCACTACCATATAAGCGAAGGACTTAGCTCCCAATGGGGAAAGGGTCTCATCATCTGCTGACAAAAGTCTTAAATCCATCCATGTTGGGCGGCGATCCTGTTCGATTTAGTTCGCGACTGACGAGGCACGATTGACGCGGTCAGGGAAGTAATCCCCCTTCGACCTATCCTAGATCTGACTGCTCCGCCCTATTTCAATCCGACAATGGATAGTTCCGGGGTCGTTCCGCGGCAATGATCGTCAACCTCTGATTTAGAGGTCGGCTTTCGGGGGAGCGGCTAACGATGACCAGAGCGCAAGGGATCGCATCCTTGGCGGCGATCGGCAGCTTGACCGCAATGATTGCGCTGCAGACGGGCCTTCCCGCCGCGCGCGCCGACGAGCTGCAGGACCTGATCGCAAATCAGCAGCTGCTGCAGCAGCGCATCGACCAGTTGGCGAAAGCCCAGGCCAACGAGCAGACCGGCGAGCAGCAGGCGGCGGTGCTCGGCGGACCGGTCGTCGCCGGCCAGCCGTCGATCGCCGGCAGCTTCCCGCGTTCGTTCCTGATCCCAGGGACCAACACCTCGCTGGCGATCAGCGGCTTCATCAAGCTCGACATGACCGAGCGGATTCATGGCGGCGCGCCGGATATCGGCAACGGGTCCACCGATAACTTCGGCCTCTCGAGCCTCGCCGGGGCGCCGCTCAATCTGAAAGGCCCCGGCGGGACGATCTTTGCGACGCCGGTCTACAACGCGGCGCGGCGCAGCAACTGGGAGTTCAATGCCACTGCCGCCGAATCCCGGCTGCGCGTCGAGACGCGGACGCCGACCGATTTGGGCCAGGTCACCACGGTCCTCGAGTTCGACTTCGAGGGCTGCAACAGCGACACTATCAATTGCGCGGGTCTGAACGACGGCACCTACTCATCGCTGGCGCGCATGCGCCTCGCCTATGCCACTGTGGGCGGGCTGCTTGCCGGGCAGGCCTTCATCCCGGTCAACGACCTCGATTCTGGTCCCGAACTTTTCGATTTCGCCGGCGACGCCGGCCGGTTCGGTTTCGCCCGCGCACCGTGGCTCGGCTATACGTGGCAGCTGCCCTACGGCACCAGCTTCCAGGTGGCGGCGGTCGAGCCGTTTACCGGCGGCTTTACGCCGATCGGCGGGCTCTACGACGACGCCGGGCCCACGCTCGGGATCGCCGGCGGCATCAGCAATAACCCGGCGGGGACCCCGGGCGGCTTTCCCGTCAACCCCTTCAAGGACACGCTGCCCGACCTCAACGTGGTCCTCAGGAATAATCAGCCCTGGGGACACGTCCAGCTCGGATGGATCACCGCGCGTTACACCCTGCAGGACGGCGCCTTCCTCAACCAGAACCTCCTCGGCTATGGCGGTGCCATCGCGGGCAATGCCAAGCCCAACTGGTTCGGCTGGGAAAAGGACAATTTCGGCTGGACCTTCTACGCCGGCGAGGGTCTCGGCCACTATGGGAACCCGCCGGGCAACGCCGAATCGACGACGGTCAACCCGCTGGCGACGAATTTTGGCCTGGTCGGCGCGGACTGCAACGTCACGTCCGGCGTCGGCTGCTATGGCAACGCCGCCGGCACCGAGACCGGCGGCGCCACCGCGGCGAATGCGGCGCTGGTGCGAACCCAAACCTTCCTGTCATACGGCGCCGAGGGCAATTACCAGCACTGGTGGACGCCGAACCTGCGCTCGACGATATCCGGCGGCTTCCAGACTGCCGACATTCCGACTTCGCTCGTAACGACACTCGGCTGCGCGTGTAACACACGGAACATAGCCCCGTTCGATACGCTCGCGGCCAACGCCAACGCGCTGACCTTTAACAAGACGCTGATTACCGCCCACGCCAACATCATTTGGAGCCCGGTCTCGTTCATCGATACCGGCTTCGAATTCTCCTGGGGTCATCGGCTGACGCTCCTCGGCGCGACCGCCAGCATTGACTACGTCGACTACTCGTTCAAAGTGAAGTTCTAGCGGCAATAACCGGGGTGCACGACCCGACGGCGGCAGCGGATCGACCGCTGCCGCCATCGTTGAATTTGCGGAGCAGGCCATGATCGAGATCATCGAGGGGCTGCCCGACAACGTCGTCGGCATCATCGTCAAGGGCCGGCTGACCAAGACCGACTGCGCCGAGATCCTACTGCCGAAGCTCAGGAAGGCGCTCGATTGGCACTACAAGCTGCGGCTCTATTACGAGATCCGCTCGCGCTTCCCCGGGGCCGCCTGGGAGACGATCGATCTCGGCCTCGACCATGTGCCGTGGGAGCGGGTCGCGATCGTCACCGACGTCGCGTCGGTTCGGCACACGGTGCAGGCATTGCGCCTTGTTATCCCCGGCGACATCCGGGTCTTCGAGTCGAGCCAGATGGCGCAAGGGCTCGCCTGGATCACGGCCCGCGACGCGCGGGCGCCGGACGAGGCCACGTCACCGGGCCGCCGGCGACGCCCCGGGCTGTCGCTGCCGGCCGCCAATGCCGAGCGTGCCGCGAGCCTCTCCTTCCGCCCAGCACCGCAATACCTCAGCGACCGCACCAATCCGAGCTGAACCGGAAGGGCCGGGGACCGCAGCCCCCTCCGCAGCCCCTCCCACTGTCGCGGGTCCCTCCCTCTCCCCGCTCGCGGCAGCTCGCGGGGAGAGGGGCGTAGTCGCGCGGAAACCGCCTAGCCGTCGCCGGGGTAGAATGGCGTGCGGGCGAGCTCCGGTACGGCCATCGCGGTCGGCATCTGCCACACGTAGAAGGTCGGCCGGGCCCAGTTGGCCGACGCCCCGCCACTCGCCCAAACGTCCGAGACGAAAACCTTGAAATACGCGGTTTCGCCCGGCACCAGCGTGGCCTGCGGAAACTGGTTGATGTCGACGCCCCAGCTGTCGACCGTGACGTAATATTGTCCCGGCGCGACATCGCGATAGAAGGCGCCGCCATCCTCGGAGATGCCGACGATCGCGCCGTTCATCCTGACGTAGGACCGCGTGGTGCTGATGTAGGGCTGGTCGTCGCGATAGAACCAGGCGCGCGCCATGCCGGCGGGAACGGGTGGGATGGCGACGCTGCCGACCGGCGGCAGCGAGGAACAACCGCACAACAGGGCGACAAGGACTACCGCCCCGACGCAACGCAACCAGCCCACGGCCTTCTTTGAAAGAGCGGACATACGATCCTCCCTTCGACCGCCAATATGGGTTTGCCGCCCGACCCTTTCGACTGTGGGCACGCGATAGGCTGGCCTGCGCCGCGCGCCGGGGGTAAAATGCGGTTCTGTCCAGACTGCCGGAGGCGGTCCGATGCGACGCGTCTTCCCTGTTCTGATCCTCGCTCTTGCCCTCGCCGGCTGCACCGAGGCGACGGCGAGCCGGATCGACGCCCGAACCTTCGAGATCGACGGCCCGGGCGTTCCCGGCGGTTCGACGGCGCCCGACCAGCGCATGGCCGCACGCGTCTGTCCGAATGGCTACCGCGTGCTGAACCAGATCGAGCGGCGAAACACTCCCGACGGCTATTCCGACGAGCCGGGGGTCTATACCAATTGGACGATCCGCTGCCTGTAGTTCCCTGGACCGCAGCCTCTCTGACTAGCAGCGCAGTTTTTGTCCGGCGACCGCCCTTCACCCCAGCCCTCTCGCCGCGAGCGGAGAGAGGGCTGGACCCGTATAACGGGAGGGTGAGGGGCTCTCGAAACGATAGGCTGTTGCCCTCAGGAACATCCCGGCAGCGCAAGCGGTTGGAGAAGATGGATGCATTTCGACCTCGCGGCAATCCCGGCGACCGACGCCTATAAACTCCTGGTTTCGACGGTGGTGCCGCGGCCGATTGCGCTCGTGACGACGGTCGACGGCGGCGGCCGGGTCAACGCCGCGCCGTTCAGCTTCTTCAACGCCGTCAGCTCGATACCGCCGGTCGTCGTGCTCGGCATCGGCCCCGGCATCAACGGCGCCGACGGCTACAAGGACACCGAGCGCAACATCCGCGACAGCGGCGAGTTCGTCGTCAATCTCGTCGACGAGGCATTGGCCCGCCGCATGAATATTTGCGCGGTCGATTTCCCGGCCGAAATCGCCGAACTCGATCGCGCCGACCTGACGCCGCTGCCCTCCGCCGGGGTGCGCCCGCCGCGCATCGCCGAAGCGCCGGTCGGCCTCGAATGCCGCCGCATCACCGGCCTGTCGCTCGGTCCGCGCTCGACCCTCGAAGTCGGCCGGGTGGTGCACATCCACATCCGCGACGATCTGATCGATCCGGCGAAAATGTATGTCCATACCGAGAAGATGCGGCTGATCGGCCGGATGCACGGCCGCGGCTGGTATGCGCGCACGAGCGACCTGTTCCTGATGGAGCGACTGACCCAAGAAAATTGGCACGCCGCCGAAAAGTGACCGGCGGGTGCCGAGGCCGCGCCCCGCTCTTCCCATAAGGCATGGTTCCTGCATGAGCGGCCGGAACCGGGGGGACAAAGCAAGGTTGGGGAGGTCATGTCGGACGCGCCAACGATCGAGACCGAGACCGAAGACAAGGATCGGCCGCTGCGCGAGGATATCCGCCTATTGGGCCGGATCCTCGGCGACACGGTGCGCGAGCAGAGCGGTACGCAAATTTTCGACACGGTCGAATCGATACGGCAGAACTCGGTCCGCTTCCGTCGGGACGAGGATGTCGCGGCGCGGCGCGCGCTGGAAGCGACGCTGAACGGCCTGCCGCCGTCGGAGGCGCTGCAGATCATCCGCGCTTTCGGCTTCTTCTCGCACCTCGCCAATATTGCCGAGGATCGGCACCACATGCGCCGGACGCATGCCCATGCCCTCGGCAATTCGGCGCCGCGCGAAGGCACGATGGCGCACGCGATCGACCGCGTGCTCGCGGCCGGCGTGCCGCCGGCGCGACTTCTCGGGTTCTTTGCCACTGCGATGGTCGTGCCGGTGCTGACCGCCCATCCGACCGAGGTCCGACGCAAAAGCACGATCGATCGCGAGATGGAGGTCGCCGACCTGTTGGCGGCGCGCAACCGGGGTTCGCCGAGCGCTGCCCTTGCCGCCAACGAGGCGGCGCTGCGGCGCGCGGTGCTGATCCTGTGGCAGACGAACCTGCTGCGCAAGACGCGCCTGCGCGTCATCGACGAGGTGGCGAACGGCCTCTCCTATTACGACTACACGTTTCTCACGGAACTGCCGCGGTTTTACGCCGACCTCGAAACCGAGCTCGCCCAACATCGGTTGGCGCCGGCCGACGGGTTGCCGTCTTTCCTGCGCATCGGCAGCTGGATCGGCGGCGACCGCGACGGCAACCCGTTCGTGACCGAGGAGGCGCTGCGCGCGGCATTGCATGCGCAGAGCAGCCGTGTCCTTCGCTATTACCTCGACGAGCTTCATAGTCTGGGTGGCGAACTGTCGCTCGACAGCCGGCTCGTTGCGGTCTCCGATGCGCTCGCCGAACTCGCCGCGCGTTCACCGGATCGTTCGCCCAATCGCGCGGACGAGCCCTATCGGCGAGCGATCACCGGCATTTATGCGCGGCTGGCGGCAACAGCGCGGGTCCTCGATCATCTCGAGGCGCCGCAGCACGCGGTCGGCGACGCGCCGCCTTACGCGACCAGCGTGGAATTCCTCGCCGACCTCACGATCCTCGACCGGTCGCTCGCCAAGAACGGCTGTCGCATCCTGGCGGATGGGCGCCTCAAGCAGCTGCGCCGCGCCGTCGACATTTTCGGTTTTCATCTGGCCGCACTCGATCTGCGGCAGAATTCGGACGTGCACGAACGCACAGTCGGCGAAATGTTCGGCCTGGCCGAGCCGGGGCTGGACTATCTCGGCCTCGGCGAAGCGCAGCGGGTCCGCCTGCTGCTGGCGGAACTCGGCAGCGTGCGCCCGCTCGCCTCGACGTTTCTCGCTTATTCGGAGGAGACGGCGAGCGAGTTGTCGATCCTGCGGGCGACGGCCGCAGCGCATCGCCGTTACGGCCCGGCGGCGGTACCGCATTACGTAATTTCGAAGGCCACCGGTGTTTCCGATATCCTGGAGACCGCAATACTGCTGAAGGAAGTCGGCCTGTTACGGCCGCGCGACGGCGCGCTCGACGTCGATATCGTGCCGCTGTTCGAAACGATCGAGGATTTGCGCAATTGCGGCGGCGTGATGGATGAACTCTTTCGCCTCGGCGAATACCGGCGCCTCCTGAACAGCCGCGGCCGAGTGCAGGAGGTGATGCTCGGCTATTCCGACAGCAACAAGGATGGCGGCTTCCTGACCTCCGGCTGGGAGCTGTACAAGGCCGAGGTTGCCCTCGTCGAGGTGTTCCGCCGGCACGGCATCGGGCTGCGCCTGTTCCACGGCCGCGGCGGCTCGGTCGGCCGCGGCGGCGGCCCCAGCTACCAGGCGATCCTCGCCCAGCCGGCGGGTGCCGTGCAGGGGGCGATCCGCATCACCGAGCAGGGCGAGGTCATCGCCAGCAAATATTCGAACCCCGAACTCGGCCGGCGCAATCTCGAAACCCTGGCCGCGGCGACGCTCGAAGCCACGCTCCTGCAGCCGGAGCCGGCGGAGCCGCGCCCCGAATATCTGGCCGCGATGGAGTTCCTGTCGGACGCGGCCTATAGCGCTTACCGCAACCTCGTCTACGAAACCGAAGGCTTCGACCGTTTCTTTCGCGAGTCGACGGTGATCGGCGAAATCGGCAATCTCAATATCGGCAGCCGCCCATCGTCGCGGAAGCCGTCGGCGGCGATCGAGGATCTGCGGGCGATCCCTTGGGTCTTCAGCTGGGCGCAGTGCCGGCTGATGCTGCCGGGTTGGTACGGTTTCGGCAGCGCCATCGAGGCCTGGCTGGCGGTTGCCGAGAGAGGCATGGCGACCTTGCAGGCGATGTACCGGGAATGGCCGTTTTTCCGCATGCTGCTGTCGAACATGGACATGGTGCTCGCCAAGAGCGACATCGCGATCGCCTCGCGCTATGCCGAACTCGTCTCCGACCCGGCGCTGCGCGAGCGGGTGTTCTCCCGGCTGCGGGCGGAATGGCAGGCCACGATCGATGCGTTATTCGCGATCATGAGCGAGGAGAGCCTGCTCGAAAGCAACCCGCTGTTGGCGCGCTCGATCCGCAACCGGTTTCCGTATCTCGATCCGCTCAACCACATGCAGATCGAATTGTTGCGGCGCTATCGCGCCGGCGACGCGGCAGAGGCGGTCGTCACCGGCATCCATCTGACGATCAACGGCATCGCCGCCGGCCTGCGCAACAGCGGGTAGCGCCTCGTTCCGCGAGCGGGGAGGGAAGGGTGGGGGCGGGGTGAGGCATCGGCGCCCCGGGACCTGTGAATACAGTAGGCAAAGGCGTTCAGAATTTTTGGTATTGTGTTGAAAGGATAGATCATTTCCCTCCCCCGCGGGCGGGGAGGGCGTCAATCCGGAGAAGGGCTCAGTTTGCTGCTGCGGCCACTCCCGCCGCGCGCAGGGCGCGCCACAGCTTCTCGGCCGTCGCCGGGGCCGAGACGGCGGGGGCGCCGGCCGCGGCGAGCGCGTCGTTGACCGCGTTCATCACCGCCGGGATGGCGCCCAATGTGCCGGCCTCGCCGACCCCTTTGACGCCGAGCGGGTTCTTCGGGGTCGGGGTCGAATTGCCGGCGAGCACAAAATCGCAGAAATCGTCGGCGCGCGGCATGCAGTAATCCTGGAACGAGCCGGTCAAGAGCTGCCCCGTCTCGCTGTCGTAGACGAGATCCTCGAACAGCGCCTGGCCGATGCCTTGGACGATGCCGCCCTGGATCTGGCCTTCGCACAACAGCGGGTTGAGGACGCGACCGACATCGTCGACCGCCACATAACGGGTCAACGCGACCGCACCGGTCTCGGCATCGATCTCGACCTCGGCGAGATGGGCGCCGGAGGGGAAGGTCGACGGGTCGGCCGGCCCGAAATTCGCCCGCTCGGTAAAGCCGGTCTCGATGTCGTTCGGCAGATAGGACCAGTCGAAGGATTTGCGGGCGACCTCGCCGATGCCGACCGACCGGTCGGTGCCGGCGATCGCGAAGCTGCCGCGTTCGAAGACGATGTCGTCGGCCGCGGCTTCCAGCATATGGGCGGCGATCTTGCGCCCCTTCTCGATCAGCCGGTCGGCGGCGACGACGATGGCCGAGCCCGCCAGCTGGGCCGAACGCGAGCCGAAGGTGCCGATCCCCATCGTGACGAGATCGCTGTCGCCGTAGCGGTAGCGGATCAGGTCGGCGTCGATGCCGAGCTTCTCCGACAAGACCTGCTTGAAGGTCGTGCCGTGCCCCTGGCCGTGATCCATGCTGCCGGTCAAGAGGACGACGCCGCCGCCGGCGTCGAAACGGATTTCGGCATGCTCGTAGTCGCGGCCGCCGGTTGCCGCGACCGCCGTCGCCACCCCGACGCCGAGAAGCTTGCCGTTCTGCCGTGCGGCGACACGGCGCTCGGCGACATGGTCATAGCCGGCAAGACTGAGGCAATCCTCGAGGTTCCGGCCAAAGTCGCCCGAATCGTAGGTCTGGCGAAAGCAGGTCGTGAACGGCATCGCGCTCGCCGCGATCGTGTTGCGGCGCCGCAGCTCGGCCGGTGCGATCCCCAGCTCGCGGGCCGCCGCGTCGATGATTGTTTCGGTCACATAGATCGGCTCGGGCCGGCCGCCGCCGCGGTAGGGTGCAATCGTCATCGTGTTGGTCAGCACCGCCGTGACTTCGGCATGCACTGCCGGGATGCCGTAGGTATTGACGAGGCAGCCGAGCGCTACCGTCAGCGGTATCGTCGGCCGGTCGGTCGAATAATAGGCGCCGATCGCCGCGCGCCAGCGGGCGCGGAGCGCGAGAAACCGCCCGTCGGCGTCAAGCGCCAGTTCGGCGTCGACGACGCTGCCGCGGCCCTGCTCGTCGCTCGCCAGCCCCTCGCCGCGCTCGGCGGTCCACCGGACCGGCCGGCCGGCCACCTCGGAGGCCCACAAGGACAGCGCATATTCCGGATAGCAGCCGCCCTTCATGCCGAAGCCGCCGCCCATATTGTCGCAGACGACGCGGAACTGATGCTGCGGCCGCCTGAAAATGCGGTCGGCGAGCGCCGCCCGGATCTGGTGCACGCTCTGGATCGTGCAGCGGATCGTGTAGCGGTCCTCGCTGCGGTCGTAGTGGCCGAGACAGCCGCGCGGCTCCATCGAATTGGCCGTCACGCGGTTGATCGCGATGCGCCGGCGAACGATATGGGCGGCCCGGGCGAAGGCCGCCTCGACGGCCGCCTTGTCGCCGGCCTGGTGAAAGAAAGCCTCGTTGCCGGGGTTTGCTTCCCACACCGCCGGGGCATCGGCGGCCAATGCCGCCTCGGCGGTGATGACCGCGGGGAGCGGCCGATAATCGACGATGATCCGCTCGGCGGCATCCTTCGCCGCGTGGAAAGTCTCGGCGACGACGAAAGCGACCGGGTCGCCGACATAGCGGACGCGCTCCACGGCGAGCAGCGGCTGCGGACAGACAAAGGCCGGTCTGCCGTCGCGCCGGCGGCGCGGTACGGCCGGGGTGAGGGTGCCGAGACCGCGCCGGCGCAGGTCCTCGCCGGTCAGCACGCAGAGGACACCCGGCGCTACCAATGCCGGATGCACATCGATCGCGGCGATGCGCGCATGGGCATAGGGCGAGCGCAAGACATAGCCGCGCGCTTCATTCGGCTCGCGGACGTCGTCGACATAGCGGCCGCGCCCCGTCAAGAGGCGCGGGTCCTCCTCGCGCCGTACCGGCTGTCCGATCGCCTGTACCCCCATCTCTCCGGTCTCCCTGCCTTTGCCTCGGCCATCCCTATACCACCGGGGCCGGAGCAAGACTGCTTGTAACTCCCTCGCCCGCTTGCCGGGCGAGAGAGTATAAAACATAATTACAATGGGAATTTAATTTATTTGACAGTATCAAATGCGTATTCCTATTTAAACCACAGCTTCATGCGGATCGAGAGCGATATGGGCGAGATCGAACAGATTTCCAAACCCGAGGCGATCAAGCAGCAGAGCCGCCAACTGCGCGGCCATCTCGCGCGCGACCTGGCAGACACCGCCCGGCCCTTCGACAAAGAGGGCTACGCGCTGCTCAAGTTTCATGGCGTCTACCAAGGCTATGACCGCGACAGCGCCACCGCCCGCAAGCAGCGCGGCGACGACAAGCTGTGGCAGTTCATGGTCCGCGTTCGCATCCCGGGCGGCAGGCTCACGGCCGACCAGTATCTCGCGCTCGACGACATCGCCGACCGCTGGGCGAACGGCTCGCTGCGCATCACGACGCGGCAGAGCATCCAGTTTCACGGTGTCGTCAAACCCGGCCTGAAGACGGCGATCGCCGAGATCGACGAGGCGCTGTTGACGACCTTGGCGGCTTGCGGCGATGTCGTGCGCACCGTGACGACCGTGCCGGCACCGATCCTCGATGCCGTGCATGATCGGCTCGTGGACGATGCCCGCCGGATCTCGGCCTTCATGCTGCCGCGGACCGGCGCCTATCACGAGATCTGGCTGGATGGCGAGAAATGGCGGGGCGAACGGTGGCGCAACGAGGAGGGCGGCGCCGAGGAGCCCGATCCGCTTTACGGCGAGCGCTATCTGCCGCGCAAATTCAAGATCGGCCTCGCGGTGCCGGACGATAACACGATCGACGTCTTGACCAACGACCTGGCGATTGTTGCCCTTTGGCGTGACAGGCGGCTCTGCGGTTACAATTTTCTGCTCGGCGGCGGGCACGGCATGACCCACAACATGCCGCAGACCTATCCGCGGCTCGCTACGCCGGTCGCCTTTGTCGAACCGGAAGATCTTGTCGAGGCGGCGGCGGCGGTCGTGCGGCTGCATCGCGACCATGGCGACCGCGGCAACCGGCGTCACGCCCGCCTCAAATACGTGATCGCCGAGCGCGGCGAGGCATGGGCCCGCGACAGGCTGTCGGAATATCTCGGGAAGCATCTCGAGCCGTGCCGCGAGACGCCGGATTTCGCCGTGCCGGACCACCTCGGCTGGCACGAGCAGGGCAACGGGTTCCTCTATCTCGGCGTCCCGATCGCAAGCGGCCGCATCGTCGACGACGCCCGATCGCAGCCGCGGAGCGCGCTGCGCGACATCGTCCGGCAATTTCGCTGCGATCCGATCCTGATGCCGAGCCAGGACCTCATTCTTTCCGGGGTTCGCCCGGCGGATCGCGCCGCGGTCGAAGCGGTGTTGCGCCGTCACGGCGTGCGGCTCGCCGCAGAGATGAAGCCGGTCGAGCGCTGGGCGCTTGCCTGCCCGGCGCTGCCGACCTGCGGCCTGGCGCTGACCGAAGCCGAGCGTGTGCGCGACGAGATCGTCGCGGGGATCGAAGCGCGGCTCGCCGATCACGGGCTCGCCGATGAACGGCTCAGCATCCGCATCACCGGCTGCCCGAACGGCTGCGCCCGGCCCTATACCGGCGATATCGGCATCGTCGGGCGGATGCCCGGGTTTTACACGCTGTTCGTCGGCGGCGACTTCGCCGGGACGCGGCTCAACGAGGCGCTTGCCGACAAGGTGGCGTTGCGCGACATCGCGCGCGTGCTGGATCCGCTGTTCGCGCTGTTCGCCGCCGAGCGCGCCATTGGGGAGGGTTTCGGCGATTTCTGTCATCGCGCCGGGATGCCGGCATTGACGCAGGCGCTCGCAGGCAACCGCAAGGGTGCTGCCTGATGCTGCCGATCTCGGTCGATCTCGCCCGCATCGACGCGATCCTGGTCGGCAGCGGCGCCGCCGCACGCCGACGCCTCGCCTTGCTCGACGAAGCCGGCGCCGCGGCGCTCGCCGTCTATGCGCCCGAGGCCTGTTCCGCGCTTGCCGAGAAAGCGGGCGCCCGGTTGCGGCGACGATGGCCGCGGCGCGCCGAGATCGGGCGGGCCCGGCTCGTCTTTCTCGCCGGCGTTCCCGATCCGCCGGCGGCGGCGATCGTCGCCGCGGCGCGGCGCAGCGGGGCCCTCGTCAACGTCGAGGACGACGGGCGGCGCAGCGACTTTCATTCGGCCTCGGTATTGCGGCGCGGCGATCTGACCGTGGCCGTTTCGACGAATGGCAAGAGCCCCGGCCTTGCGGCACTGATGCGCCGCCTGCTCGAACGCCTGATCGGGCCCGAATGGGAAGGGCAGACCGGCGAGATCGCGGCGTTGCGCCGAACCTGGCGTTCGGCCGGCGCCGATGAGGCGGCGGTCGGCCGCTGGACCAAGGCATGGGCCGCGCGGCGCTGTTGGCCCCAGGGCACCCCGTGTTTCGGTCCACCGGCCGACCCTTCCCTTGCGCGGCCTCGCCCGATACCTTGAGCGCCGCTCTGTCGCTCGCGGGGAGGTGAGGTAATGACGGTTGTCGCGATCATCGCACAAGGGATGATGGGGGCCGGGGTCGGCCGCCGATTGCACGAAAGCGGCGCCGAGGTGCGCACACTGTTGACCGGACGCAGTGCCGGCAGCGCCAAGCGCGCCGAGGCCGCGGGCATGCTGCCGGCGGTCGACGAGCAGGCATTGCTGGCCGGCGCCGACTTCTTTCTGTCGATCCTGCCGCCGGGCGAGGCCGAGCCGCTCGCCCGGCAGCTGACGCCGACCCTGAAAACGCTCGACGACAAGCCGGTCTATGTCGATTGCAACGCGGTCAGCCCGCAGACCGCGTTGCGAATTGAGGCGATCGTCAGCCCGACCGGGGCCAATTTCGTCGATGCCGGCATCATCGGCGGTCCGCCACGGCCGGGCTACAGCCCGACGATCTACGCTTCGGGAGCGATGGCCCGGCAGACGGCCGTGCTGCGCGATTGGGGCGTCGATTGGCGCGTCATCGACGGCCCGATCGGCGCCGCCTCGGGCCTCAAGATGTCCTATGCCGGGATCACCAAGGGTACGACCGCGATCGCCTCGGCAATGCTGTTGGGTGCGGCGCGTTTCGGCTGCGGCGAAGCCCTGATTGCCGAGCTTTCGGAAAGCCAGCCCGAAATGCTCGACCGGTTTCGCCAGGGCATTCCGCGAATGTACGACAAGGCCTATCGCTGGGTTGCCGAGATGGAAGAGATCTCGGCCTTTCTCGAGGCGAACCCGCCATCGCGCGACATCTACGCGGCAATCGCACGGCTCTACAGCCATCTGGCGGCGGCCGAGGCCGAAGCGGAGCGCGGCGCCGAAAACGCGGTGCGCATTCTCGACCGCGTCCTCGGCACGACGCCGCGCTGACCGGCAAGCCGGCGACCGCTGGCCCCGCGCCGGTCGATGACCAGGCCATCACCCTTGCGCATCGCGACGCGCGGCAGCCCGATGGCGTTGCGCCAGGCGGCGCTGGTGCGCGACCGGCTCGTGGCATTCCATCCCGAGCTCGCGTCGGAAGGTGCCGTCGAGATCGTCGCGATCCGCACGACCGGCGACTGGGTGCAGGACCGCCGCCTCGCCGAGATCGGCGGCAAGGGCCTGTTCACAAAGGAGATCGAAGAGGTGCTCCGCGACGGGTGGGCCGATCTCGCCGTGCATTCGCTGAAGGACATGGAGACCTGGCTGCCGGAGGGTCTCGCAATCGCCTGCGTCTTGCCGCGCGACGACCCGCGCGACGCATTGGTGGCGGGTCGATCGGTGCGGCTCGCCGAATTGCCGCCGGGTGCCTTGATCGGCACTGCCTCGTTGCGGCGCCAGGCGCAATTGCTGCGGTATCGCCCCGATCTCGCGGTCGGGCCGATCCGCGGCAATGTTGGCACCCGTCTGCGCAAACTCGCGGACGGCGAGTTCGACGCGATCGTGCTGGCACTCGCCGGTATCGAGCGGCTCGGCGAGGCGCGGCTCGCGACCGAGATCCTGCCGTATGAGGTCATGCTCCCGGCAGTCGGTCAGGGCGCGCTCGCGGTCGAATGCCGCGCCGCGGACGCGGCGGTCCGGCAGCTTCTGGAGCCGCTGCACGACCCCGGTACCGCCGCCTGCGTCGGTGCCGAGCGCGCCATGCTCGCCGCACTCGACGGTTCCTGCCGCACGCCGATTGCCGGCCTTGCGACGCTCGACGGCGACCGGCTGACCCTCGACGCGCTGTTGCTGAAGCCGGACGGCAGCGGCGCGATCGGTCGTCGGAACACCGGCGCCCTCGGCGATGCCGAAATGATCGGCGCCGAGACCGGCAAGGAGTTGCGCCGCCGGGCGGGGGCCGATTACGGCTTCGCGTAGCCGACCGGACCGCAATGTGAACAGAGCGCGAAACCTGGGCGGCGGGCGCGACTGGGGAGACCGGGATCTCTTGGCGACGCTTGCCGATCGCCCACGCGGGAAAGACTGACGCCGGTGCCGGCCCAGCTGGCACTGCCGGCGCTCCCTTCGCTGTTGGCCGCATGCCTGGTGCTGCTGGTCGGCGGATCGCTGGCGCAGCGTCTGCCGTTGCTCGCCCGCTACAGCATTCCGGCCCCGGTCGTCGGCGGCCTGGTTTTCGCGGTTCTGGCGCTGCTGGCGGAGCGCACGATCCGGCTCGCCTTTACCTTCGACACCTCGCTGAAGACACCGTTCCTGCTGTTGTTCTTTGCCGCCATCGGTCTCACCGCGGACCTCTCGGCGCTGCGGCGCGGAGGCGCCCGCCTGGTCCGTCTTCTCATCGCGCTGTTCCCGTTCCTCCTGGCACAGGACGCGCTCGGCGTGGCTATGGCGCGTCTCCTGGGCTTGCACCCGGTCCTCGGGTTGGTGGCCGGCTCGATCACTCTGGTCGGCGGGCACGGCACTGGGGCCGCCTATGCCGAGCGGTTCGCCGAAGAGCACGAGATCCTCGGCGTCATGGGCCTGACGATGACGTCGGCAACGATCGGGTTGATCATCGGCGGGATCATCGGCGGACCGGTGGCCGAACGTCTGATCCGACGCGTGCCGCGCGCCGACACCCCTATCGCGGCGGCCGCGGGCGGCGTGGTCGGCGGGCCGCTCAGCACCCCGGTCACGACGTCGTCCTTGATCGCCTCGCTCGCGGCGGCGCTGGCGGCGGTGACCGCCGGCCAGGCGATCGCCGGCGCGTTGCAGGGGGCTACGATCACCGTCCCGCCCTTCCTGTGGTGCCTGATCGTGGGCCTGGTGATCCGCAACGCCGCCGGCGCCATCGGCGCGCCGCCGCAGGATGCTGCGTCCGAGCTGATCGGCGCCGTCTGCCTCTCTTTGTTCCTGACCTGGACGATGATGGCGTTGCACCTCGGCGACGTGGTTCGATTGGCCGGGCCGCTGTTGATCATTCTCGCCGCCCAGACGTTGCTGGTTGCCGCCTGGGCGATTTGGGTGACGTTCCCGGCCGTCGGGCGCGATTACGAGAGCGCGATCATCGCCGGCGCCTTCTGCGGTTTTGCGATGGGGGCGACGGCCACCGCGATCGCCAACATGCAGGCGCTGACCCGTCGTCACGGTCCAGCCCCGCAGGCCTTCGTCGTGGTCCCGGTCGTCGGGGCGTTCTTCATCGATCTGATGAACCTGGCGGTGCTGACGCTCTTTTTGTTGCCGGGGTTCGTCGTCGTCGGCAAATGAGCGCGCTCGCCGCTTGCCGCTACAGCGACATGGTCCATGACAACCCTGGCTAAAGGAAAGTCGGTGTGAGACGACACCTACCTGCATCGCCGCCGGTCATCGTCGCGCCCGGTCGTCGTCGCTATCAGGGGCGAATGGGCTATCCCGACGAGCATGTTGTTCAGGCGAAGGTTACGATCCAGGAGATCGATCCGCCGATATGGCGACAATTGTTGTTGCCGCTCGCCCTCAACCTAGCCGGACTGCACGAAGTCATTCAAGCGGCGTTCGGCTGGACCGACTCGCATCTTCATCAATTCATTATCGGTGGCCTGATCTACGGTGCCCCGGAATTTGACGAAGACGGTCAGAGTCCGCACGCTACCTTCGAAGCGACCGAGGTGCTGCTGCGTGATTTTGATCTATTTCATGCCGGAAATCTGGAATTCCTCTACGAATACGATTTCGGCGATGACTGGATGCATTTGATCGAATTCGAAACCACCCGACCGATCGACCCCGAAATCAAGTATCCGATCTGCATCGCCGGCGCCCGCCACGGACCCCCCGAGGATGTCGGCGGTGTTTCCGGCTATGCGCGCTTTCTCGAAGCCTGGAGCGACCCCGAGCACGAGGAGCACCGCGGCGTCCGAACCTGGGTCGGGCGCCGCTTCAGTCCCGAGAAGTTCGATCTCGACGCCGCCAACAAGGCGATCCGATCCGCCCTCCGCAAAGCCCGCGGCGGCTACCGCTTCCGCCTCGAACCTTGACCAGCTCCAAGGGTGCTGATGGCCCTGGTCAGATCATCCCTGCCGTCGCGGTCGACCCTGATCGGGGCCGGTCCGCTTAGCCGGCGCCTTGCGGGCGGTGGCGTTTGACGGCCTCAGGATTTGTCGAATCGGCGCCCATATAGACGCCGCGCTCCCATTGGCGCTTCAGCGGGTCGACGACTTTCAGCGACATGCGGCCGATAGGCCCGATCTCGATTTCGACGGTCTCGCCGTCCTGCAACGCGCCGAGCCCTTCGTGATTGGTGCCGCAGGCGATCAGATCGCCGGTGTTCAAGGTCATCACCGTCGAGGCAAACTCGACCAGTTCCGGCACCCGGTGCTCCATGTCGTCGGTGTTGTAGTTGTGGCGCAACTGGCCGTCGTTCCAGAACCGCACGACGACGTCGTTCGGCTCGGGGATCTCGTCGGCGGTGGCGATGCACGGCCCGATCGGCGCGAATGTGTCGAACGATTTGCCGAGCCAGCTGCCGGCCTTCCAGGTGCGCCGGCCTTCGCCGCGGGCAGAGACGTCGATCAGCCCGGTATAGCCGAACACCGCGCTTTTCCAGTTCGCCTGGCTGACTTTTTTTGCCGGCCCTTTGATGACGAGCGCCAATTCGGCCTCGTGCATGAAGATCCACGGCTCGGTGAATTCGGGGAGCACGATCGTGTCGCCCGGCCCGACGACCGCCTCCGGGTTTTTCAGGAACATGTTCAGCGGTCGCGCCTCGCGCTGCGCATGCTCCCAGTAATTGGCGATGCAGCAGAGGATCTTGCCGGGTCGCGGCAAAGGCGGGCGCAGGCGAACCGATGCGAGCGGCAACGCATCGGCTTCCGCGGCCAGCTTTTCGAGCGTCGGGCGTAGCGCTTCGAACCCGTCGATCAGGTTCTGCATCGTCAGTTGCGGCGTGTAGCCGCGTTCGACGATCCCGGCGAGACTGACGACGCCGCGCCCGGTCAGCAACCCCGGCGCCGGGTCGCTTTGCCCGGCGGCCTCGAACAGCACCAGTTTCATGATCTCCTCCCCGGTCCTGTCGCAAGATTAGCGGGTCCGGCGCATAGCAACCATCGTCAATCTCGGTGTTGACCGCATTGCAGCGGCGGTCGAACCTGCCCCCCGCGGTGGTGTCACGGGGGTGGAAGAGAGCGATGGAAATTCGCCGCATGGGCCCGCAGATCGGCGTCGAAGTCACCGGGGTCGACGTAAATCGGCTCGACGAAGCGAGCTTCGCCCCGGTCTATCGAGCCTGGCTCGACTACAACGTCATGGTCGTGCGCGACCAGGATCTGACGATCCCCGAATTCCTGCGCTACAGCCGTCGCTTTGGCCCGGTCGTGCCGCATCCGTCGAAATCGACGCGGCACCCCGAGCATCCCGAGATCACGATGCTCGGCGTCGACAAATTCGACGCCGCCGGCAAATTGCGCGCGGAAATCTATCGCCGCGGCGCCGAAGGCTGGCATACCGACGGCGCCTACAACGAGGCGCCATTCAAGGCGACGCAGCTTTATGCACGGGCGGTGCCGAGCCGCGGCGGCAACACGCTCTTTGCCAATGGCTATGCCGCCTACGAGGCACTGCCGCAGCGGCTGAAGGAGCGTCTCGCCGGCGTCGTCGGCGCCTTTGCCTATGCGGGCCGCCGCGGCAAATCGAAGCTCCTGAACCCGGAGGACCAGGAATGGACGCCGGTGTTCCACCCGATCGTCCGCACCCACCCGGAGACCGGGCGCCAGTCGCTGTATTTCGATCCCGGCAAGATCTGCGCCCTCGTCGGCATCGACGAACGGGAAAGCGACGCGCTGATCGCCGAGCTCAAGGAGCGGATGATCGTGGCCGACGCCGAATATCACCATGTGTGGCGCAGGGGCGACATCGTGATCTGGGACAACCGCTGCTCCTATCATAAGGCCGCCGGCGACTACCCGCCCGAGGAGGACCGCATCCACTGGCGCGTGTCGATCAACGATTACGGCGTCGAAGCGATGGCCGTGGCGTAAGCCCGGAACCGGGACCGTGGCCTTCGCCGTCAACCGCATCGGCCAGATCGCATTGGCGGTCGCCGACGTGGACCGGGCCGAGGCGTTCTATCGCGACATCCTCGGCTTGCGGCAACTCTATCGTTACGGCGATCTCAGCTTTTTCGATTGCTGCGGTGTGCGCCTGCTGCTCGAAAAGGCACATGATCCGAGTAACGCCGGCCGCGGCTCCGCGATCTATTTCGACTGTCACGACATCGCGCTCGCGGTCGGGGAGCTGACTGGCCGGGGCGTGCGCTTCGCCGCGCCGCCGCACCTGATCGCCAGGATGGACGATCACGATTTGTGGATGGCGTTTTTTGCCGATCCCGACGGTCATACCCTCGCATTGATGCAGGAAGCGCCGAAAGGATACGTCCCGCCGAGCCCTTGATCGGCGGCGCAGGGAGGAAAAGATCATGCCCCAATCGGCTCGAGTAGCCCTGATCACCGGCTGCGGCAAGGCAATCGGCATCGGCAACTCGACGGCGCGGGTGCTGGCGGCAAAGGGCGTCGCCGTCGTCGTCTCCGACGTGCACCCGACCGGCATCGCCAACGCGTTCAATGCCGCGGGCGACACCGACACGAATTGGGGCGGCGTCGATGCGCTCGTCGAAGACATCGCCAAATCCGGCGGCACCGCTTCCGCGGTGCTCGGCGACGTCAGCTGCGAGGCCGATGCCAACCGCATGGTCGCCGAGGTGATGGCCCGCCACGGTCGGCTCGACATCCTCGTCAATAATGCCGGCGCACCGCAAGGCGCCGACCGCAACGAAATCGAGGACGTGCCGGTCGAGGCCTGGGACCTGACGATGGGGGTCAATGCGAAGGGCGCCTTCCTGATGGCTCGCGCCACGGTGCCGGTGATGCGCCAAGCGCGCTGGGGACGCATTGTCAGCGTGTCGTCGAAGGCGGCGTTCCGGCCGGGCCCAAAGCGCGCGACCTACGCCGCTTCGAAAGCCGCGATCGTCGGCTTCACCCGATCCCTGGCGTTGGACCTGGCCCCGTTCGGGATCACGGTCAACGCGGTTTGCCCCGGCCCGATCCGCACCTCGCGCGCGATCAGCACCAACCGCCGCGAATATGGCGACGACCTCGAACTGGGCTTCCGCGAGCGCGCCAAGGCGATCCCGGTCGGCCGCTTCGGCAACCCCGACGAGGTCGCTTCGATGATCGCCTACCTGGCGTCGGACGAGGCCGGCTTCGTCACCGGCCAGGCGATCGGGGTCGATGGCGGCTGGTGACGGCCGATCGCAACCTCGATCGATGACGTGAGGTGGACCCGAGGAATAATTTTTCCGGCGAGCCTCGTTACCCGGATAGCAGCGGACCAGATATCACTCGCGGAGCGAATTGCGGCGAGGAGGGGGCGGCATTAACCTTCCGCAAGCACTAGCCGCGCTATCCTGAGGAGGGGTGGGCGCAGGCCGAGAGCCGGAGGGCATCATGAGCGATGCGCGCACCGCGAGGGCGGCGCGGCGGACTGCGATCGGCGCGGCCGCGGCCGTTTTCGCCATCCCGTGGATCGTCGTCGGCTGCACGCGGGCTGGCAATGGCTTTGCCGGCGGTGGGGCGGGTGGCGTGGCAGTGCCGAGCTTTGCGCCGCTCGTGCAGGAAGTATTGCCGGCCGTCGTCAACGTCGCCGCGGTCGAGCACCCGAACAAGACGGCGGGGGGCTTCGAGGCGACCCCAACGGTCGAGCGCGCGCGGGCCGAGACCGCCGGCTCGGCCTTGTCGTCCTCGGCGCTTGGCCAGGCGCTGCGCCAGTTCCTCGAACAACAGCGCCGGGATGAATCGAAGCTCCCCGGTCTGGCGCTAGGCTCGGGGTTTGTCATCGATCCGCGCGGCTATATCGTCACCGACGATCACGTGCTCGAAGACGCTGCCGCGATCACCGTCACCTTTCACGACGGCACGCAGCATTCGGCGCGAATCGTCGGCCGCGACGCGCTGACCGATCTGGCGTTGCTCAAGATCGACGCGCCGCAGCCGCTGCCTTATGTCCGCTGGGGCGACAGCGACAGCGCCCGCGTCGGCGATTGGGTATTGGCGATCGGCAACCCCTTCGGCCTCGACGACACGGTTTCGAGCGGCATTATTTCGGCGCGCAGCCGCGACATTCACTCCGGCCCCTATGACGACTTCCTGCAGATCGACGCGGCGATCAACCGCGGCAATTCCGGTGGACCAACCTTCAACCTCGACGGCGCGGTGATCGGCATCAACACGGCAATCTATTCGCCGAACGGCGGTTCGGTCGGCATCGGTTTTGCGATTCCGGCCAATCTTGCCCGTCCGGTCGTCGAACAATTGGAGGCGAATGGCAGGGTAGAGCGCGGCTGGCTCGGCATCGAAATCCAGCCGATGTCGCCGGAAATGGCCCGGAGCTTTGGGCTGGCGAACGCAACCGGTGCGCTCGTCGCCGGGGTCAGCGGCGGCGGCCCCGCCGCACGTGCCGGGTTCGAGCAGGGCGACGTGATCCTCTCGGTCAACGGTCACGACATCGAGCGAATGCGCGATCTGCCCTTCGCGGTCGCCGCAATGCCGGTGGGCCAGTCGGTCGAGGTGGCGATCTGGCGGCAGAACCGTAGGATCGTCCTGCGAGCGGTGATCGAGGAGATGCCGGCAAGCCCGGAAAAGACGGCCTTCGACCGGAACGCGGGTGAAGCGCCGCATGCGGCATCGGCGACCGCCGGGCTGAAACTCGCGGCGCTGACGCCGCGCCGGCGCAGCAGCCTGCGGATCGGGGCCGGCGTCAGCGGCGTGGTCGTCACCGCGATCGGTGAAGACAGTCCATTTGCCGGTACGGATCTGCTGCCCGGCGATGTGATCCAATCGATCAACCGCCAATCGGTCGTCTCGCCGGCCGACGCGTTGGCCGAACTCGAGCGTGCCGCCGCCGCCGGCGGCAAGAATGTGCTGCTGCTGATCAATCGCCGCGGCAGCAGCCATTTCCTGGCGATGTCCTTCGCCGAGGGTGTGCCGAAGGGCAATAGTTGAGGTTTCGCCGATCGGCGGTTGGACCCGTCGCGGGTCCTTTGGCGCCGCTCCGATGCGCGGGGTGAAGGGCCTCAGCTCTGGGGCGTCGCCGGAGCGGTCAGTTCTTCACGAAGACGCCAAGCCGATTGACCCCGTCGAATGCCGCCACCTTGTAGCATTCGGCAAGAGTAGGGTAATTGAATACCGTATCGACGAAATAGTCGATCTTGCCGCCAAACGACAACACCGCCTGGCCGATGTGGATCAGCTCGCTCGCACCCTCGCCAATGATGTGGACGCCGAGCAGCTCTCGGGTCTCGCTATGAAAGATCAGCTTCAAGAGGCCGGTCACGTCGCCGACGATCTGGCCGCGGGCGATTTCCTTATACCGCGCCTTGCCGATTTCGTAAGGAATCGACGCTTCGGTCAGTTCCTCTTCGGTCTTGCCGACCATCGAGATTTCCGGGACGGCGTAAATGCCGTAAGGAAAACGCTCGGGTGAGCTCTTCGCCTTGACCCCGAAAGCGTGGCAGACGGCAAGGCGGCCCTGCTCCATCGACGTCGACGCAAGCGCCGGGAAGCCGATGATGTCGCCGACGGCATAGATGTCGGGCACCTGGGTCCGGTAGTTGCCGTCGACGACCAACCGGCCGCGATTGTCCGGCTGGAGACCGGCGCAGGCCAGGTTGAGCGACGCCGTGGCACCGGTCCGGCCGACCGAATAGAGCGCCTTCTCGGCAATGATCGTCTTGCCACTGTCGAGCAGCAGACGGACGCGTGGTCCTTGCTCGCTGTCGACCACCTCCAATTTGCCGACGCTCTCGTTGAGCCGCAACGTCGCTCGGTGGTCGCGCAGATGGTGGCAGAGCGTATCGGCGATTTCCCCGTCGATGAACGGCAGCAGCCGCTCTCGCTTGTCGATCAACGTAACCCGCACGCCGAGTGCCGCGAAGATGCTGGCATATTCGAGGCCGATCACGCCGGCGCCGACGACCGCCAGGGTGCGTGGCAGCCGGTCGAGGTTAAGGATGTCGTCGCTGGTGAAGATCCGGGTCCCGTCGAACGGGATATGCGCATCGCGCGTCGTCTCGGTTCCGACGGCGATCACGATCTTTCTGGCTCTGACCGTGCGCGAATGGCCGCCGGCCACATACTCGAGATGCACGCTGTCCGGCGCGGCGAAGCTCGCGGCGGCGCAAATGACTTCGACGTCGTTGCGCATCAGCTGGTGGCGCATGACGTCGATCTCGTTCTGCACCACCCGGTTGGTCCGCACCAGGAGATCCTGCATCGTGATGTGTTCTTTGACGGTATAGGAGGCGCCGTAGAATTCGTGACCGCGATATCCGGATAGGTCGAGCACCGCCTCGCGCAGGGTCTTGGACGGGATCGTTCCGAGATTGACGCAATAACCGCCGAGAACCGCTTTGCGCTCGACGATTGCTACAGTCTTGTCGAGCTTGGCGCCCTGGATCGCGGCGCGCTGACCGGCCGGTCCCGAGCCGATCACTAAAAGGTCATAGTCGAATCCGTTTGCTGACATTTGTTTCGCCCCTGCTGCACCGACCTGAGCGTCGCTGCCCGCAGCAGCATGCAGCGCCGGTACTACAACATCGTGAATGCACGCGTCGTGATCATGAATGCACGCATCGTGCCGGGTTCGCCGACGGTCGACGCGGCAGGAGCGAGTTTCTTATTCGGCGGCGGCGAGATGCGGCGGCCGGCCGCGCAACTCGGCGACCCGCGCGCGGGTATAGAGATCGGTCCAATTGGACAGAGCAAAGTCGGTCACCCGGCGCGGGTCGTAATCGCGATCGGCAATCCGAATCTCCTTGCCGCCGATATAGACGGCACGGATCCGGCTTCTGTCCTGCAGGACGGCGATATTGGCGAGCGGCGAGGCATCCAACACCACAAAATCGGCAGCCCGGCCCGGCTCGAGCGCGCCGATCTGGTCGCCGCCGGTCATGAAGCGGGCATTGACCTCGGTCGCCGCCCGCAAGGCCGCGGCCGGGGTAAAGCCGAGATCCGCGACGAATAATTCGAGCTCGCGAGCATGCCATTCGCCGTAAGGGGTGACGGCGAAACCGGTGTCCGTGCCGGTCATCATCGGCACGCCCGCGGCGCGCGCTTTTTTCCAATTGGCGCAACCGATCGCGTATTCCCGCTGAGCGGCGGCAGGCCGGCCTCTCTGCCCGGCGGGCTCGTGCGGCTGGGTGAATTCGATGACGTTCTTCGGCTGGGTCATCGTCGGGCAGAGCGCGCTGCCGGTCTCCAGCATCGCGACGATGCATTCATCGTCGAGATGATTGGCGTGGAAAATCAGATCGATGCCGCTGCGCGCCGCATAGAGTGTCGCTTCGCGGCCGCGGGCATGCGCCACCGCCTTTTTCCCGAGACGATGGATTTCGCGGGTGATGATTTCGATTTCGTCTTGGTTGAAGGCCGCAACGAGCGAGCCGTCGGCGCGCCGCTCGATGCCGTCGAGTGCGATCTTGACGCAGTCGACCCCGTTCTTGACCTGGCGGCGCACTTCCTCGATTGCCTCGGCGGCCGTCGTCACCAGCTTGCCGATCGAGGTGTCCGGAGCCCCGATCCAGGTCGGATACCAGTCGGTAAGGCCCTGGTGGGTCGTCAGATACGGCCCCGCCGCCATGACCCGCGGGCCGTCGAAGAGGCCGGCCCGGATCGCGTTCCTGATCGACAGGCTGATCTGCCCGGCATCGCCGGGCGAGCAGATCGCCGTGAAGCCGTTCGCGGCGACTTTCTGCGCGAAGAACATGCCGCGCAAGGCGCGGAATTCGAGCGGACTGTAGAGGTCGATGTCCTCCTCGCTCTTGGCGTTGCCATAGGCGAGATGGGTGTGCACATCGATGAGCCCGGGCATCACGAACATGCCCGAACAGTCGAGCAGCCGATCGCCTCGGCCGCGCCGCGGCGCGCCGGCATCCGGCCCGACATAGTCGATCACGCCGCGCTCGTCGAAAACCAACGTCTCGCCGGTGCGGGCTTCGTCCTCCTGTCCGGTGAACAATTGATCGCAACGGACAAAAGTCTTCATGGCGCGGGCTCCCTCGGCGCAGAATAGCCGACATTATCGGCAACGGCCATGACCGGCAATGCCATCCCCAGCCGATTGGAGCGGGACGCCATGAAGATCGCACGCATCGAAACCTTCATCCTCGGCACGGGCAGCGGCAAGGATTTGCTGTTCTGCCGGGTCGAGGCCGAAGACGGTCTCTACGGCTGGGGCGAAGCCTATGTCACGCACGGCAAGGAGAGCGTTGTCGCCGAGATCATCCGCGTGATGGCGCCGCACATCATCGGCCGCGAAGTCTTCAGTATCCGCCATACCGGCCAGATCATGTTCGAGGATTTCGCGATCAAGCGCGGTTCGCCGGAACTCTCCTCGGCCTGGAGCGCCATCGAGATCGCGTCATGGGACATTCTCGGCAAGCATGCGGGGCTGCCGATATACAATCTGATCGGCGGCGCCTCGCGCGAACGCGTGCGCGTCTATGCCAACGGCTGGTCGCGCGGCTCGACGATCGAGGAAGGGGTCGAGCGCGGGCTCCAGGTCAAGGCGATGGGCTTTACGGCCGCGAAGTTCGACCCGTTTCCGGGACCCTGGCGGGCCTATGTCGACCGCCGCGACGAGGATTTTGCGATCGCCTATGTCAAGGCGATGCGCGACGCCTTGGGCAGCGATTTCGAATTGCTGATCGAGGCGCATCGCCGCTTTGCCCCGAGCCACGCGATCCGCATCGGCCGTCGTCTCGCCGAGCTCGGCATCGATTGGTACGAGGAGCCGTGCCTGGCGGAAAACATCGACCTCGTCGCCGAGGTGCGCCGCCAGGTGCCGGTCCCGATCGTTACCGGCGAGGCGCTCCACACGAAGGAGGCGTTTTTCGAGTGCCTCGCCAAGCGCGCCGCCGACATCCTGAACCCCGACATCTGCGTCGTCGGCGGCATCACCGCGATGCTCGACATCGCCGCGATGGCGCAGCCGCAAGCGGTGGTTTTGGCACCGCATAATTACAACAGCACCTTGGTCGGGCTCGCCGCGACCGTGCATCTTTCGGCGGTGATCCCGAATTTCCGCATCACCGAATATTTCGTCAATTTTCAGGATCTGTGCCGCGACATCGCCACCCGCCCGTTGACGGTCGAGGGCGGCTGGATCGATCTGCCGACCGCTCCGGGCCTCGGCATCGATATCGATGTCGACAGATTGCGCGCCCACCCGCACCAGGAGACGACGCATCGCGGCTTTCGGCAATATTGGGAAGAATTTCCGCGCAAAGGCTACGCGCCGAGCCTGCGCGGCTGAGACGAGGGGATCCTTTCCGTCGATTTGGTCAGTCGATTTGGCTGGGGACGCGATGCCGACGGATCAGGCGGTTTCGGTGAAGATCTCGCGGCCGATCAGCATGCGCCTGATCTCCGAGGTACCGGCGCCGATCTCGTAGAGCTTGGCGTCGCGCAGCAGGCGGCCGGCCGGAAAGTCGTTGATATAGCCGTTGCCGCCCAGAATCTGCACCGCGTCGAGCGCCATCGCCGTCGCCTTCTCGGCGGCATAGAGGATCGCGCCGGCCGCGTCCTTGCGCGTCGTCCGGCCGCGGTCGCAAGCCTTGGCCACAGCGTAAACATAGGCTTTGCAGGCGTTCATCGCCGTGTACATGTCGGCGATCTTGCCCTGGATCAGCTGGAACTCGCCGATCGGCTGGCCGAACTGCCGGCGGTCGTGGATGTAGGGGACCACGAGGTCGAGACAGGCCTGCATGATGCCGAGCGGACCGGCAGCCAAGACAGCGCGCTCGTAATCGAGCCCGCTCATCAGCACATGCACGCCCTCGTCGACCCGGCCGAGGACGTTTTCTTCCGGGACCTCGCAATCCTCGAAAACGAGTTCGGAGGTCGGCGAGCCGCGCATGCCGAGCTTGTCGAGCTTCTGCGCCGGGCGGAAACCGTTGAACCCGTTTTCGACGAGAAAGGCGGTGATGCCGCGCGGGCCCGCATCCGGCCGGGTCTTGGCGTAGACCACCAAGGTCGCTGCGACATGGCCGTTGGTGATCCACAGCTTGCTGCCGTTCAAGATATAGCGGCCGTCTTTTTTATCGGCCCGCAGGCGCATCGAGACGACGTCGGAGCCGGCGCCGGGTTCGCTCATCGCCAGGGCGCCGACGTGCTCGCCGGAGATCAGCTTTGGCAGATAGCGGCGCTTTTGCGCCTCGCTGCCGTTGCGGCGGATCTGGTTGACGCACAGGTTCGAATGCGCGCCGTAGGAGAGGCCGACCGAGGCCGAGGCGCGACTCACCTCCTCCATCGCGACGCAGTGCGCCAGATAACCCATGCCGGCGCCGCCATATTCCTCTTCGACAGTGATGCCGTGCAGGCCGAGCGCCCCCATCAGGGGCCACAGCTCGATCGGGAACCGGTCGTTGCGGTCGATCTCGGCGGCGAGCGGCGCGACCTTGTCTTCGGCAAAGCCGCGCACCGTCGCGCGCAGCATGTCGATCTCGGGGCCGAGATCGAAATCGAATGCGCCGAGGCGCGCGTTCTGCATCGCTCAATTCAGGCCGCGGCGCGCCAACACCCGCCGGAAACCTGGTGCGGTCGAGAAGACTCGAACTTCCACGGAGTTTCCCCCACAGCGACCTCAACGCTGCGCGTCTACCAATTCCGCCACGACCGCACGGTAGGGGACGGCTTTCGCATCTCGCCGCGAGCCGGGCTGATTAGCAAATCCGGGCACCCATATCAAGCGGCATGGATCGCGAGAGAACCCGCTACCTGGCCCCGATTGAATGGCGGACGAGCGGCGAGCCGGTCGACTATGCAGCGGCCGTGGCGGCGATGGAAGATCGGGTGCAGGCGATCCGCGCCGGCGAGGCGCCCGAACTCGTCTGGCTCGTCGAGCACCCGCCGCTTTACAGCGCCGGCACCAGCGCGCGCGACGAGGAACTCTTGGACCCGCGCCGGCTCCCGGTACATCGTACCGGCCGCGGTGGGCGCTGGACCTATCACGGGCCGGGCCAGCGCGTCGCCTACGTGCTGCTCGACCTTGCCCGCCGCCATTTGGACGTGCACTGCTTTGTCCATTATCTCGAGGAATGGGGCATCCGCACGCTGGCGCATTTCGGCGTCGCCGGCGAGCGGCGCGAGGGCCGGATCGGGATCTGGGTCGCGCGCGGCGCCGGCGAGGCCAAGATCGCCGCGATCGGCGTGCGCGTGCGGCGCTCCGTGACCTATCACGGCATCGCCTTCAACATCGACCCTGACCTCGGCCATTACCGAGGCATCGTCCCCTGCGGCATCGCCGAATACGGCGTCACCTCGCTCGCCGCACTCGAGGTCGCGGCAGCGATGGCCGATGTCGACGAGGCACTCCGCGCCGAATTTTCGCCAGCCTTCGATCGGCCGGCCGCCTGCCGATGAGCACCCTCTTTGAAGACGCGGCGCCGCGCCCGCTCGCCGACCGGCTGCGGCCGCGCCATCTTGCCGAGGTCGTCGGCCAGGACCACCTGCTCGGTCCGGACGGGCCGATCGGCCGCATGGTGGCGAGCCGGCACCTCGCCTCGATGATCCTCTGGGGTCCGCCGGGCTGCGGCAAGACGACGATCGCGCGGCTCTTGGCCGCCACGGTATCGACTGGGGGCACGGATCTCGTGTTCGAACGGTTGTCGGCGGTTTTTTCCGGCGTCGCCGATCTGCGCAAGGTGTTCGATGCGGCGAAGAAACGCCGCGAGGTCGGGCGCAGCACGCTGTTGTTCGTCGACGAGATCCACCGCTTCAATCGGGCTCAGCAGGACGCGTTCCTGCCGGTCGTCGAAGACGGCACCGTCGTTCTCGTCGGCGCGACGACCGAGAACCCGTCCTTCGAATTGATCGGCGCCTTGCTGTCGCGCGCGCAAGTCTTCGTGCTGCGCCGCCTCGCCGATGACGATCTCGAAACCTTGCTGCAGCGCGCCGAGCGGCATCTCGGCCGGACCCTGCCGCTAACCGCCGAAGGGCGCGCCGCGCTGCGCGCGATGGCGGATGGCGACGGACGGTTCCTCTGCAATCTCGCCGAGGAGATCGCGTGCCGGCCCGGCGACACGCCGCTCGGGCCGCAACAGCTCGCCGAACTGGTGCAGCGCCGCGCGCCGCTCTACGACAAGGCGCAGGAAGGCCACTACAACCTGATCAGCGCCTTGCACAAAGCCCTGCGCGGCTCGGATACCGATGCGGCACTCTATTGGCTGGCGCGCATGCTGGCCGGCGGCGAGGACCCGACCTACATTCTGCGCCGGCTAACCCGCGCCGCGGTCGAGGATATCGGCCTCGCCGACCCGCAGGCGGTCGCCCAGGCGCTCGCCGCCTGGGATGCCTACGACCGGCTCGGTTCGCCGGAGGGCGAGCTGGCGATCGCCCAATGCGTGATTTATCTGGCGACCGCGCCGAAATCGAATGCCGCCTATGCGGCGTTTGGCGAAGCGCAAGCGATGGCGCGCGAAACCGGCTCTCTAATGCCGCCATTGCACATCCTGAACGCGCCGACCCGGTTGCTGCGCGAGCTCGGCTACGGCCGGGGCTATGTTTACGACCACGCGACCGCGGCCGGCTTTTCCGGCCAGAATTATTTCCCTGACGGAGTGCAGCGCCGCAATTTCTACCGGCCGGACGAGCGCGGCTTCGAGCGCGAGATCAAGAAGCGCCTCGATTATTGGGAAAAGCTGCGCGAGCGCGCCGCGGCCCCGCCGCCGTGAGCAATCCGGCATGAATCCTCTGGGCGAGACCGTAACGATCGCCGAGGCCGAGGGGCCGCTTCGCCTCGACCGCTGGTTCAAGCGCCATTATCCGGCGCTCGCTCACGGCCGGCTCGAAAAGCTGCTGCGCACCGGGCAGATTCGGGTCGACGGCAAGCGGGCGCGGTCGGGCGACCGGCTATCGGCCGGACAGCAAATCGGCTTGCCGCGGCTGACGGACCTGCCGCCGCCGCCGACCCGCATCAGGCCGGACGACGAGGCGTGGCTGCAGCGGCTGATCCTGCACCGCGACGCGGCGCTGATCGCGCTGAACAAGCCGGCCGGTCTCGCGGTGCAGGGCGGTACCGGCGCCGAACGCCACCTCGACGGGCTGCTCGACGCGCTGCGTTTCGGCAATGACGAGCGGCCGCGCCTCGTCCACCGGCTCGACAAGGATACGAGCGGCGTCCTGGTGATCGCCCGCACCGCCGCGGCGGCGGCGTTTCTGGCCAGGGCGTTTCGCGTCGGATCGACGCGCAAACTCTATTGGGCGCTCGTCGTCGGCCGGCCTAAGCCGGTGCACGGACGCATCGATCTGGCGCTCGCCAAGCGCGCCGGGGCCGGCGGCGAACGCGTGCGCCCCAATGCCGATGACGGCAAGCGCGCCGTCAGCTACTACCACGTCGTCGAGAGTGCCGGCGAGCGGGCGAGCTGGCTGGCGCTGCTGCCGGTCACCGGCCGCACGCACCAGTTGCGCGCGCATTGTGCCGCGATCGGCTCGCCGATCGTTGGGGATTTCAAATATGGCGGGGCGCTCGCCCGGCTCGCCGGCTTGCCGGAAGCCCGTCGGGTGCACCTGCACGCCCGGGCGCTGAGCTTGCCGCATCCTGCGGGTGGCGGTTTGCGGATCGTCGCACCGCTGTCGCCGCACATGCGGCAAAGCTGGGCGTTCTTCGGATTTCCGGGCGATGCCGCCGATCCTTTCGCCGGCATCGATCCCGCCCGATGAAGCGCTCCTATCGGCTCGCGGCGCCGGTGCCGGCTCCCGTAGGGTTCGGCGTGGCTCTCGACGGCCGCCTCGTCAAGACGCCGGGGAAGCGCGACCTCGTCGTCCCCGGCGCGGCCCTGGCAACGGCGATCGCCGCGGAATGGAACGGGCAGGGAGCGGAGCTTCGGCCGGCAACGATGCCGCTGACCCGCCTCGCCAATATCACGATCGACCGCAACCCGAGGGAGCGCGAAGCGGTCGTCAAACAGATCGCCCTTTATGCCGGGACGGATCTCGTCTGCTACCGGACGGCGGATCAGCCGGCGCTCGCGGCACGCCAGCGGGCGGTGTGGCAGCCGCTTCTCGACTGGGCGGTCCTGCGCTACGACGCCCCGCTGACGGTGACCGCCGGGGTGATCCCGGCGCGGCAGCCCGAGGCGAGCCTCAAGGCGTTTCGTGCGGCGGTCGCCGCGCAGGACGACTTCGCCCTGACGGCGCTCAACGCGGCGACCACTGCCTGCGGCTCGCTGGTCCTCGCCCTCGCTCTCGTCGAAGGCCGTCTCGACGCGGCCGCAGCTTTCGCCGCGTCACAGGTCGACGAAAGCTATCAGATCGAAGCCTGGGGCAAGGATGCCGAGCAGACGGAGCGCCGCCGTTCGCTCGCCGCCGAAATCGACGCCGCGGCCCGGTTCCTGTCGTTGTTGCGCGCCTGAGCCGGCGTCGGGGTCGCGTCCCGACGCGGGCTGGTTTCCGGCGGTCAAGCGTGGCCGGCGTCGCTCGACAAAGTCGAGAGATCGACGCCGAGCTTGGCGAAGGCTCGGCGCCATTTGCCGTCGTGATCGGCATCGAAGACGATGCCGTCATCGGCGGCAACGCACAGCCAGCCATTCGCCTGGATCTCGGCGTCGAGCTGGCCCGGCCCCCAGCCGGCATAGCCGAGTGCGAAAAGACAGCGCCGCGGGCCGGCACCTTTGCCGATTGCCCGCAGGATCTCGAGCGTCGCCGTGACCGCAATATTGCCGGCGACGTGCATCGTCGCCTCTTCCCGGTAGTCGGTCGTGTGCAGCACGAAGCCGCGGCCGATCTCGACCGGTCCGCCGAAATGCACCGGCTGTCCCTCGGCCGAGCGGCCGGGGTCGATATCGAGCTGGGCGAACAGTGCCTCCATGGTCAGCGAGCCGAGCGGCTTGTTGATGACGAGGCCCATGGCGCCGTCGCTGTCGCTGTGCGCGCAGAGATAAATCACCGAGCGGGCAAATCGCTGGTCTGGCATCTGCGGCATTGCCACCAGCAGTTGGCCGGCCAGTGACTTCATGCCATCCTCCGTGGTGCCGATCGTCTGCCCAATTTTACGCCAACCCATGCCGCCTCGGGCAAAAAATCGGCGGCCGGTGCGGGTTTTGCCACAACGCGGCCGCCGCGTTTGCCGCGCCGCGCGCCCTGTGCTATCGGTCGGCGATCAGGGGTCGGTGCAGTATCGGAGGGACAGCGATGACGATCAAGGTCGGCGACAAGCTGCCGTCGGTGACGCTGCGGCAGGTCACCCCCGAAGGACCGAAAGAGGTTTCGACCGAAAGCTTCTTCGGCGGCAGGAGAGTGGTTCTGTTCGCGGTGCCGGGCGCCTTTACGCCGGCCTGCTCGCAGCGCCATCTGCCGGGCTATGTCGACAAGGCGGTGGATCTCAAGGCAAAGGGCATCGACGAGATCGCCTGCGTCGCGGTCAACGATGCCGCCGTCCTCACCGCCTGGGGTCGTGACCAGAAAAGCGAAGGCAAGGTGACGATGCTGGCCGACGGCAGCGGCGACTTCGTGCGCGCGCTCGGCCTCGAACTCGACCTGACGAAGGGCGGGCTCGGCATCCGCTCGCAGCGTTATTCGATGCTGGTCGAGGACAGTGTCGTCAAATCGCTGAACATCGAGCCGGCGCCGGGTCAGGTCGACGCGTCGAGCGCCGAAGCGATGCTGAAGGCGATCGTCTAGCTCTAGCGCCCGGCTCGCGACGCTCGCTTGCCGAGCGTTGGGCGAGCGGTGCCAGTGGATTGAAGGGGTCGCCGGCGCGGGCGAGTAGCCGCGTCTGCTGCGGCGGCGCCGCAAACTGCGCACTGCAACCCGGCAAAAGGCGTGAAATTCCCTGCCCCGCGGGATTCGCCGCGAAAGCGGCCGGTCGATCCGTCGTAATCGACTGAAATTCGGTGACCTGCGGCGGCGGGCCCGAGTGACTGAAGCGCAATTGCGCTGCCGGCCGGCCGCATTCCGATGTAAAAGCCGTTTACATGAACGGATCCTTCGCATGAGCGGGCCTGCATGAACTGGTCGGGCGACCAGCCGGGCGGGCGGCGCGGCTACCATCACGGCAATCTGCGCGAGGCGTTGATCCAGGCCGCCCTCGACCTGATCGCCAAGAAGGGGCCGGCCGGTTTCACCTTTGCCGATGCGGCGCGTTCGGCCGGGGTCAGTTCGGCGGCACCCTACCGCCATTTCCGTGACCGCGACGCGCTGATCGCCGATGTCGCGCGACGCGGCTTCGAGCTGTTCGCGGTGCGTCTCGAAGAGGCCTGGAACGACGGCCGCCCGGAACCCTTTGCCGCCTTCGAGAATGTCGGCCGCGCCTACCTTGCCTTCGCCCGCAACGAGCCGGCCTATTACTCGGCGATGTTCGAGGGCGGGGCGTCGCTCGACGACGATCCCGCCTTGCGCCAGACGGCCGACAGTAGCTTTGCCGTGTTGCGCCGCGCCTCGGCGAGCTTGTGCGCCACGCTGCCGCGCGAGCGGCGGCCGCCGGTCCTGATGATGAGCCTGCATGTCTGGGCGCTGTCGCACGGCATCGCCTCGCTATTCGCGCGCGGCGACGGCGGCCGGCGACGCCTGCCGATGACCCCCGAGGACCTGCTCGAAGCCGGCATGCTGATTTATCTACGCGGCCTCGGCCTGATCGCCGAGCCGGCCGAAGCGGAGCCTCGACGCGGTCCCTCTTGACAGGCCGGCCGGCGGGATTTATGTGAATGTAAGATACATTCACATGAGGGCGTCATGAACGTCACGGGCTATCTCGACGACATCGGCAAGCCTGCCTGGATCGGCCTGATGATCATCAGCTTCGTACTGTTCTGGCCGCTCGGCCTCGTGGTTCTCGGCTACACGATAGGGAGTGGGCGAATGGCTTGCTGGATGCATGGCAGCGGCGGCCGCTGGCAGCGGCGCATGGGACGGATGCAGGATCGCATGTCGCGCATGCAGGCGGCGGCCGAGCGCTGGGGGTGCGGCTCGCGCTCGAGCTACCGGGCCGCGACCGGCAACCATGCCTTCGACGAATACCGCAGCGAGACGTTGCGCCGACTCGAAGACGAACAGCGCGAGTTCATGGAGTTCCTCGACCGGTTGCGTCACGCCAAGGACAAGGCCGAGTTCGACCAGTTCATGGCCGAGCGTGGCCGGCGCGGCAACGGCCCGACCCAGCAGCCGCAGGAGATCTGAATAATTCTGGATTTTCCCGTCGCCCCCCGCGCCAGCGGGGGCGGCGGGTACAATCGGGCGGGACCGCCATCGAGTTTTGGAAAGATTAAATAAATAGTGACCTCGTGACTCTCCGGCGCAAAAATCGGGTTTCTCAGAAGAGGGTCGGTTGCGCAGGACTTCCGAGAAACCTCCAAGCTTCCCTGGTCGATGGGAATTTGCCCTAGTCGGGCAACAGGGAAATAAATACGCCGAACAAGGAATTAAATCAGCCGAACAGGGAAGGCTGGGAAACTGCGGGGTCCCGTCCCGCCGCCGGTTCGCGTCTCGAAACGGCGAAGAGGCATTACGCTAGCGGTTATCGCAATTTCATAGCAGAACGATCCTGATTTGTCAAGGCGGAGCGGCCCGCCGGCCCCCGCCTTGCGAGCCGTGGGCATAGGGCTCCCGCCGGTAGCCGGGGTCGGCCGATATCGCGTCTGCGTGCCGCGGTCGTACCGATCGGACGGCAGCCACCATCGACAGCGGGCTCGAATTCTTCGGACCGGCAGCGCAATGGCGGCTATGCGGTCGGCGCGCTGGTGTCGGGGAGCGTCGCCGCCACATTATGCAGGATCACGATGCAGGACCACCTGCGGCGACGGCAGGAACCGGGAGGAGTCCGCTTATGACGGCGTCACAGGTCAGGCCGGTCGCGCCGCGGCTGCATTACGCCTGGATTATCCTCGCCATCAGCTTTGTGACGGTGGTCGTGACCGCCGGCGTTCGCGCGGCGCCGAGTGTCCTGATCGTGCCGCTCGAGACGGAATTCCACTGGTCGCGTGCGACGATCTCGTTCGCCGTCGGCGTCAACCTGCTGCTCTATGGTGCCGTCGGTCCGTTCGCCGCCGCGGTGATGGATCGCTTCGGGGCGCGCCGGACGATGACCTTGGCGCTGGTGGCGACCGCCGCCGGCGTGGCGCTGACCCCGGCCATCGGCGCGCCTTGGCAGCTCGTTTTGCTGTGGGGCGTCGTGGTCGGGATCGCCACCGGTTTTGTCGGCGCCTACCTGGCGGCGTTCATCGCCGCCCGCTGGTTCCGGGCGCGCGAAGGGTTCGTCGTCGGCATCTTGACCGCGGCGAACGCGGCGGGTCAGCTGATCTTTCTGCCGACGATGGCGGCGCTCGTCACGCATGCCGGCTGGCGGGTCATGGCGCTTGTCCTCGCCGCCATAGTCTTCGGTTTTCTGCCGCTCGTAGCGCTGTTGATGCGTAATCGGCCGGAGGATCTCGGGCTGTCGCGCTACGGCGATCGCGCCCTGTCGAGCCCGACTGCTGCGCTGCCCAACGGGAATCCGGTCGCGGTGGCGTTTCGCGCGCTCGCGACCGGCGTCGGGTCACGCGACTTCTGGCTGATCGCCGGCGGCTACTTCGTTTGCGGCGCCACGACCAACGGCCTCATCGGGACGCATCTGATCCCGGCCTGCGTCGATCACGGTCTGAGCGAAGTCGCCGGCGCCGGCCTGCTCGCCACGACCGGCGTGTTCGCGCTGATCGGCGGCACCCTGTCGGGCTGGCTCAGCGACCGCTGCGACAACCGGATTCTGCTGTCCTGCTATTACGGCTTTCGCGGGCTTTCACTGATCTATCTGCCCTTCGCGTTCGATATGTCGCGCTACGGTCTGGCGGTGTTCAGTGTGCTTTACGGGCTCGATTGGATCGCCAGCGCGCCGCCCACGGTCCGCCTTTTAAGCCGCGCCGTCGGCGCCGAAAGGATCGGGATCATGGTCGCCTGGATCACCGTGATCCACCAGATCGGCGGCGCCTCTGCCGCCTATCTCGGCGGCGTGCTGCGCATCGTCTTCGGCACCTATTTCGAGGCCTTTCTTCTCTCCGGGATATTATTGTTCGCGGCGGCCGTCATGGTGCTGTTGATCGACGTCGGGCGAAGCGACCGCGAGCCGGAGATTGCGGCACGGGCAGGTGCCGCGTGAGATAAAGTAGGTTCGCTCGGGAAAGCAATCCGCGCCATGAAGCAACATCCGTCAAGCCGCGCTCAGATGATCAATATCGTCCGGCATCGCCGCCGGCCCGCGGCGATTGCGCCGGCTCGATGGGTGGCCGTTGCCGGGCTGTTGCTGCTGGTTGCCGCCTGCGCCGCCGAGAACAGCGCCGATTCTTCGGAGAATGCCAAGAATCACGGCTTTTACGGCAGCGTCCTGGGCGGCTGGACTCAAGCCCAACCCCAGCCGTGAATACTGTGGAGCTGCGGGGTCGTCGTCGGCGACGGCGAGCGGATGCTGCTCGGGCATGCCACCCGCTCGCCGCGCTGGGACATTCCCAAGGGCGAGGCCGAACCCGGCGAGGATTTCGTCGCGGCGGCGGTGCGCGAGTTGCGCGAGGAGACGGGCCTCGTGGTCCGGCCCGAGGAACTGGTAGTGCTCGGCCTTCACCCTTACCGGCGGGGCAAGGACCTGGCCTTGTTCGCCTGGCGGCGGCGCGAGCTCCCCGATCCCAAGAGCCTCGCCTGCACCTCGCATTTCGCGCTCGCCGACGGCACGATGCTGCCGGAATTCGACCGGTTCGGCCTGTTCGCCTGGGACGAGGCGGCGCGCCGGGTCGGCAAGAGCCTGGCGCAACTCTTCGCCTCGATCGGCCGCGACGCCTTACTCGGCGCTTCGAAATGAGACGCCGTTCATGCTAGCTTCGCGATAACGCCCAAGCGAGGAGGTCCTCATGCCCAAGCTGCGTCACATCGCCATCGCCGCGGAAGATCCGGATGCGATGGCCGAATTCTACAAACAGGCCTTCGATTTCGTCGAAGTCGGCCGGCCGAACGGCGTGCTCGCCGACGGCGTGTTTTTAAGCGACGGCACGCTCAACATGGCGATCCTCAAATTCAAGACCGACCAGCTCGGGAAGGGCATGGACTTTCGCGGCATCCATCATTTCGGCGTGCTGGTCGAGGATGTCGACGCCTTCTCGAAGAAGCTCGAGAGCCTCGGCGCCGAGCATTACATCGACCAGGGCCACGGCGGCCAGCAAGCCGGCTATTTCGAGAAGAAATTCTATGGGCCGGAGCATATCCTGTTCGACATCGCCGAGCACGGCTGGGCCGGCGCCGAGCCGCTGCCGGAACCGGTCAAAGAAGCGGCCGAGTAGGAGGCGGCAAATGGCCAAGCTGCGCCATATCGCGATCGCCGCAAAGGACCCGGACGCGATGGCCGAGTTCTACAAACGGGCCTTCGATTTCAAAGAGGTACGCAAGACCGACGGGCCGCTCGCCTACGGCTATCACCTGAGCGACGGCACGATCGATCTGGCGATCCTGCGCTTCAAGACCGACCAGACCGGCCGCGGTCTCGATTATACCGGGTTGCATCATTTCGGCATCCTCGTCGAGGATGTGGCGGCGACGGCGAAGAAGCTCGAGGGCCTCGGCGGCGAGCACTACATGGAGCGGGCCGAGGCGGAACGCGGCGGCGGCTTCGAGGTCAAATTCTGCGGCCCCGAAGGCATCCTGTTCGATGTCGCCGAGCATCCCTGGACTGGCACCGAACCGCTGCCGGTCGCGGTCAAGGCGGCGGCCGAATAGTCCCCCGGCGGCGGGCATCCTTCGGTGCCCGCCGAAACATTCGGCGCGGCGGGGAGGGCTTGCGGCGCTTTGCCAAAATTCGCTTCGTCCCCACATCTAGGCTGCGTCGTCGGCGGAGCGCAGGCTCCGCCTCCGGGTGAGGTTGGACGATGAGCGAAACGGAAAATCTGTTTGGCGGGCTGCGGCAATCCGCCGATCCTTCGGTCGTCGAGGCGATCGAGGCGCTGGTGCGCGATGCGCCGGATCGCGCCCTTTGCCGGGTCAACGTGCTCGATTTTGCGGCCAAGGCCGGGCTCGACGAGGAACAGACGATTGCCGCCTTCCTGCACGCGGCCCGGCAAGGGATTTTCGAGCTGTCGTGGAACGTGCTGTGCCCGGGCTGCGGCGGCGTCCTCGAATCGACCTCGACCTTGAAGAGCGTCGACAAGGACGAATATGCCTGCGCCTGGTGCGCCAGCGGCTATACCCCGACCCTCGACGAGGTCGTCGAGGTTACCTTCACGGTCAGCCGGCGGGTGCGCCGGATCGCGGCGCATGACCCAGAGGAGCTGCCGTTCAACGAATATTTCCGGCAGGTGTTCTGGGGGTCGGGCATCGACGTGCCGGACAATTTCGAGGAGCTGATCCAGGAGATCGTCCTCGAGGCGATCGAGTTGCCGCGCTCGGGGAAGGCGGTCTTGTCGCTGCAATTGCCGGCGGAATTCGTCATCCTCATCGACCCGGTCACGCACTCGACGCAGTTCTTCGACGTCAAAGGCGAGCCGACGCGCGAGCGCCAGAACCTGTCGTTCGCCTTCGACAAGCTCGCCGTGCATAACGGCACCACGCAATTGCGGCCCGGTCCGGTTCGGCTGGCGCTCGAGAACCTGACCGAGGGCCGGGTGTTGCCGGGCCTGTGGGTCGCCGGCGACAAATTGCACGAGCTGCTCGGCCGGCGCCGGCCGTTCCTGACCGCGAAGCGGCTGCTGACCAATCAGGTGTTTCGCGACCTCTACGGCACCAACACCATCGATGCCGAGCAGCGCCTCAAGATCACCAGCCTGACCTTTCTGTTCACCGACCTCAAAGGCTCGACCGAGCTCTATGAGAGGGTCGGCGATCTCGTCGCCTTCGACCTGGTGCGCGCGCATTTCCAGCTGGTGAACGAGATCGTCGCCGCCGAGGCCGGTGCCGTCGTCAAGACCATCGGCGATGCGGTCATGGCGACCTTCCCGACGCCGGACCGCGCGGTCGCCGCGGCCTTGCGCATGCGCGAGGCGATGCATCGGCTGAACGGGTCGCGGGACGGCGAGGACCTGCTGCTCAAGATCGGCATTCACGAGGGCCCTTGCCTCGCCGTCGTGTTGAACGACCGGCAGGACTACTTCGGCCAGACCGTGAATATCGCGGCGCGGGTGCAAGGGCTCGCCAATTCGCGCACGATCCTGGCGACGGGGCCGGTCGTCGACTACCCGCAAGCCTCGGTCTTGCTGAAGCGCAGCGGCCTCGAACCGGTGGCGCAGCAGCGGGCGCTGCGCGGCGTTTCGGAACAAGTCCCGGTCTACGAAATCCTGTGAGAGCCGATCGACCCGCCGGCTAACCTCTCCCCGCTCGCACCCCATCCGAGGGGGAGGGTTCGCCAATCGCGGCGGCAATGGTCCATAACTTACTTACCAAACACGAAGAATTGTGTGGTTGCCGTAGGCTCGCGGGGACAAGGGAAATAATCTGACGCGCGGCGGGATCTGCGGGCCGCTCAGATTTCAACTTCGAGACCGACCTCGACGACCTGCGACGCCGGCACCCCGAAATGCGCGGCCGGCAAATTGGCGTTGAGATGCATCGCCGCGAAGATCCGCTGACGCCAAACGGCCATCCCGGGGACGACGCCATTCGGAACGACCAAAACGCGGCGCGAATAGAACGTGATCTTTTCCGGGTCTATGCCGCGCAGCGCGGGGTCACCGCAGGCGAGCTTCAGCCCCTCCATGACATTGGGATGCTCCATGAACCCGAAATGCAGCAGCACGCGGGTGATGCCGGATCCGACGGGCACCAGCTTCACCCGCTGTTCAGGATCCACCCGCGGCGCGTCCGTCGTCGTTGTCGAGACGAGCAGCATGCGCTCGTGCAAGACGCGGTTGTGCCGGAGGTGGTGCGTCAGCGCGAGCGGGATCCCCGAGGTTGCGGCCGTAAAGATAGCGGCCGCCCCAGGCAACCGAATCGGACGGTTCTCGATAACCCAGGCGGCGAATTCGTCTTCGCGCTGGCGCAGACGTGATCGCTGATGCTCGAGCAACTGGTACCCGGTTCGCCAGGTCAGCATCAGGAACGCGACGACGCACGCCATCAGCAGCGGGAACCAGCCGCCCGAGAGCAGCTTTGTTGCGTTGGCGGCAATAAAAACCAGCTCGATGACGAGCAGGAATCCGTTTACGACCGCGACGAGAAGCGGGTTGTAGCCCCATTGCAGCGCGACGAGGGCGGCCAGAACCGTCGTGACCGCCATCAGCATCGAGACGGCGATGCCGTAAGCGCCGCCAAGCGCGTCGGAGGAGCCGAACGTGATGACCGCACCGAGCGTCCCGGCCGCGAGCAGCCAGTTGACCATCGGCATGTAGATCTGTCCTCTCTCCCGGCTGGCCGTATGGAGAACGCGCATACGCGGCAGGAAGCCCAGCTGGATCGCTTGCTGGGTCAAAGAATAGGCGCCTGAGATTATCGACTGCGAGGCGATGACTGTGGCGACGGTGGCGAATGCCACCATCGGATAATGGGCCCATCCCGGCGCCAGCAGGTAGAATGGATTTTGAATAGCGCGGGGGTCGGAAAGGAGCAACGCCCCCTGGCCGAGATAGTTGAGCACCAGCGCCGGAAAAACCACCCCGAACCAGCCGAGGCGGATCGGCAGCGGGCCGAAATGCCCCATATCCGCATACATCGCCTCTGCCCCGGTAAGGGTCAGGAAAGCCGCGCCCAGCACGGCAAATCCGATCCCCGGCGGGGATTGGATCAGGTAGATCAGCGCGTGATGCGGGCTGAGTGCGCCGAGGATCTTCGGCGCGCCAATGACGCTGCGCAGGCCGAGGATGCCGATGGCGAGGAACCAGACCAGCATCACCGGTCCGAAGACGTTGCCGATGAACGTCGTACCCTTGCGCTGAATCAGGAAAAGGCCACAGAGGATCGCCAGGCTGATCGGAACCACAAGGGGCGCAAGCCCTGGGGCGTCGAGCTTGAGACCCTCGACGGCGCTGAGCACCGAGATGGCCGGCGTGATGATCCCATCGCCATAGAGCAGGGCGGCGCCGGTCAAACCGACGATCATCAGCGAACCGCGCCAACTGCCGCGCGGCGCATGGCGAACATCGAGAAGCGCCAACAAGGCGACGATGCCGCCCTCGCCGCGGTTGTCGGCGCGCATGATCAGGATCGCGTATTTGAACGACACGATCACAACGAGCGACCAGAGGATGACCGACACGATGCCCACAGTTGCCTCGGGCGACACCGTCCCCGCCGCACTTGCGGCCTGTTTGAACCCATAGAGCGTGCTGGTCCCGATATCGCCATAGACGACGCCGAGCGCGGCGAGAGCGGCAGCGCCGGGCAGCAGCCTGGTGTGATCCCGAGGCGGCGATGCCGCTTGCCGGTTTCTCTCCATTGGCGAGACCCTCCTGACCTTCCGGTGAGGCTAAGCGTAATGCCGATCGCAGGAAACAGGCGGCTCGTAACACCGCAAGGCGCGCCGGTTGCCAGGCGGGCGCGGACGGGTCGACAATCGGCAGGGCTGACCCGATAAGCAAGGGAGTGGCGATGCAGCATGACATTCGCGGCCTGCCGCTTTCGACCGACAGCGCCGAGGCCGCGGCGCATTTCGACCGGGCGCTCGAGCATTACCTGAAGTTTCATGTCGACACGCCGGCGCTCGTCGAGGCCGCTTTGCGGGCCGACCCGCATTTCGTTCTCGGGCATTGCCTCAGGGGCTATCTGTTGCTCGGCGCTGCCAACCCGGCAAACCGGCCGCAGGTCGCGGCGAGCCTCGCCGCGGCTGAGGTCGGTGCCGCGGTCGCGACCGAACGCGAACGCCGGCACGTCGCGGCCTTTGCCGCCTGGGCCGTGGGCCTGCTCGACCGGTCCTTTGCGAACTGGCGGGCGATCCTCGATGCCGATCCGACCGACCTTCTTGCCTTGCGCATCTCTGATACGACCTGGTTCCGGCATGGCCAGACGGCCAGGATCCTCGAACAGGCCGACCGCGTCGCCGCCGGCTGGTCGGCCGAACTGCCTGGCTATGACTGCTTTCAGAGCGTCTGGGCGTTCGCGCATGAGGAGGCCGGCGACACCGCCGGCGCCGAGCGAGCCGTCGACGCCGCGCTCGCTTGCGACGCGACGAACTATTTCGCGCATCACGTCAAGGCGCATGTCTTGGAGATGGAGTGCCGGCCGCGCGAGGGGCGCGACTGGCTCGCGAGCCAGGTCGCGAACTGGTCGCTCGGCAACAACCTGATCCATCATCTGTGGTGGCACCGCGCGCTGATGGAGCTGGAGCTCGGCGAATTGGACGCGGTGCTGGCGAGCTACGACGAAAACATCCGCAATCTGAACGAACCGATGACCAAGGCAGCGCCGGACCATTTCATCGATCTGCAGAATGCGCCGGCCGTCTTGTGGCGCCTCGAGCAGCTGGGCGTCGCCGTCGGCGACCGCTGGCAGGAACTGGCCGACAAGGCCGAGGCACGAATCGGCGATGTCGGGCATCTGTTGCTGGTGCCGCATCTGATGTTGGCGCTCGCCGCCACCGCGCGATGGGACGCGGCGGCGCGGTTTCTCGCGGCGCTCTCCGAGCGCGCCGCCGATCCCGAACTGTGGACGGCGCCGGCGATCGGCGACGTCGTCGCCCCGGTCTGCGAGGCGGTGCTGGCGCACCGGCGCGGCGATTACGGACGCGTCGTCGAACTCCTGGCGCCCCGCCAGGCGGGAATCCGGCTGTTGGGCGGCAGCAACGCGCAGCGCGACCTGTTCTTCCAGATACTGGCCGACGCGGCGATGCGATCGGGTCGCCGTGACGTCGCCGGTCCGCTCATCGCCCGCGAAGCGCAGGCCCGCAGCGTGCCGCCGGTGCGGCGCTCCGGCTATGTCGCCGCCGCGCGCTGGCTGTCCTGAGACCCCGCGGCATGCGCGTTCTGGTCACCGGTAGTTCCGGCCATCTCGGCGAGGCGCTGGTTCGCACGCTGCGCGAGCTTCGGCATGAGGTTGTCGGCCTTGACATCCGTCCGAGCCCGTTCACGACGCGCGTCGGCTCGATAACCGACCGCTCTTTCGTCAACGCGTGCATGCGGGACGTCGAGACTGTCCTGCACGCCGCGACATTGCACCGGCCGCATGTCGAAACCCACGATCGCCGCGCGTTTATCGATGTCAACATTGCCGGCACGCTGAACCTGCTCGAAGAGGCCGTGGCGGCCGATGTCCGGTCGTTTGTCTTTACGAGCACGACGAGCGTCTTCGGCGACGCGCTGATCCCGCCCGCCGGCGCTCCGGCCGCCTGGATAACCGAGGATGTCAGGCCGGTTCCGAAGAATATCTACGGCACGACAAAGGCGGCGGCCGAGGATCTCTGCGAACTGTTCCACCGGAACCACGGGCTCGCCTGCATCGTGCTCAGAACATCGCGCTTCTTCCCCGAAGAAGACCTCGACGCCGCCGTGCGCGCAGCTTACGAGAACGACAACATCAAGGTGTCCGAGTATCTCTATCGGCGGATCGATCTCGAAGACGTCGTCGGCGCGCACCTGCTCGCCGCGGAACGCGCGCCGACGATCGGTTTTGGCCGCTATATCGTCAGTGCAACGACGCCGTTTCTGCCCGACGATTTGCCGGATTTGCGCCGCGATGCGCCGCTGGCGGCGCGCCGCCGCGTGCCCGGCTACGAGGCCGAATATGCGCGCCGCGGCTGGAAGATGGTGCCGCACATCGATCGCGTCTATGTCAACGAACGGGCGAGAAACCTGCTCGGATGGCGGCCGCGATACGACTTTCCGTACCTGATCGACCGATTGCGCGCCGGCGAGGAAGCGAGGAGCCCGCTTGCCCGGCTCGTCGGGTCGAAGGGATACGCATTCGGCACAGAATGAACGGCAGGGGTCGTCGGCGACGTCGAGTCTGCTCGGGTCACGAAATGTCCCGTAAATGTGTCAAACTCTCCGACGTCCCGGCAGAAAGCCGGGACCTATTTCCGCCATGGATACCGGCTCTTCGCCGGTATGACGCAGGAGTTGGGGCCGCGGTCGGTCGATGAGAGCTTCTGATCCGCCGCGCTCAACGAGCTGGCAATCGGAACCGCCTCGGGACGTCTCGTTTAGTCTGAGGCAGAGCCCGTTGAGGTTCAGCCGGCGATCGATTCGCCGCCCACCTCCGCCATCGCCAATCGGCCGGCATAATAGCGCCGCAGCATCAGAGCGATCGCCGCAACGCCGATCAACGAGAACAGAATGCTGACCGACAACGGCAGGCCGCACCGGATCGCCAGCGCGGCGGCGAGAAGACCGCCGGCGCCGCCGACGTCCCAGCCTCCCTCCGTCGCAACGTGAAAGCGCAATGTACAGGGCGAACGTTTCGCCAGCGTGTACACGGCCGTCATCAGGGTCGGCGTATACAGGCCCGCCTCGAGCGCGCCCAAGGCGTTTGCCAGGACGGCCACTGTCGCGTTGCCGGTCGCGACGGCGCGCAACAAGACGATCAGCGCCAGCGTGCCGAGCGCATACCATACGGCCCGCTTGCCGTGGCCGGCGTCGATGTGCCGCCCCAAGGTCATACCGCCGACGGCGCCGACGAGTGCGGCAAAGGCGAGCGCCCCGCCATAGGCGAGGAAGCTCTCGCCGAGCGAGATGAACAAAGCGATCTGCCACACGAGCCAGTAGCCGGCAGCAATCCAGCCATCGGCGACGAACAGCAGCATCCCGGGAAGCGCGGCCCGCAACGCCCGCGGTGGGTGCCGCGCCACCTCGACGTCCGGGACCCACAGGAATGGCACGGCAGACAGGGCGGTAATCAGCGACGTCGTACCGAACGCGACGCGCGGTCCGAAAGCGACCAGCATCCAGCCGGTCGCGAGCGGGCTGGCGATCCCGACGACCGCCACAATCGCCTCACGCACGCCGATCTGCTGGCCGCGAAACTCGTTGTCGCCAAGGGCCGCGAAATAGGCGTGATAGGTCGTCCAATAGACCATTTCGCCGACCGCCGACACGGCGATCAGCGCGGCCAGGGCGGCGCCGGCGCCATGCACTTCGGCCAGCAACGGATACTGCAGCGCGCTCAACAACGTGCCGGCGACAATCAGCGGTTTCAGGCCGCTCTGCACGGCCACACGGATGACGAACGGGCGGACGATAAAGCGTCCGAGCAGGATCAACGCCAGCACCAGACAGACGCCCGGCACCGAAATATTGCACTTCAAGAGATAGATCGCGAAAAACGCCGTGCCGCCGCTCAGCGCGATCGCATGAATTCCGGAATGCAGATTGAGCAGGTTGACCGTTCCGTTACGAAAGAACGCCATCAAAAAAGCCCTGTGAGTTGCGGGATAGAATGGTCAACCCAAACCGCCGCCGTTGCCTGAGAGGGACGCCGGATGATGGTTGAGATCAGTCGATCAACTCGAACGAGCGGCCGTCCTTTTGTAGAACGGCGACAGAGTTAACAGTTTATCGGTCGATGTTCAATGTCCGCCCAAAAACCATTCGGGTTCAGTCGAGAACGACACGCGCGCCGGTGTGCCCATTCAATAGGCGCCTCAGGTGAAAGCTGACGAGGCCGTCGTCGCTCTTCTGGCCGAGGAGGGCGGCGAAGGCCGGCAAGGCGGCCGGGTCTGCCGCTTCGAGCTTGGCGAAGGCGTCGAGATAGGCCTGCGTCGCCGAATCGGCGAAGACCGCGGCGGTCAGCGGCTCGAAGGCGCGCAGCGGCTCGCTGCGGCCGCGCAGCAGGAGATCGCCGACCGGCCGGCCGGTGAAGCCCGCAACCCGGTCCGCGACATTGCGGCCGACGCAGATGCGGGTGCCGAGCTCCTTGTTGGCCGCTTCGAGCCGAGCCGCCGTGTTCACGGCATCGCCGTAGGCCGTGTAATCGAAATAGCGGCCGCCGCCGAAATCACCGACGATCGCCGGGCCGGTATCGAGACCGAGCCGGGTCTCGCCGAGGGCGATCCCGCGCTCCGCCCACCGCCGGCGGAAGGCCTGCGCGCAGAGATCGAGTTCGAGTGCGCAGGCGACCGCGCATGCCGCGTGATCGGGCTGCTCGGCCGGCGCGCCGAACAGGACGTGCATCGCGTCGCCGATGATCTTCACGACGGTCCCGCCCTGGGCGAAGACGATATCGGTCATGCCGCCGAGATAGTCGTTGAGCAGCGGTGCGATGACGCCGGGCTCGAGGGTTTCGACGAGCGAGGTGAAGCCGGCGATGTCGGTGAACAGCGACGTGATCTCGCGCCGCTGGCCACCGAGGTCGACGGTTCCCGGGTCGCTCGCCAGCCGCTCGGCGAGGTTGGGCGAGAAATAACGCGACAGCTGCGCTCGCGCCCGCTCGGCCTCAACTTGCCGCCGGCGCGCCTCGCGCAACGTCCGGATATGCAGCAACGTCTTGTCGATCGTGGTTTCGAGATCAGTGAAATCGATCGGCTTGGTGACGAAATCGAAGGCGCCGCGGTTCATCGCCGTGCGGATGTTCGCCATGTCGCCGTAGGCGGAAACGATGACCGTCGACAGCTCTTCGTCTTTTTCCCGGATCTTTTGCAAGAGGGTCAGGCCATCCATCCGCGGCATGTTGATGTCGCTCAGCACCATGTCGACCGCGTGACCGTTGCCGAGCAAACGCAACGCCTCGGCGCCGTCGCGGGCAAACACGAAATTGATGTCGCCGTCGCGAATCCGGCGGCGGAATTTCTGCTGGACGAGCGCTTCGAGGTCCGGCTCGTCGTCGACCACGAGGATCGTCGCGGTCATCGCCCCTCTCCCGCGCCGGCGATGTCGGTCGGCGCCATCCGCCGGGGCGACATTACTACGAATTCGGTGCCTGCGCCGGGCCCGCTGCCGCAGACAAACCGGAGCGATCTCATGCTGCAACCTCGAAGCCCAACGCAACGCGCCATTAGATCTGTGGTCGGGACGCGACGAGGCAACCCGCCGGCCCGAGCAACATGTCGCGACCGGAGACGAGCCGCGTTTATTCCCGACCGACAGGGCGCGCGTGGCCTGGGCATTCAGCGCCGGTTGGATGCCGCCGGGCCGATGGCTGGCTCCGGGGCGGCGTCAGGGCATCGGCACCGCGCTCGGCGACGATCTGAGCTGGCGAAAGCGCCCGCGACGACAGTACGATCAGACCATGACCGGCGCGCCATTCGTCTTGGCGATCGACCAGGGAACGACCAGCACCCGGGCGATGCTGTTCGATGCGGAGGGCCGGGTGCGGCAATGCGCGCAGGTCGAACTCCGTCAGCATTACCCGCGGCCGGGCTGGGTCGAACATGATCCGGAAGAGATCTGGCAAGGCGTCCTCGCGACCTGCCGCGCGGTGATCGCCGCGGCACCGGGTCCGATTGCCGCAATCGGCGTCGCAAACCAGCGCGAGACGACCGTGTTGTGGGAGCGCGACAGCGGCCGGCCGATCGCCAATGCGATCGTCTGGCAGGACCGGCGCACGGTCGAGCTGTGCGAGCGCTGGCGGGCGGACGGGCTTGCCGAACGGGTCGCCGAGCGCACCGGGCTCGTCATCGATCCGTATTTCTCGGCGTCGAAGCTTTGCTGGCTGCTCGACAATGTCCCGGGCCTGCGCCGCCGCGCCGGCAACGGGGAGATCGCATTCGGCACGATCGACAGCTTTTTGCTGTGGCGCCTGACCGGCGGCCGGCGCCACGCGACCGATCCGACCAACGCGGCGCGCACGATGCTGTTCGATATCCGGCGGCTCGACTGGGACGAGGAACTGCTCGACGCGTTTTGCATCCCGCGCGCGATCCTTCCCGAGATCGGCGAAACCGCCGCCGATTTCGGCGGGACGGCGGCCGAACTCTTCGGCACGGCGATCCCGATCGCGGCGCTTGCCGGCGACCAGCAGGCAGCGCTGATCGGACAGGGCTGCTTCCGTCCGGGGATGAGCAAGGCGACCTACGGCACCGGCGCCTTCGCTCTCCTCAACATCGGCGGCGAGCCGGTTCGTTCGCGCCACCGGCTGCTGACGACGGTCGCCTATCGATTGGCCGGCAACACCGCCTATGCCCTCGAGGGCAGCATCTTTGTCGCCGGGGCGGCGGTCAATTGGCTGCGCGACCGGCTCGGTGCGATCGTCGCGCCGGGCGAGGCGGAAACCCTGGCAAAGCGCGCCGATCCGAGCCAGCGGGTCTATCTGGTCCCCGGATTTGCCGGGCTCGGCGCGCCATATTGGGCGGCGCGGGCGCGCGGCGCCTTGTTCGGCATGACCGCGGCATGCGGGTTGGCCGAGATCGCCCGCGCCGCCCTCGAAGCGGTCGGCCATCAGACGCGCGATCTCGCTGCGGCGATGACGGCCAATTCCGGGATCGCCATCGAGACGCTGCGGGTCGACGGCGGCATGGCCGCGAGCGATTGGACGATGCAGTTTCTCGCCGACATCCTGCCGGCCGTCGTCGAACGTCCGGCCTCGGTCGAGACGACGGCTTGGGGTGTCGCCTATGCAGCGGGGTTCGCCCGCGGGATCTACCCGGACCCGGATCGGCTCGCGGCGTGCCGCGAGCCGGAGCACCGTTTTACGCCGCAGATGAGCGAGCGCGAGCGGGAAGAACGCCATGCCGGGTGGCGGCGCGCGATCGCGGGCGTACTTGCCGCGACACCGAATGCCGACTGACTCTGGCGGGGAAGGCGATGGCGAACACTGAGGAATGGCCCGAGCTGCCGCTCGCGGCGTGGCGCGACACTTGCGCGACGTTGCATCTGTGGACGCAGATCGTCGGCAAGATCCGGCTGGCCCGTGCGCCGTTCGTCAACCATTGGTGGCAGGTGCCGCTCTATGTGACATGCCGCGGGCTGACCACCTCGCCGATCCCCTATGAAGGCATCACGTTCCAGATCGATTTCGACTTTCTGGCGCATCGCCTGACATTGCAAACCAGCAGCGGCGGCACCGACGAATTTCCGTTGCGGCCGATGGCGGTCGCCGCTTTCTACGAAGAGATCATGCGGCGCCTGCGGCGGCTCGGCGTCGATGTCCGCATCTGGGCAGTGCCGGTCGAGATCCCCGCCCCAGTCCCTTTCTATCAGGACCTCGAGCATGCCGCTCTACGATCCCGATTTCGCCAATCGCTTTTGGCGGGTCCTGGTGCAGGCCGACCGGCGATTGACCGATTTCCGCGGCCGCTTTCTCGGCAAGGCGAGCCCGGTACATTTCTTCTGGGGGAGCTTCGATCTCGCCGTGACGCGATTTTCCGGCCGACAGGCACCGCCGCATCCGGGCGCGGCGAACGTCGCCGACCGGGTCACCCGCGAGGCCTATTCGCACGAGGTCAGCAGCTGCGGCTTCTGGCCGGGCGGCACCGGGATGGAAGAGCCAGTCTTCTATTCCTACGCCTATCCGCAGCCGCCAGGCTTTGCCGAGGCGCCGGTGCGGCCAGCGGCGGCGTTCTACAGTCGCGAATTCGGCGAGTTCATCCTGCCCTACGAGGCGGTCCGGCAGGCGGCGACCCCAGGTGCCGCGATGCTCGACTTCCTGCAAAGCACCTATGAGGCGGCGGCCGACCTGGCAAATTGGGACCGCGCCAGCCTCGAACGGCCGGCGACGCTGGCGGCGTGAACCTGTTCGCGCCGCTTCCCGATGCCGGCGCCGCCGAGGCGGTCGAGGCGCTCCTCACCCGCCCGGGCTTGCGCATCGAGCGCATCGTCTCGTTCGGCCAGGCGAGCCCGCCCGGCTTCTGGTACGACCAGGATGAGGCCGAATGGGTGCTGCTGCTGGCCGGTGCGGCGCGGCTGCGTTTTGCCGACGAGATCGAACCGCGCCGCCTCATGCCCGGCGATTTCGTCGAGATCGCGCCGCACCGCCGGCACCGGGTCGAGTGGACCGATCCGGCACGGCCGACGGTCTGGCTCGCGGTGTTCTTCCACCGCCGCATGAAAGTCGGTGGACGCTTGCATCCGTCGCGTATTTCGCCAGTCGCCGGATCCATCTTTCGCTGCAGGCTCCGCAATGCGGAACCTCTGTCGCGCAGATTGAGAGCCCCGGGCGGCGCGAGCTTCGCGACATCGTTGACCTTGTGACCATCCAGGAAACCATCCTGCCGCTCGGTGCCGCGATCTGGGCGGCGGTTGAAAAGCGCCCGGCTTCACGCCGGAGGGCCTGATCGCGGAAATCCGCCGCAACGCCAACCACCCGCCGCCGAATGGCGCGCCTTGGGGAGCAGCGAGCCGTTTGACCTGAAGACATCACGGAGCGCCTCCGCGCGGCCCTCGACCAAGCCGGAATCGTTGTCGCGCGGATGCCCACGGACGAATTCGGTTGCTCTTTCTCGAAGCCGGTGAAGTCGTGTAACCCGACCCCGACCGACTGCACGCTTATCAAACCCATGCCGGCCAGCGCCGAGGCCAATGGCCGAGCAATCCCGAAATCGGCGCGTCCATGTTCGCGCGGTCTGACGAGAAACCAAGCCGATAGCTAACCAAAATAACGCCCACCTCGCTTTCTTTCATAATTGAAGAATTACGCAGCAAAATTAGGACGTTGAAGAGATTGGGCTTTTTTGTTGCGGAAATTCGGTGCATAATAAACCATGATATACGGCTATGCACGGGTATCGCCGGGCGGAAAGAGCGAGAGCGTCGCTGCGCAAGCCGCGGCAATTGAGGAAGGCCGGGTGCGGGCAAGGTGTTCCGCGAAGTCGAAAGCGGAGCCAAGACCGACCGGGCGCAGCTTCGCCGCGTGCTCGACCAGCTCGAGGCCGACGACTGTTGATGGTGACGCGGCTCGACCGGCTGGCGCGATCGACGCGCGACCTGTTGAACACGCTCGCGGCGATCGCCGATCGGAAAGCCGGTTTCCGATCGCTTGGCGACACGTGGGCCGACACCACGACGGCGCACGGTCGTTTGATGCTGACCGTCCTAGCCCGGATTATGCGTGAGGGTCGGCGGGTGTAGCGCAAGATGTTGATTTGGTGTAGGGTTCGGTTGTGGAGACTGAACCTCGGATCAACAGGAGCGCGCACCCGCCATGGTTGATGATACATCCCTCCTCCCCGGTCTGTCACCGGTCGCCGGCAAGGCTGTCGTCGCCCGGTTTGACGGCGGTCGCCTGTCCTCGGAGGGCGGCCTGTTGGCACTGCGCGAGGTGGAGCGGCGGCTGGGGCTGGCGGGACGGCTGGCCGGATGTCTGGTGGATGAGCGGGCGCCGGAGCGGGTGCGGCACAGCCTGGAAGAGATCATCGGCTTTCGCATGCTGATGATCGCGGCCGGCTACGAGGACGGCAACGACGCCGATGCGCTGCGCCGCGATCCGATGTTCAAGCTGGCGCTGGAGCGGCTGCCGTCCGGGGCCGATCTGTGCTCGCAGTCGACGATCTCGCGGCTGGAGAACTTGCCCGACAAGCGCGCGCTGCTGCGCCTGGCCGGTGCCTTGATTGATCAGTATTGCGCTTCCTTCGGGCATGTGCCCAAGCGCATTGTGCTCGACATCGACGACACTTTTGATCGGGTGCACGGTGGCCAACAGCTGCGGCTGTTCAATGCCTTCCATAACGATTACGGGTTTCAGCCGATTGTGGTGTTCGACGGGGAGGGACGCTTCGTGACCGCGCTGCTGCGGCCGGGCCAGCGGCCGAGCGGCAAGGAGGCGCGGGCGCTGCTGCGGCGGCTGATCGGGGCGCTTCGGACGCGTTGGCCGCGGGTCGAGATCCTGCTGCGCGCCGACAGCCACTATACCGCCCCCGAAGTGCTCGACTGGTGCCGCGCCAACCGCGTGGATTTCGTCCTCGGTCTAGCGCCGAATGTCGCGCTGCATCGGCATGTGGCAGAGCTGGAAGGCAGCACCGCGGAGCGCTTTGCAGCGCGGGCGGCGGGGACCAAGTTTCGTCGGTACAAGGAATTTTACGACGCCGCCGGCAGCTGGAGCCGGGCCGAGCGGATCATCGCCCGGGTCGAGGTCGGGCCGCAGGGGGCCGACACGCGCTACATCGTCACCAACCTCGAAGGCGGCCGGCCCAAGAAGCTCTACGAGCGGCTCTACTGCGCGCGCGGCCAAGCCGAGAACCACATCAAGGCGTTCAAGAACCATCTCGCCGCCGACCGCACCTCCTGCCATCAGGCCGAAGCCAACCAGTTCCGGCTGTTCCTGCATGCCGGCGCGTATTGGCTGTTGTGGTCGCTGCGCCAGGCCATGCCGCGGCGCTCCACCTGGCGCGTCATGCAATTCGACACGCTGCGGCTGCGCCTGATCAAGGTCGCCGCCCGCGTCGTCGAACTGAAGACCCAAGTCAAGATCCACCTGCCGACAAGCGCTCCCGATCAGCGGAGCTTCCGCCTCGTCCTCGAGCGCTTGCCTCGCCTCGTTACCTGAAGCACGGGGCAGCCTGCCCCCACCCGAGCCCTTTCCCCGCAACCTCCAGCGCCTACCCAACCCCAGAAATCTTATACCCGCCCCGGCGGGAACAAAGCCGCACGTCCGCGCTCCGGTTCCACAACCATACCGGGTGCGCGCTCATGCACATTCAAAAGGTGTACTTTCCTGACGCATAGATCGGGCTAGCCGGCCTTGCGGAGTTCGAGCGCGATTTGATCCGGGCGCGCACCAGCGAAGGCCGCGAACGTGCTAAGGCGCGCGGCGTCAAGATGGGGCGCAAACCGAAATTGACCGACCACCAGCGGCGTGAGGCGATCCGCCGCCGCGACAAGCTGAGGCGAGCCAGCGCGCGAGATCGCCCGCAGCTACAATGTCAGTCACAGCACGATTTCACGGCTTGCGCTGGCTTGAGTTAAAGATTTTCAATGGTTCGGGAGCGCTATACTGCGCGGAACGTGATTAATCAAAGGGACAATTCGCGGAAAAGAGCCATGCGATGAAGCGATTTACGTCGTGGGAAGATTATCGAAAATTTGGTAGGGACATCAAGTTATCTAGGCATATTCATGAACCTAGCGTGCTCCGATTTCTAGAGTCAGTGAGTGAGACAGCCAAATGCCGAGCACACGTTATAGAACAGGAATGGCATTTTTGGCGTGCACAGAGTGGTTACCGGGGGGTGAAAGTTTGGAAACCCCATGCAGCCAAGCGCATGAAGCCTATGCCCGACAGAGCTATGGAAGGCAGAGTAAATGCAAAAGGAATCCCTTGCCTTTACGGCGCTAAAGACAAATTAACAGCAATAGCGGAGATTCGCCCTTGGGTAGGAGAGATTGTTTCCGTCGCGGTGTTCAAAGTGAGACCTAATCTTAGAATAGTGGATTGCTTTACAGAGCACGACCATCATGGGTTTTCAAGCCTTCTAAACGTGCGACGTGTTGGCAACAAGTTTACGAAGCCGACCATGGAGGATATAGAGAGGGACATATGGAATCATATCGATAGGGCATTTTCAGAGCCTATTTCGCGAACAGACGATCAAGGGGACTATGTTCCTACGCAAGTAATTGCAGAATTATTTAAACGTGATAAGTACGATGGCATTGCATACCGAAGCAGACTTACAGAAAATGGGATTAACGTCGCTCTTTTCGACCCGAAGGTTGCTACGATTACCGATTGGCGAGAGCTGTATGAGGTGACCGGTCTGAAGACAATCGCTAGGCCCGTTTGCGCCTAACTCAGCGCGACTAAAGCTTTCATCGACGGAACAGCGAAGCGATTAGTTCCCAAAATGTCGCCCGAACGGCAGTCCGAACAGCCATTTCGCCGATTCCCTGTCGCTGACGCGGCGGAGCGGTCGGCGGCGGTTGAGACTCGATCCGCGCCATCACGGCAGCCCCAGCTCATGCTCGTGCGGCGTCGTCTCCTGATGCGATCGCGGCATCGATCGCGACGGGGTCTAGTCCTAACCTCCGGTACCCCGCGTCTTGGTCCCGCTTATTGCCTGCCCGAATATTTAAGTTGAGGCGTCTGAATAATGCGTCTGGACGAAAATGATGTTCTTTTGCGCAAATGGCGTCTTCCTCTGTGACCATCTCCAAGAAAGCAGTGCCTTTCTCCGGCGGCATTCGTGCAGCAATCGCCTCAAATCGCTGCCAGTAGTTACGCTCGCTAAACGCCATGCATTGACTTGTTAGATCCGAGATACTGGAGCGAGGATATTTCGCCTGTAAGGCCCGCATGAAAAGGATATACGACCGCCAGAAGTCTTCGACCATTTCGCGCACGGCAGCCCGGTCGATGCTTACGTCCTCATGCGACACGGGAGACCCCTAAAGCGCGTGGTCTGGGGAGGATACGTCTCTCCACAGCGAGTTTCCATGTCCGGCGTTGGACTAAGCCGCTGCGCGGCAGTATCGGCGGGAACCGTTGTCGTTTATCTCTTGCATTCCGCCAACGTTGCCTTCACCCTCACCGCGAAGACCCTGCGTTTTTTATGTGCGTTCCGTCGGCATTAACCTGGGCCCTTTTGAGCTTCTTCTACCTAACGTTCTATCTATCATCTTCTTGTCACCGCAACTCATTGACCCCGCAGACCCCGCAACAATTCAATGCCCATTAACTCAAAATTCGTGCGCGGCTGCGGTCTTCACCTCCTCCAAGTCGACCCGGGCTCTGGAGCGAGCCCAAGTTAGCGGTGCATGCCGCCGCCTGCGGGCCCGGCCGCGATAAAGCCATGCGGCATCGGATGGCCGGGCCCGCCCGGGTGCGCATGGGCGAAATGGTGGAAGCGCTCGACGATGACGACGCTCGGCCCGATGCCCCAGAACCACGGCCACGGCCCGGCCGCCCAATACGGCCAGTAGTCGAAATAGTCCCATTCATCGGGATAGGCCGACGGGTAGGCGCCCGCTGGCGGCGGCGGCATGACATAGACCTGCGGCGGCAGCCCCGGCGTCGTCTGCGTGATCCGCCAGCTGCCGTCGGGCTGCGGGCAGGCCTCGATCGTCGCCTGTTCCGGCTGGCCGCCGACCGTCACCGGCACGGTCGAGGTCTCGCAGGCCGGCGCCGCCGCCTGGCCCGGCGCCGGCGCGCCGGCGATCGGCGCGCACGCCGCGACGGCGGCTGAGAGAATAACCATCGCCAAAATCGCGATCGAGGGCATGCTCGCCTCCACACCAGATATGGTCGGCGGCCGGCATGTTGCGAAGGGGCGGCGAGCGGCGCCGGATTGCTCTATCCGCGCGCGGTCGCGAGCGGAGAATCCGTCGCAACGCCGAGATCCGCGAATAGCGGAGGCCGGTTTGAGCGCGATCGCCTGGGATTGGCAATCCTTCGCGATATTGCGCTTCCTGGTCGGTGTCGGGATCGGTTCGGAATGGGTGACCGGCGCCTCGATCGTCTCGGAATTGTGGCCCGACCACGCCCGCGGCAAGGGCGGCGGCCTCTTACAATCGGGCGCCGGCATCGGCAGCTTCCTCGCCTCCGGCGTGTGGCTCTTGATCGGCGGGCTCGGACCGAATGCCTGGCGCTGGATGTATCTGGTCGGCGTCCTGCCGGCGCTGCTTGTCTTTTATATCCGGCGCGGCATGCCGGAATCGGCGCGCTGGGAGGAGGCGAACGAACGCCGCCGGGCGGTGCGGGCACAGGCGAAGAGCGGCGCCGCGCTCCAAGGCGTCGACGCGGCGCTGACCCCCTTTACGGTGGCCGACATGTTCCTCGACAGGAGCGCGCGGCCGCGCCTCGTCGCCGCATTTCTGATGATGCTGTCGGTGACCTTCGGCTTTTGGGGTGTCGCCACCTTCGTCCCGACCTATGTCGGCACGGTCGCCGCCAAGGTCGGGCTGTCGGCGCCGTATTATTCGGCGGTGGCCGGGCTGCTCGGCACCGGGGTCGCGATCTTCCCGACGCGGATGCGCGGCACGGCCGTCGCCTTCTGCTTCAACGCGCCGCGCTGGATCTCCTGCATCGGTCCGCTGATCGCCGGCACCCTGATCGTCGCGATGGGCGGCTATGGCCGGGCGGCGACGATCGTCGGGCTGTTCTTCATCGTCGGCGTGATTGCCGCACCGTTCCTGCCCGAGACCAAAGGCAAACCTTTGCCGCACGCGCTGTGGCGAGAGACCCCTATGCCGTCGGCAGGGTCCGCACCATGAGGGTGCCGGTCAGCCAGTCGTGCAAGGTGCGGCGCCGCCGGTTGAATAGCGCGACCAACAAGATCAGCGAGCCGGTGACGCCGAGCGTGATGTAGAACAGCGCGGTCTGGGCGAGCGCCTGCAGGAAGCCGGGGCGCTCGCCGGTGATCGAGCGCAGCTCGAGATCGAAGAGCCGCATGCCGAGGGTCGCCGAATGCGGTCCGGCGAGCAGCAGCGTGTGGTAGGCGAGCGGCACTAGGCCGAACAGAAACAAGAGGAGCGGGCCGAGGAGTCCAAAGCTCAACAGCCACAACACGACAAAGACGATCCCGACACCGGCCGCGATCGCGCCGATGCAGACGAGATCGACCAGATAGGCAAAGACCCGGCGCGGCAGGACGCCTTCATAGACCTCGGGAAAGACGTCGGGGTCGGGCATTGCGGCGCCGGGATCGGCGCCCGAGAAAAAGCCGGTGCCGGCGGTCATCGCTGTCCCCCGCGTTGCAGCTCGCCCCCGGCATTTGGGGAATGGCGCCAGGACTGCAAGCGCGCTAAGGAGCGGGTACCGCAGGACAAGCAGGGAGGGAGGCGTCGATGGCCGCTTACGTCATAGCCGAGATCCGGGTGACCGACCCCCCGGGTTACGAGCCGTACCGGCCGCTCGCCGCGGCCAGCATCGCCCGCCATGGCGGCCGGTTTCTGGCGCGCGGCGGCGCGGCGCTCCTGCTCGAAGGCAATTCGCCGCCGGAGCGGGTCGTCGTCATCGAATTCCCCGACCTCGCGACGGCGCAGCGCTGGTACCAATCCGAGGAATATCAATCGGCGCTGAAGATCCGCCAGGCCGCGTCGCAAGGCCGGTTGATCCTGGTCGAAGGCGCCGCCTAACTATAACTAATCGTGAACTAATCGTGGGCTAATCGTCCTCATCGGCGGCGCCCAGCAGCAGCCGGGTCGGAAAGGCGGCTTCGTTCAAGGCCGCGATCAGCGTCTCGACATGCCGCCGGTTCTGGGTTTCGACGACGACGTCGAGTTCGGCGCGCCGCACCGAGGTATCGTGGAACAGCCGCTGGTGGTGCACCTCGACGATGTTGCCGGCGTGCTTGCCGATGATCCCCGAGACGACGGAAAGGGCGCCCGGCAGATCGGGCAGTTCGGCGCGCAGCCGCACGAGCCGGCCCTCGCGCACGAGCCCGCGCATCAGGATCGAGGCGAGGAGCCGGGCGTCGATATTGCCGCCGGTAACGACGATCGCGACGCGCCGGCCGGAAAAGCGCGCGGGCGACGCGAGGACGGCGGCGAGGCCGGCCGCCCCGGCGCCTTCCGCGACGAGCTTCTGCCGCTCGAGCAGGGTCTCGACGGCATGTTCCAGCATCGCCTCGTCGACCAAGAGGATGTCGTCGACGAGTGCGGTGACGATCCGCCGCGTCAGCAATCCCGGCTCCTTGACCGCGATCCCTTCGGCCAATGTCGCCGCGGCGGCCGGCGGACCAGGCGCCTCGCCGCGCCGTAGCCGGTACATCGACGGGTATAGCGTCGACTGGACGCCGATGATCTCGATGCCGGGCATCAGCGCCTTGGCCGCGACGGCGATCCCGGAAATCAGCCCGCCGCCGCCGATCGGCACGACGATCGTGTCGAGCTCGGGACGGTCGGCGAGGAGTTCGAGCGCGATCGTTCCCTGGCCGGCGACGACGGCCGCGTCGTCATAGGGGTGAACGAAGACGAGCCCGCGCTCGCGGGCGAGCCGCTGCGCGGCTTCGCGTGCGGCGGCGAGGCCGTCGCCCTGCAGCAGCACGGCGGCGCCGAACGCTTCGGTTCGGTCGATCTTGGTGAACGGGGTGCCCTCCGGCATCACGATCGTAGCCGGGACGCCGAGCCGCTGCGCATGATAGGCGACACCCTGGGCATGGTTGCCGGCCGACATCGCGACGACCCCGGCGCGCCGCTCGCCGGCATCGAGCGTCAGGAGCTTGTTGAGGGCGCCGCGTTCCTTGAACGAGCCGGTCCGCTGCAGGTTTTCGAGCTTCAGGCAGATCTCGGCGCCGGCGCGCTCGGACAAGGCCGGAGCGGCCAGCGTCGGCGTACGCAGAACGGCGCCCGCGATCGTCGCGGCGGCGCGGCGGATGTCGGCGATCGTAACCGGCAGATCATGCATAAGGGTGCCTAGAATGTCGGTGCGGGTCTTGGTTGGATGCTACGAACGCGGCGACGATGCGATGCATTCCGCATGATCAGCGGGCCGGGGCGAGAACGAGGCGCGTCGCCGGCGCCGCTTCGTCGGGAAAGAACCAGCCGAAATCGCGCCAGCGCCGCAACAGGTCGGCGAAATGCCGGGAGAGCGGATTGCCCGACTCGCCCGGCACGATGATCATGCGCGAATCGCGGGGTGCGGCGAGATCGGTGATGATGCGCAGCGCGGCGCCGAAGCGCTCGTCGAACGGCCGCGTCCGATCGCGAATGTCGCTCGGACCACGATCGATCGTGTCGTAGCCGCCCGAGGTCGCGATCGACCGGTCGACCCACTCTCGCAGGATCGGGATGCGGCCGAAGACCGGGTTGGCGAAGATCGCTTGATGCGCCCGGCCCCAGCGCCATTCTTTGATGTCGTCGCCAAAGGCTTGCCGCAGTTCCGCCAGCGCCGCGTCGAGCGATTCGGCGAGGCGCGTGTCACAGGTCTCGGTTCCCGGGTGCTTCGGGTCGGCGCACCAGTCGGGCCGCTCGGTCAATACCGCCCGCATGACCTGCGGCCGCAGATCCCAGTAATCGGCGATCGCATCGCCGAAGCGGCCGAACAGCACCGCATGGCTGAATTGGCGCAGCCAGGCGGTGAACAAGAGTGGTGCGACCTGGTCGCGATCCATATGGAAATTCCACCGCCGCAGCAGCGCGACCGCGTTGCGCGAAGCGTCATCGGCGGGCTTGATCCGCGTCATCGGCGGCACGAGCTGCGCCGCCATCAGCGAATATGTGTCGGCCTCGATCGCGGCACTCGACGCCGGTGTCTGCAGCGGCGTTGCGGCCAGAAGGTCGGCGATCCGTTCGGCGCGGTTCGGCAGATCCCAGTCGCGGCTCAGGAAATAGGGATAGCTGTCGGGCACGATCTTGTTGTTGGCGCTGATGAAACGGCCCGAAGGCGGGTTCGTCGCGCTGGGCAATGCGGCAAATGGAATAAAGCCGGTCCAGTCGAAGTCGCCACTCCAGCCGGGCGCCGGCATCCAGCCCTCGCCCGCCTTGCGGATCGGCACGAGCCCCGGTGCGATAAAGCCGATCGTGCCGGACGTATCGGCATAGACGATGTTCTGCGGCGGCCCGACAAAATCCGCGAGCGCCGCCTTGAAGCTCGGCCAGTCGACGGCGCGGTCGATCTGCCACAGGGCTTGCGCGCTGCGGTCTCGCGGCACGAGAAAAGTCGCGGCGAGCGCCAGCACGGTGCCGGGATCGGTCGCCGCCGGCGGCAGCACGTCCGACAGCACCGGACCGTGCCGCGTCTCGCGCACGGCGATGTTGAAGGGTGCGGCGCCGCGCACCCGGATCGTCTCCTGCCGCAAGACAAATGGGGCGCTGCCCTGCGGCGTCAGATAACGGCTCGGGTCGGCCGGGTCGACCTTCTCGATGAAGAGATCCTCGACATCGCTGGTCGTCGTCGTGAATCCCCAGGCGATGCGATCGTTGTGGCCGATCACTACGAGCGGCACGCCGGGCGCGGTGGCGCCGGCGATCTCGCCGGCAGGGGTCTCGAGCCGCGCCAGATACCAGACCCCCGGCGCCGCCAGCGGCAGATGCGGGTCGTTGGCGAGCAGCGGCTTGCCGCTCCGGCTGTGCCGGCCGTCGACGACCCAATTGTTCGATTCGTAGATCGGCCCGACCGCCGCCGGCAGCGCATCGTAGAGCCGGCCGAAAGCCAGGCGGCGAGCGAAGGGCCGCAGCGCCGCGAGGGTGGTCGGGGCGTCTTTCGGGTAGCCGGGATAGAGGAAGGCGAGGTCGGCCGCCGAGATCGTGCGCGCGAGGCGCGCCCGCAGCAACTCGCCGCGGAAATTTCCCTCGAGCTGCAGATCCATCAGCTTGCCCCAGACGAGGCTGTCGGCCTCGCGCCAGGGCTCCGGCGCAAAGCGCAGCAGCAGGAATTCCGGCGGCAAAGCGCCACGGCGCGCGGCGAGAAAGGCGTTGACGCCGGCGGCATAGGCGGCGAAGGCGCGATTGACGGCCGGCGACAGAAACGCGATCTCGGCCGCGGCGGCGCGATAGAGGCCGAGGACGCGCATCTCCTTGTCGACCGCCAATGCCTGCGGGCCGAAGATCTCGGCCAGCCGCCCGGCGCCGTAGCGCCGCATCAGCTCCATCTGGAACAACCGGTCCTGGGCATGGACAAAGCCGAGGCCGAAGGCGGCGTCGGCGTCGCTTGCGGCGAGGATCGCCGGGACGCCGGCGGCGTCGCGTTCGATGCGGATCTCGGCTTGCGGGCCGGCCAACACGAGCCGCCCCGCGGTCTGCGGCAATGACGACCTGAGATAGAGATAAAACCCGCCGGCCAGCAGCAACACCACAGCAACGAAACCGGCAAACAGCCAGCGGATCACCGGCAACAGAGCCCTTCGATTGTTCTATCGTAGGGCGGAAAACCCCGGCGGGAGCCGGGGGCCTTCCGCCAACTCCGGCACCGCCGAGGCTGGTCGGCGGAACGCGCGCTGCGCGCTGTTCCGCCCTAAGTCGTGCCGTTTCTTTCTGGGCACTCAGAAGCCGAGTTCACGCAGGATATGATCGCGGTCGGCGTCGAGATCGGGGGCCGGCGGACGGGTCGGCGGATCGTCGAAGCCCGAGGATTTCATCGGATTGCCGGCGAGCCGCAGCGGGCCGACGACCGGGTCGTCGACCGAGATCAGCATGTTGCGGGCCGCGGTCTGCGGATGGGCGAGGGCCTGGGCGATGTCGTTGACCGGGCCGCAGGGCACGCCCGCCCGTTCGAGCACGCCGATCCAGTGGCCGGCGCCGGCGCCTGCCAGCACGCTCTCGATCTCGGCCTTCAGCGCCTCCTGATGCCGGTTGCGCAGCGCGTTCGTCAGGTAAAGTGGATTGTCGGCGAGGTCGGCACGGTCGAGCGCCTTGGCCAGCTTGGCGAAGAGGCCGTCATTGCCGGCGGCGATGATGATGTTGCCGTCGGCCGTGGCGAAGGCTTCGAACGGCGTAATCGATGGGTGGCGGGCCCCCATCGGTCCCGGGATCTCGCCGGTCGTCGTGTAGCGCATGATCGCGTTTTCGAGGAGCGCCAGCTGGCAGTCGAACAGCGACACGTCGACCTTGGTCGCCTCGCCGGTGCGCTCGCGATGCAGCAGGGCCGCGTTGAGCGCCACCGCGGCGAAGAGGCCGCCGCCGAGATCGCCGATCGAGGTGCCGATGCGGGTCAACGGCCCGCCGGGATGGCCGGTGATGCTCATGATGCCGCCGAGGCCCTGCACGACCATGTCGTAGGCCGGATAATGCGCATAGGGGCCGCTATGGCCGAAGCCCGAGGCCGCGGCATAGACGAGCCGCGGATAGCGGATGTGCAGGCTGTCCCAGCCATAGCCGAGCTTTTCCATCGTGCCCGGCCGGAAATTCTCGACGAGCGCGTCGGCCTTGTCGAGGAGCCGCTCGAAGATGTCGCGGCCCGCCGGGGTTTTGAGATCGAGCGCGATCGATTCCTTGCCGCGGTTGACCGAGGCGAAATAGGTCGATTTGCCGCTCTTGAACGGACCGTATTGCCGAGCGTCGTCGCCCAGGGGCGGGGCCTCGATCTTGATGACGCGCGCCCCGAGCTCGGCCAAGAGCAGCGTGCAATACGGGCCAGCGAGGATGCGCGAGAGGTCGAGGATGACGATGCCGGAAAGCGGCCCTTGCTGCGCCATGCCCAATCCTCCCTCTCGTGCCGCGCGCGTCAATAGCGCAGGCCCTATCGGCATGCAACCGGGCGGTCGCAAGGGAGGCAGTGGTTCGGCGGCAGCGCGGTCGCTGCGACCTTTACAAAGCCGACAGAATCTGCTAACGATCTCTTTAGAAAGATCACTTCTTAACTATGATCACTTCTTAACTATTTAGAGACGCGGGTGTCACGTGCCAAGTCTGACGAAACCTTGGCACGGCCGGGCTCCGAAAAAAACGGCGCAGCGCCGCCGCCGGGCTTCTGAGAGGACGTTGGTATGGGCATTACAACGGATACGTGGATCGGTGCCGCCAGCGCCGATTGGGGGGCGAGCAGCTCCAATTGGAGCAGGGGTTTTCCCAACAGCAACAACAACGTCGTCATCAACACGAAGAATGCGCTGGTTATTACCTATAACGAGGGCGTCACCGACAACTATACTGTGAACTCGCTGACCGTCGGCAACGATTCCTTCGAGATTTTCGGCGGCAGCCTGGGGATCACGACGACGGCGAGCTTTGCCGACGGCTTCACCCAGACCGGCGGCACTCTGACCGCGGGCGGCAAGGTGACAGTCACCGGCGCCGGGACCCTGACCGGCGGCAGCGCCGAAGGCAAGACGGCCTTCGTTTTCGACGGCACCGTCGCGCTCGGCGGCAGCTACGTTCTCGGTGGCGCGACTTCGCTCAGCAACAAGAAAACGACGAACCTGACCGGCCAGATCACGCTCGGCGACGATACCGGCGTCAATGCGACGATCGACAACGAAAAGGGCGCCACCTTCGACATCGCCGGCGATTTCGGCATCACCCAGGGCGCGGCGACGGCGCTGTTCATCAATGCCGGCACTTTCGAGAAGACCGGCGGCACCAGTACCAGCTTCATCGACGTCGCTTTCACCGATACCGGCAAGATCACGGTCGCGGCCGGAGGGACGATCGAATTCGGTGCCGCCAACGACAGCTTTGCCGGGGCCTTCGCCGGCGCCGGCCAGGTTTATCTCGGTTCAGGCAGCCAGGACGCGATCGACAAAGGCACAACGATTGCTGCCGCGGTCTTCACGATTTCCGACGACGGCACGGTGGTGACGCTCAACGAGGATCTCGCCCCCGCCCATGCCTTCAATCTGCAGAACTCGGCAACCCTCGATCTCGCCAACGTCACTCTGACCCTTTCCGGGATCGACACCTTCAGCGGTGGGACGCTCGACGGCAGCGGCCTGCTTGTCACCGCGAAGAGCAGCAGCACCGACGTCAATGACTTCACCTTCGGCGGCAGCGACATCTGGGAGAATTTCGGAACCGTCGGCGAGGTGACTACCTTGCAGCTCGGTGACAGCAGCTTCAATGCGGTCAGCTTCCTCAACGAAAAAGGTGCCAAGTACGAGTTCACGGCCGATGTCGGCATCAGCATCGGCGCCTCATTCGGTTCGCTCTTCATCAATTCGGGAACGCTTGAGAAGACCGCCGGCAGCGATACCAGCGAAATCGCCGCCGCCGTGACCGACAGCGGCGCGATCGTCGTCCACTCCGGGACGATCGAATTCGCCGGCTTCGACAACAGCTTTGCCGGGACGATTTCAGGCGCCGGCGCGTTCGCGATCGGCGGCGGCATCAATTTCATCGACAAGGGTACGACGATCACGACGACGATTTTCGATATCCTCAACGGCACCGTCACACTCGGCGAAAATCTGGGCTATGCCGGCACTTTCCTGCTCGCGAACAGTTTTACCGACCTCAATCTCGGTGGGTTCAGCCTGACCTTGTCGGGGAACGATACGTTCAACACCGCCACGTTGGACGGCACCGGCACCCTCGTGACTGCCAAGGGCAGCTCGATCGCCCTCACCGACATTGTGCTGGGCGGTACCCTCGATTGGAATAATTTCGGCACCATAAGCGAATTCAGTACCTTACAGATTGGCGATTCCAGCAACGAAGCGGCGAAATTCGTCAACGAGAAGGGTGGCACGCTCGACTTTACCGCCGATGTCGGCATCACGATCGGCGCCATTCCGTCCTTCGAGCTTCCTCAATTCCGCCGGCGCGGTCGTGGCGAAGACGGGCGGCAGCAGCAATACCGGCAGTCAAATCATGGTGGATTTCACCAATGATGGCGCCGTAATCGTCGATACCGGCCTGATGTATTTCGCGACAATTGTCGACGGCACCGGCAGCTTCACGATCAAACCGGGAACCGTGCTCGATTTCAGCAGCAGTGTCGCCAAAGGTTCGAGCGTCGATTTCGCGACGAAGACCGGGGGATTATTGTATCTGGCCGACAGCCAAGGGTTCGGTTCGACGATCCATGGCTTCGGCGGCACCAATACCGACAAGATCGATCTGCACGACATCAATTTCGACAGCGGTGCTTTCACCATGAAGTACCACGGGAGCAAGACCGGCGGGGTGCTTACGGTTTCCGACGGGACGCACGTTGCGACACTGGATTTCTTCGGCAACTACACGCTCAAGAATTTCGACGCTTCGGCCGACGGCAGCGGCGGCACGTTGCTGGTCGATCCTCAATCGCACGCGCCCCTGCTCGCCGCGGCCCGCTGAGCGGGAGTATCAACCCATGCCGACCTATTTTTGCGACGGCGTCAAAGGGGTCACGATCCTCAATGGCGTCGCGCGGATCGAGTTTCACCGGTTGCAGACGGTCGAACGCGGCGCCAATCGCGAAGCGCAGATGGTGTCGGAAATGATCGTCGCCCTCCCGGCGCAAGGACTGCTGCAAGCGCTGGCGATGCTCGAGCGGGTGCGGGACGAGCTGATCAAGGAAGGGCTGTTGAAGCCGGGCGAACCGGCGCCGCCAGCGCCGCCGCCAGTGAAATCGCCGAATTTCTCCTGACCCGTTGCGCGCGAGAGGAATGACCGTGAAGCACCTTGGCAGCGAAAACCCGGCCGGGAACTCGATCGGGCGCCGCCTCATGCCGCTGACGGAGCTGTGCCGCCGACTGGGCTTGGCCGCGGTCTTCGTGTTCGCGACCGGTGCTATGGCGTCGGCCATTGCCGCGGCCGGTGCGGCGCAGGATCCGCCAGGCGCGCGCTTTGCGGCGCAGTTTGCGGCGTTGCATCTGCCCGAGCCGCTGGTCGCGACCGGCCCGACCGATACGGCCGAGGACGCGGCGTTGCTCGCCGCCGCCCTGCGCTATCAGGACCGCGCCGACCCCGACGATTTCTCGGCGCTGACCGGGTTTCTCGCCGCCTATCCGCATTCCGCCTGGCGGGCCGCGGTGTTGACCGACCTCGGCATCGACTATCTGCATTACGGCTATTTCTCGCGCGCGCTAGCGGCTTGGCAGCAGGCCTGGGAAGAGGGCAAGAACGCGACAGGCTACGGGGCAAGAGCCCTCGTCGACCGCGCGGTCGGCGAATTGGTGCGCCTCGACAGCCAATTCGGCTATCGCGACCGGCTCGCGGCATTGCTTGCCGAGATCGGCAACCGGCCGGTCAGCGGCTCGGCCACCGAACTGGTGCAGGGCGGGAGGCAGACCCTGTGGGTCATGCATACCGACCCGAAGCATCTCTATATCTGCGGCCCGATCGCCCTCAAGATGCTGCTTTTGTCGGAGCATGCGAGCGCGGCGCAGGTCGATTTCTTGACCTGGGCGCGGGCGGACGGACCGCAAGGGACGAGCCTCGCCGAGGTCGCAGCTCTCTCGCAGCGGGCGAAGGCGCCGGTCGAACCGGTGTTCCGCAAACCCGGCGAGCCCGTGCCGATGCCGTCGATCGTGCATTGGCGGGTTGGCCATTTCGCGGCCATCGTCGGCGAACGCAGCGGCCGCTACGAGGTCAGCGACCCGACCTTCGGGCATCAGAGCCTCTGGGTCACGCAGGCGGCACTCGACAGCGAGGCGACCGGCTATTTCCTCGTATCCGCGAAACAGGCGGAGAACACCCTCTGGCGTGCGGTCGGGACGCAGGAAGCCGGCCAAGTCTGGGGCGCCGGCTTCACCACCGGCACTGGCCCGCAGCCGTCGCCCGGCCCGAAGCCGCCGAAGCCGCCGAAGCCGCCGAAGCCGCCGAAGCACCCGCATCCGCACAAGCCGCCGCACAAGCATCATCAGAAGGGCCATCATACTGGCCACCATCACCACACCAACAAGCATCACCACCCGAAAAAGCCGAAACACCACAAGCACGACAAGCATCACCACGCCGATCACCACAAGCACCATGCCGACCACCATCACCACACCAACAAGCATCACAGCAACCACGAGAAGAACGAGCATCACGTCAACCATCGGCACACGCACCATCACGACATCCATCACGAGAAGAACAAGCGCGAGACAAACCGCAAACACGCGCATAAGTCGTGCCTGTGCGACTACGAGATCGACAAGCACGAGCTGAGCCTGATCCTCAAGGGGCTGCCGGTCGGCTACGAACCCGAGAAAGGGGCGTCCGCCGAGGTCAAGCTGTCCTATTACCAGCGCGATGAAGTGCAGCCGGCGAATTTCAAATATTTCAACGTCAGCCAGAAATGGACGGTCAACTGGCTGAGCTTCGTGACCGACGATCCGGGTTCGCCGGGCACCGGCGTCACGCGCTACCTGCGCGACGGCTCGCAATGGTCCTACACCGGCTACGACAGCAAGACCCGGCAGTTCGCCCCGCAGGAGAATGATTCGTCGATCCTGCAGCTGACGAAAACCAGCCCGATCGAATACACGCTGTTCGAGAACGACGGGACAAGGGAGATCTACGGCCTCTCGGACGGCAGCAAGACCGCGCCGCGCAACGTCTTCCTGAGCGAGATCATCGATCCGCAAGGCAACGTCCTGAAACTTCATTACGCAATGGTGGGCGGCCAGGTCCGGCTCGAATACCTGATCGACGCGACCGGGCGGAAGACGACCTTCGACTATCGTTCGGGCGTCTCGCCGCTGTTGATCACCAAGATTACCGACCCGTTCGGCCGCAGCGCCAGCCTGACCTACGACAGCGACGGCCGGCTCACCTCGGTCACCGACGTATTGGGCCTGAAATCGAGCTTTACCTATGATTTCATCGTCATTGGTCAACTCGATGAAGACGCCCTACGGCACCTTCAAATTCGCCTATTTCACCAGCACCAGCAATGGATATAGCCGGTTCCTGAACGTGACCGATCCGCTCGGTCACGGCGAAAGGGTCGAAACCTTCGAGCCGGCCGTCGACGTGCCGAGCAGCGAGCCGGTCGCGCCGACCGGCATGGACCCGGGGCCCGGCAACGAGTACCTGATCTATCGCGACACCTATTACTGGGACCCGCATGAATACACCCTCGCCGGCTGCGCCAAAGACGGCACCGGCGGCTGCAACTATCACGATGCAGAAATCGTCCACTACAACCACGACACAGCAAATCCCAATCTAACCTGGTACACGGTCGAGAGCGACCAGGAACCGCTCGAAAACCGGGTCTGGTACAATTATCCGGGGCAGACGAACCCGATCTTTTCCGGCAGCTACGACCAGCCGAGCTTTGTCGCCTGGGTGCTCGGCAGCGGCGCGACGCACCTCGAAGCCTATGCTTACAACGCCTCCGGCAACCCGACCGAATATATCGATCCGGTTGGCCGGACCACGGCTTTGACTTATGCAAGCAATCTGGTCGACGTGACAAAGGTCGACCAGCTGGTCGACGGCCACCCGCAGACCCTCGCCGCCTTCAGTTACGACAGCCAGCACGATCCGCTGACCTATACCGATGCCGCCGGAGAGACCACCCATTACACCTACAACAGCGCCGGACAGCTGGCGTCGATCACCAACGCGCTCAAGCAGACGACCAAATACGACTATGATGCCAACGGCAATCTCCTGAAGATCGTCAATGCCGACGGCAAGACGGCAGCGAGCTATACCTACGACGCTTCCGACCGGGTCGCGAGCTACAGCGATGCCGGCGGCTGGACTGTCAAATACGCCTATGACGCCGGCGACCGGCTGACCGAGGCGACGTATCCGGACGGCACGACCGAGAAGTACAAGTACGACAGGCTCGACCTCGTCTCCTATACGGACCGGCTGGGGCACAACTGGACCTATACTTACGATATGGACCGGGACCTGCTTTCGGTTACCGACCCCGACGGCCAGAAGACGAGCTACACCTATTACGAGGACGGCACCGTCAAGAGCGTCACCGATCCCAAGCGTCAGACGACAAGCTGGGACCTCGACCTCGAAGGCCGGGTGATCGCCGAGCATTACGCGAACGGCACCGCCAAGACCTATACTTACGAGAATTCGACGAGCCGGCTGCTCAGCGAAACCGACCCGCTCGGTCAGACCAAATACTACCAATACACGGTCGACGACCGGCTAGCCTCGATCAGCTACATGAACGCGTTGAAGCCGACGCCGAACGAATACTTCGCCTACGACCCGGATTTCCCGCGGCTCACCTCGGTGACCGACGGCACCGGCACGACGACCTACGACTATGTACCGGTCGGCAAGCCGGGCGCATTGCAGCTGCAAGAGGAGAGCCTGCCGCTGCCCAACGGCAAGCTCAGCTACACCTATGACTCGCTCGGCCGGGTGATCGGCCGGACGGTCGGCAGTGCCAGCGAGACCTTCAAATACGACAGCATCGACCGGCTGGTCGGGCATGACGACGCGCTCGGCGCCTTCCAGCTCTCCTATCTCGGCGAGACGGCGCAGCCGACGCTGCGCCAGCTGACGCACAGCACGGTCGGCCCGATCTCGACGGCCTGGAGCTATTCGAAGAACAGCGGCGACCGGCGGCTCGCCGCAATCGTCAACGGTCATACCGGCGAGCGGGAATTCGACTACACGACAAACCCGGAGGACCTGATCACCGGCATCACCGAGAAAAAAGCCGGAACAACGCCGGAGCAATGGAAGCTCGGCTACGACAACGACTACCGTGTCAAGAGCGCCCAATCTTCCAAGGAGAAATACGGCTACAGCTACGACGCCACCGGCAACATCGTAGAATTCGAGACGCCGGGCGGCAACAAGTCGGCGACCTACGACAACACCGACGAATTGACCTCGCTCGGCGGCAAGCGGGTTACCTACGACGACGACGGCAATCTCATCTCCGACGGCGCCCACAGCTTTACGTGGGATGCCGACAACCGCCTCGTCGGCATCGCCTATACGGCCGACCCGAAGAAGAAGACGAGCTTTGCCTATGACGCGCTCGACCGCCGGGTGGCGATCACGACGACGATCGACGGCAAGCCGTCGACCGAGCACTTCATCTGGTGCGGTTCGCAGCTCTGCCAGTCGCGCAGCAGCCCGAGCGTTGTCGAACGCGAGTATTACGACGAGGGCGAGGTGGCGCCCGGGGCCAAGCAGTTCTTCTATTACGGCCCCGATCAGCTCGGTTCGGTGCGCGACGTCTATGCCAAGAGCCCGGTCTTTTCGATGTCGCAGAACTACGATTACGACCCCTACGGCAACCCGGCCGCCGCGCCGAAAACCGGGCCCACTACCGACTTCCGCTTTGCCGGCATGTTTTATCATGCCGACAGCGGGCTCTATCTTACGCAGTCGGGCGTCTACGACCCGCTGATCGGCCGCTGGCTGTCGCGCGACCTCAGCGATATCGATACCGAGGCGAGCCCGAACCCCTATGCCTTCGCTCAGTCCGACCCGGTGAACGCCGTCGGCTTCGCCTGTCTCAACGGCACCTCCTGCGTGCCGGAAAAGCCGTGGGACGACTGGACCGCACCCGACCCGATCTACGATCCAGACCCGCCGTCGGCGGCGCCGCCGACCGAACCGCCGGAGCCGCCGGCGGCCGACGATCCCTGGGACTGGATCATGGATTGGGCGACCAACTAACGACGCCGAGCGCGGATCCGCGAAGACCCGCTTTCTGCCCCGCGCTCCCGGATCAGGTCCGGGGCAGGTTCTCCCACTGCGCGGTTTTCCGTCTCCCCGCGGCGCGGGGGGACGCTCCGATGAGAAATAGCGCTGTCGGCCGTCGCGGCGGACCGGCGGAGCCATCTTGCGCCGGCCATAATCCTGTGCCACCTGCTGTCGGCGGCCGGCTGTCGGAGATGGCGAGCTTGCGGATTTTCGCGTGGCACAGTGCGGTCATCGCAGCGGCGCTGCTGCTCGGCTGGGGAGCCGACGCCTCGGCGGCGGCGACGCCGTGGACCGGCGATGCGCATGCTGCGGCGCGACTCACCACGGCAACCGATGCGACGGGTTCGGCCGCGACGGTCGAGGCCGGGCTCGAAATTCGGCTGATGCCGGGCTGGCACATCTATTGGCGCTCGCCGGGCGACGCCGGCATACCGCCGAGCCTCGATTTCGCCGGGTCTGGGAACCTCGCCCATGCCGAGATTCTATGGCCGGCGCCAACCCGTTTTTCGGTCGCCGGCCTCGAAACCGCCGGCTACGTGAACCGGGTCGTGTTGCCGATCAGGCTGACTTTGGCGCGGCCCAGCCAGCCGCTCGACCTGCATGCCGCGGTCGATTACGCCGCCTGCGCCGATATCTGCGTGCCCTATTCGGCGAAATTCGCCCTCCGTTTACCGGCCGGTCCGGCGGCACCGGCGCCCGAGGCGCCGTCGATCGCGGCGGCGCTGACGCGGGTGCCGCAAGGTCTGACTGCCGAAGGCGTCGAACTCTTGTCGGCAACCGCCGATGGCGCCGGCGACGAGGGGCTGCTGACGATCCGCTTGCGCGCCGAAGGGGCCCCGTTCCGTTCGCCGGATCTGTTCGTCGAGGGCCTTGCCGAGGGCTCGGCCGGGCGGCCCGCGGTGGAACTGAGCGAGGCGGGCCGTCGCGCGCAGCTGACGGTGCCGCTGCGCGGCATGACGGCGGCGGGCGTCACCGGCAAGAGCCTGACCCTGACGCTCGTCGACGGCGCCAGAGCGGCGCAATTCGCGGCTGCACCGCAGGCCGCCCCCGCCGCCGGGCCGGCGCGGCTGCTGCCGATCCTCGCCATCGCGCTCTTCGGCGGGTTGATCCTCAACGTCATGCCCTGCGTGCTGCCGGTCGTGTCGCTGAAGCTGATCTCCGTTGCCGGGCAGGCGGAGGTCGACCGACGCCGGGCGCGCGCCGGGCTCGCCCTGACGGCGCTCGGCGTGCTCGCGTCCTTCGCCGTGCTCGCCGTCGTGCTGATCGGTCTGAAGGCGGCCGGTGCCGCGATCGGCTGGGGAATCCAGTTCCAGTGGCCGTGGTTCGTCGCCGGCATGGCGGCGCTGACGACGCTGTTCGCGGCCAGCCTCTGGGGCTGGCTGCCGATCGCGCTGCCGGGTGTCGTCTACGACGCCGCGGGCAGCCTCCGCCTGCGGCAGCGCCACGCCGAGGCGTTTGTCGCCGGTCTTTTCGCCACGCTCTTGGCGACGCCGTGCTCGGCGCCGTTTGTCGGCACCGCGATCGGCTTTGCCCTCGCCCGCGGACCGCGCGAGATCGGGTTTGTCTTCGCGGCGATGGGGTTGGGCATGGCGGCCCCGTTCCTGCTGGTGGCGGCCGTGCCGCGGCTTGCCGCCCTGCTGCCGCGGCCGGGCCGCTGGCTCGCTGCGATGCGCGCCGTCCTCGGCTTCGCCTTGGCCGGCACCGCGGTCTGGCTGCTGTTCGTGCTGGCGGCGCTGTCGGGGCTGCGAGTGGCGTGCGGCACCGGTGCGGCCCTCGCCGTCGTCCTCGGGCTCTTGCTGCTGAAGAGCCGGCCTGGCTTGCCGACGCTCGCCGCCCGTCTCGCGGCCGGCGCCGCCGCCGTCGTCGTCGCCGGGTCGGTGCTGTGGCCTGCCTTCGCCGGCGTCGAGGCGGCCTGGCCGGGGCGGGCCGCGGGTCGGTGGCAGCCATTCGATCCGGCGGCCGTGCCCCGGCTCGTCGCCGACGGCAAGGTCGTCTTTGTCGACGTCACCGCCGCCTGGTGCCTGACCTGCAAAGTCAACGAGGCGGCCGTGCTCGACCGTATGCCGGTCGAGGGCCGGCTGTTCGGCAGCGGGGTCGTGGCGATGCGCGGCGATTGGACGCGCCCTGATCCGGCACTAACCCGCTACCTCGAAAGCTTCGGACGCTATGGCATTCCATTCGACGCGGTCTATGGTCCCGGCCGACCGAATGGCGAAACCCTGCCAGAGCTCCTTTCGGCTGATGCGGTGCTGCACGGGCTCGACCGGGCGGCCGCGCCGCCCGAAGCGGCCGGTTCGGCCGCGCGGGCCGACTGATGAACAACCGCTTCGGCGACAGCGACCGCGAAACCGACGAAAGGCGAACATCGGCGCTGCTCGGGCTGATCGTCATCCTGTCCTTGGCGATCGTCGGGATCGTGCTGGTACGCCAGCTCGGCCGGGAATCGCAGCTTGAAGACTGCCTGATGCAGGGACGCACCAACTGCGCTCCGATCGAGCTGCCGCTCAGCCAATAAGCGCCGCGGCGCCGACATCTGCCGCGGCGATTTTGGCTCGGCTCCGTTTTGCTGGCCAGATATTCCACCCAGCTATAGCGTTTATCTATGATAGATATGAATTAAAATCACATCTCGTGGCGCGTTGCCGGCAGTATGGTTCTGTCCGTTCAACAACTCCAGGCGAAAAGCAAGTCGATAATCCATGCGAATTAATGTCTCATTCAAATCGGTGCGCGGCATGTCGATACGGGCGGTCGCGGCGATGGCGGTCGCGGCGCTGGTTGGCGTCGCCGCTGTCTGGTGGTCGAATTTCGGCGGCAACGGTCCGCGAGCCGTGGCGCAGGCCGCCCCGCCGCTCGTCCCGGTAACGGCCGGCACGGTCGTCGCGCAGGATGTTCCGGTGTTTCTGCACGGCATCGGAACAGTCCAGGCCTACAATATGGTCACCGTCAAGACCCGGGTCGACGGCCAGATCGTCAAGGTGAATTTCAAGGAAGGGCAGGAGGTCAAGGAGGGCGACCCGCTGTTCCAGATCGACCCGCGGCCCTACGAGGCGGCGCTGGAACAGGCGCAGGCCGCCAAGCTGAAGGACCAGGCGCAGCTCGCCGGCGCCCAGCTCGACCTCGACCGTTATTCGAAGCTGCTCGGCACCGGCTACCAGACGCGGCAGAGCTTTGACGAGCAGACGGCGCTGGTCGGCCAGTCGCGGGCGGCGATCCAGGGCGATCAGGCGGCGATCGACAATGCCCGGCTCAACCTCGACTATGCCGATATCCGTTCGCCAATCGACGGGCGCACCGGCGCCCGGCTCGTCGACAGGGGCAACCTCGTCCATACCAGCGACAATACGGCACTCGTGACGGTCACCGAGGTGAAGCCGATTTTCGTCAGTTTCACATTGCCGCAGGATACGCTCGACGAGATTCGCGCAGAACAGCTCAAGGCGCCGCTCGCCGTGCGAGCCTACGACGCCGAGAATACCAAGCTGCTCTCGGTCGGCAAGTTGACCCTGATCGACAACACGATCGATCAATCCACCGGGACGATCCATTTGAAGGCGCGCTTCGATAACATCGACGAACGGCTGTGGCCGGGCGAATTCGTCAATCTGCAGGTCATCCTGAAGGTTCGCCATGCGGTGCCGACGGTGCCGTCGCAAACCGTGCAGCAGGGGCCGGACGGCGATTATGCCTATGTCATCAAGCCGGATAACACGGTCGAACGGCGCAACCTCGACGTTGCCGCGGTCCAGGACGGCATCGCCGTCGTCACCAAGGGGCTGAAGCCCGGAGAGCGGGTCGTCGTCGACGGCCAGTACCGGCTGACCGATGGCGCCCGCGTCAGACTATTGGCGCCAACCCGGCCACCGACCGGCTGATCGCCGATCTCCCGGCCGACCCCGACGAACCACGAATTGCGAGCGGAGCACGATGAGCATCTCGGAACCCTTTATCCGACGGCCGATCGCCACGTCGCTCTTGATGCTCGGCGTTCTGGTGTTCGGCATCGGCGCCTACAACCTGCTGCCGGTGGCGGCGGTGCCGAACGTCGATTTCCCGACGATCACCGTGACCGCGCAGTATCCTGGCGCCGATCCGAGCACGATGGCGTCGGCGGTCGCGACGCCGCTCGAAACGCAATTCACCGCGATCCCGTCGCTGAGCCAGATGACGTCGTTTAGCGGCGTCGGCATCACCTCGATCTCGTTGCAATTCGACCTGAACCGCAGCGTCGATGCCGCAGCGTCGGATGTGCAGCAGGCAATCAATGCCGCTAGCGGCGTGTTGCCACAGAACATGCCCACACCGCCGACTTATCGCAAGGTGAACCCGGCGGACTTTCCGGTGCTTATCTATGCGATCCACTCCGATGCGATACCACCGTACAAGATCGACGATTACGCCAACAACGTCATCGCCGATCAGCTCTCGACCCAGCCCGGCGTGGGACAGGTCTTCGTCTTCGGCGCGATGCCTTATGCCGCTCGTGTCCAAATCAACCCGGCGGCGCTAGCGGCAAAGGGGATCGGCCTCGAAGACGTGCGCAGTGCACTGATCAACGCAACCGTCAACAACCCGAAAGGCGAGATCGAAAGCGAGCATCAGGCCATTGCGCTCGACACTAACGACCAGCTGTTCGATGCGGCGCATTACGGAGACGTCATCATCGCCTGGCGCAACGGGGCGCCGGTGCGCATCAAGGATGTGGGCGACGTCATCAACTCCGTGCAGAACGAGCGGCTCCGCTCGTGGTTCGGCGACCAGCGGGCCGAGGGCATCGCCATCCAGAAAGCCCCCGGCGCCAACACGATCGACGTGGTGGACCGGATCCAGACGTTGTTGCCCAAGCTCGAACAATCGTTGCCGCCAGCCGTCCATGTCGACCTGATGTCGGATCGGTCGCAGACGACGCGCGCTTCGATTCGAGACGTGCAATTCACGATGATGCTGACAATCGCTCTCGTCGTCATCGTGATTTTTCTGTTTCTGCGAACGCTGTGGGCGACAATCATTCCGAGCCTGGCGGTGCCGCTGTCATTGCTTGCCACCTTCGGCGTGATGTACGCGGCGGGCTTCAGTCTCGACAACATCTCGCTGATGGCGCTGACGATCTCGGTCGGCTTTATCGTCGACGACGCGATCGTCATGATCGAAAACATCGTCCGCTATATCGAACAGGGCATGCGGCCGTTCGATGCCGCGCTGAAAGGTGCCGGGCAGATCGGCTTCACAATCATTTCGATTACCTTCTCGCTGATCGCCGTTTTCATCCCGCTGTTCTTCATGGGCGGTATAATCGGCCGGCTATTCCGTGAGTTTTCTGTGACGGTCGCGGTTGCGGTGATGGCCTCGGCTGCGATCTCGCTGACCCTGACCCCGGTGTTGTGCTCGCTGTTCCTGAAGCAGGAGGGACTGCATCCCAAGGGCCGGTTCAATCGCGGCGCCGAGCGCGTCTACGAGGCGGCGCTGCGCGGCTACGACCGGGGCCTCAATTTCGTTTTCCGCCACCAATTTTCGGCGCTGCTGGCGACGCTGCTGCTGATGGTCGCGACCGGCTATCTTTATGTGATAATGCCGAAGGGTTTCTTTCCGCAGCAAGATACCGGGTTCATTTTTGGCGAGCTTGACGTGCGCCAGGACGCTTCGTTCGCCCAGACCGACAAAATTCGGCGCAAGGTCGTCAACATCGTCATGCACGATCCCGGCGTCCAGGGCGTCTTCTCGTATGACGGCGCCACACCATACAATCCTGCCGAGAACACCGCGCGCATCTTTTGGGGGCTGAAGCCCTACGAGGAGCGCGACGCCAACGCGGAGCAGATCATCGCGCGCTTGCGCAAGCAGGTCGCAGGCATCGAGGGCGCCAAATTCTTCATGCAGGTGCCGCAAAACATCACGGTCGGCGGGCGCCTGTCGCGCACCCAATACCAATATACGCTGACCGACACCAACAACGATGAACTCAACCACTGGGCGCCGATCCTCGAAAGGGAGATGAAGAAGCTGCGGGAGCTGGAGGATGTCGCCTCTGATCAGCAGGTCGCCGCGGCGCACCTGGCGATCGATATCGACCGCGATGCGGCCTCGCGTCTCGGATTGTCGGCCAATCTGATCGACCAGTCGCTTTACGACGCGTTCGGCCAGCGGCAGGTCGCGACCATCTATACCGCGACCAATCAGTACAAGGTCGTGCTCGAGGTGCAGCCGCAGTTCCAGCACGATCCGAACCTGTTATCGAAAATTTACGTTGACGGTCCGACCGGCGCGGAAGTGCCGCTGAGCAGCTTTGCGCATTTCACCCGCAAGACCGAACCGCTGATCATCAACCACCAGGGCATCTTCCCGGCGGTGACGCTGTCATTCAATCTGGCGCCGGGGGTCGCGCTCGGGCAGGCGGTCAACGCCATCGCGGCGATGACCGACCGGCTGCATGTGCCGCCGACGCTCAACGCCTCGTTCCAGGGCACCGCACAAGCCTTCCAGGCCTCGCTGTCGTCGATGCCGCTGCTCGTCGCGGCGGCGATCCTCGTCGTCTACATCGTGCTCGGCATCCTCTACGAAAGCTATATCCACCCGATCACGATCCTGTCCGCGTTGCCGTCCGCCGGCGTCGGCGCGCTGTTGATGCTGATGCTGCTGCATTACGAGCTGTCGGTGATCGCGATCGTCGGCATCATCCTGCTGATCGGCATCGTCAAAAAGAACGCCATCATGATGATCGATTTCGCGCTGCAGGCCGAGCGGCTGGAAGGCAAGAGCGCGCAGGAGGCGATCCATCAGGCCTGCTTGTTGCGCTTTCGCCCGATCATGATGACGACGTTTGCCGCGCTGTTCGGCGCGATGCCCATCGCCTTCGGCCGGGGCGGCGGCGCGGAATTGCGGCAGCCACTCGGTGTCGCGATCATCGGCGGCCTGCTCGTCTCGCAATGGCTGACGCTCTATACGACGCCGGTCATCTACCTCTATCTCGACCGGCTCGCTCGCTGGCTCGGCCGCCCTTACCGGCCGTCGCGGGTGGCGGAAGCGCTGTCGGGTGAGGGGCGGCCGGCGTTCACGCCGGAGCGGCAGGGCGCGGAGTGAGCCCACTACCTCTGCGGTCGTCGAACGCCATGAAATGAGAAGGCGCCTGATGTCCGACCCCGGCGGACATCGCACTTCGAACAGAACATCGAGGTTTCGATGAATATTTCGGAACCCTTCATCCGCCGACCGATCGCCACCTCGCTGCTGATGCTTGGCGTGCTGGTGTTCGGCATTGCCGCCTACGGGTTGCTGCCGGTGGCGGCACTGCCGAACGTCGATTTCCCGACGATTACCGTCGCCGTTAACTATCCCGGGGCGAGTCCGGACACGATGGCTTCGGCAGTCGCCACCCCGCTCGAACAGCAATTTGCCGCGATTCCGTCGCTCGACCAGATGACGTCGACGAGCGGTATCGGATCCTTGTCCATCACGCTGCAATTCGAGCTGTCGCGCAATATCGATGCAGCCGCGGAGGACGTGCAGCAAGCGATCAACGCGGCGAGCGGTCTCTTGCCGCCCGATCTGCCGAGCCCGCCGACCTACCGCAAGACCAATCCGGCCGACCGGCCGGTCCTGATCTATGCGGTGCATTCGAAGGGGCTGCCAATCTATCGCGTCGACGATTTTGCCTATGTGATCCTGGCGCAGAAGCTGTCGACGGTGCCCGGCGTCTCCGAGGCGAGGATCTTCGGCCAGCAAACCTATGCGGCGCATGTCCAGATCAACCCCGGGGCGTTGGCCTCGCGCGGGCTCGGCTTTGAGGACGTGCGCAATGCGCTGGTGGCGACGACGCTCGATCGGCCGAAGGGCGATCTTGAAGGCGCGCACCAGACCTACACCCTCGACACCAACGACCAGCTCTTCAACGCCGCCGCTTATGACGATGTGATCATCGCCTATCGCAATGGCGCGCCGGTGCGCGTCAAGGATGTCGGGCGGGCAGTCGATTCGACGCAATACGCCCGCAGCGGCTCCTGGTTTTTCGACACCAAGGCCGAGGGCCTGGCAATCCAGCGCCAGGCCGGCGCCAATACGATCCAGCTGGTCGACACGATCAAGGCGATGGTTCCGCGAATCATGGAATCGTTTCCGCCTTCAATCAAAGTCGACCTGGTGTCCGATCGCTCGCTCGTCATCCGCGCGGCCGTGCACGATGTACAATTCACGATGATGATGACGATCGGACTCGTAATTCTTGTGATCTTTTTGTTTCTGCGGACCTTGTGGGCAACGATTATTCCTAGTCTAGCCGTACCACTGTCCTTGCTGGCGACCTTTGCCATCATGTATGCAGTGGGCTACAGTCTCGACAACATCTCTTTGATGGCGCTGACGATCTCGGTCGGGTTCATCGTCGACGACGCTGTCGTGATGATCGAAAACATTGTCCGCTATATCGAGATGGGTGACCGGCCGTTCGAGGCGGCACTCAAGGGCGCCGGGCAGATCGGCTTTACGATCATTTCGATCACCTTTTCGCTGATCGCGGTTTTCATCCCGCTGTTGTTTATGGGCGGCATCATCGGTCGCCTCTTTCGTGAGTTCGCGGTCACGGTTTCGGTCGCGGTGGTGGCCTCGGCGGCAATCTCGCTGACCCTGACGCCGGTTTTGTGCTCGTTGTTTCTGAAGGAGCAGGCGCTGCATCCGACCGGCTGGTTGAACCGGGCGCTCGAGGGCGGGTTCAATTGGATGCTGCGCGGATATGGGCGCGGCCTCGACTTTGTCTTTCGTCATCAGCTTCCGACATTTCTGTCGACTTTGGCGCTGATCGTGCTGACCGGCTATCTCTATGCGGCTATACCGAAGGGCTTTTTCCCCGAACAGGACACTGGTTTTATTTTTGGTCAGGCCGACGCGCGCGAAGACATCTCGTATTATGGCATGTCCGAACTGGTGCATAAAATCGTCGATATCGTGCGCCGGGATCCGGATGTTTCAGGCGTTTTCGCCTATACCGGTGCCACCGCCTACAATCCAACCGAAAATACAGCGCGTGTCTTCATCCAACTAGTGCCGCACAACCAGCGTTCGCTGACCTCTAACCAGATAATCCAGCGCCTGCGCCCGAAAGTGGCCGTTGTCCAGGGCCTTAAATTCTTTATGCAATCGGGGCAGGACATCAGCATCGGCGGGCGGCTCAGCCGTACTCTCTACCAATATACATTGACCGACACGGACCCGGACGAGCTCAATCATTGGGCGCCGATCCTCGAGCGGGGGATGAAGAAGCTTCCGGAATTGCAGGACGTCGCCTCCGACTTGCAGATCGCCGCGCCGCATATCGGCATTGAGATCGACCGCGATGCGGCTTCGCAACTCGGTATTTCGCCATCGCTGATTGACGCGACATTGTATGACGCATTCGGCCAGCGACAAGTCGCCACGATGTACACCTCGAAGAACCAATACAAGGTGATCCTGGAGGTGCAGCCGCAGTTCCAGGATGATCCGACGGCGCTTGCGAAGATCTATGTTGCCGGGCCGAATGGCGTGCAGATCCCGCTCAGCGCCTTTGCCCATTTTGCGCCGAAAATCGAATCGCTGTCGGTCAATCACCAGGGACAGTTCCCGGCGGTGACATTGTCGTTCAATCTGGCGCCGGGCGTGGCGCTCGGCCAGGCGGTGGACAGGATCCAGGCGCTCACCGCGGAGTTGCGCACGCCGGCGACGCTCGACGGGTCGTTTCAAGGGACGGCGCAGGCGTTCCAGGCTTCGCTATCCTCGACACCGCTGCTGGTCGCGGCCGCGATCCTTGTCGTCTACATCGTCCTGGGCGTGCTCTACGAGAGCTATATTCACCCGATCACGATCTTGTCCGCTCTGCCGTCGGCCGGCGTTGGCGCATTGCTGGCGCTGATGCTGCTGCATTATGATTTGAGCGTGATCGCTATGATCGGCATCATTCTGCTGATCGGCATCGTCAAAAAGAACGCGATCATGATGATCGACTTCGCGCTGCAGGCGGAGCGAATCGAGGGCAAGAGCCCGCGCGATGCGATTTATCAGGCGTGCCTCTTGCGGTTCCGGCCGATCATGATGACGACCTTTGCGGCGCTGCTCGGCAGCCTGCCGATCGCGTTGGGGCAGGGCGCGGGCTCGGAATTGCGCCGGCCGCTCGGCATCGCGATCGTCGGCGGGCTGCTCGTGTCGCAGTGGCTGACCCTCTACACGACACCGATCATCTACCTCTACCTCGAGCGCTTTGCGCGCTGGCTCGGCCGCCCCTATCGGCCGTCGCGGGCGGCGGAAGCGCTGTCGGGCGGCGCCCATCAGGCGCTTACGCCGGGCCGGCAGGGCGCGGAATGACGACGATGCGTCGCGACCTTATTACGCCGCCGCGCGCCAAAGGCGAGCGGGAGTCGGCCGACCGCAGCTTCGGCTTCCTGGTGCACGATGTTTCTCGCCTCGTCAAACGCCGCTTCGACAGGCGGGCGCGGCAGACCGGCCTGCCGATCACCCGCCGCCAGGCGGCGGTCGTGCTCTACGTCGCGCGGCATGAAGGCGTGAGCCAAGCCGAGGTCGCGAACTGGCTCGATATCGAGCCGATCGCGCTGGTGCGCATGCTCGACAAGCTGCACGAGGAAGGGCTTGTCGAGCGGCGCGCGCATCCGACCGATCGCCGGGTGCGCACCCTGTGGCTGGCACCGGGTGCGGTCCCCGTGGTCGAGCGCATCCTCGACGTCAATCAGGCAATTCGCGATGAAGCTTTCGCGGGCGCGGCGCCGGGGGCGCGCGACGCGTTGATCGAGGCGTTGACCGGCATCAAAGAAAACCTGATGCGCGAGGAGGAAGCGGTCGAGGACGGCGCCGCCCTCGCGTCAGAGCCGACCGACGAAGCGATGCCCGATCGGGCGGCGCAATAGCCGCCACCCGCCCGTGACGCGCGTCAGCCTGATTGTGGGGCGGTTACCCAGTATCTCGATTACCGGGGGAGTAGGGGATGGCGTGTACGCCGCCTTTTGAGGCTGTCAGAAATCCCCTCTATGCAGCGGCAAGCCCTTGGCTCGTTTGGCGGGGCCGTGGGATCTTGATTTCGAACGGATCATGAACACATAATCATTGTAAGCTAACTCGTGGTCCAAAGGTCGCATATGACGGAAGCTGTTGCCGAGCCGCTTGGATCCATCCGGCTAGCCGCTGTTTCCGAATCACAGAATCAAGTACAATCAAATACTTGATCCTGATCTCTCTTTGCCTCGCGCGCGGGGCGCGTGAGAGAAAATAGGATGGGGCAAGTGCCTCTGGGGAGTTCCGGGCGCGCGCGATTCTCGATCGCGAAAAACTCGCGGCAGCAACGGAGCCTCACCCCTCGTCGGCGGGCACCAGCCCGCTCTTGACGAGGCTGTGCAACAGCCCGCGCATTTCCGCCGCGGGTTTCGCGCCAAAGCCGGCTTCGAAGCCCCGCTGCGCCGCGATCCAGGCCGGTCTTGCCGCATCGAGCCGGGATTCGCCTGCGGCGGTCAGGCGCAACTCCTTCTCCGCCGGTCCGACCGAGCCGGCGTGATCGTGATGAACCCGATCGCGTTCGAGCGACAGAATGTTGCGGCCGAGGGTGGTCCGATCCATGACCAGTCGGGCGGCGAGAGCATTGATCGCCCGACGCTCGCGCTTGTCCCGCGCCTTGCCGCGCCGAGCGTGCCGCTGCTATATGCCGGTCTGCCGTCAGGTCGTGGCGCTGCCCAGGAGAGCCGTCCATGGTTGAGTTTACCGATTGCAAGGTTGCCGACATCGCACTTGCTGATTGGGGTCGTCGAGAAATCGCGATCGCCGAAACCGAGATGCCGGGGCTGATGGCGCTGCGCGCGGAGTTCGGTTCGACGAAGCCGCTCAAGGGGGCGAGGGTCGTCGGCTGCCTGCACATGACGATCCAGACGGCGGTGCTGATCGAAACCCTGCTCGAACTCGGCGCGACGGTACGGTGGAGCTCCTGCAACATCTTCTCGACCCAGGATCATGCGGCAGCGGCGATTGCGGCGCGCCATATCCCGGTCTTTGCCTGGAAGGGCGAGACCGAGGAGGAATACGAATGGTGCATTGAGCAGACCCTGCGCGGGCCGGCCGAGGGTCCCTTTGTCGGCTGGACGCCGAACATGGTCCTCGACGACGGTGGCGACGCGACCAAGATCCTCCATGAAAAATACCCGGAGCTGTTACGCGGTATCCGCGGCATTTCCGAGGAGACGACGACCGGCGTGAACCGGCTCTATGACATGATGCGACGGGGGGTGCTCGAGGCGCCGGCGATCAACGTCAACGACAGCGTCACCAAGTCGAAATTCGATAACCTCTACGGTTGCCGGGAGAGCCTCGTCGACGGCATCAAACGGGCGACCGACGTGATGCTGGCCGGCAAGCTGGCGGTCGTCTGCGGCTTTGGCAATGTCGGCAAGGGTTCCGCGGCGAGCCTCAGGAGCCAGGGCGCCCGGGTCATCGTCACCGAGATCGATCCGATCTGCGCGCTGCAGGCGGCGATGGAAGGCTATCAGGTCACGACGATGGAAAAGGCGGCGCCGCTCGGCGACATCTTCGTCACCGCGACCGGCGACATCGACGTGATCACGATCGACCACATGCGGCAGATGAAAGACCGCGCAATCGTCTGCAACATCGGTCACTTCGACAGCGAGATCCAGATCGACGCCTTGCGCAATTACCCCTGGGAGGAGGTCAAGCCGCAGGTCGACGAAGTCGTTTTTCCCGATGGCAAGCGACTGATCGTGCTCGCCAAAGGGCGGCTCGTCAATCTCGGCTGCGCGACCGGTCATCCAAGTTTCGTCATGAGCGCCTCCTTCACCAATCAGGTGCTGGCGCAGATCGAATTGTGGACCAACCACGGCCAATACGAGAACAAGGTTTATGTGCTTCCGAAACATCTGGACGAGAGAGTGGCGGCGCTGCACCTTGAAAAGCTCGGCGTCGAGCTGACCAAGCTGACCTCGGCGCAGGCGGCTTATCTCGGCCTTGCCGGCTCCGGTCCGTTCAAACCGGAGCACTATCGCTATTGACGGCCGGCTGGCGACTGGACAGAACAACTTTGAGATAGTTTTTTTGGTTGTACAAACTCGCCATGATCGATAAAGTTCCCGTTTAAGGTGCAGTGAGCGGGCTCGGCGTCAGCAATGCCCGCTTGTGGCGCGAAACGGGGTCTTACGGTGATGGAATACGCCAGCGCGCTCCTTATGCTCGGCGTGTCGGGGTTGTTCGCCGGTCTGTGGTTGCGATCACGGGCGACGATACGCGCGGTGATGGTCCGATGCGACAGGGTCGAGCGCGATCGGGATGAATTGCGGGCGGCGCTCGACACTTTGCCGATCTCGGTGTTTCGCTTCGCGGCCGCCGCGAACGGCGGCGTCATGCCGGCCGGCTACGCGGAATTTCTCGATAGGCTCGTCCCCGACGATGCCTCCCGGCTCGACGCGGCGCGGCGCGCATTGCCAGACGACGCCGCCGGCTTCACGCTGTCGCTTGCGGCCCTCGACGGGACGGACTGGACCATCGAAGGCCGGTGCGCCGCCGGCGGCGAGCGTATTTTGTGGTTGCTCGATGGGTCGACGGCAATCGCGCGCCGGGAACGCGATGCGGCGGTCGAACGGGCGGCGGGGCTGCGCGAGTTGATCGATGCGATCCCGGTGCCGGCATGGCGCCGCGACGCCGAAGGCGCGATCGTCGAAGGCAATCTTGCCTATGCGTCGGCGCTGGGCCTGACCGGTGATGCCCTGCCGGCACAACTCCCGGCGCTGGCGCCCTGGCACAGCGACCTGACAACGGGGGCAGCTGAAGACAGAGCCGAACGGCAAAGGCTCGGTCATGTCGTGATCGGGGGCACCCGGCGCCTGATCCAGATCACCGAAATGAAACACAGTCACGCCGGCGTCATCGGTTTTGCCATCGACCGAACCGATGTCGAATCGGCGCAAAACGAGATGTTGCGCCATATCGATGCGCATGGCGAGGTGCTCGAAGGGATTCATGCGGGAGTCGCGATCTATGGCGCCGACCGGCGCCTCAAATATTTCAACGCGGCGTTTGCCACCCTCTGGGGAATGAACGAGGACTGGCTCGCCGGCGAGCCGACGCTTGGCGAAGTTCTGGAATGGTTGCGCGAACGACGCAAAATTCCGGAACGCACCGATTTCCGTGCCTACAAGTGCCAGCACCTTGAAATGTTCACCGGTCTGATTGAGCCGTGGCGCGAAATGATGCACCTTCCGGACGGACGCACCTTGCAGCTGTCGGTATCGCCGCATCCGCTGGCCGGTCTGGTTTTTCTCTATGAGGATGTGACCGACTATCTGGCTCTCGAATGCTCGTTCAACACTTTGGCGCAGGTGCAGCGTGCGACGCTCGACCATCTGTTCGAGGGCATCGCGGTGTTCGGCGCCGATGGCCGACTGAAGCTGCACAATCCCGCCTATCGGACAATTTGGGAATTATCCGAAGAGGATCTCGCAGGCGAACCGCATGTCGCGCAAATCGTCGAGAAAATCCGGCCGCTGCTCGACGACGGCGGGGATTGGAGCGCGACCAAAGAGGCGGTCATCGACAAAATTGCGGCGCAGGTGCCGGCGAGCGGCCTTCTCCATCGGTGCGACGGGTCGCTGCTGCAGGCAGCCATCGTGCCGCTGCCCGATGGCGAAGTGCTGCTGACTTACCTCGATGTCAGCGACACGGCCCGGGTCGAACAGGCGCTGCGCGAAAAGAACGAGGCTCTCGAAACTGCCGATCGTCTGAAAAGCGAGTTCATCGCCAACGTGTCTTACGAGCTTCGCACCCCGCTCAACGTCGTCACCGGCTTCGCCCAAATCCTGACCAACCAATATTTCGGGTCGCTGAACCCGCGCCAGCTCGATTACAGCCGCGGCATTCTCGATAGCGGGCAGCAATTGGCGGCGTTGATCAGCGACATTCTCGATCTCGCGACCATCGAGGCCGGGTATATGGTATTGCAAAAGAACCGCGTCGATGTCGCCCGAACGCTGCAGGCGGTGAGGACCCTCACCGAGGAGCGGGCACGAAGCGAGGGTCTGAATTTCACGCTCTCCTACTCTCCCGAGGTCGGAACGATCGAGGCGGATGAGCGGCGGCTCAAGCAGGCCCTTTTCAACCTCGTCTCGAACGCGATGAAGTTTACCCCGCCGGGCGGTACCGTCACGATCGAAGCCGAACGCCGAGGCGGTGATCTGCTGCTGAGCGTTGCCGATACCGGGATCGGCATCGCGCCGGTGGATCAGGCACGGGTCTTCGAGAAATTCGAGCGCGGCGCACGCCAGACGGGGGCGGGGCTCGGGCTGTCGCTGGTGAAAAAGCTGATCGAACTGCACGGCGGCACCGTTGACATCAAATCGGAGCCGGAACACGGCACTCGCATCCTCTGCCGGTTGCCCGTCAGCCGGCGCTCTCGACGCAAGCGCGCCGCTTACGGTATGGATCGGGGACAGACCGAGACCCTGGAAGCGGCCGTGCCGCGTTTGCGCAAGACGCCGCTGGCGGCGACCAATTCGCGGCCGTAATCCGATTGTTTCCGGCGCGCGACGTCAATCCTCCCCGCGACCCCGCGAGCGAGACTGTCGGAAAATATCGCGGCGACGGCGGTCGTTCCTTTTTCATCTTCTTCCCCGGCCAATGCCGAGACCGTCTCGCCGCGGAGCGGGCAGTCATCGCTTAATAATATATAGTAATTATATAAAAAATCCGGCGCGTCGTAGAAATGACTCCGGGCTTCTTCGGGGAGAGCGATCAGAGAAATCCAGCCGCGTGAGGCTTAGGATTACTGGCTCGCGCGCGGGAACGACGGAAAAGGACTTGACCGGACGCGAGCTGAATTTCCGGACGGCGGCGATCGTGGGGCGACGGGGATGGGCAATCGGATTTAGCCGCCTTCCCCGGGATGACCAGGGTTATGGCCGTTGCCGTTTGGCGCGATTGACGAATTAAGGACGCGCGCTGGTGATCGCTTCTGGCAAGGATCTATTGCACGCGATCACCCGCAGGCTTTAGAACGCGACCGTGAACATAACCGTCGAATTGCCAGACGAAGCCGGGACCGTTGCCCTGGCTGCGGCTGTCGCCGCAATGGCCGGATGCGGCGATGTGATTGCCTTGAAAGGGGAGCTTGGCGTCGGCAAGACGACCCTCGCCCGTGCTTTCCTTCGGGCCCGCGGCATCTGTGGTGACGTGCCGAGCCCGACCTTCACGCTGGTGCAGCTGTACGATGCCGGCGGGACAACGATTTGGCATTTTGACCTCTATCGCTTGCAATCGCCGCAGGAAGCTTGGGAACTCGGGATCGAGGAGGCTTTTACCGACGGCATTTCGCTGATCGAATGGCCCGAACGACTTGGTCCTTTATTGCCGAACGGACGCCTCGAAATCGAATTGGTCTTTGCCGCGCGGCCGGATGCGCGGCGCGGCTTTCTTTTCGGCGGCGCCGCGTGGCAAAGCCGGTTGCTCCAGATCGCCGCCGATGTCTGATCGACAAGGCTCTGCAGGGGGTCATCTCGTTCACGCGAAAGGCGCAATCTCGTCTCCGTCGGACCCGCCCGTTCCGTCGCGACAAGCAGCTCTTTCCGCCTTCCTCGCCAGCCGCGGCTGGGGCGGTCGAGCGCCAGTACCGCTGGCGGCGGATGCCTCCTTTCGCTCCTATTACCGCGTTCGCAATGGCCGCAAGCGCGCCGTCGTCATGGACGCGCCGCCGGCAAAGGAAGACGTCGCCGCGTTTGCCGTGGTCGCGACGCTGTTATGCGATCTCGGGCTCAGCGCGCCAAGGATATTGGCCGCGGATCACACGCGCGGCTTTCTCTTGCTCGAGGACTTCGGCGACCAGACCTACAACAGACTGCTCGCCGACGGCGGCGACGAACACGCGCTTTACGGGCTGGCAATCGATACGTTGGTGACATTACAGCAGGCGGTCGCCGCCGGCGGCCCGCCGGACCTGCCGCGCTATGACGAAAGGCTGTTGCTGGACGAAGCCGTCCTCCTCGTCGATTGGTACCTGCCCGCCGTCCGAGGCGCGCCTGTCGACAGTCGGTGGCGCGCGGAATATCTGAAATTATGGGGCGAGGTGCTGGCGCCGGCCATTGCCCCGTTCAAACCAACGCTCGTTTTACGAGATTTTCATATCGATAACCTCGTTTTTTTGCGCAGACGCGTGGGCGTGCGCCGATGTGGTCTGCTCGACTTTCAGGATGCCGTATGCGGACCGCCGAGTTATGACCTCGTTTCATTGATCGCCGATGCGAGGCGTGACGTTTCCGAGGAGCTGGCGCAGGCGATGACCGAGCGTTATCTTGCGGCCTTCCCGCATTTCGATCGCCTTGCCTTTTCGCGTTCGGCCGCGATATTGGCTGCCCAGCGCAATTGCAAGATAATTGGCATCTTCACGCGGCTATGGCGGCGCGACGGCAAGCCCGATTATCTGCGGCATGTGCCGCGTCTCTGGCGCCTTGTCGAGCGCGACCTGCGCCATCCAGCCCTGGCACCCATCAAAGATTGGCTCGAGCATCATCTGCCGTCCGGCATCAGGCGCGTGCCCGATCCAAATTGCCCGGACCGGCCATGATGCCGCGTTCTGCAATGGTGTTGGCGGCCGGCCTCGGCAAGCGGCTGCGCCCGGTGACCGAAACCTTGCCAAAGCCGCTTGTCGAGATCAACGGACGGACTCTGCTCGATCACGCGATCGATCGGCTGGCGTCGGCCGGTATCGAGCGCATCGTCGTCAACACTCATTACAAGGCGGCGATGGTCGCCGAGCATCTGGCCCGCCGGGCGCAGCCGCACATCGAGATCTCGCACGAGGCCGAGCTGCTCGATACGGGCGGCGGCGTCGCCCAGGCGCTGTCGTTGCTCGATGACGTCTTTTTCGTCGTCAATGCCGATATCTTCTGGCTCGACGGCAGGGAGTCGGGGCTGCGGCGCTTGGCAGCGGCTTTTGATCCCTCGCGCATGGACGCGGTGCTGCTGTTGCAGCGGACCGTGACCGCGATCGGCTACGAAGGCAACGGCGACTATTTCCTCGATCCCGCGGGTCGGCCCCGCCGACGTCGGGAACGTGCAATCGCCCCTTTTTTGTTCGCCGGCATCCAGCTGCTGCATCGCCGCTTGTTCGAAGGCATCTCCGAGCAAATCTTCTCGCTCGTCGCTCTCTTCGATCGCGCCGAAGCGGCGGGGCGCCTGCACGGGATCGTGCACGACGGTGAGTGGTATCATATAGGTACCCCGGTCGGCCTTGCCGCGACCCGCGAGCGACTGTCGTCGCACCGCATTGAACGGTAGCCATCGGGCGATGGGCGCTGCACGGCCCAAGCTCTACACGATCGCTCCCGACCGTCCGTTTCTTCGGACTTTGGCGAGCGGCTTTCTCGCGATGGCCGCGGGTGACCCGCTGGCCCTGCCGCGCATGACGGTGTTACTGCCGACCCGTCGCGCCGTGCGCGCCTTGCGCGAGGCCTTTCTGCGCGCGCTGCCGAATGGCGGCGAGCCAGATAAACTGTTGCTGTTGCCTCGGATCAGGCCAATCGGCGAGCTCGATGCCGATGAGCCGATGCCGTTGAATGACGCCGGCGATGCCGACACGATCGCGGTGCCGCCGGCAATATCCGAGCTGCGTCGCCGTCTGCTATTGACCCGTCTCGTCCTGCGCTGGGGCGATCGGCGCGGCCACGACCCGGTGCTGCCCGGTCAGGCAGCGGCCCTCGCCGGGACGTTGGCACGCCTTGTCGACGAAATGGCGACGGAAGGAGCGGGTTTCGGACGACTGCGAGACTTGGTGCCCGATGCCCTGGCTGAGCATTGGCAGATTGTCCGCCGGTTTCTCGAAATTCTGCCGCATTACTGGCCGAGCCTCCTCGCCGCGGAGGGCGCAATCGATCCTGCCGACCGCCGCAACCATCTGATCGACCGTCTGGCGATGCGGTTGCGGCAATCGCCGCCGAGCAATCCGATCTTTGCTGTCGGATTGACCGGCGGCTTTCCGGCGATGACCGAGTTGATCCGGGTCATCGCCTCGCTGGAGAACGGGACGGTAGTGCTGCACGGGCTCGATCGCAGTCGGCCGGCAATCGAATGGGCAGCAATCGAACAAGACGATGGGCACCCGCAATATTTGCTGGCGAGACTCTTGCGAGCGCTTGATCTATCGCCGGCCGAGGTCCGGGACTGGCCGGAGAATGTCCCGATCTCGATGGCTTGCCGAGCCTCGGAAACGCGCGGGCAACGAATGCGGCTGATCGGTGAAGCGCTGCGCCCGGCTGCGACGACCGATGCGTGGCGCGATCTACCCAGGTTTCCGGCCGGAGCGCTCGGCGGTCTCAGTCGTTACGAATGTGCCAATGCGCATGAGGAGGCGTTGACGATCGCGCTGCTGCTGCGCCGGAAAATCGAGACGCCCAGTGCCACCGCCGCGCTCGTCACCCCCGATCGCGAACTCGCACGGCGGGTTGCGGCCGAGTTGCGGCGCTGGAATATCGAGATCGACAACTCCGCCGGTGTTCCGCTAAACCGCACCCCTCCGGGCGTCTTCCTGCGCCTTGTGCTGGACCTCGCCGCGAGCGCGCTCGCCCCCGTACCGCTCTTCGCGGCGCTGAAGCATCCGCTGGCGGCGGGCGGGATCGCACAGGCCCATTTCCGAGATGTTACGCGCCGGCTCGAGCAGGCGATACGCGGACCGCGTCCGGCCCCCGGTATTGCCGGTCTCAAAGCGGCGCTCGGCGAGGACCAGCCGGATTTGCGCCGCTTTGCCGATCGGCTCGATGCCTGCCTTGGCGCGCTGCCCGAACTGCTGACGGCCGAAGCCGTTCCGCTTGTTCGGCTCGTGACCGCGCATGTCGAGGCAGCCGAGCGGCTGGCGGCGACCGATCAAGCCGCCGGCAGCGAGCGGCTATGGAGCGACACCGCCGGGGAGGCTGGCTCGCGTTTCTGTCACGAGCTGATCGAGGCCGCAGAGGCGTTCCCCGCGTTGCCCGGACGCCACTACCCGGCATTGTTCGAGGCCCTTGCCGCCGGAACCGTCGTCCGCCCGGTTTATGGGCGCCATCCGCGGCTGGCGATCTGGGGGTTGCTCGAAGCACGTCTGCAACAGGCCGATCTCGTCGTCCTTGGCGGGCTCAATGAAGGCACCTGGCCGGGCACGGCTGCGCATGATCCGTGGATGTCGCGGCAGATGCGGCGCGCATTCGAGATTGCGACGCCGGAGCGTGCGGTCGGCATTGCGGCGCACGATTTTGCCCAGGCTTGTGCGGCCCCGGAGGCGGCGCTGACGCGCGCGGCGCGCAGCGAGGGTGCGCCGACGGTGCCGTCTCGCTGGCTCTTGCGAACTCGAGGCCGTACAGCGCGCAACCGGCCTCGAAGCAGCAATGCGGCCCGACCCGGCGATCCTGGCCGCCGCTGAGGGGCTCGACGCCGCGGGCTACCAGCCGCTGCCGTCGGCGGCACCGCGCCCGCCGCTGTCGGCCCGCCCGCGAAGGCTGTCGGTCACCCAGATCGAGACCTGGCTCGGCGATCCTTACGCGATCTATGCCCGCCACATTCTCGGTCTCAGGGCATTGAACGAAATCGATGCGGATCCGGGTCGCGCTGATCTTGGCATATGCATTCACGAGGCGCTCGCCGATTTCGTTCGCTCTTTCCCGCGCGAATTGCCGGCCGATCCGGTGGCCGAGCTGCTGTCGGCCGGGCGTCGGCGGTTCGCCTCGCTGCTGTCGCGCCCCGGAGCTTGGGCTTTCTGGTGGCCGCGCTTTGAGCGAATCGCCCGGTGGCTCGGGGAGGAAGAGCGGGCGCATCGTGCCGTGGTGAAGGAGAGCTTTGTCGAATGCTCGGGCAGTCTGCTGTTGCACGGTCTGCCCGGCGGCCCGTTCGAATTGACCGCAAAGGCGGACCGCATCGACCGTCTGACATCGGACGAGTTTCTGCTGGTCGACTACAAGACCGGCGCCGTGCCGCCCAAAGGCGCGGTGCAGGCGGGTTTGGCGCCACAACTGCCGCTCGAAGCAGCCATCTTGCGGGACGGCAGTTTCGGCACGATCAGCGGCAAGCCCGCGGCGCTCGAATATTGGCGGCTCGGCGGCCGGGTTTCGGCCGGACAGCGCTGTCCGATCGATGATGGCGATCCTGCTGTGCTGGTCGAGAGGGCGCTCGCCAAGCTTCGCGCATTGATCGGACTTTTCGACGATCCGGCGACACCCTATCTCGCGGTTCCAGTACCGTCGCGGCGGCCGCGTTTTTCCGATTACGAACATCTTGAACGCGTTGGCCGCGGCGAGGACGAGGAATGATCGCGTCGAGCAACGGATCCTTGGCCGCCGATCCGCGCGCATCGGTATGGGTCGCGGCTTCGGCCGGGACCGGCAAGACAACGGTGCTGACCGAACGCTTGCTGCGGCTGATGCTCGACGGCACCGATCCCGCGCGCATCCTGTGCTTGACCTTCACCCGCGCCGCTGCCGCAGAGATGGCGAACCGGCTCGCCGGCGTCCTCGCCGACTGGTCGACGCTGCCGGACGCGGTGCTCGCCGAGGCCCTTCAACGCCTGACCGGAACCTTTGCCGACATGGCGTCGATCGGACGGGCGCGCCGACTGTTCGCACTCGTGCTCGACACGCCGGGCGGTATCAAAATTTCGACGATCCACGCGTTCTGTCAGACCCTGTTGCGGCGTTTTCCGCTGGAAGCCGGCGTGTCGCCGGAATTCTCGGTGATCGAAGAGCGCGGCGCCGACGAGATGTTGGCCGAAGCGGCGCAGAGCGTGATCATCGCCGCTCGCAGCGGCGATCGGCCCGATCTCGCCGAAGCGTTGGCGATCATCGCCGATCACACGGTCGAGGAACATTTTGGCGAGTTGATACGTGCGCTCGCCCAGGAGCGCGGCAAGCTGCGGCGAGCGCTGACGGAAGGCGATGCGGCGATGCGGCGTCGGTTGTCCGCAGCCCTCGAGCTGCCGGACAGCGCCACGATCAACTCCTTGGTCGGCGAATTCTGCGCCCGGGATGCCGGCGACGACGAGCAGCTGCGCGTCGTTGTTCGGGTCCTCGCCACCGGATCGCCGACCGACCGCATGAGCGGCGCGACGATCGCCGGTTGGTGGGCCGACGCACCGGATCGACGCCGCGCCCGTCTGGCAGAATATGAGGCCGTGTTCCTCACGCAGAAAGGCGAGATCCGCGACCGCCTGATCAGTGCCGCCGCGTCTCGCGGCGCCCCTTGCGATGCGGTTAAGGTACTCGGCGCCGAAGCCAGACGGGCTTTGCGGCTCCGCGAGACGCGGGCCGCGGCCATTCTGCGGGAGGCCACCGGCGCCTTGGTACGGCTCTGTGACGCGCTGTTGCGCGAATATGATGCGGCAAAGCGGCTGCGCGAGGTTCTTGATTTCGACGATCTGGTATCGACGGCACTGGCGCTGCTGCACCGGCCGGGTGTGGCGCCGTGGATTTTGTTCAAGCTCGACGGCGGGCTCGACCATATCCTGATCGACGAAGCGCAGGACACCAATCCCGAGCAATGGCAAATCGTCGCGGCCTTGGCCGAGGAGTTTTTCGCCGGAGAAGGAGCACACCCGGCGCTCCGCACGGTCTTCGCTGTCGGCGACGTAAAGCAATCGATCTTCAGTTTTCAACGCGCCGATCCGCAGGCCTTCCTGCGCATGCGTGCGCACTTCGAGGCGAGGGTCAACGCCGCCAAACAAAACTGGTATGTGGTTCCGCTTGCCATCTCATTTCGCTCGACCGTGCCGGTGTTGCGGGCGGTCGACCAGATTTTCCGCCGCTCAGGGGCCTACGACGGGGTGGCGCTTGATGGCGCCCCGATCCAGCATGAAGCCGCACGCGTCGGCCAGGCCGGACTGGTCGAGTTGTGGCCGCCGGTCGCGCCGCAGCCCGAGGGCGGGCTTGCCGAGCAAGACCTGCCGGTCAAGCGCAGCCAAACCGCGGAACCCTGCGCCCGGCTCGCTCGCGCCATCGCCGCGACGATCGGGCAATGGCTGGAGACCGGCGATCAACTCGTCGCGCGCGGCCGGCCGGTGCGGCCCGGCGACATCATGGTCCTGGTCCGGCGGCGCAACGAGTTCGTCACCGAGTTGCTGCGTGCGTTGAAACAACGCCGCATTCCGGTCGCTGGCGCCGACCGGTTGGTCCTGACCGAGCAGCTCGCGGTGCGGGACCTGGCGGCGTTGGGCCATTTTCTGCTGTTGCCCGAAGACGATCTGACCTTGGCCGCATTGCTGAAGAGCCCGCTGTTCGACGTCGACGAAGACACTCTGTTCGAGCTGTGTCATGGGCGCGGCGAGGAAACGTTGTGGAGCCGCCTGCGCCGCCGCGCCGAGCGAGATGCGCAGTTGCGTACCGTCGCCGATCGGCTTGCCGCCTTGCTCGCCCGCGCCGATTTCATCCCGCCCTACGAGCTTTACGCGGAGATCCTCGGCGCCGGGGGCGGGCGGCGATCGCTGCTGCGCCGCCTCGGTCCGGAAGCCGAAGACCCGGTCGAGGAATTCCTCGGGCTGGCCCTGGCCTATGAGCGCGAGCACGTGCCGTCGCTGCAAGGTTTTCTGCGCTGGCTGTTCGCCGGCGAGACCGAAGTCAAGCGCGACTTCGCCGCCCACCCGCGCGACGAGGTGCAAATCCTGACCGTGCACGGTGCCAAGGGGCTCGAGGCGCCGATCGTGTTTCTGCCCGACACGATGGCTGTGCCCGACCAGAAGACTGCCCTCTTATGGACAGACCCTGGCGAGTTGCCACTGTGGAAGCCGCCGGGCGATCACGTTGCGGCAACCTATGTCGGCGAGAAAACGCGGTGGCGCGATCGCCAGATGCAGGAATACCGACGCCTGCTGTATGTCGGCCTCACTCGCGCGCAGGATCGGCTTTACATCTGCGGTTGGCAGACGAAGAAGGCGCCGCCGCAGTCATGTTGGTATGCGCTGTGCCGCACCGGCCTTGCCGGGGAGGCCCTGCCTTTCGATTTCGACACGACACCGCTGATCGGCGGCGATGGGTGGTCAGGCGAGGGATTGCGCCTCGAAACCGCGCAGACCGCCGCTCCGGGCTCCGAGCCCGTCATCACGATCGCGCCCGACCGCGGCCAACCGCCCGACTGGGCTCGGCGACTGCCTCCTGCCGAACCCGACCCGCCGCGACCGCTCGTGCCGTCGCGGCCGGACGGTGACGAGCCGGTCGCGCTTTCGCCGGTCGCCGGGCCCGGACGAAGCCGGTTCCAGCGCGGCTTGCTGGTTCACGCCCTGTTGCAGAGCCTGCCGGAGTTGCCGGAGAGCGAGCGCGAAGCGGCGGCGCGGCGATTTCTCGGCCGACCCGTCCACGCGCTCGCTCCCGATGCGCAGGATGATATTTTGCACGAGACCATCGCGATTCTGGCGCATCCCGATTTTGCCGAGCTCTTCGGCCCCGGCTCGCTCGCCGAGGTGCCGATCGCCGGGCTCATCAACGGCCGCGTCTTGACAGGACAGATCGACCGTCTTGTCGTCACCGAAAACCGCGTGCTGATCATCGACTACAAGACGTCGCAGGCGCCGCCGGCGAGCAAGGATGACGTCTCGCCAATCTATCTGCGTCAATTGGCGAGCTATCGCGCCGCGCTGGCGCGCATTTACCCCGATCGCGAAATCGAGTGCGCTCTGTTATGGACGCAGGGTCCGCGGCTGATGCCGATCGAGGCCGCGCGCCTACCCAGCTGGTGAGCCCGACCGGCTCGCCGGTCCAGCCCAATCCGGATCAAGCGATACCGACGGCGCCGCCAAGGGTTTCCCCTATCGCCCGATGCAATACGAGGTCGGCCATCCCGTCGAGGCCGGTCGGTTCGCGGTTGACAATGACGAGCGCTGCACCCTTGCGCTTGGCCAATTCCGGAAAGCCGGCTGCCGGATAGACGACGAGCGAGGAGCCGGCGACAATGAAGAGGTCGGCCGCCAGGGTTTCGCGCTCGGCCCGCTGCATCGCCGCAGCCGGCATCTGCTGGCCGAAGGAAATCGTTGCCGTTTTGACGAAACCGCCGCACCGGCTGCAGCGAGGCACCACGCGGTCGCGTTCGAAGGCCTCGCGCAATGCATCGATTTCGTGGCGCGTCCGGCAATCGAGGCAGGTCGCGTAGGTCGTGTTGCCGTGCAATTCGATGACCCGATCGGCGCCGACGCCTGATGCTTGATGCAGACCGTCGATATTCTGGGTGATGACCGAAATGACCTTGCGGCGGCGGACCAGTTCGGCGACGGCGCGATGACCGCGGTTGGGAAGGGCGGCGCGAAACGTTTCCTCCATCGCGAAGCGGCGGCGCCACGTCTCGCGCCGCGCCTCTTCCGAGGCGAGAAAGTCGGCAAAATCGATCGGCGCCATCCGCGTCCAGATGCCGCCCGGGCTGCGGAAATCCGGAACCCCTGATTCGGTGCTGATGCCGGCGCCGGTAAATATGACGGCACGGTTGGCACCGGCGATCAGTTCGGCGAGTTCGGCAATCTCGGGGTCCCACGACATCGTCGCAGTTTGCCGAGAGTAGGTCGGTGTCACAAGCCTGCTCGCTTCACTCGTCTGGACAGCCTTCAGACCCCATCGGTATCATCGCCCCGCGAGCGTCGCCGACAGGGTTCGCGCCGAGCGAAGGGGTGAGCCATGGCCAAACCGCGAGACTACCTGCTGCGCCGGCTGGCAAACTCGCGCACGGCGGCGGAGCACCAGCGGCTGTGGCCGACCTACCTCGGGATCACCGGGCTTTTGCTGCTGATCCTGGTGGCGCTGGCGGGCGGGATCATCTGGTACAATTCGAAGAAGTCAAATGAATTGGCCGTCGCCGCCGCGCAGCGAACAATGCAGGAGGCAGAAGACAAGATCATCGACCGCATCAAGTTGCTCTACGACCCGATGTACGCGATCGTCGGCGTCGCATCATTGGTGCCGCAATTGACGTCGCCGTCGATCAGCCGGGATCCGCAAGCGACCGCGCTGCTGGTGCGGGCGTTGCGGTTTTACCCGCAGATCCAGTCGCTTTACGTCGGATTCGACGATGGCGACTTTTATATGGTGATGCACATCGCCGGTGCTAACGCTTCGGCCCTGCGCAAGGCGCTTGAGGCCCCGGGCGATGCGGTGTTCGCCGTTGAGGTCGTCCCCGGGACCGCCGGCGGAGCGCGAACGAAGCGATGGAGCTTTCTATCGGAGGACGGCGCCCTTGTCGGACGCCACGATCCGGTGCCGACGACCTTCGATCCACGCGGGCGCCCGTGGTTCGATCTCGCAAAGCGCAGCGACGTCGTCGAGGAAAGCAACCTGTACCTCTTTTTCTCGAGCGGCGAACCGGGCTTCACGTTGAGCCGAAGGTTCGGCGGCTCCACCCCGGGGGTCATGGGTGCCGATTTGGCGGCGATCGATCTGGCGGCTTTTGTGTCCAGTCAGAAGATTACCGCGAACAGCACCGCCTTCATCTTCACCGAGCGCGGCGAGGTCGTCGCGGCGCGGCATCCCATCCTTGGGGCACCTCCGGCGGCCGCCGAGAATATGGAGATGCTGCCGAAGATCGCCGATCTGCACGACCCGGTAATCGCCGGGCTGGTGGCCGCCTATCAGAACGGCCGAATGGCCGGCACCCGGAGCTACACCGTGGCCGGTCGTCCCTATATCGGCCGGATCGTCGCGATTCCGCCGCGCTACGGTCGCGATCAGCTGCTCGCGATGATGGTGCCGGTCGACGAGATCGAGGCCCCGATCGAGGACATCCGCAACGATACCCTGCTCTATTCGATCGCCTTTCTGGTGCTCGCTCTCCCACTCTATGTGACGCTCGTCGTCGCCTGGATCGACCGGCGGCTCGGCGCGCGGACCGCCTGGTCACAATTCAGGGACGACGAGTAGCTGCGCGTTATCCGATGCGTTGCTCCTCGACGACGGTCGTGCTGACCGTGATCAACTCATCCTGGTAGAGCCAGCGGGTCAGAAAGCCGGCGAGCGCGGCACCGACGATCGGCGCCACCCAGAACAGCCAGAGCTGCGAAATATACGGCCCGCCGGCAAAGAGGGCGGGGCCGGTGCTGCGCGCCGGGTTGACCGAGGTGTTGGTGACCGGGATCATGACAAGATGAATCAGGGTCAGGCACAGCCCGATCGGGATACCGGCAAAGCCGACCGCCGCACCCTTCGCGGTCGAACCGATGATCACGAACAGGAAGAAGAACGTCGCGACGACCTCGCCGACAAAGCAGGCGCCGAGGCTGTATTTTCCGGGACTGAGATCGCCGTAACCGTTTGAGGCGAATCCTCCCGCCACCCAGCCGGGCTTGCCCGAAGCGATCAAATAAAGAATCGCGGCGGCGACGATCGCGCCGATTACCTGGGCGATGATGTAAGGCAACACGTCGGCGGCTTTGAACCGCCCACCGGCCCACAAGCCGACCGTCACTGCCGGGTTGAAATGGCCGCCCGAGATATGTCCGACGGCATAGGCCATCGTCAGCACCGTCAAACCGAAGGCGAAGGCGACACCGAGGAAGCCGATGCCAAGGTTCGGGAAAGCGGCGGCGAGCACGGCGGCGCCGCAGCCGCCAAACACCAACCACAGGGTCCCGAAAAACTCGGCTGTTGCACGACGCGTCATGTCCATGGTTGTCCTCCCGTTTCAGCACAACGAGCGAGGCCCAAACCCACCTGCTCGGCGAGGAACGCGATCAAGGTACGTTTTGCCGCATCATAACACGCGGCCGTCTTTTTGTTTAACCAAGCCGCGACAGCAGATGCGCGTCAGCTATGCTGCGCAGCGCAATGAAACAGCTCTGGTTTAATCCGGCCAGCGCTTGTGCAGCCATAACCATTGCTCGGGCCGGTCGCGTATCCACCCTTCGAGCGTCTCGTTGACCTCGGCCATCACCGCCGCGATATCGGCATGGAGATCGCCGCCTCTCGGCAATGGCAGCGGCGGAAAAACTGTCAGGCGGAAACGAGCGCCGTCGAGCCGCTCGACCCGCGCCGGCAGCAGGTCGCAATCGAAACGCAGCGCCAAAGCGGCGAGGCCCGGCGCGGTCATCGCGGCGCGGCCGAAGAACGGCACCGGAATGCCGTCGTTCATCTTCTGATCCGCCAGTAACGTCAGGTGCGCGCCGCGGCGCAACACGGCGATCGATCGCCGCGACGCGACCGCCCCCTTTGGGATCAATTCGCCGGCGTTGCCGCGAAACCGGCGAATCATGCGATCCACCAGCGGGTTGTTGGCGGCGCGGTAGATCTGGGCGACCGAGATCCCATACTGGACCGCGGCCAGCATGGCGATTTCCCAATTGGCGAGGTGGCCGGAAAAAATGATCATTCGCCGGCCGGCGGCGACCGCCCGGTCGATATGCTCCAAGCCATGCGTCTCGACCCGCCCGCCCGGCTCAAACACGCGTATCTCTCGCAGATGCGGATATTCGGCGGCGACGCGGCCGAGATTGTCCCACATCAGGGCGATGATTCTGGCGATCTCGTCCTCTCCGAGCGTCGGCAGGGCATTGCGCAGGTTGCGCCGGGCATGCCCGGAGATCGTGAGCCGGGGTCCGACGAGGCGGGCCACCGCCGCACCGACGGCCGAGGCGCTGTCGATCGGCAGGAGCCTGAGAAGAGCGAAGCAAAGCGCGGCGCCGCAAGCTTCTGCGCGCCTTCTGGTCGGGAGCCGACCGGTCCTCGGACGCGCCGGGCTCGCCGTTGCTTGCTTCGGGCTATCGTCCGATCGTTGGGTGACCGCCGCCATGTACCGCGTCGAGAATGGGCGTCAGAAGCCGGGCGAGCCGCTCAGGCTCGGGCCACCGGATTTCGATATCGAGCACCTCGATGCCGTCTCGCTCGGCCGGCGGCACGCGAACGATGTCCTTTGCCGTGGTGACGAGGCGGCTGCGGGTCCGTCGCGCGGCATGCCGCAACGCGCTGACCTCGCGAGCCTGGAACCGATGGTGGTCGGGAAAGGCGCGTGCCTCGATCAACTCGGCGCCGAGGCCGCGCAACGTCGCGAAGAATTTCGCCGGCCGGCCGATGCCGGCAAATGCCAGAAGCCGCGCGCCGGCAAAGCGTTCCCCGGCGATCGGCGCAACCTCGGCAGTCACCACGGGCCGATCGCCGAGCATCTGGAATGCTCCGCCGCAATCCGGCTCGCCGCCGCCGCGGACCAGCACAACCGCATCGGCGCGCGCGAGGCCGCGCGTGAGCCGTTCGCGCAGCGGCCCGCCCGGAACCACATGTCCGTTGCCGAAGCGATAGGCCGCGTCGACCACCAACAGGGACAGGGTCTTGGCGAATGCCGGGTTCTGAAATCCGTCATCGACGACGACCGCCTCGGCGCCGGCGGTGGCGGCGGCGCGGATGCCGGCGGCGCGATCGCGGGCAACCCAACAGGGCAAAGAGCGACCGAGTAACAGCGCCTCGTCGCCGACCGCGGCGGCCGAATGCCGGGACGGATCGGCCAGGATCGGTCCCGCAAGGCGGCCGCGGTAGCCGCGGCCGACGATGTGCGCCCGAAGGCCGTGCGCGCTCAGCCATTGGCCCAGCGCCAACGCGACCGGGGTCTTGCCGGCGCCGCCGACCACGAGGTTGCCGACGCACACGACCGGGATCGGTGCGCAGTAAGGGCGCGCCAACCGTCGGTGCAGACGACCCGCCGCCTCCCATACTGCTCCCAATGGTGAAAGCAGACCTGCGACGAGGCCCGCTGGGCGATCCCAGAATTGCGGCGCGCCGAGCATCAGGCTCGCAGCCGGATCGGTTGCCGTAGACCCCCTTCGGCCGCGCCGATCATCATCGGCGCCAGCCGGTCGAGCCAGGGGGCGAGGCGTTGCTCGACGGCGTCGAGGACGCCCGCTTCAAGGGCGACGGCCCGGGCCGCCGCAGCGGTCCGCTCGGCGCGCAGGCGCGGCTGCGCGAGCAGCGTCGAGACGGCACGCGCGAGGTCGACATCGTCGGTGACGATTTCGCTGGCACCAGCCGCTGCCAGCGCCGCCGCCATACCGGCGCAATTCCGCATATCCGGCCCGTGCAATATGGTGCAATCGAGTCGCGCTGCCTCAAATGGGTTGTGGCCGCCCTTGTGCGCCAGCGAGCCGCCGATAAACGTGACGTCGGCAAGCGTGTAGAACAACCCGAGTTCGCCCATTGTGTCGGCTAGGTAGACTTCGGTATCGACGGCGATCGGCTGGCCGGCGGAGCGGCGCGCGACGCGCAGCGCAAGACAGGCCAACATCGCCGCGATCTCGTCGCCGCGGGCTGGGTGACGCGGCGCGATGATGGTCAACAACCCGGGGTGCGCCGGTGCCAGGCGGCGATGGGCGGCGGCGGCGACCTCCTCCTCGCCGGCATGAGTGCTGGCGGCGAGCCATACCGACCGGCCGCCGATCTGCTCGAGCAGACGGTCGAGCATGACCCGATCTACCGGCGGCGTCGCGGCCGCCGCTTTCAGGTCCCCGATGCCGTCGACCCGCCGGGCGCCAAGACGCCGCAGCCGTTCGGCTTGTTCCACGTCCTGGGCGAGGCATTGCGCAAAGGCACCAAGTATCGGACAAATCAACCCGGAGCAGCGACGCCAGCGGTTATAGGAGCGCGTCGACAGCCGGCCGTTTACCAGCACCATCGGGATGCCGCGCGCCTGCGTCGCCAAAACGAGATTGGGCCACAGCTCGGACTCGACCCAAATCGCAAGATTGGGCCGCCAATGATCGAGAAATCGGCCGACCCAACGCGGCAGATCGAGCGGGGAGAATTGATGTCGAGCCTGCGCCGGGAGGCGCTGTTCGAGCAGGCGAGCCGAGGCGAGCGTACCGGTCGTGACAAGGATCTCGATCCCTGGACGTGTCTGCCGCAGCCGGTCGATCAGGGCCAGCATCGCATTGGCCTCGCCGACGCTCGCCGCATGAATCCACAGGAGCGGTCCCGCCGGCCGGGGCAGGCCGGCGATGCCGTGGCGTTCGCGCACCCGCGCTCGGTCCTCCTTGCCGCGCCGACAGCGCCATTGCAGATAGAAGACAGCGAGCGGAGGCAGCGACGCGGTCAGCGAGCGATAGAGTTGCGGCAGCATCACCGCTGGTTCTCGTCCGCAAGACGCGGCCCGGACCGGGGCGCATCGGCGACCGACGATGCCGGCTGCAAGCCATGCCCGACCAGAGAATCTGCCTCGCACACCATTCCACGCATGCGCATCTCGATCAGCTGTCGCGCCTGCTCGAGGGCAGCCGCGTCGAGATCGGGACCGATCTCGATCGGCTCTCCCCACAAAATCACGCCGCGCCCGAACGGCAGGGCGAGGTGATAGCGGTCCCATGTCCGCAGCAATCGCCGGCAACTCGTCGCGTAGGTGATCGGCTGGATCGGCACGCAGGCGAGTTTGGCGAGGTTGACGATGCCGAGGCTCACAGTCATTGCCGGGCCGCGCGGTCCATCCGGCGTGATCGCGACGCAATCCCCCTCGGCGAGCCGCTTGAGCATCGCCCGCGACGCCGACGACCCGCCGCGGCGCGTCGATCCAGCAATCGAGTCGATGCCGAAGTAGGTCATCGCGCCTGCGATCAGCCGCCCGTCGCGATGCGCCGAGATCAGCATATGCATCGGTGCCATCTGCCGCCAGGCCATCGGGATCAGCATCATCCGGCCATGCCAGAAGGTGCCGATGAAGGCCCGCCCCTCGGCCCGCAATCGGTGCGGCCGGTCTCCTCCCTCGATCCGCCAACGATTGGTCAGGTAGACGAACCGGATGTAGCAGTGGATGGTCCAGCACGCGGCGCGTCGCAGTCGGGCATGTCGCAGTAGCCGCCGCCACCAGCCAGCCCGTCGCAAACCCCGGGGCACCGCTAGAGCGCCGCGGCCGGCGACACGAGGTCGCCGTCATCGGCGAACTGCATTGCGTAAAAGCGCGCATAGACGCCGCTGCGGGCGATGAGTTCCGCATGACGGCCGGTTTCGACGATGCGGCCACGATCGACGACCAGGATCAGATCGGCGCCCTGCACCGTCGACAGTCGGTGGGCGATCACGAGAGTGGTGCGGCCACGGATCAAGGCCCGCAAAGCGGCCTGCACTTGGCGCTCGGATTCGCTGTCGAGGGCCGAGGTGGCCTCGTCGAGCAGCAGGATCGGAGCGTCCTTCAGCATCGCCCTGGCTATCGCGATACGCTGTCGCTGACCGCCAGAGAGCCGCACGCCATGCTCGCCGACCTGTGTGTCGTAGCCTTTCGGCAACTCGCGAATAAAGCCGTCGGCGTCGGCGGCGCGTGCCGCCGCTTCGATCTCGGTTTCGCTGGCGCCGAAGCGGCCATAAGCTATGTTGGCGCGTATTGTGTCATCGAAAAGAGTGACTTCCTGCGCGACGAGCGCAATCGCCGCGCGCAAGGATGCCAGGTTCACCGAACGGATATCCTGCCTGTCGATCGAGATGCTGCCTTCATCGACATCGAAGAAGCGCGGGATCAGGTTCAGGATAGTCGATTTGCCGGCGCCCGAGGCGCCGACCAGCGCCACCGTGCGGCCGGCGGGCACCGTCAGCGAAATACGGTCGAGCGCGACGGCGCCGGGGGCGTAGCCAAAGCGGACTGCGTCGAAGCGGATCTCGCCGCCGACGACCGCGAGAGGCTTGGCTCCCGGCAAGTCACGGATCCCCGGCTGGACATCGAGCACGTGAAAGATCCGCTGCGCCGCTGCGAGCCCTTCCTGCAGCGACGCGTTGAGGTTAGCGAGGCTCTTCATCGGCTGGTAGGCGAGCAGCAATGCGGTGACGAACGAAAAAAAAGCGCCTGGCGTGCGCGCCCCGGCGATCACCTGATGACCGCCGTAGAGGATGACGACGGCAATCGCGGCGCCACCCAGAGTCTCCATCATCGGCGAAGCGCGCGACCGGGTTCGCGTGGCGCGGTCGATCAACATGAATAGGCTCTCGAACAACCCGGCGGCGCGGCGCTCTTCGTAATCCTCCATGCCGTAAGCCTTGACCAGCCGGGCTCCCTGAAAGGTTTGATTGAGCAACGTCGTTAACTGCCCCATTTCCGCCTGGGTGTTGGCCGAGACCCGCCGCATGCGGCGGCCGATCGCGACGATCGGCCGGATCGCCAGTGGAAAAATCAGGAACGAGACTACCCCCAGGATCCAGTCCTGATAGAACATGACGCCCACCAGGAACACCACGGTCAGCGCATCCTTGCCGATCGCGCCCAGTACATTGGCTGCCGCGCTGCGCAACAAACCCACATCGTTGGTGAAGCGCGATATCAGCGATCCGGCCGGGTGGGCGTGAAAATAGGCGAGGTCGGCTCGCATCACGCGCGCAAACAGCGCTGTCTGGACGTCGGCGATAACGCGCTGGCCGGCGCGGTTCATCAGCACCGCCTCGCCGTAATCGGCGATGCCCTTGGCGAGGGCCAGCAACAGCGCCGCCCCGGCAATCAGCAGCAACAGCGATCCGTCGCGACCAACAAAGATGCGGTCGAGAACCGGCTGCATCAGCCATGCGCGCAACGCCGTGCTGCCGGCCGCCAGGCCCATCAGCAGGAAGGCAAGCGCCACGCGCGGTGCGTGCGGGCGCATGAATTCGCGCGCCAGCCGCCATACGAGACCGGCGGTGCGCGCGCCTTCTTCGAGGATCGGCGGCTTCTTGAACATCGGTCCCCCGCCAAAACTGTTAGAGGCAGGACCGAAACTTGGCAAGCGCGGCGGCTCTCAACCTGCGGCCGAGGCCGCCGCGCCCGCGGCGGTCAGGCCGGATAGGTAACGAAGCACTTGTTGGAGGCGAAAATGTGCGTCTCGATATAGTCGTGCACGACCGGCCGCCGGTCGAGCGTCTCCATCGCCCCCATCAGCGCGCACCAGTTCAGCATCTCGTGCTGTCCGGCCTGCTCCATCGCCTTCAGCGGGCGCTTGCGCCAAACGTCGTAATCGCGTTCCGACAGCGCGTCGAACAGCAGCCGATCGGCCTTATGGTCGGGCCACATATAGCCGTTGGTCGGCGACAGGAAGCAGTGCGACCAGCTCGACGATGCGATCACCGCGATCCGCCATGGCGACGCCGCCAGCGTTTCGGCCACGGCCTTGCCGATCTCCATGCAGCGCCAAGGGTGCGGCGAGGGTGGGTCGGCGGCGACCGACGGGTCGCGCGGCGGGACGAACAGGGCGGCAGTGCCGCCTCTGGCATGCAACAGGTTGCTGCCGTAGCAGTTGATCGCCAACGGGATCACCGGATAGGGAAATCCTTTGCGGTCCCAGTCGAGGTAGAGAAAGGTGTTGGTGAAGGCGTGCGCCAGCGGATGATGCAGCGGTTTATAGGCATAGGCCATGTCGATCCCGCGCTCGATCAGGCCGGTGGCGAGGTATTTGGCCGCGTCCCGGTGCCCGTGCAGCTGGAGCGCCCAATCGCCGGGCTCGCTCCACCGGTTTTTCTTGCCGCCATTGCCGTTCTTCCAGGGACGGATGGCGAAATCGTCGTCATAACCAAGCAGACAGAAGGCCGGGATGATGTCCTCGCGGAAATTTTCGTATTGGTCGTCGCCCCATACCAGCACGACATCCGGGTTGAACTCATCCAGCGACTTGCGCACCGCGCGAAAACCGTCGGCCAGCCGCGCGCTGTAGCGCTGGGCCGAAGAGAACCCTTCGTCATTGCCGAGTTCGGCGACGAGTTCGGCCGGCCAATTGGCGCGATCCTTGAAGAAGGCCGGCACGTTGGGCGCGGTCAAGAGGTGGTGGAAAAGCCCGGGCAACTGTTCGTCGGGGGCAGTCAACCCCGGATAATGCGTGCAGCCGAGCCCTAAAATCTCGCCCATTTCCCCGCTCCTTTGTCGGGGTCGACCGCGCATGCGTGGTCGACCGATGCCGCTTCGGATCTTACCCGATCCGCCCGGGAACCTCGGCGGAAATATCCGGTATTATGGCGCAAATCCCTGTGAAGAGCGTCGCGCAGGTGTCGCTGACTTCGTCGACAGGGGGTGCGTGCGCCGCACTGTTAGCACCGATGCCAAGAACACCAGTTCCAGTCTCGGCGCCAGTTCGGGCCATAAGGACGCCAGGGACCGGGATACCAGCGGTTGCCCCACCACCAACCGTAGTTTGCCGATACCGGAATGCCGCCCATCGAACACGGATGGGGTTGCCTGTAAGGATGCGCTCGCCAGACGCACCATGCCGCCGAAGCGGAGTCGGTAGCGCCGACAGCAACCGCGAAAATGATGATGAGCAACGCAACAATCCTGCGCATCTTTGTGAGTCCCCTTTTGCGCCGCGGTGGCGGCGGCCGGCCCGAGCTTAGCGCCCCGGACGCCCTTCCGCTATCCTGGCGTGGCCGCTTTCAGGAATTTGCGCCATAATACCGGAAAATATCGAAGGAGCGAGCAGGAAACCCGATCGCCTTCACACAGGCGCGTGGACGAAGTACGCGAATCCGAAAATAATTCGAATTCAGGTCTTAAGGCACTCGATCACGGGGTCGAGTCCGTGGATCCCAGGAGGACCCCCGGTCTTTGAGCCTCTGCCGCAGCAGACCCGAAGGCGCAGCCTTCCCACGGAACACGTCCGCGGGCGGAAGGCCCGCCAGTAGTAGAATTGCGCGGTTGCGCTCCCGGTTTGGATTCGCTCTCGCGCTCTAAGCTGGTATCGGTAGTCCCGCTGCATCGAATCATTGAGGATGACGATGCGGCTACTCGTTACGAGACCTGCGCGATTTCTCTCGTCCGCGACGACCTCACGGCCGCCAGATGGTCCTTTGCGAGCACGGTATAGACCGCCGGAAGCACGAAGAGCGTGAACAGGGTTCCGACCGACATGCCGGCGACGACGACGACGCCGATCGAAAATCGGCTGGCCGCCCCAGCGCCGCTCGCCGTCAACAGCGGGACCAGCCCGACGACCATTGCCGCTGTCGTCATCAGGATCGGCCGCAACCTCACCCGCGCCGCCTGCTCGATCGCGCGCCGCCGGTCGAGCCTTTCGCTGACCTGAAGCTCGTTGGCGAACGCGACCATCAGGATGCCGTGCTTGCTGATCAGCCCGATCAGGGTGACGAGCCCGACCTGGGTGTAGATGTTCATCGTGACGAGGCCGAAGAACAGCGGCAGCAGCGCACCGCAAATCGACATCGGCACGCTAACCAGGATCACCAGCGGGTCGCGCAGGCTTTCGAACTGTGCCGCCAAGACGAGAAAAATGATGATCAGCGCGAAGACGAAAGTGATCGCCAGCTGATTGCCTTCGTGCACAAACAGCCTTGTATCCGAAAGATAGTCGTGGCTGAAGCCGGTGGGCAGGTTCTTCACTTGGCTCTCGAGAAAATCGATCGCCTGGCCGGTGGTGACACCCGGCATCGGCACCGCCTGGAAGGTCGCGGAATTCAGCTGGTTGAATTGCGTCAGCGCGTTCGGCTCGGTGGCCAATGTCAGTTTGACGAGGTTGGACAGCGGCACCATTTGCCCGGCCGCGGATCTGACGTAGTAGCGGGTCAGGGTTTCGGGGCTCAGACGGTCGGCGCGCGGCACCTGCGGGATCACCTCGTAGGAGCGGCCGGCAAGGTTGAAACGGTTGACGTAGTTTTCGCCGACCAGCAGCGCCAGCGTGTCGCCGATCGACTGCATCGTGATCCCGAGTTCGTTCGCTTTCGAGCGGTCGATGTCGACATGGATGACCGGCTGGTTGAAATCGAGGTCGCTGTCGACAACGATGAATAATCCGCTCTTGCGCGCCGCCGCCTTGATCTTTTCCATTTCGAGATAGATCGATTTGTAGTCGCCCGGCGAATAAATCACCATCTGGATCGGCAAGCCGCCGATCGTCGCAGGCAGCGGCGGCAGGTTGAATACAAAGGCGCTCAACCCGGTAACCGCATTCACCTTCTGCTGCAACAGCGGCATCAATTGCTGCGCCGAACGGGTGCGCTCGTTCCATGGCTTCAGGATCACGCCGGCGATGCCTTGGTTCGGCCCGAACCGTCCATTGAGGATAAAACGAAGATAGGTTTCGGGGAAAGAGGTCAAGCCCTGATCGAGCTTGGCAACGTACAAATCAGCGTAATCGAGGTTGGAATATTGTGGGGCCTTGGTCAAGGCGAACAGGACTCCTTGATCCTCTTGCGGCGCCAACTCAGATTTTGTATTCGAATACATGAAAACGATACTGATGAATACAGCGACGCCGAATAGGGCGGTGACCGGCCGGTAATCGAGCGAGCGTTCGAGCCTGCGGCCGTATCCATCGGCAAGCCGCCGAAAGCCGCGGTCGATCAGCCGCACGAAACGCCCGTGCAACATCTCGCGGCTCAACAGCAGCGAGCACATCATCGGTGACAGGGTGACCGCGACGATGCCGGAGATGATGACGGCACCGGCGAGGGTGAAGGCGAATTCGCGGAACAGTGTGCCGGTGACCCCGCCGAGAAAGCCGATCGGGGCATAGACGGCGGCCAAGGTCAACGTCATCGAAATGACCGGACCGGCGATCTCGCGGGCGCCGATCAGCGCCGCCTGCGCCGGGGTGCGGCCTTGCTCGATATGCCGGTAGACGTTCTCGACGACGACGATCGCGTCGTCGACGACGAGCCCGATCGCCAAGACCATCGCCAGCAGCGTCAACAGGTTGAGGCTGAACCCCAGGGCCGCCATGATCGTGCCGGCGCCAACGAGCGAGAGCGGGATCGTGACGATCGGGATCACCACCGAGCGTAGGCTGCCGAGGAACAGGAAGATGACGGCGACGACGATGACGACAGCCGAGGCGAGCGACGATTCTACTTCGTTGATCGAGGCCCGGATGAACAACGTCGAGTCGTAGGCGACCTGCATCTTGACCGATGGCGGCAGATTGCGGGTGATCTCGGGCAGCAGCGCGCGGATTCCCTGGACTATGGTCAGCGGATTCCCGGTCGGTGTCGCCTGCACGCCAATAAAGACCGCCTGCTGGCCGTTCATCGCGACGCTCGACGTCCAGCTCTGCGCTGCGAGATCGACCTGGGCGACATCCTCCATTCGCACCAGCGCGCCGTTTTTCGATTTGACCACCATCCGCTTGAATTGCGTGATGTCGGTGAGCCCGGTATTGGCGCTGACATTGGTGACGGTGAAATAGCCCTTGGCCTGACCCGGAGCCGATTGAAAGTTGTTGTTCTCGATCGCCGCGGCGACGTCGTCGGCCGAGATCCCGTGCGCCGCCATCCGCGCCGGGTCGAGCCACAACCGCATCGCGAACGTCTGGCCGCCGAGGATGTCGGCTGAAGCGACGCCCGGAACCGTGACAAGCAGCGGCTGCACCACTCGGGTCAGGTAATCCGAGATCGCAGCGCTCGACAATTCGTCGCTTGAAAAGCCGATATACATGACCGCGGTCGTCTGCCCGGTCGCCTTGACGATGATCGGGTCCTCGGCCCCGGTCGGGATCAGGTAGCGTACTTGCTGCACCTTGGCCATGACCTCGGTCAGCGCCTTGTCGGGATCGAAATCGAGCCGGATATAGGCGGTGATCGTGCTGGTGCCCTGCACCGAGGACGAGATCAGGTAATCGACCCCTTCGGCGGTGCCGATCGCCTGCGCCAGCGGCGTCGTGATGAAGCCCTGCATCAGATCCGGCGAGGCGCCGGGATAGATCGTCGTGACCGTGATCGTCGTGTTCGACAGTCTCGGGTATTGCCGGATCGGCAGGTCGAGCATCGCGCGCAGCCCGATCAGCAGGATCAATAGACTGACGACCAGCGCGAGCACCGGCCGGCGAACGAAGAGATCGGTGAACGACATCGGACGGCGTTACTGCAGCGTCGGGTGGGCCGGCCGCTGCGGCGGCGTCGCGCCGGTGACCGCGACCGGGGCGCCGTTGTGGACCTTGACCTGACCCGCCGCGACGACGCGCTCGCCGGGCTTGAGGCCGTTGAGGATTGCGACCTTGCCGTCCCAGCGCGTGCCGGTCTTGACTGGGGTCCGGATCGTCACGAAGACCGGGTGGCCGGTAGCGTCCTTGCCAGCCGCCCGGATCAAGTAGACGCTGTCGCCGTAGAGCGTGTACTCGACCGCGGTTTCCGGCAGTACCATCGTGTCCGGGCGCGGCGGCAGCACGACCGCGGCGTCGACGAACATGCCGGGCAGCAGCGCCTCGTTCGGATTGGGCATCGTCGCCTGCACCTGGATCGTGCGTGTATCTGGGCTGAGCTGCGGCTCTATCGTCGTGATCTTGGCGGCGAAGACACGCCCGGGATAGGCATCCGAAGTGACGTCGACGTCCTGTCCGACCGCGATCCGCGGCCGCATATCCGAGGGCAGCGTGAAGTTCACGAAGAGCATCGCCAGATCGGTCAGAGTCACGATCGGCGCCCCGGGATTGAGGTACTGCCCGAGATCGATCTGACGCACGCCGAGCCGACCGGAAAACGGCGCGCGGATCAGCTTTTGCGCGATGATCGCCTCGGTCTTGATGATTTGCCCCCGCGCTTCGTCCAATTGGGCCTGGTTCTGGTCGACAACTTCCTGGGAGGCAAAACTTTTCTGGTGCAGCATCTGAGACCGCTGTAGCGAGACTTCGGCGAGACGCGCCTGGGCCTCGTAGTTCGCGAGGTCGCCGCGGTCGGGCGCGTCGTTCAGCTGCACCAGCGGGTCGCCGGCCTTCACTGTCTGCCCCGGCTCGAAGAAGAGCTTGGTGACGCGGCCGCCCACCTCAGGATTGACCGTGACCTGATGCACAGCCGCGATGGAGCCGATGCCCGGAGCAAAGCGCGGCAGCGCGATAGTCTCGACCGTGGCGGCGCTGATTTCCGCCGCCGGCGGTTTATGCTGGGCGAAGAAGGTCGCGATCGCATGCGCGCGAAACCGATTGAAGCCGTAGAGCCCGCCGAGGACGACGGCGAGCAGCAAGGCGACGACGCTGAACCAGCGAACGGTCTTCGGCCGGGCCGCAGCGGCCCGTTCCGTGAGGTCCGTCTGCGGCGCTTCACGTTCCGCAGTCGGCACCGGCGCGATCTGCTCACCATCCATCGAGAGATTCCCTTATTCGGGGGGCTCGAAATCGAACGGGCTGCGCATGCCGGCGGCGAGCGCCGCCGTGATCGCGGGGTCGGTCATGCCGATGCCGCGCAAGATGAACCGGCTCGCCTCTTCGACGAGATCCGCCAGAGTTCCCGCATAGGCGATGCAGGCGCATCCGGGCAGCAAGACGCATGCCACCATCGCCGCGACGTGGTGACCGAACCAAAACCGGTTGGGCGAGGCGATCGGGCCGGTGACGAGATCGCCGGCCGCGATCGCCGCCTCGACCGAGGCCGCGAACAGCGGATGAATTCGCTCGAAAATCGCGTCGAACAGCTCGCGCGCATATTCCCCGTCCTCGAGAAAGCTGTGCAGGACGAGCCGCAGTTGGCAATCGCGTTCGCCGCGCTCGATGTCGCCGGGCAGCATAAAGTGGCGGACCATGAAATGGATCATGCGGACGAGCGTCACCGTCGACGGCTCCAATGCCGCCAGCCGATCGAGCGCCGGATCACCCTCGCAGCCCAGCCGCAAGATCTCGCCGTAGAGATGCCGCTTGCTCGGGAAATGGCGGAACAGCAGCCCTTCGGAGATGTCGGCCGCCTCGGCGAGCTCGCGCGTCGTCGTTCCGGCAAAGCCCTTGCGCGCGAAGAGCGGGAGCGCTGCGGCGACGATGGCCTTGCGGCGCTCGTCGCTGTCCAATCGGATCGTGGCCATTGGAGTTAGGTAGTAAGCGCTCACTTACCAGGGGTCAAGTGTCCGATCGTTGTGGGACGCGCCGACAGGGCTTGATTTCCGCATCGGCAAGCGCCACCCAAATGTCGCGCAGGACAGCGAGGATCGGCGATGCCCGCCTATCAGTACATCTATGTCATGAAGGGGCTGGGCAAGACCTATCCCGGCGGCCGTGAGGTGCTGAAGGACATCTGGCTGTCGTTTCTGCCGGGCGCCAAAATCGGGGTGCTGGGAGCGAATGGCGCGGGCAAATCGACGCTGCTGCGGATCATGGCCGGCGCGGAGCGCGACGTCGCCGGCGAGGCGTGGGCGGCGGACGGGGTGCGGGTCGGCTACTTGCCGCAGGAGCCGGCGCTCGATCCGGCAAAAGACGTCCACGGCAATGTCGTCGAAGGGTTGGCCGAAACCAAGGCGCTCCTCGACCGCTTCGAGATGGTGAGCGCCCGTTTCGCCGAAGACCTCGCCGCGGACGAGATGGACCGGCTGATCGAAGAGCAGGCCGAACTGCAGGAAAAGATCGACCAGGCCGACGGCTGGGAGCTCGAACGCGGCATCGAGATCGCGATGGATGCGCTGCGCTGCCCGCCAGGGGATGCCGCCGTGGCGAAACTTTCGGGCGGCGAGCGGCGGCGGGTCGCCTTGTGCCGGCTGCTGTTGCAACGTCCCGACCTCCTGCTGCTCGATGAACCCACGAACCATCTCGACGCCGAATCGGTCGCCTGGCTGCAGCGCTTCCTCGAGGATTATCCGGGCACCGTCGTGACGGTGACGCACGACCGGTACTTTCTCGATCAGGTTGCCGGCTGGATCCTCGAACTCGACCGCGGCCGGGGTATCCCATACGAGGGCAACTATTCGGGCTGGCTCGAACAAAAGCATCAACGGCTCGAGCAGGAGGGCAGGCAGGAGGCGGCGCGCCGCCGCACCCTCGAGCGCGAGCTCGAATGGGTGCACCAAAGCCCTCGGGCGAGGCAGGCGAAGAGCAAGGCCCGGCTGTCGGCATATGAGTCCCTGGTCGCGCACAACCGAGAAACGGCGCCGGAAACCGCGCAGATCGTCCTGCCGCCGGGGCCGCGCCTCGGCGATCTGGTGATCGAAGCCGAACGGATTACCAAGGGCTTCGGCGATCGGTTATTGATCGAAACCCTCGATTTCCGCCTGCCTCCCGGCGGGATCGTCGGCGTGATCGGCCCGAACGGCGCCGGCAAGACGACATTGTTGCGCATGATCACTGGCGAAGACCGGCCGGAGAGCGGCCGGCTGCGCATCGGCGAGACCGTCAAGCTCGGCTATGTCGATCAGTCGCGTGACACGCTGACTGCGACCAACACGGTGTGGCAGGAGGTTTCGAGCGGCGCAGATGAAATCGATCTCGGTCGCCGCAAGATGGCGAGCCGCGCCTATTGCGCATTGTTCAATTTTCGTGGCGCCGATCAGCAGAAAAAAGTCGGCCAACTTTCAGGCGGCGAACGTAACCGCGTCCACCTCGCAAAAATGCTCAAAGCCGGAGCTAACGTCCTCTTGCTCGACGAGCCAACCAACGACCTCGATGTCGACACCTTGCGAGCGCTCGAGGAGGCGCTCCTGGATTTCTCCGGCTGCGCAGTCATCGTGACCCACGACCGCTGGTTTCTCGACCGTGTGGCAACCCATATCCTTGCCTTCGAGGGGGACAGCCAAGTGGTCTGGTTCGAGGGCAACTATGCCGACTACGAGACGGACCGCCGCCGCCGTCTCGGCGAGGCCGCGGCATTGCCGCACCGCATCCGCTACAAGCCGCTGACCCGGCATTGATGCCGTCGCCGCAATCCAGCCCGACTACGGTCGGGTGTCGACGCCTTCGGTCTTTTGCCGCAGCAGCGTCAACAACCCCTGCACCTGTCCGCCATGGCGCTGGATTACCGAGGCGAATTCCGAGCGCTGCGTCACCGCCATGCTGATCCCATCGACGATGACATCAGTGATCTTGTAAGTGCCGTCGATCGAGCTTAGCCGCCAATCGACCTTGGTCGGCGGCGCGCCATTCGGACGGACGATCTCGCTGGTGACAATCGAACCGTCAGCCTCCGGCCGGCTACCGGTTACCCGCAACGTCTCGCCGCTGTATTCGGCCAGGCGGCGGCTGTAGGCGAGTGCCGTATATTGGCCGAAGAGCCTAACAAATTCCCGCTGCTGCGCCGGGGTGGCGGCTCGCCAATAGCGCCCGAGGACAAATCGGGCGATCACCGGAACGTTGAAATCCTGATCGAACAACTGACGAAACCGGGCCTCTCTTTCACCCGGGCTGACGTCCTTGCCAAGCACCTCAAGTGCGCGGTTGCCAAGATCATTGATCAGCGCGGCGGGGTCCGCGGCGGCGACGGCGGGGCGTGTCGACGCGGCAGCGCCGATCGCCAGCGCCATGGCGGCAGCAAGGAGTAAGCGTCGCAAGATCACCGGGATACCTCAAAGCCGTTTGGTGTGTCTGTCGCAACTGCCGGCGGAGAATTCGGCTTCGCCCGCGCCGTGTCCTGGATGCCGCTGCCGTTGCCGGTGAACGAGGGGTTCGGCGGCATTTGTTCATGGGTGCGGTTGATCAGGGCCGCGCGCCGCTGCCGATACAGCGATCGGATTGTCGCATAATAGTCGAGCGATGTCCGTTCGATATCGGCGAGCGTTTCGATATAGCGCGAGCGCTGGTCGATGCCGGCGACCGCGCCGCGCACAAACACGACCCAGAGCAAGTCGTGGTTGGCGGCGAGTCGGTTCCATGGATCGCCAAATCCCTGTGCGACCTCGCCGCCGAGGTCGCGCGGATCGGAAGGTCCGAGGACGGGGATGACGAGATAGGGGCCTTCGGGCACGCCCCAAACGCCAAGCGTGATGCCGAGATCCTGCTCGTGATAGGGGATGCCCCAGCGGCCAGCGACATCGACGAGCCCACCCATGCCGATCGTCGAATCGAGCACGAAACGGGCAAAGGTGTCCTTGGCCAAACCAAAACGACCCTGCAGCGCATCGTTGGCGAAGATCAAAGGGGCGTTAAGATTGTTGAGAAAATCGCGTATCGAACCGCGCACCGGGTCGGGCAGCACGTTGCGATAGGTCTTTGCGACCGGTACCAGCACGGCGCGGTCGACCTTTTGATTGAAATCGAAAATCGCCCGATTGGTATTTTCGAACGGATCGTGAAATTCTTCCTCGCCGGTTGTCGCCTGCGGGTGGCTGGCGCACCCCGCGCTCAACAGCGCCGCAGCGGTGCCCAGCCCCAACAAGGCCCGACGCCACGGGAAAGGCTTGAGCGAGCGATCTTGCATCGGGCTGTGGTCTCCTGGGCGGGCGAGATATTTGCTTGAAACCCCGCGTAGCGGCAAGGGGCCGGGTATCTCAAACAAAAGTTTGCTTGCGAATATAAACATATTCGAATATACTGCTGCTCGTCTGGTGTGCGGAATTGTGGATGCGGGATCGTGGAACATCTGCTTTCAGCGTTGCGCGCAGTGGCCGAAGCCACCCGGTTGCGGCTCCTGGTGTTGTGCACTCGGGGCGAGCTTACCGTCAGCGAGCTTACGCAAATCCTCGGTCAGAGCCAGCCGCGGGTCTCGCGACACCTCAAGCTGCTGTGCGAAGCGGGTCTGCTCGACCGTTTTCGCGAAGGCAGCTGGGTCTTCTATCGCGCAAGCCAGTCCGGACCGGTGGGCGCACTGGCGCGGCAGTTGGTCGCGGCGTGCGACGACAACGATCCGACAATCGCGCTCGATCTGCAGCGCTTGGCAGCAATCAAGCGCCGGCGCGCCGAACTCGCCAGAGCTTATTTTCGTGAGAATGCCATGCATTGGCACCGTATCCGCTCGCTCTACGTCGAGGAGCGGGTGGTCGAGGCGGCACTCGTCGACATCATCGCGGCAGCCGACCCGCGCGATCTGCTCGATATCGGCACCGGGACCGGGCGCATGCTCGAAGTGCTGGCGCCGCGCGTCGAGCGCGCCCTCGGCATCGACCAGTCGCGCGAGATGCTCGCCGTGGCGCGCGTTAATCTCGAACGGGCCGGGCTCGAAAACGGCGCGGTCCGTCTCGGCGACATGTATCAGCTGGCGCTGCCCGACGCCTCGTTCGATGCCGTCGTCATCCACCAAGTGCTGCATTATGCCGACCGGCCGGCGGCCGCGATCGCCGAGGCGGCACGAGTGTTGCGCCGGGGCGGGCTCCTCGTGCTCGTCGATTTCGCGCCGCATAGGCTTGAATATCTGCGCCAAGAGCACGCTCACCAGCGGCTTGGCTTTGCCAATTCCGAGATCGCCGAGTGGTGCTGCGCCGCTGGTCTCGAACCGGCGCCGCCGCAGCCGCTGCAAGGCGATCCGTTGACCGTCGTGATCTGGACCGCGCGCAGCCGCGCGGCGATCGCTGGCCCGCGTACCGTTGGCGATGCGCCGGGTGCCGTGCCGCCGGGGTCGACGGCACTCCTCACAGAGGAGCTTCGCCGATGATCGGGAGTGGCGATCGGGGAAGAGGACGCGGTCTGCTTGCGGCCGATCCGCTCGATGATTTCGACCGGAGCCCGCCGCGCATATCGTTCGAGTTTTTTCCGCCGAAGACCGCGGAATTGGAAGCGCGGCTGTGGGACGTCGTCAAACGGCTCGAACCGTTGCGGCCGCGCTTTGTCTCGGTGACCTATGGCGCGGGCGGATCGACCCGCGAGCGCACGCACGCAACGGTGGGGCGTGTTCGCAACGAGACGGCTCTCGAACCGGCGGCACATCTGACCTGCGTTGCGGCGAGCCGCGGCGAGATCGATGCGATCGCCGCCGATTATTGGCAGATCGGCATCCGCCACATCGTCGCCCTGCGCGGCGACCCGCCCGCCGACGCGCCGCGCTATGCGCCGCATCCGCATGGCTATGCCTATGCCGCCGACCTCGTCGCCGGGCTCAAACGCGTCGCCGACTTCGAGATCAGCGTCGCCGCCTATCCGGAAACCCACCCCGAGGCGGCGAGCGCCGAGCGCGACCTCGACAATCTCAAGCGCAAGATCGACGCCGGTGCCGCTCGCGCGATCACGCAATATTTTTTCGATGTCGACCTCTTTCTGCGCTTCCGGGACCGCGCCACGGCGGCGGGCATCGCCGTGCCGATTGTTCCGGGAATTCTGCCGGTAACCAACTACGCCCAGGTAAAAAAGTTCAGCGCGGCCTGCGGCGCGTCGATTCCTTATTGGATGGAGGGTCATTTCGCCGGTCTCGACGACGATCCCGATACGCGGCGCCTCGTCGCCACCTCCCTCGCCGCCGAGCAATGCCGCCGGCTGCAGGCCAACGGCGTCAACGAGTTTCATTTCTACACCCTGAACCGGGCCGATCTGATCGTCGCGATCTGCCATCTCTTGGGCGTGCGCGCAACCAGGCCCGCCGCCGCGACGGCATAAGCGGAAACCGGGTTGATGGCCCATTTTCTCGATTATCTCGCCGAACATGTCGTCCTTTGCGACGGTGCGATCGGGACCCGGGTGCAGGCGTGCAACCTCGACATCGAGCGCGACTTCCTCGGCAACGAGAACTGCACCGAGATCGTCTGCGAAAGCCGTCCCGATCTCGTCCGCGAAATCCACCGCTCTTATCTTGCGGCCGGCTGCGACGCGATCCAGACCAACAGCTTCGGCGGTTCGCCGATCACCCTCGGCGAGTTCGGGCTCGGCGACCGGGCCTTTGCGCTGAACCGTCGTGCCGCCGAACTCGCGCGCGAGGCGGTGGCCGAATTCGCCGCTGACGGGCGCAGCCGTTTCGTGCTCGGCTCGGTCGGGCCGGGGACGCGCCTGCCGTCGCTTGGCCATGTCGCCTATCAGGAACTCGAGGATGCGCTCGCCGCGCAATGCTCCGGGCTCGTCGCGGGTGGCGTCGACGCGATCCTGATCGAGACCTGCCAGGACCCGCTGCAGATCAAGGCCGCCGTAAATGGCGCCAAACGGGCGCGTGAGCCGGCGCGCCAGGATCTGCCGATCCTGGTCCAGGTGACCGTCGAAACCACCGGGACGTTGCTCGTCGGCGCTGACATCGCCGCCGCGGCGACGATCGTCCAGGCGCTCGACGTGCCGATGATCGGGCTCAATTGCGCGACCGGCGCGCGCGAGATGGCCGAACACGTCAGATGGCTCGGCGAGAACTGGCCCGGCCATATTTCGGTGCAGCCGAATGCCGGCCTCCCCGAACTGGTCGGCGGCCGGGCGCACTACCCGCTCGGCGCCGCCGAATTGGCGCAGTGGCTCGAGCGCTTTGTCATCGAAGACGGGGTCGCAATGATCGGCGGCTGCTGCGGCACCGAGGCGGTGCACATCGCGGCACTCGATGCGATGCTGCGTCGCCTGGGTGAACGGCGCCGCCGTCCGGCGCCGCGCGCCCGCACGGTCAGATGGTCGCCCGCCGTCGCCTCGCTCTACGGGCAGGTGCCGCTGCGGCAGGAAAATGCCTGGATGTCGATCGGCGAGCGCTGCAATGCCAATGGCTCGCGCAAATTTCGCGGGCTGCAGGAGGCGGGCGATTGGGACGGTTGCGTCGAGATGGCGCGCGAGCAGGTCAGGGAAGGCTCGCACACGCTCGATCTCTGCACCGCCTTTGTCGGCCGCGACGAGGTCGCCGATATGAGCCAGGCGGTGACCCGGATGCGCGGTGCCGTCAATGCGCCGCTGGTCGTCGATTCGACCGAGTATCCGGTCCTCGAAGCGGCGTTGCAGCTGTACGGCGGCAAGCCGATCATCAACTCGATCAATTTCGAGGACGGCGAAGATGCGGCCGACCGCCGGCTGCGTCTCGCGCGCCGCTTCGGCGCCGCAGTCATTGCGCTGACGATCGACGAGACCGGCATGGCCAAGGAGGTTGCGCACAAGCTCGCCGTCGCGCGCCGGCTCTACGATTTTGCTTGTTGCAAGCACGGCCTACCTGCGGCGGACCTGCTGTTCGACCCGCTGACCTTCACGATCTGCACCGGCAACGAGGACGACCGCAAGCTCGGCCGCAACACGCTCGACGCGATCGCGGAAATCGCCCGGGCGATGCCCGAATGCCAGATCATCCTAGGCCTTTCCAACATCTCGTTCGGGCTCAACCCGGCGGCGCGGCAGATCCTGAACTCGGTCTTTCTCGACCATGCGCTGCGCCGCGGTTTGACCAGCGCCATCGTGCATTTCTCGCGCATCGTGCCGTTGCACCGCATCCCGGCGGAAGAGCTGCGGGTCGCCGAGGACCTGATCTTCGACCGCCGGCGCGACGGCTACGATCCGCTGCAGGCGTTCATCGCCCTGTTCGAAGACCGCACCGGCGAAAAGCGCGAGAAGAAGGGGCGTCCCGAAAAGCTGGAGGACCGGCTCGCCCAGCGGATCGTCGACGGCGACCGCCAGGGGCTCGAAGCCGATCTCGACCTGGCCCTGCAGCGCCTGCAGCCGCTCGACATCATCAACGACATCCTCCTCGCCGGCATGAAGACGGTCGGCGAGCTGTTCGGCGCCGGCAAGATGCAGCTGCCCTTCGTGCTGCAATCGGCCGAGACGATGAAGGCCGCGGTCGGGTTCCTCGAACCGCATATGGAGCGGGTCGAGGGCCAGGAAAAAGGCAGGGTGGTGTTGGCGACGGTCCGCGGCGACGTGCACGACATCGGCAAGAACCTCGTCGACATTATCCTGACCAACAACGGCTATCGCGTCGTCAATCTCGGCATCAAGCAGCCGGTCGGCGCGATCCTCGAAGCCGCCGTCCTGCACAAGGCCGACGCCGTCGGGATGTCCGGGCTGCTGGTCAAGTCGACTGTCGTGATGCGTGAAAACCTCGAAGAGATGAGCCGCCAGGGGTTGCACCTGCCGGTGATGCTGGGCGGCGCGGCGCTGACGCGGCGTTATGTCGAGGAAGACTGCGCCAAATCCTATGCCTGCGGTCGCGTCGCCTATGCCCGCGACGCCTTCGACGGACTCCACCTGATGGACAAGATCGTCGGCGGCGGTTTCGATGCGCATCTCGCCGAAACCCGTCGCAAGAGCGAGGGCCGGTCGAAGAACCCGTCGCGCAAGCTCGGCCGCGCCGCCGATCCGAAGCCGTTGCGGCCGGTGGATCTCGACGAGATCCGGCTGCGCCGTGCGGAGCTCACCCGCGGCCTGCCGGTGCCGCAGCCGCCGTTCTGGGGGCCGCGGACGATCGAGCGGATCTCGCCGAAGGCCGTGCTGCCCTATTTGAACGAGCGCATGCTCTACCAGTTTCAGTGGGGCTATCGAAAGGACGGGAAGTCGCTCGCCGAGTACCGCGACTGGGCCAAGGGTGAATTGCGCCCGATATTGCAGCGCATTGTCGACCGCGCGATCGGCGAGGAAATCCTGGTGCCGCAGGCCGCTTACGGCTACTGGCCCTGCGCCGCCGAGGGCAACGACGTCATGCTGTTCGCCGAGGACGGCAAGAGCGAGGTGGCCCGTTTCTCGTTCCCGCGCCAGAACAAGGATGGCGGGCTGTGCATCGCCGATTTCTTCCGCGGCGTCGACGACCGGACGCGGGATGTGATCGGCCTGCAGGTCGTAACGATGGGCCGCCGCGCCTCCGAGGCGGCGCGCGAATGGTTCGCGCAGAACCGCTATCAGGATTACCTTTACCTGCACGGGCTCTCGGTCGAAATGGCCGAAGCGCTGGCCGAATATGTGCACCGGCGGATTCGCGGCGAACTCGGCTTTGCTGCCGCGGAGGCGCGCGACACGGAGGGCCTCTTGGCGCAGGGCTATCGCGGCAGCCGGTATTCGTTCGGCTATCCGGCCTGTCCGAACCTTGCCGACCAGAAGGAGCTGTTGGCCCTGCTCAACGCCGCGGCGATTGGCATCACCCTTTCCGAGGAAGACCAGCTCGACCCCGAGCAATCGACCTCGGCGATCGTCGTGCACCACCCGCAGGCAAAGTATTTTTCGGTGTGAACCGCCGGCCGCCAATGCCGAGTGCTCCCTGCCAAAATGCGCATGCCGGGCGATGTGTTCGTCGACCCCCCAGCCGGCACGATATTTGCCGGACGGATCAATAGATTGGGGAGTATCACCGGTGTGCGAGCAGGGAGAAAATGGAGCAACCGCAGGGAGAAAAAGCCTGCCGGCAGGGAGAGAAGAGACACGATTCTGGCAGTAAACCTCCCTGCGAAATTGCACAAAACGCGCCGGTGGCCGAGCGATCATCGTGGCGATGCTGGAAGCGTCGTTTTCGGACATCTCGGTGATCTCCGAGGAGCGGGTCGAGGCCGAAGGGTTTGCCGCCCTCGGCGGCGGCGCGTTTCTGGCCCGTCGACCCGCTCGACGGCACCCGCGAATTCATCGCCAGGAACGGCGAGTTTGCGGTCTGCATCGGGCTCGTCGAAGAGGGCCGCCCGCTCCTTGGCGTCGTCTATGGCCCGGCGCTGGGCCTGACCTATGCCGCCTGTGGTCCGGGCACCGCGACCCGGATGCGCGGCGGCGGTGAGGCGGAGCCGATCGCGACCGGCGCGCCGGCGGCCGACGGCCTCGTCGTCGTGCACAGCCGCTCGCACGAGAACAGCCAGCGGCTCGCCGAGTTTCCCGCCGACTATCCGGTCAAGGCGCGCGTCAAATGCGGCAGCGCGCTCAAACTCAGCGTCCTCGCCGCCGGCGAGGCCGACCTCTATCCGCGCTTCGGCACAACCATGGAATGGGATACCGCGGCCGGCCAGGCGATCCTCGAAGCCGCCGGCGGCCGCGTCGAAACCGGCGACGGGACGCGGCTCCATTACGGCAAGCCCGGCCTCAAGAACGATGGCTTTATCGCCTGGGGCCGGCGGCGCTGAGATGGCGCCGCAGAAGAACGGCGCACTGCTTGCCGGGATCCTTTCGGCAAGTCCAAACACACGAGGCGCGCTCTATGACCTCCCAACGTCGTCGCCGGAGCTGACGCTCTGCGTGCTTCGGATATTGCGGAACGCTGCGAGATCGTCGCAGGCGATTTCTTTGAAACAGTGCCCGCCGACGGTGACGCGTACCTCCTCAGCCGCGTTATCCACGAGTGGGACGCCGCCGCCGCATTGACGATCCTGGTAAACTGCAGGCGCAGGATGGGTCCCGACGGCCGCTTGCTCCTCTTCGAGGGGTATCGAAACCGCCAAACGAACCGGACCCGTACAAGTTTTTCGATGTGTGGTTCATCGACGGCGGCGGACGCGAGCGGACCGAAGCGGAATATAGGACACTGCTCCACCGCGCAGGATTTACGCTGGCGCGTGTTGTGTCGACGGGCAGGGCGAGCGCCATCCTCGAAGGGCATTCCGTGTAGATGGCCCTTGGGTCGGCGAACGGCCGGTTCGGCGCATCTGACCCGTTGCCGAGCGTTGCTCCAGGGTCGGCTCACTGGACCCGAAGCCGACCCTCGGCCCTGGCGACGGGGACTACTCTTCGTGTAGAGGGTTTCGGATGACGGCCCCATCACAAGCCTATTCACGAGCACCGGGGCCGTCGTCCGAAAGCCTTCAGGGAAGGAACCCGCGGGATGTGGGCCGCAGCGCTGCGGAGGCTCTATGGGGATTTCGACCGGCGCGTTGCGGATTGGGCTGGTGATAATGTGGCGGGGGGAGTGATCGCGGAGCCGCGCGGTGGTGGTGACGAGGCTCGGGTGGCCCGGGAACGGGGTCCGGAGGCCGATCTGGGCGTTTCTGGGTGCTGGCTCGGACGAGCGCTGTCGCGGCCGGCCCTGGACCAGCGAGACAGATCGGCACGGCAGCGGCGAATGAGGTGGCCCGGGCTCATGAGGTGTCGATCCTGACGGCGGCGGGCATCGCGGTCGGCCTGTGTCGCGGAGATTCGCCGGCCGTGAACACCTCGATGATGCGCATGGGCGAGCCGCAGCACGGGCACGGCTTAAGGGGCGTAGGCAGCTCAGCAGCGATGTCCTCAGGCTCGGGCGCCGGCGGAGCGACGTCGAGCAGCTTGCGGGCGAGCACGAGGTTGTCGGCCTTCACGCCGCTCGCCAGCAGACCGTAGTGGCGGATACGGTGGAAGCCGCTGGGCAGCACGTGGATCAGGAACCGGCGGATGAACTCGTGCGCGTCGAGCGTCATCGTCTTGTAGCGGCCGGGTCCGTTGATCCGATAGTCCTTGACCTTGAACGTCACCGTCTTGGCATCGGCCGCGATCAGACGCCGATTCGAGATCGCCACGCGATGCGTGTAGCGCGACAGATAGGCGAGCACCGCCTTGGGCCCGGCGAGCGGGCGCTTGGTGTAGACGTACCAGCGCTTTTTCTTGAGCGGCGCCAGATAGGCGGCGAACGCCTTGGCGTCGACGAGCGCGGCGTGCGCGCCGTGGAACGTCAACTGGCCGGCGGCGTGTGCGGCGAGGAGCTTCTCGATCATCAGCCTGCGGAACAGCTTCGACGAGCACGCGCACCGGCAGAAGGAAGCGGGGCCGCTTGCTGATCCACCGTGATCCATCGAGCGAGATGCCGCCGCCCGGCACGATCATGTGCACGTGCGGATGATGCGTCATCGCCGATCCCCAGGTGTGCAACACTGCGGTGATGCCGATTCTGGCGCCGAGATGCTTGGGGTCAGCCGCGATCGTCAGCATCGTCTCGGCGGACGCCTTGAACAGGAGATCGTAGATCACCGCCTTGTTCTGATAGGCGATATCGCCGATTGGCGATGGCAGTGTGAACACGACGTGGAAGTATGGCACGGGCAGCAGCTCGGCCGCCCGCGCCTCCATCCACTCAAGCGCCGCCGCGCCCTGGCACTTCGGACAGTGCCGGTTGCGGCAGCTGTTGTAGGCGATGGCCGTGTAGCCACAGGCGTCGTTCTCGCAGCGCATGACGTGCCCGCCGAGGGCCGCCGTGCGGCAGCTCTCGATCGCGTTCATCACCTTGAGCTGGCCGAGGCTCAGGTGACCGCGGTTGGCCTCACGCCAAGCGGGCCCGTGGTCGCGGAAGATATCCGCGACCTCCAGGGCTCGACGGCCCATGCGGGACCGGCGTTATGCCGGCGGCCCCTCCTTCGGCAGCGTCAGCCGATCGAGGGGGCTCAGCACCGTGCGCAGCACGTTGGTGGCGACGTGGGTATAGCGGGCTGTGGTGTCCAGCTTGGCATGGCCCAGCAGCACTTGAATCACCCGCACGTCGATATCGCTCTCCAGCAGATGCGTGGCGAACGAGTGGCGCAGCGTATGCGGCGTGACCCAGCTGCCGAGCCCCGCGGCCTCGGCCGCCATGTGGCAGACGCGGTTGAGCTGGCGCACCGTTATTGGCCGCAGCGAGTCCTGACCCGGGAACAGCCAGCCTCTCGACCGGCATTGCGACCACCATGCGCGCAGCAACGAAAGCAGCTGCGGCGACAGCATGGCATGCCGGTCCTTGCGGCCTTTGCCCAGCTCGACACGGATCAGCATCCGCTTGGAATCGATGTCGCCGACCCGCAGCATGACGACCTCGCCGCCGCGCAGACCGGCGCCCTAGGGTCCGGCCTTTGGCCGGCCCGAGGACAGGCTCCGGCGATGCTGAGCGCGGTCTTGTACTTGAGACCGGGGCCGGGTGCGGCCTCGATCAGCCGGGCGACCTGCTCCCGAGCAAGCACCCGCGGCAGCTTCCGCGGATAGTGCGTGCGGGCCAGTTGATGGGCGAGGTCGGCGCGGCCGAGCGTGATGGTGAAGAAGAAGCGCAACGCCGAGGCCTGCGTATTCATCGTCGGCGGCTGCGCACCCTGCTCGACCTGTGCGAGCTGGAAGCGGCGGATGTCGTCGCCGCTCGCAGTATCGGGGGAGCGGCCGAGAAATCTGGCAAAGGTCTCGATATGCCGGATATAGTCGTGCTGTGTCTTGTCGCTAAAGCTCCGGACCGTCATGTCCGCGAGCATGCGGCGGCGAAGATCGCTGATCGGCTTGTCGCTCATCGAAGGCTCCTGTCCTGAGGTTGGAGTGTTGGAACTCCCAATCCTCAGGAAGGGACGCCCGCTCTGTCATCGTCTGTCGATCAGGTGGTTGGCGATCCTCGCCGCTTGCTCCTCTCCCGCGCGAGCGGGTTCGTTCCGTGCCCCATTTCGGCCATTGCCGGAAGCCAGCCGAAATCGCCCGGAGGGAGGGAACCCGACGTTCGGAAATCGCTCCCGTGTGTTGGTTTGCTTGAGCCAAAGCGGCCGTTCGGGCGCCTTAGGGTCGGCGCGCGGGCACCGCATTAAATGCGGGTAAACGGGGATCGCTCGTCGAGCTGATGGATCAGATTTTTGGCGGGACGAACATGTAGCCGATGCCCCGTACCGTCCGGATCGCCTCCGGATGGGCAGGGTCGATCTCGACTTTGCGGCGCAGCCGAGTGATGCGCAGGTCGATGGCGCGGTCGAATGCTTCGGCCTCGCGGTGCGCGGTGACCTCCAAGAGCCAGTCGCGCATCAAGGGCCGGTTCGGGTTCTCGGTGAAGATCTTCAACAGGTCGAACTCGCTCGCCGCCAGGCGCTCTTCGTTGCCGTCGACCGGGTCGATCAACATGCGCCGATCGAGATCGAGCACGCGCCGCCCGAAGCGTACGCGCGAGCCTTCGGCCGGTGCAGCAGCGGCCCGCCGCAGCACGCTTTTGACCCGCGCCAACAGCTCGCGAGGCTCGAACGGCTTGGCGATGTAATCGTCGGCGCCGCTTTCGAGCCCGACCACGCGATCGACGGTGTCGGTGGCGGCGGTCACCATGATGATGCCGACACGGTTGCTGCGTTCGCGCAGCCAGCGCGCCAGCGCGAACCCGTCCTCCCCCGGGAGACCGACATCGAGCATGACGAGCGCCGGCCATTCGCGCTCGACGAGCCGGCGCAGTGCGGCGCCGTCGGCGAGGCCGCTGACCCGGAAATTCTGTCGTACCAGATAGTCGGCAAGCATCTGGCGCTGGACCGCTTCATCCTCGACGACAACGATGTGCGGCCGCGGCTCCAAGGCTTCCTGCCTACAGCACGACGCGATAGGTGCGCAGCGGCCGGGCGATGTTTTTCAAATCCTGCTCGCCCATATCGGCGACGGCGATCTCGATCTTGCCGCGGACCTGCTCGTAGGCAGCGGCCGAGAGACAGATGCCCCCCGGCTCGGCAATGCCTTCGAGGCGCGCGGCGATGTTGACGCTGTCGCCGTGGATGTCATCGCCGTCGGCGAGGACATCGCCGACATTGACGCCGACGCGGAATTCGATCCGCCGCTCGGGCGGCCCGGCGGCAGCCGCAGCGGCGCCGCGCTGCACCGCGACGGCGCAGCGCACCGCATCGACGGCGCTGGCGAACTCGACCAGGAAGCCGTCTCCCATGATCCGCACGATGCGGCCGCGATGCGCGCCGATTTTCGGGTCGATCAGATCCCTGCGCAAGGCGCGCAGCCGGGTCAGCGTCCCCTCCTCGTCGTCGCCGACCAGCCGGCTATAGCCGGCGACGTCCGCCGCCAGGATGGCGGAGATCCGGCGCACCGACGCGGCCTCGCGATCGGCTGCCCCGCGGCGCAGCACGCTCCGCACTCTCGCCAGGAGCTCGCGCGGCTCGAACGGCTTGGTGATGTAGTCGTCGGCGCCGGTCTCCAGCCCGAAGACGCGGTCCACCGTGTCGGCGGCCGAAGTCACCATGATGATGCCGATGCGGCCGCTCTTCTCGCGCAGCCAGCGCGCCAGCGCGAACCCGTCCTCGCCCGGCAGGCCGACATCGAGCAATACCAGCGCCGGCGGCTCACGCTCGACGAGCCGATGCAATGCGGCGCCGCCATCGACGGCGCTGACCCGAAAATTCTGGCCGGCGAGATAATCGGCGAGCAATTGCCGCTGCGTTGCCTCGTCCTCGACCACGACGATATGGGGCTGCGGGTCCATGGTCTACCTGCCGGCAAACTCGAGCGACGGACCTGTCGCCTCGGTAAACTCTGCCGCTGGCCGGCGCCGCTGTCCAGTGCAGTTCCGGACCGGGATGCGGCCGATGGAAGACGGCCAGCGCACCGGCCCCCGACCACACGTTGACCGCACCAGCACAAGCTGGTATCTATCTCGATAGCTATCATGAAAAGGCATCGCGAGCGTGGGCGAGACCAAGACCGCCAAGCTGTTCACCCACGGCCGTAGCCAGGCGGTGCGGCTTCCCAAGGAGTTCCGGCTGCCCGGAAAGGAGGTCCGAGTGAGCCGGGTCGGCCATCGCGTGATCCTGGAGCCGATCGCGCGCAGCCCGGCGGACGTTGCCGCGGTCTTCGCCGAGATCGATCGGCTCCTGGCGAGCGAACTCTTCCCCGACGTCCGGCCAGCCGACGATCCGCCCGTCGTGCCTGACAAGCGCGCCTTCTTCGACGCATGAAGTGCCTGGACACGAACGCCGTCATCGCGGTGCTCAACAACCGCCCAGCCGGCGCGCGCGGCCGGCTCGCCCGGGAGCTCGCGAGCGGGGAGCGCATCGGGATCCCGGCCGTCGCACTGTTCGAGCTGATCTACGGTTACGAGAAGAGCGCACAGCGGGCGCGCAACGAGGCAGCGCTGCGCTCCTTGCTCATGCTCGATGTCGAACCGCTGCCGTTCGAGCTGGCCGATGCCGAGCACGCCGGCGAGATCCGTGCGCAGCTCGAGCGCGCCGGCACGCCGATCGGCCATTGCGACCTGCTGATTGCCGCGCAAGCGCACCGACACGGCGCAACCCTCGTGACCGCCAACCAACGCGAATTCGCGGGCGTCCCCGGGCTCGCTGTCGTCGACTGGACGACACCCGAGGAGGTTTAAATGCCGATGCGTCTCGAAGGCTCCTGTCGCTGCGGCGCAATCAGCTTCAGCCTCGACAGCCATACGCCGTACCCCTATCAGCGCTGCTATTGCTCGATCTGCCGCAAGAGCGCAGGCGGCAGCGGATACGCGATCAATATCATGGGTATAGCCGATACCCTCAAAGTGAAACGCAAAACCGCGCTCGGAGTATGGAATGCGCCGATCGACGGCCGTAAGGGCTCGGCCGAGCGGCATTACTGCAAGCACTGCGGCACGCCGCTCTGGGTCAGCGATGAGCAATGGCCTGAACTGGTTCACCCGTTTGCCTCGGCCATCGATACTGAGCTGCCGAAGGCGCCTTCAAGCGTGCATCTGCTGCTGCGCGACAAAGCGAACTGGGTCGAACCTCAGATCGGCCCCAATGACGACTGCTTCGATGACTATCCTGAATTATCGATCGAGAATTGGCACAAAAAACACGGGCTGTGGATCGAATGACGGCATTACCGCTGGGCAGGCGGCGCGCGACGAACCCTTGCACCCGTTCAATTTTTGAAGACCGGCAAGCGTCACGCGGAGGAACTCGCCCTTCCGCTCACCCCGTCGCGAAGCAAGGCTGAGCCGAGACGGCAATGTTTCAGGTAATACGGCGCCTATGCTAGGCTCGAATTATGGATGCTGCGGCTCCTCGCTCGTATCGCCGCCGAACCCGGGAAAATGGGTGGCAAGCCCGTGATCAAGGGCCGTCGCGTCACCCCGTCCATGGTGCTGACGATGCCCGCCAAGGGTGCCAGCCGGGAGGCCGTTCTCGAAGCTTATCCCGTGCTCGAGCCGGCGGACATCGAGGCCTGTCTGCTGTACGCCGCGCGCCTGAGTGAATTAGCCGCTGCAGAAGGTCTGACGATCGCCGCGGAATAGCGTGCGCTTTCTCGCCAATTCCAAACTTAATACTTGCTGCGCTGTCGTCTCATCGCGATCGACTGGGTAAGGCCGGAATTCGCAAGTCGCGGGGCTGGGCAGCCTCGTCAGTCGGCCGCTGCCACCGCCACCAAAGACCTGACCCGCTCGACACCTGCGCCGAGATGCTCGGCGACAATTCGCGCAAGTTCGCGTGCTTTTGATCCCAGCGGTTGCGATGGTATCCGATGACGGTGACCCCGCAGGGAGCAGCGTCATCGAGGGCGTAGCGACGAACAATCCCGCCCGGGAGATCTTCACCCTCGGCGGCGCGCGGCTGGCCAGCCAGCACATAGAGAACGTCGGCGTCTTGATCGTAATCGGCCGTCATCTGCGCCGGGGAGGTCGAGTGCTTGTCGATGGCTGCCATATGATCCGATCTGAGCTGAGCCTCGGAAAACTTCGATTGTAATAGGCGCTGACCACGACAGCGGACATCGGGTCCACATATACGGTCAGCAAAGATCGTCCGCCAGGGCTTCTCACGGAATCGTTGATGAAAACCCGATAGGTGGGGTTCGTCGACGCGATGCAGACTGCCGTCGGCGACGACACTACCAACCTTACAGCATCTTCCTTGCCGATCAAACGGCTTCGGGCGACGGCTTCGTGTAGAACAAAATAAACATCGTCCGCCCGACCTCTGCGGTATCGATAACCCCCTCGGATGCAAAATATACCATCTGAGGGGTCGCGATATGTCGCGTGCGAGCGCCCGCCGCCGCGATACAGACGATACGGAACGGGTCCCCACGCGACACGGCGGCGATACGCAAACCGGTTAGTCTGGCGCGGTCCGCACGAGCGAGGACCCCGATGGACATGCTTCCTGTGGCGCGGAGCGCGCCCCCTGAGACACCGGCCGAGACGATCGCGCGGCTGACCGCCGATCTGCGCGAGGCGCGCGAACAGCAGACAGCGACCGCCGAGGTGTTGCAGGTCATCAATTCCTCGCCGGGCGATCTGGCCCCGGTGTTCGACGCGATCCTCGAGAAGGCGCATGGCCTCTGCAGCATCGCTCTGGGCGCCCTGGAGCTCTACGAGAACGGCAAAATCCGCGCCGTTGCGATGCGGGGAGTCTCGGGTCCGTTCGCAGACCTTCTGCGCCAGGCGTTCGATCCGCCGCCAGAATCCCCGCCGGCGCGTCTCCTCGCCGGCGAACGTGTTGTTCAAGTTACCGATATGTCCGAGCTGGCTCGCCTGCAGCCGGACGATCTGCGAGCCCAAGCCGCTGCCCATTACGGCTTGGGCACCGTGCTGTTCGTGCCGCTGCGAAAAGACGCCGATTTGCTGGGCCATGTAGCGGCGTTTCGCCAAGAGGTGCGGCCGTTCTCCGAGAAAGAGATTGCGCTTCTGGAAAATTTCTCAGCGCAGGCGGTCATCGCGATCGAGAACGCGCGGCTCTTGACCGAGACGCGCGAGGCCTTGGAGCAACAGACCGCGACCGCCGAGGTGTTGCAGGTCATCAATAGCTCACCCGGCGAGCTCGCGCCGGTTTTCGACGCGATGGTCGAGCGGGCCGCACGGCTGTGCGAGGCTGATGAAGCGGCGCTTCGCAGTTTCGATGGCGAGTTGCTTCACCTCGTCGCCGTGCACGGTAGTGAACCCGATGTCGTCGCGCGGTTACGGCAACTTGGCCCGACCCGGGCTTTTGGGCTCTACGAGCCGTTTGCACGTGGCGAACGCATTGTGCAGATCGCGGATGTGCGGAACACCGACGTCTTTCGCGATAACGCGGTGGTACGAGAAAGACTCGAGCTTCGAGGGATCCGTACATGGCTTGCGGTGGCTCTGCACAAAGAAGGCGTCCTGCTGGGCGTTATAAATGCCCACCGGCACACCGTCCGGCCGTTTTCCGACAGGCAGATCACGCTGCTGCAAAACTTCGCGGCGCAGGCGGTGATCGCGATGGAGAACGCGCGGCTCATTACCGAGACGCGCGAAGCATTGGACCAGCAGACCGCGACCGCTGAAGTCCTCCAGGTGATCAATTCGTCCCCGGGTGACCTCATGCCCGTATTTGATGCAATCTTGGAGAAGGCGCACGCCCTCTGCGGCGCCGATCGGGGCGCGCTCGTCGGTTACGACGGGGAAACGTTCCGCGCGGTCGCGACGCGCGGTTTGTCGGAGGCAATGATCGAGGCGGCGCGACGGGGCTATACCCCAGGGCCCAACATGCCGAGCCGGCGCATCGTCGAGGGAGAGCGCGTCGTTCATTGTGTCGATATGGCTGAGATCGATGATCCGACAGCTCGCGAGGCCGTCGAGCTCAGCGGCGCCCGAACTGTGCTTTATGTCGCGCTGCAGAAGGACGACAAGATTCTCGGGCAGATCGTCGCCGTCCGCCAAGAGGTGCGGCCTTTCACCGAAAAGCAGATCGCGCTTCTGGAAAATTTCGCGGCGCAGGCGGTGATCGCCATGGAGAATGCGCGGCTGTTGACCGAGACGCGCGAGGCTTTGGAGCAGCAGACCGCGACCGCCGAAGTCTTGCAGGTCATCAATTCCTCGCCCGGCGACCTCGCGCCGGTTTTCGATGCAATCCTGGAGAAGGCGCACGGCCTATGCCGGATCGCTCTCGGCGCCATGGAGCTCTATGAGAACGGCAAATTTCGAGCCGTTGCGGTGCGCGGCGTCTCGGGCCCCTTGGCGGAGCTGCTGCGCCAGCCGTTCGAGCCCCCACCGGGTTCTCCGCTCGCGCGCCTACTCGCCGGCGAACAAGCCGTTCAAATTACTGATATGTCCGAATTGGCTCGACTACGGCCGGACGACCCGCGAGCACAAGCCGGCGCCCAATACGGATTACGCGCCGCGCTTTTCGTGCCTCTGAGAAAAGACGCAAATCTTTTGGGCCAGATAGTGGCGTTTCGCCAAGAGCTACATCCCTTCTCCGAGAAAGAGATCGCGCTGTTGCAGAATTTCGCGGCGCAGGCGGTGATCGCGATGGAGAACGCGCGGCTGATCACCGAGACCCGCGAAGCCTTGGAGCGGCAGACTGCGACTGCGGAGGTTCTACAGGTCATCAACTCCTCGCCCGGCGACCTCGCGCCGGTGTTCGACGCGATGCTCGAAAGGGCGATCCGGCTGTGCGAAGCCGTCGAGGGTATCCTCTGGACAATCGAAGAGGGGCGCGGGCGAGTTGCCGCGGCTCGGGGTCTTCCGGCCGGTTTTATCGCATATCTGAACGAGCGCAGTAAAATCGGAACAAACCCGCTGCTCGAACGCGTCATACGGGGTGAGCATCTGATTCATGTTCCCGACACTTCGCAGAACGAGCTTTACGGCCGTGATCCCCTGGCGAAGGAGGCGTTCGAAGCCGGTGTTCGGACGCTCATCTGGGTCGCGCTTGTCAAGAACGGTGCCGCCGTCGGTGCCTTTGCAATTGGCCAGCGCGAAGTGCGACCGTTCAGCGACAAGCAGATCGCGCTGCTGCAGAACTTCGCAGCGCAAGCCGTGATCGCGATGGAGAATGCGCGGCTGATGACCGAGACGCGCGAGGCCTTGGAGCAGCAGACGGCGACCGCCGAGGTATTGCAGGTCATCAATTCGTCGCCCGGCGATCTCGCCCCGGTGTTCGACGCGATGCTCGAAAAGGCGATGCGGCTCTGCGAGGCCGTCTGCGGACACCTTTATACCTACGATGGAGAGCGCTTCTGTCCGGCCGCCGTCCGCGGCGAGCGCGGGTTTGCCGAGTGGTGGCGGCGACATGGCTCAGTCCGCCCAGCGACCGGGGCAGGCCCGTTGGGTCGGATCGTGCTTGGTGAAACGATCGTCGCGATCGATTACCGCGAAGACCCTGCCTACGGCACCATCCCAGCGTTCAAAGCCCTGGTTGACGCGGGAGGACTTCGCAGTGGAGTCTGCGTTGCATTGCGGAAGGACAACTCACTCCTGGGCACGATCCACATCTACCGGCAGGAAGTTCGCGCGTTTTCTGACAAGCAAATCGCGCTGCTGGAAAATTTCGCGGCGCAGGCGGTAATCGCGATGGAAAATGCGCGGCTGTTGACTGAGACGCGCGAGGCGCTGGAGCAACAAACTGCGACCGCCGAGATTCTGCGGGTAATCTCTGGTTCGCCGGCCGATCTGCAGCCAACCTTTGACGCGATCGCCGGTTCAGCCAGGGCGCTGACTGGCGCGGCTCTAGGCTCCGTTGTGACTTATGATGGCGGCCTCATGCATGTGGCGGCCTTGGCGGGTTTCTCGATTGGCGACCTCGAGAAGATCCAGGCGGTGTTTCCGATTCCGGCCGATTACGGCACTGCGACTGGGCGGGCAATTCTGACCCGGCAGGTGGCGCATGTCGAAGACTTGGCCGCGGATACCGAACGCGCCTATCCGACGCTGGACCAGTCGAGCGGCCAAACGGTGCTTGCGGTACCGATGCTGCGGGATGGTGTGCCGATCGGAGCGATCAACATCCAACGGAGGCGAGCAGAGCCGTTCACCGACAAGCAGATCGATCTAATCAAGACTTTCGCCGATCAGGCGGTTATTGCGATCGAAAACGCGCGGCTATTGACCGAGACCCGCGAGGCCTTGGAGCAGCAGACCGCCACCGCCGAGGTCTTGCAGGTCATCAACTCCTCGCCGGGTGATCTGACGCCGGTGTTCGACGCAATCCTCGACAAGGCGCAACGACTTTGCGGCGTCGATCATGCCGCTCTTGAGCTCTATGACGGCGAGCGTATGCACGCTGTAGCGGTGCATGGGGCGTCGGATAGGTTTGCTGAAACGTTGCAGCATGGCTATCGGGCTACTGACGCGCCGGCCAGCCGGGCCTTGCTCGAGGGCCAGCGCTTCGCGGAGGTCGCCGATGCGGCGCAGATCGATCACGTCGCATTCCGGGCCGCCGCGGAACTTGATGGAATCCGCACGGTCCTGTTCGTGCCGTTGCGCAAAGACGATGCGTTCCTCGGGATGATCGCATCGGCTCGCCGTGAGGTCCGCAGGTTCTCCGAAAAAGAGATCGCGCTGTTAGAAAATTTCGCGGCGCAGGCGGTGATCGCGATCGAGAACGCGCGTTTGCTCGGCGAATTGCGGTCGCGCACCGCCGAACTCGCGCGCTCGGTCGAGGAGTTGCAATTGCTCTCCGAGGTCGGGCAGGCGGTCAGCTCGGCTCTGGATGTGCGTACGGTGTTGTCGACGATCCTCGTGCGCTCGGTCGGAATGACTGGAGCCGATGCCGGGGCGGTGTACCGTTACCGCCTCACCGACCGCACGTATAGTCTGGTCGAGGCATTCGGCTGGGACGAAGCGCTGTTGCGCAAGGTCGGCGAGCAGCACATCCCCGAGAACGAGACCGCCCTGGGCGAGGCGGCGGCGCGACGCACAACGATCCAGATCGCCGATCTCGGCGAGCGGCCAAGCGCGCCGTTGCGCGACATGAGCCTTGCCGCCGGCTTTCGCGCCGTGCTGATCGTGCCGTTGGTCGGGCAGGAGCGCATCCTCGGCGCGCTCGCTCTGCAGCGGCGCGCGGCTGGCGAATTCCCGCCGGAGGCCGTGCGCTTGATGCAGACCTTGGCGAGCCAGTCGGTATTGGCGATCGAGAATGCGCGGCTGATCTCTCAGCTGCGCGAGCGCACCGACGCGGCTGAAGCGGCGCGCGCCGAGGCCGAGGCCGCGAACGAGGCGAAATCGACGTTTCTCGCGACGATGAGCCATGAGATCCGCACGCCGATGAACGGCGTACTCGGCATGATGGAGGTCTTGGAGCGGCAAGGGCTCGGTGACGACCAGATCCCGCTCGTCGCGACGATGCACGATTCGGCGCAGGCGCTATTGCGCATCATTGACGACGTGCTCGATTTTTCGAAGATCGAGGCCGGCAGGCTCGAGCTCGAGACGACGGCCTTTTCTCTGTCGGGGCTGGTGGCAGGGGCGATCGACACGTTGCGGCCGCAGGCGAACGCGAAGGGGCTGGCGATCGCGGCCGAGATCGAGCCCGGCTCCAACGATGCGCTCGTCGGCGACCCGACGCGCCTCCGGCAAATCCTGTTCAACCTCTTGAGCAATGCGCTCAAGTTTACCGAGCACGGCGGGATTGTCGTGCGCGCGGCAACGGCACCCCTTGGCGGCGGGCAGACACGGGTGATACTCGCGGTCAAGGACACCGGCATCGGCCTCGACGCGGCGCAGCAGGCGCGCCTCTTCGAGCCGTTTTCGCAGGCCGACAGCTCGACGACGCGGCGCTACGGCGGCACCGGGCTTGGCCTCTCGATCGTCCGCCGGCTGGTGCAATTGATGGGCGGCGACGTCGCGGTCGAGAGCGCGCCGCGTGCAGGCTCGATCTTCACCGTGACCTTGGTCCTCGAAGCCGCACCGGCGGCAGCGCCGCTCGCCACATTGCTGAAGCCTCCCGCCTCGCCTGCTGCCGTCACTGCAGCCCCTGCCGGCAACCTGGCGCGGCTGCTGGTCGTCGACGACCATCCGGTCAATCGCGAGGTGCTGGTGCGGCAGCTGAGGCTGTTCGGCCTCGCTGCCGATACGGCCGCGGACGGCAGCGAGGCGCTGGCGGCGTGGGCGCCCGGGCGCTATGCGGCGGTGCTCGCCGATCTGCACATGCCGGGGATGGACGGCTACGAGCTGACGCGCCGGTTGCGCGCGGCGGAGGCCGAGCGCGGCACTCGCACGCCGGTCGTCGCGGTAACGGCCAACGCGATGCGCGGCGAAGAGGAGCGTTGCCTCGCCGCCGGCATGGATGCCTATCTGGCAAAGCCGGTCGCGATCGAGCGGCTGCGCGCCACCCTCGAGCGCTGGTTGGCGATTGGCGACGGCGCAGCCGCCGCGCCATCCGGAGGCAGCAGCGCCGCGATCGACCGCAATGTGCTGGCCGCGTGGCTCGGCGATGACCCCGACGGCATCAGGGAACTGCTGAAAAAGTTCCGTGACAGCGCTGTCGCATCCGAGCAAGCGATCGATGCGGCATGGCGCACCGCCGACCTCGCCGGCCTGGCGGCCGCCGCGCATCGCCTCAAGGGTGCCGCGCAAGCGGTCGGGGCCGTGCGCCTAGGCGCCGCCGCCGACGGCCTGGAGGAGGCAGGAAAGGCCGGGGACCGCGACAGCTGCCGCGACCGGCTCGGCTCGCTCGCCGCCGAATTGCGCCGTGCCATCGCCGAGATCGAGAGCTGATACCGCGGAAGCACCGCAATATCCCCACACGGTCGCGCGCAACCCGGAGAGCATCTCGGGGCGCCTTTGTCAAGTGCATAATTCCGAAAGAAAAAACGATGCTACTCCAGGTCTCCTCGGTCTCTCGCTTCCCCGTAGATCTGTAGGCGATTTCCACCGGTCGATCAAGGTGGGAGGGGTGTGCGCGCAGGCGGCATTAACCGTTAACCGCACACGCATTGATAGCGAATAGCCGCAAGTTCGACTCCTGCCGTGGCCGTCAAGTGCTCTTGTGGCTTTCGGCCGAATCGTGATCGGTGCGGGCCGTAAGGCGACACAATGTGGTGCACCTGAGCTGGCAAGCGTGGCTATCGCAAGGCTCGCGTCCCCTTCGCGCAACAAGAACAGAATCCTCGTCAGCTGCCGTATCGGCTGCGCCGCCGCTCGGGCCGCGGCGAAAATCAGGCAGGCGGCGCGGCTGGTTTTTCGTTGATGCAGCGCAGCAACTTCCAATAGCCGAATAGATTGCTCGGCTTGATCTCGCGGATCGACAGGCGGCTGTCGCGGCGAAATTGCTCGAACGGAAAATCGGGATGAAAGCCGATGTGATGCGCGATCCGGGCCAGGCGCTTCTCGGCGAACCGCATCAACGGATTGTCGCTGGCGAAATGATTGACGACGACGATCGTCCCGCCGGGGATGCACACGCGCCGCATCTCGGCCGCGAACTGGGCCGGGTTTGGCACGACGGAAGCGACATAGAGCGCCAGCACCGCGTCGAACGAGTTGTCGGCGAATTCGAGGTGCTCCGCATCCATCACGTGAAGGCCGGCGACATGCGCCAGACTCAGCCGTGCCGTCCGCCGCCGCGCCTTCTCAAGCATCTCGGCCGAAACGTCGATCCCGATCACCTGCGAATCGGGCCGGAAATGCGGCAGCGACAACCCGGTGCCGACACCGACCTCGAGGATGCGCTGGCCCGGGCGGTTGTTGGCGATGCGCACCGCCGCCTTGCGCCCGGGATGAAAAACCGGTCCGAAGACAAGATCGTAGGAGCCGGAAAACAGGCGATAAGTGCGGATCGTGTCGTGCAATTCCATCGCGTCGCCTTCGTCGTCGACAGGACCGGCGCCGCAGGCCGGGCGCCGTGCCGGAGCAATGCGTTCCGGGCGAACCCGTTAATCTAGGCGCAATCATAGGCGTGCGCCACGACAACCGGCGGTGCGCAATCTCGACCCCTGTCAGCCGAACGCTCGGTCGGGGGCGGCTTGCGAAACGCACCCCCCGGCGCGCGTCTCAGATCAGGGCGATGCGTTCGGCCTCCTGACCCTTCTTGCCGTCGACGACTTCGGCGCGGACCCGCTGGCCGGGATCGAGCCCGGTCAGGCCGCTGCGGCGCAGCGCGGTGATGTGGATGAAGACATCCTTGCCGCCGCCGTCGGGGGCGATGAAGCCGTAGCCCTTGTCGGGCTCGAACCATTTGACGGCACCCTCGATGGTCGACGACGGCCGCGGCGTCCGGCGGTCGAAGCCGCCTCCCGGCCCAGAGGGGGCGACCGCCGTGCTGTTGTCGACGTTCAACACGGCGGAGACGAGCGGGCCTTTCGCGCCGGCGCCCACCTCGCAAACGAGGGTAGCGCCTTCGCGCACCTCCTCATAGCCGGCGCGGCGCAGAACCGCCATCGGCAGAAACGCGTCTTGCGAGCCATCGGTCGGCGTGACGAAACCGAAGCCCTTGCCGGCGTTGAACCACTTGACTTTGGCTTCGAGGCGACGACCGGAGGGAGCGTCTTCGCGGAAGAAGCCGGGGCGGCGTTCGTACATGGGTCCTCTAAACGCAAGGTTGATTGCGGCGAGCGCTGGGAACGCCGAATCATAGCGTAGAAAGGTCGCACCGCGCCAGCACTGCGGGCGCCTGTTCGCCGCTTGTTTCGGCGATGCTCCGAATGCCGCCCCCGGGCGCCGTTCGGCCGCCGCACCTGGCTTCGGATCAGAAGAAGAAAGTCAGGTTCTTGGCCAGCAGCACATTCTGGTCGAGGATGATTTTCCGGCGGGCGATCTGCCAGCCGGGATCGGCGCGCCGCAACAGGTCCTCGCGCTTGCCGACGAGGAAATCGGTCTCGGTCTCGACCCGGTTGCGATAGATCAGAAACCGGCATTTGACCAAAACCTCGGCCGGCGCCGCCCGCGCGGGTCGGATCTCGAGCAGTCGCACGTTCGAGATCAGATGCGAGATCCGCGAAACCGGCTCCTCGGCCCAATGGATGCCGGTCATGATCTGCCTGACGCGGCGTTCGAGCGTTTCCTTGCCCTCGTCGAACCAATTGATGTCATGCTCGGCGCGGGTGAACTCGCGCTCCTGCTCGCCGACCTTGACGTTCCGCCGCATCGGCATCCAATAGCGGATGTCGTCGGCGAGCAGCCTCAGCCAGTCTTCATAGCAACGCTCGTCGAGCAGATCCGCCTCGCGATAGAGGAACTCCTCGATTTCCTGCTGCAACAGCAGGCGGGCGATTGGTTCGTCCGGTTCCATCGCGCTTTCTCTTACCGCGCTGGGGGAAAATCATTGGGCATGAACGCGGCGCGGATGGCCTCTCACCCAAGCCCTCTCCCCGCGAGCGGGGAGAGGGAGGGACCCGCGAAGCGGGAGGGTGAGGGGCAGTTGGCGCAGATGCTGTGAGACTTTCTCAGGGCGGTCGCGCCGTTACTGCGCGGCGACTGGTTGTGCTGGCGGGCCGTCGGCCCTGATTTCGGCGTCCCACGGGCCCGGGAAGCGGCCGCGGCCGGTCTTCTCGCGGGTGAAGACGTGGTAGTCGACCGGCCATTCGGCGCGCGGCATTTCATAGAACACCTCGACGCCGTTGCCGTCGGGGTCGCGCAGATAGATGCCGAGCGAGATGCCGTGATCGGAAATGTGCTCGATCGGCTGCCCCTTCTCCTTCAGGAGATGATAGAACTCCTTCAGATCATCGAGCGATTCCAACCGCCAAGCCATGTGGTTGAGGCCGACCTGGCGTTTCTGCTGCAGCGGCGCGTCGTCGCCGAGCTGCATCAGTGCGACCTCGTGCGACTGTTCGGTGTCGGCCGACATGAAAGCGGCCCAGCCCGGCCGGTATTCATAGGTATGGAGCCCGAGCAGGTCCTCGTACCATTGTTTCGAGCGCTCGGCGTTGCGCACGTAGAGGTTGACGTGCTGCAAATACATCGGTCGCTTGGCCATCTTGTCCTCGCCTGGTTGATGATCCGATTGATACAATCACTGTACCACAGTTGGTTCCGCGGCTTGATCAGACTTCGTCGCTGCTGCCCAAAAACGCCAGCACGCGCTCGATGACCTCGCCCTTCGGGTAGATCGAGGCGAGCGCCCGCGCCCGGGTCAGCGGGTCGCTGGCGAAGAACCGCTCGTAAAGCACTTGCCGGCTGCCGAAGGTGTTGCCGGCCAAGTCCCACGCCAGCCGGAACAATTTGACCCGGTCCCGCGCCTCGATCGTGTCGGTCGCGAGGTATTGCTCGATATGCTCCCTGAGCGGGCCTTTGAAGTCCTTCTCGCTGGGCGTCAGCAAAAAGCTGCTCGACCCGAGCAATTGCAGGATCTCGATCATCCGCGGATAGGCATTCATGAACAAATTGCGCGGGCTCTCGGCCATCAGCGGGTCGGGGCACATGACGCCCCACGCATCGAGCCTGGCGTCGGCCTCGGCGGCGCGGATGCAGGCGCGGGTCAGCTGCGTCGTCAGCATCAGCTCGCCGATGCGCTCCTCGACATTCGGCAGATGCGCGTTGCCCAGGGCCTGCGTCATCAGCAGCGCTACACCGAGCACGAATTCGCATTTGGCGAGGTTCTTCGCCGCCCCCTGATGCGCCGAATGCACCGTCGAATGCGTGGCGTTCGAGGTGGCGTTCAGCCGGTCGACATCGCCGAGCAGAAACACCCGCTCCCACGGGACCAGCACGTCGTCGAAGAAGACAATGCAGTCCATCTCCTCGAAACGGGTGGCGAGCGGATGGTCGAAATGCGACCCGTCCGGATCGAAGCTGTCGCGGCACAAAAAGCGCAGTCCCTTGGTGCCGCAGGGGATCGCAAAGCTGACCGCGAATGGGCTGTGGCTCTCGGTATGCCGCGCCATGCGCGGCGAGTAGACGCCGATCTCGTCGGCGAGCGGCCCGAGCGTCGCGAGAATGCGGGCACCGCGGACGATGATGCCGGCATCGGTCTCGCGCACGACCTCGAGCGCCGTTCCCTCTTGCAGGTTGAAGACGCCCGAAACCGTGCGGCTGCGCTGGAGGTTGATCAGCGCATGGGTCAGGCAGATGTCGTTCTCGCGCAGGTATTCATAATAGCGCCGCATGTTCTCGCCGAATTCGGGTCGTCCCTGCGCGAAGAAGTCGGCGGCACCGGCCCAGGCGGCATAGGTGACGTTCATGAAATCGGGCGAGCGGCCCATCATGCCGCAAGTGGCTCGCGCCCAGTTCAGCATCATCGCGCTGCGGCGTTCGAGATCTTCGCGCGAGCGCGGGATGATAAAGGAAAGGCCGACCCGGTCGCCGGTCGACGGCGAGGCATACGTCATCGCATCGCGGAACTTCGGGTCGGTTTGGATGTCGTAGAGCGAGGCAATGGCCCGGGCGCCGTTCCTCAGGCCGGGATGGGTGGTGACGTCGCGCACCCGCTCGCCGCCGAGCCATACTTCGCGATCCTGCTCGCGCAGACCGTCGAGATATTGTCTTCCGCTGCGCGCCGGCATCACCCTCTCCCTGTCGGTCGATCGGCAGCGAGACTAGCGCGGCAACCGGCGAATAGCCAGCAAGCCGATGGTATTTCTCTCCCGCCGCGAGCGGCGCTCATGTAGCATTGCCGGAACAAGCTATCCGAGGGAAGAGCCATGCCCGACGCTTATCCGCTGCCGTCAGCCGAACCTTCGAGCCTCGGCTTCGCGGTGGGTCCGCTGCACCATCTCGATCGCCTGATACGGCAGCACATCGAGGAGGGACGCTACCCGGGAGCCCAGATCGCGCTGGCGCGGCACGGGAAATTGGCGCTGTTCCGGAGCTATGGCGACGCCGCGACCCGACCGAGCCGCAAGGCGGCCACCGGCGAGACGCTGTTCCTGCTGTTCAGCCAGACGAAGGTGCTGACGAGCTCGGCGATCTGGGCCCTGGTCGAGGAGGGCAGGCTCTCCTTCATGGACGGGATCGCCGACCATCTGCCGGAATTTGCCAATCGCGGCAAAGGCGAGATCACGCTGCATCAGGTGATGACGCATCAGGGCGGCTTTCCGTCCGGCGACGTGAGCCGGGCGACCTGGACCGACCATGCGCGCATGCGCGCCGAAGTCTGCGATTTCTCGCTCGATTGGACGCCCGGCACGCGGCTGCAATACCATCCGAGGGCCGCGCATCTGACCCAGGCGATGGTGATCGAGGCGGTGACCGGCGAGGATTATCGCGACGTGATCCGCAACAAGGTGCTGGCGCCGCTCGGGCTCGCCGGCGACATCTTCGTCGGCGTACCGGCCGAGGCGCAGGGTCGCTGCGCCGATACCGACGCCGCCGAGCCGCGCGACAACTCGGCCGAATTCCGGGCGGCCGGCATGCCGAGCGGCGGCGGCTATGCGACGGCGCGCGGCATGGCGGCGTTCTACCAGATGCTGTTGGCCGGCGGCCGGCTTGGCGCCGTGCGGCTGTTTTCGCCGCGGCTGATCGCTTACGTCGCGCGCAATCACACCGGCGAGCGCGGCGACGACGCGATGGGCGGCATCCCGATGCACCGCGGGCTCGGGCCGCATGTGCGGGGCGACAGCGATCGAATTCGCGGGCTCGGCACGCTCGCCGCCAGCGAGACCTTCGGGCATGGCGGCGCCGGCACCTCCTATTCCTGGGCCGATCCGACGAGCGGCGTGTCGTTCAGCTATCTGACCAACTATGTGGCGCCCGATCCCTGGCATTCGGGGCGTCTCGACCGCGTCTCGAACCTCGTCCACGCCGCGATCGACTGAACGTGACGCACGTCCTGCCGCGACCCCTCACCCCCGGATCGGGTCCGGGGCGGGCTCTCCCGCCGTCGCGGGTCCCCTGGCGTATCGCCGATGCGCCACCCGACAGGCGCACGCGCGCCTGCGCCGAGAGGGCTCCCCGTCGGCGGGGAGAGGGCCCGGGTGAGGGGCCGGGTCCGGATTAGCCGATGGCGCCGCGCGTCGATCCGGTCCGTTCCGACGAGCGCCTGCCGGCGCGGGCCGATGTCGTGGTCGTCGGCGGGGGCATTATCGGCGCCAGCGCAGCCTTCTTCCTCGCAGAAAAAGGCGTCTCGACGGTGCTGTGCGAAAAGGGGCACATCGCCGGCGAGCAATCGAGCCGCAATTGGGGTTGGTGCCGCAAGATGGGGCGCGATCCGCGCGAGATCCCGCTGATCATCGAGAGCCTGCGGCTATGGCAGGGGATGAACGAGCGGGTCGGGGCCGAGACCGGGTTTCGCCAGCCGGGCATCCTGTATCTCGCCGCGACGCCGGCGGAACTCGGCCAGCTCGAAGCCTGGCTCGATCATGCCCGCCAGTATCAGCTCGACACCCGCCTGTTGAGCCGGGCCGAGGCGGCCGCGCTGCTTCCTGGCCTTTCCGGCGATTGGGCCGGGGCGCTCTACACCGCGAGTGACGGCAAGGCCGAGCCGCAGATGGCCGCACCCGCGATCGCCGAGGCGGCGCGGCGCAAGGGGGCGGCGATACTGACGCAATGCGCGGTGCGCGGCATCGAGACCGCGGCCGGGCGGGTCGCGGCCGCGGTCACCGAACAGGGGCGCGTCGCCTGCGGCGCAGTCTTGCTCGCCGGCGGCGCCTGGTCGCGCCTCTTCTGCGGCAATCTCGGCATCGGCTTGCCGCAGCTCAAGGTGCTGGCCTCGGTGATGCGCACCGAACCGCTTTCGGGCGGTCCGGAAGTCTCGGCTTCGGGCGGCCTCTTCGGGTTTCGCAAACGGATGGACGGCGGCTACACCGTCGCGACCTTGGGCGTACGCACGATCGACCTCGTGGCCGACAATCTCCGGCTCTTGCCCGAGTACCTGCCGGCGGCGCGGCTGCATTGGAAGAAGTTGCGCTTTCGGCTCGGCCGGCGCTGGGTCGAGGAATGGCGCCTGCCGCGGCGCTGGGGATTGGATCAGGTCTCGCCGTTCGAAGCGGTACGGGTGCTCGATCCCGCGCCCGACCCATACGTGCTCGATCGCGCGCGGAACGCCATCGGCGCGGCCTTGCCGCTGTTCCGCGGCGTTCGGGTCGCGGAAAGCTGGGGCGGCATGATCGATGTCATGCCCGATGCGATCCCGGTGATCTCGCCGGTCGACAGTCTGCCGGGCCTCATGATCGCGACCGGCTTTTCCGGCCACGGCTTCGGCATCGGTCCCGGCGCCGGCAGGCTCGCCGCCGACATGGTGACCGGCGACCCGACCCTGGTCGACCCGGCGCCGTTCCGCCTGTCGCGCTTTACCGACGGCTCGAAGCCGCGGCCGCATCCGCTGGCGAGCTGAATCTACACTTGCGCCAGCGCCATCGGCGCCTCGGCGAAGGCCGGCATGATCTCCTCGGCGAAGGTCCTGAGGCCGGCGACCGAGGCGCCGGGTGCGGCAAACAATACATGCTCGACGCCGCCCGCTTCGAGCCGCTTCAATTGCGCGATAATCTCCTCGGGCGTGCCGAGCAGCGGCGCGTCGTCGAGCACGAACGAATCCGCGTCGTCCTTGATCTGGGCATAGCGCTCGGCCCCGGGGCCGCGGGCGAGATCGCCGATATTCTTCAACACCTGCCGGCGCGTCGCAATCGCCCGCTTGCGTTCCTCTTCGTTGTGGACGATCTGCAGCCCTCGCGTTACGCCGACCATCGCCGGATCGTAACGCCGTCCGACGCGCCGGCAGGCCTCGCGGAAGGCGGCGACGCGATCGATGACGAGGCTGGTCGGCGCAATCTGGTCCAACAGCAGATTGTAGCCTTCGCCTGCCGCCCGGCGGATCGATTCGACGCTGCCGGCGCCGAGCCAGAGGGGCGGATGCGGCTGTTGGATCGGGCTCGGCTCGACGACGACGTTGTCGAACTTCCAGCGCTTGCCGTGATGGGAAAACCGGTCCGGCGAGGTCCAGGCCTTGCGGATCACCGCCATCGCTTCGTCGAAGCGTTCGGTCGCCTCCTCCGGCGGGATGCAGAAGCCGGAAAATTCGTAGCTCCGGTAACCCTTGCCGACGCCGAAATCGAGGCGGCCGTTCGACAAGAGATCGAGGGTCGCGGCCTGCTCGGCGACAAGAATCGGGTTGTGCCAGGGCAGCACGACGACAGCGGTGCCGAGCCGGATCTTCTCGGTGCGCGCCGCGAGATAGGCAAGCAGGTTCATCGATGCCGAGACCTGGCCGAAGCCGGTGAAATGGTGCTCGACGAGAAACACGCTCGAAAAGCCGAGGCGCTCGGCTTCGACGACATAATTGACGAAGTCGTGATAGGCCGAGCTGTCGCCGGCCGGGCCGCCTTTGGCCCGCGCTCCGCCGAACAATCCGAACTTCATGCCCGCCCTCCGTTCTTGCCGGTCTTTACCGCCGGACCAGCGCCGGAATATAGGACGGGAATATAGGAATGGAGCGCCGGCGCCAACCTCGGTCGGGGCGGCAGGCGACGGCATCGCCGCCGGGTCCTCAAAAGCGACGAGTTCCTGCGCTAGGCGGCGCGCGGTCCGACGATTTCGCTGCCAACAGGCGGGTAGTGGTCATATTTCGGTGCGGCACGGCTGGATGAGACGGAAAATCGTGCCCAGAAGCCGCAAAACCAGGGAATGTGGATCAAGCTGCAAGGTTGGAGCCGCCGATGAAAGCCGCCGTCCTCCACTCGCCGAATCAACCGCTGACGATCGAGGAGGTCGCGATCGAAAAGCCGAATCCGCGCGAGGTGCTGTTGCGCACCGCCTTTGCCGGGCTGTGCCACAGCGATCTGCATTTTATCGAGGGTCTCTATCCCTATCCGACGCCGTGCGTGCTCGGCCACGAATTCAGCTGGGATCGTCGAGGCGGTCGGCGACGGCGTCACCTATGTCAAGCCGGGCGACCACGTCATCACCTGCCTCTCGGTGTTCTGCGGCACCTGCCCGCAATGCGTCACCGGCCACCCCAACCTTTGTGAGAACACCGAGGTCAGGCTGGCGCCCGGCGTCTCGCGCCGCCTGTCGTGGAAGGGCGGCGAGCTGATGAACCAGTTCGTGAACCTCTCCTCCTTCGCCGAGCAGATGCTGGTGCACGAGAACGCGGTGGTGAAGATCGATCCCGACATTCCGCTAGACCGGGCGGCGCTGGTCGGCTGCGGAGTCATGACTGGGGTCGGCGCGGTGTTCAACGCGGCCAAGGTAGAGCCGGGCACGACGGTGGCGGTGATCGGCTGCGGCGGGGTGGGCCTCTCGGCGATCAACGGCGCCGTCCTCGCCGGGGCCGCTCGGATCATCGCGATCGATACGCTCGCCACAAAGCTGGAGATCGCGAAGGAACTCGGCGCAACCGACACGCTGAACGCCAGCAACGCTGACGCGGTCGCGCAGATCAAGGAGATGACCGGTGGCGGCGTACATTATTCGTTCGAGGCGCTCGGCACCAAGAGGACGGCGGAGCAGGCTTTTGAAATGTTGCGGCCGGGCGGCACCGCGACGATCATCGGCATGGTGCCGTTCGGCGTGAAGATCGAATTGCACGGCGCCGACTTCCTGCGCGACCGCAAATTGCAAGGCACTTTGATGGGCGGCAACCGCTTCCGGGTCGACATGCCGCGACTTTTATCGTTGTGGCGCCAGGGTCGGCTGAAGCTCGACCACCTGATCTCCGGCCGAATCAAGCTTGCCGAGATCAATGAAGGCTTTGCCGCGCTCAAATCAGGCGGGCCGGTGCGTCAGCTGATCGACTTCGCCGCCTAATCTAAGCCCGCGCCACCGAGGTGCTCTCGTCGCGCATCGGCCGGAAACCGTGTTCGCGCACGTGTATGCGCCGATCACGCGTCGAGACGCTGAAATGGCTGCTTACGGCGCGAAAGCGCCAGCCGATACGGAGTCGCGGATCGTCGGCTGAGAAGGTGTGAAAGGTTAGCAAATTGGCTGGATGGGCGTACTGCGTCTCCTGAGGCAGCCGCCGCTGGCGACGGCGTCTCGAAGGGCGAGACAGCCGCTCCGCGGCTTCCTCAGATGAAGGTGTTCTTAATTCTATCAATGACTTACCTCATGCTGAGGAGCGCCGTCAGGCGCATCTCGAAGCACGCACGGTCGTGGTGTAGCAGGATGCCTGGGCCGAAGGCCAATTCTTTCACAGCCTGCCATGAAAATAAGATGTCATGCTCGTGCCTGGGCCGGGATGAGGGCGACCTTGTAGCCGAGGCGATTGAGGCGGCGAACGGCCCAAGTGCCTACAGCCTTCGCCGCATTTTCATCGATCGTGGTGCTCGGCCGGCCGCGCTGGTTGTCTCTCAGAGCTAGAGCACCAGTCATGAGATTTCTGGTCGCGCGCGGCCGCGCCCTCGGCCGCTATGTCCGCGATACGTCGAGGACGGAGACTGGCTCGTCGGCGATGGTCAGACCCGCGAGCCCTTGCTGCGCAAAATTGCGGCGGCGGGGTTTGCCGACCGGATTACGCTGACGGGCTAGGTCTCAGACCAGCAGCTGCGCGCTCTCTACCTACACTGCCTGCGATGCGTTCGTGGTTTTGACGATCGCCGGACGCTTCGTTGACGGGAGAGGCATAGTTAACGAGGCGTGATCGCTTGTTGGCCCCTAGCAGTCAGATCACGAGCGCACACGGGAGGAGCCGATGGAGAGCAATCCCAGGGTAAAGGTTATTCAACGGCAAGGGTTCCGGCTACTTCATTGCCAATAGGAGAAAACGAAGACCACCTCGTTGACGAGTATTTCGCAAAGAAATGACGCTAGAAGCGGAAGCAGGCGGAGCAAATGAGAAGTTGTCTGTTCGGTGATCGTACTGCGCAAGCCTTAGATTGCACTTATCAACAAAACCTATTTGGTTGGCCGCTGGGTGGATGGAGGAGCGGCCGGCTCGGTTTCCACACCCCTGAGCGAGGCAGAAGGCAGGGAAACATGCGTCACTGCTGTACCCTCGGCATACAGGCGCGGTTGATGATGCTGGCGTCCGTAACCGCCCTCCCGCTTGTTGTGCTCGCCGGGGTCGCCGCCATCTCGATCATTGCCGCTCAGCGCGTACAGCTCAAAAACGAGGTGGCAGGCAAGGTCAACGGCTTGCTCGAGGATATTGACAGCCAGATAAGTGCGGTCCAGGTGGAGCTCAAGCTCCTCGCGAAGCTGCCGAGCATACAATCGGGCAATCTTGCCGCCTTTGACCGGCAATTGCGCACGGCGATCCCAGTGTATGGGACGGCGCTGGTGCTGCATGACACCCATGGTCAGCAGCTGATCAACACGGCCCGGCCGTTCGGGAAGCCGCTGCCGCGCGCGATCAGCACGGAGATGCAGGATCGTGTCGTCGCCACGGGTCTGCCGCAGGTTTCCGATCTCATAGAAGGGGCGACGCTGCACCGGCCGATCATATCGGTGGGGGTACCCGTGGTGCACGACGGGCGTGTTGTCTACGTGTTGGCGATGGGGATAGAGCCGAAAATCCTTTCGGATCTGTTGAACGACCAGCGCCTTTTGTCTCAGGCAATCTCGCCCGCCTGGATCATCGCGATACTTGATCGCAAGGGTATCATCCTGGCCCGCAATCAACAGTTGGATCAGTTCCTGGGCAAGCCCGTCGCACCGTTGCTGATGAAAGCAATGATGGGAGGAACAGAAGATACCTGGGTCCCCAATATCACGAGCGATGGAAGCCCTGTTTATTCGACGTTTCGACGTTCATTGGTTACTGGCTGGAGCGTGGCGATCGGTGTACCGAGGAAATTCGTTGATGCCCCGCTGAGAAGGGTGTGCATGCTAGCCATCGGCGGCGGGATGTCGTTCATGGGTATCAGTCTGGCGTTAGCCTACTGGATGGCGCAGCGGATCCGGCGACCGGTCAACGAGCTCGCTGCCATGACCAGGGCGATAGGGGACGGCGAGTTTGTCGGCGCGTTTCACAGCGGGGTGCGCGAGCTAAACCTGGTCGGTGACGGGCTGCGTGATGCCGCGATCACCTTGGTGCACCATCGGGAACATCTCGAGGAAGTGGTCGCGCGGCGTACCCAGGAACTTGCACACGTAAACAATCAGCTTTGGGCGGAGATTGAGGCGCGCAAGCAGGCGCAGGCGACACTCCTGCAGGCCCAGAAGATGGAGGCCATAGGCCAGCTCACTGGCGGTATCGCGCACGATTTCAACAACCTTCTGACCGTCGCCTACGGCTCTTTGGAGATGCTGAATGCGCGTATCTCGGACGAGAAGAGCCTGCGTCTTGTTCGGAGCGCGCAACGTGCCTTGTCGCGCGGCACGAGCCTCACGGGCTCGTTGCTCGCGTTCGCCCGCAAGCAGCGGCTCGAACCCGTGGTCGCCGACCTCAACTCCGTCATCGTCGAAACTTCCGAAATACTGCGCCGGTCCATCGGTCCTTCAATGGAGATCCGCCATGCGTTGGCTGCCGAGCTCTGGCCGGTCCTGATCGATATCGGTCAAATCCAGACGGCGCTCCTCAACGTCGCCATCAACGCGCGCGATGCGATGCCGGAGGGGGGCACGCTGTTAATAGAAACCGCGAACGTCAGTGACGAATTGCCGGAGGAGGTCACGGCTCGCGAGTGCGCGCTGGTGTCGATGGGCGACACCGGAACTGGCATGAGTCGCGAAGTAATGGAGCGGGCCTTCGATCCCTTCTTCACAACCAAGGAGGTCGGCAAGGGGACCGGGTTAGGGTTGTCGATGGTTTTTGGCGTTGTCCACCAATCCGGTGGCGCGGTCCGTTTGCGTAGCCAGGCCGGCGGTGGGACGACGGTCCTGATTTACCTGCCGCGGACGGCCAGCGCCGCCTCGTCGGCGGCGGAGGGCCTCGGGTCGGCAAGTGTCCGGCCCCCAAGCGACGCTGCGCGGATCCTGGTCGTCGACGATGATGCGGCCGTGCGGCAGCTAACCGTCGAATGCCTGCGGGGGATCGGCTATTCGACGATGGAGGCCGATAGCGGCAGGGCCGCCCTGGCCCTCCTTGAGCGCGAGGATCCCTGCGACCTTGTCGTCATGGATGAGGTGATGCCGGGGATTTCGGGGCTGGTGACGGTGCGCATGGCGCGCCGTGCCAGGCCCGAACTCAAGGTACTTTTCTTGAGCGGTTACGCCGGGCATGGGCAGGTCGGCGACGACATCTGGCTGCAGAAACCTTTCAAGACACGGACCTTGGCCGAGGCAGTCTCGATGGCGCTTCGATGATCTGGCAGATCCTCTTCCAGCTGACCGCGGCGTTGGCCTCGGTCGGCCGGGTGAACACCTCCAGCCACGTGGTGTAGCGGCGGTTTAACGCGTTGGCGCTGGGAGCTGTCGCGGCAGATTTCGCCGTCAAATACGCCCATAGGGGTCGTGCCGATTTCCTGGTCGGGCTCCTGGTGTTCGCAGTCCTGACGGCAAGGACGCTCCTAATCCTGGGATTTGGCGCGATCGAGGAGAACTCGTTCCGGCGGCGCGTCGCCTGCGCGGTCGCATTCCTTGTGTGCGCCGTCGCCTCCATTGCGGGGCAGCTATGCCTCGGCAACTTGATCGGGCTGATGACTTCTGCTGCCGCTGGCGGGGGTCGGCCTTGGTTGCCTGGGTGAGGCGTCGAACGACATGACGGTCCGCCGGCGATGCGTCCTCGCCATGGGGTGTATCATGGCCGCGTTCGGGATGACGACAGGAGCTTGGGGGTTGGTCTTCAAAAACCTCGTGTCGGACGTCGGCGCTACGGTTTACGCCATGAGCAGGTATCGAGATCGGCCGCTGTCGGCGATCACGGTTTGGCAGCAGAGGAGGAAAAAGGCCGCTTGAGCCGCGCCGCCGCGCCGACACTAGTACCGCTGCACAGAGATTATCAGGCGGGTTTCAGCGCGCGCGACCGCCGATCTGGGTCGCGGCTTCCGTCCGGTCAGTCAGATCGCAACGAAGCGTCTGGTCATCGCGAACCATAGGCAAAGGCCATCGCCTCTCGGTCTTCGAGGGGCGATGGCCCTTCCATCGTGCAATGCAGCCGGAAGCTCAGTAATCCATGCCGCCCATGCCGCCCATTCCACCCATGCCGCCCGGCGGCATGCCCGGTGCACTCTTGGGCTCGGGCCTATCGCCGATCATCGCCTCGGTGGTGATCAGCAGTCCCGCGATCGAGGCGGCGTCCTGCAGCGCCACCCGTACGACCTTGGTCGGATCGATGATCCCGGCGGCCACCATGTCCTTATATTCGCCCGACTGCGCATCAAGGCCGAAGTTCGGGTCGTTCTTGTCGGTCAGCCTACCGACCACGATAGAGCCCTCGACGCCGGAATTCTCGGCGATCTGCCGTACCGGCGACTGGATCGCCTTGCGGACGATCTCGATGCCGACCTTCTGATCGCTGTTCGCGGGGTTGAGGCCTGCCAGAACTTTGCTCGCAAACAGCAGAGCAACACCGCCGCCGGCCACGATACCTTCCTCGACCGCGGCCTTGGTCGCGTGCATGGCGTCGTCGACGCGATCCTTGCGCTCCTTCACTTCGACCTCGGTGCCTCCGCCGACGCGGATGACGGCGACCCCGCCGGCGAGCTTCGCCAAACGCTCTTGCAGCTTTTCGCGGTCGTAATCGGAGGTTGTCTCCTCGATCTGCGCCCGGATCTGGACCGTTCGGGCGACGATGTCTTCCTTTCTGCCGGCGCCGTCGATGATCGTTGTGTTCTCCTTCTCGATCGACACCCGCTTGGCGCGGCCGAGCATGTCGAGCGTGACGTTTTCGAGCTTGATGCCAAGGTCTTCCGAGATCACCGTACCACCGGTCAAGGTCGCGATGTCATCCAGCATCGCTTTGCGCCGATCGCCAAACCCCGGTGCCTTCACCGCCGCCACCTTGAGGCCGCCACGCAGCTTGTTGACGACGAGGGTGGCGAGCGCCTCGCCTTCGATGTCTTCGGCGACGATCAGCAAGGGCCGGCTGCTTTGCACAACGGCTTCGAGGATCGGCAACAGCGATTGCAGACCAGAGAGCTTTTTCTCGTGCAGCAAGATGTGCGCATCTTCGAGTTCGGCGATCATCTTCTCCGCGTTGGTCACGAAATAAGGGCTGATATAGCCGCGGTCGAACTGCATGCCCTCGACCACGTCGAGTTCGGTCTCGAGCGACTTCGCTTCCTCGACGGTAATGACGCCCTCGTTGCCGACCTTCTTCATGGCTTCGGCCAGCATTCGGCCGATCTCGGTGTCGCCATTCGCCGAAATGGTGCCGACCTGGGCGATTTCGTCGTTTGTCGAGACCTTCTTCGAGCGCTGTTGCAGGTCCTTGACGACCGCGTCTACCGCCATGTCGAGGCCGCGCTTCAAATCCATCGGGTTCATGCCCGCGGCCACCGCCTTGACCCCTTCGCGCACCATGGCGTGGGCGAGAATGGTGGCTGTCGTCGTGCCGTCGCCGGCTTCCGTGCTCGTCTTGCTGGCCACTTCGCGCACCATCTGCGCGCCCATGTTCTCGAACTTGTCGCTGAGCTCGATCTCCTTGGCGACGGTGACGCCGTCTTTGGTGATCCGCGGCGCCCCGTAGCTCTTGTCGAGAACGACGTTGCGGCCCTTGGGCCCCAAGGTCACCCTGACCGCGTTGGTGAGTATGTCGATGCCGTGCAGCATCCGTTCGCGTGCATCGGTACCGAGCCGAATATCTTTAACAGCCATGATCGTTTCCCTCTCAGTTCCTCTTCGCGGCGGCAGCGTTACTCTCGACGATGCCCATGACGTCGGATTCCTTCATGATCATCAGTTCCTCCCCGTCGAGGCGAACCTCGGTGCCCGACCACTTTCCGAACAGCACGCGGTCGCCGGCCTTGACATCGAGCGGCTGCACCTTTCCATCGTCGCCGCGGGCCCCCGGCCCGACCGCGACGACCTCGCCCTCCATCGGCTTTTCCTGGGCCGTGTCGGGAATGATGATCCCACCCGTCGTCTTCGCTTCCTGTTCCACCCGCCGGATCAGCAGGCGATCGTGCAAAGGCCTGAATTTCATGACAATCTTCCCAAAGTTGGAGGTTGAATTCGATCGCCCAAGCGCGCGCGCCGAGGCAAATTCAATATCCCTGGCGGCTACGAATAGCACTCTATGTACGCGAGTGCTACCGATATCGGATCGCCAGCCGTTTTTTACCGGCGTGCCACAGATCCGGGGTCCGGGCAAGCGACAGCTTGAGACATTGTATCGAGGGTAGCAGTGCAGCTGCAAATCCGAGCCACGGCCCATGCTGGAGTCACACGTTTGAAATCGGTCAGATTGTGAACCGGCTCGTGATGGACACCATCGGCGAGGAACAAATGACTGGCTGACGCACCTCGCCACCGATAGCGTTCCCGCAGCGATCGACCGCCTGGCGCATGCTCGGCTTCGCGCCATCGCGCCATCCATCTGGGGAGGAGACGATGCAGAGAACCGAAAACACTGCCGCGTTGCTTGGCCGGATCGCGATGAGCGTGATCTTTATTCTTGCCGGCTGGGGCAAATTGCTCGCGCCGGCAGCGACGCAGGCGATGCTCGCCCACCATAATCTGCCCTTGGTACAGTTCGGCTGGATACTTGCCGTTGTTGTCGAACTGGGCGGCGGGCTGGCAATCCTGTTCGGGTTTTTCACCCGTCCGGTGGCGCTGGTGCTGGCGCTTTGGTGCGTCGCCACCGCCTTGATAGCGCATACCAATTTCGCCGATCGCAATCAGGAGATCAATTTCTTGAAAAACGTGGCGATGACGGGCGGATTTCTCTACGTCGCAGCGTTCGGCGCCCGCGCCTGGAGCCTCGACGCATGGTGGTCGCGCCGGGGCGGCGCGGCGCCATAGGCGCGCTCAGCCTGGATCGACCCTGACGCGCGCGCTCAACGCCCTCCCCCTCGATGGGGCGGGGCGACGGTATTCACGCAATTTTTGTTGAGCGATGAACAGGGTTATGCGTTCGAGCAGCGTTCGCGGTGGGCCCCTCACCCTCCCGCGCCTTTTGGCGCGGGCCCTCCCTCTCCCCGCTCTCGCACGGGGCGAGGGGTTTCGTGGCCGCCTCCCTCGCCCCGCCTGCGACCGCTTGCGGGGAGAGGGGCAGCCACGCGATGATCCGCGAATACCGTAGCCCTCGATGGGGCAGGGCGGGGTGGGGTAGGGGGTTAAGGACCTGGTCCAGCCGGATTCAATTCTGGTCGGCCTCGCAGGGTCGGTTCAGGCGTCGAGGTGGAAGAATTCGACGCAGTTTTGCGCCCAGATCCGGCGCTTGTCGGCTTCCGGAATGTCGGCATAGATCTTGTCGATCAGCGGGCGTGAATTCGGCCACTCGCATTCGATATGCGGAAAATCGGTGGCGAACATGATCCGGTCGACGCCGACATGCTGGCGTTCCTCGATCGCGACGCGCTCGTACTGCACGCTGAAATAGACGTGCTCGCGCACATAATGGCTCGGCAATTCCTTCAGCGGCTTGAAACCGAGATATTCCTCGGCCCAGCCGAGGTGCCGCTGGTACCACAAATCCATGTGTTCGAGCCAAAACGGGACCCAGCCGAGCCGCGTTTCGGCAAAGAAGATCTTGAGCTTCGGATGGCGCTCGAAGACGCCGGCCAGCACCAGCTGCGCGATGCTGACCGAAGGGGCGAGCCCGAAGTTGCACAGCCATTCGAGGAACGGGCGGCGCAGCCGCTGCATGACCACCGGGTCTTCTTTCGGATATTTGAAGGTCGGCTGTGTCGCGCGCGCTCCGGTGCGGTAGAATTGCACATGCGCGGTGATCGGCATCTGCAGATCGACCACGGCGGCCCAGAATTTGTCGTCCTCCGGCGTCGGATACCCCTTGGCGCTCGGCAGGGCGCCGAGCAAGACGCCCTTCAGCCCGAGCTCTTTGCAATGCTTCATCTCGGCGATCGCGTCGTCGACATTGGTGATCGGGATGACGCCCATGCCGATGAGCCGGTCCGGCGAGACGGCGCAATATTCTTCGGCGAGCCAGTCGTTGTAGCCGCGGATCACCGCCTTGTAGACCTCGTCATGGGCGATGTTGCGCCAGAAGACCGGGCCCGCGACCATCGCCGCGAACAGCACCTCGCCATCCATGCCGTCGCGGTCCTGCTCCTCGACCCGCTGCTGGGGCGAGCCGGTGCCGGCGGCATCGGCGACCTTGAGCCCAAAGGGCTGCCAGGTGCCCTCGGCCCGGCCGGCGCGCAAATCGAGAAAATTGGCCTCGAGCAGCGGCTGGCCCTCGATCATCAAGGCGTCTCCGCCATCCGGCAGACGGACGGTGTGCGGCGCCCGATCGCGGTATTTCTCGGGCACCCGATGCACCCACCGCTCCGGCGGGACTTCGAGATGCCCGTCGCTCGACATCAGAGTGTATTTCTCGGCCATCCCATCCCTCCGCGCGCCCTGACGATCATGCCGACAAATCATGCGGCACCATATTGCACCATCGCACCGGGGGCAGGGCAATAGTTCCGGCGTAGACCTCAGGGCCGTTCGGAGAAGGCTGCCGCGCGGCATAAAGATCGGGTAATCTCCTCGCCGAGGTTCGGCATCAGGCTTGCCGGATCGGGGAACATGCAGCTTGGAGTGGGGAGACCAAGGAAATGCTAACTCGTCGCGATCTGATCGCCTACCTGTCGACGACCACCCTTGCCGGCACCGTGGCGTTGCGGCCGCTGCGCGTTGTCGCCGCCGACAAGAGCGCCACGGTCGGGATCAGCCTGTCCTTGACCGGCGCCGATGCCGAAGACGCCGCGCTGATCAAGGACGGCGCCGTGATGGCGTTCGACGAAGTCAACGCCAAAGGTGGGGTCGCCGGTTACAAGATCGATGTCCTGCTGCTCGACGACGGCACCGCGACCGCCGGGCAATACGATCCGGCGCAGGCCGCGACTAACGCCCGCAAGATGGTCTCCGACGATTCCGTCGTGGCCGCGATCGGCCCGCAGATGAGCGGCGCCGGCAAGGCGATGGCGCCGATCCTGAGCCAGGGGGATTTGGCCACGATCACCCCGAGCTCGACCAATCCCGACATCACCGATCCGAAATTCGCCGCGCAATTCCGCCCGGCCGGCAAGGCAATCTATTTTCGCACGGTGACGACCGACGCCTTTCAGGGGCCGAACATGGCCAACTATTATGCGCAAAATCTAAAGGTGAAGTCGGTCTATGTGCTCGACGACAGCGGCGCTTACGGCGTCGGCATCGCGAACGCCTTTGCCGGCGAAGCCCAAAAAGTCGGGATTCAGGTGCTCGGTCACGACCAGCTCGATCCCAAGGAGGCCGACTACACGACGATCCTGACCAAAATCAAAGGGGTGAACCCGCAGGCGCTCTATTACGGCGGCGTGGCGCAGGCCGGGATCAAGGTGGTCAAGCAGTCCTTCGACATCCTGCCCAACATCATCAAAGGCGGCGGGGACGGCATGTATGCGGCCGCCGTCTTGAGCGGCGCCGGCTTCCCAGCCGTCGAGGGCTGGTATGCAACGATCGCGGCGCCGCATATCATCAACAACCCCGAGCTTGCCGCCTGGGTCGAGCAATTCACCAAAAAATTCGGCAAGGCGCCCGAAGATTACTCGATCACCGCTTACGATGCGGCGCGCGTCATCGTCGACGCGATCGGACGCGTCGCGGCGTCTGGCAAGGAAGTGACCCGGGGCGCGGTGCGCGACGCGATCCAAACCGCCGATGTGAAAACGCTGCAAGGGACCGTCAGCTTTGACGCGAATGGCGACGTCACGAATCGCATTGTCAGCGTGTTCCAGGTCCGCAAGAACGACAAGTATCCGCTCGACGACGTCATCCACCAATTCCAATATATCGGGGTGGCGCCGCAGACTGCCTGAGGTCCGGCGGCATCGGGTGCTGTCGAAATTGGGCCCTGAGGCGCGCAATTTGCCGGAGGCGCGCCGCGAAGCCCCCGAAACCGACTGCCCGACCGGCAAACCAGACCCGGCGCGCCGCGGGGTGCAACATAATCCGTGAACCACTCCTTGCGGCCACTCGATGGCACGCTAATTGCCAGCGACGGCATGCATCGGACACCCTCTGCGGCGTCGTGATGCCATGCCATCCTGCCGGGTTTTGCGGATGCAATTGCCTGCCGCCTTGCTGCTTGCCGCACTCTGCGCCGGGCAGGCGGGACCGTCGGCTGCCGCCAATAACAGCGTGACGACGATGGGCGCGCCGTTCGTGTTGACGAACCCTGCGGCCCGCCCACCGGTCGACGCATTCGTCGCCAAATTCGGCAAGGAGCGGGACGACTATTCGGTTACCGCGTACGATGCGGCCGAGGTCGTTCTGAACGCGATCGAACGGCTCGCCAAATCCGACACGCCGGTCAATCGCGACACGGTTCGCGACGCCATCCAGGCGACCCGCCTTGTGACGTTGCAGGGGCTCGTCGCCTTCGACGCCCGTGGCGACATCAAGACCCGGCAAGTCAGCGTCTTCCAGGTCGTCAAGGATCCCAAATATCCGCTAGATGACATGCTGCACCAATATCGATACATAGGGGTGGCTCCCCCAACCTCGTAACCTATCCGGAACACTTGGCCTCGCGATGATCGACATCTCGGTATTGCTGCAGCAGGTGGTCAACGGCGTCAGTCTCGGCGCCATCTATGCGTTGCTGGCGCTGGGGTTCACGCTCGTCTACGGCATATTGGAGCTGATCAATTTCGCGCATTTCAACGTGTTCATGGTCGGCTCCTTTGTCGGGATGTGGGCACTCCAGCTCCTCGGGATCGAGGGGCAGGGTCGAGTGCTCACTGGCGTGGCGCTGGTGGGCGTGCTGCTCTTCGCGTTTGGCATGACGATGCTCGCCTCGGGCGTGCTTGGCGTTGCGATCGAGCGGGTTGCGCTGCGCCCGTTGCGCGGCGTCCGCGGCACCGCCGGCATGATCACGACGATCGGCGTCTCCTATATTCTGTTCAACATCATCCTGTTGACCGTCGGCGCCGACGCGAAGAACTATCCGAACCCGCTGCCGGCGGTGCGCTGGTGGATTGATGGCGTCGTCATCGAGCTGCGGGAGCTCCTGATCTGGGGGGTGGCCCTCGCTCTGATGGCAATCCTGCATCTCTTCGTCACACGCTCGCGGCTCGGCAAGGCAATGCGGGCGACCGCGCAGGATGCCGAGGCGGCACGGATGATGGGCGTCGATGTCGATCGCATCATCGTGACGGCCTTTTTCCTCGGGTCGGCGCTGGCCGGTGCCGCGGCGCTGATTTTCGGGCTCTATTACAATTTCACGAGCTTCCTGATCGGCTATACGGCCGGGTTGCGGGCCTTCACGGCAGCCGTGCTCGGCGGCATCGGCAACGTTCCCGGCGCGATGCTCGGCGGCATCTTGATCGGGCTGATCGAATCGCTGGGCGGGCAGTTGCTCGCGGTCCGTTGGACCGACGTGATCATCTTTTCGATCCTGGTGATCGTGCTGGTCTTCTTCCCGAGCGGCCTGTTCGGCCGCGCCGCGCCGAACAAGTCTTGAGATGGCCAAGGCCTGAAATGGCGGAGGCGGACGCCCGCAAGACGACCCGGGTTGCCGCGCTGCGCCTCGTGCGGCCGATTTCGCGGCTCTCGCCCGAGACGCGAGCGCGCGCCGGCGTCTTGCTGGCGACCGCGGCGGCGCTGCTGTTCCCGATCCTGCATCACAACGATGCCGATATCGATTCGGCGGCGAATGCGCTGTCGTTTGCCGCATTGGCGCTCGGCCTCAACATCGTCGTCGGTTTTGCCGGGCTCTTGGACCTCGGCTACGCGGCGTTTTTCGCGATAGGCGCCTATGCCTACGGCGTCGCGTCGTCATGGCAGCTGCAGCCGGCCTGGAGCAGTTTTTGGGAGCCATTTCAGTGGCTCGACCTCGTCGCGCGGGTGCATCAGGCGGGCGGCGACGTCGTCCATTTCCAGGTTTCGTTCTGGCTGATGCTGCCGGTCTCGGCCGCGATCGCCGCCTTTTTCGGCGTTCTCTTCGGCGCCCCGACGCTGCGGCTCAAAGGCGATTATCTGGCGATCGTGACCCTCGGTTTCGGCGAGATCGTGCCGATCGTCGTGCGCAACACGCCGACCCTGACCAATGGTGCGATGGGTCTGAACGGCATCGCCGCGCCGCGGCTTTTCGGCTTCGACTTCGGCGTCGACGCGACGCCTTACTATTATGTCGGCCTCGCCCTCGTCGCCTTCCTGATCGTGACTAGCCAGCGGTTGAAGGAATCGCGGATCGGCCGCGCCTGGATGGCGATCCGCGAAGACGAGATCGCGGCGTCGGCGATGGGCGTCGACCGGGTGCGCTACAAGCTCCTCGCGTTTGCCATCGGCGCCGCCTTCGCCGGGGCGACCGGCTCGCTCTACGTCGCCAAATTGCAAACCGCGACCCCCGATATGTTCATGTTTCCGGTCTCGGTCATGATCCTCGTCATGATCGTGTTCGGCGGCATCGGCAGCGTCTGGGGGGTCGTCGTCGGGGCGATGGTACTGCAGATCCTGCAATCCTGGTTTCTCGAAGATCTGTCGCAGTGGCTGCACGCGTTCGGCCGTCTCATCGACGTCGAGTGGCTGCAGCAGGTCGAGCTCGCCTCGTCGATCGAGCTGATTTTCGGGCTGATTCTGGTCGCGATGATGCTGTACCGGCGCCAGGGTCTGATCCCGGCGACGCGGCGGGTGCCGGCGCTGAGCCTCGACGAGCAGACGACGCATGTGGTCCGCGGCGGTTTCGGTGCTGCCGCCGGCTTTGCCGCGGCCGGGGTCGGCCGACCGGAGAAAGACGGCGCCCCGCCCGAGGCGGCGGCCGTCCCACTTCTCGACATCACCGGCCTCACCGTCCGCTTTGGCGGGCTCGTGGCCTTGAACGCCGTCGAATTGCGTGTTCCCGAACATTCGATCGTCGCCGTCATCGGACCGAATGGTTCGGGCAAATCGACGTTGTTCAACGCCGTCACCGGCCTCGTTGTGGCGCAGAGCGGTACCATTCGGCTCGCCGGCGAAAACATTCGCGGCCTGCCGCCGCATCGGGTGCTGGAGCGCGGCGTTGCCCGCACCTTTCAGAACCTCCGCCTGTTCCCGAATCTGAGCGTCATTGAAAACGTCATGATCGGCATGCATTCGCAACTCGACACCGGGGCGGTCGGCGCCCTGCTGCGGCTGCCGGCCGAGCGCCGCGAGGAGGCGGCGGCACGCGAGCGGGCGCTCGACATCCTGTCGCTGTTCGGCAACCGGTTGCTGCCGCGTGCCGCCCATCTTGCGTCGAGCCTGTCCTACGCCAACCGGCGGCGCACCGAAATCGCGCGGGCGTTGGCCTCGCAGCCGCGGCTCCTGCTGCTCGACGAGCCGACGGCCGGGATGAACCCGGCGGAAACCCTGGAACTTGCCGAGCAGATCAAGAGCCTGCACGGCTTGGGCCTGACCATTCTGCTGATCGAACACAAGCTCGACGTGGTGGTCAACCTCGCCGACCGTGTCGTCGTGCTCGACCACGGCGAAAAGATCGCAGAAGGCGACCCGGACGCGGTTCGGCGCGACGAAGCGGTGATCCGCGCCTATCTCGGGCGGAGTGCCGGCCGTGCTTGAGTTCATCGGGGTAGACACGCATTACGGCGATCTGCACGTCCTGAAAGCGGTTGATTACCGGATCCAAACGGGTGAGATCGTCTGCCTCTTGGGCGGCAACGCCTCGGGCAAATCGACGACGATGAAGGCGATCATGGGAACCGTGACGCCGACGCGCGGCGAAGTGCGTTACGAAAACCGGTCGCTGAACGGCGTCGCCACCGCCGAGCGGGTGCGGCGCGGCATCGCCCCGGTCCTCGAAGCCCGCCGGCTTTTTCCGCGCATGACGGTATACGAGAACCTCGAGATGGGCGCCTATACCAGGCGGCGCGGTCCGGAATTCGAGGAGGATCTGGCGCGCGTCATGGCGCTGTTCCCGCGGGTCAAGGAGCGGCTGAGCCAGCTCGCCGGCACCTTGTCGGGCGGCGAACAGCAGATGGTCGCGATCGGACGTGCGCTGATGGCGCGGCCCAAGCTGCTCTGCATGGACGAGCCGTCGATGGGTCTCTCGCCGCAATATGTCGAGCAGGTTTTCGACATCATCCGGACGATCAACCGGCAGGGCACGACGATCTTCATGGTCGAACAGAACGCCAATATGGCGCTCTCGATCGCTGATCGCGCCTATGTCTTGCAGACGGGACAAGTCGTGTTGAGCGGCCCGGCCGCCGAATTGCGCGAGACCGAGCTGATCCGGCACGCCTATCTCGGCGAAGTCGCCGCCGGCTGAGCGAGCGCCCTTTGGCCTGATCCGCCCTTGCCTATGCCGGCGGCTTCATCGCGACGTCGAGCATGACATTGGGCAGCACCTCGCGGATGACCCCGCGCAAGGTCGCCTCGTCGGCCGCGACCGCCGCGGCGACCAGCCGGCGCGAGCCGCGGCGCAGCACGCGAGCCGTCGCGCGTCCATCGCGGCCGGGGCGGATCGTCGCGAACGCATCGGCCGGCTCGACCCGCTTCAGCGCGCGTTTCAGCGCCGCCAGCCCTTCCGGGGTTTCGATATCGTAGACGGGTGCTTCGGGGCTCTCCGGCTCCTGCTCTTCATCGACCGGGGCGTCGACCGCCTCGACCGGACGATAGCGAGACAGCGACTGATAGATCGCATGCCCGGGCTCGGTGTCGATCCGGGACTGCAATTCCCAGCTCTCGCCGCGCGCCGACAACTCGGTGACGAGCGCGAACAGGTCGTCCGAATCCTCCTCATGCGAACAGGTCAAAAAGGCGAGCCGGCCGTCATGCTCGACGACCCGATCGTCGTCCTCGGCGAAGCCAAGCTCGGCGAGCGCGTTGTTCAACGCGCGGCGGGAGGCGACGAGCAGCGTCGTCACGTGCAGGCGGCGCCCGCTCTCTCCCGGATCCTTCTCGGCCATGAATTGTTCCTCCGCAACGCGGGTGCACTCCCGGCCCGCCAATTCTAGGGGGCGTTCCGCGCCGGCGCGACCAAAAATAAGTGCCGCCGCGGTGGGCGCAACGAACCGGCCAGCCCTCATCTGTGCTTGGGCCGGGCGGCGACAACCCGGGACGATGCGAAGGACTGGGCCGTCGCCGAGTAAACGATTGCGCGACGTCAGCCGCGCTTCGCCGCCGACCGGGATCGCGAGCCGCTCGTTCCAGCGCGGCATTCCTCGCCCAGACCCGCGCCGTGCTAGCATAGCGCGATGCATACCGCCGAAATCCTGCACCCGGACTTCTCGCCGACGCCCTATTGGTGGGAGGCCTATCGCCCGACCGCCGGGGATCCGGCCGAGGTGCCGCGCGCGGCGCGCGTGGCGATCGTCGGCGGCGGCTATGCCGGGCTGTCGGCTGCGCTCGAACTGGCAAAACACGGCATCGACGCGGTCGTGCTCGACGTGAACGAGCCCGGCTTCGGCGCCAGTACGCGCAATGGCGGTGCGGTCAGCGGCGGCGTCAATATCGGTAAGGGCTTCTCGGGCCGCGCCGCAGAAGTCGCACCCGACCGGACGGCGCGGCTCCTCGCCGATGCGGCCGACGCCTTCAGCCTCGTCGACCGCCTGATCGAGGAGGAGGCAATCGCCTGCCACTGGGAGAAGTCCGGCAGCTTTGTCGGCGCCTGGACGCCGGCGCATTTCAAGAAGCAGGCGGAGCGGCTCGCCTTGCTCAACGATGCGGCGCAGTCGGGCGCCTTCATGGTGCCGCACGAGGCGCAGCGCACGGAGCTCGCCAGCGATTATTACCGGGGCGGCATGGTGGTCGGGCGCTCGGGCAAGCTGCATCCGGCGCTTTACTACAAGGGACTCTTAGACGCCTGTCGCCGCCGTATGGTCGCCGTCTGCAGCCGGGCGCCGGTCACTCGGATTTCACCATTCGGAACCTGTTGGCGGGTCGAGACCGGCCGCGGCGACGTGGTCGCCGGCGATGTCGTGATCGCCACCAACGGTTACACCGGCGCGCTGACCCCGGCATTGCGGCGCCGCGTCGTGCCGATCGCCAGCCACATTATCGCGACCGAAGAATTGCCCGAGGATCTTGCACGCTCGCTGATCCCGAAAGGGCGAACCGTCTCCGACACCCGCCGCGTCCTGTGCTATTATCGAATGTCGCCCGACGGCAGGCGCATGGTGTTCGGCGGCCGGGCGCGCTTTACTCAGGTCGACGCGGCGGTCAGCGCGCCGATCCTCTACAATTTCATGACTGCTCGCTTTCCGCAACTGCGCGGCGTCAAGCTGACCCATGCCTGGACCGGCAACACCGCCTTCACCTTCGACGCGCTGCCGCATATGGGCACACTCGACGGGCTCCATTACTGCCTCGGCTGCAATGGCAGCGGCATCGCGATGATGACCTATCTCGGCTGGCAGACGGCTCGGAAGATCGCCGGCACTGCCAATGACACCTGCGGCTACGACACGGCGCACTTTCCCGGTCACCCGCTTTATTCCGGCAATCCGTGGTTTCTGCCGGTCGTCGGCAGCTGGTATCGGCTGCGTGACAATCTCGAGCGGCTGTTGGCGTGATCAGGCGGTAGAGAGAGGAAAAGCGGCATGGATTTCGAGACCTACAAGAGTTCCGTGGCCGAGGAGGCGCCGCCGGCCGGGTTCGGCGCGGCGGCGCTGGCGCTGTGGTGGGAGGCGAAAGGCGACTGGCATCAGGCGCATAAATGCGCGCAGCAGCAGGGGGACGCCGACGGCGCCTGGGTGCACGCCTATCTGCACCGCGTCGAGGGCGATATGCGCAACGCCGCCGGCTGGTATGGCCGCGCCGGCAAACCGGTCGCGAGCGTACCGCTGCCGGAGGAATGGGAGACGATCGCCCGCGCCCTCCTCGCCTGAGGAGGGCCGCGCCGGTGGGTCGCGAATTTGCGCGGTCGACAAGTTAATCCCACCTGCTGCGGTTCGCGCCCGATGGCGGCGGGGTTGGCGACTCGAGGCCCCTCGGTCAACCCGGGTGGGCTCAGCGACTCTACGCCGCAACGGCCGGGCTGGGGTGATGCGGCGCAAACTCAATCGGGCAGCCCCATCGTTTGACGATTGAACGTGCAGACCAATATCATAGTGGAATCGGGTCGATCGGCTGGCGGCGGAATTTCGGATGCGCTGGAACGAGCTGGGCGAAGAGGATTGTTCGCTCGCCCGCGCGGTGTCGGTGATCGGCGACCGCTGGACGTTGTTGATCCTGCGGGACTGTTTCCTGCGCGTCCGACGGTTCGAGGATTTCGAGGAACGTCTCGGCATCACCCGCCCGATCCTCGCCAACCGCCTCAAAAAGCTCGTCGACGCGTTCGTGCTGACGAAGGTGGCCTACCAGCAGCGGCCGGTGCGCTGCGAATATCGGCTGACGCCGAAGGGGCTCGACCTCTACCCGATCGTTATGGCGATCGTGCATTGGGCGTCCACATGGCCGGCAAGAAGGGGCGGCCGCTGCTGCACACGCACGATCTGTGCGGCAAGGATTTCGATCCGATCATGGTGTGCTCGGAGTGTGGCGAACCGGTCATCGCCAGGCAGGTTCGGGTGCATCGCGGCCCGGGCTCCAAGAGCCCGCGGCATCTGCCGGCGGAGACCGATCTCCCGCGAGTCCGCGCGTCGGCAACGCCGGGCGCGCCGCGATAGGCTGCGGCGGCTACACCGTCGTCGGCTGGTTGGCCGTCAGGGCGGCGCGATACGTAGGGCGAGAGGTGATGCGCTCTGCAAAGGCGAGACAGGCTGGCGTCACCGGCACGCCATAATCCGCCGCCCAGGTCAGGCAGGTCGTGAGCAGCATGTCGGCCGTGCTGAACCGCTCGCCGACCAGGAACCGCCGCCCGTCCCGCAGCGCCTGCTCGGCATGCCGCAGTTGCGCCGCGAAATAGCCGGCGGCGCTTTCGAGCGCGACCGGCGCCTCGCCATAGACGTGCTTGAGGGCGCCGTGGCGGCGCATGACGTAGAGGCTCGTCGCATCGAGTTCGGTTGCCGCGTAAAAGCACCATTCGAGCCAGGTCGCGCGGCCGTGCGGGTCCGTCGGGATCAGCGCCGTCTCGGCGGTGCCGTAGGCATCGGAGAGATAGGCGGCGATCGCCGGGCTCTCGGCGATCGCGAAGTCGCCGTCCTGCAACAGCGGGATCTTCTGCCGCGGATTGAGCAGGGTGAACTCCGGACTCTTGGTTTCGCCGGTGCGCGGCAGGATCGGCCGGCACTCGTATTGGAGGCCGAGCTCGTGCAATGCCCAATGAGCGCGCAGGGTCCGACTGGTTCCGACGCCCCACAGGAGCAGATCCGGCGACGGTCTCTCGGGCATCGCTACCACCGCTCGCAATAGGGACGCAGATCGAGCTCGTGGGTCCAGCCGTCGCGCGTCTGGTTGTGCAGCATCCAATAGGCTTCGGCGACCGAACGCGTTTGGATAAGGCTGTCCGCCGGCAGATCGGGCATCGTTCCGGTGGCGGCGCTGAGTCGCCGATGGATCGCTGCGCTGTCGATCGCACCGTCGATGATCAGATGGGCAACGTGGATGTGCTTCGGTGCGAGTTCGCGCGCCATCGACTGCGCGACGGCGCGCAGGCCGAACTTCGCCGCCGCGAAGGCTGCAAAACCGGCGCCGCCGCGCAGGCTGGCTGTGGCGCCGGTAAAGAGGATCGTGCCGCGACCGCGCGGCACCATATAGCGCGCCGCCTCGCGGCCGGTCAGGAAGCCGCCATAGCAGGCCAGCTCCCAAGCCCGCGAGAACAGCCTGGCGCTGGTTTCAATGAGCGGAGCGCCGGTATTGGCGCCAGCATTGAAGAGACAGACCTCGACGGGTCCCAACTGCGCCTCGACCTCCGCGAAAAGCGCCTGTACCGCCGGTTCGCTCCGGACATCGGTGCCGACGGCGCGGGCGACGCCGCCCGCTGCCTCGATCTCCTGCACGACGCCGTGGGACTTCTCTGCATCGCGCCGCGCGATGCAGACGCGGAAGCCGCCGGCGGCGAAGCATCGTGCGACGGCGGCGCCGATCGCATCGCCGGCGCCGACCAGCAGCGCGACGCCGCTTTTTCGAGCTTCTGCCATCGTTGCTACGTCCCTTCGGTTTCCAAACAGGGCGATCCTCGGCACATAGTGTTATAAATGAACTTGAAGTGCGGCAGATGGCGAGTCGATTGGGAGGAATCAAGGTGCTCGACCTGACCGTTTCGTTTCGGGGCCGCTCGCGACGATGTTCCTCGCGGATCAGGGCGCCGAGGTGATCAAGATCGAACCGCCGGCGGCGACATCACCCGCCACAGCCGGCAATCGATCAGCGCTTCGGGGGAGTTCTCGGCCCTGTTCGTCTCGACAAACCGAGTCCGACCACCCCGAGATCGGCCGGGTCCGCCTGCCCGTTCCGCCCGCCCGCTTCGACCGGATCCCGGCGGCAATTCAGGGTCCCGCGCCGCGCATCGGCGAGCACAGCAGGGCGCTCCTCGCGGAATTGGGCCTCGAACCCGCCGAGATCGATCGTCTCGTTGCCGAAAAGATCGTGCGTTCCACCGCGCCCCGGTGACCCTGCGGGAGCGACGCCGTTGCCAGGCGCGCCTCGAAGAAACAAAATCGTTTGGCGCTGCCCGCTCTGCCGCTACTCGCGCATGGTCGCAAGCAGAACCGCCACGTGTCCGCCATTGCGCTCTATGACCGATGCAAACTCGGCGCGTTGGGTCAGCGCCATGCTCACGCCATCGATGGCGACGTCGGTGATCTTGTAGAGGCCATCCCTCACCCCGAGCCGCCAATCGACCTCGATCGGCGGAGCTTGCGGGCGCAGTATCTGGCTGGTCACGATGACGGCGGCGGGGTCATTCCGGCTGCCCGTCATCCGGAAACTCTCGCCGCCATATTGTGCAAGCTGCTCACCATAAAACCGCACGAGGTGGTCTTCGAAGAGGCGGCAGAACTCCTGCCGCTGGTCCTCGCTGGCAACCCGCCAGTACGGGCCGAGGACAAAGCGGGACATGCCGTCGAGATCGAAATCCTGGCGCAGCAACTGGTGGAAATAGACCGCCTTGTCGTTCAGGGTCATGTTCGAGCGGATCACGTCGAGCCCTTGGGTGCCCAGAACACGGATGAAATCTGTGGGGCTCTGGCCGGCCGCAGCCGTGCCGGGCGCCATCGATATTCCGGCGCTCAGCAGAACGGCCGCCGCTACCGTTTTTGCCAGCTTCACCAGGGAGGTGACCCTGCCCGCGTGACTTCGGGCGTCGCCTTCTTCGACGCCCTCAGCCGAGCCGGTCCAATGATCGACCGGAGGAGCCGCGTTGTCGTCGTTGAACTGTTCGTAGTCCATTTCACCTTCTCCGTGGATTTCCCGATGCGACGGGGTTGGTAGCCTGAGCTGGCCCGCGCCAGTTCACGTCGTCGGGATTCCGAGGTCTTCGCAACGACCGGCCGTGACGGACGGTTCAGCGGCGGAGAGACCGCTTGTCAAGCCCGGCAATTCCGATCCGGACCGCATGAGGATCGGGTGTCAGCCGGCGGGCACCCTTTGCCAGCCGGTGTAGCATTGCGCCACGTAAGGGTAGTAGCCCGCCGGGTCGGAACAGTAATACCACGTCTGCGAAGAAGAGGGTTGCTCGTAACCGTAATAGCCGGTGTACGGATAGTAGCCATAAAAATACGAATTGAAAGGCCATCCCCAGCCGGCCCCCCACCCCCAGCCGGAGCCTCGGTTGCGCCAGCCACCGCCCCAGTGGCCCGGTTGCCGATCGGCGAAGCCATCCTGCCCGCCGACAAAGCCGCGGTGCGAGGCAGCGTTGAACCCGCGGTCGCCCAACCCATTGGCGGGGAACCCGCGAGACGCGGAGTGGACTTCGCCCCCGCCGTCGCCGTGGAAACTGCCGCCGCCGTGGAAACTGCCGCCGCCATGGAAACCGCCGCCGCCATGCGGTGCGGCATCGGCCGGAATTGGTTGGCCGAAGAGCGTAACGCACAACAGAGCGGCGGCGGCGGTACCCAGAGCCGCTCCTATCCTGGACCGGGCTCGATGTTCGTTTGACTGTCGCATCGACAACTCCTCTTGCACCAGCCGCGTGCCGGGCGTCTGTGAGCCCAAACGCAGCATTTGAACCGTCAATGCGTGATAGGTGATCAGTCGGCTGCCCTCGATAATGTGGGAAAATCCTCAGAGTCTCTTCTGGATTGCTTCATGATGGTCTTGACGCCTGTCTGGCCGCGGCACTGCGTCAGAGATCGGAGGGCCGCGATCTGCGGGCCCGGCGACCGACAGGAGAAAGTGCCAGGCGAGATGCTGGGGTCGGCATTTGCGATGGTGATGCCGGCCACAAGCGCCCCACCCAGGACCACAAATTCGACAATAACCAACACCCGAAGCCTCGTCGCATTTCCAACCCCGCGGCGGCTGCGGGAGCGGATTATCGGCTCCGCCGATCTGCTGCATAACCGATCTGCGCAGTGGACCTTGATAATAGGGAAGAGGCTGCATACACTGTGCGGGAGTATTTAATGGTTGAAGTGACCAGAGGGTGCGGTGGACCGCTTCGACAACATGCGGGTGTTCGCCAAGGTCGTGAAGAGCGGCAGCTTCACCGGTGCCGCGGCGGCGCTCGGCATCTCCGCCAGCATGGTCAGCCAGCATGTGAAGGACCTCGAGGAACGGCTCGGCGTGCGTTTGTTGAACCGCACGACGCGCAAGGTCAGCCTGACCGAGATCGGCCGAGCGTATTACGCGCGCTGCACCGGGCTCTTGACCGATCTCGAGGAAACCGAGCGGGCGGTAAGCGACATGCAGATCGCCCCGCGCGGCGATCTGCGCGTCAATGCGCCGCCCTGTCTCGGCGCGCATTGTCTCGGACCGGCGGTCATCGATTTCGTCGCGCGCTTTCCGAACATCTCGGTCGAATTGATGCTGAGCGATCGCCTCGTCGACATGGTCGAGGAAGGTTTCGACGTCGCCGTGCGCTGCGATCCGCTGCCGGACTCGAGCCTGATCGCGCGCCATCTCGCGCCCTGCCATCTTGTCGTTTGCGGCGCGCCGAGCTATTTCGAGAGGCGCGGCGTGCCGCGCACGCCTGCCGATCTTAAAGCCCACAACTGCCTGACGGTGGCCGGGAGCGCGCTGTCGTATTACCGTGTGTGGCACCTGACAGCGGCCGACGGTACTGCACTCGACTTCTCGCCGATCGGAAACCTGCGCACCAACAGCGCGGCGGTGCTCAAAATGGCTGCGCTCGCCGGACATGGACTCGTCTGTCTGCCGGGCGCTTTCCTCCACGACGCGCTGGAATCGGGGCGGCTGGTGACGGTGCTCGACGATTACCTGCTGCCGCCGCTGACCTTGCGCGCCCTCTATCCGCCAAATCGCCATCTCTCGGCTAAGGTGCGCGCTTTCGTAGATTTTCTCGTAACGCGCTTTGCGCGAGAGCCGCTCTGGGACGATCGGCGTGAAACTCCTGGCGAGCGTTTCCCTGTGCTGCTCCGTGCCGGAGCGAGATGATCGCAAGCTCCAGCAGGGCCCTGCCACTCTTCTGCGAAACGCGCCGCTAAGCGGTAATCCGCCGGCATCAGCACGATCAGCGGTTCGTCAATCAGGCGGGCGAAGGCAATTCCCCGTGTATTGCGTTCATGCCGGAGGAAGGCGAGGTCGATCTTGCCGCGCATCAACCGTCGGCGATACCGGGCCGAAGACCCGACAACGGATGAAGAGGTTTAGCATCGCCGATCGTCGCGTCCGACGCAGTCCCGTATTGGGTCGGCCGGCCGAATGACCTGAAGCCTGAGGGCCAGTCCGGACAACATCGCTTCTAGCGCAGCCGGATCCACCCGATCGGCCGCCATCACGGTTCGGGCTAGCGGATCGCCAAGAAGTTCGGCCAACGTGAGCTCGCGGTGATTCATCTGGGTACCCTTTCGCACAGGGGTAGAAATCGGCCCGGTCGCGCGCTAAATTAAGCGGCACTGACCGGTAACACCCCTTAAGATACTGACCGGTCGGTAACATGTCAAGGGACGGAACGAACGTGAATGTGTCACCCGCAAAACCGGCCGCTGATTGGCAGGGCGCCAGCCCGCGCCCGCGCGAGCGAATCCTCGCGGCCGCCCGCGAACTGTTCTATCGCCGCGGCATCCATGCCGTCGGCGTCGACGCCGTCGCCGAGGCGGCCGGCACCAACAAGATGACGCTCTATCGCCACTTCGCGTCGAAGGATGTACTGGTTGCCGCGTGTCTCGGCGAACTCACGCGGGAATTCGACGTTGCCTGGGACGCGATCGCCGCGGCCTACGCGGGCGATCCAAAAGGCCAACTCATGGCCTGGCTGCGCCATGTCGGTGACTTCAAGGAGGACGAGGCCGAGCGCGGCTGCGCACTTGCCAACGCTGCGATCGAGCTGCCGGACAAGGACCATCCGGCACGGTGTGTCATCCGGGAGCACAAAAGCGCGCACCGCGAACGGCTAATTCGCTTGTGCCGCGATGCTGGGTTGACCGATCCCGAGCGCCTCGCCGATGAAGTATTCCTGATATGGGAGGGCGCGCGCGTCACTGCCCAAAGTGTCGGAGCACAAGGGCTCTCCTCGCGGCTCGCCGAAATGTTCGAGGCGTTGGTTGCCTATCATTCCCGACGCGACAGACGGGGTCGCCGAGCCAGGCGCGATAAAGCTGACAGGACCCGAGGTGTAGAAGGCTGAAGGGGCTGTGTAGGCGGCGTCAACGCGGCCTGCTCACAATCTACAAGACTAATGCCAAATCTATTGCGCGGAGCTACCGGAGACAATCGCCAAAGAGGTAGGCGGGAAGCCCGCACTGGTCACAGTTCCATTGACCCTCGGCGGGCGTTCGGCCTTGCGGCTGAGCTTATCCCGACCCAACTGCATCATTTTTTAACCGGTCCGTTTCGCCACTCGGCCGATCATCTCTTCGATCCGCGAGAGGAGTAGTCTCAGCAAGGGTGAATTGTTGGCCTGGTGGTAGCCCAAAACCAGATCGATCGAGGGTGCCGCTCCAGCGAGCGGCCGGCTGATGACTGACCAAGTGAGGAAATTGCGGGCAAAGTCGGGCAATAGTGCGAGCCCGCGGGTCGAGGCGACGAGTGAGATCGCCATCGAGAGATATTCGACCCGATGCATCGGGTGTAGCTCTATGCCCGATCGGTGGAAGTAGTCTTCTATCAGCAAGCGCAAGACTGGCGCCTGGTCGGCCATGCCGATGAACGTCTCCCCGACGAAGTCCAGCGGCTGGATCGCGTCATACGTCGCCAGACGGTGATCGCTTGGTAAAACGACAATCAGTGGTTCCGTAATCAGAACTTTGTAGACGAGATCAGGGTGGCCTTCCTCAGGCCTCATGAAGGCCGCGTCCAACTTCCCGATAGCAAGGCCCTCGGCGAGCTGTGGCGAATGCTTGCTCGAAATCGTGACCTCGATCTGCGGCAGCTCGTCCCGAAGAACATGCATCGCTGCGGGCAGCCATTCCGGCTCGCACCCGCTCAGAAACCCGAGCGCCAACGTCCTCTGCTCCGGGTGAGCGGCGCGCCGAGCGGCCGATGCAGCCGCCTCGACCTGGGCGAGCGCGAGCCGCGCGTGGTCGAGAAATACGCGTCCGGCGGCGGTCAGCTCGATGCCGCGAGCGCTGCGAACCATGAGCTCGGCGCCGACTTCCGCCTCCAAGTCCCGCATCTGGCGGCTCAGCGAGGGCTGCGCCGTATGCAACCTGCGCTCCGCCGCTACCGTCAAGCTGCCCTCCTCAGCGACGGCGACGAAATAGCGAAGGTGGCGCAGCTCCATCTTCCCGCGCATGCTCGGTGGGTATGGCGATAAGCCTACAAAGTCTTTCTCCACAGCACCATGAGCGCCTAGGTCTCCGCCAGCATCATCCGTAGCGGTTCCAACGAGAAAACGCGTGGCTCCTTCCACGCTGACCTCGTCGGTCAGCCAAACCTAAAGGACCAGTCAATGAATAGCCCCGTCGTCCTGGTGACAGGCGCGCTCACCGGCATCGGTCGCGCCGCAGCACTTGCCTTCGCGCGAGCGGGGAGCCGCGTCGTCGTCGCCGGTCGCCACCGGGAGGCCGGTGAAGCCCTCGCCGCCGAGCTTCGGACCTTCGGTACCGAGGCCGAGTTCATCGCCGCCGACGTGCGCCAAGAGGAGGATGTCCGCGCCCTCGTCGATCGCACGGTCGCGCGTTTCGGCCGCCTCGACGCCGCCGTCAACAATGCCGGCACCGAAGGCAAGCCCGGCCCGGTGACCGAGCAGACGGCCGAGAGCTACGCCGCAACCTTCGATACCAACGTGCTCGGCACGTTGCTCAGCATGAAGCATGAGCTGCGCATCATGCAGGTCCAAGGCAGCGGCAGCATCGTCAATATCTCCTCGACCTACGGCCACCTCGGGGCGCGCGGGGCATCGGTCTATTCGGCAAGCAAGCACGCTGTCGAAGGCCTCACGAGGTCGGCGGCTCTGGAAGCCGCCGCATCGGGAGTGCGGGTCAACGCCGTCGCCCCGGGACCGACTGAAACCGCGATGCTCAACCGGTTTACCGGCAGCGCCGAACAAAAGGCCGGCCTGGTGGCGGGCGTCCCGCTGCAGCGCGCAGGCAATCCTGACGAGATCGCGAACGCAATCGTCTTCCTCGCTTCGAACGAGTCGTCCTTCACGACCGGTCTGGTGCTCTCTGCCGATGGCGGCAAGTCGGCGACCTAGCGACCCTCCGATTGGGGGCACGGCGCCCGGTGGTCCGATCTAACCGCTGCTTTCCAAGCGTTCGGTAGATCGGACCACCGGATCGATGCGTTGTTGATGCGATTCCGTCAACGGATCGGAAGCATCCGTTGGCATCGCGCCACCGGGCGATGGAGAGGGAATAAAACCCCGCTTGACATCTATCGCAGGGGCTCCATCTCTCAGCCACAGATACGCGCATTTACACTTATCCCGGAGCGGACGCAACAGTTGCAGTTCGCTCGGTAGGGTAGGTACCCGACCGACACCCGCTGATATGACCAACGGAGCCCGCCATGGGGATCGTGCGCTTTGCGCTGCGCTGGCCCTACACCTTTTACGTGTTGGCGCTGCTGATCCTGTTTCTTGGCGTCACGGCGTTTCGGTCGATGCCGACAGATATTTTTCCGGAGATCGATATCCCGGTCGTCACCGTGATTTGGCAATACACTGGCCTCAGCACGCCGGAGATGGAGCAGCGCGTCACCACCTACAGCGAGTATGCGCTGAGCACCGCCGTCAGCGGCATCAAAGACATCGAGGCGCAATCGCTGGACGGAATCTCGGTCCAGAAGATCTATTTTCAGCCGGACGTCCGTATCGATCTCGCGATCGCTCAAATTATCTCGGCGACGAACTACATCCGGCTGCTGATGCCGGCTGGGATCCAGTCGCCGCTCGTCGTGCAATACAACGCCTCCAGCGTCCCGGTATTGCAGATCAGCCTCAGCTCGGATACCCTCAACGAGCAGCAGCTCTATGATTACGGGCTCTACAATTTGAGGCAGCGGCTGGCGCCGATCCACGGCGTTACCTTTCCGACGCCGGCGGGCGGCAAATACCGGCAGATCATGGTCGATCTCGATCCGGCAAAGCTGCTGGCCAAGGGCGTTACACCGCTCGACGTGGTGAATGCCGTCAATGCCCAGAACCTGACCTTGCCCTCCGGCACGGCGAAGATCGGCGACACCCAATACACCGTGCGCACCAATGCAGTACCGGCGACGATCGATGACCTGAACAACATTCCTGTCAAATACGCCGACGGCGCAACGGTTTTTGTCAAGGATCTCGGCTATGTGCGCGACGGTTCGCTGGTGCAGCAGAACGTCGTGCGGGCCGATGGACGGCGCTCGGTCCTGCTGAGCGTGATCAAGAACGGCAACGCCTCGACCGTCGATGTCGTCAGGCAGGTCAAAGAAGCGCTGAAGGTCGCACGAGCCTCGGCCCCGCCCGGCATGGAGATCAAGGAGCTGTTCGACCAGTCGGTGTTCGTCAGTGCCTCGGTCGACGCAGTGCTGCGCGAGGGAGCGATCGCTGCCGGGCTGACGGCGCTGATGATCCTCTTGTTCCTCGGCTCCTGGCGGTCGACCCTGGTGGTCATGACCTCGATCCCGCTCGCGGTCTTGTCGTCGCTGATCGTGCTCTATTTCCTCGGCGACACGCTCAACACGATGACTTTGGGCGGGTTGGCGCTCGCGATCGGCATCCTCGTCGATGATTCGACGGTGACGATCGAGAATACCCATCGCCTTTTGACCGAAGAAGGACAGCCGCTGCCGCAGGCCACTCTGCGCGGCTCCGCTGGCATTGCGGTGCCGACGCTGGTGTCGACGTTGGCGATCAGCTGTGTGTTTACATCGGTCGTCTTTCTCGAAGGGCCGGCGAAATATCTGTTTACCCCACTGGGCCTCGCCGTCGTGTTCGCAATGCTCGCTTCCTATGGCCTCTCCCGGACATTAACGCCGATCACGATCGGGTTGCTGTTGAAGGGCGAAAGTCACACAGAGGGGGGCTGGTTCGCGCGCTTCCACCGTCGTCTCGAGCTCGGTTTTGATCAACTGCGCGACGGCTATGCCGAGCTTCTCGTCACATTGCTGACACGCCGGATCATCGTCCCGATCGTCGCGATGGCGATCCTCGCCCTCGGCATCGTCATGTACCTCTTCGTCGGACGCGACTTCTTCCCGATCATCGACGGCGGTCAGATCCAGCTCCATGTCCGCGCCCCGGCCGGCACCCGCATCGAGAAGACCGAGCAGATCTTCGAGGCCGTCGAGAACAAGATCCGCGATATCATTCCGGCGAACCAGCGCGAGCTGATCGTCGACAACATCGGTCTGCCAGCCCGCCTCTACAACCTGTCCTTTGCGGACGGCTCGACGATCGGCGTCAATGACGGCGTGATCCTGGTGTCGCTCAGAGACGGGCACGCCCCTACGGCCGACTACATTCGCAAGCTGCGGCAAGTGCTGCCGGCAGCCTTTCCGGAAGACACTTTCTATTTTCAAGCGGCGGACATGGTCACTCAGATCCTGAATTTTGGAGTGCCCGCGCAGATCGACGTGCGGACAGTCGGCTATAACCGGGTCAATAATCTCCACATTGCCCGGCAGCTCCGGCGCCGGATCGCGGCGATCCCGGGCGTTGCCGATGCGCATCTCCAGCAGGAGGTCAACGCCCCGGCATTCTTTGCCGCGATCGATCGGACCCGCGCGGCACAGCTTGGCCTCAACGCCAGCCAGATCGCCACCAATCTCAATATCAGCCTGAGCTCCTCCGAGCAGGTGACCCCCAACTTCTGGACCGATCTGACGAAGGGCATACCGTATTACTTGGCGGTGCAGACGCCGGAGCCTCGGGTTGCCTCGCTCAATGCGCTGACCAATACGCCGGTCAGCTCCTACCTCTCGCCGCAAGGCGATCCGGTGCCAGGCCTGCTGAGCAATGTGGCGACCCTCACGCGCACCTCAATGCCGACCAACGCCAACCAGGCAAACATTCAGCCTGTCTACGAGGTCTACGCCAATATCCAGGGCGGCGATCTCGGCAGCGTCGCCGGCGAGATCGACCGGACCGTCGCCGGTCTGCAGAAGGAGTTATCGCCCGGCAACACAATCCAGGTATTGGGCCAGATCGGGAGCATGAACGACGCCTTCCGCGACATGGGCATCGGGCTCGTGTTCGCGGCGGTATTCGTTTACCTGCTGATGGTGGTGAACTACCAGAATTTCGGCGACCCTCTCGTCGTCATTCTGGCTTTGCCTGCCACCTTCTGCGGCATCGTGACGATGCTCTACATCACCGGCACGACATTGAGCGTCCCGTCGCTGATGGGCGCGATCATGGCGGTCGGCGTCGCCTCGGCCAACTCGATCCTGCTCGTGACTTTCGCTCGCGAGCAGCAGCTCGCCGGCATGCGCGCCTTCGACGCGGCGATCTCCGCCGGGCGCACCCAAATCCGGCCGGTATTGATGACCGCCGCGGCAATGATCGTCGGCATGATTCCAATGGCGATCGGCGGCCCGGGCGAGGAACAGAACGCCGCTCTCGCGCGGGCCGTTATTGGCGGGCTCCTGTTCGCGACACCGACCACGCTGCTGGTCGTGCCCTACCTCTTCGCCATGCTGCGCAAACGCAACGACGGCAAACCCGCACAGGGCGTCTTTGCGGAGGAGGTCTAAGTGACCGAGATCGATCATCAAATGTCTGAGGCGCCGGCGCCAAACCGAGACAACCAGTGGCGCGTATCGGCTGATCGCGGTCGGCCCGCGCGCTCCGGGCGCCGGTTGCTCGGCTTCGGCGCGCTGTTGCTGCTCCTCGGCGGCCTGGCGATCGGTGTTTGGCGACACCACGCGCTTCATCTCGAGGTCACGGCCGCCGCAGAGCAGCATCGCGACTTCGTCCCGACCGTCCGCGTCGAAGCGGTGCGGACGAGCCCCGGCACGATGAGCGTGACCTTGCCGGCCACCACCAACGCCTTCGAAGCCGCCAACATCTACGCCCGCGCCAGCGGATATGTGGCCAAGCGCGATGTCGACATCGGCTCCCGGGTGAAGGCGGGCGACGTCTTGGCGGTGATCACTGCCCCGGAACTCGACCACCAAATTGCCCAGGCCGCAGCGAACTTGGCACAAGCCAGGGCGTCGCGCCGGCAAGTCAAGGCAAACCGCGAACTGGCGCGGGTCACCTGGGGGCGCGACTCCACTCTGGTCAGGCAGGGCTGGGCGACCCAGCAACAGGGCGACACCGATCGCCTGAACTACGCGGCTCAGCGCGAGGCTGCTATTGCCGATGACGACACGATCAAATCACAGGAGGCTCAACTGCTGGTCCTGCGCCAGCAGAAGGCCTATCAGCAGGTCGTCGCCCCATTCGCTGGCGTCGTCACCCGCCGCAACATCGATGTCGGCAGCCTGGTCCAGGCCGATGCGACGAGCGGCACCTTCATGTTCACGCTAACCCAGAGCGACGTCATGCGGATCCGGCTCTACGTACCGCAGGACGCGGCCGTCGGCGTGAGGCCCGGAGTCGATGCCGTGGTCCGGGTGCCGGAGATCCCCGATCGCAAATTCGCAGGCAAGGTCGCGCGGATCGCCGACGCCTTGGATCCGGCCACCCGGACCCTGATGACCGAGATCGACGTGCCCAACCCCGATGGAGAATTGAGCCCGGGGATCTACTGCACGGTCGAGCTCAAGATCCCGCGCCGGACGCCGTCACTGATCGTGCCGGCAGGGGCGATCGTCTTCGATGCCGACGGTCTCCACGTGCTGGTGGTCGAGAACGGTATCGTCCACAGCCGTAAGATTACCGAAATTCGCGACCTCGGAACCGAGGTCGAGGTCAGCGACGGCGTCAAGCAGGGCGCCCAGGTGGTGCTTACTCCGCCTGTCGATCTCGAGGACGGCAACAAGGTCCAGATCCGTGCGACCCCGACAGCCAAATCGTCGTAGAGCCCTGTCAAGCTGCTTGGCGAAGCGCGGCGCACTGATACGCTGCGGCCGGCGGTGGGAGGATGGGAGATCGACCCCTCTCAGGAACTTATCCCGCTGTCTCCGGCTCTGTCTGATTCGCCTTCCACGACAGGGACAAGGTTCGCGGTGAGAAAGTCTACGAACACTCTGAGCTTGGGAGAGAGATGCCGGTTCGACGGCCATAGGACCCGAAGGGGTCCGGAGCGATCAGCGTAGTCGTCGAGCACGGCGACGAGTACGCCTTCACGAAGTTGCCGGCCTATGGCGAAGTCCGGCAGGTACGCGATACCCATGCCTTGTTCGGCCATACAGATCAGCGGCTCAAGCGTACTTGCCACGGCTGTCCTGGGCAGTTCGGTCTCGATGCCGGCATGCTCGGGCCAGAGCGGCCACCGCTCGAGCTTTCTGCTGGTCGGAAACTTGTGGTGCAGGCAGGCATGAGCCCTGAGGTCGTCCGGGATCAGGGGAACACCCTTGGCCGCCAGATAGGCCGGGGCCGCCACGAGGCGTCGGCGATATGTGCCCAAAGCCCGGCTCATCAACCGCGAGTCGCCAACCTCGGCGAAGCGCAATACGGCGTCGAAGCCCTCCTCGATCACATTGACGACCCGATCGCTGAAATCGAGATCCAATATTATCTCGGGATAGGCCCGCATGAACGCGACGAGAGTAGGCATCATCAGTATGCCGACCAAAGGCAGGCTGACACGTAGTGTGCCCCGCGGCGCCTCGTGCGTCTGCGACAGTTCAAGCTCGGCCGCTTCGATTTCAGAAAAGATGCGCCGGCAACGTTCGAGGAATAAGGCACCCTCCGGAGTTAGCGTGATGCTGCGCGTGCTGCGATGGAAGAGGCGCACGCCGAGCCGCTCCTCCATCCGCGCCACCGCCTTGCCGATCGCCGAAGACGACACGCCGAGTTGCCGTCCCGCGATCGTGAAACGTCGGGCTTCCGCCGCCTGAACGAAGGCGTTCAGCGATCCTAGACTATCCACCTGCGAGCCTCCACTTCGGACAACTATGTCCGATATGTTTGGAACAATGGCCTATTTTTCAAACCTTTGGGAGAGTCCATCTAGGGTTCAACGCGGCCAGCGTCGTGCCCGCCGGCTCTCGAAAGAAAGGCATCGCGACAATGTTAGCTCGGTCTCGTTCTGAGCTCTCAGGCCAGCCCGGGTCCGCGAGCGTGTCAAGCGACCAGAAAGGAAGTTCCAGATGAGTGCAACGCAGATCGCGAAGACCGCGAACGGGAAAGGGGTCGAAGAGTTAGACGTGCTGGTGGTCGGCGCCGGGTTCGCCGGCCTCTACCAGCTCGATCACCTGCGCAGGCTCGGTTACAACGTCAAGGTATTCGAGGCCGGGTCCGACATCGGCGGCATCTGGTACTGGAACTGCTATCCGGGCGCCCGGGTCGATTCGTACGGGCCGCTCTATCAATTCTCCAGCGAGGAGCTCTGGCGGGATTGGAGCTACAGCGAGCTCTATCCCGCATGGGACGAGCTTCGCGCCTATTTCCGCCACGTCGACAAGAGGCTCGGTCTCAGCCGTGACATCCGGTTCAACACCCGCGTCACGGGGGCAGAGTTCGATAGGGATCGCGACCAGTGGGTCGTAGAGGCCAGCGACGGCAGCGTGACGCGGGCGCAGTTCTTCGTGCTCTGCACCGGGCTCTCCGCGATACCCTATATTCCGTCGATCGCGGGGCTGAAGGAGTTCCGCGGCATCTGCCACCATACCTCCCTGTGGCCGCAGGAAGGTGTGGACTTCAAGGGCAAGCGCGTCGGCGTCATCGGCACCGGGGCGAGCGGGGTGCAGGTTATCCAGGAGGTTTACCAGGACGTCGCCGAGCTCACGGTGTTCCAGCGCACGCCGAACCTGGCGCTGCCAATGCGGCAGCGGAAGCTCGACGACGAGACCAACCGGCGGATGAAGGAGACTTTTCCCGAGCGCTTCCTCAAGCGCGCCGAGACCTTCGCCGGGTTCGACTATGATTTCATTCCGAAGAACGCGCTCGATGTTTCCGACCGGGAACGGCTGGCGACGTATGAGGAGTTGTGGAACAGGGGCGGCTTCTTCCCTTGGATCGGCACGTACCAGGACATACTCAGCAGCGAGGAGGCCAACGATACCGCCTATGCGTTCTGGCGCGACAAGGTGCGCGCACGGATCAAGGATCCCGCGGTCGTGGAGAAGCTTGCACCAATGAAGCCATTGCATCCGTTCGGCGTCAAGCGGCCGTCCCTGGAGCAGCACTACTACGAGGCGTACAATCAGCCGAACGTCCATATTGTCGACTTGCGCAAGTCCCCAATCGAACGAGTGACGCCGACGGGTGTCAGGACGAAGGACGGGGAAGTGGAGCTCGACATTCTCGTACTTGCGACGGGGTTCGATTTCCTCACGGGCGGCCTGACCAGCATCGACATTCGCGGCACGAACGGCGAGACGCTGCGTGAGAAATGGTCCAGCGGCTCGCGCGCGCATCTGGGCATGGCGAGCGCGCACTTCCCGAATCTGCTCTATATCTACGGCCCGCAAAGCCCATCGGCGTTCAGCAACGGGCCGACCTGCGCCGAGCTGCAGGGCGACTTCGTCGTCGCCTGCATCGAGCACATGCGGCGTAACAACCTCCGCCGGATCGAGGCGACGCAGGAAGCGGAGGAAGCCTGGCGCGACCATGTCGCGGAGCTGGTCGCTGCGACCTTGTTCCCGCGCGCGCAGTCCTGGTACATGGGTGCCAACATCCCAGGCAAGAAGCGCGAAATGCTGGTCTACCCCGGCGGGCTGCCGGTGTATTTGCAGAAGTGCAAGGAATCAGCCGCCGCCGGTTACAGCGGCTTCGTTCTGAGCTGAGGCTGAAATTTCCGGCCGGCGGTTGTAACCGCCGACCGGACCCGTAAGGCCGAGCTCGGATTATGGGCCGGTTTGAAATGCGTCCGGCGCGGGACCTTGAGTTCGACCGTGCTGTAGATCCCCAGGCTCCGGTCAGGTCGATATCTCCCAACCCAGCGGGGCGACGTGAGCCAGGAAATCGTCTACGAAGGGCTCCGGACCGTCCGGCGAACAAAAGCCAACAGCCATGAAGTTCGGCATTCACAACTCGTCCTGGCTCGACACGCCCGACACGGCGGAGGCCTTCGAGGCGGTGAAGGCGAAGGCGCAATGGGCGGAGGAGCACGGCTTTGCCTGGCTCTCTCATGGATCACATGATCCAGATCCCCCGCGTGGGCGCGCCCGACGAGCCGGTTCTGGAAGGCGTGGCCGTCCTGGCGGGGCTGGCCGCCGTCACCAGCCGCATCCGTCTCGCAACCCTCGCCACGGCGGTCGGTTATCGCGATCCCGCGCATCTCGCCAAGATCGCGGCGAGCGTCGATCTGATCAGCCGGGGACGACTGACGCTCGGCATCGGCGCCGGCTTTTTCGAGGATGAATACAAGCAATACGGCTGGGAGTTTCCGCCGCGGCCGGCGACGCGCATCCGGCAGATGGAGGAGGCGATCCGGTTGATCCTGCAGACGTGGACCGAGCCACGGGCGACATTCCACGGCCGGTATTTCCACGTCGAGGACGCGATCCTCGAACCGAAACCGGTGCAAAAGCCGCGACCGCCGGTGATGATCGCCGGCGCTGGCGAACAAATGACCTTGCGCGCGGTCGCCTGTCTGGCCGACGCCTGCAATATCGTCGGCGGCGACATTGCGGAGCTGTGGCATAAGCTGGCGGTGCTGCGCGGACATTGCGACGCGGCGGGTCGCGATTATGACACGATCGAAAAGACCCATGTCGAGGCTTGGCTTCTCGCCCGCAACGACGGCGCGGTGGCGGCGAAGCGCGAGCGGCTCTTCGCCGGCCGACCATTGCGCGGCTTTGTCGGCACCGTGTCCGAGGCCATCGACCTGATCGGGCAATACCAGGCGGTCGGCGTCGACTTGCTGATCAATGGCGATCGGAACGACGAAGAGACCCGTGAACTTTTCGTCTCCGATGTCATGCCGCACTTTGCCTGACGAAAGATCTATCGGGCACCGGGTATTTCTCGGCCCTCGCGCCCTGCGGGTCGGCAAAGCCGGTGGGGGACTTACCGGGAGCAACGTCTGCGCTATCCTGGGGCAGCCAAGACCGCCGGCTCAGGACGGAGGACGCAGGATGGTCGCCAGCGACAGCTTTGCCGAGTTCCTGCGCGAACAGCTCGCTCCGCTCGGCCGCGTCACGATGCGGCGCATGTTCGGCAAGACCGGCGTGTTCTGCGACGGGGTGATGTTCGGGATGGTGACGGACAACATGCTCTACTTCCGGGTCGATGACCAAAACCGGGCGGCCTTCAAGGAAGCCGAGTCCTTTCCGCCGCTCAACTACGAGAAGAAGGGCTGCATCATAGACCTCTCTTTTTGGCGCGCGCCGGAGCGGCTGTTCGACGAACCCGATGAGCTTGTCACCTGGGCGCGAGTAGCGCTGGCGGCGGCGCGTCGGGTCGCGGCAAAGAGGGAACGGACAGCGCCAAGGCGAACATAAGAGCCGCAACCCGCATCGTGGCGGGCCTCGATGGAACACGAGTTGCGCTCGCGCGTCGTGCTATAGTTAAGCGCGCCCTGAACTCGCCGACCAAGGTGGGCTGCCGCAGCCATGGCCTCGACCCGCCGTCTCGCCGCGATCCTTGTCGCCGATGTGGCGGGCTATTCGCGCCTGATGGGGGCGGACGAGGAAGGCACGCACGAACGTGTCCAGGGGCATCTGGCGCAACTGGTCGAGCCGAAGATCAGGCAGCACTAGGCCGCGATTCCGAAATCAGCGAATGGTATCACCGGATTGGGCACGTGCATCTGCTGCAGTCGCGCACCGACGAGGCGATCATGTGGCTCGAAAAAGCGCGCAGCGCCCATCCGGTGCACCAGGGGCCCCATGCCTTCCTCGTCTCGGCCTATGCCCTCAAGGGCGAAACCCAACGCGCCGCCGATGAACTCGCCGAAGCACGGAGGTTGAGCGCCGACGATCGCTATTGGAGCCTCGCCCGCTTGCGGGCCGTCGGAAATTTTCGGGGCGCCGAAGATCCGCGCTTTGTCCGAAGCGACCTATTTCGTCGGCTTGCGCAAAGCCGGGATGCCCGAAGAGTGAACGCTTGCGGTGGCGGGAGTTGCCGCAAAAGTCGGTGCGAACCTGGGACTTTCCGTCACGACGCCTTGGTGCCCACCGCGCAGTGGTGCGGCGATGCGATGAAAAATGTGCCGTCGGCCTCGGCCTTGGCGACGGCAGACCGCCACTCGGCGGCTTCCTCTCCCGTCAGCGTCGCGAGAATTCGCTGCTTGATGATCGTGATACGGGAGACCTCGGCAGGGCTCAGGACCGTGAACTGCGGAAAGCCTGTCAGGCGGGTCAGTCCTGCTGCTTGGAAGCGCCGATAGAGGCTCGCGTCGGCGCAGCCGGCTGGGGCGACGCCACCGCTGGTCATGCCGGGCTGATCCGCCTTGGCCCGGACGGCAGGGCGGAGCGGCAGGTTCACCCAGGAGGGCATGTCGGTCGCGCGAACGATGGCGGCGACCCGTCCGCCCGGTCTGGTCACCCGCACCAATTCGGCCAACATCCGGTCGGCATCGCCTTCCTCCATCACCGTGAAGGAGAGCGCGACATCGACGCTGTTGTCGGCGAGCGGGATCGCCTCGGCGTGGCCCTCCTGAAAGGTAATTCGATCGGCAAGCCCGGCCTCTTTTGCCAGGGCCGCCGCCTCGCGCAGCAGGTAGGGGCTGATGTCGACGTCGATGATGCGGTTGGCGCCGGCAGTGCGGCTCGCGATCTCGCGCACGACCACGCCCGACCCGCCGCCGACTTCGAGCACGACCTCGCCCGGCCGTATTCCGACCGCATCCAAAACGGTCCGCACCAGAGTCAGATAATTCGACCGGCCCCGCGCTTCGAGAAGGCCGACGACGCCGAGCAGCGGCCCGCCGAGAGTGATCGTGCAGGTGCGCGCGGCGAGCGCCGCAATCAGCGGCTCCCATTGCGACGGCGCCAACGAGAGCGGCATCAGGACGAGCGGCGGGCCGGCGCCGAGAATGCGGTAGCTGATCCCCGCCGCCTCGCCTTCCCCTTCGGGCAGCGTAACTGCCGGGACCGCATGGCGATCGAGAAAATTCAGCATCGCCGGGCCGATTTCCGCGCCGCGATCGGCGATCACGTCCGACCAGGGCTGCCAGTCGTAGCCGCGCAGCATGTGTGATGCCGCGTCCGGCAAATCCGCGAGCAGCCTGGTGGCACCTTCCGCAGAGGCGCCCCGGTCTCCGGCCAGGACCAGCAGGCGGGAGCCCAGGCCGCGAAGCTCGGCCGTGTCGAGGATCGGCGGAGAAGGGAGGGTCAGCGATGCGACCCGTTCGGGGTGAAGGGTCGCCAGGCCGAGCCAGTCGGTGAGCACCGGCGGTCCGCCGGCGGCGATGTGCGCCTGCCCGATCCCGAGAGTACGAAACAGATCCAGCAAATTGGCCTCGACCTCGCGGGCCGGCGCTGTGGTCATCTCAACCCTCCGTCGTCGAGTGGTTCCCGGACATCGCGAGCTCTGGTGGCGGACCATTGCCGATGTCGGCGGGAGCGGGCAAGCTTCCGCGATGGACACGTTGGGAAAACCGGCCTGCCTGCCGCCAAAGGGCGGGCCGGAGAGGGAGAAGGAGGTGAGCGGGAGGCACCGCCACGATGCGGCCGCAGCGGCCGAATACCGGTTCGCCAAGGTCCTGGGCGTGCCGGCGGTCGCCGACGAACACGGTGGCGGCAGCTTCGGCGAGATCGCGCTGCGCATCGCGGCCGAATGACCGGCATGCCGCGAGCCTCGGGCGCGGAGCTCGTCGAGCGCGGCAAAGCCCTGCGGCCGGCCCTGCTCGAACGCCAAGCCGAAGCCGAAGCGTTGCGCCGGCTCCCCGAGGCAACGATCGCCGAGTTCCATCAGGCGGGCATCCTCCGGGTCATTCAGCCGGCCGCCTTCGGCGGGTTCGAGGCGGATTTTATCAATCAGATCGACATGACCTTCGAGATTTCCCGGGCCTGCGGCGCCAGCGGCTGGGTCTATGCGGTGCTCAGCGCCCACGCCGCGATGATCGCCAACTTTCCGGAGCGGGCGCAGCATGAGGTGTGGGGCGCAAACCCGGGCGCGCTCGCCTCGAGCTCGCTGTCGTCGATCGGACGATACCGGCACGTCGCTGGCGGCTATGTCGTCAGCGGTCATTGGCGCTATTCGAGCGGCTGCAACTACTGCGCCTATCTGGTTGGCGGCGGCGAAGCGGACGAACCCGACGCGATCGGCCGACGGCCGCGGCGGCGGTTCCTGCTGCCGATCGCGCGGCTCGAGATCATCGACGAATGGCACGTCATCGGCCTCGCCGGCACCGGCAGCAAGTCGCTGCGCGGCGAGGCGGTTTTCGTGGCGGAATGGCCGAGCCTCTCCGACCGCGAGTTTCTGACCAATACCGGCCCCGGCCGGGCATTGCACGACTACTGTCATCTCTATCGTCTCAGCCGCTTCGCGCATCCCGGCCCATTGTCGCTCGCCATGGCCGGCGTCGGCATCGCGCAGCACGCGGTCGATTACTGCACCGCGCATCTCGACGAGATGGGGGTCGGTCGCACCAGCCGCGTCGAACGCGAAGCAATCCGCCACGACCTCGCCGAGGCGACGGCCGAGGTCGACGCGGCGCGGCTCTTGATCCGGCGTACCGTCGGCGAGATCGAACGCGCCGGGAAGGCGCGCGTCGACCCGGTGCCGCAGGCGCTGATCGATCTCGTTGCCCGCGACCGCCACTTCGCCATCCGGTTTGCGCTCAGGGCGACCGAGCGGCTGTTCCGCGCCGCCGGCTCGCATGCGCTGTTCGACGGGAACGAACTGCAGCGCTGCTTCCGCGACGTGCACGCCGTCGCGTCGCGGGTGACGCGCCTCGGCGGCATCGTCGCCGCGGGTGCGACCGAAGTCTGACAGCCGGAGGGAGGACGCCTTGGCGAACCGACCATCATCCGGCGTGGTTATCGAGACGGCGCGATTGCACATCCGGTCATACCGGGATGCCGATCTTGCCGACCTGGTGACGCTCGCCGGCGATTGGGAAATCGCCCGATGGGTCGCGACCATTCCGCATCCCTACACCGAAGCCGAGGGGCGCGAGTGGATCGCCCGCGTGCAGCAGAGCCACGCAGCCGGCCGGCCGCGCCGCTTCGCAATCGCGCTGAAGAAAAACGACCGTCTGATCGGCGGAGTGGGTCTCGACGGAGCCACGGGTGACGGCAGCGAAGAGCCCGCACTCGGCTATTGGGTGGGCCAGCCCTATTGGGGCAACGGGTACGCCCGCGAAGCGGCCGCGGCCGTGGTGGACTACGGGTTCCGAACTCTCGGCCTCGAAACGATCCGCGCTTATACTGATCCAGGCAACGTCGCGTCGCAAAAGGTTCTGCTGCACTGCGGCCTGTAAAACGTCGGCGAGATCGAGCTGCTCAAGCCAACACACCATGGGGAACGGCGCGCCCCGTTGTTCCGCATCTCTCGGCCGGAGTTTTCATCATGACTTCGATGCCAGTCTCCTCGATCGCGGAAAAGGCGTCGAAAAAGGCGTCGGAGTCATTTTCATCGCGAGGCGATCATAACGCGACGGTTCGCGGCATCCGATATGTGGTGGCGCGCTGGTGCGGACGAGGCCCGCACTGGCGGATCGAAGCGTCGGGGTTTATCCTTCATTGCGCCACAGGAGGACACCGACATGAGCGCTGCAGAAGGCTTCGTCGTAGCGGCCGGCGGCGGCAGGCATTTTGACTCGCCGACGCCCGGCCGCTCCTTTGCCTTGAAGCTCCTCGGCGGCGAGACCAACGAGAGCATCATGATGTTCGAGGAAACCCTGCCGGCGGGCACTGCAAGCCTCTTGCATCTGCACCGCGACAGCGACGAGGTCGCCTGGGTGCTCGCCGGCGAAATCACGTTTATGATTGGAGACGCGGTCACGACCGGCGGGCCCGGCACCTGCGCATTCATGCCGCGCGACATCCCGCATGCCTGGAAGAACACCGGCAGCGAAACCGGCCGCGTGCTGTTTCTCTACACCCCGGCCGCCGCCGGGGGCCTCGTCGAGGCGCTTTCGCAGCGCCGCCCGGCCGATGACGACGAACGCGACAAGCTCTTCGAGCGCCACCGCTGGCAGGTCGTCGGCCCAAACCCGCTTTGAAGCGGGCTACTTTGCGCGGCGCCCTCGTGATGCGACGCCTCCGCTACGGCGGCCTTGGTCGCGGCTTTGTCCGATAACTTGTCGCTCGTCGGTGCGGATAATTCGCAGGCGTTCCAGCCGCTTGCGTCGTTCGAGTTCCGGCGTTCGCATTTTGCCGTGCAAACCGTGAGTCGTAACACGCGAATTATCCGCCCAGCCTGATCCCACCAGGCTGGGCTCGACGCTCGTCGCCCATTCGCGTGCCCCATGACGCGTTCACGGAAACTCACTCCAATGTCCGAAGGTAAACCGGTCTTGCACATGCTGTGCGGCAAAGTCGCCGCTGGCAAATCGACCCTCGCCCAACGCCTCACGGCGCCCCGCACCATCCTGATCGCACAAGATCATTGGACGTCAAAGCTCTACAAAGAGGAGCTTCGGTCGGTCGCCGATTATGTCCGATTGGTTCCACGTCTCCACGACGCGATGGAACCGCATGTCGCCGACCTGTTGCGCGCAGGGCTGAGCGTCGTCATGGATTGGCCGGCGAACACGATAGCAAGCAGGGTCTGGATGCGGCGCATCTTCGAATTGGTGGGCGCGGCGCATCAGCTTCATTTCCTCGATGTTCCGGACGAAGTCTGTCTCGCGCGCCTGCAGGCCCGTAATGCAGAAGGCCGACACGAATATAGCGTCAGCCGCGCCGAGTTCGAGGAACTCAGCAGGTATTTCGAGCCGCCGACACAGGCGGAGGGATTCGATATCGTGATCCATCGCGAGGGCTGATCATCACGGTAGCGGTCGCGTCAGCTGCCAGTTGGCAAAAAGACCAGCCGAACATTCAGTCTAAATCGGGCAGTTTCACCACGGAGCCACGGAGAGGAAACAAGCACTTGGAATGACATTAATCACTCACTTTTCGGACGGCGTCTGGGGAGTTTTATCTCGTGGAAAAGTCTCCGTGATCCTTGCTTTTGTGGTGAATTTCTCTTTTCAGGTTCAGTCACATCCGTATCAGCGCGGCCGCTCGACAGAATGCGCGGATCTTTTATACTAGGGTTCTAGAGCGCAGGTCTCGATAGCTCCGCCTACGGGGCAACGATCTGACGTCGGCTTGGCGGCGGTTCGATAATAGTCCCGCGAACAGCCGACATCGGAGCAGACCCGGCGTTAAGGGCGGCAAGGGTGAACCGCCGAGTCGGAGGTGAGGTCCCGGCTTGCCTGGCCCCGATTCCCATGCTTGCAAAATCAAAGTCAGAGGCGCCGCCGTCATCCAGGCGGCATTTTCGGAAACTGCTCACGCTTGCCGCCGGCGTGCACCCAGGGCTGGGCACTGCTGCAATAGATTTCCATCGCCGGAGCATACGCGGCCGGATCGTCGAGCGTGCCGGCCAGCACAATGGCCACGCCGGGGAGAACATCCGCCTCGGCGATCACCCCCGACCCGCAATTTGGGCAAAACCGCCGTCGGACCTGCTGACCGGAATCACCGGTATCGTTGTAGGTCTTCAGTTCGCCTTGAAGGCTGACCGAGGAAGATGGAAACGCCACGACCGTCTCGAAGGCGGACCCCGTATAGCGCTGACAGTTGCGGCAGTGACACAGACCGCTGAACGCGGGCTCGCCGCTCAGCTTGTACCGCACCCGTCCACAAAGGCAGCCCCCGGTCAGATTAGCCATGGCGTGATGCTCCCGTTCCATCGAATGCCCTCACGACGAGGGCGGTTTACCGATCAAGAATCTCGGCGGCGCGCCGAGTTGTCAACACGGCGCGATCGCGCCGGTCCTGCCGATCGGCGCATCAGCATGAGGCCGGCGCCGCCAGCGCCAATAGCGCCGCGCCAGATTTGCTATGGGGGCTTTGTAAAGGGTGCTTGGCCGGCGGATCTGCAATGAATGGCAGGCAGTTTCGCGGGCGCCCGGTGAGCGGGTCGGTGCCGGGTCGACCCAGGCGGTTCCATCACGAAGAACGGCGGCAAGCGGCGTCAAACGCAGTGTTCAGGACAGCCAAGATGAACCGCCGCAGTGGGTGGATAGCAGTCCTTCCCGATCGGTGTGGCAGTGGATGCCTCTGCGACATTCCTAGCCCACGCCCGTGGATGGTCGGACCCGCCAGGAGCAGCCATTGCGTGCCGGATTTCGGCACATGTCAGTCGCCAACTCAAGCCAGTGCTTCGAGCAGCGCCTTGGCTTCGTTGAGGTCGGCGGTGTCGAAGCCCTCGGTGAACCAGCCGTAGACGGGGGCGAGAAGATTGCGGGCCTGCTGCCGTTTGCCCTCATCGCGCCAGAGCCGGGCCAGGCTCGTCGCCGCGCGCAATTCCCAGGACTTTGCTGTCTGCGCGCGGGCAATGGCGATGGCACGCTCGAAATGCGCCTGCGCCTGCGCCGCGTCGGGCTCGGGCGACATCAGCGCGATTCCCCCGGCGGTTCGGTGGATCTCCGCCTCGCACCACTTTTCCTTGGTTGTTTCCGCCGTTGTCATCGCTTCGCCGATGCAGCGCCGAGCCGCCTCGAATTGCCCAAGTTCGGCGTGGGCGCGGGCCAGGTGCGGCAAAAAGAATGGCATAAATAGTGTCGCTCCCGCTGTCCGCATGGCGGCCATCCCGGAGATCAGAATTTCGGTCGCGTCCGAAGCCCTGCCGGTCAGGGCCAGGACGCAACCTTGGCTCATCATTCCCAACGCCTTCCGAAACAGGGAACCTTTTTCTTCGGCCAGAGCGACTTGCTCTCGGGCTTGCGCGGCTGCCACGGCGCGGTTGCCGCAAAGGGTATACAGTATTGAGGTATGGAATAAAGCGAACATCACCGTTGCCGCTTGACCTATCTCTCGCGCATTCCTGAGTGCGTCGTCGGCGTCTCTGAGCGCGGCCTCGGGATAGCCAAGCGGCCACAGAGCCAACGACCGGAAGACTAAGATCATCACCGCAGTGTCTTGGCCAAACCGCGTCGCCAGCGGACGATGCTCGGCAGGATCGTAGAGTGCGAGCGCCTGATCAAAGTGTTCCCGGGCTTCCGCGATGTCCCCCGTAACCAAAAAGGAGTTCCCCATCAGGCGATGCCCAACCATGAGCGGGGCTGTCGCCCTTTGCTTCTCCGCCAGCGCCAGGAACTGCGCCGCGAGATCGCGACTGGCGTCGCCATTGAACGCCACAAAGCTCGCGGACCAGAAGGCGAAGAGGACCGAGAACAGCAGCAGCGGATCTTCGGGAGGCTCTCCCAGCGCTTCGGCTTGCTCGATCAGCAAACGTGCCCGCTCCGCAGCCGCCTTGGTCTCCGTGGCGGCAAAGCCTTTGACATGGTTGAGTGGGGTGATCAGCGCGACCTGAAGCTTGATCTGCTCGCGACGCAGCGCCGGCGTGCCGGGCAGGGTCACGATCTGATCGAGGGCGCGGGTGAACTGGGCCGCGGCTTCGACCAGCGCCGAGCGCGCCTGTGACTGCTGACCCGCCTTGCCCCACAGACCCGCGGCCTTCTCGATCAGCCCGGCCTCGGTGCAGTGATGCGCCAGGATCTCGGGCTGGCTCTCGGCGATCTCGGAGAAATGGCTTTCGAGGGTTTCGGCGATACGGGCGTGAAGTGCGCGTCGCGGTTCGCGCAGCAGCATGCCATAGGCCGCATCCTGCACCAGGGCATGCTTGAACAGGTAGCTCGCCTGCGGCGGCACGCCCTGCCGGGACAGCAAAGCTGCCTGAACGAGACGGTCGAGCGCCGACCCCAGCTCCGCCTCGGGCTTGCGCGCCACCGAGGCCAGCAGGGCATGCGAGAACTCCCGCCCGATCGCCGACCCGATCTGCGCCACCTCCCTGGCCGGGCCGAGCCGGTCGAGCCGCGCCATCAGCGAGGCGTGCAAACTCGCCGGCACCGCCAGGGCCGGCGACGGAACCGCTGCAACCGTGCGCCGGGCCGCGCCCTCGCTCTCCGCCTCCAGCACCGCCTTCGTCATCTCCTCGACGAAGAGCGGAATGCCGTCGGTGCGCTCGACGATCTCCGCCAGCACATCCGCCGGCAGCGCGTTGTTCCCGGCCAGGTGCCCGATGATGGCGGCCGCTTCACGCGCGCCAAGCCGGTTGAGCGTCACGCTCGTCACATGCGACTGTCCCACCCACGGCGCGTTGAACTCGGGGCGGAACGTCACGATGAGCAGTGCCGGAAGAGTTTTAATCCGGTCCACGGTCCGGCCGAGCACCTCCAGGCTCGTCGGGTCGATCCAGTGCAAATCCTCGAAGATCATCAGCACCGGCTGCCGGCGTGCCAACCCCGCGAGTTGCGACATCAGCGCTTCCAGGGTTCTCTGCCGGCGCTGTTCCGCGGCCAGCTCGAGCGCGGGATAGCGTCCATCATTCGGCAGCGACAGCATCTCGGCGAAGAGTGCGGCATCCTCGGGCGAGGTCGAGGCCCGTGCGAGCAGCGCATCGAGCTTGTCGAGCTTCGCCCGCGGTTTGTCGTCGTACACCAGTCCGGCGGCGCGTTCGATCTGGCCGATGATCGGGTGGAACGCGCTGTCCGCGCGCTGCGACGAGCAGAAATAGCGCAAGGGAATATGCGACTCGGCGCGGAGGCTCTCCGCCAATGCCGCCGCGATGCGCGATTTGCCGATACCCGGCTCGCCGCAGACCAGGACGACCTGGCCGACCCCCGCCTTGGCCCGCGCCCAGCGGCGCAAGAGTAGGTCGATCTCCTCGTCGCGGCCGATCATCGGATTCAGCGCCGGTCCCCGCAACGCCTCGAAACGGCTCGCGACGACGCTTGGACGCAGCACCCGCCAAGCCGGAACCGGCGCGCCGATGCCCTCCACCTCGACGGCATCGAGATCGCTGTATTCGAACAGATCGCCGACCAGCCGGCGCGTACCGGCGCCGATGATAACGGTGCCCGGCTCGGCCACGGCTTGCAAGCGAGCGGCGAGGTACGGTGTCGCGCCCACGACCGATTGTTCCTGCGCCGATCCATCGCCGAGCAGGTCACCGACGACGACCAGCCCGGTGGCAACTCCGACCCGGGCTTGGAGCTTGACGGATTCGACGTCGAGGCGAGCTACGGCCTCAATCGCGCCCAGCGCTGCCCGGACCGCCCGCTCGGCATCGTCCTCGTGCGCTTGCGGATAGCCGAAATAGGCGGACACTTTGTCCCCGGTGTATTTGGCGACAACGCCATCGAAACCGGCGACGACATTGGCGACAGCGTGATGGAATGCGGCACTGACTTGGCGCAGATCCTCGGGATCGAGCCGCGCAGCAAGCACCGGCGACCCCACCAGATCGCAGAACATGATCGTGAGCTGCCGGCGCGCGGCCGACGAAATGGGTGACGGCTGCTCTGCCGAGCGGGCATCGGGCGGCATGACGGAAGGCTTGACACCTTCCGCCGGCGACCATGTCACCGGTGCGATGAAGCAATAGCCGCGCCCGGCAACTGTCTGGATGCAGCTGCCCTCCAGTCGCCCGTGATCGAGGCGCCGGCGCAGCGCCGCGATCTGCATGTTCAGATTGTTATCCTCGACCACCGTCGCCGGCCAGACAGCGGCGATGATCTCCTCCCTCGAGACGAGATCCCCTGCCCGCCCGACCAGCACACCGAGAACGTCGAGCGCGCGCGCACCGATCGCCATCGGCAGGAAAACACCGCGCTCGTCGCGCCGGAACAGGCCGCGCCGATCGAGACGCAAGCCTTCGAACAGGAAAATGTCGCTCGTGGCAAGCGCGGCCATTCCTATCCTCCCACGCGCTCTCGAATTTTCTGAGATTTTAGCTCAGCTTTATAACGTTTTATCTCGGCCTCATAGCGCGCTTTCCGTCGAGCGGCATTGGATTGTGCGACCGATCGGCATCGGTCGAGGAGACGATAATGAAATTCACAACATTGAGTTGGATTACTGGTCCCGCTCTGTTCGCCGTGCTGGCCATGCCGGTCCAGAGCTCCGCGCAGCAACAGGATGCAGATCCCCCTCCGCACTACATCGTTACCGACCTCGGCACGCTGGGCGGAACGTTCAGCATAGCTTATGGCCTCAACAGGGCGGCCCATGTTACCGGGGGTGCGAACCTGCGCAACGGGAACCAACACCCGTTTCTGTGGACCAAGGACAACGGAATGCAGGACCTCGGCACACTGGGCGGAAAGAACGGCAACGCGGGCGGGCCCAACGGCCGCGACGAGCTGGCGGTTCTTTCCGAGACTTCGCAGAAAGATCCGTTGGGCGAGGATTTTTGCGGTTTCGGCACTCACCTCGTATGCCTCGGGGCCATTTGGCAAAACATTCTTGTGCCGAAAGGGGTCATGACGCCGTTCCGCACCCTGGGTGGCAACAACGGCGAAGGTGTCGGTATCAACGATCGCGGCCAGGTAATCGGAACTACCGAGACCAGCACCAAGGACACCAGCTGCGCATCGCCTCAAGTTCTCCGTTATGAAGCCGTTCTGTGGGGGCCAAAACCGGAAGATATCCGGGAACTCCCTCCGCTCCCCGGCGACACCGTCGGGATCGGCTTCGGGATCAATGACAAGGGCGAGGCCGTCGGCGCGACGGGTATATGCGCCAACACCCCACTTGTCCCGCTCCCCGCCGGGGCGCACGCCGTGCTCTGGCGGAACGGCGTACCCACCGACCTCGGCAATTTGGGGGGAAAGCGGCTCAATGTGGCTGCCGCTATCAACGACAAAGGTCAAGTGGCCGGCACGTCGGACCTGCCTGGCGACAAAGCCGATCCCGCCTTCCTGTGGACCAAGGCTATGGGCATGCAGAACATCGGCACCTTGGGCACAGACAAGTCGGCCCTGCCCGGGGGATATGGCGGGATCAACAATATCGGACAGGTGGTTGGCGAATCATGTTCCGGTTATCTCGGGACTGGCAGGTGCCGTGCCTTCATCTGGCAAAACAACGTGATGACGGACCTCAACACCCTGATCCCGGCGAATTCGCCATTGTATCTGGTCTGGCCCTCCCAGATAAATGATGCGGGAGAGATCGCCGGCCTGGGGATGACAGGTACCGGTGAATTCCACGCTTTCCTCGCTACCCCACAGCGAGGTCAGTGAGCCGAGCTCGGGATCATAGGCGATGATCTGCCGGCTGCCGCGCGAAAACGTGGCGGCCGGCACTGCGGCGGTTTGTCGGCGCCCGAAGATGTCGGCGACAACATATCGGTTTCAACGGGCGCGAGCACCCTCCTGATTGGGCAAGACTGATACATTTCAGGGCGGCACCACCGACAATTGGGCTGCCGGCGGCGTCGGCGGGAACTTGGTTACCGCCGACACTGTCGTTTGATCGGCGGCTCCTCCGGAATGCCGCCTTTACTCAGCGGAGCCGGTCCCTGGCGCTGCCGCGAACGACGGCTGTGGGGCAGCGAGACCCGTCCCCAGCGTGAAGGCCGAGTGGCTGCTTTGGGTGTCGGATTGAAAGTTGCGCCTTGACACCATTCAACTGAGTTCACACACAGCCTCGGTCGAAGGCGATCGATGATCTCGACCGACCGCGAATGGCTTCGCGGGTAGAGAGCGGCCGTCGAGTGAGGTACGGCATCGACCATGCTGAGCCTCGATACTTCCGTCCATGGCCGACGTTCCGCAGCGGGACGCTGGGCTTCACTGACGTAGTTCGGGCAATGGACTGCAATGCGAAATGCGCGCGAAGGCTGGCCAGAACGACACGCGACCAGGAGGCGTCTTATAGTGTGTTGCGCTCCAGCAGGAGCTGATTGGATATCGTGATTACGTCACGTCGGTGGGATATCTTCGCATCTTACCATTCTCATACGGAGTCCTGCCGCGATCGGTTTCCCGAGTTCAAATTCAACGGACGAGCAGGCATAGAGCCGCTCCACCACCCGCGGGACCGTCTCTCGCTCATAAGCGATCCCCAGGCCACGGAACCTTCTTTCAAGCGTGGCAGCGCATCCGTTCTGCGAGGATGTGCCAATGCCAGGAGCCGGGGCGGCGCTGTTCCTCCTGGGTTAGCGACAGAAGCTCGAAGCCGGCGAAGAGTGCTGAAAGGCCGGCCAAGTCGCAATAGTAGTGCGGGTGCGCCTTGGGGTCGCTGCCGCGGATGAAGGTGTCGGGAGCGACCGGCGGACCGCAGCCGAACTGCGCATCGCGCTTCGACAGCATCGTACCCTGGTAGAGCCCGCCGGGCTTCAGGACACGCCAGATCTCGGCGAGGCGGCGGCAGACATCGCCCATCGTACCGTGAAAGATGACGTTCCACGACAACACATAGTCGAAATTCTCGTCCGCGAAGGGCAGCGCGTCGGCATCGGCCTGGCGCAGGCTCAGTCGGAGGCCGCGCGCGGCCGCCTCGCGGCCGGCGAAGTCGAGGCCCGCGGCGGCACCGTCGATCGCCTCGACGGCGAAGCCATGCTCGGCGAAGAACAGCGCGTGCCGGCCGACGCCGCAACCGAGGTCGAGCACATGCTGGGTGCCGCGTGATTGCAGCACCGGCAGCAGCGCCGCCACCGCCGGGTGCGGCTCCAGCCAGTCGGCTCGGCCCTCGGGCGTTGCCCACCGCTCGTCCCACGCCTCGACCGCCGTCGCCGCCATTGGCACCTCCCCGCGCTCCCCGCCGACTGTTCCGGCGGTCCATAATAAGCGGGAAGCGCAGGTGCGCGAGCCGCAAATGGTCTGCCGCGGAGCCAGCGCCGTTTCTGCGGCGGCCCCGCTTCTCGCATGGCAATTCCCCGGTTGCGGCGGGAGAGGGCCGGCCTCCCAGTGAGAGCCGGGCGATTCGAGAGCATTTGGCCCCTCTCCGCCAGCAAGGTGCCATCAAGGGCGGAGAGGGACATGGGTCGTGATCCCGAGAACCGGCAGCGCAGTGCGATTTGAGCGAAAACCGGATGGCTGCCGACAACGGGTCCGCGCAACCCGCATCGTGGTAATAAGACGGTCGGGGCGGCGCTCCCGATGCCGCCGCTACGGGAGGTCTGCGCGATGAAGATCACCGACGTCACCCTGACCCTGTTCGCCTGGGAAAGCATCCCGGCGACGATCTACGGCCACCACACGGCGCGCCCGACCGGGCGGAGCGATCTCGGCCTCCTCGCCGTCGCGACCGATGACGGGATCGTCGGCCACGCCTTTCTCGGCACCTCGTCGAACCCGGCGAGCCTCGACGGGCCGGGCCTGATCCGCTTTCTGAAGCCGATCCTGACGGATCAGGACCCGTTCGACCGCGAGCGCCTGAACCGCCTCCTCTGGGCGCGCGCCCGGGTCGCGACGGTGCGCGCGATCGGCGCCTGCGACATCGCCTTGTGGGACATCGCCGGCAAGGCGGCCGGCATGCCGATCCACCGCCTCCTCGGCACCTACCGCAACAGCATCCCCGCCTATGCCAGCTCGGAGATCCACGCGACGGCGCAGGACTATGTCGCACAGGCGCTCCATTACCGGGAGACCGGCTGGGCCGCCTACAAGATCCACCCGCCGCAGCGCTGGCGCGACGACATCAAGGTGTGCGAGGCGGTGCGCCAGGCGGTCGGCGACCACTACACGCTGATGCTCGATTCGACCTGGAGCTACCGCTACGAGGAGGCACTCCGGGTCGGCCGGGCGATCGAGGAGATGCGATACTACTGGTACGAGGACCCGCTCGCCGAGCAGGACATCTACAATTACGTCAAATTGAAGCAGAAGCTCGACATCCCGATCCTCGCCACCGAATACCCGATCGGCGGGCTCGATTCCTACATTCCGTGGATCACCGAGCGGGCCACCGACTTTCTGCGCGGCGATGTCGCGGTCAAGGGAGGGATCACGACATTGCTGAAGACCGCGCATCTCGCCGAAGCCTTCCGCATGAATTTCGAGACGCATCACGGCGGCAATTCGCTGAACAACGTCGCCAACCTGCATGTCATCATGGCGATTCGGAACACCGAATTCTTCGAGGTGCTGCTGCCCGACGCGATGCAGAAATACGGGCTCGAAGAAGACATCGCGGTCGGCCGCGACGGTCTCGTCGAGGCGCCGACCGGGTCCGGCCTCGGCGCCAAGATCGATTTCGACCTGATCGAAAAGAAGAAGATCGGCGTGCTGAGCTGAGGCTCGCCTCGGAGAACGGGCTAGGGCGGAAAAGCGCCAGCGCCTTCCGCCATCATCGGATCCCGATTACGTCCCGATCACTGGTTATCGATGACAAGCCGCAGCCGGGGCGACAGCGATCCTCTCCGACCTCGACCCATCGCCTCGCCCGCCTCGTCAGCCGGCCGCTCTGACCAGAACGCTTTCCAGCGCTGCATCCAACTCGCGCCCGACGGCGGTCACGCGCTCATCGCCGAATTGTCCGAAGACCGAGGAGGGCCGGTCATATTCGAAGATCGCCCGACCCGCCGCATCCTCATAAAGCAAGACCCGCAGCGGCGCGTACAGCGCGGCCGGCAACTGGTGCCGCGTCATTCGCGTCGCGGTCAACGGATTGCCGATGTCGTATTGCACCGCTTTGCGCGGCCGGCCGGCGATCTGCAGCAAGCCACCATGATCTCGATGGTCGAAGATCGCCAGCTCCGGACCACGCTCGAGCTGCTCTCTGGCGGGGCCGTTTTGACCTTTTTTCAGGAGTGCGAAGGTCCCGGTGTCGAGACGCCGCACGGTGCTCTCGAGAGCCGCTTTCACCTCTCCGAAGGGTTTCGTCGCTTCGATCCTGATGTGCTCGACGTCAATCCGTCGCGCGACGACGGCAGGGTTCGGCATGGCGAGCTCCTGGTTCAGGCAAGCGCGGCCAATGCGGGTTTTCGACCGGCTCCGGCGTGCGCGATGCGGAGAGCGGCATGCGGCGACCGCAGGATCGCCAGGTGACGGGTGCTGGGGAGCGTGATGTCATCGACATAGCGGCCGTGGCCGGTGAGGAATTTGCGGTCCTCGCGCCGGCGCAGCGGCTCGCCGATAGGGCGTCGACGGCAACGCGTCGCGCATCGGGTCGGCTGTCAGAATGTCTCGACCCAAGGCCGTAGCTCGACCTCCAGAGACGAGGCGCTTTTCGGCTGGCGCAGGATTTCGACATAGGTCTGGGCGATCGCGTCGGGGTCGAGCGTGCTGTCGGGCCGCTCCGCCGGATCGGGACGTCGCGTGCTGCGCACGCCGCCGTCGATGACGAAATGGGCGACGTGGATTCCCTTCGGCCCGAGCTCGCGCGCCGTGCTCTGCGCCAGCGCACGCAAGGCGAACTTGCCCATCGCAAAGGCCGAGGAGTTCGGGTACCCCTTGACGCTGGCGCTCGCGCCGGTCAACAGGATCGCGCCGCGGCCGCGTGGGATCATCCGCCGCGCCGCCTCGCGGACGGTCAGGAAGCCGCCAAAAGCCGAGATCTCGATCGCCTTGCGCACGGCTTCGGGGTCGAGTTCGGCGATCGGCCCCGGCGCGCGGGCGCTGGCGTTGTAGAGCACGACATCGGCTTCGCCCAACCGGCGGTCCGCCTCGGCGAACAGGCCGGCGACCATGGCCGGGTCCGAGGCGTCGACGGCGAATGTCTCGGCGCCGATTTCGCTGGCCAGCGCCGCCAGCTTCTCGACATGGCGCGCCGCCAATCCGACGCGAAGACCGCAAGCGGCCAGCCCGCGCGCGAATGACGCGCTGATGCCCGAACCGGCCCCGACGATAAGAGCGATGCGATAGGGAATATCCGTCACCATTGATCTCCTGATAAGCCCCGCTCGCACCCTCAGGCGTGCGCATCGATCGGCGCGCAACGCATTGAAAGAATGAGCATATACGCCTATGTAAGCGCATGTGCACAGATGTCAAGAGGACGGCGCGCAGGCGGGGCGGGAGTTGGCCGGCGCCGGGCAGGGGGATCACGGAGCGTCGCGCAGCTTGAAGCGCTGGATCTTGCCGGTCGCAGTCTTTGGCAACTCGTCGAGAAAGGCGAAAGCGCGCGGGCATTTGAACGGCGCCAGCCGAGACCGCGCATGCGCGGCGAGGAGGCCGGCGAGGTCGCCCCGATCGGCGAAACCGGCCTTCGCCACGACAAAGGCCTTGGGCTTGACGAGACCGTCGGCGTCCGGCGCGCCGACTACCGCCGCTTCGAGCACCGCCGGATGCGCGATCAGGGCCGCCTCGACCTCGGCCGGCGACACCCACATGCCGTTCACCTTCAACATGTCGTCGCTGCGCCCGCAATAGACGAAACAGCCGTCCTCGTCTTCGTAATATTTGTCGCCGGTCCAGGTCCACGGCCCGCGAAACGTCGTCCGGCTGCGCTCGCGATTGTTCCAGTAGCCGAGGGCGCCGGTCGGGCCGTCGACGACGAGGTCGCCGATCTCGCTGGGCGGCACCCGTTGCCCGGTCTCGTCGACGATCGCGATCGTGTAGCCCGGCACCGGACGTCCGGTCGTGCCGTAACGCACCTCTCCCGGCCGGTTGCTCAAAAAGATGTGCAGCATCTCGGTCGAGCCGATGCCGTCGAGAATGTCGAGGCCGGTCCGCTCGAGCCACCGGCGGCCGATCTCTTGCGGCAACGGCTCGCCGGCCGAGACGCAGCGGCGCAGCGCGAGTTCCTCTGGGCGCGGCAACTCGGCGCCGGCGAGCAGCGCGTTGTAGAGGGTCGGCACGCCATAAAAGATCGTCGGGTGCTGCTCGCGCAGGATGCGGCTGACCGATGGCGGGCTCGGCCGCTCGGCCGAGAGGATGCTGGTCGCGCCGACCGCCAGCGGAAAGGTCAGCGCGTTGCCGAGGCCGTAGGCGAAGAACAGTTTCGCGGCCGAGAACACGACATCGTTCTCGCCGATGCCGAGCACCGGAACGGCGTAGTGCTCCGCCGTCGCGACGAGGCTGTGGTGCCGGTGCACGGTACCCTTCGGCCGGCCGGTCGAGCCCGAGGAATAGAGCCAGAAGCAGGGCTCGTCCCTATGGGTCGGCGCGGTCTCGGCCGCTTCCGGCATCGCGGCGAGCTGAGCGGCGAGCCCGCGCTCGCCGCGTCCCGCGCCCGAGACGAGGATTTCCGGCCGCGGCTCCGGCAATGCGGCCAATGCCGCTTCGATGGCCGGCAGAACCGGCGCCGACACGACGACGATGCGGGCCCGGCTGTCGGCGAGCATGAACGCGAATTCTTCGGCGCCGAGCTGCGTATTGACCGCGACCGGCACGATCCCGCCCTTGATCGCGCCGAGAAAGGCCGTCGGAAAGTCGATCCCGTCGTAGAGACACAACAGGATCCGCTGCTCGCGCTCGACGCCCTGCCGGCGCAAGAGATTGGCGAAGCGGCCGACCCGAAGCGCCAATTCGGTGTAGCTGCAGCGCCCCGTGTCGTCGATGAACGCGGTCTTGGCGCCGCGTCCGGCTACGAGGTTGCGCTCGACGAGATCGGCCGCGGCGTTGTAGGTCGGTCCGTCCATCGGCGATCCTTCTCCTCCTCTGTGTCGCGAAAATGACGACATCCGGGCCGCGACGAAAGCCTTTCGCCGATCTCCGGGCTATGCTGCAACGGCCATGATCACCTTCGACACCGATCCCGCCCGTTACCGCCACTGGCACCTGTCCTTCGACGGACGGGTCGCAACCCTCGCGCTCGACGTCGCCGAAGCGGGCGGGCTCGACCCCGGCTACCGGCTGAAGCTCAATTCCTACGATCTCGGCGTCGACATCGAACTGGCCGACGCGTTGAACCGCATCCGCTTCGAACATCCGGAAGTCGGCGCGGTCGTGCTGACGAGCGCCCGCGAGCGGATCTTTTGCTCCGGCGCCAACATCTACATGCTTGGCCGGGCGAGCCACGCCGAGAAGGTCAATTTCTGCAAATTCACCAACGAGACGCGCAACGGCATCGAGGATGCGAGCGCCCGTTCGGGATTGAAGTTTCTCGCCGCGGTCAACGGCGCCTGCGCCGGCGGCGGCTATGAGCTGGCGCTTGCCTGCGACGAGATCGGCCTGGTCGACGACCGGTCGAGCACGGTCAGCCTGCCCGAGGTGCCGAGCCTCGGCGTGCTGCCCGGGACCGGCGGCCTGACCCGGCTCGTCGACAAGCGCAAGGTGCGGCGCGACCTCGCCGACGTCTTCTGCACGACCGCCGAGGGGGTGCGCGCCGAGCGCGCCAAAGCCTGGAACCTCGTCGATTGGACGGCACCGCCGGCGTGCTTCCGCGCCAAAGTGGAGGAACGCGCCCGGGCGCTGGCCGCCGCCAGCGACCGCCCGGCCGATAGGGCAGGGGTGGCATTGCCGCCGCTCTCACGGCGGATCGATGATGGCGGCTATCGCTATCCCCGACTCGCGGTCGACCTCGCGCGTGCCGAGCGGGTCGCGACCCTGACCCTATCGGCGCCTGGCGTCGCCGAGGTGCCGGGCGACATAAGCGGCATCCTTGCAGCGGGCGCCGACTGGTGGCCGGTCGCCGCGGCGCGCGAACTCGACGATGCGCTATTGCTGCTGCGCGCCAACGAGCCGACCGTCGGCACCCTGGTGCTGAAGACGGCCGGCGACATCGACGCCGTGCTTGCCGGCGACAAGACAATGGCGACAAACCGCGAGCATTGGTTCGTGCGCGAGACGATCGGGCTGTGGCGCCGGACCTTGCAGCGGCTCGACCTGTCGTCGCGCAGCCTCTTTGCCGTGATCGAGGAGGGCTCGTGCTTCGCCGGCAGCCTCTTCGAACTGGCGCTCGCCGCCGACCGCAGCTACATGCTGGCCGACGGGCCGCAGATCGCGCTCGGCGCCCTCAACTTCGGCGGCCTCGAAATGGTCCACGGCCGCACCCGGCTGATGACCCGGTTCAACGACGACGCTCCCAACCGCTTCAACGACCACCGTTTCACGGCCGGCAAGTTCGCCGCCGCCGCGGCATTGGCGCAGGGTCTCGTGACCTTCGCCCCGGATGCGCTCGACTGGGACGACGAGATCCGCCTCGCCCTGGAGGAGCGCGCGAGCCTGTCGCCCGACGCGCTCAGCGGCATGGAGGCGAGCCTGCGCTTTACCGGCCCCGAAACCGCGGCGAGCAAGATCTTCGCCCGGCTCTCGGCCTGGCAGAACTGGATCTTCTCGCGACCGAACGCGACCGGCGAAGCCGGCGCCTTGAAACTTTACGGCAGCGGCGCCAAGCCGCGCTTCGACTGGGACCGCGCCTAACGGCCGGTCGCGTCCGACGCGCGCGGTCTCAGCCAAAAGAGCGGCGGGTATTCGGGCTGGATCGTGACGATGGCGCGAGGCGTGACCGGAACGTCATCGGCGCGTTCTATTCGATAGGCCTTGATCATCGCCGCCAGCACGAGGGTCGCTTCGGTCAGCGCGAATTGCGCGCCGATGCACACGCGCGGGCCAATGCCGAACGGCAGATAGGCAAAACGATCGGGCGGCGGCCTGCCGGGCAGAAAGCGCTCTGGGTCGAAGATTTCAGGCTGCGCCCAGAGCCGTCGATGACGGTGCAAAACCCAAGGTGCGATCAGCACCAGCGCGCCGGCCGAGAGCGGAACGTCGCCGGCGATGTCGGCGGCGATCGCCTGGCGGGCGACGGTAAAGGCCGGCGGATAGAGCCGCATCGCCTCATGCACGACCGCACGGGTGTAGGCGAGGATCGGCAAAACCTCGGCGGCGTTGTCGGGCCCGAGATCCACGCCGATGACCTCGGCGGCGAGCCGCTCCTGGATTTCGGGCGCGCCGGCGAGCAGGTAAAGCGACCAGAACAAGGCCACCGCCGTCGTCTCGTGGCCGGCGACGATCATCGTCGCTACCTGGTCGGCGAGCCGGTCCGGCGGGAACACCGCACCGCTCTCCGGGTCCGTCGCGCTCGCCATCAGATCAAACAAATCGCGCGGCGCCGCGGACGAGCCCTGCGCGCGGCGTGCGGCGATGATCCGATGGACCAAATTGAGCCAGCGCCGGCGGAAGCGCCAACGCAAGACATCGTGCGGGCTCGGGATCGCCGGCGGCAGCAAGAAATCCAAAATCCTCGGCCGGCCGAGACCGCTCGTGAAACGGGTGACGAGGTGACGCAACTCGGCGCCGTAGCGCTCCATCTCCAGCGAAAACATCGAAGCGCCGGCAATCTCGAGTGCGAGAAATTGCATCGCCGCAAGCAAGTCGATCGGGGCCTCGCAAGCCGCCCTGAGCCCTGCAACTGTGGTGCTTGCGGCGCGGGCGACGTGGCGCACCAGGATCGGCACCGTGCGCGGGGCAAAGGCCGGCGCGAGCGTCCGCCGCTGACGCCTCCAGTCCTCGCCCTTGCTCAAGAGCAGGCCGTTGCCGAGCAACGGCCGCAGCATGCGGATGCTGGCGGGGGTGCGGCGGTAGTTTCCCGGATTGTCGATCAGGATATGCTGGATCCCGGCCGGCCGGCTCATGACGATCAGCTGGCGGCCGAAGAATCGGCGGACGACGACATCCTCTTCGAACGCCTGCGCCGGAAACGCGTTGAGGCCATTGTCGCGCATCGACCGCGCGAAACCGCGCCGTGACGGCGCACCAACTTGGCCGTTCACCGCCGGCGAAGGGACAAGCTGCGTTTCGGTCATTTTCGCACCCCGGTGCCGGGCACGCCCGATGCCCGGAAATTGTCACACGGAGATCGTCTCCGCAGCGACCTTCCGCACGGCCTTCGGCCGCCGCGCAATCGCTCGCCTTCCGCCGCGATGATCTCACCCGCGGATGTGCGCGACTACCCGGAAGCGCTCGCACCACAGCAGCATATCCTCGGCGAACTGGCTCCGGCGACCGAAGTAGTTGCGATGGACCTTACGCCAGGATGCGAGCGTGCGATCGTCTTCGCCCTCATCGTAAGCGAAGGCGGCATCCACCTCGTCAAACCGGCGCAAGGTGAGCTCGACAGTCTCCAGCACCGCGCGTGGCCGCCCGGTGCCGTCCAGCATTACCATACGCTTGCCGACTTCGGTGGACGGCCCATCACTCGCGGCCCAACAGGTCGCGCGCTTGCGTCCGTCGATAACGAGCGCGGCAAGCTCGTTGGCCAACTCCGGGCCGTCGCCAAATGCAAAGGTTTCAAGATCACGCCACCCCATTTTTTCATTCCCCTCGCGCCGAAAACTGTCTCAAAAAACATCTTCGGCAGCGCTTTATAGCTATCGCCGGCGCGCGAGCCGTGGGAAATTCTTTCTGCCGCCAGAAGAAAGCAACTGCTCAAACCGGCGCTCGTGATCACGACGCCCGCGGAATAAGCCGTGCCCCGAAGTCCTGGAGGTCGAGCCCGTAGGACCGGGAGTCGGCAACGCGATGTCGTCGTCGTGGCGCATGGTCCCGCTTCGTACCCAATTCGAACTCGATGGCCTCGGCGGTTTACCGATCGCGGAACTTTTCCGGCTTGCCTGCGTTATTAACCAACAGAGAGCAGCCCGCGCACCCCGTCAGCGAGTGCGCTGCCGCGGTCCCCCCAACCGCCACGCTGCTCTCGAGGTGAAAGCGCCATGTCCCCCACATGGCGCTTTCTTTTTTACCGGCGATTCTCTCGCGGCGTGGTCTGCGTGATGGCCGGCGCCTTCGGCGAGATCATGCATGGCACCTGCGATTTGCATCGCGATTGATCGGATGGCGTGGAGCACCATGTTTCAGAACATTACAGGAACGTGCTACCCTTCGCCCGCAAGGGAGGCCATCATGTTTTTTTGTTTTCCGCCGGACGCCCGGTGGAACCCCGACCGGAACGCCGTCGAGTTCGGGATTGGTGTCGGCGAATATGAAGGCGTGGTGCGTGTCGGCCGGCGCGTGTTCCAGAGCCTGCTCGATCAATCCCCGACGCCAGAACGATGTCTCGAAGCGTACCATCTTCACCGGGTCGGGCTGGAACTGATCGCGGAACGGAAGGTTCGTCGCCGGCAGCTGACCGATGATGCCAACATCGAGATCACCGGCCGGGATCTGGCGGAGCAGGACCCCCAGCCGTCGGCATAACCCTTCCGCGCCCTTCGCTCTGCGTTCTGTTTCCTTCTCGTGCTCGATTAGCCCATGTTCTAGGCTCGCAGGGCGCGGCGAAAACCGCGGGCAGCGCGGGAGGAGGCGGCATGGCGATCGATTATCTCGAGCGGATCCCGAACAACGTCGGCCTCGGCGACAACCGCGCCTTGCAGCGCGCGCTCGAACAGTGGCAGCCGCATTTCCTCGACTGGTGGCGCGAGATGGGGCCGAGCGGCTTTCAGGCGGCCGAAATCTATCTGCGCACCGCGGTTTCGGTCGACGCCGCCGGCTGGGCGAGCTATGGCCAAGTCAAGATGCCGGATTACCGGTGGGGGATCTTTCTCGCCGATGCTGTCGCCGACCGCCGCATCGGCTTCGGCGACTGCTGCGGCGAGCCGGTCTGGCAGCAGGTCCCCGGCGAGCATCGTTCGACGTTGCGCCGGCTGATCGTGACGCAGGGCGACACCGAGCCGGCCTCGGTCGAACAGCAGCGCCGGCTCGGCCACAGCTGCCCGTCGCTCTACGATCTGCGCAACCTGTTCCAGGTCAATGTCGAGGAAGGCCGCCACTTGTGGGCGATGGTCTATCTACTGCACGCCTATTTCGGGCGCGACGGCCGCGAGGAGGCCGAGGAATTGCTGGCACGCCATTCAGGCGACCCGGACAAGCCGCGCATCCTCGGCACCTTCAACGAGCCGATCGAGGATTGGCTCAGCTTTCTGATGTTCACATTCTTCACCGACCGCGACGGCAAGTTCCAGTTGAAATGCCTCGCCGAGAGCGGCTTCGACCCGCTGTCGCGGACCTGCGCCTTCATGCTGACTGAGGAAGCGCACCACATGTTCGTCGGCGCCACCGGTATCGCCCGGGTGATCCGCCGCAGCCTCGAAGTGATGCGCGAACGCGGCACCGACGACCCGACGGCGGTGCGCAACGCCGGCGCAGTCGACCTCCCGACGCTGCAGCGTTACATCAATCATTGGTTCAGTTCGTCGTTGGATCTGTTTGGTGCCGAGGTCTCGTCGAACGCCGCAAGCTATTTTGCGACCGGCATCAAGGGCAGGCCCGACGAGCGGCGCTTTGCCGACCACCTGGCCCGCGACGAGACCCTGGCGATCGAGGTGCCGGTCGGAGAGCGCGGCGTCGGCACGCAAGAGGTGCCGCTGCGCAACGCAATGAACGAGGTCGCGCGCCGTGCCTACATCCATGAATGCGCGAACGCCGTCGAGCGCTGGAACCGGCTGATCGCGACCGCCGGCGCGGCATTCCGACTGCGCCTGCCGAGCCCGCGCTTTCACCGCGCGATCGGCGCCTGGGCCGACGTCCGGACGGATCCGGACGGGCGGGTCGGCCTCGCCGCGTCGCCGGCGCTGCCCGACGAGTGGCTGCCGTCCGCCGCGGACCGTGCCTTTGTCGGCAGCCTGATGCAGCGCGTCGTCGAGCCCGGCCGCATGGCCGGCTGGATCGCTCCGCCCGAACGCGGCATCAACGATCTGCCGGTCGATTACGACTATGTCCGGTTGTAGGCCGCCGGCGCGCTCAGCGGGATAGATAAAGGGCGGCGAGAACGGCGAGGACGACCAGGAGGACGAAAAGCGGCAAGCCTAGTCTGAGCCAGAGACGGCGGCGCGGCGAGGCCGATGGCGTGACCGACTCCGCCCGAGGCGGTATTGCGATCGCCGGTTCGAGCCGGGGCGGGTCGAGGATCGCCGCCGGCCCGTCAAATGCGCCTTCGATGGCGGCCGACGGGTAGCGCCAGCTATGGCCGCAGGCGGCGCAGCGGACGGTGCGTCCGCCGGGTCGCGCCAACGCCGCCGTGTCGACGCGATAGCGTGTTCGGCAAACCGGACAGGTGACGATCAACAGGGAGGATCGGCCAATAGGGCGGATCGAGCTTAGGCCGCGGCCGGCGCCGCACCGCGCCGCGCCAGCGCCCGCAGATGATGGTCGGCGTCGCCGAATATCGTGTCGATCACCGTCATGCGTTTGAAATAGTGGCCGACCTTGTATTCCATCGTCATGCCGATGCCGCCATGCAGCTGGATCGCCTGCTGGCCGATGAATTTGCCGGAGCGGCCGATCTGCGCCTTGGCCGCCGATATGGCGTTGCCGCGCTCGGTGCCATCGCTTTCCGCCGCCATCATCGCCGCGAACATCGCCATGCTGCGCGCCTGCTCGAGCGCCACGAGCATATCGACGGCGCGATGCTGCAACACCTGAAAGCTGCCGATTTCGCGCCCGAACTGACGCCGGGTCTTCAGGTACTCGACGGTCAGCTCGTGCATGACCGACATCGCACCGACCGCCTCGGCGCAAAGGGCGGCGATTCCCTCGTCGACGACGCGTTCGACGAGCGGCAGTGCCGCCCCCGGCTCGCCGAATATGTCCGCGCCCTCGACGCGCACGCCGCTCAGCGTCACCTCTGCCGCGCGCTGTCCATCCTGCGTCGGATAACCGCGGCGCGACACGCCCGGCGCCTTCGCATCGACGAGAAACACGCCGATCCCGGAAGGGTCCCGCTGACCGCCGCCGAGGCGCGCCGTGACGACGAGCTTGTCGGCGCTGTCGCCGTGCAGGACGACGCTCTTCTCGCCGTCGAGCAACCATCCGCCGCCGTCGCGCACCGCCTTTGTCGCGACATCAGCGAGGTTCCAGCGGGAATGCCGCTCGACATGGCCGAAGGCGAGCGTCAGGCTGCCATCGGCGATCTTCGGCGCCAGCGCCGCAGCGAGCGCATCATTGCCGGCATGCCGCAGGAACCCGCCGGCAAGCACGACCGTCGCAAAATAGGGCTCGAGCGCCAGCGCGCGGCCGAAGGCCTCCATGACGATCATGGTCTCGACCGGACCGCCGGCCGAGCCGCCGTGGCGCTCGGCGAACGGCAGGCCCAAGAGGCCGAGTTCGGCGTATTGCGCCCAGAGTTCGCGGCTCCAGCCGAGGGCGCTCTGCCCGTAGGTCTTGCGCTGCTCGAAAGCGTAGCGGTCGGCGAGCAGCCGGCCGAGGCTCTCCTGCAGCAACCGCTGCTCCTCGCTCAGATCGAAATCCATCGCCTCCGTCCCGCCAGTACCGTCGCCTGCCCCTCACCCCGGCCCTTTCCCCGCGGGCGGGGAGAGGGAGAAATCCGCGCGGATCGCGCGCGCTCCGCTACAGCCCGAGGATCGCCTTGGCGATGATGTTCTTCTGGATCTCGTTGGTGCCGCCATAGATCGAAGTCTTGCGCCAATTGAAATAGGTCGGCGCCACCGGGCCGGCCCATTCGGGCCCGATCGGCGGCTCGTTCCAGCGCTCGTCCTCATCGTGCTCGGGTTGGTAGGGGAGCGCATAGGGACCGACGACTTCGAGGAGAAGCTCGGTCGTCGCCTGCTGAATTTCCGAGCCCTTGATCTTGAGGATCGAGGAGGCCGGGTCGGGCCTGTTGTCGGTGCGGCGGCGCTCGGCGGCGACGACGCGCAATTGCGTCATTTCGAGTGCCTTCAACTCGACCTCGACGGCGGCGAGCTTCTCGCGAAAGCGCTCGTCCTCGATCAGCGGCCGGTCGCCGACCCGTTCGAGCGCCGCCAATTCCCGGATCCGCCGCAGGCGCTCTTTCGACAGGCCGACGCGGGCGATCCCGGTGCGCTCGCGGCCGAGCAGATATTTCGCGTAATCCCAGCCCTTGTTCTCCTCGCCGATCAGGTTCTCGGCCGGCACCACGACGTCGTCGAAAAACACCTCGTTGACCTCGTGTCCGCCCTCGATCGTGATGATCGGCCGCACCGTGATCCCCGGCGTCTGCATATCGATCAGCAGGAACGAGATGCCCTCCTGCTTCTTCGCCTGCGGATCGGTGCGCACCAGGCAGAAGATCCAGTCGGCGTGCTGCGCGAGGGTCGTCCAGGTCTTCTGCCCGTTGACGACGTAATGGTCACCGTCGCGCCTTGCCGCGGTGCGCAGCGAGGCGAGATCGGAGCCCGAGCCCGGCTCGGAAAAGCCCTGGCACCACCAATCGTCGAGATTGGCGATGCGCGGGAGAAACCGCTTTTTCTGCGCCTCGGAACCGAAGGCGATCATGACCGGTCCGACCATCGTGACGCCAAAGCCCAATGGCTGCGGCGCCGGGGCAAGCTGCAGCTCCTCCAGAAAAATGTATTGCTGCACCGGCGTCCAGCCGGTGCCGCCCCATTCGACCGGCCAGTTGGCGACCGCCCAGCCCTTGTTGTTCAGGATGCGCTGCCAGACGATGATGTCGTCCTTGGCGAGCTTTTTGCCTTCGACCAGCTTGCCGCGGATCGCGGCGGGCAGGTTCGCCCGGAAGAAATCCCGCACTTCGTCGCGGAATGCGAGTTCCTCGGCAGTGAAACGCAGATCCATGATGTACTCCCTGCTTTACGTCACCCCGCGACCTCGGGGTGCAACGGCGCGTCTCCGAAATTCGTTACATTTTCTTTCGTCATCCCGGAGAAGGCCGGACCCATTGCTGCCATAGATACCGGCTTTCGCCGGTACGACAAAAGAGTGAGCGAGCGAACCCATCGGTCGCGCGGTTCCTGCTTAGCCGAGCTTATAGCGAAGCGAACCCCTTGCTGTCGGCGGCGAGCCGCGAAATCAAGGCCGCGGGTCGCAAACTTTCGTCGCCCGACCGCTCGGCGTAGAAGTTGAGCCGGTCGCGGACAAGGCCGAGCCCGAGGCGGTCGGCATAATACATCGGGCCGCCGCGCCAGACGGGCCAGCCATAGCCATACACCCAGATCACGTCGATGTCGCCGGGGCGCGCCGCGATGCCCTCGTCGAGGATGCGGGCGCCCTCGTTGATCATCGGCAGCACCATGCGCTCGACGATCTCGTCGGCGGCGATCTTGCGGCGGGCGATGCCGAGCCGCTTTGCGGCCGCGGCGATGATCGCTGCGACTTCGGGGTCGGGGAGCGGCGTGCGGGAGCCCGCCTCGTAGCGGAAATAACCCTTCCCGGTCTTCTGCCCGAAATGCCCGGCCTCGCACAGCGCGTCTTCGATCGCGGCGTGCTCGCCGCGCGATTTGCGGATCAGCCAGCCGACGTCGAGCCCGGCCAGGTCCATCATCGCGAACGGCCCCATCGGCAGGCCGAACTCGACGAGCGCCGCCTCGACCTCCTGCGGCAAGGCGCCCTCCAGCAGCAGCCGCTCGGCCTCGACCGAGCGGCGGGCCAGCATCCGGTTGCCGACAAAGCCATAACAGACGCCGACCACCGCCGGCACCTTGCCGAGCCGCCGGGCGAGGGCCAGCGCGGTCGCGATCGCGTCCGGCGCGCTCTCCGCACCCCGGACGATCTCGAGGAGCCGCATGACATTGGCCGGGCTGAAGAAGTGCGTCCCGACGACATCCTGCGGCCGGGCCGTCGCGGCGGCGATCTCGTCGACATCGAGGGTCGAGGTGTTGGTGGCCAACAGCGCGCCAGGCCTGGCGACCCGGTCGAGTTCGGCGAAGACCCGTTTCTTGAGGTCCATCTCCTCGAACACGGCCTCGATCACGACATCCGCCTCGCCGGCCGCGGCGATGCCGACGGCGCCGCCGATCAGGCCCATGCGGCGCTCCATATCGGCGGCAGCGAGACCGCCGCGAGCCATCGTCGCGCGGTAAGCGGCGGCAATCCGGTCGCGCCCCCTGGCGAGAAGCTCGTCGCTGGTCTCGATCAACGTCACCGGGATCCCGGCGTTGGCGAAGCACATCGCGATGCCGCCGCCCATTGTGCCCGCGCCGAGGATCGCGGAGCGGGCGATCGGCCGGGGCTGGGTGCCGTCGGGCATGCCCTGAACCTTTGCCGCCTCGCGCTCGGCAAAGAAGACATGGCGCTGTGCCCGCGACTGATCGCCGCCGACGAGCTTGCGGAACAGTTCGCTTTCGCGCCGCAACCCTTCCTCGAACGGCAGGAGAAAGGCGTTGCGCACCGCCTCGACGCAGGCCGCCGGCGCCTCGCGGCCGCGCAACCGGCGGGTCAACGCCGCGGCGGCTTCGTCGAACGGCCGCGGATCGGCGCGGACCGGGGCCAGCCTGTCGTCGCGGTCGCGCACCCGCCGCAACGGGCGATGCTCGGCGACGGCGCGACGGGCGAAGGCGATCGCCGCGGTCTCGAGATCGCCCGCGGCGATTTCATCGACGACGCCGTCGGCGAACGCCTCGGCGGCGCCGATCGGCCCGCCGCTGACGATCATTCGCAACGCCTTTTCGGGGCCGACGAGGCGCGGCAGGCGCTGTGTGCCGCCGGCGCCGGGCAACAGGCCGAGCTTGACCTCGGGCAGGCCGACGCGCGCCGACGGCACGGCGATGCGAAAATGGCAGGCGAGCGCCACTTCGAAGCCGCCGCCGAGTGCGGTGCCGTGTAGCGCCGCGACGACCGGCTTCGGCATCGCCTCGATCTCGGCGATGACCTCGCCGAGGCCGGGGGCCTGCGGCGGCTTGCCGAATTCGGCGATGTCTGCGCCGGCGAAAAAAGTGCGCCCCGCACAGGCGATGACGAGCGCCTCGACCGCGGCGTCGCCGCGGGTCCGGCGCAGCGCCTCGGCAAGTCCGGCGCGAACTTCTTGCTTCAGCGCATTGACCGGCGGGTTGTCGACGGTGATGACGGCGACGCCGTTATCCTGCCGCAGATCGACGCTAGCGTTGATGTTAACCATGATCAGGTCCCGCTTAGTCCCGATTAGCCCGGTCGCCAAGAGTAATCCCGCCCGCCTGCCTAATGAAGAGGCAGAGTGACGACATCGGTTGCGCGCCGGCTTGACTGTAAATCCGATACCGGGCACGGTCGCAAATCGCGGCGCGCGAGCGCCGCTCTCACGGGAGATGGGCATGAGGGCGCCCGGTTTGCGTGCGCCGGGCGAGGTCCCTGGTTGATGCCCGGCGATGCCAAGCTGCTCGAAGTCAGCGAGGTCGTCGTGCGGTTCGGCGGCATCGTCGCCCTCGACGGTGTTTCGTTCGACCTTGAGGAAGGCCGGATCCTCGGGCTGATCGGGCCGAACGGCGCGGGCAAGACGACCCTTTTCAATTGCTTGAGCCGCCTCTACACGCCGGTCAGCGGCGACATCCGTTTCGAGGGCCGCTCGGTGCTCGACCGGCCGCCGCATCGCATCGCCGAAATCGGCATCGGGCGGACCTTTCAGAACCTCGCGCTGTTCGGGCCGCAATCGGTGCTCGACAATGTCCGCCTCGGCGCTCATGCCCATAGCCGCAGCGATTTCGTCAGCGACACGTTGCGCCTGCCCTGGGCGCGGCGCCAGGAGTCGGCGGTGAGCGAGACGGCCTGGTCACTTCTCCATATGCTCGATCTCGAAGACGTGGCGCTGCGGCCGGCCGCCGGCCTGCCGCTCGGCACGCGCAAGCGGGTCGAGTTGGCCCGGGCATTGGCGGGCCAACCCAAGCTCGTGCTGCTCGACGAACCGGCGGGCGGGCTCAATCACGAGGAGGTCGGCGGGCTCGGCCTTCTCATTCGCCGGGTCCGCGACGAGCGCCGGGTCACCGTGCTGCTCGTCGAGCATCACATGAACCTCGTCATGGCGATTTCCGACAAGGTCGTTGCCCTCGATTTCGGCCGCAAGATCGCCGAAGGCACGCCCGCCGAGGTACAGCAAAACCCAGCGGTCATCGAGGCTTATCTCGGTACCGGCCACAAGAAGGTAGATGCCGTTTCCGGCTCGAGACCGACCGCATGATGCTCGAAGTCGCCGGTCTGGAGGCGTACTACGGCGAGCAGCAGGCGCTGTTCGGGGTCGGGTTCGATCTCGATGCGGGGCAAGTGCGCACCCTGCTCGGAGCGAATGGCGCCGGCAAGACAACGGTGCTGCGTGCGCTCTGCGGCATGGTGCGGACGGGTGGCGACATCCGTTTCGACGGAAAATCGATAAACGGTTGGGCGACCGAGGATATTGTCCGGCTTGGGGTTGCCCATGTCCCGGAGGGACGGGGCACCTTTGTGCGCCTGACCGTGGAGGAAAACCTGCAGCTCGGCGCGATGACGCGCCGCGACCACGCCGCAATCGCGGCGGATATCGAGCAGATCTATCACCATTTCTCGCGCCTCAAGGAGCGTCGGACGCAGCAGGCCGGCCTGCTCTCCGGCGGCGAGCAGCAGATGCTCGCCGTTGGCCGGGCGCTGATGCTGCGGCCGCGCCTGATGCTGCTCGACGAACCCTCGTTCGGGCTGGCGCCGCTGGTCGTCGAAGAGTTGTTCGGGATCCTGCGCGAGGTCAACCGCGACACCGGTGTTGCGATGCTGATCGTCGAGCAGAACGCTGCGCTGGCCCTCGAACTGGCGGAGTATGCCTATCTGCTCGAAACCGGCCGCATCGTCATGGACGGGCCGGCCGAAGCGATCGCGGCCAACGAGGCCGTGCGCCGCGCCTATCTCGGCTACTGAGCGGGAGCTGCCGATGCAACTATTGCTGCAGCAGGTAATGGCCGGCCTGGCCAATGGGGCAATTTATGCCTGCGTCGCGCTGGCGGTGGTGATGATCTACCAGGCGATCGACCATCTCAATTTCGCGCAGGGCGAGATGGCGACGTTCTCGGCTTATGTCGCCTGGCAGCTGCTCGCCTGGGGCACCCCGTATTGGCTGGCTTTCGTCGCCGTGGTGATCCTGTCGTTCATCGGCGGCGTCGCCATCGAGCGGATCTTGTTCAAGCCGCTGCACAACGCCTCGATCCTGGCCAATCTGGTCGCCTTCATCGCCCTGTTCAGCATTCTGAACAGCGGCGACGGCTATCTTTGGGATTATACGATCAAGACTTTCCCGACCCCGTTCGGCACCAAGCCGCTGTTCGGCAGCGCCCTGATGGACGCCCATGAAGCCGGGATGATCGGCGTGACCGCCGTGATGCTGGGTCTGATCTACCTGTTCTTCCGCGGCACGCGCCTGGGTCTCGCGATGCGGGCCGCTGCCGCCAACCCGGAATCGGCCCGCCTAGTCGGCATACGGGTGGGCTGGATGACGGCGCTCGGCTGGGGCATTGCGGCGGCGATCGGCGCGGTCGCCGGCATGCTGATCGCACCGGTCGTGTTTCTCGATCCGAACATGATGTTCGGCGTCCTCCTTTACGGGTTTGCCGGCGCCGTGCTGGGCGGGCTGACGAGCCCGGCCGGCGCCGTGCTGGGCGGCTTTGCCGTCGGCGTCATCGAGAACCTGGCGGGCACGTTCATCCCTTATTTCGGCCGCGACTTGAAGCTGACGATCGCGCTGTTGGTGATCGTCGCGGTGCTGATGGTGCGGCCCGCCGGAATTTTTGGCCGCAGCGTGGTGAGCCGGGTATGACGACACCGCAACAGGATACCGCACTCTTCGCACCCGCCGGCGCGGCGCGCGGCGCGCCGCGCGCCGCATTGCTGTCGACCCGTCACTGGGTGTTGGCGGGCGTCGTGGCGATCGCGGTGGTGCTGCCCTTTGTCTTCCAGGGCTTCGTCGTCTTCCAGTTGACCCAGGTGATGATCTATGGGTTAGCGATACTCGGCCTCAACCTCTTGACCGGCTTCAATGGCCAGTTCTCGGTGGGGCACGGCGCATTTTACGGACTCGGCGCCTATGTCACCGCGATCCTGATGCATCAATACGGCGTTGCTTATTACTGGACGGTGCCGGCGGCCGGCGGCGTCTGCTTTGCGGCCGGCGCCCTGTTCGGGCTGCCGGCACTGCGTTTGCAAGGCCTCTATCTCGCACTCGCCACCTTTGCACTGGCGGTGGCGCTGCCGCAGCTCCTCAAATTTCATGGTCTCGAAGCCTGGACCGGCGGCGTGCAGGGCATCGTCGTCGATCAGCCGGATGTCCCCGGATTCCTGCCGGTCGACGCCGATCAATGGCTCTATTATTTTACCCTCGCCGTCGTGCTGGTCATGTTCGCCGGCGCCGCCAATCTCGTGAGGAGCCGCAGCGGCCGCGCCATCATGGCGATCCGCGACCAACCGATCGCCGCCGCTGCAATGGGGGTCAACGAGCCGCTCTACAAGACGCTGACCTTTGGCGTCAGCGCGCTTTACACCGGCGTCGCCGGCGCCTTGGGCGCGCTCGCGGTGCAGTTCGTCGCCCCGGACAGCTTCAGCCTGTTCCTGTCGATCTATTTTCTCGTCGGCCTGATCCTCGGCGGCATGGGCTCGCTGCCGGGCTGCCTGTTCGGCGGCTTGTTCGTGCTGTACGTGCCGAACATCGCCGCGGAGGTGTCGCGCGGGTTGGCGGGCGCCATCTATGGCGCCATCATGCTGCTGGTGATTTTCGTTATGCCGTCCGGCGCTGCCGGATTCACCCGGTTGGCGGTCGGGTACGTGTCGCGATGGCGGAATCGCTAAACGATCGGGCCGGAAGTCACCGCTGATTTTGTACGTGAGGCCACCATGAAAAACCTGACGCGCCGCACCATTCTCGCCGCCGCGCCCGGCGCACTTGCCTTTGCGGCCCCGCTCCTGAGGGCGCGGCCGGCCCGCGCCGACAAGCAATACGGTCCGGGCGTCACCGACACCGAGATCAAGATCGGCAATACTGGCCCCTATAGCGGTCCGCTCTCGACCGCCAGCCCGGTTCCCAAATCGCAGGCCGCCTATTACAAGATGATCAACGACCAGGGCGGGGTGAACGGCCGCAAGATCAACTTCATCTCCTACGACGATGCCTACTCGCCGCCCAAGACCGTCGAGATGACGCGCAGGCTGGTCGAGGAAGACCAGGTGCTGTTGATCGTCGGCGGGATCGGGACCCCGACAAACAGCGCGATCTGGCACTACATGAACCAGCACAAAGTGCCGCAGTTGTTCGTCGGTACCGGCGCCACCAAATGGGACGACCCAAAGGGCCATCCCTGGACCATCGGCTGGCAGCCGAACTACCAGAGCGAGGGCCGCATCTACGCTTCCTATATCTTGAAGAACAAACCCGACGGCAAGATCGGGGTACTCTATCAGGACGATGATTTCGGCAAGGACTATCTAAAGGGCGTCAGCGACGGGCTCGGCGACAAGGCAGCGTCGATGATCGTCGTCAAGGCGTCCTACGAGACGACCGATCCGACCGTCAACTCGCAGATCGTCAGCATGAAGGCGGCCGGCGTTGACGTCTTCGTCAATACCGCGATCTCCAAATTCGCCGCCCAGGCGATCCGGAAGACAGCCGAGATCGAATGGAAGCCGCTGCACGTCTTGAGCGGCATCGGCAACTCGGTCGGCGCCACGCTGAAGCCGGCCGGCCTCGAAGAATTGCAAGGACATCGTATCCGACTTTTATCTGAAGGACGCGACCGACCCGACATGGCGCGACGATGCCGGCTTCAAATGGTGGGTTTCGTTCATGGACAAATACCTCCCCGGGGCAGACAAAAGCGACAACGGCTACGTCGTCGGCCAGGGGATCGCCGCCACCGCGGTACAGGTGCTGAAGCAATGCGGCGACGACCTGAGCCGCGAAAACGTGATGAAGCAGGCAGCAAACCTGCACGATTTTACATTGCCGATGCTGCTGCCCGGGATCACGATCAATACCGGCCCGACCGATTTCGCGCCGATCAAGCAGGTCCAAATGGGGCGCTTTAACGGAACCCGCTGGCAACTCTTCGGGCCGCTGCTGACCGGCGCGATCGGCTAACAAGCGCCTGCGTGCCCGCACCACGCATCTATGGCGATTGGGGCGTCGGTGCTCTATACGGTGCGCGGCGCGCCGAGCGGCGCGGCTCCGTAATAAACGCACGAACATCGCGCTAGGGAGGTCATGATGAAGCAACTTACGCGTCGCACCATTCTTGCTGCGGCCCCCGCCGCGCTGGCGTTTGGCGGCCCGATATTGGGGGCGCGGCCGGCGCGGGCCGCCAAGAATTACGGCCCGGGCGTCACCGACACCGAGATCAAGATCGGCAACACCGGGCCCTATAGCGGCCCCGCCTCGTCCTACAGCACGATCCCCAAATGCATGGCCGCGTATTACCGCATGGTCAACGACATGGGCGGGGTCAACGGCCGCAAGATCAATTTCATCTCCTACGACGACGGCTACACGCCGCCGAAGACCGTCGAGATGACGCGCAAGCTGGTCGAGGACGACCAGGTCTTCTTGATCGCCGGCGCCCTCGGCACCCCGACCAACAGCGCCGTCTGGCACTACATGAACCAGCACAAGGTGCCGCAGCTTTTCGTCTCGACCGGCGCCACCAAATGGGACGACCCGAAGGGCCATCCTTGGACCATCGGCTGGCAGCCGAACTACCAGAGCGAGGGACGCATCTATGCTGCCTACATCCTGAAAAACAAGCCCGACGGCAAGATCGGGGTGCTCTATCAGGACGATGATTTCGGCAAGGACTATCTGAGGGGCGTCAGCGATGGGTTGGGCGACAAGGCGGCGTCGATGATCGTCGTCAAAGCGTCCTACGAGACGACCGATCCCACCGTCAACTCGCAGATCGTCAGCATGAAGGCGGCAGGCGTCGACGTCTTCGTCAATACGGCGATCCCTAAATTCGCCGCCCAAGCCATCAAAAAGGCGGCGGCGATCGAATGGAAGCCGCTGCACATCCTGAGCAGTATCGGCAGTTCGGTCGGCGCCACCTTGAAGCCGGCCGGTCTCGAGCGTTGCAAGGGCCTCGTCTCCGACTTTTATTTGAAGGACCCGACCGATCCCGAGTGGCAGAACGATGCCGGCTACAAGTGGTGGGTCGGGTTCATGGACAAATATTATCCGAGCGGCGACAAGACCGACATCGGCAACGTCTATGGCCCGTCCAATGCGGCGACGGTCGTGCAGGTGCTGAAGCAGTGCGGCGACGAGTTGACCCGCGAAAACGTCATGAAGCAGGCGGCCAACCTGCACGAATTTCGGGTGCCGTTGCTGCTGCCCGGGATCACGATAAACACCAGTCCGACGGACTTCGCGCCGGTTAAGCAGGTGCAGATGGCCCGCTTCGACGGCGAGCGCTGGCGGCTCTTCGGCCCGGTCCTGACCGGTGCGATCGGCTGAGCGCGGGCGACGACACGGGAGCCGAGCCGTTGCGGTCGCGGGCCGCCGGCGCGGCGACACACGGCAAGGAATGCGCATAACGCCCTAAGCCGATTGAGCGGCAGGGTTCATTACGGGGGGTCACCATGAAGCGTCTGACACGTCGCACGATTCTCGCCGCCGCCCCGGCCACGCTGGCCTTAGGCGGCCCGATTTTGGCCGCGCGGTCGGCCGGCGCCGCCAAGCAATACGGTCCCGGCGTCACCGACACCGAGATCAAGATCGGCAATACGGCGCCCTATAGCGGTCCCGCCTCGAGCTACAGCACGATTTGGAAATGCGAAGCTGCTTACTACGAGATGATCAACGCCCAGGGCGGCATCAACGGACGCAAGATCAACTTCATCTCTTACGACGACGCTTATTCGCCGCCGAAAACCGTCGAGATGACGCGCAAGCTGGTCGAGGACGATCATGTGTTCCTGGTCGCCAACAGTGCCGGCACGCCAACCAACACCGCGGTATGGAAGTACTTGAACGAGCACAAAGTCCCGCAGCTCTTCGTCGGCACCGGTGCCACCAAATGGGACGATCCGAAGGGCCATCCGTGGACGATCGGCTTTCAGCCGAATTACCAGAGCGAGGGGCGCATCTACGCCGCCTACATTCTGAAGCACAAGCCCGACGACAAGATCGGCATCCTTTATCAGGACGATGATTTTGGCAAGGACTACGTGAAGGGCGTCAGCGATGGGCTGGGCGCCAAGGCCGACGCAATGATCAAGGTCAAGGCGACCTACGAGACCACCGATCCGACCGTCAATTCGCAGATCATCAGCATGAAGGCGGCGGGGTGCGACGTCTTCGTCAATACGGCGATCGCAAAGTTCGCGGCCCAGGCGATACGCAAAGCGGCAGAGATCGAATGGAAGCCGCTGCACATCTTAAGCGGCATCGGCAATTCGGTGGCCGGCGCGCTGAAACCGGCCGGCCTGGAAAATTGCAAGGGCATCGTCTCTGATTTCTGGCTGAAAGACCCGAACGATCCGCAATGGAAGAACGATGCCGGCTACAATTGGTGGGTCGGTTTCATGAACAAATGGTACCCGGATGGCGACAGGAACGATGTCAATAATGTCTATGGTCCCTCCGCCGCGGCGACGGTCGTGCATGTGCTGAAAGCGTGCGGCGACGAACTGACCCGCGAAAACGTGATGAAGCAAGCCGCCAACCTGCACGATTTCACGGTGCCGATGCTGCTGCCCGGGATCACGATCAACACGAGCCCGACCGATTTCGCACCGGTCAAGCAGGTACAGATGGCCCGCTTCGACGGCAAGCGCTGGGTGCTCTTCGGCCCGGTCCTGACCGGCGCGATCGGCTGATGTTGGCGCCACCGCGCCGCCCGCAGCAGCCCCCCGAGCAGGTCGAGGCCGAGATGCGGCGATGATATGGCTGCGGGCATTGGCCTTCAATCTCGTTGGTTTTTGCTGGACCATCTCGGTCGGCACGTTGGCGCTGCCGCTGTTGTTGCTGCCGAGCCGGGCGGTGAGGGGTTTCGGCCGCCTCTGGTCGCGCGGCAGCGTACAGCTTCTGCGCCATATCGTCGGGCTCGAGCACGTGGTCAGGGGGCTTGATCTCGTGCCGCAAGGCGGCTGCATCATCGCGATGAAGCACCAATCGGCCTGGGATGCAGTGATCCTGCCGACGGTGCTCGACGATCCGGCCATAATCGTCAAGCGCGAGCTTGTGCTGCTGCCAATTTACGGCTGGTACATGTGGCGCTCCGGCTTGGCGATCGCGATCGATCGCCGTGCGGGTGCCACGGCACTGCGCCACATGGTTGCGGCATCACGATCGGCCGCCGCCGCCGGGCGGCCGATCGTCATCTTTCCGCAGGGGACGCGGGTCGCCCCCGGGGCCCATCTGCCCTATCAGTCTGGCGTCGCCGCGCTCTATCAGGCACTGGCGCTACCGGTCGTCCCGGCCGCGGTCAATTCCGGCCTGTTCTGGGGCCGCAGGAGCTTTCTCAAGCGGCCGGGCCGGATAGTTCTCGAATTTCTCGAGCCAATCCCAGCCGGCTGGCCGCGGCAACGCCTGATGGCCGAACTCGAAAGGCGGATCGAGGCGGCGACCGCGGCGCTCGAAGCGGAAGCCGGAAAGGCCGGGTGCAACGCGCTGCCGGTGAGGCCGCCGAACGGAACCGGCGGCTGGAAGGCGGCGGGATAGAAACCTCGACGTCTCCGGGCGCCGCCAGCCTCGCTTGATAACCCGGCGGCCGGATCACGGGTGCGGCGGCAGGTAGCGGATCGCCGCCAGGATGATGCCGACAGCGACGACCATCATGCCGCCGAGCCGAATCGTCAGATCGCGCCGCAGCAGCTCGATCTCGGCCCTCACCGCGGCGATATCCGATTTGAATTCCGCGCGCAGAGCGGCGATGTCCGCCCTCAGGCTGCTGTGCACGCGATCGAGGTCGGCGGTCGTTGCCAGCGCGGCGCCAGACATCGCCTCGGCCAGCGCCTCGGCGGTGTCTCCGGCCTGTTTCGGCGGGAAGCCGGCGCTTTCGAGCCGGCGCGCGAGCTTCAGCGTATCGAATGGAACGGCAGCCATATCGCGCCGCTACTTACGCTGCGCCGCCGATACTGTCGAGACCGCCACACCGTCGCCTCTGTCACCGCTTGTAGAAAACGCCATCCTTCATAATATGAGTCAAATGCTCGCCTTCGCCGTCCAGCAACGAGATGCTGGCGAGGGGGTCGCCGTCGACGACGATCAGATCGGCGCGGGCGCCGGGCATGACGACGCCGAGCTCGCCGGCACGGTTCAACAGCAGGGCGTTGACGATCGTCGCCGAGCAAATGATGTCGAACGGCATCATCGCCTCGGCGCGAATGGTGAATTCGCGGGACTGGTGGCGGTGCATCGGCCCGAGAAGGTCAGTGCCAAAGCCGATCTTGACCCCCGCCGCCTGCAGGATTTCAAGCGAACGCAGTCCGGCCTCTCGCACATCGCCAAGCTTTTGCAGGCCGGTCTCGGGAAAGCCCAACTCGCGGCCAAACCGGTGCAGCGCGTCGTAGGTGACGAGGGTCGGCACCACAAAAGCTTCGACGGCGGCGACCCGTTCGGCCGTCTCCCGGTCGATCAGGTTGCCGTGCTCGATCGAGCGCACGCCAAAGTCGATCGAGCGCCGGATCGCTTCGGGCGAATAGGCATGCGCCATCACATAGGTGCGCCAGGCGCGCGCTTCCTCGACGATCGCCCGCACCTCGTCTTCGCTGTATTGCAGGTTCCACACCGGGTCATAGGGCGAGGCGACGCCGCCCGACGCCATTATCTTGATTTAAGTCGCCCCCTTGCGCAGTTCGTCACGCGCCGCCCGGCGGCATTCCGACACGCCGTCGGCGATGCGCGACAGATCGAGGCCGCCGCCGCAACAGGCGCAGCTGTCAATGAATTGCGTACGGGGTCTGATATCGCCGTGCCCGCCGGTCTGGCTCAGGGCCCGACCGGAAGGGAAGATCCGGGGCCCGCGCACGAGCCCTGCTTCGACCGCCTCGGCGAGCCCGCCATCGGCGCCGCCGGCGTCGCGCACCGTCGTGAAGCCGCGCAGCAGCATGCCTTCGAGCACCCGCGCCGCCTGCAGGGTGAGCAACGTAACCGGTCGCTCCGCAAACCGGCCGAGCGCGGCATCGACCGCCAGCGCATGCACATGCGCATCGATCAGGCCGGGCATCAGCGTGCGGCCCATGAGATCCACGGTCTCGGCGGCGGCGCTCCGGATCGGCCGGTCCGAGACCTCGCGGATCCGGCCGTCTTCGACGAGGACATGGTGGTCCTCGCGCCGTTCGCGGGTGCCGTCGAGCAGAGCGCCATTGGCAAAGATCATGGCGGCCATTGCGCCCGACTCCTCGGTTCGACTCTCGGACCGAACTTAGAGCGGATGCCAGCCATGCGGAAGGCGGCTCCTTGCCGAAGCGCCGGCCGGCCTTTAACGTCCCACGGGCCATTGTTGGCCATTCCTCGGGAGGAAGCAGCCATGTCGACAATGATCATCGGCGGCACCGGTTTCATCGGCCGGCGCCTCGTTCCACTACTGGCGCAGCGCGGCGAGGAAATCGTCTGCATGGATATCAATCTCGGCACCGCCTCCTACGACGATTTCGGCAAGCAGGTGCGGGTCATACGCGGCGACGTCAGCCAGTTCGACGACGTCATGGCGGCGATGACGGCGACGAAACCGGAGCGGGTCGTCAACCTCGCCTATTATCTCGGCAGCGAGCACGCGCCGCATGTCGCCTTCAAGCTGAACATCCTCGGCATGGACAATTGCTTCGAAGCGGCACGCCTCGCCGGCGTCAAGCGCGTTGCCTATGCGAGTTCGCTCGCGGTCAATGGCGAGCAGCATTTCTACGGTGACCGGATGGTGACCGAGGATGATTTCCGCTACGGCCATGTGCAATACGCGATGCACAAGATCTTCAACGAATGGCAGGCGCAGGACTATCGCGAAAAGCACGGGTTAGAAATCACCGCGATCCGCCCGGCCAACGTTACCGGCAACGACAAGATCGTCGGCTCGGTCGACCACGTAAAATGCATCACCTTTCCGGCGCGCGGTGAGCCGATCTCGTTTCCGTACCGCGACGCGATGCGCTGCCCGATCCATGTCGACGAGGTCGCCGAGATCTTTGCCCGCGTGATCATGACCGACAAGCCGACGCATTGGGTCTACAGCACCGGCGGGATCGCCATCAGCCTCGGCGAGATCGCCGATCTCGTCCGCGAATTCCTGCCCGACGCCAAGATCGGCTTCGACAAGGATACCGGCGGCAAGGAAATCTCCGGCAACTACCTGATCGACAACAGCCGCCTCGTCCAGGAATTCGGCGTCCAGTATCGGCCCTATCGCGAGCGCGTGCTGCAGATCGTCAACGAGGTGCGCCGTGAGGCGGGCCTGCCACTCGTCGCTGAGCGCTGAAGGGCAGCACCTTCACGATCCTTCATCGACGGCTTCGGCGAGTTCGACGAGTCGCACCCGGTTGTCGCGCACCGTCATCGCCACCCGTCCGTGCTTCAAGGCAAGGGCATCGCGGCCGAAGATTTCGCAGCGCCAGCCGGCGAGCGCCGGCACCGAGGCCTGGTCGTCGGCGGCGATCGCCTCGAGGTCGTCGCTTGACGCAACGAGCTTTTGCGCCACCCGATGCTCGTCGCAGCAGCGCTTCAACAGCACGCGCAGCAATTCGATCAGCGGGCCGAGGCCGGGAGGCGCGTCGGCCCGCACCGGCGGCGGCACGACGGTCTCGGCTCCGGCGAGGCCGCACTCGATCGCGTCGAGGATCTCGCCGCCGAGACGGCCTTCGGCGATCCCCTTGCCGAGGCTGCGGGTGCGGGCCAGCGCCTCGACGGTGCGCGGCGCGTGCGCGGCGATTTCGAGCACCGCCTCGTCGCGCAGGATGCGGCCACGCGGCAAATTGCGCTGCTGCGCCGCCCCCTCGCGCCAGGCGGCGAGCGCCTGCAGCACGGCGAAGAAGCGGCGGTCGATGCGGCCGCGCAGCCGAAAACGCCGCCACGCCTCGAGCGGGTCGCTGCGGTAGACCGCCGGGTCGCTGAGCGCCGCCATCTCCTCGGCGATCCAGCCGGCCCGACCGTTCGACGCCAAGAGACGCCGCAACCCCTCGTAGACGGTGCGCAGATGCACGACATCGTCGAGGGCATAGCGGATCTGCCGTTCGGTCAGCGGCCGATGCGACCAGTCGGTAAAGCGCGAGGATTTGTCGAGCGCCGCACCGGCGAGCTTGGCGACGAGCGTCTGATAGCTCGCCGCGTCGCCAAAACCGCAGACCATCGCGGCGACCTGGGTGTCGAAGAGCGGCTGCGGCACGGCTCCGGACAGGTAAAAAAAGATTTCGATGTCTTGGCGCGCCGCGTGGAACACCTTGAGGATCGTCTCGTCGGCGAGCAGCGCCATGAGCGGCGCCAGATCGATCCCCGGAGCCAGCGCGTCGATCGCCGCCGCCTCGGTGGGTCCGGCGACCTGCACCAGGCACAGAATGGGCCAGTAGGTGCGCTCGCGCATGAACTCGGTATCGACGGTGACAAACTCGGCGCCTTGCAGGCTTTCGCAAAACCGCGCCAGGGAAAGAGTGTCGGCGATCGTCAGCATCGACAAGGCTATAGCGCCTTTGGTTCGCCGCCGAAACCGCCTCGCCCGCTTTTGCGGCGCGCCGACAGCTCAGATCACCCGTTCTTCGCGCAGCGCTTCGATCTCGGCCGCGCCGTAGCCGAGGCTCTGCAAAATCTGCTCGGTATGCTCGCCGAGGAGCGGCGCCGGGCGCCGGTAGACGCCGGGGGTCTCGGACAATTCGATCGGGGTCGGCGCCAGCGGAAAGGTCGCCTCGAGGCTCGGATGGCTCTGCTCTTCGAGGAGGTGTGCCAAGCGAATATGCGGGTCGTCGAGCGCCTGTTGCGGCGAATAGACTTGGCCGGCGACGATGCTCGCTTCTTCGAGGGCGGCCAGGGCCTCGGCGCAGCTTTGCTCGGCGCACCAGGCGCCCATCCTCTTGCCGATGATTTCCGCATTGTCGGCACGCGCCTGGTCGTTGGCAAAGCGCGGGTCGGAAAGCCAATACTCCTCGCCGATCATCCTGGCCCAGCGCCGGAACATCGGCGCACCGATCACGGTCGTGACGATCCAGCCGTCCTGGCAGCGATAGATATCCGAGGGGGCGGCGTTGAAGGCGCGGTTCAAGATCGCGACGCGGTCGACGCGGGTCAAAGCCTGCTCGATCAGCGTCGCGTTGGCGAAGGCGATCGCGGTGCGTAAGAGGGCGCCTTCGACCTTCTGGCCGCGGCCCGACTTGCCGCGCTCGAGGAGGGCTGCCAGGGTGCCGAAGGCCGAGAGGCAGGCGGTGCCGAAATCGACCCAAGGCAGTTTGAGCTGGATCGGCTGTTGCGGCGTGCCGGTCAGGTAAACGGCGCCGCTCATCGCCTGGCCGATGCCGTCGAAGCCGTGCTTGCCGGACAGCGGCCCGCCGCCGCCGAAGCCGGTCGCCGTGGTCAGGATGATGTCCGCCTTGACCGCACGCAGGCTGTCGAGGTCGAGTGCCAGCGACCGCAAGACCGCCGGCGGGAGATTGGCGACGACGACATCGGCGGTGGCAACGAGCTTTTTGACGATCTCGCGGCCTTTGCGCGCCGCCGGGTCGAGGGTCATGCCGAGCTTGTTGCGGTTCATCGCCAGAAACATGGCACCGCCGCCGTCCGGCCCGCTGCCGACCGGGATGAAGCCACGATCCTCGCCGCCTCCCCTGCGCTCGATGCGGATCACCTCGGCGCCGAGATCGCCAAGCAGCGCCGCGCAGAACGGGCCGGCAATAAAGCGGCCGAAATCGAGAACGCGAATACCGTCGAGCACACCGGACATCTGACTTCTCCCGCTCCATCACCCCGTCGGTTGGCCGGGCTGGATTTAGATCGGCGCGGTGTGCACGATCGAGGTCGACACACAGCTCCGCATCATCGCGGCGGGCGACAAATGAGACCAGGCACCCCAAGCGATCGGCATTTCCCGGTTCGGCGCTCTCACACCACCGCGGACGGGTGCAGAACGACGAGCCCGTAACGACTGAAGTCGGCGCCGTTGAAGGTCAGGATGCGGCCAATTCCATAGACCAGCATCGCCGCGACGAGGCGCGCATCGTAGACCTGGTTGTCGATGACCTGGTGGAGTACCACGAGATGCTTCCAGTAATCGTAGATCCTGGGATCGTCAGGCAGCAGCGCAAAGGCTAGCTCGATCCGATCGACCGCAGCTGCCGCTGCGGCGACGTCGAGCCCAAGCCCCGTTCTGCGTCGTCGCCCGCGTCGCGGCCGCCCAGAACTCGGCGATATTCTGCGCCGTCACATGCACCGCCTCACCGCTCTCGATCAACCGCTCAGTGCCGGCGACCGCGTCGCGAAAATGCGGATGTCTGGGCTCCAATCGGCGAAGCAGTACATTGGTGTAGATAAGCACGCTCAACCGGGCCGCCCGCCCGGCAAATAATCGTAGACCCCGTTGCGGCTGTCGTCGATCACATGGCCGACTTGCGGCCAGCGGGAGTCATCGCGCCACAGCGCCGCCCGTTCGGTCGGGGTCAATGGCCGCTGCCTGCGCTCGTGCTCGTCAAGCCAGCGGCAAGCGAGCTCCACGACCTTTGGGATCGGCGCCGACCGCGCGTTCTTGCCCCGGCTGCGGCCCCTCTCGAAATCGGCGAGCCGAGACGGGCTGATCCCGAGGCGGCGGGCGAGCTTGGTCCGATCCCAGCCCAAGCTGGCCCGGAGCCCGATCAATTCCTGAGGCGTCATGCTCAGCGAACGATATCGGAGAAATACGAGAATGTACAAGCGTACGGCGCATGTAGCGGATGCGATTATCGCCTGTCAGTCTCGGATTTGCCCTATGCAAGCAGGGTCAGCCGTCAGTCAGGTCGCTCCCGGCGGACGCTTCTTGCTAACCGCGGCGCAGATCCCTGACCTGCCGAACAAAGGCGGCGACGTCGGCGACGAAGAGATCGGGGACCTCCATGGCCGCGAAATGGCCGCCGCGCTCGAACTCGGAGAAGCGTTCGAGGCGATAGGTTCGGTCGATCAGGCTCTTCGGCGGAAGCGGGCGCAGCTCGCACGGAAAGCTCGCAAATCCGGTCGGAACATCGATGCGGGTGCCGGCCGGCAGCACCCGCATGACCTCGTATTGGGCCGCGCGATAGATCCAGGTGGCCGTCGCAAAGCTGCCGGTCGCGACATAGAACATGACGTTGCTGATGAGCCTGTCCAAGCCGAACACGCCGCGCAGGTCTTTTTGGCGCAGATCGGACCAGGCATGAAACTTGTCGACGATCCAGGCAGCGGCGCCGATCGGGTTGCCGGCCATCGCATAGGCCAATGTCTGCGGCCGCGTGCGGTGGGTCTCGCTATAGGCGCGACCGTCCTGGATGAACGGCTGGCAGCGCGCGAGAAAAGCTCGCTCCTCGTCGTTCGCCGGTTCGCCCGCCACTTGCGATACGAAGAGATTGAGATGGATCGCCTCGCAGCCGCCGCCTTGCGCCAGCGAATGATCGAGCCCCGCCATCGCCGACACCATCGATCCCCAATCGCCGCCTTGCGCGATATAGCGCTCGTAGCCGAGGGTCTGGCGCAGCAGATCGTCCCACAGGCCGGCTATCTTGCGCGGCCCGATCGGTGCGGCCGGGCGTCCGGAAAAGCCGAAGCCCGGCAGTGCCGGCACCACGACATCGATGCCGTCGGCGGCGCTGCCCCCAAACCGCTCCGGGTGCGCCAGCCGCTCGATCACATCGACGAATTCGATGATCGAGCCGGGCCAGCCATGCGTCAGGACCAAGGCCGCATCGCGCGGACCGGACCCCCTTTCGTGCAGCACATGGATCTCTTGCTCGCCGATCCGCGCCATCACTTGCGGAAAGCGGTTGATCGCCGCCTCCTGCGCCCGCCAGTCGAAATCCTTGACCCAGTAGTCGCAGAGCTCGCGCATGAAGGCGAGGCTCGCTCCAGCCGACCAGGCATCGCCGCCCTCGGCGAGGGGCGGGATGTCGTCCCAGGCAAATTCGCCGACCTGCCGGCGGATCGCCGCGAGCCGCTCTTCCGGAATGGCGACTCGAAACGGCGGTGTCTCCGACATCGCGACCTCCGCTCCCGGTTTCGGCCCTGCGACAGCGTAGCATGGCGGGCGGGCCGGTTCACCCGCGGATCCGGACCGCACGCCTAGACTTGCGAGCGAGACCGCGGCAGGGTCTCCTAGCCGCGATATGGATCTGCGAGGAGCAATCTGATGTCGCTCGATACAGTCAAGGCCCCGACATTGTCGCAGCTCGGCGAAGTCGCCGCCGAGCTCGGCTTCACCTTTAGCGAGGCCGATCTCCTGGCACATCGCGAGGCCCTTCTGCCGTCGATCGGCGCCTACAACCTCGTCGACCGGCTGCCCGATGAGTTGCCTGTCGTGACCTACCCGCGACTACCCGGCCGCCGGCCCTTGCCCGAGGAGAACCGCTACGGCGCCTGGTACGTCAAGACCGAGATCGCCGGGGCTGCCTCCGGCAAGCTCGCCGGCAAACAGGTCGCTCTGAAGGACAATATTTGCCTCGCCGGCGTGCCGATGATGAACGGCGCCTCGACGCTCGCAGGGTATGTGCCCGAGGTCGACGCGACCGTCGCGACCCGCATTCTCGATGCCGGTGGCACGATCGTCGGCAAGACCGTCTGCGAATATTTCTGCTTTTCGGGCGGCAGCCACACCAGCGCGACCGGGCCGGTGCACAACCCGCACCGCATCGGATACTCGGCCGGCGGCTCGTCCTCGGGCAGCGCCGCCGTCGTCGCCGCGGGCGAGGTGCCGATGGCGTTGGGCGGCGACCAGGGCGGCTCGATCCGGATCCCGGCGTCATTCTGCGGCATCTACGGGCTGAAGCCGACGCATGGCCTCGTCCCCTATACCGGCATCATGCCCATCGAGCTGACGCTCGACCACACCGGGCCGATGACTGCGACGGTCGAGGACAACGCGCTGTTGCTCGAAATCCTCGCGGGGCCGGACGGGCTCGACCCGCGCCAATACGGCGCCAGCGCCAAGCCATATCGCGAGGCATTGGACGGCGGTGCGGCCGGGCTGAAAATCGCCATTGTCGAAGAGGGCTTCGGCCACCCGCAATCGCTGCCGCAGGTCGACGCGATCGTCCGCGAGGCGGGACAGCGTTTCAAGGGCCTCGGCGCCGCCGTCGAGCCCGTATCGATCCCGATGCACCGCGTCGGCAGCGCGATTTGGCTGCCGGTCGCGGCCGAGGGGGCGTTGATGCAGATGATGCTGGGCAACGGCTTCGGCTTCAACTGGCAGGGGCTCTACGTCACCTCGATGCTGGACCGCCACAGCGCCTGGCGCGACCGGGCTGACGAACTGTCCGACACGCTGAAGAACACGATGCTGCTCGGTCACTACATGGTAACGCGCTACCACGGCCATCACTACGCCAAGGCACAGAACCTGGTGCGCCGCTTGCGCCGGGCCTATGACGAGGTCTTGGCGCGCTATGATCTGCTGCTGATGCCGACCCTGCCGATCGTCGCCACGCCATTGCCCGAGGCCAATGCGTCAGTCGGAGAAATCCTACAGCGCGGTTTCGAGATGCTGGCAAATACGGCGCAATTCGACTGCACGCACCACCCGGCCATGAGCCTGCCGTGCGGCATGGTCGGTGGATTGCCGGTCGGCATGATGCTGGTGGCAAAGGCCTTCGGCGAGGAGACGATCTTCGGCGCCGCCGCCGCCTTCGAAAAAGGCGTCGACTGGAAGACGATCACCGGGTGAGTTCGAATGACCGCCCTCAACTGCATCTTCTGCCGGATCGTCGCCGGCGCGAGCCCGTGCGAGGCGATCTGGGAGGACGCGGCGAGCCTCGCCTTCATGGACATCAACCCGGCCAATGACGGGCATTGCCTCGTCATCCCGAAGGCGCATTTCGTGAATGTGATCGAGATGCCGCCCGAGATTTTTGGCAATGTCGCGTCGGCGGCGGCGAAGGTCGCCCGCGCCGTCGCGGCCGAACTGCAGCCCGGCGGCTTGAGCCTCGTCCAGGCGAATGGAGCGATCGCCGGGCAGAGCGTGTTTCACCTGCATATTCATGTGCTGCCGCGGCGCGCCGGCGACGATCTGCTGCTCAACTGGGATCGCGCGCGGCCCGGCGGCAACGGCGACCGCGCCCGTATCGCGGAGATTGCCCGTCGCCTGCGCGGCCGACTGCGCCGCGCGAGTTGAGGAACGGCGTCACCAACGCCTCCTGGCGAGCGGGAAATTGGGTTGGGACGACTGCGGAGCGGACGGCGCAACCCTACCGGGTTTGGCCACTCGGGTTTCCACTTCTATCCCTCCTGGCATAAGAGCCTGACTGAACATTCCCGCGCCCTTCCCGTCATTCCCGCGAAGAGCGGGAATCCAGGGGCCGAGATCTCAGCGCGGGCCCTGGACCCCTGCTTTCGCGGGGTGCCGAGAAGGGGTTGGTGATCTCTGGCTCATTTTCGGTCGGGCATTAAAACTTTTTGGAGGTTGGCTATATGGCGGTCGAGGTACCAACGCGCCTTTTTCAGGTCGTCGAGCGCATCTCCTTTCTTACCGGCCCGTGACAGGTATTTCACCACGTTTCCAAGGTGGAATCCCAGTTCCCATGCCTCGATGACCTTGATGGCTTCATAAGGGTTGTCGGCGCCGCCGTAGTGTTCCGGATGCTCGACTACTTCCGACATATCGTTTCTCTCCGATGTAATTTGCACCGACATCCTCTCGCCCCAGGGCGTGCGCAACAGTCGCCCCGGTGCCGCCGGCGCGTCGCGTGCGGGCGACCGGGACCGGCTGGGGCTCAGATTGCAGGGCGGGCGCGGATCTCGTCGGCGATCTTGCGTGGCACAAACTGGCCGTCGCTCGGGGTGGCGAGGAGCCGGCCGCCTTCGACCGCGATCTTGCCGCGCAGGACCGTGATGCTCGGCCAAGCCGTCACTTCGTGGCCCTCCCACGGGGTGTAATCGGTTTCGTGCAGATCCTCCTTGCGGATGATCCGTCCGGCGCGCGGGTCGAGCAGCACGATGTCGGCGTCGGAGCCGACCGCCAACGCACCCTTCTTCGGATAGAGGCCCATGATCCGGGCCGCATTCGACGAGACGAGACCGGCGAAATCGGCGAGGCTGTAACCGCGCTGCGACACCATGTGCGTGTACATCAGCGAGAGCCGCGGCTCGACACCGGAATTGCCGCCGGTCGTGTCGTCGATGCGCCGCCCTTGCAGTTTGACCTTGAGCGGGCAGCACACCTCGTCGGTGGCGATCGCCTGGATCGCCCCGTGCCGGGTCGCCGCCCACAACGCCCGCTGATCCTCGGCGAATTTGAGCGAGGGGTAGGTGTGATACATCTGCCCGCCGGGGCGCCGGTAGTCTTCGGCGGTGTAGAGCAGGTACTGATGCAGGGTTTCGCCGTAAATCGGGAAGCCGCGCGCCCGTGACGCGGCGATCGCCGCAACCCCGGTCGCCGCCGACACGTGCACCATGTAGAGCGCTGCACCTTCGACGTTCTCGGCCAGGCGGATGACCCGATTGAACGACAAGTCCTCCGAGAGCGTGTTGTGCACCTCGGCCATGTGCTCGAAGCCGACGCGATCTTCGCGGATCAGCTTTTCGTACATGTGCATGACGATGTCGTTGTCTTCGGCGTGGATCGCCCCGATGCCGCCAGCCTTGGCGACGACCCGCAGCACTTCCCAGATATCGCCGAACTGGATCATGCGACCCTGCCGGTTCGGCCGGATATCGGTCGTGAACATCTTGACCGAGGCGTAGCCTGCCTGGACTGCCTCGGGGAGCGCGCCGAGATGCGCCAAAGGCGGCTTGCCGCGCACCAGCAGGTGCAGGCCGTAGTCGCAATAGCAGGCGTTGGTCCATTGGGCGCGCCGCGCCTCTATCGATTGCTGCAGCGCGATCTCCGGCGGACAATCGACGAAATCGAGCAATGTGGTTGTGCCGCCGAACAGCGCCGCTTGGCTCACCTGATCGGGCGGCGCGCTCAGCTCATCCTCGTTGCGGCCGGGAAACGGGATCGGCGATAGGCAATGAATATGCGGATCGACGCCGCCGGGAAGCACGATCTGGCCCGTCGCATCGACGACCCGCGCCGCGGTGCCGAGCGCACCCGGCGCGCCGATGGCGACGATCTTTTCGCCCGCGACCCCGATGTCGGCCGGGGCGGTGGCGCCCGGCGTCACGGCGACGCCGCCGGAAATAATTAGATCGAGCATGACGTTCCCTTTCGTTTTCCGGGCACTCAGAGCCTGCGAAAGAATTCAGGTCGGGACGAAAACGGAGAAATTCCCCCTCCCGTCGCCCCGGCGAAGGCCGGGGCCCATTTCTGCACCGCTCCTGGTTTTTCAAGCAATTTCAATGCCTCATTTGGCGGATGACCGCTCGTGCCGTGGAACGATGGACCCCGGCCTCCGCCGGGGTGACGACTGGAGAGGTCGGCGGCGGAATACATTCACAAACTCTCAGATGACGCCCTTGTCGCGCAGTCGGCGGATGTCGTCCGTCGTGTAGCCGGCGAGCGAGGTCAGCACCACCTCGGTGTGCTCGCCCAATAGCGGCGCCGGCGCCGTGGCAAACGGCGAAGCCGAGAGGCGCAGCGGCGAGCCGATCATCGAGTGGGTGCCCCGCGTCGGATGCTCGAGGTCGAACACCGTGCCGCGTTCGCGCAGATGCGGGTCGGCGAGCACTTCGGCGGTGTCGAGCACCGCGCCGCAGGGGATACCCCGCTGCGCAAAAGCCTGCATGACATCGCGCTTGTCGTGCCCTTTCGTCCAGCCCTCGATGATTTCGCTCAATGCCTCCGCATTGCCGGCGCGGGCCGCCGGCGTCGCGAAGCGTTCGTCGGTCAAGAGGTCCTGACGCCCGATGACCTCCGCCACGGCCGCGAACATCTCGGGATTGTCGGGCGGAATGATCAAATAGACGCCATCATTAGTGCCGCCGCCCCGGCAGCGGATCAGATCCGAGTAGCCGCCGGTCGCCGACCGGTTGCCGCTGCGGGAAAGCGGTTGTCCGGTGGCGAGGGTCGGGGTGAACTTGACGCGCGTCAGGTTCAATACCGCCTCCTGCATCGCCACCTCGACGAGCTGACCCTCGCCGGTGCGGCAGCGCTGCACCAGGGCCGCCAGAATGGCGATTGCGAGGTGCATGCCGGTGCCGGAATCCCCGATATTGGCGCCGTTGACGAGCGGCGGCCCGTCGGCCTCGCCGGTAACGCTCATCGCCCCCGATGTTGCCTGCGCCACCGGTTCGAAGCATTTGAACGCGCTGTAGGGGCCATAGGAACCGAAGCCCTTGACCGAGGCATAGACGGCGCGCGGATTGAGTTCCCTCACCGCGTCATAGCCGAGCCCCAGCCGTTCCATGACCCCGGGGCCGAGGTTTTCGGCTACGACGTCGGCCTCCTTGACGAGGCGGCGGGCGATTTCCTTGCCCTCCGCGGTCTTCAGGTCGATGACGGTGCTGCGCTTGCCGCTGTTGAGCAGCAGAAAGAAATAGCTGTCGACATTCGGGTTGTCCCCGTTCCACAGGCGGCGAGCGCGGTCGCCATGGGGTGGCCGCTCGACCTTGATCACATCGGCGCCGAGCCAGCCCAGCATCTGGGTGCAGGACGGACCAGCCTGATCGTGCGTGAAGTCGATGACGCGAATACCGTCGAGGGCACGGCTCATCGTGGGTTCTCCGTTGATCGAGCGGGTCTCAGGAAGGGAATTGAAAGATGTTGGCCGGCGCCTCGCGGGAGTCGCGCTGGCGCCGCAGCGGTCTCGTCATCGCAGTGACACAGGCAGCAGCAGCGCAGATCATCGGACCGCATAGTCATCGGCCGCAGGCCGGAAGCGGGCCTCATCGAGCTTCGCTCCGAGCGAGCAGAAGACGGCATAGGCTTCTTCAAGCGCGGCATGCATCTCGGTGGGCGACCCCGAGGTTCTCCTCATATAGGTGGCGCAGGATACCGATCCGCAAGCCTCGGAAATCGCCGGTGAGGGTAGCCCGGTAGTCGGGTATTTCACGACCGGCGGTCGCCGGATCTTTTGGGTCGTACCCGGCCAGCGCCTGCAGCATGATCGCGCAATCCTCGACAGTCCAGGTCATCGGTCCGACATGGTCGAAGGTAAAGGAATTGGCGTAGACGCCAGACCGGCTAACCACCCTGTAGGTCGGTTTTCAGGCCGACGATGCCCGCACAGCGCCGTCGGGCCGCGGATCGAGCCGCCGGTGTCGGATCCCATAATCCCGTCGCCGCCGACACGAAGCCTGCGGCGACCGATGCCCAGGGGCCGCTTGAAGAACCGCCGGTGAAATGTTCCAGGTTCCATGGATTGCGGGCCCCGATAGAGCTGCGTCACCGTCCTCGCGTCCTCGTTCGGGACATAATTCTCGCAAATCTTCGAGTGCCTCGTCGTGCGGATGCCGGCGGTGCAGTAGATATCCTTGAGGCCGAGCGGCCCTCCGCTTCCTGCATGCTCCGATTTGGCGGCATAGCGTCAAGGAGCTTCGCAAGGGCAATATCCTGCCCTCCGGCGCGACGACCAGGGACCTCATCAACCACGGACGGGCGTGATCTTCGTCCATGATAACTCCGTCGCGATGCGATGGTGTTTCGAGAACTCGGCGCATCCCTATCCTGACGGCATTCCAAAACGGCTGGTGGACGGCGAGGACGCGCTGGTGCCGGTGCTGTAGCTTTATGAGGCGAGCGCGGTGCTGGCGCGCGAGCAGAACCGAGGACGCTTTCCCCCGAAGGCAGACAACTTCATTGCCGAATTGAAGGCGCTGCGGATCGCGCCCGGAGAGCGCGGCGCGGGTGTTCGCCGACGCGTGCATCGCTTGGCTTTCGCTTATCGGCTGACCTCCTACGATGCGGCGTATTTCGAATTGGCGCAGCGGCGCAATCTGCCGCTCGCTATGCCGATGAACGAGTTGACCCATTGATCCGGGCAAGCAAGGCAGCGCGGTTGACGGTGCTCTAGGGCAGAAATCTCGGCGGTTTCTAACCGTCACCCTCCTCAAATCACTGACGTGTCGCTGCAAGATAGAAATGTCAGCGGGCGCGCAAAGTAGAAATGACACCCTGCTGTCGTCGGGTTCGGGCGGCGGGCGGGTGCGGAGCCCCCGGCGTAGCGCAGCGCCCGACCGACGTCCGATGCACCGAGCTCGCAGCCGCACCCGCTGTCTACCGAGCGGGCGTCAGCGCGCTCGGCTCGTAGAAAGATCCAGCAGGCGACCTCGACAGCGTCGGCATCGCCGCCGGCTGTCGGCCGGATAAAATTGACAGCGGTGGGCCGCTTCTGCGTCGCCGCCTTGGTGTTTTTGGGGTCACGGTTTTCCGTTACGTAACGAATTTCATGGGGACGGCTGCGGCAGTCAACCCTTCACCCCGGTCCGCCGCCTCAGACCGGAGCCGCGACAGCGGCGTGGCGCGATGCCCGCCCCTTCGACGGCAGACCCGGCGCCTCGAGGTTGTTCGGCGGCCGCTGCCGTGCAACATGCCCGCGCTGCCGATGCGCCGGATAGGCGGCCTGCTGCGCCTTCACCTGCTCGAGCACGGCCGACAGCCGCTTGTTGTCGACGATCGCGCCGGGCTGCACTGTCTGGATCTTGTCGAACACCTTGAAACCGAGCGCCGTCCCGTTGAACTGAACTGCGAACCGCCGGTCCGGATAGTTCACCACCTCCACCTTCTTGCGCACCAACCCGCGGGCCAGTGGCGTCGGGTCGAGGAGCAGCATCATCCGGTCGTAGTGCAGGGTCAGGTTGCGCGTCACCGTGCGTTCCTCTCGCCAGGCCAGGATCTCGTCCAGATCATCCGATTGTGTCAGCGGCCGATGCAGGTCCTTCTCGTTCGCCGGGTCGCGGCCAAAGCGCGCGTTGTGGGCGGTGATGAACCCCGGCAGCCAGGCGCTCGCCGCGGCCATCGACGACACCCCCGCCAGCCGCAATTCCTTGACCAGCCGGTCCTGCAACGTGCCGAATGCACGTTCGACGCGTCCCTTCGCCTGCGGGCTGTTGGCGCAGATGATGTCGATGTTCAGCGCCAACAGCGCGCGGCCGAATTGGGTCACGCCCTCGCCGCCGACGGCGTCCTTGCTGTTCACCCGAAAGATGCCGTGCTTGTCGCTGTAGAAAGCAACCGGTTTGCCGTGCTCCTCCAGATAGGCGCGTGTCGTGCGGAAGTAATCGAACGCCGATTCCGAGGCGACGAACCGCAGTTGCTGCAGCCGGCTCGTCGCATCATCGATGAAACCGAGCAGCGTGCACGTCGGAGCGCGGTCCTCGAACCAGGCGTGCTCCGAGCCGTCGATCTGCACCAGTTCGCCCAGGCAATCGCGCCGCCGGCGCGGCTGATGCGGCGAGGGAAGGCGATGCCGACGGTCCTGCCACAGCCCAGCCGCGATCATCCAACCGCGCAACGTCTCATGCGACACCGTACAACCGTGATGCTCGGCCAGCTTCTCCGCCGCCAGGGTCGGACCGAAGTCCGCGTATCGCTCGCGCACGATCGACAGTGCCAGGGTGCGAACCTCGGCAGGTAGCCGATGATTGCTCGGTTTGCCGCGGTGCTTGGAAAGCAGGCTCGCGGCGCCATCCTGCTTGAGGCCATGCAGCAGACGAAACACCTGACGCCGCTGCAAGCCGATCAGTTCGCACGCGTCTGCGACACGCAGTCCACCGGACTGAACCCGCAACAGAACCTCAAGCCGGCTGAACTCCTGCTTGCTCATCGACACCACCGCCACGGCGCACCCTCCGGGACCCCAGAACCCGGCGGAGTGTCACCTCTACTTTGCACAGGGGTGTCATCTCTATATTGCGCTTACATGACAATCGCGCATAACGTAGGATTCTGGAAAACCGACGGCGCGTGCTACGATTTTGGGAGATACCGCAAGAAGGCGCTTAACGGATGCGCTTCGTCTGTTTTTTGCTGAGCATCGTTGCGGGCATTTTCCTATATTGGCTGCGGAACCGTTCTCGTTTGTTGTACGGTGGGATTTAAGTTGCTGCCGCCGTCCTGCTGTTATACCTTTTCTTCTTTCCAATGGTGTTTTCTATAGGTGTCGGTGGTGAAGGCTATTTCGCCGATTTTCTCACCGATACAGTTAGTCTTTTTGCGGGGCCTCTATGCCTTGGTGCAAGGTCTCGACAATGTTGTCACGGCTCTACGGGAACCTTAACTTAAAGGATGCGGTTATCGGGACGGCGGCAGCGGAGCAAACCTGTGGCGCATAAGGTGCTTTCTCGGAAAATCAACTGTCTCGGTGGTTATATACTTCACGGAAAGAGGGGACATTCATGAGTGACGAGATCAAAAACCCGAATAATCAGGTTGACAGATCGGCGAACGGCAAGTTTCATGTGCTCTGGCACGGCGTGCTAGTGAACACCAGTGCGGGAACCGTGCGAGAATTTGATACGGAACATGAGGCGCGGACATACCTTGCGCGTTGCGACGCGGCGCGTAGACTAGTTGATTAAGCAGCGTTCATTCGGAATCGAGGGCACAACCGATGGGCGCTCTAAAATTTTTCAGCTTCTTTTTCATGATCTTAAACATCTTTGGCGTTCTAGGCAGCGCACTCTGGTTAGTGATAATTGGAAAATGGTCAGTGTTAGGGATCGGTCTGCTAAGCATGTTCTTCTCATCTTCAGTGGTGGGCTTTGCATTGATGCCGGGCTTTCTAATCAATGCGGCGGGTGTGCCGTTCATGGGTAAGCGATTATGGTTTTTGGGTTTCCCGTTTTTGTTGGCAGGATCGATCTATTCTGACGCAATTGTGGGCGCGTGGTGCTTCGGTGTGGTGGTCTTTTTCGCAGTGAAGGCCGGTATGGGGGCCACACTTCCTGCGCTCCTGTGGGCCTATGGGGTGGCAATCACGCCATTGAGTTACATGGCGCAAAGATCGGCAGGGCCGGACGATCCGGGATTCGCGGATGTGTTGATTACCCTCGCTGCACAAGTCGCTGTTGTTCTCATGGGCATTGGCGTGTTGGTGAACGGGCTAGACTTTCACGCTTTGATATTTCTGTGCGCTGGCACAATGAGCATAGCCGCGCTGGTGCAGGCCACAGTTGCTTTCCTAGTCGTAAGATAGTCCGCCCGAGACGCCGCCCGTCAACGATTTTACAACGCGGTTGATGCCAAAAGGGATTTGTAGGGGGTTGATAGGTAGAAAATTTGATCGGCTCCATATACCTCCTGTAGTGAATGAGATCAGAAGGAAAGGGGGAGACCCATGCCGCTTCACATCCCATCGGCTTTGGCCGACGCTATTGATGAGCAATACCGCGTGCACGCCGAATGGTTAGCAGCCTTCCGATCAGGCGACCGTGTAAGAAGCCAACACCTTCTGATCGAGTTGCAACGGGCAAATCAGCGACGGCTTGAATTGACGCCACCAAGGCCACTGGACGGGCCACTATAGCTTACCAAGCTCTAGATACATTCCCGTGTACCCGATAGCCAAATGCGAGTTGTAAACGCTGAAAACCCATATCGCAGTAAACGCAAACCCGCGCGCGCTTGCGTCGGCTGGTGTGGCGCGGCGGGGTGGTCATGCGGCTCTGGTGGCGCGGCGCATGGTGGCTATGCTGCGGTCGTAGCTGTCGGCCAATTCATGTAGCGTCGCGCCCTGCGCCCGCCGTCTGGTGGCCTCCTTCTGTTGGGCCGGTGTCAGGGAAGGGGGGCGGCCCATGTGCTTCCCTCGGGCCTTGGCGCGGCTCCTGCCCTCTGCCGTCCGGGTTCGGATAAGGTCGCGTTCTACGTCCGCCAGCTCGGTAAGCATGCGGTGAGCGGCGCAGGTCGAGCTATTCGGTCGAGTTGAGCTCGGGCGATGCGTTCCCGGCGGCACGTCTGTCAGCGATGACCTGTTTCAAGTATTCGATGCCGTCCCGAGTGAAGGCGTCATGGCGTCCTCGCCGAGGCCATAGACGTAGAGGCACCCATCTTCGGGGAACATGTCGATCGACAGATCGTGCAGGCAGTCTTCGTCCTCGCCGAGGAGGTCGGCGACGTAGGCGATCGTGAAGACGGCGCTGATGGCGGCCACAGGTCAGGCCGCCAGCCGGCGCAGTGGCGAGCAGGGCTGCCAGTTCCATGGCAGCAGTTCGTCGAGCTTACGAGCCGGATGTTCGGCGATGCGGGCGAGGACGTCGGCGAGCCAGGCTTGCGGATCGACGTCATTCATCTTGGCGGTGACAATCAGGCTGTACATTACTGCGGCGCGCTGCCCGCCGCGATCGGAACCGGCGAACAGCCATGATTTTCTGCCCAGCGCAATGCCGCGCAGGGCGCGCTCGGCGGCGTTGTTGGACATGCAGATGCGGCCGTCTTCGAGGAAGCGGGTGAAGGCCGGCCAGCGCTTGAGCATGTAGTCCATTGCCTTGGCGACATCGTTGCCGCGTGACAGCTTGGGCCGTTGCTCACGCATCCAGCGTTCCAGGTCGGCGACCAATGGGGCGCTCAGTTCCTGTCGGCTGGCCCGGCGCTGTTCGGCATTTTGGCCATTGATCGCACGCTCGATGTCGAACAGCGCGTCGATGCGGCGGACCATCTCCAGCGCCAGCGGCGAGATCACGGCGGTCTTGCCCTGCGCCTTGCGGCGCGCGTTGGCGGCGATGTCGGCCATGACGAAGAACGGCCGGCGGGCATGCACCCAGCACGCCGCCTCGATGAGCGGGCCCGGCTGGCGGTCGGCTTCGTACAGTTTGTTGTAGCCGGCGAAAGCGTCTGCCTGGAGGATTCCGGCATAGTCGGCGAGATGCGCCTGGGCGTGTACACCGCTCCGATCGCGCGAGTAATAGAACATCGCCGCCGGCGGATCCGGCCCGCCGAACGGGCGGTCGTCGCGCACATATACCCAACATCGCCCGGTGTGGGTCTTGCCCTTGGCGAGGACCGGCACGGTCGTGTCGTCGCCATGCAAACGTTCCGCGGCGAAGACATGCGCCTCGATTCGGCTGATGAGCGGGGCCAGTACGGCACAGCAGCCACCGACCTGGTCGGCCAGGGTCGACAGGCTGAGCGGCACGCCCTCCCGGGTATAGCGTTCGGCCTGGCGGTTGAGCGGCTGGTGCTGCCCGAACTTCTCGAACAGGATCATCGCCAACAGGCTGGGCCCGGCCCAACCCCGCGGAAGCACATGAAACGGCGCCGGCGCCTGGCTGATCTTCTCGCAGTCGCGACAGCTGAACTTCTCGCGGACATGCTGGATCACTTTCCACTGCCGCGGGATCACTTCCAGCGTCTCGGTGATGTCTTCGCCGAGTTTGCGCAGCCGCGCGCTGCCGCAGCACGGGCATTCCGTCGGCGCCGGTTCGACCACCCGCTCGCGCGGCAGGTCCGCCGGGAAGGGTTGGCGCGCCGGGCGCTTGCGGTTAAAGCCCGCTACCTTTGTGGTCTTGGCGACGGCCTGCTCGGCGGCAATCTCATCCTCGCTGGCGGAGCTCTCGAGTTCCGCGAAGGCCAGCTCCATCTGCTCGATGAGCCGGATGCTGCGTTCCGAGCGCTGGCCATAGAGCTGGTGCGTCAGCTTGGCGATCTGCAATCGCTGATGGGCGATCAGCGCCTCGTCGTCGGAGGCCTTGGCCTTGGCAACCGCGAGTTCCGCCTCGATCCGCGTCGCCCTGGCCGCTTCCTCCAGGCACTTCTCGCGCGCCGCCGACAACGCCGCCCGCAATGCGGCAATGTCGTCGGGCAGGGTCTCGGGCGTCGTCACGAGACCGATTATCACATGCTGGCAGCCGTCCTTGCGTTATCAACTATAGGGTGAGTCAAAATGTCGCACCCAATCTATTGCGCGATTGAGGCGCGACAATCAAGATGAGAATGGTGCGGCGCAGAAGGCATGGTCGACGGTTTGCGACGGTGGGGCCAGGGCGCGTGGTACTCGTTCAGTCGCGGCCGAAGCCGCGCGGCGGATCGAGGTCGGCGAGCTCGCCGAAATCGAACTCGACAATCGCTTGCAGGGCCTCGCCGGTCGCGGTCTCGCGCAACGGTTCCGGTAATGCCTCGAACCATTGCGTGTACTCGTTCTGCAAGGCGACAAGCTCGGCAACGGCATCACGCCAGCGCTGCGGGCGCGAGCGCCGGTCGGCCGGGCGGCGCCAGCGGCTGACCGGGGCGCCGGCATGACGGACCCGCCATCGGGCTTGCCGCTCGGCGCCGCTTAGCGCTAGCTGGCCGTGCGGCGGGCGTCCTCGGGGCATTGCGAAGCCTCGTTGTCTTTCGTCACGTAACGGAGATCGGCTCAGCCGGCGACCTGCGGCCGCCAGGTGTGAACCGGGTTGCGCCAATCGATGCCGTCGAGCATGTAGGCCAGCTGCGGCGCGCTGATCGCCACCACGCCATCCGCCGGCGACGGCCAGATGAAGCGGCCCCGCTCCAACCGCTTGGCGTAGAGCGACATGCCGATGCCGTCATGCCACAGCACCTTGATCAGGTGACCGCTCTTGCCCCGGAACACGTAAAGATCGCCGGCGTGCGGGTCGCGCTTCAGCCGCTCCTGTACCTGCAGCGCCAGGCTGTTCATGCCGCGCCGCATGTCGGTGTGGCCGGTGGCGAGCCACACGCGCACCCCCGAGGGAACCGGGATCATCGCCGCACCAGCGCCTGCACCACCGCCGCGGCCAGCCCGGGCGGCGTCGACGGCGGGATGCGCAAGCAAGCTACCCCGCTGAACTGGATCTCGATCGCCTCACTGCGCACCGCAATGCCTGGCCCGCAATCCGCATCCGCCGTCACCATCACGGCAGCAAAACCGGCACTACAGCTGCGCAGTTCCTGGCGCCAGCGATAGATCTGACCGGGACGAACATCCGCCCGGCGTGCCACCTCGGCAACGATCGCGCCCGGCGCAAACGCCGCCGCAACCACCGCCCGCTTCTGTTCCTCGCTCCAGCGTCGCCGCCGCTCCGGGGCGTTGAATAACTCGAACCTCGCCATCGCACCGTCTCTTGCACCAGTGCAAGCACCGCCGCTTGCACTGGCGCCTACCCAGCCCGATCAGCTGAGAGACAGCAAGGCGGCCTTCCGCGAAGGGTTACCCAGCTCGCCGAGTACGGCGAGCATCAAGCGCCCGGTGCTGGTGCCGGTGTCGGCCCACGGCTCCGCCAAGGATCGGAATTGCGCCTTGGCGTCCGCGATGCGCTTGACGATGCCGAACAGGTCGAAGGTCGAGCGGGCGAGGCGGTCAATCCGCGTCACCGTCACCACGTCGCCGGGAGCCAGCTTGCCGAGCATGCGGTTAAGCTCGCGGCGGTCGGCCCGCGCGCCCGTCACCTTCTCGCGATAGATGTTCCCGCTGCTGCATCCGGCGGCGCGAAGCTGCTCAAGCTGGCTGTCGAGGGTCTGCCCGTGGGTGGACAGTGGACACGCGGGCATAGCCGATGAGCCGTTTTTTCGGGATGGGTTTCGACCCTAACTTATGACACGTATAAGCCCTTGCAAGCGCGGGGGGCAAGATTTTTATCGAAAATCTTGAGCTGTAGCGCTCACAACTACGCGGGTTTGAGAGTTGATCGTCGGGCGGAGGCCAAAGACCAGGGCGTTCCTCAGCAGGACGGTGCTTCGTGTTGTGGGAATCCCCGCACCGGGATTGACGACGCATTGCACATTGGGCTCGGCGAAGAGCTACAGTGCGAGCTGCTGGCGCGACAAGCTCGGCACGCTCGCCCGCTACTGCATCCTGTCCGCGGAAGCGGTCCGCTGCGAGGTGCCGATATGCCTTGGCGGCGACAACGGCTCGCCGCTCAACCTCTGGCCCGAACCGTGGGATGAGGCGCAGGAAAAAACGTGATGGAGCGACACATGTTCGTATGTGCCGGGGGTCTGCGCCGGCGACATCACGCTGACGGCCGCGCAGGCGATATTTCTCGGCGATTGGTGCAAAGCGGAGAAACCACGGGTACAGAGCGCCTATGCCGGATCGCGCCGCCACCGACGCCGATCGGTAGCGCTGCCGACGTCTTCGCCGCCATCCTCCCGCCAAGCTGATCGGCCACGAAGGCAATCATGGGCTCTGGCGGTTGTTCGGCAGATCCCAGGCCGAAGCCAGGATGCCGTAGGCGGCATAGCTGGACGGCGAACCCGACCCGGTTGACCAAACGTCGCTTCGTGCGGATGATCTCGTCGCATCCGGGGGATCCAACCGTTGCGCGTGCTTTTTGCTTTGATCTTCATGGCCTTGCCGTCGCTTCAGGCGAAGGCCGCCGACGCGGTCTCCACGCCGGCGACGCCGCCTGCGTCGGCCGGCGCCGCGACCGTCCGGACCGAACAGATCACCGGCACCGGCGGCACCTTCCCGGCCCCAGTCTACGCGAAGTGGGCCGATACAGCGCGTTCCGCGATTGGCGTCGACGTGACCTACAAGGCAATCGGCTCCGGCGCGGGTCAGGACCAGATCATCAGTCGCAGCGTCGATTTTGGTGCTTCCGACGCACCGATGGATGACGCCAGGCTCGGCGCCGCCAAACTGCTGCAATTCCCCACGGTCATTGGCGCCGTGGTCGTGATCGTGAACCTGCCGCGCCTGCGCGAAGGTGAGCTGAAACTGACGGGCGGGACGCTGGCCGCCATCTTCGCCGGCAAGATCGGCAAATGGAACGATCCCCGGCTGAAGCGGGTGAACCCCGATGTGGCCCTGCCGAACCTCCCCATAGAGCCGATCCACCGCTACGAGCCGTCCGGCACGTCCTTCGCGTTCACCTCCTATCTCTCCGCGGTCAGCCGGCAGTGGAAGAGCAGCGTCGGCATTGGCACTAAGGTGAAGTGGCCCGCGGGCGTCGGCGCCAGGGGCAGCGACGGCGTGGCCACCGCGGTCAACATCACCCGCGGCGCCATCGCCTATGTCGAAAGCATCTACGCGGCGGAGAACCACCTGACTACTGCCCAGCTCCGCAACCGGTCGGGCGTCTTTGTCGAGCCGACCACCGCAAGTTTCACCGCCGCAGCTGCATCGGCCGACTGGAATACGCCCAACTTCGCCGTCAGTCTGGTTGACACCGGTGGTGCGGCGAGCTGGCCGATCGTCACCCCCACTTTCGTCCTGCTGCCAAAGGACCCGAAGGATACGACCCGCAGCGCCGCCGTGATGAGGTTCTTCGACTGGGCCTACAAAAGCGGTGGGGCTGTCGCCGAACAGCTGGGCTATGTCCAGCTGCCGGCCACCGTACAGGACAGTGTGCGCGCCGCCTGGCGCAATCAAGTGTCGGTTGATGGCGGACCTGGCTACAAGTAATGTCTGCTGTCAGCTATGTCTGCTGCTGGCCGCGACACCGCTTCGGCCCCTCCTGGGCAAGCGGGTCCATCGTGCCGGATAGCCCACGCCACCCGCTCGGGTCCTCTGTGCGAGATCGCCGCAACTCTCGCGTCTGGATCATCGCGACAGCACTTCTGATCGTGCTCGCGGCGGGCGGTCTCGTGTTGCGGCAGATCACGACCCGGCCGAGCCCGATCCACATCGCCTTCGCCAGCTCCTTGAGCGGCGCGGTGGCGAATGAAGGCGTCGAGAGCCTGGCGGCGGCGCAGCTTTATGTGGACGAGATCAACCGCGCCGGCGGCGTGGACGGACACAAGATCGTGCTCGACCCCTACGACGACCGCAGCTCGGCCAAGGGGGCACGCGCCAACGTGCAGAAGATCGCCGACGGGCCGGCCGTCGCCGTGCTTGGGCACCTGCTCAGCCCCTTCTCGATCGCGGCCGCAAGCGGCTACAAGGCCGCCCGCATCCCGGCGCTTACGGGCCAGTCGGTGGCCGACGAGTTGACGATCGGCAATCCCTGGTACTTCCGTCTGCAGACGCCAAACACGGCAACGGCGGAGTGGCTCGCCTATTACATCCGCAATGTTCTACAGGGGCACAGCTCGCTGTTCGCGCGCGCCGCCGACATCGACCTGGTAATCTCAAAAGACGCCTTCGGCCGGAGCTTCAGACGCGGCTACCTCGCGGGCAGCCAGGGGCAGACGCCGAAAACCTGGACGTATGACGACGTTTCACAGCCGGCCGCGGTCGCGGCCAGGGACATCGCGGAGTCGCTGGCGCAGGAACCAGAACCGCGTATCATCGTTCTTGCCGTCTCGATCAACCAGTCGCCCTACCTGATCAAAGCGATCCGGCGACGCGGCATTCGCACCATCCTCGTCGCACTCTACGCCGGGACCGACGACTATCTGCAAAACTTCGCGACCGAGCCGGAAGAGCGCGATACGCCCGGCTTCTTCTCCGACAACCTTTTCACCACCGCCGCGGTGATCTTCGACACGGTCGGTTCCCTGGGCCAGGAATTTGCCGAGAGCTACTCCGCCGCAACGGGCAAGCGGCCGAGTTGGTGGGGGGCGAAGAGCAACGACGCGGTGCGATTGCTGGTCGCGGCGCTGCGCCGCGCCCATCCCGCCAACACCGCACAGAGCAAGATAGAGGACCGCGAGAAGATCCGTGACGCGCTGGCCAGCTTCGACAGCCTGGAGCACGCGGTGCCCGGCCTCGACGGTCCGCTCTATTTCAACGCCCATCGCGACATGCCGCGCCCGTCCCGCTTTGGCTCGTTCGCACGCGGACGACTGGTCAGCGCACCTATTCAGCTTGTCACGGTGCAAAACCCGGATCTTGTCGATCTCTCGAAGGAAATGCGCGACGGGCACATCGTCGACATTGGCGACAAATTCTACTGGCTGCAGCGCGTCGTGTATGCCGGCATCGACATCGCCCATCTCGGCAGCGTCGATCTCAAGGCCGGGACCTTCAACGTCGATTTCTATCTGTGGCTGCGCTATGGCGGTCATGACGACTTGCCGTCACATATCGAACTCCCCAGCCTGCAAAAGGGCAGCTTCGACCCGGCACACCCGGCCGAGACGGGTAGGGAAGACGATCTCAACTACCGCGTCTGGCGCGTCTCCGGCGACATCAAGGCAGAGTTCGACCTGCACGATTTCCCATTCGACAGCCAGTCCCTGCTCGTGCGGTTCCAGAACCACGAGGCGCCCCGCGAACAGATCGCCTACGTGATCGACACGTCCGGCCTGCACCTGCACCGGCCGGACCCTGGCTCGGTCGGTGCACGTAGCGCTTTCCGCGACCCGCAGCTCTGGCACGCCACGGACATTCGCTACTTCGTCGATGCCTTCTCGATCAGTTCGACCCAGGGCAAGACGGCGCTCTTCGACACGGACGTTCGCAACGAGTATGGCGGCTTCGATACCGCGATCGTGGTGCGACGAGACGTCATCGCGTTCATGGTCAAGACGCTGGTGCCGCTGTTCCTGCTGGCGCTGGTCGTCTTCGCCACCCTGTTCTTCCCGCCCAGCATGGCCAAAGAGCGGACGACGATCCCGGTGACCGGCATCCTGACCAGCGCGGTGCTGCTGATCTCGATCAGCAACCAGCTTCCCTCGCTCGGCTATACGATGGCGTTGGAATACATCTTCTACGTCTTTTTTGTGCTCTGCCTGACGGCGATGTGCGCGGGGTTCATCGGCGAGATCCTGCGCAACCGCACCTATCACGGCCGCGCCATCGCAGTGGACCTGATCGCCCGCATAACCTACGGCACCGTGGTGTTGGTCACGATCGCAGTCTTCATCTGGATGTACGGGATCAAGTGAGGAGCGAGATCGAGTTCCGGGCGCGCTTCCCGCCTCCCGTCCGATAATGCAACGCCCCCCTCCCGTCGCCCCGGCGAAGGCCGGGGCGCATTTCTGCGCCGCTCCTAGTTTTTCTAGCAATTTCAATGCCTCATTTGGCGGATGACCGCTCGTGCCGTGCAACGATGGGCCCCGGCCTTCCGCCGGGGTAACGACTGGAGAGGTCGGCGGCGGAATACATTCACAGCCTCTCAAGTTTTTGCAGGGCGATCTCGCGGGCTTTGAGGGATCAGCACCCGGATTTCGGAGAAGTCGGTGGCTCTATCATTGTACTCGATTAACGCGCTTTCCTGGAGCGCGGAGAGACCTCGGCGCGGGACGCAATATACACCGGCATTGTTGCTTGAGAAGCTGGGCCATGGGGTAGGGAGAGCCTGACAGAGGACCTCAGCGTTTTTCGGAAGTGGATGATCGCTCGCACTAAACAGCGGCGTCCGTGGCTGGAAAGCGCTCCGCGCATCCATCGCCGCCCGTCGTCGAAAACGGCGAGCAGCGGATCGGGTTGGATAGGTGCCTGGTCGCATTTCCTAATGCGTGGTCGGCTCTTCCGGCGGCGGCGTGGCACGGCCTTGATGGCTGGGCTTTGCAGCGCTTCTGCGGCTCAGCACTAGCGGCGAGACGATCGGGCGTCATCTGCGTTAGTCCGGATGGAAGCTGAAGCACCCGGAAAAGGCTGGAGAGTAATGAATAGACGCAAGCCGTCATCGAACGAGTTCGTCGCCCCGGGGCCGACATCGACGGCGACGACGCAGCAAACCGAGCCCGAAGTCGTTGCTGCCATAGCTTCGGGCGACCCCGCGATGCGGGAGCAGGCCATTCGGGAGCGGGCCTATGCGATCTGGGAGGAAGAAGGACGCCCGGAGGGCAGGCATCTCGATCATTGGCTTCGTGCGGAAGTCGAGCTCGGCTATGCCGATAAGCAGCCGGACGCGCCCCCGCTGGCACAGAGAATTGACAGCCATGTCACAAGGCCTTGAGAACTACCCCCTGCCGGTCGTATGCACGCACTGCGGCGCGCAAATACAAAAGACCGTGCAGTGGTTCAGGGAAAATTCCGAATTGCAGTGTCCGTGCGGGACCACCCTTTACCTTGAAACGGGTGAGCTTATCCTGGCAGTCGAGGCGCTCGAAGGCGCTCTTACGCGTATAATACGACCCAAGCCATAGGCCTGAAGGGTCATCAGCGATCAATGTCTTGCCGGCGGACAGTGGCGGATGGGCTCGCCGGCGGGCGTGAATGCGACCATCACGTCGATGACGCATTCGTAGGAAGGAGAGTTCGCGGCAAGGGCTAACCCTCAACGCTCGCTTCGGCGAACGCCGCAGGATGCTCTTGATCTCGATGAAAGGGGACGGCAAGCATGGAACCGGTGCGCGGTGACGGCAGTGATTACCGCCGACAGCGATCAGCCGGGTTGGCGGAAATCGCAATGGCGTTCCCCTTTGCGATCGCTTTGTGGCTCGGCGTCTATTTTTTGCTGCCACCAATTGCCGGGATGGTGGATCCGGTTGCGCGCCTGGTGTTCGCTCTCAAATGCTGCTGTGTCGCGATCCTTCTCTGCTTCGTCACGGGGATTGATGCGGTTGCGCATGAGCGCCTGCAATCTCCCGCGTTCGATCCGTTAGCCGGTTATGAAACGCGCCGGTTGAGGATCAATCTCCGATATCTCCAGAATACCCTAGAGCAGCTCCTATTGTTCATTCCGGGTCTGCTTGCTCTGTCCGTCTACGGTGCGGCTGACCGGTCGATGCGCGCGGTCGTGGCGATTACGGTGGTCTGGATGGCGACGCGCTTCGCCTTCTGGATTGGATACCATTACGGGCCGCAGCATCGCGGCATCGGCGCCCCGGGAATGATGCAAAGCATCCTGGTTCTTCTCTATGTCTGCGGGCGGTTCGGCTACGATATCGGAGGGATCGCGGGCGCTGCCGCTTTGCTGGTCCTGTTCGGCTGCATAGAGGGCTGGCTCTTTTATGCGACCCGAGACCCCGCCCGGTAACGGCAAAAGAGGGCCTCGTTCGGGCTGACGGCTAGGCGGCGCCGGCCTCGCCGCGCGCCCTTCATTAAGCCTGCGCCGCCGCCGACGCGCTCATGGTGTGGGGGCTCGACGGGTTCGGTCGTCGCTCGGCCATTTCGATCGAATTGCAACTCTTTAGGGGCGCCAGACGTTGACGAAACCCGGTTGCTCGGCTCTCTCGTAATCGATCCGCACGCATCGCGAGCTCGGGAACCGATGTCTTACATTGCGCGCACGTCGCCGAGAAATTTCTTCACCCGTCCTTGTAAATTGCCGGCCAACTCCGGCAATGATCTCGCCTCAGAAAGCACCTTTATCGCCGATCTTCCTGTGTCATGTGCTGCTTGCGTAACCCCCGATATATTGATGGATACCTCGCGTGTAGCGGCCGATTGCTGCTCAACGGAACCCGAAATCGTCGTGCTTATCTCACTGACCCGGGTAATGACTTGAGCAATCTCGCCGATCGATGTCGCCGTCGTTCGGCTTGAATCCTGAATCTCCCTGATCTGCTGCGAGATCTCTTCGGTCGCCTTGGTCGTTTGGGTGGCAAGCGACTTTACTTCCGAGGCCACCACCGCGAATCCCCTTCCCGCTTCTCCCGCACGCGCCGCTTCGGTCGTCGCATTCAGCGCCAGCAGGTTCGTCTGTCCGGCGATCTGTGCGATCATTGCCGAGACGCTGCTTATTTTTTCCGCAGTGGTGACCAGCGCCCCGACCAATTTTTCGGACTTGTCGGCTTCAGCAACTGCGGCATCGATGATTTTGGTTGCCTCCATCAGCTGGCCAGAGATTTCATTTATTGACGCAGTCAATTGTTCAGAAGGGGACGCAACCGTCGAAGATTGCTATTTTGTTTGTTCTGCGGAGGCAGAGAGCGATTCGGCCGTCATCTGCATTTCGTCGCTCGAAGCCGATACGCTATCGACAAGGGATTTGACGCCGCTTTCGAAGTCCATTGCTATTTTGGCGCTCTCGGCTTTGCGCGGCGTCAGGTCGGTTGCATATTTGACGACCTTGAAGGGCCTCCCGTTCATATCGAGGATGGGATTGTAGGCCGCTTCGAGTCATACCTCCTTGCCGCGGTTTCCGATACGCTTGAAACGGCCAGCCTCGAATTCGCCGCGATTTAACTTTGCCCAAAATTCCCGGTATTCGGCACTGTCCTTGAGCGCGGGCTCGGCAAACATGCTATAGTGCTTGCCGCGGATCTCGGCGAGCGTGTAGCCCATAATGGTTTGGAAATTCTCATTGGCGTCGATGATCGTGCCGTCCATGGCGAATTGAATAACCGCGAGCGATTTCCCGATCGCATTCACCTGGCCGACCAGATCTACATATTCCATTTTTTTCGGTTATGTTAGTTGCCAACTTGATGACCTTGTGCGGCCGACCATTTTTGACGACCGAATTATATGAAGCCTCGAGCCACACCTCCTTGCCGTTTTTACCTATGCATTTGTATTGTGCAGCCTGATATTCCCCGCGCCGCAAACGATCCCAAAATCGCTTGTATTCCGGGCCATCCTTGACACCGGGCGCCGCGAATATGCTGTGATGTTTGCCAAAGACCTGTCCCAGGCCGACGATCTGGTACAAAGCTGTCTCGTCCGCGCTCTTGCCAAGCAGCACCTTTGGCAGCCCGGAACCGATCTGCGCGCCTGGCTCTTCACCATCCTGCACAATCAGCATGTCAACGAGGTTCGCCGTCGGGTGCGCGAAGGCAACGTCGTCGCGCTCGAAGACGTCACGTCGCATTTGTCTGCCGCGCCGGCGGTCGAGGCTTCGCTCGATCTGAAGGACGTCGAGCAGGCGATCGCCACGTTACCGCGCCAGCACCGCGAGGTGGTCCTGCTCGCCGGCCGAGAGGGCATGCGCTACGAGGAAATCGCCGATGCCCTCGGCGTGCCGATAGGAACCGTCCGCTCCCGCCTTTCGCGCGCCCGCGCCACGCTGCGCGAGCTGACGGGCGTTAGCGAGACGGCTGGGACGCCGTCTCATAAGTGGCGCGATCATTGTCCCATGCGGGAGGCCGCCTGACTAGCTCGGCTCGGGCGACGCGAGCCCGGTGATCCAACCGGCACCCGGCGAATGGCACGCGCGCATGCCGGAGCGCCTCGACGACGAGCTTGCCGACTGGGGCGCGGGGCGCGACGCGGTCTACCAGCTCGCCGCGCTCGCCTCGGCGCGCCTCGCGGTCGCCGGCGGATAAACACCGAGCTCCTGCGCCGGACGCGGCCGGACGGCCGAGCGCTGTCAGGCTTCGCGGATGATGCGCTCGATGTCGCCGACGACAGCGCCATAACCTCGGCGACCTTCATGCCGTGCGAGGCTGCGTTTGGTGCGGTCGGCTAGGTCTGGGCGCCAGCGCCGATGAATGACGCTTCCGGGCTCAATCCGTGCGCGCGAACTTGTCGACGCTGCGTTCCTGGGTCAACCCGGCATAGATATCGCCGCGCGAGTCGACGCCGACGCCGTGGACATGTCGGCTCTCCATGCGAGCGAGAACGTTTCCATTCCCATCGCGAACGCAGACATAGGCGGGGTTGCCCTCGTTTTCCTGCTCGGCAATGTAGAAATTGCCATCCTTGCCGCGGGTGATGTCGTTGGGGCCGCCCATGCCGGTCCACTGGCCGAGGAACTCGCCTTCGGGCGTGAAGATCTGGATGCGTTTGTTGGACCGGTCGGCAACGTATAGCTTGCCGTTATCGTCGAAGGCGATGCTGTGCGGTAAATGAAACTGGCCCGCACCATTTCCCGGCTCGCCCCACGACTTGACGAGCCTCCCATCGTGCGTGAAGCGGTGCACGCGGGCGTTGCGGTAGCCGTCGGTCACGTAAACGTCGCCGTTCGGGTGGGCGATCATTTCGGTCGGGTGATTGAACGGTCCTGCCGCGCGTTCCGCCAGCCAGTTGGTGACTTGGCCGGTATCGGAATGCACGCCGCGCCGCCCAAGCTCGAGCAGAGGTTTGCCCTCGAGCGTAAATGATTTTGCGACCGAGTCGGAGCGATCGGTCGTGTAGACGGTATCGCCGACAATTTTGAGACCGTGCGGATCGGTGACCTCGCCGCCGCCCCAGGCGCCGAGATATTTCCCGTCGCGATCGAAGACCACGACTGGCGGATCCTTGCGCTGAAACACGTAGATGCGGTCCTGCGCATCGGCCGCTACCCGGCTGACCAGCCCAAGGATTCTCCCGCGGGTAATTTGAGAAAATCGCGGATCAGCTCATAGGTATATTCGCCTGTGCCCACTTGTGGCATTGCTCTTCCTCCCGAGAAAACGAATGCGGAACTACGCCCTTCCCCTCGCTTGCCTCGCTTGCCAGGGTATCATGCCCCTCACGCCTTGCCGCTGACATCGAATCTTAAGTTTAGCGCCGACGCGCGTAGGCGGGAAGATGAGGGCAAGGGAACTGTCCTGGATAGACGCGCCCGGCGGGGCCACGACCGGAGGAATGACCGGCAAGGTTCCCGGCCGGGTCGGCGACACCCCAATCATTGGAGCAGGCACGTATGCGCACAACTCGGCCTGCGCAGTTTCGGCGACCGGTCATGGCGAGATGTTCATGCGTTACGGCGCGGCCTTCGAGATCGCCGCGCGGGTACGCCACGCGGGTCTATCCCTCGATAAGGCGGCGCGCGACGTCATTCATGAATTGGGGGAGCTCGGCGGGCAAGGCGGGATCATCGCCGTTGGCCGCACCGGTGCGCCGGCCCTGCCGTTCAACACCGCAGGAATGCACCGCGGTTATGCCCTGCCCGAGGGCAAGATCCACACCGCCATCTGGGACGAGCCTTTCGAAGAGCGGTGACGACCGAACCCAGCCTCTCCGTTCGGCCCACCGCCCAGTTCGCACAGGCCGCCAGGAAGCCGGCGTCGCGTTCATCGTCGACATGTCGCAGAAGTCCGTAGGTGAGGATGCGAAGAGCGACGCCGCGCGACAACGCTGGCTGGCCGAGATCTCAAGGAACCTCATCCCGCCGCTTCGGCGTCGAAGTAAGCGGCGTGTTGGCTCAGCGCCTCCGACAGCGCGAGAATCAGGCCGCGCCCCCGAAGAACCTCAGTCCCCGGACGAGAGGCGAGCGCGGCGTCGAGATCGGCAAGCCTTTCTGTCGCCACAGCGCTGTCGCCGCGCGCAACCGCCGCGAGCGCCGCATCGAGGTCGGGGCTCGGATCGAACCGGCGACAGATGCGTCGCAGCTGGATAATCTCGGTACCGACCAAGAATGCCGCCATCAGCTGCGAGCGCTGCAGCGGCAGTGCCCAATCCGGCAGCGCGGCGAACCGGCCATACATACGGCCCTTCCAGTCATCGGGTGTTTGCGGAATGGTGCCCGACGCGAGGCGCTGCAGATCGCGCAGCGTCAACCCGAGCAACCGGCGCGTCCGGAATGCGGGTGATAGCGGCGGAATCAAGCGATACGACATGGCCCCGGCACCCGCGCCTGCGATGATCGCCAGTGCACCGTTGTAAAATTGCGCGGTGTCGTAGGTCATCGGGTTGGCGGGCGCGAGAAGCGGTATAAAGGGCGTCACGATCCCGGTGAAAATGGCCGGTTGCCACTGCAAGGCGAGAAATGCACCCACCGGCACCAGAACGATACCGATTACCAAGCCGAAAACGGCGAAGGTCTCGACGTTCGGCAGCAGCGCGAAATCAAGAGTTGCAGCAATCGCGACGGTCAGGATGCTGCCGATCATGAAGCCGATCGCGGCACCATAAGCTTGATCGGCGCGCGGTGCGAGCAGGATGACAATAATTGCGGCAAAGGTAATCGAATTCGTACCGTCAGCCCATGCGGTCGTTATCCAGAAAAGCTCGGCGGCACCGATCACGAGGAATGCCCGCCCGAAATTGACGAGGGGAGGGAGCCAATCGGCGATGCGAAGGCGACGGGTGCCGCTGCTGCGCGGAACCGGCCGGGCAGGATCGGCTATGAGCAATGCCAGCCCATTGAGGGCGTGCGAGATTCCGGCCAGCACTTCGGCAGTCTGATCGGCAAGCAACCGCAGTGAAGGTGTGACCGCCGGCAGGGCGACCAGCCTACGCGCCGCGGCGTCGCATGCCCGGAGCAGCCGGGTCGGCTCGGCGATCGAGCGCGTCGTCTGGTCTTGATCAGGCCCAACGCAAAGTTCCTCCGGTATTCGGGCGAGCACCGCGGCTGCCTCTTCGCGAGCCTGCTGATCCGGCGCGCGTGCCAGCTGAACCGCCACCGTGCGCCAGCCGGCAAGCGCATCGAGCAAACCGTCTAAAGCGATCTGTAAGACGGGCGAGTGGTAGCGGAGTTGGGAGGATTCGCCGAGCGCCTCATCGACGACCGGCTCAAGCAGCACGACGCGGCGGACCAGCTCGCGCCGAACCGTCTGGGTGCCTTCAAATTCGCCGCCAGCGGTGGCCAACGTGCCGGTGAAGCGGGTGCCGATCTCGGCCGAAATGGCGGCGATGAGGGTGGCGAGCCGGCGCCGGGCGCCGCCGAGATCGGTCAGGGCCAGCACGATGCCAGCGCAGACGATGCCGATGCAGATCTCGCTGGCGCGGTTCACGGCAAGCATGAAAGCCTGCCCGTTCAGACCGCCGACGGCGCCGAGCTGGTCGCTTGCGATGATCGCCGCCGTATAACCGGCAAGGGCTGCGGCATAAGCCGCGAAATTGCGCAACAAGGTCGCAACGAGGGCCGATGCGGCGCCCCACAGCGCCAGGCTCACGAGAAAGGCGAAACGGTCCTGCGGGAAAAAAGCGGTCATCACCACGATCGCCACGGCGCCCACCACTGTGCCGATCAGGCGAAACCAGCCCTTGCGCAGCGAGGCTCCGAGATGCGGCTGACAGACGATCGCCGCGGTCGTCCCGGCCCAGGACGGGGTGTCGAGTTCGAGCCAGAACGCGACGTAGAGCGCCAGGCACACCGAAGCCCACAGCCGCAGGCCGAACAGCAACGGCGGCCCCGCCGCCCGCAGCACCCCTTCGAACCGCCGCAAGTCGAAGATCGTGGCTGGCCGCAATCGCCAGGCTCCTTGCCGGATAATCGACATCGATGCCATGACACCTCTGAATTCGACACAGGACGACGATTGGACGATGGCATAAAGCCCCCACGCGGAAATCGCTTGTCCACCTCGCGCGGCCCGGGAAACCCTGCTCGTGCCCACCATGGCGGGGGCCCGCCGCGCAATCCGCTCGCCCTGCTTCCGGCCATATGAGACAGTGGCGAATGGCCACCGATCGGGCCGAGCAGTCGGTTAGGAGGCCCGGACGGCGGCGAGCATCGGGCATAAGCGCGACCCGCCACCGGCGCGCCGCCGTGTCAACCACCGTAGGGAACTTCCGCGGTTGAAAAGCGATAAGCTTCTGATGTGGCTGGGGAAACCGTCGATTTTCGCAATCGTCTGTAGCCATGTAAGTGGTCGGATAGTGGTTGCTTGAGGCTGGTCGGTTCGGTAATATGCAGCCATGTACATCGAAGCGGTTCCGAACCGCAATTCGCCGCCCGCCATCCTGCTGCGCGAGTGGTTTCGCGAGGGCGGCAAGGTCAAGAAGCGCACCCTGCTCAATCTGAGTGACTGGCCGCCGCCCTTGGTCGCCGGGCTGCGCGCACTCCTGAAGGGCAGCACCGTGCTGGCGCCGGGTGAGACGCCGTTCCAGATCCAGCGATCCTGGCCGCACGGGGCCGTCGCCGCGGCTCTCGGCCTGTTGCGCACGCTGCCGCTCGACCGCCTGCTCGGCGCCGCCGGCGAGCGGCCGGGCAGCCTGGTGCGGGCCATGATCCTCGCCCGCCTGCTTGACCCGGCCTCCAAACTGGCAACCGCCAAGGCCTTGTCATTGGGGACCGCGGCCTCCAGCCTGGCGCCGGTGCTGGGCTTGGGCGAGGTCGACGCCGACGAACTCTACGCCGCGCTCGACTGGCTCGTGGAACAGCAGCCGACGATCGAGGCAGCTCTCGCCAAGCGCCACCTCAAGGAGGGCACCCTGGTCCTCTACGACGTGTCGTCGAGTTGGCTCGAAGGCCGCTGCTGCCCGCTTGCCCAGTTCGGCCACAGCCGCGATCGCAAGTCGAGCAAATTGCAGATCGTCTACGGGCTGTTGTGCGCCGCCGACGGCTGTCCGGTGGCGATCGAAGTGTTCGAAGGCAATACCGGCGATCCGACGACGCTGTCGACGCAAGTCGCCAAGCTCAAAGAGCGCTTTGTCTTGCGTCACATCGTTCTCGTCGGCGATCGCGGCATGATCACGCAAGCCCGCATCGACGCCGACCTGCGCCCCAATGGGCTCGACTGGATCACCGCTTTGCGCGCCCCGGCGATCCGCGGCCTGGTCGAAGGCGGCGCGCTGCAGCTCTCGCTGTTCGACGAGCGCGACATGGCCGCGGTGACCTCGCCCGATTACCCGGACGAGCGGCTCGTTGTCTGCCGCAACCCGGCGCTCGCCGCCGAACGGGCGCGCAAGCGCGAGGATCTGCTGCAGGCCGCCGAACGCGACATGGCCGCGATCCAACAGGCGGTCGAACGCACCCGGCGACCGTTGCGCGGCATCGCCAAAATCGCGCGAAAGGTCGGCGCCGTCCTCGACCGCCGCCACATGGCCAAGCATTTCGATCTCGACATCGCCGACGACCGCTTCGTCTGCACCCGCAAAGCCGCGGCGATCGCCGCCGAGGCGGCGCTCGACGGTCTTTATGCGGTGCGCACCCCGGTGCCCGCCGACCGGCTCGACGATGCCGCCGCCGTCGCCGCCTACAAGAGCCTCAGCCGCGTCGAGCGTGCCTTCCGTTCGCTCAAAACTGTCGACCTCGACATCCGCCCCGTCTTTCACTATCGCGCGCCGCGCGTGCGCGCCCACGTCTTCCTCTGCATGCTGGCCTATTACCTCGAATGGCACCTGCGCAATCGCCTCGCGCCGATGCTCTATGACGACCACGATCGCGCCGCTGCTGAAGCCTTGCGCACCAGCCCCGTCGCCAAGGCGCCGCGCTCGCCCGCCGCCCATGTCAAGGATAGCCGCGGCATTACCCCGGATGGCCTGCGCGTCCACAGCTTGCACAGCCTGCTCGCCGATCTCGCCACCTTCACCCGCAACGAGGTCACCACCGCGGCGGCACCCGACCGTACTCTGATCCTCTATCCCAGGCTCACCCCGCTGCAACAGAAGGCGTTCGACCTCCTCGGCATCGACCCCACCCGTACCCAGTAAGCAGCACCAGCCGGCGACCGATACCACGCCGAATCAAAGACTTGCGTCTTTCAAACGCTGGAAGTTCCGGTTAGCGTGCGACGAGCACAGGCGGGCAACATGTCGAAAGCCGTCGATCATCCTGAACAATATGACGGTGCTGGTAATCCTTACGATACGATAAGAGTGGCCGAAGCATGGCAATTAGGGTTTCATCTTGGGAATGTCTTGAGATATATTGCGCTTGCCGGGGAAAAGAGCGACGCGTTGGAAGCTCTGAAGAAGGCGCGCTGGTACCTCGATCGTTACATCGACAACCTGGAAAAGACGAAGACGTGAAGTAGACTGCGGAACGCGGAAGCCCCGCGGTCGGCGCATCGGGTCCGCTCGTAAAGATCGATCGCTGTAACCCCGCAGATCAACGGCCGTGGTGATAACGACATCACCGGGTGCGAGGGCCTGCATAAGCTTTTGAAGTTGCGGCCGGTCGGCGGTCATGTGCAAATGACGATGTCGGCGATGGAGCCGACATGGAGACGGGAGTGGGAGCATGTTGGGCGAGAAAATTGGGAGGTTCCAAGGTAAGATCACCGGACAAAAAATACTTCCATCGGAAGGATCGCCGAAGTTTGAGACAACGACGGAGATCAGCGGCCAGATCCTCGGTATTGCTGCCCGCATTACCGCGACCTATTGGACAGTCCTGAATCCCGATGGCACGTTCTACGGAGAAACCTCGGGGCCGTGTCCGACAATCACAACGGACGGAGATGTGGGCTGGTTCAGGGCATCGGGTTCTGTCGGGCCGGAAAAACCACTGCCGTAAGCTTCCGAGGGTCCGCTTATTTTCAGGGCGCGACCGGGAAACTGGCTCCGCTCAATGGTTAATGCCTCGTCCACGAATGGGAAGTCGACGACAACGGGAATGCAGAATGGAATCTTTGGCAATGGAAGTAGGCAGCAACAGCAACGGAACTGAACGCTCTCGATGAGGACTACCGGCCCAACGAGCGGCGAGGCGCTGCAGGGCGGCAATCGGGATTGTCTGGAGGCATTTACTGTGGCCTATCGTCACGAAATTTGATGGTCGAAACGTCAAACGGACGGATTCTTGCTGCGGACCCAACGCCCGGATGGTCTGCGCCGCGCGGGTTCGGCGGTGCGGCAGAATATTAGCCGGGGCGCGCCGCTCGAGTTCCAGCAAGAGACCAAGCAGCAGCTTCAGCGCCTGCTGGTCGCTCGGCAAACCGGTCGGCGACCCGGGGGGTTCCGATCTCGCGCCGCGTCGCCCGGCGGCGCCTGCCGCCGTCCCTGACGACGATCCATAGCCGACCGCATAGGAGGGTCAGTGCCCATCGATCCGGCCCTGAATGGTTTGATTGCTTAATGATCCGATTGCTGCAACAAACGGTAGCAAGTTTCGCTTGCTTGTCGATATCGTAATCGCTATGATGTGCATGGCTGGCGATGGCGCCGGTCATCGAGGCCCCGGGCCGCGGTTTCCCGATCGTTTGCCGTTCGCGGAATTTCCATTCCCGATAGAGCGCAACTCGGTTCCCGCTGCGCGGCCTCGATCCGTCAACAATTGTCAATAGAATCAATTTATTATAGCGGATTGCCACGGTGATTTTCCGGTATTTTTCCGGTTGTTGCGGGAATAGGGGAGGGTTCTGCGGGGTGACGCTGCTCGGCAAGCGCGCGCTGCGTCATCAGTCAGGGAAATTGGCGAGGCCGTTTTTGCGCCGATTTCGCTCCCTGCGACTTCCCTCAGCCGCCGCTTTCTCGTCCCTACAGGCAGCCCGGCAGAATTCGGTCAACCGGTTGAATTTACAACGAACCGGTCGCCGCTTCCGAAGGCAGGAGAAAATCGCTCGTTTTTGCCATTTTAGCAGGGAGCACTATTCCGGCATGCGAAACGGAGCCGAGGAGGCCCGCCCGACGCGAGCCGCAAACTGCTCGATCTGGGCGGGCCTGAACCACAAACCGCGCGGCTCAGTGTTCGGCGCGGACCTTGACATAAGAGCCGGGGGCATCCTCAATCACCGTCAAATTGCCGTCGCCGGGGTGACGAGCCGGCACCTCGCCGCCGCCATACTGGGCAATCCAACGCTGCCACACCGGCCACCAGGAGTCCGGGTGCTGGACTGCGCCGCCGAGCCATTCTTCCGGGGTGGGGGGGGTCGCGTCATTCTCCCAATGTCCGTATTTGCTGCCGGGCGGGTTGACGACGCCGGCGATATGGCCCGAAGCGGACAGAACGAACCTGACGGGCCCCTTGTAAAGCCGGGTTGCCGCATAGGTCGAGCGCCAGGGTGCGATGTGATCTTCGCGCGTCGACAAAAGAAAGGACGGCGTCCTGATCCGGCCGAGATCGATCGGCACCCCATCGAGGGTAATGCCGCCGGGTCGGACCAGCAGATTCTCCTGATACATGTTGCGCAGATAAAAGCTGTGCATCGCCGACGGCATGCGCGTCGAATCGGCGTTCCAGTAGAGGAGGTCGAACGGGAACGGCGACTTGCCCAACAGATAGTTGTTGACGACGAACGACCAGATAAGGTCGTTGGCGCGCAGCATGTTGAAGGTCGTCGCCATGTCGCTGCCTTCGAGATAGCCCCTGGCGTTCATCCGCTCTTCGAGGGCAGACAGCTGCTCTTCGTCGATGAAAACCGAAAGCTCCCCTGCTTCGGCGAAGTCGACCATGGTCACGAAATAGGTGGCGCTCTTGATCCGCCGGTCGCGCTTTGCCACCATATAGGAGAGCGTCGCCGCGAGCAGAGTGCCGCCTAGGCAATAACCGATGACGTTGGCCTCTCGCTCGCCGGTCGCCGCCGCGATCGCCTCGAGTGCGGCAAGCGATCCTTCGCGCATGTAATCGGCGAAGGTCTTGCCGGCGAGGCGCTCGTCGGGATTGACCCAAGAAATCACAAAGACAGTATGGCCTTGCGCCACCGCCCAACGCACGAAGGAATTGTCCGGACGCAAGTCGAGGATGTAAAACTTATTGATCCAAGGCGGGATGATCAGCAATGGCCGGCGCTTGACCTTGTCCGTCGACGGCACGTATTGAATCAGCTGCAAGAGATCGTTCTGGTAGACGATCTTGCCAGGGGTGACGGCAATGTTTTCGCCGAGGCGAAACGCCGTCATGTCGGTCATCCGGATGGCCAGCCGACCTTTGCCGCGCTCCAAGTCGTCGAGCAAGTTTTTGAGCCCGTTCAGCAAATTCTCGCCGCGGCTTTCAATCGTCGCCCGCAATACCTCGGGGTTAGTCAACAGGAAATTCGAGGGCGCGATCGCGTCGACGAATTGCCGGGTGTAGAAGTCGATCTTGCGCGCCGTGTGCTCGTCGATTCCTTCGACCGCGCGCACGGTTCCCTGCAGCCAACGCGCCGTTAAAAGATAGCTTTGCTTGATGAAATCGAACAGGGTGTTGTCGTCCCAGGCGACGTCGCGAAATCGTCGGTCGCCGGCCGGCGGGGTGATCATCGGCTCGGCGCTGCCGCCAAGAAAGCGCTGCGCGGTGCGCTGCCATAAGGTCATATAGTCGTGCCACAACGATAATTGCGCTTGCACGAGATGCGCGGGATCGGCCATCAAGCGCGCCGTCATCTCAAAAAAGGCGGCGCCGATTGACAGCGGGCTGCCGAGGCCGATCCCGTCCGGCGGCGACTGCCGCTTGAGGAAATCGGCGACGAGGTGCTCGCTCTTCTCGGCGATGTCGGCCATCCGCCGGGACAAATCTCCGATGTCGAACACAGCCGCGCCGGCCTCGCCTTTGCCGGACTTGTCTCGGGTCGCATCGGTCATTTGCCGTTTCCTCGGTGTCGCCGATCGGTTGAGACCGCTCGCCTCTGCTCGCGATCAAACATAGTGACGCGGCGTTGCGGATCTAATACACCGGCCGGCGTCGGCCGTGTATCGGCCGTCAGGATTCTGCGGTCGCAGCGGCGCGGTCCAATCTCGGGAATTCGCTGATGGCAAGCGGAACGACCCCTCCGGTCCGCGGCGTTGATGGCGCATCAGGGCCTCCGTTCGGTCCGCTGGCGCTGGTGCTCTCGCTGGCGCTCGTCGCGTGCAATCCGGTCACCACCTATCGCAACCTGACCGGGGCCAGTCGCAACGACCCCAATCCGGTGACGACACCGAATACCCAGAACTTGGCGGCTGGCGCGGCCGCCGCTTATCCGAACCTCGCCACGGTACCGCCGCCGCCGACGCAGGAGCTGACCGAGGCCGAACTGAAGCATCTGACGCAGAGCCTCGTTGCCGATCGTGCCAACGCCAAATACAGCGACGCGCAGCTTCGCGCCGGACAGGCCGCTGCAGCCGTGCCACTGCCGCCGTCCGCCGCGGCGGCGCCCGCCTCCCTCTCTTCGGGGACATCGCCCTCCGTCGCGGCGCCGCCGGTGCCGCTGCGGACGACAAGGATATCGGCACCAGCCGCCCGGGTCGACGCGGGTCCGGTTGCCGCCGCCGGCGCGGCGCCCGCGACGAGAGTCGCGACCGCCGCACCGCCATCGGGTGGTTCGGCGGCCGCGGCTGCCAATTCGGCGGGCGCGACCAGCTCTGCCCCCAACGGCATGGAGAGCGGCCTGCGAAAACCTGGCCAGCCGCCCGAGCCCGGCCCGATGGAATCGAGCCTCGTCTCGCCGCAAATCGCCGAGACGCCGCAGCCCGAAAAGCCCGAGCCGGCACCGGCGCCACCGCGTCTCGTATCGATTCCAGCGGCGAATAACGGCGGAGCGGCACATTTGCCGCCGCCGCCTGCGCCGGCTGCGATGCCGTCTGTTGGTGCTGCCGCGTATCAGCCGCCGCCGCCGCCGGTACTGGCATCGCCGGCGCCGACCCGCACCGCGATGGCGCCGCCGGTCGAAAAGAAAAACACGGTCCCCGCTCCGGTCGAGACGCCGGTTGCCGAGATCGGCTTCGCTGCCGGCGCCGCCAACCTCGGCGATGCCGAGCTGGCGACGCTCGACAAGGTCGCTGCGCTCTACCGGCAAAACCCAGACAAGCTGCGCGTCGTCGGCTATGCCGCCGTCGGCCGGGCAGAGAGCGATCCGATGAACAGCTTTCGCATCGCCCTCGATCGCGCGCAGGCGGTTGCCGCTGCTCTGAAAAAGACCGGCATCCCCGCCGACAAGATCTCGGTCGAGGCGTCGCCGGCCAAAGCGGCCGGGAGCGGCGACCGCGCCGAGGTGCTGCTGGTGCACTGAACGGCAAATCAGCGCCCTCTCGCCGGCGCCGCCGTGAAAAACTGTCGAAACTTTCGGTCGGTTACCGCAGAGTCTCGTCCCGCTGCGTATTTTTGGGGTCCATTGCCGTGAAAGCGCCGCTGAAGATTGCCGTGGCCGGTCTCGGCACGGTCGGTGCCGGCGTCTTGCGCCTCTTGCAGCGTGAGGCGGAGCTGTTGGCCCACCGCGGCGGCCGGCGGATCGTTGTCGCCGCCGTTTCGGCTCGCGACCGACGGCGCGACCGTGGCGTCGAACTGTCCGACGTGCGCTGGTACGAGGATGCAGCAGCGATGGCTGCCGATCCCGAGATAGAGGTCGTCGTCGAAACGATCGGCGGCGCCGACGGCATCGCCCGATCGGTGGTCGACACCGCACTCGACCACGGCAAGCACGTCGTCACGGCCAACAAGGCGCTGATTGCGCAGCACGGGACGGCGCTCGCCGCCCGCGCCGAGCAGAAAGGCGTCGCCTTGTCGTTCGAGGCGTCGGTCGCCGGTGGGATTCCGGTTATCAAGGCGCTGCGCGAGGGTCTTGCCGGCAACGAGCTCGAACGCGTCTACGGCATTCTTAACGGCACTTCGAACTACATATTGACAACGATGCGGGAAACCGGCCGCGAATTCTCTGAAGTCTTGGCCGAAGCGCAGAAACTCGGCTACGCGGAGGCCGATCCGAGTTTCGATATCGACGGCATCGACGCCGCGCACAAGCTCGCGATCCTGGCAAGCGTCGGGTTTGGCACCCCCCTCGACCTCGCTGGGGTCTGGGTCGAAGGCATCCGGCACGTATCGCGGCTCGACATCGATTTCGCCGAGGAGCTCGGCTATCGCATCAAGCTGCTCGGCATCGCTCGGCTGACCGACGCGGGACTGGAACAGCGCGTCCACCCTTGCATGGTACCGCGGGCGACGCCGATTGCCGCCGTCGAAGGTGTTTACAACGCGGTAGTCGCCGAGGGTGATTTCGTCGGCCGGGTCGTCCTGCAGGGCCGCGGCGCCGGCGCCGGGCCGACGGCGTCGGCGGTTGCCGCCGATCTCGTCGACATCGCCGCCGGGCGCCGGGTGCCGCCGCTCGGCGTTCCGACCGTCGATCTGCACGCGATCGCCAAGCTGCCGATCGAGAGGCACCAGGGGGCCTATTACGTCCGGCTGATGGTGGTTGACCAGCCGGGCGTCATCGCCGATGTCGCCGCCGCGCTGCGCGACGAACAGGTGTCGATGGAATCGATGATCCAGCGGGGCCGCGCACCGGGCGAAGCGGTGCCGGTCGTTCTGACGACCCATGTTGCAGTCGAAGCGGCGATGCGCCGTGCTCTGGACAAGATCGCGACGCTCGACACCGTGCTGGAGCCGCCGCGGATGATCCGCATCGAGGATTTCTGAGGCCGGCATTGTCGGCGGGATTATGGCGCCGACAGCCGGCGTGGGGGCGGCGACGCATTGACGGCGTCGACCGCGGTGCTTAGCCTCGCGCCGCAGCCAGGCGCCGGGTGCGCGGCCCCAAAGGGCGGCGTTCAAGACTACGCGCCCCTTCGCTCCGACGAGCTGGCTATTCTTCAAGGACAGGAGGAAAGGCCGTGCCCGAAACATCGAAGATGGATCGCAATCTTGCATTGGAGGCCGTCCGGGTGACCGAGGCGGCCGCACTTTCGGCCTCGCGCCTTATGGGGCGCGGCGATGAAAAGGCGGCCGACCAGGCCGCGGTCGATGCGATGCGGGCGGCCCTCAACAGCCTCGCCATTGCCGGTACGGTTGTCATCGGGGAGGGCGAACGGGATGAAGCGCCGATGCTCTATATCGGTGAAAAGGTTGGCACCGGCATCGGCCCGCCGATAGACATCGCGCTCGACCCTCTCGAAGGGACAACGATCACCGCCAAGGGCGGGGCCAATGCGCTGGCGGTGATTGCGATGGCCGATGCTCGCGGTTTCCTCAACGCGCCCGACGTGTATATGGACAAGCTCGCGATCGGCGGCGGATTGCCGAATAATCTCGTCGATCTCGACGAGGAGCCGGCGGTCAATTTGCGCAACCTTGCCAAGGCAAAAAACGCCGATGTCGCCGATCTCGTCGTCTGTATCCTCGACCGGCCCCGCCATGCCGAGCTGATCGTCAAGGTCCGGGCTGCCGGTGCCCGTATCGCCTTGATCTCGGACGGCGATGTCAGTGGCGTCATCGCCACCTCCGATCCTGAAACCGGGATCGACATGTATGTCGGTTCGGGCGGTGCGCCGGAGGGCGTCTTGGCAGCGGCGGCGCTGCGCTGCATTGGCGGGCAGATGCAAGGGCGGCTTTTGTTCCGCAACGACGACGAGCGGGCCCGCGCCAGGCGCATTGGCATCACCGACCTCGACCGCAAGTACAATCTCCTCGACCTCGCCTCGGGCGACGTCATGTTTGCCGCGACCGGGGTGACTAACGGGACGATGCTGAAGGGCGTGCGCCGGACGCATAACGGGGCGTTCACGCATTCGGTGGTGATGCGCTCGAAAACCGGTACCGTACGCTACATCGAGGCGCATCACGATTTCGCCCGCAAGCAGAGCTTCGAGCCATTCGCCCGCTGATCGGCCCGTCGGCGACAATTCGCGGCTGACCCCGCCGCGGGCGGCACCCGCGACGGTGGAGATCCGCGGCGACCGGGCGATCGTGCGGGCGGCTCTGGACCTTGGCCGGCGCAGGCGCCAGGATTGGTCAGTGAACGCTTCAGGTTAGGTAGTGCATGGTCGGTGCGGGTGGCGCCGCCTCGGCTGCGACCGCAGCGTCGCCGTTTCTCGGCGTCGAACGCTCGGTCTGCGGGCGGCGTTGGCGGCTGCGGGGGGCAGATCGGCGGGCCGCCGAGATGATCGCGGAGAGGCTGGATTTGCCCGAGATGATCGGGCGCCTGCTCGCCCAGCGCGACATCGATTTCGAAAATGCGCCAGGTTTCCTCGCGCCGCGCCTGCGCGACCAACTGCCCAACCCGTCGCAGCTACGCGACATGGATGCCGCCGTGGCGCGTCTCGTCCGCGCCGTGCTAACCGGCGAAATGATCGCCGTCTTCGGCGATTACGATGTCGACGGCGCCGCCTCTGCCGCGCTGTTGAAGCGATTTTTCGGCGCGGTCGGCGCACGAAGCTGCGTCTATGTGCCCGATCGTCAGCGCGAAGGCTACGGCCCGAACCTCCCGGCGCTGTTGCGGCTGCGCGAAAACGGCGCGCGCATCATCGTGACCGTCGATTGCGGGACAAGCGCCCATGGCCCGCTCGCCGCGGCGGCCGATGTCGGGATCGACGTAATCGTCGTCGATCATCACGTCGCCGAGCCGATTTTGCCGCGCGCCGCCGCGGTTGTTAACCCGAACCGCTTCGACGAAGAGAGCCCGCATGGCGGGCTGGCGGCGGTCGGCGTCGCTTTCCTGCTCGTCGTGGCGGTCAACCGCGGGCTGCGGCAGACCGGGTGGTATGGCGGCGGCCGCGCCGAACCCGACCTTTTCGGGTGGCTCGATCTCGTTGCGCTCGGGACCGTCTGCGACGTCGTACCCCTTACGGGTCTCAACCGGGCGCTCGTCGCCCAAGGCCTCAAGGTGGCACGGCGGCGCAAGAATCCGGGGATCGCGGCGTTGGCTACGGTGGCCGGCATCAACGAGCCCCTCGACGCTTACCATCTCGGTTTTCTGATCGGGCCGCGCGTCAATGCCGGCGGCCGGGTCGGTGCCGCCGATCTCGGAGCCCGCTTGCTTGCGACGGACGACCCTGTGCTCGCCGCGGGACTGGCGCGGCGCCTCGACGGCTACAATGTGGAGCGGCGCGACATCGAGACGCGCGTCCTGGCAGCCGCGATCGGTGCTGTCGAAAATGCCCCGCAGTCGCCGGCGCTGGTCTTTGCGGCCGGCGAGAACTGGCATCCCGGCGTGATCGGGATCGTCGCCGCACGGTTGAGAGAGCGCTATCAGCGCCCAGCCTGCGTCGTTGCCGTTACCGGCGGGATCGCCAAGGGTTCCGGCCGCTCGATCCCCGGCTTGGCGCTCGGGCCGGTGGTGATCGCGGCCCGGCGGGCCGGGCTCTTGATCGACGGCGGCGGTCACGCGATGGCCGCCGGTTTCACCGCGGCGGCCGACAAGCTCGACGCACTCTCGGCGTTTCTGGCCGAGCGGCTAGGCGATGGTCTCGATCCCGAGGTTCTGGTTCCCGAACTGCAGGTCGATGGCGCGCTGGCGCTCGCGGCGGCGCAACGGTCGCTGATCGATCAAATCGACAGGATCGCCCCGTTCGGCGCCGCAAATCCCGAACCGCGCTTCGTCTTCCCGGCGGTTCGCGTCGCTCACGCCGAGGCGGTCGGCAACGGGTATCTGCGCTGCGATCTGGCCGATCCGCTGGACGGCGGTCGCCTCGCCGGTATCACGTTTCGCTCGGCGGAGACACCGCTTGCCGGCTTCCTCAGCGAAACGCGCGGGGCGGCGATCCACCTCGCGGGCCATTTGCGCCGTGACCATTGGCGCGGCGGCGACGCGGTGCGACTGTCGATCGACGATGCCGCCGCGGCGGATTGATGCCAACGGGAATGGAGGAGAGGGGATCGGGTGGAGTCGACCGAGATCGCCGAAACGATAACCGGGGAGGAGGAAACCGAGGCGCACGCGGCCGAACGATTCCGCAAACTCACTGCGATCTATCTCGGAATCGTCGCGATGCTGCTGGCAATCGCCTCGCTCGGCGGAACGAGCGCGATGAAGACGATGTTGAACGCCAACATCCAGGCCTCCGATACTTATTCCTTCTACCAGGCGAAGTATTTGCGCCAGACGACCTACCGGCTCGTCGCCGACCAGCTCGAGGCGTTCTTGGCGGCAGAGCCTGACCTGGCCGCGCCGCCCAAGGCCAAAATCGCGCAGGAGATCGCGCGCTATCGAGCGCGGGCCGACAGCTTCGAAAAGGACCCGCAAAGCGGCACCGGCAAGCAGGAACTGCTCGTCAAGGCCCGAAGCTGGGAGGCCAGTCGCGACCGGGCTGCTCGACAAGACCCAAATTTCGATTTTGCCGAGGCCCTATTTCAGATCGCGATCGTGCTCGGTGCGGTCAGCATCGTCGCGGAAGCACGCTGGCTCGTGAAACTGAGCGGCGCTGTGACCGTGCTGGCCGTGCTGCTGACCGTCAACGGCTTCTTCTTGCTGGTCGAACTGCCGATCGGGTGAGGCTCCGCCCGCACCACGTCATGCGCCGACCGAGAACGCCGCGGCGGCGGCTTCCTGTGGCGCGAACTGGGTGCGGTAATAATCGGCGAAAATCCCGTCGCGGCGCAGCAATTCCTGGAGACTGCCTTGTTCGGCGATAAGCCCATCGCGCAATACGACGATCCGCTCGCAGCGCCGAACCGTCGACAGGCGATGGGCGATGATGAAGGTCGTGCGACCGACCATCAAACGTTCGATCCCGGCCATGACCAGTGCTTCGGTCGCGACATCGAGCGCCGAGGTCGGCTCATCGAGGACCAAGATCGGCGCGTCGCGTAACAGCGCCCGAGCGATCGTGATGCGCTGCTTTTCTCCTTCCGACAGGGACAGGCCGGATTCACCGATGACGGTGTCGTAGCCTTCCGGCAGTGAGGCGATCAGCTGGTCGAGGCAAGCCAACCGTGCCGCCCTTTCGATCGCCGCTTCATCCGCTTTCGGGCGACCGTAGGCGATGTTGTCGCGCACCGACAGCGGAAATATCAGCGGCGGTTGCAGTACCAGCGCGATCTGGGTGCGCAAGGAGTTGAGCCGGTACTCGCGGATATCGACGCCGTCGATCTCGACCGCTCCCGCCGTGGGATCGTAGAAGCGTGGCAACAGGCCGAGCAGCGTCGACTTCCCGGCGCCCGTCGCACCGACGATGGCGATTTTGGCGCCTGCGGTGGCCCGCAATTCGACGCCTTTGAGGACAGGAATGTCGGGCCGGTAGGCAAAGGCAACGCCGCGCCACGCGACCGCGCCGCGGACACCCCGGTGTGGAAATTCGCGCGTCCCGTCGACGAGATCGGGTTCGGTATCGAGCACTTCGAACACCCGGCGGGCGCCCGCCCGCGCCCCGGCGATCAGGCCCCAGCTCTGCGTCATCGTGTTGATCGGCGCGTAGAGCTGAGCGAGATAGGAGATAAATACGATCAGCTGGCCGACCGTCACGGCGCCCGACAGCACGGCATGCGCGCCGGCATAGACGACGACCGCCGTGCCGGTGGCGACGACCGCGTTGACGCTGCCCGAATAGAATGTCTGCCAGCTGTAGAGCCGCAACGTCGCGCGCAGGCTCTCCTGGCTCGCGCCCATGAAACGGTGATGCTCTTCTTCTTCTTTGGTGAAGGCCTGGATGATCTTGATCGAGGCGATCGCCGATTGGACGAGTGAATAGACCCGGCTCTCCCTAACCCGCACCTCGGTAGCGACATCGATGATTTTTCGGTTGAACCGCGAAATCAGCACGAACAGCAACGGGACGACCGCCAGCGCGAGCAGGGTCAGAGGGGGATCGAGGGGGAACAGGACGACGAGCATGCCCGCCAGCAGGATCGCGGCCGACACGATCGGCAGCACGCCGTTCATGATCAGCGTCTGGAGGGCAAAGCTGTCGGCGGTAATGCGGTAGAGCAAATCGCCGACCCGCTGCCGGCCGTGATACGCCAACGACAGCCGCTGGAGGTGGGCGTAGAGCGCCCCGCGCAGGTCGTTGACCATCTTCTGTCCGACCCCGATCGCCGTGTAATTGTGCGATAGGGTCAGCGCGCCGCTGCCGCACTGCACGATGACGATGCCGGCACAAGCGAGCAGCAGCAATCGCCCGGGCGATGCCCCCGCGAGCACGGCAAAGCGCGAAGGCTTCCCGCCAAGCACGTTGTCGATGACGATTTGCAGCGGCCACGGCTTCAGCAGCTCGAAGCCAGCGATCAAAAAAATCTGCGCCAGTACCCAAGCGATCTGCCTGCGATACGGCCTCAAATAGGGCACGAGTTTGGTTGCCACGATTTGCCGTCTCGGCGGTTAACGGGCCCGGGGCGTCACCGCAGTTGGCATGCCGATCATGCGACGTGGGGCTTCGGTACCGGCTCGAGGGCGACGAGGCGGGCCTGCCGTGCGACGGCCTCGACAATGCGGTGCATCAGCCGGGCGAAGCCGATGAGCTGACGGCTCATCGCCATGAAGGCGATGAGCCCCGCCACGGCCGATGCCGTCGCCGCGAGCGGCCAGCCGAGGATCAGCGCCGACGCCGTCGCCATTGCGCAGCCGCGCAGCAGAAAGCAGGCAAGGCGCGAGAAGCGCATCGTGCAGCGCACGCGCAACACCCGCTTGCTGCCGCCATGGTTCTCGGCACAGACCAGAACTAATGCACGGCTGTAAAGCCCGCGGGCGATCTTGAGATCCCAGCCGCTCCACCCGGTATCCGTGGCGACGACGTATTTATGCGGCAGCAGGAAATCGATCAACCCGCCAAGCAATACTTCCTTCTCGGCGGCCTCTTCACTCCAATAGGCGAGGTGGAGTGCGCGATCGGACCAGGAAATCCGGGGGCGCTGTTCGGTTTTAGGCAAGCGAATCTGATTCTGCGCGCGCAGCTCCGTCAAGCGCCATTTGGCGCGTTCCCAGCCGCGCAACAGCGGGCCGAGATAAATCAGCACCGCGACTAATGCCCGCGCCTTGGGTCCGGTAAAGCGCTGGTCGATCGGCGCCTTGCGTGCCCCGTTTGCGCACATGACCACGGTGGCGAGCAGCGGCACTGCGAGAAACCACCACCATCCCCTGGCGGCCAGACCGGCAATGGCTAGCACCAGCGCCGCGGCGCTCCACTCGAAGGTCAACGGCAGACAGGCGCTCAATGACGAGGCCGGCTCGTACAAGGTCTGAAACAGCCCTCGGCCAAACACGCCGGAGTAGATCAAGGGCCGGCGCGACAGAAACAGGGCATTCGACAAGTCGCCATAGATCCGGCCGAGCCATTTTGCCTGGCCAAATTGATTGAATCGAAACGGATGCTTTGAATAGACGAGCGCCTCTGCCTTCCCGTAGCCGCGTTGCTGGTTGCAGTAGGCGCGCACCGTGTTGCGGCGGAAATGCCAGACCACGGCCGCCGGACTGAAGCCGATGACGTGGCCGGCATCCTGAAAACGCCAGCAGATGTCGACATCGTCGCCGGCGGCGCGGAATATCGGGTCGAAGCCCCCGAGGTGCAGCAGTGCGTCGCGGCGGAACGCCATGTTGCAACCGGCGATATGCTCGGCCACATCGTCGCTCAGCAGCACATGGGTTGGACCTCCCGGCGCCACTGCCACCGCCGCCGGGACGAGGCTGTCCTCGGGGGGCGGAAAGTTAGGCCCGCCGCAGGCTGCGAGGTCGCTTGCCACCATCTTGGCGACGAGATAGGTCAGCCAATCGGAATCGGCCACGCAATCGCTGTCGGTATAGGCGACGATGTCACCGGTCGCCGCTTCCGCGCCGACATTGCGGGCGAGGCTCAGTCCTCTGTTGGGTTGGCTGATGATCCGGCAAAAGCCGTGGCGTTGCGCGATCTCGAGAGTGCGGTCGGTCGAGCCGTCATTGACGACGATGACCTCGTAATCCGGGTAGTTCAATGCGGCGAGCGAAGCGAGGCATTGGTCCATCGTGCGCTCGGCGTTATAGGCGCAGACGACGACGGATACCCGTGGATGGCGCGGAAGCCGCGGTGGCAGTGCGCCGAGGTAATGTTGTCTGACGGCGGCCAGCGCCGGCTTTGGCCGGCGCTCGCGATCCACGAGGCCGAAAGCCCAATCCTTGACAGCATACCCGCCGGTGAACCATTCGTCGGTCCAGGCGAAGACAAAGGTGCCGGCGGCACCCGCCTCGAATGCGGTAGACACCTGCCAGGCCAGGATACGCCGCTGCTCAGCCGTGCCCTGGCGGAACGAGTCGATGCCAAACTCGGTCAGTACCAGGGGGCGGTCGATCGCCAGGTTATGCAGTCTCGCGGTATACCGACGAAACGCGCTCTCTTCGTGCAGGTACACGTTAAAGCACAGGAAGTCGGTGAAATCGACCGTCAGATACTCGGTCGACGGGAAATTCGCATAGCTGACGAGCGCACCGGGATGCGCTTTCTTCGTCAGCGCGAAAAGGTTGCGCAGGAAGCGACGAATCGGCTCGGCACCGTGCCATCGAACCATGTCGGGCGGGATCTCATTGCCGATGAGATAGGCGAACACCGCGGGGTGGCCCCGGCACGCGCGCGCGCCGGCGACCACCGCCTCGCGGATCTCGGTCCGGATCGCCGGGTTGTCGAGAAAGGTGACGTGTTGTGGCCAGGGCAGGCCGACAAGGATGTGCAGTCCGTTATGCTCGGCCGCATCGAGCAGCCAAACCGGCGGCACGGTGAAGACTCGCACCGTGTTTACCCCGGCCTCACTCATCTGCGCGAAATCGCCATCGACGACGGCGCGATCCGGAAACGGCGAGCCGTGAATGCCGGTCGAGAACGGGCCATAGGTGACCCCTTTGACGAAGTGCTTGCGTTCGCCGACAAAGAAGAATTTTCCGTAAACGCGGACCGTTTCCGGCGCGGCGGCTCTCTGCGGCGCCTGACGCGGCGGTGCGACAACCTCGTCGTCGACCACCATCGTCACCGCTCTGCACTCCTAGGGATCGGACAACATGCTTCTTCAGCCAGTGCAGCGACCGAGAGGATGCCGGTGCGAGGTGCGAGCGAACAGATCACTTTCGTTGCTTCTGATGCCAGGCAAGGGCGGTTCGGATGATCGTCTCGAGATCCGACATTTCGGCGCGCCAACCGAGCAGATCAGCGGCCCGCGTAGGATCGGCGACAAGCACTGGCGGATCTCCCGGGCGTCGCCCAACCTCGCGTCGCGGGATCGCCCTGCCGGCAACGGCCTCGGCGGCGGCGATTACCTCCCGCACCGAATGGCCGCGCCCGGTGCCAAGGTTGAATGCATTGCTGTCGTGTCCGTCCAGCAGATACCCGAGTGCCCGTGAATGCGCCGAAACGAGGTCGCTGACATGAATGTAGTCGCGGATCGCCGTGCCATCAGGCGTCGCATAGTCGGTGCCGTAGATCTCGATCGGAGGCCGCTTGCCAAGCGCCGCCAGCAGCACGAGCGGCACAAGATGCGTCTCCGGCTCGTGAAACTCGCCGATCTCGCCGTCCGGATCGGCGCCTGCGGCATTGAAGTAGCGCAGAGACACCGAGCGAATCCCGTAGGCCTCGCCGTACCAATGCAACGCCCGCTCAATAGCGAGTTTGGTCTCGCCGTAGGGGCTGACCGGCAGCTGCGGAGCGGTTTCGTTTATCGGCACGCTGGCCGGAACGCCATAGGTGGCGCAAGTCGACGAGAATACGATCCGGCCGATGCCCCCAGCGCGCATCGCTTCGAGCAAGGACAGGCTGCCACCGAGATTGTTACGGTAGTAAAGAGCAGGATCGGCCACCGATTCGCCGACATAGGCAAAAGCGGCGAAATGCATGACAGCCGATACTCGGTATTGCTCGATCGCGGTGCGCAGCCGCTCCAAATCAGCGAGGTCGCCCTCGACGAGCGGGCCCCAGCGCACCGCCGCGCGGTGGCCCCGCGACACGTTGTCGTAGACGACCGGCAGGTGCCCAGCGCGCGCCAATGCCTTACAGGCATGTGCGCCGATATAGCCCGCGCCGCCGGTGACCAATACCGTTTCGGACATTCTGTCGTCGCCCGGCTATCCCGCAAACTGCGTCAACGGAGCACAACGGCGGAAATCGCCTTCCTCTTCCGTAAGGTGTTTACGGCCGGCGCGGTCAACCACGAATGTTCCGCGACGCGGGCGAGCGAAGCGATCGTCGCCTTCTACGAAATCGACCGCCACCGCCTCAAATGATGCGGCGACGGTGCAACTCCTCAACGATGCGCTCTGCTTCTTCCTCGGGGGTATTGCCGGTCGTCGCCAAATGAAGTTCAGGGGCTTCAGGCGGTTCGTAGGGTGAGTCGAGACCTGTAAAATGCGGAATCCGTCCGGCCTTGGCTTTGGCATAAAGGCCCTTGGGGTCGCGCCGGACGCATTCATCGAGCGGCGTATCGACAAAGATCTCGAGAAAGGCGGCAGGCACCGCTAGCTCGCGCACCATCCGCCGTTCGGCGCGGAACGGTGAGATGAACGAGCAGATCACGATCAAGCCAGCCTCGGCCATTAGCTGAGCGACCTCCCCAACGCGTCTGATGTTTTCGACCCGGTCCGCGTCTGTGAAGCCAAGATCACGGTTGAGTCCGTGCCTCACATTGTCGCCGTCAAGCAGCATCGTGTGACGGCCCCGAGCGAGCAGCATTTTCTCGACGAGATTGGCAATGGTCGATTTCCCAGCGCCCGAGAGCCCGGTCAGCCACAGGACCGCCGGTTGTTGTTCTTTCAGCGCCGCCCGCTGATCGCGATCCACAGTGAGCGCCTGCCAATGGATGTTGCTGGCCCGCCGAAGCCCGAACACGATCATTCCAGCGCCGGCCGTGTCGTTGGTAGAGCGGTCGATTAGGATAAAGGCGCCGGTGTCGCGGTTGACCGCATAGGGATCGAACGCGATCGGCGCCGCCGTCGACAGGTTGCAGAAACCGATCTCGTTTAGGCTGAGCGTGTTTTCTGCCAGATGCGCCAAGGTATCAATATCGACCCGGTGTTTGAGCGCGGTGACGCTGGCCGGCAAGGTGCGGGCGCCGATCTTCATCAAATAGGAGCGGCCGGGGACCAGCGGCTGCTCGCTCATCCAGATTACATGAGCGGCGAACTGGTCGACGAATTCGGGCGGATCATGTGGGTCGGCAAGAACATCGCCGCGCGCGATGTCGATCTCATCGGCAAGGGTGAGGGTGACCGCGTCACCAGTCCGCGCCCGCCCCAGCGCGCCGTCGAAGGTGACGATCTTCTGGATCGTAGAGGAGCGACCCGAGCCGGCGACAAGCACGCGGTCGCCCGGACCGATCGACCCTCCGGCGACCGTGCCCGAAAAGCCGCGGAAATCGGCGTTTGGCCGGTTGACCCATTGCACCGGGAAGCGGAAGGGTCCGCGGCCGGTGTCGTCCGACACCTCAACGGCGTGCAGATGCTCAAGCAAGGTTGGGCCGCGATACCATGTCATCCGCGCCGAACGCTCGGTGACGTTGTCGCCAAACCGCGCGGAGAGCGGGATTGCACACACGGCGACCTCGCCCAGGTGCGCCGCAAAGGCTGAGAAGGCCGTGGCGATTTCCTCGAAGGACCGCTCAGCGAAACCGACGAGATCCATCTTGTTGACGGCGAGGACCAGCCGGCGAATTCCCAGCAGCGTACAGATGAAGGCGTGCCGTTTGGTCTGCGGCAGGACGCCCTTGCGGGCATCGACCAGGATCACCGCGAGATCGCAGTTCGAGGCGCCGGTCGCCATGTTGCGAGTGTATTGCTCGTGTCCGGGCGTATCGGCGACGACGAACGACCGCGATGGCGTCGCGAAAAACCGATAGGCCACGTCGATCGTGATCCGCTGCTGGCGCTCGTCCTCAAGTCCATCGAGTAGCAGTGAAAAATCAAGATCGCCGCCGGTCGTCCCAAAGCGGCGCGATTCGCGTTCCAATGCCGCGAGCTGATCATCGAGGATCAGCGCACATTCGTGCAGCAATCGGCCGATCAGGGTCGACTTGCCGTCATCGACCGAACCGCAGGTCAGGAAGCGCAGCGAATCTTTTTCCAGCGACCCCGGCGACCCGTCGGCGGGCATCAGAAATAACCCTCGCGCTTCTTGCGCTCCATCGCCGCCTCTTCATCGGTGTCGATCAATCGACCCTGACGCTCCGAGTGTCGCGATGCGCGCAATTCGACGATGATGTCGTCGAGGGTGGCCGCCGCCGATTCGATGCCGCCGGTCAGCGGATAGCATCCCAAGGTGCGGAAGCGCACGTGGCGCATTTCGGCCCGCTCACCGGGGCGCAGCGGCAAACGGTCGTCGTCCACCATGATCCAGGTACCATCTCGCTCGACAACCGGCCGCATCTTGGCAAGATAGAGTGAAACGATTGGAATTTCTTCCGCTCTTATGTATTCCCAAATATCCAATTCCGTCCAATTCGATAACGGAAACACCCGCATCAACTCTCCGTCGCGCAGGCGCGTGTTGTAGAGATGCCATAACTCGGGACGTTGGCGTTTCGGGTTCCAGCTGTGGTTGGCGTCGCGCAGCGAGAAAACCCGTTCCTTCGCGCGGCTTTTTTCCTCGTCGCGACGGGCGCCACCGAAGGCGGCGTCGAAGCCAAAGGAGCCGAGGGCCTTCTTCAGCGCTTCGGTCTTCATCACCGCCGTGTGCAATGCCGAGCCGGAGGCGATCGGATTGATTCCCTGGCGAATGCCCTCCTCGTTTATGTGGACGAGCAGGTTGAGCCCGAGACGGCGCGCGGTCTCGTCGCGAAAGGCGATCATTTCGCGGAATTTCCACCGAGTATCGATATGGAGCAGCGGAAATGGCGGCGCGGCGGCGGGAAAAAATGCTTTGCGGGCCAGATGCAACATCACGCTCGAATCCTTGCCGATCGAATAGAGCATGACCGGGTTGCGAAACTGGGCGACGACCTCGCGCATAATCCCGATCAATTCGGCTTCGAGACGGGCCAAGTGCTTGGGCCGCTGCCGCAGTTGCGCGGCGGGCTCGGCAATCGCAGACAACTCAATTCCTCCAGGCAGGGACCGTGAGTGTCCGCCCGTTAAAGACGGGCCGCGCGACTGTCAACCTCGGTCTCGCTCGGATGGTCAGTGCAGCTTTGGTGCCTTAAGGAAACGCGATCGGTCGGCGGATAGAACGCGGACTTGTAGGGTCTCGTTGTCTCGCACAACCTGCAGCGCAACCTCGCTGCCGGCCGCGCCGCCGGCCCAGACCTTTCGCCAGAAGCCGGCGAGGCTCGCGACCGGGTCCTCGCGCACCGCGAGGATGCGATCGCCCGGTTGCAGGCCGGCCTTGCTCGCCGGGCCCTGTTCCGCAAGCCCGGCGACGACGATCGCGTCCTCGACTTCGGCCGCGTAGAGACCGAGCCATGGACGCACCGGGCGATTCGGTCGGCCATAGGTCATGAGATCGTCGAGGATCGGCGGCAACAAATCGATCGGTACCACCATGTTGACATCGCGCCGCAACTCGCGCCCGCTCGAATGTTGTACGTGCAGCGAACCGATCCCAATCAGGCTGCCGTCAGCGGCAATCAGCGCCGCGCCACCCCAAAATGGATGGGCCGGGGCGGTAAAGATGGCCCGGTCGAGCACATATTCCCAGTAGCCGGCGAACTCCTGGCGGGCAACGACGCGTGCGGCGATGGCGTGCCGCCTGCCGCCCTCGGCCGCCATAATCGCGCGATCACCGGCGCCGACGCGCCGACCAGCGCCGATCTCGAGCGCCGGCAGGTTCAAGCGTCCGAGAGCCTGCACGAGACCAAAGCCGGTCTCCTGGTCGTAGCCGATCACGTGGCCAGGAACGGCGCCGCCCCCTGCCGAGGTCAGCCAGATCGTCTCGGCCTCGGTGATCAGATAGCCGATCGTCAGGACAAGACCGTCCCGGCGGATCAACACCCCGCTGCCGGCGCGTTCCGTACCGAGCGTGCCAGCCGTGAAGGCATCCTGGGGCACGGTCGCATGCAAGCCGAGGACAGCGGCCAAGGTACGGTCCAGATCGAAGCTGCAATCGTCGGGCTTCGGCTGGATCTCTCCTGGGATCTCCCATTCTACATTGCGCGGCATGGCAGCGGCTCGTCAGTGGCAATCGGTCCGATTATACAACGCAGACATTGCGCCGCGACCGCGCCGTTGTCAAAACCCTCGCCGGCAGGCGCGGCCGTGCTGCGCTTGACAAACCCCGCCGCTCCATCGTATTCGGCGAGCACTCTCGGAGAGAGAGTGCTAACAACGGATTGCCACAGCTTTCGAGGAGGTATCATGAAATTTCGTCCGCTGCACGACCGCGTTCTAATCAAACGCGTCGACTCCGAGGAAAAAACCGCGGGCGGCATCATCATCCCCGATACGGCCAAAGAGAAACCGATGGAGGGCGAGGTGGTCGCTGCCGGTCCCGGCGCACGCGGCGAAGATGGCAAGGTTCAACCGATGGAGGTTAAGGCCGGCGACCGGGTTCTATTCGGGAAGTGGTCGGGGACTGAGGTCAAGCTCGACGGCGAAGAGATGATCATCATGAAAGAGTCGGACATCATGGGAGTCATCCGCCACGGCGCCGCCCGAAAAGCCGCTTGAGGAGAGGCACGAGATGGCAGCAAAGGACGTCAAGTTCCATGCCGACGCGCGCGAGCGGATGCTGCGTGGCGTCGACGTCCTAGCGAATGCGGTCCGGGTGACCTTGGGGCCGAAGGGCCGCAACGTCGTCCTCGACAAGTCGTTCGGCGCACCGCGGATCACCAAGGACGGCGTCACCGTCGCCAAGGAGATCGAACTCGCGGACAAGTTCGAGAACATGGGCGCGCAGATGGTGCGCGAAGTCGCGGCGAAGACGAGTGACCAGGCCGGCGACGGCACGACGACGGCGACCATCCTGGCGCAGGCGATCGTGCGCGAAGGGGCGAAGGCGGTGGCCGCCGGCATGAACCCGATGGATCTGAAGCGCGGTATCGACACGGCGGTCGATGCGGTCGTCAAGGACATCGAAAAGCGCTCGAAGAAGGTGTCGACCAACGAAGAGATCGCCCAGGTCGGCACGATCTCCGCCAATGGCGAGCGCGAGGTCGGCGAAATGATCGCCGAGGCGATGCAGAAGGTTGGCAACGAGGGCGTGATCACGGTCGAGGAGGCAAAGAGTCTCGAGACCGAGCTCGATGTCGTCGAAGGTATGCAGTTCGATCGCGGTTATCTCTCGCCCTATTTTGTCACCAATGCCGAGAAGATGGTGGCGGAGCTCGACGAGCCGTACATCCTTGTTGAACGAAAAGAAGCTGTCGGGTCTGCAGGCGATGCTGCCGTTGCTCGAGGCGGTCGTGCGATCCGGCAAGCCGCTGCTGATCGTCGCCGAGGACGTCGAGGGCGAGGCGCTCGCGACGCTCGTCGTCAACAAGCTGCGCGGCGGGCTCAAGGTCGCGGCGGTCAAGGCGCCGGGCTTTGGCGACCGGCGCAAGGCGATGCTTGAGGACATGGCGATTCTGACAGGCGGCCAGGTGATCAGCGAAGACCTCGGCATCAAGCTCGAAAACGTCACGCTCGACATGCTCGGCAAGGCAAAGCGCGTGCGCATCGAGAAAGAGAACACGACGATCATCGACGGCTCTGGCAAGAAGGACGACATCCAGGGCCGCTGCACGCAGATCCGGCAGCAGATCGAGGAGACAACCAGCGATTACGACCGCGAGAAGCTGCAAGAGCGGCTGGCGAAGCTCGCCGGCGGCGTCGCGGTGATCCGGGTCGGTGGCGCCACCGAAGTCGAGGTGAAGGAGCGCAAGGAACGGGTCGACGACGCGACCCACGCGACCCGCGCCGCGGTCGAGGAAGGCATCGTGCCGGGCGGCGGTTCGGCGCTGCTCTATGCAGCCCGTGCGCTTGATGCCTTGCAGCCGGCCAACAACGATCAGAAGGTCGGCATCGACATCGTCAAAAAGGCGATCCTCCACCCGGCGCGCCAGATCGCCGAGAATTCCGGCACCGACGGTTCGATCGTCGTCGGCAAGCTGCTCGACAGTACCGACCCGAACTATGGCTATGATGCCCAAAAGGATGAGTTCACCGACATGATCCGGGCCGGGATCATCGATCCCACCAAGGTGGTCCGTCACGCGCTGCAGGACGCGGCTTCAGTCGCCGGCCTGTTGATCACGACCGAGGCGATGGTTGCCGAGAAGCCCGAACCCAAGACACCGCCGGCGATGCCGCCGGGCGGCGGTATGGGCGGCATGGACTTCTGAGCTTAGGCCGTTTTGGGCCGACCCCATCGGGAAGTCCTTCCCGGTGCAGCCCCCCCTTGCAACCCTCCCCCTTGACCCACCTGACGGGAGGAGGGCCGCTCGGGGGTGGCATCGTGCGTTCCGCGCGGTCGGCCCCGCCGCTGTCAGGCTTCGCTGCGGATCGAGCGAACGACCTCCTCGATCGTCGTGTCGCCCTCGATGACGGCGAGCAGCCCGCTGTCAAAAATCGGCCGCATGCCTTGCGCGACCGCGGCCTGCTCGATCGCCGTATCGTCGGCGCCCTCGAAGATCAGGCGCTCGATCGCCCGGTTCGGCACCAACAGTTCGGCGATGGCCCGTCGGCCGCGAAAGCCGGTGCCGCGGCAGGCGGGACAGCCCGTCGGGCGATAGAGCGCGATTTCGCTCACGGTAGCCAGGCGTCCGAGGCCGAGCCGATCGATCAGCGATGCCGGCGCCGAATCGGCGGTCTTGCATGCGGGGCAAAGTCGGCGAACCAGCCGCTGCGCCAGCACCGCCTTTAGCGTAGCGGTCATCAGATAGTCTTCGAGCCCCATGTCGCGCAGCCGCGTCATCGTCGCAGCGGCCGAATTGGTGTGCACTGTCGACAACACCAGGTGGCCGGTGAGCGCCGCCTGCACCGCAATCTGCGCGGTTTCGAGGTCGCGGATCTCGCCGATCATGATGACGTCCGGATCCTGCCGCAGGATCGAACGCAGCAGGTTCGCGAAGTTAAGCCCGATCTGCGGCTTCACCTGAATCTGATTGATGCCGGTGAGCTGATATTCGATCGGGTCCTCGACGGTCACGACATTGCGCGCCACCGTATTCAGCTTCAAAAGCCCGGTATAGAGCGTCGTCGTCTTGCCGCTGCCGGTTGGGCCGGTGACCAACACCATCCCATTCGGCAGGTCGAGCGCGCGTTCGAGGCCGGCACGGATATCCGTCGGCAGGCCGAGCTTCTCGTAGTCGAATTCGACGGCGGTGCGGTCGAGGACGCGGAGCACGACCTTCTCGCCGTAAAGCGCCGGTATCGTCGACACCCGGAAGTCGATCTCGTGGCCGCGCACGGTCAGCTTGATGCGGCCGTCCTGCGGCAGCCGACGCTCGGCAATATCGAGCCGGGCCATGATCTTGACGCGCGAGATGACGGCCGCCTGCAGCCGCGCCGGCGGCGGTTCGACTTCGTGCAATACGCCGTCATAACGATAGCGCACGCGCATCCGATCCGGGAACGGCTCCAGATGGACGTCCGAGGCATGGGTTTCGACGGCTCGCGCGATCAGCTGGTTGACGAGCCGGATTACCGGCGCTTCGCTTGCCAGATCTTTGAGCCGCTCGGCGTCCTCCTCAGCCGGTTCGGCGTCGGCGACCACCTCGTCAAACGCCTCGCCGGCTTCGTCTATGCCGGGTTCGGCATAGAGCCGTTCTATCGCGGCTTCGAGCTCGATCGGGACCGCGACCGCCACAGAAACCGGGCGACCGATTGCAGCGGAGACGGCGTTGCGCGTAAAGACGTCGAGCGGATCGGCCATCGCGAGGGTCGCGCGGTCTTCGCTGGCGGCAATCGGCAAGGCATGCGCCCGACGCAGGAACTTGGCATGCAGGCAGTCGATGAACAGAGCGCCGTCGGGATAGTCGGAGGCGGCGGCGATCGGCGCCCCGAGCAGGCAGGAAAAGGCTTCGGCGAGCCCGCGCTCGCTGATCAGGCCGAGTTGCGTAAGCACGCGATCGAGCCGCCGGTCGGTCTCGGCGGCGACGCGGCGCGCCCGTTCCAGAGTGCGCGCATCGACCGCACCGCTCTCGACGAGGGCCGGACCGAGCTTGGCAAGCGCTTCGGCGGCGTCCTGGACGGTCGGATAGGCGGCGGGTTCAAAAGTCATGTGGCGGCGGTCAATCCTCGCAGCCGCCGGTGCCGGGCGGGCGCGCGCGCAACAGAATAACCGATCGGCGGCGGGAGCGGGAGCGCATGTTCGAGACGCCCTGGTGCGACGCTTTAGCGAGTGCCGGTGCCGGGAGATGGGCCCTCGTCCCCATCGCCCCGTTCATCGGCAGCTTTCTCGGCGTGGTCGTTCGCCAACTCCCCGTGGGCCGGCCTATCGTTGGCGGTCGCTCGCGCTGCGAGGCCTGCGGCAGGGTGCTGCGCGTGCGTGACTTGGTCCCGATCGTCAGTTGGCTCGCGGCGCGGCGCCGCTGTAGGTTCTGCGGGCAGCCGCTTGGTTGGTTCTATCCGGGGATTGAACTCGCCGCCACCGCCGTAGTCGTCGCTGCGCTCGCGGCCGATGGCGGCCCGCAGACATGGCTCGACTGTCTGTTCGGCTGGTGGCTCCTGACGCTCGGCTGGATCGACTTGCGCTGCGGGCTGCTGCCCGACGCGCTGACCCTGCCGCTCGTCGTTGCCGGCCTTCTCGTCACCCTTTGGCTCGACCCGACGAGCCTGACCGCCTGTAGCCTCGGCGCGGCGCTCGGCTATCTCGGCTTGCGCATTGTCGGCGGGATCTACCGGATGCTGCGCGGCAACGAAGGCATCGGGCAAGGCGACGCCAAGCTGCTCGCTGCATCGGGCGCCTGGCTCGGCGCCGCCGCATTGCCGCAGGTGATCCTGCTGGCCGCGTCGACGGCGCTCCTCGCGGCACTCGGCCTGCGCCTCACGGGCGTGCGGCTCGGCGCCCGCTCGGCGCTGCCGTTCGGACCGTCTCTCGCGCTCGCCACCTGGTTTCTCTGGCTGCTCGCACGGTAGCGCTGGTCTGGCCGAGGAGGGTACGTCGCCGGCTGGCGGGCGCCCGATCGCCTCGCTATGGTGCGGCACGCGCCATCAATGTCGACGGCCGGGGATTCCGCGTGACCTTGCGCGCCGAAGATCTTGCAACATCCGGGCTCGTTGCGCCTGAGCGGCTCGATGAGCTGCGCCGCGTCGCCGGTCGCTTTGCGGTGGCGCTAACCGAGGACGTCGCGGCCCGGATCGACGGCAACGATCCGCGCGATCCGATCGCCGCGCAATTCGTACCGAGTGCCGCCGAGCTGCTCGTGGCGCCCGAAGAACGCTCCGATCCGATCGGCGACGCGCGATGGTCGCCAATACCCGGCATCGTGCATCGTTACCCCGATCGCGTGTTGCTGAAGCCGACCCATTTGTGTCCGGTCTACTGTCGTTTCTGCTTTCGCCGCGAGATCGTCGGTAAGCGGCCGGCCATGCTCGACCCCGCCGCTCTCGCGCACGCTTTCGACTATATCAGGCAACGGCCAGAGATTTGGGAAGTCGTCATCACCGGCGGCGACCCTTTTATCTTGTCGCCGCGCCGTCTCGCCGCGATTGTCGGCACCCTCGATCGGATCCCGCATCTCGGCACGATCCGCATTCATACGCGCGTTCCGGTGGTCGATCCCGGTCGCATCGACGATGCGCTGGTCGCTGCCCTGGCTGCCGAGAAAGCGGTCTATGTCGTGATCCACGCCAACCATCCGCGCGAGCTGACACGGCCGGTGCGCGAAGCGGCGAGCCAACTCGTCGGGGCGGGCGTCCCGTTATTGTCGCAAACCGTACTGCTGCGCGGCGTCAATGACGACGCGGCGGTGCTCGAAGCGCTGTTCCGCGGCCTCGTGGCAAATCGGATCAAGCCCTATTACCTGCATCATGCCGACCTCGCGCCCGGCACCGCGCATTTCCGCACCGGCATCGCGGCTGGCCAGCGGCTCGTCCGGGCGTTGCGCGGCCGCGTCTCCGGTCTCTGCCAGCCGACTTATGTCCTCGACATCCCGGGCGGCTGGGGCAAGGTGCCGTTGACGCAAAGCGCCATCAGACCCGCGCCGGCCTCCGCCGAATGGATCGTCGAAGACAGTGCGGGAGGACTGCACGCCTATCCGGCCGACCCGCCGGGCGCCCGCGAAGAAGACGGCCGCGAGCGGCAGCCGCCGAACCCGTAATCATCGTCGTTGGCCGTGATGCTTGGCCCTCGTCAGACCGCGAGTTCGCACCAGATCGGCGTGTGATCCGAGGCGCGCTCCTTGCCGCGCGGCTTCTTGTCGATGTCGCAGGCTGCGACCCGGTCGGCGGCGTGCGGCGACAGCAAGAGATGGTCGATGCGCAGGCCCTCATCGCAATTCCAGCGCCCGGCCTGATAATCCCAGAAGGTGTAGCGGTGCGGCTCGCGGTGGAAAACCCGGTAGGCGTCGCCGAGCCCAAGATAGACGAGCGCACGGAAGCGCGAGCGCGCCTCCAGGCGGCAAAGCGCATCGTCGCGCCACGCCACGGGGTCGTAAACATCCTCGTCGGCCGGGCAGATATTGTAATCGCCGGCCAGCACGCAAGGGATCTCGCGGCACAATAGCGCCCGCGCATGTTCGACGAGCCGCTCCATCCAGGCGAGCTTGTAGGCGAATTTGTCGGTCCCCACCGGGTTGCCGTTCGGCAGATAGAGCGAGGCGACGCGAACCTCGCCGAACGATGCCTCGATATAGCGCGCCTGCTCGTCGTCGGGCGCACCCGGCAGGCCGCAGACCAGCTCTTCGGCGGGCCGCTTCGAGACGAGCGCCACGCCGTTATAGGCGCGTTGGCCGATCGTCTCGACGTGGTAGCCGAGCGCCTTGACCTCGAACATCGGAAAATCGGCAGCGGGGCACTTCGTTTCCTGCAAGGCGAGGACGTCGGGCTGCGCCTCGCCGAGGAAGGCGAGCAGATGCGGCAGCCGCGCCTTGACCGAGTTGACGTTCCAACTCGCGATCTTCACATCGAGATCTCCTCCTCGCCCCGGAATCTACCGCCATACCTGGGAGGGGAAAAGGGCCGGTAATGGTCGGGCTTGTGCCCCGTCCGCCGGCCTAATGGAGAGCCTGACGATGACGCAGAATATCTATGACAACCCGGAATTCTTCGAAGGCTACAATCGCTTGGGCCGGTCGGTCGGAGGGCTGCACGACGCCGCCGAATGGCCGGCGCTGCGGGCCCTCCTTCCGGATCTGAGCGGCCTCAGGCTGGTGGACCTCGGCTGCGGCTTCGGCTGGTTCTGCCGCTGGGCGCGCCAGCATGGCGCCGCGCAGGTGCTTGGACTGGACCTGTCGGAGAACATGCTGGCGCGTGCCGAGGTCGCCAACTCGGATCCGGCAATCACCTACGCCCGAGCCGATCTCGAACAACTCGATCTGCCGGCGGCGTCCTTTGATCTTGCCTACAGTTCGTTGACGCTCCACTACATCGAGAATTTGGCCGGGCTGCTCACGACGATATACCGCGCCCTTGTCCCCGGCGGGCGCTTTGTATTCTCGATCGAGCATCCGATCTACATGGCGCCGCGGCATCCCGGGTGGCAGGTCGATGCCGATGGCCGCAAGACCTGGCCCGTCGACAGCTACCGGCTCGAGGGCCTGCGCCGGACAGATTGGCTGACGAGCGGCGTCATCAAGCAACACCGCACGATCGGTACCACTCTCAATCTTCTCATCAGCCGGGGGTTCACGGTCTCCCATGTCGAGGAATGGGGGCCGACCGACGAGCAGGTCAGGGCGAAGCCGGCACTCGCCGAGGAGCGCGAGCGGCCGATGTTTCTGCTGGTGGCCGTCGGCCGATAGATGCGATGTCGGACCCGCCTCAAGCGACCGAGAAGGAATTGCCGCAGCCGCAGGACGAGGCCGCATTCGGATTGCGGATCTGAAACGAGGCGCCCATCAGATCCTCGACGAAATCGACCTCGGCGCCGCGCAGCAGGTCGAGCGAGACATCGTCGACGACGACCGCGATCCCATCGCGCTCGAAAACGAAATCGTCATCGTTCTTCTGGTGGTCAAAGCTGAGGCCGTATTGGAACCCCGAGCAGCCGCCGCCCGAGACGGCAATCCGCAGGAACGCGTCTCCGGCCCGCTCTTTGAGCCGCAGCGCCGCGATGCGACGCGCCGCACTCTCGGTCACGACGATGCGGCGCTCGCCGATCTCGTCTGTTGCTTCCGACATTTCCGTTGGCGCTCCCGGCACTTGCCGGCCCGACGCCGGCGCTCTCCCCACATGTAAGCATCCGCCGCGCCACGGTCAAACCAGGGGTCGCAGCGACGCGCGGCAGCCCGGCCGCGGCGGCGGATTCTTCGCCGCAGATCGGCTAAACTCGCGTCTCCCCGCGGGAGTCGAACGATGCTGCGTGCCCTCGAAAGCGTTCTCGGTCGTGAGCAGGATGCCGGGCCCGAGGACAAGCTCGCCTGCCTGACGGCGCTGGAGCAGAAGGTGCTCTGGCTGTCGACCTGGATGATCCACAACGCGAACCATCTGCGGCCAAGCCGCGACGGCCTCAAAGTGGGCGGCCATCAGGCGTCGAGCGCCTCGGTCGCGACCTTGATGACGGCGCTTTATTTCGATGTGCTGCGGCCGCAGGACCGCGTCGCGGTTAAGCCGCACGCCTCGCCGGTGTTTCACGCGATCCAATACCTCCTCGGCCAGCAGACGCGCGCCAAGCTCGAAGGGTTTCGCGCCTTCGGCGGCGCCCAGTCCTATCCGTCGCGCAGCAAGGACGGCGATATCGTCGATTTCTCGACCGGATCGGTCGGCCTCGGCGTCGGCATGACCTTGTTCGGCGCGATCGCCCAGGACTATTTGCGGCTCAAGCAACTGGTGCCGACCGATGCGGCGCCCGGTCGCATGATCGCCCTCGCCGGCGACGCCGAGCTCGACGAGGGCAACATCTTCGAGGCGCTGCTCGAAGGCTGGAAGCACGATGTTCGCAATCTTTGGTGGGTGATCGACTACAACCGCCAGAGCCTCGACGCGGTCGTGTCCGATAGGTTGTTCGGCCGCATCGACGCGATGTTCGAGATGATGGGCTGGCGGGTCGTGACCCTGAAATACGGGCGCCTCCTCGAGGCGGCCTTCGCGCGATCCGACGGTCATCATCTGCGCGAGTGGATCGACGGCTGCCCGAACTCGCTCTATTCGGCGCTCTGCTACAAGGGCGGCGTCGGCTGGCGCGAGCATCTGGCCCGCGACCTGAACCGCCATCCCGGCATTCGCGCGATCCTCGCCGAGCATGACGACGCGGCGCTGCATCGGCTGATGACGAACCTCGCCGGGCACGACATGGCCTCGGTGCTGGCCGCGTTCCACGCCGTCGCCGACGACCGGCCGACCTGCTTCATCGCCTATACGATCAAGGGCTACGGCCTGCCCTTTGCCGGGCACAAGGACAATCACGCCGGTTTGATGAACCGCGAGCAGATGGCGCTGTTGCGCCGCCGCATGGGCGTGCCGGAGGGTGCGGAGTGGGAACCCTTTGCCGGTCTCGACGTGCCGGCCGAACGGCTTGCCGCCTTCCTCGACGGGCTACCGCTCGCCCGTGCCGGCGGCCGCCGGCACACGGCAGCGCCGGTCGCGGTGCCGCCGGTGCTGCCGGTGCCGCGCGGCGCCCGGCTGTCGACGCAGGAGGCCTTCGGCCGGCTGCTCGGCGACATCGCCGCCGCCGACGGCGCGTTCGCCGAGCGCATCGTGACCGCCTCGCCCGATGTCACGGTGTCGACCAATCTCGGGCCGTGGGTCAACCGCCGTGGCATCTTCGACCGGGCCGACCGGGCCGATACCTTCCGCGAGGAGAAGGTCGTGTCGGCGCAGCGCTGGGCGATGTCGCCGAGCGGCCAGCATATCGAACTCGGCATCGCCGAGAGCAATCTGTTCCTGCTGCTGGCGGCCCTCGGGCTCGCCGCTCCGCTGTTCGGGACCCGGCTGTTGCCGATCGGCACGCTCTACGATCCGTTCATCAAGCGCGGCCTCGATGCGCTGAATTACGGCTGCTACCAGGACGCCCGCTTTCTCCTGGTGGCGACGCCGTCAGGCATCACGCTCGCCCCCGAGGGCGGCGCGCATCAATCGGTCGGCGAGCCGCTGATCGGGCTCGCCCAGCCCGGCCTCACCGGCTTTGAACCGGCCTACGCCGATGAGCTCGCGGTGCTGCTGCGCTGGGCCTTTGCCGAGATCCAGCGCGAGGATGGCGAGTCGGTCTATCTGCGGCTGTCGACGCGGCCGATCGACCAGGCGCCGCGCGAGGTCGACGCCGAGCTCGCCGCGGCGATCGTCGCCGGCGCCTACTGGCGGCACCCGCCGGAGCCGGGCGCCGATCTGGCGATCGTCTATTCTGGGGCCGTGGCGCCCGAGGCGCTCGCGGCGCATCGGCAGCTGGCCGAGGACGCGCCGGCGGCCGGGCTGCTGGCGGTCACCTCCGCCGACCGGTTGCATCGCGACTGGCGCGCCGCCCAGGCGGCCGGCCGCACCGGCGTCGCCGAGCGGCTCCTCGCCCGGCTCAAGCCCGGCGCGGCGCTGGTCACGGTCGGCGATTGCCATCCGGCGACCCTCTCCTGGCTCGGCGCCGTCGCCGGCAACCCGATCGTGCCGCTCGGCGTCGACCGCTTCGGCCAGTCGGGCGACATCCCCGATCTCTACCGCACCTACCGCATCGATGCCGAGGCGATCCTCGACGCCGCCGCTCGCGCCTGCCTGATCGCGCTGCGCTGAGCGATCGCTGCCGGTCGACCGCCAAAAGGGACGGCGGCCGGCGGTCTGCAGGGAGCGGAAAAACGCGCCTAACCTCCCTGCTGGGAGGTGATTTCGTGCGTTTTTCTGTCGCAATGTCGCGCAGTGTGCCCATAATACATTGATATAACGCAAAAATCTACTCACAGCCGCACGCCGAAATGCGCTTTGCTGAGGGATTTGCAGGGAGCGTTTTGCGGGCGTCTGAGGGAATTTTGCACGCACCGCAGGGAGCGCTGCGGGCGTCGCGGAGATCCCTGAGCGATCGCCGCCGCGGCGCGCCCTGCTATCCCCGGAATCACGACGGTGTAACCATTATAGCAACCTGTAGCAGAATTTTCATCCATTGGCAACCGGCATAGCGCGCGAGGCCTCTGTCCTCTGTGGGCCAGCTCGTCGGCTTGTGCGATCTCATATATTGATAAATTCACATCGATGTGGTAGACGCATTATTGCATAAGGGGCATTCTTCGCACCGCGATGACCGACGCCGCGCCGATGCAGCGCGCGTGTCTTCGACGGCAAAGGCGCAACAGGAGAAAGCATGAGTGTTCTGCCCAGCGACATCGTCGCCTACGGCTCGGCCGACATGCCGGAAGCGGACGGCGTCACGGTCGGTGGCGGCCCGGATCTGACCCGGCGCATCGCCTTCTATGACGTGACCCCGGCCGGCACCTGCGACGTGATCTCGTCGTCCGCCTCGGACACCGCGACCAGGATCACGGTCTATGGCCGCGACCCGACCGGTGCGATCCAGAATTACACGGCAACCCTGAACGGCCAGAACTGGGTGACCGGCGCGCAGACCTTCGAGCGGCTCCTCTACGCCGCCCTCTCGGGGGCGACCGCGAGCGGTCCCGTTGCCAATCCCGGCGGCACCGTCGCGGCCGGCGACGTGGCGCTTGCCGCGCATCTCTGCGTCTTGCCGGCGTCGTCGGTCTCGACCGACACCAATGTGCGCACCTGCCAATCGGGCTCGGCCAACCCGGCGGGCGTCACGCCGACCCTGATGCATCTGCAGGCCGGCGACGGCGCCAATGTCGCGGTCGGGCAGCTCGTGTGGACGAAGGGCGGCACCGGGCCGAACCAGATCCGGCAGATCATCGCCGTCGCCGGCTATGGCACCGACCTTGTCGCGGTCAGTCGCGCCTGGGGTACCGTGCCCGACAACACGACGACCTACAAGATCCTGCAAGGGATGATGTTCGAGATCGGCCCCAACCCGGTGACGGCCGTGATCCGCTGCTTCTCGACGGCGGCGGCCGACGTGCCGACCGGGGCCACCCGGACGTTTTACGAGAAGGTCTTCATCGTCAACAACAACACGGCGACGGCCTTGACCGGGGCGCAGATCGAGATCGCCAGCGAGACGCCGACCCTGCCGTCGGGCGCCACGCTCAACCTGACGCTCTGCACCGCGCTTGACGACGTCAATACGGCGACCAACCGGCAGACCGCACCCGCCGCCGGCGCCGGCGCGTTCGTCACCCAGCCGGCGCTCGTCGCCGTGCCGGGGGCCGGCAACCTGCCGCCGGGTGCGGCGCCGAACACGGCCGGCGCGCAAGGGGTCTGGCTGCAATTGACCCTGAGCCCCGGCACCGCCGCCTACAAGGGCTCGGCCGACCTCCGCGCACAGGGAACGACGACCTAGAGTGCCCTCTCGGCGCGTCGCCGGCGGAGCGGCACAGCCGTTCTGCCGAAATCCCCCGGCAAAACATTCAACTCGACAAAACATTAAAACGGCAGAGCGAACCCATGATCCCTATGCGCTTCGCGGCGCTCGTCGCCAGCCTTTCAATGCCTTTGCTCGGCGCGGCGGCAGCCGATGCGACCCATATGAACGGCTATCGCTGGCACCGATGCGACCGGCGTCTCTCGAGGGGTGACCGGCCGCATGCCGACGCACCTGGTACCGGCTGCGGCATGCCGGCAGGCCGACCGAGCGTCGGCCCGTGACGACGGTTGCCGTCGATTTCCTCATGCCGGCCGCCGCCTCGGCCGTTGTCGCCAGCGATGAGTTCGACACCGGGATGCTCGATGTCGGCGATGGGACCGGACTCGCCACCGGCGACGGCAGCGAACTCTCGTCGGGAACCCCCGCTTATCCGGGGTTGTGGCTGGAGATCCTCGGCAACACCCTTGCCGCCGATAGCCGCGGGCCGATCGAAGCCGGCTCGTCGCTTCACGGCGACGCCGCGGTCGCCGCCGAAACGCAGGCGGCGACCCGCTCCGACGTGACGTCGCCCAGGGAGACGCTTTTTTGCGCGCGCGCGGACGTCGACCTCGCCGCCGCGGCCTCGGCCGGTCGGCGCGGCGACAGCGCGGTGCCGGTGGAGGGTCTGCTGCGCGCTTTCTCCGACGCTGTCGTCGCGGCCGAAAGAGCGGCCCTGCTGTTCCTCGACCCGGCAATGCCGAGCGAGCAGAATTCGCCCGTCTCGGCACGCCTGCTGCTGCCGCCGATAGAGAGCCGGGCTCTGCTGACCGGCAACGGGATGCTGCCGGTCGAAACCGAGACGACTGCTGCGGCCCCCGTTCAAACCAATGCAGCACTGCCGATCAAATCTTGGGGCGCCTACGTCGTCGCCGTCACGCTCACTCTCAGCGACGGCCGCATAATTACTTTTGCGGCGGGCGCGACGCCGACCACGGCATAGCAATCGGGTCGAAATCGGCTGCGAGGAACGCCGAACGCCGGCAGCACAGCCGAATGCGAAAGGCCCCGCGAGCACCCCTGCGGGCCAATGCCATCGGATGGATAGGGAAAGGGCGGCCAACGAGGCCGCCCCGTCGGGACCGAAATCCCGGCTTATCTCGGAACGATCGCCGCTTAATCGACCATCGCTGCTCCGAGCTTCAACGCGAGGAGAATGCCGACGAGCACGCCGCCGGCGCCGTCGCTCACCGAGACGGCCTGGTGACCGCCATCCTCGAGAAGCTGGCGCGCCCGCTTCAGCGCTGCATGCTCGGTGTGGAAATGTTCCGTGCGCGTCACCCCCTCGCGTCCTGCCTCGCCGGTCGTTGTTGCCCGTCCGTCCTCATAGGAGACTCGATACTTCATCGCTTTCTCTGCGCTGATCAACACGACGCTTGGTTCCCGTGTCTCCCGGAATGCAAGCTTCCGGACCGATGCCCCTGACGCTCAGCCATGGCTGAGCCCATCAATTGACGCTCCATATTCCATGCAAGACGCGAGTGTCCGACCCGTATTCCGATACACACGCTTTACGGCGACACTGTGACATTCGAGAAACGCTGAGTATCGTGCCCGATTCCATGACGTTTTAATGACATCATTTCTGATCTTTCTCAGACGCCGTTGGCGTGCCGGATGGCCCTTTGCCGCCGTTTCGACCGGGCTTTACTCGACCTTTGCGGCGCGGCTGTGGCGCGACCAGGATGAAATCCGCGCTGTCGCCGCTCTCCTCCTGGGACAGCAGGGCAGCGCCGCCTCTTGACCGGACGGCGCGCCGCGGCCGAAATCCGTGCGGCAAGCGCGGCGGTCGCCGGCAATCCGGTCGGATCACGCCGAATGCCGCAGCTCGAACCGCGTCAGAAGCGGTCGCATTCCGCCGCGGCTTTGACACAGGCGTCGGCGTCGGCGGGCAGCAACAGCCGGTCGGCGACGAGCGCCTCGGCCGCCGCCCTTACCCGGGCGACATAGGCCTCCAGGCTGCCGTAGCGCTCGGCGAGCGAGGGCCGCGGGTCGCCGGTTCTTTGCCGCTCCTCGGCTGTGCCGGCGAACGGCAGCAGCGAGCCGTCGCGGTCGCACAGCTCGCCGGGCTGCGCCCGGTAAACGTTCCACCCGGTATAGGTGCCGAGTGGCACCGCGATCGGCGGCAGGCGGATGCCGGCGATCTCGTTGCCGTCGGCGTCGACGGCGGAGACGCGCGTGCCGTAGAAATTATCGAGCCGGGCCGGCGGGTCGACCCAATCGACGGGGGGCGCGATGCGGTTGGCGCCGGGTGCGACCGCGACACCGGCGACGCCCGGCATCGCGATGTTCTCGGCCTCGACCGCGGTTCCGCCGGCGATCGACGGCACGCGGCTCGGCGGCGGCGGCGTGCCGTCCCGCACCCATTCCTCGAGCGCTGCGAACAGCGCGCGCAAGGCCGGGCTCGCGCTGTGCGGATTGCGCGGGTTGACGCAGGGGCCGGGGCTCGGATCGGTCGCCGGGCCGCCGCCATGCTGGGTCCCGGCGATCAGGTAGGCGCGGGCGTGGGGCGGCAATGCCGCATCCTCTCGGCCGGTCGGGTCAGTGTGCACGAGCGAGGCGCCCTTCTGCCAATATTCGGTCGCGGTGTTGACCTCGATCATCAAAGGGTCGGTCGGCCGGCCATCGAGGATCGCGCCGCGCCGGCCGGAAAACGGGTCGGTCGTCGCGGCATTGCCGAACGGGAACCAGTTTTCCGGATAGAGCCGGTCCTCGTGCTGCGTCGCGGTGCGGCTCGGCATTGCAAAAGGATGATTGGCGAACACCTTGCCGGCGCCGGCGACATGCGTCAGCACGCCGTCGAAGACGCGCCGGCCATGACCGTCGTCATTCATGCCGAGTTCGAGGAAATGGCGCAGAAACCGGCCGCTCTGCGACACGCCGAAGGCGAGCGCATGCGCCGCCCTGGCACCGGCTCCGGTTTCCGCGCCGAGCGGATTGGACGTGCCGCGCACGTCGGCGGCGGCGTAGCGCAGAAACGCGACGAAGTCGCGCACCGCGGCAAAGCCGACGCCGGCGACCTTGGCGCCGCTCGCCTCGTACCAGCAATCGTAGATCTTGGAGGGTAGAAAGCGCGTGGCGGCGGGCAACAGCCGGATCGACCACGCGTCGACGAATTCCCACGCCTCGGCCGGGATTTCGGTCCTGGCGTCGCGCTCGCGGTCGCGCACGGTCAGCCGCGCCCGGCGAGTGTCGGTCGACACCGCTTCATAGTTCAGCCGCACAATGTCGCCGTTGCCCGGCGCGCGGGTGCCGATATGGAACTCGTCGCGGATCCGCCGGACGATCGGCGCGGCGTTTTCGAGCGCTGGCGGCAGCCGCGCCGTCATGCCGTTGTTGACGCGCGGCGCCCCGGCGTCCCAGCCCGACCAAACGAGGCTGTAGCCGCGCCGCAAGGTGAAGGCGAGCCCGGCATCGCGCGCCGTTCGGGGATCGTTGGCGTCGGCGTCGCCGGGCGCTTCGTCGAGCCGGCCGAGGATCACCTTGCGGCCGCGATTGGTCACGTCATAGACGAGGACGCCGCTGCCGCGCGCCGGCTCGGCCGGCCGCAGCACGAAGAAATCGCAATCGTACTCGACCATGCCGCGCGCGTTGCGCGGCGCCTTGGCGAGATCGACGATGACCTGGTTTTCCGGCGCCGCCGGATCGATCTCGCCGCGGGCGACGCCGCGCACGCGCAGATAACGACCGGCGTCGCCGAATTCCCGGTCCTCGGCGAAGCTTTCGCTCCCGGCGATCTCGATCTCGACGATCGGCATGCGCCTCTTTCCTCGTCTGGCGGTGAACGAAGCTATTCCGCGTCGGCAGCCCGGCTCGCTGCGGCGCGGGCCCTCGCCGCCTCCTGCAGGAATTCGATTTCTTCGGCGGTCGAATGCCGGCCGAGAATAGCGTTGCGGTGCGGAAACCGGCCGAACCGTTCGATGACCTCGACATAGGGACGCCCGTAGCGGCGCAAGGAGCCGCGGCGATCGGGATTTCTCTGTGGCAGCCTTGCCGACAGCACCACCGAGCGCCGCTGGTCGGCGAGGTCCTCGCTGTGATGAAACGGCATGTAGAAGAACAGCCGCCAGGCGGGTGGCACCGTCCGGTCGAAGCCGCGGTCGAGCGCGCGGTCCGCCACGGCGCGCGCTGGGGCATCGGTCGCATACGCCTGCGGCGTCGCGCGAAAGATGTTGCGCGGCACCTGATCGAGCAGCAGCAGCAGCGCCAGCGCGCCCTCCGCCGAAGCCTCCCAATCCGCGAGGCGGCCGGCCGCCGCGGCTTCGTAATCGGCGAGAAAAGCCTCGCGCAGCGCCGCGTCGAATTCCGGCGTGCTGTGGAACCAGATCGGCCGATGCTGCTCGCGCTCGGGATCGTCCGGCGGTCCGAACCAGAAATCGAGCAACGCCGCGGCACGATCCGAGAGGGGGGCCGAATCTTGCATGCGATCTCACCTCACCGAGGATTGCGGATCAGCTGTTTGCGCAGAAAGAACTTGGAATGTCCCAACGGGTAATCTTCCAGCGTCGCGAAAACCTCGTATCCGAGCTTTTCGTAAAATGGGCGCGCCTGAAAGCTTGTCGTCTCCAAGGTTGCGGCAACGCAGCCTCGCTCGACCGCGTATTCCTCGGCGGCCCCAAGCAGCCGTGTACCATGACCGCAGCCGCGCACTGACGACGACACCCAAAGAAATCTGACATAGAGCCAACCGCCCCAGAGGTGGCCCATCAGATCGCCCAACCACTCGCCGCGTCCACTCTTCAGAAAGAAACCGACGGGGTACCAGGTCGAGATGCCGGTGGCAGCGATGGCGTGGGCGTCGAGCCCATCGACGACCAGCCGGCTGAGTGTGTCGGTCGGCAGCGGATCGAAGACGATGTCGCACTGTTCCATCTCAACCTCCGGGCAGCGCGGCCGCGTCGAGGATGCGCACGATGTGCCGGGCTTCGCGGCCCGTCGCATCGGCGATCTGGTGGCGGCAGCTGGTGCCGCAGGCGGCGAGGATCGTCTCGGGCGGGGCGGTGCGCAGCCTCGGCAAGACCCCGAGTTCGCCGATCTGCAGCGACATTTCGTAATGCTCGGCCTCATAGCCGAAGGCGCCGGCCATGCCGCAGCAGGTCGAATCGAAGGTCTCGACCGCGAGATCGGGGATCAGCCGCAACGCCGCGACCGCCGCGCCGACCGTTGCGAAGGCCTTCTGGTGGCAATGGCCGTGCAGCACGGCGCTGCGGCCCGGCATCGGCGTCAGAGCGAGCGCGAACCGCCCGGCGCCGCGTTCGCTGTCGACGAATTCCTCGAACAGCTGGGCCCGTGCGGCAAGCGCCTTCGCCGGCGCCTCCGGCAGCAGCGCCGGGAATTCGTCGCGCAAGGTCAACAGGCAGGACGGTTCGAGGCCGACGATCGGGGTGCCGGCCGCGACATGCGGAGCGAGCGCCTCGATCATGCGCTGCGCCTCTCGCCGCGCCTCGTCGGGGAGGCCGGCGGCGAGGAAGGTCCGGCCGCAGCACAGCGGCCGGCCGCGCGGCGGGTCCGGACTGACGGCGCGATAGCCGGCGCGCGCCAGGACCCGCTCGGCGGCGCGCGCGTTTTCCGGCTCGAACCAGCGATTGAAGGTGTCGACCAGCAAGACGACGTCGCGCCCGGTCGCGGCCGCGGCGCTGCGGAAGGGTTCGTGCGACCATTCCGGCAGTCGACGGGCGGCACTGAGCCCGATGAGGCGCTCGCCGAACTCGGCGAGCAGCGCCGTTCGGTTGCGTAGGTTGAGAAGCGGTGCAAAACGCGACGCGTAAGGCGCGTAGCGCGGCAACCAGGCGATCAGCCGGTCGCGCGCCGAAAGCCCGTGCCGGCGCCGGTAATGGTGCCGGAACTCGATCTTCATCCGCGCCATGTCGACGCCGGTCGGGCATTCGCGCTTGCAGCCCTTGCACGAGATGCAGAGATCCATCGCCTCGCGCATGTCGTCCGAGACGAGGGCGTCGGCGCCGAGCTGGCCCGACAGGGCGAGCCGCAGCGTATTGGCCCGGCCGCGCGTCAGGTGTCGCTCGTCGCCGGTCGCGCGGAACGACGGACACATGACGGCGGCGTCGCGCGCCCGGCAGGCGCCGTTGTTGTTGCACATCTCGGCCGCCGCGGCGAACCCGCCCCACTCCGACCAGTCGAGCGCCGGGGCGATCGGCAGCGGCCGGTAATCCGGCTTGAAGCGGAACAGGGCGCGGTCGTCCATGCGCGGCGGCCGGACGATCTTGCCGGGGTTGAAGAGGCCCTGCGGATCGAAGGCGTCCTTGACCTCTTCGAAAGCGCGCACCAGGCGGGCGCCGAACATCGCTTCGTGAAACTCGGAGCGCACCAGTCCATCACCATGCTCGCCCGAATGCGAACCCTTGTATTCGCGGACCATCGCGAAGGCCTCCTCGGCGATCGCCCGCATCTTCTTGACTTCGATCTCCTGCTTCAGGTTGAGCACCGGGCGCACATGGAGACAGCCGACCGAGGCATGCGCATACCAGGTGCCGTAAGTGCCGTGCTTCTCGAAGATGCGGGTCAGGCGCTCGGTATAGTCGGCGAGGTCTTCGAGGCGCACGGCGCAATCTTCGAGAAACGAGACCGGTTTGCCGTCGCCCTTCATCGACATCATGATGTTGAGACCCTGCGCGCGGACCTCCCACACCGCCTGTTGGAAAGCCGGCTCGACCGCTTCGACGACCCCGCCCGGATAGCCGAGATCGGCCATCAGCGTGCCGAGGGCTTCGAGCCGGCGCAAATTCTCGGCCGCATCGTCGCCGGCGAATTCGGTCAGCAGGATCGCTGCCGGCTCGCCCCTGACGAACCGGTCGACGACGGCGCGGAACATCGGGATGCCCCGCGACAATTCGATCATCGTCCGGTCGACGAGTTCGACGGCCGAGGGACCGAGATCGACGATCTTCGGCGTCGCCGCCATCGCCGAATAGAAGCTCGGGAAATGGCAGATGCCGAGCAGCCGATGCGCCGGGATCGGCTGCAAGTCGAGCTCGATCTCGTTGAAGAAGGCGAGTGTGCCCTCCGAGCCGACGAGGAGCCGCGCCATGTTGTGGCCGGCCCCCTCGCCGTTGGCCCCGATGCTGTCGATGTTGTAGCCGCCCACCCGGCGCAGCACTTGCGGAAAGCGGCGGGCGATCTCGTCGGCCTCGCGCCGGTGGAGGGCGCGCATCCGCTGCACGAGATCGCGATAGCGCGCGGGTGCCGCGGTGCCGTCCGCGTCGCCAGCGAAATTCTCCGGGGCGAAGTTGCCGGGCACCTCGCCGAACCAGGCGGCGGTGCCGTCGGCCAGCAGCGCGTCGATGCCGCGGACGTTGTGCACCATGTTGCCGTAGCGCAGCGAGCGCGAGCCGCAGCTGTTGTTGGCGGTCATGCCGCCGATCGTGGCGCGGCTCGCCGTCGACGGATCGACCGGGAAGAACAGCCGGTGTTGCCGCAATTGGCGGTTCAACCGGTCGAGCACGACGCCCGGCTCGACCCGCGCGCGCCGCGCCTCGACATCGATCGCGATGACCCGGTCGAGATGCCTGCTGCAATCGAGGACGAGGGCGCGGGCGACCGTCTGGCCGCATTGCGAGGTGCCGGCGCCGCGCGGCAGGACCGCGACCCCAGCATCGCCGGCGATCGCGATCGCCGCCGCGGCGTCGGCGCAATCGCGCGGCACGACGACGCCTAACGGCTCGATCTGATAGATCGAGGCGTCGGTCGCATAGCGCCCACGGCTGAACGCGTCGAACATGACCTCGCCGCGGATCTCGCGGCGCAACCGCGCCTCGAACATCGGCGGCGGATCAGTGACGAGCGGCATGGCAAGCTGGCGGCGGCAAGAGAGCGGACCCGGAACCTAGCGGCTCGGCCGGGTCCTGAACAGCGGCGAAGAGATAGCGGAGGAGGGCGAGATGGGGTTCGAGACGAAATGGCTCGGCGACAAGCCCGACGCGATCGCGCCGGACGGCGCCGACGTGTGGCTGCTGTGCGGCCTGCTGCGCGGCGGTCTCGCGGTCTTCTCGCTGGGCCCGCATGCGGTCGCCAAGGCGGTGGCGCACCGCACGGTCGAGGAGATCTGGTATTTCGTTGCCGGGCAGGGACGCATGTGGCGCCGGCTGAGTGATGCCGAGGAAATCACCGAGATCGGCCGAGGCGTCTCGATCAGCATCCCGTGCGGCACGCATTTCCAATTCCGCTGCGACGGACCCGAGGCGCTCGTCGCCGTCGCCGTCACGATGCCGCCCTGGCCCGGTGCCGACGAAGCCTATCCGGTGGATGGCATCTGGCAGGCGACGGTGGAGTAAGGGCTCGGCCCCCGGGTCCACAGCAGTCGCCGAATTGATTCGGTGGGTTAGCCACGCGGGGGCCTCTGTTCCTCCATGATCCACGCGCTTTCATAAGGGTTTCTACACCATGGCCCTCCATATCAGGGATCCGGTGACGGACATCGCGGTCCGGCGTCTGGCCAAGCTGGAGGGCAAGAGTTTGACGGATACGATCGGCGAGGCGGTCGAGCACGAGTACGAGCGGACGCGTGCGGTGATACCGCTTATCTAACCGCCTGGTTCGGTAACGCCATCAGGGGCGTAGGAACAGAAGGCCGCCGCCTCGAGCCGGTGTGATGTAAGCCCGGTTCGGCTTCTCTGTCAGGGGGGAGCCATCGGCCCGAAAAAGATATCCACCGATCCGTGGGTGTTCCTCTGATAGGCCAGAGGGCTCCACTGGGCTCAATTGTTATCGTTATTTGCTGTATCGTACCCGCTCAGGCCTGAGCGATCGGGTACTTCGCGAAGATTGCCTCGGCGCGCTTGAACGCCTTGTCGACCGCCTGTTCGGGCGTCATTCCGTTGGTCATGACGTCGAGCATGGCGACGCTGAAGACATGCTCGGAGTCGATCTGCGCCATGGCCGGGTTGAATGCCTGAAAGAGCGGCACGGTCGGATGGGTCAAAGTCTCCTCGGCAAAAGCGGTGCGGTGCGGGTCCTCATGGAACCAGAACGGGTCAGCTTTGGCGATTTCAGGCATTGGAATTACCCAGCGTCCAAGGCCGCCCTTCAAATATTCGTTCAGCACGTTCGGCTGGACAGCGTATTTTAAAAAATCCCTCGCCACCGTGACGTTTTTCGCACCTTTGGGAATGAGGGCGCCAAAGACCGCCATTGGGCTCGGCAATTCCTTGCCGTCGTCGCCGAGGGGGAAACCGCGGGTCAAGATGTCATCGTATTCCGCCTTCTTGTTGTAGAGGGCGACCTCGGTCGAAAACCCGTCGAAATCCATCACGACGAGCTTGGAGTGGAACGCGTTGTTGTCGTCGGCATCGTTCCAGTTGACGCATCCCGGCGGCACATACCCTTTCTTATAGGCGGTGGTCAGTTTCGCGATCGCCTTGATCGCCGCCTCGCGAATATGCGGGTCCTCGGTGTGCAATTTGCCGTCGGGCGTGACCAGGCCCCTGCCGCCATAGGCCATCAGGAACCCTTGAAAGAGACCGCCCGGGTCGACCCCGTTGGCGGTCAACTGGTAGCCGTAGGCGTAGATGTTGCGCATGCCCTGTGCCCGCAACTTATCCTGCACCGACATGAAAAAGTCGAGAAAGGCATCCCAGGTATTCGGAATGTCCCCAACCTTGTACCCGGCCTTCTCGATCAGCGAACGCCAGATATTGAATGGAACTGCACTGCACTTCATCGAAACCGCATAATAAGCACGCTTTTTCAAGACATTGTTGTAGTTATAGGTGGCAGGCAGCGCGGTTTCGATATACAGCGATTTCATCGGCTCAACGATGTCGCTGACGTCGATGAGCTTGTCGTTCCACGCGTTAAGTGGAAGAAACGAGAAATCGGCATACTCCATTATGTCTGGAACGACACCCGTGGCCATCGCCGCGACCATCTTCTGCCGGAGCGGAGCGAACGGAAAGATGTTTTCCTCGATCTTGTTGCCGCTCGCCTTCTCGTAATCGGCGATCAGCTTTCTGAAGGCGACATCCTCCTCCTGGACGAAGCCCTGGGTCCACCACACCTCAGCGGTCGTCGCCGCGGCGTTGGCAATGTGCGGTCGCGCCAAGCTACCCGCGGCTACCAGCCCCAGAGAACCGCGAAGCACGGAACGCCGTGTCAGAGCCTTCACCAACTCCCTCACTTCGCCGCCGGAGTGTTGGTCTTTGTTCTTCGTCTTCATATCGATCGCCTCCCCTGATCGCGATGGCGCGCAGTTATTCCCAGCGCAACAGCGAAGCTCGCAGGGTACGCCGCTTGCTCAGAGGTTCAATCAAACTTATTGGGTGAACGACGGCGCCGCGGCAAATGCGGGTGAGGGTCGAGCCGAGCTCGCCTCCCGGCTGGCATCACCCGCCGCTCATGTTCAACGATCTGCCGCAACACCGCAACGGGGGACCGCAGTGGAGACGTAACGCGCGACCCCCGCGCCCCTCTCGCCGGGCGACGCTAACGGCGCGACCCAACGCGGAGGGGAAGACCATAGCCGCGGGGCGGGCGCGCGGCAGCGCGAGACCGTGTGTCGGAGTCCGAGAGCTTGGGTGTGAGACTCCCCCCCTGCAACCTGACGGGAGGTGAAGCACCAGCGAGGCCCAAGGGCAGAACCGCGAGGGAGCATCGGGGGTTCGTTCCAGTCCAGCCGTGCCGCTGCGGCGAGCGCTTCGTCGGCGGTCCTTGTATCAAGGGCCGCGCTTGCAAATCGGACGAACACCGTCGACCGTACCACGATCCGTTCCGGTATGCTCAAAACTACGTAACGACCTCGGGGCCTCTCAGGGGGTACGATGCGTCGCCGGGGAAGAGCCTTTTTCGTGAGACATTGCCAATGATTGCAATAGGAGGAACGCTATGGCCGAAGGAGCGAAGCGGATCGAAAAGTTGGCGCCGGAACTGGACCGGATCATCGAAATCTCGCAGCCGATCCAGGAACTGGCCGACGGTTTTGGCGGACCGCAGGGCCCCGCCGAGGGACCTGTGTGGTGGCATGACGGCGGCTATCTCGTGTTCAGCGACATCCACAACAACCGCCGCATGAAATACGAACCTGGCAAAGGTGTCTCGGTGTTCTTGGAGCCGACCAACCGCGCCAACGGGCTGACCCGCGATCTACAGGGACGGCTTGTGGCCTGCGAACACGATTCGCGGCGCGTCACTCGGCAGGAGGCAGACGGGAGCCTTACCGTCATCGCCAACAGCTTTCAGGGTCGTCAATTGAACCGGCCCAATGACGTCGTTGTTAAATCCGACGGCGGCATCTATTTCACCGACCCCTGGGGCCACCCCGCCGGGGCGCAGCAATGGGATCTGACTTTTGCCGGCGTCTACCGCGTGACCGCGGACCTCGGCCAAATGACCTTGTTGATCGATGATTTCGTCACACCCAATGGGCTCGCTTTTTCGCCAGACGAGAGCGTGCTCTACATCAACGACTCGCGCCGCGGCCACATCCGCGCCTTCGATCTTTTGCCGAACGGCTTACTCGCCAAGCAAACCGACCGTGTTTTCGTCGATCTGCGTGGGCCGGAGTCCGGCAATCCCGACGGCATGAAGGTCGATGTCGAAGGCAATGTCTATTGTGGCGGTGCCGGCGGGCTGTGGATCATGAATTCCAACGGCAAAAAGCTCGGCCGCATCGTGCACGGCTCCCCCGCCACAACCAACCTCGCCTTTGGTGGCGCCGACTGGAAAAGCCTCTATTTCACCAGCCGCAACCACCTGGGCGCGGTCGATGTGAAAATTCCGGGGATCCCGGTACCGGTCGGCAGGAAATAGCCGGGCGTCAGCGATCGGAAGGTGTTTTTGCCGAATGACAGGATGTCGCGAGCGCCAGCGATACATTGCTGATCAGGCCGGTGAAATCCCAAACCGTCACGCTTCGCCCGGACGCCAGCTGACGAAACGAGCCGGCCGGGATTATCCCGACCCCGCTATGATAGGACACGCCTATCATTACGCTTGGAAATATCGATTTTATCGACGTTCCTGCCTTCGTTTATCCTTTGGTTAAAGCGAAGGCTCAGCGCGTCGCCCGCGCCGCTAGTCGCAAAGGAGGAGGAGGAGGACGCGAACTGGCATCTGCGAGAAATTGAAAAATAGCGAGACGCCGTGCACGGCACAGCTCCACACGCGCGGCGGCGGGTTATTTGACGGGAGGAACACTATGTGGCAACGGAAAAACAGTAACCGCCTTGGCCTGAGCACGCGGCCGCACCAGGCCCTTTTGCTTGGCTTGTTGCTCGCCGCGGCGATGCTGTCGACGGCGGCGATCGGCGCCGACGGTACGCTCGTCCAAACAAAGGAGGGCCCTGTCCAGGGCTTCATCAATAACGGCGGGGTGTACGAATTCCTCGGCATCCCCTATGCGGCGCCCCCGGTCGGAGACTTGCGTTGGCGTCCGGCGGCGGCGCCCGCCCAGCACGGTCTTATCGATGCCACCCAATTTGCCAACACCTGTCCGCAAGTGACCGAACTCGGTGCTTTTGCAGGGCCGTCAAGCACTACTGAGGACTGCCTCTATCTCAACGTCTTCACGACAGGGAAAAGCGGGGCGCCGAAGCCCGTCCTGGTTTGGATACATGGCGGCGGAAACTTCGACGGGGAAACCGACGACTATGATGGGAGCAAAGTTGCCACAGGCGGCCCCGTCGGTACCCCCACCGTGGTCATCACGATCAACTATCGTATGGGCCTGTTCGGCTTCCTGTCGGAAAAGGATTTGAATGCGGAAGGGCACCCCTTCGCCAATTACGGCATTTTGGATCAGCAGGCCGCGCTCCGCTGGGTTCGGGCCAACGTCGCAGCCTTCGGCGGCGATCCCAAGAACATAACGCTCGGCGGCCAATCGGCAGGTGCCATAAATACTGCGGCGAACGTGATATCGCCGGCGGCCGCGGGACTGTTTCAACGGGCGATCTTCCAAAGCAGCCCCATACCGAATCAATACTTCCTGCCAGAGGCCGCCGCGGTGACCCTTGGGAATAACTTCGCGGCTGCAGCGGGCTGTTCCAATGCCGCGTGTCTGCGCGCGTTGTCGGCCGAGCGTATTCTTCAGCTGCAGGGAACACCCAATGCAAACGGTCCCTTTGTATTTAGTGGTGCGATTGTGGATGGAACCATCGTTCCGGTCCTCCCGGAAACCGCATGGACAACTGGCAAGTACCAGCACATGCCCATGCTGGGGGGAACAACCAAGGACGATGGGGGCGGCAATTTCGGGTTGGGCATTGCCGAGTATTTCTCCGGTCCGCCACAGGTTGCCGTGACGGTCGCTCAATATGACGCCAACAGCCCCGCCGTGAAGCGGCAGTATCCCCTCGCGAGTTTCGGCAATGATCCGCAACTCGCTCAGGACAGGATCGGTGCAGATCCATTCAAATGCGATGGTCGCCGCGTCCTCAAAGAGGTAGCCGCCACAAATAGCGGCTTCCCGGTCTACGGTTACGATTTCACGTACCAGAATGCGCCGTATTACTTCCCGCAGATGCCCAATGTCGCAGCGCCGGAGGGGCATTTCCAGCCTCTCGCAGCACATACGAGCGACATTCAGTTCGTGTTTCAGGGCTACCACGGCGGAAATCTCGGCGTGAACCTAGACCAGACGAGCGGTCAGCCACGGGAACTGCGGGGCGCGGAGATTACGCTCTCTGATCAGATCGTGGCAGCGTGGACAAGGTTCGCGAAGACCGGCAACCCGAACGGGCCGACACTTCCCTCGTGGCAGGCGTTCACGCCGGCAAAAGGACCGTTCCTTCAGCAGGATATCCCAAACTCGGTCGAAACCGACGCGCAATACAACGCCAATTACAAGTGCAAGTTCTGGGCGAGCCAGGAAGCCAGCCAATAGATGGAGCGCCGACGGGCCTCCCCGGTGAACGTCAATGCATTGCAAGTCGACGGAGGCCCGGGAAACCCGCGCCATGCTGACTGCCGCGCAAGCTGGTAAAGAAGGACCTTCCGGAAACAAGGGCCCGTTTGCGGTTTGCGCACGGTTGTAGAGCATGCGGCAGGTATCGATGGCGAACCGGAGGAGGGGACGGGGCAGGCGACGGGGCAGGCCCGGTCCCCCCTCCGGTTCGTCCTCATTCTGCCGCGAAGGCGTCGACATCAGCCTGCGGGCCTTTCACGACTTTGCTGCCCTGCAGCCAGGCCTTGAGCCTTACGAAATAGAGATGCACAACCGGCTTTTATAATTAAAGCCGGTCTGCGATACCCGATACACCCCAATGAAGATCGGCGAACATGGAATGGCGAGTTTGGGGCATGGGCCGTCGTCGCCGTTGACGGAAACGAAGGTCGGCAATGGGCTGCCGGGAAGCTCGCCCACGTTAGCATGCCACCCTTGCGCGGCCAGAAACGGAACGACGGCTTAGGGTCGCCTGCGGCCCTGGCCAAACAGGGCAGCAACCGATCGCAGCCGCTGCGGCACCGATGGGCGGAGAAGCCCTCGATAACGCCTTCACGGGTGCCAATCCCATCTCGCCTCAGAAACTGTGAAGGAATTCAGATCAGGACGAAAATGGAGAATTCCCCTATCGTCACCCCGGCGAAGGATTACAGCCTCTTGCGCGGGGGCGACGCATTTGGGTGGTTACGCACTCGGATTACAGCCTCGAAGGCCGGGGCCCATTCCTCCGCCGCTTCTGATTTCCCCTAGCAATTTCACTGCCGCACCCGGCGGATGACCGCTCGAATGATGGACCCCGGCCGCTGAAGAGACCGGCACCCGAATACATTCACAAGCTCTCAGCCGCCGAATTGGGCGGTACTCCTTCGGACTTGGGCAGACCGTCCGCCTGAAGACCCTTCCTCATGGGCCTGGCGCGTGAGCCTGGCCGTCGGCTGTTGCGCGATCGCCGTGTCCGGCCATCTACGACCCCTCCCTGTGCGCCTCGCCGCCGCCTCCGACTGTCAGACCAGGCGCGACAAAACTATCAGCGTGATCGTCACGGTAATGGCGCCGCCGATGCGCGTCGCGATCGAGGCGAACGGCATCAGCGACATCCGATTGGCGGCGGTGAGGATCGCGACGTCTCCGGTCCCGCCCTGGCCGCTGTGGCAGGCGGTCACGACCGCAAGGTCGATCGGATACATCTTGAGGAGAAAGGCGCTGGCGAAACCGGTGGTCATCAGCGTCAACACCGTTGCCACTACCGTGACGATGTAGCTCGGCGTAAACGCCGCCACGAGCTTGTCCCATGGCGTCAGTGATACCCCGATCGCGAACAGCAGCGGATAGGTCACCGCCACCGAAAAGAAGCGGTAGACCACAAAGGCACCCTGTTGCAGGTTCGGCGGCACGGCGCGCGCGAGCTTCAGGACGACGGCGATGAACAGCATCGTCACCGGCGCCGGGAAGTCGAACAGCCGCTGCCCCAACACGCCGACGAGGTAGAGCGTGACCGCGGTCACCCCGGCGGCCGCGATCGTCGCCACATCGGGACCCTCGGCCGGCCTTTCCTCCATTTGCGGCAAGACTTCGTCGCCTCGTTCGGCACGCTGGAGGCGCCCCTCGCCGGTGAGCTGCGGGTATTTCTTGCCGATGAAGTTGAGGGTTCCGGCCGCGAGAATTGCGGTCAGGCTGCCCAGCATCACCGGCGGCAGGACTTGCGCGAACAGGTCGCCTTGCGCCTGATGCAGGATCGTCGAATAGCCGATCGAGAGCGGAATCGCCCCTTCGCCGACGCCGCCGGCCATGATTGGTATCACCACGAAGAACAGGGTTTTGTAGGTGCCGATCCCGAGCAGCGTGCCGATCGCGGTGCCGACCGCACCGGCAACAATCGAGCCGAGGATCAGCGGAACGAAGATCTTGATGAAGCCCGCGATCAGGACATTTCTGTCCATGCCGAGAATGCTGCCGACGATGATCGCCGAGATGAACAAGTAGAGAAAATTGCTGTTTTTCGTGAAGTCTGCGGTGGCGATCAGAATTGGATGCGGCAGGAGATGGCTGTAGGCGAGGTAGGAAGGAATGAAAGTTGCGAGGATGGCCGAGGCGCCGATCCGCCGCACCACCGGAAGATGCTTGCCGATCTCGGCGCAGGTGAAGCCGCCGACCGCCAACAGGGCGATCGCCATCAATATATCGGATGGAACCTTCCCCGTCGCATAAAATCCCCAAATCAACAGGATCAATATTCCATAGATCGGCAACGGGATGATGCCGATTCGCGTCTCCATCACCCTCCACCAGCCCCGAGGCCAGAAGCCGACTTCGTCCGGCGGGCGGACTACATCCGTTTGCGGCGGCGACACTTCGACCATGCCGTTGCTCCTCCCAGGCATCACTTCGGGACGTCATCCGGTTCCCGGCGGCAGCCCTTATCCCGCCGAATGCCCAGCTTCGAACTTAGAGCAGCCCGTCGTGCTGCTCAATCGCCCTGCGGGAGGCGCGGTTTCGGTGATCGAGGCTACGGCACGTGCCAGCATCGGCCCGGCAGGCGCAGCACGGCCAGGCCAAGGTCCGGCCGCGGGTTCGAACTCTCGCCCCGCGTAAAATATCCGTGAGGGATCTTGCCAATCCCCTCCGAGATTTGCTTTGCGGAACCGAAAGCCGATCTCTGAATTGCTGTATGAAGAACCCGGCGAATGACTGTAACGGGTGGAAACCCGGCATTCCTGATTTGCCCGGCTTGTGATCTCCTTGCTTTAAAAGCGGTGATTTGCTGCCCGCAGCCGCGACACCCGGACACCGCGCCTATTTCAGCGCTGCCGCTGGTAGCTCGAAGGGCCGTCAATGAGGGGCTGCCGCTCTTCTGAGAGACCGCCAGCGCGGCGGGGGCGCGCACCACGATGGATGAAAATGGGGCGAAGGCTGTAGGCACGTGGGCCGGGCCGTGGCAGAACCGTCGTGGTGGTCGTTTGAGGTCGACACACCCTTGGAGGGCTTGAACCCCGCCTGAGAGACTGACCCGCGCGGCGCGAAGGTATCACGTTTTGTTGCCCCCATTCTGGGTGAGCACGCATGGCAGTGTCTGATTTCCCTGGCGGCGCAGCGACCACCACGTTGCACGGGAGGTGGTTGTGGATGTGATCGTGGAACGGGGCTGCGGCCTCGATGTACATCAGGCGACGGTGGTGGCGTGTCTGTTGACTGGTCCACCGGGGCAGCGACCGACGAAGGAGATCCGCACGTTTCGGACGTTGACGGCGGCGCTGCGGGAGATGCGGCAGTGGCTTCAGGAGAACGGCTGCACGCATGTCGCGATGGAGAGCACCGGGGTCTACTGGCAGCCGGTCTATGCAGTGCTGGACGGGGCCTTCGAATTGGTGGTCGGCAACGCGCACCACATCAAGAACGTGCCGGGCCGCAAGACCGATGTGAAGGACAGCGAGTGGATCGCCAACCTGCTTCGCCACGGCCTGATCCGCAGCAGCTTTGTGCCGGCCAAGCCGGTGCGCGAGTTGCGCGATCTGTTGCGCTATCGGCGTAAGCTGGTCGACTCCTGCGCGGCCGAGCGCAACCGTTTGCTCAAGCTGCTGGAGACCGCCAACATCAAGCTGTCGAGTGTGGCGAGCGACGTTTTCGGGGTCTCCGGGATAGCGATGCTTCGGGCGCTGATCGAGGGCACGGCGACTCCGGCTGAGATCGCCGCTCTGGCGCGCGGTCGGTTGCGTCGCAAACTGGCCGAGCTGGAACTCGCCCTGGACGGCTGCATCGAGGAGCATCACCGCTACCTGCTGGGCGTGCAACTGCGGCGCATCGAGGCGATCGAGCACGACATCGGCGAACTCGATGCCCGCATCACCGCCAAGCTCGAGCCCTACGGCGAACAGCATCGCCGGCTGATGCAGATTCCCGGCGTCGACTGGTTCGTCGCGGCGGTCATCGTCGCCGAACTGGGGGTCGACATGACGGTGTTTCCGAGCGCCGCCCATGCCGCCGCCTGGGCCGGCATGTGCCCCGGCAATTACGAGAGCGCCGGCAAGCGCCACGGCGGCAAGCTGCGCAAAGGCAACCAGCACCTGAAGACTGCCTTGATTACCGCCGCGGTCGCCGCCTCGCGCAAGACCGGCAGCTACCTCAAAGACAAGTACTTTCGCCTGCGTGCTCGGCGCGGCCCCTTGCGTGCCGCCGTCGCGGTCGGACACAAGATCTTGATCGCCGCCTACCACATGCTCGCCACTGGCGCCCGCTTCAAAGATCTCGGCGCCAATCATCTCGACAAGACGCACACGCAGCAAAAGATCAGAACCCTGCTTCGCCGCCTCAACCGTCTCGGCTACCAGGTCGCCCTCAGGCCGCTCCCAGCAGGAACGTGAGCCGGGTCGTGCCTGCGAATGTATTCGGGCGTCACCCCGGCGGCGGCCGGGGTCCATCGTTCCGCGGCACGAGCGGTCATCCGCCGGGTGGGGCAGTGAAATTGCTAGGGAAATCAGAAGCGGCGGAGGAATGGGCCCCGGCCTTCGCTGGCCTTCGCCGGGGTGACGATAGGGGAATTTCTCCATTTTCGTCCTGATCTGAATTCCTTCACAGTCTCTGAGCCGAGGATCACGGCATGGACGCAGTCGCGTGGCTGCGCGGGTTAGGGCTTGAACAATACGCCCCTGCATTCCGCGACAACGATGTCGATGGCGAAGTGCTGCCTGAGCCGCCGGCCGACGACCTGATCAGCATCGGCGTGAGGTTCAGATAATTCTTGCGGACGGGTGCGGCCAGTGCGGCTGAAGCATCCATCATCTGGTTGCGACTATCCCTATTCCGCTAGGACCGGGGCCGGCAGGCGCTCCTGCCCGGTGCGGCCGATGAACAGCACCATCAACGCCGCGCCGAGGCATAAGAGGCCAGCGAACATAAAGGCTTGGAGATAGGTGCCGAGCGCGGTTCGCAGCGCCCCCGCAGCGAACGCGGCCATTGCCGCGCCGAGTTGGTGCGCGGCCGCAATCCAGCCGAAGATGATCGGGCCGCGCGCAACGCCGAAGATCTGCGCGGTCAGTCGGACGGTTGGCGGTACGGTCGCGATCCAATCGAGCCCGTAGAACACCGCGAACAGCGGCAGGCCGTAAAAGGATACGTCGAAGGCAAAGGGCAGGTAGACCAGAGACAGCCCGCGCAGCCCGTAATACCAGGCGAGCAGCCCGCGATTGCTCCACCGGTCGCTGAGCCAGCCGGACAGCGTGGTGCCGATGAAATCGAAGATCCCCATCGCGGCCAGGAGGGTCGCACCCGTCACTGCGGGGATGGCGTGGTCGATGCAGGCGGGGATCAGATGCGTGCCGATGAGCCCATTGGTCGAGGCGCCGCAGATGAAAAAGCTGCCGGCGAGCAGCCAGAAATCGCGCGAGCGCATCCCGTCGCGCAAGGCGAGCAAGGCCGTCGCTGCCGGATTACCTCGCCGGGCTGTGATGGGCATGACGCCGGGCTCGGCGCCATAAGGCGCAAGCCCGATATCCGCGGGCCTATTGCGCATCAGCAATGCCACGACCGGGATCATCGCGACCGCCACCGTGGCGACAGCCCAGGAGACGCTTCGCCAGCCATGACTGACAGCCAGGCTCGCCAGGAGCGGCAGAAAGACCAGCTGGCCGGTCGCCGTGCTGGCCGTCAGCACGCCCATGACGAGCCCGCGACGCACCGCAAACCAGCGCGCCGCTACGGTGGCGCCGAGCACCAGCGCGGTGGTGCCGCTGCCGGTGCCGACGATGACGCCCCACAACAGCACGAGCTGCCAGGGCTCCGTCATGAACGGGGTCAGAGCCACGCCGGTCGCGATCAGAACGAGGGCCGCCAGCATCGTGCGGCGCAGCCCGAACCGGTCCATCACCGCCGCGGCGAACGGGCCGATCAGCCCGTAAAGGAGGAGGTTGACCCCGACCGCGAAGGATATCGTGGCGCGCGACCATCCGAACTCGGTCTCGAGCGGTACGATCAGAACACCTGGGGTGGCGCGCACGCCCGCGGCCGCTAGCAAGGTCAGAAAGGTGACCGCGGCGACTATCCAGGCGTAATGGAGCTTTCCTCGCCTTGCCATTGACCCTGCCTTCGAGTATCTCGATCGAGCGGAATGTGGGAGACAGGTCAGTCTCCTGTCAAGCAACGCCACGCCAAGCGGGGCAGGAATGTCGGATGAGCGGATCGGGAGAGAGGAAGCGGGTACGCCAGCGCATCCTCGAAACCGCGTCGGAGATGTTTTATCGCGAAGGCGTCCGGGCGGTTGGCATTGACGCCATTATCGCGCGCTGCGGCATCGCGAAGATGAGCCTCTATCGCAATTTCACATCCAAGGATGCGCTCGTCGCAGCCTGGCTTGAAGAGCGCAACGCGGCGTTTTGGCGGCGCTGGGACCGGGCAGAGGCGACATGCCCCGACAACTCTCGCGGTCAGCTCGAAGCTATTCTCGACATGATCGCCGCGAGGGTCGTCCAGCCCGGGTGGCGCGGTTGCCCGTTTCTGAATACCGGCACCGAATTTCCGGAGCCCGACCACCCATCTCGTGCCGTTATCCTCGCCAACAAGCGCGCCGTCTACGACCGATTGCGGGCGATTTCCGCCTCGGCCGGCGCTCGCGATCCCGATCTTTTAGCCCGGCAACTCCAGCTCGTGATCGATGGTGCCTACGCGATCGGGCAAACCCTCGGTCCCGAGGAGCTGGCGCGGGCTGCTGCCGATGCCGGACGGGTGCTGATCGCCGCCCAGATTGGAGGGTGAAGCAGCATGAAGTAGAACAACCGATGTGGTTTCGAGCTTGCCTGCAGGGGGTGGGACCGCCGAACGGCATAGCGTGACGACGATCGCCCCGGGTGCCGGACATAGGCTCATAGACCTGCGCTATCTCGACCGTGGGATCATAGGCCCGCACATCGCCGCCGAGGCGGACGCCCGCCAACTGGTGCGGGCGTGCTACATCGGCCCGCTTGGCGAACGGTTCTGCACGGCGAACCGGGGCGCCGACTGCAATGCCGGCATCTCGGACCAGGCGGCGTACTACCCCGAGCCGAACTCCGACATCGGCGGCGTTGTCGGGCCGCCCGGCAGGCGCGTCCACCAACTTAGGGGGCGACCGCGCCGGGACGTGGAGTATTTCGGTCAGCGGCAATTGGCGGCTGACCCTCGACGTTCCGCAGAACGAAATCTGCGACCTCGATTTGGAGGACTACCACCGATGAGCCGCACCCCCGCCAGAATAACGATGGCCCCGCCGCGCCCCGGCGCGTTCATCCGCGAGGAAATCCTCGACGAACTCGGCTTGTCGGTGAGCGAGGCGGCGAAGGTGCTCGACGTGCGCCGCGCCACTCTGTCCGACCTCATCAACGACAACGCGGCGCTGTCGGCCGAAATGGCGCTGCGGATCGAGAAGGCGTTCGGCATGAAGATGGAAATGCTCTTAATAAACATGCAGGCATGGCACGATGCCTACGCGATGCGGCAGCGGGAAGGCGAGATCGCCGTCAAGCCGTACCGACCCTCTGCGCCGGGGCCGGCCTGACCCACTTCCACGCGACTGCTGCCCATATCTAGTGTCCGGAACGGTGAAGCAACGGCGCAGCTGGCGAAGTATGGCGCAGCGCCAAGCCGACCCGATCCCAAAGATTTAACACGCCATCTCCGTCTTTCATTTGTCAATCGCGGAAAGTATTTCATCGTGATTTTACCAAGCTTTCCAATATTGGGAGTTTATGCGACTTTCATGTGAGCGCGCGTGACCTCACAGAGCACAAGATGTAGAAACCGACGACGGCTGATCTGGCCACAAACGCTTATTCGATCCGTGACCTGAATCCTCGGATTACCCACGTGGTAAGCCAGCCCATCGCGAGTAATGTCGTCGTAATGTGGCCATAGGCCGAGCCTGGCGAATCCAGCGCTTGAATCAGCCCAAGGACACCATCCCATGCGAAAGGGGTATCATCGAGCCATGGGCAGGAGAAATTATCTGATTGAAGGCATTTCCGGCGCCGGCAAAACGGCGGTCTGCACAGAATTGCAGCGGCGCGGCTACCAGACCATTCATGGTGATCGGGAATTGGTGTATCGAGGCGATCCGGAAACGGGTCTACCGACGGCTCCGGAAACGGGTACACCGACGGCTATCTGGATGTTCGAGCACCAGATTTGGGATGTAGAGAAAGTACAAGCCTTCGTCGCCAACCAGGAAGAGGCGGTCACCTTTTTCTGTGGTGGCTCGAGGAATTTTGCCAAATTCATCGACTTATTTGACGGCGTGTTTGTCCTGGAGGTCGACCTGGACACCATGAACCGGCGGATTGATGAACGAGTGGCACTGGACCCAACTGACTTCGGCGGAAAACCCGAGGAGCGAGAACTCGCTGTGCGCTTGCATCAGACGAAAGAAGACATTCCGAAAAACGGCATCATTATCGACGCCACCGCACCGCTCGCGCGCGTCGTTGACGAGATCCTCCGTCTAAGCGACGTAAATAAGCCACTGTAGCGCGTTGTTCATGAGGCGGATGATTATTCAGCCATTTCCTGAACAATATAAAGAGGCGTGGTACGTGCAATTCCCATATGGGAATTATTATCAGGACGGCCAATTCGTCCCTTGCGATTAAGGCACCGTGATTGCTCAGCGCACCCCGTTTCCCGCAGGCGGATTATGCGCGATCATCGTGTAAGCGCAATATAGAGATGACACACCTGTGCAAAGTAGAGGTGACACTCCGCCTGGGGTCCCGGAGGGTGCGCCGTGGCGGTGGCGTCGATGAGCAAGCAGGAGTTCAGCCGGCTCGAGGTTCTGTTGCGGGTTCAGTCCGGCGGACTGCGTGTCGCAGACGCGCGCGAACTGATCGGCTTGCAGCGGCGTCAGGTGTCCCGTTTGCTGCGTGGCCTCAAGCAGGACGGCGCGACGAGCCTGCCTTCCAAGCGCCGCGGCAAACCCAGCAACCGTGGGCTACCTGCCGAGGTTCGCGATTACGTTACGTAACGGAATAGGGTTGGCGATGATCCGCGTGAAGCGGCTCTGTCACGAACCCGAACGCCGCGGTACGGAAGCACCGCGGCGGCTCGATCAGCCTGACGCTCGTCTCGTCAAAGTCGGCGGAAACTTCCTACGAGCCGACAGGGCTGACGCCCGCTCGGTCAACCGACGGGTGCGGCGGCAAGCTCGGTGCATCGGACGTCGGTCGGGCGCTGCGCTACGCCGAGGGCTCCGCGCCCGCCCCCAACCCCGTGCGGTGTCATTTCTACTTTGCGCGCCCGGTGACATTTCTATATTGCGCCGACATTTTGTGAAGGCGTGCGGTTCGGCTGCAGGCCGTCATTGACTGTCGGCGCAGTGAAGCATGCGTTACGAGGCGGTCGGGACCGGATATTTCGATGCGGCACGCGACGAGGGACTGCCGTCTGACCGCGCCGGGACAGGGAGCATCATCTTTCGAGAAGCGCGCCTTATGCGGCTTGCCCTGCGTGACTACATTACGCTCCGTCGCGGTTCGCTGCTTCGGTGCGCTGGGGGATACTGATGGATTCGCGATTACAGTTCGGCACCGTGCGCGCCCTTTTGATTTTCATCGGGTTCCTACTCTTCCTCGGCATCTCGGTTGGGTTGGATAAAGGCTCTACCTTGAGCATGCTGTCGGCTTTTCTTGTTATCGCTTTTCTGCTTGTCGGCTCTGTCGGCATTCTGATTCGCATGTGGCGCACGCGCGGCAGCTCTGATCAATTCTGGAAGTCAGCGCATGGCGGCCAGGTAGGCTTTCTCCCGCCAAAGTGGCGTCGCTGGGTTCTCGGTGAAGATGATCCGAAGTAAGCCAAGCGGGAGCGGTTGATTTTGGTCGCCCGCCTGGTGACCCTCGGGCTCGCAGACCGTCGCCGCTGAACCGCAGGCATCTGGGAGATCAGGATTTTCAAGCTTCGCAGCTCGCGGCATCTTCGACCCCTCAGAGGCAGATGATCCAAGGCCCTGTCTCCAGCCAGCCGGCGCCGACTCCTGCTCCGGGGCCACAGAGGCGGCGGCTCTCGCCGGCGGCCGTCATCGCGGCGGCGCTGTTCATCGCCGTCGTCGGCCTCGCGATATGGTATCTGGTGCAGCCACAGCCGCTCCTGGTGCAGGGCGAAGTCGAAAGCACCCGGATCGACATCGCAGCGCGGGTCTCGGGGCGGCTGGCGAAGATCGCGGTCAGCCGCGGCCAGAATGTCGGCGCCGGCCGCACGCTTCTCGTCATCGACAATCCGGAGCTCGCGGCCGAACTGCGCGAGGCCTACGCCGAAAAGACCGTTGCGGATGCCGAGTTGCGGCGCATCGTTGTCGGCACCCGCCCCGAGATCATCGCCCTGCGCAAAGCCGAGGTCGACCGCGCCGCCGCCGATCTCACTTATGCGCAGCAGACCTACAACCGGACCCGGCTGCTCGCCGCCCAGCAATTCGCGCCGCAATCGAAGCTCGACGAAGACGCCGACGCCCTGACGCTGGCGCAGCGCCGGCTCGACCAGGCAAAGCTCGCCTATGCCGAGGCGGTGCACGGCTTCACCGCCGAAGAGCACCAGATCGCCGAAGCGAATGTTGCCAAGGCGGCGGCCAAGATCGACACGATGAAGGCACTGGTCGACCAGCTGACGATCGCGGCACCGGTCGCTGCCCAGGTCTACCAAATCCCGGTCGAGGAGGGCGAGGTCGTCATCCCCGGCCTGCCGCTGATGTCGCTGATCGACCGGAACGATACCTGGCTCGGCTTTGCCCTGCGTGAGGACCTGCTCGCCAGGCTCAAACTTGGCGACCGGTTCACGGTCAAGGTGCCGGCTCTCGGCAACCGCCTGGTCACGGCCGCGGTTCGCGTGATCGCGGCAAAGGGCGAATATGCCGGCTGGCGCGCGACGCGGGCGACCGGCGATTTCGACCTGCGTACCTTCGCGATCCGCGCTTATCCGGTATCCCCAGTCGCCGGGCTGCGGCCGGGCATGAGCGTGTATACCGATTGGACCAAGCGTTCGCCATGAGACCGCCGGCGCGCCCGGGCTTGTGGTTGGTCGCGACGCGCGAGATCCGGTTCTTTCGGCATGACCGCGCCGGCTATCTGCTCGTCGTCATCGTCCCGCTGATCGCCTTCGCAGTGTTGGCCTGGACCTTCGGCAGCGCCGTGGTGCGCGGCCTCGACGTCGCGGTCGTCGACGCGGACCGCTCGGCCACCTCGGCGCGGCTCGTCCAGACGATCGCGGCGACGCCGGGATTGCGCGTCAGCGAACGCGACAACAATTTACAGGGGGCCACCCGGGCGATCCGCTCCGGCGGCGCGATTGCTGCGGTTTATATCCCGCCGCGCTTCGAATTGGATCTTCGCGCCGGCCGCCGGCCGCAGATCATCGCATTTTACAACGCGCAGTATTTCACGCCCGGCAACATCGCAGCGCGCGGCCTGAGCGACGCGATCGACGACGCGATCTCGCGGCTGTCGCCGCTTTCAGGCGTGCGCCGGCCACAGCCGGGCGGGGGCAGGCTCGTCGCCGAGGAATATGTTCTGACGAACCCGGCGCTCAATTACGCCGGATTTCTGCTGCGCGCGGTGATGCCGACGACGCTGCATGTCGTCATCGGGGTCGCCGCCGCCTATGCGGTCGGCACCGAGTTCTCGCGGCGCTCGCGGCGCGCCTGGTTGCGCGCCGCCGGGCCCAGCCCGCTCGTAGCCCTCGCCGGCAAGCTGTTGCCGCTGTTCGTCGTGTTCTTCGCGCTGCTCGGCATCGAGGCCCTGATCCTGCACGCCGGTTTCGAGCTGCCCTATCGCGGCAATGTGCCGATGATGGTCGCCGCCGCCGCGCTCTTCGTCGTCGTCTACCTGTCGCTCGCCGCATTCCTGGTGCTGCTGGTCCGCGATCTTGCGCTCGGCCTGAGCCTCGTCGCGATCATCGCGTCGCCGGCCTTCGGCTATGCCGGGGTAGGCATGCCGATCCTGGCGATGAGCGGATTTGCCCGGGCCTGGAGCGCGCTTCTGCCGCTGCGCTGGTACCAGCAGATCCTATTTGACCAGGCGGCACGCGGCGCACCGCTCGCCGCCTCGGCGCCGGCCTTCGCGGTGCTCGCCGCGATGGCGATCGGTCTCTTTCTTCTGGCCTGGTGGCGGCTGAGCCGGCTGGCTCTCGATCATCGGCCGGAAGCCGACGATCGCTTGCCGGCGGACGCGCCCGGCCGCGGCGTCGTTGGCGGCTTTGCCGGCGAGTGGCGCCGCGTGCTCGCCGATCGCGGCGTCTTCAGCATGATGATCATCGCACCGGCGTTCTACGGCATCTTCTATCCGCAGCCCTATCTCGGCCAGCTGGTTCGCAAGATCCCGATCGCCGTCGTCGACGACGACAACACCGAGTTGAGCCGCCGGCTCATCCAGAACTCTCGACGCCGACGAGGCGATTTCGGTCGCGATTCGCGCGCCGGCGCTCGACGTGGCACAACAGGCGCTGTTCGACCGCCGGGTATTCAGCATCCTCGAAATTCCGCCAAACACCGAGCGCGACGTCCTGAAGGGCAATGCGGCTCGCCTCCCGGCCTATGTGGACTCGTCCTATTTCCTCGTGTTCAACCGCACCCTGCAGGGGATCCTCGAAGCCGTTTCCGCCACCAACATCGCCGATGTTGCGCGCGGCCTGCGGCTGGATGGCGCCCCGGCCCGGCTCGCGCTTGCCGCGGTGAGCCCCGCCGAGCTCCTGAGCGAACCGCTCTACAACCCGACCGGCGGCTATGCGAGCTATGTCGTGCCGGCGGCCTTCGTGCTGATCATCCAGCAGACCTTGCTGATGGGCGCGGCGATGTTGACCGCGCGGGGTCTCGAGCAGTGGCGGGGAACCGGGTTCGCTGCGCCGGGACCGGGCCGGCTCCTCGGCCGGGGCCTCGCGCATCTGACGGTGTACGTCCCGGCACTTGCCCTGTTTCTGATGGTGCTGCCGCGGATTTACGGCTTTTCGACCCTCGGCGGGACCGGCGACCTGCTGCTCTTTGCCGTGCCGTTCGTCCTTGCCACGAGCTTCATGGGTCAAGCGGCGGGGAGTTTCTTCCGGCATCGGGAGACGGCAGTGCTGGTGTTCGTCGCGACCACTCTGCCGCAATTCTTTCTGGTCGGCGTATCCTGGCCGCGCGAAATGGTGCCGCCGATGCTCGACCAGCTGCGCCGCATCTTCCCGAGCGAGTCGGCAATCGATGGCCTCGTGCGCATCGGGCAGATGGGCGCGCGGCTCGCCGAGGTGCGCGGCGATTGGCTAGTCCTGTGGCTGCTCGCCATGCTCTATTTCGTCCTGGCGGTCGCCGCGTCGCGGCGGCGCGCGGCGCTCGCCGATGCCAGTTCGGTCTAGCCGCGGACGGCGGCTGCATACGCTCGCGGTCGTCATCGTCCTGGCCGCCGCGGGCGGCATCCTCGCCTTTGTGATCCTCCGGCCCGGCGTTGGCGTGCCACGTTCGCCGGGGCTTGTCCAGGCGACGGAAATACGGATCGGTCCCGAAATCGGCGGCCGCTTGGCGCGGTTCATGGTGGCCCGCGGCCAGCGGGTAGAGAAGGGCCAACCGCTCGCCGAACTGTCCAACCCCGAGCTCGAAGCCGCGCTGGTCCTGGCGAAAGCGCAGCTCGGCGAAGCGCGAGCCGCGCGCGACCGCGTCTATGCCGGCCCGCGGCAGGAGCAGGTCGACGCATTGGCGCAGGACATCGACATGGCGAATGCCAATCTCACATATGCGCAGCAGCAATTCTCCCGGACCTCGGGACTGGCCGCGACCGGGTTCGCCTCGCGGCAGGATCTCGATAAGGCGACGACCGCGGCCGAGACGGCGCGCGCCAACCTGACGCGCGCCAAGGAGCGCTACCAGGCGGCCCGCCTCGGACCGACGCGCGAGGAGCGGGCGATCGCCGACGCCAAAGTCGGGGCGGCCGCGGCCGCCGTCGCGGTCGTCGCCGCACGCGTCGAGAAATTGCGGAGCGCGGCGCCGGCGGACGCGACGATCGCGCTCCTCGTTGCCGAGCCGGGCGAGGCAATCATCCCGGGCCAAACGGTTATGACCCTGGAGGTGACCGACAAGCCATGGGTCAGCCTTAATTTGCGCGAGGACCAGCTCGACGCTCTGCGCCTTGGCACGCCTGTCGCACTCGTCGCGGCCGACGGCGGCACCCCGGTCGCGGCCCGCATCGACGAGATCCGACCTTACGGGGAATTTGCTACCTGGCGGGCCGCGCGGGCGGTCGGGGCATACGACCTCAACATGTTTCTGATTCGCGCCGACCCGCTGGGCCCGGCGCCGGGACTGCGGCCCGGCATGTCGGTTTGGCTGGAGTCCGCGGGACGCCGTCTCGAGTAGCGACCAGGCGGCAGCGTGTCGCGCCGCGACCATGCGGGGACGCAATGGCGCTGGTCTCCCTGTCCAGCTAACCCAGGTTGGATGGGTGTCTGTGGATGGCGGATTCCCGTCGCTTCCCGGCGTAAGCTGGATAGGGAGATCAGGTGGACTCGATGGGCAGGAGACATCCTCGCCCTCGACAGCCTCGACGCTGGGTAGATTGTGTAACGCACATCGTGCGCTTTTCGCGAATGCTTGCATTCAATGCGAAAGCGCGGCGATCACGAGATAACGACTTAGTCTTTTGTCAGACATCTATCGTTTCTAATATAGCAAATTACTTCGCCTTGAATGACTGAAGCCATTCGATAAATCGGGCAGTTTGGGGGTCAGTGCGCTGACCCACCAAGGTGACAACCTTGATCTTGCCTCCCTTACCTCGTAAATGTTCCATACGATGATTCTGTCTACGCCTGGGCTCCATTGGATGTTTCGGCGCACGCCAGATTTCTCGATAAAGCCGAGTCGTACCTCCGATCTAACCACCGCCACGTTGCCAGACACGTATTTGCCGATGATCGTGGCATGGTTGTTCGCCGCCACGCGGCGCTCCAACTCTGCCCGGATCGCGGCCCGGCCGACACAAGGGGTCCAACATAAGCCCCCTCCCTGGATGATCGCGTCATCGTTATACAACGCGAGCGCCGCGGTCACATCGCCGCGGCTTTCTGCCGCCATATCTCGCTCCGCCAGCGATGCTGGACCTGTCTGGGCTGGCGCCGGCGTGGACACGGTGAGGGCCAGCATAGACGCCAACAAGGTTGCGAAGCGGATGGTGGGCCTATTCATCGGCTTTAGTCTCCTGTCCAAGATCTATCCCGAAAAAATCACTACGCCGGGAGGCGACACGGCCTGCAGCGACCGCCGCCCTTGAAGACGATCAGATCGCGATAATTCGATAATTGAGTGAACTCGGGCGCACGCGCCAGCGCCTCGACATGCTGCAACCTGGCTACGACGGCACATTTTCAGGCGAGGGGCTGGCGCGGATTGACGCCTCATCCAGCAGGCTCGATTCGCCGGCCGGCAGCAGGAAAAGCCGCCGCTGGCGGGCTCCGGACAACGGCGAAGGCCGCGTTTTTCCGTGCCAAGCCAAGGGCATTGCGACCCTGTCGTGCCGATGCTATCGCAGCCTTGACGAACAGAAAAGGAACACCAAGCTGCAACCGATCGATGGCCGGCGGCATCTGCACGGCCTCAACCCGGAACAGCGCCGCGCCGTCGAATTCGGCATCGGCCGCGATGCCGAGCCGCCGTCTGCATTGTTGATCGCCGCGGGTGCCGGCACCGGAAAGACCAAGGCGCTCGCTCACCGGGTCGCTCATCTGATCCTGAGCGGCCATGATCCGCAGCGTCTGTTGCTGCTGACGTTCACCCGACGCGCGGCGCTTGAGATGACGCGCCGGAGTCAGCGGATTCTGGCCGAAGCCTACGGCGAAGTTGCCCGTAGCATCTCGACACAATCATCACTTCTGCCGTGGTCGGGAACGTTTCATGCGATCGGCAGCCGCCTGTTGAGGCTCCACGCAAGGTCGATCGGGCTCGACTCCACCTTTACCGTTCTCGACCGCACCGATGCGGCAGATCTCCTCGACCTGGTGCGCAGCGAACTCGGCCTGTCGCAAACCGTGTCACGGTTCCCGCGCAAGGACACCTGCCTCGCGATCTACTCTTACACTGTCAATGCTGATTGTCCGCTCCAAGAAACGCTCGCCGGGCTCTTTCCATGGTGCGCCGAGTGGCCCGGAGAGCTCCGCCGCCTCTTTCAGGCCTATGTCGCAAGGAAGCAGCAGGACAACGTTCTCGATTACGACGACCTCCTCTTGTACTGGCGTCACGCGATGGCAGAGCCTGCCATTGCCGCCGAAATCTGCAGACAGTTCGACCATATTCTGGTCGACGAATACCAGGACACCAATCGGCTCCAGGCCGAGATCCTGTTGGCGCTGCGTCCGGACGGGTCCGGGCTCACCGTCGTCGGCGACGACGCGCAGTCGATCTATTCGTTTCGCGCCGCGGCGGTGCGCAACATCCTCGACTTTCCGCGCAGCGTTTCGCCGCCGCCGGCGGTCATCGCCCTCGAACGCAATTACCGATCGACGCAACCGATCCTCGACGTAGCGAACGCGGTGATCGCTGGAGCCGGCGAGAGATTCGCCAAGACCCTTTATTCGACGATGGAATTGGCCGAACTTCCATACCTCGTCAGCGCCGAGGACGAGGCGGCGCAGGCGAGCTATGTCGCCGACCATGTCCTCGATCACCGGGAAGCGGGCATCGCGCTCAAACGCCAGGCCGTGCTGTTCCGCGCCTCGCATCACAGCGATCTTCTCGAAATCGAGCTTGGGCGGCGCAACATCCCGTTCGTCAAATATGGCGGGCTCAAATTCCTCGAAGCGGCGCATGTCAAGGATGTGCTGGCAATCCTGCGCTGGGCAGAGAACCCGCGCGATGCGGTCGCCGGACTCCGGGCACTTCAGTTGCACCCCGGTATCGGCCCGGCAACCGCGCACAGCGTTATCGACCGGCACGCACGCGAGGGCTTTGCTGCCGCGGCAATCGCGCAGTTAACGCCGCCTGCCGCCGCATCCGTACCGTGGTCGGGGTTTTGCCGCATGATCGAACACCTGCGCGGTGCGACTGTCGCATGGCAGGGCCAGATCGGTCTGGTGCTTGATTGGTATCAGCCGCAGCTCGAGCGCCTCTACGATAATGCGGCGGCCCGTGCTGGCGACCTCGACCAGCTCGAGCAGATCGCCGCTGGCTACGCCACCCGCGAGCGTTTTCTGACCGAGCTGACTTTGGACCCGCCTGATGCCAGCGGCGCCGAAGCCGGTCGTCCGCGGCTCGACGAGGACTACCTGATCCTGTCGACCATTCATTCGGCCAAGGGGCAGGAATGGGACGCGGTTTTTATCCTCAACCTCGTCGACGGCTGTATTCCCTCGGATATGGCAAGCGGCAAACCCGAGCAGATCGACGAAGAGCGCCGGCTCCTCTATGTGGCAATAACCCGGGCTCGCGAGCATCTTCATCTGCTGCAGCCGCTGCGGTTCTACATTGCGCACCAGCACCGCCACGGTCGCAGCCACGTGATGGCGCCGCGCTCGCGCTTTCTATCGGACGATGTCCTCGGGCTTTTCACCCGCCGCATCGCGGCGGCACACGGCGCCGCGGATGCTATGCCCCCGCGACCGGCAGCGCCGGTCGACATCAGCGCACGCCTGCGCGATATGTGGCGCTGAGCCGACGGTCGACGCTAGGCGGGGCCGCAACGAGCCCCTCTGCAGGCGCCAACCGGTCCGAGGGCACCATGCGCATCCGGAATGGGTGGTGAACGGCCGCCACGGGTCGTGAACAGACCTTCAGCGTGGCCCGCTCGGCAAGGAGAACTCGGCTACCACCGCCTGGTGAGGGTATAGTCAACGGCGAAGGGGCTGCACAATGCCTGACCGGCCGGTTGAACGAAAACTCACCGCAATTTTGGCGGCCGACGTTGCTGGCTACTCACGCCTGATGGGAGCCGACGAGGTCGGCACGCTGCATCGATTAACCGCTTGTCGGGCGATCGTGGATGGGCTGATCGCTGATCATCGTGGTCGCATCTTTAATACTGCCGGGGACAGTGTTGTGGCGACTTTGCCAGCGCGGTTGACGCCGTCGAATGCGCGGTCGCGGTGCAGGAGGCGCTGACCAGCGAGAACGCGACCGAACCTGATGCCCAGCAGATGCACTTTCGCATCGGTGTGCACGTCGGCGACGTGATCGTTCGGGGCGACAATTTGCTGGGGGACGGCGTCAACATCGCCGCGCGCCTCGAAGGCTTGGCCGAGCCAGGTGGCATTTGTGTCTCGGGAACCGTGCACGACCAGATCGGAACCAAACTGCCCGTCAGCTTCGTCGAACTGGTCGACCCAAAGATGAAGAACATCGCCCAACCGGTCAGGGCCTACCGGATCGAAGGCAAAGCCACGGGGACCGAGGGCCCAAGCGTTGTTCCTCCATTGGCGCTTCCCGACAAGCCGTCGATTGCAGTGTTGCCATTCCAGAACCTGTCCGGCGATCCCGGGCAGGAATATTTCGTTGACGGCATGGCGGAGGAAATTATCACCGCGCTCTCGCGCATCCGCTGGCTGCTCGTGATCGCCCGTAATTCGAGCTTTTCCTACAAGGGAAAATCTCCTGAAGTGAGGCAAGTCGGGCGCGAGCTTGGCGTGCGCTATGTGCTCGAAGGCTCGGTGCGCAAGGCCGGCAACCGGGTGCGCATCACCGGACAACTGATCGACGTCGAGACCGGGGCGCATCTATGGGCCGACCGGTTCGACGGTTCGCTCGAAGACGTGTTTGAGATTCAGGACAAGGTGGCATCGAGCATCGCCGGCGTGATCGAGCCCGCCTTGCAGGCCGCCGAGACCGTCCGTTCGGCCAATCGCCCGAACAACGATCTGACCGCCTACGACCTCTATCTGCGCGCCTGTGCGGTCTGGCCCTCGGCACGACAAATTCCCGAGGCGCTGCGTCTTTTGGAGCAGGCGATTGCGCGCGATCAGCGTTACGGACCGGCGCTCGCCTGGGCCGCGTTCTTCTGTTTTCGGCTGCTCACTGACGATCGGAGCGAAGATCCGCCGGCGGACCGTCGAAAGGGCACCGATTTCGCCAGGCGGGCCCTGGAAGTGGCCGGCGATGATCCGGGCATCCTGGCCAATTCCGCCAACGCGCTGGCCTACTTCGGCGAGGACATTGGCGCCATGATGGCGTTGGTCGACCGTGCCCTCGCGCTCAACCCGAACTACGCTCGTGGCTGGCACGTCAGCGGCGTCCTCAGATTGTGGGCGGGCGAGCCCGATATTGCGATCGAGCACACCGACGCGGCGCTGCGTTTCAGTCCTCGCGCTCGCATCGGCACGTCGTTCTTGCTAATAGGCCGCGCCCATTTTTTCAGCCGCCGGTTCGACGAAGCCGTGCCAAAGCTACTGCTCGCGATCCAAGAGGATCAAAGCTCCTCGACGCCATATCGCTTTCTCGCCGCCTGCTACGCCCATCTGGATCGGCTCGACGACGCGCGAGAGATCGTGGCGCGGCTGCGCGCCATCACGTCCGTCGTAGTGCCGAGCGGGCTGCCCTACCGGAAGCCTGAGGACCGCGAGCTTTACCTGTCGGGCCTGCGCCTGGCGGCCGGCGAGACGGCATGAGCACCCCGAGGAAGTAGGAGGACTTCTGCTACGACCTGCACAAGACACAGAGACCGCAGCGTCTGCGGTCGGAAGGTCTGGAATGGGTCGGATTGGGCCGGTGGCTCGAGGTTGAGGGTGATCGACGATCCCGACGGGCCGCGAATGGTTTCACCGGGTGGTAAAGGGCCATTCGGCTCAGCGTCAAATGAGCCTCAAACCGGCACTCGCGCCGCGCCGAGTTCCATCATACTCTGGGCTGCATATTTCCTTGCGGGACCGGCGCCGATGAGCCAGGGGCGGGTCGAACGGCGTCTAGCGGCCATCATGGCAGTCGATGTCGTCGGCTATTCGCGGCTGATGGGCGCCGACGAGGAAGGCACGCTCGCCGCGCTGAAGGCGATAAGGCGCGAACTGGGCGACCCCAAAATCGCCGAGCATCGCGGGCGCATCGTCAAGACCACCGGCGACGGGCTCTTGGTCGAATTCGCCAGCGTCGTCGACGCGATGCGCTGCGCTGTCGAGGTGCAGCAGGGGATGGCCGGGCGCAACGCCGATGTTCCGGCCGATCAGCGCATCGAGTTCCGGTTCGGCATCCACCAGGGCGACATCATCATCGACGACGGCGACATCTTCGGTGACGGGGTCAACCTCGCCGCCCGCCTCGAGGGGTTGGCGGAGCCGGGCGGCATCTGCGTCAGCCGGGTGGTGCGCGACGAAATCCGCGACAAGCTCGACTTCGCCTTCGACGACCTGGGCGAACAGAGCCTGAAGAATATCGCCCGCCCGGTGCGGGTGTTCGCGGTGAATATCGCAGCGCCGGCGTCTCGCCCGCCTGCGGTTGTGACGGGAGCGATCCGGCCGATGGCCGAGCCAGCTCCGCTGGCGCTGCCGGACAAGCCGTCGCTGGCGGTGCTGCCGTTCCAGAACATGTCCGGCGACCCCGAGCAGGAATACTTCGCTGACGGCATGGTCGAGGAGATCACCACGGCGATCGCCCGGCTGCCGTGGCTCTTCGTCATCGCCCGCAATTCGAGCTTCACCTACAAGGGCAAATCCGTCGATGTGAAGCAGGTGGCCCGGGAACTCGGCGTGCGCTACGTGCTCGAAGGCTCGGTGCGCAAGGCCGGCAACCGCGTCCGCATCACCGGCCAGCTGATCGACACCGCGACTGGCGCCCATATCTGGGCCGACCGGTTCGACGGTGCGCTCGACGATGTCTTCGAGCTTCAGGACCAGATCGCCGCCAGCGTCGTCGGCGCGATCGAACCGCGGTTGCGGCAATCTGAGATCGAGCGCGCCAGCCGCAAGCCGACCGCGAGCCTCGACGCCTACGATCTCTATCTGCGCGCGCTGGCGCAATTCCATCGCTATACCGACGAGGGGTTCGCGGAGACGGTCGCCCTGCTTCAGCGGGCGCTGGCAATCGATCCATCCTACGCGCCGGCCGCTGCGTTGGTCGGCTGGTGTCGTATGTTCCAGGGGGTTCAGGCGTGGGGCGCCTTATCGGATGCCGACATGTCCGCAGCCGTTCGTCTGGCGCGGCAGGCACTTGAGGGCGAGCGCGACGATGCCGAGACGGTGGCGCGGGCCGCGTTCACGCTGTTCTACCTTGCCAGCGAAACGGCTATGGCGATGGCGGCGCTTGATCGCGGGCTGGCGCATAATCCCAACGCGGCCACCGCCTGGGTGGCGAGAGGAGGTATTTACGCGCTCCGTAACCAGCCCGAGCTGGCGATCGAGGCCGTCCATCGGGCGCGGCGCTTGAGCCCGTTCGATCCGCTCGGCTTTTTCGGCGCCACGCTCCTTGCGGCCGCTCATCTTCTCGCCGGACGCTTCGAACAGGCGATCGAGTGGGCCGATCGCAGTTTGCACGACCAGCCGCGCTTTAATCCGGTGCGTCGGATAAAAATCGCCGCCAATGCGCATCTCGGCCGCCTCGACGAGGCGCGCACTGAACTCGGCCGGATGCTGGCGATCCAGCCCGGAGCGACGATCACCCACTTTCGCGCGAACGCCGCTCGGTCAGCCGCGCCCGAATTCCTCGACGTCGTCTCCGCTGGCCTGCGCCTGGCCGGCCTGCCGGAGGCGTGAGAAGCGCGGCTCTCTTCGCAGGGCCGGCATCACTTGTCGGCGATGTGCGCGTCGATGACCATCAGCCTGTGGCGATCGAACAGCTCGACCTCCGTTCCGTTCGCGACGACCGCGAAACAGGCGTGCCGCGGTTCGATCTTCTGCCAGTCGCGGCACAGCCGGTCGCCCTCGACGCGCCATGCGGCGGTGTCGTCGGCGGTTTCGTCGGATCCTTTGAGGAGCACGGCGCCGCCGTCACGGCCGAGGCGCATACGGTACGGCCCGGCGGGGCCGCACCCTCGCCGAAGACCAGCGTCTTCCCCGGCAGCAGCCGGGCGAGCTCCGCGCCGTCCGGGCGCGCCGCGGGCCGCCGCGAGCGATGCGTCCCGGCCGATATCCCGGAACCCGCCGGCGTCGAAGACGAGCCAGAACAGCCGGCCGATTTCCCTGAGGCTCGGCCCGCCATCCGGCAGGCGTGGGGCACGACTGACGACGACGAGGTCGTCGGCCGGCATGACAAAGGCGAATTGGCCGCCGGCACCTCAGGCGAAAAGGCTGCCCGGCGGCAGCTGCGCGACCGGCGCGAACGCGTTGTCGACGAAGCCGGTCCACCACAGATAGCCGTAGCCCGGACCGACGCCCGATTGCGAATAGGGCCGCGTGGTATCTTTGACCCATTGCGCCGGAACGATCTGGCGGTCGCGCCACTTGCCGCCCGCGAGGTAGAGGAGCGCAAAGCGGGTGAGGTCGCGCGCGCTCGTGCCGGGCGGATGGCTGAACCGGGGCGGCCGCAGCTCGGCCATCCGGCGCGTCTCGTAGAGCGCCGGATGGTAGACGCCGGAGCGCGCTTCGAGCAGGTCGCGCACCATCGCGGTCTTTTCCATTGCACTGAGCGACGGCGCATTGTCGTCGATGCCGAGGGCGCCGAGCCTCGCGTCGAGATCGATCTGGCGACGGTCGACGGCGATGCCGAAGAGCGCGTTCAACAGGCTCTTGCGCACCGAGGCGAGCGGCGTCTTCGCCGCGATATCGCCCCACTGCGCGACGACGAGCCCGTGACGCACGATCATCACCGCGGTCGCGCCGATCTCCCCTGCGACCAGGCTTTGGCCGCAGACCATCCGGCTGCCGCCGCGCCGGCCGCTTCCCAGGCGGCGCCGGGAAAGTGTTCCTCGGCCCGGCCGGATATCGCCAGCAGCCAGAAAAGGACGGAGCAGAAGCCGATCAGGTAGAATCTCATCGGAAGCGACCTGTGGCGACCTTCGCGGGTCGAGAGGAGCGGAAGCCAAGCATGACGATCTTCTTCACCAGCGACACGCATTTCGGGCATGGCGGCGCGCTCGGCCTCTATCGCCGGCCGTTTGCGTCGGTACCGGCGATGAACGAGGCGATGATTGCGCGGTGGAACGCGACGGTCGGCCCCGACGACGAAATCTGGCATCTCGGCGATTTCGCAATCAAGCAGCCCGCCGCGGCGGTGGTGGAGTGGCTCGAGCGCCTCAACGGCAAAAAGCATCTCGTCGCCGGCAACAACGATCCGCCCGAAACGGCCGGCGAAAGGGGCTGGGCGAGCGTCATGCCCTATGCCGAGATGACCGTCGACGGCGTCTTTCTGGTGCTGTGCCATTATCCGTTCCGCAGCTGGCGGCGGATGACGAAGGGCTCGGTCAACCTGCACGGCCATTGCCACGGCCGCCTGAAGCCGCAGCCGCGGCAGGTCGACGTTGGCGTCGATGTCTGGGATTTCCACCCGATCACCTTGACCGAGATCCTGGCGCGCCGCGCGCGCGTCAAGGCGCCGTTGTGAAGCCGTCGCGAAGCAGGCAGAATCCGGCCGAGAAGGGACGCGAGGGAGGATGACGTGCAGCTGAGCCGCGAGGAATTGCTCCGGGCCTATCGCAGCATGGCGACGATCCGCCGCTTCGAGGAGCGCGTGCAGGATGAGTTTTCGAAGGGCGGCATTCCCGGCTTCGTCCATCTCTATGCCGGGCAGGAAGCCTCGGCGGTCGGCGTCTGCTCGCATCTCGGGGACGACGACTACATCGCCAGCACGCATCGCGGGCACGGCCATTCGATCGCCAAGGGTTGTGATCCGGTCGCGATGATGCAGGAACTGTTCGCCAGGAGGGGCGGGCTGTGCGGCGGCAAGGGCGGCTCGATGCATATCGCCGATCTCGACCGCGGCATGCTCGGCGCCAACGGCATCGTCGGCGGCGGCCCGCCTCTCGTGGTCGGCGCGGCGCTCAGCGCCAAGACCCTCGGCCGCGGCACGGTCGCCATATCGTTCACCGGCGACGGCGGCTCGAACCAGGGCACCACCTTCGAGGCGATGAACCTGGCGGTGGTGCTGCGGCTTCCGGCGATCTTCGTCTTCGAGAACAACCAATACGGCGAGGGCACCGGGGTCGGCTATGCCGTCGGCAGCGGCGACATCGCCGGGCGCGCCAAGGGCTTCGGCCTGCCGGCGGTCAAGGTTTCGGGCGACGATTTCTTCGCGGTGCACGAGGCGGCCGGAGACGCGGTCGCGCGCGCCCGCGAGGGAAAAGGCCCCAGCGCCATCGAGGTCGATACCTGCCGGTTCTACGGCCACCATTCGGGCGACGCGCAGCTTTATCGCGGCAAGGACGAGGTCCGCCAACTGCGCGAATCGCGCGATTGCCTGAAACATTTCCGCCGCCGCGTCGGCGAGGCGGCGCTGCTCGACCTGGCGGCGATCGACGCGGTCGATGCCGAGGTCGCGGCCCTGATCGAGCGCGCCGTCGCCACGGCACGCGCCGCAGAAGCGCCGGCGGACGCCGATCTGTTGACCGACGTTTATGTCTCGTACTGAGAAAAAACGCTGTACCGCGGAGAGCACCAAGGAATCGCAAAGAACGCAAAGGAGATTGCCGGCATAGCGCCCTTTGCGAAACCTTCGCGCCCTTTGCGGTAATTTTTGGTTTTTGAAGGAGCGTCGGGATGCCGCAGAAATCGATCCGCCAGGCGTTGAACGAGGCGCTGGCCCAGGAGATGAGGCGCGACCCGCGCGTCGTCGTGATTGGCGAGGATGTCGCGGGCGGCGCCGGCACCGAGGGGCAGCGCGACGCCTATGGCGGCGTGCTCGGCGTCACCAAGGGACTCCTCGCCGAGTTCGGCGAGGCGCGCGTCATCGACACGCCGATCACCGAGTCGGCGATCATGGGTGCGGCGGCCGGCGCCGCGGTCACCGGTTTGCGGCCGGTCGCCGAACTGATGTTCTCCGATTTCTTCGGCGTCTGCTTCGACCAGATCTTCAACCAGGCGGCCAAGTTCCGCTACATGTTCGGCGGCAAGGCCACAACGCCGCTCGTCATCCGCACGATGATCGGCGCCGGGCGCAGTGCCGCGGCGCAGCATTCGCAGAGCCCGTACCACATCTTCACCTCGGTGCCGGGCCTGAAATGCGTCGTGCCGTCGAACGCCTATGACGCCAAAGGGCTGTTGATCCAGGCGATCCGCGACGACGATCCGGTCATCTTCTGCGAACACAAGCTGATGTACGATTTGCGCGCCGAGGTGCCCGACGAGCCCTATGCGATCCCGTTCGGCGAGGCGAACATCCTGCGCGACGGTGACGACGTGACGGTCGTCGCCCTTGCCCGCATGGTGCATTACGCCGGCGAAGCGGCCGAGACCCTGGCGAAAGAGGGGATCGAGTGTGAGCTGATCGACCCGCGCACGACCTCGCCGCTCGACGAGGACACGATCCTCGAAAGCGTCGAGCGGACCGGTCGGCTCGTCGTCGTCGACGAGGCGACGCCGCGCTGCAGCATGGCGACCGATATCGCGGCGCTTGTCGCCGACCAGGCCTTTGCCGCGCTGAAGGCCCCGGTCCGCCGCGTGACCGCGCCGCACACCCCGGTGCCATTCGCGCCGTCGCTCGAAAAGCTCTATATCCCAAGCCCCGAAAAGATCGCCGCCGCGATCCGCGAAGTGCACGGCTACACCTGACTGGACCCAAGGTGGGGAACCCACGCGGCGCCCGCGCGCTCAGAACTGTACGCGCTGGGTCAACGCACCGTCGATGATCAGATTGGTGCCGGTGATGAAGCCGGCGCGCGGGCTGGCCAGAAAGACGACGGCGTTGGCGACCTCTTGCGGCGTGCCCATCCGCCCCATCGGGTTGCGCCCGAGCATGATCTTGAACATTTCGGGGTTGTTCTCTTCGAGCGTGTTCCACACCCCGCCGGCGAAATAGACGTTGCCGGGCGACACCATGTTGGCCCGCACTCCCTTTGCCGCGAGGTTGCGGGCGAGCGCCTTGACATAGGGAACGAGCGCCGCCTTGACCGAGGCATAGGGCCGCGGCGCCCCGGCGATCTCGATGGCTCCGGTCGTGCCGATGACGACGATGGCCCCGGCCGCCGACTTTTCGAGGAACGGGATCGCCGCCTCGACGCCGGCGACCGTCCCCATGACGTCGATGTCGAGGCTCCGCCGCCAGGATTCTTCGTCCATCGTTTGCGCCAGCGCGCTGACGTTGGCAACGAAGATGCCGAGGCCGCCGAGCGCGGCGGCGGCCTCGCCGACCCAGGCGCGCAGCGCCCTTGTGTCGGCGACGTCGACGGCGCCGGCATAGGCCTCGACCCCCTTCCCGGCAAAGGCGACCACGGCCGCGTCGAGGCCGGCCCGGCCGCGGGCGCAGAGCGCCAGGCTGCAGCCCTCTTCGGCCAGCGTTTCGGCAATCGCGCGACCGATGCCGCGCGTACCGCCGGTGACGATCGCCTTTTTCCCGGCCAGACCCAGATCCAACTGCGCCTCCCTCAGCCGCCTCCCGAACCTGTCACTGCGAGCGCAGCGAAGCAATCCTCGATCAGGCTGCTCCCGGCTCATCGGGATTGCGCCGTTCGAGACGCCGCCTCGCGGCGGCTCCCTCAGGAGCGCCTTGCGACGCCTGGCGCTGACCGCCCGGGTGGCGGCGAATTGCCTTTTCGTCGGCGCTTGGCGAGACTGCGGCGAGGCCGCCACGGGAGGGTTCGGCATGCCGCGCGAAAACCAACGCGTCGCCTGGTTCAACGGCAAGGTCCTGCGCGAAAGCGAGGTCGTCATTCCGTTCCGCGACCAGGGCTTTCTGAAGGGCGATGCGGTCTTTGACATGACCCGCAGCTTCGCCGGCCGGGCGTTCCGCCTCGGACAGCACGTCGACCGGCTCTACCGCTCGCTCAAATACCTCGAGATCGATCCGGGCATCGCGCCGGCAGAAATGACCGCGATCAGCGAGGAAGTACTGGCGAGGAACCGGCATCTCTTGGGCCCGGACGAGGATTACTGGATTGCGCAGCGGGTGAGCCGCGGCGTCCTGCCGGTCGCCGGCGACGATTGGGATCATTACGGGCCGAACGTCATCGTCGAATGCCAGCCCCTCCCGTTGCGCGAGCGCGCCCCGCTGTTTCGCGACGGGATCGAGGTGATCACGCCGTCCGTGCGGCGCACGCCGCCGCAATCGCTGTCGCCGCGCGCCAAGATGCACCAATATCTGAACCTGATCCTCGCCGACCGCGAGGTGAAGGCGCAGAATGCGGCGGCTTGGGCCGTGCTGCTCGATGTCGACGGCAATCTCGCCGAGGGCCAGGGCAGCAACATATTTCTGGTGCGCGACGGCGAGCTGGCGACGCCGCGCGAGCGGTTCGTGTTGCCGGGTGTCACGCGCCGGGCGGTGTTCGACCTTGCCGGCGAGCTCGGCATTCCGTGCGTCGAGCGCGACATCGACCTCTACGACGCCTACACCGCCGACGAGTGCTTTTTGACGTCGACGAGCCTCGTCGTCTGTGGTGTGAAAAGCCTGAACGGCCGAAAATTCGCCGCCGGCGCCGTCCCGGGACCGGTCACGCGAAGACTGACCGAGGCCTTCACGGAACTCGTCGGCTGCGACTTTGTCGCGCAATATCTCCGGCATCTCGACGGCTGAGAGCGCCGCTCACCACGCTCGGTTCCGGCGTGCCCCGGGGATCGCGCGGCGCGCGGCTGCATATCCGCTAATCGCAGGCGGCTCGGCAGTCGGGCCGCAAGTCGACGGAGGTTTTCGTGAAGAAGACACTGCTCGCCGCGGCCCTCGCGGCCGGCGCCGTGATCGCCGTGCCCAGCGTCACCAGCCTGGCGCAGGATCCGAACCCGCCTGGCGCGCCGGCCGCAGCGCCGGAAAGCGGCGGGGGGCCGGCGATGCCGCGAATGGACGGCGGACCGATGCTGCGCCACATGATGATGGGGAGGATGCATGGCGGCGGCCCGCAGGATTGGTGTATCGACCGGCTCGCCTGGCGCGCGGCGCGGCGTGCCTATATCGAGACCAAGCTCGACCTGACCGCGGCGCAGCGCCCGTTATGGGACAGGGTGGAGGCCGCCGCACAGGCGGAACAGCAGAAGGAACGTCAGCTCTGCACCACGCTGAAGACCGCGACCGAGCCGACCGTCATCGATCGCATGGACCGGATGCAGCAGTTCCTATCGGCGCGGCTCGACGGGCTGCGGGCGGCGCAGCCGGCGGTCGCGGCGCTCTATCAGGCACTGACACCGGCACAGCGGGCGATCCTCGACCATCCGTTCCACCGGTCGTAATCGTTCGATCGTTCTTGCCGCCGTAACGGCACACCGCCCTCGTCGTACCACGCCGGCCGGTGCCTAGGGCGGGGATCACGAGACCGGAAGGCTAGGACGAGCCTCTTGCCTTCGCCGGGTGCCCGTGCACAATTCGCCGGCGCGTCCGGCAGTTGCGGCGGCAGAGGCGAGGACGAGATGAAGGCGCTGGTCGCGGTCAAGCGGGTCATCGACTACAACGTCAAGATCCGCGTCAAGGCGGACAAGAGCGGGGTCGAAACCGCCAATGTGAAGATGTCGATGAACCCGTTCGACGAGATCGCGATCGAAGAGGCGTTGCGGCTGCGCGAAGCCGGCATCGTCAGCGAGGTCGTCGCCGTCTCGCTCGGCGTGGCGCAATGCCAGGAGACGATCCGCACCGCGCTGGCGATGGGCGCCGACCGCGGCATCCTGGTCGAGACCAATACCGAGCTGCAGCCGCTCGCCGTCGCCAAGCTGTTGAAAGCGGTGATCCTCGACGAAAAACCCGAGATCGTGATCATCGGCAAGCAGGCGATTGACGACGACTGCAACCAGACGGGGCAGATGGTTTCCGCCTTGCTCGGCTGGCCGCAGGCGACTTTCGCCTCGAAGATCAAGATCGCCGACGGCCACGCCGAAGTGACGCGCGAAGTCGACGGCGGGTTGGAGACGATCTCGATCAAGCTCCCGGCCGTGGTCACCACGGATCTGCGGCTCAACGAGCCGCGCTACGCCTCGCTCCCGAACATCATGAAGGCGCGGAAGAAACCGATTGCGACGACGACGCCCGAGACGCTCGGCGTCGACGTGACGCCGCGGCTCGTCGTCCTCAAGGTCGAAGAGCCGGCCAAGCGCCAGGCCGGACATAAGGTCGGCTCGGTCGCCGAGCTCGTCGACAAGCTCAAGACCGAGGCGCGGGTGATCTGATGGCCGCACTCGTCGTCGCCGAACACGACAACCTGACGCTGAAGCCGGCAACGCTCAACGCGCTGGCGGCGGCGGCAGAGATCGCCGGCGCCGAAGTCGACTTGCTTGTCGCCGGCAAGAATTGCCGGGCCGCGGCCGAAGCGGCAGCGCAGGCGAAGGGCGCACGCAAGGTGTTGCTCGCCGACGACGACGTCTATGGCCACACCCTCGCCGAGAATCTGGCGCCGCTCGTCGTCGGGCTGGCCGGCCAATACGGCCATCTCCTGGCGCCGGCGACGACCGCCGGCAAGAACCTGATGCCGCGGGTCGCCGCTCTCCTCGACGTCATGCAGATCTCGGACATCAGCGCCGTCGTCTCGCCCGATACCTTCGTGCGGCCGATCTATGCCGGGAACGCGCTGCAGACTGTGCAGTCGAAGGATCCGATCAAGGTCATCACGGTGCGCGGCACGGCCTTTCCGCCCGGCGAGGCGACGGGCGGGGCGGCGCCGATCGAAAATGTCACGGCGACGGCCGACGCCGGGCTCTCCGCCTTCGTCCGCGCCGAATTGTCGAAATCCGAGCGTCCGGAGCTGACGAGTGCGCGGATCGTCATCTCGGGCGGGCGCGGCATGCAGTCGGGCGACAATTTTCACCTTCTCGAACGGGTTGCCGACCAGCTGGGTGCCGCGGTCGGCGCCTCGCGCGCCGCGGTCGACGCCGGCTTTGTCCCGAACGACTATCAGGTCGGCCAGACCGGCAAGATCGTGGCGCCGGAGCTCTACATTGCGGTCGGCATCTCGGGGGCGATCCAGCATCTCGCCGGCATGAAGGATTCGAAGGTCATCGTCGCCATCAACAAGGACGAAGAAGCGCCGATCTTTCAGGTCGCCGATTACGGTCTCGTCGGCGATCTGTTCAAGATTTTGCCCGAACTCGCCGACGAGTTGGAGCGCCACCAGTGAGCGGCGCCGGGCCGGCGTCCGCCGCCCCGTCGTTTAACGGGGCGGGGGCCGAGGGTCTGCGCCGCATCGGCATCATCGGCGCCGGGCAGATGGGCGGCGGCATCGCCCATGTCTGCGCGTTGGCCGGTCTCGACGTCGTCATCACCGATGTCGGCGAGGAAGCTTTGGAGCGCGGCCGCGCCGCGATCGACCGCAACCTGTCGCGGCAGGTCGCTCGCGGCCGGATCCGCGAGGACGAGAAACAGGCCGCTCTCGCCCGCATCCGCACCGGTCTCGGCTATGCGATGTTCGGCGATTGCGACATGGTGATCGAGGCGGCGACCGAGAAGGAGGAGGTCAAGCGCCGGATCTTCAAGGAGCTGACGCCGGAATTGCGCCCCGACGCGCTGATTGCCACCAACACCTCGTCGATCTCGATCACCCGCCTCGCCGCGACGACCGACCGGCCCGGCAAGTTCATCGGCATGCATTTCATGAACCCGGTGCCGGTAATGACCCTCGTCGAGCTGATTCGCGGCATCGCCACCGACGAGGAGACCTTTGCGCGGACCCGCGATCTGGCGCTGAAGCTCGGCAAGACGCCGGTCGCGGCCGAGGACTACCCGGCCTTCATCGTCAACCGCATCCTGCTGCCGATGGTCAACGAAGCGGTCTACACGCTGTATGAGGGCGTTGGCTCGGTCGAAGCGATCGACACCGCGATGAAGCTCGGCGCCAACCACCCGATGGGTCCGCTCGAACTCGCCGATTTTATCGGCCTCGATACCTGCCTTTCGGTCATGCAAGTGCTTTATGAAGGTTTGGCTGACAGCAAATACCGACCCTGCCCGCTGCTCGTCAAATATGTCGAGGCCGGGTGGCTCGGCCGCAAAACCGGCCGCGGCTTTTACGACTACCGCGGTCTGAAGCCGGTGCCGACCCGGTAAGCCGCGGCAAAGGGCCGCTTTTCCTGGCGGGCGGTCTTGTTGCGCGGCGGATGATCCGTTATCAAGCCGTCACATTCCTGTGTTAAGCGGGCCTGCGCTAAGCGGGCCTGTGTTAAGCGGGTGCGGCAGTGATGAGGGCGGGTTCGGCGTGACGGTAGGCCTCGACAATTGCCCGGCTCTGGTGCTGAACGCGGATTTTCGGCCGCTGAGCTATTTCCCGCTGTCGCTGTGGTCGTGGCAAGACGCGATCAAAGCGGTATTTCTCGACCGGGTCAACATCATCGACCGCTACGACATCTGTGTCCACAGTCCGACCTTGGAAATGCAACTGCCGAGCGTCGTGTCGCTGAAGGAATACGTCCCAGCGGCGCGTCACCCGGCCTTCACCCGGTTCAACGTCTTTCTGCGCGACCGCTTCAGCTGCCAGTATTGCGGCGACCCTTACCCGTCGCATGATCTGACTTTCGACCACCTGATCCCGCGCTCGCGCGGCGGGCGCACGATCTGGACCAATGTCGTGACCGCCTGCGGCAGCTGCAATCTATTGAAAGGCAATCGGCTGCCGCGTGAGAGCGGCATGTTTCCGCGGCACCGGCCGATCCAGCCGACGACGCACCTGCTGCAGCAGAACGGGCGCGCCTTCCCGCCCAACTATCTGCACGAGAGCTGGCGCGACTATCTCTACTGGGACACCGAACTCGACCCGAACTGAAGGACATGGGCGGGAGGGTGGTCGCAAGGGTGTTTTAGCCCAGTTTTAGCCCGGCTTTCGTATCGAGCCCATGGCGCCGGCGACGCGCACGCGGACCCGCAGCGCGTTGCCGGGCAGGTAGGCGAGCGGCATGTCTTCGACATCGACGGTTTCGAGGCTCGCCTTGTCGGCGCCGGCCGCGACGGCGCGCTCGCATGCCTCGGCCTCGGCCATCGCAATCGCGTCGTCGCGCGCGAGATCGCGATAGATCCGGTCGGTTTCGCCGCTCACTCGTGCGATCGCTGCGCCGACGGCGTTGGCGCAGTCGCCATGCGGCACGCGGATCACCTCGCTGACCCCGGCGGGCCGGTCGGGGACGAGAAAGGCGCCGCCGCCGACCGCGATGAGCGGTACGTCGCCGGCCTCGGTCTTCATGCGGTCGACCGCATCCTCGATCTTCTTCTGCGCCTCCGCCAGAACCTCTCGCACCAGCCCCTTCGGCAGACCGACGACGGCAGCGGGGTCGCCGATCGCGGTGCGCCCGGCGGCGACCGCGGCGTCGGTCGCGGTCAGGGTTTGGCCGCCGAAGACGAGCGCCTCCGTCGTCAGCCGGAAGCCGACGCTCCGCGGGCCGACGGCGAACGGCGAGCGCCGGACGAGGCTGCCGCCGCCGAGCCCGATCGAAGTGAGGTCCGGCATGCGGAAGAGGGTGCGCACGCCGCCGACCGTGACGACCGAGTTTGCTTCGCGCGGAAAGCCGCGGCGCAGCTGGCCGATATCGGTCGAAGTCCCGCCGACATCGACCACCATCGCATTGCTGACGCCGGACAGGAATGCCGCGCCGCGCATCGAGTTGGTCGCCCCCGAGGCGAAGCTCACGACCGGCAGCGCGGCGGCGGTTTCCGCCGTCATGACCGTGCCGTCGTTCTGGGTCAGAAAGAGCGGGGCGGCAATGCCGCTCGCCGCGATCGCTGCGGTGAACGCCGCGACCGTCTGCCGCGCCAGCGGGATCAGCGCCGCATTCAGTAAGGCGGCGTTCTCGCGTTCGAGGAGGCCGATACGGCCGAGGTCGTAGGAGAGGCTGATCGCGGCGTCCGGGCATTCCGCGCGCAGGATCTCGGCGGCCCGCCGCTCGCAGCTCGGGTCGAGCGGCGAAAAGACCGCGGCGATCGCGACCGAACGGAGGCCGTTTTCCCGGATCCGCCGCGCCGCGCGGCGCATGCCCGTTTCGTCGAACGGCACGATCGGCCGGCCATCGTAGTCGTGCCCGCCTTCGAGCATGAAGATCCCGCCGCGAACGATGTCGGCAAGGTCTTCCGGCCAGTCGCAAAATGGCGGCAGCGAGGCGGCGGCCGGCAGGCCGATGCGCACCGCCGCAACCGGCACCAGGCCCTCGCGCTGCACCGCGGCGTTGACGAAATGCGTCGTGCCGATGACGACCCCATCGATCGCAGGGCCGTCGATCGCCTCGCGCCCGACGACGGGATCGGCGGCGAGCCGGCCGAGGGCCGCGACGATGCCGTTGGTCACGTCAGGCGTCGTCGGCGTCTTGACTGCCCGTACGACACGACCGTCGACGAGCAATACCGCGTCGGTATTGGTGCCGCCGACATCGATGCCTATGCTGCGCATAGCCTATTCCGCGAGCAGCGGGCCGGAAGCGCCGGCACCGTAAGGATGCCGCCTGCGCGGCCGGCAGCGGGACGGGGACGTTCCGTCTTGCGAGCCGTAGAACTATCGCCCGATGTCATGCGCGCGATACCCAAGCATCACGGTCCACCAATATCCTGCGGGATCTCGATCGTGGAGGAGTGTTATCGCCAAGGCGGCGGTTGTCTCCAATTTGCAGAATGGGAGTCGCGGCGCATGATGTCTTGTGGCAAGAAAAACGTTTCGACCTTGCTGCTGCTCGCGGGATTTCTGCTGATGGCCTCGCCGCATGCCGGGGCCGAACTGCCCGACTTCGGCCAACTGCCCGACGTCGGCGCCGTTAACGTCCTCACGAACGGCGCCACTGGCGACTGCGTGCACGACGATGCGGACGCGATCGACTGGGTGATCTTTCGGCTGCAGCACCCGCGCTCAACCGGGCGGCACGGGACCCACTCCGTGGCCGTCTATTTTCCCAAACCGCCCGGTCGCTGTTATCTCGTCCGCAAGCCAATCCGGCTCCGCGGCCCCAGCGACGGGGAGAGTTACATCAGCATTTCGCTAATCGGCGACGGCCGTGGCGTGTCGGTGATCCGCGCCGGCGCCGCGATCGAGGCCGTATTGCAGAAGGACAGGGTTTTCGACTTGGGTGACACGATCACCGATCTGACTTTCGACGCCAATGCTCGGGCCGAGCATGCCATCGAGTGGCTGGGCGGCTCCGAGGCCCGGTTCACGCGCATCGAGGCGCTCAACGGCAGGGCCGACGACTTGTATCTCGGCGGTCATGGGACGGATTTCTTTTCCGATAGTTACTTCATGAACGATTCAACATTTCCAGAATATAATATTTTTATTGACGGTACGTCGACCGACAACGAATTCACCAACAACGTAATTGTCAACGCGTCCGTCGCCAACATCATCGAACATGGCGGCGGCAGCAATCACTTCATCAGCAATCATGCTTACGGATTCCCATACCATTTGTGCCCGAAATATAGTTTCATCGTCGCGGACCAGTCGATATGGATCGGCAACCAGAGCGATTGCGCGAGGGAATCGACGTTTGTCCTGACACGTTTTAACGCAGTCGTCTCGGGCAACGTGATGCAGGGGGCGGCGGATCACGGGATCTGTTTGTCGCCGTCCGGCGGCAACAATACGGTTGTCGGTAACCAGATAATCTTCGGCGATATCGACGGCACGTTCAAATCGGACGTGCCGGCGGCGAACGCTGTCGTCCAGGGAGTGATGGAGGATCAAAAGCTTTCCTGCGCGGGTCCGGGCGTTCGAACGGCAACTTGGGGTACCGGCGCCAATCACGGCGCCGGCAATGTGGTGTTGAGCAACACGCCAGCGAGCAACGAGAACATCTGGAACACGATCTACAACAATGGTGCGCAGGATCTGAAGATCGGGATCGGCACGCCCGACCCGCAAGCCCGTCTCGATGTGAACGGCGCCATTCGCGTTGGCGAGAGCGTGATGTCCTGCACCGCGGCGACTGCCGGGTCGATCCGCTTCGACGCCACGAGCCGGACGTTCTTCGGCTGCAACGGCATGAGTTGGGTGCCGTTCACGAACCAAAACTAGCGCCTCCTCGCCGTCGAGGGCGGTTTGCGGCGGCGGTCGGCGAGATCGAAATTCCGCCTGTCAATCCGCGAAGACGGGTTGGCGAGCCGCATTCTCACGCGTCGTCGAACACCGAACGGTAGTCGAGGTCATAGCCGAAGGCGCGCGGCCCGACATGCTCGATCCCCTTCGCGGTCAGGAAGACTGGCGGCGCCGGCAACGCCACGACCGACACGCGCCGGCCATAGCCGATCGTTTCGGTGCCGAAGGCCTCGCCGGAGACGCTGTCGAGCACGCAGATCAGATCGGGCGACATAGCGAGTGGCCGGCCATCGCGCCAGGCCACGACCCATTCGTTCTGGAAGGCGATTTCGAGCCGAGCGCCGCGGTCATCGTCGAGCCCTTCGATCACCGCCCGGCCGCGCAGAAACCCCTCGGTCGTGCGCCTCGCGACATCGACGACCTTGCCGCGGAAGAGCAGCCTACCCTGCGCCTCGTCGAGGATCGAGGCGACTGGGTCTTCGTGCCGGCGCTGCGCGTCGCGCACCCGGCGGCCGATGCCGATCGCCTTCGTTACGGTGCAATGAATTCCCCAATCCCTGACTTCTCGGCCGGTGCGCGGGGCTTTGCAGGTCGACGCGATCGAGCCCATCTCGACGCAGATCTTGCGGCTCGCCCGCTCCATCCACTTCCAGTTCGGCACCTTGCTGACCACCGCCTCGATGCCGCGCGGGTCGTAGAGGACACAAGGATAGGGGCGCAGCCCGCCGACCGCGACGCTCGTCATCTGCGCCTCTGGATAAGCGCGCCCCATCGTGTCGGCGTCGACCACCGGGATCCCGAGATGGGCCGCCGCCATCAATGGCTGGATGCCGTTGCCGCCACCGATTTCGAGGGCCATCACGGCGCGGAATTGGCTGCCCAGCAGTTCCTGCTGGAGCTCGACCGCGCGGGCGATGTTGCGGCTGTCGGCGAGCCGTTCCTGCCCGACAAGCGGTGCCCCCATGTTGGAGACGACGGCGACCCAATCCGCATCATCGAGGTCGCCGGGCGGTAGCAGCCTGACACGGTGTCCGAGGGCGTAGAGCCGGCGCATGTTGAGCAGGCCGAGATACGGGCTGCCGCCGCCGCCGGTGCCGAGCACCCAGGCGCCGACCGCCAAGGCCTCGATGTCGTCGAGGCTGATCTCTGCTGCCGCCATCGCGCGAGCCTACGCGGCGGCGCTTCCGACGGCAACGCCGCGCCGGCGTTCAACTCTTGTCTCGCCACCCGGTTGCGGCTTATTCCAGAAACGGCGATCGGGATCGGGTGCCGGTGGCGCCGCCCTCTTTGCGGCGGGCGCACGGGAGAACAGTGCCATGGAGCAACCGTCGGGCAATGAGATTGCCGGCAAGAAGCAGGAATTGCTGGCGATCATCCGCCGGCGATCGCTGTTGCAGAACCGCGACTTCGCGCTTTCTTCGGGACGGACGAGCAATTTCTTTTTCGATATGAAGCGGACGATATTCGATCCGCAGGCGGCGCCGCTGCTCGCCGATCTCTTATTCGACCGGATCAAGGATGAGGCCGTCGACTGCATCGGCGGCCTCGAAACCGGGGCTATCCCGATCGTCGCCCTCCTCTGCGCGCGCAGCTGGCCGGAAAAGCCGCTCAGGGGATTCTTCGTGCGCAAAGAGATGAAGGGCCACGGCACCGATCAGCGTGTCGACGGGCTCCTCGACAACGGCGCGCGGGTCATCCTCTTCGAGGACGTGACGACGACCGGCGGCTCGGCGATGCAGGCGGTCGCCGCGGCGCGCGGGCAAGGCTGCACGATCGTCAAGGTGATCAGCGTCGTCGATCGGCTCGAGGGGGCGGCGGAAAGTTTCCGGCAAGCCGGAATCCCATTCGAGTCCTTGTTTACGTGGCGCGACTTCGGCCGAGAAGCGTCGGCTGCGTGATCTGGCGGAGTATGGCCTATCGATCGAACCGGCCGTGAGCGCCGAGACGTTGACCTTCGGGGGCTCCCGGCCTACCTAGAATCCCCGTAAAATGGCGATGCTCACGATTCTCACCGCCCCCGATCCGCGGCTCAAGCTCAAGGCGCGGCCCGTCGCCGCAGTCGACGACAAGGTCAGGCGGCTGATGGACGACATGCTCGAGACGATGCGCGCCTCGCTCGGGATCGGTCTCGCGGCGCCGCAGGTCGGTGTGGCAAGCCGGGTCATCGTGCTCGACGTCGCGCGCGAGGGAGAGGAGCCTCAGCCGATGCGGCTTGCCAACCCCGAGATCCTCTGGCGGTCGGAGGAGTTGGCGACCAACAGCGAGGGCTGCCTGTCGGTACCTGAGCATTATGCCGATGTGACCCGCCCGGCCGAGATCCGGCTGCGCTATCTCGATTACGAGAACGAAATTCGCGAATTGCACGCCAAGGGGCTGCTCGCCACCTGCTTGCAGCACGAGATCGAACATCTCGACGGCATTCTCTTCGTCGACCATCTGTCCCTGGTCAAGCGCGGAATGATCCTGCGCAAGCTCGCCAAAGCGAAGCGCAGCCGGGAGCCCGCTGTCGCCTGAGCGCCGGACCCCCAATCCGCTTCGCCGACCCGCAGGGCATGAAATCGCGTCGCGCCGCCGATTTGTCCGCCCAGGCTGATCCGGACGGCAACGTGCGCGACCTCGTCTTCATGGGGACGCCGGCCTTCGCCGCGGCGATCCTCGGCGCGCTGATCGATGCCGGACATGCGATCCGCGCCGTCTATACCCAGCCGTCGCGCCCGGCCGGGCGCGGCCACCGTCTGCAACCCTCGCCGGTGCAGCGTCTCGCCGCGAGTCATGGGCTGGTCCTGCGCGTGCCGGCGAGTCTGCGCGATGCCGCCACGCAGGCCGAGTTTGCCGCCTTCGGTGCCGATGCCGGGATCGTCGCCGCCTATGGGTTGATCCTGCCGGCGCCGATGCTGACCGCCCCGCGTCTCGGCTGTCTCAACGTGCATGCCTCGCTGCTGCCGCGCTGGCGCGGTGCGGCCCCGGTGCAGCGCGCGCTGCTGGCAGGTGATCGCGAGACCGGGATAACGATCATGCAGATGGCTGAAGGGCTCGATACCGGCGCGATCCTGTTGCAACGGGTGCTGCCGATCGCGCCGGGAGCGACGGCCACGTCGCTGACCGAGGCCCTCGCGGCGCTCGGTGGCCGGCTGATCGTCGAGGCGCTCGCCGCCGCGGGGCAGGGCCGGCTCGTGCCGCGACCGCAGCCGGAGGAGGGCGCCACCTACGCGCGCAAGATCGGCCGCGACGAGGCCCGTCTCGATTGGCGGCTGCCGGCCGCCGAACTCGAGCGCTGCGTGCGCGCTTTCGACCCGCGGCCCGGTGCCTTTTTCGACCATCAGGGCGAGCCTGTCCGGGTGCTTGCCGCGGCGGTTGTCGCGCCGGGCGGCCTTGCCGCGATGCCGGGAACCGTGCTCGACGAGCGGCCGGCGATCGCCTGCGGCGCCGGCATCTTGCGACTGCTGCGCCTGCAGCGGCCCGGTCGGACGGTCCTCGATGCGGCCGATTTTCTGCGCGGCTATCCGATTCCGCCTGGCACCCGACTGCCATGCCGCGCTATCGGCTCCTGATCGAATATGACGGGACCGGGCTCTGCGGCTGGCAGCGGCAGGCGAACGGGCCGTCGGTGCAGCAGGCGCTCGAGACTGCGGTCGAGAAATTCTGCGGCCAACAGGTCACCGTGTTTGGCGCCGGGCGCACCGATGCCGGAGTGCATGCGCTGGGCCAGAGGGCGCATCTCGACCTCAAGCGCGAGACCTCGGGCGAGGTCTTGCGCAGCGCTCTCAATCACCATCTGCGGCCGCTTGCGATCAGCGTGCTCGCCGCCGAGCGCGCGCCCGCGGATTTCGATGCGCGGCTCTCGGCGATATCGCGCGTCTATCGCTATCGCATCCTGAACCGGCGGGCGCCGGCGGCGCTCGACCGCCACCGGGTCTGGCATGTGGCGCCGCAGCTCGACGTCGAGGCGATGCAAGAGGGCGCCCGGCATCTCGTCGGCCGACACGATTTCTCGACCTTCCGCGACTCGCTGTGCCAGGCAAAATCGCCGATCAAGACCCTCGACCACCTCGAAGTGAGCCGGGTCGGCGACGAGATTCGGATTGAGGCGCGGGCCCGTTCGTTTCTGCACCATCAGGTGCGCAACATGGCCGGAACCTTGAAGCTTGTGGGACTCGGCCGCTGGCCGCCGCAGGCGGTCGCCCTGGCGCTCGCCGCTCGCGACCGCCGCGCCGGCGGACCGACCGCTCCGCCGGAGGGTCTTTTCCTCGTCGAAATCCGCTACCGCACGTAGCCAAGGAGGCGGCTCGCGGCGGCGACCCCGACGCCGACCAGCAGCGCATTCCAGAGGCAGGCGAGCGTGCCGAGGACGAGGCCCGAGATCAATGCCCGGCTGTCGCGTTCGATCAGGCCGAGCGCCACGACCGTGATTGCTACCGCAATCGGCAGATTGCCGAGCGGAATCGGCATCGCCAACACCAGTCCGTAAAGGATCAGCGCGAGCCCGGGCAGCCGCCGGCCCGGGCCTTGCGTCAGCCAGCCCGGCCGCGGCCCGAGCCAGCGCTCGAGCCGGTCGAGAAGCGGCGCAGTCCGGGCGACGAGGCCGACAAAGCGGTGCCTCCCGAGAGACCACTCGCGCACCAAGCGCGGCAGTCGCGGATGGTCGCGGCCGCATGCCATCTGCAGGCCGAGCCACGCGATCGGCAATGCCATCAGCGCCGAGATGCCGGGCATTGTGGGTCCCGGCAACGCGTTCGGCAGGGCGAGGCACAATACGGCAATGCCGATGCCGCGCTCCTGCAGCGCCGCCGTCACATCGCCGAGGCTGACACGCTCCGGTGCCGTTTCGGCGAGCCTTCTCAGCAGCGCCGAGGCGCGCGCCCGATGATCGATCGACACAATCAGCGGCTCAGTAAAGGCTGCCCGAAGCCCAGTCGATCAGCGCGCCGAGCACGAGATCGACGAGGACGACGAGTGCCGCCGCCGAACGCGTCGTGTCGAGTGCGACGCGGGCTAGATACCACTCGAAGCCAAGAACCAAGGCGGCAGCGCCGATCGCAAGCGCCTGGACGGCGGCCGAGTTCGCCGGCCCGCCTGCCGACACGAGTCCGACGACGACGAACAGCATGCTCTGCGGCAGCTGGTACCAATTATACGGAACCATGAAGTCGAAAAGGCGGCTCGACCGACCGATCCAGCGCGTTACGCTCAACATCACGAGCGGGAAGGCGGTCCACGAGATGATATAGCCGATCGTCTCGACCGTCACGATGCGCAGGCCGCCGGCGTTCTGCCAGTTGGCCGCGGCAACCCGCATCATCAGCAGAACGAGGTAGAGCGGGTACGAGAGAAAGGCGGCGCGGAACGAACGCCAGAACCCCTCGACCGAGCGGTCGAAGCAGGCGAGCCCGCCGCGGTCGCCGTGCGCCAGCCGCCACAGCCCGGCGAGCGCGAAACGCGCCTCGAGCCACGCCGTCATGCCCATCGAATACCCGCCAACCGGTCACAGCCCAACGGAAGATGGTTCAACCCGATCGGACTCTTGCGGAAATTTCGTCGGGTTAGAACCGGCTCGGCAACTCGCCGGCCCGGACTTTATCGACCGCCGCCGTCATGACAGCGGCGAAGGGGAAAAAGAGATCGAGGAAATTGCGATAGATCTCGGTCAGTGCAGCGAGGTCGGCCAGGTTCACCCGCTCGTCGGCCTTGTGCATCGTCTGCCCGACGAGGCCGAATTCGGCGAGTGGACAGCAGGCCTGGATGAAACGAGCGTCGGAAGTGCCGCCGGTCGTGCTGAGCTCAGGCGTCCGGCCGGTCACCCGGCGAATCGCCACGCTCAGCGCGTCGCTGACCGCGCCCGGCGGCACCAGAAACAATTCGCCGCTTACCGTCACGTCGAGCGTGTAATCGCCGCCGATCTCGCCGACCTGCGCCGCCAGCCAGCGCCGCAAGGTCTCGCCGGTCCAGCGATCGTTGAAGCGGATATTGAACACCGCGCGCGCCTCGCCCGGGATCACGTTCGCCGCCGGATTGCCGATGTCGATCGTCGCGACTTGCAATGTCGAGGGCTGAAAATGCGCCGAACCCCGATCGAGTTCGGCCACGGTCAGAGAATGCAGCATGCGAACGAGGCGATGCGCCGCGTTGTCGGCCAGCTGTGGATAGGCGGTGTGGCCCTGCACGCCGCGCACGGTAAGCCGGCCGGTCAGGCTGCCGCGCCGCCCGATCTTGATCATGTCGCCGAGAGCCGCGGCGCTCGTCGGCTCGCCGACGACACAGGCATCGAGCGGCTCGCCGCGGCGCGCCAGCCAGTCGAGCACCTGCTTCGTGCCGTTCTCGGCGGCACCCTCTTCGTCGCCGGTGATCAGGAGGCTGATCGAGCCGGCAAAGCCGGCGCTACGCTCGCCGAGAAAGCGCTGGGCGGCGCAGATGAAGGCAGCGATCGCCCCCTTCATGTCGACGGCACCGCGGCCGTAAAGCATGCCGTCGCGAAAGGCGCCGGCGAATGGCGCGGACGACCAGGCCTCGGCCGGACCCGGCGGCACCACGTCGGTGTGGCCGGCAAAGCACAAATTCGGCCGACCGGTGCCAAAGCGGGCGTAGAGATTGTGCACTTTGCCGTCGCCGCCGCCGAAGGCCAGGCGGTGGCAAGCGAACCCCAGCTCCGCGAGCGCCGCGGCGACGATATCGAGCGCGCCTTCGTCCTTCGGGGTCACGCTCGGCCGGCGGATCAGCTCGGCGGCGAGGACCGCCGGGTCGAAAGTCGTGTTGCTCATTCGCGCAGCAGTTCGTTGATCGCGGTCCGGGCGCGGGTCTGCGCATCGACGGTCTTGACGATCACCGCGCAATAAAGGCTGGGGCCGGGGCCGCCGTCGGGCAGCCGCCTGCCGGGCAGCGAACCGGGGACGACGACCGAATAGGCCGGCACGCGACCCATATGGATAGCGCCGGTGTCGCGGTCGACGATTTTCGTCGTCGCGCCGATGAAAGTTCCCATCGCCAAGACCGCCCCTTCCTCGACGACGACGCCTTCGACGACCTCACTGCGCGCGCCGATGAAGCAATTGTCTTCGATGATAACCGGTTCGGCCTGCAGCGGTTCGAGCACGCCGCCGATGCCGACCCCGCCGGAAAGGTGGCAATTGGCCCCGATTTGGGCGCAGGAGCCGACCGTCGCCCAAGTGTCGACCATCGTGCCCGCGCCGACATGGGCTCCGACGTTGACGAAGCTCGGCATCAAGACGACGTTCGGGGCGATAAAGGCGGAATGGCGCACGATCGCGCCGGGCACGGCACGGAAGCCGGCGGCGCGAAACCGGTTCGCCGACCAGCCGGCGAATTTCGACGGGACCTTGTCCCACCATTTGGCAGCGCCGCGCTCGGGATCGACCGGACCACCCGGTATCTCGGCCATGTCGTTGAGGCGGAACGATAACAGCACCGCCTTTTTCAGCCATTGATGCACCCGCCAACCGGCGACCTCTTTCTCGGCGACACGAAACCGGCCGCTGTCGAGCCCGTCGAGCGCAGCGTCGACCGCCTCGCGCCACGGCCCGGCCGTCGCCGGCGTGATCTTGTCGCGCGCTTCCCAGGCGGCGTCGAGGGTGGCGGCGAGATCGGCCTCGGTCGGCATGGCGTTCTCAAGTCTGGCAGCTGGGCGCCCGCACCATGATCGACCCCGCCCCAGGGTGTCAACCGAGCCTGGGTGGCGGTATCGTGCGCGGCGCCGGCCGATGTTTTCGTTTGGCCGGCGGAATGAGGGGTCAGGATGCGCACCGGCGCCGACTACCGCGAGGGATTGCGCGACGGGCGCAATGTCTGGGTCATGGGCGAGGGGAAGATCGCGGACGTTACGACACATCCGGCGACGCGTGCGATGGTCGACGAATACGCCCGCTGGTACGACCTTCATCTCGATCCGGCGTGGCAAGATGTCCTGTTGTCGGCGCAAGAGGTTGAAGGGGAGCGAGTGCCGTGGGCCTATGTCGCGCCGCGGCGGGTCGAAGATCTCCTCGGCATGGGCCGCTCCTTCGCCAAGACGATCTTCCTCTCCGCCGGCAACATCACCCACACCCCGGCTTACGGCAATCTGATCGCGCTCGGCGTCGCGACGGCGGTGGCGGCGCTCGACCTCTCCGCCGAATGGACCGCCGCGGCCTTCGCCTATCGCGATGAGATCGCCCGTACAGGGCGCTTTCTGACCTTTTGCGGCGGCGCCCCGATCATCGGCCAGCGCCTGCGGCCCGACCCGGCGGCGCGGGTCGCGCTGACCTTGCGTCGCGAAACGGATGCCGGGATCGCGATTTCGGGTAGGCTCGGCATGCATACGAGCCCGGCCTTTGCCGAAGACGTCTATGTCGGCGGCCTTTCCGGGATCGATATCGGCGGCCATCGCGCCAGCTTCATCCTGCCGGTCGCGGCACCTGGTGTCACGGTGCTGTGCCGGCAGCCGGCGGCGCGCAGCGCGAACGCGTTTGCTGCGCCGCTATCCGGACGCTTCGACGAGCTCGACGGGCAGATGTGGCTCGATGAGGTGTTCATCCCGCGGGATCGCGTGTTCTTCGCCGACACTACGCCTGAGGCGATCCCGCGCTGGCTGCGCTGGCACCACCTTTATGGCTGGCTGGCGAAGGCGGAATTCACCCTCGGCCTGGCCTTGGCGCTCAGCGACGCGATGGGCCTCGCCCGGCACGAGCCGACCATCGAATACCTGGTCGATCTCGTCGCCCCAGTGCAGACCGTGCGCAGCTGCCTGACGGCCGCCGAGCACGAACCCGATTTCACGAGCACCGGCCATTGCTTCCCGCAGCATGCCCATCTCGCAGCGGGCGGCATTGCTCTTTTCAAGGCCCGCCAGCGCATCTCCGAGATCCTGCGGATATTGCCGGGCTCGTCGCTCGTCGTCGCCCCGACCGATCGGGACCTCGCCGATCCTGAGCTCGCGCAAGGGCTCGAAGACGCATTCGGCGGCGGTGGCTATAGCGCATTGCAGCGGGCGGCGCTGCTGCAGCTCGCCGCCGACCATGTCTCCTCGGCGCTTGACGGGCGCGAATTGGCGTTCGAATTGCACGCGAGCGGCGGCATGCCGAACTGGCGGCACTGGCTGCGCCGCAATTTTCAGGATTACAATGCGCTGGCTAATGCGGTAGCGGGTGCCCTCGGTCTGCAGATGCCCGAAATCAACCTCGACGCGATCCGCACCGCCCCCATCGCTCCCCGCCGCGCCACTTCCCCGCCCGCCGGCGGGAGCCGGTAGTGTAGCGCCCTCCCTGATCTCGGTCACAGACGACCGGCGAGGCCATTCGCCGGTCAGGCGATCGGCGGAGTTAATCCCCAGGCAATAAAAGGCGCGTTCATGATCCCCGCTCTCGCAAGAGCAGGGATCGTGAAGGGGCGGGCATGGCCTATTCGTTGATGGCGCGATTGCAGCGGCGTTTCGGGCCGCCGGTCGACCGCGCGAGCCGACGCGAATTCTTGCAGCGATCGCTCGCCGCCGGCACGGCCCTGTTGCTGAGCGGACCGCGCGTCCTCGCCGAACCGGCAAGGGCCGCGAGGAAATCCGTCGTCGTGATCGGCGCCGGCTTCACCGGACTCGCCGCCGCCTACGAGCTTGGCGCCGTCGGCTATGACGTTACCGTCATCGAGGCGCGCAACCGCGTCGGCGGCCGGGTCGTCACTTTCGACGATTTCGTGGTCGGCCGCTTCGTCGAGGGCGGCGGCGAGCTGATCGGCCGCAACCATCCGGTCTGGATCGCCTACGCGAAAAAATTCGGGCTCGAATTCCTCGCCATCCCCGACGACGCCGCACCGGCACCGATCGTCCTCGACGGCAAGCGCCTCTCAGACCGGGAGGCCGAGCGGCTGTGGCAGGAGATGGGTGAACTGACCCGGCGCATGGACCGCGATGCGGCGCATGTCGTCGCCGACCAGCCGTGGCGCACGCCGCATGCCGCCGTTCTCGACCGGCTGAGTGTCGCGCAATGGCTTGGCGGCATCGAGACCTCGATCCTGACGAAAAAGGGGCTCGCCTCGCTGTTTATCGCGAATAACGGCGTGGCGCTCGATCGGCAGAGCTATCTCGGCATGCTGGCGCTGGTCAAAGGCGGCGGCCTCGCGAAATATTGGACCGAGACCGAGGAGTTGCATTGCCAGGGCGGCAACAAACAGCTCGCCGAAAGGCTGGCGGCGGCGGTCGGCCGTCCGCGCATCCTCCTGAACCGTCCAGCGACCGCGGTCGCGATCGAACGCAACAAGGTGGCGGTCGCGTATGGCGATGGCGAGAAGATCAACGCCGACGACGCGGTCCTGGCCGTGCCGCCGAGCGTGTGGAACCGGATCGACTTCACCCCGCGCTTGCCGCCGATCTTGCGGCCGCAAATGGGGTGCAACGTCAAGTATCTGATATCACTGAAGACCCGCTTCTGGAAACGCGACGGCCTGGCGGCTGCTTCGTTGAGCGACGACACCGTTCAGGAGACCTGGGAAGGGACAGCGGGTCAGGCCGGCGACGGCCCGGCCGAGATCGTCGCATTTTCCGGCGGCGTGGCGGCCGAGGTCATGCGCGCAATCCCGCCCGGCCGGCGCGACGCGCGTCTACCGCGCCGAACTGGGCAAGCGCTACTCGTCCCTTGACGCCGCGTTCGTCAAGAGCCGTTTCATGGATTGGCCCGGAGCCGCCTGGACGCGCGCCGGCTATTCGTTCCCGGCTCCCGGACAAGTCACGACGATCGGCCCCCTCCTTTATGCTGGGATCGAGGATAGATTGCACTTCGCCGGCGAGCACGCCTGCTACAAATTTGCCGGCTATATGGAGGGGGCGCTCCAATCCCGCGTCGCGATCGCCCGCCGCCTCGCGTTGCGCGACGGGGTCGCGGGTTAAGCCGCCTTTCCTGGGCGCCGGCAATCCCGCGGCGCGACTATCATCTCGAACAATCCGGCTCGTTCTCGCATACCATCGCTCGCCGCGGCAGGACGAATGTCCGAGATCGGCCGCGGCCAAGGCATCTCCGGACCTTATGTGCGGTCATGCATTCCGGGATTACACTCGCCCCGGCCGCCTTGTTGCCGACAAGCTTCCGACCCGCCGGCGCGTTTCTCTGCGCGCGGCTTACGGGCTTGAACGTGATGGAAGGAGCGATGGAGCAATGAGCGGAGAACGCGATTTCGGCCGTCTCGCAGCGATCGGCGGGACGGCTGCCGCCGCGATCCTGCTGTTGACCGGCATCGCCGCGGCGCGGGCCGACGAACTCTCCGACCTGCGCGCCAAAGAGCAGCAGCTGCAGCAGCAGCTCGACCAGCTGCAAGGCGTATCGCCGGTGGCGCCCGACGGCAGCGGGTCCGGCGGCGCACCGCCGGGTCGACCGGCGGTTGTCGGCGGCAGTTTCCCGCGTTCGTTCATGATCCCCGGCACCGATACCTCGGTTTCGGTCAGCGGCTCGGTGCAGACGAATTTCGGCTTTGGAAAGGATCGCTGAGGCGGGTCGGCGCGGTCGGAAGATATGCTAAAGCGGCTGGCCGCGGACGAGGCGCGGCAGATCGCCCAAAACTCCCATCGCGTCGCGCATCAGGAGCCGCTTCAGCGGCGGCAGCCGGTCGACCAACGCGAGACCGAAATCGCGCGCCAGCCGCAGCGGCGCGATGCGGTTCGAGAACAGCCGGTTCAACCCATCGGTGACGGCGGCGAGCATCACCGTGTCGAAGCGGCGCCAGCGCTGGTACCGGAAAAGCACGCGATCATCGCCGATGTCGAGACCGAGGCGGCGCCAATCGATAACAAGTTCGGCGAGTGCCGCGACGTCGCGAATTCCGAGATTGAGCCCTTGGCCGGCGATCGGATGGATCAGATGCGCCGCCTCGCCGACGAGCGCCAGCCGGGTCGCGGCGTAGCGTTCGGCAAGCATCAGCCCCAAGGGATAAGTCGAACGCGGGCCGACCGGTTCCAGAGCGCCGAGAAAATCGCCGAACCGGGCCGCGACTTCCTTGGCGAAGGCGTCATCGGGCAGCAAGGCGAGCCGGGCGGCGAGTTCGGCCCGCTCGGTCCACACGATCGACGAACGGTTGCCAGTCATCGGCAGGATCGCGAATGGTCCCGCCGGCAGGAAATGCTCGACCGCGATGCCACGATGCGGCCGGGCGTGGCGCACCGTCGTGACGATGCCGATCTGCGGATAGCGCCATTCGAGGGTGCGGATATGGGCGGCATGCCGCAGCGGCGAAGCGGCGCCGTCGGCGGCGGCGACGAGGCGCGCCTGCAGGCGGCGGCCGTCGGAGAGGGTCGCGGTAGCGGCCAGAGGCGAAGCCTCGACCCGTTCGACGGTGACCAATGCCAGCAATCTGAGGCTCGGCAGCGCGCCGGCCGCTTCGATCAGCACGCGCCGCAAGATCCGGTTCTCGACGATATAGCCGAGCGGCGCATCAGTCCCGAGATCGCGGTGGTCGTAATGCAGAAACCACGGCGACGCGTCGTCGGCGACCCTGATCTCGAGGATCGGCTCGGCCTCTGCGGCAATCCGCGACCACAGCCCGAGCGCCTTGAGGACTTGTTGCGAACCGTAGGCGATCGCCGAGGCGCGCCCGTCGAATGCCTCGCCGAGCATCGTCGCCGGGTCTTGCCGGTCGAGGACGGTGACCGCGAGCCCGGCGCCGGCGCAGGCCGTACCGAGCAGCAATCCGACCAGACCGCCGCCGACGATCAAAAGTTCGGCATCGTCGATCATTGCGCAGAAATGACGCGCGCCCGGCGGCTTGGCTAGCGGACCGTGCGCACCGCCGGCACCGCGCCGCGCACGATCAGGTTGCAGCCGGTCGTCGCCCGGACCTCGTCGAGGCCGACGCCGGGGGCGATCTCTTTCAGCTCGAGGCCCTCGGGCGTTACCGCGAACAGTCCGAAATTCGTCGCGACCAAGTTGACGACGCCGCGCGCCGTCGCCGGGATCGCGCAGCGCTCGACGAGCCGCGGCTTGCCGTCGCGCGTTTGATGCTCCATCGCGACGAAGACGTGCTTGGCGCAGGCTGCGAGATCCATCGCGCCGCCGATACCACCGCCCGGTTGCCCGGCCATCTTCCAATTGGCGAAATCGCCGTTTTCGGCGACCTCGTAAGCGCCGAGCACGGTCACATCGATCCGCCCGCTGCGAATAATCGCGAATGAATTGGCGTGGTGCACGATCGCCGCACCCGGCCGCAGAGTTACGTGCTGGCCGCCGGCATTGACGAGGTGCAGGTCCTCGTGGCCGGAGGCGGCGAGGGGCCCATAGCCGATCACCCCATTCTCGGAATGAAAGATGATCTCCGTGTCGCCGAAATCGAAATTCGAGCAGAGAGTGGGGATGCCGATGCCGAGATTGACGATCCAGCCGTCGCCGAACTCCATTGCCAGCCGGTCGCACATCTGCTGGCGGGTCAGTCCTTTCGCTCTTTCGCTCATCGTAATAACCCCAAGCAATTGATCATCAACGCGATGGCCTGCAATGGATGCGCAACGGGCGCGAAGGCTTAGAGACCATTGACGAGCCTGACAATGCCGTCGCGCATATGCGCAACGTGGAAGTTCAAGAGAAACCCGAGCTTGTGGCCGCCAAGCCGCAGATAACTCAAAAGTTGGCCACGACGCGCGGGGAGGAGCGCTGCAACCGCTTTGAGTTCGACAACTGCCAGATCTTCGACGAGCAGATAGATGCGATAGCCGGTGTCGATGGTCAATTCCACGTATCCGATCGGAACGAGCGCCTGCTTGCGCACGCGCAAGCGCTCTTCTCCAGTTCCGGTGCCTGACAGGCCTCATTAGGCGCTCTCCAGAGGGCCAGGGCCCACCGCCGAATGGACCTTCGTGGCGGCGCCGATGATCGCGTGCCCGATCTCCTCCTCTGTCACAAACAGATTCTTCGCGTATCCCTCGCGACCTTTGCGGTAATCCTGGCTAACTCCCAGCGGTGGGCAGTTGCGGCCACCATCCTTCGGGCGGCGGCGGGATCTTGACGAGGCGGTGGACGAAAATCCCGGGCGTGTGCACGTCGTCGGGGTCGATCGCACCGACCGGCAGGATATTCTCCTCGACCTCGACGATGGTCACGCGCGCCGCCATCGCCATGATCGGGTTGAAATTGCGCTGCGAACGGCGGAAGCGGAGATTGCCCGCGGCGTCCGCCTGATAGGCGCGGATCATCGCAAAGTCGAGGGGGAGCGCTGCTTCCAACAGGTATTCGCGGTCGTTGAAGAACCGCGTCTCGCGCCCCTCGGCGAGTTCGGTGCCGATCGCGGCCGGCGTATAGAAGGCCGGGATGCCGGCGCCGGCGGCGCGCATCCGCTCGGCGAGCGTGCCTTGCGGCACGAGCTCCGCTTCGACCAGCCCCTTGGCGACAAATTCCGACAAAACCAGACGCTGCGACGCTCGGGTCGGCGCGGTGAAGGCGCAGATCACCTTCTTGACCTGCCCATTCTGGATCATCTGACCCATATCGGGCGCTCCCGCCGGCATCGTGGCGCCGCCGCGCGTCGAGTTCGACACGCAGGTCAGGTTCTTCGCGCCCTGTGCGGCGACCGCCCCGTAGAGGTTGATCGGCATGCCGACCACGGCGAAGCCGCCAAAGCCGAGCGTGGCGCCGTTTGGAATGTCTCGGACCGCATCGGCAAAGCTCGGGAAGATCTTGTTTTTCATGATGCCCGCCCGATCAGCGCAGATCCAGCCCGGCGGCGTCGCCGGCAAGAAGGACATTCGGCTTCAGGAAGAACGACAGCACCAGCGCGCCGTTCGGAGAGCGCGCCAGATGGCGGTTGCCCTTCGGCCGCCAGACGTAGTTGCCGGCGCGCACCTCGCCTTCGTCATCGACGAGGCTGCCCTCAAGGACGAAGGTCTGCTCGATCTCGACATGCTCATGGAGCGCCAGTTCGGCGCCGGGCCGCCAGCGAAACAGCGCCGTCAAGAGGCCGGTTTCCGGCTCTTCCATCAGCACCTTCATGTCGATCCCGGGGCACGGCGTCGGCTTCCACGGCAGGCTCTCCACCTCGACATAGCGCGAGGCGAGCGGCTCGAGCTGGTCGGCGTTTTCGAGGTGCGGCGTGTTCGCGGTCATCGGCATCCCTCCGGGCTTTTGGCTGGCGGACTTGCTCGGCGCCAACGATCATAGCGCAAAACCCGGCCGGGCTTCGGAACCTCAACCGGGTTTTGCCCTTTTTTCGATTCGAGTGCGCCGGCGCAACCATGGCCTATAAATGAGGTGGGAGCGACGCTCATGGGTCGAATTTTCCGACGAGGCGGTTATCGACCAGACTGTTGACCGGCATCGTGATGGCGCTGGTGTTTTCTGCGGCGCATCCGACGGCGGCAAAACCAGGGGGCGAAGCCTGGCGCGGCGGTGACGCGTTGCGCGCGACGGCGGCGCGCCATGAGGTAGGTGCCCGGGCCCGCGATGCCACCTGGCGCGCCGACCGGGCCGGCCAGCGCGACTGCGACATCTCTCGCGGCCGCGACGCTCTCCGCGACCGCGACGTCTCTCGCGACTTTGGCTTCTTCCGGGAGCGCGACGATTGGCGCGGGTTCGCTGCAACGCGCGGCTTTGACTGGTTTCGGGCCTGGGGCTGGCGCGGCTGGGGTTGGGGATGGCGCGCCGCCTTCTGGCCATGGGGCTGGTGGGGCTGGTGGCCGTGGGGTGGGCTCGCGCCTCGGGGTTTCGTTCGGCATTGTCGTGGCGCCGCCGTTGATCGTCGCACCGCCGATGATCTACGCCGTACCGCCGCCGGTTGTCGCCGCTTTGCCGGCGATCGCTCCGCCGGCGATCGCGGCCCTACCGCCGCCGCCTCCGGTGGCGGCGGCGCCAAAGCAGTGGGCGGCACCACCCCAACCGCCGGTCGCCGCCGCTCCGCGCCGCGGCACCGCCGCCGATCGTCGTCTTGCCGCCGCCCGTCGCGGTCGCCGCCGTCGGAGTGCCGCCGGTGTTCTTTGCGCCGCCTGCCTTCGCCCTCGTGACTGCTCCGCCGGTTCTGGCCTTTAGCCGTATCGGGCCTGGGTTTGTCGGGCACGGCTTCATCGCCGAACGCTTCACCCGCATGCGTCCGGCGTTGGCGGTCGCCGGAGCGGAGCGCATGACGCGGTTCGCGGCGAGGCCCGGCGCGTTCCGCGGAGCGGTCGCGGCGCATACCCGCACGGCCGCGTTTGCCGATCCCGGTTGGCCGCGATCGTGGCGAGGCCGCGGTTTTGGCAATTGGCACGCGGCTTGGCGCGGCCCGGGTCCCGGCGGTTGGCGCGAGGCGCGGCAGGAGTTTGGCGGATGGCGCGGTCGCTGGCGCTGAACCGGTCGACGGCGACCCGGGCGGTGATCTTTGCCGGCGGGCTCGTTTGCGGCGTCGGTTTGGCGGCGTTGATCGTCATCGGGGCTTCGGGCGGTCGCCGACGACGACGACAGTGTCCGCTTCGTCGCACGCGGCAGCACCGCAGACCCAGTCGCCGCCGGTCCCACCGACGCTCTCATTCGAAGCCCGCGCCGCGGTCGACGATCGGATCAACGAACTGCAATCGCGGCTCGCCATCTCTCCGGCGCAGATGGCGCCATGGTCCGCCTTCGCCGCAGCAATGCGCGACAACGCGGCGGCGACCGACGCCGTATTTGCACAGCGCGCCGCCGCCGTCTCGGCCATGAGCACCGTCGAAAACATGCGCTCCTATGCCCAGATCGCGCGCGCCTATGCTGACAATACCGAGCGCCTGGCAAACGCCTTCGACAGCCTTTACGGGCGAGTCTCTCCGAAACACAAAAGCAAGCCGCCGACGCCCTGTTTCGCGAGCAGGCCGTGGCCGCCGCCAAACCGCAGTGACAGGGTGCCGGACCGCAAACCGGGTCCTGGCGATCGCGGTCGGCCTCTGCGATGATCGGTGTGGTCTGTTGGAGGGAATAATGGCTAAGGGCATCCTGATCGCGGCAATGGATTTCTCGGCCGCGCCGGAGGACGAGTTTCACGACTGGTACGATCTCGAACACATCCCCGAGCGGCTGCGCGTACCGGGCTTTCTGAACGCCGACCGCTGGATCGGCATCGCCGAGCCGAAGATTTCGGTCGCAACCTATGATCTCGACAATGTCGGCGTGCTGCACAGCCCGCCCTACCTGGCAGTCGGCGGCGACAACGCCTCGCCCTGGACCAAGCGGACCGCGAAGTTCCGCAAAAGCATCCTGCGTTATGAGGGCGAGCAACTCTTTCCGGGCGATGCGACGGCGCCAAAAGATGCCGCGGCGCTCATGCTGATCGGCATGAACGTTGCCCCCGAGCACGAGCATGAATTCAATGAATGGTACAATACCGAGCACGTGCCCGCCTTGGGCGGCGTACCCGGCGTGCTCCGCGCCCGCCGCTACCGTGGCACTGGCGGGGTGCAGCGCTACGTCGCGCTCTATCACCTGACGGTGCCCGAGGTGATCCGGTCGGCCGAATGGCGCAAGGCGGCGGACACGCCGTGGACGCAAAAGCTGCGGCCGCATTTCCGCGACCATTTGCGGATCGAGTGCCGGCGCTACATCAGGGCTCGATAGCGCCGGCACCGGCGCTCAGCCGCCGCCGTTGCGAGCGATGAAGGCGCGTGTCGCCTCGGCGCAGCGGGCGGCGTGGCTCGCCGCGACGTGGTAGGAGTTGCCGGGCAATACCAGCAGTTCGGAGTTCGCAATCTGCTGCTGCCAGGCGCGCGTCTCGGCGACCGAGGCGAGGCCGCTGCCGTCGGTCGTAATGACGAGCGTCGGACAGCGTATCTTCGGCAGGTCGGCGCGAATATCGGCGCAGGCGATCGTCTTCATGAAGCCGATCTGCGTCGAGACCGCGGTCCGGCCCATGAACTTGATCCACCATTCCACGCCTTCCGGCGGGAAATCGCTGCCGAGCCGGCCGGCCATCGTCTGGCGCGCCCAGGGCTCGACGCCGTCCTTCTCGAAGGCCGCGTTCAGTTCGGGGACGCGCTCGGCGGCACCCTGGCGCAGCGGCGGCGGCGTGCCGACGACGGTCAAGCTCATCATCCGTTCCGGCCGACGCGCGGCAAAGGCGCGGGCGATCGTGCCGCCGATCTTGGCGCCGACCAGATGAAACCGGTCGATGCCGAGATGGTCCGCGAGCCCTAAGAAATCGTCGACGAGGACATCGAGGGTCCAGGGAAAGTCGCGCGGCATCGGCGTCGAGGCGCCAAAACCGCGCATATCCGGGCGGAGGACTCGGTGGTGCCGCGCTAGGGCCGGGACCCAGCCGTACCAGGCGAGCCCGCTTTCGGCGTTGCCGTGCAGCAATAGGACCGTTTGCGGCCGACGCCACGGATCGGTGAAGTCCTCGACCTCGTAGTGCATCTCGAAGTCGGCGGTCGGCGCGAAGCTCGGCATGGCGATCCCTCCTTTCGGGTGTGTTGGGCCCGCAGCGCCCGGTTGCCGGATGGGCCGCCTCCGGACGCCCGGACCGTGTCCTGCGGCGGCGGGCGGTACCACCCCGGTCACCTCGACAAGGCGCTTTTTTTCGCGGCGAGCGCCTTTGCGGCGGCCGGGTCGACCCACCAGGTGTCGAGCCCCAGCCCGTATATCGGCGAGACCGACGGCCGCCCGAATTTGCCCCAATAGGCGACCCGATAGGCCGCCAGATGAAAATTCGGGATCAGGTAATAGCCGTATTGCAGCACCCGGTCGAGCGCGCGGGCGTGGGCGACGAGGCTCGCCCGATCCCGGGATTGGACCAGTCCTTCGATCAGCGCATCGATCACCTTGCTCTTGATGCCGAGCAAATTCTCGCTGCCGGTCTCGTCGGCCGCCCGTGAACCCCAATATCCGCGCTGCTCGTTGCCCGGCGAGAGCGACTGCGGAAACAGCACGACAGTCATGTCAAAGTCGAAGATATCCATCCGCCGCTGGTATTGCGCGGTGTCGACGGTGCGCACTCGGGCGGTGATGCCGAGCCGTCTGAGATTGTCGACCATCGGCAGGACGATCCGCTCGAATTGCGGGTTGTCGAGCAGGATCTCGAATTCGAAGGGCTGCCCGGTCTTGGCGTTGACCAGCCGCTCGCCCTGGAACGTCCAGCCGGCCTCATCGAGCAGCTTGAGCGCCTTGAGCAGCCCGGCGCGGATATCGCCCGAGCCGTCGTATTTGGGCGGATTAAATTCCTTGGTGAATACGGCGTCGGGGATCTGCCCGCGAAACTGGTCGAGGATCTTCAGCTCCTCGCCGGTCGGCAGTCCGGCCGCCGCCAGTTCGGAGTTGTCGAAATAGCTGCGCGTCCGTCGATAGGCGCCGTAGAACAGGTTCTTGTTCGACCATTCGAAGTCGAAGATGTAAGCGAGCGCTTCGCGCACCCGGGGATCCTGGAAGATCGGCCGGCGCAGGTTGAAACCAAACCCTTGCATGCCGGTTGGCAGCTGATTCGGGATCAGAACTTTCTTGATCAGTCCGGCGCGCAAGGCCGGGCAGTCGTAGCCGGTTGCCCAGTCCTTTGATGAGATCTCGATCCGCAGATCATATTGGCCGGCCTTGAACGCCTCGAGCGCCACGGTTCCATCGCGATAGTAGTCGTAGCGGATCGTGTCAAAGTTGTAGCGGCCCTTGTTGACCGGCAGGTCGGCTGCCCAATAGTTGGCGACCCGGCGATAGGTGATCGAGCGGCCGGGGTCGACTTTCTCGATCTCGTATGGGCCGCTGCCGAGCGGCGGGTCGAACGTCGTCTTGGTGAAATCGCGGCCCGACCAGTAGGCCTTGGAGAGCACCGGCATTTCGCCGAGAATTTGCGGAAGCTCGCGGTTTGCCGAAGATTTGAAAGAGAAGCGGACACCGCGTTCGCCCTCTTTCTCGACCTTGGTCACGTCGCGGTAATAGCCGCCATACATCGGGTGCCCTTGCGTTCGCAACGTGTCGAAGGTCCATACGACGTCGTCGGGCGTGATCGGCGTGCCGTCATGAAATCGCGCCGTTTTGCGAATTGTGTAGAGCACTGAGAGCCGATCGGGGGCGAGCGTGATGCTGTCCGCGACGAGCCCGTATTCGCTGCCCGGTTCGTCCTGCGAGGCGACCGTCAACGTATCGAAGACCTGGCTCAAGCCCTCGGCCGCCACCCCTTTGATGACGAATGGGTTGAGCGTGTCGAAAGTGCCGACCGCCGAGAGCCGCAAGCTGCCGCCCTTCGGCGCCTGCGGATCGGCATAGTCGAAATGCTTGAAATCCGGGCCGTATTTCAGCTTCCCGAACAGTGACAAGCCATAATTGCCGACGGCCGGCGCGGCGGCGGCGACCGCAAGCGCTAACAAGAATCCCGCGGCGATCCTGGGCCAGATCCGGCGCAATGCGAGCCTCCGCGCCGGTTCAGCCGGCGAGCAGGGCGAGCGCTGCCGCATGCGTGCGCCGGTCGCCGCCAATCGCGACGCGGCCGTCTGAGGCGAGATCGAGCGGCCGGCCCCGCCAGTCGCTGGCAACGCCGCCCGCCCCCTCGACGATGGCCACCATCGGACAAAAGTCGTAGGGGTTGAGGCTCGCCTCGACGACGAGGTCGACAAAGCCCGCGGCGACGAGGCCATAGGCATAGCAGTCGGCGCCGAAGCGGACGAGTTTGGCCGCCGCCGAGACCCGGGCAAAGGCGTCGGCGTCGGCGCCTTGGAACATGTCGGGCGTCGTCGCAAACAGCGTGGCGCCGGCAAGTTCGGGGCAGGCTCGGCAGCGGATCGGGAGGCCGTTCAGCGTGGTCGGCCGCCCGGCGCCGCCGATCCAGCGCTCGCGCGAGATCGGCTGGTCGATGATCCCGACGAGCGGGCGGCCGCGCTCGGTCAGCGCGATCAGGGTGCCGAACAACGGCACCCCGCTGATGAAGGATTTCGTGCCGTCGATCGGGTCCAGCACCCAGACGAACTCGGCCTCCGGGCGTAGCCGGCCGAACTCCTCGCCGATGATGCCGTGGTCAGGGAACCTGGCCTCGATGAGCCGGCGCATCGCCTGTTCGGCGGTACGGTCGGCTGCGGTGACCGGGCTCAGGTCCGGTTTTTCGTCGATCGCGAGCTGGGTGCGGAACGCCGGCCGGATCACGGCTCCTGCGGCGTCGGCCAGTTCCGCGGCGAGCGCGAGAAACGCGTCGAGCTCTCCGGCCGGCACGGGCTTATTTCAGCGACTCGAGGTATTTGATGACGTCGGCGCGGCTCTGCGCCTGGGGGAACCCGGCAAAGGTCATCTTGGTGCCCGGGGCGAAGTGCTGCGGATTGTCGAGCCACTCATTGAGCTTCTCCGGGTCCCAAGTTTGTCCCTTATACTTCTCCAAGGCGTCGGAAAACGAATAGCCGTTGCGGTCTTCGCCGATCGGCTGGCCGACGACGTTCCACAGGTTGGGGCCGATCTTGTTCTCTCCGCCTTTGTCGAAGCTATGGCACACCTGGCAAGGGGTCGTGAGCTGCTGACCTTTCGTCGCATCGGCTTTGGCGAGGAGCGGCGCGATCGGAGAAAGCGACGGGGCAGGCGCCGCCGCCGGAGCGGTTTCCGGCGCCGCGGTCCCGGCCACGACGAACACCGGTTTCGTAAGTTCCTGCGTATGGAAGAATTGCTCGGCGAGCAGCCCGGACACCATGGCGACGATCAATGCCGTCAGCACCGAGGCAATGATCTTGTTCAACTCGAATGCAGGCATCGATGACCTTTCCGGCCGTGTCGGGATGCGCAAAGAATCGGTTTCCTCCTGCCGACACAAGCGAATTATCACGCTTTTGGCGACAACCCGAACCGGGCATGTTGTCGCCCCTCAATCGCCTGCTGTTCCCCGGGGAGGCGCCTTGACCCGTTCCCTTCCGCGAAACCCGATAGTCATGATCCCGGCGCGGCTCGCGGCGACCCGGCTGCCGGGCAAGCCGCTCGCCGCGATCGGCGGCACGCCGATGATCCTGCATGTGTGGCGACGCGCCGTCGCCGCCGCGGTCGGACCGGTGGTCGTCGCCTGCGGCGACCGAGCCATCGCCGATACGGTCGAAGCTGCCGGCGGGCGGGCCGTGTTGACCGATCCCGAGCTGCCGACCGGTTCGGACCGCATTCACGCGGCGCTCACCGGGCTCGATCCGGGGAAGGCGCATGACGCCGTCATCAACATGCAGGGCGACATGCCGATGATCGACCCGGCCGCAATCCGCCTCGCATTCGAGATGTTGGCCGACCCGCAGACCGATATCGCGACGCTCGCCGCGATCATCGAAGACCCGGCGATGCTGACCCAGGATCACGTGAACAAAGTCGTCGCCGGCTTCAGCGATCCGTCCCGGCCGGCCCGTGCGCTCTATTTCAGCAAGTTGCCGGTGCCGTGGGGCGAGGGGCCGCATTACGAGCATGTCGGGCTTTACGCCTACCGCCGCGAAGCGCTCGACCGCTTCGTCGCCTTGCCGCGCGGCGTGCTCGAGCGGCGCGAGCGCCTCGAACAATTGCGCGCGCTCGAGGCCGGGATGCGGATCTCGGTCCGGCTGGTCGGCGCCGATCAGCATGGCGGGCAGGTCGATACGCCGGCCGATCTCGATCGAGTGCGGCAACTCTACGGAAAGACGCAATAGCCGATGGCCGATTTCGAACTCGAGCCGGATCCTGCCGACCCGGCGACAACAATCGCCTTCCAGGGTGCGTTCGGCGCCTATTCCGACCTCGCCTGCCGCCACGTCTTTCCCGAGATGGCGACATTGCCGTGCGCGCAGTTCGAGGATGCCTTCGCGGCGGTGCGCGAAGGCCGGGCGGCGCTGGCGATGATCCCGATCGAAAACTCGGTCGCCGGACGCGTCGCCGACATCCACCACCTGATGCCCGGTTCGGGCCTGCATATCATCGCCGAGCATTTCGAGCGGGTGAACCATCACCTGTTGGCCGTGCACGGCGCGCGCCTCGCCGAGATCACGACGGTGCGAAGTCATGTCCACGCGCTGTCGCAGTGCCGCAACCTGATTCGCGCACTCGGGATCAGACCGGTGATCGTCGCCGACACGGCGGGTGCCGCGGCCGAGGTCGCGGCACGGCGCGACAGGAGCGTCGCGGCGATCGCTTCGGAACTTGCCGGACGGATTTACGGGCTCGACTCGCTCAAACAGAACATCGAGGATGCCGAGCACAACACGACGCGCTTTCTGATCATGTCGCGCCAGCCGCGCCGCCCACCGTCCGGAACGCCGAGCGTCACGACCTTCCTGTTTCGCGTCCGCAACGTCCCGGCGGCGCTCTACAAGGCGCTCGGCGGCTTCGCGACAAACGGCATCAACATGACCAAACTCGAGAGCTACATGGTCGACGGCGCTTTCACCGCCACGCAGTTCTACGCCGATGTCGAGGCGCACCCCGAGGACCGTCCATTGGCCTTGGCGCTCGAGGAGCTCGCCTTTTTCTCGCGCGAGATGAAGATCCTCGGCGTCTACCCGGCGCATCCGCTGCGCATTGCCGCCTCGGCCGGCGAAGCCGACTGATCCCCCGGCGCCATCGACGCGCGCCAGCCATGCAATAGCTCCGGCCGCTACCGATCCGCTCGGCATATCAAAGCGTTGGCTGCTATGGCTTTCGCCGACCCCAGAGATGATCCTTGGCCGCCGCGCGGCGCGGCGCGGGAAACGTGAATCTTTTGTTGCCGATCCCCTGGACAGGCCGGGGTGCTGTCCCTATCTTGAGCCTCCGCGCTTTCCTGTCGCGGCCATCGGAGATCGGGTCTGATCGACAGCTCGATTGAAGGCGGTCCAAACGGCGGGACAAAGCCCGGCCCCGGTTTTGGGGTATCTGTTGATTGAGGTTGTGAGGCGAGGGAAGGGATGCGCGGGCGGCGGCGCGGGTCGCTGACGTTCGCGCGGAGTGCGTGACGTTTGGTGGCCCTTGGACCCGTTGATCATTGTCGGCTGTGGGCTTGAGTTTTGATGGGCTTGGGCCTGGGGTTGGGGATGGTTGACGGGGGGATGAACTTGAGAGTTTGATCCTGGCTCAGAACGAACGCTGGCGGCATGCCTAACACATGCAAGTCGGACGCTTCATGGGTTTCGGCTCATGGGGAGTGGCGCACGGGTGAGTAGCGCGTGGGAACCTGTCCTGAAGTGGGGGATAACCGAGGGAAACTTCGGCTAATACCGCATGCGCCCGGGGCGACTCTGGGGAAAGATTGATCGCTTTGGGAGGGGCCCGCGTCGGATTAGGTAGTTGGTGGGGTAACGGCCCACCAAGCCGATGATCCGTAGCTGGTCTGAGAGGATGATCAGCCACACTGGGACTGAGACACGGCCCAGACTCCTACGGGAGGCAGCAGTGGGGAATATTGGACAATGGGCGCAAGCCTGATCCAGCAATGCCGCGTGAGTGATGAAGGCCTTCGGGTTGTAAAGCTCTTTGGGCGGGGACGATGATGACGGTACCCGCAGAACAAGCCCCGGCTAACTTCGTGCCAGCAGCCGCGGTAATACGAAGGGGGCGAGCGTTGTTCGGAATTACTGGGCGTAAAGGGCGCGTAGGCGGCGCGGCAAGTCAGGCGTGAAAGCCCCGGGCTCAACCTGGGAATGGCGCTTGGGACTGCCGTGCTGGAGTTCGGGAGAGGAGCGTGGAATTCCCAGTGTAGAGGTGAAATTCGTAGATATTGGGAAGAACACCGGTGGCGAAGGCGGCGCTCTGGACCGACACTGACGCTGAGGCGCGAAAGCGTGGGGAGCAAACAGGATTAGATACCCTGGTAGTCCACGCGGTAAACGATGTGTGCTAGACGTTGGGGAGCCTAGCTCTTCGGTGTCGCCGCTAACGCTTTAAGCACACCGCCTGGGGAGTACGGCCGCAAGGTTAAAACTCAAAGGAATTGACGGGGGCCCGCACAAGCGGTGGAGCATGTGGTTTAATTCGACGCAACGCGAAGAACCTTACCAGCTCTTGACATGCCTCGTATGGGCGGGAGAGATCCCGTTCTTCGGTTCGGCCGGCGGGGACACAGGTGCTGCATGGCTGTCGTCAGCTCGTGTCGTGAGATGTTGGGTTAAGTCCCGCAACGAGCGCAACCCTCATCTTCAGTTGCCAGCGGTTTGGCCGGGCACTCTGGAGAAACTGCCGGTGACAAGCCGGAGGAAGGCGGGGATGACGTCAAGTCCTCATGGCCCTTATGGGCTGGGCTACACACGTGCTACAATGGCGGTGACAGAGGGAGGCAGCGGGGCGACCCCGAGCCAATCTCGAAAAGCCGTCTCAGTTCGGATTGTTCTCTGCAACTCGAGAGCATGAAGTCGGAATCGCTAGTAATCGCGGATCAGCATGCCGCGGTGAATACGTTCCCGGGCCTTGTACACACCGCCCGTCACACCATGGGAGTTGGTTTGACCTTAAGGCGGCGCGCCAACCCTGGGCTTGCCTGGGGAGGTAGCCGACCACGGTCAGGTCAGCGACTGGGGTGAAGTCGTAACAAGGTAGCCGTAGGGGAACCTGCGGCTGGATCACCTCCTTTCTGGATGTCAGAGGTCAGCGATCAGCGGTCAGAGATCAGCAATGGTGTCTGCCGGATCCTCCTCCGACTTTCCACAAACGCCGGGTTTAGCGGGTCTGGTATCTGATATCTGGCCTCTGACCTCTGGCAAGCCGCCGCCGCCTGCGCATCCCTTCTCCCGAACGTCGTTGGCGGGAACGCGGCACCGGGCGCGGCGCGGCCGGGGCTTTGGCCCGTTGGGGCTAGTAGCTCAGCTGGTTAGAGCGCGCGCTTGATAAGCGTGAGGTCGGAGGTTCAAATCCTCCCTGGCCCACCAGGCAGGAGCCGGGGACCCGGGATCGGGGTATCGAGAAGGTATCGAGACGGAAACCTGGCCTGTGATCCCCGGCTCCCAGCGTCTGCGCGGGGGTGTAGCTCAGTTGGGAGAGCGCCTGCTTTGCAAGCAGGAGGTCATCGGTTCGATCCCGTTCACCTCCACCAGCCAAAGCGGCCACCAGCCAAAGCGGCCACCAGCCAAAGCGGCCACCAGCCAAAGCGGCGCGGTGCCGGGCAAGCCGGCGGCCGGGGCGTTCGGAGAAGCCGGTTTATCGGTCCGGCGGCGGCTCGACGGGTGCCCCCAGGGTGGCCCGATCGGCGCGCCGGGGCGGGTGTTGATTGACGGGGTGAAGAGGGAGTTTGAAGTGACCGAGGCGGACCGCCCGGGACCGCGCCTTTGGGCGCGGCGTTTGGGGGGTCCGGGAAGTGTCTTCATGGGTGCCGCCCGCGGGGCGGGCCTGGGGCTGTCGCGGACGCGGCGGCGCGCGGGTCTGGCCGTTGTGCGCGGCGGTGTCGAGCGGTCTGCCGGGCGGGTTGAGAGGCTCGCGGGCGGGCCGGGGATTGAGCGTAAGCAAGGGCATCTGGTGGATGCCTTGGCACTGAGAGGCGATGAAGGACGCGGCACGCTGCGAAAAGCCCGGGGGAGATGCGAGCGATCGTTGATCCCGGGATGTCCGAATGGGGCAACCCACCCTCGGGGGCGACCCTTGGGGTATCCCGCGCTGAATTCATAGGGGCGGGAGGCGAACCCGGCGAACTGAAACATCTCAGTAGCCGGAGGAACAGACATCAACCGAGATTCCGTCAGTAGTGGCGAGCGAACGCGGAACAGGCCAGTGGCCGGGGTTTTTGGTACCGGAAGCGCCTGGAAAGGCGGGCCGCAGCGGGTGACAGCCCCGTACGGGAAACCGGAACCCGGGTCCATGAGTAGGGCGGGACACGTGCAATCCTGTCTGAAGATGGGGGGACCACCCTCCAAGCCTAAATACTCCTCAGTGACCGATAGTGCACCAGTACCGTGAGGGAAAGGTGAAAAGCACCCCGACGAGGGGAGTGAAACAGTTCCTGAAACCGGATGCCTACAAGCAGTCGGAGGTTCAGTGGTCAGTTATCAGTGATCAGTAATCAGAAAGGCCGGCGCGATGCCGGCGGCTGCGCGGTGAGGCGCGAGCGTTGCCGCGGCAGTTCTGATGACTGATTACTGTGTTCTGATCACTGTTCTGACGGCGTACCTTTTGTATAATGGGTCAGCGAGTTGGTCTTGGCAGCGAGCTTAAGCCGCTAGGCGTAGGCGCAGCGAAAGCGAGTCCGAAATGGGCGCTGGTTCGAGCAATCGGACGCGAGTTGCCGGGATCAGACCCGAAACCGGGTGATCTAGCCATGGGCAGGTTGAAGGTGCGGTAACACGCACTGGAGGACCGAACCCACTGCTGTTGCAAAAGCAGGGGATGACTTGTGGCTAGGGGTGAAAGGCCAATCAAACCCGGAAATAGCTGGTTCTCCGCGAAATCTATTGAGGTAGAGCGTCGATTGCTCGCCGCCGGGGGTAGAGCGCTGGATGGGCTAGGGGGGCGCGAGCCTTACCAAACCTAACCAAACTGCGAATACCGGCGAGCGGAGATCGGCAGCCAGACGGCGGGTGCTAAGGTCCGTCGTCGAGAGGGGAACAGCCCAGACCGCCAGCTAAGGTCCCTCAGTCGCGGCTAAGTGGGAAAGGATGTGGGACGGCCAAGACAACCAGGAGGTTGGCTTAGAAGCAGCCATCCTTTAAAGAAAGCGTAATAGCTCACTGGTCTATCAGCCGTCCGGCGCCGAAAATGTAACGGGGCTCAAGCCGCGCACCGAAGCTGCGGGTTTCAGAAGACAGTAATCAGTTATCAGTAATCAGAAACGGAACGGACATGAACGGGTTTGCCAATCGGGTTGATGACCTCGAAGTGTTTCGGCGGGCCTATCGGCTATCGCTGGAGGCGCATCGGGCGAGCCTCGAATTCCCGCGGATCGAGCAGTTCGCGCTCGCCGACCAGGTCCGGCGCGCTTCCAAATCGATCTGTGCCAATCTGGCCGAGGGTTTCGGCCGGCAGCAGCAGTCAGAGGCGGAGTTCCGCCGTTTTCTGATGATGGCGTTGGATCTGCCGACGAGATGCAGGTGTGGACGATGTGCAGGTGTAGACGATGTACTGCCGCGATCTTGGCTATATCGGTGCCGATACCGCCGAGCGCTGGCAGGGCGAATATCGAGAGATCGCCCGCATGCTCTGCGGCCTGTATCGCGGCGGTTCTGATAACTGACGACTGATTACTGTCTTCTGGAGCGGTAGCGGAGCGTTCCGTAGGCCGGTGAAGGCGGCGCGCGAGCGGCGCTGGAGGCATCGGAAGTGCGAATGCTGACATGAGTAGCGTCAATGCGGGTGAGAAACCCGCACGCCGAAAGTCCAAGGGTTCCTGCGCAAGGTTGATCCGCGCAGGGTTAGCCGGGCCCCTAAGGCGAGGGCGAAGGCCGTAGCCGATGGGAAGGAGGTCAACATTCCTCCGCCTGCCGGAGCGTGACGAAGGCCGAGGGTGGTTCCCGCTGAATGGATTGCGGGGGCGGCCGCAGGCCTTCCGGGAAACAGCGCCGGCATATAGACCGTACCCGAAACCGACACTGGTGGACTGGTAGAGCATACCCAGGCGTGTGAGAGAACGGTGTTGAAGGAACTCGGCAAAATGCCCCCGTAACTTCGGGAGAAGGGGGCCCTGCCCGGGGGCAACCCAGGGTGGGGGGCACAGAAGAGGGGGTGGCGACTGTTTACTAAAAACACAGGGCTCTGCGAAGTCGCAAGACGACGTATAGGGTCTGACGCCTGCCCGGTGCCGGAAGGTTAAGAGGAGGGGTGCAAGCTCCGAATCGAAGCCCCGGTAAACGGCGGCCGTAACTATAACGGTCCTAAGGTAGCGAAATTCCTTGTCGGGTAAGTTCCGACCTGCACGAATGGCGTAACGACTTCCCCGCTGTCTCCAACACCGGCTCAGCGAAATTGAATTCTCCGTGAAGATGCGGAGTTCCCGCGGTCAGACGGAAAGACCCCGTGCACCTTTACTACAGCTTTGCAGTGGTGTTAGGGATCGCATGTGTAGGATAGGCGGGAGCCGATGAAGCCCTGGCGCCAGTTGGGGTGGAGGCAACCTTGAAATACCGCTCTTGCGGTCGCTGGCATCTAACCGCGGCCCGTGATCCGGGCCCGGGACCCTGCATGGCGGGTAGTTTGACTGGGGCGGTCGCCTCCCAAAGCGTAACGGAGGCGCGCGATGGTGGGCTCAGGCTGGTCGGAAATCAGCTGTCGAGTGCAATGGCACAAGCCCGCCTGACTGCGAGAGCGACGGCTCGAGCAGAGACGAAAGTCGGCCATAGTGATCCGGTGGTCCCACGTGGACGGGCCATCGCTCAACGGATAAAAGGTACGCCGGGGATAACAGGCTGATGACGCCCAAGAGTCCATATCGACGGCGTCGTTTGGCACCTCGATGTCGGCTCATCGCATCCTGGGGCTGGAGCAGGTCCCAAGGGTATGGCTGTTCGCCATTTAAAGCGGTACGTGAGCTGGGTTTAGAACGTCGTGAGACAGTTCGGTCCCTATCTGCCGTGGGTGTTCGAGACTTGCGAGGCGCTCTCCCCAGTACGAGAGGACCGGGAGGGACGCACCTCTGGTGTACCGGTTGTGGCGCCCGCCGCAATGCCGGGTAGCTAAGTGCGGACGGGATAACCGCTGAACGCATCTAAGCGGGAAGCCCCCCTCAAAACCAGGTCTCGTCGAGAGCCGTGGAAGACCACCACGTCGATAGGCCGGAGGTGGAAGCGGGGTAACCCGTGCAGCCGACCGGTACTAATCGCTCGAAACCGCCAATCCCCAACAACACCGCCCGCGTGCAGCGGCCAGACCCGGCCGCCCGCCCGCCGGCACCCAAAAAGACCAGACAAAGACGAGACACTTCGCGACCCGGTCACCCCATCACCACCGCCACACCCGGCGGGCTTGCCCGGCCTGGTGGCCACAGCGGGGGGCAAAACACCCGATCCCATCCCGAACTCGGCCGTGAAAACCCCCAGCGCCAATGGTACTGCGCCGCAAGGCGCGGAAGAGTAGGTCGCCGCCAGGCCCGGCAAACCCGCACACCACAAACCCGAAAGCCCACAACTCCCTCCCCACCCCGCCCATCCCATCACCGCCGGTTGCACAGCCGAACCAACGCGGGGTGGAGCAGCCCGGTAGCTCGTCAGGCTCATAACCTGAAGGTCGAAGGTTCAAATCCTTCCCCCGCAACCACTTTCGCAAGCTATATCAACCTGTTACGAGGGGCGCCCGACGTTCGCATCAGGTGCCCCTTATTCATATCCGATGGATTTCCGAAGAACCCTTGCCGGCGAGCGTTCCCGATCTGTCGGCGAATCAGCAGATAAGTCGATATGTCCCCGCCGCCGGAACGTACAACCAACCCGTTGAGGATCTTTCCCAGCGTAAATGCCGGCCTGGCGAAAAGTGGCTGTGAAACTCGGTCCCCGACCGGGTTCCGCCGCGCCGACTGTGCGTCCGCGACCGGTGCCGGCCGGCTGCACCGCAGTCCTTGTCAATCAGGCGGGAGCGGTTTCTCTCGGGCCATCGACGGCAAGCACACGATCGACAAGATCGGCCGCGGCGTCGCGGCCGGCAGCGACGATGCGGTCCGCCGGTTTGCCGGCGGCTGTGGCAGTACGACCGGATCGTCCTCGACTTGACCTGATCTCGACAAACCAAAACAGGCGCAAAAGGGCTTAAACTGCAGTGAAGGTGAACGAGCATCGCGGCATCGGTCCCGGCGTATTCCGCAAGCCCCGCTTGCGGGTGCCGTTCCGCATCAGCATCAGCGTCGCGTTCGTGCTGATCACGATGCCGCTCGTGCTCGCCATCATCGGCGTCCTCTATCTGCGCAATGCCCAGTTGGCTCGCGAGCTGGCGACCGAGATCATGAACCGGGCCACGATCGACACGGTGGACCATACCCAAGGTCTGTTCAGCCCGTTGGCGCGAGTTGTCGAGGCGACGGCAACTCTCGGTAAAGTCGATCCGGGCCTGCTGCGCCGGCCCGACGCATTCCAATATTTTCTCGGGATCCTGCGATCGGCACCGCAGGCGCAAAGCATCTATGTCGGGTTTGCCCAGGACGGCGCGTTCTACCAGGCGCAACGGCTGCCGCACGATGTGGCGAAATTTGGTCCGAGAGGGTCGAAGCCGCCGATGGACGCCCGGTTCGTCTTACGAATTCTCGATGCTAGTTCGGGGAAAATGACCGACACCTACTTCTATCTCGCGGGGTCAGGGGCCGTCCTTGCCGTCGAGCGGGTACCGGCGGCCTTCGATTCGCGCACGCGGCCATGGTATCGCGGAGCGTTGGGCCGCCCGGGCTTGTACGTTTCGGACGCCTATGTGTTCTTCAGCTCCCGCCTGCCGGGAGTGACGCTGTCGACGCGCATTACGACCGGCAAGGACGCCGCCATCGGCGCGGTCGGCGCCGACATTTCACTGGAGACGCTCTCCGATTTCCTGGCGCGCGAGCGCGTCGGCGTCCACGGCGTCACCTTCATCATCGACGAAAGCGGTAGGCTTGTCGGCTATCCGCGGCTCGCCGCGGTGCTTCGCCAGGTCGGCGACCACATCACGCTGGCGACGGCGGGCGAGGCGGGCGATCCGCTGGTGGCGCGGGCCGTGCAGCTGCGCCAGGCGGGCGCCGGAAACCGTTTCACCACTCTCTTCGCCAGCAGCACCTATCTTGTCTCCTTTACGCCGCTACCGCCGCGCTTCGGCAAGGACTGGAGCGTCGGCGTCATCGCCGCCGAGCGCGACTTCGTCGGCCCGATCCGCCGCACCAGCGAGTTGATGATCGCGCTGGCCGGGGGAGTCACGGCGCTCATCATTCTTGCGATATTCGGGGTTTCCCGGTCGCTGACCCGGCCGATCGCGCGCATCGTCGAGGAGACGCAGCGCATCCGGGAATTCGATCTCGACGATGCTTCGACGACCAGTTCGCGGATCGTCGAAATCCACGAGCTGGGGGAGGCGATCGAGGCGATGCGGGAGGGGCTGCGCAGCTTCGGTGCCTACGTTCCGAAGGCCCTCGCCCGCACGATCGTCGCATCCGGCAGAGGCGGCCGCATCGGCGGCGAGCGCCGCGCGGTGACGATACTCTTCACCGATATCGTGGATTTCACCCGGCGCGCCGAAGGGCTGACCCCGGAAGCCGTGCTCGACGAGCTTTCGCTCTATTTCGACGCGATGTCGCGCTGCGTCCACGACCATGGCGGTACCGTCGACAAGTTCATCGGCGATGCCGTCATGGCATTCTGGAATGCGCCGCTGGCCAACCCCGAGCACGCCAGGGACGCCTGCCGCGCCGTGCTGCGCTGCCGCGCTGCCAATGTCGTGCTCAATGCCGAATTCGTCGCCAGAGGACACGGCCCGGTGCTGACCCGCTTTGGCCTGCACCGCGGCGAGGTGGTGGTCGGCAATGTCGGGTCGGCCGACCGGATGCAGTACACGGCTCTTGGGGCCGAGGTAAATCTGGCCTCGCGCGTCGAGGGGCTGAACAAGCGCTACGGCACCCAGATCATCGCCACCGGGACAGTCGAGGCAGCGGTCCGCGACCAGTTCCTGTTCCGGCCGCTCGATCTCGTCGTCCCGGCCGGGACATCGCAGGTCGTGCCGCTGTTCGAGCTGGTTGGCGCGCTCGACGAAGGGGCCGACGGCGTCTCGGCGGCGGCGGTCGAAGCCTGCCGCGAATGGTGTCGGGCGATCGAGACCTATCGAAACCGGCGCTGGAGCGAAGCCTGCGACCGGTTCCGGCAATTCGCCCAATCCCACCCGGCGGATCGCGTGGCCCCGCTTTACGCCGAGCGCTGCGCCCGCTTTCTCGCCGTTCCGCCGCCGCCGAACTGGGATGTCGCTGAGCATTACGATACCAAATAGCGCCCGGCCGAGCACCGGCACCGCGTCCCGTCGGCATTCAAGAAATTCAGCAACAATGTCTTTGGTGAAAACCGATATCGGATGTATAGTGCCGTAGATTTATTGTCCGATATTGGCACGCACCTTGATAACTTCTGGCAATGCTCGAAGCGGCGCTTCATCGCGCATCCGGAAAATATATCTGGATGGTAAGCAGCCTGTGACGGAAGCGGGTGATGCGCCGGTATCGAGTCCGGCGGCCCGGGTTCTAGTCCTGCGCCTTGCCTGGCCGGCGGTCGCCGTGACGGCGCTGACTACCGGCGCGCTCTTTCATATCTACGAGACAGCGAAGGCGCAGGCGACGTTCATCGACGCGCACAACCTTCCCTTTCCGCCTCCGGATCCGGCGCCGATGCTTGCTGGCAGTATTCTGGGCGCCGGCGTAACCTTGCTGATTGCCGGCGCGACGGTGGAGGTCGCGACCGGAACGAGGATCGTCGACCCGCCGCGCCTGACCGCCGCGCGGTTGGCGGCGTTCGTCAGATCCGCCCGGGCGCGCCGCGCGGTTGCTGCGGCAAGGGTGGCGAAAATTTATCCGGCGCCGCATGCGGCGGGGCGCTAGCGCTTGATTATCGTGCGGCGGCAATCAGCCTGAACGAGAAGCTTCAAATCGCGATGGTGTTACACTGCACTGCGGGCTTCGCGGAAGCTCTTGCCCGGCAGCAACCCTCGCGGCGTGCCCGCGGTGAAGGCCTTGAGGGTCGGATCGGCGCTGCAGGCCGAGCCGTTGCGGATGCCGCGGACGCGACCGTCGGAGACCGCGATGTGCCGTTCCAGCAATCCCCTGGCGCGGGCACCGAGACGTAAATCGACATACGCGACGATCCTGGTGATGCACCGCGTCGGCCCGTACATGGAGGAAGCGCTCATGCCTCGACGCCGGTGACGAATTGGGTCTCGCCGAGCGATTTGAGCTCCTCGGCCCATCGGCGCGGTACATCGAGCAGGCCTGCTCGAACATCGTGGTGCGGATGTTGTGGCCGCTCTCGACATCGGCGAGCAGTTCGGGGAACAGGTAGCGGTAGCCTGGACGGTCCCACAGATGATGGCGCGGATCGATGATCCGCAGATCAGGCTCGAGGATGTCCTCGGTGCGCCGGGCGAGCCACTCGGTCCGGATTGGCGCCTGCACCGCGGGCACGACCGGCGGCCCCGCGGGCACCGGGAGCACGTCCGGCGACCCCCTCCGGCGCGTGCGCCAAAGCGGCGCCCGACACGATCGCTGCGCCCATCACCTCGGCGCTCGCGGTCGGAAGTCCGCGGCGCGATAGTGTGACTTCGGGCGGCGCATCAGCGGTGTCTCGGGCGACGGTTGCGGGCTGAGACATGGCTTCCTTTCCCCCCTTTGCGTTCTGGTTGTGACAACTCTGTTTCGGAGTACGCAGGAATAGGGTCGGCAGGCTAAGGAATTATAGCTGCCGAAACTACCGGCAAGCCGCGCCCTCGTCCCTTGCCCGGCTCGCCGCTCGAATTCGTGCGCCTGACTTCTTGTCATCGGTTTGGTCGAGCGGTCATGCTCGGGTCATGATGGCGTCGGCAGGGCCGTCATCTCGAAGAGCTTGGCACTCTACAATCGGCTCTGGCACGGGACGAGAGAGTGTTCATGGAATAAACAAACCTATTTGAGCGTCCTAATCTGGAAGATATGGTTCTCGTGGCTATGATGATTCGATCCAAAGCGTTCGCCGCGCTCCTTTTACTCCTAGCCGTGGCGGGATGCGCTCCAATGGGGGATTCCCCGAGACAGACCCCGTTCGCGCCCTATTCGCAAGACGACCCCGGCAGCGTACGCGGCGGGGGAGAAGGCGGAGGTGGAGGGGGCGGGGGCGGGGGCGGTAACGCCATGTGACAGAGCGGCCAGCAAACGTCTCTGCACTGCATAGGTCGACCCCGACCGATCATGTGCTGATGCTGGCGCGGGCTGTCTGTCCTCGATTGGCCGTCGCCGATGCCCAAACCCCGTCCGATCGCGCCATCCGGCAATTGGTGAGATCGGAACGCACGGCGGCGCAGTCCGCTGCGCCGCTCGCTAATTGGCGAGCGGGTCGGAGCGGAGCTGAAAGCGGACGACCTTAGGGAAGGTGCCTTTGCCGGTTTCGAGGTGGAACATCGCCCGGGTCGCACACGTCGTCCACAATGCCCTGCCCTTCCAACCGGCGTTCGGGTCGTCGATGCGCCCGTCCATCCCCTTCGTAAAAAAATCGTTCACATAGGGGACCCGAAGGACGACGAACTTCCGGTGGACGAGAGCGAATAATGCGCTATTGAGGTTGCCCGTGGCGATCGGCACGTCCTTGCCGAGACCCGATGTGTCGTGCTGATCGACCCAGACGTAATAGCTCGACTCCGCGCTGCCGGGGTCATTGAGGTTCTTGAACTGCGGACCGGGGAAGGGGTAGAGGGTCCAGCCCTCCGGACAATGCTTGCCGGTCGCAGTCGGAACGTTCAGCACCTTGCATTTGCTCCGGTCGAAGCTCGCCAGATGCCCGCTCGCCAGCGACGCCCAGAAGACGCCCTTGCTGTCGATGTCGCCGCCGCGCGGCCCGTAGCCGGGCAATGGCGGTTCGTAGATCTCGGTGAGGGCCGTGTGCGTCGGATCGGGTCCCGGGTTCACGCGAACCACATGACCTGGATATCCCAGCGAGGTACCCCAGATCGTGCCGTCGACCGGGTTCACCGCGACGGAGTAAAGGCCAACGACCGCTTGTCCTTGGTCGGGTCGACCGGCTGGTTGGGCTCGACATAATCGGTGCGCTTGCCGTTGCCGACAGTGTCGAGAATGAACGGCGTCCACCCCTGTGATTTTTGCTCGTCGCCGGTTTCCTCGAACATTTTTGTGTCGAGCCAGCCGATGACCGGCGTCTGCGGGCTCCCGGCGCTCGTCCATAGCGTATCATTGGCGTCATAGGCGAAGTTCAGATGGTGCGTCGGGAAGCAGGTGTTAATGAGCTTGAACTTCCCGCTCGCCGGATCATACATCGAAAGCTGGCGGCCGTATGCCTGCAGCGGGAACACCTCCGCCGAGGGATGGCTCGATCCCCGCTTGCAGAAAGCCGGGTTTGCCGCGGGGCGGATCCTGGCGGTGAACCAGACCCGGCCCTTCTCGTCCATCATCGGGTTGTGCGTGACGCTCTCGCTGTCCCAGATCGGTTCCGCGCCCGAATAAGGCGAGGGCTCCATCGGCGCGGTCTTCGTGGTCGGCGTGTTTGGATCGCGCACCGGATGCTTGATCTCGCTGACCGAATTGTGCGCCGGATCGAGCACCGGCAGGTAGTCGGTGCTCTCCTCGGCCGTGCCGTAAAGCTTGCCGTTGGCATTGAGGGTCGGATTGCGCCGGTCTGTCGGTGTGAGGTCGTGGAGGTAGGCCGTGGGGCGACTCCAGTCCCACAAGGTGAGCACAACATTGCGTTCGACGCCCTGCGGCCGGGGTGGCTTCGCGAACGGTAGTTCGCCTTTGGCGATCCTGTCGGTCCAGTCGCCGAAATACGCAAACGCTAGCTGCGGGTCGAGCTGGCTGATCGTATTGGCCATATTGGTCTCGGCCTGACCGGATTGGATGCGGCGCGCCCACGCGTCCGCCGAAGAGTCGAAATGCCCGAGCGCGGCGGGGATCGCGCGCGTCCCGAGAGTGCCGATCCCGTGGCAGGCGATGCAGCCAGTGGTCTTCATCGTATTCAGCCATTCCCGCTGGTCGGTTATATTCTCAGGCATGTTCTCGTCGCGCTTCGGGCCGGAAAACTGGCTCTGATCCGGGATGCTGAGCATCGAATACCAGTAGATCGCCGGATAATTCTGCGCAGCGACCGCCGCATTCGGCGCGGGCACGGCCGCCAAATTGACTATCTTCCCCGGTTCCGTCACGACCCTTGGCAAGTCGATGAGCCCGTAGCCGCGCACCCAGACATCGACATCGTAATTCGCCTGGGGCAGGTCTGGAATGACATAACGTCCCTGATCGTCGGTGGCGACGATTTTGGCGAATGGGGTTGGCAGCCCGGTGGTTTCGGCAATCACCCAGACACCCGCCTCCGGCCCGGTCGCACTCCTAACTAACCACGCCGCCCAGATCATTGTTGCCGATGCGGATTGCCGGGTCGGTTTTTTGCTGCGCGCTGAGCGGCATCGGAGCGAGACCCACAGCCAGGGCGATACCAATGGTCGTCATCGCCGAGAACAATGAGTTCCCGGTTCTCATCGCTCGATCCCTCCCTGCTTGCGAGAATTCTCGCTCTCGAGCGGACGGGCTGCAAGAACGCACCGCAAGCGAGCGCCGTTGCGTCGATCGTGAGTGACGCTGGACAGCTCGTCGACCGCGGAAACCTCAATATTCAGAACGGCGAAAAACATATTATGGCTGCCGTAGCCAATTCTCGCGCGGAAGAGCGTTGATCGCATAGTTCAGCGCAACAGCCTGAGCAGCAATGAGCAGGTCGTTGCCGCCGATCGGATTGCCACCCTTTCGCAGTCGGGTGGGAAATCAGGCCGTGAGTTTTCATCGCAGGCGGTTCGAAGCGGAGAACGTCAAGGGCGCGAAGCGGCGAGACGTGTCGTTCGGAGCTCGTCGCGCCTCCCGTGAGTGGCGTCCGCGCCGCTCCTCGAACTCGTGCCCCCAGATCCGCGGGCTGACCCGGGGCTAACCCGCCGGTTTTTCGATATGGCCGCCGAATTCGTAGCGCATCGCCGACAGCAGCTTGTCGGCGAACTCGGCCTCGCCGCGCGAGCTGAAGCGCTCATAGAGGGCGGCCGAGAGAACATGCGCCGGCACTGCCTCGTCGATCGCAGCCTTGATCGTCCAGCGTCCCTCGCCCGAATCCGAGACGCGGCCGGCAAAACCGGCCAGCGCCGGATCCTTGGCTAGGGCGCTTGCTGTCAGGTCCAACAGCCAGGACGCGACGACGCTGCCGCGCCGCCACAGCTCGGTGATGTCGGTCAGGTTGAGGTCGTACTGGTAATGCTCGGGATCGCGCAGCGGCGTCGTCTCGGCGTCGACAGCATGCGTCTCTTTGCCGACATTGGCGGAACGCAAGATCCCCAGGCCTTCGGCATAGGCGGCCATGATGCCGTATTCGATCCCGTTATGGACCATCTTGACAAAGTGCCCGGCGCCGTTCGGCCCGCAATGCAGGTAGCCTCGTTCGGCGGTGCCGCCCATTGTCTCGCGCCCCGGGGTCCGCGGTATGTCGCCGATGCCGGGGGCGAGAGTCGCGAGGATCGGATCGAGATGATCGACCGCGGTTCGCTCGCCACCGACCATCATGCAATAGCCGCGCTCGAGACCCCAGACGCCGCCGCTCGTCCCGATGTCGACGTAATGGATCCGTCGGGGTGCCAACTCCTTGGCCCGCCGGATATCGTCGATGTAATAGGAATTGCCGCCATCGATCAGGATGTCTCCCGGTTCGAGTGACGGCAGAAAGTGGGCGATCGTCTCGTCGACGGCGGCCGCCGGGACCATCAGCCAGACGACCCTCGGTTTTTCCAGCTTCTTGGCGAGGTCGGCGGGCGAGGCGGCGCCGACCGCGTGCTCCGCCGCCAGTTCCGCCACGGCGCGGGGCGACATGTCGAAGACCACGCACTCATGACCCCCCTTGAGAAGTCGGCGCACCATATTGGCGCCCATCCGGCCGAGGCCGACCATTCCGAGTTGCATTACCGGCTCCTGTTCAAATAGCTTCAGGAAAGCTCTCTGAGCTTGCGATAGCGGCGGATCAGGCTGTTGGTCGAACTGTCATGACTGAGCTTGAGCTCCGCCTTCTCGGCGAGTTCGGGGATGATGCGCAAGGCCAGCACCTTGCCGAGTTCGACCCCCCATTGATCGAACGAGTCGATGTGCCAGACGGCGCCCTGGGTAAAGACGCTGTGCTCATAGAGCGCAACGAGCTTGCCGAGCGCCGCCGGGGTCAGCCGCTGCAGCAGGATCGTGTTCGACGGCCGATTGCCGGCGAAGGTGCGGTGCGGCACGAGCCAGTCGGGCGAGCCTTCGGCACGCACTTCCTGCGGTGTTTTGCCGAAGGCGAGCGCTTCGCCCTGCGCCAAGACATTGGCGAGCAGCATGTCATGCTGCCCGCCCAGCGGGTTCAGCGACTGGCCAAAGGCGATGAAGTCGCACGGGATCAGGCGGGTCCCCTGATGGATCAGCTGATAGAACGAGTGCTGCCCGTTGGTGCCGGGCTCGCCCCAATAGATCGGGCCAGTGTCGCAGCCGACCGGGTCGCCGTCTAGCGCGACGTGCTTGCCGTTGCTCTCCATCGTCAGTTGCTGGAGATAGGCAGGGAACCGCTTCAGATACTGCTCGTATGGAAACACCCCGACCGTCTGCGCCCCGAAGAAATCATTGTACCAGACGGCCAGGAGGCCCATCAGCACCGGCAGGTTGCGCTCGAACGGCGCCGTCCGGAAATGCTCGTCGATCTCGTGAAAGCCGGCGAGCATCGCGCGAAAATTTTCCGGCCCGATCGCGATCATCGTCGACAGGCCGATCGCCGAATCCATCGAATAGCGGCCGCCGACCCAGTCCCAGAACGGGAACATGTCGGCGGTGTCGATACCGAACTTCGCGACCTCCGCCGTGTTCGTCGAGGCGGCGACGAAATGCCGGGCGATCGACTTTTCGTCGCCGCCGAGACCGGCGAGCGCCCAGGCCCGCGCGGCGCGCGCGTTGGTCATCGTCTCCAACGTCGTGAAGGTTTTCGAGGAGACGATAAAGAGCGTCTCCGACGCATCGAGATCGCGCACCGCCTCGGCAAAGTCGGTGCCGTCGACATTCGACACAAAACGGAATGTCATCGCGCGGTCGGTGTAGTGCCTGAGCGCCTCGTAGGCCATCACCGGTCCGAGGTCGGAGCCGCCGATGCCGATGTTGACGACGTTGCGGATGCGCTTGCCGGTGTAACCTTGCCACGCGCCGCTGCGGACGCGGTCGGAGAACTCGGCCATCCGGTCGAGGACAGCATGCACCTCGGGCACCACATTCTCGCCGTCGACGATGATCGTGGCAGCTTTCGGCGCGCGCAGGGCCACATGCAGCACGGCCCGCTGTTCGGAGACGTTGATCTTTTCGCCGCGGAACATCGCGTCGATCCGCGCCCGCAATCCGACCGCCTCGGCGAGGTCGAGCAGCAATCGGAGTGTCTCTCGGGTGATGCGGTTCTTCGAATAATCGAGGTAGATCCCGCAGGCCTCGGCGGTCAGTTCCTCGCCGCGCCGCGGGTCATCGGCGAACAGCTGGCGCAGGTGCAGATCGCTGACCCGCTCGTGATGCGCTTTGAGCGCCTTCCAGGCCGGGCGCTCGGTCAGTGGCTCTGTCGCTGCCGTCATCGTCTCGCTCCTTCTGCCGCCGCGGGGCCCAATCGCGCTCACGCGGCCTTTTCGAGAGCAGCGCTCTTCGCCTCGATAACCTCCATCAATTCCTCCCAGGATTTGACAAAGGAGGCGGCGCCCTCATCCTGGAGGCGGGCGGCCAAAGCGTCGATGTCGACGCCGGCTGTGGCGAACTCGGCGAGCACCGCCTCGCAGTCGCCGCCGTCGGCCGGCAGGATGTCGCCAAGCTCGCCGTGATCGGCCAAGGCTTTCAGCGTCGGCTCGGGCATCGTGTTGACCGTGAACGGCGCCGCGAGGGCCTTGACGTAGAGAACATCGGAAGCCTCGGGATCCTTGGTTCCGGTGCTCGCCCAGAGGAGGCGCTGCGGGCGGGCGCCGGCGTTGAAGACGCGCTGCCAGCGCGGCGAACCGAGCAGCTCGCGATAGGCCTTGTAGGTGCGCTTGGCGATGGCGATGCCGAGTTGCCCGCGCAGCGCCTCGGGCACCTTGCCCATCACCGCCGCGTCCCACCGGCTGATGAACACCGAGGCGACGGAACCGACATCCGGGTTCAGCCCGCCGGCGATCCGGCGTTCGACGCCGCTCAAGAAAGCTTCCGCCGCCGCAACATACTGCTCGCGCGAAAACAGCAATGTCACGTTCACCGGTATGCCCGCGAAAATTGCCGCCTCGATCGCCGGCAGACCTTCCGGGGTGCCCGGAATCTTGATCAGGAGGTTCGACCGCTTTGCCCGCGCATGCAGATCGCGGGCCGCGGCAAGCGTGCTCGCCGTGTCGTGTGCGAGGAGCGGCGACACTTCGAGGGACACCCAGCCGTCCACAGCGTCGGTCCGGTCGTGAACCGGCCGGAAGAGGTCGGCTGCCCGGGTGAGATCTTCGAGCGCCAGCTCGAAAAACAAGCCCTCGCCCGACTTGCCGTCTCTTCGCTTATCGAGGATCGCAGCATCGTAGGAATTGCTGTTCTTGATCGCGTGGTCGAAGATCGTCGGGTTCGAGGTCAGCCCGGTCACCGACAGCTCGTCGATGTAGCGCTCGAGCGTGCCGCTGCTCAGGAGCTCGCGGGTGATGTTGTCGAGCCAGATGCTCTGGCCGAGATCATGGAGCTGTTGGGTCGCTTTCATCTGTCACCTTCGTTGCTGGCCCGCCGACAAGGCGGGACGATCGTAACCGGCCCAGATGGACCTGCCGCTGGATCAATCAGGTGTCCTGCGCGCGGATCGGATTGGCGGCGCCGAGCGCATTGTTCACCATCGCGCGGGCTTCGTCGACGATGGCATCGAGGTGAGCCTCGTCTTTGAAGCTCTCCGCGTAGATCTTGTAGACGGCCTCGGTGCCAGACGGCCGCGCCGCGAACCAGCCGCTGCGGGTCGCGACCTTGAGGCCGCCGATCGACGCGCCGTTTCCCGGGGCACGGGTCAACTTTGCCACGATCGGCTCACCGGCCAACTGCTGCTCTGTAACAGCCTCCGGCGACAGCCGTTCCAACTTCGCCTTCTGCGCCGCCGACGCCGGCGCGTCGATGCGCGTGTAAAGCGCAGTCCCGAACTCCGCCGTCAGCTCACGGTAGTGTTCCCCGGGGTCCTTGCCGGTGCAGGCGGTGATCTCGGCGGCCAACAGATCCATGATCAGACCGTCCTTATCGGTCGTCCACACCTTGCCGTTCCGCCGCAAAAAGCTGGCACCGGCGCTTTCCTCGCCGCCGAAGCAGCACGACCCGTCGAACAGACCCGGCACAAACCATTTGAATCCGACCGGCACCTCGGACAGCCGGCGGCCCAACTTTTCGACGACCCGGTCGATCATGCTGCTGCTGACCAATGTCTTGCCGATCGCGGCCTGCGCCGGCCAATCGGGACGGTGCGTCAGCAAATATCGGATCGCCACGGCCAAATAATGGTTTGGGTTCATCAGCCCGGCCGACGGCGTGACGATGCCGTGCCGGTCGGAGTCCGGATCGTTGGCGAAGGCCACCCGGTAGCGATCCTTGAGGCCGACGAGCCGGCTCATCGCGTAGGGGCTGGAGCAGTCCATGCGGATCTTGCCGTCGTAATCGACGGTCATGAACGAGAAAGTCGGGTCGACCCGAGAATTGACGATCGCGACGTTCACTTTGTAGAGCGTGTTGATCGGCTCCCAGTAATGGACGGCGGCGCCGCCGAGCGGGTCGACGGCTAGCTCGAGGCCGGCGGCGCGGATGACCTCCATGTCGACGACATTGCGCAGATCCTCGACATAGGGCTGCACGAAATCGTCCTGGCGCGTCGTGTCGGCGCCGAGGGCCGCCGCAAACGGGATCCGCTTGACGCCGTTATTTCGGTTCCGCAGCAGTTCATTGGCCCGATTCTCGACCCATTGCGTCACCTCGGTATCGGCCGGTCCGCCATGCGGCGGGTTGTATTTGAAGCCGCCGTCCTCCGGCGGGTTGTGCGACGGTGTCACGACGATGCCGTCGGCGAGATGCTCGGTGCGCGAGCGATTGTGGACAAGGATCGCGTGCGAGATGACCGGGGTCGGCGTCACCCCGTCGGCTCGCTGGATGATCGTGTGCACCGCGTTGGCCGCCAGGACTTCGAGCGCCGTCGACTGAGCAGGCCCCGAAAGCGCGTGCGTGTCCTTGCCCATATAGAGCGGGCCGTCGATGCGCCGTGCTTTCCGGTAGTCGCAGATCGCCTGCGTGATCGCGAGAATGTGCGCCTCGGTGAACGACCCGCGGAAAGGCGAGCCACGATGCCCGCTGGTGCCGAAGGCGACGCGTTGCTCGGGGTCGTCGGGATCGGGCCGGCACGCGAAATACTCGCGCTCGAGACGGGCGAGATCGACCAGGATCTCCGGTGGCGCCGGCTTGCCGGCCAAGGGCGAGATCGTCATCGGTGCCTCCTCATTTATGGGCCCGAACCGGCTTTGCGTTCCCGACCTCGTCGAGAGAGGAGTCGAGATCCTTGAAATGGGGTCGTCGCGCGACTGCGTCAGGTCTCAACATGGCGGGGTTCGTTCCACAAGCGGATTGCCGGCTCGGCCGGAGTGTGTTCATAACCGAGCGCGCTGAGGCTCGCCGTGCCGAGTACGAGCAAACCTCCGCCCGCCACGTCGAGGCCGAGCCAGCGGGCGGCGATTTGCCGCCCGGGCAGCCACCGCGCAAGAGTTGCCGATCCGGCCGCAGCGCATAGATCTCGGCCATGCGGCGGCCCTCATATTCACCGTGGTCCCATTCGACGAGATCTCGGTCGTTAGGGTGAGACCCTTCGCGGGTTCTGGCGAAATGCTGATCTCCCTGATGTCCCGATCCGAGCGGAAGACCGGTTATGCCTTCTTACGCCTGCTCGGGCTTCAGTTCGATGACGCTCTTCGAGCAGCCATCGGTGTTTACCGATTCGTTATTTGGCGCTGCCGCCCGCTCCGATCGCGTCAATCGTTGTGAAATTGTCTTCCGACTGGGTTGCAGCCCGCGAACGGGCCGGCATTCCCAGGCTGTCGCAGTCGTCGCGCGATCAAGGAAACGGGGAGGCGAGGACCTTGATCGGGCGGCTTCGGCAAGAGACGCAGCTGCCTTGTCCCTCGCCAAGCAAGTGATTTCCGGTTAAAAGGGGGCCATACAACATTTGGTCGCACATGGCTGACGATTTCTATCGGATCAAACGTCTTCCTCCGTATGTCTTCGGCGAGGTCAACGCGCTGAAGGCGCAGGCGCGCGCCGCCGGCCGGGACGTCATCGACCTCGGGATGGGCAACCCGGACGGTCCGACGCCCCCGCATATCGTCGCCAAGCTCGTTGAGGCAGTGCAGAACCCGAAGACCCACGGCTATTCGGTGTCGCGCGGCATCGCCGGGTTGCGCCGCGCCTGCGCCGGCTATTACGGGCGTCGCTTCGGGGTCGAACTCGACCCCGAGCGCGAGGTCATCGTCACCTTGGGGTCAAAGGAAGGGCTCGCCAATCTGGCGCAGGCGATCACCGCGCCCGGCGACATCGTGCTGGTGCCGAACCCGTGCTACCCGATCCACGCCTTCGGCTTCATCATGGCCGGCGCGTCCGTGCGGCACGTCCCCGTGGGCCCCGAATTCGATTTTCTCGGCGAATTGAAAAAAGCGGTGCGGCACAGCATCCCAGCGCCGCTGGCGATCGTTCTCAATTTTCCTGCCAATCCGACGGCGCAAACCGTCGATCTCGATTTCTACGGCGAGATCATCGCGTTCTGCCGCCGGCACGACATCATCGTGCTGTCGGACCTTGCCTATGCCGAGATCTATTTCGACGGCGAGCCGCCGCCTTCGATCATGGAGGTACCGGGAGCGCGCGAGATTGCCGTCGAGTTCACCTCGCTCAGCAAGACCTACTCGATGGCCGGCTGGCGGATCGGCTTCGCCGTCGGCAGTGCCCGGTTGATCGCCGCCTTGGCGCGGGTCAAGTCCTATCTCGATTACGGCGCCTTCACGCCGATCCAGGTCGCCGCAACGGCCGCCTTGAACGGTCCGCAGGATTGCATCGGCGAGATCCGCGAGCGCTACCGGGCGCGCCGCGACGTGTTGATCGACGGGCTGCACCAAGCCGGTTGGGACATACCCGAACCGCAGGCGACGATGTTCGCCTGGGCGCCGCTGCCGCCGCAATTCCGCGCGATCGGCAGCCTCGCCTTTTCGAAGCTGCTGCTAGAGCGCGCCAATGTTGCGGTCTCGCCCGGCATCGGCTTCGGCGAATACGGCGAAGGCTTCGTGCGAATCGCCCTCGTCGAAAACCGGCAGCGGTTGCGGCAGGCGGCCCGCAACATCAAGACCTTCCTGTCGAACCGCAACGACATGGCCGGCCTGCGCCGCGGTGAGGGTGCCTGGTCGACCGCGGTCTCGTAGTCGCCGGCGGCACTTGCCGGCGCGCCGATCGGCCTGCAGAATTCGCTCGACGGGCATGAAGAGCGGCGGGGCTTGGCAGGGATGACCGGATCGCGGCGACTGCATTTGGGCGCTTTCATGCGCCCGGTTGGCATCCACACCGCCTGGTGGCGCTATCCCGGCGCCTGGCCCGACGCGAACTTCAACCTGCGCCATCTCGTGCGCTTCGCGCAGACCTTGGAGCGCGGGCGGTTCGACGCGTTCTTCATGGCCGATCATCTCTCGGTCCTCAACATGCCGATGGCGGCGTTGAAGCGCAGCGCCACTGTCACCTCGTTCGATCCGCTGACCCTGCTGCCGGCCTTGGCGATGGCGACCGAGCATCTCGGGCTGATCGCCACCGCTTCGACGACCTTCGAGCCGCCCTATCTGATCGCCCGGCGCTTCGCATCGCTCGACCATATCAGCGGCGGCCGCGCCGGCTGGAACCTGGTCACGACCTCGAACCCCAATTCAGCGCTGAATTTCGGGCTGACCGAGCATATGGAGCATGGCGAGCGCTATCGCCGGGCCCGCGAATTCTTCGACGTCGTGATCGGATTGTGGGACAGCTGGGCCGACGACGCCTTTGTTCGCGATGTCGAGAACGGCGTTTATTTCGACCCCGAACGGCTGCATGTGCTGGATCACGAAGGCGAATTCTTCTCGGTGCGCGGCCCGCTGAACATCGCGCGACCGGTCCAGGGCTGGCCAGTCATCGTCCAGGCCGGCGCCTCGGAAGCCGGGCGCCAGATCGCCGCCGAGACCGCCGAGGTGATTTTCGCAAGCGGCGGCAACCTCGCCGACGCGCAGGCATTCTATGCCGATGTGAAGGGTCGAATGACCAGGCTGGGGCGCGAGCCGGGTCATCTGAAGATCCTGCCGGGGGCCCTTGTCGTCGTCGGCGACACTGAGGCCGAGGCGCGCGAAAAGCGCGCCCTGCTCGACAGCCGCGTCCATCCCGACAGTGGTATCGCCTCGCTGTCGATTGCCCTCGGTCACGACGCTTCGGGGTTCGAACTCGACGGCCCGTTGCCCGACATCCCCGAGAGCAACGCCAGCAAGAGCGGCCGGCAACGGATCATCGACCGGGCCCGCCGCGACAATCTGACGGTGCGCGACTTGGCACGAATCGCCGGCAGCTATGGCGGCCTTGCCTTGGTCGGCACGCCGGCGATGATCGCCGACCAGATGGAGGAGTGGCTCTGGGCCGACGCTTGTGACGGCTTCAACATCATGTTCCCCTATGTGCCGGGCGGACTCGACGACTTCGTCGACCGGGTGGTGCCCGAGCTGCAGCGCCGCGACCTTTTCCGCCGCAACTATGAGGGCAAGACCCTGCGGGAGAACCTCGGCTTACCCCGCCCGCCGAACCGCTTTTTCGATCTGCGCGGCTTCTGATCGCCGCTCGCTCCCCGCTCCGATCGAGTCCCGATCGAGGAGGGAGCTCGCTTTCGAAGCCCTCCCCATTGATGAGCTCGATGGGACAGAGTTTGGGAGGGGGTGAGCACCCGGGCAAGGTGCTCAAAAATCGCTTGAGGCGCGGATTGAGGTTGGCGGCAGCAGTCGTATTGCGCCCCGGCAAGCCATGACGCCGCTTGCGGCTTTATGCGATCTTAATGTGCCCCCCGGGAAATCGGCATCGCATCTTTATCTGCGCCGACGATAGCCTTGCCCGGAGAAGGGAAATGCGTGGGCAGTGCCATGCATGGCGCAGCTGAGCCAGGTTTTCGTCGGCGCTTTACGTATCGGCGCCGGGGCCCGGGCCTGTCGGAGACCGCCGATGGTCCGCGATTGGCGATCGTGTATTGCATTGCCGAACTCGTCATGAACGTCGCCGGACCGCTGTTTTGGGCCGCACTTGTGCTTGCCTTTATAACCGGCGTGCTGGGAGTTGATCTGTTCCGTTAATCAGGGGCGGGGAGGGTCCGGCAACCGGCTCCGGTTATCGGATCCGACTCGGATCGGCCTTTATGGATTATTTACTGCCTCTGTCAAATACTCCTCTCGAAATCTTATCCGTCGACGGCCTTTTCTAAGCCCGGAGCCGAGGAGGAGTGACGGTGAGTCTGATGACGTCCCCTGACTTGCGTGGCGGCGGCAGGCTCGGGCGAGCGGGTTACGCTACGACCATGAGCCGCGCCGCCGCGCCGCGCAGTTTCGGCAGGATCGGTGCGGCGTTGGATGTGGCGCGGACCCTACTGGTGCTGACGTTTGTCGGGTCGGGGATCGTGGCGCTTCGCTTTCTCTTGGTACTGGCGCGCGGCGCGATCGGTCATTGACGCAAAGGAAAGGGGCCGTCGAGGCGCATTCGATGAGTTTGTGTCTGCAGATCGTCCACGAACCGGCGGGAAGCTGGAGCGTTCACGGACTGGCGAACCGGCCCGTGGCGTATCTGCCGAGTCTCGCGGCAAGCGTCGACTACGCGCGTCGGGAATGCGCCGAGGCACCGGCAACGATCGAGTTGATGATCGACGGCTTCTATGCAGTGGTTCATCAGCAAGACGGCTGGCCGCGCCGGCTCGTTGCGAGCGAGTTCTCCGGGCCTTGCAAGACGCCCGAGGAAATCCTCGAAGCAGGGCGGTTCGTCATTCAAGCGGTGGTGCGATCGGGTAGCCGGAAGGCAGCGACATTGATCGTGCTCTACAGGGACGCCGCCGGCTCGGTGGTGCGGTCACGATCATCCTGGTTCATTGCGATCCGCTTCTGCGCGACGCGGTTGATGACCGCCGCCGCTTCCCGGTTCGTCGCGACGAAGCGCTCGAAATCTCCTTTCCGCAGTACGAGCAGCCGGCAATAGGTCAGCGCCACCACATCCGCCTGCCGCGGCAGACCGGTCAACAGTGCCATTTCACCAAAAAAAGCGCCGCTGCCGAGCCGCACGCCGCGCGCCGCGCGCCGCGCGCCGGCAGCCTCACCTCGACGGCGCCCGATGCAATAAAGAAGACGGAGTCGCCGTGGCTTCCCTGGCGGATCACGCGCTCGTCCGGCACGGTGAAGCGCGGTCGCAGCAGTTTTGCGATGCGGTCGAGTTGCCGATCGTCGAGGGCTGAAAGGAGGTCGAGGCGCCGGATCAGGCGATGCGTGTCGAGACCGATGTCGAAGCGCGGCCGCGGCTCGGCGGCGCGTGCCGCGGCGACGCTGCGCCGCAGCTCCTCATAGAGTTCCTGCGGGATAAGCCCTTCCTCGAACAGGGCCTGATACCGGCCCATTTCCTGCCGCACGGCTGATTGGCGCAGAAATCTGACTTCGAGCGCCGCGACGTAATCGGGGTATTGGCGGCGCAGAGCATCAAAAGCGTCGCCGACGCGCTCGCGGCGCTGGGCGATGATTTCGCCGGCGATTTCCGCGATTCGCTCTCCAAAAACCGGGCCCAACCGCGCGCTGTTGAAGCCTTCGAGCCGCTCGACCAGGAGACGCGTTACCGACAGCAGTTCGACGCGGTCGGCCAGGCGATCGGCGAGAAAGCGCTGAACGCCGAAATGGCGGTAGACGAAATACGCGATACGAAACGCCGGCGAAAAAGTCAGCACTGCTTGTGCCGCGCGGCGATAGCCGAGACGGCCGTCGGCGCGGGCCCCTTCGATAAGCATGTCGGCATTGCGCAGCAACATCTGCACGATGGCCGATGACGCGATCCGATTGGCGCGGGTTTCGAGGATCAGCACGCGCTCCTGGTTCGCCAGTGCGACGAGCGAGATGGCCAGCCGGTCGCGCTCCGTCGGCTGCTCTGCCGCATCACGCGCATCGGCCGCCGCGATCCACGCCTCGTAGGGTTCGATGATCTTTTTGACGGTGCTTTGGCCGAAACCGTGCTCATGCGCCAGGTTGCGCGCCAAATCGCAGACCTCGGTGTAAGAGAGCGCCGGAATGCGGTCGCGCAAGACCTGGTCGCGCGACGACAGACGATCGAGCCCGAGAAGGGCGATCACGAGACGCAACGTCGTGCCGTTGATGAACAGCGTAACACGAGGCCGGTGGCCAACACCGCGACAAAGCGTTGCGTTTGTACCGCGATACCGAGGTTTTCGGTGACGGCGAGGGCGAGAACCAAGGTCAGAGCGCCGCGCAATCCGCCCCATGTCATCGCCAGCTTATCGGCGGCGCTGATCGGTTGCGTGAGCCGGAAATATTCGAGCGGCGGCAGCAATAGGAACAGCACCAACAAGCGCGCCGTAAACGCCGCCGCTACCAGTATCGCCAGCAGCGAGAGGTCGCGCAGCCCGACCTCGCCGAGCAGCCGCGGAACGAGAATCGAAGCGAGAACAAAGACCAGGGAGCGCGCCCAGAACGCGATCTGGTCCCAGAGATCGGCAAGAAACGACCAGTTGTACGGGGTGATCCGGGAACGGCCGAGGCCGCTGACCGTCAATCCCGAGCCGAGGACGGCTACTACCCCGGACACGTGAAAAAGGCGATCGGCGATGATGAAAACGCCATAGGCAAGGGCCAAGGTCAGCGTGCCTTCGGCGAGGCGATCGTCGCCAAGCCACGGAATGAGCCACAGCAGGCCTCGCCCGGCGAATAGACCGAGCAACCCGCCACCGACAAACGACAGAAGGAACTCGCCGAGCCCTGCGCCGAAATCCGGCGCGCGAGCGGCGACGATCATGCCGAGCAGAACCGCGAACAGGGCGATCGCCGCTGCGTCGTTGAGCAGCGCTTCGCCTTCGACGAGCCGGGTCAAGCGCCCCGGCGCACCGACGTCGCGAAAGATCGCGATCACCGCGGCGGGATCGGTCGTCGCGACCGCGGCGCCCAGCAGCAAGCATACGACGAGCGGAACGCCGGCGATCGGCCATAACGCGAAGCCGATCACCGCGGTCGTGACCAGGGTTGCGATGACGGCGAGGAACAGAATCGGCGCCGCGTCATCGATCAGACGCCGCACGTCGGTGGCGATCCCTGCCTCGAACACCAGAAGCGGCAGAAAGACGTAGATGAACGTCGCCGAGTTGACCGGCAGCCTGGCAAAGGCGTCGGCGAATATGTCCGGCCCGCCCGACCAGCCGAACCCGGCGGTGACCAGCGGAACGCCGCCAAGCGACACCCCGACGACTCCGAGCAGGACCGGCGGCGGCAGTTTCAGATAGGCGGCGAGCGGCTGGCAGAGCCCAACGACCGCCAGCAGCATGGCAACGACGAGCAGGACGAAAGCGGTATCGAACATCGTGGTCGAAATTTGCCAGGAGCCGAGCGACCCTGCCCGAACGCAGGCTCGGCCGGTCGGCCGAGCTTACAGAAGGGGCACCGGCGCAGACACCGATCGGCAAGCCGGCAAGCTCGCGCCTTGCTAACCTCGCATTCTCCTGCGCGCGACCGCGCAACAAGGGCCTGGAACGTCTAACGCGCAGCGACCGGGTCGTGGGGGGACGCGGCGCGAGCGCCGGGCCGCAACCGCTTTTCTCCGAGAAACAGCAATATCGGCGAGGCGATGAAGATCGACGACGAGGTGCCGATGATGATCCCGAAGATGATCGCCAGCGCAAAACCGCGCATGATCTCGCCGCCGATCAGCGCCAGCGGCAGGATCGACAGCAGCACGGTCATTGACGTCGCCACAGTCCAACTCAACGTCTGATTGATGCTGAGATCGATCAGCTGGCGCAATGGCATCGTCTTGTACTTGCCGAGATTCTCCCTGATGCGGTCGTACACGACGACCTTGTCGGTGACCGAATAGCCGATCAGGGTCAGGAGCGCGGCCACCGAATTGAGATCGAACTGGATCTGGGTGACGGCAAAGAACCCGATGGTCTTGGTGGCATCGAGGAGGAGGGTCGTCACGACCCCGACGCCGAATTGCCACTCGAAGCGAAACCAGATGTAGATCAGGACCGCAACCAAGGCCAGACCGGTGGCGAGCAAGCCGTTGCGGAACAACTCGCCGCTCACGGTTGCGCCGACGACCTCGAAGCCGGCGTATCTGGACGCCAGGCAACGCCGCCGCCACCCGCGCAGCAATCGCTTGCTGGGCGCTCTGCGTCTCATTCCTGTTTTCGAAGCGCACCAGCACATCCTGCGGTGACCCGAATTCCTGCACCCGGAGATCGCCGTAACCGAGCGGCGCGAAGGCCGAGCGTATTCGATCCGTGTCGAGCGCTTGCGGGCCGCGCAACTCGACGAGGATCCCGCCGCGAAAATCGACCCCGAGGTTCAGGCCGGGATAGAAGAAGAGGATGACGGAGATCAAGCTGAGCACCGCGGACACGATCAAGCCGGCGAACCGGCCCCGCATGAACGGAATGGCAGTGCCGTCGGGGACCAGACGCAAGAGGCGCAAAGCGAGCTCCCGTCAAAAAAGCCGGCGAACAAAGCTCACGATCGCCGCCGGAAAAGGCCGTCCGCTCGTCAAGCCCGCTGCGGAACTCTCCCGAAAACGTCGACGCGCGACGTTGATTTTACTTAAGAAATACGGAAAGACGACAAAGGCGAAGGCGGCGATGTAGAACCAGACGATCGCGTCCTGGTCCACCCACGAATATCCTTGGTGGCACCACGAAACCGATTCGCCGCGCAGTACATGGCGCTGGATTGCCTCGGCCTCGCCGATGTTGCGTGCCTCCTGCAACAAGCTCGGATCGACGACCCAACCGCGCGCTCCGGCTATCGGCCCGGAGGTCGTGAAATTCGGATCGGCCGGGCCGTAATCACCGTGGAAGAGGCATAGCATCGGGCACCGCGGTTATCGATCGGGGACGAGGGCGCCGCAGCTGCAACGGACCCCTACGGCGTCGGCGCGGCGTTGCGTTCCGGAGCGGGTTGATCTCGATCGCGATCCTCGACGATGCGAGCGGTAATGCCCCAATCGCGCAGGCACTCGACCGCAATCTCGGCCTCGTCGCGCGGAACCTGGCGGACGCGCGCGCCCGCTGTCACGCTGCGGAGAACCTTGAGCCCGAGAGACTCGGCGGCCGCTTGCCCGCTGGCAGGAATGAGAATGTCGACGAGAACCGGCCATGCTCCTCTCACCATCCAAGATTGTCTTCAGACAATTCGCGCAATCACGGCGGACGATATGCCATTGTTTGTATCCGCGGCCGCGCAGTGACACCTATATCGAGACACACCGCATAAAGAATCCATATGAAATCGGCATTGATCCGGTCCGGCTCGCTACCGCGTTCAGCCGATGGCGAGGGGTTGATCCAGATCAAGGACCTGCCTGCCGCGCAGGGCGAACGCGCCGACAAATCTTTATGGGTTGTTTATGCGGGGACGGCTCAATCGCCCTCGAATTTTAATGGCCCGGCGTGCATTTGTTGCGGTCAAGTCGGTCCTGTCCCGGGCCCGGCCGGAGAGCCGTGTCCGATGACGGATAAACGAGTAGGTGGGTGGCATGGTGTCGGCGTCACTCGTCGGGTCGCGGCGGTCGTCGCGAGGTCGGCGAGCCTTCACCGTGCCGCGCAAGCGCAAAAGGGCCGGCAACGCCCTCAGCTTACGAAGGTCATCGTCATGCTCGATTTCCTGATGATCGCATACGGCGTCGGTTTCTTCATCGTCGCGATCCTCTACGTGGTCGCCTGCGAGAAGATGTGAGGCGGAAATGCTGCTCGACTACATTCTCGGTGGGATCGTGACGGTCGTCATCATGGTCTATCTCGTCTACGCGCTGATCAACCCCGAGCGGTTCTAGGAGAACCCGGATGACGGGCAACGGATGGATCCAGATCGCGCTGTTCAGCCTGCTCGTGATCGCCGTCACGCGGCCGCTCGGCGGCTATATGACAAGCGTCTTTGCCGGCGAGCGAACCTTTCTGTGGCCGGTGCTGCGGCCGGTCGAGCGCGCGGTCTATTGGTGCGGCGGCGTCGATGAAAAAGAGGAGCAGCATTGGCTGACCTATGCCGTCGCGATGCTGCTGTTCAGCGTCGCCGGCTTTGTCACGCTTTATGCGCTGCAGCGGCTGCAATGGTACCTGCCGTTCAATCCGCAGGGACAGACGGCGGTCGAGCAGAGCCTCGCCTTCAATACCGCGGTCAGCTTTCTGACCAACACGAACTGGCAGGCTTATACGCCCGAAACGACGATGGGCTATCTGGTGCAGATGGCCGGGCTCACCGTGCACAATTTCCTCTCGGCGGCCGCCGGCATCGCCATGGCAATGGCGCTGATTCGCGGGTTCGTGCGGCGCGAAGCCAAGGCGATCGGCAATTTCTGGGTCGATCTGACGCGCTGCACGCTCTACATCCTGTTGCCGATGGCGGTCGTGATCGCGCTCTTCTATGTCTGGCAGGGCGTGCCGCAGAATCTGGGCGCTTATGTCGAGGCGACGACGCTCGAAGGCGCCAAGCAGGTCATTGCGCAGGGCCCGGTCGCCTCGCAGGAGGCGATCAAGATCCTCGGGACGAACGGTGGCGGGTTCTTGAACGCCAACTCGGCGCACCCCTACGAGAATCCGAACGCGCTGACCAATCTCGTCCAGCTGGTTTCGATCTTTTCGATCGGCGCGGCGCTGACCAATGTGCTGGGCCGCATGGTCCGCGACGAGCGCCAGGGCTGGGCGATCTTTGCCGCGATGGGGCTGCTGTTCCTCGCCGGCGTGACCGTTTGCTACAATTCGGAATCGCACGGCAACCCGGCCCTTGCCGCCTATGACGTCAATTCGGCCCCGAGTGCCGCGCAGGCGGGCGGCAACATGGAGGGCAAGGAGGTGCGGTTCGGGCCCGCGCTATCTGCCCTTTATGCGACGGTGACGACCGACACTTCGTGCGGCGCCGTCAATTCGATGCATGACAGCTACCTGCCGGTGGGCGGCATGATACCGATGGTCAATATCATGCTCGGCGAGGTGATCTTCGGCGGCGTCGGTTCCGGGCTCTACGGCATCCTCGCCTTTGCGATCGTCGCAATGTTCGTCGCCGGGCTGATGGTCGGGCGCACGCCAGAATATCTCGGCAAGAAGCTCGAAGCAAAGGAGGTCAAGATGACCATCCTTGCGCTTCTCAGCCTGCCGCTGTCGATCCTCGGCTGGACGGCGTTGGCGACGGTCCTTCCGGCCGGGCTCGCCGGCATCGCCAATGCCGGCCCGCACGGCTTCAGCGAGATCCTTTATGCCTACACCGAAGGTACCGGCAACAACGGCAGCGCCTTTGCCGGCCTCTCCGCCAATACGCTGTTCTACAACACGACGATCGCGGCGGCGATGCTGATCGGACGCTTCATCTTCGTCATCCCGATGCTGGCGGTGGCGGGCTCGCTGGCACAGAAGAAATTGCTGGCACCCTCGGCCGGCACCTTCCCGACGCACAGCCCGCAATTTGTCGGATTGCTGGTCGGCGTTATTCTGATCATCGGCGGCCTGACCTATTTCCCCGCCGTCTCGCTGGGGCCGGTCACCGAGCAGGTAGCGATGAACCAGGGCAAGCTCTACACCGGGCCGTGAGCGCCTGAAGTCTTCCGAGGAATATCCGAGATGACCGATATCTCCCCCATCATCGGCCTGCCGCCGACAGAGCTCGTCCGGCGTCATGTGCGGCCGCTTGCGATCCTTGACCGCTCGTTGATCGTGCCGGCGATCTGGTCGTCGTTCAAAAAGCTCGACCCGCGCACCCTGGTCAAGAACCCGGTCATGTTCTGTGTCGAGATCGTCTCGCTGCTGACGACGATCTTCTTTCTGCGCGACCTGTTTGTCGGGGCCGGCAAGGTCGTCGGCAGCAACGCGCTGTTTTCCGGGCAGATCACGGCCTGGCTCTGGTTCACGGTGCTGTTCGCCAACTTCGCAGAGGCGGTTGCCGAAGGCCGCGGCAAGGCGCAGGCGGACGCCTTGCGCCGCACCCGGACCGAGACCAAGGCCAAGCGCATCGACAGCGCGGCGTCGCGCGAATACGACCTTGTCGACGCGGCGGCGCTGAAGCAGGACGACCTCGTCCTCGTCGAGACTGGCGATCTGATCCCGAGCGACGGCGAAGTCATCGAAGGGGTGGCCTCGGTCGACGAGTCGGCGATTACCGGCAAATCGGCGCCGGTCATCCGCGAGAGCGGCGGCGACCGCTCGGCCGTCACCGGCGGCACGCGGGTGACCTCGGACTGGCTCAAGGTGCGCATCACGGCGGCGCAAGGCTCGACCTTTCTCGACCGCATGATCGCGCTTGTCGAAGGCGCGGTGCGGCAGAAGACGCCGAACGAGATCGCGCTCAACATCCTGCTCGCCGGGATGACCTTGATCTTCGTCTTTGCCACCGTGACGATCCCCAGTTTTGCCGCCTATGCCAGTGGAGCCGTTTCGGTCGTCGTCTTGATCGCGCTGTTCGTCTGTCTGATCCCGACGACGATCGGCGCGTTGCTGTCGGCGATCGGCATCGCCGGCATGGATCGGCTCGTGCGCTTCAATGTGCTGGCGATGTCGGGCCGCGCCGTCGAGGCCGCCGGCGACGTCGATACGCTGCTGCTCGACAAGACCGGCACGATCACGCTCGGCAACCGTCAGGCGACCGAATTCATCGCCCTTCCCGGCGTCGACGAGAGCGAGCTTGCCGACGCCGCGCAAATCGCCTCGCTCTCCGACGAGACCCCGGAGGGCCGCTCGATCGTCGTGCTCGCCAAGGAAAAATATGGTCTGCGCGGGCGCGAAATGGCGCCGCTCGACGCGCGTTTCGTCCCGTTCTCGGCGCAGACGCGGATGAGCGGCATCGATGTCGGCGGGGCGGCGATCCGCAAGGGCGCCGTCGACGCCGTCATCGCGTTTGCCGAAGGCGGCACGACCGGCCCGGTGTGGCGCGGCGCCGCCACAGGCGCACAGGCGGCGCTGCGCGCCCCACCCGTTTCCGACGCCGTCCGCCAGGCGACGTCGATCGCCGAGCGAATCGCCAAGGAAGGCGGCACGCCGCTCGCCGTCGCCAAGGACGATCGCCTGCTCGGCATCATCCAGCTCAAGGACATCGTCAAGGGCGGCATCCGCGAGCGCTTCGCCGAATTGCGCCAGATCGGCATCCGCACGGTCATGATCACCGGCGACAACCCGCTGACCGCGGCGGCGATTGCCGCCGAGTCGGGGGTCGACGACTTCCTCGCCCAGGCCAAGCCCGAGGACAAGCTTGCATTGATCCGCGAGGAGCAGGCCAAGGGCAAGCTCGTCGCAATGTGCGGCGACGGCACCAACGACGCGCCGGCTCTGGCGCAATCGGATGTCGGCGTCGCGATGAACACCGGCACCATGGCGGCGCGCGAAGCCGGCAACATGGTCGATCTCGACAGTGACCCGACAAAACTGATCGAGATCGTCGAGATCGGCAAGCAGCTGTTGATCACCCGCGGCGCGCTGACCACGTTTTCGATCGCCAACGACGTCGCAAAATACTTCGCGATCATCCCGGCGATGTTTGCCGCGTTCTATCCGCAGCTCGGCGTGCTCAACATCATGCGGCTGCACAGTCCCGAGAGCGCGATCCTGTCGGCGATCATCTTCAATGCGCTGATCATCATCGCGCTGATCCCGCTGGCACTGCGCGGCGTCAAATTCCGGCCGATCGGCGCTGCGGCGATCTTGCGCCGCAACCTCCTGATCTACGGCGTCGGCGGCATCATCGTGCCGTTCATCGGCATCAAGCTGATCGATCTCGCTGTCACCGCCATCGGCCTTGCCTGAGGATCTCGTCCATGTTGCGGCAAATCCGTCCTGCGATCCTGATGATCGTCGTCATGACGGTGATCACCGGGCTCATCTATCCACTCGGGATGACCGGGCTCGCGCAGCTCTTTTTTCCGCATCAGGCCAACGGCAGCCTGATCGAAAAGGACGGCAAGGTCATCGGCTCGACCTTGATCGGCCAGAACTTCACCTCCGACAAATATTTCCACGGCCGGCCCTCGGCGACGACCGAGCCCGATCCGAAGGATCCGACGAAGACGATCCCGGTACCCTATGCCGCCGACAATTCGAGCGGCTCGAACCTCGGGCCGACCAATCAGGCGCTCATCGATCGGGTCAAGGGCGACGCCGCGAAGCTCGCCAAGGAAAACCCCGGCACGCCGATCCCGGTCGATCTGGTGACGACTTCGGCGAGCGGCCTCGATCCCGACATCACCCCGGCCGCCGCGCTGTTCCAGGTGCCACGCGTCGCGAAGGCGCGCCTTATCGATCCGGACAAGCTGCGCATGCTCGTCGACGAACAAACCCATGACCGGTTTCTCGGCGTTTTCGGCGAAAAGCGGGTCAACGTTCTCGAACTGAACCTCGCCCTCGACCAGCTGCACTGAGCGGCGCTGTTGCGCCAACCCGGCTCTTTGAGCCGGGCTGGCGGGGCTTTCGCCCCTGTCCCGCCGAGTTACAAAGAGCGTCCGTTACGCCAGCTGCACGGCAGCTGGGCATCTCCGGATAAACCAGGCCTGCGTTTCCTGGGTGGTGGCCGAGCCTTGTCGAGCATAGGACGGCCGCGGCTTCGACCGGTCCGCGTATATGGAATCCTAACGGTCACGGCCAATAAACCGTCTCGAAATTTTAGCCCGCCGGAAACTCCTATTGGGGACCGAGGTGGAGCGCGGGCGCAGGCGGCGTACGAGAGGCAAAAGACGCGAACAGTTTCGCTGTTGCGCTTTTTTTGCCGTCGCCGAGGCGATCCGACCCGCCTTCCGCGGGATCTGGAGGATCAGTAGAGTAGCATGCCTATTTTTGCACTGACGTTTGTTCCTGCTCGCTACAACTTCGAGATTGCTCAGGATAAACACGGTCTTTGGCAAGTCCTGGATAAGGGTGGACTGATCGGCGGCGTGTTTCTGACGCAAAGGGACGCGCTTCGTTTTGCGTTGTTCGAAGCCGCGGGCGACGACGCCTGCGTTCGCGTTCTTTCGGAAGACAAATCCGCAGTTCACTAGCCTGACTTCGCCGATTGGGGCTCGGTTTCGCAAATTTTTGCGGATCAGGAGACGGCAAGACAAGGGCTTAGAATAGCCCGAAGGGCTGGTAGTCGCTGTAGTGCCGACCAAGCCTATTCCCAGGGCCGCGTTTATGCGGATACTGGGCAGCCATCATGTTCCTGCGTTCGAAGATTCGCCGGAAGGATGGCAAGGAGCACCGCAGCTGGAGCGTGGTGGAGAACCGCCGCGTCGGCAACGGGCGGGTCGTGCAACGCCACGTCTTGTATCTGGGCGAGATCAACTCGACCCAGGAACTGGCATGGCGGCGCTCGATCGAGGTGATGGAAAGCGGGACGGCGCCGCCGCGCACGCTGGCGCTGTTTCCGGAGGATCGCTGCGAAGGGCTGTTGCCGGACAGTTCGATTGTCCGGCTGAAACTGTCGGAGGTGCGGCTGCGACGGCCGCGACAATGGGGCGCTTGCTGGTTGGCGCTGGAACTGTGGCGCGGGCTGGGTCTCGACCGGTTCTGGGCGGAACGGCTGGACCGGAGTCGCAAGGGCACGCGGTGGGACCAAGTCCTCTTTGTGCTGGTGACCTATCGGCTGTTGGCGCCGGGCAGCGAATGGCGGCTGCACCGCGAGTGGTTTGAGCGAACTGCGCTTGCCGATCTGCTGGGCGAGGATGCTGGGCTCGCCGAGAGCCACAAGCTCTATCGCTGTCACGACCGGCTGCTAAAACACAAGCAGGCGGTGTTCGATCATCTGACCGGACGCTGGCGCGACCTGTTCAACATCTCGTTCGACGTGCTGCTCTATGACTTGACCAGCACCTATTTCGAGAGCGATCCGCCGTTCCCGGAAGGCGACAAGCGTCGGCACGGGTATTCGCGGGACCACCGCGGCGACTGCGTGCAGGTGATTATCGCGCTGGTGGTGACGGCGGAAGGGCTGCCGCTCGCCTACGAGGTATTGCCGGGCAACACGGCGGACAACACGACGCTGCGCGGTTTTCTCGACCGCATCGAGCGGCAGTACGGCAAGGCACGGCGGATCTGGCTGATGGACCGAGGGGTGCCGACCGAAGCGGTGCTGGCCGAGATGCGCGCTGCTGATCCGCCGGTGCAGTATCTGGTCGGTACGCCGAAGGGCCGTCTGACCCGGCTGGAGAAGGCTCTCGTCGCCAAGCCCTGGCAGGACGCCCGGCCGGGTGTGCAAGTCAAGCTGCTGCCGCAAGATGGCGAACTCTACGTCTTCGCGCAAAGCGCCGACCGGGTTGCCAAGGAACGGGCGATGCGCCGCCGACAGCTGAAATGGTTGTGGGCACGGCTCAAACAGATCGCCGGCATGAAGCTCACGCGCGAGGAGCTGCTAATGCGGCTCGGCGCCGCGCGTAAGCAGGCCCGCACGGCCTGGCGTCTGATCGCGATCGACGTCGCCGCCGACAGCGCCATGCTCAGCTACCGCCTTGATCGCGCGAAGCTGCGCCGGGCCCGGCGGCGCGAAGGCCGGTATCTGCTGCGCACCAACCTCACCGACGACGATCCGGCGCGGCTGTGGGGCTTGTACCTCCAGCTCGTCGGCGTCGAGGAGGCATTCCGCAACCTGAAAGGCGATCTCGCCATCCGGCCAATCTTTCACCAGGACCAGGCTCGCATCGAGGCGCACATCTTCATCGCCTTCCTCGCCTACTGCCTCCACGTCACCCTCGGCCAGCAACTCCGTGCGTTGGCCCCTGGTCTGACGCCGCGCAGCGCCATCGAAAAATTCGCCGCCGTGCAGATGATCGACCTGCACGTCCCGACCACCGACGGCCGCGAGCTGCTCTTGACCCGCTACACCGAGCCGGAGCCCGAACTCGCGCTCCTGCTCAACAAGCTCAAACTTGTCCTGCCCGACCAGCTGAAGCCCAAAATCACCGCTTTGCCAAGCTCGCCACCCATCCCGCTGTAGTGCCGACCTTTGCCGGTCGGATCACTAAAAAACAAGCGCTTACGGCCCCTCGACCCCGCCAATCGGCGAAGTTAGGCTAGGTCCGGCCGGGAAGGTCGACCTGGCACGACGATGCCGAAGAGGAGCTGCCGCGATGGCCTTGGTCGCCATCGGTTCGGCGACGGCTCAGGTGTCGTCGTCCGATCGGGCGGGCGCATGCCCGGCGGCCGATAGCCGATAGCGGATAGCCGATAGCCGATAGCCGATAGCGAGTAGTTCCGCTGCCGATGACCTGGATCAATGCGGCGCCTCGCCTCAGACGCGAATGTGCATGAGGAGGTCTCGACCCGTGTTGCTTGCTCTGTCGATGCTCCTCCTGTTGGTTGGACTTTTTCGCGCTCTGCGCTGCGCTCGTCCGCTTCGCTGCGGATGTTATTGGTCCGCAAGGCGAGTGAGCGCGCGGCGAGGGAGCGGGAGATGGCCGTTTATTTGCTGGCGTTGCTGCTGGTCTTGCTGGTCGTCTATTTATTCTATGCTGTGATCCATCCAGGACGGTTTTGAGGCTGGGAGATCGCGGTGCAAGCCTGGCTGCAGATCGGATTGGTGTTGCTGACGATCTTTTTGCTCAGCATCCCGGTCGGCCGCTATCTCGCGAATATCGTCATGGATCGCAGCACCTCGCTGGATCCGGTCTTCGACCCAATCGACAACGCCCTCTATTTCCTGGCACCCCAATCCCGGTCGATCTGGTGACGACCTCGGCGAGCGGTCTCGACCCCGACATCACCCCCGCCGCCGCCATGCTCCAGGCGCCGCGCGTCGCGAAAACGCGCCACATGGACCCCGACAAGTTGCGCGCACTCATCGACGACGAGACCCATGACCGCTTTCTCAGCATCCTCGGCGAGAAGCGGGTCAACGTCCTCGAATTGAACCTCGCCCTCGACCGGCTGCGCCAGCGCTTCCAGGGCGGCGTCGGCTCACCCTTGTTGGCATCGCGAGCGGAGCGAGGCAATCTCGGGCGATAGTGGCTCGTTGGCACGGGATTGCTTCGTCGCGCAATGCGCTCCTCGCAATGACCTAAACCGAGCATTTTCAACTGACTCCGGGCCTTGTCGCCGACGAGAACCGGGCGTGCTTGATCGGTGGTGCCGCATCGTTCGTTTGCGAGCTTATTCGAGCCAGTGCACGTCTCCTCAAGCCATAAACCATATGGATATTTTATTTCTGAAGCAGCCAAAATCTCGATGTGGTTCTGCTGCGCAAGGACCGGGACCAGGTTCTTGCCGCAGCCGGCGTTTCGTGATCGCGCAAAGCGATCCTGTGGCGGATGGTGCCGATGCGAAAGATATTCGGCGAGGCATTGGGCGCCTCGCTACAGAGGCTCGACCCGGAGTCGGGTCTGCGTCTGCGGATCTTCACCTTCAAGTTGCTTGTGGTCGTTACGGTCGCTCTGGCGCTGGCGGTGCCGCGTGGTTACCCCGTATTGGGAATGGTCTGGGTCTTCTGCCTCTGGCAGGGCGTTTTCGCTGCCCTGGCGGGGGCTTTTGGCCGTCAAAAATTCGCTGCGCTCTCCCTGACCGCGTGGGACGAGTCGGCCGCCTTCATCGCGCTCGCGTTAATGGCCCGCTTTGCCAGTGCGGCAACGCTGTAGCGCGTCGCTATCGGTCGATCCGGAGCCCGCATCCGATGACCGACGCCCTGCTCGGTCAGAATGCAGCGAGGCTGGTCGGGCTTTGGTTCGATCTGGCAGCGACGCCTCACGAATCCGATGCAACCACGCATCTCGGCGCTCGTGCGCATGCGCACGGCGACGCTGAGCGAAGGCCGATGGCCATCTGCCGGGAGCCTGGATCGGCCTGGGGCCCTTTTCAGCGCACGGATCACCCGATGCCGAAAAAGTAGGCTCCGATGACGGGCCGGGGCCGCTGCATTAGCCGCGCAATTTGCGATGCGCGCGGCCTCGACGTGTATTGGGCAAGGCGCACGAATTTGGCCTAAAGATCCGTGTTGGCGCCGTCCGTCCTAGGTTGCTCGCGGTCTACCCAGTCCTCGCTCGATCCGGTCTCGGGGTTGTGTGCTGCGAGACCGGTCGGCGTGGTCAGGTGAGGGCCTTGCTGCGAATTGCCCTCGCGACGCGCGTTGCCGATGCGAAAATAGTGCTCAGCGTGTTGGTAGAAATTTTCGGCGGCAATCCGATCGCCGCTCGTCGACGCTTCCCGTGCCAACGTGACGTAGCGCTCGAATATCTGTTGGGCGGTGCCACGCACCCTGACGTCGGGGCCGTTGCTGTCAAATGTCTGGTTGAGTTGCGGGACTCGCGACTGCGGCCGGAATGGCCGGTTTGAGTTGAAGCGGCCGCGAGACCGCTGATCTGGTCCTGATCTCATTGTCACCCGCGATGTTGGGATTGATCCCGCCTGCAGTTCGCCGAAGCCGCCGGAGCCCATGGTTGGCTATTGATGAGGCTGTGGCAACGATGTTCGATGAACTCGATGCCGCCGGTTTTCTGGACCATACTTCATTCGATTTAACGCAGACAGCAGCATCTGGGCCGCTGTGGCATAGGTCTGTCGTTCCGATAATTCGATGCGATATTTCTCGCCGATTTCGGCAAGGTGCATACGATGCATGTCGGGCAAGAGGTCAGTACAATGCCAGACCAATCTGCAAGCCTCGGCCAAACTGATCTCGCACCGCTGGCAACTTACGGTCGGTATCGGGCCTTCGTCCCAATAGTAAATCGCATCGATCGCGTCGAGAAACGTCGCACGAAAATGATCCGGAAAATGCCGATTTCGCCGGCTTAGCAAGGATTATCTCCAGACATATCGGGATCGCATGATGTCCTATCGCGGGCCGCCCTTAGTTGCGCTCATCAGCCGCGTCCCCTGCAGCGGCCCAGGCCGACCCGCCTGTCTGGGTTTAGCGAATCGGGGAATGGTCCTCTCGAAGGACATGAACGCGGTCGCGGTCGCCCGCGGCTTCGAACAGAGCAAAACGAAGGGCGTCCTTCTGCGTGCAAAAGATGCCGCCCGTTAGCCCTTCGTTGTCTATCGCCACCCAATATCCTCGCCCGTTCTGGACGATCTCGAAGTGGTGCAGTGGCGATACGGGTCCCGGCGACACCTCGGTCATGATTTCCGCTACTAATCCAATGCCCGTTTGCTGTCTCGGAGTGTTCGCCGATCGACATTAGATTTCGAGACGGAATCGAAGGCGCCGGTGTTAATTCTCCATATAGAGAAGCACGAAAGAGCGGCCGCGTTCATCGCTTGCGCCTTCGCCAACCGACGTTAAACGGTCAGTCCGGTTCGGGATGGGGCACGGACTCCGGTGTATGCCGGGTATGGAATGGGGATTCCGCTTTGACTCCAGGGGACGTGGCGCGTCACGTCACGGCGCGGCGCCTGCGGCGCCTCGATCGCCCGCCTGATCGCGGCCCAAACTGATCAGCGCCTCTGTCGAGCATCAGGTCGGCCAAGCGCGCGGCTTCAAGTTCTGCCTCCTGCCTAGAACAGGATGCCGGTTTCGATCATCACCCGGGTTTGCGAATTGCCGTTCAGGTTCGGACCGAGACCATCCCCCGGGACGACGCTGTTCGCCTTGACCCAGGAGAATTCGGCGCGGGCGATGTAATAATTCCACTGATAGGTCGGGGTGAGGGTGATCGAGAACGCGCCGCTGCCCGGGCCGTATAGCAGATCCGGAGCGGTCGCGGTGCTGCCGGTCGACGCGATGTATTCGAGCCGGCCGCCCAAATTGAAGCCCTTGCCGAGATCATAATTGCTTAATAGCGCGAAGCCGAACGTCGAGGAGCCGGTGGTCCAGCCGAGACTGGGGTTGCCGGGGACATGCGTCGCCTGAAAATACGGCTGAACGATCCACGGATCGTTGTTGTAGGTATCGTTATCTTACGCAGTCTTTATGGTTTCGGCTCAAAGTGGACATGGTATCTTTATGTCGGATTACGCATTCCTGGACAGTTGCAATAGCCAAGTTGCTGAATCCTTTGGGCCGAAGCGTACGCCTGGCGTAAGATCGCCGACGAAGTCCGGGCGAAAGGCTCGGTTCGACTGGCTCCTGCCTCACCGCGCGCTCAAGAGTGTGCCACAGGCGGTTCGCGACCGCCGATAAAGGCGGTGCTGCGCTACCCGCGTGGCACTGCCGGCGTTTCGGCTGGTTGTCGGCGTAGCGTCGAAGAGGTCGCTTCGATCGCCTCCTCGGACGGTGCTGTCGATTCGATGCATGACAGCTTCATGCCGCTCTCCGGCCTCGTGCTGATGGCCAACATGATGCTCGACGAGGTCATCGTCGGCGGCCCGGGTTCGTCTCTTCGGCATCCTCTTGTTCGTCTTCGTCGCGGTGTTCGCGGCCGGTCTGATGATCGGGCGGACGCCCGAGTACCTCGGCAAGAAAATCGAGGCCAACGAGGTGAAGACGGCAGTCCTGGCGCTGTTGTGCGTGCCGGCCGCCATTCTCGGCCTGACGGCGGTCGCGGCGGTATTGCCGGCCGGCCTCGCCGGCTTGAACAACGGCGGGCCGCACGGGTTTTCCGAGATCCTCTACGCCTACACCTCGGCCGCGGCGACGAACGGCAGCGCTTTTGCCGGCCTCGACGCCAACACCCCGTTCTACAACCTGACCCTCGCGGCGGGGATCCAGGACCCTCCGATAGGGAGGGTCGCGCGCGGCAGGCATGTCTTGAGGGCGATCCCGCGGCACCCTTGCGCAAATTCCCGGACATCCTATGGTTAATCCGGGTGCGATTCCGTGCCTTCCGAATCGATGAAACTCGATGCGCATCCCGCGTCCCGGTCTTGCCGCCGCCTCGGCCTTGGGCGCGACGCGACGCGGGCTGGGGTCGTCGCGACGGTGCTCGGCCTGATGGTCATCCTCGTCGCCGACGCGGCGTCGAATGGCCCGCTGCCGGCAATTCGTAATTTGTTATTTGACGCCTACGAACGCGACTGGCCGAGCGCGCCGCCGGCGCACCGGATCGTGGTGATCGACATCGACAGCCGGTCGATTCGCCAGATCGGGCAGTGGCCCTGGCCGCGGGACCAGCTCGCACGGTTGGTGGAAATAGCGGCGGCCGCCCGCGTCATCGGTATCGATCTTTTGCTGACGGAACGGGACCGGTTGGGAGGAAGCAATGACGAGACCGATGCGCTCCTTGCCGCGAGCCTGCGGCGAGTGCCTGTCGTCCTCGCCGCGGCCGCCGATCCGGCCGACGAATCTCCGCTGCCGATCCTCGCCACCACGCCGGTTTTCGAGGCCGGCGACGACCCCCGTGCCGGCCTGCCGCACTACCGGTCCGTCGCCTGGCCGTATGCGGCGCTCGCCAGCGCCGCGAGCGGCGTCGGTCTCGTTACAGTGCCGCCTGAACCTGACGGGATCATGCGGCGGATGCCGACGATCGCATCCGTGGGCTCCCTGCTGATGCCGAGCTTTGGCGTCGAGGTCGTGCGGGTCGCCAGTCGGGTGGACCGGATCGGATTTCGCATCGAGCCGGATGGGGACCGCATCCTCGAGATCGGTGAGAAGCGGTTCGCCACCGATGCGGCAGGCGACGTCTGGCCGCGCTATACCGTCGATGCGGCCGTTCTCTCGCTGCCGGCAGATCGGGTACTGCGCGGCGAAATCGATCGCGCCGTCTTTCGTGACCGTGTCGTGCTCATCGGCTCGAGCGCGCCGGGTCTGGAGGACGCGTTCGAGACACCACTTCGGCGGTTGGAAAGCGGGGTTGCTATCCAGGCGCAGTTGGTCGGCAGCTTGCTTGACGGCGATTTGCTGCGGCGTCCGAGCCTCGCACCCGCCTGCGAATGTTTGCTTGCAGCGTCGCTCGCGATCGCCGCGCTGCTGCTGTTCGGCCGGATCGGGGACAAAGTCTACGCCTTTTTCGCCAGCGGCACGGTCGTTCTGCTCGGCGCCGGCTCTTTTGGCGCTTTCGCCGCTAGTGGGTTGTTGCTCGATGCGACGCTGCCGCTCGCGGCATTCCTCTGGACCAATATCATCGTTCTGGCCGAGCGTTGGCGTCGGGAGATGCTGACGCGGCGCCAGCGGGAAAGCAAACTCGCCAGTGCCCTGCGGCAGGCTGCGCTACGCAGAGAGGCCGAGAATGCGCGCGAGGGTCTCGCGATCGCCCTTGACGCCGCCCAAATGGCCAGCTGGGACGCCGACCTTATCCGCGGCACGTTCCGCAGCTCGCCGCGCTATGCCGAGATTTTTGGCTGGAGTGGGGCACTGACCCAATGGAGTCGCGAAACTCTCCTTGCCGGTGTCTTCGCCGAGGATCGGGACGCGGTGGCGCGCAATCTCGATGCGGCAATGGAGACCGGCGTTCTGCATTTCCAATGTCGCATTCGCCAACCCGACCAAAGCCTGCGTTCGATCGCCGTCGACGGTCGGGTCTACCATGCGGAGGACGGCACGCCAATCCGCATAGCGGGTGTCGCAATGGATGCGACAGAGCGGCTCCGGATCGAGGAGGTTCTTCAGCAGCGGCAGAGGTTGCAGGCGGTGGGCGCGATCGCCGGCGGCGTCGCACACAACTTCAATAATCTACTGACAAACATTCTCGGCAATCTCGACCTTGCGTCGCAGCACAGTTTCGACCTCGCGCGGCTCAGTGATTATCTGGATCGGGCTCGGGCAGCGGCCGAGCGAGGCGCGAAGCTGACCTGGCAGCTCCTCGCCTTCGCCCGCGAGCAGCCGCTCCGCCCCCAGCCGATCGAACCCTCCGGGCAGCTCCGCGAGCTGGCAAATCTGATCGTTGAATCCTTCCCGACAAAGATAAGGGTCGAGACCGACATCCCGCCGGACCTCTGGGTCGTCGAAATCGACCTTCGCGAATTCCAGTTGGCCCTGCTCAACCTCAGCGTCAACGCGCGGGACGCCATGTCCGGTGGCGGCATACTCCGAATTTCAGCCTGGAACGAGGCGGTCAAGAATGATCGCCTCGGCCTCGACGGCCGCTACGTCAGAATCGAGATGTCCGATGACGGTGCGGGGATCCCGCCGGAAATCCTGCCTCGGGTTTTCGAGCCCTTTACCACGACAAAGGCGGTCGGGGCTGGCACCGGTCTTGGCCTCAGCCAGGTGCACGGCTTCACGCACCAGTCCGGCGGCGCCACGGATATCGCAAGCGAGCCGGGAAAGGGAACCACAGTTCGGATGTATTTACCGGCAGCAACGGCGTCGAATCCCGCAGCAGTTTCACCGGATCGCAAGGCGGCGACGTGACGCGCGCGGTCCTCGTGATCGAAGACCAGCCTGGTCTCGCCAATCTGCCGTCGGCAGGGGATGCGACGTGATCCGCCCGCCGTACCGGCTGCAGGAGCTGGGCATGTGGTTGCAAGGATTGACCGGGATGCGAAGCCTGTGCTCGGCTCTCGTCGCTATCGCCCTTGCCACCGCACTCTCGGCGCGAGCCGCGGACGCTCCGATCGGCTTCGTCAAGACCCTGTCCGGGGCTGCGACGGTCATTCGCGGCGCCACTGTAGCCGCCGCAGCGCTCGCCATGCCCGTCTACGAAAATGACCAGCTTCAGACGGGCGCGGATGGAGCGCTCGGCATTACGTTCCGCGACAACACACGGATCTCGCTCGGTCCGAACAGCCGGATCGAGCTCAAGCACTTCGTCTTCCAGCCGGCGGAGAAGCACTATGGATTCATTCTGCGCCTGGCGTATGGAACGCTCGAATACATCTCCGGCCTGACGGAAAAGCTGGCGCCGGACGCCATGTCGGTCGAAACGCCGGGCTTCACGGTCGGCGCGCGGGGGACGCGGTTCCTCGTCAGAGCGGAGAGACGGCAATGACGACGCTAATCATGCTGCTGGTCCTGCTGCTGGCTCTAGCCGGGTGCGGTCTGCCCGCCAATGTCGTCGTCCTGATCCCCGGTGAGAACGGCACGGTTGGCAAGGTCGCCGTCCGTGAAGGCGCGAGCACGACCGAACTCGACAGACCGCTCGCTGCGGTCAATGCGGGATCGGAAACTGCGCTTCGCACCGTCTTTACCGCGCAACGGGCCGACGTCGACCGCGAGTTCGCCGGCGCGCTCGCCGCCACGCCGCGGGCGCCGACTGTCTACATCCTCTACTTTCAGGCGGGGTCGACGGATCTCGACCCGAAATCGCGCGGCCATCTTGCCGCCGCGGCCGCCGCGGCAAAGCGCATGTCCGATATCGATATCGGCGTCGTCGGTCACGCCGACGCGACGGGGTCGGATGCGTACAATTCGGCCTTGTCGTTGAAGCGTGCCCAGACCATTCGCGATAGCCTGGTAGCGGCGGGTATCCCGAGCGGCGTCATCGAAATTGCCTATCACGGAGCCAACAATCCGCTGATACCGACGCCGCGCGGCGTCTCCGAGCGGCGCAACAGACGCGTCGAGATCACCATCCGCTGATAGCGGTTGAGCCTCGTTAACCAAATCTTGCGGGATTGCGCTCTGCGCGTCATGCTTTACGCGGGCCGGGCCGTTTCTACGAACGAATGCAAGCACAATGATGATCATAGTTGAAGATGACGACGGGGTTCGCACTTTGACAAAAGAACTCCTTCTCGGCCGTGGCTATGATGTCGTCACCGCCGAAAACGGTGCCCAAGGTCTGGAACGGATAAAGCGCGAACCGCGATTGTCTATCATGATCACCGACATTCGTATGCCGGGCATTGACGGATGGGAGCTGGCACGTCGCGCGACCGAGGTGCGCCCCGACATCAAGGTGCTGTACATCACCGGCTATCCGGGGGAGCAACCTCCCAGTGACGCGCCCCCGGGTCATTTGTTGCGGAAGCCATGGCGCGTAGCCGAATTCTATAGATGCGTTGAAGAGCTCGTCGGCTCGGATGAGGCTCACCCACTCGACCCCCAGGGGTGACACAGCGAGACGGCGGCGCCGCTGAGTTCGTACGGAAAGGGGCGATCGCAGGATCTGGCCGATGCCCTGGGAAAAACGGCCGGTAGCGCACGGGACGATCGATCTCGGCAAAGGCGCGTCAAAGATCCGCGCCGCCCAGCGGACATCGGTGCTCGCCGAGTAGCCCTCGCGTATTTCGCGATGCGGGCTAGCCGACAGCGATTGCTGTAGCCCGCTGCGCAGCTCGACGGCAGGAAGCCCGACGCCTGCGATCGTTTTTTCACGTTGACACCCCATATTTCCCATCGATACGATAGATAATGGAGACTTGGAGCAAGGAGGCGCGCCAGATGACCAATTTGATCATGGCCCGCCCAAACCCTTCACCCTGGGCAGGCGCCTCATCGGCACGCGGAAGGTCAATCCGGGGATGGCTGGGCAGAGGTAAGGGGACCGGAGTTGCTGCCGATCGGGCATACCTCGCCGTGGTCGTGACCTCGGCGACCGAGAACAGCGAACCGGCCTTCGAGGAATGGCGGGCCGAACTGAAATTGGCGGAAAGCGGCCGTGTGTTGCCGCTGGCATGGCCGATGTCGGAGTGGCTCGACGATTATTGCGAACTGTTGGTGGCAGCGCTGTGCGGCCGGGGGCGTTCGCACAACGGAGCGCGGCATGCAGCCTGGTGGACGGAAGAAATCAGGGAATTCTTGAAGCTGATGCTGGCCGGCCGGGACAAATCGGCCGCAGACCTCATCCGGTCGCTGACGCAGTTCCACCCTTTTGCCGACGAGTTGCGGCGGCTGCGGCGGGTGCAGGCCTTGTTTGCGACCATCCGACCGGCCTGCAGCCTGGCTGAAGCGCTGGACTTCAGGATCGTCACGCAGCCCGCCGCATCGCAATGAGGTCGCTCGCGATCGCCGCGCTGGTCGTCGCTCTCACGCCGATGCGGCGGCCATACTTTGCTGGATCGCGGGGATGTCCGTCCGGACGCACTGCGGCTCGGGTTCGATGTTAGTTCGCTCTGCGCCCTGCGCAATCGGAGTGGGGAGATCTGGCAGCGCCTTTATGCCTTTGGGCCAGTCACCGACCGGCGTTCTGGGAAGTGACGTCGGTGCCCGATATCCGTCGGCAATGCGAGGCGCTCGCCGCGCATCTGAGTGCGCGGCTCGCGCTCCACGCGGATCACGGACCGAAAGCTTCGCCGGCTGCGGGTCGGGGCAGTTTTGAGACCGCAAACCAGAGCCGCGGTGACTGCTTCGAGGCGTTACCGGCAACACCAGCGCGCTCGGTCTGTGGACCGCGTCCCGACGCCGAAACATTGCCAACAGGGTGAGGTGGAAGGATGACGCAATCTCTCGAACTGGCAGCCTGCAGCAGTGGCCTAGCAGCGGAGCGGCTGATCAAGGCGCCCGCTTCAGCCGCCCAGCCGCTCCCGCCTTTGGCGGAGAACTAGCGGAGTGGCAGCTCCCGCGCGCGATGCGACACATGGAGGATGGCATGCTGGTGATACCGTATCTGTTTTCCCCGATGGGCAATCCGATAACGATCGGCGCGGCCGCACTGCACCCGTCTCTGCAACGAAACTGGTGTCGCCTTATCCATCGGTTGAGAGCAGCCCGAATCAGCTGGCAACAGATGCTGCAAGGGGTATGGAATTTCGACGGCACTGGGAAGGTCGCGTCAGCGGACCACTCCACCGACCGCGGCGCCTCGGACCTCGAATACCATATAGCGTTGGCATGGTTGCTGATGATGATGTGATCATCACATGGTCGTCGGCGATACCCGCGGCCGGCGCCGCTCGCTGCTGGTCGACGCCGCTTATCGGGGGCGGCGAAAGCGGTTCGTGGGGTCTGACGCTTTGTTTGGGCAATCTTCCGCGTAGGTACGCTGTGACAGGGAGCAGTTGGCCATGAGCGAAACAGTCGAGGCAGTGCTTGCTGCCAACAAGGCCTATAGCCAATCGTTCGGCGACAAGGGTTCGCTCGCCCTGCCGCCCGCCCGGCGTTTTGCCATCCTGACCTGCATGGATGCGCGGCTCGATCCCGCGAAATATGCCGGGTTGGCGGAAGGGGACGCGCATGTCATTCGCAATGCCGGCGGCCGGGCCAGCGACGACGCCATCCGTTCCCTGGTCATATCCTACAAGCTGCTCGGCACCCGCGAATGGTTCGTCGTGCATCACACGGATTGCGGCATGGCGTTGTTTACCGATGCGGTGATCGGCGATCTCCTGGAGCGGAGCCTCGAAACCGCCGAATTGCACGATCACCGCTGGCGTGACGTCGGCACCGGACCAGGTTCGGTCGAGGGCCGATACGTCAAATGGCTCAGCTTTTCCGATCTCGAGGCGAGCGTCGTCGAGGACGTCCGGCGGATCCGGTCCCACCCGCTTGTCCCGCGCCGCATCCCGATCTACGGCTACACCTACGACGTCCGGTCGGGCCGGCTCGTCGAAGTGCCGGCGGCAATCGACGCCGGACGGCCGGGCTGACCGGTCTTGCAGAGCCTGACAACCCCCGGCGCGCCGCTGTGGGAAAGCATCGAGCTGCGCACCCTCGCCCTCTTCCCGTCCGGAAACTGAACCGCTCGCGTGACGAAACCGGCCCGCAGCACCGCGGCCGCCCGCTCGTCCTCTCGACATAGAGCCTGTCGGGTCGGGCTGAGCGCAGCACGGCCTGAAGCCACTGGGACGGATCCTCCACGCATGACGGGACACTTGACAGGTCGCGATGGAGGATTTATTCCTATTTTAACGATAGGAAAAAGGGAGAGAAGATCACATGTTTTTACAACTGTTGTCTCCGACCGGCAGTCCGATAACGCGCGCTGCGGCTCCGGTAAGTGCTTCATTGAATGGCGCATGGCGCCGCTTCCGCCGCCGGATAAGGGCGGAACTTCCGTTTCGGCGCGCACCGGAACGGGTGCGGCCGGTACGAGGTTCTGCCGACATTGGCGATGTTGCGCAAGAAGATCGGACCGGAGAGAGCCGGATTGAAGAGAGCGAATACGAAATCGTGCATAACTTCTTCTGGTTGCTGTGACCTGTGAACAGTCGTTGCAAAATATGTCGTGCGGTTGTGTAGAACCGGGCCGTTGCCCGCCCTTAAGCCGAGGGAGACTGACGCGATGCATCTTGTCGACGGCGTTTTGCTTCAGTGGCGTTGCTGTACCGGCTGGCGCTGAATCTCCAGTCGGGGCAGGCCGTCAAATCGGTTCGCTATTGCCGCAACCTGGGCCACGCGTCGTTGCGGCCCAACGCTTCGATGGTCGAAATGGGCAGTATTTACGCGATCGAGACCCCTGCCGGGACGGCCGGCATTGCCATTCGCATGACCTCGGGCTTGCGCTTTTACGCGGCCCACGATCTGTACGCGACGCTCGAACGCGAGCGCTGGCAGCGGATCGAGGACCTCTACGCAGCCGTCAACAAGCTCAACGCAGCCGAGAACGATGCCGGCTCGGTCGGCGAGCGGCTGACCGCTCGCCGCAGCCGGCCTCGGTCCTGAACCCATCCCACAGGAGGAAAATCCGATGACAGTAAGACTGGGCGACCTGGCTCCTGATTTCGTGCAGGATTCGACCGACGGCCCGATCCATTTCCATGACTGGATCGGCGACGGCTGGGCCGTGCTGTTCTCGCATCCGCGCGATTTCACGCCGGTCTGCACGACCGAACTCGGTGCCGCCGCGAAGCTCAAATCCGAGTTCGACCGGCGCAATGTCAAGGTGATCGGCTTGAGCGTCGACCCGCTCGGCGATCACCGGGAATGGGCCAAGGACATCGAAGAGACGCAAGGGACGCGCCTCAACTTTCCGCTGCTCGCCGACGCCGACCGCAAGGTGGCGACGCTCTACGACATGATCCATCCGAACGCCAGCGACACGCTGACGGTGCGCTCGGTCTACGTGGTCGGGCCCGACAAGAAGGTCAAATTGACGTTGACCTACCCTGCCAGCACCGGGCGCAATTTCGACGAGCTGCTGCGGGTGATCGAACTCGCTGCAGCTGACGAGCGGGTACAAGGTGGCGACCCCGGTCAATTGGCGGCAAGGCGACGACTGTATCATTCTCCCGGCGGTCAGCGACGCCGAGGCCGACGCGGCATTTCGCAAGGGCTACCGCAAGATCAGGCCCTACCTCCGCATCACCCCGCAGCCGGACCTGCCCTGATTGCCGACGGGTGTCCGAAGCACCGCCCGCTACTCGCTCGTTTCGCCCCATTGCGGGAGAAGTGCGATGATTATCACTGCTCTGACCGCGATCGTCACGCAAGCGCGCCCGATTTCCCGGGCGATCGGGCTCGGCCGCGTAGTGCCGTCGAGCCGCAATTTGCCCGTTCCTCATTCGGCTGGCGCGACGCAAGCGGCGATTCGAAAGATCGGCAAATTCTTCTGGGCGTACGGTGCGATAATTTTATTCGTCCTGACTTGGCAGTTCGCGTCTCAGTTTTCGCTGGTCGATCCGTCGGTGATCCCGCCCTTCACGAGCGTCGTCGCCGCCATGGCGCACGGGTTCATCGACGGCGCGCTGTTCGACAACATGCTCGTCAGCCTTCGCCGGTCGGGGATTGCGTTCGGCATTGCCGTCGCGCTGGCCATTCCGCTCGGGCTGTTCATGGGGTCGTTCCGCCGGTTCGAGGACGTCGTCGATTCGCTGCTACAGTTGTTCCGTCAGACCTCGGCCCTGGCGATCTACCCGATCTTCATCCTGCTGCTCGGGCTCGGGGAAACCTCGAAGGTGATGCTCATCTGCTGGGCCGCCTTTTTCCCGATTCTGTTGAACACGATCTCGGGGGTGAAGCTCGTCGACCGCCGCCTTATTGAAATGGCGCGCGTGTTTGGCGCATCACGAGCGGAGGTCTTTAAGAGAGTCGTTTTGCCCGCCGCGACGCCCGCCATTTTTGTCGGCCTGCGGCTCAGTGCGACCATCTCTCTGCTGCTCCTCGTCGCCGCCGAAATGATCGGCGCCAACCGGGGCCTGGGCTTCATGATCATCAATTCGCAATACAACTTCCAGATCCCGATGATGTTCGCCGCGATCGTTCTGCTGGCGCTGATCGGCCTCGTCATCAACTCCTTCTTGCTCTTGCTGCAGAACTGGCTTTGCCGCTGGGACGCCACAAACAACCGTAGGGAACCGCGATGAACTCACGTCTGACTTCTTGGCGGGCTACTCTAGCTGCATCATCGATCGCGGTCGCCCTGGCCGGACTGCCCCTTGCCGTCGATCGAGCCGTCGCCGCAGATCCGCAGAGCGCGGGTCAGCCAACGGTGATCCGGTGTCTCGCCGGCTACGGCTATGTCGCAACCTATGAGGTCGCCGATGCACTCGGCTGGCTGCGCGAAAAGGGCATCAGGCTCGAATCCGAAGGCTATTCGTCGGGCGGACCGGAAAGTCTGGCGGCAATGGCATCCGGCTCGGTGGACCTGGCCGGCGCCGCGCTGCCGGCAATCATCAACGCCATGGCCGGCGGCGCCAAAATCCTTGGCGTGATGCCGGGCGGCGGGATCAATAAAGACGTCAGCAGCAAGTTCTACGTCCTCGCCGACAGCGACATCAAAGCGCCGCAGGACCTGAGGGACAAATCGATCGCGGTCAACACGCTCGGCGCCCACCTCGACTATACGGTTCAGGAATATTTGCGAAACCACGGACTGAATCAAGACGCCGCCAAACTGATCACGGTTCCTGGGCCGCAGCTCGACCAGGTCTTGCGCCACAAACAGGCCGATGTCGTCGCCGTCGGCGCGTGGCAGGCCATCTTCGCCGGCAAGATCGAGGCAGAAGGCGGTGTCCGTGTGTTGTTCACCGATTACGAGGTGCTGGGTCCGATCGCATTGGGGAGCACCGCCATGGAAAGAACGTTCATCGACCGACATCCTCAGGCCGTGAAAGACTTTGTGACCGCTACCTCTAGGGCTGCCGACTGGACTGCCGAACATCCGGAAGAGGCGCGAAGGCTAATCGCCAAGATATTGGCGCAGCGCGGTGAGAATGCCGCACTGGCGAAATACTGGCGGGGCTTCGGGCTGCGCGAACATGCGCTCTTCACCGACCATGACGCCCAATTCTGGGTTGACGTGGCGGTGCGGGACGGCCGGCTGAAACCCGGCCAGTTGACCCCCGATGACATCGAGACCAACAGATACAACGGCCTCGCCAACCTCGCGCAGCATTGAGTGCTGTCGACATGATTTACGGCTATGAAAGACCCGCGCGCAGACTCGAAATCAGGGGCCTGGCGAAGTCCTTCGTCATCGACGGCCGCAGGCATTCGGTCTTCAGCGGGGTCGATCTTGCAATCGAGCGCGGCGAGTTCTCGGTTATCGTCGGCGAGAGCGGCTCGGGCAAGACGACGCTGTTGCGCATCATCGCCGGGCTCGAGGCGGCCGATGCCGGTTCGGTTACCCTCGGCGGCAGAGAGGTGCATGGCGTCGGCGGCGAGCGCGGCATGGTCTTCCAGGAACCACGCCTCTTACCATGGCTGACGGTGTGGAAGAATGTCAGCCTCGGGCTCGAGCTGTGCGGCCTGCCGCGCCCGGCAATCGAGCGGACCGTCGCGGTATTCCTCGACCTTGTTGGTCTTCGGAGATTTGCCTCGGCCTATCCCGGTCAATTATCCGGCGGCATGGCGCAACGAGTTGGCATCGCCCGAGCATTGGCCACCAATCCGGAAATCCTGCTGCTCGATGAACCTCTCGGCGCCCTCGACGCGATGACCCGGCTGCGCATGCAGCGCGAGTTGGAAAAGATCTGGCAGGAGCAGGGAGTCACGATGATCATGGTGACGCATGACATCGAGGAGGCCATCACGCTGGCAGACAAGATTGTCGTGCTCTCCGGCGGGGGCGACGGGATCAGGCAGGTGATGCGGGTTGCTCTGCCGCGCCCGAGAGACCGCAGCGGGAAGGAATTCGGCGACATCCGCGAAGCCCTGTTGCAGGAGTTCCATCTGCGCTCGAATTGAAGTGATAGCAGCCTCGCTGCGTATTCGCGTAGTAGCGCATGGGCGATGGTAGCCCGGCGCCTGCAGCGCCGGCACGACGCTTCGACTTGGTGCCAGGTGCGCAGATCCTCCAGCCTGAAGTCGTAGCGCTGATTTTGGCTCATTGGCGCTGATCGTGCGTTCGCAGGCCGGCATATTTACTGATTGGCAATTTTGGTGTCCGGTGGCCGTCGCGTGCCGCGAAGCGAGCCTCGCTGCGGCAGCTCTGCGCCGGACGGGTCGCCCGCGGCCGGCGTTCGCAACGATTGCGGCGCCCTGCCTGCGTTGTGCCGGGCCGAGGAGTCCGATGTGATGTCGAACAAATCGGCATCGGCGTGCCCGACTGAGCGCCGGCGGGAACTGATGCGCAGACCGTCGATCAGGACATCGACCAGCCGCAAGACGCTGTTCTGCCAGCCCGGCTGATCGTGCATGTAGCACATGCCGACGAGCGCGCGCAGCAGCTCTTCCGGACCGATATCGCCGCGGATTTCGCCGGTCGCGATCGCCCGGTCCAAGAGCCCGCCGACGGCTCGCGTCAGCCGCTCGAGCGAATCTGAAAAGAGTTCCGGGTTTTTATAGGCGGCAAGGGCGAGCGCCGCCCACATGCCCTTTTTCGTCGCCACGAACTTCACGTTCGAGCGCATCCAGCGACGCAGCGCATCGACCGGCCGCGGCTCCCGCTTCAACTCTTCGGCGAGATCGGCAAGGTGCTGCACTTCGCGCCGGTAGACCGCCTCGAACAAGGCTTCGCGCGTCGGGAAATGCCGGTAGAGCGTGCCGATGCCGACGCCGGCGGCGCGCGCCACGGCTTCGAGGCTCGCCTCCGGACCGCCGGCGCCGAAAACCTGTCTTGCCGCATCGATGACGCGCTCGCGGTTGCGAACCGCATCGGCGCGCGGTTTTCGCGGGCTCGTCACAGACAGACCCATGGCCGACCGTTCCATCTCAAAGTCGCTTGCAAAGCGGAGGCATCCTCCGTATATCTCCCGTGATACGCTGACATACAATACGCGCGCCGGGAGCGGCGGCGAACCCGAGCCGTCGCCGGCCATGCCGGGGTTCGCCGCGGTCATCGGCCGATCGCTCGGCGAAGCCGCGGACGCACCACGAATATCAGCACATCAGTCGGCGGTCTCGCGTGACCATCCTGCGGGAGTAACTGCATGAGCATCTCAATTATTCTGACCGTCAACGGCCGAGAGCGAATGATCGCGCTCGATGACCCGCGAACGACGCTGTTGGATCTGCTTCGCGAACGCCTGCATCTGACCGGAACGAAGAAAGGCTGCGACCGCGGACAGTGCGGCGCGTGCACGGTGATCGTCGAGGGACGACGGATCAATTCCTGCCTGGCGCTCGCCATCAGCCAGGACGGCGCCGAAATCCTGACGATCGAAGGCGTCGCACAGGGCGATCGGCTGCACCCGGTGCAGGAGGCCTTTCTCGCCCATGATGGCTTGCAGTGCGGGTTCTGTACGCCGGGCCAGATCATGAGTGCGATCGGTCTGCTCGAGGAGGGTCAGGCCGGCGGCGACCCCGAGCGCGTGCGCGAGGGCATGAGCGGAAATCTCTGCCGGTGCGGCGCCTACCAGGGCATCACCGAGGCGGTGCTGGAGGCCGGGAGGGCTCTGGGTGCCGCGAGCCTCCCGGAGGTCGCATGAAAAACTTCGACTACCTGCGGCCTGCGACCGTGCGCGAGGCCGTCGCGGCTGCCGCGGAGCCGGGCGCCGTCTATCTGGCTGGCGGCACCAACCTACTAGACCTGATGAAGGGCGGCATCGCGCGCCCGAGCCGCCTAATCGACATCAGCCGCCTTCCCGGCCTCGACCGTATCGAGGAGCTTGCCGACGGCGGCGTCAGAGTCGGAGCACTGGTCCGCAATGCCGACCTCGCCCGCGACCGGGATTTCGCCCGCCGCTTTCCCGCGGTCGCCGAGGCGCTGCTCTCGGGCGCATCGGCGCAGCTGCGGAACGCCGCCACGGTCGGCGGCAATCTCCTGCAGCGGACGCGCTGCGCCTACTTCTACGACGTCGCGAGCGCCTGCAACAAGCGCGCGCCCGGCGCGGGCTGCGACGCCCGCGGCGGCGAGAACCGGCTGCACGCGGTGCTGGGCTGGAGCGAGAGCTGCATCGCCACGCACCCGTCCGATTTTTGCGTGCCTCTGGTGGCACTCGACGCCGTCGTCGAGATCGAAGGCAGCGTCGGCCGGCGGGAGGTTCCGCTCGAGACGTTCCACCGGTTGCCGGGGGAGGCGCCGGAACGGGAGAGCGTGCTGGAGCCCGGCGAGATCATCGTCGCGCTGCGCCTGCCGGCGGCGGCGGCGCGTTTCGCGGCGCATGCCCGCTACCTGAAACTGCGTGAGCGCACCTCCTTCGCGTTTGCGGTGGTGTCGGCCGCGGCCGCTCTGCGCATCGTGGATGAGCGGATTGCGGAGGCGCGCGTCGCACTCGGCGGCGTTGCGCTCAAACCCTGGCGCGCCCGCGAGGCGGAGCTGATCCTCGCCGGTGGACGCGCCGATGACGCGCTCTTCCGTCGCGCCGCCGAGGCGGCGCTCGCCGCGGCAAAGCCCTCCGGCGACAACGGCTTCAAGGTCGAGCTCGCGCGGCGGATCGTGCTGCGCGCTCTGGCGCTCGCCGCAGCCGGCACGCCCGAACGCCTGCCGGCGCTTCCTGCCTCGCCCTTTGCCGCCCTCTCCGGAGATGTCCTCCATGCCTGAGATCGCGCTCACGCCGGCGTCCGCCCATGTTCGGCACGGCTCAAACATCGGCCAGCCGCTCACCCGCCGCGACGGCGTCCTCAAGGTCACCGGTGCGGCGCACTACGCCGCCGACCACCATCCGCAGGGAATGCTCTACGCGGCACTCGCGGTGAGCCGCATCGCCCGCGGCCGCGTCGCATCTCTCGATGTTCCGGCCGCGAAAGCCCATCCGGGCGTCGTCGAGGTGATGACGCCTGCCAACCGACCGGCGCTCGCGCAGGATCCGGACGAGAAATCCGATCCGTTCATGTTCCGGCTCGATCTCTTGCAAAGCGACCGGATACGATACGCGAACCAGCCGATCGCCGTCGTCATCGCGGAAACGCTCGAAGCCGCGACCGAGGGGGCGGCACTGCTGGCGCCGCGCTACGAGACCGAGCCGGCGCGGATTGGTTTCGATGCGACCGAGAGCTTCGTGCCGCCGGGCGTCGGCGTCGGCAACCCCGCGGCGGTGCGTCATGGCGACGTCGAGGCCGGGCTCGCCGCGGCCGCGCGGCGCATCGAGGCGACCTACGAGACGCCACCCCAGTATCACAACGCGATGGAGCCGCATGGGATCGTCGCCGCGTGGGACGGCGACGGGCTCTCCATCGATACGCCGAGCCAAGGCCTCGCCTGGGCGCAGGCGCGCCTCGCGGGTCTCTTCGGCATCGCCCCCGACAACATCCACATCCGCAGTCCGTTCCTCGGCGGCGGCTTCGGCTCCAAAGGCCTGATCTCCGGACCTCAGGTGCTCGGCGTCCTCGCGGCCCGCCTGGTCGGAAAGCCGGTCAAGCTGGTGCTCACTCGGGAACAGATGTTCGGTCCGGTCGGACACCGGGCGCCGACCCGGCAGACCTTGCGGATCGGCGCCGACACCGAGGGCAGGCTGACGGCGCTCGACCATCGAACCCGGATGACGTCGAGCAGCTTCGACGACTTCTTCGAGCCGGCATCCGACGCTTCGCATACGCTCTACGCGAGCCCGGCCATCGCCACGTCGCATGAAGCCGTGAGGGTCGACACCGGGACGCCGCTCTTCATGCGCGCACCCGGAGAGGCCACGGGCTCGATCGCGCTCGAAAGCGCGATCGATGAGATGGCGCACGCCTGCGGCATGGATCCGCTCGCCTTTCGGCTCGAGAACTATGCCGAGGTCGAGCCGATCTCCGGCAAGCCGTTTTCCTCGAAGGCGTTGCGCGACTGTTATGCGCAAGGTGCTGAGCGTTTCGGCTGGGAGCGCCGTCCGCTCATGCCGCGTCAGATGCGCGGCGCGGGCGGCCTGCTCGTCGGCTGGGGCGTCGGCACCGCGACGTTTCCGGCGATCATGTTCGAGGGCGAGGCAAGAGCAATACTGCGCCGGGATGGCGGCGGCGTCATCGAGATCGGGGCGCATGACATGGGCCAGGGCGCCTCGACCGCGCTGGCGCAGATCGCGGCCGATGCCCTCGGGCTCGACATCGGCCAAGTCGAGTTCAGATATGGGACCTCCGACCTGCCGGATGCCGGTATCGCCGGCGGCTCGTCGCACACCGCGACCGCCGGCGCGGCGATCCACAACGCCGGCGCCGATGCGATCGCCCGGCTTGCCGATCTTGCGACCGGTGACCGCCGTTCGCCGCTGTTCGGCGCCGGCAATGCTGGCGTGATCGCGCGTCGCGGGCGCCTCCACCGACGCGACGACGAGAGCCGCAGCGAGGGCTACGCCGATATCCTTGGGCGTGCCGGGCTGCCGGAGATCGAGGGTCGAGGCAAGGGCGCCGCTGATCAGGCAATGCAATCGGCTTACGCGATGCACGCGCATGGCGCCGTGTTCGCCGAGGTCTTGGTCGATCCCGACCTCGGACAGGTGCGCGTCAGCCGCGTCGTCGGCGCCTTCGCCGCCGGACGGATCGTCAATCCCCGTATGGTGCGCAGCCAGCTCCGCGGCGGCATGATCTGGGGCGTGTCTTTCGCGCTCCATGAGCACGCCGACATCGACAGGCGGTCCGGGCGGCCGATGAACCCCAACCTCGCCGACTACCACATTCCGGTGAACGCCGATGTGCCCTCGATCGAGGCGATCCTCGTCGAGGAACGGGACCCGCACGTCAACGCCCTCGGCATCAAGGGCGTTGGCGAAATCGGCATCACCGGCACGGCAGGTGCCGTCGCGAATGCGGTCTGGCATGCGACCGGAATCCGCATCCGCAAATTCCCGATCACCCTCGATCGCCTAATCGCCGGCATGTCCCCAAGCGAACGCTGATTGAGCCCCGCTTTCATTCGAAACGGTTGGGCACTAAAGCATTCCGCCGCGGAAGACTTACCTTGGGGGCTCAAGCGCTGCACGGGCTCGGCGTTTCCGAAGAGCGGCAAGAGATTCGTCTTCGTCCGGCATGTCTCAACGACATGGACGTCTGCCAGCAGATACGATCCCGGGAAGGTCTTGCCCTCGAACGGCGAACGGAGGCGCTCGCGAACGATACTGTGGGCACCGTTGCAACCGAGCAGAAACGCCGTCGCGGTGCGTTCCTCGGTCCCGTCACGAAGTTTGACGGTCAACGCGACTCGATTGCCGTTGCCGGACTGTCTCGCCCGGCGTCGGTCGGCCGATTTCTACCGACCGCCGACCCGCGAAATCCCGAGCACAGGGTCGAGCCAGGAAAGCAAACCTGCCGGCGCCGATCGCGCCGATCGCCACGCGATGTGGCCATCCGGCCGCAGCAGGATCGCGGTACCCCGCGCCGACGCAATAAGTGCCTGCGGCAGCGCCGCTTTCGTCCGTCACGACGGCATCTGCAGCCACACGATCCGCACCGTCGGGCCGCCGCCGACGAGCCGGGAGAATGCGGATCACCCGTAAATCGCTGCCGATACGGGAGCGGGCCGCTGCGACACAGGCGGACTGCTCCGCTGCGCCGCCGAAGAGCAGGGGGGCCCGTCGCGCACCCGCCTGTTCGGCGAGTGTCGTCGGCTCGCCGGTATTCGACAAGCGGCACGCCGCATCCGGGCCGCGATCGCCCGGCATTGGGCGATGCGCAATAAGCTTGGACACCCGCGAAACGATCGATGTAGGCGCCAGGAGACCGCCGCGGTAACTGACGCGAAGCTGGGATCCGTTGTCGACCCACCATCGCTGCAGTGCCGGCCAGCGCATTATCGGAAGAAACACATGGTCACGCACCAGCCGATTGAAAGCTGTCCGTCGTCGCGGCGAAACACCACTACCAACGCTTGACCCCGACATTTGTCTCCGCGGCGGCCATTCTTGATTGTAGTGGCTTTAGCCAAAACAGTTATTGCGAGCGCGCCTCCGACCAGTCGTCGCACTTATGCTCACGAAGGCGACTTCTGAATACATTTCCTAGATGTGTCAGGAACCATGTCGGCCGGCTCCAACAAATTCGTTAAACAGTCGTCGGTCAGCCGGAACAAAATCTGTCCAATTCTCGTTGCCTTTGGTTGCGTGGTTGCGGCGCCGTCTCTTGTCGGCGAGCCAACATCGAGGTGGCCGGCAGCGAGACCGCCTTCGGAGGAATGGAGCCCATGTCTGATCCCGGCGAACTGCGGAAGCTGGCGGCGTGGTACCGGCAATTGTCAGAACGGACCGAAAACCCCGCAATCTGGGAGATGCGGCTGACGGCGGCAGAACGGCTGGAGGCGGAGGCAGATCGGGTCGAGCGGCATTTGCCGCCCGCCGCACAAGGAACAGGAATACATTTTTCACGTTATTTTAATGACCTGCCGTGAGTCATCACGAATTCAAAAGATCGTCCTCCAGCTCTTCTCCAAGCACACCACCGGGGCAGCCGATGAACCGTAACCCACAGCTCGCCGCAGTTTCGGGTTGGTCGACCCGTCGGGTTCTATTTATCGTTATCGTTTTTGCGGCGCTGATCGCAGTGGGTTCCCGGCTGGCAAGTCCGGCGAATGCCGCCGATGACGGTGCGCTCGGGTTCATGGACAATCTGCTGAGCCGCGCCATCGGAGTACTGAACGACAAGCTGCCGCTGGCGGAGCGGGAGCAGCATTTCCGGCAGTTGTTTCAGGCCAGTTTCGATGGCCCCGGTATCGCCCGGTTTGTGCTGGGCCGTTACTGGCGGCAGGCCAGTCCCGCGGAACAGCAGCAATTCTTGGTACTCTTCGAGAATTATGTCGTCCTCGTCTATAGCACACGTCTTGCCGATTTCAGCGGCGAGAGGTTCAAGGTGAGCGGCAGCCGAGCCGCAGGAGACGGAACGATTGTGTCGACCGACGTCATCACACCGGGCCGCACGGCTCCGCTCAGAGTCGACTGGCGGCTCGTGACCGACGACGGGAACTTCAAGATCGCCGATGTGATAGTCGGTGGCGTGAGCATGATGGTGACCGAGCGCTCGGAATTCGCTTCGGTCATCCGGCGCCGCGGCGGTGATGTCGGCGAGTTGCTGGCGTTGATGCGCGAGAAAACCGCCAGCACAGCGCCCGGTCAATAACCAGCCCCGGCCGGGGCTGATGGGAAGGCCTGCATGCAGACTGTCGAGGTCAGAATAGGCGAGGGTGACCTCGCCGCCCGCCTGGCCGAGATGCGCGCCTGGTTAGACGGCGAGCGCTTCGAACCGTTGACTTTCACTTATTTTCATGATCATTCGACGCTGCTGGCCCGGGTGTCGTTCAAAGTCGGCGATGAGGCGCAGGCCTTCGCCGTAAAGTTCGGCGGCATATTGCGCTCTCTTAAATCGTTGCGATCCTCGACGCAAGTTCTCTCACCCCAGCGGAGTCGACCAATTTACGTAGAATGATGTGAGAGGCTTTTACCGAGGAACCTTGGGCCGTCGTCACCGTTTCATGAGGAGCTACGATACGGAGGGCCTCATGCCTCGTGGAGATAAGTCGAAGTACACGGACAAGCAGGAACGCAAAGCCGACCACATTGCTGAAGGCTATGAAAGACGAGGTGTCCCGGAGGCCGAGGCCGAGCGCAGGGCTTGGGCGACGGTCAACAAGGACGATGGCGGCGGTAAGAAGTCGGGCTCGGGCCGGGGCGAAGATACGGGGCATCCAGCGGCGCACAAAGGCGGAAAATTAGGTGGAAAGGCATCGGCTTCGAGACCTGCGGCCCAACGTTCCGCGGCAGCCAAGAAGGCGGCGGCAACGCGCAAACGCAACGCAGAGCATCCCACGCATCAGTAGCCAGTACGAAGAGATCGGCGCAGACAGGGTCGTCGGCTCAGACCGGCGCCGATAATTATTCGGCGCCAGCCTGGATTTCTCATCACACAACGTCGATCTCGCCAGCGCTGTCGGCTCGCAACGGCACGCTGCAGCGGACCGTGGCCGAGAACCGTCTTGCACTGCACCTCGCACGAGAGCAATAGGTCGCCGGCATCGCGCCATACCTGCCGGTGCTGATGGCGCGGCAGCAGCTGCTCGCTATCGATCGGGCACAAACGGCCAGCGTGACGACGATCTCGATTGATCGGATAGCGCTCTACGAGGCGCTCGGCGGCGGCTGGAAAACGGCATTCCCGCGCACCGCGCCAAGTCGCCAGAGTCATCGTGATCGCGCTCAGCGTCCGCGTCACCCACCGGAAGATTTTCGTCGGCGAACCTTCATTTCAAGGGCTGTTTATTGGAACCAAATTCCAACGATTCTTGTTGGTGGTCTCGGAACGTTCGGGGGACTGCAATCATGCAAACAGCCGAGGTGCACATCAGCGACTCAGATTTCGCTGATCGTTTGAAGGAGATGCGGGTCTGGCTCGATGCGCATCGTTTCGAACCATCGACCTTCACCTATTTCTTCCTCTGTCCCGGAATGAGGCTTCGGGTTTCGTTCGACTTCGACGATGAGGCGATCGCTTTCGGCAAAAAGTTTGGCGGGATCCTCCTAGATGCCGCCATCATCAGACCGGCCGGCTCTGAGGATGGCCGCGAACACCGCTTTGGGCTCCGCCAAACCCCTTTGGAGGAAGGTTTAGGCCGACGCTCTTCGCTGCGGCCCGATACGTAAGTGATCCGATAAACTCATTCCCAAAACCTTGGCAATTTGGATAAGCGCCGACCACCTTCCTTCACCGCGGCGGTAAGCGGTTCGGACCGGCGGCGCGCTCGCGCAGCCACGCAGCACGCCCGACTTCCGCAAGGGCATCGGACGGGACTTCGAGCTTCAGCTCGATTTCGCGGGCCATTGGCTTGGATTCCTCGTTATTGTCGTGGCGAGCCTCCGGCTCCGCGCTGCGCGCGGCTCGAGGATAAACTCCACGAAGCAATCTCGACGCTGCCGCCTCCCAGCACGCGATTGCTACGTCGCCTGCCGGCGACACGCAATGACGGCATGTGGTTTCATCCTCCGAGGGATCGGCAATGCCGGTGGATGACTAATGACAAACCGGTCCGCGCGTTCCAGAGCTTGCCGAACCTTCGTGCCGAGCTCGCACCGCCATGTGCGGCACCTTTCGGGATCGAGTCGCCACCATCGGGCGGCGGGCCAAGGCTTTGCCTCATGCAGATGCGGAATACGACCGCAGTCCACTTCCCTTGCAAGGAGAAGTGTACAGTCCGCTCAAGCTTTCATCGAGATGCCCGCTAGCGTTCCAGGATATCGAGATTCGGTTTATCTACAATAGCCAGACGACATTCATGAATTTCTGACAGAGAGGCGGGAACCACATACCCAGAAGCTGCCGTTAATAATTCGACGGGCACGCTGAGGGAAGCGTGAGCCGCGAAAACTGAGATAGAAAACTTGGATAGGAGTGTCGATATGGCAGATCGTGATCAATCCCATGGTTCGAACCGAGGCTTCGCATCGATGGACGAGCAAAGGCAGCGGGAAGCCGCCAGCAAGGGCGGTCAAGCCAGCGGCGGCAACTTCAAGAATGATCCCGAGCGCGCCGTGGAAGCCGGGCGCAAGGGTGGCCAGAGCGTTGCCGGCGAGGAACGAAGCTTCTCCCGGGACCACGAGCTGGCGGCCGAGGCCGGGCGGAAAGGTGGCGAGCACAGCCATGACGCCCAGCAGGGCCAGGTTGGGAGCAGTCATCAGAGCGGCCGCGGCAACTTTGCCGAAGACCGTGAGCGTGCCTCCGAAGCCGGCCGCAAAGGCGGCGAACACAGCCATGGCCGCCGTTGAGCGTTCACCGGTCGAGGGAGAGAGCCGCCGAGCGGCCTGAAGATTGTCCACTCTCCTCCCGTGCGAGGGCCGGGGCTCGTCGGTAAGCGTCACGCCGCTGCCGACCACCCGTCCCCCGGGAAGCCGCGCCACCCGGCGCGGCTTCCGCCTCCCCCGCGTGCGGCGCAAGGTATTTGGGCGGCACGCACCGCCTGGCGAGCGGGCTCCTTCGCCTGACAGATCAGCGCAAGGGGGTTTGTGGGACGGACCAGTCTCTAGCCCTCAATGAAGTGGCCGAACGCCATCAACGGGCCGATGCGGTCGCAGACGATCTTTGTTATCGCCAACATCGGGGTGGCGAGGATCGCCCCGGGTACGCCCCACATCCAGTACCAGAACACCAGCGCCAGGACGACGAGCACCGGATTTATCGTAAAGCGCCGGGCCAACAGCATCGGCGTTACGATCTCGCCTTCGATGATATGAATGATCAGATAAAGCCCCGCCGGCAACAGCGCCCACCACAGGCTGTTGAAAGATAACAAGCCAACCAGCAGGAAGACGAAAACGCCCATTGTCGGTCCCAGTATCGGCACGAAATTGAAAAGGAATGCGACAGCACCCCATAACAGCGGATCGTCCAGCCCGCAAAAAAACGTGATGGTACCGTAGGAGACGCCGACGATCAGGTTCATGATCGAAATCGTAAGCAAATACATTGCGACATCGTGCTCGATTTGCTGTGAAATCTCGATGGCCTGCCGTTTATTCCTGAAGCGCGGCAGCACCTCGACGAGCCGCCGCAAAAAAATGTCGCCGCGCATCAGCAGGAAGAACAACAGCAGAGCGGTCTCGAAGAGACCGCTGGCGAATGAGCGGGTACTGGCGAAAAGCTCCGCAAAAAATCCCGAGCCCGTTATGGCTACTGGGATGGCTTGGGGTGCGGCGCCAGGCGCGAGCGTTTCCGCCTTTTCGATATATTTCTCGACATTCACCACCGGGCGGATCAGGAAGCTGAGGCGTTCCTGCAATTTCGGAATTCCAGAAGGCAGCTTCTCGGCCCAACTTGCCGCTGGTGCCGACAGCGCTGCGCCAAAACCAACAAGGGTGCCGAACAGCACCGCAATGACGAGCAGCGCCGCAATCCCGCGCGGCAGGTGTAACTGCCCGAGTCCCCGGACGATCGGCTGCAGCACGAGCATGAAGACGAAGGCAAGGACGGCCGGCAATATAATTTCGCCGGCAACGTAACAAGCCGCGAGAAGAGCCAACGCGAAGAGCCCACCCAAAAATATGGCGTTGAGATCCGGTGGCGCCGGCAGCGGCTCATCGGCGGATGCCGGGTCGGTCGCGCCCGCATCAGGGCCATTGGGCGCTCTGCGGTGCAACAGCTGCCGTAGCTTTCCGACCTCGGTCATCTTATGCACGATCGTTGCTGGTTAACGGCAGCGGCTCACCCGCGACAAACATCAACGAGCATTTCGCGCGCTCGAGGAGTGCTGCCGCGACCGGGCCAAAGAAGAGATCACGACTGGGCCGCGGGCTTACCCCGACGATCAGCAGATTGTGGTCGCCGCTCTCGATCTGACGCAGGATGGCGCCTTGCGGGGTCCCGGCATCGCGCACCTCGCCTTTCACTTCGACGCCGTAGGGATCCCCCAGTCGCACGATCTCGCGAATTATCGCGTCGGCGGCGCCCGCCGGTGCGAAGGTCGTGCCAATTCGGCCTCGCCAGCTTTGCGAGCCGCGCGCAACTTTGGCGACATGGAGCGCGGTAATCGAACCCTGAGACGCTTGCGCGAGCGCGATCGCCAGTTCGGCGGCTTGCCGTGAAACGGCCGTGCCGATGACCGGCACCAGGATGTTGAGCGCTGTTCCGGGTATTTGTCGGCGGTCGATCCCGCGGGCGATGACAATCGCGAACCGGCCGGCAAACTCGACCGCGCTGCGCGTGATCTGCTCATGAAAGGCGGTTCCTTCCGAAGCCGGTTCCCGGCCGATAACAAGCAGCCCGTAACCTTTTCGCGCTTCCGCGACGATGACCTCGCGTGCCGGCTCGACAAGCCGAGTGGCGACCTCCACTGGACCGCCTCCTGGACCGTCCCGACCGGCATCGTCAGCAGCTTCGATGCCTTGCCTCAGAACCGCTTTCGTGCCCGCTGCCTGCCGCGCACTCTCGGCCGGCGAAGCCGCTGCCATATAATCGAGGTGAATGGCGGTCGTCGCTATCCGTCGCGCACCGGCGAGCAGCCCTACCAGCCGAGCAGCAAATTGTCCGCTGGGGCTTGCGTCGACGGCGACGAGCAGTCGTTCGATGTTGGCAATAAAGCCGCGCCCCTCGACCTCCTCGCGCTCCAATCGCTCCGCCTCTTCGGGCGTCATCGGTACACGGGCCAATGCCCAGCGCAACATCGGCGGCATGGACATCGTGGTCACGACCGCCATTGCGACAATCGCCGTAAACAGCGCTTCGTTGAGGGCGCCGATCGAGAGCCCGATAGACGCGACAATTATCTCGGTGGATCCGCGACTGTTCATGCCGCAAGCAAGCGCCAGCAACTCCCTCCCGGTAATGCCGCCAAGCCAACCGCCCAGTAGAACGCCGCCGAACTTGCCAAGGCTGGCGATCACGATCAAGCCAGACGTCAGAATGAACAGGTTCGATCTCGCCAGCACCGTCAGATCGGTGGTCATCCCAGCGAGTCCAAAAAAGATCGGCATGAACAGCGCAAAGATAAGGCCGCGGAGTTGCTCGTCGATATGACGCGTCAGGATCGGCGACTGTCCGACCAATATGCCGGCGACGAAGGCGCCAAGGATAGTATTGACGCCGATCGCGTTGGTAAGGAGCGCCATTAGTCCGGCGATCACCAGGATCGCCGTGATTACCGGAACATCACTGACGAACGCGTCGTTGGTCCAGCGGATCATCCAAAAAACCAGGCGGCGAGCAATTGTTAGGCTGAAAACCAGAAATATCAAAACCCCGGTTATCGTTTTGCACACCGAATACAAATCGATTCGGCCGTGGGCGTATATCCCGAAAGCTACCGAGATCACTATCCAGCCGATGGTATCGTCGATGATTGCGGCCGCCACCATCACCTGACCGACGGTGCGCCGCAGGAAGCCAGCCTCGCGCACCACCATGATGATGATCTTTATCGAAGACACCGACAACGCAGTGCCCAAAATCAGCGAGGTGACCAGCCGCTTCGCCGGGTCGGGGAGCAAGTGCTCCGGCAAAACCTCGCCGGCGATAAATCCGGCGACAAACGGCACCGCCATCCCGGCAAGCGCCACGCTAAATGCAGGCCTCCTCGAACGCCGGACAACCGTTAAATCGGTCTCCATGCCGGTGAGCAGGAGCAGCAGCAGAATCCCAAGTTGCGCGATGCCATCGACCATCGCCTTTTGCTCGGGACTCGGCGGAAACACGGCATGTTCAAGCTGCGGCAAAAAGGCACCGAATACCGAGGGCCCCAGCAGAATTCCGCCAATCAGCTGCCCCATGACTGCCGGTTGACCGAGACGTTGCACCAACTCTCCGATCAGCCGGGCCGAGACAAGCAACGCAACGATTTCGGCAAGGAACAGCGCCTCAAGGCGCCCTGCGGCTTCTGCTGTGCTGCCTCCGATACCGCCGGCAACAGGGAGAGCGGCAGAGCGGCGAGCAGGGTCGGCCCGGCGCGACGAACCAGCAGAGGCATGAGTGCCAGGCTTCAAATCAGTGCAATCCTGCGGCATGCGCCGCCGAAGTACCGATGTCCTGCGACGGCATCTGCCGCCGCAGGACATCGTGCCCTATTCAAGCCCTCGCGGCCGAAGACGTCGCCTCCGGCCAACGAGGTCCGACGCTCAGTATTGGTACGGCGGGACACCATAATATTGGTCGACGCGGTGACCATAGGTGTCCGACCAGTTGGGCATGTCGTTCAGCGTGTAGTTCGGCGCGCCCTCGAGCCGCCTGCGGTCGAGATCGACGACATATCCGCCTTGTCGCAGATCGTAATTCAGCACCCGCCACGGCAGTGGATGATAGCTTTCTCCGATGCCCAGGAACCCGCCGAACGACATCACGGCATAGGCGACTCGCCCGGTAAACTTGTCCATCATCAGACCGTAGATAGAGCCGAGGTGTTCGCCTTGCCGATTATAAACCGCCGTGCCGACCACCTTGTTGGACGAAATCAGCCGGCCGGTTTCTTCGGTCGCGACAGTGCGATCGATCTCAGTCGTATAGCTCGCCATCGCATACTCCTGCGGTGATTGCCAATAGATTATTTCCGGAGGATTGCTCCACCATCAACCCACAAACGAGCGCCCTCGCCGATTGTTCCGCGAAGTCTACTGGCCGGCTGAGCGGTCCACGCAAGTCCGTGCCGCCGTCACTCCGAGAGGGTCAGGCATAACAGGAACCCGGATGCGCAGTCGCAGGCGATACGCAGGAACAATTTATAAAGACAGACCCGCTGCAAACACCGACAGCCACAAAAGGCTCCACAAAACACGGGCCGTCAGAGAGAGATCGGGCGACTTTCCCGACTGAGCGAGAAGGATCGCGCCCGGGTCGACTGCCGGAGCGCTGCAGTGCGGCAGAGTCTGACCAAAGATGCGATGCAACCCTCCAACCCGGCGGAGGGCCCGTACATGGCGAACAGCAAGACCCCTCACCCAGAGCCCACTCGGCAAGCCGAGACAGGCGTCGGTGGGGAACTGCACCAGTTACCGGCCGGTGACGGTTTGACACTGACCACCAATCAGGGGGTGGTCAGTGCCGACAATCAGAATTCGCTGAAGGCGAATGCGCAAACCCATGGCCCTGTCCGGTCGTGCCGCGATGATCGGCAAACCGAAGCAAGAGGCCGCCGGCGGCGGTCAGGCGGCTTCGCGCTCTAAAAGTTCGTTGCGCCAACCGCGCCGCGGCGGCGCCGCGCTGTTGCCGATTTCCATCAGCTCGCGCAGCCGGGCGCGGGCGCGCGACAGGCGGGACCGGACGGTTCCGATCGGCACGCCGAGGGCTGCCGCCATTTCTTCATAGCGCATACCTTCGCGGCCGGCGAGCAAGATCACCTCGCGCTGCTCTCGCGGCAAGCCGGCGATCGCCCGCCCGACGTCGCCCAGATCCAGTGCGGCCTCGACCGTTGGAGGGGCAGACAGATTGGGCGCGACATCCTCGAAGTTGACGGTCTCTTCGCGTACCAGACGACGGATTTCGTTGACGTGCTGATTGTGCAGGATGGTGAAAAGCCAGGCGCGCAGATCGGTTCCGGGCTCCCAGAGGTGCTGCTTGTCGAGGGCACGCACGAGGCAGCTCTGCACCAGATCTTCGGCCTGCGACGGGTCCTTGGTCAGGGCGCGCGCGTAGCGCCGCAGGCGGGGAAGCTGAGGTTTCAGGAGCGGGGCGATATTGCTCATACGCATTTCCTCCGTGTCGCTCATTCCGCCTTACATAAGCGCCCAATGTAACCCCTTGATGTATGGACATGACATGACAGTAAAATATCGTGAATTTGCGTAACCAGCGGTAAGCTTATGTCAATAAAACCCGTGGTCGGTAAACGAAGCGCAACCGACCCTAGGCGAACGCCGCTCGTCGAGTCGTCGTCTTCCCGCCGCGGAAATCAACGGATACCCGATGAGGGACGACCGGCGTCGAACTGCTCTTTTGGGGAACCCCCCTCTTCCTCATCTGTTGACCCCAGAGAACGACTTTTTCGGAGGAGAGCGATGAACACCACTCAGATCAAAGGGAACTGGCAGCAACTGCTAGGCAAGGCCAAGGAGAAATGGGGCCGTCTGACCGACGACGATTGGAAGGTCGTCGAAGGCAAGCGCGATCAGCTGTTGGGCAAAATCCAGGAGCGGTATGGGATCGCTCGCGCAGAGGCGGAGCGTCAGCTGGCCGAGCTGGAGCGGGGTTGAGGCCATCGCATCCGCCCATTGGCCCGGGCTCGTTGACCAGCCGTGGAGGGCGAGATGGAGATTGTCACGATCCGCGAGGCTGTTGCCGTGTTCGATAAACCGGAAAGCCTGGAAGCCGCCGTGTCCGATCTGCAGAGCCACGGCGTCGATCGGGCCGACCTCAGCATCCTTGCCCCCGCATCGCCTGCCGATGGCCCGGACGCGCCGCGCGAAGCGATGGTTAGCGATACCGATCTCCGCCAGGGACGCGTCCTCGGCGCCGGTCTCGCGGCAACCGTAGCCGGCTTGGCCGCGGCAGGCGCGACCGTGGCGACCGGAGGAGCCGCCGCGGCAGCGATTGCCGCAGCGGCAGCGGCGGCAGGCGGTGCCGGCATCGCCGGCACGCTGATCGGACATCAGCTGGAAAACCAGCATGACTCGTTCCTCGACGCGCAGCTCGCCGCCGGCGGCGTCCTGCTCTGGGTGCGGACCCGCGACAATGCTGCCGAGAAAGCCGTGCTCGACGTGCTGCGCCGCTATTCGAGCAACGTCGCGATCCGGGACCGGCGGGTCGGAAGCTCGGATTAAACTGCTTAGTCGGAGGTAAATCATGTCGGGCGAACTCGACAAAAAGCAGGTTGTCGGCCTGTTGAACCGGATCCTCGAAGCGGAGCTCGCTGGAGTGGTCCGATATACGCATTATTCGTTCCTGATATTTGGGCACAATCGGATTCCGATCGTTGCCTGGCTGCGCGAACAGGCGGCGGAATCGCTGACCCATGCGCAACAGGCAGGGGAAATGATCACCCTGCTCGGTGAATATCCATCTTTGGCGATCGGCCCCTTGCTCGACACTCATCGTCATGACATTCGAGCAATCATGCGGGAGTCGTTGGAGACCGAGGCGAAGGCCCTGTATCTCTATCGCGAACTATTCAAATGCGCCGAGGGGCGCTCTGTGGTGATCGAAGAGTATGCCCGACAGATGGTCTATGCCGAGGAGATGCACGCGAGCGAGGTCGACAAAATGCTCCGCCAGCCCGGCGAGGTCGCGGCCTTCGCGCCTTCTGATCTGTGAGGCGCGCCAGAAGCTCCCGGCGGGAAACGGAAACCGGGAGCTTTCGCCGGTCTCCGCCGCCGCTTCAGCGACGCCGGTCCGGGATATAACGAGACAGCCGATCCCGGCCACCACCAAGACGGCGAGCGGAACAGCACTAGGTTGAAAAACCCGCCGTTGCCGGCGTTGAATTCCTCATTGCCAAGTGCGTCGCGCATGACCTTCGATCTCCCTGTATCACTACGTCTGCAGACGTCATGGCAATGCCGGCCGCATTATTTCATTTCCTCCGATCGCAGACCGGATCGACAAAGACCAGTGCTCGATTGAACAGCCACTGCAATGCAATCCCAGATCCGGGGGAACCACTGAAGCTGCCGGCCGTTCAATAGGAAGAAGTGAGCTTTGAAAGGAAAAATCCAGTGCCAAAGATTACCACGGCAGTAGCGTTGGCGGCGATTATGTCGGCAGCGGTGCCTGCAGCCTATGCTCAGACCAACGCCAACTCGGACACGCCGGCCCCAATGGCGGCAACGCAGGCTGCGCTGAGCATCCAACCAGACCAGATCCGCGCCAGCAAAATGATCGGCAGCACCGTCTATGACGTGGAAAATCGCGATATCGGCAGTGTCAGGGACTTGATTCTGGATAGGGATGGCCGGGTCGCCGACGTCGTCATCGACGTCGGATCGTTCCTCGGGGTCGGCGGCAAGGATGTCGCGGTCAGACTGAGCGCCCTGAAGACCGACAACAACCGGTTGACGCTCGACCTCACCAAAGGGCAGCTGCAGCAGATGGCCGAGTATCACCTGACCGACCAGAATACCGGGGCCGGAGCCACAACCTCGCCGGCGACCGGCGGGCAGTTCGGCCGCTGACCAGCAGAACTTTGGCCATCGGCGTGGGCCGGTCGGGGCATCCCTCCCGCCGGCCCTTCGCCATTTCGATAATGCATTGCATCAACCCGGGCAGCGTGTCCTGGCCGGGGTCGCGGATGCGCGATCGGCGCCGGAACCGACCGCGATCGACTGCTGTTTTCGGGTGGGAAACAACGCGTGTTTTGCGAGGTTCGATGCGGTCGAAATTGCTCAATGCCGATCCGCCCATCACTTATGCCGTGATTTTTGACACCGGCGACGAGGTCGCGGCTGAACTCGGCAGGTTCGTTCGCGAGAATGAAGTCGAGGCGGCGTCGGTAACCGCTATCGGCGCCTTCGAGGCGGCGCTCCTCGGATATTTCGATTGGCAGACAAAAGAATACAAAAGAATTAGCGTCAGCGAACAGGTGGAAGTGTTATCACTGCTTGGCGATGTCGCGGTCGGCGACGGGGGTCCGACGCTGCATCTCCACGCCGTTCTGGGAAAAGCCGACGGCCAGGTGATCGGCGGCCACCTGCTCGAGGGGCACGTCCGGCCCACCTTGGAGGTGATCCTGATCCAACCGCCGAGCTATCTGCGCAAGCGTCGCGACCCGGTTTCCGGCTTGGCGCTGATCGCCACCGACTGACTCAGCGGCCGAAGGGGTCAAGCGGAGCGCGGCCGCCTTCGGGAACCAACGGTTGCTGACCGACGTTGATCATGTTCGCTTGGGCGAAAACGGGTGCTTGGGGGCGAACATGAAAAACGGCAGCACGGAGACGCTTCCGATTATTTGGGACGCCGCCGCCTGGTTGAGGCCTGGCTCGTTCGACGATCCCCAAAGCTGTATTCGCGAGCTTCTCGACGCTCTCCCCGCCGCCGTCTATACCACCGATGCGGCGGGACGAATCGTATTCTTCAACCGGGCCGCGGTTGCGTTTTCCGGCCGGGTCCCCGCGATCGGCAGCGATCAGTGGTGCGTGACCTGGCGGCTATTATGGCCGGATGGGCGGCCGATGGCGCATGACGAATGCCCGATGGCGCGTGCCTTGAAGGAGAACCGCGCGATTAGCGGCGAGGAAGCGATAGCCGAGCGCCCCGACGGAACCCGGGTCCCCTTTATGGCTTATCCGACGCCGCTCCACGACGCTTCAGGAAAGCTCGTCGGGGCAGTAAACATGCTGGTCGATCTCACCGATCCCAAACGAGCCGAAGCCGCATTGAAGCAGCTCAATGATACGCTCGAGCAGCGCGTAGAGGAACGCACGCGACAGCTGACGGCAGCCCTGACACGATTGGGCGAGAGCGAAGGCCGGTTCCGATGTCTCGTCGAAGGGGTGGTGGATTACGCCATTTTCACGCTCAATCCGAAGGGCATCGTAGTGGGCTGGAATTCCGGCGCCGAGCGAATTAAGGGCTACCGGATGGAGGAAATTGTCGGCCAGCACTTTTCCCGGTTTTACACGGCCGAGGATCAACAGAAAGGTTTGCCGGACCGCGCATTGACGATCGCCGCGCGGGACGGGCGGTTCGAAGCCGAGGGGTGGCGGGTGCGAAAGGACGGATCGCGGTTTTGGGCCAATGCCGTCATAAATACGATCCATGACGAGGCCGGCAACCTGATCGGGTTTGCAAAAATTACCCGTGACATGACCGAGCGGCGTGCCATCGAGGAGCAGCTCCATCAGGCGCAGAAGATGGAATCAGTGGGTCAGCTGACCAACGGGATCGCCCATGACTTCAACAATATTCTCGCCGCGATCATCCCAAATCTCGAGATGACGCAAGCGCATATCGAGAAGGGACCGGTCCACAAATATCTTGAAAATGCGATGCGTGCTGCCGAGCAGGGCGCAAAGCTGACCAATCAGCTGCTCGATTTTTCACGCCGCAGCGATGTCAAGACAGAGCCGGTCGACATCGACCGCGTTATCGCCGAATCCTGCGCGATGCTGCCTCGGACCCTCGGGTCGAATATCGCGATCGAGAGGGTGCTCGATGGTCATGCGTGGCAGGCGGTGACGGACCGAAGCGCACTGGAGTTGGCGCTCCTCAACCTCGCGATCAATGCGCGGGATGCGATGCCGTCGGGTGGTACTCTGACAATCGGCAGCAGGAACATTCGTCGCGGCGACGGCAAACTGCGGCTCCCCGATCTCGAGCCGGTCGATTATGTCGTGATCTCGGTAACGGACACCGGGAGCGGGATGAGCGATCGGGTCCGGAGTCGAGCGTTTGAGCCGTTCTTCACAACGAAAGAGCCAGGTAGAGGCACCGGCCTTGGGCTGAGCATGGTCTACGGCTTTGCCAAGCAATCCGGCGGGACCGTCACGATCGATAGCGAGGTGGGCAGGGGCACCACCGTCAATATATATTTGCCGCGCGCTCGCTATCGTTTGGCAACGCCCATGGAAAGACCCGACCAGGACGAATTGGCCGCCGGGCCGCCTTCTCGCATCCTCGTCGTCGACGACGACAGCAATGTCCGGGATGCCATTTCGACCCTGGTTCGAACCCTCGGCCATGAGGCGATCGAGGCGGCGAGCGGCCAGGCGGCACTCGACCTGCTCGAGCGGGACCGGAGATTCGATCTGCTCATCATTGATTTGACGATGCCGATCGTCCACGGCGCGGCGTTGGCAACGCGGGCCCGGCAATTGATCCCCGGCGTGCCGACGTTGTTCGTCACCGGCGATATCGAGGCGGCGGGGGGCAGCGAGGTAACAGGCGATCAGGTCCTGAACAAGCCCTTCCGACAAACCGACCTCGCGCAAAAACTGCGCGACCTCCTGTCGCGCGACACAAGCCGAAATTTCCAGATCAGCGCCCGGGATGGCGAAGGACCGCGCCTAACGACCGGCTGAAAATACTGCCGACCGCGACCGCTGTTGCCGCGGCGGAACGATCGCGATCCGATCCCGTTCTACGGTTATGCTGTTGGATTGTCGCCCTGCCGAGGCCGGACGAATTACCGTCCTCGTCATCGAGCCCGATGTCATTGTCCGCATGGCTATAGCAGACTATTTGCGCGATTGCGGCTATAAGGTAGTCGAAGGAGCGACGAGCGACGATGCACTAGCAATATTGAAATCCGGACGAAAGATCGATGTTCTGCTTTGCGAGGTCCGGCTGAGCGGTATGGATGGGTTCGGTTTGGCGCGACGGGTTCGGGAGCAATACCCCGGGGTCGAGGTGATTTTTGCATCGGGAACTCCCGGTGCTGCGGCGAAGGCCAAAGACCTGTGCGACGAGGGTCCGTTGGAGAAGCCTTACCATCCCAACGAACTCGTCCGCCGCATCAACGTTCTAGTTGAACGGCGGCGAACAGCGCGCGCGACTTGATGGAGCGCAGGTTCCGCATATTTGGCGTGGGGGATGAACCCGGATGCGACGCCGGAAGGGTTTTGGTCTTGAAAATAGTGAACTCCGAACCGGAAAAGGAGTTGCGCCGCCCGACGGTTCTGGTTGTTGAGGATGACCCCCTCATTCGCAGTTCCTTGGCCGAGCATCTCCGCGCCCTCGGCTATTCGATTGTCGAGGCGGCCAATGCGGCGGAGGGTATCGCGATATTCGCGGCGGGCGTGCCGATCGATGTCGTCTTCAGCGACATCCGGATGCCCGGGACGATGGACGGGCTCGGCCTTGCCCGATGGATCCGCCGGCATCATCCCGCAGTCCGCGTGGCGTTGACGTCCGGCACCGGCGGCGGCGCCCGCGCGACCCAAGTCTCGGAGATTTTTGTTCGCAAACCCTACCAGGTGGCGGAGGTGGCCGCCCACATCGCCCGGTTGCTCGCAGAAGCGACGACACCACCCGCGAGTTCCGATCCGTCGAACATGCCGGTTACGGAACCGCTACCGCCTCGGCAGGCCGTGCGCCGACGGCGGTCCACAACGAGGCGTCCGCGTCGAACCACCGAGACCCGAGAGCCCAAACCGGATCAACCGCCTGGGCTCTCCGATGGCGACAAAGGTCCACCCCGGCGATGATGCATGATACGATTTGAGAGGACGCTTCTGTTGGACCAATGATGCCGCCCATGAGACACATGTCGGTAACCCTCAGTTGATGGGGTCCGGGTTCAAGAGACGGATTGCAGCGGTATCCCGCAATCGGCGGAGGGCCGAGCCGACATTGATGGCCGACATTGATGATTGTGCCTCGGTTGCGCGGCCGCATCCGCGCCGCTCCAAATCACCTCTCACTCTCCTCGCCCCGACCCTCATCCATTCGGATCCTCCTTGCGGAAATAGATACTTAAATTACGACATCTTGCAGCTCCTAGGCTACTCCAAATACAATATTTGTGACTCAGTAAGATTAGATTAGCACGACAGGCACTCCTGTAGCAGCAAGCTGACTGTACAAGGCAGGCTTACTGGGTAAAGATGAAGGGCGGATCCGCGATCGAAAGCGGGCTCCGACCGCTGTCCGGATCTCAATAGGTTTTCTCGCCCACGAAATCCGTCAAATCCCGGCGAGTTGTTTCCGGCGCGACAAAGAGAAAGAGCGGCGCCAGCAGGATGAACGACAGGGCCAGCAGCGGCAGACCGGCCGCGATCGAATGCGACGTGGCAATCCGACCGAGGATCGCCGGGGCCAGTGCCCCGCCCGCGGTGCCAAAAGTGAAAGCCGCGCCGACCGCCGTCCCGCGGATCTGGGTCGGGAACAGTTCGGTATTGTAGCCGAGCCCAGTGCCGAAACTGCCGGTTATCAGGAAATTGGCGACGAGCCCGACCCAGAAGAGGCCTGCGGGGTTGTCGATATGTCCCAATAGAACGAGCAGGATCGAGGCAGGCAGGACAAAGGCCGGGATGACATATCGCCGGCCAAAGAGATCGCACAGCCAGCCGCATGCGGCGTAGGCGAAGATTGCGAAAAACATCCAGATCGACAGATAGCTCGTCGTCGCATGGAAGCCGAGATGCTTTTCGTTGGCGAGAAACTGCGTCATCCACGCTGACCAACCGGCCCAGGTAAAGATATAGAAGAAATAAACCGCGGTGGCGAGCAGCATCTCGCGCGGGTATTGCCGCGCCGGCGACCAGATATCGAGCCGTTTTTTGAGGCGCTCGCGCAGCATCGCAACGGTCACGCGCTCGAAACGCGGGCTCTCCTTGATGCCAAAGCGGACCCACAAAACCAGCAGCGCCGGCAGGATGCCGAGCCAGTAGAGCGAGCGCCATCCCCACAATGGGACGACGACGAGCGCGCAAAGCGAGCACACCATGTAGCCGAAAGGATAGCCGCAGTTGAGGACGCCGAGAGCAGTGGCTCGCCATTTGGTCGGCGCGGTCTCGCCGACCATCAGGAAGGCGACCGGCGTCTCCCCGGAAAGGGGGATGCGCGTGATCGAGGTGAAGATCAACAGCTGCAGCGGCCCTTGCGCAAAACCGGTCAGGCCGGTCAACGCCGCGTAGCCGAGGATCGTGACCATCAGGATCGGTCTGCGGCCGTACAGGTCGGCCAGCACCGGGAAGGTGAAGAGGCCGATGATTCCGACCCAGCGGGAAATCGTCGTGATGTAGCCGATCGTCGCCAGCTTGACGCCCCACTCCTTGATCAGGAGTGGCGTCACCAGCTGGATTATCGTCCCCTCATAGATGTCGAAGGCAAAGCCGAGAATGCACACCGCAAGAACGGTAACGGTGTACGCGGTCCAAGGGTCCGCCGGTGTTGCCGGGTTGGCCAAACCGGCCGCTGACGGGGTAGTCATCGCCATCCTCCCTGAATTTGCGGTTTTGTTAACTCTTTGATTTTTCTCGGCTGACGGAGCCGAGGTTCGCGACGGTCAGCAAGGATGCGCGACGAGAGAAACCTATCGATCTTCGGCGTTCAAGACCAGGACCGGTGCGGTTCCCGATCCTATGTCGCGCGCTGGTCCGCGGTCAGCGGAGCGCGAGCAAGGGACGGTTTGTCCGCCATGCGGGCACCAATATCGACCAATAGTATGGTGGCGACGCCGTGCGGAATGCGTCGTTCCGCGAAACCCGGCGAGACGCAGCGAGCCCTCCGCGATCCGATCAGACGCCGGTACCCCAGGCTATGGCGTTGCGCAGCAAGGCGGTGAACGCGGCAGACTCCCAAGCGCCGTGAAAGATCGGCGGCGTCTGGTCCGCCGGATCGACGGGCCGGGCCGCGCGGATCGCCCGGTTGTGGCAATGGCCGAGCGAAAAATACGCGACGCCGCCGTCGCCGATCGCGCGGGTGTAACCGAGGACGCGTGTCTTACCGTCCGTTTGCAGCGAGGTGTCGGCGGCGTAGAGTGTGCCGATCGCCGGCGAGACGGCGGCGGCGCCGTAATCCGCGGTGAACAGGATCTGCGTCGCGGCCGGATCCTGCAATTCGATGAAATAGGGTTCGTCGTCGACCTCGAAAGACGCGCCGAGCCCGCGGGTCAGCGGGTGGTTGGAGTCGGCCACATCGATTCGAATCCGGCAGATCGGCGGATGGGTCAGGAAATAGCTGCCGAGGAGGGCGTGGTGCTCGGTCTTGACGGTACGCCGCTGGCGTGAGCCCGCGACCCGCTCGGCGCGGCCGCCGCTCGTCCCATGCAGGCCGAGCCAGCGGCCGCCCGCGTTGAGCCAGCTCTCGATGGCACGGCATTGCGCGGCGTCAGGATAGGGGCCGGCCACATAGGTGATCAGCAACCGGCTAACCGGCAGCCATTTCTCGACATCCGCGAAGTCGCCGGCGACCGACGCCGGAACCTCGCGCTCGGCCAGCAGCTGCAGAAGCCGCAGGCGGGCATAATCATGGTCGTGTCCGGCCATTGCGCCGGGCGGAAAACCGCCGACAACGAGATGCGCGTGCCTGGGATTTATCTCTGTCATCGAATTACCTCGCTGACGTTCGGCGCCGGTTCGCAAGCCCTCGGGTGCCAGCAGAATAGCATGCGCTGCCCGTGGGAGCGGGCGCCGACATTTCTGAAAGGCTACCTTTCCTAAAGATTGCATGCGTCGGGTTTGAACGCGGAGCCGGGCGGCTGGGCCGCGAGCGGGCGGTCCTGCGCAAATTCGCAGCCCTTCGAGGTGCTGCGTCGGCGGCTACATAGCCGCGGCGACGATTTCACAAACCGATCTATATTTTTCATATCAGCTATGCAATTCTCAGCCGAGAGGCGCGAGACGGGGAAACCCCGCCGGCAGGCGCGCGAACGGGAGGGCGAACGTGACGCGGCTAAGCTTGCGACAGGCGCGCGGCTGGGAGGCGAAAATGACAGGACCCTCTCCAGGCCAGGCAGGCTCTGCACGGCTTCCGATAACGATGCCGTCGACCTCGGTGCCCTGTTTATCGGCGCAACAGAAGCAAGATCTCGCATGCCGCGACCGCGCGGCATCCAGAAACAGCGCCGACGGCGATCGTGTCACGGTCTCCCCGGCATCGGGGCGATGGCCAAGGGTCCTCCCTGGCCTCTAGTTTCAAGGGGTTGGCCGGCGCGGCGAGTCTTTGGCGTCTTTGATCGTGCCGCGCGCGGTGAGCGCTGCAGCCAGAGGAGGAGAATCGTCATGTCAGGCATGATCGTTCATGGCATTCCCGGCAGCCCCTATGTGCGCGCCGCGCTGCTGGCCCTGGAAGAGAAGGGTGCCGCCTACGAATTGGCGGCAATCACGTTCGGTACGCTCAGGCAGCCGCCGCATCTGGCGCGCCACCCGTTTGGCCGCATCCCGGCTTTCGAGCATGACGGATGGATGCTGTACGAGACGCAAGCCATCATGCGCTACGTCGACGCCGTCGTGCCGGGGCCGCGGCTGCAGCCCGACGATCCGCGCGCCGCGGCGCGCATGAACCAGCTGATGGGCGTCGTCGACTGGTATCTGATGCCGCAGGTCTCGCTGACGATCACCTTCAATCGGGTCGTGGCACCGCGTTTCGGCCGGCCGGTCGACGAGGAAAAGGTCTCACAGGCCATTCCCAATGCGCGGATCTGCATCGCCGAGATCGCTCGGCTGCTCGATGGTCGGCCCTGGCTGGCAGGAGACGCGCTCAGCCTCGCCGACCTGTTGCTGGCGCCGCATCTATCGATGTTCGCGCAAGCGCCGGAAGGCACGCAAATCCTACTGGAACACGACAATCTGCGGGCCTGGCTGACCCGCATCGAGGCGCGCCCGAGCATGCAGCAAACGACCTGGGACCGCCTGCTCGGGCGCGCTGCAGCCGCCGCATGATGACAAAGGAGCGAATGCAAATGGCCGAGAAGCTGGCCTACACCTATGACATCTACATCGGAGCATCAGTCGGCGGAACGCTGCCACGACCGGGGCCGAGCAGGTCCGCGTAGAATGCCTCGTACCGCGCAATCATCGCGGCGAGACCATAGCGCTCGACGATACGCTGACGCGCCGCGGCACCGGCCGCCTGCCGCGCTTCCGGCCCGGCGGTTACGAGCCTTTCCCAGGCCGTGGCCAGCGCCGCCGCGTCGCGCGGCGGCACGATTTCCCCGGTCGGACCGATTATCGCCGCCGCGTCGCCGCTGTCGGTCGCGATGCACGGCACCCCGCAGGCCATGGCCTCGCCGAGCACGTTCGGAAAGCCCTCGCCGAAGGCCGAAGTCAGGGTCGCGATGTCGAAAGCCGGGTATACGGCGTTGATGTCGCGCCGATCGCCCAGCAGCTTCAGCGGCGGCAGCGGGCCGTGCCGTGCGATCGTCTGCGCCAAATCCCGGTTGGCGTTGTCGACGCCGGCGCCGGCGAGCAGCAGCACGAGCTGCGGCTGGCGCGCCGCAAGCCGCGCCGCAGCAGCGAAAAATGTCGTATGGTCCTTCATCGGGTGATAGCGCGCCGACATGCCAATGACGACGGCCCTATCGTCGACGCCGAGACCGGCGCGCAGCCGCTGCCGCGCCGCAGAATCCGGCCGCAGTGCCGCGGTGTCGAAGCCGTTCGGGAGCAATTCCCAGCGCTTCGGGCGGTAGCCGAGGCGCTGGTGATAGCGCCGCCCGGCATCCGAATTGAAGATGATCGCGCGCGGCAGCGACGAGCAGCGGCGCAACAGGGCAAGGACGGCGCCGGTCCCGACCAATTCGGTGCAGCGGATGTTCCACAACAGCAGCGGCGCATCGCGGCTCAGCCGCTGCGCCGCGAGGCCCAACAGATCGGCGTGGTAGAGCCAGGTTTGCAGGATCGCCGGCCGATGGCGGCGCAAGATCCGGTGCAGCCGCAACAGCCCGCGTGGATCGGCGGCGCCGCGGCGCATGCGCAGGGTTTCGAGTTGGATGCCGGATTCCGCGATGCGCCGGCCGATGGTGCCGGCATCGGTCATGCTGACGACGACCGAGGCGAAGCGGGCGCGATCCATACCCTCGACGAGCCGATCGAGCGTGCCCTCGGCGCCGCCGGTCTCGAGCCCAGTGATCAGATGCAGGATTTTCGGCGGCGCCGCCGGCGGCATCGGCTGCGGCATCGGCGGCTAAGGCAGGGCGGGCAGCTGTCATATGTCGAGCGTGTGCCCGCGCCGTCGCTCCGGACCATCGCTATTTGCGCGCTCACCCGCTACCCGACCTGATCGTGAATGAACTCGGCGATCAGGCGGAGCGCCCGTTGCGCATTCGGCGCCGTCGGATCGCGGGCGATAAAAGCATGCGGTTCGCCGGCGAACTCGTGGAACGTGATCGTGCCGCCGGCCTTCCGGTAGGCGGTGGCAAAATTCCGCGCCATGCCCGGGGTCAAATTGTCGTCGGCGGTGCCCTGCATGATTAGGGCCGGCGGCGTTTCGACCGGCTCGCCGCGTTCGAGGATCAGCTGCGGGCTGCCTTCGGCCATCGCTTCCTCGGACGGCCAGAACTGATCGTGGGCATCGACGAGCCTCGTGTTGCCGCGCTCGCGGACCGCGCGGTAGCGCGCGACCGGGTCGGCCACCGGCCAGCAGACGATGGCAAAAGCGAGGCCGGCGTCGCCACCGGGAAGCGGCAGCGCCATATAGCGGCGGTCGCGCGGCCGCAGCGCATTCAACAGCAGAAGATGCCCGCCGGACGAGGTACCGAGGCCGCCCACGAGATCGGCCCGCGTCGAGAACTTTGCGGCGTTCGCCTTCAGAAACCGGATGCCGTAATTGACGTCGGCGACGGTTTCCGGATAGCGCATGACGGGCGGCATGCGGAAGTCGATCGACAGCATCACGATGCCGTGCGCCGCGAGATAATCGCCGATCGCCGTGTTGTTCAGCCGGTCGCCCATGGTCCAGGCGCCGCCATGCACTTCCAGCACCGCCGGAAAGGGACCGCTCCCTGCCGGGCGATAGAACCGGGCGGAGAGCGGCGCGCCGTCGGTAGCGAGGTATTCGAGGTCTTCGGATTGGCTGGTCATCTGGCCGACCGCGAGAGCATTCGGAAAACGGACCCTAGCCGGCGATCGGACTTGCTTGCAAGAATAGCCAGAGGCTGATCTCGCCATGTCCGCCAAGGCTATGCGTCCGACAATGAGCGGCAACGCGCTACAGCGGGCGGGTGCGGGGCAGCAGGCGATCGGCAATTTTACCGGGAAGGATTGCGATCCAGGACGGCACCACACGGGCGATCTGAGAGCGAGCCCGCATCGGATAGCGCGTCGGGAATCCAAACCGCGTGTTCGCGGCTAACCCCGCACCAGGCCACCGTCGATCGGAATCACCGCGCCCGTGACATAATCGGAAAGATCGGTCGCCAAGAACTCGACCACCTTGGCGCAGTCTTCGACGGTTCCGAGGCGGCGCAGCGCCACCAGCTCAGCGCGATCGCGGTTGCTTTGGCTGCTGCCGGGGATGACCGTCTGCATGATCCGTCCGGTCGCGATGACACCGGGCGCGATGCAGTTCGCGGTGATCCCGAACGGCCCGAGATCCTGCGCCAGATAGCGCGTGTAATGCGCGATGCCGGCCTTGGCGGCGCCGTAATGAGCGTAGCCGCCATCGGCGGACGGTGCCGTGCCGGCCACCGAACTCACCGTGATGATCTTGCCGGAATGCTGCTCTTTCATGATCGGGGCGACTGCGTTGCAGGAATAGATCGTGCCGAACAGGTTCATCTCGACGACGAGCCGCAGCAGCGCCGGATCGAGCGTGCTGGCCTTGGTGTCGATCGGCCGGCCGCGGCCGCCGCCGGCATTCGCGACCAGAACGTCAATTCGACCCCACGCATTGACGATCCGCGCCGCCATCGCCTCGACCGCCTCACGGTCGCGGACATCGACCTCGAGCCCGAGAGCGGCCCCGCCCATCGCTTCGATCTCGGCGACCGTGCCGTCGGCGGTCATGTCTTTGGCCTCGGCCGCGAACTCCTCGTAGGAGCGGAGATTGACGTCGACGACCGCCACCTTTGCCCCGAGCCCGGCGAGCCGCCTCGCATAGGCCCGTCCGAGGCCGCGCGCCGCACCGGTTACGATCGCCACCTTGCCGTCGAGCTTGCCCATCGTTCCCCCCTCTACGTCATCGGTCGAGGCAGCAATTCTTGAACTTTTTGCCGCTGCCGCAAGGGCAGGCGGCATTGCGGCCGACCCCGCGGAAGGGATTGCGATGGGGTTCGCTTGCCGCGAACGCCGTCTCGGCTGGTTCGCTTTTCCGCTCCTGCTCGGCGGCGATTTCGTCGCTGAAACCGTGCCATCGGCAGAGTTCTTCGACCGTGTCGCCGAACAGCGCGTATTCGCGGTCCTCGGGACCGCGCGGCTCGCCCGGTCGGACGATGCCTCGTTCGAGGTCCGCCTCGAAATCCTCGAAGTCGAGCCAACCGCGGTCGATGTAGCCGCGGGCGAAGGCCCGTTTGACCAGGCTCGCGAGTTCGCCCAACCCGAGCGTCGCGATGGCGCTCTCCCACCCCTGCCAGACCACGCACCGCGCTTGCGGCTGCAACTCCATGTAGGCGTCGCGCAGAAAGCGGGCGATTGGCGCCCGGTCGACATCGCCGCGCAGCACCAGCAGGGCGAGCGCTTCGCACATCCGGGCGCGGATGTATTCGTCTGCGTTGCGGTCGAGGATGATCTCAAAGAGCGGCCGCGGATCGCCGTCGAAAACCGCCGCCATGACTCGGTGGCTGGTTTGCGTAACGGCTTCGCCGAGGAACGCGTCAAGGTCGTCCGGCGGACAACGCAACAGACGGGCGAGCGGCCTGTAGGCCGATTTTTCGCGCCACTCGCCGAAGAGGTGAAAGATGAAGAAGAGCAGCGTCGGTTCGTCCCGCGCCGCCGGATCGCGCGCCAGACGCGCCAGATACAAATCGATCTCGCGGAGAAACACCGGGACCAGCTCGGCGCGTTGCGCCGATGCAGCCTGCAGCGCCGCTTTTGGCAGGCCCGTCCGATGCGTCAGTTGGTAAAGGATCGCCGCCGTGTCCATCCGTTTTCCCCCGATCGGAATGGCGATCGGATTGTAGCCCATTCGCGGCTCCGCCACGTTCGCAACACGCCCCTTGCGGCGCACCCATCGAGCGGAGCTGGAGCGCGACCCGGACGACGCGGTCGGTTCCCTCATCCAAAACACCACAATGAGGCAGCGAGGCTGTGAGAAAAGAAGCTTTCTCACGGCAGAGGACGCAAAGGATGCGCCACGGTCGCGAGGCAAATGTCTATGATTTCGCGTCGATCGGTGCCGACTCTTGCGACCCTCACCGTCTCACTGCCTCATTGTGAGATGACCTGAGACGCGCTTTCAGGCCGTCCCCCGGCCTGATCCGGGGTGAAGCCGACGGAGGATCGCGATGCGCTCGATACAAATCGGTGCAAAGGGTTCTTTCACCCTCCTCGTCGAGCCGGGAGCATCTGGCGAACCGGTTCAAGGACGCGACGCTGCCGCCGGTGCTGGCCACTCCGGTCATGATCATGGTCATGGAGAACGCCGCGCTGAATGCGATCCGCCCCTATCTCGATCTCAGCGAAAGTGCCGTCGGCACCGCCGTCGACATTCGCCACCTCATGGCGACGCCGCAGGGGCGCCTCGTCACCGGCACGGCCGAGGTGACGAAGGTCGACGGGAGGCGCGTTCCATTCGCGGTGCGTGCGAGCGAGGGCGCGAACGAGATCGGCGTCGGCACGCATCAGAGGGCGGTCATCGACCTCGCCCGCTTCGCCGAGCGCCTGCGGTAACCGGCAATTGCGGTCAAGCGCCGCGACTGCCTGGCCGATTGAAATGGCGAATATTTACATATTTATGCGTCTATGCGTACATCGATCGACCTTCCGGACGCATTGTACCGCCAGGCCAAGGCCGAAGCGGCGTTGCGCGGGCGCAAATTCAGAGATTTGGTCGAAGAGGGTCTACGGCATGTGCTGGCGGGAAATGTCGAGCCATCGCTCGACCCAACGCCCTCCCCGTCCGTCGACGATCTGATGCGGGATTGTCGCGGGGTCGTCGCCGAGACCCCGGCCGACTATGCAACCAATCCGAAATATTTGGAGGATTTCGGCCGGTGATACCCGGAGCCGTGGTGGATACGGGCCCGCTGGTGGCCTATTCTTGCGCCGGCGAGGCGCGCCACGACTGGGCCGTGCGGCAATTCGCGAATTTCGCCCCGCCTTTGATCACCTGCGAACCGGTTATGGCCGAAGCCTGTTTCCTGCTGGCGCGGCGTGGCGTGCCCAATTGGCGGCTTCTCGAGAAACTCGAGCAAGGCGCATTGCGCATCGGTTTGCGCCTCGACGCCGAAGCCCGGGCGATCGGCGCCCTGATGCGCCGCTACGGCGATGTTCCGATGTCCCTCGCCGATGCCTGCCTGGTGCGGCTCGCCGAACTCACCGGACTGCCGGTCTGCACGCTCGATTCCGATTTCGCGATCTATCGGGCGCACCGACGCCAACGGCTGGTTCTGCTGGCACCGCAGTCCTGACCGGCCGGGCTACTCGGCCAGCCGCACGCCGGTGGGGTTTTCTCAGCCCTGCTCATTTTCCTGGTCCGCGGTCGCGCCCGCTGCAAAGCGGCGGGTCTGGGCATTGCTGAGGAGCCAGTAGAGGGCGCCGAGCCCGAGCGCCAGCCCGCCGAGCCCGCCGAGGGTCGCGAGAGTGACGGTGCCGTAGTCCAGCAGGATCAATTTTCGCGCGATCACGATGATCGTTATCAAGATGATGACCCGTACCTGCAGCACCCCCGACCGGCGGCGCATCGCCAAGGCGATCGAATGGTTGAATTCGACCAGGATCAGAATGCTCAAGATCAAGCCGAAGGTGTCCTTCAGCGCCGCTGCTTCGACAAGGTGGCCACCGGCGGTGAGTTCATCGAACAAGGTCACTGCCAGGACGACCAGCGAATAGACGATAATAATGGAAACAAATATCAGCAGCACGGCCGACACCACCAGCTCAAACCGTGTGTATAGCCGGTAGACGCCGCCCGTCCGTTTGAGGGCGTCGAAGAGGGTCATGCGGCTCCCCGCGTCGACGGAAGCTTCTGATCTGACACGCTAGGCGGTATCCTCTGACCGGCGGAGATGGGGCGAGCGATGAAACGATTTCTGAAGCGCGAAACGGCGCAGGCGCGGGCCTATTCGCAGGCCGTGATCAGCGAAGGCGGCCGAATCGTGTGGCTCGCCGGACAGGTCGCGGGCGCCGATGCCGCGGGCCGGTCGCTCGCCGGCGATTTCGACGGCCAAGTGCGCGAGGTGTTTGCGCGGCTCGGCGCCACCCTCGCCGAGGCGGGCGGCAGGCTTTCCGACATGGTGACGATGACGGTATTCATTACCGATGCGCGGCTCGGTGACCGCTTTACGCAATTGCGCAAGGAGATCTTCGGCGACGACTTTCCGGCGAGCGCGCTGATCACGGTCGCCGGCCTCGCGCGCCCGGAGTTGCTGGTCGAAGTCCAGGGGGTCGCGGTGCTCGGCTGAGCGACGCCGCTAAATTCCGCGCCGCAAGGTCTCATCGAGCCCGGCATAGGCGTCATCGTCGGTCCGGTCGCAGCGCAGCGGCGTCACGACGACATTGCCGGCTTCGAGGGCTTCGACATCGCTGTCGGGCCCCGCCTCATGCCGGCCGCGGCGAAACCCGACCCAGTAATAGGTGAGGCCGCGCGGATCGGTGCGCGGCAGCACGTCGATCCCCTGGATCAGCCCAAAGCTCTGCCGCGCCAGGGTCAGCGGGCCGGCTTTTTCGGGCGGCAGATCGGGAAAATTGACGCTGAGGCAGCTGCCGGCGGCCCAGCCGACCGCCAGCAGTCGCCGCACCACCGCGGGGCCGAGCGTCGCCGCGGTGTCCCACCGGACCCGATCGCGATCGGTCCAGGCCTGGCTCAGCGCGATCGACGGGATGCCGAGCATCACCCCAGTCATCGCCCCGCCGATCGTACCGGAAAACACGGTCTCGACGCCGAGATTGGCGCCGCGATTGACGCCGCACAGCAGCAGCTGCGGCGGCGCCTGCGCCATCAGCCGGCAGGCGGCCATCACCGCGCAGTCGCCGGGCGTGCCGGTGACAGCATAGCGGCGCGGGCCGCGCTCGGTGACGCGCAGCGGATGGTGCAGGCTGATCGCGTGCGAAACGCCGCTCTGGTCATGCTCGGGCGCAACGATCCAGACTTCGCGGCCGAGCTGCCGCGCGATCGTTTCGAGGATGCCGAGACCGGGCGCGTCGATGCCGTCGTCATTGGTGAGGAGAATACGGTCGATCACGCCTTGGCTCCGGGTTTCGCCGATCGGAGAGTTCTGAAAATACGCCGGCTGGCGAAAGTCTTTGCCGATGGCGCCGCGCGTCGATAGCTATTACCCGGATCGACCAGCCCAAGGCCACCCTTTCATGAGCGACGGGGTTTCGCTCGGAACACCGTTCGATCTGCCGAGCTTCGACAGCGGGCTCGGGCAACGGATCATCGCGCTCAACATCTGGGCGACGCGGCAGGGACTGCGTGGCGCCACGGTCGACGCGCTCCTCGGCGGCCTCTTCGAGGCGCTCGTCGAGGCGGGCGTGCCGTTGTCGCGCGCCTTTGCCGGGATGCGCACCTTGCATCCGCAGTGGGGTGGCTATGGCTACACCTGGCGGCGCGGTCACGGCATCGAGCCCGCCCAATATGAGCGCGGTTCGATCTATGAGGCGGTCATCGCCGACAGCCCGTTCGGTGGACTGATCGACCAATTGGCCGAGGCCGGCGATCTGGGGCCGCCTTGGGCCTATCTGCGCCGGCGTCTCGCCGGACCCGCGGCGCAACTCGATATCCCGCTCCTCGCGGAGCGCGCCGCGGGGGGCGCCACCGACTACTTCGCGCTGCTGGCCGGTTTTGCCGCCGGCGACCCGTCGCGCGGCAGCGGCGTCGGCTACTCTTTCGAGACCGACCGGAGCGAGGGCTTCCGCGATGACGATCTGCTGCTGCTGAAAGGTGTCTTGCCGGCCCTGTCGCTCGCCGTGATGGCGCAGACGGGCCATCGGATCGCCGCCGGCCTGCTCGCGACCTATCTCGATCGGCTGAACGCCGCGCGTCGGAGAGGCGGCAAGAGGGCGGCAGAGGTCGACCTGGCGCTGCATATCGGCGAGGTGCTCTATGGCAATGTCGGCGCCGCCGACCGGCTCGACTTCACGGTGATCGGGCCGGCGGTCAACGAGGCGGCGCGCATCGAGGCCCTGTGCGAGCCGTTGGGCGCCAGGGTGCTGGTCTCGGCTGAGCTCGCGGCCGCGGCCGGCTGCCGCGGCCGGCTGCGGCCGCTCGGCCGGCATGCTTTGCGCGGGGTACGGGAAGAGCGGGAGATTTTCGCGTTGGAGCTCGGCGCGGCGGGGTAGGGATCGACGGTGACCCAGCGGCAAAACAAGCCGGGCTACGAAGAGGATTTCGTCGCCTGGCTCGAAGACCAGGCCCGGCACGCGCGGCGCGGCGAGATCGATGCCCTCGACCTCGAAAACATCGCCGAGGAGCTCGAAGGCATGGCGCGCAGCGACCGCCGCGAGATCCGCAACCGACTGACGGTGCTGCTCACCCACCTGCTGAAATGCCGGGTCCAACCCGGCAAGCGTTCTGCGAGTTGGCTTGGGACGATCGCCGAACAGCGCGATCAGATCGCCATCTTGCTGGAGGACAGCCCGAGCCTGCGAGCCTACCCGGCCGAAATAGCCGACCGCTGCTATCCAGCGGCTCGCCGCAATGCCGCGCGGCAAATGCGGTTGTCCGAGAGCGTTTTCCCCGAGGACTGCCCGTTCAGCGTCGCGGAAGCGCTCGATCCGCGCTGGCTGCCGCCGGATGCCGCGAAATGAGGGGACGATGAGCGATGCGATGAACGGGCAGGTCGGCTTGGTGACCGGCGGCGGCGGCGGCATCGGCCGGGCGATCGCGCGGCGGCTGGCGCATGACGGGATGCATGTCGCCGTGCTCGACCATGACGGCGCCGCGGCGCCGGTGGTAGCCGACGAGATCGGCGGGTTCGCCGCGATCGCCGATGTGACGTCGGAGGACGAGGTCGGGCGCGCCGTCGCGGCGGTGCTCGGCCGTTACGGCAGGATCGATCTGCTCGTCAACAATGCCGGGATCTGCTGGACCGGCCCGGCGCTCGATATGCCGCTCGACGTGCTGCAGGCGATGCTGCGGGTCAATGTCGAGGGCGTGTTCATCGTCAGTCGCGCGGTGCTGCCGCAGATGATCGCGCGCCGCGCCGGGTCGGTCGTCAATCTCGCCTCCTGGGCCGGCAAGACCGGCAATGCCTATTTCGCCGGCTACAGCGCCACGAAATTCGCCGTCATCGGCCTGACCCAGGCATTGGCCCGCGAGATGGCGCCGCACGGCATCCGGGTCAACGCGATCTGTCCCGGCATCGTCGTCGATACCGCGATGCGCTCGGCGCTCGAGGCGCAACAACGGCAATACGGCCTGCCGCAGACCGGCGAGCGCGAAAAGCTGATCCCGCTGGGACGCGTCTCGGTGCCCGACGACGTGGCGCGGGTCGCGGCGTTTCTCGCCTCGGACGAAGCGGCCTACCTCACCGGCGAATCGATCAATCTCTCGGGCGGTCTGCTGATGGATTGAAGCGCCGGGCCGTCGATGGAGACGCATGATGATGAAGTTCGATCACCTTGCCGTCCCGGTGAAGGATTGCGTGCGCTCCCGCGACTGGTATGTGGCGACCCTCGGCCTGAAGGTCGAATTCGAAATCCCGGACCGGCGGGCGGTGGCGCTGCAGGACAGCGACGGCTTCGCGATCTTCCTGCAGGAAGTCCCCGACCCACCATTCCCGAGCGGCACCGCGCTATGGTTCCAGGTGGCCGACGTGGACGTGAGCTTTGCCGAGCTTTCCGGTCGCGGCGTCGCCTTCGCGCATCCTCCGCGCAAGACGTTTTGGGGCTATGGCGCAGAACTCGTCGACCCCGACGGCTATCTGTTGCGACTGTGGGACGCGCGCACGATGCGCGAGAAATGACCCGCCCGGCCAGCCGGGGCTGGTGAGACCGACCGAATTGCCGGCACCAAGTAGGAGCGGCGTGAAGGAGGATCAGTTCAAGGCGCTGCGCAATGCCTTTCCGGGCATCGATATGACGAAGATGGAAAAGCAATTCGTCGCATGGAACGCAGAAAAAGGCGTCACGCCGGACAACTGCACTGGCGAACTTTACGGGTTCATCAAATCCAAGCGGCACCGGGAAGCTCGAACCCGGTTATTCGGTCCTCGGCACGCGCCGGCTGCCGCGCGCCGTCCCAAGGTCAAGGAAGCAGGTGCGGATCGTCGCGAAAAGGGACGGCCGCAGCACGACGTCGGCGACCGGGTTTCCATCGCCGCCGGGCGCGCGGCGCACGTCCGGCCCCGGCAAGATGAATTCATTTCATTCCACTCAAAGAGGACGACCCAGGAGCGCGCGGCGTCGAGCCGCAGCGTTCTTTGACGCGGGCGGGAATCTCGACCGCAGGCGCCGCGTCGGCCGGCGGGCCGTGCGTCACCGGCAATGCCAGCGCGCCGGTTTCGCCGGCATCCTCGGCCGGGGGGATCGTCGCGACAATCGGGCACGGGCGGTCTTTCTGCCCTTCTTCCCGGTCGGCCAGGTGCTCGCCAGAGCTCGTGTGCCAGAGATAGCGATAGCGGATAACGAGACCCGGAACAGGGGCGGGGAGCGGCACGCGCAATTTCAGTTCGGCGTTGAGGCCGGCGAAATTCGTCCGGCACCTGGGCGGTGCGCACGGCGTCAATCCATTCCTCAGGCATTCTCGGTAAGCCCAACGCGCCGGTCGCGCCGCTTGGGGCGGGCATTCCTCGGCCGACAGCACCACGAACTCGTCGCGGCCCTCGTTGGTGATGGTCACCGGCTCGCGGCGCACGCCTCTGGAAAATCCCGCGGAGGCGTCACCCGCGCAATCTTCTCCTTCGTCGTGGCGACTTGAGACAGCAATGCCACCAAAGCAGGCGGCGGTCATCACGTCGCCGGGGCCAGGCCCCCGTTTGTGCGCGAGGGGCTCGAAAGCGAGGCGAACCAGGCCGCGCTGCATCTCGGTAAATTTTTGCGATCTTTTGCAGTTTCATCCACCATCGCCGTCGTCTCGATGTATCTGGAAGTTCGAGATCTCGTTCTGGCGCTGCATTATGGTGCTCACGCAGGTTTGATAAGCGGGCGAGCCTGCCGCATACCCCTTCTTGCGGCACTCACCAGATATCGAGCACCCGGCAAGCGCCACCAACAATCCGAGAGTCGACAACATCGCCAAGCGCATCGCTACCCCGTCAGATGCAGAGCCCGGTCCTCCGCTACGTAGCGGCGGCGGGTTTCTTGGCAGGCCGCTATTATCGAGAATGACGACGAAATTAAGGGCGAGGCGTCCGACCCGGCCAACTCGGGTAAGGCAGCGACATTCCTGCCCGTTGAAAAAAAACCGCGCATAATGAAGAGCATTTTTTGCGTGGCGGCGCGCTGCACGGACAGAACAAGGAGACCTCGGAAGACGAGGGCGCGCCGGTGCGCAAAAAATGGGTTGGACTAAGCTAGGGCCGGTGTGGGTGGGCGAGGTTGGCGCCCCAACCGCGGGGTGAATGGCACGAATTTTGAGTTAATGGGCATTGAATTGTTGCGGGGTCTGCGGGGTCAATGAGTTGCGGTGACAACAAGATGATAGAGAGAACGTTAGGTAGAAGAGCTCAAAAGGGCCCAGGTTAATGCCGACGGAACGCACATAAAAAACGCAGCGTCTTCGCGGTGAGGGTGAAGGCAACGTTGGCGGAATGCAAGAGATAAACGACAACGGTTCCCGCCGATACTGCCGCGCAGCGGCTTAGTCGTGTGCCCAGCATGTTCGATAGCTTGGGGGTGGAAGTCCCCTATCCAACCTGATGGAGGTGAAGGATTAGCGAAGCACAAGGGCGTCATCGCGAGGTGGCGTCTGAAGGCAGTGCGGAGCAAAACCGCGACCTGACGAACAGAAAGCGGATAAGAGGCATCCCTGGCCGGACGAGTGGGCGACTAATCACGAAGTCCATATCCATCAAGGACCAGGGCTGTAGATCCGGCAGGGGTGCGGGGAAGGCGATCGAACTTACCTGGGGAGGCCTGCGGCGTGTTCCGATCGTGGAACTGAGGAAACCGCGAGGTGACCTGATCGCGGCGCAGGAGTCAGCAGACGGCATAGTAGGTCAGGCCGTCGGCAAGGCTAGTGAGGCACTTCAAGGCCGAAAGGCGGAGCAACAGATAGGCCGAGCCGGAAACGATGACCGAAGGCCCGAACGATTGGGGGTGGCAAGTAGGATTGGCGACTCATGAGTGGAACGCGGCAGAAGATCCAGTACTCACTGGCCCTGGAACCGGATGATCGGGGTGAAGCCCGGGTCAGCGGTCACCAAGGGGCCGAACCATTCGTGGCGAAGTCAGCGCCCGAAAGCCCGGCTTTGACGGAACAATCAATGGAGGAGGTGTGCGACCGAGGGAATCTCGTAAGAGCGTGGAAACGCGTTCGACGGAATAAGGGCAGTCCTGGCGTGGATGGGATGACCATCGACGACGCCAAGGGCTACCTGCGTGAGCACTGGCCAAGCATTCGGTCTCAATTGCTCGATGGAACCTACCAGCCCCAGCCGGTCAAGCGGGTCGAAATACCCAAGCCGGACGGTGGGATCAGAAAGCTCGGCGTCCCTTGCGTCGTCGACAGACTGATCCAGCAAGCCTTGCTGCAGGTGCTCCAGGAGCGGTGGGACCCGACGTTTTCCGAGCATAGTTACGGCTTCCGACCGGGGCGCTCCGCCCATCAGGCGGTGGCGCAAGCGCAACGATACGTTGCCGAAGGCTACAGTGTCGTGGTGGACCTCGATCTCGAAAAATTATTCGATCGGGTCAATCATGACAGCTTGATGGCGCGCGTCGCGGCGCGGGTGTCCGATAAACGTGTGCTCAAGCTCATCCGGGCGTTTCTCAAGTCCGGGGTGATGGAAGGCGGCTTGGTCAGCCCGGTGGATGAGGGGACCCCGCAAGGCGGCCCGCTCTCGCCCCTCTTGAGCAATCTCGTGCTCGACGATCTCGACAAGGAGCTGGCCCGACGGGGGCACCGCTTTTGCCGCTACGCGGACGACTGCAATATCTATGTTCGCAGCCGCCGCGCCGGTGAACGGGTCATGGCCTCGGTCACTCGGTTCCTGACCCAGAAGCTGCGGCTGAAGGTCAACGAGGCGAAAAGCGCGGTGGCGCGACCGGAGGAGCGCAAATTCCTGGGGTTCAGCATCTCGAATGATGGGGGCGAGCGGCGCATCGCGCCGAAAGCCCTCGACAAATTCAAGGCGCAAGTCCGGGAGATGACCCGCCGGACACGGGGGATCAGCCTACAGCAGTTGATCGAAGACCTGACGCCATACCTCATCGGATGGCGCGGCTACTTCGGCTTCTGCCAGACCCCACGGGTGCTCACCAACCTGGAAGCGTGGATCCGCCGAAGATTACGCTCGTATCTTTGGCGGCAGTGGCAGAACGGGCACAACCGCTTCAACGAACTGCGCCGTCGAGGCGTACCGAAGTTCAATGCAGCGGTCGCGGCCGGTTCGCCGACGGGGTTCTGGCGCATGTCAGGACACCCGGCGGTCCAACAAGTACTGCCCAACCGCTACTTCGCCTCGATCGCTCTCCCCCGCCTCCATGTCTCTGTCCAAGCTTAACCCGGTCGAACCGCCGTGGTACGTGACCCGTATGCCCGGTGGTGTGGGGTGTGGGAGGGGTGGCACCGCGAGGTGTCCCCCTATCCCGATCAATGTATTTTATCGTGTTTGGATAGGGAGGGCTTTTCTGATCGCCGAAAACGCTCTCCGCCTAGCGGGGATGAGATTTCGCGGAACGGAGATCGTCCAAAAAGACCTCTGCTGCCTTGAGATCGGCGGTCGCGAACCCCTCGGTGAAGCGGTCGTAAACCGGCTGGAGAATTCCCGACGCGTCGGCGGAGCGGCCCTCGGCGCGCAGCAGCCGGGCAAGGCTGAGGGCGACCCGCAGCTCCCAAAACAAGGCGCCCTGCTCGCGCGCCATCGCAGCCGCTCGAGCAAAGCAATCTGCTGCTGCCTGAACGGCTTGCTTCGAGGTCTGCCGCAGCAGCACCTCGCCCTTGAGGCGCAGCAGTTCGGGGACATACCACACCTGGCCGTTTTTGCCCTGGCCGGCGCTCGCCACCGCTTCGTTCAGGGCGCCGAGTGCGGCATCGACCTCTCCCAGTCCGGCAAGCGCCTGGGCGAACGCGCCCTTGAACTCCGGATAGGAGATGCGCCAGCCGGTCCTGTTGCAGATATCCAACGCGTCGCGCAGCACCGCTGCACCCTGCGCAAATTCCCCGCGCTCGGCCAGCAGCTTTCCCTCCAGGAGGCGCCCCGCCGTCTGCCAGAAGGGCGCATTGAGACTTGCCGCAACCTCGATCAAGCGCGTGATCGCTCGCTCGGCGGCCGCAAAGTCGCCGGTCATTGGCACGATGCGGCAAAAGCCGAAATAGAGAACCCGGCAAAACGGTAGTCGGTGATCCGCGCCGCGCAGTTCCTCCAGGCTCGCCTCCGCTTCGTGGCGGGCCTTTTCGGCGAAACCTTGTAGCCAGAGCGCCCGCGCCAGCATCGCTCGCGCCATGGCGCGGTCATCCGATTGACGCGGCATCGTCTGATGTGGATCATCCGCAGGAACCGGAGATCGAAGGACGCGCTCCAGGCATTGCTGCGCTTCGCGCGGCCTGCCGAGTGTCAGTAGCGTGTTGCCCATGAGCCGATCGGCGACAGCGACGATGGCGGGGTCGCCGATGCCGTAGGCGATTTGCTGATGCTGTTCCGCCGCCGTCCGCGCGCGACCATATTCGCCGCGAAAAACGAGCACCCCGTGCAGACTCCGCAGGGCGCTCGCCTGCGCGTCAAGGTCACCCAGAACATTCGCGGTTTCCAAGGCCTGAGTCAGCACCGTTTTTGTTTCTTCGGCGGGGGACACCGTGGCGGCTAGCGCGTTGCCCAGAGCGAGCTGCAGCCGCATCTGGACCCGCTTGTTCGAGATTCCGCTCGCCGCAAGCCCGACCAGCGCGCGTTCGCAGCGTTCGCGGCATTCGGCCATCAGCGACAAGTGCCGCCAGACCGGCGCGTACGCCGCCGTCAAATCGACGCCGACAGCGATGTCGCCGGCCGGGGAGAAGGCCCAGTCGAGCGCCGCGCGAACGTTGTCGACGTCGCGAACACGGCGTGTCAGCTCCTCGTTCGACAACCCTGACCCGGAGCCCGATGCCGGCAATGCAAGGGCATCGCGAAAATACGCGGCGTGCCGTCGCTGGGCGCCGTCGATTTCGCCGCTTTCCGCGAGCTTCATGAGCGCGTAAAGCCGGGTCGTGTCGAGCAGGCGGCGGTAGGCGATATTGCCGGTGACATCCGTCGCGATAAGTGATTTCTCCGCCAGGTTCGCAATGCCTTCGATCGCATCGGTAGCGGTGATCCGTTCATCGATGACGACGGCAACGGCCGCGGCGATCGTGAAGGCGCCGCGGAAAACGGCAAGGCGCCGCAGGATTGCTCGCTCGGCCTGCGGGAGCAGCTCGTAGCTCCAATCGATTGTCGCGCGCAGTGTCTGCTGCCGCGGCAACGCGGCGCGGCGGCCGCTTGTCAAAACGCCAAACCGATCATCGAGCCGCGCGGCCAGGCCGACGACGCCGAATGTATCGACGCGAGCAGCCGCGAGTTCGAGCGCCAAAGGCACCCCATCGAGGCGACGACAGATCTCCAGCACCGCCGGTACATCGGCATCGTCGAGGACGAAACGGTCCATTGTCGCGCTGGCCCGTTCGTTGAACAGCTCGACGGCCGAATACCCCAGCGCCTCGACGACAGCCGGAGAGGTTCTCGCCTGTGGCGGAAGCTCCAGCGGTCCCAGGCGGTGCAGCCACTCGCCTTCGGCCCGCAATGGTTCCCGGGAGGTGGCGAGAATGGTGGCTTGCGGTGCGGCCTTCAGGATTGCTTCGACCAAAGTGGCCGCCGCGCCGATGACGTGCTCGCAGCTGTCCGGCACGATCAGGATGTGCTTGTCGCGCACCCAGGCGGTCAGCCCTGACAAAGGATCGTCCGACGACCTGATCCGCAATGCGGCACAGAGAGCACTCGGCACCAGATCGGGATCGGACAGGGAGGCCAGCTCGACATACCACGCGCCGTCCCTGTATGAAGGACGTACGGCGTCTGCGACGGCGAGCGCCACTGTGGTCTTGCCGATCCCGCCTGGGCCCACGATCGTCAGGAACCGACGCCGGACCAGCTGCTGTGCCAGCCTGGCGATGACACCGTCGCGCCCAACGACGCGCGTGAGCGGCGCCGGCAGATTGCCGGCCTCGGCCATCCCGGTCGGCGTGGCGCTTGCCGACAGCGTGTTCTCGCGCGTCACCGGTGCGATGAAGGTGTAACCTCGCCCGGGGTGGTTGGCGACGTAGCGCTTGCCCGCACGACCATCGCCGAGCGCTTTGCGCAGTGCCGCAACATGGACCCTGAGGGCGGCCTCTTCGACGATCGTGTCGGGCCACGCCCGCGCGATCAGCGCCTCTTTGGAGATCGTCTGGCCCGCGCGCTCGACCAGCGCAGCCAGAATGTCGAACGGGCGGCTGCCGAGGCGCAGGGGTTTCCCGTTCTCCAAAAGTACCCGCTGTGTAGGGATCAATCTGAACGATCCGAAGACGAAGATTTCTTCATCCATCGGGCAATCGTCCTCAGAGGTGTTCCGCAATTGGTACCGACCGCGGAGGACTTTCGCAAGCCCGGCCCGCAGCGGCGCCCTTGGCCGTCGGCCACGCGAGACGGCACCCGCAAACCGGTGCAAAGACGGCTTTGCACAGTTTTACAATCCTTAACGCGACTGACGCCGCGAGCCGCGCCAATTTACGGCTTACAAACCGTTCTTTTCGTTCCGGATCATGGTCGGCTGCCGGCTCCTGATGCTGCTCGTCGCCAGGGCCGGCTCCTGGGCAAGCGTCAAGGGGCGGATCGAGCGGAACCGGCTGCTGTTGGGGGCCGTGTTCCTCGGCTTCCCGCTGCCCTTTATCGCGATACTGACCGGCTGGTTCACCGCCGAAGTCGGGATCGGGAGCATGCATTTTTGTATGGAGCATCGAACGTCTCACGAGCCCGTTATGCCGCCTGACGTGGATCAATGCGGCAACGATTTTCTCACCGACGCCGCCTGCCGCATCGCGGATAGGGCTCGACTGCCTGCGAACTCCATGGCTCACGTCCATGCCGTTCGCCTCGATCATTTTTGTCGTCGCCTGGCACGTACCGGGCGGCGCACCGATGTTGCGCGCCGGGCAGTGGGAGTCCGGGCTTAATCGGGTTTGCCGTCGGTCACACCGTCTTTTGGGACCTGCTCGTCCTATGGCGCGGCAAGTCGTTTCTCGACGCGGCCGTCAGCGCAATCGGCCGACGCTATCGGCAGTTCGCCGACATCTTATCGGAGGCGAAGGAGGAAGCGCGATGAACTTCTATCTGATCGCGAGTGTAGCCGCACTGGGCGGCCTGCTCTTCGGCTACGACACCGGCGTCATCTCCGGCGCGCTGCTGTTCATTCGGCAAGTGATGTCGCTCTCCGCGACCATGCAGGGGATCGTGGTCGCGATCGCGCTCCTCGGCGCCGCGATCGGCGCGGCGGTGGCGGGCTATCTCTCGGACCGCAGCGGTCGGCGCCGCGTCATCCTCGGCGCCGGCCTCCTGTTCATCGCCGGCGCCGTCATCTCCGCCGTCGCAGACGATGTCATCATCCTGCTTGTCGGCCGGCTTCTTGTCGGGTTGGCGATCGGCGTCGCCTCGATGCTGGCGCCGCTCTACCTGGCCGAGATTTCTCCGGCGCAAGACCGCGGCGCGATCGTATCGCTGAACCAGCTTTGCATCACCGGCGGCATCCTCGTCTCTTACCTCGTCGGTTTCGCGCTGGCCGCAGTTCCCGGAGGTTGGCGCTGGATGCTGGCGCTGGGCGCACTACCCGGCATCATCCTCGCGGCCGGCATGCTGGTCCTGCCCGAGAGCCCGCGCTGGCTTGCCGGGCACAGCCGGCTGGGGGACGCCGAGAATGTGCTCCGCCGATTGCGCGGCACCGCCGACGTCGCGGGTGAGCTCGGCGCTCTGCGCACCGATCTCGCGCGCGAAGGCCGACTGGCAAGTTCGAAGCAGCTGCTCGCGCCGCGTCTGCGGCGGCCGCTCGTTATCGGCATCGGCCTCGCGATGTTCCAGCAAATCACCGGGATTAACACCGTCATCTATTTCGCGCCGACGATCTTTCAATCAGCCGGCCTTTCCTCCGCAGCCACCGCGATCCTGGCAACTGCCGGGGTCGGCGCCGTCAACGTCATCATGACCATCGTGTCCATCCGGTTGATCGATAGGCTCGGCCGGCGGCAATTGCTCGTCTGGAGCCTCGGCGGCATGGCGCTGACGTTGTTCCTGCTGGCCCTCGTCTTCCATGTCGGCAATGGGGGCCATCTTGCCTGGATCGCGGTCGTCTCGGTTGCCGCCTATGTCGGCTTCTTCGCGATCGGCCTCGGGCCCATCTTCTGGCTCCTGATCGCGGAAATATTCCCGCTGGCCCTCCGCGGTCGGGCGATGAGCCTCTCAACGGTCGCCGTTTGGAGTTTCAACCTTATTGTCTCGGCGACTTTTCTCGATCTGGTCGGCGCCATCGGCAGCGCCGGTACATTTGTCGCTTATGCCGTTCTGAGCCTGGTGGCGCTCGTCTTCGTCTTCCTGATCGTACCGGAAACCAAGGGACTGAGCCTCGAGCAGATCGAGGACGCAATCGAAGCGGGCCATTCATCCTTGGTCCCGGCATCAACGAGCGCCACGTGAAGTGCGCCCTCCCGTCGGCATTGCTGTTCGCCCTCGCGACGGCGCCGCCGGCCCCGGCGCAGACGACCGCCGGGCCGGCCCACGCGACCGCGTCGGAATTGCCGACGCCGGCCTATGTCGCGCCGGAGGTCGAGCACCTCTTCGGAGACTGGGGCGGCATCCGCACCGATCTCGAGAACCACGGCGTCTATTTCCTCTTGGACGCCACCGCCGAGTTTGCCGGCAATCCCAGCGGCGGCATGAAGCAGGGGGTGACCTCGGCCAACCAGGTCGGGCTCGAATCCGACATCGATTGGCAGCGTCTTGCCGGCCTCACGGGCTTCTCGACGCATGTCATCGTCGTCAACCGCTCAGGCGGCAATCTGAGCCACGAGTTCGGCGACAACGTCTCGCCGGTGCAGGAGATCTACGGCGCCGGCGGCAGCGTCGTGGCGCATCTCGTCTCGGCCTATGCCGAGCGGACGGCCTATGCCGGCCGCCTCGACCTAGCCGCCGGCTGGATGAACGTCGAGAACGACTTTGCCAGTTCGCCGCTCTACTGCAACTTCACAAATAACGCGCTCTGCGGCGACCCGAAGGCGCTGCCGGGCGGGGACATCGGGCACAGCGCCTTCCCCGATGCGACCTGGGGCGGCCGGCTGCGCGTCCGGCCGACGCCGGACAGCTACATCGAAGCCGGCGTCTACGAGGTTAACCAGTACCTCTACGGCAATCTCGACCGCAGCGGCACCGACTTCTTCAGCGGCCGCATCAGCGGTGCCTATGTGCCGGTCCAGTTCGCCTGGGAGCCGAGGTGGGGACCTGAGGGGCTGCCCGGCCATTACGTCGTCGGCGTCGGCTACGACACCTCGAAGTTCGCGAGCTTTTCGAGCGCGCTGCCGACGAGCGCCGGGGTGCCGGCGCCGAGCGAGATCGGCAACGCCCAGTTCTGGCTGCTCCTAGACCAGATGCTGGTGCGCAACGGCAGCGGCCACCAGCAAGGTCTTTACGCCCTCGCCGGCTACATCCACAACAATCCCGACAACTCGACCTACGCCACGCAATACTTCGCGGCCATGGTCGACAACGGCTTCTGGCGGGCACGGCCGTTCGACACCTTAAGCCTCCTTTTTACCTATATCGGGATGAGCGGCACGCTGGCCGGAGTGCAGGCGGAGCAGCAGGCGTTGGGCTTGCCGTTGAGCAACAGCGCGACGGCACCGCAGGGCCACGAGATGATCCTCGAAGCCGATTACAACATCCATGTGTATCGCGGTGTCGACTTCCGGCCGAACTTTCAATACGTGATTAACCCCAACGCGCAAGCGAACATCAAGAACGCCGCGGTGCTAGGCTTCAAGTTCCATGTCGAATTCTAGACTGGACTTTGACCTGAATTAAAGCAATGCAAATCGTACCGGCGATATATAGCGTCTCTATGCGGTGGTGGTCGACAGCCGGGTAGGGGACGGTGATCGCCGCCAATAGTGGAGAGACATGATGGCCGCGCGCGAAAACCACGACATCATCGGCGGGAGCAAACGCTTCCAATCCGAAGCGGCGGAAGTAGGCGGCGTTCGTGGTGGCCGTGAGGGGGACGCGCCGCCGATCCTAGTCGGCGACATCGGCGCCACCAACGCCCGCTTCGGCATCGATTCGCCCGCCGGCCCGGCCGCAGCGGCGCGCCAATTGTACAGGCGCCTTCCAAGTCGACGATTTTGCAACGATCGACGACGCGCTCGCCGCCTATTTGGCCGACCGTGGTGACCTGCCAATGCCGCAGCGCGGCGGGCTGGCCATCGCTTCTGCGATCACTGGCGACATGGTGACGATGACTAACCACCCATGGCGCTTTTCGATCGCGGCATTGCGGACGCGGCTCGGTTTCGAGCGCCTCGAAGTGATTAACGACTTTACCGCCGTGGCGCTTGCGCTGCCGTGTCTCGCGGACGCCGACCGTCGGGCGGTAGGCAGCGGCGCACCAGCTGCGGACACGCCGCTCGGGGTGCTCGGCCCAGGGTCCGGGCTCGGCGTCTCTGGGCTAGTTCCATCACCTTCGGGTTGGCGCGCGCTCACCGGCGAGGGTGGACATGCGACGATGGCCGGCGTCACCGACCGTGAGAGCGCGCTTCTCGACCACATGCGCCGGGATTTCGACCATGTCTCTGCCGAACGCGCGCTGTCGGGTCCGGGGCTTGTCAACATCTACAACGCCCTTGCCGTGCTCGACGCGGTGCCGGCCCGCCGCCGACCGGCTATGCGCAGAAACGTTGCAACTGTTCTGCGCGATGCTCGGCAGCGTCGCCGGCGATCTGGAGCTGACCCTGGGGGCGCGCCAGCCGTGCCGAGAGCGCGGCGGTGATCTCGTCGCGGCCGATGACGCGCGTTAGCAGTGCCGGCAAATTGCCGGCCACGGTCATTCCCTCCGGCGCGGTGGTAGCCGACAGCGCGTTCTCGCGCGTCACCGGCGCGACAAAGGCGTAGCCTCGGCCAGAGAGATTGGCGATGTAACGCTTGCCGGTACGATCGCCAAGCGCCTTGCGGAGCGCCGCCACATGGACCCTGGACCCTGAGGGCGGCCTCTTCGACGACCGTACCGGGCCACGCACGGGCGATCAGCTCTTCTTTTGCGATCGTCTCGCCGGCGCGCTCGACGAGCGCAACCAGAATGTCGAGCGCTCGGCTGCCGACGCGCGACGGGTTCCCGTCCTCGAAAAGCGCGCGCTGCGCCGGGACCAACCGGAACGATCCGAAGGCGAAGACCTCTTCATCCATCGGGGAAGCGTCCTCAGCGGCGTCCACAATTGGCAGCGATCGTGGCGGATTTTCGCAAGCTCACCGGTAGCGGCCCGCAGGCCGGCGGCCACGCGAGACGTCACCTGCAAACAGTGCAAAAACGGCTTTGCACAACTTTGCAATCCTTAACGCGACTAACGCTGCGAGCCGCGCCAGCTTACGCTTAGGAACCAGGCGGAGAGACCGCGGTGACAACGAATAGCGATAGCGTGCCCTCGGCGTCCCCCGTGACCGTGCCACGCGACGGCCTGCAGCAGTTGCGCCCCGCTACGCACGAAATGGCCCTCGACTTCGGTCGTTTCCGCATGCTGCTGCGCCAGCGGCAGCTGATTGCCGATGGTATCCCGGTAAAGCTGGGTACTCGGGCATTCGATCTGCTCTCCGTCTTATTGGAAGCCGACGGATCACTGGTGAGCAAAGCGGAGCTCCTGTCTCGCGTGTGGCCGGGCATTCACGTTTCAGAAGAAAACCTCAGGGTGCAAATCTTAGCGTTGCGCAGGGCGCTCGGCGAAGAACGCGATATTATCCGGACCGAGCCCCGCCGCGGCTACCGTATCACTGCCGCAATCAAGTCGGCCGCGTCTTGGAGCGCTTCTCAGTACGCCGCACGACGGTCGCGGCGGGCCTGTCAGAGAACCATGTCACGCTGGATTGCGAGAGCGTCCTGTCCCGCGTGCCGTCACCGAAGCGCCGGTTTGTCCACTCTGCCGAAATCCTTATTGGGCAAAGCGCTGGTTCTTGCGGTTGCGCTCGGCCTTGGCACATTTTCCTATGCAGCCCATCCTGCGCCAGCCGGCGGCACCGGTACCGTACAGGGTCTTTACAATGCTCTGCTGAACACGATGAAAAACGGCGGCGCCCTTGGAGAAAGCGGCCGTTTCGCCGAGCTGGCGCCCGTCATCCGCAGCAGCTTCGACGTTGCCTCGATGGCGCGTTTGTCGGTGGGTCCCGTCTGGACCCGCTTGAGCGAGGCGCAGCGGCAAGAGGTGACTGAGAGCTACGCTCGTTACATCTCGGCGGTCTACGCCGATCGCTTTGACAGCTATCACGGGCAGAAGCTCGAGGTGACCGGCGAGCAGTCCGCTCCCTTCGGGCTCCTGGTGAAAAGCCGGATCATCAAGAGCAACGGCGAGCCGGTCGAGGTCGACTATCTGATACGCCGCAGCGGCGAGAGCTGGCTGATCTCGGACATCTACCTCGACGGTACGATCAGCGAGGTGGCGACCCGCCGTTCGGAATTTGCCACGATCCTCGAAACGCAAGGCATTGACGGACTCATCGCGGCTCTGAACCGCAAGGCCGACATCCTGACTGGCACCACCGCCAGAGCCTCCTGACGATTTCGCTACCGGAGAGCATCATATCGATGGCTACGGCCGAGCCGACCCTGGAACTGCACACTCAGAAATTTGTCGACAGCCTCGCCGATGCGCCGCCGATCTACACTTTGTCGCCGGCCGCTGCACGCTCGGTTCTGGCCCAGGTGCAGGCCATCCCCGTCGGCAGGCCGAGCGCAAAAATCGAGGATATGGTCTTGCCTGTCGGCCCTGACGGATCGGTACCGATCCGGATCGTTCGCCCGACCGCCACTGCCGAGACCTTGCCGGTGGTGATGTATTTTCATGGCGGCGGCTGGATGTTGGGCGATCGGGACACGTACGATCGCCTGGTTCGAGAGATCGCGGTCGGCGTAGGCGCCGCGGTGGTGTTTGTCGATTATGCCCGAGCGCCGGAAGCCCGTTATCCGGTCGCCATCGAGCAGGCTTACGCCGCGACGCGCTATGTGGCCGATAACGGCGCGAGCTTGCGCATCGACCCGTTGCGCCTCGCCGTTGCCGGCGACAGCGTGGGCGGCAACATGGCGGCGGCGGTCACCCTGATGGCCGAGCAACGCCGCGGCCCCAAGATCGCGCTCCAGGTACTCTTCTACCCGGTCACCGACGCCGGCTTCGACACCCCCTCCTATAGCCATTTTGCGAATGGGCCGTGGCTGACCAGGCGCGCCATGGAATGGTTCTGGGACGCCTATCTGCCCGACCCCGCCGCCCGCAAACAACCCACCGCGACGCCGCTCAACGCCCCGCCCGGCCAACTCGCGAGCCTGCCCGAGGCACTTGTCATCGTCGATGAGAATGATGTGCTGCGTGACGAAGGCGAAGCCTATGCCCGCAAGCTGTCGGACGCGGGCGTGCGGGTCACGTCGATCCGGTACAACGGCACGATCCACGACTTCGTAATGCTCAACGCGCTGGCCGACACGCCGGCTGCGCGTGGCGCCATAGCGCAGGCCATCGGCGCCCTCAGAGGCGCGCTCGGCTGACGGCTCTGCAAAGTCGCGAACATTCGCTCTGTCCGATGCAGCACCAATTCAAACAGGTCAATGCCCGTTCAAGGAGATGACGATGCGCGAAAACCCGTTTGAACAAATCAAGAAATTGGAAAAGCTCGCTGCCTGGCAGAGGGCATAGCGTCGGGTGTTATTTAAACAACGCTAAGGCCGAACTCAGCAGGAACGCCGGGAGTTTAAGCAGCGGCTCGCGTTCGGCCCAGATTGAGCGATCGGCGCTTGTCGGCGTTTGCGGCGGCGCGCTCCCACAGGAAATCACCGGACAGGCTGATGTGCTCCCAGCTGAGGGGCGATGTATGGGCGAGCCAATCGTCGGGCGGCGGTTTTTCGGTCGTGCGCAGATGCGCGATGGCGTCCGCGATGTAGGTGGTGTTCCAGAACGCGATCGCGGCGGTGACGAGGTTGAGGCCGGAGGCCCGAAACTGCTGCGCCTCGCTGCCGCGGTCGGCGATCCGACCCCGTTTGAAGGTGCAAATGACCTGCGCCACGGAATGAGGGGTCGCTGCACGATTTGCTCAAAACCGCACGCTAAGCCGGAAGTCGCACAAATCAGCGGCTTTCAGAAACGGCCGTTTGCGGATGGAGGTGCTGCCGGACGGCAAATCCTTGCGAATTTCCTTTCAAAACCCTCTTTCAAGACAAGCACATCGTTTGCCGCATCGGCCGCACGCGTCGCTACGAACCGCTCGCCGGCGGTCTCCGAGCGATGACTGCGCTCGTCGCTCTCCGCAACAAGGCGATCAAGCCTCTCCTCGCCGCCGCCCAGCCCCTTCACCCAAAGCGCGGCGCCCTCAATCCCAAACCCATCGACGCCCACTACGATGCCCTGCAACTTGCCATGCAAGGCATCTTCCACGAGCTCGGCATCGCCGCTTGATCGACAAAATTTTTGTCGGGCTTCGCCGCGAAGCGCCTAATTTGGCTCGAACCCCCGGGCTAACGCCGCGTCGCGGCAACCACTTCTACGACAGCGTTCTGAGAACGGTTTAAAGCGGCGATCGGCGCTGCGCATTCCGGTGAACCTTTACGACCCATTCGCAAACCGCGGCGATCACCCGGCGCGCCGCAATCGCCACGTCTTGGTTTGGATCATGAGTAAGCTCAAATAGACGGTCGACTATCCGCTTGACAGCATCGAGGAAGATGTCTCGGCGCCGAGCCGCGTCAAAACCGCCGCTCATTCGCTGCGCTCCCAATTCCAGCCGCAGCTGGCGCCTCGCGTACGACGCGGCCGCCGTCAAGCCCCCTCTGAACTTCGCCTTGCGGTCCAGACCTGACGCGGAGCACTACCGGAACGCGAATTCCTGGTAGCCGCCTTTGGCGACCTCGTCGGTCGTCCGCCGGAAATGCGCGCCATTACCATTGTAGCCCAGAACGCGGCGCACGGTCCGGCCGTCGACGTTGCGATTGACGCCATTCTGCCAGGAATCGACCTTGAAGGATAGCAACGCTTCGCCCGCCTTGATCACTATCCGCGTCCACTCGTCCACTTTTTGCGGTCGGGTCTCCACATGCGTGTAGTTGTGCTGTTGCATGAACCGCAGCATGCTCGCCTGGAATTCGACGCTGTGTGAGATGGCCTGAGTAATATTACCGCGTGCGGTGTGCGGGCCGAGCACCATCAGCATGTTGGGGAAGCCTTCGGCGAGCATGCCGAGATAGGTGCGCGGGTTTTCGGCCCAGGCGTCTTTGAGCCGGAGGCCGTTTTCGCCGCGTATATCGATACGGTCGAAAGCACCGGTCACCCCGTCAAAGCCCGTGGCGTAGATCAGGATGTCGAATTCGTGTTCCTGCCTCGCGGTTTTAATGCCCTGCGGTGTGATGCGCTCGATCGGCTCATCCACGAGGGTATCGATCAGCGTCACGTTGTCGCGGTTGTAAGTTTCGAAATAGCCACTTTCTAATGGCACCCGGCGCGTGCCGAAGCCGTGATCTTTGGGAATCAGCTTGTCCGCCACTTTCGGATCCTTCACGCGCTGACGAATCTTTTTGGCGATGTAGGCGCTGATGGCGGCGTTAGCTTCCTCGTTGGTCAGGATGTCGCGGAAGTTGCCCATCCAGATGCCAAAGCCGGGTTCGCCGTAAAGCTTCTCCCAGAAGGCCTCGCGCTCCTCGGGCGGCACGTCAAGGGTCTTGCGAGGGTCAGCCTGATGAATGAACCAGCTCGGCGTCGTCGCGCAGTGCGCGTAAATCTCCTCGTAACGGGATTTGATTTCCTCCATTTCCTCCTTGCTTATTTTGGAATTATGCAGGGGTGCCGCCCAGTTGGGGCGGCGTTGAAAAACGGTGAGGTGCTCCGCCTGTTTGGCGATCTCCGGGATCGCCTGGATGGCCGTCGCGCCAGTGCCGATAATGCCGGCGCGCTTGCCGGTGAAGTCCACCGGCGTGTGCGGCCACCGCGCAGGGTGATAGGCAGGGCCCTTGAAACTGTCCCGGCCCGGAATGGCCGGCAGCGTGTAGGCCGAGAGGATGCCAATGGCGGTGAACAGGAACCGCGACGTTGCCTGCTGGCCGCTTTCCAGTGTCACGTTCCACCGGTTCGCCGCCGCATCCCAATGCGCGGCCGCGACCGTGCTGCGGAACTGTATGTCCCGGCGCAGGTCGAACATGTCGGCGACGTAATTCAGGTATTCCAGCGTGTCGGGCTGGGGGGAGAAGTGCTCCTTCCAGTCCCATTTCCGCATCAACTCCTTGGAAAAGGAGTAGCCATAAGTCCAGCTTTCGGAATCGAAGCGCGCGCCAGGATAGCGGTTCCAGTACCAGGTGCCGCCGACGTTCGTGCCGGCCTCGAAGACCCGCGCGGTCATGCCCAGCTCGCGCAGGCGGTAGAGCATATACATGCCGGAAATCCCGGCGCCGATGACGATCGCGTCGCAGACCGCGAGCTGACCCTGGGTTGGGCGTTCTGCCAAGGCGTGTGTGTCCGGCATGACGTGTTTCCTTCGTTGCGACACGCAGCCAAAATTCGCGACGGGCCGCCGGCGCTTCCATCGCCAGGGCAAATCTGCCGCTTCAACGATCATCGTCAAGGTAGCTCAACCCCCATCCGGCGAGACAAGCAAATGCCGAATACGGCATCGGCGCTGCTCGACACCGTGCCTGAACCGGCGATCGCCGTGGAGGGGTGAGCTCGGTGCGAGTAACTGGTCTCAGCCGTTCCGACCGTCCGTCGGCGCAGCCCCGAATGTCACGTGAGGGTCGGGGTTAGCAATTCGATCGCGGTTTAGCGAATAGGCCGGAATCGGCGCGTCCCGCTCCTTGCGGCCCGTCGCGGCGGAGGTCGTCTAGCGAAACCGACAGCGGAGCTGCACCACGAACTCAAGAAGCCGGCCGGTCGGCAAGGTGGGCAACGCCCGACTACGACACGGGGACTTGCTCCAGGATCCTGACGAGCAACAGTTTGTTCCCCAATACGTCGCGAGTGAAGATGAGAATGACGTCCCAGCCGCTAGCTGAGGACGTTGTCTTTCTCCAGAGATCGGACACGGCGACCGAACAAGGCGGGCCTCACAGCAGCACTACGGAAAGGGACTCTTAGTCTCCCCAGCTGTGCCTTCGGCGGTCACGCGCCGCGGCGGCCGAGCTTGCGAAGCCCCTCGGCGATGTAGCGTTCGAGCCGTATGCCCATGAGGTAGCCGGTCTGTGCCGTCTGCGGGATGCGGCGCGTGCGCCGCAGTGCCGCCTCAAAACTCAATAATGGCCGCTGTCCCAGCCAAATAAGCGCTATAAGCTCGCGTCGCGCCTCGGGCGAAAGCTGCGCGATTGCGGCCTCGAGGCGCTGCCGCTCCTCGCTCTCGAACGCCGCAAGGTCGAGAGCATCTGGGCGGCGCAAGAGCGTACCCTCCAGGGGCACCTCCTTGACGCGCGCGCCCCCTCGGCCGATGCCGAGATATTGGGCCATTGCCTGCTCGTCGCGACTGCGCCGCCGCGACACCTCGGCGATCGCGAGTGCGTCTTCTGCCCGAAGCGCCTTGAGCATGGCGCAATCGTAGCGCGCTGGCGACCCTGCGCAACCGGCTTGAGGTCGTGAGCAGCCTCCTACTCTACCCGTATGATTCCGCGCAGGTGAAGCATCACAGTGGCCGAGTGTATTTTGAGGAGCACTCTATTCGGTTGACGGCGACGGCTCCCCGCGTCAACGCCGAACGCCGGACTTGATCTGGGGGGTCGAGGCCGTTCGCACCAACCGGCGAGGCAGGCTCAGGCTCGTAGCTTCGCGATCAACTCGGCTTCCCGCTCCAGGGTAACGCCGGGGTGGCGATGCCCATCTCTGCGATTACAACGGCGGCCTCGCGAAAAGCCTCACCCAGATCGCGCCACGCCATTGAGCGGCCCCGAGGCTCTCCACCTTTTGGCAACACAACCAGCCCTTGAGAGGTGTTTTTTACCGGCGTACCTAATTGGGCTAAAGCACCATACGTCAACTTCACATTTCGACCGAAGTCATTGTGGAAGGAGATCCGTTTGGCCAACGGTTCGTTGATGGCAGGTGAAAGATCCATTTAAAATGCATTCGTCAGCGTCTAAGCGACGACCACAATAAGTTATAGCCGATCCCGACGCGGATGTCGTGAGGGGATCCGAAGCTGTCCGGGGGGCGTTGATGATCGGGTTCTTGTCTTCAAGTTCGGTCGGCGGCGGGCGCGGGCGCGGGCGCGCCCGGTAAGCCCGGCTCCTTCGCAGCGGCCGCGACCAGCGGCTGCGCGCGCCGCACGGCGAAGACTGCAGCAGCCAGCCCGAGCGCGACAAAGCCGCCGTAGAGCGCTATCATGCCGAGCGCGTTCCGGTACGGCAGCAACGCGACGACGAAGCTGCCGACAGCGGCGGCGGCCATCTGCAGAAAGCCCATCAGCCCGGACGCGGTGCCGGCGAGCCGCGGATGGGTGCTGAGCGCCGCCGCCATGACCGCAGGCCCGCTTATGCCGTCGCCGATTTCGGCCAGCCCGATCGGCACGAACAAGAGCCAGACGCTGAGAGGGGCCGAGCTTGCCCACAACGCCATCGCGAGCGCGGCGGCAAAGGCGAGCGCCCGGCCGGCGAGTAGCAGGTGCAAGCTGCCGAAGCGCGGCGCGAACCGCGCCGCCGCGGCATTGCCGAGCATGTAGGTCGTCATCGGCAGCAGGATCATCAGCCCGTAGGTGCTCGGCGGCCGGCGCAGCGCTTCCGCCAGGATGTGCGGCGCGCTGGCGATGAACGTAAACCACGAGGCGCTGGTGCAGGCGCCGCACACCGCAAAGCCGACAAAGGCGGGTGAGCGCAGCAGCGTCAGGTTGGCCCCCGCCATGCCGGCGAGATCGAGCCGAACCGGTCGCCGGTTGGTCTCCTCGAGCCAGATGACGGTTGCAACAAGAACAACGCCGCCCAACCCGCCGAGCACCGCGAAGACTGCCCGCCAGCCAAACCATTCGGTGAGGTAGGCACCGAGTGCCGGCGAGATCGCCGGGGCCAGCGTCATCGCCATCATGACCAGCGCCAATCCGCGCGCCGCCGCCTCGCGCTCATAGACGTCGCGGATCATCGCGCGGCTCAGCACGACGCCGGCGCAGGCGCCGAGCGCCTGCAGAACGCGTCCCGCGATCAGCATCGGCAACGACCACGCGGCGCCGCACAGCGCCGTGCCGACGAGAAACGCCGCGAGACCGGCGAGCAACACTGGACGCCGACCGAAGCGGTCGGAAACCGGGCCGTAGACAAGCTGCCCGGCGGCAATCCCGGCGAGATAGAGGCTCACTATGAGCTGCACATGCGCCGGTGTGTCGGTGAATACCGCGACGAGCAGCGGCAAGGCCGGCACGACCATATGCAAGCCGCAGAACGCGAGCGCCGTTATCGCCGACAGCAGCGCCAGCGACGGTGCCGGTCGGCCGCTCATCCGGCGCCGGATCGGAGATCCGCCAAGCGCCGGCGCTGGCTGCCGTCGGCCGCGAAATTACCCGGGTCAAGCCAGCGCTCGAAGGCGGCGCGCAGAGCCGGCCAGTCGCGGTCGATGACCGAGAACCAGACGGTGTCGCGGTTGCGCCCTCGGGTGATCATCGCCTGGCGAAACAGGCCCTCATACCGAAAGCCGAGCCGGACCGCGGCGGCGCGCGACGGCAGGTTGAGCGAATCGCATTTCCATTCGTAGCGGCGGTAGCCGAGTTCGTCGAACACCCGGCGCATCATCAGATACATCGCCTCGCTCGCCGCAGGCCGGCGCTGCAGCCGCGGGCTGAACACGAGGCCGCCGATCTCGATCGTGCCCATCGCCGGCACGCAGTTTTGATAGACAGCGACGCCAACCGCCTGGCCCTGCGCATTGTCGCGGATCGCGTGATAGAACCGCTCGGGATTGGCGCAGGCGGCATCAAGCCAGGCGCGGTATTCTGGAAGCGTCGTGAACGGACCGAAATTGTAATAGGTCCATGCCGCCCCCTCGCGGTCCTCGGAATTGGCGTCGAACAGTTCGGCGGCATGGCGGTCGGGGTCGAGCGGCTCGAGCGTGGCGAAGCTGCCTACCATCGCGGTTCTCGGCGGGCGCGGCCGCGGCGACCAGCCCTCGATCGGCCAACCGACCGGCTGGCCCCGCTCATTGCGCTGCGGTTCGTGTTCCATGACGCCACAAGGCCAGCACGCGCGTTCGGCGGCGTCAACACGCTAGCCGGTTGGAGTTCGAGCGGCCAGAGGGCATAGCCTCGGGTATCAGATAAAAAACGGCAAGATCGAACGGTCGCGAATTTCATCATCCGGGTGCGGCGGCGTCGAAATAAGCGGCGTGTTCCGTAAGCGCCTCCGAGCTTCAAGCGCTTTATCAAGGCCTGAGCCGAGATCGATGCAACATCAGTCTCGGTGCCGGGGTCTTTCTCAATTTCAACTGCGTGATCCTCGACGTCGTCGCGGTCAGCATCGGCGACAAGATGCAAATCGGGCCGGCAGTGCAAATCCTCGCCGCGGATCATCCGCGCGATGCGGTAAGGCGGACCGCCGGTTTGGAGTTCGGTCGTTCCATCCAGATCGGACGCAATGTCTGGATCGGCGGCGGCGCTATCATCCTTCCGGGTGTGAGCATCGGCGACGATGCCTTGATCGGTGCAAGGAGCGTAGTCACGCGCGACATTCCCGCCGGGGCTGTCGCCTTCGGCAATCGGCACGGGTACAGACCGGGAGCACAACGCAATGATCGACGACACCAGCACCTTACCGATCGCCGATGCCCCCGGTTCCGCAGCCGGATCGTTCCGGTCCCATCCCCCTGCCCCAATCACCGGCTTCGATAACAGATTTTCCCTGGGCGGCGAGATCGCCTCGGCGTAGCCCTCCTGAAAGAAGATCTCATCGGAGAATCTCGCCGGCTTGGCCAAAGACGCCGCTCGCGGAGCAGATAGGGATTGATGTCGACATCGATGATGCGGTTGGCACCTCGCCCATCGAGCAGGCTCGGCGGCCGCGTGCGACGGTAATGCCTGAATTGCGTCATCGGCAACCGGGGAATCACAGGAAACGATGTTTAATCGAGCGACAAAAAATCTGGTGGGGGAATGCCGTGGCAACAATGCGCCTCAAGACGCTGCAGCGGGCCGCACTGACCCTGCTGTTCGTGATCGGCGTGGTCAACTACATGGACCGGGCCACGCTGTCGGTTGCGAACCCGCTGATCCGGCATGACCTCAGGGTGTCGGTCGCCGAGATGGGCGTGCTGCTGTCGGCCTTTCTCTGGCCATACGCATTTTTTCTGCTGCCGTCCGGCGGTCTGGTCGACCGCCTCGGCCCGCGCCGGGTGCTGCTCGCCTCGCTGATGCTGTGGTCGGTGGCGCAAGCGGCGGCGGCGTTTGTCGTCAACCTTATGCAGTTCATCATCGCCCGGGCCGCGCTGGGCATCGGCGAGGCACCGACTTTCCCAGCCTTCTCGCGGGTCGTGCGCGACTGGTACCCGGCGCGCGACCAGGCCTTTGCGATCGGCGTCTGGAACGCGGCCCCTGCTCTCGGAACGGCTATTTCGCCGCCGATCCTGACGGTGCTGATGCTGAGCGCCGGCTGGCGTTGGATGTTTGTGATCATGGGGTTCGCCGGGGCGGTTCTCGGCCTCGTCTGGTATCTCCGGTTCAAGGACCGTTCCGAGGTTTCGCTCGACGCAGCCGACGCTGCGATTCTTGCGCCGGGCGAGCATGCGATGTCGGAGCTACCGACCACCGCTGCTGCCTGGGGCAGATTGTTTTCTTTCCGAGCAACCTGGGGGCTTATGCTGGGGTTCTTCGGCAATGTTTATATCGGCTGGCTGTATGTGGCCTGGCTTCCAGGCTATCTCGAAATGCAGCGCCACATGAGCATTCCGAAGACCGGTTTCATTGCTTCGATCCCGTATTTGTGTGGCGTCTTTGGCAGCCTCCTGGGCGGGTGGATTGCCGGCCGGTTGCTGCGCGGCGGGTTCAGCCCGATCGCCAGCCGCAAATTCCCGACCGTAGCCGGGACCTTGATCATGGCCGTCGCCACCTTCGTCACCGCTAAAGCGCCGAGCAATACTGTCGCAGTCGCGGGCATTTCCGTTACGCTGTTCTGCGGCTTTCTTGCCGCCGGTACATCCTGGGCGCTGGCGACCGCGTGCGCGCCGGTGCAATACGCCGCCTCGCTCGGCGCGATCATGGATTTCGGCGGGTTCATCGGTGGCGCGCTGGCGCCGATGATTACCGGGTTCGTCGTGCAGGCGACGGGGAGTTTTCAGCCTGCGTTGCTCACCGCCGGGGTCATCGGGCTCATTTCGGCGGTAGTTTACCTGCTCGTGATCCCCAACCGTGAAATCCACATCAGTGAGCTGCATTTCGGCGTCGCCAGTCCGCCGCTTGTTCCCTCGTGAGCCTGCCCGAGGATGATCGAAGACGCCCCGCCGCCGCTTCCCGAGTTCTCGGCCAGAAGCCGATAGCGTTGGTCATTGCCAGAGGGTTGAGAACAGCCAGACCCTCGTTGAACAAGTGGTGCGTCTGTCCGAGCGTGTCGGAATATCTGCGGGCGGCTCGACGTGGCGCATACCACGAATTCCATATCGCCGATTTTCGGGCCGGTCAGCGAGGCCGTAGGGTAACCATCGCGGGCCGGGGTCCTAATCATTAGTTCCGATCTATAGCGGTGTCAGACGTCAGTATTGCGCGGATCGCATCGGGGTGAACGCGCCAAAGCTGGAGGACGTCGTGTTAGAGCTGCTTGAGCGGCAGTCGCGCCTAACCAATAATCAAAAGAAGATCGTGGCTGCGGCCGTGATCGGTGACATGTTGGATTATTTTGATTTCGGTCTGATCGGCTTCGTTCTTGCCTTTATCGTCGGTCCCTGGCGGCTGACTTATGGGCAGTCGGCGATGATTTTGCTGAGTTCCGGTATCGGCGGGGTTCCAGGCGCACTGTTTTACGGTTGGCTTGCAGATCGCATCGGGCGGCGCACCGTGTTCATCGGCACCGCGCTGAATTTTTCGATTGCCACCGGGGTCATGGCGCTGACCCCGGACAGCGGCGGATGGATTTTTCTCAGCGTCTGCCGATTTTTTGTCGGCTTTGGTGTCGCCGGCCTGTTCACGGTCGATCTGCCGCTGGTTCAGGAGTTCGTGGCGACGAAGCGGCGCGGTTTTATCGGCGGGCTTGTGACCTCGCTTCTGCCGATCAGCGGCATCATGGGTGCGGCCTTGAGCGCGTTCGCAACTCCTCTTATCGGCTGGCGCGGGCTTTTCGCGATCGGATTACTTCCAGCCGCGGTCACACTGTTGATCCGCGCGTGGGTTCCCGAATCACCACGCTGGCTCATCCGCATGGGCCGCGTTGACGAAGCGCGCCGTTCGCTCGCCTGGGCGCTCGAGATCGATCCGCAAGAAATCGAGCTACCGACGAGCATTCCCGATGCGCAGCCGACAACTTGGCACGAACTATTTCGATATCCGCGCAGTATGGCGTTATCGGTCTTGACCAGTCTCGGCTGCCAGTCCGGCGGGATCGGGATCGGCTTGTGGAGCACGACCCTTCTTGTTCTGATCCTCAAGATCAAGCCAGCCGAAGCTGCGTACCTGATGATCTTTCCCGGTCTCGCCGCCCTGTTCGGACGGTTCCTGTTCTGCTATCTGTCGGACGCGATTGGACGGCGGCCATCGGGGGTTTTGCTCAGCTTCGGCGCGGCCCTGTCGCTGGCCCTTGCCGGCTATTACCACGACGTTTTCGTTGGGACGGTTTCGGTCTTTTATCTGATGCTCTACGGCCAGCGGGTGTTTGGCGATGGAGGTTACGCCGTCGTCGGGCCCTACGCGACGGAGGTCTGGCCGTCCCGCCTGCGAGCGAGCGGCATGGGCTTCGGCTTTGGCATCGGTAATTTCGGAAAGATTCTGGGACCCCTCGGACTCGCGTTGATCGTCGGCTCGTCGGATATCGTAAGCCCGAAGGCGACGATCGCAGCGATCGAACCGGCGATGCTGTATCTCGCAGCATGGTACGCACTTTCCGGCATCGTCTTCCTCGTGCTCGGCTTCGAAACCAGCGGTCGATCGCTTGAAGAACTGGACCAGGTTCTGAACAAATCGCACGGACGGCAGCCGGCTCGGGCCGCGGCGCGAGGATAACGGCGAACAATGAAGAGTCGGGCGGGCTGATCCAGACTGCCGCCTGCCAGCATGTCCGCCCGCCGGTGCGTCGATCAACTCGCGCGCAGGAAGCCGCCGAAGCTAGCGGCTTCGCAGAACGGCAAGGTTCGACATAGGAGACATTCGGACCAACTGGGAATCGAGCACGGGGCTCGCGTCCGGTGTTTATCCTTCTGCCGCTGGCGATGCCACATTATCGGGCGGCCAAACGGCGACGCCTTCCGCTAGTGGAATGTGTAGGTTACGAAACAACAGCCAAAACATCATCCAGTTGCCCATGGCGATAACGAATTCCACTTGCTGTCCGGGGTCGGTGACATGTTTCGTGATCCCAGCCCAAGCGGTATCCGAAATGGATTTGCCGGCGAGACACTCGTCGGTAGCGGCCAGGATCGCCTTGTCCGCAGGCGTCAACCGCTGGGAGTTCTGCCAGTCGCGCACCGCCAAAATATCCTCGGGAGCAATTCCCGCCGTGGTCGCCACCCGCCAGTGCTGCGTCCACTCGTAGACCGAGCCGGTGACCCAGCCTATCCGCATGATCATAAGTTCGCGCAGTCGGGTGTCGAATTTGTTGTTCTCCAACAGCTGTATCAATTGGCTGTAAGCTACCCTTGCCACGCCGGGATTGTTGGCCAACACGCGAAACGCCTCGCTCTGTGTGCGCCGCGGAGGTATACCCATCGCTTCGCCGAGTTCGCGGGCGCGTTCAAGCGATACCATTGGCACGCGCGAGGTCATTCTGGCCCTCCCCTTGTGATCTCGCGGATTGTGCTACAGGGCGAGCCGGCCTTGCGCAACACCCGCCCGGGATCTCACCCTCGTTCAACGGTAGGGCGCTCCGCTGCCGAAGGGGTTTCATCGCATCCGCCGCTATGGGCTGCTCGCCAGCGTCGGCTGCAAGGCCAACCATCACAGGCGCCAGGGAGCTGATGGCCGCCCCAATTGCCGACCGCCGAGCCGACGGCGGCGTAGGACACCGCCGACCCGGCTGTCGCGACCGATCATCGCCCGCCGTGCCCGTGCTGCGGCGGCCGTATGAGCATTGTCGAAATCTTTGGTCGTGGCGGCGCACCGCGTGGCCCGCCATCTGCCGGCGCCGGGATCAAGACCTGATCCGATGACTATCCTTCTCGTCTTCTCGCAGCATCCGTTCGCCGGAATATCGCGCCCCCGGCGCCGCGCCCATTTCATCCCGGCAGGGTAATCGGCGCCGTCGCTCTTCTGCGGTTGCGCTTCGATCCGCGGCGCTACAGTGACGAGGATCTGGCGATCATCGAGCAGGGGTTGAGGCTGACGTTGGCGGGCGGGAGCGCGGGTCAGGAGGCGGAGGTCATCGCGCCCGGCGACGCGTAGGGTGCCACAAGGGTCTTAGAAATCAAAGGCGCGCGCTCCCAAAATCGACGGCAGACCCAGTTAGCTCCGCATCTCTGCGCCGCCGCCAGCCGATCGGTGTGGCCGAAGCGCTCGACCTGATCGATGGATGCCAGGTGCCTGCGGACGGGTACGATTGCCTGATCCGTTGGGAAAAGCACCGACGCCATGCCGCGACGCGGGCGCTTGTGGGGATAGGCCTTCGACCGCCGACCGGAGAGGGTGTGGCATGACCTGCCTTTGGTGCGGCCGGCCCTTCCGCGCCCGCCGCCGGGGCGGCTCGCTGCAGAAGTTTTGCTGTGCGGCGCACCGGACGGCCTTCCACTCCGCAGCCCGCCGATGGGCCGAACACGCCGTCGCGGCCGGGGCACTCAGGGTCGCCGATTTGAAGGCCGTTCCGCAGGTGCACGCTGCGTCTGCAAAAATCGGGGCAAACCGGCACCTGATTTCGGTCGAAAGCGGCAGGTGATTTCGGCGGAAAGCGGCACCTGATTTCGCTCCAATCCGGCACCCGATTTCGGCGTTTTCGGCACCCTTGTTCGGCTTTGGCGGCGCGGCCGAGCGGCAAGTAATGGCGGCTAGCCTCGCGCCCTTTTTGGGGGTGCGAGGGGATGCCGAGACCGAGGGTGGCGATGCGGCGGATCAAGGAAGTACTGCGGCTCAAGCAGGCGCTGGGGCTGAGCGATGCGGCGGTGCCGCGCGGCGCAGGGGTCGCGCGGTCGAGCCGGTGCTTGCCGTAGGCGCCGGCGAGCCGCAGCACCCCCAGACAGGCGCGAACCCCTTGGAGCGGCTGCTCAAAGCCGACCGGCTGCGGCCCTTCCTCGACGGCGGTGCAGAACAAGGCCTCGGCGAGCACGCCAATCTACGCGGCCCGGCTTACTACAACTGAGGCCCGGCGGCTGGTCATTTGCGTTACGTGACGGAATACAGGGGCGATCATGGCGAAGGACGCAAGCCACAGGGCGACCAAGCGCTGACCGGCGCCCAGCGCCAAGCGCTCTACCGGGCCCGCCATGCCGGCAGGCCAATCGTCCGATACCGTCGGCCGGCCGATCGCCGCAGCCGGCCGCAGCGCTGGCATGACGCGGTTACCGAACTCGTCACGCTGCAAGCCGAATACCGCGCCTGGTTCGAGGCGCTGCCCGAAGCCACTCGCGACGGCGCCACCGGCGACGTCCTGCAGGCCATCCTTGACTTCGATCTCGACGAACTCGCCGCGATCGAGCCGCCGCGCGGCTTCGGGCGCGATTAGCGCCGAGGGCGTCGGCCGACAATACCGGCAACGGAGAAGATGATGATCCACCCGACGATCGCGACCTTGCGCCGCTTGCGCCTGACCGGCATGGCCAAGGCACTCGAGGAGCAGCAAGGCCTGCCCGACTGCGATCGTCTCAGCTTCGACGAGCGCCTGGCGATGCTGGTCGATCGCGAGGCGGTCGAGCGCGACAATGCGGCACTCGCGCAGCGGCTGCGCCTCGCCGGGCTGCGCCAAGCCGCTTGTCTCGAAGATCTCGACTACCGCACGCCGCGCGGTCTCGATCGCGGCCTGATACAGGCGCTCGCCACCGGCCGTTGGCTGCACGAACGCAACAACGTGCTGATCTTGGGCCCGACCGGCGTCGGCAAGAGCTGGATTGCCTGTGCCCTCGGCAATCAGGCGGCGCGCAACGGCTTCTCGGTGCGCTATCAGCGGCTGCCGCGGCTGCTCGACGAACTCGCCCTCGCCCGCGTCGACGGTCATGCCGCCCGGCTGCTCGCCCGCCTCGCCCGCATCCAATTGCTCATCCTCGACGATTGGGCAATGGCGAGGCTCACCGCCGAGCAGCGGCGCGACCTGATGGAAGTGATCGACGATCGCCACCAGCGCGCCTCGACCATCCTTGCCACCCAGGTCCCGATCGAGCGCTGGCACGACATGATCGGTGACCCGACTTACGCCGACGCCATCCTCGACCGGTTGATCCACAACGCCTACCGCATCGACCTCAGCGGCAACTCGATGCGCCGACGCAAATCGACCCCTCCTGTGGATGAAAAGAATAAATAAGATTAATTACTTAAAAATCTTATCCCCATTACTCACTTAATCCACAGCGGCCCGCCACAACAACCAGAGTGGACAATAACAACGAGAGTACTTGCTTTCAGTGACCAGGACAAGCTAGAATTAACCCCGCAGCGGCGGTTCGCTGAAGCCGGCACCCAAACGCCTTCGGAACGGGGTGTCGCTTTGGACCGAAACGGCCTGTCGGTTTCAACCGAAATCGCCTGCCGGAAACTCCGAAATTTGCAAATTCAGTAGAGGTTCCGGGCGTGTAGTCGCGCAGGAACACCGCAACGTCATAGTCGGAATCTTCGCGCGCATAGCCATGGCGAAGGCCGGGGGTTGTCCGTCGGCGGTTGCGCGCCATCCTGCGCAAGCAGGAGAAGCGCCCCGGCCGCGGACGCTGCGCCGCCGACCACAAGCGCTGGCCCAACGCTTTCTTCGCGGCCCATGGGTTGTTCACCCTTCACGCAGCCCATGTGCAGGCGAGACATGCCCGATGAAACCAACGACTGGAGAGCCGTATGCCGGAGAACCGCACGTATGGTTCGGAGGGCGGGGAGGGGCCAACCCCTTCCCGACCCCTATCGGGTAGGGCGTGCGAATTTTCGGTCAGGCGGTAAGTTATTTCAGGCTTTTGCAGTCGCAACCATGACTGCCGCATACTTGCTGGCCGATTGCATCTATCGGCCAAGCCCCAACCACCAGCGTCGAGCAGATGCGCTCTCGGCCACACGAGAACAACGCAGAGCCGAATTCCTGAAGGCTTTGCGGGGATGGTAGCGTCTCGGCTGGTTATCGTCGTCTGACTGACGGATTGGTGATTTTTCGCAGCGGCGCTAGCGCGGCTCGGTCCAGCTCTCCGAGAAAGCCAAGGCGCAGGTGCTGAACGGCCGCCCCTCGCGCTCCATCGGCCAGGCCCGGCCGGTCGCCTCCTTGCCGTTGACCGTCAGGCGCGCACCCAAAGCCGGGATCAGCAGCGTGCACACGCCGTAGCGCCGGCCGCCCTCGCCGGGCTGGGTGTGGACCAACAGGGGCTGCCCGATCTCGTACCAGGTCAGCGCGATCTCGCTGTCGCGCGTAACCAGCCGCTCGGTCCAGAAGTAATGCGGGTCACCGGATTTCTCGAATTCGGCGTCGACGACCGGGATCGCCAAGTCGGCGGTCTCCGGATTGAGCATCCCCTGGACCGTCGCCTGCAGCCAGCGGGCCATCGCGATGTTGTCGGCATAGATCCGCCAATGGTTTTCGGTCAGCTCGCTCTTCAGGTAGAGCACATGCCCCGGCCCCTTCGGGCAGGTGACGATGCGCCAGAAACTGGCATTCGTCGTCTGCGGCCCGCCATTCGTCGCGCTGAGGCGAATAAACGGGTTTTCGCCGGTCAGGATGACCTGGTTCGGATCGGCAGGCATCGCGGTCGTTCCCTCGGTCTGGGTGGGGGTGCGCGGCATCAATAGCGCGCCATCAATAGCGCCCTTGGGGCCGCAACGCCACCGCCTGTCGATCCGTCGGCCAACCGGCGGTTTTCGAGGTTCCGGCGCGGAATGCTTCAGCGCCGCAGTCGAGACGGGTAATATTCTCGCAGCGGAGTGAGGCTCCGCGCAACCGCGGGAGGCTCGTATGCTCTCGCTCGATCGGATTGTCGTCTGGATTATCGTCGGGCTGATCGGCGGCAGCCTTGCCGGACTGATCATCAAGCGCGAGCGCAAGGGGTTCGGCCTCTTGCGCAATCTCGGCCTGGGCCTCGCCGGGGCGCTCGTCGGCGGTCTGTTGTTCCGACTGCTGCGGCTCCTCCCCGAACTCGACCGGGTGATGATCTCGCTGCGCGACGTCGTCGCCGCCGTCGTCGGCTCGCTGATCGTGCTGGCGGGCCTCTGGCTCTGGCACCGCTGGCACCGCTCAACTTGAGGCGTGCGCCGGCGGCGCGGCGGGGTTAGATTTTGCGGCGCGCAAAAAGCGGAGGGAACGGCGATGGCCAATGGCGTATTGATCGCGGCGCTCGAATTCTCCGGCGTCGCCGAAGACGAATTCAACGACTGGTACGACACCGAGCACATCCCAGAGCGCCAGCGCGTTCCGGGGTTTCTGACCGTCGAGCGCTGGCTCGGCGTCGACGACCCCAAGCAATCGGTCGCGACCTACGATCTGGCGAGCCCTGCCGTGCTGCAGAGCCCGGCCTATCGCGCGATCGGCGGCGAGAACCTGTCGCCGTGGTCGAAACGGGTGACGGCCAAATGCCGGCGGGTCTTGCGTTTCGAGGGCGAGCAGGTTCGGCCCGGCGAGGGGCAGGCCGCGGCCGATGCCGGCGGGCTCCTGCTGGTCGCGATGACCCCGACGCCGGAGGTCGAGACTGCGTTCAACGCCTGGTACGACACCGAGCATGTGCCGGCACTCGCCCGCGTGCCGGGCGTGCTCGCCGCCCGCCGCTTCCGGGCGCCGGGCGGGCAGCCGCGCTATGTGGCGCTCTATCACCTGACCGGGCCGGAAGTGCCGGTCGGCGCTGCCTGGAAGGCGGCGAGCGAGTCGACGCCGATGCCGCAGAGCGTGCGGCCGCACACCGGCGACCGGCTGCGCCTCGTCTGCCGCAAATACCGCCGCCAATCGGCTCGGCAATAAGCGGCAAGGATGCGGCGCCCCGCTCCGGAGAGGTAACGTGCCGTACGAGCTCTATTATTGGGCCGGCATCCAGGGGCGCGGCGAGTTCGTTCGTCTGGCGCTGGAAGAGGCGGCGGCCGACTACCTCGACGTCGCCCGAGGACCGGGCGGCGACAGCGCGATGGCGAGGCTTTTGGACGGCGAGGCCGGCGACCGGCCCGCCTTCGCGCCGCCATTCCTCAAGGCCGGGAGGCTGGTGATCGGTCAGACCGCCAACATCCTTTTCTATCTCGGCGGTCAGCATCGGCTGGCGCCGACGGCGGAGGCCGGCCGGCTGTGGACGCACCAGCTGCAATTGACGATCGCCGACTTCGTCGACGAGATCCACGACACGCATCACCCGATCGCCAGCAGCCTCTATTACGAGGATCAGCGCGACGCGGCGCGGGCCCGGGCCCGCGAATTCGTCAAATCGCGGATGCCCAAATATCTCGGCTATTTCGAACGCGTGCTGGCGCGCAACCCGTCCGGCGACCGGCATCTCGTCGGGGCGCGACTATCCTATGCCGACCTGTCGCTGTTCCAGATCGTGGCCGGGCTGCGCTATGCCTTCCCGCGCGCGATGGCCCGCCTCGAACCGCAGCATACGAGCGTCGCGGCATTGCACGACCGGGTCGCGGCCCGCCCTCGCATCGCCGCCTATCTCGCCTCGGAGCGGCGCATCGCCTTCAACCAACACGGCATCTTCCGTCATTACCCGGAGCTCGATGACGAAACCTAGCGTCTCTCCCTCCCGGTCGCGGCGGTCAGGGGGTGAGCGGTGGAGCGCTAGCCGCCGCCCAAGGCGTCGATCTCCGCGTCTTCGGGAAACCGGCCGAGCTGCTTTTTCGAAAAGGCGAGCCGGCCGTCGACGGTGATCTCGAAGACGCCGCCCTTACCTTTGACGAGTTCGACCTCGGCGCCGTATTTCTCGACAAGTCTTGCCCTCGCACGGAGGGCTCGCGGCTCATAGTTTCAAGGCACGCAGTATTCGATCCGGACCTTCATCCTCGCCCTCCCGCTGTGCGTCGCGGCAGACTAGCATGCCGGGCGAGCCGCTGCCATGTTTAAGCCGAGCCCGATGCATTCCGCCGATCCGGACATCGCCGAACCCGTCATCCTCGTTCATTCGCTCGGCCAAGCCCTGGCGGCACTGCGGGCGGCCGCCGCCGCGCGGCGGCGAATCGCGCTGATCAGCGCGCCAGAGGCCGGAGGCTACGCCGGCGCCGGCTGGTTCAGGGCGGTCGTCGAAGCCGCCCGCGAGGCCGAGCCGGAGGCTCGGTTTTCGGCTTTTCTCGATTGCGGCGACGCAGTCGGCGCCGCCCTCGCCGCGCTGCGCTGCGGGATCGAGGGCGTCATCTTCACCGGCCGGGCCGACGTCGCGCTACGGCTTGCCGACATCGCAAGGCAGCTCGGCGCGCGGCTTGCGACCGCCCGCCCGTCCAACGTCCTCGACCTTGGCGCCGACTTCTTTGCCGCCGAAGCGAGCCTGGCCGCGCGCTGCGCCGAGTTCTTGTATCCCGTGCCGAGCGCAGACGAGGGCTAGGCGACGCGCTCGTAGGGGAAGCGCTGGATCTTCTCCATGTTCCTGCCTTCGATGCGGATCAGCTTGGTGGTCCCTTCGCGCCGCGGCGAGTGCAGGTCGCCCTCGTTGTAGAGATAGGCCATGCCCTGGGTCAGCCGGTAGTCCCTGATCGGCCGCGCCTTGCCGGGCCGGCCCTCGCCGGGCCGCGCCACGGCTTCATAATCGGTCATGATCGTTTCGCCGCGGGCCTGCCCATAGATCGCCCAGGAGGGCCCGTGATCGTGCGGGTTGCTGTTCTTGGCGCCGTGATTGACGTGCCCGAGAATGCAGAAGCCGAGCTCGGGGTCCTCGTACAGCACCTTGCGATCGGGCATGTCGTCGCCGAGATGCGCCTCGACGAATGCGTCGTCGTTCAGCACCTCGCGAACGAGCCCGCAAACCTGCTTTCGCCCCTCGACCCCCGGGTCCGCGGCAAGGATGCGGTGGCATTCGGATGAAAACTGCTCGAGGCTATACCCCATATCATCACCCCTTTTTCTCTGTCGCAGCGGCGGTCGGACCGTCGATCGCGAGCCAAGCACGATTTCGCGGCAAATGCCAGTCCTCAAGCTTTCACTATTTAACATACATTGGAAGGCAATAGGTCTATAAATACAGATGAGGTCAGCATTTGCATCCGACTTTGCGATTGCGATGTCGGGTCCGGCCGGCCGGCGTGGACGCGATGCTTAGCGGTTGGACAGCCGCGCCTCGCCGCCTCTATCGTCGGCGCCAGTGCAGACGAAAGAGCGGCCAATGACGACAGCCAAACTGCCCCTCGATGGTTTCTTTGTCGTCGATTTGACGGCGCACCGCGCCGGCCCGACGGCGGTGCGCCAACTCGCCGATTGGGGCGCCGAAGTGCTCAAGGTCGAACCGCCGGCGAGCAGGTCGACGCGACCGGCAGCCGGCGCGACGGCCCCGATTTCCAGAATCTGCACCGCAACAAGCGCTCAATGACGCTCAATCTGAAGAGCCCGGAGGGCCTCGAGATCTTCTTCAAGCTCGCCCGGCGCGCCGACGTCATCGTCGAGAACTACAAATCCGACGTCAAACACCGGCTCGGCATCGATTACGAGGCGGTGCGAAACGTCAATCCGCGCATCGTCTACGGCAGCATCTCGGGCTTCGGCCAGGACGGTCCCTATGCCGGCCGAGCCGGGGTCGACCAGATCGCCCAGGGCATGGGCGGGTTGATGTCGATCACCGGTCATCCGGGGCAGGGGCCGGTGCGCGTCGGCATCGCAATCAACGACACTTCGGCCGGCCTGTTGCTCGCCTACGGCATTGTCTTGGCGTTGTTGAACCGCGAGCGCACCGGCGAAGGCCAGTGGGTGCACACCTCGCTGTTGGAGGCGCAGATCTTCATGCTCGACTTCCAGGCGGCGCGCTACCTGATGAAAGGCGAGGTCGCCGGGCAGGAGGGCAATTTCCACCCGACCTCGGCCGGCACCGGCATGTTCGAGACGGCCGACGGCCATATCAACATTGCCGCATCGGGCGACAATCTGTGGCGGCGCTTCTGCGAGGCGGCGGGGGCGCGCGATCTGCTGGAAAACCCGGATTTCGCGACGGTCGCGGCGCGCGCCAAAAACCGCGCGGCGCTGATCACCCATCTGAACGAGATCATGCGCCGCCACCCGAACGGCTATTGGGTCGAATTGCTGACGAGAGTCGGCGTCCCCTGCGGGCCGATCAACCGGATCGACGAGACTTTTGCCGATCCGCAGGTGCAGCATCTCGGCATCGCCAAACCGGTGCAAAACCCGAAGCTCGGGGCGCAGCCGATGGTCGGCCAGCCGATCCATCTGAGCCGCCATCCGCAACCGGACGCGCTGAACCCGACCCCGCAACAGGGCGAGCACACGGCAGCGGTGCTGCAGGATCTCGGCTACGACGCCGCGGCTATCGAAGGCCTGCGGGCAGAGGGCGTCATCTGAAGGCGACGGAAGCGGCCCAACCGATGTCGTGCCGGTGCTTCGGGCCGGCCGGCGATTGGTCGCGCGACGAGGCGGGAGCCGCTCCCGGCCACTCTCCCAGTGGATTGACCGCGATCGGGCAGACGCCTTGACAGAAACAAACCATGAACCTATATCACCGGCCCATGCCCGCCGGACCCTCGATGTTGGAAATAATTGGCGATCCGCCTTCGCCGTCCGGCCGTCCGCTGTTATCCAGAGACGGAATTGTGGAATATCAATTACTTCATCCTGATCCTTTTTTCCCTCGCGTGCGATGCGCACGCGACGCTGCCACAGCTTGAGGGGGGCCGCCTGATCTTCTTGAGAGGCCGAAATTGCTCACTCGGGCATGAAGTTCATCGCGATCCCGTTGATGCAGTAGCGCAGATGCGTCGGTGCAGGACCGTCATCAAAGACGTGGCCGAGGTGGCTCCCGCAGTTGGCGCAATGCACCTCAGTCCTGACCATGCCGTAGCTGCGATCGGTCTCGGTTTCCACCGACCCCTCGATCGGCAAGCCGAAGCTGGGCCAGCCGGTGCCGCTGTCGAACTTTCCTTTTGCTTCGAATAACGGCTGGCCGCAGCCGGCGCAGGAAAACCTGCCGGGCCGCTTTTCGTGGAGCAGCGCGCAACTGCCGGGGGCCTCCGTGCCGTGGGTGCGCATCACCCAATACTGCTCGGGGGTCAGAAGCCCGCGCCATTCTGCGTCGCTGTGCGTGACCGGATAAGTCTTCCCCGCCATGGTCGCGATTCCCTGTTATCTCCGCTGCCGCAAACGAGCGTCACACCTTGGCGGTCGAGGCCCGGTAGATCTCGTCGATCGATTTTGTCAGGGCCGCCTCGAATTCGGCTTCGCTCATCGAACGCCTGAGGTCTTCGACCAGCGCGCGGGAAAAGCTCGCGATCACGCCGTGATTGGCAGCGAGGCGCCGGCAGGCGTCATCGCGCGTATAGCCGCCGGAGAGTGCGACGACCCTCATCGTGCGCTCGTGCTTCACCACCGGGGCGTAGAGATCCGCAACGTCCGGGAGCGTCAGCTTCAGCATGACCTGACGGCCGGCCGGCAGGGCATCGAGATGCTTCGTCAATTCCGCAAGGAGGATGGCTTCCGCTGCGGCCTTGTCCGGGCTCTTGATCGAGACTTCGGGCTCGATGATCGGCATCAAGCCATGCTCGGCGATCTGCGCGGCGACGTCGAATTGCTGCGCGACGATGGCGGCAATGCCCTCTTTCGAGGCGTGGTTGATTACCGAACGCATCTTCGTGCCGAAGACGCCGAGCTTCACCGCCCGGTCGAGAACGGTTTCGAGCGCCGGCATCGGCCGCATCACGTTGACGCCGTCGCGCTCAGCCTCGAGCCCCCTGTCGACCTTGACGAACGGGACGACGCCGCGCTCCTCCCACAGATAGGCCGGCGTAGGTTGTCCCTTAACCTCGCCATCCATCGTGCCTTCGAACAGGATCGTCGCAAGAACCTTTGCTCCGGTAAAGGCCGGCGCGGTCATGATGCGCACGCGCATCTCGTGCATGAGCCTGAACATCTCGGCGTCGCCGCTGTAGGCACTGTCGGGGATGCCGTAGAGACGGAGCGCGCCGGGCGTCGACCCGCCGCTCTGGTCAAGCGCGGCGATGAAGCCGTCCTGCCCCGAGATCTGCGCCATCATCCGGTCGTTGGTCATGATCGCTAATCTCCCATCGGAAAAGCCCGGTAGCTTGGTGCCGGCGAGGCGGCAGCCTCCCCGATTTGCTGTCCGTCAACCAGCAAAAGAGGCGAGCGCCGTCGGGCGGGCCCGGGAGCCTATGTGGGCCTCCTCCAGGAATAGCGTAAGTTGTGCTTCGGCGAAATGGCCAGTCACACTCGGGGTGGAGCAGATGAGTGGCGCTCCGGATTCGGACCGTTGAGCTGCACCGGCCGCTCCTCCCTCTGGACGCGCCGCGTCGCCCTCGCCATGCTCCTGTGATGAACGAGAAAGCGCAATCCGCGGATGGCGAAAGCGAACTCCGCCCGGGGGAGGTGGCGGTTGCGCTGCCGCCGCAGACCGATGCCGGGATCTATTTCATCGGCCTGATCCGAACGCCGTGGCGCACGCGCCGCGAATGTCCGAAGCGGGGCAGCCCGGATGGGCCGATTTGTTCGATCGTTGTCGATGAACGCTGGCGGGCCGCGCTGACCGGTCTCGTCGGTCGACGGTGCATCCAGGTCCTCTATTGGCTGCATCGCGCCCGACGCGACCTCGTCCTGCAGACCCCGTTCGGCGCCGAGACCACCGGCACCTTCGCGCTGCGCTCGCCGGTGCGGCCGAACCCGATCGCCTCCTCGATCGTCGAACTCGTGGCGATCGATGGCACGACACTCGAGGTACGCGGGCTCGATTGTCTCGACGGTACGCCGCTCGTCGATCTGAAGCCCGATTGGCCCGCGACGCAGTCGGGGTGAGACGCCGCCGGCCTCGGTTCCGGGTGCGCCGCGCGGGTGCGGGCGCCGCAATGCCGCCGCTACGAATTGAGCGCGGCGCGGGTCGATGCCATGATCGGCGGGCGCTCATACTCCCGCAACCATTCGGCGACTTGGCTGCGCCGGTTCAGGTGCAGCTTGCCGAGCAGATTGTGCACATGCGACTTGGTCGTCGCCAGGCTGATGTTCAATTGCCGGGCGATTTCCTTGTCGCTCAGGCCGCTCCTGATCAATTCCGCCGCCTGCCGCTCGCGCTTGGTGAGGGCTGGGGATGGGAAACCATTGTCGCGGGTGAGGCGTCGCCTGGCAGTAACGGCGATTTGGCGCAGCAGGCCGGTGACGATGCGGCCCGAGGAGGTCTGCTCGCCGTTATGAATGTCGACGATCAGGCGCACGAAATCGGCAAGGGCAGTAGTTCTCGGGATATATCCGATGACGCCGGCCTCCGCCCAGGCGATGATCTCTTCTTCCGATTCTCTGACCGAGCAGGCGATGATGCGCAGATCCGGTGCAAGGTCGAGAGCGCGTCTGACCTCGGCCGGACCCTCGGGGAGCCTAGCATCGAGCAATACAACATCGGCCTGCAGGGCGTGCGCCAGCGTCATCGCCTCGGAAAGGCCGGCAGACTGCCCGACAACCGTCACCAGCGCGTCGCGTTCGAGAAGTTGGGCGATGCTTTCGCGCGTAAACCGCACTCCCCACACCATGTAGATGCGCAGGGGTTGCGTGTCGCGCTGCGGCGCGATCAAGCGCTCAAGCGAAGCCGCCGCCTCCACAGCGTCTGCCTCCCCTCACGGCCAACCCGCACAGGCCCTCGGGACGAACCCCTGAGAAATGCGCGAAGCCCCTCTTCAGCGGTCGGCCCTTGGCTCGAAGATGACCCGCCAGCGGCAAACCGGTCCGCGCCCCTCGCTTTTTTTGAAGATGCGCCGAGCCGGTTCCGGCCGGGCCACGACGCTAATACGGATGAATGCTATCTGTCCAGCGAGATAATCACGAATTGCGTTCATTCCGGGTCGGCATCGAACCGAAGGCGGGCAATCGGGTGTCGCGGCGGCCGAGCCGCATTTCCGCGCGTATCCATGCCCCTGATCCCTCGTCCCTGCGGGTCGGAATCGTTGACATCAACCGGCGCCGGTGACATAGAGCCGGGCGAGGCTAATGTTCGGTGGCGCGCCTCGGGAGTTTGTCGGGGTCTCGGCCCTGGCCCGCCAGTCCGCGAGTGTCGCGCACTGGCTTTTTGCGTCTCGGCGATGATTTGCAGGAACACGGCATGTTCGACAGCCTGAGCGATCGACTGGGCGAGGTCTTCGATCGGCTGCGACGCCGCGGGGCACTCTCCGAAGAGGATGTCGCCTCGGCCCTGCGCGAGATTCGGGTCGCTTTGCTCGAAGCCGATGTCGCATTGCCGGTCGTGCGGGATTTCATCGCGGCAGTGCGCGAGAAGGCGACGGGGCAGGAGGTGCTGCGCTCGGTGACCCCGGCGCAGATGGTGGTCAAGATCGTCCACGACCATCTCGTAGCCGCACTCGGCGGCGGCGTCGAAGCCGGGCCGGACGGCACGCTCGACCTCAACGCGCCGCCGCCGGTCGCTGTCATGCTTGTCGGATTGCAAGGCTCCGGCAAGACGACGACCGCGGCCAAGATCGCCAACCGGCTGAAAGGGCGTGAGCGCAAGAAGGTGCTGCTCGCCTCGCTCGACGTGCAGCGGCCTGCGGCGCAGGAGCAGCTCGCCGTGCTCGGCCGCCAGATCGGCGTCGCGAGCCTGCCGGTCGTGGCCGGCGAGCGGCCGGTCGCGATCACCCGACGCGCCCTCGAAACCGGCCGCACGCAAGGTTATGACGTCGTCATCCTCGACACCGCCGGTCGGCTTCACGTCAACGAAGAGCTGATGCTCGAAGTGGCGGCAGTGCGCGAGGCGGCGATGCCGCACCAGACGCTGCTCGTCGCCGACGCGATGACCGGTCAGGACGCAGTCAACGTTGCCCAGGCGTTTGGCGAGCGCGCCGGCATCACCGGGATCGTTCTGACCCGGGTCGACGGCGACGCCCGGGGCGGCGCTGCCTTGTCAATGCGGGCGATCACCGGCAGGCCGATCGTGCTGATCGGCACCGGCGAGCGGATCGAAGCGCTGGAGCCTTTTCATCCCGAGCGGATCGCCGGCCGCATCCTCGGGATGGGCGACGTCGTCAGCCTCGTCGAAAAAGCGGCCGAGACCGTCGACCGCGACGAGGCCGAGAAGCTCGCAGCAAAGCTGGAAAAAGGCAGGTTCGACCTCGACGACCTCGCAGCCCAGCTGCGCCAGATCGGCCGGCTGGGCGGCATGGGCGGCATGCTGGCGATGCTGCCCGGCGTCGCCAAGATCAAGAAGCAGCTCGGCGAGGCCAACATCGACGAGGGGATCCTCAAGCGCCAGCAGGCGATCATCTCGTCGATGACCAAGAGCGAGCGGCGCAACCCGAAGCTGTTGAATGCCTCGCGTCGCCGGCGGATCGCGGCCGGTTCCGGTACGTCGGTCCCGGAAATCAACCGCCTCTTGAAACAATATCAGGACATGTCCGACATGATGAAGAAGATGAAGAAGCTCGGCCACAAGGGCCTCGCACGGCACGGCCTCGCCGGGCTGATGCCGGGCGCCTTCCGGGGATGACGGCATGGCGCTGAAAATCCGCCTCGCCCGGGGCGGGGCCAAGAAACGCCCGTTCTACAGCATCGTCGTCGCCGATTCGCGCAGCCCGCGCGACGGCCGCTTCATCGAAAAGCTCGGCACCTACAACCCGATGCTCGACCGCGGCCACGCCGAGCGGGTGACCATCAAAGCCGAGCGCGTACAGCATTGGCTCGGCGTCGGAGCGCTGCCGACCGACCGGGTCGCCCGCTTTCTTGGCGATTCCGGGCTGATCGAAAAGCGGGCGATCGCCGATACCCCGAAGAAGTCGGCGCCGAAGGCGAAGGCCCAGGAACGGGCGAAGGCCGCCGCCGAGGCGGCGGGTATCGCCGCCGGCCGCGGCTGAGCCGGCCGATTGCGGCGCGCGACTTCTCGTTTGGCTGGTGATGTCGCAACGACGCGGCGCCGTCGAAAAAGCCCCTGGCCCCGCTCTTCTCCCGGGCCGCGGGGCGGGCGAGGGGTGGCATAGTCGGCCCCGGACCCGAGCCGCGGGTGAGGGGTCCGCGTCGCCGATTCTCGTCGGCGTCGTCACCGGCCCGCACGGCGTCACCGGGGCAGTCCGGATCAAGAGTTTTACCGCGCGGCCCGAAGACATCGTGGCCTACGGACCGCTCGCCGATGCGACCGGCCGGCGCTTCGCGCTGCACCTCGTCGGCGCCGGCAGGGGTGTCCTGATCGCCCGTTTCTCGGCGGTCGAGGACCGCAATCAGGCCGAAGCGCTGCGCGGCTTGCGCCTCTTCCTGCCGCGGGCGGCGTTGCCGCCTGCCGCGGCAGACGAGTTCTACCACGCCGATCTGATCGGTCTTGCGGCGGTCACCGGCGACGGGATGGCGATCGGCAAGGTGCGGGCGGTGCACGATTTCGGTGCCGGAGACACGCTCGAAATCGAGCGCGATGCGGCGCCGCCGGCCATGGTGCCGTTCACCCGCGGCATTGTGCCAGTCGTCGATCTCGGCGCCGGCCGGCTGGTGATCGACCCGCCGCCGGGGCTGCTCGACGATGTCCGGCCGGCGCGCCGTGGGCTGACGGAGCCGGCATGACCTGGCAAGCGACCGTTTTGACCATCTTCCCGCAAATGCTGCCGGGACCGCTCGCCTATTCGCTCGCCGGCAAGGCGCTGGAGGCCGGGCTGTGGCGGCTCGAAACGGTGGACATCCGCGGCTTTGCCGACGATAAGCACCGCTCGGTCGACGATGCGCCGTTCGGCGGCGGGCCGGGCATGGTCATGCGGCCCGACGTGATCGATGCGGCACTCGCCGCGGCGGATGGGCTCGGACCGCCGATCCTGTTGTCGCCGCGCGGCCGCCGGCTTGATCAGGAGCGGGTGCGGGAGCTCGCAGCGCAGCCCGGCGTGACATTGCTGTGCGGCCGTTTCGAGGGGGTCGACGAGCGGGTGTTGGAGGCGCGCTCCGTCGAGGAGCTGAGCCTCGGCGATTTCGTGCTGTCGGGCGGCGAGCCCGCGGCAATCGCCCTGATTGATGCCTGCGTGCGGCTGTTGCCGGGTGTGGTCGGATGCGCCGAGACGCTGGCCGAGGAAAGTTTCGCGATGGGGCTGCTCGAATATCCGCAATACACGCGGCCCCGGTTGTGGCAGGGGCGGGCCGTACCCGAACCGCTGCTGTCGGGCGACCACGCGCGGATCCGCGCCTGGCGCCGGGCCGAAGCGGAGCGTCTGACGCGCCAGCGTCGGCCGGATCTGTGGGAGCGCGGTCGCGCCGTTGCGGCCGCAAGCGAAAGGTGAACCGATGAATCTTCTCGAACAACTCAACCGCGAGCAGGTGGCAAAGCTCGCGGCGGCCCGTCCCGTCCCGGAGTTCCAACCCGGCGATACGCTGCGGGTCATGGTTCGCGTTGTCGAAGGCGAGCGCGAACGCATCCAGGCCTTCGAAGGGGTCTGCATCGCGCGCCGCAACGCCGACGTGAATTCGAGTTTTACGCTGCGCAAGATCTCTTACGGCGAGGGCGTCGAGCGCGTCTTTCCGCTCCATTCGCCGCGGATCACCGCGATTGAGGTGATCCGGCGCGGCGTCGTGCGGCGCGCCAAGCTTTATTACCTGCGCGGCCGCACCGGCAAGCGGGCGCGCATCGCCGAACGGGCCCGCGATAACCGGCCGGCGCCAACGACGGCCGGCAGCGGCGACCGATAAAGGACGGAAGGAGACCCTGATCATGGCCGCGCCGCGCACCCTCTTCGACAAGATCTGGGAGAGCCACGTCATCGCCCCGCAGGGCCACGGCACCTACCTGATCTATATCGATCTTCACCTGATCCACGAGGTCACGACCCCGCAGGCCTTCGAGGGGTTGAAGGCCGCCGGCCGCAGGGTCCGCCGTCCCGACGCGACGATGGCGGTCGCCGACCACAATGTTCCGACTTCGGACCGCAGCGCCGGCATCGACGACCCCGAATCGAAGCTGCAGGTCGATACCCTCGAACGCAATGTGCTGGAATTCGGCGTTCCCTATTTTTCGATCGACAGCGTCAACCAGGGCATTGTTCACGTGATCGGGCCGGAGCAGGGGCTGAGCCAGCCCGGCATGACTATCGTCTGCGGCGACAGCCACACCGCTACGCACGGCGCCATGGGCGCGCTCGCTTTCGGCATCGGCACCTCCGAGGTCGAGCACGTACTGGCGACGCAGACCTTGATCCAGGCTCCGGCCAAGAACATGCTGATCGAGGTCGACGGCACGCTCGGCGCCGGGGTCAGCCCGAAGGACGTGGTCCTCGCCATCATCGCCAAGATCGGCACCGCTGGCGGGACAGGTCATGTCTTCGAATATGCCGGCAGCACCTTCCGCGACATGTCGATGGAAGGGCGGATGACGGTGTGCAACATGTCGATCGAAGCTGGTGCCCGAGCCGGCCTCGTGGCGCCGGACGACAAGACCATCGCCTATGTGATGGGTCGGCCCTATGCGCCTAAGGGGGCGGCTTGGGAGCAGGCGGTCGCCTACTGGCGCACGCTGCCTTCCGATCCCGGCGCCCGCTACGATAAACGGGTGCATCTCGACGCTGTCGAAATCGCGCCGTATGTCACGTGGGGTACCAATCCGGAGCAGGCGGCGCCGGTCACCGGTCGGGTGCCCGACCCGGCCGAGATCGACGATCCGCTGAAGCGCGCCGCGGTCGAGCGCGCGCTCTATTACATGCAGCTGACGCCGAACACGCCGCTCGTCGAAGTGCCGGTCCAGCGCGTGTTCATCGGCTCGTGCACCAACAGCCGCATCGAAGACTTGCGCGCCGCTGCGTCGGTCGCCAAGGGGCGCCGCGTGGCCGACGGCGTCACGGCCCTCGTCGTGCCCGGCTCCGGCCTCGTCAAGCAGCGGGCCGAGGAAGAGGGGCTCGACCGGATCTTTCTCGAGGCCGGGTTCGAGTGGCGCGAAGCCGGCTGCTCGATGTGCATGTCGATGAATGCGGACAAGGCGATGCATGGCGAGCGCATCGCCACGACGTCAAACCGCAATTTCGAGGGCCGCCAGGGCAAGAATGCCAAAAGCCACCTGATGGGCCCGGCAATGGCCGCCGCCGCCGCCGTCACCGGCCATCTGACCGACGTGCGTCAGCTCGGGTGACAAAGCCATGGGACGCCTGTGCGCGAAGCGCAAGCCTTCTTTCGCTCACGGGCTCGCACCCCGGGTTCTGGGAAGGGATCGACTTCGGTGACCGGGATCCCAACTTGGCGGCCGTCCGCTAAAAGGTCGGCGCACCGGTTAGTTAGGCGCGTGCCGGCCGAACTGAGAGTGACTCCGCCTTTGGAACGAAGCAGCGGGTAGATCGAACCGATGGTGAGGCCTTTCTCCGAGAACTAACCATGCGAGGATTCGCACAATGGATCGGGATCGCGGCAGTATTGTCGCGATTACCCTGCCATCCGACGGACGTGCGGCTACACAGGTAGATGGCGCGCAACGGCGGTCGCAGGCAGCCGTTGCGGCGGATACACAGCGATGCGCTTTACGAACGAGAACTCGAATGCTCGGCGAAGCCTCGAATACAACCGTACTAGACCAACCGAGGAAATCGTCGAATCGCTTCGACCGGGCGAGGTAAAGTCGTTGAAAGTGAAGCCGGACGGACGCGTTTTTCAGGGCAACACACGGATCAAGGTGCTTGAGGAGCGCGGCTACCCGGTTAACGATCTGCCACGGGATCCCATCCCATGAGTACGAATGCGAAGAAGACCGCCGGAAAGCTGTACGGGCCAACTGTTCAGTATGCCGATGGGAAGGTCGTCCCCGGACAACCGGTCGATGCGGATGCTGTCTTGGTACAGTTCGAGCGTTTAGATGCAGATGCGCGAAGCGCATTCTTGTGCATCATTGCACACGATTTGACCGTTGCGATTAGGTCCATCGTTTTCGATCGGCCCGTAACAGAAGATGCTCTTGATCGCGTGAAATGGATCAATGAATCGCTGCATCACTTGACCAGTTGCGTAAATCCGCGAAAGCGTCGGTCCGCTCACGACGAGGCCATGCTGATCCGAGGGATTATCGAGAATTCATTCCGATGCGGCTTCGACGGGTGGGTTGGTCGCGCTCTTGCAATCGCCGCGGAAAATACGATTGGCACCAAGAAATCTATCGCCGCAAGGTGACGCCGCAGCAAAATCCGAAAGGACAGACATGGAAAAATTCACCACGCTGACCGGCGTCGCGGCGCCGCTGCCGATCCACAATCTCGACACCGACAAGATCTTCCCCGCGGTATTTCTGAAGACGATCAAGCGCACCGGCCTCGCCCAATGGCTGTTCTACGAGATCCGCTTCCGCCAGGACGGGTCGGAAAACCCGGATTTCGTCTTGAACCAGCCGTCCTACCGCAAGGCGCAAATCCTGATCGGCGCGGAGAATTTCGGCTGCGGGTCGAGCCGCGAGCATGCCCCGTGGGCGCTCCTTGATTTCGGCATTCGCTGCATCATCGCGCCGAGCTTTGCCGATATCTTTTATAACAACTGCTTCAAGAACGGCATTCTGCCGATCAAGCTGCCGAAGGAGATCGTCGACGAACTCATGGAGGACGCCGGGAAAGGGGCCAACGCGGTGCTGACGATTGATCTCGAAGAGCAGACTGTTTCCCGCCCGGACGGCAGCGAGGTGGAGTTCGAGATCGATCCGTTCCGCAAGCATTGCCTGCAGCACGGCCTCGACGACATCGGCTTGACCGAAGAGAAGGCGGCGGAGATCGCCGCCTACGAAGCGAAGGCGCGGCTCTCTCGCCCCTGGCAGTTCGGCATGACGCGGCGCGGAGCGTGAGCGGTGGCCGAAAGCCGCGGAGCAAACCGCAGGATCCTGGTGCTGCCGGGCGACGGCATCGGCCCGGAGATCATGCGCGAGGCGCTGCGCGTCGTCGATTTCTTCGACCGGCGGCGGATCGCCAGCTTTGACATCGTCGAGGGCCTCGTCGGCGGCGCCGCGATCGACGCCGTCGGCGAGCCGTTGACCGAGGCGACCCTGGCCCAGGCGCTCGCCGCCGATGCCGTGCTGTTCGGCTCGGTCGGCGGGCCGAAATGGGACGGACTGCCTTTCGAGCTGCGCCCCGAGCGCGGCCTGCTCCGGCTGCGCAAGGAGATGGACCTGTTCGCCAATCTGCGGCCGGCGGTCGTCTTCGACGCGCTTGCCGACGCATCGAGCCTGAAGCGCGATCTCGTCGCCGACCTCGATCTGATGATCGTGCGGGAATTGACTGGAGGGATCTATTTCGGTGAGCCGCGCGGCGTCGAAACCTTGGCCGACGGCAGCCGGCGGGGCATCAATACGGAAGTCTACAGCGAGTTCGAGATCGCACGGGTGGTCCGCGTCGCCTGCGAACTGGCGCGGCGCCGCCGCGGCCGCGTTTGCGAGGTCGACAAGGCGAATGTGATGGAATCGGGCGGCCTGTGGCGCGAGGTCGCGCAACGCATCCGCGACGCCGAGTTTCCCGATGTCGCGCTCGGCTTCATGTACGCCGATAATTGCGCGATGCAGCTGGTCCGCGCCCCGAAGCAGTTCGACGTGATCGTCACCAGCAATCTGTTCGGCGACATCCTGTCCGACTGCGCGGCAATGCTGACCGGCTCGCTCGGCATGCTGCCTTCGGCCTCACTCGGCGCCGCTGCCGCCGACGGGAAGCGCAAGGCGCTCTACGAACCGGTGCACGGCAGCGCCCCCGACATCGCCGGCAAGGATATCGCGAACCCGCTCGCCTGCATTCTCTCGTTCTCGATGATGCTGCGCTATTCGTTCGGCATGGCTGACGCAGCCGATCTCGTCGACGGCGCCGTGCGGCGGGCGCTCGCCGCCGGGGTGCGGACCGGCGACATCGTCCAGCCGAATACGGCGCGTGTCTCGACCCGGGTGATGGGCGACACGATCCTGCGCGAACTCGAAAAATCGGGGTGAGCCGGCGCCGCCCGCGATGCCGGCGCGCGGGCCAATCGGATCGGGCGGCCTATTTCGCGCGAACGAATACGAATGACCCGGTCGATCGGTCGAAAGAAGATGCCGCGAAAATCGGCAATATAGTTTGAGCCCGCCAAGGGGCTGCGATATCAAATCGGCATGCCGCGCCGGTGTCCGAGCGACGGGGGCGGGGAGCTGAAGCGCCGCTGGTATCCGGGCGCGCGACCAGGGAGGGGTACGGGGATGAAGACGACGACAAGACGTTCGGTGCTTCGCGGTTCGGCCGGACTGTTGGCGGCAAGCGCGCTGGGCCGACCCTATATCGCCAACGCGGCGGCGACGACCGCCAGCATGTGGCTGGCGCAGGGCTTCATCCCCGAAGAAGATGCAGCGTACCGCGCCATGGTCGTCGATTATCAGAAGCAAAGCGGCAACACCATCGATCACAGCATCATTCCGTTTGCCGCCTTGCGGCAGAAGATGGTGTCCGCAGTCGCCGCCGGCGTCGTCCCGGACCTGATGGAGACCGCGGATTTCAAATTTCTCTACCTGAACGCCTGGGACGACAACCTGCTCGATGTCAGCGACGTCTACGAGACCCAGAAAGCCCATTGGTCGCAAAACGGCCACGATTGTAGCTTTGCCTACAACAGCGTTGCCAAGAAGCACAGCTACTATCAGGTTCCATGGAAATCGGCTGCGATACCCTTCCGCTACTGGAAATCGCTGGTTGAGAAGTCTGGCCAGAAGGTGTCGGACATCCCGAATACCTGGGACGCGTTCAACGATTTTTTCCGGCCGGTGCAGGACAATCTGAAGAAGGGAGGGATGCGCAACATCTTTGCCTTCGGCTACCAGCTGACCGCAACCGGCGTGGACCCGATCGGCACCTTCAACGCCTTCATGATCGCCAATGGCGGCGAGAACTTCGTCACGCCGCAAGGCCAGGTGCAGACGAGCAACCCGGAGATGAAGGAGGCGGCGATCAAGGCGGCCGCCTATCTCGCGAAGCAGTTCGCCGACGGCTATGTGCCGCCGGTGGTGCTCAACTGGAACGATGCGGACGACAATAATGCCTTCCATTCCAGGCTCGTGGTGATGGACTTCGACGGCTCGCTGTCGACCGAAGTGGCGATGTACCACGATAAGGCGGCGTACGACGACATCGTGACCTATGGTCTGCCGCTCGGCAATGACGGGAAGAAAGTGCCGTCGCAGGTCTTCAGCTTCGGCGTGGTTATTCCGAAAGGCGCGAGGAATGTCTCGGTGGCCAAGGAATTCATGACCTATTTTGGCCAGCCGCAAGTGCTGAACGGCTATTTGAAGGCCGGGCTTGGCCGCTGGGTGATCCCGATGCCGGCGATGGCCGGGAGCGACCCGTTCTGGTTGAAGCAGGATCCGCACCGCACCGCTTTGACCAACATGACATTGTTCAGCCCGACCATTCCGGTCTTCGAGGCGCGCAACCCGGGAATGGCGCCGGTCGGGGCGGAGAACGTCATGATGACTGCCGTGATCAACGTCATGCGAAACGGGATGACGCCGCAGGCGGCGATCGAGCAGGCGTTCCGGCGGGTCGATGCCATCGTCGCGAAATACCCGGTCGTGGCAAGCTGAGGGCGCTGCCGCCGCGGCGCAAAACGGCGGCGCGTTTCCGACGGCTGTCCCTCGCGGCGATGTGAATTGCGCTGCGGAGCGCAGATGCGATACGGGTTGAGCGGCAAGGGCGGCTGCAATATGGATTGAGCACGCTGCTCATTTGTCTTATACCGGGCCAAGCTGGCGCGAGACAGGTGGCTGGCGGCGCACCTTTGCGGGCAGGGAAGGAACACGCGGATGAACGGTACGACACGGCGTTCGGTGCTTCGCGGCTCCGCCGGATTGGTCGCCGCGGCCGCGCTGGCCCGGCCTTATGTCGCCAACGCCGCGGCGACGACCGCGTCCATGTGGCTCGCGCAAGGCTTCGTGCCCGAAGAGGACGCCGCCTATCGGGCGATGGTCGCCGATTATCAGAAGGCGAGCGGCAATACGATCGATCATTCGATCATCCCGTTCGCCGCCTTGCGGCAGAAGGCGGTTTCGGCGGTCGCCGCCGGGGTCGTGCCCGACCTTATGGAAACGGCCGATTTCCAATTCCTTTACCTCAACACGTGGAAGAACAACTTCATCGACGTCAGCGAAGTCTTTGAGACGCAGAAGGCGAATTGGAGCAAAAACGCCCTCGACTGTTGTCTTGCCTACAACAACGACGCGAAAAAGCGCAGCTATTATCAGGTGCCGTGGAAGGCTGCGGCAGTTCCGTACCACATTTGGCAATCGTTGGTCGAGAAATCGGGGCAGAAAATCGCCGACCTGCCGAAGACCTGGGATGCGTTCCACAACTTCTTCCGGCCGGTGCAGGACGGTTTGAAGAAGGCGGGGATGCGCAACATTTACGGGTTGGGCTATCAGCTGACCGCGACCGGGGTCGATCCGATCAATACGTTCAATTCCTTCCTGATCGCCTATGGCGGCGAAAATATCGTCTCACCGCAGGGGCAGCTGCAGACGAGCGACCCGCAAGTCAAGGAGGCGGCGATCAAGGCGGTCACGTTTTTGGCCAAGGCCTTTACCGATGGCTATGTGCCGCCGGTCGTCGTCAACTGGAACGATGCCGACGACAACAACGCGTTCCACGCGAAACTAATGGTGATGGATTTCGACGGTACGATCTCGACGGAGGTCGCGCTCTATCATGATAAAGAGCAGTATAACGATATCCTGACCATGGGTCTGCCGCTGAGCAACGACGGTAAACAGCTACCGGCGCAGGTCAACAGCTTCGGCATGGTGATCCCGCGGGGCGCGCAGAACGTCACAGTAGCCATGGATTTCATGAAATACGCGATCCAGCCAAAGGTGTTAAACACCTATCTCCAGGCCGGGCTCGGCCGCTGGGTGCTGCCGATGCCGGAGATCGCCAAGAACGATCCGTTCTGGTTCGAAGATCCGCACCGCAAGGCCTACACGAATTTGACATTGTATGGCCCGACGATCCCGATCTACGAGGCGCGCAATCCGGGCATGGCCCCGGTCGGCGCCGAGAACGTCCAGATGAACGCGGTGATCAACGTCATGAAGAATGGGATGTCGCCGCAGGCCGCGGTCGACGCGGCGTTTAGACGGATGGACACGATTTTCGCGAAATATCCGATTGTGGCGAGCTAAGAGGCGATCATGGCGAACGTATCGGCAATCGCGCTCGGTCGCCCGCTGGCCGGCCGGTGGCGCAGCATCGCGGATTACTGGCGCGGCAACCTCAACGGGTCAGAATACGCCTGGGCGCTCGCCTTCGTCATCCCGTACTTGGCGGTGTTTGCGGTTTTTGTCGCCTATCCGATCGTCTATGGGCTGTGGATGGGGCATGACCCGGCCCTTTACCAGGAATTGTGGGCCGATCCGATCTACGTGAATACTCTGGTGAACACGCTGATCTACCTGGCGGTCGGCGTGAATGTGAAGATGTTTCTAGCTCTCTTGCTATCCGGCTTCTTCATGCGGCCCGGCTGGTGGACGAAGGCGCTGCTGATTGTCTTCGTGCTGCCATGGGCGGTACCGTTGTTGCCGACCTTCATTTCGATTCACTGGATGCTGGACGGGCAGTGGGGGCTGCTTAACAACCTATTGTGGAAGTTCTTTAGCATCGACGGCCCGTTCTGGCTCGATTCCCGGTGGATGGCTCTGGGGTCGATCGTCGCCTCCTACATCTGGAAGTTCTTGCCGTTCTGGACCGTGATCTTCATTGCCGGCCGGATGGCGATCGCGCCCGAGCTTTACGAGGCCGCAGCGGTCGATGGGGCAACCGGCGTGCGCCGTTTCGTCCACATCACCTTTCCGCTGCTCGCCACGCTCTATTTCGTCAACACGTTGCTGTCGACGATCTTTTCGGTCGGCGATTTCGCCACGCCATTCTTCATCACGAACGGCGGCCCGGCGCTGACAACTTATACGCTGGCGAACCTCGGCGTCCGCAACGCCTTCGACCTGTCGGATCCCAATCTCGGCGTCGCCACCGTCATGTCGGCGCTGCCGCTGATGGTTCCGCTCGTCATCTTCCTGATGCGTAAATTGCGCACGATGGCCGTGGAGCAGTAGCGATGACGGTTATAGCAGTCGAGGGCAGGGCGCGCGCCCGCGTCGATGTCAACACGCTACACGCGGTGCAGGTGGCGCGCCGCCGGCGCTACCTGAGCAATGTCGGGGCCGCGGTCCTCAGCGTCGTGTTGGTCATCTGGTCGGTTTTGCCGATCTACAACATGGTCATGATCTCGCTGGATTCGCACGGCGATGTCCTGTCGAACCATGTATTCCCGCCGCATCCGTCGCTGGCCAGCTATTGGATAGTGCTGACGCAAGGCTATTGGTATTTGCAGTATTTTTGGGAACAATTTGGCAGAAGTGTATTTCTTGCCGGGATGACTGTGCTGTTGACGTTGACGATCGGTTCGTTCGCCGCCTACTCGGTCGGACGGCTGCGCATCCGGAACGGCTGGCTCGTTACCAATTGCGCGCTGTTGACTTATGTGATCCCGGCTTCGTTCCTGGCGATCCCGTATTATCGCCTGATGGCGAAATACGGCATGATGAACAATCTTTGGGCCGTCATCGCCTCGCTCGTCGCCTTTTTAACACCCTACGCGATCTTCATCTTCCAGCAATACGGCCGCAGCATCCCGATCGAGCTCGACGAGGCGGCCAAAATCGATGGCGCCTCGCCGATCCAAATCTATTTCCGCGTATATCTGCCGCTGATGGTGCCTGCGCTGGTGGCGGTCGGCACCTTCGCCATGCTGGCGGCGTGGAATGAATTTCTCTACCAGTTCCTGCTCTTGTCCTCGACGAAGAGCATGACGGTACCGATCGCGATCGTTCAATTCCTCAACAGCGACGAGTTGCCGTGGAACTACATGATGGCCACGGCCGTCGTCTATGCACTGCCGCCCGTCGTGGTCTACTACGCCTTCCGCCGCTTCATGGCCGCAGGCCTGACGATGGGCGGCGTCAAAGGCTGAGCCGGCAAGTTTCAACCGTGAAACCGTAGCGGCGAGGTCTGCCTCCGCGAGACCGCCGGCGACGATTACGGCGCGGACGCGAACGGTTGAACCGGTCGTGCGGCCGGCGCATAGTTTCTCCCAAGCGAGAATTGGCACGCATCTTCTCGATGGTAGCCGGCTTGAACGAGGGAGGAATGCATGGACAAGTTGACGAGGCGCTCGCTGTTGCGCGGTTCGGTCGGGCTGGCGGCCGGCGTCGTTGCGCGCCCGTACGTTGCCAATGCCGCGGCGACGACTGCGACCGTGTGGTGGACGCAGGGCTTTGTTCCGGAAGAGGATGCCGCGTTCCGTGCGATGGTCGCCGACTACGAAAAGGCGAGCGGCAACCAGATCGAATTGAGCATCGTGCCCTTTGCCGCGATGCGACAGAAGGAAATCGCGGCCGTGACGAGCGGCGTCGTGCCCGACATCATCAACGTCGGCGACTACTTTTTTGCCGTGTTGGGCGCCTGGAAGGACCAGTTCGTTGATCTGACCGACGTCATCGACACGCAAAAGCCGCTATTCACCGAAGCGGCGCTGCGCACTGTTTACGCCTACAACAACGTGACCAAAAAACGCAGCTATTACATGATCCCGCACCGAGCCGGGGTGGTTCCGTTCCACATCTGGAAGTCGCTGGTCGAGAAGGCTGGCTTCAAGACCTCGAACATTCCGAATACCTGGGACGCTTTTATCGACTTTTTTATGCCGGTGCAGACCAAACTGCGCGAGCAAGGGATGCGCAACATTTATGCCTATAGCTTTCAGGTGGGGGCGACAGGGTTCGATTGTATCTTTACCTTCGACCATTTCAACATCGCCTATGGTGGCCAGAACATCATCACGCCGGACGGCAAACTGCATACCGACGACCCGCAGATCAAAGAAGCGGCGGTCAAGGCGATCACCAAGTTGACGACCGCGTACAAGCAAGGCTTTATCCCGCCGGCGGTGCAAAACTGGAACGACAACGACGACAACAACGCTTTTCACGCGAAGCTCGTCGTCATGGACTTCGACGGCACGATCTCGACCGAAGTCGCGCTGTGGCACGAAAAGGCCGAATATGACGACGTCCTGACCCTCGGGTTGCCGCTCAGTAATGAAGGCAAACCGTTGCCGAGCGTGATTGGCGCCGCGACGGCGGTGGTCCCGAAGGGCGCCAACAACATTGCCGTCGCCAAGGAGTTTCTGAAATATTCGATCGAGCCGAAAGTGCTCGCCGCCTATCTGAAGGCCGGGCTCGGCCGGTTTCTGCCGCCGATGCCGTCGATCGTCAAGAATGACCCGGCGATTCTGGCTCGATCCGAAGAACGAGCCGCTCGCCGCCTATACGCGGCAGGGCGTATTCGGCCCGACGATCCCCCCCTACGAGGTGTATAATCCGGCCAGGGCGCAGGTCAGCACCGAACACGTGTTCAGCATCGCGATGATCGATGTGATGAACAACGGCATGACACCGGAAGCGGCGATCGACAAGGCCTTCAGGCGAACCGAGGCGATCTTCGCGCAATACCCGATCGCGCAGGCCTGAACGCCGCCGTCCGGCCAATTCTGTCGGCCGCGACCCGTCGCCCTGAACGCCAAAATAAGCCGACACCCCCCGCCGCCGGTCGGCGCCGGCGACGGGTGCCGGCTGCGATTGATCACGTGGTGTCGTTGGAGATCAGCCGGGCGGTTTCCAGCGATGTTGCAATGTTGTCGAAGATCAAGGTTATCGAGCTGTAATTATTTATCGACGGACAAGGCGACGAGGTCCCGTCGATCGAGTAGAACTTCGTCGGATCGTTGACATAGGTCCCTGATGTCGCACCTGGCGAATTGGCAATTTGTTGCAATGTATAACAGGCGCCATCGGGCGCTGCGCCGGTGTATTTCCCCGAATCATAGGTACACGTGCTGCCTGTGCCGTTGTCGTCATAATAGACCGCATAGACCTTGGTTCCGGCCGATGCCGCCGCCTGCGCCGCGGTCACCGCCGCTTGACACTCGCTGGTGGTGGTCTTCAATACTCCCATCTGGGTCGAGCTCGAGGTCGCGTCGCCGTCGGTCAAGAGGACGATGACGTTCTGCCCGCCCTGTCCACCGGCGGCGACCCGGGCCGCCTGTTCCGTGACGAGGGCCTGCTGCGCGGCACTGATCGCATCGGCGTAATAGGTGCCGAGCCCGCCTGGCGCGCCGAGACACGGCGTCCCTTTCGTATTCCCGGTGATCTGGACGATGTTCGAGCTGGTGTTCAAAGCCGCCGTATCGGAAGTGCGATAATCATTGCCGAAGCCGACGATCTGGTAGAGCGGCGCCACGAAGATATCATCGCCGGCAAAGACTCCGGTTCCGGTCGGCGCGGCGCTCAACGTTGCCGACCCTGGCGCCGCTGACGTGCTGACCGAACTCACCGTCGTGCCGCTGCCCCACCAGGGCCAGCTCCCGCTGCCGGAAGGGATCACGGCGCGCGTCTCATCGGTGACCACCGCCCAGGGCGACCCGGTATTGAAGGCGGTTGTCGTCGACATGTCCGCCGAACCCGAGCTCAGGACCTGCATGCCCCATGGCGAGTTTGCCGCGGTCAGCGTCTCGCTGCTGACCGTCTTGCTCTTCGACAGGTTGTAGGTGCCGGTGCCGCCGGTGCCAGTACCGAAGGACGATATCGTCGTCCCGGAGGTAAGTGCGGTGGGCGAGCCCGTGAGGGTAGCGCCTGGCGCGAGCGCCCCGGAGGTCACCTTCGTCACCGTCAGCACGGTGCCGGAGATCGACCCGGTGACGGTAGCCGAAGATGGCAACAGGTCGAGCGTCGTGCCGGTGCCGTTTTCGGCGATACCCTCGACCCCCGAATAGCTCGTTGCGATCTGCGGGTTCGAGCAGCTGATATCGGTCGTGGCTTGACCGGCGTTGGTGACCGGCGGGAAGACAAAGAGTGCGGCCTCGTCGACCGGGGTGCCGGAAGTCGCGCCGGCCTGCCAGGGCCAAAGCTCGCCGAGCAGGATCTGGGCCCCGTGCGCCGCGCAGGCGATGGCCGATGTGGTGTAGCCCGAACAGGCCGCCATTGCCGTCGTCCCCGATGGCGCGCTGGCCATCGACCTGGTCGTATCGATGATCAGGGCGACATTGAGCGGCGTCTGGATGCCGCCCCGCGCGGTGGCGCTCGAAGTCGCCGAGATATTCACCGTCGCGACCCCAAAAATCTGCGCGAAAAACGTTGACACTGCAGCCGTCTGGACCACGACGACGCCGTTTGCGCCACTCGTGCCCGAGCAATTGGCAGACGCCACCGCGCATGACGGTGTCTGGTTCGTGCTGCAGGACAGCGCGACATTCTTGAAGCATTTGAAGGTCGCATTAACGACGACGTTGGTGAGCTCCGCATTGGCGTTCAGGCTCCCCTTGGCGCTGTATGTCGTCGCCGCGGTGAGCGCCGATCCGCCGGTGCCGATGACCTCAGCGCCCGCCAGCGCCGCCGCGTCGGACGACGACTGCAGCGCCCGCTCCGCGTTGTAGATATAGGCGGCATCGATGCCGAGGCCGCCGAGCGCAACGAGGACAGGGAGCGCGATCGCCACCAGCACGGCGACGGCGCCGCTTTCGTTCCGGCGCAAACGGCGCATCGAAAAGTGGACGTTCCGTTTCATTGGACACCCTGCGTCATAGTTGATGTCAGCTTGCAGCTCGATGACCAGAAGTTGACCCATGTTAGCTGGGAGCCGCATGGGAAGGTCACGGTGACACTGGCGGGTTGAAAAGAGCCGCCGGAAGCCGGGGCCGCGTTTGTCAGCGCCGTTGCGCAAGTGGAGTCGGCAGCTGCGGCCGTACTGCTGGAATTGGCATCGGTCACGCATGCCGTCGCCGGGCTACCCACCGACAGCGTCATCTGTAGATTTGTCGTTGGCGTCAGGGTCGGTGCGGCGTTGGTGATTGCCGTCCAGGCGTCGCTTGCCGGGGTCGTGTCCGAACGGCTGATCGCGAACTGCATGGCCCCCGCATTTGCCGCACTCGTCAGTGTTACGTAATTGTTCAAAACGATCCCGAGCTGTACGGCGCCGAGCAGCAAAAGGAGCAATACCGGAGCGAGCAGTGCGAATTCTATCGCCACGACGCCCTTCTCTTCGAGGCGAGGACCGGCCACACGGGATTTGACTATCAAAACCGGGCGCACGGCATTTCTCGTCGTCGGAGGTCTCGACGTCGGTATCGGCGCCTGCGCACAGCGTCGTGGTGACGCAGGCGGGCGCTGTCGTGAGGCCGGTCGAGAAATCCGTCGCTGGTGAGCTTCCACAGCATTCGAACCGGTCGCGGCATCAAAAAAACGGCTCGACCGGCGATGCTATCGCCCGATCGTAAAGACCCCGTTAACCGGTCTTCGCGGCTTCGGGCCGGTTTAAGGCGGCCGCTTTGTCGCAGATCATCGGGGCGGAACCGCGGTGCTCCAATGGCAGGCGGTGCGGGAACGCCGCGTTCATCGGCGGATCCGGGAAAGACGGGATGAACTGGCCTCTGCCGTGGCGCCTTGGCAGACCCTCGTGCTGTGTTATATTTGTGTGCAAAATCCGAGGACGGATTAAATCGTGTCACGGGCAGCGGGGCCGTTGCGTCGGCATGCACTTTTCTGTCTCGCCCTGACGGCATTCGGGGTGGGGCTGCTGATTGGCTGCGCCCACCCTCCGCCACCGCCACCGCCGAAGGTCGCGTCCGCGCCGCCACCACCGCCGCCACCGCCCCCCATAGTGGCGCAGCCGCCGCGCCCGATCCCGCTGCTACCGGTGAAGAAACCGGTACCCCCGCCGGAGCCCGGCGGCCCGGCGCCGGAGGATGCGGCGGCCGCGGCGGCGGCGTCGCCGCCGCCAGATGCGCCGACGCCCGACTTTCCCGCCAAATCGAGCGAGCTGATCGGGCTCGATCAGGCGACAGCGACGCGGATGTTCGGGTCGGCCACGGCAAAAGCTGAAAAGGCGCCCGCCACGGTCTGGCGATGGCGCTCCGGGACGTGCGAGCTCGACCTGTATTTTTACCTCGACCTGCGCAACGGGCAGATGCGCAGCTTGCATTATGTGTTCAAAGGCGATGCCACCGGCCAACAGGACTGCCTCAAATCTCTCGCCATCGCCGCGCGCGGCTAGTGTGGCGTCAGCGAGATACCTCACCTATATCTTTTCGCGGTTCACGTGTACGGCCGGGGTTTATCCTACAAAAGCGCGTTATGCGGACCCGTAGGGCGGGCAGGCTACGGTCGAATGAAAGGGACTGTCGAAACGGACCACCAGGGTTGCTCGGGAATGCCGCATCTGCTTCTGGTCGACGATGATGATCTGTTCCGCGAGTTGCTCGGGCTCAACCTGATCGACGAAGGCTACTCGGTTACCAGCTTTGACAATGGCCGCGATGCGCTCGCCTTTCTGGAAGGTGGCGGCATCGCCGATGTCATGCTGCTCGATTGGCGCATGCCGCAGCTGGCCGGGATCGATGTGCTCCGCCGCATCCGCCGTTCCGGGATTGCGATCCCGGTCATCTTCCTGACCGTGCTGTCGGACGACATTTATGAAGAGGCGGCGCTTGCCGGAGGCGCGGTTGATTTCATCGACAAATCGCGCCGGTTGCCGATCTTGATAAGGCGGCTGCAGTTGATCGCCGAGGGGGCGCGCCCGGTAGCTGATCCGACCCCGGAGGCGGCAACCGGGTCGGCCGCCGCACCGGCGATGCTGCAGCTCGGACGGCTCGAGCTTCGCTTCGATACCGGCCGCGCGTTATGGACCGGCCGCGCGGTCGATCTCACCTTGACCGAGTTCAAGATCCTGGCGCTGCTTGCCGAACGCGCGGGTCAGGACGTCGGCTACAGGGAAATCTATGATCTCGTGCACGGCAAGGATTTCGTCGCCGGGCACGGTGCGGAAGGATACCGCGCCAATGTTCGGACTTTCATTAAGCGCATCCGCAAGAAATTCCGCGATAGCGACCCCGGCTTCGATCGAATCGAAAACTACGCCGGATTCGGATATCGCTGGACCGCGCAGAAGTGAGGCGCGCGGGCCGCTGCGCTGGGCGCGCTCGCTGGCGGCGAAAACCGCGCTGCTCGCCGTCATCTTCCTGCTCGTCCCGGCGTTCCTGTACAAAGAGTTCCTGGCGGATTACGAACAGGGCCAAAGGCTTTTGCTGCGCAGCGTGCGCGACGAGGGGCGGGTCATCAGCCAGTCGCTATTGCCGATGTTGCAGGAGGCCGACACCGGCTCGCTGCCGCAGCTCGGGGAATATCTGACGCGGTTCGCCGGCGAGGTGACGACGATCGAATTGCTGTTGGCGCCGGCTACGGCCAGCGGCGCCGCCCGTGGCTTCTATTACGTGGCATCCTGGCCGACGGTCGAGCCCAGCAATCTGCAGGCGGAGCGCGACACCCTGTTACGGAAAGGCGTGCTCGATCGGCTGGCGCAGAACTGCCAAGGCGAAATGCCGTTCTCGATGATCTACCACCGTGCGACCGGCGGCGACGAGATCGTCACCGCGGTGACGCCGCTCGCGACGACGGCGGGGTGCTGGGCGGTGGTTGCATCGTTCCCGGTCGCGGCTTTTCCCGCGGCGCATCTCGGCGAGCCCTATTGGGCGACGCCGACGGTGCGCATCGCCGCACTAATCTACCTGGCTATGGCCGCGATCACCTTCTCGACGTTGTTGAGCGTTCGCGGCGGACTGCGCCGCTTTGCCCGGCGGGCAAGGCGGATCCATGATCAGGGCCTTGATGCCGGATCCTTCGCCGATCGGGCCGATCTCCCGGAACTTGCCACGGTCGCCACCGAGTTCGATCGCATGGTCGACGCGTTGCATCGTTCGGCGGCCGAAATTCGACTGACCGCCGAGGAGAATGCACATGCGTTCAAGACGCCGATTGCGGTCATTCGCCAATCTCTCGAGCCGCTGCGGCGTGCCCTTGCGCCGGACAATCGCCGGGCGCAGCGCGCGCTCGGCGTCGTCGAACAGGCGCTCGACCGGCTGGACGGATTGGTTGCCTCCGCCCGCCGGCTCGACGAGGCCGCGGCGGATCTGATCGACGAGCCGCAAGTTCCGGTCGATCTCGGGCGCGTGATCGGCCGCTTGATCCAAAGCCAAGCCCCGATTCTCGACAGTCGCGGGCTAAAAATCGTGCTCGCCAGCCGCGGCTTGACGATAACCGCAGACCTGTTGCCCGGCATGCTCGTGCTGGGTAGCGAAGAAATGATCGAAACCGTTATCGAAAACCTTATCGAAAACGCCGTCTCGTTCTCACCAGCGGGGGGCGAGATCCTGATCCATCTGGCGAATGACGGCCGTTTTGCGCATTTGACCGTTTCCGACCAGGGCCCCGGGGTGCCCGCCGGACAAATCGGGCGGATCTTCGATCGCTATTATTCAGAGCGCCGTGAGGACGCGGCAGCCGAGACTTCCACGACCTATTTCGGTATCGGACTGTGGATTGCGCGCCGCAATGTCGAGGTCATGGGCGGCACAATCACTGCCGAAAACCGGGTGCCGTGCGGGTTGACGGTGCATATTCGGCTGCCGCTGGCGCCAAGCCGCGGCTGAGTTGCGAATCCTAGGATGGAGGCGCGGCTCAAGACCGGACTGTGGATCCAGGCGCTGATCCGGCGCTGCGATCTCGCCGCCGTCGCGGTAGCCGTGGTGGCCCGAGGCGACGCCGATGCCGGTGCAGTTCTGCTCAAATTCAACGACCGGGAAGGGGGCTGCTCGGTGCTGGCGCAGGCGAGACGACCGGATGGCGCGCTGATCTGGATGCGGGCGACCGGGCCGGCGCCGGTCGCCGAGGTCGATGCCGACTCGTATATCGCTCGCCAGCGCCACCGTGATCCGGATCTCTGGGTCGTCGAGATCGAACGCGGCTCGGCCGCATCCCTGATCGATGGCGCGATCGTTTGAGCGATCGAGAAGGTCGAATAAAGCATGAGTTTCAGTATCCTGGTCGTCGACGACGAGCCCGACGTGGCCGAGTTGTTTCGCCAGCGCTTCCGCCGGGAAGTGCGCGACGGCGGCTATGTGCTGCATTTTGCGGAGTTGGGCGAAGACGGGCTGCGCCGGCTCGCCGAGATACGTCCCAAGCTGATCGTCATCCTTTCGGACATCAATATGCCCGGTATGGACGGTCTCGATTTGTTGCGTCGGACCAAAGAACTGCGACCGGAGTTGCCGGTGTTGATCGTGACGGCCTACGCCGATCATGCCCGTCGACAGCGAGCAGCCGAACTTGGCGCCGCGGCGTTTCTTGCCAAGCCGATCGATTTCACCGAGCTGAAGGCGCGCCTTGCGGAACTCGTCCGTGACGCCACGCAGGGTTGACCGTGGCCAATGGCGTTGGCTCGCTCGGAACACAAGCGCAGAGTCGCTGTAATGCTGCAACCAACGGCGGTGTGGGACGGCCGGCACGGCGGCGGGCCCCTGATTTGGACCAGCCGACCGAACGGCGAGCCGGGAGCGGTGTGATGGAGCGCCTGCCGATCCGCATCCGGCTGATGGTGTTGTCGGGCGTGCTGCTCGTCTTCCTCTTTACGACGAATTTTTATCTGAACCACAAGCTCACCCAGAATGCGGCGGGAATGGCCAAGGCAGTGGCGGCGCTCAGCGTCATCCGCGATGCAAATGATGCGCAGGTCGCGTACGGCGAATTTCGCTATTGGCTGACTGACCTCGCCGTCAGCTCTCAGTCGTCGGCCGAGCAACAGGCCGCTGCCGATCGCGAGCAGATGGAACGAGAACTCGACCGGTTGGCGCAGCGGCGACCCTACGCGGTCGCCGAGCTGCGCCGCGATCTTGCCCAATTTGAGGATTTTGCCGGTCAGGCGGTCGAGGAATACACCTCAGGCAATCGCGAAGCTGGGAATTCGCTGTTGGCAAAGGCGAGCGACTACGGCGTCGCGGTCGAGCGGCGTCTCGCCGCAATCAGCGGCGCGCTTACTCAAGCGTCAATCGCCGAGCGCGAGCAGCTCATCGCCGCTTCGACTACCGCGAGGCGGCTGTCGCGCATCATCGTGTGGACGGCGGTGCTGGTCGGCACGCTACTGACCTTGCTGGTGTTGCGCTCCATAGTCGGACCTTTGCGCCGGTTGGTCGTGGCGATGAATGGCCTGAACGCCGGCGATGTCGCGGTGGCGATTCCTGCCGCCGGGCCGGATGAAATCGGCGCGATGGCTCATACCCTGGCGGCGTTCCGTGAGACGCTCAAGGCGCTGCGCTCGGCGTTGGCGCAATTCGAGGCATTGCGCGACGTCGGGCGCGCGGTCGGTTCGACCCTCGACCCCGACGCGGTTTTGGCTCTCGTCGTCGCTCGCGCCGTCGAATTTTCGCAGGCCCAGGCGGGTGTCGTTTACGACTACGACGAAACCGCCCACGAATTCACTTTCCGCACGAGCTGTGGCGCCGGACCAGCGATGGTGACTCTGCTGCAAAACCGGTCGATCGGCTTCGACATGGGCGCCATCGGCCGGTCCGCGGCGACCGCGTCATCGGTGCAGGTCCCGGATCTGCTCGACGAAAGCGAGGCTGCCGTCGCCGAATTGTCGGACGGTCTCGGACAGATGGGCTACCGTTCGCTGCTCGCAGTACCGCTTCTGCACGAACAGCGGATCCTTGGCGGACTTGTCGTGCTGCGGCAAGCGGTCGGCACCTTCTCGCAAGAAATCGTCGGCCTCATCGAGGCGTTCGCCGCGCAGTCGGCACTCGCGGTGCGCAACGCCAGGTTGTTCGAGGAGCGGCTTCGGCGCGAGCGCGAGCTGGGCGCCGCGAATGAACAGCTAAGAGCCGCGCAGGCCAGCCTGATTCAGGCGGAAAAGATGGCGTCGCTTGGCCATTTGACCGCCGGCATTGCCCATGAGATCAAGAACCCGCTCAATTTCGTCAACAACTTTGCCGAGTTGTCGCGCGAGTTGCTCGATGAGCTGCAAGAGGCACTCGGTTCCGCCGCGACGGGATGCAAGGTTTCCGAGCGGGGTGAGATCGACGAGCTGATCGCGACCCTCAGCGGCAATCTGGCGAAAATCGGCGATCACGGCCGACGCGCCGACGGCATCGTCAGGAGCATGCTGTTGCATTCGCGCAGCGGCGGCGGCGAGAGGCGACCGACCGACCTCAATGCGCTCGCCGAAGAAGCGCTGGGGCTCGCCTATCATGGTGCGCGTGCCCAGGATCCGGGCTTCAACGTCAGCATCCGACGCGACTTCGCACCGGATCTTGGCCCCGTCGAGCTCGTCCCGCAGGACATCACCCGAGTGTTGCTGAACCTCTATGCCAACAGTTTTTACGCCACCAACAAGCGCTTGCGGGCAGGGGTCGACCCGAATTTCGAGCCGGTTCTGGAGGTGTCAACGCAGCGGTGCGGCGACGAGGTCGAAATCAGGGTGCGTGACAATGGTGTCGGCATGACCCCCGAAGTCCGGCAAAGGCTGTTCACGCCGTTCTTTACGACAAAGCCGACCGGTGAAGGCACCGGGCTCGGTCTGTCGATCAGCTACGACATCATCGTGCAGGGACATGGCGGTACGATAACCGTCGACAGCCGGCCGAACGAATTCACCGAGTTTACCCTGCGCCTGCCGCGCGTGTGGCGCGGCGCCGCGGCCGACGCGGCAGCCGGGCTCCCGTCGTGAGCGGCACCGATCGATCGGCGCACCCCGGTGTCGAAATCATCGAAGCGCAGACCGTGTTCGAACGCTTCCTGCGGATGGATGTCTTCCGGTTTCGCCATCGTCTCTTTTGCGGCGAGTGGAGTACGGTGCGCAGCTACGATGTGCTGCGTCGCGGCAAGGCGGTAGCGGTCGTGCTTTACGATCCCGATCGCGACGACGTCGTTCTCGTCGAACAGCTGCGGTTGCCGGCCCTGCTCGCCGGGGCTTCGCCATGGCAGATCGAGATTGCCGCGGGAGTGGTCGAGGATGGCGAGGCTGCGGCGGCGGTGGCGATCCGCGAAGTCCGCGAGGAAACCGGCCTCGTACCGGCGAGCACCCTGATCCCGATCCAACGCTATCTGCCGAGCCCGGGGGCTTCGGACGAAAGTGTGATGCTGTTTTGCGCGCGCGTGGATTCGCGCACCGCCGCCGGCGTGCACGGCCTGCACGAGGAAGGCGAAGACATCCGCGTCCTCGTCAAAAGCTGCGCCGAGATCGAAGCTCTAATCGACGCCGGGAAGATCGAAAACGGGCACAGCCTCGTCGCCCTCTATTGGCTGCTGCGCCACCGCCAGCGTCTGCGCCGGCTTTGGAGCGCTTCGCCGGCAGAGCCGTGAGCCGGGCCGCAATTGCGCTCCGAGGCGACACGCATCCGGAGCCAAACCCGGCAGGGTTCGGCGAACGCCCGCCGCTTGCGAGGCGCTACGTCGGCACCAGCGAAGCCAGGGCCGGGTTGTCGGTCGGCCGACCGGGAAGAACCATATCGAGCTGAGCCGAGGAGAGGTGCAAATGACGCCGTAGCAGAGCGGCCAGAACGATGCGAAAGTCCGTCGTGACGGCAAGATCGCGCCGCTCATAGAGCTGTTCCGGCGCCAAGCCTGGCCAATCCCCATAGATTTGGCCGCCGGCGATGGCGCCGCCGGCGATCCAGATGACATTGCCATGGCCATGATCGGTGCCGCCGTCGCCGTTTTCCGCCACGGTGCGGCCGAACTCCGATACCACGACGACCGCGGTATCGCGCCAAGCGCTGCCCAATCCTGAGGCAAATGCGGCGATCCCGTCGCCGAGGGGGCGCAGATGGCTGGCGAGCTGCCCGCTGCTGCCGCCCTGTCGGACATGCGTGTCCCAGCCGCCGAGCGCGAAAAAGCCAAGCCGGATAGTCGGGTCGTGCCTGACCAGATAGGCGAGGCGAGCCGCTTGGGCTGGGAAGGCTTTTGGCGGCGGCGCGCCGCCGTCGGCGGTCCGCTGTTCCGTCGCGAGATCGGCAAGCAGCTCGGTCCGGGCCTCCCGTCCTTCGCGATAGGCGCGACCAAGCGCGTCTTTCCCAGCGTAGAGACGGTCAAAGGCTCCGCTGACGGCCGCCGCGTCGATCGGAGCCGGTCGGGCGGCGTCGGGTCCGAGCGGAAAATTCGTGGCGGCAGCCTTGCCCGCCAGAATTTGCGGCAAAGTAGGGCCGATGCTGATCGCCTCGGTTGGCCGGTGCGGTGCGGGAAATGAGAGCAAGAGCCGGTTCATCCAGCCATCCGGCGTCGAATCCTCCCCGAGCGTCCCAGTTTCGATAAAGCGCTGCGCATCGAAATGCGATCGGGTCGGGTCGGGCGAGCCGGCGGCATGGATGAACGCAAGCTGTCCGGCGTGCCACAACGGCACCAAGGAGGCGAGCTCCGGATGAAGGCCGAAGCGTGCATCGAGGGGGAGCGCTCCGTCGGATTTACCGGGTGGGGCGATCGCGATCGAGGGGCGAACGCGGTAATAGTCATCGTCGGCGAAAGGCACCACGACGTTGAGGCCGTCGACGGCGCCGCGCAGCATGATCACGATCAGGCGCTGCGGGTCGCCTTCCGCGGTCATGGCCCATGCCCGATGTCCGAGCAGCAGGAGCGTCGCCGCCAACGGCGCTTTGAGCAGGCCTCGCCGATCCATCGACCGTGCCCCCTATCTGCGCATGAAATCAGGACTGCCGAGAATCAGCGCCGCGCGTAATTCAGGCGTCGCCCTGGCAACCGCCACGCGGGTCGGCCGCGACAGGATCGATCCAAAGATTGCTCCGAGACGCACCGAATCAACGGGTATTTGTCGTCCCGGCAAGGCGGCGGCGAGGGTTGCATCCGCGGGGCGGGCGATCGGGAGATCGCCGCGTGCGAAATCTACCGCAAAGTCGACCCGCTGCAGGCTCGCGTCCGGGCTCAGCCAGGCGGCTTCGGTATCATGGTAGCCGTCCGGCGTTTGGCAGCCGTAAAGCGGCATGCCGAGCTGCCCAAGCGCAGCGAGCAGCGGGCGCGGGTTCAAAAGCGGCATGCCGGCGGCGCGTGCCGCCGAGACCACGAATTCGTAGGGCGTTTTGTATTTCTGGCCGGCGCTCGCCCAGAACTCGGGGCTGGCGAACAAGGTCTTCAGGACTTCGCGGATGTTGCCGTCGCTCGCGGTGAACTGCGCGGCAAGACCGTCCACGAGGCTGGGCGGCGGCGCGTCGGCGACGAAATATTGCGCCAGCTCGAAAGCGATGTGATGCGCGGTCGCCGGGCTCTTCGCCAGGATGTCGAGCGCCTCCTCACCCTCTGCTCTGCCGCGCTCGACAAGCACTTTGCCGAGAAAGACTTTCGGAGAAAAATCGTGGCGAGCGCCGACAAAAACCGCGGCATCGTTCGGGAACTGCGGCGAGTTCGGCGAATTGAGAGACCACCCGGTGAACACCCGGGCGAGCGTCGTGACGTCCGCTTGGGTATAGCCGCCGTCGACGCCGAGAGTATGCAGCTCCATAACCTCGCGGGCGAAGTTCTCGTTTAGACCTCGTGCGATACCATGTGCGCCGGGACTGCCAGTTGCGGAATTCAGCGTGTTGTCGAGATAGACCAGCATCGCCGGATGCTTGGCCACGGCGAATAGCAGGTCACGGAAACTGCCGAGCGCATGCTGGCGGATCGCCTCTTCGTAATTTCCGATCCAGATGCGATCGAGCTCCTTGCCGTCAAAGACATTGAAATGATTGAACCAGAAATTGACCATGACCTCGAGCAACTGGCGCCGGCTGATGACCGCTCGGTAGATTCGCGCGGCCGCCGCCTGCTCGGCGACGGTCCGAGCCCGCGCTCGTTGTTCGCGCACCTCTTGCAGCGTCGGCTTGATGCCGAGAATCGGCCGCAGAGGCCCGAAAAGTTGGCGCAGCTGAACCGCATCGAGGTTCAACGTGCCGAGTTGTGCGAGCCTCCAATCCAATTCGGCCGCTTCGGGAATCGCCGAGGGATCGAGCTGCTCGGCGATATAGCGCTCGACCCCGATGCGTTCGACATGACGGAAATCTTCTGGGCTCGGGCCAAAGGCGAGGCGGTTGAGGACATGGATGATCCGGCGGTTGTCGGACGTACTACCGACGGTTGGGTCGGCGCCGCGCGGCGAAAGGGCCGGCAGGACCGCCATCAGGCATGTTGCGGCAAAAACTCGACGGAACCTCATCGGCCATGGTCGCAAGGCGCACGCGGGAACGGTGTGCTCATGTTATTGCTGTTCCGGCCTGCCGCATCCCCGGTACGCGATCGCTGGCTTCGCTGCACCGATTCGATGGTCGCCACGGCGCTTCCGAAAATCCGATGCCGCCCCGCTGGCCGTGCCGGCAAGAATACGGATCGACCGGGCGGAAACCTGCGCTGCTCAGCCCGATGCCGCGACGATCGCGGCGCGCAGGATCTCCGGGATGCGGTCAACGGTTTCGGCCGGGGTCATTAGCGGCGGCGCCAAGCAAATCGTGTCGCCGATTGTCGGGTCGGTGCCGCCCACGCGGACGCGTATCAACAGCCCGCGGGAGAGGGCCTCACCGGAGACGCGGGCGCCGAGACCGAGCGCCGGCGCCCGGTTGCTGCGGTCGGTCACCAGTTCGATCCCGCACATCATGCCGAGCCCGCGTACGTCGCCGACGACAGGGAGGTCGCGCAGGCCCTCGAGACCGGCGAGCAACTTCTTGCCCATCAATGCGGCGCGTTCGACGAGACCCTCGCTCTCGATGATCTCGACGTTGCGCAAGCCTACCGCGCAGCACACCGGATGGCCGGAATAGGTCGCCGCATGCATGAAGCGGCGATCCGCCGGCGCGCTCTCGATCGCGTCGTGAACCCGCTTCGATGCGATCACGCCACCCAATGGCAAATAGCCGCTTGTCACCCCCTTGGCGAACGAAACGAGATCCGGCTCGACCCCCCAATGACCGAGCGCGAACCAGCGGCCGGTGCGCCCGAACCCGGTGATGACCTCGTCGGCGATCAGGAGGACATCGTGGCGGTCGCAAATCTGCCGCAACGCGGGAAAGTACGAGGCCGGCGGCACGATGACGCCGCCCGCCCCCATGACCGGTTCGGCGATGACCGCCGCCACGGTGTCGGCGCCTTCGGCAAGGACCGCCTTTTCGACCGCCTCGGCGGCGCCGATGCCAGGCTCTTGATTGCCTTGCCAGCGAAACGGGTAGGGCGGCGCCACCTGGACAAAGCCCGGCACGAGCGGCCCGAACATCCTGTGGTAGGCGGCCATGCCGGTGGCGCTCATTGCCGCCATCGTCACTCCGTGATAGGCATGGGTGCGTGAGATGATCTTGGTTTTATTGGGTTTATCTTTGATCTTCCAGTAATAGCGTGCGAATTTGAAGGCGGATTTGTTGGATTCGGCGCCCGCGGTCGTGAAATAGACCGCCGAGGAATTACCATAGGCGTGGCCGACGATCTTTTGCGCGAGCCGCACCGCCGGCTCGTTGGTCTGGCCGATATAGGCCGAGGCAAAGGCGATGCGACGCATCTGCGCGGCGGCGGCGTCCGCGAGTTCGCCGCGGCCATGCCCGACATTGACATTCCACAGCCCGGAAAGCCCGTCGATATATTCCCGCCCGTCGGCGGTGTGCAGCATTGCGCCGCGCCCCTCGACGATAACCAGCGGCTGCCGGTGGTCGTCCGGATGGTGCAGCGGATGCAGCAGAAAACGCCGATCGATGTCGATCAGCTCGGTGGCGCCGTCCATGTCTTCTTCCTCGAACTGCCTGCTGCGTCCAACCTAACCGCGGTCCCCCACTTTCGACAATGACGGTCAGCGGTTCGTCAAATCGAGCGGATAGATCGGGCGCCGCACCTTCTTGAAATCGAGCTGCCTGTAATCGGAGGTGCAGACGCCGAGGCCGGCGCAGTCGACGACGGCCTTCGCCGCCTGTCTGAGCCCGGCGCGCCAGTGGATGCGGCTCTTGAGCATCAGATAGCGTTTTTGCAGCGGGTCGATGCCGAGCGCCAGCAGGCAGTTCAGGTCGGACGGCTCGACGTGGCGCGAGATCAGCGCGATTTCCTGGGCGCCCGTGTCGATCACGACCGACGGCCCCATCTCCATCTGCGCGCCGCGCGCCATCGGCCCGCGGTTCCGATACCGGCCGTCGGAAATCGTCTTGACCCGGCCGGTCACGGTCAGAGGCTGGCTGTCGCCGTCGATCGCCGGCATCTTGATGTTGCCGCCGATCGATAACGTGATTCGCGCGCCGATGCCGGCGGCGATCGCCTGCTGCACCGCCGCCGGATCGTAGATCGCGAAGACAGCAACGTCCTTTAGATCCTGGCGCAGGATCTCGGCCAGAACCGCGGTCGTGTCCATTGTCCCGCCCGAAGCGCAATTGTCGTAGTGATCGAGCAGGACGATCGGCCCGTCGCCGGTCTCTTTTGGCGGCATCGCCTTGGCGCGGGCGACCGAGCTCTGCAGCGGCTCGATGTGGTAAAAGAAAGCCTCGCGCTCGACCCACGCTCGGTTCAGCAATTCGTCGCGCAGCTCTTCGGCGAGCTGGCGATCTCCATCGGTCACGACCACCACCGAGAGCCCGGCATTCACGATGTCGGCATGCGGAAAGCCGGTGAAGAGGCTCGCCGCGAGCGCGCCTTCGCTGCCCATCGCGGCGCAGCGGTGCTGCAGCTCCTTGTTGGGGTGGTCGTCCGTCCCTTGCCGCATGACATGCGGCAGCATCGGGGCGTTGCCCCAGGCCATGACCGGCTTGATCTCGCCGCGGATTGTGCGCAACAGGATCTCGCCGGCGAGCCGCGCGGTCTCGTAGGTGTCGATATGCGGATAGGTGCGATAGCCGGTCACGACCGTCGCATTGGCAACGATTTCGTCATAGAGATTGGCGTGCATGTCGAGCGCGACGGCGATCGGCGTCGCAGGGTCGATCGTACGCAGCCGCTTCAGGAGCTCTCCTTCTCCATCATCGAGACTTTCGGTGACCATGGCGCCGTGCAGGTCGAGCATGATGCCGTCGAAGCCGCCTTGTGCCGCCGCCTCGCAGATCGCGTCGGTGATGGTAGCATAGGCGGCATCCTCGACGGGTCCGGAGGGCGGCGCGCCGGCGGCGATCGGCAGGACGATCTCGGCGCCTTCGCGCGCCGCGAGATCGAGATAGGCGCCGAGCCCGGTACCGGTGCCGCGATAGGCGAGCATCGCCGCCTCGCCAGAGAGCGGCCCCGGGCCGTTGCCAAAGCGGGCAAGCGGCGTCGGCACCGGCGAAAAGGTGTTGGTCTCGTGCTTCATCATCGCGATCAGCAGGCGCATCGGCGATTTCTCCCCTGCGAGCGGCGCCGGACGATACCGCAGCCTCGCGCGAAAGGAACCCATGGTATTCACGGAACGTCGGGCGGCTGCCCCTCACCGCGGCCCTCTCCCCGCGAGCGGGGGCGAGGGAGGCGGCTGCTCGTCAGCGACTTCGCGCCGCGGAAGTGGTCTCGGCGCTGTCGCGGCGGGTTCGGATGGGTGCCTCCAAGGATCCGATGCGGCTGCGCCCCTGTCGGATTTCGATGTATGGCGATCGGCGATGACGGCCGGCCGATGTCCGTAGCGTCGATGTCCGGCTTGCCCATGCGTATGTGCGACGGTTCGACCTCGCGTTGCGAGCTTCCGACGCTCTACACATTGCGATCGCCCGACGGCTCGATGCTCCGCTCGCTACGCTCGATAGGCGCTTGGCGATCGCGTCGCGCGAACTCGGGGTCGTCGTCGAAGAGTTGGGACGATGATGCTGCGGAAAATGGGAGAAACGATGGCCATCAACCATAGCCCGGTAGAGGACCATTACACCAGTTCGGATCTCGGGCAGGCCATCCTCGAGGCCTTGCGGGGAATCGGCAAGGACCTCGACCACCTGAACCCGGACGATCTGGCGCCGGTCGACGAATTCCATGGCGGGCAGAGGCCGGCGACGATCCGCCTGGCTGAGTTGGTCGGGTTCGTCGGCTCGGAGCGGGTGCTCGATGTCGGCGCGGGTCTCGGCGGACCGTCGCGCTACCTCGCCTGGCGCTATGGTGTTCGGGTCAGCGGCATCGACTTGACCGCCGAATTCGTCCGCGTCGCCGAGATGCTGACAGGGCGCACCGGGCTTACCGGAAAGGTTGACTACCGCCAGGGCAACGCGCTCGATCTGCCGTTCGACGCGATGAGCTTCGATGTGGTCTGGTCGCAGAATGCGGCGATGAACATTGCCGACCGTGACCGCCTCTATTCCGAGATGTGGCGCGTCCTCAAACCGGGCGGCAGGCTCGCCTTGCAGGAGGTCGCCGCCGGACCGGTTGGGGCGCCGCATTTTCCGGTGCAATGGGCGCGCGAGCCGGGCATCAGCTTTTTGCTGCCGCAGGAGGCGACGCGGGCGAAGCTCGCCGCGGCCGGGTTCCGCATCGCGGTCTGGCAGGACACGACGCGGGAGGCGCTGCAATCGGCGTCGAGGCGCGTGCGAAGTGCCTCCGGCGCGCCACCGCCGCTAGGCACGCATCTGATCCTCGGCGCGGATTGGCGAGAGATGTTCCGCAATTCCGCGCGCAACCTCGAAGAGCGGCGTACCGAGCTGTTCAACGCCGTGCTCGAACGCGTCGGCTGACCGGAGTTGCCGGATGACGCTCGGAAAATTGAGGGAATCCAATCAGATGGAGGCATCTGTCGCGCCGCGTCGTGAGGCCGGGCACTGCTACAACGGCCATCCCATGCGCTACGGCCATCCCATGCTACGGCCATCCCATGCTACGGCCATCCCATGCTACGGAATGAAGGTTGGGCAAACACACGACGGGATGATCGGCATGTGGCGCGGCACGTCGGCGAGCCATCCCGGGGATCGACGTCGCGCCTCTGAAATCATTCGAGACCGATCGTCGTAAAGCTGCACCCGCAAGCGATAGCCAATCAGGCGTGACGGCACCGAGTAAAACACGTGTTAGCCTCACCGCGGCGCAGACACGGGACGAACGACTCATGATCCCTTCGCGGCGGAAGATTGGTTTGCGCGACGTGGCGAAAGTAGCGGGAGTGTCGACCGCTACTGTGTCCCGTGCCATGAACAAGCCCGAGACCGTGTCGGAAGAGCTGCGATCGCGCATCGCCTCTGTCGTGTGCCAGCTGGGCTGGGTTCCAGACGGCACGGCGCGCGCGCTTGCAACCAAGCGGACACACACCATCGGCGCCATCTTCCCGACGCTGACTCACGGCGACTTCGCGCGCGCGATCCAGGCCCTCCAGAACGAGCTGGCGTCGGGCGGTTACACACTGCTGCTGGCTTGCTCCGAATACCACCTCGAGCAGGAGCTGAGCCAAGCCCAGAAGCTCATCGAGCGCGGCGTCGATGCACTGATCCTGGTCGGCGAGAAGCATCACGCGGAGCTTGAGGCGCTGCTCCGGAACCACGACATCCTCTGCGTCAACACCTTCGTCTACAACCCATCGACGCATGGGACCTGCATTGGACCTGACAATCGCAAGGCCCTCGATCGACTGACCAGCTACCTGGCCGACCTCGGGCACCGTCGCTTCGGTGTCGTGGCGCAGTCTACGGAAAACAATGACCGTGCCCAGGCACAACTCCAAGGCATCCGAGACGCCCTGGCCGAACGCTCCCTTGCTATTCGGGCGGAACATTTTGCCGAGGGGTTTTGGGGCATCGCCGAGGGCCGGAAGCTGTTCCGGCAGATCGTTGAAACGAAGCCAGCTCCGACCGCCGTAATCTGCGGCAACGCCTATCTCGCCGTCGGCGCCATGCTTGAGAGCCAGGCCATGCACATCGGCGTGCCGGAGGAAATATCGATCGCGGGATACGACGACATTGAGATCATGGCCGAGCTTCCGATCCCGATTACGACGGTTCGCGTGCTCAGCGACGAGGTCGGCCGTCTCACCGCCCGTTTCCTGATGGCGAGGTTGGAAGGGAGGAAGGAGCATTTCGTATACGAATGCGATGCGGAAATCGTGGTGCGCTCGTCCACGGGCCCGGTGTCCCCTGATCGGCCCATCACGCGGAGGGCCCGAGGGCGCTACAACCTTGCCTCGGTCGACGGATCGAACAGAGAGACGTGATCCGCGAGCAATTGCAGCCTGACCCGACCAGACAGCTCGCGCGCCACTTGCGGCACGAGGCGGGCGGACAGGCGATGGTCGGCGAAATCGAACCAGCCAAGCGTGTCGGCGCCCATCGGCTCCATGAACAGGGTTTCCGCCTCGATCGTCCCGGCGTGCGCAAGCACTAGGTGTTCCGGGCGAATCCCGAGTATGACCTCCTGTCCTTCCGCGGGTGTCGAACGGAACCGATAACCATTGAGCGGCAATTGCGCCGAACCGATGTGAACCGCGCCTGACGTCAGACGCCCGCGCAGGAAATTCATTGCCGGCGAGCCGACGAAACCGGCGACGAACAACGTCGCCGGCGCCTCATACAGCTCGTCCGGCGCCGCATATTGCTCGATCCGCCCGGCGCGCATTACCGCGATGCGCGTCGCCAGGGTCATTGCTTCGATCTGATCATGGGTAACGTAGAGGATCGTAGCCTCCAGTTCCTTGTGCAGGCGCTTCAGTTCGACGCGCATCTCGCTACGCAGCTTGGCATCGAGATTGGAGAGCGGTTCGTCGAATAGAAACACCTTCGCCTGCTGCACCAGTGCGCGCCCGATGGCGACCCGCTGGCGCTGTCCGCCGGAGAGCTGCGACGGCTTGCGGTCGAGCAATTCGTCGATCTGCAACAGATTGGCGGCCCAATCGACCCGCCGGGCGACCTCCTGCCGCGGCACCGAGCGGACGCGCAAGCCGAACGAGAGGTTCTTGCGCACGCTCATCGTCGGATACAGCGCATAGGACTGGAAGACCATTGCGATGCCGCGCTTGCTTGGCTCGCGATGCGTCACATCGGTGCCGTCGATCTCGATAATTCCGGCGTCGGTATCCTCCAACCCGGCGATGACATTGAGCAATGTGGACTTCCCGCAGCCGGAAGGGCCGAGCAGGACCGTGAAGTCGCCCGCATCGATCGGCAGCTGAATGTCCTTCAGCACGCGCAGAGGGCCGAAGGACTTGGAGAGGCCGCAGACCGAGACGGCGGACATGTCAGCCCTTTACCGCCCCGGCAGTGATGCCGCGCACGAAGTAGCGACCCGACAAGAAATAGACAATCAACGGAGGCAGCGCCGTCAACAACGCCGCCGCCGTGTTGACGTTGTATTCGATGATGCCGGTCGAGGTCGTGGCTATGGCGTTGAGCTGTACCGTCATCGGCATGTTCTCACGGCCCGCGAATATGAGGCCCAGCAGATAGTCGTTCCAGATGCCGGTGGTCTGCAGAATCGTCGCGACGATCAGGATGTTCACCGACATCGGCAGCATGACAAAGGCGAAGATGCGCCAGAACCCAGCCCCGTCGATCCGCGCGGCCTTCACGAGTTCCTCCGGCAAGCCCGCATAGAAGTTGCGGAACAGCAGGGACATCACCGGCAGGCCGAACACGACGTGTACCGCGACGATGCACGGCAGCGAGCTGTAGATGCCGATCGCGCTGAACGTCTTGACCAGCGGATAGAGGATCACCTGGTAAGGAATGAAGGCGCAGATCAGCAGCAACAGCATGATCAGATTGGCGCCGCGGATGCGCCAATGCGACAGGGCGTAGCCGGTGACCGACCCGGCCAGCACCGAGATAATGACGCTGGGAATGAGGATGCGCACCGAATTCCAGAAGCCGACGCGCACGCCGCCGCAATTGAGCCCGGTGCACGCGGACGACCAGGCCTTGATCCAGCTGGCGACGCTTGGCGCTGCCGGCAGGCTGAAGATGGAGAACGTGCGCACCTCGTCCGAGGTCTTCAACGACGTCGAGATCACCACCAGCAGCGGTATCGAGAAGAACAAGCAAATCCACACCAGCAGGGTGTAGAGCCCGATCCGCCCGATGCGGGCGTGACGGCTCGCCGTCGTCATCGCTTCTTCCGCGCCAGTTCGTAATAGAGATAGGGCGAGATGATCGCCAGCACCGATCCCAGCATGACGGTCGCGGCCGCCGAGGCTTGGCCGATATTGGCACGCTCGAACTCGAAATCGACGACGAATTTTCCCGGCAGGTCCGAGGAGAAGCCAGGCCCACCATTGGTCATCGCCACCACAAGGTCGTAGCTTTTGACCACGGCAATCGCGACCAGCACCAGACAAGTGACAATCAACGGCCGCAGCATCGGCAGCACAATGCTGACATAGGTCCGCCAGGTCGGGATGCCCTCGACGCGGGCGGCGCGCCAGATCTCCCGGTCGACGCCGCGCAGCCCCGCCAGCATGATCGCCATGATCAGACCCGACTGGTGCCAGACGCCGGCAAACACCAGCGTGTAGATCGCCCGCTGCGGACGGGTGATCCAGTCGAAAACGAACCCCTCCCAACCCAAGCCGCGCACGAACTGTTGGACGCCGATCGTCGGACTGAGCACCCATTGCCAGGTCAGGCCGGTGACGATGAAGGAGAGCGACAACGGATAGAGCAGGATGGTGCGAAAAATGCCTTCGAAGCGCACCGCGCGATCCAGCAGTACGGCGAGCAGGACGCCAAGGCTAAGCGTGCCGATGATGTCCAATGCACCGAACAGGAACATGTTGCCGTAGGCGACCTGCCAGCGCGGCGTGGCGAACAGGCGCTGATATTGCACACTGCCGGCGAAGCTGTAGACCGGCAACAGGAAGGACCGCGTCATGGAGATGTAGACGGTCCAGGTAACGCTCGCGTAGTAGCATCCCAGCATCACCAGGATCGTCGGGGTCAGCGCGATCTTTGCTGCAAGGCTGCGCGTGCGATAGGTACGGCCTACCCGCGGGGCTACGTCGGTCGCAAGCGCCCGTCGCACTGGCAATGCCGCATCCGTCTCACCCCGCAGGTCTACCGACATAAGGTCAGCCGCCGGCGCTGGCGATGATGGAGGAAAGTTGCTTTGCAGCGTCCGCCGGCTTCATCGACGGATCGCTCCAATAGTTGCCAAGCAAGTCTTCAATCTGCCCTTGGGTGTCCGGGCTGAATGCCAACGCAAAGTTTGGCAGCTGGTTTGCGGGGCCTTCTGCCAGCACCTTCTGGCCAAGTTGTGCGCAGGCATCCAGTTCGCCGATGTTGGCATCCCGCCGCGCGGGCAGCGAGCCTTTGAATTTGTTGAATTCGGTCTGCACCACCGGGTCCATCATCAGCATCGCCAGCTTGTCCTGCGCCGCCTTCTGGTCGGGCTTGTTGTTCACAGGGAACACGAACACATCGACCGTCATCACGTAGGCCTGGTTGCCGGGCGCCATTTGACAGCCGAAATCCTTGCCGACGACCTTGTGGGCAGCGGCGAAGTCCCCCTTCGCCCAGTCGCCCACGATCATCAGGGCGGCCTTGTCGGTCTCCACCAGCGCCAAGGAATCGTTCCACTTGCGGTTGGGGCTGCCGGCGTCGACGTACGGGCGAACCTGCCCCATCACGTCGAACACGTGCTGTACGCCGTCGCTGCCCGCGGCTTTCGCATCGTGATCGACGAACACCTCGCGGTACAGATCCTTGCCGCCCGCACCCGCCAGGATCGCCGCGAACAGCCAGTCGAGCTGCTGCGCGTTGGCGCCGAATGCGATCGGGATGTAGCCGGCCGCCTTGATTTTCGGCGCGTCGGCGAGGAACTCGTCCCAACTCTTCGGCGGTTGCATCTTCAGGTCATTGAAGACCTTGATGCTGTAGAATTGATAATTGGCGCCGTGAATGTTCACCGGTGCGGCGATGACGTGGCCGTCGTAGGTCATGTTCTTGACCAGCAGCGGCGGCAGGTTGGCCAGCCAGTTGCCTTTCTTGGCCTCTTCGTCGAGCGGGGTGAGGACGCCTTGCTCGGCCAATTGGCGAACCGCCACGCCGATATTCCACTGCATCGCTGTCGGCGGATTGCCTCCGGCGATGCGGTTCAGGGCCGCCGCGTGCTCGGCCTGCGGGCCGACCGAAGCGTCATCGACCCAGGTGCCGCCGCGCTTGTCGTATTCCTTGGCGAACACCGCGACGGCGCGGGATTCGCCGCCGCTCGTCCACCAGTGCATGACGTCGGCTTCCTGCGCCGCGCCTTGCTGCGTCGAGAACAAGATAGCCAACAGTGCCGCAGCGGCGATCAGCGCCTTCCGCATTTTCTCACCTCCCCAAATCGACTTTGTGACCGCGGATACACAGGGACGTCTACGCGCCCCAATCCCCCTCACGCCACTGCGACCCGCAGCGCCGAACTCCCTGGTGTTTCAGTCCGGAGGATGTCGTCGGCGATCTTCTCCGCCGCCATCATGGTCGGGAAATTGGTATTGGCGCAAGGAATCACCGGAAAGATCGACGCGTCTGCGATGCGCAGCCCTTGCACGCCGCGCACACGCCCCTGATTGTCGGTCACCGCCATTGGGTCATCGGCCGCCCCCATCCGGCAGGAACACGAGCAGTGCCAGACGCCGACCGCCGACCGCTTGATATAGCTCTCCAGCGCTTCGTCATCCCGCAACGCCCGCACCAGCCCGGCCGATTCCATGATGAAGCCGCGGATAACCGCTTGTCGCAGGAATGACGGGCCGTCCATCAATGTCGCCCCAATTCTGGTGAGGATACGGTTCTTTGTGTTGTAAGTATCGACCTTGCGGATTTTGTCGGTGAAGCTGGCAGGAAACGAATCTCCGGCAGCCGCTCTCAGTGGCGGCAGTTCATGCAATGCAGCGATGTGCCGAAAGCCTTTGGTCAGCCGCACCAGATCGCGATGATCGGACAACAGATTGAAATCCACGCTCGGCTCTTGCCGCCAATCCGCGGACGCCAGCCGAACCTGCCCGGTCTCGGAAAAGGTCTTGTTGACCCAAATGGTAATCACGGCGATTCGGTCGCCGATGGCATGCCACGCCGATTTGTTTGACACCGTAAGCGCCATATCGCCCGGCGGCGCGCCGTCGACCCCGGAGGAAAAGCGCATGCCGAGATGCAAAGAGCGCCTGCTGTACGGGTTCTTGCGCGAGTTCGGCTTGACATATGAAGCGAGCGAGATAGACGGATGATCCATCAAACGCTGCCCGACGCCGGCGCGCGCCGCCCGCACGGCAATACCGCGATCGCGCAAATGCCCGACCGGCCCGATACCCGCGCGCAGCAACATGGCCGGCGAATGGATGGCGCCGCAGCACAGGATGACTTCGTTGCCGCGAAACTCGAGCGGCTTACCGCCGACCATGGCGCGAATGCCAACGCAGCGTCTGTCTTCGAACAAGAGTTCGCTGACCTGCGTTTCCGTTAGTACCTCGAGGTTGTCGCGCTGTCTGACGGTGGCACCGAGATAGCCGACCGCCGCGGAGACACGCCGATCGTACAGATTGGACATAGCGAGCGGGTAATATCCGTCTTGGAATTCTCCGTTCTGGTCGAGCACGTAGCGATGACCAGCGAACTCAAAGGCTTCTGCCGCCGCCTTCGCGTACGCCGACCAGTTTTCCGGGAAGACGCGCGGAACCGGGATCCGGCCTTCGCTGCCGTGCAAGGGCCCGTCGAAGTCGACGTCCCGCTCGACCTTCTTGAAGTAGGGCAGCACGGCCTCCCAGGGCCAGCCACTGGCGCCGCGCTGTTCCCATTCATCGTAATCGTGTGGAGCGCCACGGTTGGCGAGTTGGCCGTTGATCGAGGATCCGCCGCCTAGGACGCGTGCCTGCTCATACCGCACCAAGGGCGGACGTGGCGCATCGGGATCGTTGTGCGGCATCGCCTCGGTGGTGACGCGCAATTGGCCCCAGATGAAGCGCGGATCGCGTGAAGCAACCCCGGATCGGCTATCGAGGATTGCATCTGGGATGCGCCCGTCGGGCGTGTCCTGCCCCGCTTCGCACAGCAGAACCTGATTGGCGCTACGCGCGGAAAGCCGGTTGGCAAGAACCGATCCTGCCGATCCACCTCCCACAATGATGTAATCGTAGATCTTCCGCATGAGGGCTTTCCCGAGGAGACGGTGATAGTAACCGGCTACATTCGTGTCAAGGCAGCGCGGGAGGAACGGATGATGATAACGCATCAGGATGCGCCGCGCGCCTCGGGTGCTGCCATTCTCGGGCCCGTTATCAAGAGTTGGCCGTGCTCAGCATGGCGCAAGCTTGCTGGGACCTCGGCAAAATTCACCGTTGTTACCACCGCTTGCGGCGGCTACCCTCCAGTTCGCCATGCTGATTGCTCTCAAGCGCAAGTCGCTGAAGACGCCCTCTGGTCGGGCATCGGAGGTGCTTATCCGCTGAGCTAGCGCGATATTTCCTTTCGAAGCCCGGCCGGTACCAGACGGGGCTTTTTCAATGCTGGTGCCCCGTCTCCCGGATCAACGAACGGAGAGACGATGCGGCCAGATCCGAGCCCCTCCTCTCGCTTCCGGCTGCGCTGCCCGCGGCCGGTCATCGCCATCGTCGGCGCCGCTGGCGCGGTCGGCAACGAGCTGTTGCGGATCCTCGACCAGCGGCGCTTTCCCGTTGCGGAGCTGCGCCTTTTGGCGTCACCCCGCTCAGCCGGAAGAAGGCTAGCTTTCGCCGACGAGGAATTGCCGGTCGAGGTAGTAACCGAGACCGCCCTCGATGGCGTCGACTTCGCGCTATTCTCGGCCGCGAGCGACACGGCGCGGCGGTGGGCGCCCCAAGCGGTGCGCGCCGGCCCGTCGTAATCGCTAATTCGTCGGCGTTCCGCATGGACCCGGGCGTGCCGCTCGTCGTCACGGAAATCAATGCGCACGCGGTCGGCTCGCACAGCGGCATCATCGCCAACCCCAACTGCGCCGCGATCATCGCGCTGATGGCGCTATGGTCAATTTACTGCCGGAACCGTGTTCGGCGCGTGATCCTGGCGACCCATCGGTCCGCTTCGGGTGCCGGTGCCGCGGCAGTCGAGGAATTGCGCGAGGCAACGCGCGCCTTGCTCGACGGGCGCAGCTTTGCCCCGCAGAGGCTGCCGCATCCCTATGCCTTCAACCTTTTCAGCCACGACACCGCGATCGACCCCGAGACCGGTTGCAACAGCGAGGAAACCAAGGTCATCAACGAAACCCGCAAAATCCTCGACGATCCCGACATCCGCATCGGCGTGACTTGCGTGCGGGTGCCGGTGCTCCGCGCCCACTCCATTGCGGCGACGGTCGAATGCGAGCGGCCGGTCGATCCCGATATGGCGCGGCTGGCTTTCAGAGGCTCCCGGTGTGCGGCTCGTCGATGACCAAGCGAATAACTACTTTCCGAAGCCAGCCGACGCCAGCGGCCGAGACGAGGTCTTGGTCGGCCGCATTCGGCGGGATCTCAGCGATCCGAGCGGACATTCCCTGGCGCTGATCGCCGCCGGCGACCAATTGCGCAAGGGCGCCGCATTGAACGCGGTGCAGATCGCCGAGCGTCTGCTGCCGTAGTCCTCATACCGTCACGGGAACGGCTTGTTAGTGGACGCGCTGGTATTTTTGGATGGTGCGCAAATTTTCGGGCCGCGGTTCGTCTGGGAACAGCCCCGGCCATAAGGTCCAAGACACCTCGGCGACATAGAGATCTCCGTGGCTGTCGACGGTCAGCCCGTGCGGCCCGATGAACGAGGTCGGTGCCCGTCCGGCAAACGGGTCGCCGATCCGCGATAGCAACTTGCCCTGATTGTCGACGATGCTGACCCGCGGCCCGAGATTGGCGTTGAGGCGATTGACCGAAAGTTCGCCGATATAGCAGACCGGATGCCGCACATAATCCATGTACAGCCCACACGGCCGGTGTAGGTTGTTCCACTGGGTCTCGTACTTGCCGTTGCCGTCGAATACCTGGACCCGGTGGTTCTCTCGATCGGCCACATAGACCCAACCGTCGGCATCGGTGCAAATGTTGTGGACGAGGTTGAACTGGCCGGGATCGCTGCCTGGCTCGCCCCACGACAGCAATAATTTGCCGTCGGGCGCGTATTTGTGAACCTTGGCGTTGCCGTAGCCGTCGGAGACATAAATTTCTCCCTTTGGCGACAGCGCGGTATGCGTGCACCGGTTGAACGGTTCACCGCTCAGATAGGGCGCCGGCTTGCCGGGAACGCCCAGCTCAAGCACCACCTTGCCGTCGAGCGAACATTTGCGCACAAAATGTCCGCCATCGTCGGTCAGATAGATCGAATCGTCTGGGCCCATATGGACGCCGTGCGCCCGAATGTATTGACCCTCGCCCCAGGAACGCAAAAAATTGCCGTCACGGTCGAAGACGATGACCGGGTGCTCGCCGCGCGTGAAGCAATAGATATTGTCTTGTCTGTCGACGCCGACCGCCGCCACTTCCTTGAATGACCAGCCCTCCGGCAGCTTCGCCCAATTTTCCTTGATCTCGTATTTATAGTCACCCTGGCCAACGATTGTCGTCATCTCGGGCTCTCCCTTACTCGGCGAGGCTTAAATTATCCAACCCGCGGCCGCGAAACAATCCAATCGGATCCGCGCCAGGAGCAAAGGCCTCGCGTTCGTCGCTTGCGAAGATGCGGCGCACCCTACTTGCCCAAGGATGATCGGTCATCTCGCGCATGTGCGCGCGGCCGCGCTCCCGGTCGTCTCCGGCAGACCCAGCAGTTTCGAGTGAGACGCCGCAGATGTCTCTTCAGTCGTCACCCGGCGGCGGCCGGGGTCCATCGGCACAAGCGGTCATCCGCCGGTTGGGGCAGGGAAATCGCTGGGGAAATCAGAAGCGGCGGAGGAATGGGCCCCAGACTTCGAGGCTGTAATCAATTGTGCACAACCCAAAGCTCGTCCCTATCGCGAAAGCAGGGCCTAGGTCTGCCCCCTGGCATGAACGGCATGAACAGGGGGCAAGCGACTGAAATCCCTGGGTTCCTGCTTGCGCGGGAACGACGGAAAAAAGGAGGTTCGCGGTCGGAGGCCAAGTAGATTACAGCCTCCTTCGCCGGGGTGACGATAGGAGGAATCTCTCCATTTTCGTCCTGATCTGATTCTTTCACAGTCTCTTGAGACGGAGCGCAGCGGAAGGGCGCAGACCGATGAAGGGGCCGCCGGGTGGCGTCGGCAGCCTCCATTCGCTCAGTTCCGCCGGCTTTATGAGCCCGAGGCTACCCCGTCACCGGCCCTCGTCGTCAATCCAACCCCTTGGCTATCGAGGCCAAGCCAGAGCAAAATGGCCTGCGAGACGGCGGAATCCGAGGAATGCCGGATCAACGGGCAGTCGCTCGCGAAGGCCCGGCCGGAGAGGGGGCATGGACAGCCACGGAGGACAACATATCAGTCGAACTCAATCACACGATCATCTGGGCGAAGGACAAATGGGCCTCGGCGCGGTTTCTCGCACACATTCTCGGCGTTGAGGCAGGACAGCAATGGGCCCGGTTCGTGCCGGTTCAGGTCGGCGGTGTCACGCTCGATTTCGCCGACTTGCCCGAGCGGCACCACCAGCACTATGCGTTTCTGGTCGGCGAGGAGGAATTCGACGCCGCATTGACCCGCATTCGCGCCGCAGGCGTCACGTATTACGGCGAGCACGACCGCAGCGGCCCGGGCGAGATCAACCATTACTACGGCGGGCGCGGCGTCTATTTCGAGACACCCGACGGTAACCTGTTCGAACTGATCACACGGCCTTACGGCGCGGTGCCGGAGAGCCGGGGCGGCCGCGACGCGGCACAGGTCGGTTAGGCCCGCCAATCCGGCGACGGTCAGGTTCGCAGATGCGCCGGTTCGGCGCATCTGCGCCGACCCGCAATTCGAGGTTGTCGGCAGGGCGAACATGTCGTCGAGATTGCCGGCTACCGTCACCCCGCTGGCCGGAAATGCGAGCGGCGGCGCCTGCCGCCCTCGGTGACGAGGACCCGCCGGTCGAGCGCCTCGGTCAAGAGCGTCTTCCAGTTCCGCGCACCGCGCGGCCGGCCGCGCGGCTTGGCGGGCTGGCCGGGTTTGAAGCGCGTCGGCAACGGCGGCTTGCCGTAGCCGACCGCATAGGAGGGGTCAGTGCTCATCGATCCGGCCGTGAATGAGCCGATTGCTGAATGATCCGATTGCTGCAACAAACCGTAGTAAGTTTGCACTTGCTTATCAGGATGATAATTGCTATAACGTGCCATGGCTGGCGATGGCGTCGGTCATCGAGGGCTGGGCTGCGGCTCCCGTTCGGTTCCCGTTCGCGGAATTTCCGTTCCCGATAGACCGCAACGCGGCTCCCGCTGCGCGGCCTCGATTAAGTAACAATTATGAATTTAATCAATTCGTTACGAGAGATTGCCGCGACGATTTTCCGGTATTTTTCCGGTTGTTGCGGGAATAGGGGATGGTTTCTGTGCAGTCGCGCGACAGGCGACGGTAACCGGATGAGACGGGTTGGACGGTTTCGAGCCAGCCCGGCGCGGCATCCGAAAACGGACCGCCGTTGCAGATCCTGCCAAGGCGCGCCCTGCGCAGCCGCGTAGCGCGGCCGGCGAATGTTGCGCCGGGGAAGGAGCTGGTGCTACTCCCGCGGCATCACGTCGAGGCGGACGACGATGCCTTCGAGCTCGGGCCTTGGCGACGGATAGCGGCGCATGACCAGCGGGTCGTGGCCGGGGATGACGTGCTGCGGCGAAGGCGCCTGCGTACGCAACGTATCGTAAGCGTCCAGCATCTCGCCGATGTGAAAGGCGGCGGTGAACGGCCGACCGGTCTCCATGTTCTCGTAGTAGTGGGTGACGTCGGAGGCGAGGACGACCCAACCGCGGCGGGTGTGTACGCGCACGAACTGCATGCCGGGGGTATGGCCGCCGACGGGGTGCAAGGTGATCCCTGGGGCCAACTCCGCCGCCCCGCGGTAGAGCCGCACCCGCTGCGCAAAATTCAGTCGCACGATGCCGACGACATCCTCGACCTCAAACGCTCGGGCGAGGAACGGATGGCGCATATAATGCCCGGTCGTGTAATGGAGTTCGGCCTCCTGCAGATGAAATTGCGCCGTCGGAAAGCGGTGGAACGTGCCGACATGGTCGTAATGCAAGTGGGTCAGGATGACGTCGGCCACCGTATGGCGATCGAGCCCGATCAGCGCCAAGGAGTTGGCGGGACAACGCAGATGACGCCGGCCGCGCACCGCAGCGACTTCGGCGGTAAAGCCGGTATCGATGACGAAGCTGCGCTGCGGCCCGACCGCTGCCCAGACGAAATAGTCCATCGGCATCGGCCCGTCATGCGGGTCGCCGCCGATGAAATGATCGGCGCGCCTCGCGTCGCGCTCGGCATAGCGAATGGCGTAGAGCTCATATTCGATATCCATGACGGCCTCGCTCAGCGCCGCGCCATGCGCAACGCCTCGAGATGTCGGGCGACCGCGGTGAGATCACTCGTCGCCCTCGCCACTCGTTCGTGTTCCTCGACAAGGATGCGGGCGGTCTCGCGGATCTGTGCTTCGGTGTGCGCCGCGGTCAGAAAAAACCGAAGCCTGGCAGCGCGCTCGGGGACAGCCGGATAGAGGATCGGCTGGACGTTGACGCCGCGCTCGAACATTGCCTGCGCCAGACGCCCGGCGCGGATCGAGCTGCCGGTGATGACCGGTACGATCGCCGCCCCGATCGAGCCCCCGGCATCGAGCCCGCCCGCTACTACGAGCTGCAGGAAGAGGGCGGCTCGCTCGTTGAGCCGATGCACCCGCTCGGGTTCGCGCTCCAGCAGCTGGAGTGCGGCGAGCGCCGCTGCGGCAGCCGGAGGCGCCATGCCGACGGAAAACACAAAACCCGGGGCTGCGAGCTTCAAATAGTCGATCAAGTCGCGGTTGGCGGCGATGTAGCCGCCGCAGGAAACCAGGCTCTTGCTCAGCGTTCCCATCCAGATGTCGACGGCTTTCGGATCGATCCCGAACCGGTCGGCCGAGCCGAAGCCGCGCGGCCCCAGCACCCCCAGCGCGTGCGCATCGTCGACCATCAGCCAGGCCCGATGGCGTTGCGCTGTCGCGACGAAGGCCGGCAGGTCGGGAACATCGCCGTCCATGCTGTAATGGCCCTCGACAACGAGCAGTGCCTGCCCATTGCGCGGCCGCGCTTCGGCGAGCAACCGGTCGGCGTGCTCGTGGTCGAGATGACGAAACGGCAACCGTCGCGCTCCCGACAACATCGCTCCCTGAACGATGCTGTTGTGGATCAGCGAGTCGTGAACGATGACGTCGTTCTTGCCCAGCAAATGGCCGATGACGGTGACATTCGTCGAATGACCGCCGACCAGGACGACGCTGTCTTCGGCGCCGTGCAGCCGTGCCAACGCCCGTTCCAGCTCACGGTGTACCGGGCGCTCGCCGGAAACCGGGCAACTCGCCGAAACCGTCGTGCCATAGAGGTCGATCGCTGCCTTGGCCGCCGCGGCGATCTGCGGGTGGCCGTTCAGGCCCAAATAGTTGTACGACGCAAAGTTGATGTAGGTCCGATTGCCGATGATCGTCTCGGCTTCAGCAATCCCTTGGTGAACGCGAAAGAACGGATCGGCGATCCCGAGGAAATCGGCAGCCTCGCGAATCATGCGGATCTCGCGATATCCATCGAGCTGCGTGACGTCGAGCCGCGGGCCGGCAGTGCCGCTATCTTCGCGCTGGCGTCGATCCGGCCGACGCGGCGTCGGCACTGCGGTCAGCTTTTCGAGGAGGCGCGCCTTCGCCAGCGCCGATAATCCAAAAAGGTCGCGCCCCAACTCCACGCGACTAATCCGCGCCGACCAATCTCGCCTCGCGGCTGACCGGCGGCGGGCGAGTTCCCTCGCTCTGGCGCTGCTCGCCGGCCGCCGGATCGAGGCTCTCGTGGCGCGCCGTCAAGGCCATGACCTCGGCGTCTTTTGATCCGCCAGAAAACGCGCCCACCATTCGGGCCGCGATCGAGGCGATGCTGGTGCCTTCGGCGAGCGACATCAGCGGCAGATCGATCCGCAGCCGATTTTCCAGCGCGAGGCGGAGTTCGACCGCCATCAGCGAATCCATTCCCAGCTGGGACAGAGGCCGGGAGGGATCGATATCGCCGGCTGGCAGCCGCAATATCCCTGCCGTCTCTTCGGTGACGACCGTGACCAACAACGCGAGCGCGGCTTCCGCGTCCAATGAAGTGAGACGGTCGCTAAGCAACTCGTCGAATGCGGCAGAGCCGGACTTGGCGCGGATTTCGGAGAACAGCGGTGCCGAGAGGACCGGCAGAATACGGCGCGCTTCACTCCAGTCCGCCTCGGCGAGCCCGGCTGTCGGCAGCCCGCTGGCGATCAGCGCGGGGAGCCCTGCCAGGGCCTGCGCCGCCGGCAGCGGTCTGGCGCCGAGCCGGCGCGCCAGGATGTCGCGCATCTCCGGGCGCGCTGCCAGATAGCCGGCATCGGCAATCGGTCCCCAGGCCACCGTCAAAGCCGGTCTGCCGGCGGCGCGCCGCTGGCGAGCAACTGCTTCCAGCGCCATATTCGCCGCGACATAAACTCCCTGTCCGGGCGCGCCGAGCAAGGTCGTCGCCGAGGAGAACATCAAGAACAGCTCGATCGGGTCGTCGCGCGTCAGCGCATCGAGCAAGAGCGCCCCGCCAAGCTTGGGACGCAGAACCGTCGCTGCCCGAACGGGGTCGATGTCGCCGGTCAAACCGTCGTCGATCACCGAGGCGGCATGGATGATCCCGCGCAGCGGCGGCTGTTTCGCGCGGATCAGCGCAAGCACCGAGACGAGCGACGCGCGATCGCCGACGTCGCCGCCATACACCCTCACCTCGGCACCGGCGGCCGTCAATTCGTCGATTCTCGCCTTACAACCGGGGGTGTCGTGGCCGCGTCGACCAAGCAGCGCGATTGCTCCGGCACCGTGCGCGACAAGCCATCGCGCGGCTTCGAAGCCGAAGCCGTCGAGCCCGCCGGTGACCAGATAAGTTCCGTCGCGGCGCAGCGCGAATTCGGGCGCTCGGTGCAGGCGCACACCGGCATTCTCGCCGGGCACCAACACCAGCTTGCCGATATGGCCGGACGATTGCATCAGCCGGAAGGCGTCCTCGATTTCCGCAAACGAGAAAACTCGGTGCGCGAGCGGCCGGATTTCGCCGCTGGCGAGCGCCGCTGCAATCTCGGCCAGCAGGCTTCGTGCCAGATCCGGTCGGCGCAGCGGCAACTGGTCGATATCGATTGCAAAATACGAGATATTCTGTCGCAGCGCGCGTGGATGGAACCGTCGATTTAGGTAGAAATCGCGCTTTCCCAGTTCGAGGAAGCGGCCGAACGGCTTGAGCAGTTCAAGGCTGCGGTCCATCGCCTCACCGCTCAACGAATTCAGCACCACATCGACGCCGCGACCGCCGGTGATTTCCCGGATCGCGTCGGCAAAGGACAGACTGCGCGAATCAAATACGTGATCGGCGCCGGCCAACCGTAGAAATGCCCGCTTCGCTTCTGATCCGGCGGTAGCGGTCACGACCGCACCGCGACGCTTCGCATATTGGATCGCGGCCAGCCCGACCCCGCCGGCGGCGACATGGACGAGGACGTGCTCGCCGGGCATCAGCTTTGCCAAATGGCCGAGGGAATAGACCGCGGTGACGAAAGCGACCGGTACGGTCGCCGCCGCGGCGAAGCCGATCCCGTCCGGGATCGGGACGACCGCATCGGCGATCGTGACGACGCGGTGGCCAAGTGCCGCCGGGGCGAAGGCCATCACTCGTTCGCCAACCGACAATCCCTCGACCGCAGGACCGAGTGAGCGCACGACGCCAGCGCATTCGAGACCGAGGGCGGGGCCGGCAAACCCGTCGATCAGGGCTTCCTCCGGCAGCAGGTCCATGGCCCACATCATGTCCCGGAAGTTCAGACCGGCGGCGCGGACCTCGATTTCTACCTCGCCTGGCCCCAAGGCCTGCGGTGGGCGGATTTCCCAGCCAACCGAATCGATCCCGCCGGACGAGCCGGCGGATAGGCCCAACGGATCCGTTCGCGCCGCCCAACGCGGCGGCAAGCCGGCCCGCAAGCGCGGCACATGCCGCCCTCGCGGTGTCCAGACGATCTCCGTTTCGGGCGTATCGGCCACCAGCTCGCCGGCAATCTGGCGTGTGCGCTCGGCCGACGCGACGGTGCTGTTGAGATCAATCAGCCGCACCGACAAGCTCGGCAACTCGTTGACCAGGACGCGGGCGAGCCCCCAGAGCGCGGCGCCGACGGCCGCATTCGCAGTGGTGCTCACGGTCGCCTGCTGCGCATCGCAGGTGACGACCCAAAGGGGGGCTCCTCGCTCTGCCGCCCAGGCCGCAAGCCGCGCCAACCGCGGCAGCTGTTGCGCCGCCCGCACGACGCCATCCTCCGTTGCCGGGGCCTCCGCGGCGAGGAAAATGATGTCGCCAACCTCGCCATCATCGCGGGCGGCGCCACCCGATCCTGCCGCGAAAAAGCCCGGGTCGCGCTCGCGTCTGACTTGGTGGCCTGTCGCCGCCAGTCGGGCCTGTACGGCAGCCGCAAAGACGCTGTCTTCAGCCAACAGGGTGACCGCCCGCGGTCGCGCCGGGGCGCGGGGGGCCGATTCCGTTCGGTGGGGCGCGCTGCCCCAGAAGATCGCGCTCGGCCAGGGGGCCGAAACGAGCGTCGCGCATCCGACAGCCCGGAAGCCGGCTGCCGCCAGCTCTGCTTGCCATTCCTCCGCGCTACGCAGCGGCGAGACCCCGTGTCTGTCGGACCAGCCTTCGGTTTGGCCGAAGACGGTGTCCCAAAGGGCATTGGGTTCGGGTTCCGCGGCAAGAAACACGCCCTCGGGCGCCAGGAGATCAGCCAGATCGGCCAGCATTGCCGCGTCGAGCTGCATGCGCCCGCAGGTATTGACCGCGATTATGATGTCGAACGCCGTCTCGTCGAGATGCTCGCCTCCGTCGTTCGGCGACCATTGGCGGGCAACGAGCCCGGAGCAGGTATCTCCGAGAAGCGCCAACCTGGCGACGAGGTCGGGGTCGGCGTTGGTCGCCAGATAGCCGACCGCTACCGCGGCCTGCGCCAAGTGGTCGAGAATCCTGCGCGTCGCGGCGCCGCGGGCACCGAGTTCGAGAATGCGGAGCTTCCGGTCCTTCGGCCATCCTGCCGCGATTTCCTCGATCACCTTGCACAACAGATCGATGCCGGCGAGGCTTCCCGGAGAACCTTGCAGCAGATGCTCGACCGCCGCTGCCAGCGACGGCGATGGCGCGCGAGGACCGTCGGCGAGCGTCTTCGGCAAGCTGTCGACAGACGTTGCGGTCAGCGAAAGCTCAGCGACGAGATCCGGTGACTCGGCCAGCAACAGGCGCCATATCTGCGCTGGCTCGGGCACATCCTCGGCCGGTTCGAGTCGCCACTCCGCCCCCGCTTCGGTTGCCGCGCCCAACCGTTGAAGCAATCCCAGCACGCCCTCGGCGACGCCTTTCGACGCCGACGACACCCGTCCGGCCTGGATGAGCCCGTCGATCGAGAAGGCAGCATCTGACAGACCCAGACGGCGCAATGACGAGAGGCCGATGGAGCCGACCAAAGCGTCGAGCAGCGGCGCCTCGTCGCGCCGCTCGCGATCGGCAGTGCAGGCTGCGGCGTGTCGCGCCGCAACCTCGCCGATCCGGTCGAGGATGCCGGAGGCATCGGGCTCGACGAGCGGGGAGGGGATGAGGTCGACACGCTGTGCCCGATCCTCGGGGTCGCCGCGCCTGGTCAGATCCACGCGCCGGAACCAGCATTCGACCAGCTCCGCCACCACGTCGCCCGACGCATCGCAGAGAGCAATGTCGGCGGAAACCGAACGGACCCCCCTGCGGGTGAGCCGCAGTCTTGCACAACGCGGAACCCGGCCAAACGGCGCCAACAGGCGGATTTGTTTGAAGCGCCACGGCAGAAAGGCGGTGGGCGGCGAAGCGCTCCGCCGCTCGGCCAGCAATCCGATCAGGCCTTGAAACGCGCCGTCGAGCAACGCGGGATGCAAAAGGTATGCGTCAAGCGGTTCATCGATCGGCGAAGCATCGAGATGGACCAACGCGCAGTTCAGGTCAGTGAGCGCAACGCTTTCGACGGTTCGGAACCGTCGGCCATAGTCGAGGCCAAAGTCGCGCGCGAGCCGGTACAGCCCCTCGCCTGCCAGCTGTGTTGCGCCAGGCGGAGCTTCGGTCCATTCGAGGATCGATCGCGGCTCGGTCGCGGCGGCGATACGTCCGACCGCATGAACCGTCATCGGTTCGTTCGATAGCCGGGGACCGCTCGCCAACTCCCACTCGCCGTCCTCGGAACCAAGCGTCGTGCGCAACGTGCGCATTCTGTCTTTGTCGAACGGCAACGGTCGGCGCAGCTCGACGTCGAACGCCTCGATCGCCGCCGAATCCGACCAACGGTGCCGCGCTGCAGCGAGGGCAATCTCGACGATCGCCGCCGCGGGGAAGACCGCCGTACCCTCGATCGAATGGTCGGAGATCCACGGCAGGATGTTTTCGTCGACGTGATTGGTCCAGCACGTGACTTGACCCACTTGCCGATAGCCCAGCAAAGGGTGGTCGAACGGCGGATTCACCAGACTGACGGCCTCGCTCGTCTCGGTAAACCAGAACCGCGTCCGCTGCCATGGATAGTGCGGAACGCGCTGCGGGTCGGTCGCCCCGTCGAAGATTGGCGCGCCGCTCAGATCAAATCCGGCGGCGTGGCACCGCGCGGCGATTGCCGGAAACGGATCCTCGCCGTCGTCGGCGCGCGACAGGCTCATCATTACCCGGCCCTGAACATCCGCGGCGCGCAGCCCATCGCGCAGGTAGGATTGCAGAATGGCGTTGGGCCCGATCTCGACGAAAATGCGATAGCCCTCGCCGATCAGCCGATCGGCGGCCTCGGCAAAGCGAACCGGGTGCCTAATGTTCCGCCACCAATGTTCCGGACCAAGTATTTCGCCGTCGACGACCGCGCCGGTGACGGTCGAGACCATCCTTGTCGACGGCTGCCGCGAGGACAGGCCGTAAAGATTCGCAAGCAGGTCAGCACGGATCGGTTCCATCTCTTGCGAATGGAAGGCGAAATCCAGATCCAGCGGACGGAACCACAGACCTCGGCGACGCGCCTCGGTCTCGAGGCGCTGGATTTCCTTGTTCGGTCCTGAAACGGTTAACGCATGAGTGGCGTTGAACGCGGCGATTTCCGCCCGGCTGCCAAGTTCGGCGAGAAGCTCGCGAGCCGTATCCTGCGCCAGCGCGAGCGCGGCCATGCGCCCTCTGCCGCGCGTTCGCTCTTGATGGTGGCTGCGCCACACAACGACCTTTGCCGCGTCGTCAAGCGACAGGGCGCCCGAAGCCCAGGCCGCCGCGATCTCTCCGACGCTGTGTCCGAAATGGCCGGAAGCGACGACGCCGCGGTCCCGCAACGCTTCGACGATCCCGACCTGGATCGCGAACAGCAATGGCTGGGCGATGTCGGCACGAGCGATTTGGTCCGCGTCGACGCCAGCGTCGAGAAGTTCGCCTGCGGACCAGCCGAGCTGCGGTCGCAGCGCCCTGTCGACCTCCGCGATCGCGGCGCGAAAGACAGCGTTGGAACGCTGGACCTGCCGACCCATCCCGGCGTATTGCGCACCATTGCCGGAGAATGCGAAGGCAAGCTTGCCGCTCGCGACCGCGGTTCCAGCAATGATGGTACGTGGTGCGCTGCCGTCCAGGAACTCGGCGAGCATCTCGGCTATCGCCGCCGGGTCGTTCCCGAGCGCGACGAGGCGGTGCGGGTGATGATCGCGCCGCCGCGCCGCCGCCCGGAGCACGGCGGGCAGTTGCTCCGGCGGCATCTCTACGAGCTTGTCCTGCCAGCGGCGAACAAGTTCGCGCAACGACGCCTCGGTACGAGCCGAGACGAGGAGCGGAGGCAGCGCTGTCGGCGTCTGCCCCTCCGGCTTTTTTCGTGGTGCCGCCGCGAGGACGACATGCGCGTTGGTGCCGCCGAAGCCGAACCCGCTCACACCGGCGCAAGGCAAGGCGACGCTCGACGAAATCGGCTCGGCCTCGCTGACGAGTCGCAAATTAAGCGCCGCGAATGGGATCTGCGGATTTGGTCTCTCGCAATGCAAAGTCGGTGGCAAGGTTCCCCGCTCCAGGGCGAGCGCCACCTTGATGAGGCCGGCCATGCCGGAGGCCGGCTCCAGATGGCCGATATTGGTCTTTACCGACCCGATCGGCAGCGGCTCCGACCGGCTTTGCCCGAGCGAATGGCCAACCGCGTTGGCCTCGATTGGGTCGCCGACCGGCGTGCCTGTTCCGTGCATCTCAAGAAAAGCAACCGCGTCAGCGGCAATTCCGGCGCGGGCATAGACCGAACGCAGCAATGAGGCTTGCGCCACCTCGCTCGGCAGCGACAATCCGATCGTCCTTCCGTCCGAATTGACGCCGGAACCGAGAACGACAGCGCGGATCGGGTTACCGTCGGCGAGCGCCGCGGCGAGCGGCTTGAGGACGACGACCCCGCCGCCTTCCCCCCGGACATAGCCGTCCGCGCGCTCGTCAAATGCATAGCAGCGGCCCCGTCGCGACAGCATCGAAGCGCGACAGAAGCCTAAAAACGGATAAGGGGAGAGCAGCAGGTTGATGCCGCCGACAATAGCGCTTTCGATCCGTTGGTCGCGAATGGCCTCGCACGCCTGATGGAACGCGACAAGCGAGGACGAACAGGCGGTATCGACGGTCAGGCTCGGCCCCCGCAAATCGAAAGTATACGAGATTCGATTGGCGAGGATGCTTAGGGTGTTGCCGACCATAAAATACGCGTCGGCGCCGGCCGGATCGCCGAGCCTCAGATCCGAGTAATCGGTCGTCGACGCTCCAATGTAGACGCCAGCGTTACTGCCGGAAAGCTTGGAGGGAGAGATCCCGGCATCTTCGAGCGCGTGCCAAGCGAGCTCCAGCAGCAGCCGCTGCTGCGGGTCCATCTGCATTGCCTCGCGCGGCGAAATTCCGAAGAACGCCGGCTCGAACATGTCGAGGTCGGTGATCAGCCCGGCCGACCAAGTGTAGCTCTTGCCGGGTTGCGCGCGGTCCGGATGGAAATAAAAGCGGGTCGACCAGCGTCCGGGGTCCACCTCGGAAACCGCATCGCCGGCGGAGGCGAGCAACCGCCAAAACTCCGCGAGATCTCCGGCTCCCGGAAACCGGCACGATGCGCCGACGATCGCGATGGATCCGTCACTCATGGTTCAGGTGCAAATTCGCGCGGTGTGAGACACCGGATCGACGACGATCTGTGCAGCCGTCGATCGCGGGCGCGTGCAAAGAGCCAGGCGGCGGGGTGTGCGTTCCTCAAGATGCTTGCGGCTACAAGCCCGACAGCGAACCGCCATACCCGATCGCCAGCCTTCCCCATGTCCCCCTCGTCATCGATTTCGTCACGCAGAGCAGCTGTCGCCGGATCGCCGAGCGGGCCCATCCCGATTTTCCTCGTCGAAGATCGTCGTAATGTCAACCGCACTCACCAATTGCGCAAATCTCGACGGGACGGCTCGTGTCAAAAGGTTGTACCTCTTTGCGGCAGCATTGCGCCAGTGTGGAGCAGGCCTATCGGGGTGGTCGAAAAAAGGTTAACGGTCGGGCGGAAACGCGAGGTAGAGGGCCTTTTTCGCGAATGGTTCCACGGCGCGCCGGTCCCGCGCCTCGCGGTCAACAGTGAAGCGCCGCGAGCGAATCGTAAACCAGCCGGTCGTTGTCGATGCCGTCGCGTCGCGCTTGCTCCCGGCTGCGAGAAGCGCGTTTTCCCGGAATACGAATTTCGTCAAATCCGGATCGACGCGGCGTCGCCTTGACGCGGTCGATCAATTCGCTGACCTGCCGCTTGAAGTCGTCGAGCGGCGTCAGCAGTCCAGGCTCGAACACAATGAACGTCATCGCCGTCGGGGCCGCGTGCCGAGCCGGCAAGCAGCCCCAGCGCCTGCACGATCAGCCCGAGCCCAAAGCCCTTGTATCCGCCAAACGGCAACAGCGCGCCGAGCCGAGCTTCGGTCGGGTCGCGCGTCGGCCGCCCGTTGCGGTCGATTGCGACGCCCTCGGGCAGCTGCCGCCCCAGCCTTTCGCGCAGAGCCAGTTCGGTTCCCATGAATGCCGAGGTTCCGATATCCAGCACCAGCGGCCCGCGGGCGGACGGCAAGCCGAAAGCGATTGGATTGGTCACGAGCACTGCCCTGGCGCCGCCAAACGGGGCAACAGCGCGATGGGAGCCGGCCGTATGAATGCCGACGAGATCGGATTCGGCGATCATCTCGACATAATAGGCGCGGCGCTCGCTCATCCAGCTGTCGGTCACGCCGACGATTGCGATGCCATGCGCCGCCGCCTTGGCGATCGCGGCGCGCGCGGCATAGTACATCGCGAGTATGCCGACATTGTTGCCGCCGTCGAACAACACCGAGACTTCGGTCTCGCACAACACGGTGATCGGTCGCCGCGGTTGTTTGAAGCGCCATGCTCACGCATGTTCAGGATCTTCGCGAGACCCGAGTATTCGTAGCCGCAAAGCGCCGCATCGGTAACGTGGTCGGCGAGGATCCGGCCTTCTTCGGGGTTGTAGCCGATGCCGGCGAGCGCGCGCTCGGCATTCTGGCGGGCCTCGGCAACGCTGAGATGCACGCGGTTGCCGGTGATCTCCGCCATCAATCCTCGACGCGAAAAACGGCTTTGCCGGCTATATGCCGGTCAAGCAGCTCGTTGCCGATCCGCGCCAGCTCGCGCCAGCTGCTCTCGACGAGACTTCGGCTTGAGCGAGCCGTCGCCGACCAGTGCCGCGAGCAACGCGAGGTCCGGCGCAAACCGCTCCTCGGCTTCGGAAGTGAAGTAGGAGAAGCTCTGGATGCGTGCGTTCGGGTGCTCCGCGAAGTCGCGAAAACTGATCGCGGTCGGCTCGCCCGAGGAGTTCCCGAAGACGACGATCGTTCCTTTTGCCTCGACATGCGCGATAGCGGCGGCGAGCGATCCGCCCCCGGCCAATTCGAGAATGAGCGCGAAACGTCCTTGTGCCTGTTCGATTCCGCAGATGACCGTCTCGGCGCCGCGCAGATGCCGGCCGCGCTCAGGCGAACCGACGACCGCGGTGACATGCGCCCCCGACCGCGCGGCGATCTGCAGCGCCAGATGGCCGACCCCGCCGGCGGCCCCCGTAACCAGCACGCGTTTGCCGAGCAACGGCGCGCCGTGGCGCAGGGTCCGCAGCGCCGTCAAGCCGGCGACCGGCAGCGCCGCCGCCTCCTCGAACCGGACATTGTCGGGCAGGGCCGCGAGGCGATGCGTCGGCACCGCCGCGCGCTGCGCCCAGCCGGCATTGTCGGTCAACGCGACGACGCGGGCACCAGATTTCGGCCCACTGCCGTCGGCAGCCGACCGAACCACGACGCCGCCGATATCCTGGCCTGGCCGCCAGCCTTGCGGGCGGACTTGCATCAGCCGCAGCTCGCCGCGGTTCAGTGAGAACGCCCGCACTGCCACCAGAGCCTCGTTTGGCGCCGGTTGCGGTTCGGGAAGATCACGCAGCTCTGCCGGCGCTTCCGCATCAGGCGTGTTGACGAGTCCGAGCATGAGTGCCTCCGACCCGGGGTAACGGGCCCTCCGGTGCGGATCTCAGTTGAGGCGCAAATCGACGATGTGCTTCGGGTCGGGCTGCAATTCGCCGCGTTCGACCCGGGTCACGATATCGGTGAGGATCTTGTTGGTCGGCGCCGGAATCCCGACCTCCGCGCCTTTCTTCACAACGAAGCCGTTGAGGAACTGGATCTCGGTGCGGCGCCCCTTGACCATGTCCTGACCCATCGACGGGCGGTGCTCGCCACCTCCCGCCCGGTTGGCTTCGGCCAAACGGTGCTCGTCGATCTCGCGGGTCGCGGCCGCGTCGCCTTCGCCGGCCCGGGCGATCGTCTCCGGATCCATGTGGCTCACTTCGTCGAACGTATAGCCGAGCGCCTGGCCGACGCGGATCGCCTCGCTGCCCAGTCGGGTCGAAAAATGGCGGATCGCATCGTTCCTGATCATGTCGCGGGTGATCATGCCGGTGCAGGCGGAGAGCCCGTTGCCCATGACATTGGTGACGAGCTTCGACCAGCGCTCGCCCCACAAATTCTCGGTCACCATCGCGCTGTCGGCGTTGGCGACCAGGCGGCATACCTCCTTGGCGCGGTCGGTAATCCGGCCATGCACTTCGCCGACGCGGAACACGGTGTGACGCGCGCCGGACTTGCCGGCGGCGCGGCGAACCTGGCCCGGGGCGTGCAATTCGACCGTGATCGAACTGGCGATCGAACCCAGCGTCTTGCCCCAACCGACGATGCCGGCGATCGTCTCCTCGTTCATGCAATTCTGCAGCGAGACGACAAAGCCGGTGGGCGCCAGATATTGCTTGATCAAAGCCGTTGCCCAGGCGGTGTCATAAGACTTCATGCAGATAAAGGCGATATCGATCGGCGCCTCCTTGCCGAGCTGCTGCGCCTCGGTCAAGTGCAGGGCGCGCGGCTTGACCGTAAACGGCTCTACGTCGCGAATATGAGTGACGCGCAGGCCGTCCTTGCGGATGGCTTCGACGTTTTCGGGCCAGGGATCGATATACGTTACGTCTTCGCCGGCCTGCACCATATGGGCTCCGGCATAACAGCCGACGGCGCCGGCGCCGACGATCGCAATCTTGTTCTTTGCCATTCGTTTTCTCCCGTCTCAGGCTTCCCGGCAGATTTCGCCGCGCCCCAGGCGTGCAATCCTAGTACGGCGAGATGGCGCAAGTCACCCTATCGCTTCGTCGGCGCTCGCTTGCGCGGGCGACGGCCGCGTCGGGCAACAGCTGCGGCCCGCGGTTTCGCCGGCTTACGGCGGCCCGGGGCCGGCCGCCAGGACTTGACCTTGCGCAGCCAATCGATCATCGCCCCGATCGGCAAGGCGACGATGCCGAGCACCATCAAGAGGCTCGCGATCCGCGCCAGGACATCGATTTCGGCAACCACGACAGTGAGCCCGAGCAGGACGCCGGCGCCGAAAGTCAAGAGGGCGAACTTGGTGCAGCGCATCCGTTGCAGCCGATGGGCCGGGCTTCTAATTTGTCAGAATGAGAGTTGGCGACCATCGGCTAAAACCGTAACGGTTGGAAGGAAGGGCGGATGATCGAAGTCGAGCGGCCGGGTGATTTGCGCCAGTATGTCGGCGAGGAGATCGGCGTCAGCGATTGGTTCACGGTCGATCAGACGATCATCGACAAATTCGCCGAAGCGACCGGCGACCACCAATGGATCCATGTCGATGTCGAACGGGCAAAGCGCGAGATGCCGGGCGGCAAGACGATCGCGCACGGCTATCTGACGCTTTCGCTGGTGCCGCGGCTGGCACAAACGATCTACCGGGTCAAGAAGCGTTCGCGCGGGCTCAATTACGGGTCGAACCGCATCCGCTTTACCGGCCAGGTCCCGGCCGGCTCGCGCATCCGGCTGCACCAGACAATCAAATCGGTCGAGCCAGTCGAGGGTGGCGGAGTACGCATCACCTCGGAAAGCTCGGTCGAGGTCGAAGGTGCGACCCGCCCGGCGCTCGTCGCCGAGACGATCAGTTTGCAGTATGAATGATCCGAACGAACGCCGGTAAACGGCAGAATCCCGGTACGGATACGGAGCCGCTGGACCGCGATATTTCGGTTGATGTCCGCGTAACGGAGCAACTTTACGCGATGGCTCCGTCGGCGAGGGCGAGGCGGCCGGTCGCCGGCTCGTATTCGAGGATGTAGAGAACGGTGTTGCGTGCCGTGGCCGGCGGGCTGCCGGGCGGCAGGGCATGCTTCATCAGCTGGCGCACCATGGCGCCGTGCGTCGAGACGCCGATCCGCCGGTAGGGGTGGGCCAAGGCGAACCGGCGCAGCGCTTCGAGACCGCGCAGGCGCGTGGCGAGGCCGGTCTCGCCGCCAGGAAAGGCCGCGTCCTCTTCGCTGTACCAGCGTTCGGTCAACGCCTCGCCGAACCGGGACTTCGCCTCGGCCCAGAGCAGCCCTTCGGCGGCGCCAACATTGGTCTCACGCAGCCCGCGATCGGTCACGATCGGAATGCCGAGAGCGTCGGCGATGATTTTTGCGGTCGCCAGGGCGCGCGCGAGATCGCTCGAAACAACAGTTTCGAGACGGTGCGGGCGCAGCTTTTCGCCGAGCAGCCGGGCCTGGTCGATCCCAGCGGCGTTGAGCGGCACATCGGTGTGTCCCTGCAGCCGGCCCTCGCGGTTCCAGTCGGTTTCGCCATGCCGGAATAGGAACACAGTCCGCCGCGCGAGACCCTCCGCCACGATCTTCCTCCTTGGTCAGCCGGACGATGCCGGGCGATGTACGATCGCCATCGAAAAATAGGGAGCAGTCCCGGCTTCGATCTCGGCGAGCGGCGCCGTGCGCTGGTTCGGCAGCGTTGCGCGTTCGATGTAAATCGCAGCTTCGAGCAAGCCCAGCCGGCGCAATGTCTGCTGCAGCTTGGCGAGATGCCGGCCAAGCTTGACGACCACGACCGTCTCGGCGGCGAGGATGCGGTCGCTGAGCGCCGGCTCGTCGAGGGTCGCCGGGACGACGGTTAGGGTCTCGTCGCGGGCCGCGAGCGGCATTCCCGCCGCCGCGGCGGCGGCCGTCAGCGAGGACACGCCGGGCACGATTTCGACCGGGAATTCCCGCGCCAAGCGTGCGAGGAGCCCGATGAAGCTGCCGTAGAATAGCGGATCGCCCTGGCACAGCAGAGCCACATCGCGGCCGCACTCGAGCTGCGCCGAAAGCGCCGCGGCGGCGCGGTCATAGACCGCCCCGGGCGGCGGTCCCGGCCGCATCGGAAAGCGGATCGCGATTTCGGGGCGGCTGCCGTCGAGCCATCGGGCGACGATCGAACGGGCAAAGCTGGCGCCGTGCTCGGGCGCCGGATAGGCGATCACGGCGGCTTCGCGGAGCAGCCGCAAAGCCTTCAAGGTCAGCAATTCGGGATCACCAGGTCCGACGCCCAGCCCGTACAGCCGGCCGGTCCGGTCGCCCATTTCAGGCCGGTTTGACCGCGGCGAGCTGGGTCACCGGCGCGAGCGGCCGCCACAAATGGTGATGCCCCGCCGGCGCCGCCCGGCTGACCGAGATCCTAGTCAGAGCCCCGCCATGCCGCGCCTGCCAATCGAACAGTCTCGCCTCGCCCGCGACCGTAACGACATTGGCGACGAGCCGGCCGCCTGCCGGCAATGCCGCCCAAACCGCAGGCAACAGCGCCGCATCGTCGATGCCGCCGCCGATGAAGACCGCATCGGGCGGCGGCAGACCGTCGAGCGCCGCGGGTGCGCTGGCCCGGACGATCTGCAGCCCCGGCACCCCAAGCCTCGCCGCATTGCGGACGATCGCCGCGGCGCGCGCCGGTTCGCGTTCGACGGCGACGGCGCGGCAGCGGGCCCCGGCGCGCAGCCATTCGATCGCGATCGAACCGCAGCCGGCGCCGACATCCCAGAGGGTCTCGCCGGGCAGCGGCATCAGCGCCGCCAGCGTCGCCGCGCGCACCTCGCGCTTCGTCAACTGACCGTCGTGCTCGAACGCGTCGTCCGGCAGGCCGGCGAGACGGGCAAGGACCCGTGCGCCGGGGTCGGCGCGACATTCGATGGCGATCGTGTTGAGATCAGGGACGCGGCGTTCGCCCCAGAAGCGGGCCTCTTCCCGAATCGCTGTCTCGCGGGCGCCGCCGAGATGGGCGAGCACCGTGAGCTGGCTCGGTCCCCAGCCCAGCTCGGTCAGGAGCCGCGCCGCGGCGTGCGGCGTGCCGCCGTCCTCCGACAGGATCAGGAGCCGCTGCCTTGGGGCGAGCTCGAGGCGCAACCGATCGAGCGGCCGGCCGTGCAGCGTGATCGCCCGGCATTCGGCGAGCGGCCAGCCGAGCCGGGCAGCGGCGAGGCTGAACGCGCTCGGCTGCGGCAAGACCGTCATCTCGGTCGACGGAAAACGGCGTGAGAGGGCGACGCCGATCCCGTACCAAAGCGGGTCGCCGCTGGCGAGCACGACCACCCGTCGCCCGCGTCTTTCGGCGATCCTGTCGATCGTCCGGCCGAGCGGCCGTTCCCAGACGAGCCGCTCGGCGTCCGTTTCAGGCACCATCGCGTGATGTCGGTCGCCGCCGACCAGCACCTCGGCAGTGTCGACAAAGGTCCGCGCCGCCGGGGCAAGACCGGCGAGCCCGTCTTCACCGATGCCGACGACGGCGAGCCAGGCTCTCATTTTGCGCCGCCTAGTGCGTTGACCGCCGCGGCGGCGAGGGCGCTGCCGCCACGGCGGCCGTGCAGCGTGACGAAAACGATGCCGCAGCCAAAATCGGCGAGCCCCCGCTTTGCCTCGGCCGCGCCGACAAAACCGACCGGAAAACCCAGGATCAGCGCCGGCTGGATTTTCTCGGCGGCAATGATATCGAGCAGGCGGAACAACGCGGTCGGGGCGTTGCCGATCGCGACCACGGCGCCCGGCAAATGCGGCCGCCACAAATCGACCGCGGCCGCGGAGCGGGTCGTACCAGCGGTCGCGGCGAGCCGGGCGACTGCCGGATCGCGCAACGTGCACAGGATGTCGTTATTGGCCGGCAGCCGTTCGCGGGCGATACCGGCCGCGACCATCATGGCATCGGTAAGAATCGGCGCGCCGGCCAGCAATGCCCGCCTGCCGGCACCGACGGCGCCTCGCGACCAGTCCAGGCAATCGAGGATCGCGACGTCTCCCGCGGCTTGCGCCAGCCTCAGCGCCAACCGTCGCAGCGCCCGCGGGAATCGCGCGAGATCGGCCTCGGCTCGGATCAGCGCAGCGGAGCGGCGCGAAATCGCTGCGGGATCGCGGAGATAAGCGAGCCGCCGTGCTGGCCCTTTGTCCTGGTGGTGAGCCGACCCTTCGCCAAACGCTTCCCCGTTCCCGAACCCTCCCCGGCGTGCGAGGGATGGAAGGGTGAGAGCCTCTTGCCGGATCGCGGGTTTCGACGACTGCATCGCTTTGCTACTTCGGCCGCGTGACGCCGAGCGTCCAGGCTTCTTCGCTTTCGATCCGCTGCCGCTTTTCGAGCGACAGACCGGGATCGCCGACAAACAGCGCCGCGAGCTCGCCGGCTCGGTCGCGCTTTGCGAAAAACCGCGCCACGAAGCGCACTTGGGCCGCATCCTTGGGCTTGCCGTCGATCGACGGGATCTTTTTCCAGAACGACGGGTATACCTCGGCAAATAGCACGCCAGCACCCTCGGGCGGGCGCAGACCGGTTTCGAAGGGCCAGACCCGTGTCACCTCCGCCCAGCGCGGATCGTCGCGCAATGCCCGCACGACCGGGATGCCGGTCAGCGATTGGCTGCCGACCGAACCCGGATAACAGAGCTTCCAGCATGGCTGCGCACTCGACAGGTACTCGCGCCTGTCGATCAAACGCCGCTCGGCCAAGCCGTTCTCGTAAGAAGGACGCGTGGGCCTGAGATGTGGTCCGGCCTCGCCGGCCGGGCAGGCCCAGAACGGAGAACCACCGCCCGAGACCGAGACGCGCTCGTTGAAGCTAGCCGCAACCTTGAAGCGGTTGCTGCGGTTGTGCTCGTCATCCTCGATTAGGCGGGCGATCTCGTCCCAGACGGCACGCCATGGCGTGCCTCGCAGCGCTAGTCGGGCGGCGAAGCCGGCGGGATAGCCGAATGGGAAGTCGAAGCCCACCAACACCCGCTGCCGGTCGGCAACCGCCGCAGCCAACCGAGCGGCGAGGAGGTTTTTGGCGGCTTGCCGGGTCGACGGGTTATCCAGCCTTTCGCCATCCGGGCCGAGCCAGCAAATCCAGATGCTGTCGCGCCCGGTCCGCGGCACGCTCGCAGCGCTCCAATCGACCATCGCATAGCTATCGAACATCACCGTCGTGGCGGCTCCGAGGGTGCGGCCTGGCCGGAGCGGCGATTATCGGTCTTGCCCCGATGATCCGGGAATCCAGCGGGCACGACCGGTCGGGCGTGGTGATCGCGATCGTGCTCGTGCTCGTGGACATGATGCGGGCGATCGTGCTCGGGCTCGGTGCCGATGCCGCGGACATGATGGTGATGTCCGGCCTGAGGCGCCCCGGCGGCGGCCTCGTAGCCGATGATCTGCGTGCGATATTTGCACAGCTGGCAGTTCATCGCCGGCGGTCCGTCGCCGATTTCGGCCGCGCGCTCGCAAAAGGCGTCGAGCACCGCCGGGTGATCGCGCAGATAGGGCGCCTTGATGAATTCGAGTTCCGGAAAGAGGAGGGCCGCGGCGTCGGTCTGCTGATAGATCCGTTTGACCAGCACGCCGGTAAACAAAAAATACGGGAAGACGATGATGCGGCGGAAGCCGAGACGGGCAGCGCGCGCCAGCGCCGCGTCGACGCGCGGTTCGGCAACGCCGCTGAAGGCGGTCTCGGCCCAGCCGAACCCCATCCCCTCCCACAGCATGCGGGCGACTTTTGCGACGTTCGAATTCGCATCCGGATCGCTGGTGCCGCGCCCGACAACGACGAGCAGGCTGTCGGCGCGCCTGACGCCACTGTCCGGGGCGGCGGCCGAAATTCGGTCAGCCGCCGCTCGCAGCAGCCGCGGATCGATCGCCAGCTCGCGACCGAAGCGAACCTCGATCCCCGGGTTTTCGGCGGCAAAGCTGTTTGCCTCCCAAGGCAGGTCGTTCTTGACATGGCTGGCGGCGAGCAACATTCCCGGGATCGCAAAGATCCGCCGGGCGCCGCGCGCCGCAAGTTCGGCGAGCCCGTCGCCGATCGTCGGCCGCGCGAACTCGAGATAGGCTGTGGCGAAATCGACGGCCGGCAGGCGCCGGCGCAGGGCTCTCGCAAACTCCTCGAATTCGGCGATCGCGTCGAGGTCGCGGCTGCCGTGGCCGCAGATCAGCACCCCCGTGCCGGTCGCTGACCCGGTCACCGATTGACCTTGCTGCCGCCGCCGCCGAGACTGGCGCGGCCATGACGCCGGCCGCCGTCGATCCGCTGCTGCTGCTCGTCGCCGGCCTCGCAGTCGACGGTGTGCTGGGCGACATGCCGGCACTGTTCCGCCGCGTGCCGCATCCGGTGGCGCTCGCCGGCCGCGCCATCGCCTTTTGCGATCGCAAGCTCAACCGGGAGATCCGCAGCGAAGCCTCGCGCCGCGGCCGCGGCATTGTCACGGTCGTGGTGCTGACCGGCGGTGCCGCCCTCGTCGGGCTCGCGATCCAGTTGCTGTGCCGCGGCACGGTCCCGGGGTCTGCTGTCGAGGTGTTTGTGATCGCCGTCCTCGTCGCCCAGCGCAGCCTTTACGAGCACGTGGCCGCTGTCGCCCGGGCGCTCGACTGGGACGGCGTGACGGCCGGGCGGGCGGCGGTCCGTCACATCGTCGGCCGCGATCCCGCAAGCCTCGACGCGCACGGCGTCGCCCGCGCCGCGATCGAGAGCCTGGCGGAAAATTTCGGCGACGGCGTCGTAGCGCCGGTCTTCTGGTACCTCGTAGGCGGGCTGCCCGGCCTTTTTGCCTACAAGATGACGAATACGCTCGACAGCATGATCGGCCACAGGAGCCTGTGCTACCGCGCCTTCGGTTGGGCGGCGGCGCGCTTCGACGATCTCTTGAACCTGATCCCGGCGCGGGTCGGGGGGCTGCTGCTGGCCGCCGCTGCGGTTTTCGTCGCCGGCTGCCGACCGGGCCATGCCGTGACGATCATGCTGCGCGACGCGAAGAAGCACCGCTCGCTGAATGCCGGCTGGCCGGAAGGGGCGATGGCCGGCGCGCTCGGCCTGGCCTTGGCTGGCCCGAGACGCTATGCGCAGGGCGTTGTTGCCGATCCGTGGGTTGGCGACGGCACCTCCCGCGCCGCGACTTCGGACATCGCCCGCGCGCTCTCCCTTTACCGGCTCGCCTGCCTGATCGAGGGCGGTCTGCTGTGCGGCATCTGGATTGTCGCGCATGTCACGCTGCCGTTCTGAGGTGAGGCCGCCGCGCCGCGGTGAGCAGCGCCGAAAGATCGAGATGGGCTTCGAGATGCTCGGCGAGTCCATCGAGGGTCGCCTCGATCCGCCGCGCATAGGCGAAATCGCCCGGCTGGCTGTCGAGCGTCCGGAGGAAGGCGCGGCGAAAAGGGTCGCTAGCGAAGAGGCCGTGCAGATAGCAGCCGGCGACGCGGCCGTCGGCGCTGATGGCGCCGTCGGCCCCGCCCTCGAGCCGGAGCATCGGCCGCGATGATCCCGGACCGGTCGTCACCCCCAAATGCATTTCATAGCCTTCGACCGGCGTTCCGGATTTGAGGTCGAGGCCCGTGGTCAAGGCCAGGCGCTTGTCGCCGGCGAGGACGGTTTGGACGTCGAGGAGCCCGAGCCCAGCCGCCGTTTCCTGGCATCCTTCGAGGCCCTGCGGATCGGCGATCCTCCGCCCCAGCATCTGGTAGCCGCCGCAGAGGCCGAGGATTCGTCCGCCTTGCCGCCGATGCGCGAGAATGTCGACCTCCCAACCCTCGCGCCGCAGGAATTCGAGATCGGCGATGACGGCCTTCGATCCCGGCAGGATCAACAGCGCAGCGTCGCGCGGCAGCGGTCGGCCGGGCCGAACCATGACGAGATCGACCCCGGGCTCGGCGCGCAGCGGGTCGAGATCGTCGAAATTGGCGATATGCGGCAACACCGGCACGGCGATCCGAACTCGGCCGTCGGGCCTTGCCGGCGCAGCATCGAAAGCGCCGCCGGACAGCGCCAGGCTGTCCTCAGCCGGCAGCGCCGAGGCTGCCGGAAAGAACGGCACGACGCCGAACGAGCGCAGCCCGGTGCGTTCGCCGAGGGCCGCGATGCCGCCGTCGAAGAGCCGGATGTCGCCGCGGAACTTGTTGACGATGTAGCCGGCGAGCAAGGCCCGCTCGTCGTCGCGCAAGAGCGCGTGCGTGCCGACGAGCTGGGCGATCACCCCGCCGCGCTCGATGTCGCCGATCAGCACGACCGGCACCTCTGCCGCCTCGGCAAAACCCATATTGGCGATGTCCCCGCACCGCAGATTGATTTCCGCCGGGCTGCCGGCACCCTCGACGAGGACGAGATCGGCCACGGCCGCAAGCCGGGCGAAGGATGCGAGCACGCTCGGCAATAGGCTCGGCGCCAGCCGGCGGTAGTCGCGCGCCGAAGCGGCGCCCCGGACCCGGCCACCGAGCACGAGCTGCGCCCCATTCTCGGATTGCGGCTTCAGCAGCACCGGATTCATGTCGGCGACCGGCGCAACCCCGCAGGCCCTTGCCTGCAACGCCTGCGCCCGGCCAATCTCGCCGCCCTCCGCGGTGACGGCGGCGTTGTTCGACATGTTCTGCGGCTTGAACGGCCGGACCGCGAGCCCGCGCCGGGTGTAGGCTCGGGCCAGCCCGGCGAGCAGCAGCGATTTGCCGACATCCGACCCGGTCCCTTGTAGCATCAGCGCCCGCGCGGTCAAAATTCGATCCCTTGCTGGGCCTTTACGCCGGCGCGGAACGGATGCTTGACCAGCGTCATCTCGGTCACGAGATCGGCCGCTTCGATCAACTCCCTTTTAGCGTTTCGGCCGGTGACGACGACATGCAGATCGCGCGGCTTGGCTTGCAACGCCGCCACGACTTCGTCCGCCGGCAGGTAGTCGTAGCGGAGCACGATGTTTAGCTCGTCGAGCAGGACGAGCCTATAGGACGTGTCGGCGATCATCGCCTTGGCGGATTCCCACGCGCGCCGCGCGGCGGCGACGTCGCGGGCGCGGTCCTGCGTATCCCAAGTGAAGCCCTCGCCCATCGCCCGGCAGGTGACGAGATCGCCGAACCGCTCGAGTGCCAGCCGCTCGCCGGTACTCCAGACGCCTTTAACGAATTGCACGATGCCGACCCGCATGCCATGGCCGAGACAGCGCAATACGAGGCCGAAGGCGGCGGTCGATTTGCCCTTGCCTTTGCCGGTATGGACGATCAACAGACCGTGCTCTTCGGTCTTCGTCGCCAGCATGCGATCGCGGACCGCCTTGCGCCGTGCCATCTTTTCGTTGTGGCGGCGATTGATCTCCGCCTCGTCGGGTTCGCCCTCGCCGCCCGCGGGGGCGGAGGCGGAGGAATTGGCGTCGGCGATAGCGCTCACGGGGCGCCCCATTCCGCGAGTGCTTCCCGCGCGCTGTTGCGGCGCGGCTGCCAAAGTTGCCGGTCGATCGCTTCGAGAAACCGGCGGCTCACTTCGACGAGGGCCGCAGGATTGTGCTCGGCTATGAAGTGACGGACCGCGTCGTCGGCGAGATAGGCGTCGTAGAGCGCCTCGAAATGCGCGTCGTCGACAGCGCGGGCGGTCGCGGCGAACGCAAACAGGTAGTCGACGGTGGCGGCGATCTCGGCAGCGCCCTTATAGCCGTGCCGCATCACGCCTTCGATCCAGCGTGGGTTCGCCGCCCGGCCGCGGACGACGCGCCCGATTTCCTCGCGTAGGCTGCGGATGCGCGGCGTTTCCGGCCGCGAATGGTCGTTGTGCCAGACTGCCGGCGCGCGGCCCGAAAGGTGCCGGACAACGAGCGCGAGCCCGCCCTCGAATTGGTAATAATCGTCGCTGTCGAGCAGATCGTGCTCGCGATTGTCCTGGTTGTGCAGCACCGCATCGACCGTGGCGAGGCGCTCCTTGAGCATCGGCTGCTCCGGGATGCCTTCGGCGCCGGCACCATAGGCGTAGCCGCTCCAGCCGAGCCAGGTCTCGGCAAGATCGGCGTCGTCCTGCCAGATCCGCTCGTCGATCAGGGTCTGCAATCCGGCGCCGTAGGCGCCGGGCTTGGCGCCGAAGATCCGGTAGCCGGCCCGCCTTGCGGCCTCGTCGGGCGCCAAACCGCGGTCTTCGAGGGCGCGCCGGTCGGCGGCGACGCGCGCGGCGAGCGGGTTGATCTCCGGCGACTCGTCGAGCGCCGCGACGGCGCGAGCCGCCGAATCGACGAGGTCGATCAAGCTCGGGAAGGCGTCCCGGAAAAAGCCCGACACGCGCAGCGTGACATCGACCCGCGGCCGATCGAGCACCGTCGCCGGCAGGATCTCGAACCCGGTGACCCGCCCGCTCGTCCGTTCCCAGACCGGCCGCACGCCAAGCAGCGCCAAGGCCTGCGCGACGTCGTCGCCGCCGGTACGCATGTTCGCGGTCCCCCAGGCCGACAAGGCGATCCGCGCCGGGTAGCCGCCATGCTCCTGGGCGTGGCGTTCGACGAGCAAGGCTGCCGATTTCCAGCCGAGCTGCCACGCCGCTTCGGTCGGCACGGCGCGGGTGTCGACCGAGTAAAAATTGCGGCCGGTCGGCAAGACATCCGGTCGGCCGCGGCTCGGCGCACCGGATGGGCCCGGAGCGACAAAGCGCCCGTCGAGCCCGGCGAGCAGACCGTCGATCTCGGCGGCGCCGCAGCCGGTGACGGCCAAGCGCAGCTCTTCTTCGACCCAGTCGAGCACGGCTCGGGTCCGCGTCCAGCCCGGCTCCGGCCGCACCTCGCCGGCGACGAGCCGCAAGGCCAGCGCCTCCAGCCGTTCGACCGTGTCGCCGGCGGTACGCCACGGTTCGGGCGCGGCGAGAACTTCCGGCCGCGGCCCCTTCCAGGGTTCGGCGAAATCGAGCGCCAGCGGATCCGCGCCGAGACCGAGATCGGCGGCGAGCACCCGCAGCAGCGAGCCATCCCGAGGCAAGCTGCCGCGATCGGGCCGCGCAATCGCGGCGAGGAGCCCGTCGAGCCGCCCGCCCGCGGGACTCTTGCCGAAGACATGCAGACCGTCGCGAATCTGCAGCTCCTTCAGTTCGCAGAGAAACCCGTCGAGCTTGCGCAACGCCGACGCGGCATCCTCGTCGGCGGCGATGCCGCAGTCGCCGTCGAGCCCGGCGCCGCGGACGCGTTCGAGGATTGCCGCGGCAAGCACCGGGGCGCGCCGCGCATCGCCTTGCGCGGCCGCGTAATATTCGTCGATCAGACGCTCGAGTTCGGCGGTCGCGCCATAGCTGCCGGCGCGAGTCAAAGGTGGCGTCAGGTGGTCGACAATAACCGCCTGAGCGCGGCGCTTCGCCTGGGTCCCTTCGCCGGGGTCGTTGACGATGAACGGATAGAGGTGCGGCATCGGCGGCAGCACCGCCTCCGGAAAGCATTCGGCCGACAGAGCCACTGCCTTTCCGGGCAGCCATTCGAGGGTGCCGTGCTTGCCGAGATGAATGATCGCGTCGGCACGGAATGCCGTCGCCAACCAGGCATAGGCGGCGAGATAGCCGTGCGGCGGCACCAGGGCCGGGTCGTGATAGGTCGATTTCGGGTCGATGTTGTAGCCGCGCGCCGGCTGGATCAGCACCGCGATATTGCCGGCACGGAAGCCGGGGATCGCGAACCGGCCGCAATCGAGCCGCCCGGCGCGGAAGAACGGGTCGTGCTCGGCCGGGCCCCAGCGTTCGGTCACGGCCCGCTGAACGCCTTCGGAGAGGTTCGCGAAAAAGGCCGAGTAATCGGCGAAGGACAAGGTCTCCGTCGCCGCTGCGCGCGGATCGGCGTTGGTCGGGCCGGCGCGCAGCCGGGCGATCAATGCGCGTGGCTCGTCCGGCATGTCGCCGATCCGGTAGCCCGCCGCGGCAAGCGCGCCGGCGATCGCGATCGCCGAAGCCGGCGTGTCCAACCCGACGCCGTTGCCGATGCGGCCGTCGCGGTTCGGGTAGTTGGCGAGGATCAGCGCCACCCGGCGTTCGTTGGGCGGCGTTCGCCGCAGCCGCGCCCAATTCCGCGCGAGATCGGCGACGAAGGCGACGCGGTCGGCGACCGGCCGATATCCGACCAAGTCGGCCTCGGTCTCGGCATCATGCCCGAGCGGCGCCTTGAACGAGACGGCGCGCGACAGGATCCGGCCGTCGAGCTCGGGCAGCGCAACATTCATCGCCAGGTCGCGCGGTCCGAGACCGCGCGCGCTGGCGCGCCAGTCCGCCTCGTCGCCGCCGGCAAAGACGATCTGCAACACCGGACAATCGGCTGCCGCCAGCGGGTCGTCGCCGGCGCCGGCGCGAACCGAAAAGCCGGTGGCGTTGAGGATCACCGCCGGCGGCGCCGCGGCAAGCAGTTCGGCGAACAGAGCGGCGGCCTCGTCGTCCTTCAAGCTCTGAACGAAGACGGGCAGCGGCCGCAGGCGGCGCGCCGACAAGGCCTGCACCAGCGCATCGACCGGCGCCGTGTTTCCCGACTGCACGAGCGCCCGATAGAAGACGATCGGAACGATTCCGCCGTCATTACCCCACGCCTCGGCGATGTAGGCGAGGCTCGGCCACACCCGCTCTGGCCAGTAGAGCCCGGCCCGCAGCAACGGTGCGGGCTCGGCCCATCGGGTCTCGCAGCCGAGCATCGCGGCGGAGTAGCGCAGCAGGTTCTCGGCATTGATCGGTCCGCCTTCGATCAGATAACCCCACAAGCGGCGAAGCTGATCGGCGGCGATCGTCGACCGTTCGAAGAGTTCCGGGTCGGGCTTGTCGTCGCCCGGCAGCAGCGCCAGCGGAATGCCGTTGTCGCGGCAGGTCTCGATCAGGCGTTCGACGCCATAGGACCAGTAGGCCCTGCCGCCGAGCAGCCGGGCGACGACGAGGCGCGCCCGGGCGACAGTCTCCATATAGAGATCGACCGAGAAATTGTGGCCGATCCGCAGCACCGGCGCCAGCCGTAGGCTGGGCGCCGACGGTTCCTGCAGAAGCCGCCGCCGCTGCGCCGCCGCGAGCAGTGCGATTTCGGTATCGGCGCTCGACAGCAGCACGATGTCGCCTGGCGTCTGGGCGAGGTCGACCGCGGCCGTGCCGTCGGCGATCTCGCCGGGGATCGTCGCCAGAAGATGCATTCAGCCGCCGAGCGCCGCGCTTATCGCGGGCCGGTCCAGACCTCTGCGGCCGATCACGACGAGCCGCGTCTCGCGCTTCTCGCCGGCGGCCCACGGCCGGTCGAAATAGTGTTGCACCCGGTCGCCGACTGCCTGTACGACCTGCCGCCGATCGCGGCCGGGCCGGTCGACGAAACCCTTGACCCGAAGCACTCCGTGCCGGCGGATGGCGGCCTGGAGCTGCGCCAGAAACGCGGCGCCGTCGTCTACCGGCGAGCCGGTGACGACAAAGCTCTCGAAATCGTCGTGATCGTGGCCGGTTTCGAAATCATGCAGCGCCGGGCGGGCGGCTAGATCGTCCTCGGCCGCGGCGGCGAGGCCGAGGGCGACGGCCGGCGGCACCTTCGCTTGGCTCGCGGCGACGAGCCCGGCGCCCGGGCGCAGCAGCAACTCGATCGCGCGGCGCAACCCGGCGAGCCGTGCCAGATCGACGAGGTCGGTCTTGTTCAGGATCGCGAGATCGGCGCAAGCGAGCTGGTCGGCAAAGACCTCTTCGAGCGGGTTGTCGTGCGCCAGAGCCGGATCGGCGGCGCGCTGGGCTGCGACGGCTGCCGGGTCGGCGGCGTATAGCCCGGCGGCAAATGCTGCGGCGTCGATGACCGCCAGCACTCCGTCGACCGTCGTGCGGGCGCGAATCTCGGGCCAGGCAAAAGCCTGGACCAGCGGCTTCGGCAAGGCCAGCCCCGAAGTCTCGATCAGGATGTGGTCGGGCGGCGTCTCCCGGTCGAGGAGCCGCGCCAGGGTTGGCAGGAAGTCCTCGGCGACCGTGCAGCACAGGCAGCCGTTGGCCAGTTCGACGATGTCGCCATCGACGCAGGCGGCGTCGCCGCAGCCGAGCAGCAGCTCGCGGTCGATCCCCAATTCACCGAACTCGTTGACGACAACGGCGAGCCGTCGTCCGCGCGCCTCGGCCAGCAGATACCGCACCAAGCTCGTCTTGCCGGCGCCGAGAAAGCCGGTGATCACCGTCGCCGGTACCCGCCGCATCTCAGACGCTCCGCGCGATGCTAAAGACCGGGCAGCGGTCCCTCACCCTACCCCTCACCTCGGCCCTCTCCCCGCGCCGTACGGTATTCACGCAATTTTTTCGAGCGATGAACCGGGTTGCGAGTTCGAGCAGCGCCCGCTGTGGGCCCCTCACCCTCCCGCGCCTTTTGGCGCGGGAGGGTGAGGGGCAATCTCCGCTTGGCGTCTTGGTCAAGAGTCAGCAATCCTTCAATACGAGGGGCAGGCCGGCTGCGACGAAAACGACGCGATCGGCAAGGGCGGCGATCTGTTGATTGAGCCGGCCGGCGGTGTCGCGAAAGCGCCGGCCGAGCGGCGTTTCGGGAACGAGCCCCATGCCGACTTCGTTGGCGACCAGCACGACGGGGCCCGCTGCGAGGCGCAACGCCGCGGCGAGCGCCGCGGCCTCGCCGTCGACCGAACGTTCGGCGTGCATCAGGTTCGACAGCCACAAGGTCAGGCAGTCGATCAGCAGCGGCCGGCCGGGGGCGGCCTCGGCGGCGATCGCCGCAGCCAGCGCCAACGGCTCCTCGACCGTGCGCCAGAATGCTCCGCGGCGCGCCCGGTGCGCCGCGATCCGTGCCGCCATTTCGGCGTCGCCGGCCTCTGCCGTCGCGCAATAGGTGCCACTCGCGGCGGCGTTCTCGACGAGGAGCTCGGCCCAGAGGCTCTTGCCCGATCGGGCGCCGCCGAGCACCAAGGTCACCGGCGGCAGCCCGGCTGGCTGTCGGCCTCGATCTTTCTGCGGCAATGGTCCCTCCTCCACCCGAGGAATCGTCCCAGTTCCTCCCCTCGCCGCTGGTCCCGGAAAAAGGCCGGGCAGGGGAGGGGGCGAAGCGGAGGTCTCCTGGCTCGGGGTCGTCGGCCGCGGCGCCTTCCCAGCCGGGTCGTGCCCTGCCAGTGGCGTCTGCCGCGGTCTCGCCGCTTACAGTTGCGGGGGCAGCGCCGGTCTTGCACCGGACTTCCCTGTCGCATCGCAATGATTATGCTAGCACGCGTCTTCGACGCCCGTCGCCACAGATTTGTCGCCCGGGCTCGATTATGTTGGAACAGGAGCGGCGGATGAAGATCGAGGGTGGATGTCTGTGCGGCAAGGTGCGCTACTCGGCCGATGCCGAGCCGGCTTTTGTCGGCTTGTGCCACTGCACCAATTGCCAGAAGGGGTCGGGAAGCGCGTTCAACATCGTCGTGGCCTTGCCGAAGCCGGCCGTCGGCGTCGCAGGCGCGCTGACGACGTTCGAAGGCCGCGGCGACAGCGGCAAGGCGACCTATCGGCGGTTTTGTCCGGAATGCGGCTCGCCGGTCATCGACGAGGCCGAGGTCATGCCTGACATCGTGATGATCATGGCCGGCACGCTCGACGATACGAGCTGGGTCAAGCCGGCGATGGAGATCTATTGCGACAGCGCGCAGCCCTGGGTCAGCCTCGGCGGCGCGCAGCAGCGCTTCGCGAAGATGCCGATGCCCGGCTGACCGTCTCGGGTCGGTCGGCCGTTCAGAGTGGCGCGGCGGCGAGTAAAATCACCATCTCGGCGACCTGCTGGCAAGCGCCGAGAACGTCGCCCGTGCAGCCGCCGATCTGCCGCCGGGCAAGTGCTGCCGCCGCCGCGGTCGCCGCGGCGGCGAGAGCGAACGCGAGCGTGCCGCGCAGCGGTCCGAGCGCCGCCAGGGTGATCACCGCCCCGATCAGAAGGGCGATGATCGCGCCGGCCGAACCCGGCCGCCCGGCGGCAGCCGCGAGGCCGTCGACGCGGGCCGGCGGCAAGACCCGCATTGCCGCCGGCAAGAAGCCGCGCGACAAGGCGTGCGCGCCGATCAGCGCCAGCCCGGCATAGAGTGCCTGCCCGAGCTGGGCCAAGGCGGCGGCGCGCAAACCCACGCTCAGCACCAGTGCCAGTCCGCCAAATGCACCAAGCCGGCTGTCGCGCATGATCGCGAGCTTGGTTTCGCGGTCGCAACCGCCGGCGAACCCGTCGACGGTGTCGGCGAGGCCGTCCTCGTGCAATGCGCCGGTCAGCGCGAGCCCGCTCAGCAAAGCGAGCAGCGCTGCCGGCCAGGTACCAAGACCGAGAAGCTGGGCGAGCAGCAGGACGAGGGCCGCGACCGCGCCGATGCCGGCGCCAACCAGCGGGAAGGCCCAGGCGGCATCGGCGAGCCGGCCGCCTTCGGGTGCCGCCACGGCTACCGGGATGCGGGTCAGAAAGCCGGTGGCGACGGCAAAACCGAAGCCGATTCCGAGCCGACGGCGGGCAGGATCCTCGGGGCCGGTCAATTGGTGCCGATGGGTTTTCCGCGGGAGTTCGGGAAATGGTTCCGGGACGATCCCGCCGTCAGGAGAATAACGATGGACGAACCGGTCGCCAATCTCGACGAGATCCGCGCGCTGTTGCGCGCGTTGCCGGGGCCCGATCTCGCGGCTGGCACCGCCGCCTCGCTGCGCCAGGCACAGCTGACCAAACCGCAGGGCTCTCTCGGCCGGCTCGAAGAGCTGGCGGTTTGGCTCGCCACCTGGCAGGGGCGCCCTGCACCGCGGTTGGACCGTCCGCGCGTTGCCGTCTTCGCCGCCAACCACGGCGTCGCGGCGCGGGGTGTCTCGGCCTATCCGGCCTCGGTCACGGCGCAGATGGTGCAGAACTTCATCGCCGGCGGCGCCGCGATCAACCAGCTCTGCCGCGTCGTCGACGCCGATCTCAAGGTCTACGAGATGAACCTCGATAACCCGACCGGCGACATCGTCGACGGGCCGGCGATGAGCGACGCCGAATGCGCCAAGGCGATGGCCTACGGCATGATGGCGGTCGAGCCGGGCATCGATGCACTGGCCGTGGGCGAGATGGGGATCGGCAACACGACCGTCGCGGCGGCGCTGTGCGCCGGCCTCTTCGGCGGCGGCGCCGAATTGTGGACCGGCCCCGGCAGCGGCGTCGCCGGCGCGGCACTCGACGCAAAGCGGCGCGTCGTCGCCGCAGCCGTGGCGCGCCACCGGGAGGCGGCGGGCGACCCGTTCCACCTCCTTTGCCGGCTCGGCGGGCTGGAACTCGCCGCAATTACCGGTGCCGTGATGGCGTCGCGGCTCGGCCGGGTGCCGGTCGTGCTCGACGGCTTCGTCTCGACCGCCGCCGCGGCCGTGCTGTTCGCCGCCGACCGGCATGCGCTCGACCACTGCGTCGTCGCCCATGTCTCGGCGGAGCCCGGCCACCGGCATCTCCTCGAACGAATCGGGATGGCGCCGCTCTTCGATTTCGGCATGCGGCTCGGCGAAGCCTCGGGCGCCGCCCTCGCCCTCAGCATCCTGAAGGCCGCCGCGGCTTGCCATAACGGCATGGCAACCTTCGCCGAAGCCGGCGTCAGCGGCCCTGCCTGAGCGCCGAGTGGCTCGGTTCGGCGACGCTGCCTTCGCCCAACCCTGAATTGCATCCATCGGGACTGCTTGCTGCATCTGCAGCAAATTTACAGCAGAATCTCTCGTTTCAGTTGAATTGGGACGTATCGCACGGGTTTGGGCGGTATAGCAGCGGCCGGCTCCCGTGGCATCAGGTTTTCAGCACTGGAAACCCCACGCGGTAACGACTCGCCAACCTTGCCTCTCCGTGTGGCCGTGTGGCCGAGATCGGAAATTTGACGGCATGCTCCGGACCCCGAAGGCAGGGGTTCAATTCCGGAATTGCCTTATACATAATTAGCATGATTTTGTCAATCGCAATGTCGCAACCAGCTGTCCACCGCCTCGGCCGCGGTAGGCCATGCCGCGCCTGGGGATGGCAGCGTCGTCCGCCTCGACCCGTGTAGCGGTGCCATCGACATCGCCCCGATGACCCCACTCGAAAGCAAGATGCGAGCCACCGCCGGAGGCAGGGCGTAGCGATCTGGCTCAACCATTCTAGAAACCGACGGTTGACAGCGATGTATCCATAGGAATATATCGCGAAAGTTCGCCGTGGGCCGGTGCCCGCAGGCGTCCCCGATTGGAAAAATCCAAAGAATGGAGGTCAATCATGGCCATGCGGGCAATTTTTGCCGCGTTGTTGCTGCTCGGTGTCGCCAACCTGCCGGCGAACGCGGCCTGTTCCGGCGGCGTGTCGACCTCGATCGCGGTGACCGGCGACGTCGTGAAACCGACGGTCTTCACGCTGAAGCTGCTCGAACAATTCGCGCCGGCCCAAGAAAACGTGACGTATTTCACAATGAGCGGCGTCGAAACCAACAGCTTCACCGGTGCCTTGCTGTGGGATGTGCTGACTTCGCCGCCGGTCGGCGGCATCGTCGTCAACCCGAACGTCAAGAACGACATCCTGCACAAGATCATCATCGTTACCGGCACCGACTGCTACGCGTCGGCGTTCGGCGCCGGCGAGGTGGACCCGCTCTTCGCCGACAACCAGATCATGCTAGCTTATGCGGAGAACGGGAAATCGCTGGGCACAGACGGCTTCGCCCAGCTGATCGCACCGGGCGACAAGGCGGGCGGGCGGTTTGTCTTCAACATCGCGACGATCGAGGTCAAGGACGCCGGCAAATAAGCGGCGCGCTCGCAAACGCCATTCGAGCATCTACCGGGCGTTGTCGATATAGAGCCTGGCCATAAGAGCCATAGATCCGATAATTCGGAATGCGCTGCACCTTGTTTTGGGTCGCGCCGGGCCTGCGAGCAGCGCAAATTCTCCGAGCCATAAAAGGGGCTTCGGGCGCGCTGCCGTTCCTTTATGATCGAATGGTGGGAGCGGAGCAGGCAGGGAGGAAATTCGGTGAGCGCCAGCAACGAAGATGTGCAGATCATGACTGTCGCCAGCTGCTCGTTCGTGCGCGAGGGGCAGCGCTCGCATGTTGTCGTCTCCGGTTCCTATGGCGGCAAATATAATGCCTTCAATGCGGCGAAATGGGGCGTGCGCGGCGTGATCATGAACGATGCCGGCATCGGCAAGAACGACGCCGGCATCTGCGGGCTCGATTACCTCGACCAGATCAACCTCGCCGCGGCCACCGCGGATGCGCAGACCTGCCACATCGGTGACGGCGACCACATGCTCGCGCACGGCACGATCAGCCATGTCAACCGGGCCGCCGCGGCGCTCGGCTGCGCGCCGGGCCAGAGCGTGCGGGATTGCGCGCTGCGCATGCGCGCGGGGTCGGTGTCGACCTCGGCGCCACCGCCGATCACCGAGGGGGCCCGGTTCGTGATCCGCGAGGAACCCGGCGAGCCGCGCGTGATCTGCGCCGATTCGGTCGGGATGCTCGAGCCTGGGGATGCAGGCCAGATCGCGATCACGGCATCGCATGGGGCGCTTTCCGGGGGAAGGCCGGACAACGCGGTGCCGTCGGGGATCTACGCCGTGTTCTTCAGCGATGCCGGCGTCGGCATGGATGCGGCCGGTATCGCGCGGTTGGCCGATCTCGATCGGAAAGGGATCGCTGCCGGGACGACATCGGCCGACAGCGCGCCGATCGGCGATTCCCGCGCGCTCTATCGCGACGGGATCCTCTCGCATGTCAACGGGCCGGCGTCCCGGCTCGGCGGCCGGGTCGGCATGCCGCTCAAGGAGTTTGTCGACCTGCTGATCGCGGCAGCGAAACGCCGCCCCTGACCACAGCGCATTGCTCCGCCCCGGCGCGGGAATCGGGCGGCATGGCGCCGGCGATCGATAATCAACGATAAGGTTGACGCAGTTCGCGCTGCCGGATAGATCGATCACCGTATCTCAGCAAAGGCTGGTCTCGAAATTCAAGATCGGACCGAGAATGTTTTGGAGGAAATCGGCCATGGGGACGTCCTTGCGACGCGCCGGTGGGCTCGTGCTCACAGTGCTATTGTTCGCGGCCACGGCATTCGCGGCTGATGCCGGCAGCCCCGTCGGGCCGATCTACGACATCACGCATTTCGACGTGCTGCCGCTTGCTCCGCCTGCCGTGCCCTACACCTCCGAAAAGATCGCCTATAAGGCCTTGTTCGCGTTCCGCGCCGCCAGCAAATTGAACCCCGGTTACGAACAACTGCGCATCGTCAATTGGCAGGTGGCAACCAACCACTCCTGGGTCGTCGACGTGTGGGACAACTATCAGGCGTTCGAGCAGCATTTGGCGGCCCCGGGAAGTGTCAGGTTCCGTTTCTCGGTGCAGGATCTCTCGGGTAAGGACGCCGGCTGCTGCATCGGCAGCCCGATCGACGACCGTCAATACAGTCCTATTGAGTCGATCCCGACCGCATGGACCAGCAACAAGCTGCCCACGACCCCCGGCCCCAATGGTGCGCTCTGGGTCGTGATCTACGTCGATTTTCTGCAGGTCGTGCTGCAGGATTACCCGGGAAATCCAGGCCAGCAGGCTCTGACCAGTTACGGCTCGAGCAGCGTTGGGATGAACGGCGGCCATTTGCTCAACTACACGATCCTGCGGCAGCTGGCCCGGCCGAACCGCTATATCATCCTCGAAACCTGGGACACCGTGAAAAATTATGACGCTTGGGCAAGCGGCGCCGTGACGACGGCGTTCGTTGCGAAGATAAAGCCGCTGCTCGGCTCGCCGCTCGACATTCGGCTGGCCAATTTATGCGGTGCGAAATATGTCGTGGGCACAGGTTGCACCTCGCCCTGAGCGACGGTTTATCCGCTGAGGCCACTCACCCCAGCCCTCTCCCGCTCGCGATGCGTGCGGTAGCGGGAGGGTGGGGGCGGCGTAACGCTCCGGGTGTGCCGGGAACTTTACGGTCCACCCCGTTTACCCGTCGCGATTGAAGACCGACCCGGGTCCGTTCTGCAGCAGGGTCTGCGGATCGAGCTTGCCGAAATATCCGATCAGGCCGCCGACGAGGCCGGTCCAGCCTGTCTGATGGCTGGCGCCGATGCCGGCGCCATTGTCGCCGTGGAAATATTCGTAAAACAGGAGGTGATCGCGCCAGTATGGATCGCGCTGAAATTTCTCGACGCCGCCGAACACCGGCGGCGGCCGGCGGCGTCGCGCAAGAATATTCGCGACAGCCGGTTCGCGATCTCGCGCGCAATCCGCGTCCCGCGACGCCGAAATGGCGCGGTCCGGTCGGATGGGATCGACTTGAACAACTCGGGAATTTGGCGGACCCGGTCGGCGAAATGCGCCTTCAGTTTCGGCATCTTCTCGCGCTGGACCGGCTCGATGATCGTGGTGGCGCAGATCGGCAGGAGGCCGACCATCGAGCGGACCTTGAGCCGCGCCGAGGTGCCGTTCGGCAATCGGAGGACGTCGTAGTAGAAGCCGTCCTCCTCGTCCCACATGCCTTCGGCGCCCAGCGCGTTCAGAGAACGCGCGATTAGCAGGAACTGGATCGCGAAGTTTGCCGCCAGGTCCTCGTAAACCGGGTCGTGCGGTGAGATCTCGCAGGCGATCTCCAGCATGTTTTCGCAGAAGAGCGCGATCCAAGCGGTGGCGTCGGCCTGCTCCAGATGCCCGCCGGTCGGCAATGGCGCGCTGCGGGCGAAGACACCGATATTGTCGAGCCCGAGGAATCCGCCCTCGTAGAGGTTGTTGCCCGTACGGTCCTTGCGGTTCACCCACCATCCATAATTGGCGGACAGCTTGCCGAAGACTCGCTTCAAAAAATCGAGGTCGCTCCGGCCGTGCAGCGCCTGCTCCACACGGTAGAGAAAGATTGCCGCCCAGGCCTCACCGGCGGGTTGACGTCGCTGAAATTCCACTCATTGGCCGGGATCTGGCCGGTCGGATGCAGGTAGACCTGATCGAGCAGCAGGTCGAGCTGCTGCTTGGCGAAGTCCATGTCGACCATCGCCAAGGCCAATGCGTGAAAGGCGAGGTCCCAGGCGGCGAACCACGGGTATTCCCACTTGTCCGGCATCGAGAAGACGTCGTCGCAGAGCATGTGGAACCATTCGCGGTTGCGCACCTGGCGGGTATTGAGGCGCAATGGATCGGCGTCGTGCTCCTCGAGCCATTTGTTGGCGTCGAGAAAGAAATACTGCTTGCTCCACAACATGCCGGCGTATGACTGGCGCATCAGATTGGCCGCGTCGCCATCGGTGCCGGCCGGGATGATCGCCCGATAGAACGCGTCGGCCTCGCCGAGGCGCTGCGCAACGATCTTCTCATAACGGTCGCCAAAGGGCTCGGCGGTCGCAGTGCCGGCGAGCCGAAGCCGGATTGTCCGGGTCGCACCCCCGGCAGGGTCAAGCTGTAAAGCGCCGCCGCCTTGGTCCCGATCCGGTTCGGGTTGACCGCATCCCCGCGGCCCGCCACGACATAATCGTTGAACGCGTCCTTGACGTAAGGCGTCGCGTTCGGCGTGCCGAACAGCCGTTCGTTGTTGGTGTCGTTTTCCATAAACAGCAGCGCCGGGTTGCCTTCGCAATAGAAGAGGTATTGGCCGAGATCGGCGTGCGATGCGGCAATCGCACCCGCTCCGTTCGCCGCCGGCGCCGCCTGCAACGAAGGCTTTGGCCGGTCCGGCCACCATGCCTAGTATAGCGTTTCCTAATTACCGCATCTATGGCTCACGCATTGGTCTCTGTCTCGTAGTGCATCAAAAGATACGGGATACTGGTTCAGGGTGTCGATCGACGATGTGATTTGGCTTTCTTTCTTCGTCTTCCCGGCGAAGGCCGGGACCCATGTTAGAAATGGGCACCGGCCATCGCCGGTGTGACAAGATTTTAGGTGCGGTATTTGCAAAACGCGGTACTAGCTGTTGCGGAACCATAATGTCGGCAATAGCTGCAGCGCTGCGGGCTCGGGCCCGCGGTTCGCGACGCTGATCCGGAATCAGCATGTCGGTCGTTGCGGCCTTTGCGTATTCGACGAATACATCGAAGTAGCGGTCTTCACCGAAGACGCCGGTGTCGAGCAACTCGTATTCCGGGTCGTTGCGCCAGCGCCGCCGATTTGTTTCGATCAGATCGTTGTAAGGATAGGAATTTTACGGATATTTGTAGAGATACTTCATGTAGGAGTGGGTCGGGGTGCTGTCGAGATAAAAGTAGTACTCCTTGACGTCTTCACCGTGATTGCCCTCGCTGTTGGTCAGGCCGAATAGTCGCTCCTTGAGGATCGGATCCTTGCCGTTCCACAGGGCGACTGCAAAACACTGCCGCTGCTTGTCGTCGCCGAACCCGGCCAAGCCGTCTTCGCCCCAGTGATAGGCGCGCGAGCGGGCCTGGTCATGGGTGAAATAGTTCCAGGCGTCGCCGGTTTCGCTGTAATCCTCGCTCACCGTTCCCCATTGCCGCTCCCTGAGATAAGGGCCCCACAGCTTCCACGGCACACCCGCTATGCGCGCCGCTTCGAGACGCAGCGTCTCCGCTGTCTTTTTCGGATCCGGCGCGGCGCTCTTGGCCATCGTCGCCCCAAGGTCCGCAATTGTGGTGCCCCTGAAGAATGCGGCGGCGCCGCTGACTTGTCACCCCAGCCCGCGGGATTTGCCGGGCGTTCACGGCTGGCAACCTAATAGACCGCACTATAGAATGCGTGCCTCGGCAGGCATTTACGCGAATGAACCCCATTGATCGCCCTCGCGTCGAACCCGGCGAAGCCCGCGGCGGGCTCTATCGGCTGCTCGCGTGGCTCTCGCCGGGCTTCCCGGTCGGCGCTTTCAGCTATTCGCACGGTCTCGAAACCGCAGCCGAAAATGGTACGGTGCGCGAACGCGCGTCGCTCGAGCGCTGGATCGGCAGCGTCGTCTTGCGCGGCAGCGGCCGGGTCGACGCCGACATCCTGCGTGATGCGCATCGCGCAGCAGCCAGCGGCGACGCCGCCGCGCTCGACGACGCCAACCGGCGGGGTCTCGCCTATCGCGCGACCGCCGAACTGGCACTCGAAACAACCGCCCAGGGCGCTGCTTTCGTCACGGCCTGCCGCGCCGCCTGGCCCGATGCGCTCCCCGAAGACTGGACGGCCGCGGCGCCGGCGGTGTGCTATCCGGCCGCGGTCGGCGCGGCGATGGCGCGGGCCGGGATTGCGCTCGAGGACGCGCTCGTCGGCTATCTGCAGGCGATGGCGGCCAATCTCGTCTCCGCCGGACTGCGTCTCGGCATCGTCGGTCAGACCGACGGGCAGCGCATTCTGGCGGCGCTCGAACCGCTGGTCATGGCCGCGGCCGCGGCGGCGATCGCCCGCGATCCTGCGGATTTCGGCTCCGCGACCGTGGCCGTCGACCTCGACTCGATGGCGCACGAAACCCAATATACGAGGTTGTTCCGCTCATGAGCGCGACAGGGCAGGGCAGCGAGCGGCAAGGTGGGGCGCTGCGGGTCGGGATCGGCGGTCCGGTCGGCTCCGGCAAGACGGCGCTGATGGATTGGCTGTGCAAGACCTTGCGCGGGCGTTTCGAGATTGCCGCGATCACCAACGACATCTACACCCGCGAGGACGCCGAATTTCTGACGCGGAGCGGCGCCTTGGCCGCCGAGCGCATCCGCGGCGTCGAGACCGGCGGCTGTCCGCATACCGCGATCCGCGAGGACGCGTCGATCAACCTCGCGGCCGTTGCCGAGCTGAACCGCCTTTTTCCGCTTCTCGACCTGATCCTGATCGAGTCGGGCGGCGACAACCTCGCCGCGACGTTCTCGCCGGAACTCGCCGATCTGACGGTCTACGTCATCGACGTCGCCGCCGGCGACAAGATCCCGCGCAAGGGCGGCCCCGGCATTACCCGCTCCGACCTCCTGGTCATCAACAAGATCGATCTGGCGCCGCTGGTCGGTGCCAGCCTCGACATCATGGAGCGCGATGCGCGGCAGATGCGCGGCGCCCGCCCGTTCGTCTTCACCAACCTCAAAAAGGGCGACGGCGTCGGCGACATCGTCGATTTCATCGCCGCGCAGGGCGGGCTGTGACCCCGCCAAGACCGGACGCCCGAGCGACGGCGCGTTTGCGGCCTTGACGAGCCAGCTCGATGCGGCACCGGCCATCGAGATTGCCGTAGCGCCCCTCCGCACGCCCGAGAGGGCCGGCGCGCCTGGAGCAGGCTTCTGGCGGCACCTCGCAATGACTTTTTCTTTAGGTAGACAGAAAATAGGAACGCCCCCGGGAAACCGGGAGCGTTCGCAATGGTCGACGCGACTGGCGCGCGGCCGGTTAGGCGGCCTTTTGCTCGACCAGCCGAGGCTGGCCCGTGCCGATCTCGATCTTGCGCGGCTTCATCGCCTCCGGCACCTCGCGGACCAGCTCGACATGCAGCATGCCGTTGTCGAGGTTGGCGCCGACGACCTTGATATGGTCGGCGAGGCTGAAGCGGCGCTCGAAGGCGCGCCGGGCGATGCCGCGGTGCAGATAGCGGCCCCCATTCTCGCCGTTCTTCGCCTTGCCCGTGACCGTCAGGGAGTTTTCCTGAAGCGTGATATCGATCTCGTCGCGCGAGAAGCCGGCCACCGCCATCGTCAGCCGATAAGCGTCGTCGCCGGTCTTTTCGATATTGTAGGGCGGGTAAGCGACCGCATCGCTGTCGTCGACCCGGGTCGCGCTGTCGAGCAGACACGCCAAGCGGTCGAAGCCGATCGTCGAGCGGAACAACGGAGAGAAGTCGAACGGATCCATCACCACATCCTCCTATGAGCAACATGGGCTTTGCACCGGCAACATGGCCCAGTGCGGATTTGATACATGCCCGGTCCCGAATGGCGGCCGGACGTTATTGCAGATGGTCTTGCAACTGCGGATTTCAAGAGGCAGAGCGGCCGGAGCTCGACTTCGCGGTTTCGATCCCACCCTTGGCGCAGCGATCGATCTTGACGTGCCGGCCGGCGACGCCCAAATCGACGACGGCCGGGCGCCGCAGGGTCCGGCGACGATCGTTTCCCATGTTGCTCAGCGGAGGACGTGGCAATGATTGTGGACAGTATCTCCTACATCCCGCGCCATGCGTGGTCGCCGGCAATGGCGCCCGCGCCGCCGACACACCGCAATCACCCCGCGATCTCGAGGCCCGGCGCATCGGGCCAGGACGAAGACGGCGATCTGCCGCCGACGGCAATCTCGGCGCCGATCTCGCCACAGACCTGGCCGAGAATCTTCCCCGGTCTTTAGGGAGCATCGGGCTCGCGTAGGCATCGGCCTCGTCGCACGCGGAAAGCCGGTGCCGTCGAGCCTCTCGCGGTTTTTGGAGGATCGACCATGGCAGTGCTATTCACCGACCCGTACGACGCGCTGGTGCAGTTCCAGCGCGCACTCGACAATTTCCGCTCCAGCAGCTGGCTCGGCGCCAGTCCGAGCGGCAGCGGCGGCTATCCGCCGGTCAATGTGTTCCGCAAAGGTGACGACCTCGTCCTGATCACCGAGGTGCCGGGGATCCGCAAAGCGGATCTCCAGATTCAGGTCAAAGGCAATACGATCCGAATTTCCGGCGCCAGATCGGTGCAATACGGCCCGCAGGCGAGCCTGCATCGCCGCGAGCGGCTCGCCGGCTCCTTCGACCGCGCCGTTACCGTGCCGGTCGAGATCGATGCGGACCGCGTCCACGCCGAATGCCGCGACGGCATATTGGCTCTCTACTTGCCGCGGGCCGAACGCGACAAGCCGAAATCCATCTCGATCGGCTGATGCGTCAGCGATCCTTGCCAAGGAGGTCATGATGGCGCAATCCCAGGCGCTCGAAGTCCAGGAGAAGAAGGAAGTCGCATCGCGCGAGGAAAAGACCGTCCCGGCGCGCTATTACGTCCCCAGTACCGACATCTATGAAACCGACGACGCTCTCACCGTCGTCATGGAGATGCCGGGGGTCGAGAAGAAGGACGTGCAGGTCAACCTCGAAGACGATGTCGTCCGGGTCGAAGGCCGCATCGATTTCAGCAAATACGAAGGCCTCGAACCACTCTACACCGAGTACAATGTCGGCCACTTCGCACGGGCCTTCTCGTTGTCGAACAAGATCGACCAGACCGAGATCAGCGCCCAGCTCGACGACGGCGTGCTGACTTTGACCTTGAAAAAGGCGAAGGAGGCGCAGCCGCGGCGCATCGCCATCGGCTGAGCCGGCTCGTCACGCGATCGGGCGGGGCGGCCGCCCCGCCCGATGCCATGTGGGCAGGTTATTACGGGTGGGCCGCGGCGGCAGATCCCGCAGCTACACCGAGATGGCCGCCCGCCGCCGGCGACACCGTCGCTCCGGCCCCGGTATCGGGGTCTTCGAGCTGGTAGCTCTGTGCCCGCTCGAGCTGATCTTTTGTCAGATCCAGAGTCAAACGGTTGTTGTCGGCGTTGATCTGGCTGAGGCGCACGGCGACGTCCTTGCCGCCGATGCCGAGAAACGCGCCGACATCGACGACCACCGCCGCGACCCGTCCGTCGCGATCGAAGATCACGTCCTTGACCGAGCCGATGTCGCGGTTCTGCACGTCATAGACAGTGCTGCCGATCATTTTGCTGGCGCGCATTTGGCTTGGCTGGATGATCCCGCCGGGATTGGCCGTCCCCACTATCGCCGGCGGCGGACTGGCGGCTTCGGCAGAGACGAGAGGGGTGACGCCAAGCAGCAGCGCTGCAACCGTGGCGGCGAGGTTTGCGGCGGGCTTCAGCAAAGTCCCGTCCTCCGAATTGTGCTGTGCATTCAAATGTGCTGTGCATTCAACGCCGAGAAACGTTCAAAAAGTCGTTTCGGTTCCGGTTTTCCGATCAGATTACGTGAAACAGGTACAGAACGATCAGAACCGGAATCGGAATCCCCAGCAGCCAAAGCAAGATTCCTCTACCCATGTGATGAACTCCTCTATCGTCATAACAAAAGCAGGACGATCAAGACCAACAGCACCGCGCCGAGCCCGCCGGACGGGTAGTATCCCCAGGATGCGCTGTACGGCCAAACCGGAAAGGCGCCGATGACCAGCAATATGAGGATGATGAGCAATAGGAGACGCACGGGCGACACTACTGCTTCCCGGCGATTTCGCTGACCGCGTCCTTTAGGTGGCCGACGGCGGTCTGGGCCCGGCCTTCGTCCTTTTCGCGTTTGCCTTCGGTCTCCATACCGGCATCGCCAACGGCCTTGCCGACCGCCTCCTTGACGGCGCCGGTTGTCTTTTTCACATTGCCGGCAATACGGTCCTTGTCCATTGCAGGCTCCTCTATAGTGGAGGCATGCATTGGGAACGGGGTTATTGCACTGGCGGTTCCAATAAAAATGCGCGCCCGTCGAGCGCGCTTTGCTTCAGCGTGATTTTTTGCCCGGGAATAGCGGGCGATCCGGGCCGCGCGCCGGCGGGCACCGCCGGCGTCAGGCCGCCGGGTTACGGAAGTTGGCGCGCCGTCAGGTCTTGAGGCCGAAGCCCTGGAAGCGCTTGTTGAAGCGGGCGAGCTGGCCGCCGGTGTCGCGGAGCCGCTGCTGGCCGCCGGTCCAGGCCGGATGCGATTTCGGATCGATGTCGAGGCGCAAGCTGTCGCCAGCTTTGCCGTAGGTCGAGCGCGTCTGGTACGACGTGCCGTCGGTCATCACGATCGTGATCTCGTGATAATCGGGATGAATACCTTTTTTCATGCGCCGCCCTCCGCTCGCGCCGGGGATATAGCGAAGCGTCCGCGGCTTGGCAATCGGGTCACGGTGCGGTGCCGGAGAGGCGCCGCCTCAGCTTCGCCGCGGCGCCGAAGGCCGCCGGGTTCAGGCTGATCGACAAGAGCGCTGCGGCCAAGATCAGATTGTTCGCCTCCGGCGTCAGCAGGTGATAAGCGGTGCCGAGCGCCGCCAGCATGAACGAGAACTCGCCGATCTGGGCGAGTCCCGCGGCCACGGTAAGGCCGGTCGCGGTCGGGTAGCCGGCGGCGCGCAGGATGAGAAAGGCGGCCGCCGATTTGCCGAGCACGACGATGGCGAGGACGGCCAGCACCTCGAGCGGTTCGCGCAGCAGAATGGCCGGATCGAACAGCATGCCGACCGACAGGAAGAACAGGACGGCGAAGGCGTCCTCGAGCGGCTTTGCCTGCTCGGCGGCGCGGCGGCTGTGGTCGCTGGCGTTGACAACAATGCCGGCGAAAAAGGCGCCGAGCGCGTAGGAGGCGCCGAACAGCTCCGCCGCCGCGAAGGCGATGCCGAACGCTGCGGCGATCACCGCCAAAGTAAACAATTCGCGCGACCCGGTATCGACGACCTGGTCGAGGAGCCAAGGCAGGAGGCGGGAGCCGACGACGAGCATCAGGGCGATAAAAAGGGCGATCTTGGCAGTTGCGACGGCGAGGATCCGGACCACGACGCCGGGGTCGACGGCTGCTCCGGTGAGCGAACCGGCGAGGGCCGGGAGCACGACGAGCGCCGCGACCATGACGAGGTCCTCGACGATTAGCCAGCCAATCGCGATCCGGCCGTCGGGATCGGCCAAGAGGCCGTTCGCCTCGAAAGTCCGCAGCAGCACCACGGTGCTCGCGACCGACAGCGCGAGATCGAAGACGAAGCCGGTGCCGAAGCTCCAGCCCAAGAGACGCGCCATCGCGAAGCCAAGGAGGATGGCGACGACGATCTGCACGAGTGCACCCGGGACGGCGATCCGTCTCACCGCGAGCAGGTCGCGCAGCGACAAGTGCATGCCGACGCCGAACATCAGCAGCATGACGCCGAGTTCGGCGAGCTGCCCGGCGAGCCGGCTATCGGCGACATAGCCGGGGGTGAACGGTCCGACCGCGACGCCGGCGAGCAGATAGCCGAGGATCGGCGGCAGCCCGAGACGCAGGGCCGCAAACCCGCCGAGGAAGGCGAATGTCAGCCCGACGGCGAACGTCGAGATCAGCCCGACGTCGTGCGGCATTCAGCGCGGGCGATAGGCCCGAAAGCGCAGGCGGACATAATCGGCGATCCACATGCCGGTGTCGTCGACCAGGACCGGGCGCAGCAGCTCGACGATCTCGGCGCGTGCCGTCGGGCGATCGGCTGCGGCGAGGGCGCCGAGAAAATCTTCGGCAAAGGTGTCGAGCCAGGCTTCGAGCCCGGCCGCCAACGGCGTCGGCCGGGGGATTATGCGGATCTCGTCGACCGCGAACCCGGCTGCCTCGAGCTCGATGCGCCAGGCGGCGGCGGACGGAAAGCGCCAGGGGCTGAGGCGCTGCGCGTCGAGGCCGCGGCGGCCGAGAACGGCGGAGAGCGCCACCATGATCGCGGCGATATTGTTGTGGCCGCCCATCTCGGCGACGAAGCGGCCGCCCGGCCGCAAGGCGCGATGGACGCCGCCCAGCACCGCTTTCGCCGGCCGCATCCAATGCAACGCCGCGTTAGAGAACACCGCGTCGAACTCGCCGTCGAAGGCGAGGCCCTGGCCGGGCAGGACCCGCGCATCGAGCCCGCGCGCCCGTGCCGCGGCCACCATGTCGGGCGCCGCATCGACGGCGACGACGCTGGCGCCGGCGGCAGCGATCTGTTCGGTCAGCCTGCCGTCACCGCAGCCGAGGTCGAGGATGCGCTCGCCGGGTTTGGGCGCCAGCAGATCGAGCACCCCTAGGCCGAGCGCCGGCACGAATTCCGCGGTCCTGTCGTAGCGCTGGGCCGACCAGTGCTGGCTGGAAATTTCTCCCATATTCCGGCCTCCGCCGATGCCGATGTCATCGCCCCGCAGCCTGCTGCTTCTGCAAGCAAATCAGCGGCAAAAAGTTGACGCGAGATGCCTCAAAGACGGCGTCAACGAGCAACGCCCTGGCGATGCGCCACAGCGGCAGCGGCGCGGCGCAGCTGCCGATCATAACCTCGCCGAGCGGCGCCGCGCCGGCCGCTCAGCTACAACCCGCGCCGGCGGACCGCCGCCTGCGCGTCAGACGATGCCGTCCTGACGCAAGCCCGCGACCGCGGCGGCATCGAGGCCCAGCCAGTCGGCAAGCACTTCGGCGGTGTGCTCCCCGAGCAACGGCGCCGACTTGACGGCGGCGGGGACACCGTCGAAGCGTACGGGCCAGGTGGGCATCGTCATGCGGCGTTCGCCATGCGTCATTGTTTGCAGGATGCCGCGCTGCCGGAAGCTCGGCTCGTTGGTCAGCTCCAGCGAGTCGAGGACGGCACCGGCGGGGACGCCGACCCCGCTAAGCTGCGCCATCGCCTCGTGCTTCGTGCGCTGCCTTGTCCAAAGGGTGACGATCTCGTCAACCTCGGCCTCACGCCGCAATCGGGCATCGGGGGTGTCGTAGCGCGCATCGCCAACGAGGTCCTCGCGCCCGATCAGCTTCAACAGGCGTGGCCAATGCTCGGGGTTGGCGCGGCTGGTCAGCAGATAGACGTAGTCGTTGGGGCCGCCTGGTTTGCAAGGATAAATGCCGCCGGGCGGGTTGTTGCTGGGCGGCCGCCGCGGCGCCGCGGTGCCGGTGCGCGCCTGCGTGATGAACATGCCACGGCTGTAATGCATGACCAAATCCTGCATCGCCACCTGCAGCCGCCGGCCCTGCCCGGTGCGCGTACGATCGAACAGCGCGCTGGCGATGCTGAATGCCATCAGCATGCCGGTTCCGGTGTCGCCGATCGTCGGGCCGGGCTTGACCGGTCTGCCGTCACGCTCGCCGGTGATGCTCATCGCCCCGCCCGCGGCCTGCGCGATCGGGTCGAACGACAGGCCTTTCTCATAGGGGCTGCCGTCGCCGAAGCCCTTGACCTGGGCGTAGATGATGCTCGGATTGATCGCGCTGACGACGTCGTAGCCGAGCCCGAGCCGCTCGACCGCGCCGGGCGCGAAGTTCTCGGCGAAGACATCGGCCTTCTTCACCATCTCCTTGACCAGCGCCAAGCCGCGCTCCGATTTGAGGTTGACCGTGACCGACCGCTTGTTGGCGTTGTACATCATAAAATAGTACGCATCGCCAAAGCCGGTGCGGCCGGCTTCGCCGCCCTTCGGATTTTCCACCTTGGCGATGTCGGCGCCCATCCAGGCAAGCGCCTCGGTGCACGTCGTGCCGGCCTCGAATTGCGTCAGGTCGAGGACGCGAATACCGGCGAGGCAACCGGGGGAGGCGGGGGTTACGTCCATGGTAGGCTCCTTATCGGGGAAGGAAGTTGCCACACGCGAAGGCGGGGCGATCGGTTCGGTCAGCCCGCCCTTGCAGACTAGCCGTCGGCCATCCTGCCGCCGCTCTCGCGGCAAAGCAGCAGCAAAAAAACGGCACCGCTCGCTGGCCACATTCAGAAAGAACCGGAACGGGGTTGAGCAGCGGCAAAAATTGCGCTGAACTGGGAGATCGAACACCTCCAGGTGTCCTGCCAGTTTTGCGTCGGACCATCGGCGCACACGCGTCTTGCCGAGACGCGTAAGCGACGCCGGAGTGCACACTCAGCAAGGGAGTGATTGCCATGCCGTTTTGTCAGAAGGGCGACGTCCGCATCCGTTACGAGGAGGTCGGCTCCGGCTTCCCGTTGCTGGTCACCCCCGGCGGGGGCTTGAACTCGCGGGTCAGCAATTGGCCGACTGCGGTGTTCAACGCAATGGAAGCTTTCAAGAACGACTTCCGCTGCATCACGATGGATCAGCGCAACGCGAATGGCGGCGAATCGAGCGGCCCGATCCCGGCCGACGACCCGTGGAGCGCCTTTGCCGACGACCAGCTGGGACTGATGGACCACCTCGGCATCCGCGAGTTCTTCTTCATGGGCTACTGCATCGGCGGCTGTTTTGCCGGCAAGCTGATCGAGCGGGCCCCGAACCGCGTCGTCGCCGCCGTGTTCTGCCAGACGGTCGGGCACCGGCCCGACGATCCGGACGTCATGTACCGGTCCGGCAAGGATGTCTGGGCGCCCGAACTGCTCGCACGCCGACCCGACCTGACGATGGCGCAGGTTGAGGCCTATCTTCACAATCTCTACCGCGTCCGGCCCGACTTCTTGTACAGCGTGTCGCGCGACTTCATACGCAGCTGTCGAACGCCGATCCTGGTCCTACCCGATGACACCCCGGCACACCCGCTCCAGACCTCTGTCGACGTCGCGTCGCTGGCGCCGAATGCCGAGGTGACGGTCTTTCCATGGCGCGAGCCCCCGGAACTGAAGGAACGGACGATCGACCGGGCGCGCAACTTCCTGCGCGCGCATTTGCCGTTGCGGGCAGCCGCGCAGTAACGACAATCCGGACCAAGGAGAAGCCGCCATGCCATTCTACGAAAAAGGCAACGTCCGCATCCATTACGAAGAGGTCGGCGCCGGCTTTCCGCTGCTGGTCATTCCCGGCGGCGGGTTGAACTCGACGGTCGCGGGGCTCGCCAACCACCCCTTCAACCCGATGGCGGAGTTCAATGACGCGTATCGGGTCATCGCGGCGGATCTGCGCAACGCCAATGGCGGCCAATCCTCGGGCCCGCTCGAGATCGAGCGGCCCTGGGACGCCTATGCCGACGACCAGCTCGGCGTGATGGACCACCTCGGCATCCGGGAATTCATGGTGCTGGGCTTCTGCATCGGCGGCCCGTTCATTTGGAACCTGCTGAGGCGGGCGCGCGGCCGCGTCGTCGCCGCCGTATTGGCGCAGCCGAGCGGGTACCGGCCGGAGATGCCCGATCTCTTCTACCAGAACAACATCAAGGGCTGGGGCCCGGCCTTGTGCGACCGCCGCCCCAACATCACGATGGCGATGGTCGACGCGTTCCTGAACAAAATGTACCGGGAAAAGGCCGACTTCGTCTTCACCGTGACGCGCGATTTCGTGCGCGACTGCCGGACGCCGATCCTGGTCCTGCCGGACGACGTCCCGGCGCACCCCTACGCCGTCGCGATGGAGAGCGCGCTTCTTGCGCCCAATGCGCAGGTGAGCCTCTACCCGTGGAAGGACACCAAGGAGAAGATCCCGCTCGCGTTGCGCCACATACGCACCTTCCTGCGGGCCCATCAGCCGGTCGCAGCCGCCTGATCGCGCAAGGGTGCGGCCGCCCGTCGCGCGCGCGGCGGGCCTTCCCTCAGGCCTCCGCGGGTGCGGTCGGCCGCGCTTCGGCTTGCCGGCGGAGCGCGGCGAGGGTCGTGCGCGTCGTGATCTCGTCGGGGTCCATCCGGAGTTCGATCACCGCCGAGCCGCGGTGCGCCGCCGCTTCCTCGAAGGCGGGGGCGAAGTCCGCTGTGCGCGCCACTGATGCGCCGAACGCGCCATAGGCGCGGGCAAGCGCCGGGAAATCCGGGTTCGCCAGCGCCGTGCCGACGACGCGGCCCGGAAAACGGCGTTCCTGATGCATACGGATCGTGCCGTACATCGCGTTGTTGAAGAGGAGGATGATCGGGCCGACGCCTTCGGCGAGCGATGTCGCCAATTCCTGCCCGGTCATCAGAAAGCCGCCGTCGCCGCAGAAGCCGACCACGAGCCGTTCCGGATGGACGAGCTTGGCGGCGACTGCGGCCGGCACGCCATAGCCCATCGCACCGCTCGTCGGCCCGAGCTGGCGTCCCGGCCGGCGGTATTGCAGATAGCGGTTTGGCCAGCCGCTGAAATTGCCGGCATCGCTGGTCACGATCGCGTCGTCGGGCAGGCGCTGGCGCAGCCAGCCCATGATCTGGCCCAGGTCGAGCGCCCTCTCTGACGGCGGCGGCGACAGCCCGGCCTCGTAATCGCGGCGCAGCGCCTCGCGCCATTGCGACCGGGGTGCGGCCGGCAAAGGATCCATCGCTGCTAGGGCGGCGGCGAACTCCGGCATCCCCGACTGGATCGCCAGGGTCGGGCGAAAGACGCGGCCCAGCTCCTCGGCCGCGGCATGCACATGGATCAATTTCTTGTCCGGATCGGGGATGGCGAGCAGCGAATAGGATTGCGTCGTGATCTCGCCGAGCCGCGCGCCGACCGCCAGTACGAGGTCGGCCTCGCGGAAATGGCCGACGAGCGCTGGGGCGGCGCCGGTGCCGAGATCGCCGACAAACGAGGCGAGGCGGTTGTCGACGATGTCCTGGCGGCGGAACGACGAACAGACCGGCAGGTCGTTCACCTGGGCGAATTGCGCGACGTCACGGCAGGCCGCATCGTTCCAGCCTGAGCCGCCGACGATCATGATCGGCCGATCGGCCGCGGCGAGCAGCCGCCGCATCTCGGCGAGGTCGGCAGCACCTGGATGCGCCCGCACCGGGCGATAGGGACCGGCGACGGCGGCGGCGGCGCGCTCACGCAGCATGTCCTCGGGCAAGGCCAGGACCACCGGTCCGGGCCGCCCGGAGGTGGCGACCTGGAGAGCCTGGTTGATCAGCTCGGGGACGCGCTCGGCGAGATCGATCTGCGCCGCCCATTTGGCGAGCGGCGCAAACATCTTGCGGAAATCGACCTCCTGAAAGGCTTCGCGGTCGAGCTGATGGCGGGCGACCTGGCCGACCAGCACGACCATCGGCGTCGAATCCTGGAACGCCGTGTGGATGCCGATCGACGCGTTGCAAGCGCCCGGTCCGCGTGTCACCAGCAGCACGCCAGGCTTATGGGTGAGCTTGCCATAGGCCTCGGCCATGAAGGCGGCGGCGCCCTCCTGGCGACAGGTCACAAAGCGGATCTCGGGCGCATCGTAAAGCGCGTCGAGCACTTCGAGATAGCTCTCGCCGGCGACGCCGAAAGCCATCTCGACGCGGTGCGCGCGCAACGCCGCGACGACGAGCTGGCCGCCGGAAAGTAGGGCAAGATTGGTCGTCATATTCCTCCCCTCAGCCGGTCTCCACGCGCCACACATATTGCCGGGGGCACGGCCGGGCGGCAAACCCATCATTGCAGCGGGAAGATGAAGGCCGGCTGGCTGAAGCGCGCGTCGAATCGGGCGTGGACTGACGCAATAGCGGTCGATCGACCTAGCGCGTGGCCGTTACTTCTTCAGTTCAAACACTGCGCCGTCGGGGTTGCTGCTGCCGGCCTCCTCCTTGGTGGTGCCGTAGAAGTTCCCTGCCGTGTCCATGATCACACCGGCAACCGGGAATTCCGGGCAGCCACTGTGCGAGCAAAAGCTGTAAAGCACGCTCTCGGTCCGTCCTTTCAGGCGGAACACGACGCCCTGCCCGCTGGCGCCGCCGGTCGTTGTTGTGCCGTAGAGATCCCCGGACGCGTCCATGAACAGGCTTGCCGCGGGATAGCTGCCGTCTCCGTCGCTGGGCGGTGTATTCCGTGAACAAAAGGCGTGGAGCACTTTCTCTGTCGCGGGGCTCGGTCCTGCCTCGAAGGCGACCCCGCCGCCGTTGCCGCAATGGAGAAGGTTCCCGCCATATTCGGTCGTCCCGTAGAGGTGACCTGTGCGGTCGATGATCAGGCCCGCGTTGGGCTCGCTGCCGTCCCCGCAGTTCTCTTGTGAACAAAAACTGTAGACGACGCTTTCCGATTTTCGGCTCGGGCGCACCTCGAAAATCGTGCCCTGCCCATGGGCGCCGCCGAATTCGGTTGTGCCGTAGAGGTTGCCTGCCACATCCATGACAAGCCCGGCGAGCGGCGTCTTGCCATCGGGGCAACCGCTCGCCGTCCCCGCCGGGCAGAAGCTGTAAAGAACATTCTCGGTCCAGTTGCCGGTTCGGGCATCGAAGCTCAGTTCGAAAACGACGCCGACGTCGTTGGTGCCGCCCAGTGTTGTCGTGCCATACAAGTTGCCGGCTTTGTCCATGATCAAGCCGGCAACCGGGAAGGCGCCGTCGCCGCAATACTCGCCGACGATCGTTGTGCAAAAGCTGTAAAGGACCTGTTCGACCCCACCGGAGGTAAATTCGAACACGGCGCCACCGTCATGAGCGCCGCCGCTATTGGTTGTACCGTAAAGGTTGCCCGATTGATCCATGATCAGCCCGGCGTGGGGGCTGGCGCCATCGCTGCAGCTGCTCCTCGAACAGAAAGTGTATAGGGTATCGAGAGCTTGGCCCGATGGGATCTTGAAGATCGTGCCGTAGTCCTTGGCGCCTGCGGAGGTCGTGCCATAAAGGTTGCCGGCATTGTCCATGATCACGCCGGCGAGCGGGGCGGCGCCGTCGGCACCGCCGTTAAAATCTCCGAGCCGCAGAAGCGAATAGGCCATAGCCCCCGCCACGAAACCCGGGCATGCCGCCAGCGCGGCGAGGACCAAAACGCAGCGAAGCAAGAACGTGCTTTCCGACAAACGCGCTCGCATTTCCCCCACCCGCTCACTTCACCTATTGAATCGGAAATTATCTTGAATGACCTTTTGCACCAACGGATTCTTCGCGGTGGTTCTTATCCACGATGTGGGTATGCGAGCCGCTATTTGGCTGCACTACCACCTTAACGTGTATTCGCCGTGTGCCGTTTTCCAAGTCACGGGAAAGCGCAAACGCGGGATGAAAGTTGTCGGCGGATCTTATAATCGGCCGTGCTCCGATCGCGACGCCGGGCAGGCGGTGCTATGCTGGGAGATCATGGACGAACAACACGGCATTATCCCTGGGGGATTTGAGCGAAAGGATCGGGACGGGGTCCGGCCCGAACCCTTGACGCCTGTCGTCGAGCCGCAGCTAGAGGGGCCGGCGCGCCGTTCGCGCCTGCGGCCGTTTTTCTGGCTGCTGCTGATTGCGGCCATCGTTGGCGCCGTCGTCTGGTATTTCCCGCGGGCCGCAAACCAACCGCAGCCGGGCCGGTTTGGGCAGGCTGGCATGCCGGTCCCGGTCGGAGTGGCGGCGGCACGGTCAGGCGACATGCCGGTGACGTTGAGCGGCCTCGGCACCGTGACGCCGCTGGCGACGGTCACGGTGCAGACGCAGATCAGCGGCTATCTGATGTCGGTCGGCTTCAGCGAGGGCCAGCACGTCAAGAAAGGGGATTTTCTCGCGCAGATCGATCCGCGCCCGTATCAGGTGGCGCTCGAGCAGGACGAGGCGCAACTCGCCAAGGACCTGGCGTCACTCAAAGCAGCCGAGATCGACCTCAAGCGCTACAACACCCTGGCGGCGCAAAACTCGATCGCGATACAGACGCGCGACGATCAGATCTACACGGTCGCGCAGGACAAGGCGCAGGTCGGGGTCGACCAGGCGCAGGTCGACACGCAAAAGCTCAACCTCGTTTATGTTCATATAACCTCGCCGGTCACGGGCCGGGTCGGGTTGCGCCAGGTCGATCCGGGCAACTACGTGACGCCGACGAACCTGACGAGCGGCATCGTCGTGGTCACCCAAACGCAGCCGATTTCGGTCATCTTCACCTTGCCCGAGGACAACCTGCCTGCTGTCGTGCAGCAGTTGCACGCCGGCGCGACGCTCGAGGCCACTGCCTATGACCGCACCGGCGCGACCAAGATCGCCACCGGCAGGCTCGAAACGGTCGACAACCAGATCGATACTACGACCGGCACGGTCAAGCTGCGGGCGATTTTCGACAATACCGACGAGAGCCTGTTCCCCAATCAGTTCGTCAATATCAAGCTTCTGGTTCGCACCCTGAAGGATGCCGTGATCGTCCCGACCGCCGCGATCCAGCGCGGCGCGCCCGGGACTTTTGTCTATCTCGTCAAGCCGAACCGCACGGTCGCGGTGCAAACCGTGAAGCTCGGCCCCGGCGACGGCCAAAACGTCGCGATCCTGAGCGGCCTCGAGACTGGTGACCGGGTCGTCGATGACGGCGCCGATCGGCTGAAGGACGGCGCCAAGATCTCGGTCGCGCCGCCGCCCGGGTCGACCGGTCAAGCGGCGGCTCCGAACAAGGGCGGCGCGGCGCATTCCTCGCATAAGAAGCGGCAGCACGGCGGCGCGCCCCCGACCAGCGAATGAATCCGTCGCGCCTCTTCATTCTGCGCCCGGTCGCGACCTCGCTGCTGATGGCGGCGATCATGCTGGTCGGCATGTTCGCCTATCGCTTTCTGCCGTTGTCGGCCCTGCCCGAGGTCGACTACCCGACGATCCAGGTGCAGACCTTCTATCCCGGCGCCAGCCCCGACGTGATGACCTCGTCGGTCACGGCGCCGCTCGAAGTCCAGCTCGGCGAGATGCCGGGGCTCAACCAGATGTCCTCGGTCAGCTCGGCCGGCGCGTCGATCATCACGCTGCAATTCAGCCTCGATTTCTCCCTCGACGTCGCCGAGCAGGAGGTCCAGGCGGCGATCAACGCGGCCGGCAATCTCTTGCCGTCCGACCTGCCGGCGCCGCCGATCTATGCGAAGGTCAACCCGGCCGACGCGCCGGTCCTGACCCTGGCGCTGAGCTCGAAGACGCTGCCGATGACCGAGGTCGAGGACCTCGCCGACACCCGCCTCGCCCAGAAGATCTCGCAATTGCCGGGCGTCGGCCTCGTCAGCCTCGCCGGCGGCAACCGCCCGGCGGTGCGGGTTCAGGCCAACAATCTGCAGCTCGCCGCTTACGGCCTCAATATCGACGACCTGCGCACCACGCTCGGCAACGCCAACACCAACCAGCCCAAGGGCAATTTCGACGGGCCGCAACGCGCTTATACGATCAACGCCAACGACCAGATCCGCAAGGCCAGCCAATACAACGATCTGGTGATCGCCTACCGGAACGGCAACCCGGTCAGGCTGGACGATGTCGCGCAGGCCAAGAACGCGGCCGAGAATGTGAAGCTGGCCGCCTGGGTCAACACCGACCCCGCGATCGTCATGAACATTCAGCGCCAGCCCGGCGCCAACGTCATTTCCGTCGTCGACAGCATCCAGCAGTTGCTGCCGGCGCTACAGGCGTCGCTGCCGGCCGGGCTCGACCTGCAGGTGGTGACCGACCGCACGACAACGATCCGCGCCTCGGTTGCCGATGTCGAATTCGAACTCGGCCTGGCGGTCGTCCTCGTCGTCGTCGTGATTTTCCTGTTTCTGCGCAGCCCGTCGGCGACCCTGATCCCAAGCCTGTCGGTGCCGTTGTCTCTGGTCGGCACGCTCGCCGTCATGTACCTCGCCGGCTTCAGCCTCAACAACCTGTCGCTGATGGCGCTGACGATCGCGTCCGGCTTCGTCGTCGACGATGCGATCGTCATGATCGAGAACATCTCCCGCTATATCGAGGCCGGCGATCCGCCGCTGCAGGCGGCGCTCAAGGGCTCGGCGCAGATCGGCTTCACGATCATCTCGCTGACCGTGTCGCTGATCGCCGTCCTGATCCCGCTGTTGTTCATGCCCGACGTGGTCGGGCGGTTGTTTCGCGAATTCGCGATCACCCTGGCCGTGACGATCGTGATCTCGGCGATCGTCGCTTTGACCCTGGTGCCGATGATGTGCGCCAAGATCCTGCGCCATCAGCGGCCCGCCGACATGTCGCCGATCGCCCGCAGGAGCCAGGAATGGTTCGACGCGGTGATCGCCGAATACGGCCGGCTGTTGACCTGGGTGCTCGACCATCAGCCGCTCACGCTCCTCGTCGCGGTCGCGACGCTCGCACTGACCGTGTTTTTGTACATCATCATCCCGAAGGGCTTTTTTCCGGTGCAGGACACCGGCCTTATTCAGGGAATTTCGGTCGCCTCGCCATCGGTGTCGTTCCAGGCGATGGCCGAGCGCCAGCAGGCGCTCGCCGAGGCAGTGCTGCGCGATCCCGACGTCACGAGCCTGACCTCGTTCATCGGCGTCGACGGCACCAACATGACACTGAATAGCGGCCGCTTTCTGATCAACCTGAAGCCACGCGACGAGCGCAGCCTGTCGGCGAGCGACATCATCCGCCGGCTGGAGAAAGAGGTCGCCGGCGTCTCGGGCATCACGCTTTTCATGCAGCCTGTGCAGGATCTGACGATCGACGCGACGGTCAGCCGCTCGCAATACCAGTTCGTGCTCGAAGACGCCAATGCGGCTGAATTTGCAGTCTGGGTACCGAAGCTCTTGCAGCGGCTCGATCGGATCCCAGAGATCACCGATGTCGGCAGCACCTTTTCCGACAACGGCCTCTCGGTCTATGTGAAGATCGACCGCGCCACCGCCGCCCGCTTTGGCATCACGCCGGCCACCGTCGACAACGCGCTCTACAATTCATTCGGGCAGCGCATCGTTTCGACGATTTTCACCCAGACGAACCAGTACCGGGTGATCCTCGAAGCGGATCCCTCGCTGCAGCAATCGTTGACCTCGTTGGACTCGATCTATCTGCCGTCCTCGACCGCGACCAACGGCCAGGTGCGGCTGTCGACGATCGCGCAGATCGAGGAACAGACGGCACCCCTTGAAATCGGGCATCTCGGCCAGTTCCCGGCGACGACCGTGTCGTTCAACCTGGCGCCGGGCGGCTCGCTCGGCGCCGCGGTGGACGCGATCAAGGCCGCCGAGAAGGAGATCGGCATGCCGCTCAGCATGATCACCGTATTCGAGGGCGCGGCATTGGCGTTTCAGGCTGCCCTCGGCAACGAGGTGATCCTGATCATCGCCGCGATCATCACGATGTACATCGTGTTGGGCGTGCTCTACGAGAGCTTCATTCATCCGATCACGATCCTGTCGACCCTCCCTTCGGCCGGGGTCGGCGCATTGCTCGCCTTGATGATCGACGGCAGCGATCTCTCGGTGGTTGCGATCATCGGCATCATTCTGTTGATCGGCATTGTCAAAAAGAACGCCATCATGATGGTCGACTTCGCACTCGACGCCGAACGCAATGAGGGTAAGGCGCCGCGCGATGCGATCTACCAGGCTTGTCTCTTGCGTTTCCGGCCGATCCTGATGACGACGATGGCGGCGCTCTTTGCCGCATTGCCATTGATGCTCGGCACCGGCACCGGCTCGGAACTGCGCCATCCGCTCGGCGTCACGATCGTTGGCGGGCTGATCTTCAGCCAGGTGCTGACCCTGTTCACGACGCCGGTCATCTACCTCTATTTCGATCGGCTCAGTCTGTGGCTGCGCGGCCGGCACGGCAGCGGGCCCGCCCCGCAGGCCGCCGCCTGACCGGTGACCAGGTCACCGAAGTGAAACCGCGCCAACTTCGCGGTCTCCGTAGGGCGGAAAAGCGAAGCGCCTTCCGCCATCTTCGGCACTGCCTGGGCGGACTGTTCACGACGCCCGTCATCTACCTCTATTTCGATCGGCTCAGCCTCTGGCTGCGCGGTCGGCACGGCAGCGGGCCCGCCCTACAGGCCGTCGTCTGATGTTGGAGGCGTGCACACCGAAGCGTCCTCCCGCCCCCTCGATGGGGGCGGGTCGGGGTGGGGGTGATCCTGCCGCCAATTCGCTCGCTTGTGCCACCCCCACCCAAACCCTCCCCCATCATGGGGGAGGGCCCGCACGGCCGGTATCATGAACCCGTCGGCGGCGTTCATTCGGCGGCCGGTCGCGACGACCCTGCTGACGATCGGGTTGGCGCTCGCCGGGATCTTTGCCTATTCGAAGCTGCCGGTGGCACCGCTGCCGCAGGTCGATTTTCCGACCATCATGGTGCAGGCGACGATGCCCGGCGCCAGCCCCGACACGATGGCGACGACCGTCGCGACGCCGCTCGAACGCCATCTCGGCATCATCGCCGATGTCAGCGAGATGACGTCGTCGAGCACCGTCGGCAACACCCGCATCGTTCTGCAATTCGACCTCGACCGCAACATCGACGGCGCGGCACGCGACGTCGAGGCGGCAATCCAGGCAGCCCGCGTCGACCTGCCGACCAACCTGCGGCAGAACCCGACTTATCGCAAGGTCAACCCGGCCGATGCGCCGATCGCGATCCTGGCGATGACGTCCGAGACGCTGACCCGAGGTCAGATCTACGATGCGGCGTCGACGATCATCCAACAGGCCTTGTCGCAGCTTGAGGGCATCGGCGAGGTCGTCGTCAGCGGCAGCTCGCTGCCCGCGGTTCGCGTCGAGCTGACCCCGTCGGCGTTGTTCAAATACGGGATCGGCCTCGAAGACGTGCGCGCCGCCCTCGCCTCGGCCAATGCCCACAGCCCGAAGGGTGCGCTCGAAGACAGCGGCCGCCGCTATCAAATCTACACCAACGACCAGGCCAACCATGCGGCCGACTACCGGCCGCTGATCATCGCCTACCGCAACGGCAGCGCCGTGCATCTGACCGATGTCGGCGAGGTCCGCGATTCGGTCGAGAATTTGCGCAATCAGGGGCTCGCCAACGGCAAGCCGGCGGTGCTCGTTATTCTCTACCGCCAACCAGGCGCCAACATCATCGACACGATCGACCGCATCAAGGCACTCCTGCCGCAGCTGCAGGCATCGATCCCACACACGATCGACATTCAGCTGACGATGGATCGGACGACGACAATCCGAGCCTCGCTGCTCGAAGTCGAAAGCGCGCTGTTGATCGCGACCGTGCTCGTCATCCTTGTCGTCTTCGTCTTTCTGCGCAATGGGCGCGCGACGCTGATCCCGAGCGTTGCCGTGCCGGTGTCGCTGATCGGTACCCTTGGCGCCATGTATCTGTTGGGCTACAGCCTCGACAATCTGTCTCTGATGGCGCTGACGGTCTCGACGGGTTTTGTCGTCGACGACGCGATTGTCGTCCTCGAAAACATCACTCGCCATATCGAAGCCGGCATGAGCCGCAGCGAGGCGGCACTGCAGGGCGCGCGCGAGGTCGGCTTCACAGTCGTGTCGATGAGCCTGTCGCTGATCGCGGTCTTTGCGCCGATCCTGTTTATGGGTGGGATTGTCGGCCGCCTGTTCCGCGAATTCGCGATGACCTTGTCGATTGCGATCCTGATTTCGCTCGTCATCTCGCTGACGACCACGCCGATGATGTGCGCCCACCTGCTGGCGAACCCTCGGCAGCATAGGCCCGGGCGCCTATCACGCGGAGCGGAGCGCGCCTTCGACGCGGTGCTGCGGCTCTACGACCGCTCGCTGCGCGCGGCCTTGCGCCACCCGGCGCTCGTCATGCTGAGCCTCGCCGCGACGATCGGGCTCGCGGTCCACCTCTATACGATCGTTCCGAAAGGCTTCTTCCCCGAGCAGGACACCGGGCGAATGATCGGCGGGATCCAGGCCGATCAGAGCATCTCGTTCCAGCTGATGGAACAAAAGCTGTCGCAGTTCGTCAACATCATCCGGCACGACCCGGCGGTCGCGAACATCGTCGGCTTTACCGGCGGCGGCCAGACCAATTCGGGCTTTGTCTTCGTCATCCTGAAGCCATTGTCCGAACGAAATATTTCGATCGTGCAGGTGATCGCCCGGCTGCGTCCGAAGCTCAACCGGGTGGCCGGCGCGCAACTCTATCTGCAGGCGGTGCAAGACATCTGGGTCGGCGGACGGCAGAGCAACGCGCAATACCAGTACACATTGCAGGGCGACGACGCGCAACAGATTTACGAATGGGCGCCCAAGGTCGAAGCGGCCCTCGAGAAGATCCCGCTGATGACCGAGGTCAGTCTCGATCAGCAGCAAAACGGGTTGGAGAGCGACCTCGTCATTGACCGCGCGACGGCGGCTCGGTTCGGGCTGAACGTAAGCGAAATCGACAATACGCTTTACGACGCCTTCGGCCAGCGCTTCGTGTCGGTGATCTTTGCGGCGCAAAACCAGTATCACGTCGTCATGGAGGTGGCGCCGCAATATTGGCAAAACCCCGAGACACTGAAAGACATCTATGTCAGCACCTCGGGCGGCACGGTCAGCGGCACGCATTCGACGAATGCGGTGGCCGGGACGGTGTCTGCGGTTGCCACGAGCACGAACGCCGCTACGATCACCAGCAACAATGCGGCGATCGCGGTCGCCGACAATGCGGCGACCCTGCCCGCCAACAACGCCGCGACCGCGGTAACCAACAATGCGACGAGCCCGGTCGTCAACAATGCGGCGCCCAATACGCCAGCCAGTTCCAGCGCCAGCAGCATCGCCAGCGACACGGAACGCAACCAGGCTAACAACTCGCTGGCCCTGACCGGCAACGCCACCGCGTCGGGAGGGGCGCCGGTCAGCACGGCCGCGGAAACCATGATACCGCTCTCGGCGATCGTCCATTATGCGCCCGGCAAAACGCCGCTCGCGGTCAATCACCAGGGCCTGTTCGTCGCTTCGACGATCTCGTTCAACCTGGCACCCGGCGTGTCGCTGAGCCAGGCGCAGCACGCGATCGACGTAGCGGTCGCCCATCTCGACATGCCGGCAACGCTGCGTGGCAGCTTTCAGGGTACTGCCAAGGTCTTCCAGCAATCCCTCGCCAACGAGCCGATCCTGATCGCCGCCGCACTCGTTGCCGTCTACATCGTGCTGGGCGTCCTCTACGAGAGCTACATCCACCCGATCACGATCCTCTCGACCCTGCCCTCCGCCGGGGTCGGCGCGGTACTGGCGCTGATGCTGACCGGCACCGAATTCAGCATCATCGCACTGATCGGCGTCATCCTGCTGATCGGCATCGTCAAGAAGAACGCCATAATGATGATCGATTTCGCGCTCGACGCCGAGCGGACGCAAGGGCTCGCCTCGCGCGAGGCGATCTACGCGGCGTGCCTGAAGCGCTTTCGGCCGATCATGATGACGACCCTGGCGGCGATGCTCGGCGCCGTCCCGCTAGCGATCGGCCTCGGTGAAGGGGCGGAATTGCGCCGGCCGCTCGGCATTTCGATCGTCGGCGGGCTGATGGTCAGCCAGGTGCTGACTCTGTACACGACGCCGGTCATCTATCTCTATCTCGACCGCTTCCGCCTGTGGGCGAACCAGCGCTGGCGCCGCCGTCATCCGCGTTTCGGCGCCGGGCACGTCCCCGAACCCGGCGAATGATATTGCCGCGCTGATGATCTGGGGTTCGTCGTCCCGACGAAAGGCGGGACCCATTTCTGCCATGGATACCGGCTTTCGAGGCTGTAATCCAATTGCGAAGTGGCTGGATCAACGCCCCGCGTCCTTCGAGGCCTCGCTGGCGCGAGGCACCTCAGGATGAGGCGCTTCTTAAATGCTGTCACAGGCTTACCTCATGCCGAGGGCGCCCGGAGGGCGCGTCTCGAAGCACGCACGACGCTGCTGCAGCCCTACTTTCCCATCCTCAATCAATTTCCTGACGGCGGCGTTCGCCGGTCTGAAGAAGGATGGGGCGCGACTTTAATCTGCAGGTCGCTCTATGCAGCGGCGGCATTGACCCTTTCGGCCTGTGCGGTCGGCCCAGACTACAAGCGCCCTATCGCTCCGGTACCGGGCGAGTACAAGGAGGCACGGCCGCAGCCGGGCTGGAAGTTCGGCCAGCCGAACGACGCAATGAACCGCGGCGACTGGTGGTCGATCTACAACGATCCGGTGCTCGACGGGCTCGAAAAGAAGATCGACATCTCGAACCAGAACCTGAAGGCGGCGGCGGCGGCGCTGCGCGAAGCCGAGGAGATCGTTGCCGAGGCGCGTTCCGGCTTCTTTCCGACCGGCACCGTCGGCCTCGGCGCTCAGCGCTCGCGCACCGGCAGCGTGAGCTCGACCGCGGCCGCCTCGGGTGCCGGCCCGATTATCGCCGACGCGTTCAGCGGCGAGGTCGCGGCGAGCTGGACACCCGATTTCTGGGGGCAGATCCGCCGCCAGGTCGAGGCGAATGTCGCCACGGCGCAGGCGAGCGCCGCCGATCTCGCAGTGGCGCGCCTGTCGGCGCAGGGCACGCTCGCCGGCGACTATCTGCAATTGCGGATCGCCGACGAGCTGAAGCGCCTGCTCGACCAATCGGCGAAGGCCTTTGCCGAGTCGTTGCGCATCACGCAAAATCAGCAGCGCGCCGGCACCACGGACCAGTCCGCCGTAGCACTTGCCCAGGCGCAATTACAGGCGACGCAAGCGCAGTCGATTACGACCGGCGTCACCCGGGCGCAATTCGAGCATGCGATCGCCGTCCTGATCGGCGTGCCCCCGGCCGACCTGACGATCGCGCCGACCGACTACGTCAACCAGGTGCCGGAAATTCCGGCGGGCCTGCCGTCGGCTCTGCTCGAGCGCCGCCCGGACATCGCCGCCGCCGAGCGCACGATGGACGCGGCCAACGCCGAGATTGGCGTCGCGGTTGCCGCCTTCTATCCGACGATCACCTTGTCGGCCGATGCCGGCACGACGGCGGCGACATTGGGCAAGCTCATCAGCGCCTCGGGCGAGTTCTGGTCATGGGGCTCGAATCTCGCCGAGACCGTATTCGATGCCGGGTTGCGCAACGCCCAGGTGCGGGCGGCGGTCGCGGTCTTCGACCAGGACCTCGCCGATTATCGCCAGACCGTGCTGACCGCGTTGCAACAGGTCGAGGACCAGCTCGCCGCATTGCGCATCTATGCCGATGCGCAGAAGGTCCAGGATACCGCGGTCGCCGCCGCCTACCAGGCGCAGCACATCATCAACAACCAGTATCTCGCCGGTACCGTCGCCTATACCGCCGTCATCGTTGCCGAACAGACGGCGTTGACCGACGCCGAAAGCGCACTGACGATCCGCCAGAACCGGCTGGTCGCCAGCGCCAGCCTGATCCAGGCGCTGGGCGGCGGTTGGAACGCGGGGCAATTGCCGAACCGCGAAAAAATCGAGAACAATGCGCCGCTCGACTTCAACCCGCTGCCGCCGATCCTGCCGGTGCAGGGTCGCTGAACCGGGCCCTAACCGAGCCCTGTACCGCGAGCGGGGAGAGGGCCGGGGCGCGGCGCGATCATGTTTCCTCGGTCGGCTTTCTCCCCCAGGTCGCTTCCCAATCGCGGCCGTCGACCAGCTTCGGCCGCAGCGTGGCGACATCGATGCCGTCGAGGCAGCGGGCATTGACGTCGATATGGTCCGGGTGCGAGCGCGGCACATAGAACGGATGCATGCCGCAATGCCGGCAGAAATTGTGCCGCGCGGTCATCGTGTTGAACTGATAGGTGGTCAGCGCGTCCCCGCCGCAAACCAGCTCGAACTGCTCCGGCGGCACGATCAGGTGCAGGATGCCCTTCTTCGTGCAGATCGAGCAGTTGCAGTCGAGGACCTCGGATAAATCGGCCTGCACGCGGAGCCGCACCCGGCCGCAATGGCAGCCGCCTTCATAGGTCTCGGTCATCGATCGCCCTCCATGGCGTCAGTCGAAGGCGCGGCGGATGCGGCCCCAGTCTTCGATCGCATGCTCGTGGCCCGGGATGATCTGGATCGCGATCTCACTGTAGCCGGCCTTGGCGAGGGCCGCGAACCGCTCCTTGATTTCCTTTTCGGTGCCGGTGAGGGTCGTCGCCCGGATCAGCTCGGCAGTGACGAACGGCCGCTCCTCGGGCTTTACGAACATCAGGTGGCCGCGGTGGTTTTCGAGATAATGCGCGCCCTGTGGCCGGAAACGGCGGGCCAGTTCGACATAGCCGGCGACCGTGTCGGCGAGTGACGGCGGCACCGGAGCTATATTGGGGAAACCGGCCAATGTCGCGTCGGCGGCACGGTGCAGCAGCATCGCGGCGCGCGGTCCGGCCTGGGCGACGGCGCGCGGACTGTCGGCCGGTTCGCCGTCGGCGAGGATCGCACCGCCCGTCATCACGACCGAGTCGAACGGTTCGGCGGTTCGCCCGGCCGCCGCGCGCCGGGCTTCGATATCGCGAAGCGCCGCGACGGTCATGGCGACGTCGCCGGTCGTAGCGATCCAGCCGGCGCCGATCCTTGCCGTCAACTGCCGCGCCCGCGGCCCGGAGGCGGCGACGTAGAGCCCGATCGGATCCTTCGTATTGACGAGGCCGAGTTCGGGATTGAGCAGCCGAATGAGGCGACTTTTGCCTTCGATCTCGGTCTCGACGGTCTCGCCGCGCAAGAGTGCCATGACGACCTGGATATAGTCTTCCATGTCGGCGAGCTTGATGGCGCCGAGCCCCATCGCGCGCCGGCCGGTAAAGCCGGTGCCGACGCCGAAATCGATCCGCCCCGGCGCCAGCTTGTTCAGCGAGGCGAAGGCGTTCGCCGCCACCGCGGCGAGGCGGTTCGACGGGATCAGGACGCCGGTGCCGAGCCGGATCTGCGTCGTTTTCAGCGCCGCCGCGGCCATCGCGACGAACGGGTCGGCGCTCAGCATCTGCGTGTCATAGAACCAGGCGCGGGAGAAACCCAGTTCCTCGGCGCGCCGCACGACGCGCCAGGATTGGGCGTCAGTCGGTATGGCGATCGCGAATTTCATGCGCTCTCTCCCGGTTCGCAGCAGCGTCCCAGTTTGGAATCAGAACGACGGTGCAAGCAACCATTTGCGGATCACGTGGGAAAAGAGCTGGTCCGCAGAGCCGTTGGCTTGTCACTCGTTGCGAGCAGCCGCGCCGGCCTCTGATGCACCTTTGCGACATTCGTTCGACGCCTACTTCGGGCGCATCATAGGCTCCCGCGCGTTACCTTTCGCGCGTACTATGCGCCGAAGACGAACGCTGGAACGACACGATGGACATTGGGGGCCGGCTGCGGGGGCTCGGGCTGGAGCGATACGAGCAGGCTTTCCGCGAGAACGAGATCGACGAGGGGGTATTGCCGGGTCTGACCGCCGATGACCTGAAGGATCTCGGCGTTACCCTGGTCGGTCACCGGCGTCGCCTGCTCGATGCGATTGCCGCACTCGGCGCCGCGTCGCCGGCGGCCGTTGCCCCGGCGCGCGAGGAGCGCGGCGCGACCGTCTCGGCCGAGGCGGAGCGGCGGCAGCTGACGGTGATGTTCTGCGATCTGGTCGGCTCGACGCCGCTGTCGACGCGCTACGATCCCGAGGATCTGCGCGAGATCGTCGGCGCCTACCATCGCTGCGCTACCGACACCGTCGGCCGCTTTGGCGGTTTTGTCGCCAAGTATATGGGCGACGGCGTGCTGATCTATTTCGGCTATCCCGAGGCGCATGAGGACGATGCCGAGCGCGCGGCTCGCGCCGGGCTCGCGGTCCTCGACGCGGTCGGCCGGCTCGCCACACAAGAGCCACTGAACGTGCGGATCGGCATCGCCACCGGCCTGGTCGTCGTCGGCGATCTGATCGGCGCCGGCGCGGCGCAGGAGCGGGGCCTCGTCGGCGAAACGCCAAACCTCGCCGCCCGTCTGCAGGCGCTGGCGCGGCCCGGCACCCTGGTCGTTGCCGACCAGCACTCGGCGACAGATCGGCACCCTGTTCGAGATCGAGGATCTCGGCCCCCAGCCGCTCGCCGGTTTTGCCGAGCCGCAGTCTGCCTGGCGTGTGGTCGGCGAGAGCGGGATCGTCAGCCGCTTTGAGGCATTGCGTTCAGGGACCACACCGCTGGTCGGCCGCGACGAGGAGCTCGATCTCATGTTGCGGCGCTGGCAGCAGGCGAAGTCTGGCGAAGGGCGGGTGGTGCTGGTCTCGGGCGAGCCCGGGATCGGCAAATCGCGCCTGACCGCCGCGCTTTCGCAACGCATCGAGACCGAGCCGCACACCCGGATTCGCTATTTTTGCTCGCCGCACGATCAGGATAGCGCGCTCTACCCCTTTATCGGCCAGCTGGAGCGCGCCGCGGGGTTCGCCCGCGACGACACGGCGACAATGAAACTGGACAAGCTGGAGGCGCTGCTCGGCGATGGGGCGGAACCGGGCGACCTCTGGTTGATCGCCGAGATGCTGTCGCTTTCCGGCGGCGAGCGCTTCGCGCCGCTCGACCTCAGCCCGCAGCGCAAGAAGGAGCGGACATTGGCGGCGCTGCTGCGGCAGCTCCAGGCGCTGGCGCAGCGGCAGCCGGTATTGATGATCTTCGAGGACCTGCATTGGATCGATCCGACCTCGCGCGAGGTGCTCGACCTTGCGGTCGAGAAGATCACAGGCCTGCCGGTGCTGCTGGTCGCAACCCACCGCCCTGAGTTCCAACCGCCCTGGGTCGGCCAATCGCAGGTGACGGTGATCGCGCTGAACCGGCTCGGCCGCAGCGAAGGGGCGATGCTGGTGCATCGGCTCGCCGGCAATCTCGGGGCATTGTCGCGGGATGTTGTCGACGAGATCGTCGAGCGCACCGACGGGGTGCCGCTCTTTGTCGAGGAACTGACCAAGGCGGTGGTCGAGGCCGGCGCCGATCGCGGCTACGTGTCGATATCCGCGGTACCGGCGTCGTCGCTCGCCGTGCCTGCCACCTTGCACGCCTCGCTGCTGGGGCGCCTCGACCGGCTCGGCCCGGCGGCCAAGAATGTGGCGCAGGTCGGCGCCGTCATCGGGCGCGACTTTTCCCATGAGCTGCTGGCAGCGGCCCCGCCCCTCGCCGAACCCGAACTGCAGGAGGCTCTCCGCCGGCTCGTCGCGGCCGGTCTCGTCTTCCAGCGCGGCGCGCCGCCGACGGCCGAATATTTGTTCAAGCACGCCCTCGTCCAGGACACCGCCTACAGCACCCTGCTGCGCGGCCCGCGCCAAGCCCTGCATCGCCGCATCGCCGAGGCGTTGGAACAGCGGTTTCCTGACTTTGTCGAAACCCGGCCGGAGATCGTCGCACATCACTACGGCGAAGCCGCCATCGTCGACAAGGCGATCGCTTATTGGCACCTCGCGGGCAAATCGTCGGCGGCCAAATCAGCCGTGCGTGAGGCGACCGCACAATTACGCCGAGGCCTCAGCCTGTTGGACGGGTTACCCGAAACTCGCGAGCGCAAACAGCTGGAACTCGGTATCCACGTCACCCTGACCACAGCGCTGATGGCCAACAAAGGCTACGCTGACCCCGAGGTCGCCGCCGCGCTGGAGCGAGCGAACCGGCTCGTGACCGAGACCGCGTCGGTCGGGACCCCGGTCCATTTCTCCGTGCTTTACGGGCTTTGGAACTCTGCCTTGGTCGGCGGGGCCATTGCGGCCGCGATTGAGCACGCTGCCAACTTCCTGTCGTCAGCCCAATCGCAACCCTCCTCCGGCCCGCTTCTGGTCGGCCATCGCATCCTCGCTGCGTCTTTGATGTATAGCGGCGACTATCCTGCAGCCCTCGCTCATTTCGAAACGGCCGCGTCGTTGTATCGGCCGGACGAGCATCGCGATTCCGCCTTTCGCTATGGGCAGGACATCGGGGTCAGCGCCTTTGATCAGTTGTCCTGGGCGCTTTGGCATCGCGGCTATCCTGATCAATCCGCTCGAGCTGCCGATCGCGCGCTCGCGTATAGCCGGGAGCTGGGACATGCCCACACCCTTGCCCACGCCTTCTGCCACGCCGGCGTGGCCGCGGTCTTCGCCCGAGATGTCGCCACCGCCTACGCCTACAGCAACGAATGCATGGGGCTCGCGAGTGAACACGGATTCGCCCAATGGGAGGCCTATGGCCGCATTCTTCAGGGCTGGGCCGATGCCCAAAGGGGTGACGCGGCGATGGAAATTGCCCGCATCCGCGACGGTTTGACCGCAGCCGAGGCGACCGGCTCCCGCGCCGCCACACCGTTGTTTCTCACCCTGCTGGCCGAGGCACTGGCGCTTGCCGGGAGGATAGAGGAAGGCCTTGCCATCCTGGGTGACGCATTGGCAAAAGCGGTCGCCTCCGGCGCGAAGGGCTTTAACGCAGAAATTCATCGTTTGTGCGGCGAACTCACCGCTCGCTTGCCGTACCCCGATCCGGCGAAGGCCGAGGACTCGTTCCGCACCGCCCTCGCAATCGCCCGCGAGCAGGGCACGCGGGGCTACGAACTGCGCGCCGCCACGAGCCTCGCCCGGCTATGGCGCGAACAGGGCCGGCGCGCCGAGGCACGCGAGCTGCTGGCACCCCTCTACGGCTGGTTCACCGAGGGCTTCGACACCCCTGACCTGAAAGACTCGAAAAGGCTGCTCGACGAACTTGATTGACCTGGCCCACCGTTCGCTCAGAGCAAGTCGAGGAACTGCGCGCTGCTGAGGCGGGCTTGGCGCAGTATGGCCCGGAGGTGCCAGTCGGGAGATCGTTCCGATGAACGGGCACAACTCTGGCGGCTTGGATCATCCCGATGCCGCAGGAAATAGTGGGATCCCTTGGTCCGAATCACTTCGAAGCCGGCCCGCTCCAGCGCCGCAATGACTACGCGACCGGGCAGGGCCGGCAGCGCTCTCATGCGTCCGCGGCAGCGACTGGCACGAGCTGTTCGATCGGCGAGCCGAGATCCCTGTCGGGAGGCGGAATCGGCTCGCCGTCCTCCCGCATCACTTCCAAGCACAGCTCGATCGCCTCGCGCGCGTTCGCCTGCGCCTCTTCCAGAGTCTCGCGATAGGAAACGACCGGCGGCAGTTTGGGACAGGTGACCGTGAAGCCGCCTTCCGGTTCCGTCCGGAAGAGGCAGAGGTACGCAACAAGCACCTGCCGACCTGACTTCTTTCGCCTCATCCGGACTCATTCCATGGCGCGCGGTGCTACCGAACCGCGGTAGTATCGCACCAAAATACCGTCGTTGAAAGCGGGGGACCTCTTGGATATCGGCACCTGGCTGCATGGCCTGGGTCTCGAGCAATACGAGCCAGTCTTTCGCGACAACGCGATCGACCTCGAAACCTTGCCCGATCTGAGCGAGACGGACCTCGAAAAGCTCGGCGTACTGCTCGGGCATCGCAAGCGCATACTGCGTGCGACCGATGATCTGCGCGCCGCAACGGCGCTGGCTTAAGGGGCTTCGGAGCCCGCGATCGAGCGCACCGCGCAAGCAGAGCGGCGGCAGCTGACGGTGATGTTCTGCGATCTGGTTGGTTCGACGCCGCTGTCGACGCGCTACGATCCCGAGGATCTGCGCGAGATCGTCGGCGCCTACCATCGCTGCGTTACCGACACCGTCGGCCGCTTTGGCGGTTTTGTCGCCAAGTATATGGGCGACGGCGTGCTCGTTTATTTCGGCTATCCCGAGGCGCATGAGGACGACGCCGAGCGCGCGGCTCGCGCCGGGCTGGCGGTCATCGACGCGGTCGGCCGGCTCGCCACACAAGAGCCACTGAACGTGCGGATCGGCATCGCCAGCGGTCTCGTCGTCGTCGGCGATCTGATCGGCGCCGGTGCGGCGCAGGAGCGGGGCGTCGTCGGCGAAACGCCAAACCTCGCCGCCCGTCTGCAGGCGCTGGCGCGGCCCGGCACCCTGGTCGTTGCCACCAGCACCCGGCGACAGATCGGCACCCTGTTCGAGATCGAGGATCTCGGCCCCCAGCCGCTCGCCGGTTTTGCCGAGCCGCAGTCTGCCTGGCGTGTGATCGGCGAGAGCGGGATCGTCAGCCGCTTTGAGGCATTGCGTTCAGGGACCACACCGCTGGTCGGCCGCGACGAGGAGCTCGATCTCTTGTTGCGGCGCTGGCAGCAGGCGAAGTCTGGCGAAGGGCGGGTGGTGCTGGTCTCCGGCGAACCGGGCATCGGCAAGTCGCGGCTGACCGCCGCGCTGTCGCAGCGCATCGAGACCGAGCCGCATACCCGCCTGCGCTATTTCTGCTCGCCGCACCATCAGGATAGCGCACTCTACCCGTTTATCGGCCAGCTGGAGCGCGCCGCGGGGTTTACCCGCGACGACACGAACGCAACCAAGCTGGACAAGCTGGAGGCGCTGCTCGGCGACAGGGCGGAGCCGGGCGACCTCTCGTTGATCGCCGAGATGCTGTCGCTTTCCGGCGGCGAGCGCTTCCCGCCGCTCGACCTCAGCCCGCAGCGCAAGAAGGAGCGGACATTGGCGGCGCTGCTGCGGCAGCTCCAGGCGCTGGCGCGGCGGCAGCCGGTATTGATGATCTTCGAGGATTTGCATTGGATCGATCCGACCTCGCGCGAGGTGCTCGACCTCACGGTCGAGAAGATCACAGACCTGCCGGTGCTGCTCGTTGCGACCTACCGCCCGGAGTTCCAACCGCCTTGGGTCGGCCAATCGCAGGTGACGGTGATCGCGCTGAACCGGCTCGGCCGCAATGAAGGGGCAACGCTCGTGCATCAGCTCGCCGGCAATCTCGGGGCGTTGCCGCCGGATGTTGTCGACGAGATCGTCGAGCGCACCGACGGGGTGCCGCTCTTTGTCGAGGAATTGACCAAGGCGGTGGTCGAGGCCGGCGCCGATCGCGGCTACGTGTCGATATCCGCCGTGCCGCCGTCGTCGCTCGCAGTGCCTGCCACCTTGCACGCCTCGCTGCTGGGGCGCCTCGACCGGCTCGGCCCGGCGGCCAAGGATGTGGCGCAGGTCGGCGCCGTCATCGGGCGCGACTTTTCCTATGAGCTGCTGGCAGCGGCAGCACCACTCGCCGAGCCCGAACTGCAGGAGGCGCTGCGCCGCCTCGTCGAAGCGGGCCTGGTCTTTCAACGCGGCGTCCCGCCGGCGGCCGAATATTTGTTCAAGCACGCGCTGGTCCAAGACACCGCCTACAGCACCCTACTGCGCGGCCCGCGCCAGGCCCTGCATCGCCGGATAGCCGAGGCCTTGGAGCAGCGGTTTCCGGATCTGGTCGAAACCCGCCCGGAGATCCTCGCGCATCACTACGGCGAAGCCGCCATCGCCGACAAGGCAATCATATATTGGCACCTGGCGGGCAAATCGTCGGCGGCCAAATCAGCCGTGCGTGAGGCGACCGCGCAATTGCGCCGAGGCCTCAGTCTGTTGGACGGGTTACCCGAAACTCGCGAGCGCAAACAGCTGGAGCTCGGTATTCACATCACCTTGACCGCAGCGCTGATGGCCGGCAAAGGCTACGCCGACCCTGAAGTCTTCGCCGCGCTGGAGCGAGCAAACCGGCTCGTGACCGAGACCGCGGCAGTGGGGACCCCGCCGCATTTCTCCGTTCTGTACGGGCTTTGGGTCTCCAACCAGAACGCTGGGGCGATTGCGGCCGCACTCGGGCATGCCACCAACTTCCTGTCGGTGGCCCAATCGCAACCCTCGTCCGGCCTGCTCCTAGTTGGCCATCGCACCCTCGCTCAGTCTTTGATGTGTAACGGCGATCACCGTGCAGCCCTCGAGCATGGCGAAACGGCTGCGTCGTTGTATCGGCCCGACGAGCATCGCGATGACGCCTTTCGCTACGGGCAGGACATCGGGGTCAGCGCCTTAGCCGGCTTGTCCTGGGCGCTCTGGCATCGCGGCTATCCTGATCGGTCAGCCCGAGCTGCCGATCGCGCGCTTGCGTACGGCAGGCAATTGGGGCATGCCCACACCCTTTCCCACGCCCTTTATTACGCCGGAATGGCCGCCGTCTTCGCCCGAGATGTCGCCACGACCTGCGCCCGCAGCAACGATTGCGTGACGCTCGCGAGTGAACACGGATTCGCCCTATGGGCGGCCCGTGGCCGGGTTCTTCAGGGCTGGGCCGCCGTTCGAAGAGGTGAAGCGACGACGGGAATTGCCCGCATCCGCGACGGTTTGGCCGCAGCCGAGGCGACCGGTAACTGCGTATTCACACCGTTATTCCTCACCCTACTGGCCGAGGCGCTGGCGCTTGCCGGAAAAATCGAGGAAGGCCTTGCCGCCCTGGACGACGCATTGGCAAAAGCGACCCCTCCGGCGAGACGGGCTGGAGCGCTGAAATTCATCGCTTGCGCGGCGAGCTGACCGGTCGGTTGCCATATCCCGATCCAGCGAAGGCCGAGGACTCGTTCCGCACCGCCCTCGCAATCGCCCGAGAGCAGGGCACGCGAGGCTACGAATTGCGCGCCGCCACGAGCCTCGCCCGGCTATGGCGCGAACAGGGCCGGCGCGCCGAAGCGCGCGAGCTGCTGGCACCCGTCTACGGTTGGTTCACCGAGGGCTTCGATAGCGCTGACCTGAAAGACTGCGAAAGGCGCTGCTCGACGAACTCGCCTGAGCGTGTCTAAATGCCTGGCCCGAATGGCAGGCATCAGATCGATGGCTAATTAGGCGCTGCGCCGGGAAGGCGGGGGCAGAGCGGCCGCGGGAGCCGTGGCTCTGGATTCCCGCTCTTCGCGGGAAGGGCGAGCTAACCTTTTGATTGCAGATCACCAATCATCCCGGCGACATTCCCACCGGCACTCTGCGCGAGATTTGTCGCTAGGCCGGGTGGGAGTGGCCGCCGCAAGCGTAGGAGGAACCCGATGACGACACTCCACTACATCGCCGTCGCCGACCTCGCGCCAAGCGAGAGAATGTGGTCGATCGTGTTTCCGGACTTTCCTGGCGTAACCTCGGCCGCTACTGAATTCGCCGATGTCCCGCAACAGGCGCGGGATGCGCTCGCCACGGCGGTCGAGGACATCATCGCCGAAGGCGAAGGCCTGCCCCCCTCGGTCGAGGAAGGACACTGCGCCGAGGCCGCTCCGGCAGAGTTTCATGATCCACGCTACGTCGTGGTTCCGGTGGAGGTGCCCGAGGGTTCGGCACGCATCAACGTCAGCATCGACCGGAGCCTGTTGAAGCGCATCGACGAAGCGGCGCTGCGCCGCGGCATGACCCGTTCGGGCTTTCTCGCCGAGGGCGCGCGCAACTTGCTGCGCGCACCTCTCGATTAGGGCGGGTCACATTAGGCGCCTTTGGCAAAGCCTCTCCGCGCGAATGATCCCAGAGGCAGTTTTCTATTTCCGCTGCGGTTGCGCAATGCAGCACGCGTATAATCGGTTTCGGTGCCCCGGACAGCCCTGCGCTTTCGCCTCGTGACGTGTTAGGCATTGACATCACGAGTGCCGTTTCGGGCCAGGCACTAAGGGGAAAGGGGGCCTGGTGGACATTGCGGCGTGGCTGCGCGGCCTGGATCTGGGGCAATACGACGCCGCTTTTCGTGACAACGACATCGACGCCGCGGTTCTGCCGGAGCTAACAACTGAGGACCTGATCAGCATTGGCGTGATCTCGGTCGGCCACCGCCGCAAGCTGCTGTCCGCCATCGCCGCGCTTCGCGCTGCAGACGCGCCGCCGGATTTAACTCCAGCCACCGCGCCCGCCGGCAGCGAAGCCGAGCGGCGGCAGCTGACGGTGATGTTCTGCGACCTGGTTGGTTCGACGCCGCTGTCCACCCGCTTCGATCCCGAGGATTTGCGCGAGATCGTCGGCGCCTACCGTGGCTGCGTCACCGACACCGTCGGCCGTTTTGGCGGCTTTGTCGCCAAGTATATGGGCGATGGCGTGCTGATCTATTTCGGCTCGGCAAGGGGCCGCAGAGACGGGCCTAGAACTGATGCGGCGGAGTGCGACCGAGCGTGCAGCCACGGGAGCGACCTGGTGGCAGGCTCGCTATCTGTGCATGCTGGCGGAGACTTATCTGCAGCATAACCGTGCCGAGGAGGGACTGGTTGCCGTCGCCGAAGCGATGGAGCTGATGAAGCGCACCGAGGACCATATGTGGCTGGCGGAACTCGCGCGGATCGAGGGCGAACTGCGATGCTTGCAGGGTGCCTTGGCCAGCGAGGCGGAGGGTCACTTTCAGCGAGCGCTGATGATCGCGCGCGGTCAGCACGCTAGAGCGTTCGAGCTGCGCGCCGCGACGAGCCTGGCGCGGCTGTGGGCCGACTAGGGCCGGCGGGCTGAAGCGGCCACCTGTGGCGCCGGTCTACGGCTGGTTCACCGAGGGCTTCGACACCGCTGACCTGAAAGATGCCAATGCGTTGCTCGACGAACTGGCATGAATTGCCGACTGTGACCTCTCAAGCTTCGCAGAAGTTCTGCCTTGAAGTTGTTGAGATAAAAAGCGACGCTCTGCCCTCAGAATGAGTCACCAACCCTTGGCCCACGCCATTGACAAATCGGGATTGCTCCGTTATAAATTTGCGATAATGGCATATGAAGCGAAGTCTCGCCGGTTCGGCAATTCCAACCAGCGCATCGGGGGGCTCCCGCTCAACCGGGAGGGCACAGCGCCGCGGAGCCGATATATTTCTCCACCTGTTTGATAACACGTAAATTGTGTTAATGCCAAGGGCGCGGCGGCGGCGGAATGGCGCTCGGGGATCTTTTCGGCATTTTCCCAGTTGTCTTGCTTCAGACCTCGATTTGGGCCGAATTTTTTGCCATCTGCGCCGGCCCGGAAATCCGGAAATGTGCATATATCACAATGATATAGCGCATATGGCAACGATCGAAAACCAAATCTTTCCCAGTATTTTCCCGTATAACTGGGAAAATCGATCCAATAACTGGGAAATTTGTCGCGCAGTCGCGCGCGACAGGCGGCGACCGCCGAATGGGGTGCGGTAGGACGTTACCCAGGTCAGTGGTTTGTGTGAGAATGACTGGGTAATCGGAGTTACCTCGGCGCCGCCGGCGAATTTAGGCAGCTATGTCGGCAGCCGCGAGAGCACGACGATCAGGTAGGCGACGAAAAGGCCGAGATAGACCGGCCAGACCGACCATGACAACAAGGCCGCTATGTAATGCCCGGCGGTGATCGACGCGCCGAGGTTGGCGAAATCGACGAGGCTATAGTTGCCGCTCCGGATCTTTCCGGCGACGGCATTGTAGAGATCGCGATAGCCCTTTTCGTTGGCGAGATAGGCGGCGTCGACAAGGCCGAAGACGGCAATCGGAATGATCGCGGCGGCGGCGACCCGCTCGCTCCGGATGGCGCCGGCGAGGCCGAACAGCGCGCTGACGATCGCGACGCACCAGGTCTTGCATTGCGCGCTGTTGCCGGCGAGCCGCGTGACGACCGACTGCAGCATCGTCAAATGGGCGATGACCGCCGGGCTCTCCGCCGTCGCGAGCGGGGAGGGGAGGTGGTCGGCAGCGTGATCGGACATGGCCGCTTCCTGATCGAGAGGAATTGCCGTGTGATGGCCGGGTGGATCCTAACACGGGAAGCGGGGCGGACCGATGTGGGGTCCGATCGCCGGTGCGGCGGCGACTCGGCCGCGGCGCGAGGTGAGCGCGGGTCAGTTCGTCCGGCGGGTCAGCTCGATATAGCCGAAGCCATCGATCCGAGCATCGAAGAGCCGGGTGACGACGGTCGAGGTCTCGTCTTCGACGATGATTGCCGGGCCGTCGATGCAGGCGCCGGGCTCGAGGTCGGTTCGCTCGTGGATCGCGACCTCGACGAATTCGCCGGTCTGCGGGTCGAAGACCGGGCGCCGGCGGGCGGGTTCGGGCCGATGAGGCGCCGGCATCGGCGGCGAGCCGGCGGCTGCGACCGGCGGCGGCGCGCTCACCAGCAGCACCCAGCTCACCACCTCGACGTCGATGCCCGGGATGATGCGGTGGTAGAGCCGGCGATATTCGTCTTCGAAAGCGGCGCGCAAGGTGTTGGCGTCGTCGGCGCGATAGGCGCGGTTCGGCAGCGGCACGGCGATCTCGTGGCCCTGGCCGCGATAGCGCATGAAGGCCGTGCGCGTCTCGGTGAGCGGCGCGTCCCCGGCGCCGCGACGCACGATCGGCCCCGCTTCGGCGCGCATCCGGGCGAAGAGCGCATTCGCCGCCCCGGCGTCGAAGGCGGAGAGGCGCTGCAAGGCCGTCCGCACGATCTCGTAGGCGATCGGCGCCCGCAAAAAACCGACCGCCGAACCGACCCCGGCATAGGACGGCACCAGCACCCGGTCGAGCCCCAATTTTTCCGCGAGCCGCGCCGCATGCAGCGGGGCGGCGCCGCCAAAGGCGACGAGCGTGCGGCCGCGCGCATCCTTGCCGCTTTCGATCGCGTGCACGCGGGCGGCGTTCGCCATGTTTTCGTCGACGATCTCGTCGATCCCGAGCGCCGCGTATTCCGGCGACAGGGCCAACGGGGCCGCCACATCGCGCGAGATCGCCGTCGCGGCGGCGCCGGCATCGAGCGGCATGCGGCCGCCGGAGAACCCCGCCGGGTCGATATGGCCAAGCAGCAGATCGGCGTCGGTCACGGTCGGCGCAGTGCCACCGCGGCCGTAACAGGCGGGCCCCGGGTCGGCGCCGGCGCTGTCCGGACCGACCGTGATGCGCTTCAGCGGGTCGACGCGCGCGATCGAGCCGCCGCCGGCACCGATCTCGACCATCTCGATGACCGGGATGCGCAACGGCAGGCCGCTCCCCTTCTTGAAGCGGTAGATGCGGGCGACCTCGAAGCTGCGGCTCGTCTGCGGCTTCAGGTCGTCGATCAGGCAGATCTTCGCCGTCGTGCCGCCCATATCGTAGGACAGGACCTTGTCGAGGCGGCATTCTCGGGCGATCTCGGCGGCAAAGATCGCGCCGCCCGCCGGCCCCGATTCGACAAGACGCACCGGAAAGCGGATCGCCGTCTCGACGACGGTCAGCCCGCCGCCCGACAGCATCAGGAAGAGCGGGCAGGAAAACCCCTCGCGGCGGAGCAATGTCTCGAGATTGGCGAGATAGCGGCCGATCAGCGGTTGCACATAGGCATTGGCGCAGGCAGTTGAAAAACGCTCGTATTCGCGCATCTCGGGCGATACGTCGCTGGACAGGGTAACCGGCAGCCGCGGCGCCTCGCGCGCGAGGATTTCGCCGACCCGGCGCTCATGCGCCGGGTTTGCATAGCTGTGCAGAAAACCGACGGCGACCGCCTCGACCGCCTCGGCCGAGAGCCGTTCGGCGAGAGCCGCGACGCCGGCCTCGTCGAGCGGCACCAGCACGCGGCCCTTGGCGTCGATCCGCTCGCGCACCGGATAGCGCCGCCGGCGCGGCACCAGCGGCTCCGGCAGGTCGATATTGACGTCGTATTGCTCGAAGCGGTTTTCGTGGCGGATGGCAATCGTGTCGCGAAAGCCCTCGGTCGTCAAAAGCGCGGTTGTTGCCCCCTTGCGCTCGATGATCGCGTTCGTCGCCAAGGTCGTGCCATGGATGATGATCGCGAGGTCCGCGGCGCCGAGGCCCGCTTCGCCGAGTACCAGTCGGATCGCGTCGATGACGGCGCGCTCGGGCGCTTCGGGCGTGGTCAGGATCTTGGCGCTCCACCGCTCGTTGCCCCGTTCGAGCGCGACGTCGGTGAAGGTGCCGCCGATGTCGACCCCGAGCCTCGCGCCCTCTACCATCAGTACTCCCGTCCCCTCTTCCGCCACGCAAGTGTTTCGCGGCGCCGCGCGCTGCTGTCAATCCGCCGCTCGTAGGGCGGCCTTGGGGTGGGCGGAGCTTCCGGGCATCCGACCGGTCGAAATGGCGCGGCCAGGCGGTATTGCGTGGAGGGAAAAATACGCGACATTCCCTCGGAGAAGAGACCTCTGGTGCAGGGCAATGAATGATGTCGAACGGGCGGTGCGGCCGGCGCGGGGCTTGCCGCACAGCGCGCATTGGGGCGCCTTCCGGGTGCTGCTGCGGGACGGCGGCGTCGAGATCGTGCCGCATCCCGCCGACCCCGACCCGTCGCCGCTGCTCGGCAACATCCCGGCCGCGGTCGCGCATCGGGCGCGGATCGCCCGGCCGATGGCAAGGCGGGGCTGGCTCAAGCACGGGCCGGGATCCGGCCCCGGCCGCGGAAGCGACGAATTCGTCGCGCTGTCATGGTCGCAGGCGCTCGACCTTGCCGCCGCGGAGTTGCGGCGGGTCTATGCGACCTATGGCCCGCGCGCCGTCTATGGCGGCTCCTATGGCTGGGCCAGCGCCGGGCGCTTCCACGATGCGCAGCATCAGATCCACCGCTTCCTGAACCTCGCCGGCGGCTATGTCCGCTCGGTCAACAGCTACAGTTCGGGGGCGGCGACCGTGATCCTGCCCTATGTGATCGGCCCGCAGGGTGCCGTCGCCGGCAACAATGTGAGCTGGGCCGAGCTCGCCGGCGAAAGCGCCCTGGTCCTGGCCTTCGGCGGCATGGCCTTGAAAAACAACGATGTCGGCGGCGGCGGCACGAGTTGCCATGTCGCCCGCGACAGGCTGCGCGCGGCGCATGCGCGCGGCGCCGAATTCCACCTCTTCAGCCCGTTGCGCGACGACCTGCCGGCCGAGGCGGGGGCTGTGTGGCATTCGATCCGCCCCGGCACCGATGTCGCGCTGATGCTGGGCCTCGCCCACAGCCTCGTCATCGAGCGCCGGCACGACCGCAGCTTTCTCGACCGCCATTGCGTCGGCTGGCCGGCATTCGAAGCCTATCTCCGCGGGCATCCCGACGGCCGGCCGAAGGACGCCGCCTGGTCGGCCGAGATCTGCGGTCTGGCAGAAGACGCGATCGTCGCCCTGGCGCGCCGTGCCGCGGGCCGGCGCACGCTCGTCACCTGCTCGCAATCGTTGCAGCGCGCCGAGCATGGCGAGCAGCCCGTCTGGATGGGGGTGGTACTGGCCGCGATGCTCGGCCAGATCGGCCTGCCGGGCGGCGGCTTCGCCTATGCGCTGGGCTCGACCTCGAATACCGGCAAGCCGCCCGTCGCCGTGCCGCTGCCGGCCTTGCCGCAGGGCAGGAACGCAATCGGGGATTTCATTCCGGTCGCTCGCCTCGCCGACATGCTGTTGGCACCCGGTGCGCGGTTCGACTACGACGGCCGGCGGCTGGCCTATCCCGAGATCCGGCTCGTCTACTGGGCCGGCGGCAACCCGTTCCACCATCACCAGGACCTGAACCGGCTGCGCCGCGCCTTCGCCCGGCCGGACACGGTCATCGTCCACGATTCGGTGTGGACCGCGACGGCGCGGCATGCCGACCTCGTATTGCCGGCGACGATCACGCTCGAACGTGAGGACATTGGCGCCGCGGCCGGCGATCCGCTGATGCTGGCGATGCACCGCGCCGTCGAGCCTTATGGCGAGGCGCGCGACGATCACGCGATCTTCGCCGATCTCGCCGAGCGCCTCGGCTTTGCGCCGGACTTCACCGAGGGGCGCTCGGTCAGAGAATGGCTGGCGCAGATCTACGAACCGACGCGCCGCGCGCTGATCGGGCGCGGCGTCGATGCGCCCAGCTTCGACGAGTTCTGGGAGAGGGGCGAACTGATGCTGCCGACCCAGCCGTGGGACGGCGGCATCCTGCGCGACTTTCGCCGCGACCCCGACGGCGCGCCGTTACCGACGCCGAGCGGCAGGATCGAGATCGGCTCGGCGACGATCGCCGGGTTCGGCTATCCGGATTGCCCCGGCCATCCGGCCTGGCTGCCGCCGCGCGAGGGCCCGGGTACGCCCCCCGATACGCCAGGCGCGCGCTTTCGCTTTTCGCTGTGCCTCATTGCCAATCAGCCGGCGACCCGGCTGCACAGCCAGCTCGATTTCGGCGCGGTCAGCCAGGCGGCCAAGATCGCCGGCCGCGAGCCGGTGCGCATTCACCCGCGCGACGCGGCGCGGCGCGGCATCGCCGCCGGCGACATCGTGCGCCTATGGAACGATCGCGGCGCGTGCCTCGCCGGCGCCGTGCTGAGCGACGCGCTGCGCGAGGGCGTCGTGCAAATGGCGACCGGCGCCTGGTACGATCCGGAAGACCCTGCCGCCGAGGCGCCGCTCTGCGTGCACGGCAATCCGAATGTGCTGACGGCCGACCTCGGCACGTCGCGACTTGCGCAAGGCTGCACCGGCCAGCTCTGCCTGGTCGAGGTCGAGCGCTTTGCCGGCCCGCTGCCGCCGATCAAGGCCTACGATCCGCCGGAAGCGAAACTTCTTTCCTGACGCGCCCGGCAACGGCAATCTGGCCGGAAGGCATGCCGCCGGGCTTGCGGCGCCGGCGAGGAGAACGGGGTCATGGGCTGGTTCGATGGGCAAGTGGCGCTGGTGACAGGTGGCGGGTCGGGCATCGGCCGGGCCGTGGTCGCCCGGTTCGTTGCCGAAGGCGCCAAGGTCGGGGTCATGGAGCGCGTCGCTTCGCGGACCGAAGAGTTGCGCGCCGCTTTCGGCGCGGCGGTCGTCGCCGTTGCCGGCGACGTCGCCCGCCTCGACGACAACAAGCGGGCGGTCGCCGAGACCGTCGGCACGTTCGGCCGGCTCGACGTCCTTGTCGGCAATGCCGGAGTCTTCGACGGCAATGCCCGGCTCGATGAATTCCCAGAGGAGCGCCTCGAGGCCGCCTGCGACGAGCAATTCGCCGTCAACGTCAAGGGCTGCATCTTCGGCGCCAAGGCGGCGTTGCCGGAATTGGCGAAGAATGGCGGCTCGATCGTGTTCACCGCCTCGGTCGCCGGCTTCAACTCAGGCGGCGGCGGCGCGCTCTACACGGCCTCGAAGCATGCGGTCGTCGGGCTGATCCGGCAGCTGGCCGTCGAGCTCGGACCGCGCGTCCGCGTGAACGGCGTGGCTCCCGGCGGGACGATGACCGATCTGCGCGGGCTCGCCTCCCTGGGGCGCGAGGGGCACTCGCATTTCGCCGATCCCGGCACCGAGGAGCGGCTGCGCAACAATCCGCTGCACATGGCGCTGAAACCGGACGACCTCTCCGGTGCCTATCTCTTTCTGGCGTCGCGGCAGCATGCAGCCGGGATCACCGGAACGGTCGTGACGGTCGATGCCGGCTCCATGTTGCGCATGCCGCGCACCCCCAGATAGAGGAAGCCGTGATGGCGACGGACATGAACCCTTTAGTCGATGCCGACCGCGGCCTGATCAGCCGCCGCATCTTTATCGACCGCCAGATCTACGAGCAGGAATTGGAGCAGATCTTTGCCCGCTGCTGGCTGTTCCTGTGCCACGAAAGCCAGATCCCGCTGCCGGGTGACTTTTTTACGACCTGGATGGGCGAGGACCCGGTGCTTGTGGTGCGCGACAACGCCGGAGAAGTGCGCGCCTTTCTCAACGTCTGCCGGCATCGCGGCAACCGGCTGTGCCGCGCCAATGACGGCAACGCCGCGAGTTTCACCTGCGCCTATCACGGCTGGACCTACCGCAACGACGGGCGCCTCACCGGCGTGCCCTACCTCAAGGAAGCCTATCACGGCGAACTGGACCGCGGGCGCTGGGGGCTGATGCCGGTTGCCCAGCTCGCCAGCTACAAAGGGCTGCTGTTCGCGACCTTCGACAAGGAGGCGCCGACGCTGCGTGAGTATCTTGGCGAGATGGCCTGGTATCTCGATACGTTTTTCGACCGTCGCGAAGGCGGCATCGAGGTGATCGGCGGCATGCACAAATGGGTCATGCCGTGCAACTGGAAGCTGCCGGCCGAGAATTTCGGCGGCGACGGCTACCACGTCTCGTGGAGCCACCTGTCGGCCGTGCAAACCGGCTCGGGCGGCGACTTTCGCGTCCAGCCGGACCCGCTCGGCCGGGTCATGTCGCCCGGCAACGGCCATTGCGTCGCCGGCGTCGGCCCCGACATGATGGCCGATCCGCCGGTCCCCGAGATCCTCGAATACGAAAAGCAGATTGCCCCGGAGATGGCGGCGCGTCTCGGGCCGCGCCTCGGGCGGATCAAGCCGATCGTCGGCACGGTCTTTCCGAACTTCTCAATGCTGCGCCCGACGTCGCGCACCTTTCGCGTCTGGCACCCGCGCGGTCCCGACAAGACCGAGGTCTGGGCCTGGGTGTATGCCGACAAGGCGGCCCCGCCCGAGGTCAAGAAGGCAATCCGGCTCGCCGGTGCGCGGGTGTTCGGCCCCAGCGGCACCTTCGAGCAGGACGACATGGACAACTGGCAGGGCTGCACCCAGACGGCCCGCGGTGCCGTCGCCCGGCGGCAGGAGCTAAGCTACGAGATGGGGGTCGGCCACGAGAGCTTCGACGAGGCGCTTGGCGCCTGGGCCAGCGACTACCGCTACAGCGAATTCATCCAGCGCCGCTTCTATGGGCGCTGGGCGCAGCTGATGACCGGCGAGAGCTGGGCCGGCCTGCCGGGCGGCAACGCCGTTCGGGGCACCCTCCATGGATGACGGCATCACCCGCGACATCGAGCGGTTCCTCTATCGCGAGGCGCGGCTTTTGGACGAGCGCCGCTTCCACGAGTGGCTCGAACTCCTGACCGACGACATCCGCTATTGGATGGGGACGCGCAGCAACCGCTATCCGCGCTCGAGCAAGGCGATCGCGATCCTCGATCCCAGCCGTTATGTCGAAGAGGACGTGACCGGGGATGACGAACTGGCGATCCTCGACGAGACCAAGGACACGCTGAAGGCGCGCGTCGCCCGCCTCGATACCGGCATGGCCTGGGCCGAAGACCCTCCGTCGCGTACCCGGCATTTCATCAGCAATGTCGATGTCGAGCCGGGCGACGGGACCGCCGAGTTCAAGGTGCATGCGAACTTCATCGTCTATCGCAGCCGGGCCGAGACCGAGGAAGATTTTTATGTCGGCGCCCGGCAGGATCTGCTCCGTCGCGTCGGCGGCGATTGGAAGATCGCGCGCCGCAGGCTGATCCTCGATCAGAATGTGCTGACCGCGAAAAACGTCAGCATCTTCTTCTAGTGCTCCTTTCTTTCGTCGTCATACCGGCGAAAGCCGGTATCCATGTCTGCCATGGGTCCCGGCCTGTGCCGGGACGACAGCGAGGGGGAAACGGGCATGTTCTACGTCTACCTGCTCGCGAGCAAACCCTATGGGACGCTCTATGTCGGCGTCACCTCGGATCTTCCAAAACGGATCTTCGAGCACAAGAGCAAGGCAGTGCCCGGCTTCACCACCCGATACGGCGTCGACAAACTCGTCTGGTTCGAGGCGCATGACGCAGCGGAGGCAGCGATCCGGCGCGAGAAGCAGATCAAGGAGTGGCGGCGCAATTGGAAGATAAGCTTGATCGAGCAGGATAATCCGCATTGGGTTGATCTTTACCTGAGTTTGACGCCATGACTCGTCATACCGGCGGAAGCCGTTATCCATGTCTGCCACGGGGCCTGCGCCGGGACGACAAAACCGAGGAGGCAGAGATGATCAAAGGCCTGCATCACAATGCTTATCGCTGCCGTGACTCGGAAGAGACGCGGGCGTTCTATGAGGATTTTCTCGGGCTGCCGCTGGTCAGCGCCTTCGAGGTCGCCGGGGGCCGGGCGCTGCATACCTTTTTCCGGATGGACGACGGTTCCTGCCTCGCGTTTTTCGAGGTGCCGGGCACGCCGTTCGACTTCAAGAACCAAGACGCGCTCGATCTGCACATCGCACTCGGGGTCGAGCCGGCGATCTTCGAGCGCATGCTCGAGAAGGGCAAAGCGCTCGGCCGGGAGGTGCGCGGGCCGGTCGATCACGGCTTTTGCCGCTCGCTCTATTTCCGCGACCCGAACGGCTATGTCATCGAGCTGACCGCCGATACCGGGACGCATGGCGAGATGATGGACCCGGCCCTGTCGCGGCCGCACACGGCATTGGCGGAATGGCAGACGGCAAAGCGCGCCTGACCGCCGTCTTCTTCGCCCGCGATGTCGATCCCGAACAGCCTCCGCGCCGGTCCCGACGAGCGCGGGCATTTCGGCATTTACGGCGGACGCTACGTCGCCGAGACGCTGATGCCGTTGGTGCTCGCCGTCGAGCGGGCCTGTGACGCGGCGCGCGCCGATCCGGGTTTTCAGAGCGAGCTCGACTATTACCTCGAACATTACGTCGGGCGCCCGAGCCCGCTCTATTTCGCTGAGCGGCTGACGCGCCATTTCGGCGGCGCCAAGCTCTATCTGAAACGCGACGAGCTCAACCACACCGGCGCGCATAAGATCAACAACTGCCTCGGGCAGGTGCTGCTGGCGCGGCGCATGGGCAAGCGCCGCATCATCGCCGAAACCGGCGCCGGCCAGCACGGCGTGGCGGCGGCGACGGCCTGTGCGCTCTTTGATCTGCCCTGCGTCGTCTATATGGGCGCCACCGACATCGAGCGGCAAAAGCCCAACGTCTTTCGCATGAAGCTGCTCGGCGCCGAGGTCGTTCCGGTGCATTCCGGGACCGCGACGTTGAAGGACGCGATGAACGAGGCACTGCGCGACTGGGTGGCGCATGTCGACGACACATTCTATGTAATTGGCACGGTCGCCGGCCCGCACCCCTACCCGGCGATGGTGCGCGATTTTCAAACGGTCATTGGCAACGAGACTCGCGCACAGCTGCACCGCGCCGAGGGGCGGCTCCCCGACACGCTCGTCGCCTGCATTGGCGGCGGCTCGAACGCGATGGGGTTGTTTCATCCGTTTCTCGACGAGCCCGATGTCCGCATGATCGGGGTCGAGGCCGGCGGGCATGGCATAGAGACCGGGCTGCATGCCGCCTCGCTGACCGGCGGTATGCCGGGCGTGTTGCACGGCAACCGCACCTACCTGCTGCAGGACGAGGACGGGCAGATCCGCGACGCGCACTCGATCTCGGCCGGGCTCGACTATCCCGGCATCGGCCCTGAGCACGCCTGGCTGCACGATCAGGGCCGCATCGAGTATGTGTCGATCACCGATCGCGAAGCGCTGGACGCGTTCCAGCTGATGAGCCGTCTCGAAGGCATCATCCCGGCGCTCGAGCCGGCGCACGCGCTGGCCCATGTCGCCAAAATCGCTCCGACGCTGCCGAGCGACCATCTGATCGTGATGAATTTGTGCGGCCGCGGCGACAAGGACATCTTCGCCGTCGCCGAGCATCTGGGCGTCGGGCTGTGACCCGGATCGAGCGTCGGTTTGCCGACTTGCGGCAGGCGGGGCGGGCGGGGCTCGTCGCCTATCTGACCGCCGGCGACCCCGATCCGGAAACCTCGACCAAGCTGTTCCGCGGGCTCGCCGCCGCCGGTGCGGATCTGATCGAGATCGGCATGCCGTTCTCCGACCCGATGGCCGACGGTCCGGCGATCCAGCGGGCCGGGCAGCGGGCGCTGAAGGCCGGCATGCGGCTGCGCGAGACTCTGGCGCTGGTGCGCCGCCAGCGCCGCGATGACGACGCGACGCCGATCGTGCTGATGGGCTATTTCAACCCGATCTACCGCTATGGCGTCGAAACCTTCGCGCGCGATGCGGTCGAGGCCGGGGTCGACGGCGTCATCCTCGTCGATCTGCCGCCCGAGGAAGATGCCGAGTTGCTGGTTCCGGCGCGCGCGGCGGGGCTCGAAATCATCCGGCTGGCGACGCCGACGAGCGACCACCGGCGCCTGCCTGATATCGTCGAGGGCGCCGGCGGCTTTCTCTATTATGTCGCGATCGCCGGGATAACCGGCACCGGCTCGGCCGACACGAACGAGGTCGCCGCCGCGATTGCCCGGCTGCGCCGCTTCACTTCCTTGCCGATCGCCGTCGGCTTCGGCATCAAAAACCCGCAGCAGGCCGCCGCCGTGGCGCGCGCCGCCGATGCCGCCGTCGTCGGTTCCGCTCTGGTCGAACGCCTCGCGGCGCACCTTGCGCCTGACGGCAGCGCCGGGCCCGGCCTCGTCGAGGCTGTGCTCGGCGATGTTCGGGCGCTCGCCAACGGCGTGCGCGGCGCGCGGCAGATCGGCGCCGATGTCGTCACGGAGCCATTCGGCCGCGCGTAGCGTCGGGCGGTTCCGCTCTTGAGGAACGCATCGCGTTTTTTTGGAGGCGCAGCACCCGTTATGCGGCGGCGCGCGATTGCGGCATCGCGACCGGGATCTTGTAGAGTTTCCTCGCGTTCTCGAAGGCCAGCTGGTGCAAAGCCGCATCGCCCAGGGCCGCCGCCGCCGGCGCGTGACCCATCGCCTTCGAGTGCGGCCAGGGGCTGTCGAGGCCCGGGAAGTCGCTGGCCCACAGGAAATTGCCGATGCCGACCTCGGGCACGCGGCGAAAACCACCTTCTTCCTCGACCTCGAAAGTGAAGAAGAGCTGGCGCCTGACGAACTCGGAGGGCTTGTCGGAAAGGAGGATGTCGGGCTGGAAGACGCGAGTCTCGGGGCCGCCGAAGTCATATTCGCGGTCGAAACGCCAGAACAGGAACGGGACCCAGCCGACGCCCGCTTCTTCAAGCACGAAACGCACCCCGGGATGCCGGTCGCAAATGCCCGAAAAGACGACGGCGCTCATCAGTTCGGCCATCAGCCCCATCGGAAAATTGGCGACGCGCATCAGCGCCTGGTTACGTGGCGCAAGACCCGTTACGCCGACGCCCAACTGGCGCGAGCCGCCGGCGGGGTTGGCGTGCAGGTTGACCGGCATGCCGGTTTCGGCTGCGGCGGCCCAGACCGGCTCCCACATCTGGTGCAGCACCGGTTCGGGTGCACCGACCCAGTCGAAAATCACCCCGGTCGGCAGGCCGAATTCGGCGACTCGCAGCAGCTCGGCGACCGCTTCCTCCGGCGTCTGGCAGGGCAGCGGCAGCAGCAAGATGAACCGGCCGTTCGACTCGTCGTACAGTTCCCGCGCCCAGTCGTTGACGGCGCCGACGCAGGCGGCGCGCAGTTCCGGGTTCCTGATCGCCGATATCTGCTCATAGGGGCCGTTTACCAACTCGGCGTCGACCCCGTCGCGATCCATGTCTTCACAGCGGTATTTGGCGTTGGCGGCGCGAAAGACGCCGGGCTCCGGCTCCTCGGCCAAACCGGCCCGGGTGTAGCAGTTGACCGGCCCCCGGCCGACGCCGGCCCATCCGACCCCGCTCCACGGGCGGCCTTCGACGACCCATTGCCGGGTGCCGTCCGGCCGCTCGACGACGCAAGGCGCTTCGTCCTGAAACTTGCGCGGCAGACGCTTTGTCCACAGATCGAAGGGCAGGTGCATCAGCCGGCAATGTCCGTCCGCCGATATCACGCCGAATCGCTTCTCCATCGCGCATTTCCTCTCGCAGCGGGCCTTTGGATCGCGTTTTGCTCGCCCGATGGCGGCGATGATAAGCCTGCCGGCACCGCTTGCAACAGCGCGGGACGAGCGACACATCAGCGTCGACGTTTGCGGCGAGCGCAGCGCGGAGGTGACCGATGGATATCGAGACGATCGACCAGCAATATCAGCAGCTGCAGACGCAGGCCCAAGGAACCGTGCAGGAGCTGAGCGGCCTCGCCGACAAGCTGCAAGCGGCGGCGCAAGGCGGCAACCAGGACGCCCGCGAATGGCTGCTCGACCTCAAATCGATCGCCCTCGCGATCAAAGCCGAGCAAACCCAGGTTGGTCTGCTGTTGCAGGCTTTGCACGGCTTTGTCGCCAACCAGGCCTCGGCGATGCAGGCGGCGCCGTCAGGCGCCTGGACGCAGCAGCCGAACATGCCGCCGCCGGGCTATCAGCCGAGCTACGGCCAGCCGCAGCAAGGCGGCGTTGGCGGCGTCCTCGGCAGTTTTTTGAGCTCCGGCTTTGGCCGTGCCATCGAAATGGGTGCCGGCTTCGGGATCGGCGACGATCTGATCAACAAGATTTTCTGACGCGGCGCCGGCGCCCCTCTCGCCCTTGCCCCGTCTAGTTCTAGTCCGGGGCTAGGAGGGCAGAAGAGGGGCGGCGGCGGCGCGCGCTACCGGCGCGGTTCCGGCCGGAGCGCTCGCCAGCTGCATCATGACGTTGGGGGCGGCAAAGCGGATCCCGGCGGCCGCGAACGCCTCGATCAGGCGGCGCAGCGCCTGCCGCTGCAACAAGGTTGGGCGGATCGGGGTCGCGGTGAATTTGCAGCGCACGACGAACGTCGTCTGCGACACGTCGACAACCCCCTGCATCTTCAACGGCTGGATGAATTCGCTGCCGAACTCCGGGTCGTCGAGCAAGGCCTCGCCAACCCGCTTGACGGTCCGCCGCACGGTTTCGATGTCGACCCCGGGTTCAAGCTGCAGATTGAACTTGATCACCGCCCAGTCGCGGCTGAAGTTGGTGACCGCGTTGACCTGCCCGAACGGGATCGTGTGCACTTGGCCGTTCTGGTGGCGCAGCCGCACCGAGCGCAGCGACATGCCCTCGACGGTGCCCTTGAGATGGCCCGTGTCGACGTATTCGCCGACCCGGAAGGCGTCTTCCATCAGGAAGAAAATACCCGAGATGACGTCGCGCACGAGACTTTGCGCGCCAAAGCCGACCGCGATGCCGACGACGCCGAGCCCGGCGAGCAGCGGACCGATGTTGAGCCCCAGTGTCGAAAGTGCCGCGATGATCGCGGCGACGGCGATGACGATCAGCACGAGATTGCGCACGAGCGGCAGCAGCGTTCCGACCCGCGAGACCCGGCCGGCGGTTGCATCGTCGTCATCGCCGCCCGGTCCCGTGATATGCGGGATCTTTTGGTCGATCAGGGCGCTCAGCGCGGTCCAGAGGATCCAGGCGCCGATGATCGTCGCCGCCGCCTCGAAGGCCGGACGGACGAAAAGGCGCTCGACGCTGCCTGGCGCCGGGTCGACGAGGTCGAGGCCCCAGGTTTCGCCGAGCCAGCCCGCGCCGAGGATCCATAAGAGCGCGTCGAACAATCGGCTCAGTACGCGGCGAAACCGCACCCTCGGCACATCGAGGCCGAGAACCGGGCCGGGATCGGGGAAGAGGTGGGCGATCAGATGGCGGCCCGCCTGCCATACCACCGCGAGCGCCACGATGATGAATTGTGTGGCTGCCCCCGCACCGGCCATCGCAGCACCCTTGCCGAGCGCGAACGCGACGGCGTCCGCGCCGAAGACGGCGAAGGAGAGAGCGATAAAGAGCCAATGCCAGCTGTCGGCGACCATGCGCCGGAATGGGCTCGGCGCACCACAGCTCGACGTGCAGATCGCGCGGGCAATGGGTGCCCGGATCGCCCAGAACATCGCGACCTTGTAGAGCGTTATCGGAGCCCCGAAGGTGAAGGCCGCGCCGGACACCGCTGCATGGCCGAAGCCAAGCCGCTCGATAAACCAGATCAGGAAAACGTTGAACGGATTGAGAGCGAGATAGACGGTGATCCAGCGTGCACACTTCCGGGCGTCGGCGTCGTCAATCTGGAGCAGCCGGATATCCGGCCGGTAGGGCGATACGACGATCAGCAGCGCGATCGTCAGGAGCCGCCATTTCAGCGTCGCCCACAACAGTTCGTCGGCTGTCTCTTCGACGATCGGTACCCCCGCCGCGATAAAGGAGAGCGCGATCCAAAAGAGGCCGGCATAGAGCGCCACCATGCCGAGCGAGACGAGAAAGCGAAATCCGGCCGCCCGTAGCCGCGGCATGAGCCCGGGTTCGGTCACGTCGGCCTGTCGGCGATCGGCCAGCCGGCGCATGCCTATGCCGATCAGCGGCGCGGCTATCAGCATGGCGAGTGCGACGATCCACAGGCCGATCGCGGCGGCGCGCGTGGCACCCCCCGCGACGGCGCGATCGACCCAGTGCTGCGGCATATGGCGCAACAGCGGTACGGATTGCAGCGCTTCGGCGGTGCCGGTCCAGATCCTGCCGGCGAGACCGGCGGTGGTCAGCGCCGGCCGCGCCACGGCGGCCGTCGGATCGGCGGCCAGTGCCGGTTGCGACGCCGGCCGGGCGCCTTTCGCTGCGAGTTCGGCGATGAGCGCGCGCAGCTCCGCGGGCGGCATCGAGGCCGGCAATTCGAGCACGATTGTTGCCCTGGCCGGTGCGCCGGCCGGGACGGCCGGGGTGAACAAGAGCAGCGACAGCAGCGCTGCAAGGCAAAGGCGGATCGCCATCGGAGGATGTATTTTACGCGCAGCTCTTCACGATTGCGAAGCCGTTCGCCGGTCATCGAAAGATGTCGCTCGGCAGCGGCAGCGCAAGCCCGTCGATCGGTCGGGAAGAGGCCGCTTGGCAGCGGGGCGCCTCTCCGCGACAATTTTGGCCCACCGACAGCGGAGGCGGGCGATGGCGGATGGATTGATCACGCTGGCGAGCGGATTTGCGGCGAAAGAGACCGTCGATCGGCTGACGGCCGAGATCGAGGCGCAGGCATGACGGTGTTCGCCGCGTTGTAGGCAAGCCAGGTCTTGCCGGCCGCATCCTCGTAGACCAGCGCCTTCAACGGCAGATCGATCCGCACTGGCTGGCACAACGCCATGGCCTCGCTGCCGCTGTCGCAGCACCGGTCGATGCGATGACCGCGGTGCTCGGCCCTATCTTGACAAGGGCGACGCAATCGGGCTGATCGACCGGTGGGCGTCCTATCCGAGCCGCTGGTCGAGCCATTCCTTCAGCGCGACGGCATTGTTGCGGATCTCGTCGCGGGCCGCGAAGAGCAGGGTGACCGGCGCATGATCGAGGCGATCGAGAAGATCGGTCACCGCGGCCCGCATCTCGGGCTTTGCCAGTTCGGCAAAATAGGCGGTCCGGAATGCATCCCAGCCGGTCGGGTCGCCATGGAAGCGGCGTCGCAGGGCGTCGCTCGGCGCCAAATCCTTGCACCAGAGATCGATCTGCGCCCGCTCGCGCGAAAGGCCTCGCGGCCACAGTCGATCGACGAGCACGCGGCTGCCGTCCGCCGTATCGGGCGCCAGGTACACGCGTTTCAAGCGGAACTGCTGCCGGGTGATGCGGCTGTCGAACCGGCTATCGGGCTCGCCCATCGGGTTGGACCTCATTTGCCGTTCCGGCCGGGGCGGTTGCGGGCGTCGAGCGAGCAGCTTTCCCGGCTTTGCCGCCGGTCGCCAACTGTCTCACGATTTCTTCGCCTTCGAGCGGAGATAAACGCATTCGTCAGACCGTTGTCTGCCGGTATCCATCGCAGAATTCGGTCCCGGCTTGCGCCGGGGCGATCGGAAAACGCAATGTAGCCATCTGCGGAGACGCCTCTCCACCGACCGAGCGTGACCGACACCAGCATCGCCACCGCCGACGACCCCGCCACCGACCTCGGCCGGATCAGTCTGCGCACCTTGGTCCCGATCCGCTGGATCGCGGTCGCGGGCCAGGCGCTCGCAATACTCACCGTACATTACGGCCTCGACTTTCGCCTGCCGCTCTTCGCCGCGCTCGTCGTTGTTGCCCTTTCGGCGCTGTTGAACGTCGTCCTGATCGTCACCCGGCGGATCGTGACCCGTCTCGGCGAGCGGCGCGCGGCGATGTACCTCGCCTACGACATCCTGCAGCTCACGATTCTCTTGTATCTGACGGGTGGGTTGCAGAACCCTTTTGCGATCCTGATCCTGGCCCCGGTTACGGTCGCGGCCACGGCGCTCGGCCGGCGTTCGGTGATCGCCTTGTCGATTTTCGCGATTTTGGCGATCAGCGGGCTAACCGAGTGGCATCTGCCGCTGCCGTGGCGCGGCGAACCGCCGGTCTTCCCGATCGAGCTCGCGGTCGGTATCTGGATTGCTCTGGTGCTGGCGACGGTATTCATCGCCGCCTATACCTGGAGCGTCGCCCAGGAAGCGCGCCGGTTGCGGGACGCGGTGGCGGCGACGCAGCTGGCCTTGGCCCGCGAGCAGCGCGTCTCGGCCGTCGGCGCATTGGCTGCGGCGGCGGCGCATGAACTCGGCAGCCCGCTGGCGACAATCGCGGTCGTCGCCAAGGAGTTGGCGCGCGAATTGCCGGCCGAGAGCCCGCATGCGGAGGATGCGGCGCTGTTGCTGAGCCAATCCGAGCGCTGCCGGGAAATTCTTGCCGGGCTCGCCCGCCAGCCGGAGCAGGATGGCGGATCGCCCTACAGCCGGCTGCCGATTTCGGCGCTGGCCGAGGCCGCCGGGGCACCCTATCGGGAGCAGCGGGTTCGCCTGATATTTGCGACCGCGGGCGAGGCGTCCGAGGACGAGCCGCTCGTTGCACGCAGCCCCGAAATCATGCATGGGCTCGCCAATCTCGTGCAGAACGCGGTGCAGTTCGCCCGTCGCGAGGTAAGCGTTACGATCTATTGGGATGCGGTGACGGTGTCCGTCGACATCGCCGATGACGGGCCGGGCTTTCCCGCCTACCTGCTGGGTCGCCTCGGCGAACCTTATATCTCGACCCGCGCCGGCGGCGGGGATCATATGGGGCTCGGCATTTTCATCGCGCAAAGCCTTTTGGAGCGCAGCGGCGCCCGGCTCGCCTTCGAGAACCTCGCCGAAGGCGGCGCTCATATTGCCATTTCGTGGAACCGTGCCAATCTGGAAACCGCGGAAAGAAGTCGCTCACCCACCGCGACAGTTCTGGAACGCGGCTAGCCGGGACTCGGACCGCGCAGGTTTGCCGGAGGACGATTTGATGGATGCGGTCGACCGAACCAATCGCCCCGCCGCCCCCGACGGGGTTTCAACCGTGCTGAGCGGGCTTCCCGAAGCCGATCGGACCTTGCTGATCGTCGACGACGACGCGCCGTTATGCCAGCGTTTGGCGCGGGCAATGGAGCGGCGCGGCTTTGTCGTGGCCACTGCCGACAGCGTGGCCGGCGGCGTGGCCGCGGCGACTGAACGGCCGCCGGCCTTCGCCGTCGTCGATATGCGGCTCGGCGACGGCCGCGGCTTCGAGGTCGTCGGCGCGTTGCGCCAAGCCCGGCCCGGCGCGCGCATCGTCATGCTGACCGGCTATGGCAACATCGCGACCGCGGTCGCCGCGGTCAAGGCCGGGGCGGTCGACTATCTGCCAAAGCCGGCGGATGCCGATGCCGTCGAACGGGCTTTGCTCGCCCAGGAAGACGCCGTGCCGGAACCGCCGGAAGATCCGATGTCGGCGGATCGTGTGCGCTGGGAACACATCCAGCGGGTCTTTGAGCTGTGCGAACGCAATGTCTCCGAGACCGCTCGACGCCTCAAGATGCACCGCCGCACATTGCAGCGCATCCTCGGCAAGCACGCGCCGCGTAGCTGACGCGTTGCGGGTAACGCGAGGGCCTGCGCTACTGCGCTGCAGGCGAGGATCCGAGCCCGGTAGCGAGCCGGCTGGCACGCGGGCGCTGCACCGCGCCTGTTCGGCAGTCCGGAGGACTAAACCCGCCAGGCCCGTCGCGAATGGCGTAGAACGGGTCCAACAACGACTTCAGGGGAGGCGTCGAATGCTCTACAGCACCGATCGGATCATGACGACCCATGCCGGTTCGCTGCCGCGCCCGGCCGACCTCAGGGACCTGGTCGTCGCCAAGGCGAACGGCACGGCTTACGACCCGACGGCGCTCGCCGCCCGTCTCAAATCGGCCGTTGCCGAAACCGTGCGACAGCAGGCCGAATGCGGCCTCGACTGCGTCAATGACGGCGAGCTGTCGAAGACAAACTTCACCGATTACGTGCGCTGGCGCATTGCCGGTTATGCCGCCCGGCCCTCGGCCGGACCGCGGCGGCTCAGCATCACGGCGCGCGACGAGACGAAATTTCCCGGCTATTTCGAGGTCAATCCGCGCGCCCGGCCGGTCGGCCCGCCAACCATGCCGGTCTGCGTCGAGAAATTGCGCTATGTCGGCCAAGCCGACCTCGCCACCGATCTCGCCAACTTCAAGGCGGCGCTCGCTGCCGTGAACGTCGCCGAGGGCTTCCTCCCGGCCAATACTCCCGGCACGATCGAACATTGGATGGCGAACGAATACTACAAAAGCGACGAAGAGTTCGTCTTTGCCATCGCCGAGGTAATGGGCGAAGAATATCGGGCAATCGTCGATGCCGGGTTCCTGTTGCAGATCGATGACCCGGATCTGCCGGATGGCTGGAACTGCTTGCCGGAAATCACGCTTCCCGATTATCGCCGATATGCGGCGATGCGGGTCGACGCGCTAAATCACGCGCTTGCCGGCATCCCCAAGGAAAAAGTGCGCCTGCACGTCTGCTGGGGCAGCCATCACGGCCCGCATCACGACGACATCCCGCTCGCGAACATCATCGATCTGATCTTTCGGGTTGAGGCCGGAAGCTTCTCGATCGAGGCTTCCAATCCGTGCCACGAACACGAATGGCGGGTGTTCGAGACGGTGAAGCTGCCGGAAGGCGCGACCCTGGTACCGGGCGTCGTCGGCCACTGCACCGATTTCATCGAGCATCCCGATCTTGTCGCCGAGCGGCTCGTCCGCTATGCGAGGCTCGTCGGCCGCGAGAACGTGCTGGCCGGCACCGATTGCGGGATTGGGACACGGGTTGGCCATCCGTCGATCTGCTGGGCCAAGTTCGGTGCGCTCGTCGAAGGCGCGCGCCGGGCGACGAAGACGCTCTGGGGTCGCGCCTGAGGCCGGCGGCCTTCCGCATCGCTCGTAGCGCCGTCGATCCGGATAGGAGACCGGCCGGTCGACGGCCCGATCATCGGCGCCGCTACGCCTTCGCAGAAGGCTCCGAGCTTCCCTCGTGGATGGGAATATACAGGGAAAAATCGCGCTCAGGCTAGACGCCGCGTAAAAAAATTCTCTCTGTATCAATGACTTGCGAAGAAGATTCGCTGGCCGGGCAACAAGGAAATAAATCCGCCCGAGCGCGGAATTTAATCGGCCGAACAGGGAAAGCCGGGGAACTGCCGGACCCGCCCCGCCGCGAGGCGCCGGGCGCCTCCCCGGCGCGGCCCGTATCGACGCGGCTTTCCGCGGTGCTATAACGCCGAGCGGTGGCGTTGAGCAGCAAATTGAGCAATCTCCGAGCGATCACACGTAAGCGGTCGATTTCGCCGGGTTAACACAATGGCAATGCAGCGGTTTTCGTAAGTCCGGGGGGACCGATCGATGGCACGGCTCGCAGGCAAGATCGCCTTCATCACCGGCGCCGGCAGCGGGATCGGCCGCGCCACCGCGATCCTCTTCGCGCGCGAAGGCGCCAAGGTCGCTATCGCCGAAATCGATGCCCAGGCCGGTGAGGAAACCGCGCAGCTTGCCGGCAACGAAGCAATCGCCATCCGCGCCGACGTGACCGACCCGGACAGTCTGCGCTCGGCGATCCGCGCGACAGTCGACAAGTTCGGCCGCCTCGATGTGCTGCACAACAATGCCGGCGGCTCGACCGCGCAAGACGATACCGCGGTCGACGCACCGCTCGACGAATTCTGGCGGGCGATCAAGCTCGATCTCTACGGGACCTTTCTCGGCTGCCGGTTCGGCATCCCCGAACTGATCAAATCCGGCGGCGGCTCGGTGATCAACATGAGTTCGAATGTCGCGTTGATGGGGGTCGCCGGCCGCGATTGCTACACCGCGGCAAAGGGCGGGATCGCCGCGATCACCCGTTCGCTTGCCGTCGCCTATGCGGCGCAGAAGGTGCGCGTCAACGCGATTGCTCCGTCGGCGACGCTGACCGAACGGGTCAAGCGACTGATCGCCGGCAACGCCGCGCTGACCCGGCTCGCTGACTCGCATCTGCTCGGCCTGATCGAACCCGACGACATCGCGAACGCGGCTCTTTACCTGGCCGGCGACGAGTCGCGGATGGTAACCGGCCAGATCCTGCCGGTCGACAGCGGGGTGACGATCTCGTGATCCGGGAGGCGGGCCGATCGACCGGGGTTTCGGCGAGTGTCCGCACAAGTTACGTTCCCGCGACGACATCGCTCGAATGGAGGACGAAAATGGCGAAGGCGTATTGGGTGGCGACCTATCGTTCGATCTCGGACCCGGAGGCGTTGGCCGGCTATGCGAAGCTTGCCGGGCCCGCTATCGCCGCCGCCGGCGGGCGCTTTCTGGCGCGCGGCACCGCAGCCAAGGCCTATGAAGCCGGGCTGTTGCAGCGGGTCGTAATCATCGAATTCGACAGCGTCGAGAAAGCGGCCGCCGCTCATGACGGCGAAGCCTATCAGGCGGCGCTGAAGGTTCTCGGTAGAGCCGCCGACCGCGATATGCGGATCGTCGAAGGCGTCGAGTAGCCGCCTCGATCTTGGCAGATCGGGCCCCGCCGGCCAGGACGCACACCTCGGGAGTAGGGTATGGCGCTGCTCATTGTCAATCTCGACAAGTACATCGGCAATGCGAAGGCCTGGCACGACACGTTCGAGCAGCAGCTCCCCGATCTCGAAATCCGCATTTGGCCCGATGCGGGAGCAGCGGCGGACATCGAGTATCTCGCTTTCAACCGGCCCGATTTCGATGCTCTGCCGGCATTTCCGAACCTGAAGGCCATGTTCAGCCGGTCGGCCGGGGTCGAGGAATTCATCAATCATCCGCGCCTGCCAAGGGTCCCGCTCGGCAAGGTGGAACCGCCGGGCGGCGATCCGATGATGACGGAATATGTCGTCATGCATGTGCTGCGCCTGCATCGCGACATGCCCGGCTATCAGGCGGCGCAGGCCAACCGCGAGTGGCGGCGCACGCGAATCGTCCGGCCCGAGGAACGGCGCATCGGGTTTCTCGGCTATGGCCTGATGGCGAAGGCGCCGGCGCTGGTGCTGAAATCGCTCGGCTTCCCGGTCTCCGCCTGGGTTCGCAACCCGAGGGAAGAAGCCGAGGTTCCGGTCTTTCACGGGCATGACCAGTTCGAAGAATTTCTCGGACAGACCGACATCGCCGTCTGCCTGCTGCCGCTGACGCGGGAAACCGAGGGTATTTTCTGCGCGCGGACTTTCGCGATGATGCCGAAAGGCGCGATGCTGGTGAATGTCGGGCGCGGCAAGCACGTCGTGGAAAGGGATCTGATCGCCGCGCTCGACTCGGGACAATTGGCCTACGCCGCGCTCGACGCGCTGTGGCCCGAGCCGCTGCCGCCGGAGAGCCCACTGTGGCGGCACCCGAATGTCACGCTGATGCCGCATGTGGCGCGGCGGCCGACCGTCGCTCAACTCGTGACCGAGATTGCCAAAAATATCCGCAGCCTCGCGGTCGGCGGCCCGCTGCTGCAGGAGGTCGACCTCGCCACGGGTTATTGAGCCGCGGTCGATGTAAACGTCGGTCGCCCTGCCTGGACCTGCCTCAGGACTTGTTCGAAGGGTAGGTCGAGACGCGAAAGTCGCCGCGAAACGGATTGCTGAGCCAGCGCGGCCGGCATACGCCAGCCGACCGACACATTTTTGCCTCGGCTGACCCTGAACCTTTTTCAAGACAAGTCGTTATTCCGGACGACAGGAGGAAGAAGCACGTTTTTGCGAGATTCCACAATAAAACCCGATAGGGAAGGTCATCTTAACGCGATTGGCAGCTGCAGAATGACCAGCTGTTCAGCCTTAGAACGGCAGCAATTGTGGTCGCGTCCTGTTGTCTCTTTAACTTATGTACGCTGATTTACGGAGCAATTTAGAATACCTCACCCGATCCTCGAACGGAGACCGAGCCATGACCAACTTGATCACATCGGTTACTTGGAGAGGCGGGATTGAACGCCTTTGCCTCGCGTTGCTGTTTGTCGTCGGCATATCGGCGGAGGCCGCCGCACTTCAAGCAAACCCGCAAGACAGCGTACGCAGCCTCTACGACACGTTGCTCACGACAATGAGGGATGGGCCGGCGCTCGGAGAAAGCGGTCGGTATGCGCGGCTGTCGCCCGTGGTTGCCAGGGTATTCGACGTGCCGTTGATGGCCCGGCTCGCCATAGGCCCATCCTGGGCAATGCTTTCCCCGACGCAACAGCAACAGGTGAAGGACGCGTTTGCGCACTACATCACCGCGACCTATGCCGACCGGTTCGATAGTTATTCGGGCGAGCAGCTAGAGGTCACCGGCGAGCAGCCATCCGGCCCCGAAGTCATCGTGCAAACCAGGATCGTCAAAGCGACCGACGCTCCGGTCAGCCTCGATTATCGGATGCGCGAAAACGAGGGCGCATGGCAAATCGCCGATGTTTACCTCGACGGCACGATCAGCCAGCTCGCGACGCAGCGGTCGGAATTCCATTCGATCCTTGAGCGTGAGGGCGTCAACGGTCTGATCATGGCATTGAACCGCAAGGTCGACTTGTTGACCCGGAACGCGGCGAAACCGTCATAACCATGAGGGACAATGTCGACGCCGCGGGCCTTCGGCGCCCAGCACCCGACCAGAGGGCACCCGCGGCGTCTCGCGGAAAGGCGATGGGAGCGCGGTCACCGCTGCGCCGTCTGCCAGTTCGCCGCGACGTACACCGGCACATTCGCTGCCGGCGGCAGTTCGCGCCCGCGCACGTGGTCGGCACCTTTCTCGCCGATCATGATGGTGGGCGAATTCAGGTTGCCGGTCGTGATCGTCGGCATGATCGAGGAATCGATCACCCGCAGCCCCTCTAGCCCGATCACGCGGCACGCCGGATCGACCACCGCCCGCGGATCGTCCGCCCGCCCCATCCGGCAAGTACCGCATGGATGATAGGCGCTCTCGACTGTTTCGCGCACGAAGGCGTCGATCTCGGGATCCGTTCGCACCGCATCGCCCGGCTGGAGCTCCTGCCCGCGGTAGCGGTCGAAGGCGGGTTGCGCGAAGATCTCGCGAGTCAGCCGCACCGCCGCGCGCATCGCGGTCCAGTCGTCCGGGTGGCTCATGTAGTCGAAGCGGATGCGCGGGGCCATTCTCGGATCAGCCGAAGCGAGCCGCACCCAGCCGCGGCTGGGCGAGCGCAGCGGCCCGATATGCGCCTGAAACCCGTGGCCCCGGGCCAACGACTTGCCGTCATAGGTCATGGCGAGCGGCAGAAAATGGTACTGCAGATCCGGATGACGCACGCCGGCGCGGCTGCGCACGAAGCCGCCAGACTCGAAATGGTTGGTCGCACCCGGCCCGTCATGGCGCAGCAGCCAGCGCAGAGCGATCCACGCCTTGGCCGGCGGGCGCATCGCTGAATAAAGCGTGATCGGCTCGCGACACTCCACCTGGAAATAGAATTCCAGGTGGTCCTGCAGGTTCTCGCCGACGCCCGACAACTCGTGCACCACCTCGATGCCGAACGCCCGCAGCTCCTCGGCCGGCCCGACCCCCGACAACTTCAGAAGTTGCGGGCTGTTGATCGGCCCGCCCGCCAGGATCACCTCGCGCGCCGCGTAAGCTTGGTGCTCCTCGCCGCCCCGGCGATACGCCACACCCGTGGCACGCCGATCCGAGAACAGCACGCGGGTCGCGCATGCGTGCGCCAGGAGACGCAGGTTCCTCCGTCGCAGCGCCGGGCGCAGATAGGCGTTGGCAGTGCTCCAGCGCCGTCCCCGGTGCACCGACATGGCCAGGCGTCCGAAACCCTCCTGCTGGTAGCCGTTGTAGTCCGGCGTGGCCGGATAGCCGGCCTGCCGCGCCGCCTTCAGCCAGGCGTGGTGCAGCGGATTATCGAGGCGCCCATAGCGGTTATGGAGCGGACCGTCGCTGCCGCGATATCGCGGATCGCCGCCCTCGTGCGCCTCGGCGCGGCGGAAGTAGGGCAGCACATGACGATAGCCCCAGCCCTCGGCGCCGTGTTTTTCCCAGCTGTCGAAATCGAGCGGGTTGCCGCGTACCCAAACCATCCCGTTGATCGAGGACGAACCTCCCAGCACCTTGCCGCGCGGCGTCGCCAGCCGTCGTCCGCCCAGATGCGGCTCTGGCTCCGTGGCAAAACCCCAGTTGTATTTCGGCAAGCTCATCGGGATCGACAGCGCGGCCGGCATCTGAATCAGCACCGAGCGATCCGAGCCGCCAAACTCCAGCAGCAGCACGCGGGACTGGCCGTCCTCGGTCAGCCGGCTCGCCAATACACAGCCTGCCGAGCCGGCGCCGACCACGATGTAGTCGAAATCACCCCGTTCTGGACCAACGCCTCGCCGGGCTGCGTGGATGCCGGCGCCAGGCAAAGTCAGGCCGGGGGATCACGAATGGGGAGGCGCTACTCGGCGGCGGCGGCCATGGATTGCGCTCCTGCCGCAGGCCGATATGCCCGCAGGAAGGTGCGGATGTGGCGCACCGCCAGCGGGATCTTGTCCTTGGTGTCCTTCCATGGGTAGAGGCTCACTTGCGCGTTCGGCGCGAGATGCACGGTTTCCATGGCGACGACATACGGGTGCCCCGGCACATCGTCCGGCAATACCAGGATCGGCGTCTGGCAGTTGCGCACGAAATCGCGCGTCACGGTGTACACGAAGTCGGCGCGGGCGCCGCGGTACATGTTGGTCAGGAAAGCATCGACCATCGCCGTCGTGATGTCCGGCCGACGGGCGCACAGCTCCGGGCCCCAGCCCTTCATGTTGTTGTTGTAGGAGAGATCGGGCATCTCCGGGCGATAGCCGCTGGGCTGTGCCGGCACGGCCGCGATGACGCGGTCGCCGGCGCGCTTCAGCAGGTTCCAGATGAAGGGGCCGCCGATACAGAAGCCGAGCACCATGAAATTCCGGATGCCGAGGTGATCCATCAGGCCGATATGATCGTCGGTATAGGCGTCCCACGGCCGGTCGGTCTCGAGCGGACCTGAGGACTGGCCACCCTTGGCGTTGCGCAGATCCGCGGCAATAACGCGATATTCGTCCTTGAACTCGTCGAACGGGTTGAACGGATGGGTCGCCAGACCCGCGACCGTCGAGTTCAGCCCGCCGCCGGGGATGACCAGCAGCGGGAAGCCGGAGCCGGCCTCTTCGTAATGGATGCGGACGTCCCCTTTTTCGTAGAACGGCATGGCAGTCTCCCTTGGCCAAGTGTGATGTCCGGCGTATGCGCGCGTTTTCGGCCAGCCACTTGCGCGTCTCGGTGTTCCAAGTCCAAACGCGCGCGAAATTTTCGGTAAGCCGTGTGTCTCAAGAGCTTAGACCGATGCCCGTATCTGCTCCACCCCTTCGGCGTGCTGCCACGCCCTGTCCGGCACGCCCGGCCTCATGCGCCCTATCCGGTGTGGGCCGGCCATTCCATTCTTCACGAAGACCGTCGCGCGACGAAGATCAAACGGCAGCATCTTGCCTCCCGCGTCTGCAGAGAGGCATCAAGCCTGGAGCGGCGCCAACGTGACCAGGGCCGATTGTTTCAAGCCTCTTTCCGGTCGATCCAGTCGCGGCGCCAGGCGGCGGTCAGCCGCAGGCCGGCGAAAGTGAAGATGTGCAGACCGTCGATCGAAGCCTGCGGATGCTCGGCGGCGACGAGGGCGCGGATCAGTGCGTCCGGCGTGGCTCGCGTCAGGATGCGCGCGAACGCAGTCTGGCCGCGCGCGAGCGCCTGCAACGAGGCGCCGACGCCGCAGCGGATCGCGAATTTGGCGAGGGTCGCGATGTTGCCGGGCCCGGCGACGCCGATCTCGATCGGACAGCCGATGCCGCGAGCGCGCAACGCCGCGATCCGCGCTTGGATCGGCGCGGCGGCAAAGCAGAACTGCGTCACCAGCGACGCCTTGAGACCGCGCCGGCGCGCCAATTCGAGTTTGGCGCCGAGTGCCGCTTCGAGCGTCTGGCTGTCGATCCGCGGGTGGCTCTCGGGGTAGACGGCAAAAGACACCTCTGCGAGACCGTGCCGCTCCAAGGCGCCGCTCGCCAAGAGTTCGAGGCTTTCGCGAAACGGTCCGACCGGACGGTCCGGGTCGCCGCCGATGATCATCGCCCGATCGACGCCGGCCTCGGCAACGGCGCGGCGCAACAGGTCGTCGAACTGCGTAAAGCTGGCGAGCCGCCGCGCCGCGATATGCGGCACCGGCACAAAGCCGTCACGCCGCAATCGGGCGCAGGCGGCGACGATGTCGTGATGGGTGGCGCGCGGCGGATGGTTGACGAACACCGTGGCGCCCGGCGGAAGCAGCGCCCGCGGCGCCTCTCCGGCAAGGCCGTCGCGCGGCGACAGCTCAACCGAAGCGGTCGCGATCAGCGCCGCGGCCCGGTGCCGCCACGCGGGTTCCCCCGGGAACATTTCCCCGAGAGCCGGTTCGGCCGCTTTGCCGCCGACGCCCATCAAGCCGAATCTCGCTTGCGCGAGATCACATAGGATTCGTCCCAGAACCACAGCCCGCCATACCGCCGCAGAATTTCGCGGGTGGCGTCGAGATAGGCGCCGCTGCTGATCGCCTCGGACAGCCGCTGGTCCTCGATCTGCGCGACATAAATGGCGGCGTTCCAGGCGGCGAACAGCGTCGACGTGCCGATCGTCTCGCTGATCTCGCTGGGCAGCGTATGCATGTCGTAGCGGAACAGCGCGCGCGCATCGGCGTAGGCGCTGAAATTGAGCACCCGCCCGGCGCTGCCGAGTTCGGTCTTGGTCGCGCGCAGCAGCGCATGGCGATCGGTGGTGAACGGGTCTTCGCCCGGCCAGATCTGCCGAATGATCTCCAGCCCGGGGTCGTCGCCATGGCTGTGGATCGCGATCAGCCGGCCACCGGGGGCGAGGCTGCGCGCCAGCGGCGCGATGACGCGACGCGCCTTGAATTCGACCGAGGCGCGGGCGCGGTAGGGCTGCGAGGCGATCACCAGGTCGTATTCGGCCTCGGTGATGCCGAGGCGCGGCCGCACCGCGTCGAGCAGGAATTTATGATCCTCGCGATAGAGGACGAGCACGACCGGTTTTTCATAGACGGGGTTGCCGCCGCGGCCGACGCGCGCCCGCCAATTCTCGGCAAGGAAGGGCTGCAGACCGCCGATCTGTTCTTCGAAATCATGCGCCGTGTTGCCGGTCAGCGCCAGCTCGTGCCAGACGAGGCTCGTTGCCGCGGTCACCGAGTTCGGTTTCAGCCACGGCGCCTCGGCGTAAGTCATGTTGGTCATGACCAGCACCGTTGCCGGATGCTCGAACAGACGGTCCGGCATCTTTTCCAGGACGAGACGGACGTCTTCGAGACTGATCTCCTTGCCGACGATGTAGAATGGCATTGTCGGAAACCGGTGATGCATGGCGCGCATCGTCCGCGCCAGCACCGTGCCGTCGCCGGTGCCGGCATCGAAGACACGCAACGCCGGCGGCCGCGGATGGAGGTGGGCAAGCTCCATGCCCACCCGTTGGGCAATAACCCACTTCTCGCTGCAGGTCGTGACGAACAGCAGATATTTCTGGCGATTGTCGTAGAAGCGAAAGCTCTGTGTGGTGGCCGGTGCCGGCGCCGGGGGGCCCTCGGCCGCCGCCGGCGCCGCCGCGCTCGCGTCGGCCGGCACGCGGGCGATGAAGTCGCGGACCCGATCGACGGTCTCGGTCGTGACGCGGCCGCCGAGACGGAGCCGGCCGACGAGCTTGCCGTCGTTGACGGCGCGGCGCCCGAAAGTCGATTCGGCCATCCCGGCGCGCCGGCAAAACTCGGCGATGTCGCGCAGCAATCCTTCGCTCATCGGCCGTCTTCGCGATTTCTCCCGAGCATGATTAGGCCGCATGTCGACTTTAGGGTCAACCATAATCGTGCCCACTGAAGGAGTGGGCACGATCGTGGGCGAAAATCCGTTCAGGCTCGAGGCGCTGCCCGCGGCGCGGCGAAACGCCCAGATTTCACGCATAAGCCGACAAACCACGAACTCAGGCGGGCTGGCGAGCGGTGTCGGGCGCAGCCCTGAGCCGGCGGAACCGTCACGCGTTCCGTGACTGGCCGCTGCGGGCTCCAGATGTGGTCCCGGTGAGGTTCCCATGCTCCCAGCCGAGCGGGGAGAGGCGAGCGAATAGCTTGTCCGGAACATCCTCGGTCTGGCGCAGAGCGGCAACGGCGCGCTCGAGCGCGCTGGGTGATGGGATGACGATCCGGTGCCGCCGGCACGGCCGCCACCACCAGCCCGCTCGCGAGCGCCGAGCGGAGCGGCCAAGGAAAACCGTGACGGATTCGCCGTGCTCAGGCTCGCGCCCGATATCGCTCGAGTTCGTGGTTTGTCCGCTTATGCATGAAATCCGGACGTTTCGTTACTTCTGGCCTATTGTCGTGTCGGTGCACGGGATCGGCATTTTCGCGAACGGGAGGAGATGATGCGGAAGAGCAGCGACCATATCCTGACGAGCCATGCCGGCAGCCTGCCGCGGCCCGACAGCCTGATCGAGGCGCATCGGGCCCGCGCCGCGGGCGAAGCGACTACCGAGACCCAGCTGCAGGAGACGCTGCGCGCGGCCATCGCCGAAGTGGTCAGTTACCAGAAGGAGATCGGCATCGACGTTCCCGGCGACGGCGAGTTCGGCAAGCCGATGGCGCAGCGCGTCAACTACGGGTCGTGGTGGCGCTATTCCTGGCAGCGATTGGGCGGCATCGAGCCCGGCGCGGATACGCTCTACGAGATGCAGCCGCACCGCTCGACGCCGGGCCACATCGTCCTGACCAGCTTTGGCGACCGGCGTGACCGCCAGCGCTTTGCCGCCGCCTACGGCGACCCCAATTCCGGCATCACCACCGGCCCGCGACCGCCGGCACCGGTCTGCATCGCGCCGATCAGCTATACCGGCGCCGAGGCGATCAAGGCCGATATCGCCCACTTCAAAGCGGCGCTTATCGCAGCCGGGGTCGAGGAAGGCTTCATGACCGCGGTGGCACCGGCCAGCTGCGCGCGCATCGGCAACAAATACTACAAGTCGGACGAGGAGTTCCTCTACGCCTGCGCCGACGCGATGCGCGCTGAATACCGGGCGATCGTCGAGGCGGGCCTCATCCTGCAGTTCGACGACCCGTGTATCGCCGAGGGCTGGGACCAGGTGAATCCCGAGCCGACGGTCGCGGAATATCAGAGGCTCGCCACGACCTGGATCGAAGCGCTGAACCATGCCGTCGCGGGCCTGCCGCAGGATCGGCTGCGGTTCCACCTGTGCTGGGGCAGCTGGCACGGCCCGCATATCACCGACATCGCGATGCGCGACATCGTCGAGGTCATGCTGCGCGCCAATGTCGGCGCCTATTCCTTCGAGGCCGGCAATGTTCGGCACGAGCACGAATGGAAGGTCTGGCAGGAGGTCAAACTGCCGGACGACAAGCTGATCCTGCCGGGTGTCGTCAGCCACGCGACGAATGTCGTCGAGCATCCGGAACTCGTCGCCGAGCGCATCCTGCGCTTTGCCGATCTCGTCGGCCGCGAGCGGGTCATCGCCTCGACCGATTGCGGCCTCGGCGGCCGCGTCCATCCGCAGATCGCCTGGGCCAAGCTCGAAGCCTTGGCGCAGGGGGCGGCGTTGGCGAGCCGCCAGCTGTGGCGCTGAGAGCTTGTGAAAGAATTGGCCTCCGACCCGGGCATCCTGGGCTGCATTGCCGCCGTGCGTGCTTCGAGATGCGCCTGACGGCGCTCCTCATCATGAAGTAAACCATTGATGAGATTAAAATGCTCCCCATCCTGCGGAAGCCGCCCCCGGGTCCGCGCTTCGCGCGGCCCGAGGATAAACTCCGCGGCTGTCTCGCCCTTCGAGACGCCGCCGCCAGGCGGCGGCTGCCTCAGGAGACGCAGTGCGCCTGTCCAGCCGGTTTGCCAGTCTTTCACATCCTCTGAGGGGGAGGGGCCGCCCAGCCCTCCGGCAGCCGTCACCCGCTTCCCGGCTTGCGGGCGTCGGACCCAGCCCAAAGGGCTGGGTGGGTGAGGGCGCTTTGCAGGGAGGGACGAATGACCGGTGAGTTGTTGCTGGTGGGCAGTATCCCACTCCATACGGTCGAAGACGTGTTCCGCCGGGTCGGCGGACCGCTCGGCCCCTATCTCGCTTATATGCCGGACGGCGAAGTCGGCGACCGCCGCTATTGGATCGACGGCATCGCCTATCGGGTGCTGAACGGCCACCCGGAAATCGAGACCTTGCGCCGGCCGGCGCCCGACGCCGACGGGGTCGAGCGCTGGCGGCCGCTGGGCATTCACGATCAATTCCGGTTCCGCGTGAAGCCCGGGATCGAGCGGGTCCGCTTCGGCGACCCGGGATGGCGTCTCGGCTACACGAAAGACGCGGTCAATTCCTATTTCGTCTTTCGGCAACTGAAGAAGGAGGGCGTGCTGCCGGCGGAGCTCAGGTTCCAAGTCTCCTTGCCGCTGACCTACAGCGCCGTCACGCTCTTTTTCCCGGACCCCACGGACCATGCCCGCATCGTGCCGGGCTTCACTGCCGCGCTGCGCGCCGAAATCAGCAAGATGGTCGAACTGATCCCGCCCGAAGACCTGGCGATCCAATGGGATCTCGCGGTCGAGAACCGCTACGTCGAAACCGTCCTCGCGCAAGCGGGCATCGATGCGGCGCGGCGCGAGGCTGCGCGGCTCTTGCTGCCGGCGCAGGAGATCGCACCTCATATCCCCAAAGCGGCGGCGCTCGGCTATCACTCCTGCTTCGGCACGTTGGACGGCTGGCCATCGCGCCGGCCGGGCGACCTGGCAGGATCGGTCCTGCTGCTGAATGCGGCGGTCGCGGCTTCCGGGAGACGCGTCGATTTTCTCCACCTGCCGACCTTGGGTTCCGCCGAAGACGCGTTCTTCGCGCCGCTGCGCGATCTCGACGCCCGAGGCGCGCGGGTCTATCTCGGCGCCGTCCACCACATGCACGGGGCCGCCGGATTGCGCGGCCAACTCGGCGCGGCGCGGCGGAATCTGCCCGAATTCGGGATCGCGGCGCCCTGCGGCTTCGGGCGGGTCCCCGAGCGGCCGGGGCGGTTCCTGAGCGAAACAGGCTCGGACGTGCCGCCCGATTTTCTCGACATCATCATCCGCGACCATCTCGATGCTGTCCGCACGCTGCGCGACGTCATCGCGAATTGAGGAAGGGGAGGAGGAAAGCAATGAAGGGCAGCAGCGATCGGATTCTGACAACGCATGTCGGCAGCCTGCCGCGCCCGGACGACCTGATCGAATTGAATCGCCGGCGCGAGGCCGGCGAGGCGGTCGACGAGAGCGGGTTTCAGGTACGGCTGCGCGCCGCCGTCGGCGACGTCGTGCGCCATCAAAAGGAGCTCGGCATCTCCGTCCCGAACGACGGCGAATTCGGCAAGTCGATGGGCCAGCGAGTCAATTACGGCGCGTGGTTGAGCTATTCGTTCCATCGGCTCGGTGGGCTCGATCTCGCCGGCGGCCCGGATATGCATCTTGCGCCGCCGCGCCGCTCGCGGCCCGGCGAACTCGTGCTGACGAGTTTCGGCGACCGGCGCGACCGCGTCCGGTTCGCGGCCGCCTATGCCGACCCCGAATTGGGGATCACCACCGGGCCGCGCCCGGTGACGGGGCCGGTTTGCGTCGCCCCGCTCAGCTATATCGGCGGCGCGGCGATCCGCGCCGACATCGCCAATTGCAAGGCGGCGTTGGCCGACGCCGGGCTCGATGAAGGGTTCATGACGGCGATCGCGCCCGGCAGCACCACGCGGATCGGCAACGCCTATTACCAGACTTACGAGGAATTCGTCTTCGCTGCCGCAGAGGCGATGCGGGAGGAGTACAAGGCAATTCTCGACGCCGGGCTGGTGCTGCAGCTCGACGATCCGGCGCTCGCCACGAACTGGGACATGATCAACCCCGAGCCGTCGCTCGCCGACTACCGGAAATTCGCGATGGTCCAGGTCGAGGCGCTGAACCATGCGATCCGCGGCCTGCCGAAGGAGCGGATCCGGTTTCATCTGTGCTGGGGCAGCTGGCACGGCCCGCATACGACCGACATCGCGATGCGCGACATCGTCGAGGTGATGCTGAAGGTCGAGGCGCAGGCCTATTCCTTCGAGGCCGGCAATGTCCGGCACGAGCACGAATGGAAGGTGTGGCAGGAGGTCAAGCTGCCCGACGACAAGCTGATTCTGCCGGGCGTCGTCAGCCATGCGACAAACGTCGTCGAACACCCGGAACTCGTCGCCGAGCGCATCCTGCACTTTGCCGACCTCGTCGGCCGCGAGCGCGTCGTCGCCTCGACCGATTGCGGCCTCGGCGGCCGCGTTCACCCGCAGATCGCCTGGGCCAAGCTCGAAGCGCTGGCCCAGGGCGCCGCGCTGGCGAGCCGCCAGCTCTGGCACTGAAGCGGCGAGATCGGCTGCGGCACGGCGCCGATCAGGCGCCGCGGCCGCTCAGCTTACCCAATGCCCGGGCACGTAGTGCCAGCCGGCACCCCGCCGCACCCAGCCGTCCGGCGCCCAGCGATAGCCGGGCCGAGCGACGATCCAGTGCCCGGGGCCCCAGACCCATCGGCCGCCGCGCCAACCCCAATAACCGGGTGCCCAGACGAAACCCGGGCGCGGCGGCGGCACCACCTCATACTGCGGCGCCGGCGGCGCGATCGTGACATCGAACGACACCTGCGCGCGTCCCGCCACCGGTGCGGCGATCAGGGCTGCCGTCAGGGCGGCTCCGACGATCTTGCAGGCCTTATTCATGCTCTGCCCCTCGCAATTCGTTGCGTCAATGCACACGCTAACAGCGCAAAGGATCATTCGGTTCAACCACGCCGACGCTTGGCCG
>CAWBQT010000017.1:0-73755 GCA_963790875.1 uncultured Alphaproteobacteria bacterium
GTTGTACAGGCGCGGCATACTTACTTTAACTAACAGATGCACGCCGTGATACTGAACCTATATGCCAACACGGCTGATGCTCAGAAGGAAATAGCGGCGGCGGCGATCTCGGCGGAACGGCGCCACGCGCGCTGGCGTCTTGAGCATGATTCTTCGGCACGATTGGCAGCATGTTCTCGTCGGGGTGCTCGGCGAAGCAATTACGAGCGGTTGTTCCTGGGCCCCGCTCAATTCACGATAACTGCGGATGAAGCTTGGCCTTCAACAACGCGATAATCTCTGTAGCCCCCAAATGATCCTCACTAAGAACTGAGCGGCGCATGGGCTCGAAAACGCTGTACATACGTCGATAAGTTTCGACCGACAGTGGCATATGCGAGTTCAATTCGCGACCCTTAAATCGGGAAAAACGGCCTAACGCATCTATGAGAAACTGGGCAGTACCCAAGTACTCCGCTTCGTTATTACCGTCAAATCCATTAAATATAACGTGCGTCCCAAAAGGACTAGCCTCCACTGCAATTTGCTTTTTTCTTCTGCTGAAAGATGTCATAGCCCGCTTCGATGAATGACCACATGTCAAGAATTAGGACAACCTCGCCGACTACCGGAGGAGTCTCATCCTTTTCAAAGGGTATTCCCGAATATTTCCAGCTTAGGCCCCACAGCATGTTATCGAAAATTGCCGACCGAACAAATTGCGGGTCAATCTCGCCCTGAACGCCCAGTTTGTCGTAAATATCTGTCAGCATTAGCAAAATCAGCTTTTCGCCGTCAGTCAGTGTCATTTTGTGTGTCCTTCCTACCGCTCCGGATTTCAACCATATGGGGATGCGGTGCGCGGGAACGATCCGGCGGCTACATTTTCCGGCATTCCGCGTTACGCGCCATTTTTTGAGGTGCAAAAATCGGAGCAAACCGGCACCTGATTTCGGTCGATAGCGGCAGGTGATTTCGGCGGAAAGCGGCACCTGATTTCGCTCCAATCCGGCACCCGATTTCGGCGTTTTCGGCACCCCTGTTCGGCTTTGGCGTCGCTGCCGAGCGGCAAGTAATGGCGGCTAGCCTGGCGCCCTTTTGGGGGTGCGAGGGGATGCCGAGACCGAGGGTGGCGATGCGGCGGATCAAGGAAGTGCTGCGGCTCAAGCAGGCGCTGGGGCTGAGCGATGCGGCGGTGTCGCGCGGCGCAGGGGTCGCGCGGTCGACGGTGAAGGAATATCTCGACCGGGCGGCGGCGGCCGGGTTGAGCTGGGCGGCGGCGGAGGCGCTAAGCGAGGAGGATCTCGACCGTCGTCTGTTCGGGGACGGGCGTGATCCGGAGCGTCCGCTGCCGGATTGGGAGACGATCGAGAAGGAGCTGCGCGGCCGCGGCGTGACGCTGCGGCTGCTGTGGTTGGAATATCTCAGCCGGCACCCTGAGGGCTACCGCTACACCCAGTTCTGCGAGCATTTCCACGCCTGGCAGCGGCGCTCGCGGCCGCCGACAATGCGGCAGCTGCATCGCGCCGGTGAGACGCTCGAAGTCGATTGGGCCGGCATGACGCTGGCGGTGATCGATGCCGGCGCCGCCCGCGCGGCGCAGGTCTTTGTCGCCTGCCTGCCGTGCTCGGACCTGATCTATGCCGAAGCGGCCTGGACGCAAGGGCAAGAGGATTGGCTGGCGGCGCATGTCCGCGCCTTCGCCTATATCGGCGGCTGCCCCGAGAAGCTGGTTCCCGACAACACCAAGACCGGGGTCACTGACGCCAATTACTGGGACCGGTGCTCAACCGGAGCTATCACGAGCTGGCCCGCCATTATGGTGTGGCGATCGTCCCGACCCGGGTCAGGAAGCCGCGCGACAAGCCAACGGCGGAGAATGCGGTCAGGCTGGTCGAGATGTGGGTGCTGGCGCCGTTGCGCCACCGGCAGTTCTTCTCGCTCGCCGAGGCCAACGCCGCGCTTGCCGAGAAAGTCGAGGAATTCAACAATCGCCCGTTTGCGCCGCCGCGCGAGGGCAGCCGCCGCACGCTGTTCGAGGCGATCGAGCGCAGCAAGCTCAAACCGCCGCCGGCAGAGCCTTTTGTCGTCGGCCAATGGCTCGTGGCCCGGGTCAATATCGACTACCACATCGCCGTCGACGGCCACTTCTATTCGGTGCCGTATCGGCTGGTGCAGCACAAGCTCGACGTCTTTCTGACGGCAACCGCGGTGGCGGTCTTCCACCAGGGCGCACCGGTCGCGAGCCACATTCGCAGCGCCGCCAAGGCGCACCACACGACCTTGCCCGAGCATATGCCGCCGGCCCACCAGGCGATGGCCAGGCGCACGCCGGATAAGCTGCGTGCCGACGCCGCCGCGCTCGGGCCGGCGATCGGCAGCTATGTCGACCGGCTGCTTTCCGCGCGCGAGCACCCCGAACAAGGGGTTCGCGCCTGTCTGGGGGTGCTGCGGCTCGCCGGCGCCTACGGCAAGGCCCGGCTCGAACTCGCCTGCGAGCGTGCGCTCGCCGCCGGCGTCTTGTCGTCGCGCTATGTCGAGCGGCTCCTCAAAGCCGATCGGCAGCGGCCGTTCCTCGACGGCGGGGCGGAACAAGGCCTCGGCGCGCACGCCAATCTGCGCGGCCCGGCTTACTACAACTGAGGCCGGTGGCCCGGTTATTTGCGTTACGTGACGAAATAGGGGGCATCATGACAAGAGGACGCAAGCCACACGGCGACCATCCACTGACCGGCGCCGAGCGCCAGGCGCGCTATCGAGCGCGCCACGCCGAGATGCCGATCATTCGATACCGCCGGCCAGCCGATCGCCGCCGCCGGCCGCAGCGCTGGCATGACGCCGTCGCCGAGTTGGTCGCGCTGCAAGCCGAATACCGCGCCTGGTTCGAGGCACTCCCCGAAGCCACCCGTGATGGCGCCACCGGCGAAGCCCTGCAGGCGATCGTCGACTTCGATCTCGACGAGTTGGCCGCCATCGAGCCGCCGCGCGGCTTCGGACGCGATTAGCGCCGAGGGCGTCGGCCGACAATACCGGCAACGGAGAAGATGATGATCCACCCGACGATCGCGACCTTGCGCCGCTTGCGCCTGACCGGCATGGCCAAGGCACTCGAGGAGCAGCAAGGCCTGCCCGACTGCGATCGTCTCAGCTTCGACGAGCGCCTGGCGATGCTGGTCGATCGCGAGGCGGTCGAGCGCGACAATGCGGCACTCGCGCAGCGGCTGCGCCTCGCCGGGCTGCGCCAAGCCGCTTGTCTCGAAGATCTCGACTACCGCACGCCGCGCGGTCTCGATCGCGGCCTGATACAGGCGCTCGCCACCGGCCGTTGGCTGCACGAACGCAACAACGTGCTGATCTTGGGCCCGACCGGCGTCGGCAAGAGCTGGATTGCCTGTGCCCTCGGCAACCAGGCGGCCCGCAACGGCTTCTCGGTGCGCTATCAGCGGCTGCCGCGGCTGCTCGACGAACTCGCGCTCGCCCGCGTCGACGGTCATGCCGCCCGGCTGCTCGCCCGCCTCGCCCGCCTCCAATTGCTCATCCTCGACGATTGGGCAATGGCGAGGCTCACCGCCGAGCAGCGGCGCGACCTGATGGAAGTGATCGACGATCGCCACCAGCGCGCCTCGACCATCCTCGCCACCCAGGTCCCGATCGAGCGCTGGCACGACATGATCGGCGACCCGACTTATGCCGATGCCATCCTCGACCGGCTGATCCACAACGCCTACCGCATCACCCTCACGGGCAACTCGATGCGCCGGCGCAAATCGAGCCTCCCTGTGGATGAAAAGCATTAATCAAATAAAATACTTGGGATAATTATCCACATTACTCACACAATCCACGGCCGTCCGCCACAACTACCAAAGTGAACAATATAGACGAAAATACTTGCTTGCAGCGACCGGCGCAAGATAGCATCGACCCATCGCGGCGGTTCGCTCAAGCCGGCGCCCAACGCCTTCGGGATGGGGTGCCGCTTTGGACCGAAACGGCCTGCCGCTTTCCGCCGAAATCGCCTGTCGGAAACTCCGAAATTTGCAAGCGGGCCGGAGGGCGCGTAGTCGGAGAGATAGTGATCACCCAGCAGATCCAGCACCTGAGGCCGAAAGGCGTCGTCGATGTCGGCCGCATTCTCATCGGCCCCTTCGCCACCGGGTGCGAGTTTGCCGGCCCGATTCCCGAGCACCATGACAGCCGCATCGGGGCTCGACAGCAACGACCTCAGGACCGCGATGGCGCTCCAATGACGGACGCGCTGCTGTACCGCGCGTAAGCCGCCGGTGTCTTCAAGAGAGTCGCGGCAGTAGTCGAGCACATCGGCAAAAAGGCTCTGGTAGGAGCGCAACAGCTCATAGCGGACTTCCTCCGCTTTCCGCTCTGGAAACGGCGTTTCGGCACCGAGCCATTTCTCCACGTCGCGGCGGCGGCGCTGGACGAGGTACGGGACAAGCGCCTTGCGATCGAGCGGCTGATCCGGACCACGATCGAAGTTAGGTCGAGCAAGCCAAGCAGCGAGCGAAAGCTCTCCTCGATCCCGCTGTGTGGCGTCGCGGTGACCAACAGAATTTGGCGGTTGGGATCGCGGGCGAGGTCGCGGAGCAACTCGAAACGCTGATGCTCGGCACCCGACGCGGCGCCCCGCGGACGCGTTGACGCATGCGCCTCGTCCACGATCACGAGATCGGGTGCATGGGCTAGGAACTGGTCGCGCTGCGATCTCGATTTCACGAAATCGATGCTGGCGACGATATTGGGATAGTGCTCGTAAATCGATATGTCCTGCCGAGGCAGATCGCGCTCCAACCGCCGAATCTGCGACGGCTGAACCCAGCACCGCTTCGATCTCGAACTTTTCACGTAGCGCCCGCTCCCATTGGTCGCAGAGATGAGCCGGGCAGAGCACACCGAGTCGCCTGGTGAGACCGCGATCGAGCAGTTCGCGCGCGATCATCGCCGCCTCGATCGTTTTGCCAACGCCGACATCATCCGCGATGAGCAGCCGCACCGACGATTGCCGCAGTGCCATGATCAAGGGCACGAACTGATAGGGTCGTGGGATGACAGAGATATGGCCGAGCGAGCGGAATGGCCCGGCGCCGGAGCGCAAACTCAGGCGCGCCGCATCAAACAGGGTCATGATCCCGGTCGCGTCACCGGTGCTCGCCGGCTCGGGGTCGGCGAACCGGGCCGGCCGGACGCGCTCGCCTTCCAGCGGCAGAAACAGACCGACCTCGTCGCCCTGCGCCGTCGTCAGCGGCCGGAGCCGTAACACCTCCGGCTCGCGCGCGGGCAACACGATCCATTCGCGCCCGCGGGCATGAACGATGGTCCCGGACCTGTACCGGCTTTCCATATCGCCCTCCCCGACGGAAACCCTACCCTGGGATGTGCGCTGGGGGCTAGCGACGTGCGACCTAGGCCGAAACCACTAAAACGCACCTAATGTGGCCTGCGGCGACGCGGCGCCTGCAGCGCCTCGATCGCCCGCCTGATCCGCGCCCATACCAGCCGCCCCCTCATCATCGCCGCGGTTGAGCATAAGATCCGCGCGTTTCGCAGCCTCAAGCCGGGCATCGGCACCGTGCTCTCGGATCAGCAGATTGGCGGCCCGTCATATGTCAAGGTCGGAAATTCGCCGTCGACGGCGTTCGTCGAGCCACGGGAACGCCTTCCGCAGCCGCTCGCCTTCTTCGCGGATGGCGCGATCGGTCGCGGTTTCGGGCATAGGCGCCAGCCAATCGAGGAAGGTCAAGCGCGCCAGCGTCAGCACGTAGTCGGCGCGGTCGAGAATTTCGAAGCAGAGACGGCGGACCACGGCAGGACTATATCACGTTATATGCAGCTTGACCTTTCCGACGACGAGACGGCCGCTCTCGCTCGGCTTCTCCGCGAGACCATCGATGATGCTCGCTACCCGCTGTCGCCGCGGCTGGCGCCCCCTAAAGGCCATACTGGCGAAGCTCGGATCCACCGGAGCCCCGGCCCGAACTTCCGCTACCGCTGAAGGCCTACGATGCGCCGAGGGCCAGGCGACGGCGGCGATGAGGTACAGTCGCCCACCGATGACCCTCGGCAACGCCGCCAAGGCTGGAGTGCGATTGATCGTAATGGTGCCGAGCCTGCGGCCGGCAGGTCGAGCCCGATCCGGAAGAGATGGCCGATGCTACGGCGCCGAGATGGGCGTTCCTGAGTGGCGCGAGCGGCTTGTCTGCTCCGGCTGCGGCAACCGGCAGGTGGATATGGTTGTCAGCGGGACGGAGCGGCGGTCTTGATCCGCCGCGGGAGGGCTCGGCACGATGCCGGACGACGTCCGTGCCCCTGGGGCGGCCGATTGACTCCCGCCGACGGGTTTCATACACAGCGATCGAGATGCGCGCCTGCGGGCCTCAATCAGGCTCGCTCATGCGCGAGGGAGGCCAGGGAAGCCGCCGGTCGTGTCTCTCAGTCGACCTTGACTGTTCGCCCTGCTGTCTCGTCAGCGCGGCGACATCGCGGGATTAGTGTCCGTATGGTTGCAGTATGGTTGCACAGTTCCTGGATCGAGAGACGCAGAGCGCGCCATCCAGTTCAAAAGCTATTGATTTCATTTGGTGCGGGCGAGAGGACTTGAACCTCCACGTCCTTTCGGACAACAGATTTTGAGTCTGCCGCGTCTGCCATTCCGCCACGCCCGCCCGCAGCGACTATAGCCGCGGGGGTCGGGCGGTCAATCGCGGGGGCGGCCGGACCCGCACGAGGAGAAGAGCATGGCACAGCGCGTCAACCGGGCCATCGAGCTGTTGCAGCAGGACCAGGCGATCTACTATGTCGGCGGCCATAGCGGTCATGTCCTGACCCGGGCGCAGGGCCGAGAGGATGCGCTGACCTGGGCGGACTACATCAATGTCGGGATGGAGCACGGCGCCTTCGACGTGACCGGCCTCGCCGAATACATGCGCGGGCTGGCCGAAGCCGGCCCGACGCGTTCCGGCCATCCGACACCGGCGGTGATCGTCGAGGCGCCGGTCAACGGCACCGACGCGGCCAATATCCGCTTCAACGCCTGGCAATTCCGGCAGATCCTCGGCCGCGGCGTGCACGGCGTCCTGTTGTGCCAGGCCGAATCGGCGGATGCGGTGCGCGCCTTCGTCGAGGCATGCCGCTATCCGCATCAGGCTGCGGGCGTCGATCCGAACCTGCCCTCGCCGGTGGCGCGGCTGCGCGGCGCCGTCCGGCCGGCCGGTGCGCCGCTCGGCATCGGCAGCCGCGGGCGCGGTTCAGAGGCGACGGCGGCGCCGATCTGGGGCTTGTCGGCCGAGGCGTATCTCGAGCGCTGCGACCCCTGGCCGCTCAACCCGGGGGGCGAACTGCTGCTCGGGGTCAAGCTCGAAAGCCCGGAGGGGATCGCCCAATGCGAGCGGATCCTCGAGGTGCCGGGCATCGGCTTTGCCGAACTCGGACCCGGCGATCTCGGCTTGGCGCTCGGCTACCGGGCCGTGTCGCACGAACCCTACCCGAGCGAGATGCAGGAAGCGCGGGCCCGCGTCCTCGCCGCCTGTCGCAAGCATCGCGTGCCATTTCTCGAAACCTGCAGCCCGGCGAACATCGTGGGCAAGCTCGACGAGGGGGTCCGCGTCATCGCCGGACACAACGAAGAGACGGCGAAGATCGGTCGGGCATATCAGCGCCGGACGATGCCGGTCTGAGACGCGGCCAGGGTTCGGCCACCGGAAATTGCGTGAATGCCGTAGCCGCAGGAAGGGAGCACCAGCATGAGGAGTGCAAGGTCAGTCAGAACTGATCGATTTCAGGATTGCCAATCCGGTTAAAGTGTGATATTTATTGCGATAATGGGAACAGAAGGCGGCTGCGGGGCGGGCGCGGCCCCGGTCACGGTGTGCGCGTGGCGCAGTAGGCTGTTCTCGGCGATCGCCGCGAGGCCGTCAGATGCCCCGATCGCTTCACCGCCGTCCCTATGTCCGGATCGCAGGCTATACTCTTTGTCAGACTGAAGGAAATGGGGCCGCCGTGCCATGAATTCCCGTTTTGGTGATTTGAATTCCCGTCGGCGTTGCATTGTTTTCCCGTCTCGGTGAGACGGGAATTTAGTTCCCAAGTGATTGATCCTGAACAATGTATTTTGGCGTCAACCGGGCCGAATTGGAAAGATTCTCGTCGCTTTCCCGTCGAGACGGGAAATTTGGAAGTTTCTGTACCGTCGCGCCGGGGCAGGCGGCGGCGACCGGATGAGGCTCAGCGCGGCCGGCGGATTTTGCGCGAGAAAGTAACCAAGCCCAATCGGAGCGTGCGGCGGCGGGTTTCGCCCGGGGCGTAAGCCGCGGCGCGGATCGGGACCGCAGCGATTTCGCGCCGGCGTTGCTATGCTGCTCCGCCGATGCCCGACGCCTATGCGCTCATCCGCCCGCTGCTTTTCCGCCTGCCGGCCGAGCGCGCGCACGGCGTGGCGCTGGCGGCGATCGCCACCGGGTTCGACCGATGGCTGCTCGACCGGACCGCGCCACCGTCGCCGCCGATCCTGGCGCAGCGTGTGTGGGGGCTCGACTTTCCGAACCCGATCGGTCTCGCCGCCGGGTTCGACAAGAACGCCCGGATCGCGAATGCGGTGCGGCGCTGGGGTTTCGGCTTTGTCGAGATCGGTACCGTCACGCCGCGCCCGCAGCGCGGCAACCCGCGGCCGCGACTTTTTCGCCTCGCCGAGGACGCGGCGATCGTCAACCGGATGGGGTTCAACAACGACGGTCTCGAACGGGTCGCACGGCGGCTGGCGCGGATGCCGCGGCGCGGCATCCGCGGCCTCAATCTCGGAGCTAACCGCGACAGCGCCGATCCCGCCGCCGATTACGCGGCCGGCATCCGCCGCAGCGCCGGGCTCGCCGACTATCTCGTCGTCAATGTGTCGTCGCCGAACACGCCGGGGCTGCGCGATCTGCAGCGCCGCGCGCGCCTCGAGGCGCTGCTCTCCCGGCTGATCGCGGCACGCGACACCAGCGGGCGGCGCACCCCGCTGTTGCTGAAGATCGCTCCCGACCTCACGCCGGCGGAGCGCTGCGGCATTGCCGAAGTGGCCGTTGCGGCCGGCATCGACGGCCTCGTCGTCGCCAACACGACCGTCGAGCGGCCCGCCGGGCTCAGGAGCCGCGCCGCCTCCGAGACCGGCGGCTTGAGCGGCAAGCCGCTATTCGCCCCATCGACGGCGCTGCTGGCCGAGATGCACCGGCTGACCGAGGGGCGGCTGCCGCTCGTCGGCGTCGGCGGCGTCGCCGGCGCCGCCGACGCCTATGCCAAGATTCGCGCCGGCGCCAGCCTCGTGCAGCTCTATACGGCGCTCGTCTTTTCGGGTCCGGCGCTCGTAGGCCGGATCGAGCGCGATCTCGCCCGGCTGTTGCGGGCGGATGGTTTCGGCTCGATCGCCGAGGCGGTCGGCGCCGCGCCGCGGCCGCCGACGAAGAATACCGCCGCCGTCGCCTGAGATCGGCTCAGCATGGCGGCGCCTGGCCGGGATCGCCCTCCTGCCCGCGCGACGCCGCCTCAACCAGACGGAGAAATTCGTTCAGGGTCTCGCAAATGCGCAGCTGGCGGTGCGGGTCCGCGCGTACCTCGGCACAGAATGTTTGGCGATCGTGCCGCGCCTCCTCGAGCCGACGATAGCTAAACGAACTCCTTAGCCCCTCGCCCGTTGTAAAAATATCGTAACAGTACCTGCCACCGCGTTCGATCAGCGGTCCAATCAACACCTCGCCCTGCGTCATTCCATCTCGCCTCGATATTTGCATCGCTGCTTCGATCCGAACAGAGAGAGCGCGCCAGCGTTCCGGTTACTGTTGTAACAATTGTAACCCCGATTTCATAGCACGACGGAGTCTGCCACTACGGGCCCGGCAAGGCAACCGGCATTGCCGGCTTGACGCTCAAGCCTGGATCGTCGAGCTTTGGCCGCAGCATGCAGCTTCGGCTCATTACCGGCGTCGGCGAGCTGGCCCCGCGCTATGACGGCTTCATCGTCGATCTGTGGGGGGTCGTGCATGACGGCGTGGCGCCGCTGCCCGGGGCGGTCGCCTGTCTTTACGCCCTTGTCGTCGCCGGCAAACGCATCGTCCTCTTGTCGAATGCACCACGCCGCGCCGACGACGTGGTGCGGCGCATCACCGCCATCGGCGTCCCGCAGGACGGCTATCACGCGGTGATGTCGTCGGGCGAAGAGGCGTGGCAATGCCTCCATCGGCGCGACGATCCATTCTATCGGACGCTCGGTCGCCGCTGCCTGCATATCGGCTCGGACCGCGACCTCGAAATCCGCGAGGGGCTCGAACTCGATTTCGTCGATAGGCCCGAGGCAGCCGAATTCATCCTCAACACCGGGCCGGCCGGGTGGGACGACACGATCGAGGATTACGCAGGAGTGCTGCGTCGCGCCCTCGCCTGCCGCCTGCCGATGGTCTGCGCCAACCCCGACCTCGTCGTCATGCACGGCGACAGGCTGGCCCTGTGCGCCGGCGCGCTGGCGCAATGGTATAAGGCGGCGGGCGGCCGGGTGCGCTCGCACGGCAAGCCCGATCCTTCGGTTTACGGGGCCTGTCTCAGGCTCCTCGGCACCGCCGACCGGAGGCGCCTCCTCGCCGTCGGCGACAGCCTGCGCACCGACATCGCCGGCGCCGCCGCCGCCGGGATCGACAGCCTTCTCGTCGCCGGCGGCATTCATGCCGAGGAATTCGGCATGCTCGGGGGTGAGGAACCGGACCTCGACCGCGTCGCCGCAACGCTGCGCGCCGGCTGCTACCATCCGGCAGCCGTCACCCGCCGCTTCAGCTGGTGATGCCGGTCAATCGGCGGGCTTGTGCAGGATCGCCGCGCGCAGCCCGGTCGGGTAGCCGAGGCCGAGCGGGGTCAGAGCCGCGCCGCCCCGGGCCAGCGAGCGGACCAGCCCCTTGCGTTCGAGCGCCGCCCATACCGCCGGGTTGTGCAGGCCGGTCGCGTCACGCGAGGCGACAACGGCATCGCCGAGGTGGAAATGGTCGCCATGCAGCTGCGGCAAGCCGGCGATGGCAATCTCCCCGGGCGCCTCGGCCGGCGCCGAATACGCCGGCAGGCTCGCCAGTTCCTGGAGAAGGGTCAAGGTCTTCAGCTGCAATGCATTGAGTTGCAGCGGGTTGCGTCGCGGCGGCATCGCCCTTGTTTAGGCGGGCAGGCCGGCCGCCGCAACCGCCCCGCGCGCCGATCTCGCCCGGCGGCGATCGGACGGCGTTAGCGCCGGCCGCCAGCTCCGCTGTTCGCCCCAGGCCAGCCGCCCGACCAGCGGAAGGTGGTCGGAGGCGAGCCGGGCGAGCGGCGAGCGATCGACGGCAAGCTCGCGCAATGCCGCCGGCCCGTCGAGATAGATCCGATCGAGCGCCAGCATCGGCATCCAGGACGGAAAAGTGCGCGGCGCGGCACTCGGCCCAAGGCAGCGGTCGAGCGTGCCGATGGCGCCGGCGCGGCCGCGCCATTCGTTGAGATCGCCCATCACCAACAGCGCGTCGGCGCCGGGCCGCGTCGCCGCCGCCCTCTCGCCGAGGGCGGCGATCAACCGGTTCGCCTGCAGCCGTCGCTCCAGGGCCGAGAGGCCGAAATGGGTCGCGACGACGCGCAGGACGCGATCGCCGACCAGAAGATCGGCGGCGACGGCGCTGCGCGGCGCGAGCCCGGGAAGGCTCAGATCGACGGTGTTCGCGGCCAGCACCGGAAAGCGGGTCAGGATCGCATTGCCGATCCGCCGGCGGCGGTCGCGCAGCCCGGCGCCGAGCACGATCTGCCGGCCCGTGGCCTCGGCAAGATAGGCCCATTGGTCCGCGTGCCGCCCGATCCGTCGACGCGCCGCGACCTCCTGCAAGCAGGCGATGTCGGCGTCGATCGCACGCAACACGGCGGCGATCCGGCCCGGGTCGTATTGCCGGTCGATGCCGACGCAGGCGTGGATGTTGTAGGTGACGATCTTGATCGAACTCGCGGTGGCCGGAACGGCGGCAAAGCCGAGGCCGGGCACGGCGACGCTGTCGTCGGGCATCAGCCGCTCTCGATGGCCGCGGCAACGACAGGCTCGAGCATCACTGCGACTATCACCTGAAACCGCTCTGCGAGCTTCCTAAAGCTGTGTTGACGAGAAGTGAAGAGGCGCGCGGCAGCCATTCGTCCCTGTCATATGGTCGCGGCAACGCGCGACTGCAGAGCAGCCCCGGCGCCGCTCGGGCGCGGCACAGCGCCGCGCATCCGGCGTCGGATAAGCCCCGAGCGGCGCAAACATCCCCAATTCGCCGCCCGTCTCGCACCGCACTGGCCGGCGGCTTGACAATATTGCCGGGCAAATCTACGGCTCGGCCTTCACAATTGGTGCCAGAATCTGATGCTTGCGCAGAAGCATACCCGTCTTTCCGGGCGGCTCGTGATCGTCGGCTTCGGCAGCATCGGTCAGGGCGTCCTGCCGCTGCTGCTCCGCCATCTCGAGATCGCCCCGCGACAGATCACGATCGTGACGGCGGAGCCGCGCGGCCGCGAGGTTGCGGCCGAATACGGCATCGCCTTCGTCGAGACCGCGCTGACCCGCGACAATTATCGCGCCGTGCTGGCGCCGCGGCTTGGCCCGGGGGATTTTCTGCTCAACGTCTCGGTCGACGTGTCGAGCGTGGCGCTGATCGAGTTCTGCCAGGGGCAGGGCGCCCTCTATCTCGACACCTGCATCGAGCCTTGGCCCGGCGGTTACACCGATCCCGCGCTGCCGCCCGCGGCACGCTCGAATTACGCGCTGCGCGAAACCGCACTCGACCTCGGCCACCGCTATCCGGCGGGGCCGACCGCGGTCGTCACGCACGGCGCCAACCCGGGGCTGGTCTCGCATTTCGTCAAGCAGGCGCTCGTCGACCTCGCGGCCGAAGCCGGGTTCGATGCGACGCTTCCCGCGGCGCAGGGCGACTGGGCCCGCCTCGCGCGGCGGCTCGGCATCAAGGCGATCCATATCGCCGAGCGCGACACCCAGGTCGCGACGATCCCAAAGGACCCCGGCGAGTTCGTCAATACCTGGTCGATCGACGGCTTCGTCAGCGAGGGTTCGCAGCCGGCCGAGCTTGGCTGGGGCACGCATGAGCGGCATTTTCCGTCCGACGGCAGAAGACATGATTTCGGCAGCGGTGCGGCGATCTATCTGTTGCGGCCGGGCGCAGGAACCCGGGTGCGCAGCTGGACGCCGCTCGAAGGCCCCTATCACGGTTTTCTGATCACGCATGGCGAATCGATCTCGATTGCCGATTATCTGACGATCGCCGAGGGTGCTTCGGCCGGCTATCGCCCGACCTGCCACTACGCCTACCACCCCTGCGACGACGCGGTCTTGAGCCTGCACGAATTCGCCGGCAAGAACTGGCATCTGCAGCCGAGGAAGCGGCTGATGATGGACGAGATCGCCAAGGGGGTTGACGAGCTCGGCGTCTTGCTGATGGGCGCGCCGCAAGGCGTCTACTGGTACGGCTCGCGGCTGTCGATCGACGAGGCGCGCCGCGTGGCGCCGCACAACAACGCGACCTCGCTGCAGGTGACGGCAGCGGTGTTGGCCGGCGTCGTCTGGGCGATCGAGCATCCGCGCGCCGGCGTCGTCGAGCCGGAGGCGCTCGATTTCGCCCGCATCATCGAGATCGCGCGCCCCTATCTCGGCGACGTCGTCGGCGTGCATGGCGATTGGACGCCGCTTGCCGGCCGCGAGAGCCTGTTCCCCGAGGAACTCGACCGCGACGACCCCTGGCAGTTCAAGAACATCCGCGTCGTCTAAGTCGGGTCAAAGGCCAGCCATGAAAACCGCTATTCGCGCATGGTTGCCGGGGTTTACCGGCACGACCTGCGTTTAATCAAGGCGGGTGCACGGAACGAAACCGCCCGGTATTCAGCCCCTCCTTGATCTTTTCGTCACCCCGGCGAAATCCGGGGCCCATTTCTGTTACGGATACCGGCTTTCGCCGGTATGACAAAGGATTTTGGTGCGTCCTTCGACTCGGTCGCAAATTGCGGGTAGAGAATTGGGCCCATGGACGAGGGCGAGCTCGGATCCGCCATCGCCCGGCGGCCGGTGCTGATGCCGCGGGCCGGCGTTCTCGTCGCCGGCTTTCACGAGGCGCTGTGGCTCACCCCCGACGGCGAGATTGAGGCGCTGGCGCCGGAGGAGGCGGGCATCCGGGCATTGCGCGAACCGCCGATGCTGTGCCATGCCCGCGCCACCGCCCGGCGGCTCGCGCTAGCCGGCTTTCCGTCCTTCGACCTCCTCGAACTCTATGCCTTTGTCTACCCGGCGCGATTTTGCGTGCCGACGGCGCGCGGCCTGGCGGAAGCGCTGGGTCTGCCGCGGCCGACCCGGCCGGCCGACGCCTGCGTCAGTCTGGCGGGTGCGGCGCGCAGCCTGCTCGAAGCGCTCGGCGCCGAGACCGACCCCGAGCTGCGTGCCGTTGCCGAGGCAATGCGGCGGGGCGGCTGGCTGTGGGCGCCAGCGGTGCTCGCGGCGCTGCCGCCGTCGGATCCTGTAGCGCCTGGCGCCGGCCGGCGGGCCGCCGCCGGACTGCGCGTCTGGACGCGGCTCGACGAGTGGAGCGAGAGCGCGCCGCCGCCGCCCCCCGGCCATCTGCCGGTGAGCCCGGAGGAGGCCCGTTCCCGGCTCGCCGGGCTGCTCGGCGCCGCCGCCGAGCCGCGCCCGGAGCAGGCCGACTACGCCGCCGCGGTGGCCGCCGCCTTCGCCCCGCGCGAGGCGCCGGGCCGGCCGCATGCGGTGCTCGCCGAGGCCGGCACCGGCGTCGGCAAGACCCTCGGCTATATCGCGCCGGCAAGCTTGTGGGCCGAGAAGAACCGCGGCGCGCTCTGGATCTCGACCTTCACCCGCAACCTGCAGAGCCAGATCGGCGCCGAGCTCGACCGCCTCTATCCCGACCCGGAGGTGAAGCGCCGCCGCGTCGTCGTCCGCAAGGGGCGGGAAAATTTCCTCTGTCTGCTCAATTACGAGGAGGCGGCGAGCGCCGCGGCGCTGCGGCCGGGCGGCCCGTCGCCGCATCTCGGGCTGATCGCCCGCTGGATCCTGGCGAGCGAGGCCGGCGATCTGGTCGCCGGCGACTTCCCGGGCTGGCTCGCCGAGCTGATCGGGCGGGGCCGGGTCAATGCGCTCGCCGACCGGCGGGGCGAATGCGTGCATTCCGTCTGCCCGCATTTCCGGCGCTGCTTTGTAGAACGGAATATCCGCGCGGCGCGGCAGGCGCGAATCGTCGTCGCCAACCACGCGCTCGTCATGGCGCAGGCGGCCGCGGGCGGGCTCGACGATGCGACATTGCCGACGCGCTATGTGTTCGACGAGGGCCACCACCTCCTGGAAGCGGCCGACAATGCCTTTGCCTTGCGGCTGTCGGGCCAGGAGGGCCGCGAGCTGCGGCGCTGGATCGTCGGCGCCGAGGGCGCGCGCTCGCGCGCCCGCGGCCTGCGCCGGCGCCTCGGCGATCTCGTCGAAGGCGACGAGGAGGGTGGGAAGGCCCTGCTCGAAGTTTTGGGCGCCGCCCGCATCCTGCCCGGCGACGGCTGGCCACAGCGGGTCGCCGAAGGCCGCGGCGCGCAGTCTTTCGAGAGCTTTCTGGTCCTGGTGCGGCAGCAGGTGCTGGCGCGCGCCGCCGCTGCCGAGGCCGGCTACGGGCTCGAAGCCGAGGCGCGTCCGCCGATCGACGGGCTGGTCGCGGCGGCGGCGCTGCTGGCACAGGGGCTCGAACGGCTCGCGGCGGCGCTGGAGCGGCTCGCCACGGGTTTGCGTCGCCGGCTCGAGGACCCGGAGAACCCGCCCGACCCCGGTCTGCGCCAGCGCCTCGATGCGACGGTCCGCGGTCTCGACCGGCGCCGGGTCGATCAGCTCGCCGCCTGGGCGCGGCTGTTGCGCGATCTCGCCGAGCCGGCCGGCCGCGACACCGTCGAGTGGCTGGCGCTCGACCGCGCCGAGGGTCTCGAAACCGATGTCGCGGTGCACCGCAACTGGGTCGACCCGGGGAGGCCGTTTGCCGAACTGGTGGCAAGCCAGGCGCATGGGCTCGTCGTCACCTCGGCGACGCTGACCGACGGCGGCGGTCTGCGCGATGGCGGCGACCCCGACCACGCTTGGCGCGCGGCCGAAGCCGAGACCGGCTTGCGCCACCTGCCGGACCGGCCCGCCGCCGCGCGCATCGCCTCCCCGTTCGACTATCGGGAGCAGACCCGGATCTTCGTTGTCGACGACGTGCCGCGCAGCGATATCGGCCAGGTCGCGGCGGCCTATGCGACCTTGTTCATGGCGGCGCGCGGCGGCGCGCTCGGCCTCTTCACCGCGATCGCCCGGCTGCGCGCCGTCCATCAGCGCATCGCCCCGGCGCTTGAGGCGCAAGGCCTGATGCTGCTCGCCCAGCACGTCGACGCGATGTCGACCGCGACGCTCATCGACATCTTTCGCGCCGAGGAGGATTCCTGCCTGCTCGGCACCGATGCGGTGCGCGACGGCGTCGATGTTCCGGGCCGCTCGCTGCGCCTCCTGGTGTTCGACCGAGTGCCCTGGCCGCGGCCCGACATCCTGCAGCGCGCCCGGCGCGAGGCCTTCGGCGGCGCGCGCTACCCGGAGCGGATCGCCCGGCTGCGGCTGCGCCAAGCCTATGGCCGGCTGATCCGGCGCGCCGACGATCGCGGCGTGTTTGCTATCCTCGATCGCGCCCTGCCGTCGCGTCTCCTGGCCGCCTTCCCGCCAAACGTGCCGGTGGTCCGCCTGCCGCTCGCCGCGGCGGCGGCGGCGACGGCCGAGTTTCTCGGCACCCAATGCTGTTGAGGGCGCCGTATCGGCCAGCCATCCTGAATTGGTGACCCCTTTTGGGCACGAACAGCGGAGGTGCAAACATGCCGGAAGAAAGCCGCACCCGCCGGTTGGCGATCCTCATCGATGCCGACAACACATCGCCACGCATCGCCGCCGGACTTTTCGAGGAGGTCGCCAAGTTCGGTGAGGCAAGTGTCCGGCGGATCTATGGCGATTTCTCGGGTCAGCGCTTGAAGTCGTGGGTGGACATCCTGCAGAAATACGCGATCGATCCCTACCAGCAGTTTGCCTACAGGACTGGCAAGAACGCGTCCGACATCGCGCTGGTGATCGACGCTATGGACCTCTTGCACAGCGGCCGGCTCGACGGTTTCTGTCTCGTCTCTTCGGACAGCGACTTCACGCGCCTCGCGTCTCGTCTGCGAGAACAGGGCGCCGATGTCTTCGGCTTCGGCGAGCAGAAGACGCCCGAGAGTTTCCGGCAGGCCTGCCGCAAGTTCATTTACACGGAGAATTTGTTGCCCGAGGCGCAGGTTTCGGCTGTCGAAGAGGGACCTTCGACCAAGGCCCTGCAACCGCCGAGCGCGGCCATTCCTCTCTTGGACAGGGCCATGATGCAGATGGAGACCGAAGACGGCTGGGTTGGCTTGGGCGCCGTGGGGCAACGCCTGGCGAACATCGCCTCCGACTTCGACCCGCGCACTTATGGCTATCGAAAACTGAGCGATCTGGTCCGCAAGACCGGCGCGTTCGAGATTGATCAGCCGGAGGGCCGAGCGATGCGGATCAGGGCTAAGCCGAAGCCGTCCAAGACCCGGGCCAAAGGAACAGCCGCCGAGTGAGCCATCTTCGCCCACCCAGCCGCTTCGCCCCCGCAAAGACGCCCAAAGACGTCGCCGACCCCAATTCGGCCCGTCCAACCTTGCCATCGCCGGACTGGTCCGAGGCGGCGGTGGCGGCCGATTTTCTCGGCAATACCGACCCGTCTTGACAGGACTCCGCCGGTCTGGTCTCTCGCGCAGTCCCGTCGCGGAGCCAAACCATGCTCGACCCCCACCGCGCCCTCATCTACACGATGGTGATCGTGTCCGGGGCGCAAAGCCGGCTCGCCGAGCCCGAGCTCAGCCTGATCGGCGACATCGTCGAGGATTTGCCGGTGTTCCGCGATTTCGACCGCGATCGGCTCCCCGAGCTGCTCGACGACTGCGCCGAGTTGTTGAGCGGCGAGAACGGGCTCGAAGAAACCTTGCAGGCAATCAAGGCCTTGCTGCCGGCAAAGCTGCGCGAGACCGCCTATGCGATCGCCTGCGAGCTCGTCGCTTCCGACGGCGCGGCGACGCAGGAGGAGCTGCAGCTCATCGAGTTGCTGCGCCACCGGCTCGACCTCGACCGGCTCGTCGCGGCGGCGATCGAACGCGGCGCCCGGGCCCTCTTTCAGAAGCTGTAATTCTTCGGGTTCAGCCAGGGCCGGGATCGGCGATCGGGTCGAGCGGCCAGACCGGGCGGCGGACCCGGGTGAAGAGTTCCGGGGTGTAGATCTCGCTGCACAAGGCGCCGGTGTCGACCAGCACGATGTCGCGGGCGATCGGCGCGAAAGCGGCCCGGAAGTGCTGCATCGATTTGACCGCGACAGTGCGGTAGCGCGTCGGATCGATGCCGAGCGAGGTGAACTGGCCGAGATCGGTCGCCTGGCCGTTGTTGGTGATGACAACGACGTCGATGCCGCCGACCCGGAACACCATCGACGGACCGTAATTGCGCTCGACGCCGCCGCCCATCGGGCCGTAGGCGATGAACCGGCCATTGGTCAGGCAAACGACCTCGCCATCGAGCGCCAACGGGCTGCCGCCCATCGCCGGATCGGTCTTGCCGCCGAGGACCAGCGTCGTCTTGCTGCCAACGCCAGCCGCGATGCCGTGCTGCACGGCCTGCGGGTCGCAGATCGCATGAAAGGCGACGCTCTCGACCCGGGCCGCGACGAGGCCGTGCAAGAAGGCGGTCGCGTCGCCGTAACCGCCGCCGCCGGGATTGTCGGTATAGTCGGCGACAACGAGCGGCTTGTCGCCGGGCTTGCCTCGTTGCGCCAGCGCCACCGCCTCGGCGACGGTCAGCAAGCGGAAACTGGAGAAGTTGCGGGTCTCCCAGGCGCGATCCATGAAGCTCTCGGCGATCGCTTGCCCCCGTGCATGCTCCTGCGGATCGGCGCCGTCGGTCGTCACCGTCACCGAGGGTCCGACATCGCGGATGTTGGCCCGGCTGAACCCGGCGCAGATGCTGACGGCGAGCGCCTCGCCGCGCGCTTCGATCGCCGCCGCGCGAGCCAAGAGCTCGGCCATCGGCGGGCTCTCGTGCCGGCCGCGATCGAGGCCATAGATCATCGGCCGGCAGGCGATCGCCGTCACCGGTCGGATCTCGCCGCGCATCGCCCGATCGAGCAGCTCGGCGCCCTGCCAGGCGCGCTCGTACATGTCGACATGCGGGTAGGTACGGAAGGCGATCAGCGCATTCGCATTCTCGGCCATCCGCGGCGTGACGTTGGCATGCAGGTCGAGGGTCGCGACGATCGGCACCGCCGGACCCAGCCGAGCGCGCAGCCGGGCGAGGAAATCGCCCTCTGCATCCTCGTGGCTCTCGGCAACCATAGCGCCATGCAGATGCAGCAAGGCGCCGTCGATCGGCGCCTTCGCATCGACGGCGTCGAGGATCATGCGGCTGATCTCTTCGAAGGCGTCGTCGGTGACGATGCCGGACGGGTTCGGATTGGCAGAAACCGGATGCACCAGCGTCCAGCCATAGCGATCGGCCGCCTCGAAGGTTGCACCCAGCGCCGAGCGCGTGCCGCGGAACGCCTGCGGGATCTCGTTGTCGAGATGGAAATCGCGCCGCCGGATCAACGCCATGTCGGTCGCGACCCGACTGAAGGTGTTGGTCTCGTGCATGAAGCGGGCGGTCAGGACGCGTCGCATTGGCATCTCTGCACCGCCTTCACGAATTTCGGGTTCGGAACAACGTCAGCAGATCGGCTCCGACCGTCTCGGTCGAGACGCGCGCGAAGCCGGGAGCGTCGGCAAGAGCACCAATCCCGAGCGCCCCAACCGCCGGAACCCCATCGCCGCCGATCAGGAGCGGTGCGTGAAACCAGGCGAGGCGGTCGACCAGCCGGGCTTTGAGGAGGGCCGCGGCAAGCCGAGCGCCGCCCTCGACGAGGAGGCGCGTAATGCCGCGCGCGCCGAGCGCGGCGAGCGCCGCGGCGAGGTCGAGGCCCTCTGCGCCGGCCTCGACGTCGATCACCTCGGCGCCGTTCTGCGACAGCGCTTCGCGACGCGCCGGCTCGGCCGAAGGCGCCGCCAGCAGCCAGGTCGGGACCGCGCGGGCTTCGGCGATGAGCCGCGCGCCCGGCGGGATGCGCAGCTGCCGATCGACGACGACGCGCACCGGCGAGCGCGCGCCGAGCCCGTCGAGCCGGCTGGTCAGCTGCGGGTCGTCGGCCAGCACCGTGCCGATGCCGACCATCACCGCATCATGCCGAGCGCGCAACAGATGCGCCCGCGCGCGCGCCGGCGTCCCGCTGATCCAACGGCTCTCGCCGCTCGGCATCGCGATCCGCCCGTCGAGCGATGTCGCGAGCTTCAATGTGACGAGCGGCCGGCCACGCTGCACCCGGCTGAAGAACCCGGCATTGACCTCGGCCGCCTCGGCCGCACCGACCCCGACCTCGACCGCAATCCCGGCAGCGCGCAGCCTGGCAATCCCGCGGCCGGCGACGCGTGGATCCGGATCCTCGATCGCCGCGACGACCCGCCCGATCCCCGCCGCGATCAGCGCATCGGCGCAGGGCGGCGTTTGCCCGCGGTGGCTGCAGGGTTCGAGGCTGACATAAGCGGCGGCGCCGTGCGCCCGCCGGCCAACGCGGCGCAGCGCCTCGGTCTCGGCATGCGGCCTACCGCCGGGCCTAGTCCAGCCGCGGCCAACAACTCGTCCCGCCTCGACGAGAACGCAGCCGACCGCCGGATTGGGCCAGACATTGCCGAGGCCGCGCCGCGCCAGCGCCAGCGCCGCGCGCATATGGACGAGATCAGCCGCGCTTGCCGGCTCAACCACCATCGGCGGCGATCTGCCCGACGAAATCGCCGAAATCCTTAGCCTCGCGGAAATTGCGATAAACTGAGGCAAAGCGGATATAGGCCACCTGATCGAGGTTCGCCAGCGCCTCCATGACGAGGCTGCCGATCGTCTCGCTCGGGATGTCGGTCTCGCCCGAGCTCTCGAGCTGCCGCACTAGCGAGTTGATCGTGCGCTCGACCCGGTCGGGCTCGACCGGCCGCTTGCGCAACGCGACATACATCGAGCGAGCGAGCTTGTCGCGGTCGAACGGCTCGCGCTGGCCGTGCTTTTTGATCACCGTCAAATCGCGCAATTGCACCCGCTCGAAGGTCGTGAAACGGGCGGCACAGCTGGCACAGAACCGGCGCCGCCGAATCGCCCCGCGATCGTCGGTCGGCCGCGAATCCTTGACCTGGGTGTCGTCGGAGCCGCAGAACGGACAGCGCATCTCTCCTCCCTATCGCTCGCCAGTTCCGGGATCGCCGGCCTGATCTTCCGGATAGATCGGGAAGCGGGCGCAGAGATCCTCGACCTCGTCGCGCACCCGCGCCTCGGCGGCGCCGTTGTCGTCCGGCCGCCGCGCGAGCGCCCGCAACACCTCGACAATGAGCCGTCCGACGGTGCGGAATTCTGCGGGCCCGAAGCCGCGCGTCGTCGCCGCTGGCGAGCCGAGGCGGATGCCGGAGGTGACCGTCGGCCTCTCGGGGTCGAACGGAATCCCGTTCTTGTTGCAGGTGATGCCGGCCCGCTCGAGGCTCGCCTCGGCGTCTCGGCCGGTCAGGCCGATGGGCCGCAGGTCGACCAGCAGCAAATGCGTATCGGTGCCGCCGGAGACGATCGCCAGCCCCGCCGCCGCCAGCGTCTCGGCCAGTGTCTTGGCGTTTTCGACGACCGCCGCCGCATAGTCGCGAAAGGCCGGCCGCAATGCTTCGCCGAGGGCCACCGCCTTGGCCGCGATCACATGCATCAGCGGGCCGCCTTGCAGACCCGGAAAGACTGCTGCGTCGATCCGCCGGCCGAGCGTTTCGTCAGCGGCGAGGATCATCCCGCCGCGCGGTCCGCGCAGGGTCTTGTGGGTCGTCGTCGTCACGACATCGGCATGCGGCAACGGGCTCGGATGAACGCCGCCGGCGACGAGCCCGGCAAAGTGCGCCATGTCGACCAGCAAAAAGGCGCCGACATCGTCGGCGATGGCGCGAAAGCGGGCGAAGTCGATAATCCGGGGATAGGCGCTGCCGCCGGCGACGATCAGCTTTGGCCGGTGCGCTTCGGCGAGGCGCGCGACCTCGTCGAAATCGATCCGATGGTCGTCGCGCCGCACCCCATAGGCCACCGCCTGGAACCACTTGCCGGATAGATTGGCCCGCGACCCGTGCGTCAGATGACCCCCGGCCGCGAGCGACATGCCGAGGATCGTGTCGCCCGGCGAGAGCAGAGCGAGGAACACGGCCTGGTTCGCCTGCGCGCCCGAATGCGGCTGCACATTGGCGACGGCGCAGCCGAAGAGTCGCTTCGCGCGCTCGATCGCCAATGTCTCGGCCAAATCGACGAATGCGCAACCGCCGTAATAGCGCCGGCCGGGATAACCCTCGGCATATTTGTTCGTCAGCACCGAACCCTGGGCCTGCAGCACGGCGCGAGAAACGATGTTCTCGCTGGCGATCAGCTCGATCTGCGATTGCTGGCGGCCGGTTTCGCGATCGATCGCCGCGGCCAGCTCCGGATCGGCAGCAGCCAGGCCATCGGTGAAAAAGCCGCCGGTGGCCGGCCCGCGCCGGGAAACAGAGGCAGAGATCATCGAGAACCATTCATCGAAGACTGCAAATCGACCACGCTGCCGCACCCCGCCGCGGTAAATCCAAAGACGGAAGCCGCCCGCTGCACCGGCAACACTGCCACTTTCAGGCAGTGATGATTTTACCAGATATCGCCCGAACGCGCCAGCGAGCTACCATAATTCGCGGCAAAAAAGCGCCGGCAAGCAGCCGCTTGCGCCGTCGACAGCGCCGTAGGAGGCGCCACGGCGTTGCCTTCTGCTTCGGCAAGCATTGGAAAACATTCGGGTTTGTGCTGGGTTCGGCAGCGTCCCTCCGGCCGGCGCTCGTCGCCGACAAGTCGTCGCGAGTGGTGTCCAGTGATGATTACTACGCTCTCCGATAACTTTCCGTTGACACAAGAAATTCGCGCGCGGATTATGCAGCCCGATGTGCACTTTCTAGGATTCGTTGGGGTGGGAGAAATGGCAGAATCGGCAGCACCCAAAATGGCAGAGCAGGAACTGCTGCGGATGACCACGGACGTGGTCGCCGCTTATGTCAGCAACAATACATTGCCGACGGCCCAGCTGGCCGAGGTGATACACGCGGTCTACGGTTCCTTGCGGGGACTGGAGACGCAGACTGTCGAGTCGCCGCCCGAGCCGTTGAAGCCGGCGGTGCCGATCCGGCGGTCGATCACCCCGGACTATCTGATCTGCCTCGAAGACGGCAAGCGGCTCAAGATGCTGAAACGGCACCTGCGGACGACCTACAACATGACGCCCGAGGATTATCGGGCACGTTGGGGGTTGGCGCCGGACTACCCGATGGTGGCCCCGCAATACGCGGCGCAACGCTCCGAATTCGCCAAGAAGATCGGTCTCGGGCGTGAGACGGGCCGGCAATCGGGACGCCGCGCGGCCGCCTCCAAGAAATAACCGCGCGACAGCGCCGTCCCCTGGCGCATCTCTTAGGTGCTACCCGACAGGCGCAAGCACGCCTGTGCCGAAAGGGCTCCCCGGTTGCGGCGAAGAGCTGGGGTGAGGGGCTCATCGGCCCTCTCGCCGCCGGCCTGCACCATTTAGGCGATTTCTGCTGCGTCTTTGAACGGTTTTCCGCTCAGCCGCTTGCGCGCCTCGTTCAAGGCCTCGAGGCTGGCTAATGTTTCCGCGGGTCTTTTCGTCGCCACTCCGACCAGCAGTGCCTCGATGAAACCCAGCGTCGCGGTATGCATGCTCAGCATGTCGGCACGCCCACGCGGCACCGGCAGAACCAGGTCGACCCTGTCTTTCAACGTCGCGGCGAGCGTGTCCGTGACCAGGAACGATCGAAGCCCGTGCCGGTCGATTTCGTCGAGGAGCGCGGCCAGCTCGGCATAGACACGCCCATAGGCGAGCACGAGGACGAGATCGCCCGGCCGCAGTTTTCGCAGGTCGTCGGCAAAGAGCAGCCCCGTATTCGTCAAGCTTGCGGCGTCGAGACCAAATCGACCAAGCTGAACGACGAGGTAGTCGGCAATCGCGCTCGACGGCCCGATGCCAAAGACGACGACGCGTCGGGCCGCGACGATGCCGGCGACCGCTTTTTCGAAATGTTCGGCAGCAATCGAGCGCAGGCTCTCGAGTGAGCGCCGATGAACATCCAGCGTCATCGCGAAGGCGGCCGACAAGCTGTCCCCGACCTCGCCGAGAGTTCGCGTCAACCTGGCGGCCGGGGACAGCGAAGCACGCAGTTCGTCGGCCAGCGTCCGACGCAGATCGTCGAGACCCGTGAAGCCCAATCTTCGGGTCGCGCGCAGCACGGTCGCGTCACTGGTTCCGGTCTTTGCCGCCAGGGCCGCCGCAGAGGCGATCAGGACCTCTTCGCGATTATCTCGAAAGAACAGAACAATGCGCTGTTCGCTCGGGCTCAGCTGCGGGTACCGTCCCGCGATTCTCTCCTCGAAGGTCAGCGGCGCCGTCACAGCACGGCCCTCAGGTTGACACGAGTTGTATTCATTACTATCTGCCCAAAAATCGTCGTATATACGACTGACACAAGGATCGCAAATGGATCCGGCCAGTTGGAGCATAACGGCCCCCGCCATCGGCTCGGCCTTCTTCGCTTCGCTCGTCGAGGCCGTCGAGGCGTTGACGGTCGTTCTGGCTGCCGCAACGCTGCGCGGTTGGCGGCCGGCAACCTCCGGCGCGATCGCCGCGCTGGGCTTGCTGGGCGGGCTCGTCGGCGTCTTCGGCCGGCTGCTCGAGCGCGTTCCGCTTCACCTCCTGCAACTCGTCATCGGCGTCCTTCTGCTGCTCTTCGGCATGGGCTGGCTGCGCAAGGCGATCCTGCGGTCGGCCGGCATCATCCCGCGGCACGACGAGGCGGCCGTTTTCACGACCGAGACTTCGCAATTCATCGAGCTTGCCGGCCGCCCGCGCCGCTCGGTCGAGCGGGTCGCCGCGCTGATCGCGTTCAAGGCGGTCCTGCTGGAAGGGCTCGAGGTGATCTTCATCGTCATTGCCGTCGGCGCCGGCCGCGGGCTGTTGTGGCCCGCGGGTCTCGGCGCATTCGCCGCTTGCGCCGCTATCCTCGCAATCGGCATTCTGATCCGCAGGCCGTTGGCGAAACTGCCCGAGAACACGCTGAAATTCGGCGTCGGCGTCATGCTGTCGGCATTCGGCGTGTTTTGGACCGGCGAAGGACTCGGCATCGCCTGGCCGGGACAGGATGTCGCGTTGCCCATATTTGCCGTGTTGTTTCTGTCGGCGGCGGTTGGCACATCGTCGGCGCTGCGACGGCCCGCGGCGGAGTTGGTGCGTTGAACGTCATCGGCGAGGTGCTCAGAGAACTCGTCGGCATGTTTCTTGCCGATGCCTGGCTCGCCGGGGCGATTCTGTTTCTCGTCGCCGCCGTCGCCGGGCTTCTGGCGGCATGGCAAACGGAACCGCTGCTCGGGGGTGGGGTGCTGCTTTTCGGCAGCCTCGCGACACTCGTTGCAGCGGCTTGTCGCGAAGCAGCAGCACGGGCGCGCCGCTGAGCGAGAGATCGACAAGCCGCCGCACGACGCCGTTGTCGCAACTCCGCCCCGGCCACTTGGGACGAGCATGCTGCTGATTTCTTTGCTGCACCGGCGGCGAAAATTGCGTCGACATCTCCCAAACTCCCGTTTGGGATCGTTCCGGAAGCGGCGATATTTCGGTGAACTTCGGTGACCGTGCATTTCATCGGCGCCGGACCGGGCGCGCCCGACCTGATCACGTTGCGCGGGCTGCGCCTTGTCGAGCGCTGCCGCTACTGCCTCTATGCCGGCTCGCTGGTGCCAGCCGAGATCGTCGCCGCCGCCCCGTCCGGCGCGAGGCTCATCGACACCGCCCCGCTGACCCTCGATGCGATCCTCGGCCATATGGCGCAGGCGCATGCGCTGGGGCTCGACGTGGCCCGGTTGCATTCCGGCGATCCGTCCCTATACGGCGCGATCGCGGAGCAGATGCGGCGGCTCGAAGACCTCAGCATCCCGTTCGACGTGACGCCCGGTGTCCCCTCCTTTGCCGCCGCCGCGGCGGCGCTCGGCTGTGAACTGACACTGCCGGAAATCGCCCAGACGATCATCCTGACCCGCACCGCGACGCGCTCTTCGCCGATGCCCGAAGGCGAAGCGCTGGAACGGTTCGCCGCTACCGGAGCCACATTGGCGATCCACCTGTCGGTCGCCAATCTCGCGCACGTCGTCCGCGTCCTGCTGCCATGCTACGGCCCGGATTGTCCAGCCGTCATCGCTTATCGCGTCAGCTGGCCCGACGAACTGCTGCTGCGCGGTACGCTCGCCGACATCCGCGACCAAGCGAAAGCCGCCGGGCTCACCCGCACTGCACTGATCCTGGTCGGCCGCACCCTTAGCGGGACGGCGGCGCCGGAAAGCCGCCTCTACGCGCCAGGCCACCAGCACCTGTTTCGTCCGCGCCGCCGCTGAAGCCTCCCCGACCGCAAAGCGCGTCGCCCGGGCGTTTTCATCCCTTCCGTCGTTGCCCTTCTTGCCGCAAAGCTTGCGGCCCAGTTACCACGGCGTATACAAAATTTAACGAGATTTGACGGGACGAGATGATCTTCAGCGGGGATAATCAGACAATCGATCTAACAGGAGCGAGCATTCGTCATGCAGCGACAGGCAATACCGCGGTCGAACCGCGTGAGGGCGGTGTTTCAGGATACGACGATGCGCGCCTTCGACTTGGACCGTGAAGCCACCTTCGGGGAGTTGGCCGAGAAAATCGGCAAGCTGGCGAATTTCCATGGCGGTCTGTTCCTACCGGTACAGGTCCAGCTGGGCAAGGCCGCGCACCAGTCGAGCTTGGGCTCGGTTGACGAGGTCGGGCCATCCTGGGCCCCGGGTCCGCGCCCGCGCGGTCCGATGCCCCTTCCCGCTATCGCGGGTCCCCTGATGCGTCGCCGATGCGCCACCCGGCGTGAATACTGCACACAACGACCGAGGCTGAGCCTCGCCGGGCTAGGGTTTTGGACGAATCTGTGACTCGGGCTCGTCGGTCGAAGGTACCTCCCCGAGGACGCCAAACAGCGCCGTGAGTTGCTCCAGCTCGGCGGTCAGCGCCTCGACCGATGTCTGTTGGGTGCCGAGCTCGGACCCGCCGCCAGGAGGACCTACGCTCGGGGTCAACGGCATGCTGTCGTAAATAACGGCGGCGAGCCCCTCGATCGCCGATCGCGTCGCAGCACCCTCCGTTTCGGTCGCGGCCGACAAGCGCTCGATCGCGGCGGTGAGCGCCTGCCGATCCTCTTCGATGCGACCGGCGACGAGCTCCGCCATCGCGTCGCGATCGAGTTGCGCCGTCAGCCCCCCGATCGCCGCCTGCAGCGCGGCGATCGGCGCCGCTGCGACGGGCTCGCCGCTCAGCGGCGAAGGCAGGCTCTCGCGCATGACCGCAGCGAGCTCCTCGATCGCCGACCGCGTCGCGGCACCCTCGATTTCGGCTGCGGTCGACAGCCGCCCAATCGCGGCGGCGAGCGCCTGCCGATCCTCTTCGATGCGGGCGGCGACAGGCGTCGCCATCGCGCCGCGATCGAGCTGTGCCGTCAGCCCCTCGATCGCCGCCTGCAGCGCAGCGATCGGCGCCGCTGCGGCCCCGGCGACGGGCTCGCCGCTCGGCGGCGAAGGCAGGTTCTCGCGCATGACCGCCGCGAGCCCTGCAATTGCCAACCGCGTCGCGGCACCCTCCGTTTCGGTCGCGGCCGACAGGCGTCCGATCGCGGCGGCGAGCGCCTGCCGATCCTCTTCGATGCGGGCGGCGACGGGCGTCGCCATCGCGCCGCGATCGAGCTGCACCGTCAGCCCCTCGATCGCCGCCTGCAGCGCGGCGATCGGCGCCGCTGCGGCGCCGGCGACAGGCTCGCCGCTCGGCGGCGAAGGCAGGTTCTCGCGCATGACCGCCGCGAGCCCCTCGATCGCCGACCGCGTCGCCACAGCTTGCGTGTCAGCCGCGGCCGACAGCCGCTCGATCGCCGCGGCGAGCGCCTGCCAATCCTCTTCGATGCGGCCGGCGACGCGCTCCGCCACCGTATCGCGGTCGAGTTGCGCCGTCAGCCCCTCGATCGCCGCTTGCAGCGCGGCAATCGGCGCCGCTACGGCGCCGGCGATGGGTTCGCCGCTCGGCGGCGAAGGCAGGTTCTCGCGCATGACCGCCGCGAGCCCCTCGATCGCCGACCGCGTCGCCACAGCTTGCGTTTCGGCCGCGGCCGACAGCCGCTCGATCGCCGCGGCGAGCGCCTGCCAATCCTCTTCGATGTGGCCGGCGACACGCTCCGCCATCGCGTCGCGATCGAGCTGCGCCGTCAGCCCCTCGATCGCCGCCTGCAGCGCGGCAATCGGCGCGGCGCCGCCGCGATCGGGAGCCGCTCCGATGATTTCGCCCCATGCGGCAACTTCTCCGATTGCGGAGCGCGCCACGGCGCCGAGCTTTTCGGCTGCGCTCGACAGCCGCTCGCCGGCGGAGGCCAGCGCGCGGCCGCCGTCCTCGAGCGCAAGGGTAAGCCGTTCCGGCAGCTCGCTCGGGATCCCGGCCACGCTGCGGCCGCTCGTCACGGCATCGATACGTGCAGTCTCCAGAAGATCCACGGCGTAGCGGAGCCGCCCGGCATCCACCTGCTCCCAAGGCAGCCGGGACACCGCATCAACGATCGGGGCGATCGTGACGTCGATCGCGAACCGCCCGAGGAGGACGAGCAACAGCAAGCCGACGAGAACCAGCGCCGCCGGGCCGGTCGGTATCCCGCCGGCCAGAAACGCCGCCTCGCCTTGGCCTTGTGCGAACCCGAGCGCGACGATCGCGCCAAGGCCGACAAGGGCGCCGAGGGAATGAGTGCGCGCCAGCCAGAGATAATAGAGATGCGCGGCCTCGGCTCGCGCCTCGCGCGGGTCGAATTGGGTGTCGAGCAGGATCGTCGTGCCGTGCCTCGCCGATTTGGGCAGCGCGCCAACCGGTCGCGGCACCAAGGTGTGCAGCGGGGTTTCATCAAAGGCTGCGATCCAGTCAAGCGCAGCAGCGGCCTGGCTGGCCGCGTTGGTACGACCGAGGTGGCGCCCGAGGTCAAGGGCGGCCGCGATCAGACCGCCGGCGGTCGAGACGATCGCGACGAGCGCGTAGACCGCGATCAAGGTCAGCACCAGGGCTGGCAGACGCGGCAGCAAGAACGACGTGATCCCGTCGGGCGCTCCGGTCAGGCCGGGCCGAAGCATCGCCGCCGCAGCGCAGATTGCGGCGATCGTGCTGGACAGGACGATCTTCCAAGGCCGCATCTAAGGCCCTTCGAATACTGCCGGCCGGGGCTGCCCGTGATTGCCGCCCGCGGCACCGGGACGTCATCGCCGCCGCCCGATCGAAACAGGGAGGGCGGCGGTCACGCCCGGCGGGGACGGCCGATCCTGGTCAGTGGGTGACGAGTCGCCGCTCGAGCGCTGCCGATTTGATCGCTTTTTGCAGTTTCTCGAAAGCGCGGACCTCGATCTGGCGTACCCGCTCGCGCGAGATTCCGTATTGCTGCGACAGATCCTCGAGCGTCGTCGGGTTATCGCGCAGGCGGCGCTCGGTCAGAATTCGGCGCTCCCGATCGTTAAGATGCGTCATCGCCTTTTCGAGGAGGTCGCGGCGCAGCCCGAGTTCCTGGCGCTCGCCGAGCCGCGTCTCCTGGCTCTCACTCTCGTCGACCAGCCAATCCTGCCATTCACCCTCGCTGTCGACGCGCAGCGGCGCGTTCAGCGAATGATCAGGGCTCGCCAGACGCCGGTTCATACTGACCACATCGGCTTCGGGAACATCGAGTTCGGTCGCGATCTTCTTCAGATTTTCGGGCGACAGATCGCCCTCCTCCATCGCCTGCAACTGGCCCTTCAGCTTGCGCAGGTTGAAAAACAGCTTCTTCTGGGCCGCCGTGGTGCCCATCTTCACGAGCGACCACGAGTGCAAAATGTATTCCTGGATTGCCGCACGGATCCACCACATCGCGTAGGTGGCGAGCCGAAAACCGCGGTCGGGATCGAAGCGCTTGACCGCTTGCATCATCCCGACATTGCCTTCGGAGATCAGCTCGGAGAGCGGCAGCCCATAGCCCCGATAGCCCATCGCGATCTTGGCGACGAGCCGCAGATGGCTCGTAACCAAGCGATGCGCCGCCTGCGGATCCTCATGCTCCTTCCAGCGCTTGGCGAGCATGTATTCCTCTTCCGGCTCCAGCATCGGGAATTTGCGGATTTCCTGGAGATACCGGGTCAGGTTTCCTTCCGAGGAAATCGCAGGGATCGAGAGGGTGGCCATAGACGATCGTTGCTCCACGGGTCTGTCGGCGATGGGTAAACACCGCCGCACGGCACGGCGATCCCCATCATCCACGTAGGATATACCCTACTAAGATAGTCGGATTTTGTCTAGTTTAAAGTCGCTCTAAATCGGTAAACAGTGCATGAAGGTCGGGCGGCAAGGGACTGTTGAATTCGAGACGCTCGGCAGTTGCTGGGTGGTCGAAGGCGAGGCGCCGGGCGTGCAGCGCCTGGCGCGGAAAGCCGGCGAGCCGCTTGGTGATCGGCCCCGCAGCGGCAGCCGCACGCCCGGCGCGAGCGCCGTAGGTATGGTCGCCGATGACCGGATGGCCGCAATGCGCGAGGTGAACGCGTATCTGATGGGTCCGGCCCGTTGCGAGACGGCATTCGACGAGCGCCGCCAACCTGCCGAAGGCGCGCTCCAGGCGATAACGGGTGACCGCCGGCTTCCCCTTTCCATCGCGGCGAACCGCCATTTTCTTGCGGTTCACAGGACTGCGACCGATATTGCCGGCGATCGCGCCGGCGGGCGGCTGCGGCACACCCCAGACGAAAGCGGCATAAGCGCGATCGATGTTGCGCGACGCGAAATCTCGCGACAGCGCCTGATGCACGGCCTCGCTCTTGGCGACGACAATGAGCCCGCTCGTATCCTTGTCGAGGCGGTGCACGATCCCCGGGCGGCGCACGCCGCCGATCCCGACCAGCCCGGCTCCGCAATGGGCGAGGAGCGCATTGACGAGGGTGCCGTCAGGGTTCCCCGGCGCCGGATGGACGACCAGGCCGGCCGGCTTATCAACGACGATCAGATGTGCATCCTCGTAGAGAATGTCGAGCGCGATCGGCTGCGGGGCCGGTGTCGCAGCCTCAGCTTCGGGCAACATTACGACAAAATTCTGGCCGGGCCGAACGCGCCGCGAAGGATCGCGAAGCGCCGCCCCGCCGCAGAGGACATGACCGGACTCGATCAACCGTTTGAGCCGCATGCGCGACAGTGCCGGCAAGCGCAGCGCCAGCATCCGGTCGAGCCGCTGCCCCGCCTCGGTGGCACCGGCGCAAATCACCGCCGTCCCGCCATATCCGAGGACTGCGTCTTCCTCAGCCGCCATGCTGCGGTCCCTGCGCATCGTGCCGAGAGCTCGCCATAGCCGGGCGGCACCATATGCGGGCCATGAAAATCCTGGTGACGGTGATGGGGATCGTCATCGTCGTCGGTTTCGGCGTCGTTGCTGCGGTGATCGCCGGCCGGCTGTCGCGCCGCGAATCGGCGAGCGCCACCCACGCCTTTGTCGCCAGCGCCATCGAGATCCCGCACGGCGCCCGGATCGAGGCGATGACCGCCTCGGCCGACCGCCTGATCCTCGACTTGGCGTTGCTCGACGGCGGACGCAAGATCATCGTCGTCGACTTGGCCACTGGCAACCGTCTCGGCACGATCGAGCTGCATGCGCCGCCCTGACAATTCGCCGGGCCGAACGCGACCCGGGCGAGCGATGGCGCCGGCCTTTGCGTTGCAACGCATGGCGATCTTTCGGCACTGACCGGTCATCTTAAATCGGCGAGCAAATCTGCCGAACTTCCTGCCGACACGCGCCGTTGACGGCGGAAACCGTTGGCACGGACAGTCTGCCTGGCGCGGGCGGGCGCGCCGCCCGCCGGTTTGCGTCGCGCGGCGAGCGGGCCGCGGGCCGGCTTGGATGGCCGCGGCGAGAGAGGTTTTTCGGCCGCCTTCTCGAACGGGCGGCCGCTTTTTCGATCGACGGCAATCGGGGGCGCGAGACATGGGGAAGCGGATGAACGGCGCGGGGCTTGCCGGTACATCGCCGTCGGACCCGACCGCCGCGTCTCCCGACTGCGCGACGCAAGGTCGGCGGGTCGGCGCCCGCACCTTGGGTCCAGTATCGGATCTGGAACGGCATCTGCCGTCGGATTGGTGGCGCACGCTGTTCAATTCCCTCTATTTGGAGACCGATGGCGATGTGGTCGAGAACGACCGCAACACCGCCGATGAAGTCGACCTCCTGATCCGCAGCGCCGGGCTCGAACGCAACGACCACATCCTTGATTTGTGCTGCGGCCAAGGGCGGCATTCGCTCGAACTCGCGGCGCGCGGGTTTTCGCACGTGATCGGGCTCGACCGCTCGCGCTATCTGATCCGCCTGGCGCGGAAACGGGCCAAGCAGCGCAACCTGCCGCTCTCGTTCCACGAAGGCGACGCGCGGCGCTTTCGCCTTGGCGACGGCGAGTTTCATTGCGTCTGCATCCTCGGCAATTCGTTTGGCTATTTCGAGCGCCCGGAGGACGATCTGGCGGTTCTCGAAGCGGTCAAGCGCGCGCTCGGCTCCGGCGGCACCCTCGTGATGGATCTGATGGACGGCGATTGGATGCGCCGCCATTTCGAACCGCGCTCCTGGGAGTGGGTCGATCAGAACCATTTCGTCTGCCGCGAGCGCGACCTGGCCGAGGATGGCGATCGCTTGATCAGCCGGGAGGTCGTGGTCCACGCCGATCGCGGCGTCATCGCCGACCAGTTCTACGCCGAGCGGCTTTATTCGAAAGATCGTCTCGAAGCGCTGCTGGCGGACGCCGGGTTCGCCAATCTGCGCTTCCATTCGCTGCGTGCTCCCGAATCGCACCGCAGCCAGGATCTCGGCATGGTGGCTCACCGGCTGTTCGTGACCGGCGAAGCGCCGCGCCGGCCGCGGCGCCTGCCGCACCGCGCCCTGCCCTTCCGCGACATCGCCGTGCTGCTCGGCGATCCGCGCCTCCCTGACCCGGTCAAGTGCAACGGCTGCTTCGGCGACGAGGACTTCTTGACGATCGAAAGACTGCAGGCGGCGCTCGGCGAACTCTCCGATTACCGCTTCCGCTATCTCGACAATCACGCCTCGCTCTATGCCGATCTGCGCGCCGACCGCCCGCACTTCGTGCTGAATTTTTGTGACGAAGGTTTCAACAACGACGCCTTCCGGGAGTTGCACGTCCCGGCGCTCCTCGACACGCTCGACATTCCCTACAGCGGCGCTGGCCCCGCCTGTCTCGGCCTTTGCTATAATAAAGCGCTGGTGCGCGGCATCGCCCAGTCGATCGACGTGCCGGTGCCGGCCGAAACCTATTTCAATTCCGACGATCTGGCGGCGACGATCCCCTCGGTGTTTCCGGCACTGATCAAGCCCAATTTCGGCAACTCATCGATCGGCATCGGCAAAGACGCGATCGTGCACAGCTGGGAAGAGGCAATCACCTGCCTCGGCCGGCTGCGCGAAGCGATGCCTAGCTGCCCGATCCTGATCCAGGAGTTCCTGCCGGGGCCCGAATACTCGGTCGGCATCATCGGCAACCCCGGTCAGGGCTACCGGGTCCTGCCGCTGCTCGAGGTCGACTATTCGCGGCTCGATCCCGCTCTGCCCCGGCTGTTGCCATACGAATCGAAATGGGTCCCGACCTCGCCCTATTGGTCGCAGATCGGTTACCGCAAGGCGCGGCTCGACGAAGAGGCCCGGCGCAAGATCATCGATTACGCCAACATCCTGTTCGAGCGGCTCGGCTGTCGCGACTACGCCCGCTTCGATTTTCGGGCCGACGCAGACGGCGAGATCCGGCTGCTCGAAGTCAATCCCAATCCGGGATGGTGCTGGGACGGCAAGCTCAACCTGATGGCCGAGTTCGGCGGCCTGCGCTATTGCGAATTGTTGCGGCTGATCATCGAGGCCGCCCAGGAGCGGATCGCGGCGCAGCGCCTCGATCGAATGGGGCCCCATGCTGCGGAGCAACAGAAACATGCCGCGGAGCGACGAGAACACTGCGCCGCCCGGCCCGGCTGATCGTCTCCGCCCGCGAAGCGAAACCATTTTTGTTGCAATTCCCGCTTGCGTTTCCGGCAGATGAGCCTATCTATCGCGGCCTCGACGCACTCGCACGTGCCTATGGCCCATGGTGGTTATGCAACGACGTAACGCGTCCTTTTTGGTCGCCCGGCCGCAAGGTCGGTCCCGAGAGGGAGGTGGGTATGGTTGCGTTCCGGCTGGGGGGCGTGGTGCCCTGCCTTGATGCCAATTTGCGCGGCACGCGGCGCCGTGGGCGGGGCAATCGGGTCATCGATCCGAGCAGTTTAGGCTAAGCCACACCAGGAAAACCCGGTCCGGAGCGATCCGGAACCGGGGTCTGTTGCGGTTCGCGCCGCCAAACCGGGATCGCACGTCGGTTAGTCCCGCACGCCGATTTCGGGGCCTGCGATGCGCGGGCGTTGCCGAAGCTGCTCGTCGTATGGATGACCCGATTGATGAATGAGAGGATCGCACGCTTTCTTGCCGATCATGTTCCTGAAACGCCGTGCCTCGTCGTCGACCTCGACGTGATCGCGGAGGCATATGATGAGCTGCGCCGGCACTTGCCGTTGGCGCGCGTGTTTTATGCGGTGAAGGCGAACCCGGCGCCCGAGATCGTCGCCATGCTCGAGCGCAAGGGCGCCAATTTCGACGTCGCGAGCCGCGGCGAAATCGAGCTCTGCCTGGGTGGCGGCTCCGGCGCCGAGCGGTTGTCCTTTGGCAACACGATAAAGAAAGAAAAGGATATCGCCTTCGCCTACGAGGCGGGTTTGCGGCTTTTTGCCTTCGACAGCGTCCATGAACTCGACAAACTCGTCCGCGCCGCACCCGGGGCGAGCGTTTTCTGTCGCATCCTCGTTCCCTGCGATGGCGCCGAATGGCCGCTTTCGCGCAAATTCGGCTGCGCCCCGGAAATGGCGATCGCGCTGTTGCGCCAGGCGCGCGATCGCGGGCTCGATCCATACGGCGTCTCGTTCCATGTCGGCTCGCAACAGACCGATCCGAGCCAGTGGAACCACGCGGTCGGCACTGCCGCGCGCATGTTCTCGGCGCTCGCTGAGGCCGATATCGATCTTCGCATGGTCAACATCGGCGGCGGGTTCCCGGCGCATTATCGCAGCGCCGTGCCGGAGATCGAGCAGTTTAGCGACGCGGTAATGACGGCAATCACCCGGCATTTCGGCAACCGCCTCCCAGAAATTATCGTCGAGCCGGGGCGCTCGCTGGTCGGCGATGCGGGCATCATCCAGAGCGAGGTGGTGCTGATTTCGGAAAAGGGCGGCGGCGACGGCAAGCGCTGGGTGTACCTCGACGTCGGCAAGTTCAACGGTCTCGCCGAGACAATGGACGAAAGTATCAAATACCGCATCCTGACGCCGGGACGCGGCGGCGCCGTCGGCCCGGTCGTGCTCGCCGGTCCGACCTGCGACAGCGCCGACATCCTTTACGAGAAGACCGAGTATCGCCTGCCGCTCGGCCTCGAGGTAGGCGACAAGGTCGAGATCATGTCGGCCGGCGCCTATACCGCGAGTTACGCTTCGGTCGGGTTCAACGGCTTCTCACCGATCCGCACCTACTGCATCTGAGCGGGGCCTGCGGGCCCGGCGGTCGCGGGAGGGCGCCATCGGGCCGTCCAACGGGGGTCATTGGTCAGCACGGCGCCGCCCGCGCCTGCCACCTCCTCGACGAGCTTCTTCAGCATCGCCTCGCCAAAGCTCGCCTCGCTGCGCGCGGCCAGAACGAAAGCGCCGGGACCGCCGATGACCGCGTCGCGATAATACTCATCGAGCCAGGGTTCCGAGGTCAGGATCGCGAGCCCGTTGATCGTGATCCCGGCCGCGACGATCCGGTCGCGCGCCGCCGCCGGCGGCAGGCCAAGATTGGCGATGCCGTCGCCCGATATGTCGATCGTCCGCCGCACCGCAGGTTCGGGCAGGTGGTCGAACTGTCGGGCGGCGGCGAGCAAGGCCGGACCAATCGCGGTGCGACCGCGCGAACTGCGCCCCGCGCCGTGCACCGCTGCGGCAAAGGCCGCGGCGCTTTTCGCATCGGCGACCCGCTGCCAGTCGGTGGCGATCGCAATCGCTCCCGGATCCGACCATTCGAGGAACAGAGCCTCGATGCCGCCGGCGACGGCGGCAATTGCCTCGGCGAGGCGCGCGTTTTCGAAGGCCCGGGAAATGCCGTCTCGCTGCAATACGAAGCTGTCTGCGTCGACACTGGCCGAGACATCGATCGCCAGCACGACGGCGAGCGCCGCCGCGCGCGCCACCCCATGCGCTGGCCCGGCGGACAAGAGAGCGGCGAAGAGCGCGATCGAAAGACGGGCCGAGCTGGGGCGTAGCATGGTGACGAGGGCAGCCTCTTCAGCGAGGCGGGGCCCAGCCTAGCTCCGGCCTGTCAGCGAGACCACCGGCTTTGCGCCGGCGCACCCGCCGCACCATTGCCAGCCTGGCGGCGCTGCAGGTAGTATCGCGCACCCGGGCGACAACCGCCCGCAGCGGGAATGCGGCGACGCGTTCCCGACTAAGCATCTGGCCGTGTTGCGGCACCGGCGCGGGCCGGTGAGTGAGCGGGAGGGCGCGGCATGCTCGAATTGATGGAGCAGCAAACCAAGCTGACGGCAAATCAGTGGAAAATCGCGCTCGCCGCCACACTCGGCGACATGCTTGATTTTTTTGACTTTCTGTTGATTGGTTTCATTCTGGCATATATCGTCAAAGACTGGCATCTGACCTATGGTCAATCGGGCTTGATCTTGCTCGCTTCGGGCATTATCGCGCCGTTCGGCTCGATGTTTTACGGTTGGCTGGCCGACAAGATCGGCCGGCGCAAGGTCATGATGCTGACCGTGTTGAATGTCTCGATCGCAACCGGGGCGATGGCGGTGACCCCGGAAGGGGCGTGGCTGTATCTCGTCTTCTGGCGGTTCCTCGTCGGCTTCGGCACGACCGGTCTCTATTCGGTCGACATCACCCTGATGCAGGAGTTTGTGCCGTCGTCGAAGCGCGGGTGGATCACCGGGTTGACAACAACGATGCTGCCGGCCGGTTTTCTGATGGGTGCGCTGCTCGGCGCCTTTGCGGCGCCCTATATCGGCTGGCGCGGCATGTTCGCAATCGGACTGCTGCCGGCGCTGCTGACGCTATACATCCGGGCCTGGGTTCCGGAATCGCCGTATTGGTTGCTCCGCCGAGGACGACCGGCCGAGGCGCGGCAGTCGCTCGCTTGGGCGCTGCAGATGGACCCGAGCCAGATCCAATTGCCGACGAGCCTTCCGGAGCCCGAGAAAACCCGCTGGCTCGAACTCTTCAGATACCCGCGCAGCATCATCGTCGGCTGTCTGACCGGGTTGACCCAGACCGGTGGGGTCGCCTTGGCCCTGTGGCAAGTGACCTTGTTCGTCATGGTGCTGAAGATCACCCCGCCCGAAGCCTCCAAGCTGGTGATCTGGATCAGCCTCGTGGCGATTGCCGGCAGGTTCTTCTGCTCCTGGATCTCGGATGCCTGGGGCCGCCGCGCCTCAGGCGTCGTCAGCTGTCTCGCCGGGGCGCTGTTCATGTCGCTCGCCGGCTATCTGCACAACGTCTTCATCGGCGGCCTGTCGATGTTCTTCCTGATGATCCTGATCCAGAGCTTCTTTGGATCAGGCAATTATTCGATCGTCGGCCCCTATATGGGCGAGTTGTGGCCGGCCCGGCTGCGCGGCAGCGGCATGGGCCTCGTCTATGGCGTCGGCAATCTCGGCAAGTTTATCGGCCCGGCCGGGTTGGCGCTGATCGCCGGTTCGTCGAACTTCGTCAGCCCGAAGGCGACCCTCGACGCGCTCGTGCCGGGGTTCAACTATTTCGCCTTTTGGTACGTGCTCGGCGCGTTGGCCTTCTGGTGGATCGGCTTCGAGACCGCCGGCCGCACGATCGAAGAAATCGACAGCACTCTCAGCGGAACGCGGTCAGCCGCCGCCGCGACAGTCGGGCATCGCGCCGCCGGCAACTGAACAAGACCCGGCCGACGGACCGCACGCTCAGCGGTTGCGGGTCCAGTCGTCGCGCCACAGGAAATCGGGGCCGAGCTCGGCGATGCTCGGGCAGCCGACCTGCGCCATGACGAGATCGATCTCGTTGCGGAAGATGTCGACCGCTTTCTTGACCCCCGCGACCCCGCCGGCGACGGCGCCGTAAAGCGTCGGCCGACCGAAAAACACGAACCGCGCGCCGAGGCAGAGCGCGATCAGGATGTCGGCGCCGCGGCGCACCCCGCTATCGAGCATGACGGTCAGCCGATCGCCGACCGCGGCCGCGATCGCCGGCAGAGCGTCGAGCGAGGCCGGCGCCTGGTCGAGCTGACGGCCGCCATGGTTCGAGACGATAATCCCGTCGACGCCGAGTTCGGCGGCGCGGACCGCGTCGGCCGGGTGCAGCAGTCCCTTGACGACGAGCGGCCGGGGGAACAACCGGCGGTAACGCTCCAGATCGCGCCAGGTCTGCGCTGCGGCCGGGGTCTGGCTGCGGCCCAGCGCGATCGCCGCGGCCTTATCGGCCCCGTCGCCGGCATGCGGCGCCCAGTTCCCCAGGGTCGGCGCGCCGCCATGCCGCACATAGTCGATGACCCAGCGGGGATGGGTCATCGCCTCCAACAGGATCGCCGGCTTGAGCTTGAGCGCCTCGACGACGCCGCCGTTGCGCACGGTCGCAAAACCGTTGCGCCAATTGCGCTCGCGCTTCGAATGCACAGGCACGTCGACGGTCAGCACCAGGGCATCGACCCCGCAATCGCGGGCCCGGCCGATCAACGCATCCGACAGGTTGCCGTCCCTGGCGGCGTAGAGCTGAAACCAGGTGTTGTTGGGGGCGATGCGGACCGCTTCCTCCATCGCGGCATTGCTGCCGCCGGACATGATGTAGGGGATGTTCGCCGCGGCCGCGGCCTCGGCCAGCAGCAGATCACCGTCACGCCGATAGAGGCCGGCGCCGCCGGTCGGCGAAATGCCGAACGGGCTCGCATAGATGTGTCCGAAGATCGTCGCCGACTGGTCGCGCACCGACACGTCGACGAGATAGCGCGGCAGCAGCCGATGCTTGTGAAAGGCGGCGCGGTTGCGTGCGAGGCCGCGCTCGTCTTCGAGCCCGCCTTCGATGAAGTCGAAGATGATCTTCGGCAGCTTGCGTTTGGCGATGCGGTGCAGATCTTCGATGTTGACGGCATGCTCGAGCTTCATCGACGGCGCTCTCCCAAAGATTTTCGCAGGCCCGCCACGCACGGTCAGGCGTTTCTCGGCCAGTCGTCGCGCCACAGGAAATCGGGGCCGAGCTCGGCGAGGCTCGGGCAGCCGATCTGCGCCATGACGAGATCGATCTCGTTGCGGAAGATGTCGATCGCCTTCTTGACCCCCGGGATGCCGCCGGCGGCGGCGCCGTAAAGCGTCGGCCGTCCCATGAAGACGAAGCGCGCGCCGAGGCAAAGCGCAATCAGGATGTCGGCGCCGCGCCTGACGCCGCTGTCGAGCATGACGGTCAGCCGGTCGCCGACCGCGTTCTTGATCGCCGGCATTACGTCGAGCGAAGCCGGCGCCTGATCGAGCTGACGGCCGCCATGGTTCGAGACGATGATACCGTCGACGCCGATCTCGGCGGCGCGGATCGCATCGCCCGGGTGCATGATCCCCTTGACGACGAGATGGCGCGGGAACAGGCGCCGATAGGTTTCGAGATCGCGCCAAGTCTGCCCGCTGTACGGCATCAGCGAGCGAGAGAAATTGTAGACTTCCTCGGCGTCGGCGCCGCTCGGCGCATAGGGCTGCCAATTCTGCAGCATCGGCGTCCCGCCGCCATGCTTCAGATATTCGACGATCCAGCCGGGGTGGGTCAGCGCCTCGAGGAGGATTGCCGGCTTGAGGCTTAGCGCCTGCCACAGCCCGCCTCGGACATTGGCAAAGCCGTTTCTGATGTTGCGCTCGCGCTTTGCGCCGACCGGCACGTCGACGGTGAGCACCAGCGCGTCGAGCCCGGCATCGGCGGTCCGGCGGATCATATCCTCGCGGACCTTGGCGTCGCTCGCGGCGTAGAGCTGGTACCAGGTGTTCTTCGGCGCGACCCGCGCCGCCGCCTCGACCGCTTCGTTGCTGGCGCCCGACATGATGTAGGGAATGTTCGCCTCGGCCGCTGCCTCGGCCAGCATTAGATCGCCGCCGGGGCGGAACAGCCCGGCCCCGCCGGTCGGCGAAATGCCGAACGGGCTCGCGTAGATACGACCGAACAGGCTCGCCGTCTGATCGCGTTGCGAGACATCGACGAGGTAGCGCGGCAGCAACAGATGCTTGTGAAAGGCCGAGGTGTTGCGTTCGAGACCGCGCTCGTCCTCAAGGCCGCCCTCGATGAAGTCGAAGGCGATCTTCGGCAGCCGCCGCTTCGCCAGCCGATGCAAGTCTTCGATATTGATCGCGTTGCTCAGTCTCATACTTTCCGGCTTCCACGCCCAAATTCCGATCCGGCACAGGATTGCGTATTTCTGCAGAGCGCGACAACGCAGATTTGCGTCGCGCGCGGCAGCTTCCCGCTATCCGCAGCCCGCCGCCCGCGTGGCCAACCGATCACCGGCGAAGAACAGCGGGTTCAGGGTTTGACTGCGCTCTCCGCGGCCACCTGGGTGAGATGTGCCGAAATTAGCTATTTTCCGGCGCAAAAATCGGGTTTCGAAAGAGGTTCGGCTGCGCAGGACTTCGCAGAAGCCTTCGAGCTTCCCTGGTCAATGGGAATATACCGGGAAAAATCGCGCTCAGGCTCGACCGGGCGAAAATAATGCCATCTTTATCAATAACTTGGCAAGAAATTCCCTAGTAAGGCAACAGGGAAATAAATTCGCCCGAACACGGAATTAAATCGGCCGAACAGGGAAAGCCGGGGAATTGCCGGACCCCGTCCCGCCGCCCGCCAGTTTGAGCGGCGAAAATGGCCCAGGATATTCAAAGCGCGATTGTCGCAATTTCGTAGCAGAACGATCGTGATTTGTCAATGGGCACGGCCGGCCGGCCACCGCCTTGCGAGCCGTGCGGCCGCGAGGCGTCGTTGGCCTGCCGGGCGGCGAGTCTCGGCTGCCGACCCGCCGTCCATCACCGGGAGGACCGCTCCTGTCATATGCGACGGGCCACCCACGAAAGTCCGATATTTGCGCCTGAAAGTAGCTGCGAAAGTTGTCGGTCGAAGACCCACATGCTCCGACTTCTCATCCCTGATCAGACGAAGTGTCGATTTGCACCGACGGGCCGACCCCGCACCGCTGATGCTGACGTAATCCCCCGGGACCCGGCGCGTCAGACGGCAGCCAGCACGTGCAGGACCTCGGCAACAAGATTTTCTTCGTCGACCGGCTTGCGCAGAATGGGACCCAGCGCTTCTCGCTCGACGCCAGGGATATCGTACGCCGTCACGTAGATAACCTTGAGGTCCGGCCTTCGCATGCGGGCCATCCGCGACAGCGCCAAGCCATTGACGCGCTGAGGCATGACGATGTCGGAGATTAGCAGGTCGAGCCGTCGGGCGCTTTCGAGTTCCTCAAGCGCCAGCAGATAGTCCGGCGCGACCACGACCTCGAACTCTCTCGCGCGCAGCGCATGGGCGATCGCCGCGGCAGACCCGGCATCGTCGTCGACGACAAGGATTCGCGACACCGAGGACAAGGATGGCGCCGGCTCTGCCCCCGAAAAAGTTTTCTGCGAAGTCAAGGTCACGATGAGATATTTATCCGGTTACTGACCCGTGCGCAACCGAACACGCGCCTCCATCCGCTCTCGCTGATGGGACATGGGCGCAACGAGGGCGGAACCAACCCTCTTGCGGCACAATCTAAGAGGAAACGATGGAAGGGAAAAGGATGACCGCCATCCCTCGTCTGCTGGCGGAAAACGAGCAGGCGTTGCTGAACGGTTGGTTGGAAACCCAGAAAAAATCCGGCGCGGTGCGCAGCGGCCAGCTCAGCGAGGCGGAGCTCGGCGAGAGCTGCCGCCGGCTGCTCGCTGCCTTGCGCGAAGGCGTGACCGGCGGGCAGGTCGAGGATATCAAGGCGCCTGCATGGGATCGTGCCCGAACCGTGCTCGAAGAGGTATCCCGCTCGCGCGCCGAACTCGGTCTAACCCCCTCCGAGACGGCGACATTTGTGTTTTCAATCAAGGAGCCGCTCTTCGCTCTGTTGCGCCGAGAAATGGGTGCGGATCCGGATCGGCTCGCGGACGAAACCTGGACGGCGACATCGCTTATCGAAAAGCTCGGTCTCCATACCGTCGAAACCTACCTTAAGAGCCGAGAGGAGATCATTCTGCGGCAGCAGCAGGAGCTGCTCGAACTTTCGACGCCGGTCGTGCGGCTGTGGGAGGGGGTGCTCGCGTTGCCGTTGATCGGGACGCTCGACAGCTCGCGCGCCCAGACCATCATGGAAAGCCTGCTCGAGCAAATTGTCACCTCCGGCGCGGAGATCGCGATCATCGACATCACCGGCGTGCCGACCGTCGACACGCTGGTGGCGCAGCACCTGATCAAGACGGTGGCAGCCGCGCGACTGATGGGGGCAGATTGCATCATCAGCGGCATTCGGCCGCAGATCGCGCAGACTATCGTCCATCTCGGTCTCGATTTGGGAGTCGTCTCCAAGGCAACCATGGCCGACGCGCTCGCGCTGGCACTCCGTCGCCTCGGCAAGGTTGTGGCGGAAAGCCCCCGAGTGCGGCAGGAGCCCTGATCCGTCATGGCGGAAATCCCGGTACTCAAAATCGGCGACTGCCTGCTGGTTTCCATTCAGGTCGATATGCACGACCGCCTGGCGATGGCGCTGCAGGACGATCTGACCAATCGGATCGTGGCCGACGGGGCGCGCGGGGTCATGATCGACATCTCGGCGCTCGAGATCGTGGATTCTTTTATCGGCCGCATGCTCAACAACATCGCCGCGATGTCGCGGGTACTCGACGCGGTGACGGTCGTCGTCGGCATGCGGCCCGCTGTCGCCATCACTCTGGTCGAACTCGGGCTCTCCCTGACCGGCGTCCGCACGGCTCTCAACGTCGACAAAGGTCTCGCGTTGATCCGTCGGGCGATCGATGAGGAAGGGGGCGCGCTTGGTCGTCGAGAAGTCTGACGCACTTGCGCTGCAAACCTCGGACGATGTCGTGCGCGCGCGCCAGGCCGTCCGGGCGAAGGCGATCGAGGCCGGGTTCGGGATCGTCGACCAGACCAAGCTCGTCACCGCGGCAAGTGAGATTGCTCGCAATACCGTCGATTACGGGGGCGGCGGCATCCTGCGTATCGAGCTCCTGCGCGATGGGCCGCGTCGCGGCGTCCAGCTGACCTTTTCCGATAACGGGCCCGGCATCGCCGATATCAAGGCCGCTATGACTGACGGGTTCACGACCGGCGGCGGGCTTGGCTTGGGATTGAGCGGCGCAAAGCGGTTATCGAGCGAATTTTCGATCGAATCGGTTCTCGGCAAGGGGACGACCGTCACCCTTGGGCGTTGGAAGCTCTAAGATGCTCGTTATCAGTACAGTCGGTGATCCGAGCCAGGTCGGCGAAGCGCGGCGCGCAGTGACCGCGGCGGCACGCCAGAATGGCCTCGCCGAGGATATCGTCGGCCGCGTTGCGCTTGTCGGCACTGAGATCGCGACTAACCTCTTGAAGCACGGCGGCGGCGGCTTTGTGGTTTCCCGTCGCTTGGTTGCGGCGGGCGTTCCCGGTATCGAGCTTCTCGGCCTCGACCGTGGGCCCGGCATGGCGGATGTCGGGCGCTGCCTAGTCGATGGCTTCTCGACGGCCGGCAGCCCGGGGACCGGTCTCGGCGCGATCGCCCGCAACGCCGACCACTATGCGATCTATTCGCGGCCGGGCCGAGGGACGGCGGTGCTGGCATGCTTTCTGTCTGCCGGGTTAGCCTCGCTTACCGGGCCGGAGCTCGGTGTCGTAGCCGATCCTTACCCTGGCGAGAGCATCTGTGGCGACAGTTGGGCAACCGCACATGACCGGTCGAGTGCGACGTTACTGGTCGTGGACGGTTCGGGTCACGGGCCGCTTGCGGCGCAAGCCGCCGAGATCGCGACCCGTACCTTCACCGAAAATGCCGACAAAGACTGCGTCCCGCTGGTTGAATCAATCCATCACGCTCTCGCGCCGACGAGAGGTGCGGCGCTGGCGGTCGCTCGCATCGAGGCGAATGCCCGCCTCGTGCGCTTCGTCGGGATCGGCAACATCACCGGCGTCCTCGCCTGCGACGGCAGATCTCGTCGAATGGCTTCTTACAACGGCACCGCCGGACACGTCGCACCGCGCATCCGTGAGTTCACCTACCCGTTCACGACAAACCCGCTGGTGATCCTTCATTCCGACGGCGTTTCGGCGAAGTGGGAAATCGATGGCTATCCCGGCTTGGCTGCGAGTCACCCATCGCTCGTCGCGGGGGTACTGTTCCGCGACCACCGCCGGGGCCGCGACGATGCGGCGGTGGTCGCAATCCGAGCGACGTTATGAATGCTCGGCTCCTCCTCGTTGCCCTCGAACACGAACCGGACATCGTGCTCGTGCGCAAGCGGACCCGGCTCATTGCGGAGCTCTTGGGTTTCGACCGGCAGGACCAGACGCGGATCACCACCGCCGTTTCCGAGGTGGCACGAAATGCCTTTGAATATGCCGGCGGGGGCCGTGCGGAATTCCGAGTGAGCGACGCTTCTACCCGGTACAGCTTCGAAATTGTCATCAGCGACAAGGGACCAGGCATCCGCGATTTGCCGGCCGTGCTTTCCGGTAGTCACCGATCCGAGCAAGGAATGGGGGTGGGACTGCGGGGAGCCCGACAACTCGTAGATCTCTTCCGTATCGAGTCGCCTAAACGTGGCGGCACGACGGTGCGGATCAGCAAATTTCTTCCGGCAAACGCTCCGGTACTTACCGCCGAGCGGTTCGAGCGCATCAGCCGCGCCCTCGCCGCAGACCACTCGGTTGATCCGGTCGAGGAGGTCAGGCGCCAGAACCAGGAAATGCTCCTCCAGTTGGAGGAGCTGCAGGATAAGCAGCAGGCACTGGTTCAGCTCAATCAGGAACTGCAAGATACCAATCGCGGTGTCGTCGCGTTGTACGCCGAACTCGACGAGCGAGCCGACCACCTACGCCGCGCCGATGAACTAAAGTCGAAATTTCTGTCGAATATGAGCCATGAGTTCCGCACGCCGCTGAACTCCATCCTTTCCCTGTCGCGTCTTTTGCTGGCTCGAACCGATGGCGATCTGACACCGGAACAGGAGAAACAGGTTCAGTACATCCGGAAGGCCGCGGAAAGTCTGACGGACATCGTCAACGATCTGCTCGATCTGGCGAAGGTGGAGGCGGGAAAGGTATCCATCATGCCTGTCGAGTTTACTGTCGAGAACCTGTTCGGCGCGCTTCGCGGGATGCTGCGGCCGCTACTCGTCAGCGATGACGTCGCGCTGATATTCGAGGACGCGGCCGAGTTGCCGACTCTGTACACCGACGAGGGAAAAGTTTCTCAGATTCTCCGCAATTTCCTCTCGAACGCGATCAAGTTCACCCAACGAGGTGAAGTGCGTGTGTGGGCCTCAACGGATACCGATGCCGGCACGGTGACCTTCTCGGTGCGCGATACCGGCATCGGCATTGCCGAGGCGGACCTCGGCATAATATTCGAGGAGTTCGGTCAGGTCGCTCATCCGATCCAGTCGCAGATCAAAGGAACGGGTCTCGGTTTGCCCTTATCGAAGAAGCTGGCCGAGTTGCTGGGCGGCGCGATTTCGGTTGAGAGTGCACCCCAACAAGGGTCGGTGTTCTCGGTGACCGTGCCGCGCGTCTATCGGATAGAGAAGGCTGCGGAAGCAGTCGAGGAAGAATGGACGGTCGATCCCGCCCGCGCGCCGGTTCTCATTGTCGAGGACGATCCTGCCGACGCGTTCGCTCTGCAACGCATACTCGCCAAAACCCGCTATCAGCCGATCGTCGTTCAATCCGTCGCCGCCGCAAAGCGTGCGCTCGATCGTCTCGCGCCCGCCGCAATCCTGCTCGACGTGGTGCTGTCAGGCGATGAGTCTTGGCGGATGCTCCTGCGGCTCCGGCAAGATGGGATGACAGCAGAAATTCCAATTGTCGTCTCCTCTTCGACCGGCGAGGCGCGCAAGGCGCTCCACCTGGGCGCCGACGCCTATCTTGGCAAGCCTGTTGATCCTCAATCGCTGCTCGGGCTTCTCGATCAACTCACCGGCAACCTGTCGGTCACCCGAGTACTAATCGTCGATGACGAGGAGGTGACGCGATATTTGGTACGCCAATTGCTGCCACGCGGTGTCTATGAATTGCAGGAGGCGACAACGGGGACCGAGGGGTTGGCGCAGTTGCGCAATAGCCGGCCCGATATCTTGCTGCTGGACTTGATGATGACCGGTATGGACGGCTTCGAGTTGCTTGAGCATATGGAAAGGGACCCTGGGCTCGAGGATGTGCCGGCCATTGTTCTAACCTCGGCGATCCTCAGCCCGCGCGAACGGCAGCGCCTCGGTCGAACGTCGCGGGTCATGTCGAAATCCGATCTCACCATGGTAGCGCTCACCGACGCTATCGCGGAGGCTCTCGGCGAACGCCGACCCCGAGCTTCGGGCAGAGCGGGATGAGCGACGAGATTATCCTCATCGTCGACGACGACGAGGCGACGCGCTACATCAGAAGCCATCTCCTGCGCCGGCACGGATACGAAATCTATGAGGGGAGCTCGGGACGCGACGCGCTCGCCCTGGCCGAAAGCCGATCCCCTCACCTGATCTTGCTCGACGTCAAGTTACCGGATGCGAGCGGCATCGAGATCTGTCGGGCTATCAAAGCCCGGTTCCCGCGGATCATCGTATTGCAGACTTCGGCGGCGTTCACCGGAGTCGCCGATCGCAGCCGGGCGCTCGACGGCGGCGCCGATTCCTACCTCGTCGAGCCGATCGAGCCGGACGAACTGATAGCGACGATCGGCGCGCTGCTGCGAATGCGGCGGGCGGAACAGGAGGTGCATCGTATCAATGAAAATCTGGGTCGACTGGTTGCCGACCGGACCCGCGAACTCGTCGCGGCGAGAGAGGATCTCGCTCGTGAAACGGAGGACCGCCGAAAGGCGGAGATGGCTCTTTGGCATACCCAGAAGCTCGATCTGATCGGTCAGCTGACCGGCGGGATTGCGCATGATTTCAATAACCTACTAACGGTAATCACCGGCAACCTGGAGGTCGTGCACAAGAGTATAAAGGCCGACGGGCATGCCCACCGGAAGCGCGCAGCGGTCTTGCAATGCCTCGTCAATGCCGAAGATGCTGCCCAACATGCGGCAAGGATTACCCAACAGCTTCTTGCCTTCGCGCGCCGCGGGTCGCTCACGCTGGCGGCCCTGCACATTGCCGATTTCATGATTGAGAGAGAGGGCTTCCTGCGGCGCGCGGCCGGCGAGACGGTCAAACTCACTCTCGAATATGGGCCCGACATCTGGCAGTGCCGAACAGACCCGATCCTGCTCGAAGCGGCCATCTTGAACCTCGTCGTCAATGCTCGCGATGCCATGCCCGATGGAGGAACTCTGTGCATCGCGAGCTCGAATGTAGCAATCGGGCAGGCAAACTCGGAAAGCGGTATTGCTGGGGAATACGTGAGGGTCGCCGTGTCCGATACCGGGCATGGCATGGCGCCAGAGGTTGTCGAACGAGCTTTCGAGCCTTTTTTCACGACCAAAGAAGCTTCCAAAGGAAGCGGTCTCGGATTGAGCCAGGTCTATGGTTTCAGCAAGCAATCCGGTGGCCATGTTCTGATCGACAGTTCGCCGGGCGCGGGGACCACTGTCAGCCTTTACCTGCCGCGCATGATGGGCCCACCCGAGTTGCCGGGCCTTGTCGAGGCTCCGGCGAAGGATAGCGACCCCGGCGGCGCCGAAATCGTGCTGATCGTCGAGGACAATGAATTAGTCCGTAACACCATGGAGACAATGACCGAAAGCCTCGGCTATCGAGTCTTGACCGCCAGCGGTGCGGCAGAGGCGCTACAACTGATTGGCGCTGGCACTTCGGTCGATATTCTGATCACCGATATTGTGATGTCAGGTGGCGTAAACGGTGTCGAACTTGCGGATCGTGTCCGGATGCTTCGTCCTGATTTGCCGGTCCTTTTGATGTCGGGCTATCCGGCTGCAGGCACCGACGAAGCGGGTGACTACACGATCCTTCATAAGCCTTTCCGCTCCGATGAATTGGCACGCCAAATCCGCGCCTGTTTCGACGCCAGGACACCATCGCCGTCCACTCGCTCCTCCTAGTTAATTCGAACAGCGGCGCGACCACCGCCGCATAAGCGCGATCGGCTTGAGTGGCCGGCGGCAGGGCCGACCGAAAGCAACCAGAATCTTGCGCGCCGTTATTCGACCTCACCAGTATCAAATCGGACGTCGACTGTCATCCATATCACGCGATCATGACACTCGACCTTACCCATAACGAAACCCATCAGCTGTGAGCTCCCGTCATCAGAACGCCTTCTAATCCCGAAAGTCGCTCGAAATTCCAGATTTCGTCGAAAGGACGAGTTCATGGATGAAGCCGAGCTTCCCGATGACGACGGGCGAGAGGATAAAGGGATAGGGATCGCTGGCTCCCATGCAGCGGTTGAGATTGTTCAGCGCATTGGTCAGAGGCAGCCAATTAACGACCAATTGGCTAATGTCGTCCGCATTTATAGGGGTCGAAATCGACCCCAACCGCCAGCGTCTCTCTGGCAGCCGCCTTCGGACGCCCATGGAGACCAAAAGCTGCGGCCATTTCCAAAGTGTCCACGATATGCAGGTAATGCGCCCACGTCTCCGCGAAATCCCCCCAGGGATGCGAACTTGCATAGGCGCTGACGTAGTCGCTCTGCCAATCCGCCGGTGCGCCCTCGCGGTAATGTTTCTGCAACGCCGCGCCATAATCCGCGGTCTCGTTGCCGAACCTGGCGCGGCACGCGTCGACGAGACCGCGATCGGCGACGAGGCGGTCCCAGAAATAATGTCCGATTTCGTGCCGAAAATGCCCGAGGAGAGTTCGGTATGGTTCGCCCATCGCAACGCGGCGCCGCTCGCGCTCGACATCATCTGCCTCGATCACAGCTATCGTAATAACGCCGTTGTCATGGCCCGTCATGATATGGGCTTCGTCGCCAGCGGTGGGGGGTCGGCGAGAAAGTCAAAAGCAGGGCCGCGAACGGGTGTCGTCGATTTCGTCTCGAAATAGAGGAGTTGTCCGCAGCATTGGCAGGAAACCAGCTTCGAGGGGTCGCGCTCCTCTAACCGGAAGCGTGTTGACACGGGGACGTTGGCGAAACAAACGGCGACAGCTGCAAAATTGATCCGCAAGAGGAGAGGGCGTCGGGCGACGCAAACTCGGCCTTCTCGCGTTCGGGTCCGCGCGCCGGTCAGGGCCGGCACCTGGCGCGGGCAAGACCTCTCGCAGCGGCGGAGCCAGAACGTGGGGGGTTGTCACTCACGCTCGCCAATCCGACGGAAGGCGCCGCAGCTTTCGAGGTCATCGCCGTATGCAGAGACCATCAGTCGTAGTCGGCTTCACTCCACCGTCGTCCTGCGTCAGGCGCTCTTTCGTCCGATTATTGACCTTGGTCATGCGCGGGCTCTGGGCGCCGCCATTTCCTGATGTTCGAGCACGCCGCCGTAGGGAAGGCAGGCCGGTGACACCAGTGACGCGGGAAGTTTAACGGCCGATTGGCGCCGCGATGCCAGCAGCCGGCCGCGCGTCGGCGGATCAGCTGCCGGGCATCCTGCCGGCTCAGAGCCCCTTCGGACAAGATGCGCCGTTGTGTCCACGCACGGGTGCGAAACAGCCGGCCCTTGTCTCCCTCGGCGATTCCCGCGGCATCGAGACAGGCGCGCAACGCCTCGGCAATGGGGTGATGGCACCGGGTCGCATGCGGCTTGCCACCTTTCTGGAGGCGGATGCTTTGCAAAGGTGTCCGCCGTCACCGCTTAGTCTGTCGCCAGCTCTACTATCGGTTGCTCACCCGCCGGGTGAACCGCCGGTACCCCTATTTCCCCACTCATTGCCTTTCATTATCCACAAAATCTCGCCCCGACAACGACCTCAACTCCCGGACCTAGGATGACATGCTGTTGGTCATTTCGGGGAATATCGAGACGCTGCTGCGTCGCCTTCCCGAGGCGGCGGCCAACGCGAGCGATTGGCAAACCTGCGCGGCGCGCATCGACCCAAGCCGCAATCCTGACGCATCGGTTATTGGCTTTTGGACGCGGCCAAACGCTCGCGCCGACATCACTCTCGGCCAATACGCTGATCGCCGACATGTCCGAAATGCTGCGGCGTACGCTGGGCGAAAGCATCGTTATAGAGACGATCGAGGCCGCGAACGTATATCTGGATGAAGCATACGCTGTAGCCGCGGAGATTCCCCCAGGTCAATACATCGGTATTTTCGTCAGCGATTCCGGCGTCGGGATGATGCCCGAGGTAATAGAAAGGGCCTTTGATCCATTCTTTACTACCAAGGAGCCTGGGCAGGGCACCGGACTCGGTCTGTCGCAGGTCTACGACCTCGTCAAGCAGTCAGGTGGCCACGCCAGGATTTATAGCGAGTCGGAGTAGGGACGACGGTCAAGCTTTATTTGCCCCGATATAATTCGACCCAAGATGCGGCAGACGGCCTGTCGGTCGCGACGCCGATTTCCCTGCGGGGGAAGAGGCTATCCTGCTAACCGTGGATAACCCTGAAGTCCGCAACTCCACGACCGAGATGCTCCGTGAATCGGGTTACCGCGTAGTAGAGGCGGTGGATGGTCATGTCGTCCTGCGATTGCTCGATGCCCATCGGGGTCGCGCTGCTGTTTACCGAAGTGGGATTGCCGGGCGGTATGCACGGCCGGCAGCTGGCCGAAGAGGCGCGGCGACGGAGGAGCGGGCTCAAGGTTCTTTCACCAGCGGCTACGCGCGACGCGCCGTAGTCCATCATGGTAGTCTCGATGCCGGCGTGGGGCTCATTGTCTGAGGTGGACCCCGAGGGCGAGACAGCCGGAGCCGCTTGTTAAGGTGTATCCCCGCCGATCTGGATGTCGGCTCCGATCGCGTTTTGTGCGACGGCTGGTTCGACAAGTGTACCTCTTAAAGCATCGATATCAAATCCCTCGGTTGCGGTGCCTGTGGGTATGTGGGCGAAGGCGAGCATTTCCCCGCTTGCCGAGCCTGCTCGGGATGCGGGGGAAGCGGCGCCGGTCGGCAACGCCGATCGTCCATATATCCACAGGCCTTCTTCGTAAATCTGCCGCGGCGTGCGATAGCCGAGGCTCTGGTGTTGGCGCTCCTCGTTGTAGAAGCGGAGCCAGGCGCCGATGCCGGCCTTGGCCTCGGCGACATTCGCATAGGCGTTGAGGTAGACCTCCTCGTATTTCAGGCTGCGCCACAGCCGCTCGACGAAGATGTTGTCCATGCAGCGGCCCTTGCCGTCCATGCTGATCGTGATCCCGTGCTGCTTTAGGACGCCGGTGAAGTCGTCGCTGGTGAACTGGCTCCCCTGGTCGGTATTGAAGATCTCGGGCCGGCCATACCGGACAAGCGCTTCCTCGAGTGCTTCGACACAAAAATCGGCGCCGAGCGTGTTCGACAGCCGCCACGTCAGTACGGCGCGGCTTGCCCAGTCCATGATGACGACCAGGTAGAGGAAGCCCTTGGCCATCGGGATATATGTAATGTCCGAACACCAGACCCCGGCCTTCGCCGGGGCAGGCTTTGGTTGGCCCGCTCGATCGCGAGACCGCCAAGCAGATACGGGTAGACCTTGTGCGCCGCCGCCGCCTTGCTCGTGTTCGGGCGCTGATAAATCGCCACCAGTCCCAGCAGCCGCATCAGCCGCTGCACCCGCTTGCGATTGACGACGTGACCCTGGGTCGCCAGCCACGCCGCCATCCGGCGCGAGCCGTAATAGGGTCGAGCCAGATACTGCCGGTCGATCAGCGCCATGATCGCCAGATCCTCGGCGCTGACCTCGGCCGGCTGCCGGTAAACCGTCGCCCGCGGCACCGCCAGCAGGCGGCATTGCTGCGATACCGGCAGCGTCGGGTTCTCGCGCTCGACCAGGGCGCGACGCTCGGCTCGGCTCATTTGCCGGGCTTTCGTGCCAAAAAATCGTTTTCGACCTTCAGCTGGCCGATCTGCCGGTAGAGAACATCGACCTGCGCCTCGCTGGCCGTTCCCGCCGCGGCCGTGCCACTCCCCTCGAAAACACCCGCCGCCCCGTCCAGCAGCTGCTTCTTCCAGTTGTAAATCTGGTTCGGATGGACCCCGAACTCGCTCGCCAGTTCGGCGATCGTCCGATCACCCTTGATCGCCGCCAGCGCCACCTTCGCTTTGAACCCCGCGTTGTGCTTCTTGCGTGTACCCTTCATCTCCTGCTCCTGCGCCATCGGCGCTTTCTAGGGGCAGGGCTCCACCTTAGCCAACTGTCTCATTTTCGGGGTCCAGCTCAGTCAAACCCTTCAACTTTTCATCACTGGCGACTGCGTTCGCCGTATTTTGGATGATTAACGCCTGGATTAGAGGAAGGAACTCTCGATAGGGCCTCGTCACCGACGAGGCGAAAACGCTAAAACCCAATCAACGATGAACTATGAGCTAAAGCCGGCGTTAGTAGGTCGAGCGGGCAAAGTGGCTAATCAGCGGACCGTGCTTGCTGGTGTTTATAGCCGATCGGCCAGCGAACCTGGAGATGAATAAAGCATTATCTTTCGGTAGTAGCTTGTCGAATTCAGACAAATCACCACGGCCGATGTAACGAAGCTGGCGGCTGGCCGTAGCGCGTCGTCCGTGGCCCCGCCTATACAATTCTGCACTTCCCGATATTCTTTTTGACGGTACCCTTTAACTCATGGGTGACAGCCGCGATGCGATCTTTATCCATCGCCAAATTCTCTTGGCAAATTTTCCTGGGTTATTCGCCGTTAACACTCGCTTGCCTGAAAGTTCAAAAAACGAAGGAAAATTTCGGTCACCGTCACTTGCCGTAAAACAAAATGCCCGCAACGGCGGAACCAAGACCCGGCAGGTTCGTTAAGTAGGCGAATCACACTCAGTAGTCGGCCGCATGTCGTGCGCAGCTCCAGGTCATCCCGATATGTTGCATCCGCTCGGAAATCTGCGGCGAAATCATCAAATGCCGTTTGGCGCCGAAATCGCAACGGATGAGGTTCGCTTCCGTCTTTGGGCGCCCAAACACGACCGCATCCGCCTGAACATCTTCGGTGCGAAGCGGCAGCTCCCGATGCGGTCGAATGGCGACGGCTGGCACGAGCTCGTGACCGGCGCCGCCCGCCCCGGGTCGTTGTACCAGTTCGTATTGCCCGACGGCCTGCAGGTCCCCGATCCGGCCTCGCGCTTTCAGCCGATGGACGTTCACGGTCCGAGCGAGGTCATCGATGCCGGCGCATACCAATGGTGCGATGCGGATTGGCACGGCCGGCCATGGACAGGGTGCGTCCTCTATGAGCTGCACGTCGGCGCCTTTACCGCCGAGGGTACATTTCGGGCAGCAATCGGGCGGCTCGATTACCTCCATGAACTCGGGGTCACCGCGATCGAGCTGATGCCGATTGCCGATTTTCCCGGCCGTTGGAACTGGGGCTATGACGGCGTGCTCCTCTTCGCCCCGGATTCCACATATGGCCGACCGGAAGATCTCAAAGCGTTGATCGACGCCGCCCATAGCCGCGGCATCGCAGTGCTGCTCGACGTCGTCTATAATCATTTCGGGCCGGTCGGAAATTATCTGCCGGCCTATGCGCCGGTCTTCACCGAGGAGCACCAGACGTCATGGGGCGCAGCGGTTAACTTCGACGGTGACGGGTCGCCGATGATCCGCGCGATGATCGTCGAGAACGCGGTCTATTGGATAACCGAGTTCAATTTGGACGGATTGCGGCTCGATGCCGTCCACGCAATCATCGACGACAGCCGAGAACACATCCTCGACACGATCGCTCGCCGCATTCGCGGCGCGGCCGGCGACCGTTATGTCCATCTCATCCTGGAAAACGAGGAAAATCAAGCCTTAAGGCTTCGCCGCGATGCCGACGGCAGGCCCGATCGATTTACCGCGCAGTGGAACGACGATCTGCACCACGTCCTGCACGCGGCGGCGAGCGGCGAAAGCGCCGGCTACTACGCGGACTATGCAGGGGACACCGGGAAGCTCGGCCGGGTGTTGGCCGAGGGGTTCGCCTTTCAGGGCGAGATGATGCGCTATCGCGGTTCGCCGCGGGGAGAGCCGAGCGCTGGCCTCCCGCCGGAGGCTTTCGTTGCGTTCATCCAAAACCACGATCAGGTCGGCAATCGCGCCTTTGGCGACCGGCTGACCAGCTCTGCTCGGCCGGAGGCCGTGCGGGCAATCGTTGCCGTCTATCTGCTCGCGCCGCAGATCCCGATGCTGTTCATGGGCGAGGAATGGCGCGCCGCCGAGCCGTTTCCGTTTTTCTGCGACTTCGCGGACGACTTGGCCGAAGCGGTTCGGAACGGTCGCCGCGCGGAATTCGCGAAATTCCCGGAGTTTCAAGATCCGGAGCAGCGCGAACGCATCCCCGATCCGACCGCTCGGGAGACCTTCCTATCGGCAAAACTTGGCTGGGAAGAGGCGACACGCGGGGTGCATGCGGATTGGTTGTCCCTTTACCGGCGCCTGTTGTTCCTGCGGCGGACCGAGATCATCCCCCGCTTACCAGGGATGCAGGGGAATTCCGGACAATACCAGGTGCACGGCCCCGGTGCAGTGATGGTGCACTGGACCCTGGGCGACGGCTCGCGGTTGAGCTTGGCGGCAAATCTCTCTGCCGAGACGCTCGACGGCGTCGTTCGTGAAGCGATGCCAATCGATGAACCCAATCGGTGGCCCGGGTCGCACGCCGAAAATGACGGGACCACCAGGGCGAAAAGCCGGGAGATCTTCTCGGTCGGATCGATCGGAGCCGACCGGCTCGGCGCGTGGAGCGTCTGTTGGAGCTTGCAGAGTGGTTGAACTCCGCGCTCCTATCCGGCGACCTCGCGCCGGCGCAACGGCACTCGACCGGCTGGCAGCACAATACGGAATTGAGCCTGGATACCAGGACGCGCGCGGCGAGGCGATCGCGACGCAGCCGGAGACGCAGGTCCGACTCCTCGGCAGCATGGGCGTCAACGTCGCGACCGAGCAGGAGGCGCTGTCAGCGCTCGCCGAGCGTGAACAGGCGGCATGGCAATCCTGTTTGCCGCCCGTGATCGTGGCGCGCGATGAAGGTCGAGCGTGCACCTTTGAGGTCGCGTTGCCGGCCGGAACGCCAGTGGTCCAATGGCAGGTGCAGTTGGAGGACGGCCCCGAACAGGCCGGCACGGTGGCGGTCGCCGGGCTCGATCGTGTCGGGCGTGACCCTCATGGCGCGGCCGAAAAGCGCCGGCTGCGTTTGGTTGATCTTCCGTACGGCTATCACCGCCTGCAACTGCCCGAACTAGGCGCCGAGGCCTCGCTGATTGTTGCGCCGCGGAGCTGCTGGCTCCCGGACGGCCTGCAAAGCGGTCCGGGGCTTTGGGGAATTGCGGCGCAGCTCCCGCTGCTGCGCTCGGCGCGCAACTGGGGCATCGGCGATTTCGGCGATCTCGCCGCGCTCGCGCCGATCGTCGCCAGGCGGGGATGCAACGTGATCGGGGTCAACCCGCTGCACCAGATGTTCCTCGACGCGCCAGAACGAGCCAGCCCCTATTCGCCGGCCAGCCGTCTGCATCTGAACGCGCTCTTTATCGACGTTACTGCAGTGCCTGAATTCGGGCGTTGCCGCCCGGCGCAGCAGCTCGTGCAATCGCTCACCTTCCATAGGGAACTCGACCGGTGTCGGTCATCGGCGCTGGTCGATTACGGTACTGCAGCGGCGCTGAAGATCGAGATCTTGCGGCTTATATTCAGGGCATTCGGGGAAGCGGCGAGTGACGAGCGCCGGGATGCGTTTCGCCGTTTCCGCGCGACAAACGGCGAGAGTTTGGAGAGTTCGTCGATCTTTCAGGCCCTGCGCCGTCATCTTTCGACCGATGATCCAAATCGGGGGGACTGGCGGCGCTGGCCTACGGAATTCCAAATCGCGACGTCGCGGTCAGTCCACCGATTTGCCGTCGAACACCGCGACGAGGTCGATTTTCTGGCTTGGCTGCAGTTCGTCGCCGATCAGCAGCTGGCGTCTTCTGCCGCCGCTTTCGCTGAATCCGGCATGATGATTGGTCTCTACCGTGATCTTGCGGTCGGCTGCGATCGATCCGGCGCAGAAACGTGGGCCAACCCCGGCGCTTTTATGCGCGGAGCCGAAATCGGCGCACCCCCGGACATCTTCAATCCGGCCGGTCAGCATTGGGGACTGCCGCCGTTTCAGCCCGAGGCGCTGCGCCGCGAGGGCTACTCCAGCTTCATTCGGCTGGTACGCGCCAATATGCGCCATGCCGGGGGACTGCGCGTCGACCATGTCATGGGGTTGCTGCGCCTCTATTGCATCCCGGATGGCGAGCCGGCCTCGCAAGGCGCCTACGTCCGCTATCCGGTCGACGATTTGATCGGCATCCTGGCGCTGGAAAGCCGGCGCCGGCATTGCCTGGTGGTGGGCGAGGATCTCGGGACGGTGCCGGACGGCTTTCGGACAAAAATGGCTGCTGCCAATATCATGTCCTACCGCGTGCTGCTCTTTGAGCAAAATGCCGAAACCGGCGAATTCCTCCCGCCGAACAGGTACCCTCGGCTCGCTGTCGCCGTCGCCGGCAACCATGATCTGGCCACCTTGCGGGGCTGGTGGCGAGCTAGGGATATCGATCTGAAAGCCAGCCTCGGGCTTTATCCAAGTGCTGAGGAGCTCGAATCACAGCGCCGGCGTCGGGAGCGCGATCGCGAGGCGATCCTTAAAGCGTTTCGCAGTCAGGATTTGCTGCCGCAGGATGCCGACGTCTCGGTTGAAGAGTTCGCATTCGCGGCGCATCAATTTCTCGCTCGCGTATCCTCGGGCTTGGTCGTTGCGCAGCTCGACGACATCATGGGCGAGGTCGATCCAGTGAACGTGCCGGCGACCTCGATCGAGTATCCCAACTGGCGCCGCAAATACGCCAAGCCGATCGAGGCGCTTGCTGTCGACGAGGCGCTCTCGCGGATCGCGGAAATATTGACCGCGCCGCGGCGGACCGGTCCGGATCTCCAAAATGATTGCTGAATCTCCCAAACCAATTCCGCGGGCTACTTATCGACTCCAATTCACCAAAGATTTCGGTTTTGCGCAAGCGGCCGAGCTTGCACCGTATTTGGCGAAGCTCGGCATCAGCCATGTCTACGCTTCGCCCTATCTGCGGGCGCGGCCCGGCAGCACTCACGGCTACGACATCGTCAGCCACACCGAATTGAACCCGGAGTTGGGAACCCCGCAATGCTTCGACCGGATGGTCGTTGCATTTCGGGGAAACGGATTGGGGCAAATCATCGACTTCGTGCCCAACCATATGGGGGTAGGAGGGGCAGACAATCCCTGGTGGCTTGATGTTCTCGAATGGGGACCGGAATTGGAATATGCCGGATGGTTCGATATCGATTGGGAACCGGATCGACGCTACCTTCATAACAAGCTGCTGGTGCCGTTTCTGGGCGACCAGTACGGCGCGGTATTGGAAGCTGGCGAGCTGGTTCTCAAATTCGAGCCCGAGTTGGGCAGCTTTGCGGTGTGGGCCTATGACAGCCACAAGCTGCCGATCTGCCCGGTACATTACGCGCAGATCCTGGGCGTCGAGCATCCCGACCTCGAGCGGCTCGGCGACGCATTCGCGCATCTCTCGGCATGGCGGCCTCACATCGTCAGGCGGGCAGGCGAGCTGAAGCAAGAACTGGCAATACTGACCCAGAGCGACCCCGGTGTGGCCGCGGCCGCCCGGCGGGCCGTGGCGCGTTTCAACGGCAGGCCGGAGGCTTCAGCGAGCTGGAGCGAACTGGACGTCTTGATCCAGCAGCAATTCTGGCGCGCGGCACATTTTCGGGTCGCGGCCGACGACATAAATTATCGTCGATTTTTCAACATCAATGATCTCGCCGGCATACGCATGGAGCTGCCGGAGCTCTTCGACCAGGCGCATTCGCTGATCTTCAAGCTGTTGGACGAGGGCATCCTCGATGGCATTCGCGTCGACCACGTCGATGGTCTGCTCGATCCCAAAGCCTATTGCCTTCGCCTTCGGGACAGGGCGCCCAGGCCCTTTTATCTCGTGGTCGAAAAGATCCTCGCGTCGCACGAAACCTTGCGCGAGGACTGGAACGTCGACGGCACGACCGGGTACGAATTCGCCAACCTCGTCACCGGACTGCTGATCGACCCCGCCGGCGAGGCGGTGCTGACCCGATTCTATTCCGATTTCACCGGGTGCGACGCACGATTTCCCGACATCGTGCGTGACTGCAAGCTGCGGATCATGGAAAACGAGATGGCGAGCGAACTCGCCGTGCTCGCGCGAGAGGCCGGCCGCGTCGCCCGGGCCAACTTGCGCACCGCCGATTTCACCAACAATGCCTTGCAGCGCGCACTGAAGCAGATCGTCGCCTGTTTTCCGGTCTATCGGACCTATATTGACGGCAGCGCTCCCACCGATGCCGACCGGCGAGACATCGATTGGGCGGTCGCGCACGCGCGGCGCCTGGAAGCGCCGCTCGATCCGAGCGTCTTCGATTTTCTGCACAGGCTATTGACCTGCGACCTGGTGGCCGAGCCGCATAGCGGCTTCAGCCGTGTCGCCGTCGTGCGTGCGGCGATGCGCGCCCAGCAATATAGCGGTCCGGTAATGGCGAAGGGCCTCGAAGACACTGCATTCTATCGCTACAACAGGATGCTCGCTCTGAACGAGGTCGGCGGTCGTCCCGATCAGTTCACGACGAGCGTCGGCGCTTTTCATTATGCCAACGAGCAGCGTGCGCGGCGCACGCCGCACGCCCTGCTCGCCACTTCGACGCACGACACCAAGCGCGGCGAAGACACTCGGGCACGGCTGGCGGCGCTCAGCGAGGCTGCAGACGAATGGACGCAGCATGTTGCCGCGTGGAGTTGGATTCTACGGGCGCGCAGTGCGGGATCGGGCGAGGATGCACCGCCCGATCGCAACGATGAATATGCGTTCTATCAACTCCTCTTTGGGGCTTGGCCGCCCGGGCTGTCGCCTAGCGAGCCGGCCAGTTCGGCTGGGATCGATGCCTTTCGTGCACGTCTCGAGGGCGCGATGGTCAAAGCCATGCGCGAGGCGAAAATCCACACGACATGGGCGGCCCCCGACCCTGGCTACGAACAGGCTGTGCTCGCTTTTATCCGCTACGCGCTCGATGCATCGCGCACCAACCCGTTTCTTGAATCGGTTGCCGCATTCCAGGCGCAGCTCGCTCCATTCGGCATGCGCAACAGCCTCGTCCAAGCGGTGTTAAAATGCGCTGCGCCGGGCGTGCCCGACATCTACCAAGGCGCAGAGCTCTGGGATTTCAGTCTGGTGGATCCGGACAACCGTCGTCCTGTGGATTTTGCGTTGCGGTACGAACTGCTCGATCGGCCCGCCGGTCCCGAGGACCTGCCCGAGATGATGGAGAATTGGCAGGACGGCCGCATCAAGCTGTATGTCCTGTCGGCCCTGATCCGCCTGCGTCGAGAATACCCGGATCTGTTCGCTTTCGGCTCTTACGCCGCACTGAACGCAACCGGTTCGGCCGCCGATCGGATCTGCGCCTTTGCCCGTACCTGGAAGCAAGCAACAATCGTCGTTGCTGCCGCGCTCTTCCCGTGGCGCGCGCGTTTGGCAAGGTGGGAGAACAGCGCGGTGCCGATGCCGGCAGGCGACGGGGGTCGCTGGGTCGATTTGTTCAGGGGGAAAAGGTTCACGGGCGATGCCGGCGATTTCGCCGCGGCTGAGCTCTTCCGGGTTTTGCCCGTCGCCGTACTGGTGCCTGAACGTACCGTCATGGGCGCGGCCGAGGCTCGCTGATCGAATTTCGCGCATTCAGCCGGTTTGTTTCAATTGGGGGCAAATTCATGAAAACTCAGAAAACCGAAGAACCGGTCGGCAAGACCGCCGCGCCGGCCGGCGAACCGTCGCGCCGCGGTCCGAACCTGACGATGACGACCCTGGGCTTCGGCCTTCGCGAAGGGCGTCCGTTCCCGCTCGGAGCGACCTGGGACGGGCTCGGCGTCAACTTCGCCCTGTTTTCGGCGAATGCGACCAAGGTCGAGGTTTGTTTTTTCGACCTGGACGGCAGAACCGAACTCGAACGGATCGAACTGCCGGAATATACCGACGAGGTTTGGCATGGCTATCTGCCGGCGGCGCGCCCGGGCACCACTTACGGCTTCCGCGTGCACGGGCCCTACGAGCCGGACGCCGGGCACCGCTTCAATCCCAACAAGCTGCTGGTCGACCCTTATGCCAAGCAGCTGGTTGGCAGGCTTAAATGGGGCCCCGAGCTGTTCGGCTACACGCTAGACCACCCGGACAAGGACCTGAGCTTCGATGAGCGCGACAGCAGCGCCTTCGTTCCGAAGTGCCGGGTGATCGATCCCGCCTTCACCTGGGGAAGCGAGCGTCGCCCCGCGGTCCCCTGGGAGCGAACCATTATTTACGAGATGCATGTCCGTGGGTTCACCATGTGCCATCGGCAGGTGCCAGAGGAACTGAAAGGCACCTTCGCTGGGCTCGCCGATCCGCACATTTCCGGCTATTTAAGATCGCTCGGCATCACGTCGGCCGAGCTCTTGCCAATTCATGCCTTCGTCGACGACGATTATCTTCTTCGGAAAAACCTGAAAAATTATTGGGGTTACAATTCGATCGGCTACTTCGCTCCCGATCCGCGCTATTTGAGCACACCATTCGTTAACGAATTCAAGGAGATGGTGAATCAGTTCCATGCTGCCGGCATCGAGGTGATCCTCGACGTCGTCTACAACCATACGGCGGAGGGAAACGAACTCGGGCCGACCATCTCTTTCAAAGGGATCGACAACGCCAGCTACTACCGGCTGTTGCCCGACCAGAAGCGCTTCTATATCAACGACACCGGCACTGGGAACACGGTCAATTTGAGCCATCCGCGCGTACTACAGATGGTCGCGGATTCATTGCGCTATTGGGCCAGCGAGATGCGGGTGGACGGGTTCCGCTTCGATCTTGGCACCATTCTCGCGCGCGAACCCTACGGCTTTGACGAGGGCGGCGGGTTCCTCGATGCCTGCCGCCAGGACCCGACTTTGAGCCAGGTCAAGCTCGTCGCCGAACCCTGGGATATCGGTCCCGGCGGCTATCAGGTCGGCCATTTTCCGCCGGGATGGGCAGAATGGAACGACAAGTTCCGCGACACCGTCCGCGCCTATTGGAAAGGCGACGAGGGTCAGCTGCCCGATCTCGCCAAGCGCATTACCGGTTCCGGCGATCTCTTCGACCGTAGGGGAAGAAAGCCGTGGGCCAGCGTCAATTTTATCACCGCGCATGACGGCTTCACTTTACAGGATCTCGTCTCCTACAACGACAAGCATAACGAAGCGAATGGCGAAGATAACCGGGATGGTAATTCCAATAATCATTCCTGGAACCACGGCGTCGAGGGGCCGACCGACGACCCCGAGATTACCGCGCTGCGGGAACGGCAAAAGCGCAACATGCTGGCCACTCTGCTGCTGGCGCAGGGAACGCCGATGCTATTGGCCGGCGACGAGTTCGGCCGCACCCAGAACGGCAACAACAATGCCTATTGCCAAGACAACGAGCTGAACTGGATCGACTGGGACCACATTCGGAATGGGGGCGGCGCTCACGTCGATTTTGCTCGCAAGTTGATAGCTCTGCGCAAGGCCTATCCAATCCTGCATCGCAGCCGGTTTATCGTCGGGGAATACAACGAGGCGCTCGACGTCAAGGACGCGACCTGGCTATCGCCGAACGGCAAGGAAATGACCCCCGAACAATGGCAGGATCCGCGAGCCAAATGCCTCGGCGTGGTGTTCGATGGCCGGGCGCAGCCGACCGGCATTCGCCGTCGCGGGGCGGACGCCACGATCCTCCTGGTGTTGAACGCTCATCATGACATTGTCGAATTCACTTTGCCGGTGGTCCCCGAGGGAGACAGCTGGCTCTGCCTGATCGACACGAACGTGCCCGACCGGATCGAGGACGCGCTGCACGAATTCGGCGAGGCGTACAAAGTCACAGGACGTTCGTATTTGCTCTTTGCGCTCGAGCACAAAGGCAGGCAATCGCGGGCAGCCCGAACCGGAAGAGGCGCACTGCTCGACGTCGCCGAGCAGCCCTTCGCGCCCAGGGCCACCTGACTGTGCCACGGAACGGACATTCTACCGACGTGGATGGGAAAGGCTGGCGGTAGAGGGAAAGCATGAGGAAGGTCTCGGTGCGGGAACCGTACGACCCGGATTTCGTTCGCTCGGTATGGTACAGGTCCCTGACCGCGCGTCGCGAATAGCCTTGTTGGTCCCGCCTGCTGTCACTATCGTCACAACGCTGCTCTCCATTGGGGTTTCGATTGGCATCTTCGCGCTCATCGGCTGGGCAAGCCGAAGCGTGTAGCTCCTGCGCTCGCGGCGATCTTGGCGCAACGGCGCGTCGCCGGTTGCGAGCCCGGCGGAAGCCGCAGCGACCGTGATCCGCTTCTGCTTACGCGGGAGAGCTGGCAGACGGGTTCAACAGCTTCATGAAGGCACTTACGGGTTCAGCAGCGCCCGGCTCGGCAAGTTCCGCCCGACGCGACGGTCGACCTCTATTTCAATCTGTCCAAGTCCGACCTGCTCGACGTGCGCAGCTTGATTTTCTTCTGACCGGCGTCAGCACCCGGCGCGGCGGCCGTCTCGGCCGCGGCTCGCCTCGTCGGTGATTGTGCGGCGGAACCTGCGGCTCAGGCGGCCTGCCGCATCGGAACCTGATGGCGCCACCTGTTGGTCGTTGTCTCGTCCATATCCATCAACTCGCGCAGCCTAGTGCGGGCGCGCGACAGGCGGGAGCGGACGGTCCCGATCGGCACGCCGAGGGTGGCAGCCATTTCCTCGTAACGCATACCCTCATGGCCAGCGAGCAGGATCACCTCGCGCTGCCCGTCGGGCAAGGCGGCGATCGCCTGCTCGACATCGTTCAAATCGACCGACACGTCGACAGCCGGAGCGGCAGCCAATTTGGAGGCGACATCCTCGATCGAAACGACGATGCCTTCACGTACCAAGCGCCGCACATCATTGATGTGCTGATTATGCAGGATGGTGAAAAGCCAGGCGCGCAAATCGGTGCCGGGCGCCCAAAGATGTTGCTTGTTAAGGGCACGGACAAGGCAGCTCTGCACCAGATCTTCAGCCCGCGACATGTCTTTGGTCAGCATTCGCGCATAGCGCCCTAATCTTACTGAGTCACAAAATCATCTATGCTGTATTGTTATAGGTTGGAGGAGCGAGATATGGTATATACGCCCAGTTCTTGACCGGTTGGGGGACCGGAATGGAAGGCACCGAGTATGAGGGGAGTGAAGCGCGATTTGCGGCCTATGTCGAGGCCCTTGGTCAGGTACTTGGCCATGCCGACCGGCAGGAACCGATGCGCGATTATTGCTTGGGGTTGATGATGCCGCTGGCCCGGAAGAGCGTGGAGCCGCTGGCGGCAGTGACGGCTCCGGCGGCGGTTGCTGCGAAGCATCAGTCCTTGCTTCATTTTGTCGGCAACGCGCCATGGTCGGACGCGGCGATGCTGGCGAAGGTAGGCGAGCTGGTGATGCCGGCGATCCAGCGTAGCGGGCCGGTCGAGGCCTGGATCATCGACGACACGGGGTTTCCCAAGAAGGGACAGCACTCGGTCGGGGTGGCGCGGCAATATTGCGGCCAACTCGGCAAGCAGGACAACTGCCAGGTCGCGGTTAGCTTGTCTCTGGCTAACCACGATGCCAGCCTGCCGGTCGCTTATCGGCTCTATCTGCCGGAGGAATGGGCTCAGGACCATATCCCTATCCAGCTGAGGCAGGTTCTGCAACTGTCGCGGGAAGGCGGCGGATGCGATCGGCGCCGCCCGGCATGACGCCGGCGGTGAGTTGGTCGTAGGTGATGGTGGCGCATTCGACGGCGCGCCGGATCAGATAACCGTCCAGGCCGTCGGCGAGGTTGCGGCGATTGAAGCGGTAGGACCATTCCCGCAGGTAGCGCGGCAAGTGCTTGGCGCTGACGCCGTGATGCGTGCCCACGAGCCAGGCTTTGATGTTGCTGAACAGAGTGTGGATGATCGGGAAGAATTCGCCGGCGTTGGCGCCCTCGCCCTGGACCACCGGCGTGTGCTTCAAATGCCCACCGAGATCGACGTCGCGGCCGCTATAGCCGGCAAACGCGTCGGTCAGCAGATGCGAATGGGCCGCGATATTGGCCTTGAGAAAGGCGCCGAGTTCGGCACCCGTTGCCGCCGGCAACACGGCGATGCGGACACCGCCGGCGAAGAAGCCGTGCTGACGCTTGACGGCATGCCCGTGCTTTCCCTTCGCATTCTTCGGTGCCGGCACCTTTTCGACGGCGGCGACGACCAGGCTCTTGTCGGGGTTCTTCGTGCTGCGGCCGCGACTGCTCGCATCGCCGCGGGCGCCGATGAAGGTCTCGTCCGCCTCGAGAAAGCCGTGCAGCGGACGCGCCGGGTCCTCGCTCAGCCCGTGGCGCAGCTTGTGCGCCATGGTCCAGGCCGTTTGGTACGCCACGCCCAGCTCCCGCTGCAAAAACTTGGCCGAGACGCCACGCTTGTCGCGACCCATCAGGTAGGCCGCGAGAAACCACTTGCACAGACCGGTGCGCGTGCGATGAAACACCGTTCCCGCCGTCACCGATTCCTGCCCGTGGCAGCCCATGCATTCGTAAACGCGCGCCCGCGCCTTCAGCCGCCATGCTGCCCGCCCGCCGCACCCGGCGCAGACAAACCCACCGGGCCAGCGCAGCCCGGCCAAGTGCTCAATGCACCGCTCCTCCGTCCCGAACCGCGTCGCGAACTCCAAAAGCCCAGCCATCCGAACCCCCTCGACCGACTGCGGCTATGCTACCTTGAGGCGAGGCTCGTGACAAGAACGTTTAGCGAACCTGCGCTATCTGGACAGGGATACAGGACCAAGCGCGTCGAGACAAAGCTAAGGTGCCGGCGACGGTTGCTTTCCAAACCAAGCCCGAGATTGCCTTGGGGCAGATCAAAGCGGCTCGGACGGCGGGGCTGCCCGAGGGTGTGGTGCTGATGGATGCCGGCTACGGCAACGACACCGGGCTGCGAACCGAGATCACCGCGCTCGGCTTGCGCTACGTGGCGGGTATCGGTCCCAATACCTCGGTCTGGCCGCCGGGCGTTGAGCCTTTGCGACCGCAACGTGGCCGCGGGAGCGGTCGACCACCCAAGTTGCTGCGCCGCGATGACGAGCACCAGCCGGTCTCGGTAAAGGCGCTGGCTCTGGGTCTGCCGGCACAAGCGTGGCAAACCATTACCTGGCGTGAGGGCAGCGCCGATTGGCTCACTTCACGCTTCGCACGGCAGAGGGTGCGCCCAGCGCATCGCGATACCAAGCTGAGCGAGCCGCGCCCCGAAGAGTGGCTGCTGATCGAGTGGCCGCAAGGCGAAGCCGAGCCGACGAAATATTGGCTTGCCACCTTGACTGAAGATGTCGCCTTTGATCGCCTGGTCGACATCACAAAACTGCGCTGGCGGATCGAGCGCGATTATCAGGAGCTCAAACAGGAGCTTGGCTTTGGCGATTACGAAGGGCGCGGGTGGCGCGGCTTCCACCATCACGCGACACTCTGTATTGCCGCCTACGGCTTCTTGATCGCCGAACGCGGCGCCCTTCCCCCCTCAGGACCGACTTCCGCCACGCTCGTGCCGGGATCTGGCCTTCCCGAGGGTTACCGACCCAGAGGCGCCGCCGATCCGACCCGAACGACACGTGCCAAACTCGATCGCAACGCTGCGGCGCCGGCTCATCGTCGCGCTCGCCAGGACACTCCCGAGATGCCCTTGCTGCAATGAGCCGATCCGAAAAATACGAAAAATCCCAGATTATTGACGCAGTGAGACTAGGCGCGGAATTTGCGGTTCAAGGAGATCTGCAACACTGCTCATCGCGCGTTCCCTCTATAGCTTCGGCCACGGATTGCGGTGTTCTCTCAGTCAACCGAATGTAGTTCCGATTATGACCTCTTGATGCATCGACATGACCTGACGGTAAATTTCGGTTAATTTGGGTAACTGAACTGCCGCCCATCGTTAATAATCCGCACAAAGGGGCGCCGGATCGAGTTCGTGGGAGTGCGACTGCGGTTGTTGGCACCGCCAGGAGATCGCCGATGCGCGGTTGCCTCAGAAGCTCGGGCGAGGTCCTTGACTGGGCCAAGTTGCCGTTAGCTCACACGTCCAGGCGGGAATCTTCGGCTCCGAGGACAGCCAACGCCCACGGACGATGATAGACCTCGGCCCGCTTCGTTATCGGCACAATACCTTCGGCGGCCATCCTGCTATAGATCATGAATGACGTCCCCACGGCCGACCGACGGCCGGACAGGGTCTTGGGCGGATCGTCCTCATATTTAACGGGCAATACGAGAGGCGGCCCCGCGGCTGAACTAAACAAACCCACAGATGTCGCGCCAACAGCTCGCAGATCTGCCCAGGCGCCAGCTGGTCTCATCGCGACGCTGCCGTTGATCGGCGGCGCCGAGGCGGTGACGGTGATGTATGTCGGGGGCACATCAAGCCGACCTCGATCGCGACCGGCCCTCGCTCGGCCGCATTGCCCGACCATCTGGAGCGGCACGGGGTCGAGGCGCAGCCGAGGAGAGCCGACCGGGAGGCATCCCGATCTCCGATGCCCTATACTGTCCCACGCCGCCGATCTGGGCGCCGACACGGTGAAACAGAGCTTATTACAGGCGTGATAGATACGAACGACTGCGTGCAGAAACACTTGTGCGCAATGATCGGCTCGGGGGAGTGCCGGCGCTAAATACCGGCAATGGCTTTCGGAGGTTTGTTGGCTGCGGATTGCGGCAACTCCTCTTGACGGGTCGTCGTGTACCGTCCCAAGTTCAGCGGTTGCGCGGCCAGTCGTCGGTCCACAGGAAATCGGGGCCGAGTTGATCGAGGCTCGGGCAGCCGATCTGGCCCATGACAAGATCGATCTCGTTGACGAAAATCTCGATCGCCTTTTTGACCCCGGGCAGCCCGCCGGCCGCCGCGCCATAGAGGGTCGGGCGCCCCATAAAGCAGAAATCGGCCCCGAGACACAACGCGATCAGGATGTCCGCGCCGCGGCGAACGCCGCTGTCGAGCAGCAAGGTCAGCCGGTCGCCGACCGCGGCCTTGATCGCCGGTAATACGTCGAGCGAAGCCGGCGCCTGATCGAGTTGGCGCCCGCCATGGTTCGATACGAGAATGCCATCGCAGCCGACATCGATGGCGCGCAACGCATCGGCCGGGCTCATGATGCCTTTGACGACAAGGGCGCGCGGGAACAGCTTGCGGTAGGTTTCAAGATCGCGCCAAGTCTGGGCGTTGAACGGCCGCACCGACGCGGTGAATTTGTAGACCGCTTCGGCATCGGCTCCGGCCGGCGCGTAGGGCTGCCAATTGCCCGGCATCGGCGTGCCGCCGCCGCGCTTCAAATATTCGAGGATCCAGCCGGGATGGGTCAGCGCTTCGGCGAGGATCGCGGGTTTGAGGCTCAGCGCCTGCAACAGCCCGCCGCGAATGTTGGCAAAGCCGTTCCTGATGTTGCGCTCGCGCTTCGACCCCACCGGGGTGTCGACGGTCAGCACCAGCGCGCCGAGCCCGGCATCGGCCGTGCGTCTGATCAGATCGGCGTTGATCTGTGGATCGCGCGCCGAATACAGCTGGTACCAATGGTTTTTTGGCGCGATCTTCGCGGCCGCCTCGATCGTGTCGCTGCTCGCGCCCGACATGATGTAGGGAATATTCGCGTCGCGGGCCGCCTCGGCCAACATCAGGTCCGCATGGTCGCGAAACAGCCCGGCTCCGCCGGTGGGCGAAATGCCGAACGGGCTCGCGAAGGTTTGGCCGAAGACCGCCTTCGACTGGTCGCGCCGAGAGACATCGACGAGGTAGCGTGGCAACAACAGGTGCTTGTGAAAGGCCGAGGTGTTGCGTTCGAGCCCGCGCTCGTCCTCGAGGCCCCCCTCGATGAAATCAAAGGCGATCTTCGGCAGCCGCCGCTTCGCCAGCCGATGCAGGTCTTCGATGTTGACGGCGTCTTCGATCCTCATGGTCGCGTCATCTCCTCGCGGCACCGCCGGGTCTGCCGAGCGAACCGCCGACAATGCTGATTTTTTGGTCGGCCGACAACCTGGGACGTCGTAGACGCCGGCGGCATCATGATAGGCGTCGCGCCACTCGGCTCTCGGGCCGTCCGGACGATCCGAGAAAAGCCTGATCCAAAGGCCCGCCGGGATTACGATCGGCGCAAGTAATGTTGACGAATGGATGGCGGTTACGGCGGTCACCCTGGATGAATTTCGATAGTTCAACGAGAGCGACGTCGGCCGGCCGATCAGCCCGGCAGCGGTGCGAACAGGCGCTCTATATCGGCGATATCGAGCCGCGCCCCGGCATCGCGGCGCGCCTCATGGATGCCGGCCGCGAGGGCGCGCTTGCGCTGCTGCAGCTCGATCATGCGCTCCTCGACCGTGCCGCGGGTTACCATTTTGTAGACGAACACCGCCTTGTCCTGGCCGATGCGATGGGCCCGGTCGGTGGCCTGGTCTTCGACGGCGGGGTTCCACCACGGATCATAGTGGATCACGGTATCGGCGGCGGTCAGGTTGAGGCCGGTGCCGCCGGCGCGCAGGCTGATCAGGAACAGCGGCACGCCGCCGTTCTGAAACCGAGCGACCGGACGGGCGCGGTCGGCCGTGTCGCCGCGCAGCTCGGCAAAGTCGATCCCGATGCGCGTCAGCTGCGGTTTGATCAGGTCGAGCATGCTGGTGAATTGCGAAAACAATAGGATGTGCCGTCCGTCTTCGATCAGCGGCGGCAGCATCTCCAGCAAGTGGGCAAGCTTGGCGCTCGCATTGACGCCGCGTGCCGCCGCGAGTTTGACGAGGCGCGGATCGCAGCACACTTGGCGCAGCTTTAAGAGGGCGTCGAGAACGACGATGTGACTGCGGGCGAGGCCCTTGGCGGCGACCTCCTGCCGCACCTTCTCGTGCATCGCCAGGCGCACCGTCTCGTAGAGATCGCGTTGCGGTCCGGCCAAGTCGAGCGGTACCGGGATTTCGTTCTTCGGCGGCAGATCGGCGGCGACCACGGCCTTGGTCCGCCGCAACAAGAAGGGCTTGAGGCGCGCCGCGAGGACGGCGCGGCGAGCATCGTCCTGGCGCTTTTCGATCGGATTGCGAAACACGCGAGCAAAGCGTTTCGCATCGCCGAGCAGACCGGGCAGCAAAAACGCAAATTGCGACCACAGCTCGCCGAGATGATTCTCGACGGGTGTCCCGGTCAGACAAAGCCGGTGGCGGGCCTCGAGCCGGCACACCAACTGCGTCGCTTTGGCCCCGACATTCTTGATCGCCTGCGACTCGTCGAGCACGGCGATATGCCAGGCGATCGGCAGCAGCCGGTCGGCGTCGCGCGGCAGCAGCGCATAAGTTGTCAAGACCAGATCGCTATTGGCGATCTCGTCAAAGCGCGCGGCCCGATCGGAACCGTGCAGTGAAAGCACGCGCAATTCCGGCGCAAGACGGGCCGCCTCGGCGCACCAATTTGGCACCACGCTGGTCGGGCAGACGACGAGACAGGGTCGGTCTAGTCGCCCTTCGCGCTTTTCGACCAGCAGATGGGCCAGAGTCTGCACGGTTTTGCCGAGCCCCATATCGTCGGCGAGGATGCCGCCGAGATCGAACATGCGCAGGAATTGCAGCCAGTCGAGCCCGGCCTGCTGATACGCGCGCAGCTCGGTCTTGAGCCCGGCGGGCGGCATTACCGACTCGATACGCGCAAAGCCCTTCAGCCGCTCCACCAACGCCCGCAGTCGCTCGCCGCCAAGCCAGCGCAGCTGCGTCGCCGCCTCGATCGCCGCCAGCGCTGCAGCCTCGCCGGCCGAGATCTTCGAGTGTGCCTCCCGGCGACAGGGTTTCCGGGTGATACAGCTCGACGACGGCGGACAGGATCGCCCGGGTGCGTTCGAGCGGCAGGGCAACGGAACGGCCATCGGCGAGCCGGCCGAACACGGTGCCGTTATGCGCGAGCGCGTCGAGGCTCGCGAGACCGTCCACGCGCGGCAGCTGACGCACCAGCGACGTCAGCACCGGCAGCAGCGGCACCCGCTCGCCGTCGACCTCGATGCCGAGATCGAGCGAAAACCACCAGTTCCCTCCCTCGGACACGGCAGCCGTCCAGTCGCCGCCGCCATCGACGACGCGGTGGCAAAACCCGTCCTCGAACTCGACTTGCCAGCCGTCGGCTTCGAGCTGCGGCACCATCTCGTATAGGAAAGAGGGCCAGCCAGGCGCCTCGGGACCCAAGGTCAATGCGACGCAGCCGTCGTCGCCGGCGCACTTGTTGAACCCGCGAAATGGTTCGAGCCCCGATCGACCCAGCCGGTCGACAGCGGCTCGCTCGGCGGCGATGTCCCGGCGCCGGACTACCAGCCGGCCGCTTTCGACGCGGCGCACTTCCTCGGGATCGGCGACCAGGTCGATCAGCTGCCCGTCATAGGCGAAGCCGAGCAAGACGAGATCGATGCTCCGGTCGTCGTCCTCTCGCGCCGTCCAATAGCTCCAGCCGAGCCGCCGGTTGGCCAATCGCAGGCGCGGCACCAGCGCTGCCTCGCGAATCTCCTCGACCAAGTCGGTACGCGGCCGCGGCAAGGCGATAGCATGGAAATCGTGTTCAAGCACCTTGCCGAGCGCCGTCGCCTGGACAGCATCGACCGGCGGCGCCGCCAGGAAGGCGCTAACCAATCCCGACGGCAGCTCGAATTCGAGCGGCCCGGCGAGCCGGGAAACGGGATCGACATACCACGGCGCAACGCAGGGCAAGGCGACAGCCCCACCCTCGATCTCGACAATCGTCGGGCTCTGCAGCCCGTCTTCGCCGAGCCGCCAGCCGAGCCGGGCCGTCCGCCGCGGCCCGAGCGCCAGCGGCGGGCCCGCCACCGCGCGCCAACGGCACCGGCCGGTCGCCACGATCCGGTGCAGCGCCAGATTGAGCGCATCGGGATCGTCCGGCAGCTGTGCCGACCCGCCGGAAAAACCCGGCAGCAACCGGGCGATCAGCCGGTCTTCGGGCTGGACGAATTTTGCTGTCGAGATTTCGAGCCCGGATGGGCAGGCGCGGTCGGCACCGTAGCCGCCACTCTTCAGCACCCGCGCGACGCGTAGCTCGAGGGTAAAGGGTTGACCTGGAGCGGGCGGCTCATCGAGGCGGAAGACGATTTCTTCCGCATGGCGAGCCGGGCCCCCCGACCCGCGCCGCAGCCGATCGAGCCAGCCGGCCACCAATCCGCCGAGCGGGTCGCCGCCGGCGATCGCCGGCGGCGGGTTGCGCAGCGCTTCCAGAAATACCGCCGCGACATGCTTGCAATCGACGGCGACCGGACAACTGCACCGGCCCGCCAACCGAACGCGCCGGCCGGGTGCGATCTCAGCCAGGACATGATAGGGCCTCTGGCGCGTCCCCTGGACATCGGCAATGAGCCGTTTGCCGCCCTTATCGGCATGCAGATCGCGCACCGCGCCTTGGCGCTGATAGACGCGCCCTTTCTCGGCCTCGTATCCGAGGCAGCGCTGGACGTCGCCTTCGCGGTAGGGTAACGGGAGTGCCGCCCGGGTAAGGCGCAACGGGAGGATGTCGTTCAAGGCGGGCTCCGAAGGGAGGCAATGCCGATAGACAAGGTCCCACTCGCGACGCTGTCAAGGAGTGGTAGCGGACCGTCGCAGAACCGCAAGATGCGGCAGATCTCGGTCGTCCGTATCGGATTTGCGCCGGCGAATCGCCGGATTATGAGCCTCGTTCGAGGGCGCGTCGCACGCAGTGAAAAAGCGACCGGTCGCCGTTGCTTGTCGGGCCCGCGCCGCAGCCTTGGCGCGCGGCGGCGATGCACCGATCGCCGAACCGGCGCCAGGTCGCGGCACCATATGTGCGTTTAGGGCAGCGCTATGCCGCGAGCCGCGAGCGCGGGTGAACGTCGCATTCGATCGCCGGCCCATTTTCGTCCGGCGCCAGCGAGAGATCGTAAGCCGATTGCAGATTCAGCCGGAACCCGGCGGAGGCCCCGAGCTTGTCGGGCTAATGCCGCGGAATCGGATGTCACCGGCGTCGGTGAGCATAGCGAGCTTCGCCATGCCCGCCGTCAACGAGGTCGCGCGGGTCGAACGGAAAGAACACGGACATGGCCGGATTGGGGGCGCGCCGCGCCGGCCATTCCCGGTCTTGCCGACGAGGTTCGGGGAGGGGCGGAAGCATCCGCCGAACCGGCGTCACGATCGGGACCGGCGGGGACGGCTCCCGGCGACCGGCGGGACTTGGCGTCGGCTGCCAAAACGCGAAGATCAAGCTGATTTCGAACACGGCGCTGCTCTCGCTCTCGGGTCGCTTTGGAGCTCATCGCTCCTGCTCGATCTCAATATCGGCGGCCGTTGAGCGTCCCAGAGTGAGCCGGTTCACAACGCGAGCATGGCCGGTAGCAATCGCATGCGATCCGGCTCCGCCCTCGGGGCGCGATCGCAAGACGACTCACCGCAATAAGACATACGGGCGGCCGTGGGTCTCGGCAGCGCATACCGGCCTTGGATCGCAGACGGTCCCGCTTTATCAAAGAACCGGTCGACCACGATCGAAATAGGGCTCTCTTGACCAGAAACCAAGCATTCAGAATCTACCGGAGATAAGAACATCTCGAGGCTGCAAGCAGCCCTCTGCGTGAAAATCCCAAAATCCTTCCGTTACGATCCTGACGGCGACAAGAACCTTCCATGAATGGGCGAGCGGTGCGCGATTTCCTTCAAACGGGCTGACGATCCTAAAGGAGACATTTTATCTGAGTTGGTCGAAGATACGAGAGCGCGAACTGCGATCCAAGGTGCCACACTCGGCCTACTCCAGAGCAACGACGGAAACGCTGTCATAAAGGGGGACGTAATCCGGTACACGCTCTGCGAAGCAGAAGGTGGAGCTCTTATTCTAGCCGTTCGTGCAAAGCCTCGCTGAGGAGCGTCTTAAACAGACCCCTTGCACAAGAGACCACTAGGATAACACAGGAGATAACGAAACAATTGAAAAGATTCAAACCAGTAAAGTACCGGGGCCCATTCCTGGTGGTTTCGACACACCCCTCGCCGACCAGTTCGTAGGGCTTTGTCCGGCCCAGGCCGGTGGCCTCGCAGGGCTCAGAT
>CAWBQT010000018.1:0-43659 GCA_963790875.1 uncultured Alphaproteobacteria bacterium
ACCGGGCCTGGGCTCGTAATCGCTGCGCGGCACAAAATCGCCGACGTCAAAAGTTCGCCTCAGACCGTCTCGGAGTTGAAAACTGCCTTTTGAAAGCTCGATATCGCACTTTTTCGAAAGGTCGTCGCACAACTTCACCAGAATGCGAAAAAGCCTCCTTCCAGCCCGATACTCCGGCGGTATCGTGGCATATCCTTCCGGCGACGGCCCGTCCGCGATCGGGAAGCCGGAGCAAAATAATGTATCCGGACATTTTGGCTCGTTAACCGGTGCCGAGACGCAGTCGGTCGATTTCAATTCCGCATCGTCGCTCGCAGGACAAAAGCTTATGTCGCCGGATATCGTTGTCGCGTTGCCGAGGCTGCGCGCGGCGACGTACAATACTGGTCTGCCGTTGCGGCTCCCGACCCGCATCGCCGCGATCGCCGCCTTGGCCGCGTTCGCGGGCGGCAGTGGCGTCTCCTGCAAGTGATTGTATACGACCATCCTGGTGATCCGGTCGTTTAATTGTTTTGTCCAGAGCTGGTTCTGATTGGTTTGCTCTTTCATGTCCTGTTCGTCGGTCTCTAGTTTTTTTGTACGCGTCTCAAGCAGCCCGTTCCTCGTCCTGATCCCGGGAATTTCCCGGTCGTTGAGTTGGGCGACGGCATGTTCGACGCGGTTGACCTTTTGTTGAAGATCGTCGGACGGGGTGGGCTTGCCGCCGGCGAACAGTCGATCGATCGCGATCCCCAACAAGAACACGGCGAGGAAGCCGATAATCATCGTCGGCAGGATCGCGCTCGTCCGGCTTCGCTGCAGGAACGCAACGAGCAGCGCGAAGGCCAGCCCGAGATTGATGACAGCGATGACAACGGCGGCGGACGACACCGGTCCGCTCACATTCAACAGGCGCTCGGGCCGGCCGAAAGTTCGGGCCTGGTCAATGTTCACCTCCTCCGCTCGGCTGCGGAATTTCCGGTCCCGACACTCCCATAATGTCACCTTGCGGCGAACAAGTGTGAGCCAATTCACACGATGCGCCCACACCGGTGCACGGATTTCAAAGCCAGCGGGGCGCGTCGCGAAGCGTCGGCGCGAATGCGGCGCTGCTGCTCGAACCCCAGCCACCGCTCGCCGAGCGAGCCGAAGACGAGGCCGATCGTCGCCCGCATGATCAGCTGGGCGCCGAGCGATGCGATGCGGAACTGCCACAGCAGGAGGGCCGGGAATTCTTTCGGCACCTCGTTGACGATCGGCAGCGCCAGGCCGGCCGCTGTCATCGGGACCCGATACACTGCGGCGGCGATCAGAAACGTGTTCCAGGCGCCGCGGGCTGCAACCGAAGGCGCAGCATTCCCGCCGCGATCATTGCCGCTAGCCGTAAGCGTCCGGTCTGAACCGCATAATGAGCGGCAAGGAATGGCGGGCTCGCCGGGTCGGCGCGCGGCGAGCGCCGCCAACCAGGGGCGCCCGCGGGGTCGGCCTTTGCTGAGGAGACACATCCTCGTAAAGTGGAATAACAATTAGACAATCGTCGCCGAGGTCAACGCCGAGTCGCCGCGCCGAGACGTCGGTCCCGACGAGCCGGTGTCGATCACCCTTGAGCCGATCGAGGGCCTTGGCCGTCGCGCGACGAAAAATCGGCCCGGATGCTCGGGGACGAGCCGAGCGCCGAGATCCCCTGCCCAATTACGCGCAGAGCCTGGCCGACAAAGGGCCGCGCGATTGCCGGCGCATCGTCGCTCGCGCGTGGCACCGCCGGCTGTTCCCGACGCGGCTGGCACCGGTGCCTCAGGCGATGGCCGAATTTGAGACGGCCGGCCAGACACCGCGGTCTCAATCCCTTTTGCTTCAGGGCGAAAGATCAACAGGAGCGCTGGTACGACATCGTGGAGCACCACGGGTCTCAATCCCTTTTGCTTCAGGGCGAAAGATCAACGCCCTGAGAGCAGCTACGGCGATGAAACAGAGGTCTCAATCCCTTTTGCTTCAGGGCGAAAGATCAACCTTATAAGGCGGGGGTTTGGTCATGAAAAACGTCTCATATCCCTATCCGGCGGCGAGCGCATCGATCCTGCTTGCCGGCTTTCCCGGTGCATCCTTCCGGTCGTGTGCCGGCCCAATCTTCCCAGAACAGTCAGCATCGGAGAGTTGTGCCTGGCCTGCCGTCGCACGCGGTGTCGGAGCCTGAAGTCTGTCTTCGTCTTACCGGCGAAAGCCGGTATCCCTGACAGGGATGGGTCCCGGCTGGACCTTGTCCTCGGGGCGGCTGCAGGCCAGACCTGTTCGGCGGGGTGCGAGCACTGCGCAGGTCGGTAATCGCGAGGCTGCGGCAACCCGAGAACACCTCGCTTGAGGCACGTACCAGGCAGACCCGTCCCGAATGATCCGGATTGCGGCGCTCTCTCGTAAGGCGGTTGAGGAACCGGGCAATCTCGGTTGCGGCGGTATCCTTTTCGTCCTTTCGCTTCCGCATGTGCAGCTCACCCGGTACTGCCATCCTCCACCCCTCGAACTCCCGGTGTCCAGCAAAGGACGTTGAACTACGGCGTAGTAGGGCGGTTCAGACTTGCACTAACCAAGCCGAAGCGCTCTCCTCTCGGCTGCGCCGGGCCGGGTTCCGCATTCATCATCGGATCAGCGGCCATCTGCTGCAAACCTACGCCGCTGAGGTGGCGTGGCGCGAGGACAACCGCCGCGTGGCCAACGGCACGCAATGAAAATGGATCATTGGCGCTGCGCTGGGTCACGCCAAGAGCGCCCGATGGGCCGGCTACTGGCGTCGGGAGCCGGCGGCATGACCAACGAGATCATGATGAATGCGCTCGTCGCCAAGCGCGCCGAAATCCTTTTCGAGATCCGCAAAGCCGAGGAACGGATCGCCCACCTGCAGACCGAGCTTATCCACCTTGACGCCGTGCCGCGCATGTTCCGGCCCGATTTCCGGGCTGAAGGGCTGCGGTGAGGCATCGTCGGGCGACGAAACCGCCTTATTTCGCGCACAGCGAACTGATGCAGCGCATCTTCGATGCGCTCAGGGTCAACGGTACCGTCACCAGCTTCGAGAGACTTGGCCGGTCATGCAGGTGTCCGATCCGGCTGCCATCGCATGTAGAACTTATATTGATCTTCGCGGGTGACGCTATATCCCAATCGCTCATCGAGCCGCGCCGGATTGGTCTTCACCACTCCCAGAGTGACGGCCCTGTTCTCGCGTGCCGCTTCCTCGGTGGCGTTCCTCATCGAGGCCTAATTTCTCGATTGTCGCGCGCATCGGCTCGAAATAGGTGTGCCGACAAAAGGCGAAATCCCCCGGTTCGGCAGGACGGAGCAAGAGTTTCGCTCTTTGACCTTCCTCTCCGGCCGCCGAACCCGCCGGCGCGACTGTCCCCTGGTCAGGCCGACGATACGTTGGCGTAGACGGCCTTTTCGAAATCGCCGTAGGCGCGCACCGCCGGACCGTCGGCGAACGGCAGGATCTGGCTCAGGAACACGCCTGCGACGCGCTTGTGCGGATCGAGCCAGTAATAGGTGTTGAAGATGCCCGCCCAGGTCAGGCTGCCGGCGCTGCGGCCGTTGGGTCCCGGCCTCGTGTTGATCATGTAGGCGAGGCCCCAGCGGCACGGGATGCCGGGGAAGAAATCGACGTCGTTGGAGCGCTGCGGCACCGCTGTTTTCAAGATGCCGGCCGGGATGTCGCCGATCTGGTTCTGGTTCATCAGGGCGACCGTCTTCGGCTGTAGCAATTGCGCGCCGCGGAAGCGGCCGTGGTGCAGCAGCATCTGCAGGAAGGTCAGGTAGTCGCGCCCGGTCGAATTGAGCCCGCCGCCGCCGCTCCAGAATTCACGCCAGGGCGGGTCGGGTAGGGCAGTCGGCTGGAGCGTGCCGTCAGGTTGGCGCTGGTGCACACTGACGAGACGGTCGCGCTGTAACGACGACAACACGTAATCGGTGTCGGTCATGCCGAGCGGCGCGAAGATATGCTGTCGGAAATAGACGGCGAGCGGCTGGCCGCTAACCGCCTCGACAACGCGGCCGGCCCAATCGAGGTTGATGCCGTATTCCCAGCGCTCGCCGGGATCGAACATCAGCGGCAGGCGCAGCGAGGCAAGCTTCCCGGTGCTTCCGGGCGGCACGCCGTAGCGACCGAGCCGAGCGTCCCAGACGTCGTAGGCGAAGCCTGCGGTGTGGGTCAGCAGGTGGTGCAGAGTGATCGGCTGCTTCGCCGGCCGCAATTTAGGCTGACCTCGGTCGTCGAAGCCCTCCAGAACCTGCGGCGCCGCCAGCTCGGGCAGGATGTTGCCGACCGGCTGTTCGAGCGACAGCCGGCCCTGCTCGACGAGCTGCATCGCCGCGACCGAGGTCACCGCCTTGGTCATCGATGCCAGCCGAAAGATCGTATCGGTCGTCATCTTCGGCCCGTGGGCCAGGTCGCGCGTGCCGAAGGCGCCCTCATAGATGACGCCGCGGTCGTTGGCCGCGGTCGCGACGATACCAGGCACGTCTTTGCTGTCGACTGCCCGCCGCAATGCTGCATCGATACGGGCCGAGGCCCCGGGCTGTGCCTGTGCAGGACGCAGGCTTATTCCGATCGGCAGGACCGCCGCTGCTGCCGCTCCGGTTGCAAGAAATTCGCGACGGGTGCGTCGCATGACGCTCATCGGTTTCCTCCCCTTGCGATAGCCCGGCGCGACGCGGCACCGGGCTCGGCCTTGCCTGCGCCATTCTTGCGGCGACCCGGGCGCCCGCACAATGTAATCCGAGCCAAGGCCGCCATCATATCGGGACGGCGGCCGCAGGCCGTGCTCACCATCGGGTCGGCACCCGCAGACGGCAGGCGGCGCCGTCAAACAGGATCGGTCAGCAGGCGACGCAGTTCGGTCTTCAACACCTTGCCGTAGTTGTTCTTCGGCAAGGCATCGACAAACCGGTAGTCGCGCGGGCGCTTGAAGCGCGCGACATGGTCGAGACACAGCCGGTCGAGTTCGGGCGCAGCGACCGCCGCACCCGGCCGTGGCACAACGAACGCGATCACCTCCTCGCCCCATTCAGGATGCGACCGGCCTACCACCGAGGCCTCGACCACATCGGGATGGCGCAACAGCACTTCCTCGATCTCGCGCGGGTAGATGTTGCTGCCGCCGCTGATGATCATGTCCCTCGAACGATCGCGCAGCGTCAGCAAGCCGTCCGCGTCCATGCTGCCAAGGTCGCCGGTATGGAGCCAACCGCCGCGCAGCGCCTCGGCGTTGGCCTCGGGGTTCTGCCAATAGCCCGCCGTGACGCAGTCGCTGCGCGTCGCAACCTCGCCGATTTCGCCGGGCGGCACGTCTCGATCATTGTCGTCGACGACCCGCACCAGCACGCCGCTGCGCGCATAGCCGCACGAGCCGAGCCGATCGCGCCACCCCGGGCCGGCATTCCGCTCATGCAGGCGCTTCGACAGGCCGGTAATCGTCATCGGCAATTCGCCCTGGCCGTAAAGCTGGTACAGGCGCGGCCCGAAAATCTCCAGCGCACGCTCCAGATCGGTGACGTACATTGGGCCGCCGCCGTAATAGATCGTCCGCAGATTGCCGAGGTCGGCGGCGGCGACCTCCGGGGCATGGACGAGCCGGGTCAACATCGTCGGCGCGGCGAACATCGAGACCCGCTGGTGCCGCTGCAGAATGTCGAGGATCGCGGCCACCTCGAAATGCGGCAGCACGATCTGGTGAGCCCCCTTCAGCAGGAAGGGCAGCGCGTAAAGCCCGGCGCCATGCGACACCGGCGCGGCGAGGACGTGGGTGTCACGCTCGTCGAGGTGGTCGATGTCGGCGTAGTAGCACTGGCTCATGAACAGCAGGTTGCGGTGGGTCAGCACCGCCCCCTTCGGCCGCCCCGTCGTCCCGGAGGTGTAGAACAGCCAGGCCGGATTGTCGGGCGCGCCGGGCGCTGGCGTCACCGGATCGCCGGCCGCAAGCAGCGCCGCGTAATCGCGGCTGCGGGTCGCGATCACGCGGTCGAGCGAGGCGACCGCGGCGGTCAGCGGTGCCAGGGCCTCGGCCAAGGCCGGCGTCGCCACCAGCAGTCGGGCGCCCGAATTCACCGCGATGAATTCGACCTCGCGCGGATGCAGGCGGGCGTTGGCCGGCACCGCACAGAGCCCGGCCGTCCAGCAGCCGAACAGCAACTCGAAGAACTCGCTGCAGTTTTCCAGCGACAACAGGACGCGATCGCCGGGCGCGAGCCCGCAGGCCCGCAGCCCGCCGGCCAGCTGCGCGACGCGCTCGGCCAGTTCGCGGTAAGTCCGTGACGAGCCGTCATCGCTGACTGCCGGCCGCTCCGGCAGCCGGCGCGCCACATCGAATAGCAACGCCGCCAGGTTGGTCATGAGATCGTCACGCCGCTGTCGACCGGCAGCACCTGGCCGGTCACCATTCGGGACTCGTCGCTCGCGAGGTAGAGCGCCATTCGAGCGATGTCGTCCGGTTCGATCAGCCCGAGCCGAGTGCGATCCGGCGAGTTTTGTCAGCGCGGCGTTTCCGGCGACCAGCCGCTTCACGCGCTCGGTCATCGTCTCCCCAACGCTACTTTCCCCGGTAGCCTCGCCATCAGCGTTACCTCCTGGCGCCGACCCAGCACGATACCCGGCACGATACACCTGGGCGCCCGGGAGTAGCACCGGCGCATGCCCGATCTCGGACTGTTCGCCTCCGCTTTGTTCAGCGACGCGGAGAGCACCCCGGCGATCGCCGACGCAAGCTCGGTCAGACGAAGGTCGGCCTCGGTGGCAACCGCCGCCGGTCACCACCCCTACCCGGCATTGCCATCTCGCTAGTGACAACGTCCTGTGTCACTGCGGAAAGGACAGGGGGATCACGCTCACGCGCCGCTACCCCAATTTCAGCAGCCTGCTAAAGTCCGTTCCGATCGCTGTCATGGAGGATCGAATTGCCTGAGGGAACCGCGGAGACGACCGACATCTTCGAGATCATGCACACGATGCGGGCGATGCGGCGGCTGAAGCCCGACCCGGTGCCCGACCAGCTGATCCGCAAGATCCTGCTCGCCGGCCAGGCGGCCGCCAATGGCGGCAACACCCAGCGCTGGCGTTTTCTGGTGCTGAAAAACCATCCCGGCAAGAAAGTCGTGCAAGGCTATTACAAGAAGCTGTTCGACGAAGTCGTCGGGCCCCGCTATCGCAACAGCGCCCCGCCCCCCGGATCGGATCAGCCGAAGCAATTGCGGCAAATGACGGCGAACCAATACTTGACCGACCACTATCACGAGGCGCCGGTGTGGATCGTCGCCTGTCTGGAAGGCGACAATCCGGGGTATTCGTCCGGCGCATCGATCTATCCGGCGGTAGAGAACATGCTGCTGGCGGCGCGCGCGCTCGGTCTCGGCTCGACCCTGACGACGCGGCACATCGGATATGCGAAGGAGTGCGACGAAGCGATGGGCATCCCGCCGAACTACCATTCCTACGCGATCCTGCCGATCGGCTACCCGATGGGGCGGTTCGGACCGGTTGGCCGCGGCCCATTGTCCGAAGTCGTCTATCTCGACGGCTGGGGCAAGCCCTATCCCGGAATCTGATCAATCCGGTTTCGGGACGAAGGCAAGGGAGGAAACGATAGGAGAGGTTTAACCCTGGTTTTACCCGCCGATCCTCCTCGCGGGCTCACGACTCGACGCACGGGTTGATCACGGCAAAGCCTCCCGCGTCCCGGGTGGCAATGCTGGCGCCCGCGGCCGCAGAAAGTTCACCTCGCCGCGCAAGCGCCGATAGCGGCCGCTCGCGATGCCGTTCCAACTGCGGAGCCCGGTGGGTTCCGCAGTCTCGACCATGCTGTCCCCTTATGGCGTCGGCACGCCAATCGACTTCAGCCGGGCGTGTGCACGGCCAGCGCGCGCTTTCATCCCGTCAAGATAGGTGCTCACATCGTTTCCCGGCAGGTTCAGGACTTTGCACCCGAGCTGCCAATATTCCTCGATCTGCGCCTCGGTCTCCGGCGATCCCCGAGCGAGCTTGCCATGTGCATTGCAGGCCGCTGCGATCCGCCGCACCGCCGCTTTGAAAGTCGGGTGCTCGAGGTCGAGGTGAACCCCAAGCTGCGCGCTCAGGTCGGAATGCCCATACGCGATCATGTCGATCCCTTCGACCGCCGCAATCTCCTCGACATTTTCCAGGCCGTCGAGCGACTCGATCGACGGGCATATGATGATGTTCTCGTTCGCCCATGGCGCGTATTCGGTGGCGTGGCGAGCGCCATAGCTCTTGTATCCCGTGTGCGGCCCCTGCCCGGAGATGCCCCGGTTCCCGATCGGCGGATACTTCGCCAGGCGGACAATCGCGCGCGCCTCTTGGGCGGTTTCCACCTCGGACAGCTGGATGCCCATGATGCCCTGATCGAGAATGCCGGGAATCAGATGCGCGAATGATTTGTGGATCCGAACGATAGCCGTGACGTTCGTGGCCTGGAACCAGCTCGCTAGATTAGCGATCGTTTCCATGTCGAACGCCCCGTGTTCGTGGTCGATCGCGCAGTAATCGAAGCCGGCCTGCTCGATAATCCACGGAACGCCGCGTGACGCGAACTCCTTGAGCCCGGTGCCGAGCGCCGCTCGTCCTTCGCGCACCGCGCGCCGTATGCTGTTTTCTTTCATGACGCGTGCCCGGCTTCCTTCATATCAATGCAATCCACGCCAGGGGCGTCACGCTCTACCATGCACCGGTGTTGGCCATGCTGGTCCAGGGTTCGGCAGGCGGCAGAGCTGCGCCGGCCTGCAGCAGCTCGATCGAGATGCCGTCCGGCGTGCGGACGAAGGCCATGCGTCCGTCGCGCGGCGGGCGGTTGATCGTCACGCCGCGGGCGATAAAGGCGCTGCAGGTGTCGTAGATGTTGTCCACGGCATAGGCGAGATGTCCGAAATTGCGGCCGCCGGTATAGGGCTCGGGATCCCAATTGTAGGTGAGTTCCACGGCAGCCGCCTCGTCGCCGGGGGCGGCGAGGAACACGTTGGTGTAGCGGCCTTTCTCGTCCGGGCGGCGGCGGATCTCGCGCAGGCCGAGCACCTCGAAGAAGGCGATGCTGTCCTCCAGCGAACTGACGCGGATCATGGTGTGCAAATATTTGGTCATCGGGTGTCCTCTTGTCGGCGTGTTCGTCGCGGCGCGGTGATAGGATGGTCAGAATGGTCGCCAGATTATCCAAATCGGCTGATACGACAATGCGAAAAGTCCGCTCTTGTAGATGAGGGAGATTCGGCGGAATTACCGCCTTGGGGCAGCAGCCGCCGGTCACCGCGCCTGCCCCGTCTAGCCGCGATCTTGCCAGTAATAAACGTCCTCTATCAAGAGAAAGTCGATCACGTTCCGTTTCGCTCGGAACGAATCGGGCACGCTCTTTCCGATTTCGGATCTGTGCAGAGGGGTCATGCCCGAGGCATCTGGCGGGAAGGGCGCGCCCGCTTCGCGCACCTCGACAGCGCAGGACCGATTACTCTTGGTCCGGACGGACCGGGCGCGGCGTCAGTTCAATGAACCGCAATTATTATTCGGATAAAGCGAGTGTACTTTGGCATAAACTCCGAATCCTTCGTTTACCAGGCCGCGCCGGGCGAGCTGGTTGTTGATCAGCGGCTGTCGACGGAGACCTCGCCGAGGACTGGCGGAGCCTGAATGCAGCGCCGACCGTCGTCTCAACTCCGACTGCAGGCGGCCCCGCCGAGCACGCAGAATTTGGCACAATGCGGGTGGTTGAGCGACACCGCGCCGGTTGCCCCGGCGAGGCTCGGGCCAAGATCCCAGAGAGGGTCGTAGGGGAGAAGGGTGCAGGCGACGACACTCGGCCGCACGGCGTCCTTGTGTTTGACCACCATGCGCGAGGTCGCACACATGACGCTCTCCGGCGATTTGCCGAGAATGCCCCAGCATGCCTGCGTTATCTCCGGCACATCGACGGTTGCATCCATTTCCGGGAAAATCATCAGCGCGACCGGGTCATGCGCGTCGAGCACGACGCCGAGCTTGGAGAACAGCTCGGCAAAACCACGGCGCAGCACGGTCTCCGGCTCACCCGACAAATACCGGCTGGCGACATTGATCGAGAAGCCGTTCTCGGCGAGCCAGACCAGTCCGTCGATCGTCGGTGACCAACTGTGCCTGCCTCGCTCCCGCTCATGGACGGCGCGTCCGTAATGGTCGATCGACACGCGCAGGGTCAAACGCTCGCCGAAGTCTTCACGCAACTTCAGAAGTGCCGGTTTCATCTTGCGCATCGGCTGCATCGCATTGGTCAGCACCAGCGCGCGAAAGCCGCGCGACAGCGCCTCCTCCAGCATGGCCGGCAGCTCGCGGTTCATAAAAGGCTCACCGCCGGTAAACCCGATCAGCTCGGTGCCGAACCGCAGCTCTTCGATCTCGTCGAGATAGCGGGCGACCTCTGCGGCGGTCAAATAAGCGAGGCGGTCATTCTTTGGCGAGGACTTGATATAGCAGTTCCGGCATGTCAAGTTGCACAGGGTGCCGGTGTTGAACCACAGCGTCTCCAGCGCCTTTAGCGCGACGTGAGCCCGCCGCTCGCCCGCTGCGGTGACGCGTGGGTCCTGAAATTTGCGCGGGTCCAATCGCGGTGCGACGTCGCCGAACGCCTGGGTCATGAGGGGCCTCGGTGGGGAGGAAACAGCCGCTTCGACCGGCGATGTTACACGAGCTAGGGGTGACTGGACGATGTGCGATCTATGCAAAATTGCGTGCTAACGAGGTATGCGTAACACCATTACCTTTCGGCGCGATTTTGAATAGGGTTCCGAGAGGGCGATCCTGAGGCCTAACGTCCGAGGCCACCCCCCTGAGGAATGGGAGCCGGAACCGCCATGGCGTCAGCCCCCCACGCGTGCTGGTTTGCCAAGGCGGTAACCGCAACGGGGAATTTGGGCGACTACACTACCGGCGGCGATGGGCGCGCCGTCGTCAAGGGCTTAGTGCCTCCCTATCTCTCCGCGCGAATTGTGCAGTAACTCTTCTGCTCGTTCGTTGAACCGCGCCGAAAATGCGGCTGCCTCGGTCGCGACTTTGAAGTCCACCTGAATCAAAACGTCGTGATCATCTTCTGAATATATGAATCTGGAAGGCTCGAAGCGATGCTCATCGAGCCAAAGACGCATCGCGGTCATCCGTTGCGCAAAATCGACCGGGCGCACTCTGATCGTCGCGGTGTGCATGGCTAGTCCCATTCTTTACCTGCCCTGAGATTGCATCCAATGGCTCAACGCGCGCGAGCCGAACACGCCAAGTTCTCCCGCGCTGAGCAGCACGTTCGACGCCCCAGAAGCCGGTCGGAGGTCTGAAGTATAATGTCCTGCGCCATCCGGCTTAGCTCGCCGTCCCGATAAACTTCGGCGGGCATTTTCACCCAGGCGCGCGGCGCCGCACCATACGTGTTCGCACGTATTTCAGGAGAGTGACCGATGTAGCAACGTCGGCTTCCGCTGCTAGTGAGGGGGGCCAGCACTTGCCACCAGCGCGGCGTCGTCTGATCGCGGTCCTGGCCGCCGACATGGCCGGCTATTGCCGATTGATGGAAGCACATGAGGAATACACGCACGCTTCTCTGATGCATCTTCGGTCGGAGGTGCTGGAGCCCGGCATCTCTGCCCATCGGGGACGTCTCATCAAGAATACCGGCGACGGCTTCCTGGCGATGTTCGAGAATGCGCACGACGCGGCGCGTTGCGCACTCTACCTGCAAGGCACGGTTGCGTCCCGGATGAGCGAGCGGCCGGCCGGGCTGCGGATAAGGTTCCGCATGGCCCTGCACATAACCAATGCGATCATCGAGCAGGACGACATCTACGGCGCCGGCGTCAATATCGCGGCGCGCCTGCAAGCTTATGCCGAGCCCGGCGGAATTGCGGTGTCGGAGGCTGCCGCCGGGCAGATCGGCAGCGATCTCGCCGCAGGTGCGATCGATCTTGGCTATGTGCAACTGCGCAATTTCACCCGGCCCGTTCGCGCGTTCGCGCTGCACCGTCGGGCCTTCGCGGCGAGCCCGAACGCGTGGGCAACGGCTTAACAGCAGAGTCACCCGAGACGGGAGGACAGGCCATGGTCGATGAAGACAAGCTGCATCGGTTCGTCGGACAGATGCTGTCCGATCTCGGGGGAGCGGCGAGCGTCGCGCTTGTCCGCATCGGCGACGCCCTGGGTTTCTACAAGACCCTGCACGAAGGCGGGGCGATGACAGTGGCCGAACTTGCCGCCGCAGCCGGAGTTGGTACGCGCTACCTGCGTGAGTGGCTGTCGCACCAGGCGGCTTCGAACTATGTCGCTTACAACCCGGCGACCGAGAAATTTTCCCTACCTCCAGAACAAGCGATGGTCTTCGCCATCGAGGACAGCCCGGTCTACCTGATGGGCGCATTCGACCTGATGACATGGATGGTCGAGAGCAAGGATCAGGTTCAGGCGGTGTTCAACACCGGCGGCGGCGTGCCGTGGAGCGATCACACGAGCTGTTTTTTCTGCGCGGTCGCACGCTTCTTCCGTCCCGGATACCACAACAATCTGGTCGGCAACTGGCTGCCGGCGCTCGACGGCGTCGTCGCAAAACTGCAGGGCGGCGCCAAAGTCGCCGATGTCGGCTGCGGCCACGGCTGGTCTACGGTGCTGATGGCCAAGGCTTTCCCGAACTCGCAGTTCATCGGCTACGACTTTCATCCGAGTTCGATCGGCCATGCGATGGCGCATGCTCAGGCGCATGGCGTCACCGCCAATACCCGGTTCGAGGTCGCGACTGCAAAGGGATATCCGGAGAAGGGCTTCGATCTCGTGGCGTGCTTCGACTGCCTGCACGACATGGGCGATCCGGCCGGCGCCGCGGCGCATGTCCGGCAGTCGCTGAAGGCTGACGCCTCGTGGATGATCGTCGAACCGATGGCAGGCGACAAACTGGAGGACAATCTGAACCCGGTCGGCCGGATCTACTACGCCGGCTCGACGATGGGCTGTGTGCCGACCTCGCTGTCCCAGGAAGTGGGTGCGGCACTCGGTGCCCAGGCTGGCGAGGCAAAATTGCGCGAGGTCATTATGGCCGGCGGTTTCCGCAGCGTTCGCCGCGCGACGGAGACGCCGTTCAACATGATCCTGGAGGCGCGGCAGTGAAGACGGAGGTGTCACGCAGAAGCGGGCCCTGTCTTCTGGCACTGCTCCTGCTCGCGCCGGCGCCGGGGCTCGCGAACGTCGTCACGGATTGGGATGCGATGGCCGTCGCCATCGTCCAGTCGGGCACGATTCCGCCGCCGCCGACCGCCGCCCGCTCGATGGCGATACTGCACACCGCGATGTTCGATGCGGTGAATTCGATCGAACCCCGCTACCAGCCTTACAACGTGCAGCTGTCGGCCGCCCCCGACGCGTCGAAAGAGGCGGCCGCAGCAGCGGCGGCGGCGGTGGTGCTGATCAAGCTTGCACCGGACGCCGCGCCCGATGTGCAGTCCTCTTTGACCCGCTATCTGGCAACCCTGCCTGACGGCGGCGCGAAATCCCGCGGCATCGAGACCGGCCGAGAGGCAGCGGCGTGGGCCCTCGAGGTGCGGGCCAATGACGGTTCCTCGGGCGCCGACGGCTATAGGCCGAAGACAACCCCCGGTGCCTATATCCCGACCGCGATAACGGTCGGCTGGCAATTCGCCAAGGTGACCCCCTTCGCGTTGACCAGTCCATCCCAGTTTCGACCGGGACCGCCGCCGTCGCTCGCCAGCGAGCAGTGGGCTCGCGACTATAACGAGATCAAAGATCTCGGCGAGAAGAACAGTGCGAAGCGTACGGCGCGCCAGACCGAGGACGCGCGCTTTTGGCTGCTCGTCGGCCCGCGCGCCTATCTGCCCCTGCCGCGGCAGATCGCGACCGCCAAAAACATGGACCTGGTCGATAGTGCACGGTTTATGGCCCTTGCCGCGGTCGCCGCAGCCGACGCGTTGATCGCCGTGTTCGACGCCAAGTACAAATACGAGTTCTGGCGCCCGATCACGGCAATCCGCAACGGCGACATCGACGGCAACCCGGACACCGTGCGCGCGGCGACGTGGCAACCGATCGACGTGACGCCAATGCATCCGGAATACCCCTGCGCGCACTGCATCATCAGTTCTGCCGTCGCAGCGGTCGTCCGGGGGGTTCTCGGCGCCGACGAGATTCCCGAGGTCGCATTGACCAGCCCGTTCGCGCCCGGCGTAACCCACCGTTTCACCAGTCTTCGAACCTATACCGAAGAAGTCGCCAGTGCCCGCATCTATGCCGGCTTTCACTACCGCAACTCGACCGTCGTCGGCCGCGAGATGGGGCAGCAGATCGGTGAATACGTCGTCGAATCGGTGATGCGCCCGAGGAAAACCGCCGGGCGATAAAGAAAGAGTCCCGGACTTCTCGGTGTGGCGGGATCGAAAATTCCCTCGTGTCCATGGCCGAACCGGATCCCGAACTTCTTCGCCGGGATGACCGAGAAGAACGACCGGCGGCCGATCGGCGGCCCCCGACGTGCTGCACCGGCGGCCGGTTTTATCGGCGACGGATCAGGCGTCTGGATTGGCGTTCATGATAATGGCCATGCGGATCAGGTCCGACAACCCGCGCGCCTGTAGCTTCTCGATGATGTGCGCGCGATGCAGCTCGACGGTGCGAAAGCTGATGCCGAGTCGGCTGGCGATGGCCTTGTTCGGTTCGCCCGCGGCGACCAGCTCCAGCACATCGCGTTCGCGCGGCGTCAGCAGAGCCGCGCGGCTCTGCAAGGCGGCGCGTTCGAGACGATCCTCGTACGCTCGGTCGTTCCAGTGCAACGCCCGCTCGATGCTGTCGAGCAGCGCGTCCTCGCGCAGCGGCTTCTCGATGAAATCGAAGGCGCCGGCCTTCATTGCGGCAATCGCCAGCGGGACCGTGCCGTGGCCGGTAACGAAGATCACCGGGACCCGCCAACCCCGCAGATTGAGCCGCTGCTGCAACTCGAGCCCGCTCATCTGAGGCATCTGCACATCGAGCAGCAGGCAGCCGGTCCGCCGCGGGTCGTAATCTTCCAGGAACGCGCGCGCCGATGGAAACGCCGCGACGGAATAGCCGGCGGCGCGCAGCATGAATCTCAGTCCCCGTCTGACGGCCACATCATCGTCGACGACAAAGACGGTCTTATCCGGCATCGGCGGCCGCCGCGGCCTCGGCCGCCGGCAGATCGAACAGGAAGACCGCTCCGCTCGGCAGGTTTTGCGCCATCCGGAGGCGGCCGCCATGCGACTCGACGATCGACCGGCTGATCGAGAGCCCCATCCCCATGCCGCCCGATTTGGTCGTCACGAAGGGTTCGAAGAGCGTGTCGGTCACCTCGGCCTGCACCCCCGGTCCCCAATCGATGACGGAAATCTCGACGGCGCATTGGTTTGTTCGGCGAGCCTTGACGACGATCGACCGGCGGAAAGGGGCCGCCCCTTCGATCGCGTCCATTGCGTTCCTGAGCAGGTTCAACACCACCTGCTCGATCTGCACCCGATCGGCAAGAACGGGCGGCAGGCCAGGATCGATCCTTGCGTCGATCGCGATGCCCAACTGCGTTGCCTCGACGCGCGCCAGACCCAGGGCGGCATCGAGCAACGGCTTTACCTTGGTGAGACTGCGCCGGCTCTCCCCGCCGCGGACGAATTCGCGCAGACGATCGAGGACGTCGCCGGCACGCTCGGCCTGCTCGACAAGCTCGGCCAGGCCCTCGTGCAATGCGGCGGTTTCGGGCATTGCCCCCGCCAGCAGCCGGACGCAGCCACGCGCATAGGCGGTTATCGCGGTCAGCGGCTGGCTCAGCTCGTGGGCCAGTCCGGCGGCCATTTCCCCGGCCAGCGAGACCCGCGAGACGTGCGCCAGCTCGGCCTGGTGCTGGCGGTGCAGCGCCTCGGCCTTCCGTCGCAACGTGATGTCCCTGATGACGAGCGTGTAATGCTCTCCGTCCGGCAGGTCGAAGCGGCCGGCGGTCAGTTCGATCGGGAATGTGCCGCCATCCGCGCGCCGCGCATCGAACTCCCAGCAAGCCGCCTTCGACCCCGGCGAGCCTACCGCGAGCCTCAGCCGGTCGAGCAGATTGGGCACATGCTCGACGAGCTCCGCCACCCCATGGCCGATCAGCTGGTCGCTCGCACGGGCGAACAGCCTTTCGACCGCCGGGTTGATCGACCGGATGCGGCCGCCGGCGTCGATCGTCAGGACGCCGTCCCGCGCGGTATCCAGGATGGCTCTGCGACGGCGTTCGCTTTCGGCGAGCGCCGACGACAGCCGCGAGCGCTCGCTGACGACCGCGCCGAGCACGAGGCCGGTCGCAGCCAACGAGAACATCAAGAGCTGAAACATGCGAAGGGTCAGTTCCGAATGACCCTGGATTTCGATCCCTGCGATCAAGCCGATCTGGATGGCCATCACCGCCCAATACGTCGCCGGCAGGCCGCGACGCATCGCGATCCAGATCAGCGGCAGGAACAATAGGTAGAAATGCCCGAGAGGGTGATCGCCGCCGGCTATCTCGAAAACCGCGACGAGCGCCGCGACGACGCTCGCGCTCTGCGCCGCAAGCTCGATCAATTGCGCTGCGGTCCAACGGTAATCCGCCGGCAGCGCTCGGCGCGTTCGCGCGTGCAGAAAAAGCAAGGGGGGAACGAACACGACTATGCCGATCGCGTCGCCGATCCAGTAGTGGTAGCCGGCCTCGGCGACGTCCGGCCACGGGACGATGCCGGCGACGGCGTAGATGACGACGAAGCCGCCGGCGGCGAGCCCCGCACTGCCGACTGTCACGACCAGCAATGCGACGGCGTCCGAGCCGTTGCGAATGCCGGCTTGCAGGCCGGCACGCCGCAACAATGCCGCCGCTGCCGCGTAGCACGCCGTCACTACGAGGGACCCCAGGCAAATCGCTACCGGTGAGACCGGCACGGTCGGCAGCGTGGCTTCCGACAGCAGTTCGGCCGCCATCACCAGCGGGGCGTAACGCAGCCCCTTGATGATCAGCAAGGCCACCGCGGAACCGGTCGTCGGGTTCCACGGCGTGATGCCGATGCCGTGCAAGGCTCCGATAAAGGTTAATCGATCCAGCGTCAGATATAGCGCGACGTAGCCGGCCGAGAGGGCTGCGGCTCGCCAGGCAGGGCTCGGGTTCGAAACCGCCCAGCTCGGCGCCCGCACGACATCATCAATTGCCTCTTCCATCGCCGGGTTTCCCAAATTCACCGGTCCCGAAGCCCGCGCGCCGGCCGGCTGATGCGCCGAGCGCTCGGCAGGATGGACCGCGGTCGGCGGCGCGATGGCCGATCCGCCCGCTACTCCACTGCCAGCTTGCTTCGGCTCGTGCCGCGATCGCCATACGTATTCGCACGTATGGCCGCGACCGAACCCGCGACGCAAGCTCGCAGCACTTCGCTGCCCAAAGCTAAAGACGAGAGACCGCCATGGAGCCGAGCGAGGCCCATTCTCGCCGCTTGCGGGCGAGCAAAAAATCGAGTGTAAGCCCGCTCACACGGCTCTCGGAGCATGGGGCGCATATTTTGAGCAGGCGTGCGCGCTATGGAGGGCGGTATGTTGAGAGCAACCCTATGCAACAGAAGCCTCCCGCAGATCGAGATCGACCATTGGGGCTCCTCGTATACCGTATTCCAACCGCACGCGAGCTAAGTGATGCCCCAGATCCCTGACGATTATCGCCCGCTCGAAGCCTCTGAACGTAAGCCCCGCACTGGCGCGAAACGAACGGGTTCCGCTGACCCGGATGAAATATTGACTGTGAGCATCCGAATCCGGCGTCGATCTGATGCGCCTCCGCTTCCGATTCCAAATACGGCGCGGAGACGGCGGCATCTCTCCCGGGAAGATTTCGCTGTGCGTTACGGGGCGTCACAAGACGATCTGGCTAGGATTGCCAGCTTCGCCGCCACGAACGGGCTTTTGGTCATCGAATCAAGCATCCCGCGTAGAACGGTCGTTCTCAAGGGTTCGGTCGCACAAATGAATAGAGCGTTCGGCGTCGATCTCGGTCTCTACGAGACCGCCGATGAGAAATATCGCGGTCGTGAGGGCTCGATCCACCTGCCCGCCACGATCGCCGACATCGTGGAAGGCGTGTTTGGCCTCGATAACCGGAGGATGGCCCGGCCTGGCGCCCGGATCCGCGCTAAATCGGCCGACGCTACGAGTTCGAACGCTACCATTCCCATGACTCCGCCAGAAATCGCCCAACTCTACAATTTTCCACAACGCGCCGACGGACAAACCATCGGGATCTTCGAATTTGGCGGAGGTTACACGTCCTCCGACGTGCAATTGTTTTACGAAAGCGTTGGGGTCGCAGCGCCGTCGATAAGCTCGGTGAGCGTCGATGGCCAGACCAACAGCCCGGGCTCCGACAATTCCACGATAGAAACCCTTCTCGATATAGGTGTGTCCGGTTCGGCTGCGCCCGGGGCCAGGCTTGTTGTCTACTTCGCACCTTGGACCGAGCAGGGCTGGGTGGACGTGGTCACCACAGCAATCCACGATGCGGCAAATAGACCGTCCGTCATCTCTATCAGTTATGGATGGCCAGAAAACGAAACGTATGGCGACCTGACGTGGTCGTTGGCCGCGATCAAAGCCGTCAACGCCACATTCCAGGAAGCCGCCGTTTTAGGGATGACCGTTTTCGTATCCTCGGGCGACACCGGATCCGATTGTGGCGTCGGGGACCTCAAGGCTCATGTCGAATATCCGGCTTCCGATCCCTTTGTGACATGCTGCGGCGGTACGACAATCTCGAACGTAGCAGGATCACGGTTTACCGAGTATGTCTGGAATGACAATGGCGTTACTGGCGGCGGGATCAGCGACATCTTTCGCCTGCCCAACTTTGCCTTGCCTCCCTGGCAAAGTCTGGTCCCGGTCCCTGGATCGGTCAATGACGGCCACAACGGACGTGGCATCCCGGATATCGCCGGAAACGCCGATCCCGATAGTGGATACGCCATATTCCTGAACGGCGAGAATATAGGCCCTGTTGGAGGAACCAGCGCGGCTGCTCCTCTCTATGCTGCACTCGCAGCACTGCTGAACGCGGGCCTCGGCGAGCCTGTCGGATATCTCAACCCGATCCTCTACACGGCTCCGGATTATGTCTTTCGCGACATCAGCGATGGCCAGAGCAACGCTGCCGGCGGCGCCAACGGCTATGTATCCGGCCCGGGGTGGGACGGCTGCACAGGTCTTGGCAGCGTGAACGGCATCGCGCTGAAGTACGTCCTGCAAGGCGGGCCAGACGCCGTGTCGCCGCTATTGCTGAGGCCGTTGCTGGTCAGCTGAACATCAGCGTTACGTGTCAACGAAGGAAGTGGCGGAGGAAGAAATGCCGTTCTATTCATGTACGGTAAATGAGGTCGGCCCAGCGGCCGATGGCTCAGAAACGTCTGACCCGGTGGTCTACATCAATCTCACGGACACGCTGGGAAGTTTCGCAAACCAGTGGTTCTACGCCGCAGAGGGAAGCCAAAATCAGATGCTGGCGGTCGGGCTCACCGCCATGAACACAAACAGACAAGTGGAAGTGGCCGCCGACCCTCCGAATGCCGGAGGCGTTCCATATACGAGCGTCTCACGGATGTATCTCACCCTTTCGTCGGCAGCGCTGATCACACCTGTCATCGATTTGAACGGCGTATGGGCGCAGGACGGTAGTCCAGTAGCGACTATTTCGGTGAGCGAGAATTTCCTCTCCATCGACATACCCGATCGACCGACGGCTACCGGAACCCTCGTCGATCGCTCAGATATAGTCGTCAATTTCCCAGACGCGACGACAGTGAGTGGGCAGCTTCAGCCGCCCGGTACGATCGCATGGTCAAACGGATCGGCCTGGCAGAAAGTTTGAAATTCTTTGAGCGCCTATTTCGGTTGGGGTGATGGCCGCGGGGTGGTTTGCCGGTCGAGGCTCAGGCTACGCAAAAATGTGGCTAGTACCGCGTTTTGCAAATACCGCACCTAAAATCTTGTCACACCGGCGAAGGCCGGTGCCCATTTCTAACATGGGTCCCGGCGTTCGCCGGGAAGACGAAGAAAGAAAGCCAAATCACATCGTCGATCGACACCCTGAACCAGTATCCCGTATCTTTTGATGCACTACGAGACAGAGACCAATGCGTGAGCCATAGATGCGGTAATTAGGAAACGCTATACTAGTGATCCATTCCGCTATGATGGAAACCGAGACTGCGGTCGGTGACGAGACATCCCTTGCTGGCGAGCCGGCCTGGCTTCGTTGGACAACCCCCGGTCGCCTTCTCGCGATAGATGTTCCGGCTGTTGCATCCGACGACGCGGGGCTGCTCAAGCTGCGTGTCGAGGGTCTGCTCGTAGGTCCTGAGGCGAGCATGGCCGATGAGGCGTTTCTCGGGATTGCGAGCCGCGCTTCAGCCTGCGGATCACATGAAGATGACCGGCGCCCACCTCGCCAAGCCGCGCACGGTCGAGATCGGCACCGGCCCGGTGCCGCCGCAGGTGACGGAGCAAAAAGCGGCCGCCTAACCGGGTAGTCCGAAGGCAAATGCCAGCGCCCCGGATCGGGGGGCGCTTCGTTTCAATTTTTCCGTTCCTCGGTGCCCCTATCGACCCGCCGCACAATCAGCATCCCGGCCCGCGCTCAAGCGTCAAGAACGCTTCGCGCCGCCCTGCGGTGCCCTAACGGGCATCCTTGACCCCTTCCGCGCGGGCTGGAACCTCCCCAGTCTATCCGCGACATTCGCCGAATTCGACCCAAAGGGTTATTTGGCGACTAGATAGTCGATAATTCGACAGTTGCCGGCGCCACATCCCCACGCGTTCCCAGACGTATCGCTCAAGTCGGAAGCGATCGGGACTGCTACGCCCGGATTGGCCGAAGAGTACCGGGTGATATATGTCTCAAAGGCTTGTGACAGCAACAGTGCGATTGTTGGATTGGCGGAGATTTCGTAGGCAAAAAAGGTAATGCTTCCTGCCGAGGATCCGCCGGAGCAATGGATCGTGAAGCGCGGAGGCGTGCCATCTCCTTTGCCAGTGTTTACCGTGGCGACTGGTCCCTTGCAAATCACCGTGGTATCGGCCGCCTTAGCGGCTGGAGCAAGGACAGAAAACACGGCAGCACCGGTCAACCCCAGAACCGCCGCTTTCACTTTCATTCGCATAGGTTCTCCTCCATTCGACATGTCATGACCCCTGTTCGTGGCCGCGCGAATGCCATGAGAGGTTGGTTAGTCATGTGTCTGTGGGAGTTTCAGTAGGCTGGCCGTGCAAGTCTGCTGTACTGCGCTTCCGCCGAAGTTACCCAGGTCTTGGCCACTAATCGGGCAGCCCGTGACCCCTTCCGGACACAACTGGATTTGATCCGAGACGGCCGCCCCCGCGCCGAAAAACGGTGGGTCGGTATTGAAAATGCTGAGCGTGAGCACTTGGCCATCGCTGGAAAGGCAACCCGTACCGGTCGATATGGCGATGACGGTGGTAGCGGTCTTCGTGAAACCCGACCACGCTGCGCAGTTGTTCTTAGCGGGCAGCGTGAAGGCTGGAGCGATGTAACTCGTGCCGCCACTACCGACGCCGCCGTTCACCGCGACGCAGAAGTTTGCCGCGCAGGCGCACATGGGAGCGATTAGCCCCAGCGCCAGGACCATGAAAGGGTGTCTTGAAGCGAAACATGCGCATTGAACCAAACCGAAAGTTAGCTTTTGATGATTGCCGCGGACAATACGTGCGAACACGTATGCGGCGATGAGCGGCAAGTCGGCAACGGCCCCGTTCCCTGCCGTTGCGAAATTCTGCATTGCGCGATGCTGGCGTCGGTGGCGAACACGCCGGGAGAGAGGCCGCCTGGGCGATGACGGAGCAAGGGCGCTCGACCCTCGGCCCCGGTGACCACTCCGGCACGAGGTCGAGCACGGTTTCACCGGCATGCAGCCGTTTCGCTAGTTTCGTATGAAATTTTTTGAGCCAAGCAACGACTTCTTCTGGCGATTTTGTCGGCCGGAGGCAGTCATATATTCGCTTGAAATGAACTCCTCATGGCTTGCATCCCGCTCGCCTGCCTGCCGGAAGCCGCCGCGGAATAGATTCCGAAGTCGGCCGCGCGCCCGTTTGACGCTCGACAAGGATCTCAACGCATTGGCAGGTTCGGCATTGGCAGGTGGGCCGCACCGGCGCACCCGACGCTGACCGCCCCCGCGTGCTGTCCTCCCGCTCATGGCGAGGCAGCAACGGAGCAGAGGAGAAACGATGACCGACACCGTTGACATCGGCTACGCCTCGGCGGCGGCACTCGGCGAACACTACCGGTCGAAGGCCTTGTCGCCGGTCGAGGTGACGCGGCTGCTCCTCGAACGGCTCGACGGGCTGCAGCCCAAGATCAACGCCTTCTGCCTCGTCGATCGCGACGGCGCCGTCGCGGCGGCGCGGGCCTCGGAGGCGCGCTGGCAGCGCGGCGAAGCCCGCGGGCCGCTCGACGGCGTGCCGGTGACGATCAAGGATTTGTTGCCGATGCGCGGCTTTCCGACCTTGCGCGGCTCGCTTCTCGTCGACCCTGACCAGGATTGGTCGGAGGATGCGCCGGCCGTGGCACGGCTGCGCGAAGCCGGGGCGGTGATCCTCGGCAAGACGACGACCCCGGAATTCGGCTGGAAGGCCTTGGGCGACAGCCCGCTGACCGGCATCACGCGCAACCCTTGGGATCTCGCCCGCACGCCGGGCGGCAGCAGCGCCGGCGCCGCCGCGGCCTGCGCCGCGGGTGTGGCACCCTTGCATGTCGGCAGCGACGGCGCCGGCTCGATCCGGATCCCCGCCGCCTTCACCGGCGTCTTCGGACTGAAGCCGAGCTTTGGCCGGGTCCCGGCCCACCCGCCCTCGCCGATGGGCCAGCTGTCGCATCACGGGCCGCTCACCCGCAGCGTCGGCGATGCGGCGCTGCTGCTCAACGTGCTGAGCCGCCCGGACCCTCGCGATCCCTATGCGCTGCCGCTAGACGATCGGGATTACCGCGACGGTCTCGAAGACGGCGTGCGCGGCTGGCATATCGCCTACAGCCGGCACCTCGGCTATGCCGCGGTCGATCCTGAAATCGCCGCCGCGGTCGCCGCTGCGGTGCTGAAGTTCGAGTTGCTCGGCGCCGCCGTCGACGAGGTCGATCGGATCTTTCCTTCGCCGCGCGACACGCTGATGACGTTATGGGCGGCGGGCGTCGCCCGCGTCGTCGACGCTTTTCCACCGGAAAAGCAGGCACTGCTCGATCCGGGCCTCGCCGCCCTGGCGGCGGAAGGCGAACATATCCGCGCCGTCGACTATCTCGGCGCCGATTTCGCGCGCACCGAACTCGCCCGCGCCATGGCGCAATTCCACCAGAAATACGACCTCTTGTTGACCCCGATGCTGCCGGTCCCGGCCTTGCCGGTCGGGCAGGACCTGAACGACCCGACGCGCGAGAAGGCCTGGATCGACTGGTCGCCCTTCAGCTATCCGTTCAACATGAGCCGCCAGCCGGCGGCGAGCATCCCTTGCGGGCTGACCGGCAGCGGGTTGCCGATCGGCCTGCAGATCGTCGGGCCACTCTACGAGGATGCGCGGGTGCTGCGCGCGGCCCGCGCCTTCGAGGCGACGCAGCCGGCGCGCCGCCCGCCGCTCGCCGTGTGACGCCGCGCGGCGGTTCTCCTTGCTCCGCGGCCGGCGGGCGCGGTATCTGAGGGCCACCTGAACCTGGGAGACGCCAATGGCAGAATCGAACATCGACGTCCCGACCGAGGCGGTAAGCCCGTCGGGCATCAACCACCTGGTGCTCAACGTCCGCGACATCGACGAGTCGCACAAATTCTGGACCGAGATCGTCGGCTTCAAGCAGGTCGGCGAATTGCACGCGCGGCCCGACCGGCCGACGATGCCGAAGATGCGGTTCTACAGCGCCGTCAACGACGGCAAATTGACCCACCACACGGTCGCGCTCGTCGAGAGCCCGAACCTGCCGCCGCCCTCCGAATGGGTGCTGGCCGACGGTTCGGTCGCGATCAACCACGTCGCGCTGACGATGCCGAGCCGCGAGGCCTGGCAGAAGCAGCTGGCCTTCCTGCAAAGCCGCGGCGTCAAGTTCAACTGGCGGGTCAACCACGGCGTGACGCACAGCGTCTACATCAACGACCCGAACGGTTACGGCGTCGAGTTCCTCTACGAGCTGCCGCGCGCGATGTGGGAAAAGGACATCGACGGCGCGATCAACTGGCTGGAGAACCTGCCGAACGACGGGCCCGAATCGCTCGTCGACCGGACCGATACGCCGAGCTTCGGCGTCAAGGAAGCGGCCGCCGCCGAATAACCGCGCGACCCTCGCCGGCCGGCGCCGCGCCGGCCGGCGAGGGTCGAGACGCCCGACCTAACCTCATCTTTCCTGCGCCGTTACGATCCGCTGGCTCTGGACACAGCCGTTCGCACTGTCCCCGGAATTCGGCACTCGTTTTCCGTCAGCCCGTGGGCTCTCAGCCCTGCCCTGGATACCGGCTTTCGCCGGTATGACGAAGCCTTGGGGCTCCCGCACGGCAACTCCCGCCCCCGTGGCCGGGCTCGACCCGGCCACCCGCGCCTTTGCAAGAGAAGACCGATGCAGTCTCCAAGACGTGGATGCCCGGCACAGGGCCGGGCAAGGGGCTGCGGATTTTATCGACTATAGCGCCGATCGCTTGGTCGACGATTATGCGGCGCGCATGCCTGTCATAAAAATGTAACGTCATTGCCATAAAACCTTGTCATTCGCCTGATTAACACTTGCCGTCTTCCACCTGCTGGCCTCAGGAGCGCGCCTTGAAGATTTGTCGTGCAATGCTCTTCGGTCTCGCCGCATCCGCGACGCTGAGCCTCGTCGCGATGGCGGCGGAGATCTCCGGCGCCGGCGCCACATTTCCCTACCCGATCTATGCGAAATGGGCGGCGGCCTATGCCGACAAGACCGGCGTCAGGATGAATTATCAGTCGATCGGTTCGGGCGGCGGCATCGCGCAGATCACGGCGAAAACCGTCGATTTTGGCGCTTCCGATATGCCGCTGAAGCCGGCGGTGCTCGAAAAGGACGGGCTCACCCAGTTCCCGCCGGTCATCGGCGGCGAGGTCATGGTGGTCAACCTGCCCGGTATTCAACCCGGCCAGATGACGCTCGACGGTCCGACTATCGCAAATATCTATCTGGGAAAGATCACCGCATGGAATGATCCCGCGATCGTCAAGCTCAATCCCGGCTTGCCGCTGCCCTCGACCGCGATCGCCGTCGTGCACCGCTCCGACGGCTCCGGCACCACCTTCATCTTTACCGACTACCTCTCGAAGGTGAGCCCGGAGTGGAAGGCGACGGTTAGCGAGGGCACCTCTGTAGAATGGCCGGCTGGGCTCGGCGGCAAGGGCAACGAGGGCGTTTCGGCAATAGCCTCGCGGACGATAGGCGGGATCGGCTACGTCGAATACGCTTACGCGCTGCAGAACAAGCTCACCCACACCAGGCTGATCAATCGCGCGGGCACGGCGCTCGAGCCCAGCATAACCGCGTTCCAGAACGCCGCCGCCAATGCCGATTGGCAGGCGGCGCCCGGCTTTTATCTGATCCTGACCAATCAGCCCGGCAAAGGGACCTGGCCGATTACCGGTGCGACCTTCATCCTGATGCATAAGCAACAGGACCATCCCGAGCGGGCGAAGCAGGTGCTGCAGTTCTTCGCATGGGCCTACAAGAACGGCGCCGACATGGCGCAATCGCTCAGCTACGTGCCGATGCCGGCGAGCGCCGTGGCGACCTTCGAGGATAGCTGGAAGCAGATCGTCGGCCCCGACGGCAAGCCGATCTGGGACGGGCACGCATTCTGAAGCGATCGGCGGTTGGCGCGCGTGCCGGAGACGCGTCGTGACGGCTGAGAGCGCGGGCATCGCACGAATGAGTGCGGACAAGGGGCGAGCCGGTGCGATCGGCGATGGGGTGTTCCGCGCGCTGACCTTTTTCTTCGCGCTGCTCGTCCTTCTCATCCTCGGCGGCGTCATCGTCTCGCTGGTTGCCGGGGCATGGCCGGCGCTTCGGACCTTCGGGTTCTTTTCGTTTGTCGGGTCCTCGGTCTGGAACCCGGTGACGGCGCAATTCGGGGCGCTGGCGCCGATCTACGGGACGCTGGTCACCTCGGCGATCGCGATGCTGGTCGGAATCCCGGTCGCGTTCGGGGTGGCGGTGTTCATCACCGAGATCTCGCCGATCTGGCTCAAGCGGCCTTTGGCGACGATGATCGAGCTGTTGGCGGCGATCCCCAGCATCATTTACGGCATCTGGGGTCTGTTCGTCTTCGCCCCGTTTGTCCAACAATACATCCAGCCGGCAATCATCAATACGTTCGGGCAGATCCCCGGCATCGGCGCGCTTTTCGCCGGCCCGCCGCTCGGCATCGGCATTCTGACCGCCGGCTTCATCCTGGCGATCATGGTGCTGCCGTTCATTTCGTCGATCATGCGCGACGTGTTCGAGACCGTGCCGCCGATGTTGAAGGAAAGCGCCTACGGGCTCGGCGCGACGCGCGCCGAGGTCGTGTGGCATGTCGTCTTGCCCTATACCCGCATCGGCGTGGTCGGCGGCATCATGCTCGGCCTCGGCCGTGCCCTCGGCGAGACGATGGCCGTCACCTTTGTGATCGGCAACGCGCATCGTATAAGCGCCTCGATCCTGCAGCCAGGCACGACGATATCGGCATCGCTGGCGAACGAATTTACCGAGGCTTTCGGCGACCTCTACCGGTCGTCGCTGATCGCGCTGGGTTTCATCCTGTTCATCATCACGTTCATCGTGCTGGCGCTCGCCAAGATCATGCTGCTGCAGTTGCAGAAGCAGGCCGGAGGCTGAGGCGATGGGGATCTATGCCCGGCGCCGGCTGGCCAATGCGGTGGTCATGGGGCTGTCCGTCGTGGCGACGGGGTTCGGCCTCTTATGGCTCGTGCTGGTGTTGTGGACGTTGCTGGTCGAAGGCTTCTCAGCGATCGGTCCGGCGCTGTTCAGCCAGATGACGCCCCCGCCCGGCAGCAGCGGCGGGCTGTTGAACGCGATCTTCGGCAGCCTGGCGATGACCGTCATCGCGACTTTGATCGGAACGCCGACCGGCATGCTCGCCGGCACCTTTCTCGCCGAATACAGCCGTGGCGGCCGATTTGGCGAGGCCGTGCGCTTTATCAACGACATCCTCTTGAGCGCGCCGTCGATCATCGTCGGGCTCTTCGTCTATGAGATCGTGGTCGTGCCGATGGGTCATTTTTCGGCCTGGGCAGGTGCCGTCGCCTTGGCGATCATCGTCATTCCGGTTGTGGTGCGAACCACCGAGGACATGCTGATCCTGGTGCCGAACACGCTGCGCGAGGCGGCGTCGGCGCTCGGCGCGCCGAAGTGGAAGGTGATCGTCATGGTCTCCTACCGCGCCGCGATCCAGGGAATGCTGACCGGCGTCATGCTGGCGGTCGCGCGCATCGCCGGCGAGACCGCGCCATTGCTCTTTACCGCGCTCAATAACCAGTTCTGGAGCACCGACCTCAACGCCCCGATGGCGAATTTGCCGGTCGTCATCTTTCAGTTCGCGATGAGCCCTTATGCGGATTGGCAGGTGCTCGCCTGGGGCGGTGCGCTGCTGATAACGGTCACCGTTCTCTTTCTCAATATCGGCGCGCGCCTGCTCGCCTCGTGGAGCACACTCAAGTGATGAGCCCTGCCTTGTCGGCGCCGACCGCGCCTTTTGCCGCAAATCCGCCGAACACGGCCGCGGCGACCCGGCAGAAGGTCTTGATTCGGGACGTCGAATTCTATTACGGCGGCTACAAGGCGTTGAAGGGCATCAACCTGCCGCTCTACGACAGGCGGGTGACGGCCTTCATCGGTCCGTCCGGCTGCGGCAAGTCGACCCTGTTGCGGGTTCTCAACCGGATCTACGAGCTCTACCCCGGCCAGCGCGCGACCGGCGAGGTCCTGGTCGACGGCGAGAACATTCTCGGCCCCGGCCGCGACCTCAATCTCTTGCGCGCCAAGATCGGCATGGTGTTCCAGAAGCCGACGCCGTTTCCGATGTCGATCCACGACAACATCGCTTTCGGCATCCGTCTTTATGAAAAGCTGCCGCAATCCGAACTCGACGACCGGATCGAATCGGCGTTGCGGCGGGCCGCACTCTGGGACGAGGTCAGGGACAAGCTGAAGCAGAGTGGCCTCGGATTGTCGGGCGGCCAGCAGCAACGGCTGTGCATCGCCCGGGCGGTCGCGGTCCGGCCGGAGATCCTGCTGCTCGACGAGCCGGCATCGGCCCTCGACCCGATATCGACGCAACGCATCGAAGAATTGATTGCCGAGCTGAAGTCGGATTATTGCATCGCCATCGTCACCCACAACATGCAGCAGGCGGCGCGCAGCTCGGACTATACGGCCTTTATGTATCTGGGGGAGCTGGTCGAGTTCGACGAGACCGAGACCATCTTCACCCATCCGAAAGAGCGACGGACCGAGGATTACATCACCGGCCGCTTCGGCTGAGCCGGCAGGGGTGGCGCCGATGTCTTCAGAGCACATGATGAAGGGCTACGACGACGAGCTGCACCGGCTCAAGAATACGATCACGGAAATGGGCGGGCTCGCCGAGAGCCAGCTCGGCGCCGCGATCGAAGCCGTGGTCGAACGCGACAGCGAGGCCGCCGCCGTCGTCGTCGAAAACGACGTCAGGGTCGACCAGCTACAGCGCGATCTCGACAACCTGGCCCTGCGTGTTCTGGCGCTGCGCCAGCCGGTGGCGCGCGACCTGCGCGAGATCTTCGCGGCCTTGAAGATCGGCAGCGACCTCGAACGCATGTGCGACTATGCGGCGAATGTCGCCAAGCGATCGATCGCGCTCGACCAGTCGCCGCCGGTGCAGCCGGTCTATTCGCTGCCGCGGATGGCGCGGCTGGCGCAGCTCCAGGTCAAGGACGTGATCGACGCCTATGTCGCCGGTGACGCGGAGAAGGCCTATGCTGTGTGGATCCGCGACGAAGAACTCGACGACATGTATGCGAGCCTCTTTCGCGAGCTGTTGACCTACATGATGGAAGACCCGCGCAATATCGGACCGTGCAGCCACCTGTTGTTCATGGCCAAGAACATCGAAAGGATCGGCGACCATGCGACCAATATCGCCGAGGATCTGTATTACCTGGTACACGGCACGCCGCTGACGCAGAAGCGGCCGAAAGGCGACCAGTCGAGCCTCGCCGTCATCGCGCCCGAGCGGAGCGGCGAATGACGGGGCCGCTCGTCCTGATCGTCGAGGACGAAGCGCCGCTCGTCACCTTGCTGCGCTATAACCTCGAAAAGGAAGGCTTCCAGGTCTGCGAGGCCGGCGACGGCGAAGAGGCGCTGGTGCAGATCGCCGAGCGCAAACCCGACATCGTGCTGCTCGACTGGATGCTGCCGCTCGTCTCCGGGATCGAAGTCTGCCGGCAGATCCGGCGCTCGCCGCAGACCCGCGCCTTGCCGGTCATCATGCTGACCGCGCGCGGCGAGGAGGTCGACCGGGTGCGCGGACTGAACAGCGGCGCCGACGACTATATCGCGAAGCCGTTCAGCCTGCGCGAGCTGACGGCGCGCCTGCGCGCCGTGATCCGCCGCGCGCAGCCGAATTCGGCCGACGAGACATTGCAATTCGCCGAAGTCACGGTCGATGTTGCGGCCCACCGCGTGACCCGCGCCGGGAAGCCGATCCATCTCGGGCCGACGGAATTCCGCCTGTTGCTCTATTTGATGCGCCATCCGGGCCGGGTGTTCTCCCGCGAGCAGCTGCTCGACGCGGTCTGGGGCCACGACGTCTATGTCGAAGCGCGCACCGTCGACGTTCATATCCGCCGCCTGCGCAAGGCAATGAACGCCGACGGCGGCGGCGACATCGTCCGCACCGTGCGTTCGGCCGGCTATTCGCTCGACCGCGCAGAGCGCTGAACCCACCTTTCTCAACTCCCTCTCCCCGCAAGAGGACGCAAGAGGGGTACAGGGAAATAAATCCGGGCTTAAGCAAGGGCTAAGCATAGGCGACTGCGGAGACGCCGATTCGCGCCGGTCATCAATCGAGGATGATGCGGATCAACACGGCGATCGTCGCCTGGACGAGGTTGCGCCGGCTGGGGGTTTGGCGGCTGCCGGTTTGCCGACTGCCTTCGGGATCATCACGCGCCCGCTTCGTTGGGATAATCGCTTTACGACAGCCTCACAAAATGTAGGGGTCGAAAAAGTGTAACATACTTTGGATAGAATAGAGCCTGAAGAGTTCGCCGGACCGGGGTACGAATGGTCGGGGATTTAGCGATTTTCTTCGGGCTGTGGCTGCAAAGCCCGCGGCCGGGACCGGTCGTCGAACCCGGCGCCGGAACCGGGAGTCTCGCTCGCGTGCGGCACTCCACCGCTCGGGCCCGCCGATGACCGCGATGCCTCGAATGCAAAAAAGATGCGAATACCGCACGATCTGGATCTCGGACGTGCATCTCGGCACTCGCGGCTGCAAGGCCGAATACCTCCTCGACTTCCTGCGCCACACCGAAGCCGACACGATTTACCTCGTCGGCGACATCATCGACGGCTGGCGCCTGAAGAAATCTTGGTACTGGCCGCAGGCGCATAACGATGTTGTCCAAAAGGTGCTGCGCAAGGTGCGCAAAGGTACCAGGGTCGTCTATGTCCCGGGCAATCACGACGAATGGTTGCGCGACTACACGCGGCTGCAATTCGGCGGGGTCGAGGTCGTCGAGGAAGCGATCCATGTGACCGCCGACGGCAAACGCCTCCTGGTGCTGCACGGCGATGCGTTCGATGCGATCGTCAAGCACGCCCGCTGGCTCGCCATGCTCGGCGACGGTGCTTATGACTTTGCCCTCTGGCTGAACCGGCACTTCAACACGGCTCGGCGGCGGCTCGGCTATCAGTATTGGTCGCTGTCGGCCTACCTCAAACGGCGGGTTAAGAACGCCATGCAATACATCGCCTCCTTTGCCGACGCGGTCGTCGAAGAGGCCCGCCGGCGCGGTGTCGACGGCATCGTCTGCGGTCATATCCACCATGCCGAGATGCGCGAGTTGCGCGGCATTCTCTACTGCAACGACGGCGATTGGGTGGAGAGCTGTACCGCACTCGTCGAACATCACGACGGGCGCCTCGAGCTGATCGACTGGGTCGACCGCTGGGCGCTCGACCCGCTCATGTCGACGATGCTCGACCCGGACGAAGACGAGGCCGAAGCGGAGGCGGAGGAACCGGCCTTGCTCGGCCTTGGTCCGTGACATTGGCGCCGGCGGGCGGCAGCCGCCGTCAACCGATCTCTGATCGCCCACCGATCAGATCAGCAAAACCACAAGAGGAAGCAAGATGTCGGATCTGACCGTCAGCTTCGTGGTGCCCGCCTACAACGAGGAAGCCTTGATTGCTTCGTGCCTCAACGCGATTCGCGCGGAGATCGCACGAAACCGATGCCGCGCCGAAATCATCGTCGTGAACAACGGCAGTACCGATGCCACGCGGGAAATTGCCGCGTCGATCCCGGGGGTCATCGTCGTCGACGAGCCGCAGAAAGGCCTCGTGCAGGCGCGCCGGGCCGGATACCTGGCGGCGCGCGGCAGGTTGATCGCCAATATCGACGCCGACACGATATTGACCGAGGGCTGGTTGCGCATCGCACTCGACGAGTTTCAGCGCAATCCGGACCTCGCGGCGCTGAGCGGGCCGTTCATCCACTATGATCTGCCGAGATCGGCGCAGTGGGTGGCCGCAGTCTTTTACCGAATTGCCTTCATCGTCTACCTGTTGATGAGATTTGTGGTGCGTGCCGGATCGATGATGCAGGGCGGCAACTTCATCGTGTCGAAGAGGGCGCTGGAGGCCGCCGGCGGGTTCAACCCAGACTTCCGCTTTTACGGCGAGGATACCGAGCTCGCGCGTCGCATGAGCAAGGTCGGCGCAGTCAAATTCTCGTTTGCGCTGCCGGCTTTCTCGTCCGGACGGCGGTTCGCCGCGGAGGGGTTGTTCAGGGTGGGCTGCCGCTACGCGACGAATTACCTGTGGACCATTTTATTCAGGCAGCCCTATTCGCCAACCTGGTTGGATTTTCGCCATGCAACCGGGGTGAGCGACGGCACGACGCTCGCCCCCGTCACCCCGGTGCGCGTCGAGCCACCCGAATCCTAGCCGTCGCCCGATCCGTGGTCGCATCGGAAGCCTCGGCGGCGCTCGATTCGAAGTGAAAGCAGCGCTCGTAACCGACGCGTGGAAGCCGCAGGTCAACGGCGTCGCCCGAACGCTCGCGACGCTGGTGGACGGGCTGACTGCCGCCGGGCATGTGGTCGAGGCACTCACTCCCGGCATGTTCCCCGGCGTGCCGTGTCCGACCCAACCGGAGGTTCGGCTCGCCTATCACGTGCGGCCCGAGCTCGCGCGCCGGCTCGATGCGCTGGCACCGGACGCGATCCACATTTCGACCGAAGGACCGGTGGGTCTGGCGGCGCGCGCCTATTGCCTGAAGCGGGGCCTCCGCTTTACGACGGCTTATCACACCAAATTTCCGGAATACTTGCGGGCGCGCTTTGGCATCCCGGTGTCGTTGAGTTATGCCGCGTTGCGCCGCTTTCATGCTAAGTCGAGCACCGTCATGGTCGCGACCGAGACGGTCCGCCGCGAATTGGCAGCCCGCGGCTTTGCACGCGTCGTCACCTGGACGCGCGGCGTCGACATCGCGATGTTCCGTCCCGGCCACCAACCTGCCCTCGATCTGCCGCGACCGGTGTTTCTCTATGTCGGGCGGGTGGCGGCGGAAAAGAGCCTGCCGGCCTTTCTCGATCTCGACCTGCCCGGTTCGAAGCTGGTCGTCGGCGACGGCCATATGCTGCCCGACATGATGCGGCGCTACCCGAAGGTCTTTTTTGTCGGGCGTCAGGAAGGCGAAGCGCTGGTGCGGCACTATGCGTCGGCGGATGCGTTCGTACTGCCGAGCCGCACGGAAACCTTCGGCCTCGTCATGCTTGAAGCGCTCGCCTGCGGCCTTCCGGTAGCGGCCCTTCCGGTGCCCGGGCCGCTCGATGTGATCGCGGACAGCAGTGCCGGCGTCCTCGATTGGGACCTGCGGGCGGCGGCGCTGCGGGCATTGACGATCCCGCGCGAGACTTGCCGGGCCCACGCCATGCGGTTCAGCTGGCGCGCGTCGGTGGAGCAATTCCTCGGTTATACGGTGCCCGCTGTTCCTCCGGCCGCGCCGATCGGCAAGGACCGGCTATCCGCGACCCTGCGCTAGAGGCGGTGGTGGCGGGCCTTTCCGCGTCCGGACAGCGACAGTCCCAACGCTAATGTTCGGTGCCGACCTGACCGGCCGCCTCAGCGAGCCGGTGCGCCATCAGCGCGAGGCCGTCGACCTGATGCTGCATCGCCTCCAGGCATGCGGCGACCAGCGCGTATTCGGCGATCGTAGTCCAGCCGGGCCGGTGCATGATCGGGATCAGCAGCTCGGCGACGCGCTGTTGGCCGAGTTCGGCAACCTTGTTGTCGAAGGCGCGCAGGCTCGCTTGGAGCTTCGAGATGTCGTGGTCCATTTGCGCCGCCTTTCGTTTCCGAGGTTCCGGCATTGTGGAACCGGGCGACGGCGATCGAATGTGAGCCGCGTCACACGGCGGCGGCTTTCCTCGGGGCTTTTCCCGGGGCTTCGCCCTGCATCGCTTGGCGGCGCAGCGCCCGGCCCGGCCGCTCGCCGGTCGGGCCCGCTTCGCTCCACACCGGACGCCCGTTGACGAAGACATGCTCGATGCCGACGGCGGGCGCCTTCGGCTGGGCAAAGGTCGCGCGGTCGATCACCGTCGCCGGATCGAAGACCGTGATATCCGCGTAAGCGCCTGCGGCGACCGCGCCGCGGCCCGACAAGCCGAAGCGGCGGGCCGGCAGTTGCGTCATCCGGCGCACCGCCTCTTCGAGGGGAAAGAGGCGCAGCTCGCGGCAATAATGGCCGAGAACGCGCGGAAAGGTGCCCCACAGCCGCGGATGCGGATGCGTGTCGTGCGGCAAGCCGTCCGAACCGATCATCGTGTGCTCGAAGCGCAGCACGCGCTGCACGTCGGCCTCGTCCATCGTCCAGTAGATCGCCCCGGCCGGCTGCAACCGATCGGCCGCCTCGCCCTCGGCGACGCCCCACTGGGCGGCGATCGTCGATAATTCGCGGCCGGCCATTTCCGGCGCGCTTTTCGACCAGGTCACCAGCACCTTTGTCGCCCGAGCCGCCTGCGCCGCGCTCAACACCGTCGACGAGGCGACATAGGGATAGGCATCGAGGCCGACCTCCTGTTCGGCCAACGCCGCGGCGATGCGCGGCAGGGTCAGGGCGGTGCGCCCGAAATTTTCGCGGCCGACCGTCTTGTGATGCGAGATCACGACCGGGATGCCGGCGGCGCGGCCGGCGGCGAAGCTCTCGTCGAGGCTGTCGAGGACCGCACTCCCCTCGTTGCGCATATGCGTCGTGTAGACGGCTCCCGCCGGACGCAGCAGCTTCGCCAGCGCCTCGATCTCGGAGGGCGGGGCATGCGCTGCCGGGGCGTAGGCGAGCCCGCTCGACAGGCCGATCGCGCCGGCGTCGAGCGCCTCCTGCAGCCGGTCGGCCATGCGCGACAGCTCTTGCGCCTCGGCCGGGCGGTCGAGCGCCGCCAGCGAGCCGACCCGCAGGGTCGAATGACCGACAAGACAGGCGGCGTTGAGCGCCGCCGGCGCCCGGTCGAGAGCCGCGAGGTAATCGGCGAACCTGGAGTAGCGGTAATCGGCGGCCGCGCCGATCAGATCGAGGGGCGGCGGCGGCTCGCGATCGGCAACGAGCGGCGCCAGGCTGATCCCGCAATTGCCGGCGACGACCGTCGTGACCCCCTGGCTCGCCTTCGCCGCCATTTCGGGGGTGGCGAACAAGGCGCGATCGTCATGCGTATGCACGTCGATGAAGCCCGGCGCCACGATCCGTCCCGACACATCGATCTCGCGAGCCCCCGCCGCCTTGCCGACCTCGCCGACTGCCCCGACCGCCACGATCCGGTCGCCCTCGATCGCGACATCGGCGCGAAACCGCGGCCCGCCGCCGCCGTCGATAACCTCGCCGCCGCGCAAAACCCAATCGGTCATCTCCCCCCCCGATCCGGTTCTCAAATTCGGCCCGGGCGGCGGTGGTGATCGGCGAGAATTTGCGCGATCACCGCCGAGACGCGCTTGCCGGTCGGGATGTGCAGGAATTCGTTCGGGCCGTGTGCGTTGGCGTGCGGGCCAAGCACGCCGGTCACGACGAACTGCGCCTGCGGAAACTTTTTGCCGAGCATGGCCATGAACGGAATGCTGCCGCCTTCGCCCATATAGGCGGGCGGCTGGCCAAAGGCCGCTGCCGAGGCGCGGCTCAGCGACTGTTCGAGCCAGGGCGCGAGTGCCGGGGCGTTCCAGCCGCTGCCGCTCGAGCCCGGGTCGTAGACGACGCGCGCGCCGTAGGGCGGATCCTCTTCCAGCAGACGGCGAACGATGCCGTCGGCGGCGCCGGCCTCGAGGGTCGGCGGCAGCCGCAGGCTGAGCTTGGCGACGGTCTTCGGCAGTAGCACGTTGCCGGCATCGACCGGGGGCGGCAGGCCGTCGATGCCGGTGATTGCCAGTTGCGGCCGCCATGTCCGGTTCAGCACCAGTTCCGTCGTGTCGCCGGTCATCGGCTTGACGCCCGACGCGAACGGATATTCGGTGAAGACCGTATCGCCGAGCACCGCGGCGGCACGGCACGCTTGCGCCACCCGCTCGGCCGGGATCTGCGCATAAAGCTCGGCCGGGCGCACCTCGCCGGTCGCCTCGTTCTCGAGCCGCGACAGCAATTGCCGCAAGATGCGAAAGCTCGACGGCACGACGCCCGAGGCATGACCGGAATGGACGCCTTCCTCGAGCACCTCGACGCTCAGGGTGCCCGACACCATGCCGCGCAGCGAGGTCGTCAGCCACAGCTGGTCGTAATTGCCGCAACCCGAATCGAGGCAGACGACCAAGGACGGGCTGGCGAGACGCCCGGCCAGATGGTCGACGTAATAGGGCAGGTCGTAGCTGCCCAACTCCTCGCAGGCCTCGATCAGGATGACGCTGCGCGCATGCGGGATCTGCTGCGTCTGCAACGCCGACAGCGCGGCAAGCGCGCCAAACATCGCATAGCCGTCGTCGGCGCCGCCGCGACCGTAGAGCCTGTTGCCGTCGAGGCGCGGGACCCACGGTCCATACCCCGGCGCCCAACCGGTCATCTCCGGCTGCTTGTCGAGATGGCCGTAGAGCAGCACGGTGTCGGCGCCGGCGCCCGGCACCTCGATGACGATGACCGGCGTCCGGCCGGGCAGCCGAACGACGTCGAGCGCGGCACCAGGAATTGCCGCAAGATGCGCGCGGGCCCAGCCTTCGAACAGGGCCACCGCCCGGTCCATGTGGCCGTGTGCTGCCCAGTCGGGATCGAAGGCTGGGGACTTGTTCGGGATCTTGATATAGTCGACGAGCGCCGGGACGATCGCGTCGTCCCAGCAGCGATCGACGAATTGCCTCGCCTTGGCGATATCGAGCATTCGACGGTCCCCGTTGCCCTCTGTTTTCCCTTACGCGGCGAGCATACACCGATTTCCGGGCGCCGGTCCGTCGCCGCAGCGCGGTCGGCGCGAAGAGGCGTTGTTCGCCGGCGGCCGCAAGGTAATATCCTGGGATGCGCGTTCTCTACCACCAATGGCTCGCGCCGGCGGCGCGCAAGGTGCGGATCGTTCTCCAGGAAAAGAACCTCGACTTCACCCTGAAGGCCGAGAAGTACTGGGAGCGGCGGGAGGAGTTTCTCGCCCTCAACCCGGCCGGCGAAGTGCCGGTGCTGATCGAGCCGGACGGCACCGTGCTCGCCGACGCGGCGGCAATCGTCGAATATCTCGACGAGGTCTACCGCGAGAAGATGCTGATCGGCATCAACCCGGTCGATCGCGCCGAAGTCCGCCGCCTGACCGCCTGGTTCGACGTCAAGATGCAGATCGAAGTGACCGAGAACCTGCTCGGCGAAAAGCTGATGAAGCGCCTGCTCGGCGGCGGCCAGCCGAATTCGCTGGCAATTCGCGCCGGGCACGCAAATCTGCCGTATCATCTCGACTATATCGGCTATCTCGTCGAACGGCGGCGCTGGCTCGCCGGCGACCATTTCTCGGTCGCCGACATCACCGCCGCGGCGCAGTTGTCGAGCCTCGACTATCTCGGCGACGTGCCGTGGGAGGCGCACGAGTTGGCCAAGGAGTGGTACGCGCGGATCAAGTCGCGGCCGAGCTTTCGTCCGATCCTCGCCGACCACCTGCCGGGCTTGCCGCCGCCGCGCCACTACGCCGATCTCGATTTCTGAGCGCGCCAGACGGGTCACTTTGGCGCGCAGCGCCTCTTCGCGGCGTTTGCGGACGAGCGCCGCCTCGCCGACATTGGTCCGGTGATAGAGGTCGAGACCGTCGAATTTATCGTCCTGCGGCGGCGCGATCGAGAGATCGCTGTAGCGCCAGCGGTCGGGGTCGGCGAGGGTCTCTTTAAGGATCGCCGTCGCGCGGCGATAGACCCGCCAGTAGCCGCCCCGGCCTCGGCGATCTCGGCGGCAAGCCGCGGATAGAACGCGAGCGCCTTCTCGCGCGGCAGCCGGGGGCGCCGCTCGTGCCTCGCCTTGCGGCGGGAAGGCGCCGCCTTCGAGCGGGTGCACCCCGGCCGGGGTCAATCGGTGTAATAATGCATCTCGTACAACAAACAGCCGCCGTTCGATTTGAACGGCCCGTGCACGGCGCCGGGCGGCCGGCAGGCATAGGTGCCGGCAGGAAAGCTGTCGCCGCCCTCGCCCCGGGCGTCATTGCCGACTGTGAGGTCGCCGTCGACAAGGTAGACCTCTTCCCAATAATCGTGCACGAACGGCGCCGTCGTGTAGACGCCCGGCGCAAAGCGCAACAGGCGGGTGCGGCTGCCGCTCTTCTTCGCTTCGTCGAGAGTGCCGGCCAGGATCTTCTGCTCGATGCCGTCCGGATAGCCGGGCGGCGTCGACCAGCCGGATTGCATGTCGACCCGGTGGAATTCGAGATGCGGCTTGTCGACGGGCATCGGCATCCTCCTCGCCCAAAAAGGGTCCTCAGCCTCCTCTAGACCCCCCGAGCCGGTCCGGCAACCGGCCTTTTTGCTCCTGCGGCCCGGTGTGCGGCTTGCTAAAGTGCGGCTGCGATCAGAGGAGGCTTTTGATGCTCTCACGCCGCATATTCACGGCGAGCGCCACCGCCGCGACCGCGACGCCGGCGATCCTGGTCGCCGCCGCCCGGGCGCAAAGCGCCGCGGGCGAGACGACGATCGACCGGGTGAAACGCAGCAAGACGCTGCGCATCGCCGCCTTGCCCGGCGAGGCGCCCTATTTCAACAAGGACATCGCGACCGGCGCCTGGTCGGGCATGTGCGTCGCGATGGCCAAGGACATCGCCGGAAATTTCGATGCCCAGGTCGAATACATCGAATCGACCTACGGCAATTCGGTGCTCGATCTGCAGGCAAACAAGATCGACCTCGCGTTTGCGCTGAACCCGACGCCAAAACGAGCGCTCGTCATCGATTTCACGCACCCCTTCTACCTGCACGGCTTTGGCATGGTCGGCAAAAAGGGCTTCCACGCGACGAACTGGGCCGACCTCGACAAACCCGGGATCCGCATCGCCGTCGACATCGGCTCGGTGCACGAACTCGCCGCCCGCCGCTTTGCCGCAAAGGCGACGATCATCGCCTTGAAGGCACGCGACGAGTGCATCTTGGCAGTGCAGTCCGGGCGGGCCGATTGCGTCATCCTCGCGGTCAATCTCGGGCTCACCGCGGTCAAGAAGAACCCGGCGCTCGGCGAGTTCCAGATGCTGCACCAGCCGCGGGTGCAACTGCCGACCTGCATGGGCATCGTCATAGAGAGCGACAAGCGCTGGCGCGACTTTCTCGATGCCTGGGTCGACTACAACCGCGGCATCCAGCAAATCCGCGAATGGCTCTACGCCGGCCTCGCGATCAATGGCGTCAGGCCCGAGGACGTCCCGGCCGATGTCGAGCTCTAGGCCGCGAAAATTGGCGGTGAGCCGCGCGCGCCGGTGAACGGCACGCGTTACGCCTGGGATTTCTCGTTTCTTTGGGATTATCGTGGGCTGATCCTGGAGGGGCTCGGGGTCACCGTCGCCTACACCGTCGGCACGATCCTCGCGGGATTGCTGATCGGGCTCGCTGCCGGGCTGTTGCGGCTGTCGCGCAACCCTTGGGTCACCACGCCACTCGTCGCCTATGTCGAGATCTTCCGCTGCACGCCGCTCCTGGTGCAGATCATCTGGTTCTATTATGCGCTGCCGGTCGTGCTCGGCATCGACATCGCGGCGCCGGTCGCGGCTGGGCTGGTGCTGTCGCTCTACACCGGCGCCTTCTACGCCGAGATCGTCCGCGGCGGGGTCGAATCGATCGAGCGCGGGCAATGGGACGCGGCGCGCGCGATCGGCATGCGGCGCGGCCAGGTATTGCGCCACGTGATCCTGCCGCAGGCGGTGAAACGCATGATCCCGCCGTTCATGAATCAGTCGATCACCCAGCTGAAGAACACCTCGCTGGTGTCGACGATCGCCGTCGCCGACCTCCTCTATCAGGGCACGATCATCACCGCCGCGACGTATCGCCCGCTCGAGACCTACACGATGATTGCGGTGCTCTATTTTCTCGTGCTGTTCCCGCTGACCCTCTTGGCGCAACGGGTTGAACGTCGATTGGCGCAGGCGGATTAGCGGTGATGATCGAGGTCGCCGAATTGTGGAAGGCGTTTGGCGCGCTCGCGGTGCTGAAGGGCGTGTCGTTAGAGGTCGCGCGCGGCTCGGTGGTCGCGATCATCGGCCCCTCCGGCTCGGGAAAATCGACACTCCTGCGCTGCATCAACCTGCTCGAAGAGCCCGACCGCGGCAGCATTCGCGTCGGCGATCAGCAATTGCGCTTTGGCGCCGGCGAAAAAGCGAGGCCGAGCGATCGCGCGCTTTCGACTTTCCGCGCCCGGACCGGCATGGTGTTCCAGCATTTCAACCTGTTCCCGCACATGACCGCACTCGGCAACGTCATGGCGGGCCCGGCCATCGTCCGCGGCATAGGCCGCAGCGCGGCGGCGGCAATCGCCAGCGAATTGCTGGCCAAGGTCGGGCTCGCCGACAAGGCTGATGTTTATCCCGTGCGGCTCTCCGGCGGACAGCGCCAGCGTGTCGCGATTGCCCGCGCACTGGCGATAAGTCCCTCCGTCATCCTGTTGGACGAGGTGACTTCAGCGCTCGATCCGGAACTGGTCGGCGAGGTTCTGGCGGTGATTGCGCGGTTGCGGCAGGACGGCATGACGATGGTCATCGTGACCCATGAGATCGCCTTTGCCCACGAGGTCGCCGATCAAATCCTCTTCATGAGCGACGGCGTCGTCGTCGAGAGCGGCCCGCCGGGACGCGTGCTCGAGTGCCCGGAGAACCCGCGTACGCGCGCCTTTCTCGCCCGCTTTCACCGCTTCATGACCGGCTTTTCGGCTGCTGGCCGACCGGCGCCGGATCGGCCGGCAGCCGCGGGTTCGCGCCGCGGCGAAGGCGGCTGAGGGCTATGCGCGCTCTCGGCGAGACGGCTCGCGGGAGACGCCGTTCGCCTCGAGCGCGGCGAGATAGTCGCGCCAGCGGCGCTCGCGCTCGCGGCCGAGCTGATGGAGATAGGCCCAGGAATAGATCCCGGTGTCGTGCAGATCGTCGAAAATGATGCGCACCGCGTAATTGCCGACCGGTTCGAGCCCGATGATCCCGACATATGCCCTGCCGGGCACCAGCGTCTTCTGTCCCGGGCCGTGGCCTTGCACCTCGGCCGAGGGGCTTTCGACGCGCAGATATTCGGCCGGCAGCGCGTAGCTGCCGCCGTCGTCGAAGGTGATCTGGAGCAGCTTTTCCGCCCGCTTCAGGCGGAGCTCGACCGGCCAGGGCGCCGCCGCGGCGCTCAACCGGGGTCTCGCGATGGCGGCAGCCGCTTCGTCTCGATCTCGTCGTCGCGCAGCTGCCGCGCCTCGTCGACAAGCATGATCGGGATTCCGTCGCGGATCGGATAGGCGAGCCCGGCCTCTTCACTGATCAGCTCCTGCGCGTCGCGGTCGTAGCGCAGCGGCCCCTTGGTCAGCGGGCAGACCAGGATTTCGAGCAGCTTCGGGTCGACTTCGGTCATGTCGTCCTCGGGTGGTCCGCTCAGTGGCGGGTGCCGCCGTCGGCCGGCGGCTGCAGCCCCGCCATCTCGACGACCGCCGTCAGCAGCCGGGCGCGCGCGGCGAGATCGGCGGCTTCGAGCAGCGCTTGCTTCTCGCTCGGCTCGAACGGGCAGATCATCGCGATCGAGGCGATCAGCCGTTCGCCGCGCACCGTCGCCAGCGCCTCCCAATTCGCCTGGATCTTGTGCCGGTCGAAATAGGTTCTGAGGCCGCGCAGCAGGCGCTGCCGGTCGAAATCGACTTCCTCCTCGCCGGCAAGATCGGCGGCAAAGTCGGTCCAATCGGCGGCGACCCGCCGATAGCCGCTCGACAGCGGCAGCTCCTCGCGGATGCGGAAGCGGGAGAGACCGGTCAAGGTGATCACGAACCGGCCGTCCTCGGTTTCGGCAAACGAGCTGAGGAGCCCGGCGCAGCCGGTCGGGTAGACCATGGGGTTGCCGGCCAGCGACTGATGTGGGTCGCTCGGCTGCACCATGCCGATCAGCCGATCGCCGGCCATCGCATCGCGGGTCATCGCCAGGTAGCGCGGTTCGAAAATGTTGAGCGGCAGGTGGCCGCGCGGCAGCAGCAGCACCCCGGTCAGCGGAAAGATCGGCAGGATGGCTGGCAGCGGTCGATTGCCATGCCGCTCGCTCACCCTTCCCTCCCTCAGGAAAACATCAGCGCCGACAGCCGCCGACGGGCGCTCAAGGTCAGCGGGTCGGTCGGCCCCATCGCTTCGAAGAACTTGATCAGCTGCTTGCGCGCGGCCCCCTCGTTCCACGCCCGGTCGCGCTTGAACGAGGTCAAGAGCTCGTCGATCGCCGCTTCGCGTTGGCCGCTGCCGAAGAGCGCGGTGGCGAGTTCGAGGCGCGCGGCGTGATCGTCGAGGTTCTGCGCCAGACGGGCGCGCAGCTTTCCCGCCTGGCCCAGCGCCTTCTGCCCGGCTTCGGCGAGATCGAGCGCGGTGCGGGCCGCCGCGATCTCGGCATTCCCTTGCTGGTCTTTCGGCACACGGTCGAGAGCCTGGCGCGCCTTCGCCAGGCTGCCGCCGGCGATCAGCGCGCGCGTGAGCCCGGCACTCGCCTCGAGATTCTCGCGGTCGTGCTGCAGGATCTGCGAGAACAGGTTGGCGGCGGTCTTGTGATCGCCGTCCTTGAGGCTCTGCTTCGCCATCTCCAGCGCTTCCTCGATCGGCGAGGGTCCGCCCCGGCCGCCGCCGAGTCGCTGCACGAACTGCTTGACCTGACCCTCGGGCAGGGCGCCGACAAAGCCGTCGACCGGGCGCCCGTTGCTGAACGCATAGACCGCCGGGATCGACTGGATCCGCATCTGCTGGGCGATTTCGCGGTTTTCGTCGATATTGAGCTTGACGAGCCGCACCGCCCCTCGCGATGCCTTCACCACTCTTTCGAGGATCGGTCCGAGCTGCCGGCAGGGACCGCACCACGGCGCCCAGAAATCGACGATGACCGGAACCTCGAACGAACTGTCGATGACTTCGGCCTTGAACGTCGCGGTCGTCACATCCTTGACGGAGCCCTCTGCGGCGCCGCCGATCAGGGTTTCGCTCGGCATCGCTCTCCTCTTTCGGTTTATTGCACAACATGGCGGCACGCCGGGGCGAACACAAGCGCAAGCGCGACGCCTTGATTAATGCCGCCGCCGCGCCGATCGCTCGCGGCGCCGGTCACAGCGCGGCGAAATCGACGATGCGCGGAACATGCCCCGACACGCCGATAAAGCGTAAGAGATCGGCAGGGGCGATCGCCGTCGTGCGGTCGTTCACGAGCGGATGGTAATTGACCGGGTCGTGTTCGAGCATCAGCGCATCGAGCACCGGGACCACCCGGCATTCGACATCATTGGCGAGGGCAAACGGCGTGACGCTGCCCGGCCGGACGCCGAGCGCGGTAAACAGTTCGTCGGCGCCGCCGAACAAGAACCGGGGCGCCGCGAGGCGGGCGGCGAGTCGCTTGAGGTCGCAGCGCTGCTCCTCGAGCATGACGGCGAGCCACAGCCCGCCCTTCTTGTCTTTCAGAAAAAGGCTCTTGCAATGGCCGCCCGGCAGGCGGCCGCGCAAGGCCGCGGCTTCGGCGACGGTGAAGACCGGCGGGTGCGAATAGGTGCGGTGCGCGATGCCGAGCGCATCGAGGCGGCGGAACAGCTCCTCGGGAGTCAGCGCGACGCTCGGCATCGCGCCGACGATGCGGCACCGCCCGCCATGACGCAATCCTCCCAAATCCGGCCGAGGTTTGTATCCTCGGCAACGGATGCGGGTGTAGCCGGGGTAGAGCACAACCTTGCCAAGGTTGGGGTCGGGGGTTGAAATCCCCTCGCCCGCTCCAGATT
>CAWBQT010000019.1:0-46712 GCA_963790875.1 uncultured Alphaproteobacteria bacterium
TGTGACGATAGACTGGACGCTGTTCAAAACCTTCGCAAGCGGCACTGTGACGATGTGGTATTGCGAGCCGTAGATCAGCTTGCCCCTACGCGACGCCCTGCCAGAGACACGGTGTAGGGCGAGAGCGTCGAAAGCCAACATCAGCTTATCAAAACGCGATACCTTCTCGTTTCTAACAAATCGAACTGGGCCATAACTGAAACCCGGGGAGCGCGAAGTGGGGGGCATCCGCCACAGAGCGTCCGGCTCGGAGCGAAGTTCTAGCGATTTTATCAGAGGACGCAGGACTATCCGATGAGATCCCTGTTCCAGCATCCGCAGGGAAGGCGTTCCGGCGAACACCTCACCCTCCCGGGCGCTTGATCTCAACCATTCCGCGGCGCATTGCTTGAACTTGTGGATATGGCCTTGTTGCCAGACACCAACCTCTGAATGAGTGTCACTGGCGCCTTCTTGCAGCAGGTACGCCTTGGTCTCGCAGTGAAGAAATGCCTCAAACGTCTCGTCGGTGATCGTTGCATTCGGGTTCATGTCACTCATCGAACCTCGATCTAGCTTTGCAGCGCCGGGCGTTCTCGAAGCCGCATCCTTCGCCGCCCGCACTTCTCCTTATCCCTTTGCTGGCTCTTCTGAAACCACTCGGCCATAAGAGGTGAAGTCACTGCTCGACGAGTGACCCGGTCGTCAGCGTGATCAGCAGTCTCGCGCCCGAATGGCCGCTTCCTGGTCAACCCGACGATACCCTGGCGTGGCCGCGAATGGCTCTTATGGGTCGACTGCGGTCCAACGGACTCGCCGCTCGGCTCGGTCTCCGGACCCCCAGGGTTCTCACCCGCTGCCGTTCTCTCTTTGTCCGCTTATGCTACAAAAAAGGGCCGTTCGTTAGTTCGGGCCATGTGGCCAACTCTGCCATTCTGGCCCGCCATGCGGCATGGACTTCGTCTTTCTTGCCGGCATAGGCGCCGTAGCCAAGCACGCCCCCGACATGGCACATCACGATCGTCAGCTGCGGCAGCGCCCGCGCCAGCGATATCACATCGGCGAGCTGCGGATGGTAGCACCGGCGTCGAGCACCAGTCCGTGCGCGGCGAGCCGCGCCATCCCGGCGCGGATTTCGGGCCGGGCATACATATGGGCGCCGATTGCGGGCGGCTGTTGCCGATGGTCGGATCCATCGTAGCCGACCGAGTAGCGCACGCCCGCGAGCCGGCCGCCGCTGGCGCGGACCATGCTCGAGCACCGGTTCGACCCGGTCGCCAAGCGCGAGATCGGCGTAGCCGACGATGCCTTGCGCCACCTTGATCGGGCCGTAACCGCCGCTTGTGCTCATCGCGGCGATGCCGGCGACGAACTGGTCTCGCCGACCGGGCGCATCTCGACTGGCCCGGCGGCGCGATACATCGAGCGGCATTCTTCAAAGACGGTGGCGACGATGTTGTGGCCGGTGTTGAGATCGGCGAGCAGTTCCGGCAGCAAATAGGTCCGACCACCGCGGTCCCACAAATGATGATGCGTGTCGATGATCGGCAGTTCCGGTTCGAGGATCGGCTCCTTCTGCTGTTTTGCCAGCCACACATCGTCGGGCTTGCCGCTTTGACCAAACCGGCCTGGCTGAACGGACTGCGCCATGGGGGATTCCTGTTCTGCTGCAATTCCCGGATTCCTGGGTCCGTGATGGCCAGCGTCTCGCTTTTGACGCCGCGCAGCAAATCGTTTCACTCATGACAGTAAGGGCAGGCATTCGAAACGCTGCCCCAGCGGGTCGACAACGCAGGTCCGCCGTTGCAGGATGGATCTTCAATCCATCCTGCAAGGGGAAGCCCGATATGCCCGAGACGCCGACCTTCGGCCGCTATGCCGAGATCCCTTACGACGAGATGACGCCGGAGCAGCAGCAAGGCTATCGCGCTTTGGTCGAGACTGGCGGGCCGCTAGGCGGGCCGCGCAAGATCTGGGCGCACAACCCCAAGCTGGCGAAGGCGACCGCACCGCTCGGCGCGCATTTTCACCCCGGTGGTTACTCGCTCTCCGAGCGCGAGCGCGAGATCGCAGTCATCATCACCAACAGCAAATGGCATTCGGCCTACCCCACCAACGCCCATGAGCGGCGCGGCAAGGAAATTGGGCTGCCACCGACAAGGTCGAGGCGATGCTGTCGGGCCTGCCGACCTCGTTCGCGGACGAGCGCGAGCAGGTCGTCTACGAGATGGCGATCTGCCTCAGCAACTCGCGCTGGGTGCCGAAGGGTCTCTATGACCGCGCGGTCAAGGCGCTCGGCCATGTCGGTATCACCGACGTGATCACTTTGATGGGCTATACACCAGCGTCTCGATGACCCTGGCGTTTTACGACGTTCCCGCCGGGGCGACGGGCATGCCGCGCTGAGGAAGCCGGCTGGGAGCCCCCCAAGTGTTATGCACAGTCCCGCCGGGCGGTACAGCGAGCCGCGGTGCCGGTGACCGGAGCCGCCTCGGCGCGCGCCATGGATGCCGCTTTTTCGGCATGGATCGACCTGGCGGCCGGCAAGGCGAAGAACGCCGCTCTGTTCGAGAAACCCACCGAGGCGCTTGAGGACGCCATCAACCACGGCCGCTATGCGGCGATCATCGCGCGTTGTCGAAATGCAGGGCGGGCTCCCGGTCGTCGTCGATGGCGAGGTGATCGGCGGCGTCGGCGCGAGCTTCGCGACACGCACAGGTCGCGAAAGCGGCAATCGCCGCGCTCGGCAAGTGACCGGAGGCCGGGATGGATTACGAAGCCTTCTTCAGGGAGCGTCTCGATGCGCTCGTCACCGCCCTGTGCGATGTGTCGGAGAACCCAGCCTTGCGCTGGGCCGCCTGACCGCACCCAGGCCCGCATTGCCTGGCGGCAGTTCGTGAGGGGGGCTGCTCCGCAACGAAGATGAGCCCGAGCGGATTCTCGCCGCCTACGCCCGTTGCACGCCGGTCCCGCGCCATCGATTTGGACCGCCTCAAGGAGCTCATCGCGGAGGTGCGTCCCGCTTTGCTCTTTGGCCTGCGGCTGTGGGCTTCGGTCTGCCTCGCGCTCTACGTCGCGTTCTGGCTCAGCTCGACAACGCGTACTGGGCCGGCACGACGGCGGCGATCGTCTGTCAGCCGCATCTCGGGGCGTCGCTGCGCAAGGGCTGGTATCGCATGATCGGCACCGTGATCGGCGCCGTCGCGATCGTCGTGCTGACCGCGTGCTTTCCGCAAGATCGCGCGCCGTTTCTCCTAGGGCTGGCGCTGTGGGGCTCCGCATGTGCTTTCGTCGCCACGCTGCTGCGCAATTTCGCGGCCTACGCGGCGGCGCTCACCGGCTACACGGCCGCGATCATCGCGATGGACCAGCTTGGCGCGACCGGTGGTCCGAACGGGCAGGCCTTCATGCTCGCCGTCTACCGGGCCAGCGAAATTTGCATCGGCATCGTCTGCGCCGGAGTCGTCCTCGCCGCAACGGATTTGGGCGGCGCTCGCCGCCGGTTGGGGACGTTGTTCGCCGGTCTCTCGGCCGAGATCGCCGGCCGGTTTGCCGGCACATTGAGGATCGCCGGAGCAGAATTGGAGGAAACGCAGACGACCCGGCGCGAATTGATCCGCCGCGTCATCGCGCTCGACCCGGTCATCGATGAGGCGATCGGGGAATCCGCCCAACTGCGCTATTTTTCGCCCGTGCTCCAGAAGGCGGTGGATGGTCTGTTGGCCGCAATGGCCGGCTGGGCGCGCTGCTCGATTGTGCTCGCGCGATTGCCGGAGGGGAGGGCACGCGGAGAGGCGGGCGTCGTGCTAGCGGAAGTCCCGGCGGAACTCCGCGCGCAGCCTGAGCAGGACGAGGCGACACGCTGGATGGCTGACCCGACCCGCCTGCTCCGGGCCTGTGACGCAGCCGCGCGGAGGCTGATCGCCCTGCCGGCCAGTACGCCGTCGCTGCAGCTGCTCGCCGATCAGACGGCTGACCTGCTGGCCGGCATATCGCAGGCGCTCAACGGGCTGGCTCTGCTCGTCACCGATCCCTTCCGGCCGGTTGCGCGCGACTTCCGCCGCCTCCGGATACCCGATTGGCTCCCTCCTCTGGTCAATGCAGCACGCGCCTTTGTCGTGATCGGCGCCGCTCAGCTTTTCTGGATTGTTACCGAATGGCCAAACGGCGCGGAAGCCATGACCTTTGCTGCGGTCGGCGTCATCCTGCTCGCGCCGCGCGCCGACCAGGCCTACGCTGCCGCGATAGGATTTATAATAGGAACGAGCTTCACCGCCGCTTTTGCTGCGATCATTGGATTCGCGGTGTTGCCGAACCGCGAGACTTTCACGGGTTTTAGTCTCGCGATTGGCCTCGTGCTGGTGCCCGCCGGGGCCGGATTGGCCTCGTCCTCTCGGCCGTGGCAGGCGGTGATGTTCATGGCCATGGTCGCAAATTTTGTGCCGCTGCTGGCACCCGCCAATGTGGAGAGCTACGATACCCGGCAATTTTACAATGCTGCGTCGGCGATTGTCGGAGGATCGGGTGCTGCGGCGTTGTCGTTTCGATTGCTGCCGCCGTTGTCGCCCGCTTTTCGCACGCGCCGGTTGTTGGGGCTGACGTTGCGCGACCTACGCCGCCTCGCGACAGGTCCCATCCTCGACACGGCCAACGATTGGCAGGACCACCTGTACGGCAGGCTCGCGGCGTTGCCGGATGCCGCACAACCGTTGCAGCGCGCGCAGCTGCTCGCGGCGCTCTTGATCGGCACCGAGATCATCCAGCTTCGCCAATTCTGTCGTCGGTTCGATCTGGGTTCCGGCCTCGATGCGGCGCTCGACGCCTTTGCGCGAGGCAACTCCGCCACGGCGGTCGCGAGGCTTGCCGATCTCGACCGCGCGCTCGCCTCGGGTTCGGGCGCAGCCGCACTCCGGACGCGGGGCATCATTCTCGGCATTTCTGAGACGCTGACCCGACACGTCGCTTACTTCGATGGAGCGACCGGGTGAGATTCACCGAGATCAACCTGTTCGGCGTCTATGTCGCGCCGATCTCGGTGATGATGGTCGTGGCGTGGGTGGTCACGATCCTGCTGCGGCGGTTCGCCGCCCGTTTCGGCCTGTTGCGCTACGTCTGGCATCCGGCGCTCTTCGTGTTCGCAGTCTACATCATCGTGCTGTCCGCGATCGTGTTGGCGGTAGCGCATTATCGCCCGTTCGTGCGCGGCCATGTCGCGAGCATCGCGGAACCCAATGAGCGGCGGGTCACCTATCCCACTTTAGGCCGCCCGCGGGCGGAATTTCCCGATCATGCTAACGGGCATTGGCCATGTCACAGCACCGAACGCTTCGCTGCTTCAGGAAGTCCCTTATCGACTCCGCTTGGCGCCTCGCCGGAGTCGTGAAAGCCTCAGAATTGTTTGGGTTTTGGTATGCCCTTGCGGTCGGTTGGACCGATCCCGAAGGCGCTCGGCCATGGCTTGCGCGGCTACCACGATCCCGACGGCCGGCTCGTCTACGCGGACCGCGCCGGCACCGGCATCAAAGAGGCGGAACTCAGCCGGCTGTGGGCCGGCTGCGGCCGCTCGCTGCGGCCGAGATGCCACTGGAAGTGCCGCCGCCGCGCGCCACTCGCTTCGGATCGCCGCTTTGGCTCAGCCGCGTGCATTGGGTGCGGCCCAAGCGCGTGGGCCAGGTCGAATAGCTTACCTGGACCGACGACAACCTGCTGCGACAGGTGGTTTTACGAAGGCCCGCGCGAGGACAAGTCGGCTGCCGAGGTGACGCGTCCGGGGCCGCATCCCAAAGCGGCGGGCAGCCACGCTACCGCCTCCAAAAAACGACGAACCCGCCCAGCTTAACCCCGCCGCTCATCCGACGCGTCACGGCGTGCATGAGGGTTGCCGCTGCGCTGAGCAAGGGGAGCTTCCTCAGTGGATGCGCTTACCGCGTTTGGACTTTTCGCCGTGACCGCCATGCTGGTCTGCTACGCGCTTGAGCAGCGCAGCCCGTGGTTCATCCTCGGATTTGCCGTGGCCTGTGCGCTCGGTTCTGCTTATGGGTTCCTGCAAGGCGCTTGGCCTTTCGGGGTCGTGGAAGCCATCTGGTCGGTCGTGGCTTTGCGCAGATGGAGCGACGGTTTCCGAGCAAGGATCACGCCCTGAACCGGGTGGGCAACGGCAAACCGCAGGAGCCGTTCCGATGAAAATAGTATAATTGCGCGAGATGTTGTTGCTCTCGCTAAAGGAAGGTTCCTCGACGGGCGGGTGTGGCGGTGGCACGGAAGCTCTAAGGTGTGTGTCGCTCTTCGCACCCAACTTTTGCGGACCAGCCGTGACGAGCGCCGGCGAGCGCTGGGACCGCGTCCCGGCAATCCTCAGCTTCCCCGATACGGCTGGGGTTCGCCGAGACTCATGGTTTCGCCGGCGCCTCTGGGAAAGTCTGGCTCGAGGGCCGGTACCTGATCCCGTGCGGGCGGCCATCAAAGACGGTCTATATTTTCATGCATCCCTCATCGACCTTGCATCCACTACCGATGCCCGAGGCGCTCGTTGCCGCGGGATTTCACGTTTTGTGCGCGGCCAGTCGTTATCCAAAGAACGAAAGCGGGGCTCATCATCGAGAAGGTGACGCTCGACATGGGCGCATGGGTGAGGGACGCCCTCGCCCGCGGCTATTATGAGGTGATCCTCGTCGGCTAGTCGGGCGGCGGCTCTCTCTCGCTGTTCTATCGGGCCGAAGCGGAGGCACCGCCGTTCACCATGACGCCGGTCGGCGACGTGGTGGACTTGACCCGAGCCGGGCTCGAACCCGCCGACGGTGTCATCTTCATCTCGGCGCACCTCCAGAAGCCACGCATTACTATCGGGATCAACCTTCCCAACTGCAATCAATGCGGTATTGGATTGGAGCCGCCGTCGCACCGATACTGCAGGGATCTCCCGCCCGCCGCCCGTGGGGTCGCGCGGGCCTCCGAAGCAGGCGGCGAGGCGGGTGCGATATCATCGGTCAATCGGTTTGACACCCGGCCTGATTGAATGTCCGACCGGAAATGAACCGAATATCAACATCTTTCGTCGCCCGTGCGCCTTAGCCTACGGTTGACCGGCTCTACGCACGATCGATGTTGTCAGGGGCCGCACCAATTTCAGGTCAAAAATCGTCGAAGTCGTCATTAGTCCTGGGTTGTTCACGGTCGACCCGATCTTCGCCCGATCCGGTCTCGGGGGTGTCCGTCGCGAGATCCGCCGGCGTAGTTGGGCGGGAAGCATGCTGCGAATTGCCCTCGCGGCGCGCCTTGTCGATGCGAAAATAATGCTCGGCGTGTTGATAGAAATTTTCGGCGGCTATTCGATCGCCGCTCGTCGCCGCTTCGCGTGCCAGGGCGACGTATCGCTCGAAGATTTGCCGGGCGGTGCCACGGACCCTGACCTCGGGGCCGCTGCTGTCAAGCGTCTGATTGGATTGCGGAACTCGTGGCTGCGGTCGGAAAGGCTGGTTGGGGTTAAAGCGGCCGCGAGACCGCTGATCAGGTCTTGATCTCATGTCATCCGTGATATTGGATTTTGATCGGCCCGCATCTTCGCGAGGCCATCGACGTCGATTGTCTGCTGATTTGCCATGCCGTGGCAACAACCTTCGATCGCTTGGTCGGGGAGTTGCCGTCCTACGCCGCAGGTGGTTCATGGGGGCGGGAGGCCTGGCCGACGCTCTCCTCTCGCCGTGGCATCGCTCCGCTTTTCGATGGCTCGCTCAATTCAGGCGCTGTTTGCCCGTCGACGACAGTGCTTCACGTGTCGGCCTATTCGTTGCCGCCCCTGTGCGGTTCGGTCAGCAAAGAATTGGCGCGCGAGCGCCGTCGGCGTTTGTCTTGATGCCGCCTAGCAAAAGGGGGCCGAGATGACGCCACGGGAAACCCGCTACGCGAGAGCGGGGATGTCAGCATCGCCTATCAGGTCACGGCAAGCGGCGACTTTGATGTAGTTCGGGCCCCCGTTTCTCACGTCGCCCTCGCCAGACAAATGGCCGCGCAAGAAAGCCCGTGCACGACCGAGCTTTACGATCGCACCGAAGAGCGGCTCACCGGGACGAGATCGAGCGGATCAGGCTGTGACCCATCAAAGCCGCTGTGTCAGGCATCTCGGCGCCTGCCTCGGCGAAGCCCCCCCTCGGAAACACGTCGGCCGATCGTAGAGACCAAAATCGAGCCGGCGAAAGGCATTCGCGACGAGCTGAAAGAGGGAAGCTCGTCGCGAGGTGGGTACGGCCGCTTGCGTTCTGCGCCCGTGAGCAGACCGGAGAAAAAATTACTGTGCTTTCTGACAGAACGCCTCAAAGGTGATCTGCGTCGGGTTCGGACTACCGCTCGGCCAGTAGAAATGCCAGCCCCACTCGGCGTAGGAGACCGGATTCTCGTCGAGCCGCGGGCCGTTGTACTGCAGGTAGACCTGCTGCGTCTGGTTGCCGTTGGCCGCCGAGAACGCGAATGCGCCGTTCCAGACGATCGGGAAGGCGCTCGGGCATGAATAGTGGAAGAACAGGCTCGTCGTGCCCGGAGGCACTGTATAGGTGAAATTCGGCTGCCAGCCCTTCGTGACGGCCAGCGGTGCAGCCATGCCGCACGGCGCGGCGTCAACGACGGCTCCCGCCGGTGTGGCCGGGCAAGCGGCGAACATACTCTGCCACGCTTGGCCAGCCTTCGCTGGCGCCGCAAGGCTGCAGGCTAACAAGATAGCAGCAGCAGCCACGACACGATGGTTGATCATGAATCTTCTCCTTGACAAAGATGGCCTTAGACTTGGAAAAATTAGCTCCGGGTATCGAGCAAGATATGCTACCCAATTCGCGTTAAAAAACATTTAATATGGTAACATTCTGATGGCAAACATTCGACATAGTTTTGACGCACACCTAAAAAATTCTCGCCGTTTGCAATCCTCCATTTCTGATCGCTACCCGACCTACAGCTTCCCGCGCATCACCGCGACGTTGAAAGTGAAGGTCGACGGTCTGCGGCCGCGGGGCGCCCGCCGGACGATCCCGCTGCGTAAATGGGCCCCGGCGTCCGCCGGGGTGACGACTGAAGAGGTCGGCGGCGGGATACATTCACAACCTGCCAGTCGAAGGCGATAGTCAGCACAGTCGCGCACGGCAGCCGGCCGTATGTCGGTCTTCAGCGACTATCGACGTCTATGTCAGCGTTTGCTGGTCTGTCGAGCCGTGTGGACATGCTGATCCAAGTCATTGCTGCCATCCGCTGACCGAGAGCTACAACCACGCGCTGTTTCAGACGATCACTACCGCACTCGAAGGACAGGGGTCATCAGGTAGCAGCCGCGGACATCTCAGCTCCAGCCGATTGGCGCCGTCGCCAGATGCCTTCCTTCCACAGACTTTCTCGCAAGGCGACGGAATGTAGTGGGAGAGGCCGACCGGAAGACCCTCTTCAGCCGGCTTCTGTCAGACGTCGCGGATATTCTCAAGGAATCGATCGACTTCGGCGCGCAGGCGGTGCGCCGCGTCGGCTGAGGGCCGCACCCCGGCACGATGATGGTCATTGGCATCGAACCGAGCGCTTCGATGCAGGATGAAGGGGGGCGCACCGTCGCCCGATCTGTCCGCCATGGCCAGACCCGGCAAGGAGAGCAAGCCGCATCAGTTTCCGCCGAGGAGAGCAAGCCGGTCATGCTCCCCGGGCAGCTCAGCCCCGCTCACCTTTCGTAGCAATCTCGGCAGCGACTGCGTCACGCATATGCTGGAGAAGGTCCTGCGCCCGACGCCGACCGCGACGTAATTGATGGTGGGCGTCAGGATGCTGGGTTATCGGGAGTGGCGCTTGCCCTAGGCTGTCCGAGCAAGCCGACGAGTGATTTGCGAAGCTTTGGCCAAATCGGAGCCAGATTGGAGGAAGCGATATGCGCTTGGCCTTTGACGGACGCGCCACTCGGAACTTCCTGCTCCTGCTGTGCATGATGGAGTTCGTCTTATTTATCGACCGGGTCAACCTGGCTGCCGCCGCACCGGTCATGCAAAAGGACCTCGGTCTCGGCAACGTTGCGCTCGGCTTCGCCTTTTCGGCGTTCAACTATTCCTATGCGCCGTTTCAGCTGGTCGGCGGCTGGTTTGCCGACCGGTTCGGCGCTCGTCGCACGTTGACGGTTTGCGGGCTGGCCTGGTCAGTGACCACGGTCATGACCGCCGCGGTGCGCGGGCTAGGGTCGTTGTTTGCGGTGCGCCTGGTGCTCGGCATGGGCGAGGGCGCCACCTTGCCGGCCGCGACACGTGCGCTGTCGAATTGGACTTCACTTGGGTCACGCGGCATGGCGGTTGGGCTCACTCACTCTGCCGGCCGTCTCGGCGCCGGTGCCGCGGCGCCGATCGTCGTCCTCCTGATCAGCTGGTTTTCCTGGCGTATCTCATTCGTCGTGCTCGGGGTCCTCTCGGCCTTCTGGGCGGCGGCTTGGTGGTGGTTTTTCCATGAAGATCCTCGACAGCATCCAGGCATCAATTCTGCCGAATTGGCCGCGTTATCGGCTGCCGATCCCGACCGGCGGGTTGCTTACGGCCCGGTACCCTGGCGTCGGCTGATCCCGCGAATGACGCCGATGATGATCGGCTATTTCTGCCAGGGGTGGACCGGCTGGCTCTACGTAACCTGGATGCCGTCTTTGCTGTCAAAGAATTACGGGCTGGAGCTCAAGAAATCATCGCTGTTCTACGCCGGGACATTGTTTTGCGCGATGATCGCCGAGTTGCTGGGCGGCGTTGTCACCGACCATTTGCTGCGCCGTACCGGCAGCCTGCAGATCGCGCGCTCGCTGCTGATCGCTACCTGCTGGATCTTCGCCGTCGCCTCGCTGATGCCGGCCATCCTCGTCCATGATCTCCTGATCGGCATGACCGGCTTCACGCTGGCGCTGTTCTTTCTCGGATTTGCAATTTCGCCGATCTGGACCGCGACGATGGACATCGCCCCGGCCTATGCGGGAAGTGCGAGCGCGCTGATGAATGCCGCCGGGGCGGTTGCCGGCATCATCTCGCCGGTCGCATTCGGCTGGATTCTCGAGCGCACCGGCAGTTGGACGACCCCGTTTACGGTCTCGCTCGGGCTACTGCTGTTCGGCGCCCTCGTGACATTCTGGTTCCGACCGGATCGCCCGCTCGACCCGGCCGTGGAGATCGGCGGCTTAGCTGCTGCCGGAGACTAAGCTGTGCCGCGGGTCCGCCACATGACATGTACATCACCCGGGGATTAACCTGGATCAACCATCAGTTTTCGAGGGGTGGAAGCCATGCCGACGTTGGATGCCCAGGTTCACGCCTACGAACGCAATCATCCGGGCCGCCCCTGGGCCGGCACGCTCTACGGGCCGGCTGAGGTCACCGGCGATCAGATGGTGGCCGCGATGGACGCGGTCGGGGTCGACGGCGCGATTCTGGTGTCGCCGTTCAGCATGTACCGCTATGACGCGAGCTACGCCCTTGCGGTTTATGCAGCGCATCCCGGCCGGTTCAGGCTGGTCAAGCCGGTCGATCCGACCGATCCCGGGGTGCTCGAGACGATCGCCGAGTGGACCCGCACCAAGGGCACAGTCGGTATTCGCATCTTCTTGCGAGACAACGTTTCGACGGACCCGGCCGACCCCGCCATCAACCGCGTCCTGGCTAGGGCGGCAGAACATGCGCTTCCGGTAAACGTCGCCTGCACCGGACGCCTCGACCAGGCGCGCGAGCTGGCGGCGCGCAACCCGAATACGCGACTGGTGATTGATCATCTTGGCCTGCCGCAACCGCACGAGCCGCCACCGCCTGCGCAGCCCTTCACCGACCTGCCGAAGCTGCTGGCGCTTGCTGCCCACGCTAACGTCGCCGTCAAAGTCAGCGGCGCCTGCACGTTGTCGCACGAACCCTTCCCGTACAAGGACATCTGGGACCCGCTCGGCCGGGTCTTCGAGGCGTTCGGCTTCGATCGCTGCATGTGGGGCACCGACTGGACCCGGGCGGTCGGCATGCTGACCTATAAGCAAGGGGTCGATGCCTTCCGTGTCAACGACCGCCTTTCCGAAGGCGATCGCGCCGCGCTTATGGGTGAAACTCTCTCTCGGATCTATAACTGGCCAGAGGTACAAGCCTGAGATCGCGCGAATGTCTTGCCTCCGGGGTCGTGCTGCGCACCGATCCATCATGAAGGGAGAATCGTCATGAAGGTGGTCACACTCAAAGATATCCCGAATGTTCCTATGGAAGGAGCCGAGCCGATCCCGGGATACACCGGGCCCGTTTCCCGTTCGCGCCAGACCATCATTCAGCCCGGGGACTCCGCCAACTATAACTGCAGCGTCGTGAACTTCAGCCAGGGCTGTACCACGGGGTGGCATACGCATAACTGCGACCAAGTTTTGGTCGTGACCTCAGGCTCCGGGATGGTGGCAACAGAGCACGAACAGCGCGAGATCAATGTCGGCGATGTCGTCCATATCAGGGCCGGTGAGCGCCACTGGCATGGCGCCAAAGCCGATACGACCATGGGGCATATCACGATAACACTGGCCGGCAGTCAGGCCGCCCACGGATAAACACTTACGGATAGACTGCCGCGGCACGATCGATCCCCGAAGCAAACCTGTCGCGAACGCCTCGTCCAATCCGCGCGAGCTCCCTTCACGGCCGAAGGCTGCGCAATCGGGGACAGCCACATTGCGATATTTCGGCGGGCGGCGCGCCGCCGCCGCCGCTAAAATCCGCAGCTGAACAGAGTAAGGGCCCGCCATGATCACGAAATTCGACAGCTCCTATTACGGCACCGCCGACATGGAGAACCTCGGCTACACCGGCACGCCGATCAACGAGCGGCGTTATTCACAGGCAGAGCTCGGCCGCGCCCTGCGCAAAGTCGTGAAATACGCCAGGTGCATGGATGAGCGCGGCTACAACACCTTCTGGATGGCCGAGCACCATTTCCAGCCGGAAGGAACGGAATTGATTCCGAACCTGCTGATGATGGCCATGCATTTGTGTGGAGTGACGAAGAACCTGAAGATCGGCTGCGGCTTCAATATCGTGCCGATGTGGCACCCGTTGCGCCTGGCAGAAGATTACGCGATGGCTGATATTCTGACGGACGGGCGGATTATTTTCGGTGTGGGGCGCGGCTACCACACCCGCGAGGTGGAGACCTTCGGCGCGCCGCTGGTGGACCAGAACGCAAACCGCGAGCTGTTCGAGGAAGGCGTCGACATCCTTTTCAAAGCGTTCGAGGGGAAGCCTTTTTCCCACAAAGGCAGGTACTACACGATCCCGCCCGAGGTCCCGTATCGCGGCTACACGCTGAAGGAAATCACTCTCGTTCCGGCTCCCGAGCGACTGCCGGTCGAGTGCTGGCAGCCGATCCAGAGCGGCTCGGAGCGCGCCTTCGACTTCATGGCCAAGTACGGCATCCGAGGTGTAATTGGCGGCGGCTCGGCCGAAGGCGGCGCGGTCGAGCGGCATATGCTGGGCTTCCAAGCCGCCTACAAGCGGCGGGGCATCGATCTCGAACTCGGCGAACGGCTGGCGCTGGGCTACCAGTTCCACATCGCGCCGAGCCGCGAGCAGGCGATCCGGGAGGCCGCCCCACATTACGAAGAGAATATGAAGATGTTCGGCGAATTGCGCCTGGTTCGGGCGCTGACCGACGAGCAGATCGCCGCGATGCGTGACCCGCGATTGGCCGGCAGGACCAAATTGCCGACGATCGAGGACGCGGTGAAGGCCGGCGGATTCCTGGCTGGCCGGCCGGGGGACATCATCGAGCAGCTGAAGGCGGTCGAAAAGCGCTATCCCGGCGTCGATCGGGTCATTTGCGCCACGCCGCTCGGCACTCCGCTCGACGTCCAATTGGAAGACCTGGACCGGCTTGCAAAGGAAGTGATGCCGGCCTTCCGCGAGAAAAAAGTCGCCGCGGCAGCCGAGTAGAAAGTTCGCGCCCCCTCGCCTGCCGGTCTTTGGCCGAGCGTCCGAGGTCCCTCCGGGAGCCACTCATGGGTGCCGCGCGCAAAGCGGGGCGTCGAGGACGGATCTTCGAGAGGTTTCCGGAGCGCGAGCCGGTTTATTCCTGCTTCTTCCAGCGATCCTCGCTCGCGAGCTTCGCGGTCGCCCCGGCCAAGGACGTCGTCAAGATTCGCCGCGACGTGCCGATTGAGATGCCGGGTCCGCTCGGCTGCGGGTTGCAGACCGGCGCCGGCGCCTTGCTGAATGTGCAGCACCCCGCCGAGGGACAGTCGATCGCGGTGTACGGGGTCGGAGGGGTCGGCCTCGCCGGATTGATGGGGCGCGGATCGCAGGCTGCGATCCGATCATCGCCGTCGACCGGCCGGGATCGACAAGCGATAGGCTTTGACGGCCAAAGCCCTATAGAAGCCTGCCCCCAGTCGATCGGCCGGGAACATTTGGTAGAGATCGAGGCGGCAAGGAACGGATTGCGGCCTGCGTCATTCGAACCGGACGGCAGTGATGCCCATCGACACTGTCAACCTGTCGAGGATCGATCGGCGATCGGGTCCTGGCTCAACAGGAGCGAAACCATGCCGGGTTCAGTTGTGGAGACGGCCATCGCCCCCCGGGAGCGGGATCTCGGCGACGGCTTCAAAGTGAGACGAGCGCTGCCCTCACCGCAGTGCCGCTCGGTCGGGCCGTTCGTCTTCTTCGACCAGATGGGTCCTACGGCATTCCGAGCCGGTAGTGGGCTCGACGTTCGCCCGCATCCGCATATCGGGTTGGCCACCGTGACCTACCTGTTCGCCGGCGAGATCCTGCACCGCGACAGCCTCGGCACGGTCCAGCCGATCCGCCCCGGAGCGGTCAACTGGATGACGGCCGGCAGCGGCATCGTGCACTCGGAGAGAACTCCGCCGGAGATCCGAGAGCAGGAGGGCGCGCGGCTGTTCGGGATCCAGACCTGGGTCGCGCTGCCCCAGCAGCATGAGGAGACGGCGCCTGCCTTCGCGCATCACGCGGCTGAAACGCTGCCGATGATCGAACAGCCGGGTATGCGCATCCGACTGGTCGTCGGAACCCTATGGGGTGCGCGTGCGCCGGTCTCGGTGTTCTCGGACATGTTCTACGCCGATGCGACGCTTGCTGGAGAAGCGCAACTTCACCTTGCGGCCGACCATGTAGAGCGCGCCATCTACGTCGCGGAGGGCAGCATCCAAATCGCCGGTGCCTCGTTCGATGCGGGCCAGCTGTTGACCCTCCGCTCCGGTGTGACGGCTGTCGTCGCGGCGATGCAGCCGAGCCGGCTTCTGCTGTTCGGCGGCGAGCCGTTGGACGGCCCGCGATACCTCTGGTGGAATTTCGTGTCCAGTTCGCAAGAGCGCATCGAACAGGCCAAGGAGGACTGGCGGGCCGGGCGCTTTCAGGGGGTGCCCGACGAGACCGACTTCATACCCCTGCCGGACTAGCTTGGCCGGGCCGTAAATGCGGAGGGCGAGGTGCCCGATGCCGGTAAAAATCAAGGTTCGGAGACAGCAGCGGTGAGCACGCGAGTTCTCGCCGGAGGCACTCGTTCCGCCGCCAGGATTGCCCCAGGGCGCCGCTTGACCAGGACGGCGCTGCATCAAGCGCGCCTTTGCCAGACATCGCCCGCGGAGGTCTCGCGCGTCCTGCGCGATGACTGAGCCGGCGCTCGAACTCGCTCTCCGCTCAGAATTACCTCCGCAGAGGAGGAGCGCATGCGCAGGCCGCGGATGAATGTCGCGGCGGGGACGGTGGATGCCCGACCAGCGTGGTGCTACGCCGGCGGCGGCAGCCTCCAAGACGCACGCGCCAACAGCTTCCAGCCGCCGTCCTGCTTCTGCCACACCTGCAGGACGCCGATTTTGGTATTGGTTATCTTGCCGTCGAGCTCGCTTTCCGAGACCCAAAGGTGTCGCACGACGGCGTTGTTCCCGACGACCTGGATCGTCATGTCGGGCCATTCGAGCGACTTGAGGGTGCCCTTTCGCGCCATCACCCCGTCGATGAATTCGGCCTTGTTCTGGAGCCGAGCATCCGAATGGCTGTAGCTCAGCTGCTCCGCGGTGAGCGACTCGAGCTTGGCTTTATCCTGTTTGATCAAGGCCGACCGCAATTCCTCAACGGCCTTTTTTACCGTTGCTTCATCAGCCGATTGGGAGTGTGCCGATCGGATCAGGGTCGGCGCAACGAGCGCGAGCGCGCCCGCCGCGGCGAGGTGACGACGTGACAATTTCAAGACTTCCTCCCGTTTGTGTGCAACGTGATGGATGTCGCTTTACAGCGTGGCGAAATTGATCTGCTCGAACGCTGCAATCCCGCCTGCTCGACCGCCGCGCGCATTGCCTCGGGCGTGGCAAGAAAGCTTGCAGACGGGTCGATCCGTTGCAGCAGATCGGAACGGCCGTAATAGCCTTGAACCTGCGCCTCCACGGTGGTCATGCGCGCGGCTCCCTGCTCGGGTGTCATCGCCGTCGTCAGGCACTGCCCCTATCATCCTATATCCTCAGCCAGCACAGCATCGATCGTCCGCTGCTCAAAGGCCTCGGCGGGCAGTGCTTCCGGCCCGGCCAATATCGCCCCCAGCGGCGACAACCACTTGTCCCTGAAAATGCGCCGGAATGCCCGGGCGCGCCGGGCTGCAGCTTCTGGGCCGAACTCGACCCTCAGCGTCGTTGCAAACCGCGCCGTGATCCGCAAGCGGCGCATGCGCTCGAGCCGCTCTTCGACATACGGTTCGAACGATGCCTCGCACCAATCGCCGGCGAGAATGATCCCCTGCACCATTCGCACATCGCGCAGCGTGATCGAGGTGCCTTGGCCGGTAATGGGATCGTTGTGTCCTGCGGCGTCGCCGATCAGCACGACACCCGGCGCAATCGGCCGCTCGACCCAATGATCCTCGTTCGAATAGGAGTGGAACGGTCCGATCGGCTCGCCGCGGGCGATGCCGTCGCCGAGCGGCAGGCACTTCATTCGAAAGGCGTCAGCAGGTTCCGCTCGCGTCCGATGCCGGTAAACCGTTCGCGATCGGCGAAACCGTAGCAGATATAGAGGCGCAGCTTTGCACCGCCTTGCGGAAAGACGAGATGGGTTATCTGCCCTTCCGTCCCGGTTTCGATGAGGTCCTGCGGCCATTCTGGCACGCCGTCGATCAGCATGCCGCCGAGCAGGTTGTGCGGTTCGTCACGATGCACCGGGAACCCCAGCTGCCGGCGCACGGTGGAACTGCGCCCATCGGCGCCGACGATCAGACGGGGCCGCCAGGCAATGCGTTGGCCATTGTGCTCGAACGAGATCACCGGCGGGTCGCCGGCGGCGACGGCGACGTTCTTGACCTCGCGCAATACCGCGGCGCCGGCTTCGACGGCGGCTTGGCCGAGCGCTTCGCACATCGCCGGGTGTCCCGTGCAGAGCGGGCCTGTTCCGATCGGATGCACCGCGCGCATGTCGCGCGCGGATGCCTCGGCCTCCTCTGGCGCGAGATTCTCGTCATATCCGATATAGCGCGTGGCGTGGACACCCCCGGTGCTGCGCAGGATCTCCAGCAGATCAAGGCGAACGGCTTCCGCAACGCCCCAGGGGGCCATGAACTCGCCACGCACCCGGTCAACCGCGCGGCGATCGCGATCGAGCACGGCAACCGACAATCCCTGCCGTGCCAACACCGTCGCCAGCGCACCGCCGCCGATGCCGCACCCGACTATGGCAATCTCCGGTTCTTCGACCACCACCACGCCCCCGTCCGTCACTCACCCCCCGTCTTTAGGCAAGACTATCAGTTAAAGGGGCCCTGGTACTGCGGACTTTGACGAAATCCGATTGCCGCGGAAATTGGCGGCTTTCGGGACTGGATGGTACGCGGCGAGCCGACCGCACGCGAACAAGAAGATCGCGGCGACGGGCCGTTTTCGTCTGTTCGCCCTCCTGCCCCCCCCCGCGCGGGACGGGCTCAGCCCCGCCCCTCACGGCCGCAATTCTGCAGAAGGCCCCGGCTGCGGACCCATCCGCCGGCGATGATGCTCAATTGCGAAAATGTGGCTGTAGAGGGTCGCTGTCCATTGCTTACCCTCCATGGTCATCTCGAGATAACGCAGCGCGTCACCGAGATAGCGCTCGACCTTGTTCCAATAGAATTGCGGATAACGGTCGACCATATCGGCCGGACTGGTATAGCCGAGCTTCTCGTGAACCCCGGTTTCGACGAATTCGTGGTAGAGGGCGTTTAGCTTGCGCGGGTACAGCGGATCGCCCAATTGACCTATTAAATCGCCAGCCCTAACCAAGCCCGCTTCCGTGTCGGTAGCGGCGTGGTCTTCGTCGTCCGGTACCGGGAAACGCGTCAGCTCGATGGCCCTGGCGAGGCGCTCCTCATCTACGAAAGGAACCGGCGCAAAACGCTCGCGGACCATGATCTTCCCGCGTTCGACGTGATAGGGCATCAGGAAGGCATCAGAAGCTCCGCGCGGTGGCGTCACCGTATTGCCAGCGGCATCGATGACGAAATGCTCAGCCGTATCGCCAGCGCAGATGCCGCGGACATACCCGATGTCGTGGTTCAGCGCGGCCAAAATGGTATGCCCCCAATCGCTGGGCGTCAGGGTCCGCTCGAGACGACAGCCACGCAAGATGTCCTGGACGCAAAGGGTGACGAGTGCCGTGTGTTCGCAATCGTGATAGAGCGCATCACTGCTGGCGACGCGCTCGATGACGAGCCGGGCGGCTTCGTCGATGGCCGAGGCAATGTGCGGCTCACGGTCGCCAAAGATTCTGCGGTAGGTCTCAGCCAGGTTCCGACCCAAAGCGTCAGCGAGAAGGCTCGTCGGATTCAGCATAGTCACCTCCGTAATACCCGCCGGCTGAGGAGCCGATCGACGGCGATGCTCGGACAGCGGCCTGCGATCCGCGCCGCCATCAACCCGGCGAGGCCGACCCGGCCAACCGGTATACCGCGATCGACTGTCCCGCAGCGGCCTAGGCCGCTAGCGGATCGCGCCGACACTGAGAAGCTAATCTTACTGCGTCAATAATCTGGAATCCTTCGTATTTTGCGGATCGGCTCATTGCAGCAAGGGCATCTCGGGAGGGTCCTGGCGAGGGCGACGATGAGCCGCCGCCGCAGGGTTGCGATCAAGTTTGGGACGTGTCGTTCGGGTCGGATCGGCGGCGCCTCTGGGTCGGTAACCCTGGGGAAGGCCAGATCCCGACAAGAGCGTGGCGGAAGTCGATCCTGAGGGGGGAAGGGCGCCGCGTTCGGCGATCAAGAAGCCGTATGCGGCGATACAGAGTGTCGCGTAATGGTGGGAGCCGCGCCACCCGCGCCCTTCGTAATCGCCAAAGCCAAGCTCCTGTTTAAGCTCCTGATAATCGCGTTCGATTCGCCAGCGCAGTTTCGTGATGTCGACGAGGTGATCATAGGCGATCTCCTCGGGCAAGGTGGCAAACCAATATTTCGTCGGCTCCGCTTCGCCTTGCGGCCACTCGATCAGAAGCCACTCTTCGGGGCGCGGCTCGCTCAGCTTGGTATCGCGATGTGCTGGGCGCACCCTCTGCCGTGTGAAGCGCGAGGTGAGCCAATCGGCGCTGCCCTCCCGCCAGGTAATAGTCTGCCAGGCTTCTGCCGGCAGGACGAGAGCGAGCGCCTTTACAGAGACCGGCTGATGCTCGTCGTCGCGGCGCAGCAACTTGGGTGGTCGACCGCTCCCGCGGCCACGCTGCGGTCGCAAAGGCTCAACGCCCGGCGGCCAGACCGAGGTATTGGGACCGATACCCGCCACGGAGCGCAAGCCGAGCGCTGTGATCTCGGTTCGCAGGCTGGTGTCGTTGCCGTAGCCGGCATCCATCAGCACCACGCCCTCAGGCAGCCCCGCCGCCCGAGCCGCTTTGATCTGCCCCAAGGCGATCTCAGGCTTGGTTTGGAAAGCAACCGTCGCCGGCACCTTAGCTTTGTCTCGACGCGCTTGGTCCTGGGTCCAGTCCTCCGGCAGATAGAGCCGATAAGCGACCGGCAGGCTGGCGTCGTGGTTGGCCAGAGACAAGCTCACCGCGACCTGGCAGTTTGTCCTGCTTACCGAGCTGGCCGCAATATTGCCGCGTCACCCCGACCGTGTGCTGTCCCTTCTTGGGAAAGCCCGTATCGTCGATGATCCACGCCTCGACCGGCCCGCTGCGCGTGACCGCGGGCAGCACCAGTTCCCCCACCTTGTCCAGCATTGCCGCGTCCGACCATGGCGCGTTGCCGACAAAATGAAGCAAGGACTGATGCTTCGCGGCAACCGCTGCCGGAGCCGTCACTGCCGCCAGCGGCTCCACGCTCTTTCGTGCCAGCGGCATCATCAGCCCCAAGCAATAATCGCGCATCGGTTCCTGCCGGTCGGCATGGCCAAGTACCTGACCAAGGGTCTCGACATAGGCCGCAAATCGCGCTTCACTCCCCTCATACTCGGTGCCTTCCATTCCGGTCCCCCAACCGGTCAAGAACTGGGCGTATATACCATATCTCGCTCCGCCAACCTATAACAATACAGCATAGATGATTTTGTGACTCAGTAAGACCAAGGGCCTGTCCGGAAATTAGCAAATCGACTTTTGATAGAGTAAAATATTGGTTTACAACCCGGCTTGCCATACCATATGTTGTGGTGGTGATCGACGTTGAGCCCATCCGAGAGCGATTTTCCACGGTGGCACCGTTCCTCGACGAACGCGGCGTCGTCTGGTCGCGGCAGCGGAGGCGTTTGCCGCGGGTTACGGTGGGATTGCCGCGGTCGCTCTGGCAACCGGCTTGGCGCCGAGCACGATCGGGCGGGGTCTGAAGGAATTGGCGCATGACGAACCCTCGGAGCGGGTTCGGCGGCCGAGGGCGGGACGCAAGCCGGCGCTTCCCTTCATCAGCCAGAACTGGCGCGCCCAGCCACTCGTCAGCTATCGGGTGATCATCGAGCTGATCTGGGCCACCACCACCAAAACCGGCCTCACTGTGCGCTGCGAGCTCGATCCTGCCCAATACCCCAAAGGCATTGTCGTCTCCGACGCCGAGATGGCCGCCATCAACATCAAACGCGCCGAATTCCACGGCGAGTGGAACTACACCATCTCACCCAATACCTATCCGCCAAATTGCGCGTTTATTTCCTGACGAGCCCTAAGGTAACACCGACTGAGCATCTCCGCGATCAGGTATTCCATCGCAAGTAATCGACATTGTACGCCGTTCGCTTCGTCGGACATTTCCCAGGTCTCCACTGACGTCAGCCCTTCAGAAGGCTGAACACAAAGTCCGACCTCGTGCTCAATCAATCGTCGAGGGTTCCCCGGTCTTGGCGGTGAGCACCGCGGCGCTCAATGTCGCGCGTCGCCTATCTGGAATAATCCGTGAATTCGGCTGCTTGGGCAGGAGCCAGAAGCGGGCTGGCTTTCGACGCGGCTTCGGCGCGCTTGGCCAGGTCGGAAGTGCCGCGTCGCGTGCTCGGCCGATCGTCGGCTCCCCATCTCGGCGACTTTGGTACGGGCCGGCGCAACTCAATCTCAACATAGACAGTCAGCGGTACGAGCACGACGACGACACCGATCCATGCGACTACGCCGGACCAGTAGAAGAAGGCGGCGATCATTGCACCCTCTCGGCCGCATCGGAACCGCAGACCCATATTCCGTGAACCGATCTGCCACGCCCGTTGTTCCGCCGCCCTGCGAACGGTCGGTACGATTTGTACCGACGTCGGCAACGAACCGAGAACCCGCCGGCGGCGTCGCCGTCCGCACCTTCCTAGGAGGGCCCCTTTAGCGGCGTTGACCGCGTCGTCGCAACGCCTTTGCTAGAGAAATCTCAGGGGGCGGTTTTGGGCTCATTGAGCAACTGGCAGGTCCCGTGGACCGTGACCAAGCCGTAGCCAGCATTGGTGATCAAATCGAGGCGGAGACGAGCGTTAGAGCAAGTCTCGTAGGCGGCCGGGTCGGGGAACACGTGCGGCGTCAGCGCTTCGACGGTCTGCGTGCCGTCGGCCCACGAGAAGACAAGAAAACCGGTCAAAATCACAGCGTTCACGGGAATTCTCCAAAATACCCCGGCGCAGCCAGGGGAGGGTGCGCCGGGGGCAGTGATGCCACATGCGTCGGGGGGGACGGCATAGGCAGCCTCTCAATAAAGCGTCGGGCGAATGTCCGGCAGGTTCGGAAACTACTCATTCGACTGCGACGGGGCCGATCCGCGAGACCGGGAGGACGCCCGGCACGCCGGCGGGGGATGATCCTCGGCAGCCTCGATATCTGCGGCTCCGGACGCGCCAAGGGCCCTGCCGGTAGAAGCCGGCGCGGCGGGCTTCGTGCGGGCGGAGCTTTCGGGGATCCCCCCTAGCCGCGCCGTGGGCGATTATAGCTGTCCGAGAGCGCCACCGAAGATTATCGCCGGGGGCTTGCGCCGCCCCGGCTCGGCGACCCGACCGGGAATGGCCGGTCAAGGATTTTCCTCCCCGAGCGACGGTCGACCACGCGAACGAGCTCTAGGCCAGGGCCGCGCAAGCGTCCGGTGAGCGGCCGAAAAGAGGCGGCCCGGCGCGGCCAGGGGACGGGAGCGCCGGGCCAGGTGATGCCACATGCGTCGGGAGGACCCTCGCATAGGCACCCTGTCAATAACGCCTCCTACGAACATCCGACAGGTTCGGAAACTACTCATTCGGGCGCACCGCCGCCGGGCACGATCCCGCCGCAGGTGGCGGCTATTCCGGCACCGTCGCGGCCGTAGCACCACGAAGCGACCCTGCGCGCTTGACGAACCCTGGCGCGCTGCTGCATCGTATCCGCGGCGCTGAAAACGCCTTCTGCCCGGACCCGCCCCGGTGATTGGCGGCATATTCGTGCCCGGACTCCGGGTTGCTCCTATGCCGGGAGTGCCGCGGATACGATACCCGCAAGGGGAAGAAGCGCGCCCGTGCAGACGGGTTTTCAGCTCCCGGCGCCAGCCCGATCGCTGGCGAGTGTGAGGGAGCGAAAAATGCCTGCAAAACCTGTGAAATCCCCCGCAAACGTCGCCTGCCGGCCGAGACCGAGCCCGCCATCGCGCGACTTCGCAAGATCGTGGCGCAGTCGACCGTCAATCAACTTCTCGCCGAAGGCTCCGAGCATCCTGACACCAAGCTGCTCGATCTGTGCGCCGAGGCGCTGCATCTCGTCGTGCATGCTGAACGGGCCAACCAAGCGAGGTGGGATCCGCACAAAGACCACGCCGAGATGGAGCCCTTGTGGGGTGCGTACCTGGGCGGCATCCAAAAATCGAAGCCGGTCATGGGGCGCATCCGCAACATTCCCGCCGTCACCGCCGCTGGCATCTACGCGAAAGCTTTGGTTGTGCGTGCCTCGGGGACCGGCGCGGAGAAGCTGGCCATGAGTTCTTGCCACCGATCTGATCGCCTGCCCCGGTCTGCGGGCGAGCCTCTGGCCGCCCGCGGCGCCGGTCCTCGCCGAGGAGGACGCGCAGCCATGACCCGCGTGGACGCGTAGAAGATGGCCGCGCTCGAATTCAAGCCCTGGTCGCTCGACACGATCGCGCGCATGAAATCGAGACTTTTCGGCCGACCATTGGTCGCTGAAGCCGGATAGCGCGGCCGGCGTCGACCTCCGCATAGCCGCTGCAATAATGAGCAAAACGAAGGATGAACTTGCCGAGGTTGCCCGCGGCCTGGACGCCAAAGTTTTTGAACTGCTCGACCACCTGCATGAAACAGCGGAACGCCTGCAGGCGCTCGTCGACATCCTCGAAAGCGCACGGGCCCGACAGCAGATTGGCGCCGCTGTCGTCGCAAACGAGCTTTTCGTGGGCGGCAAAGGAAAAGTTGTGCGATTGCCGACCCAGCGCCGGGGTAGGGCTACTGGCCTCCCGCCCACCGGCCGGGATGCACGTTCAAATGCGCGGCAGGGAACGTCGCGCCGGCTCGACAACCTGAGAGAGCCCGGTCGCGAGGCCGGGCTTTTTATTCGTCAGGCGCTGGCTCCCAATAATGCTGCGCGACGACTTCGCTCCTATGGACAAAACGGAATGTCTTGCGCAACCGTGGAGAAATCCAAAGGTGGTACTAGACAATAATCTCGATCTCCTCGAAAGCGATCGGATCATTCGATGAAGTCGTTATCAAAATTGCATCTGACAAAAAGAATGTCCATGGCTCATCTTTCGAAAGCAAATGATGTTGAAACTGATCTAATTCTATGACACCCGTATTCGATGAATTACAAGGCGATGGCGCGACGAAGTAAGAGCGCTTTTGTGTACGAAAATTGCAGATTCGGATCCCGATTCCCACATCCTGGAGCGACACGTTGCCCGTATTCGTAAGCGTGAACGATGAGGCGCGTGGATCTTCTACCGCGCTTGGCTGATTGGCGACCAAAGTCAGCCGCGGATAGAAAGGCACCGTCGCGGCAACGATCCCGGACATCCCTGCAACGACAGTCAGAACCATTAAGAATGATTTTGCGATCCTTTGCCGCTTCAGTTTTACAGGGTGCGCGCGGCTTGCGCTTGGAGATAGCGAGCCTCTCGACGATCTTGGAGCGCTGGTAAGTCGGCTATGAGCACGCGATCTAGCCATCAAGCGTCGGGGCAATTGAGGCGAACAGCCACAGCGGCAACACTGCGAATATTCCTGCGCAAACCAGCCTTCTAATCCTGCTTCAAATTTGATGGTCCCTTTGATCGAGCGGGAGGCAACGGCGGCGTGAATGCGGCAGCCGGCTTTTTTTGATCGATCTCTTTCAGAACGGCCTCAAGCCCGTCGAGCCATTCTCTGACGTAATTAGTCAGTTCATCAGACCGCACCTTTTGTCCTTTGGTCGTATCGTGAACGAGCAGCCTCCCTGTTTCCAAGTCGGACAAAACCTTCTGGAGGGAAGGGCGCAATTGGGTCCCGCTCCAAGCGAGCAGGGGCAGCAGAGCTTTGACACCCTCGGGATCGGATGGGGCGGAGCGATCAGATTTTTCGGACATGTCTCGGACACATCATTTCGCATCGTCGCGGTGTGTACCGTAAGTCTTTGATTTTATGGTGGGTGCACAAGGACTCGAACCTTGGACCCGCTGATTAAGAGTCAGCTGCTCTACCGACTGAGCTATGCACCCGCCAAGGAGCGCGCTCTATAGCAACCTGCGCCCCGCTTGTCGATATCGGGTGATCAAACCCGGCCGTGGCAATGCTTGAATTTCCGACCCGAGCCGCAGGGACAGGGGGCATTGCGCGGGGTTCCGGCCCACGGCGGACGAGCGCTGCCGTTGCGCTGCGGCTCGCCCCGATCCGCGCCGTTGGCCGAACCACCCCGCTCCCGCTGGGGGGCACGCGATCGCATCGGCGACGGCCGGCCGTTGCCGACCCGGGCCCGGCCCTCTTCGGCCATGGCCGGTTCGCGCTCCTGCGTCGCCTCGGCGAAGACCGGCTGCGGTACGCGCAGCTCGATGTGCGAGAGCACCGAGGTCACGTTGCGCCGCAGATGGGTCAGCATCGTCTCGAACAACTCGAACGCTTCGCGCTTGTATTCGTTCAACGGATCGCGCTGCGCATAACCGCGCAAGTAGATCCCTTGCCGCAGATGGTCGAGCGACAGCAAATGGTCCTTCCAGGTCTGGTCCAACAGCTGCAGCAACAAGCTCTTTTCCGCCATGCGCATTAATTCCGGTCCGCAATTGGCCGATTTTTCCGCCATCTTGCGATCGGCGGCGGCAGTGATGCGCTCGCCAATCTCGTCCCGGCTGACGCCTTCCTCCCCCGCCCATTCGACAAGCGGCAGGTCGAGGCCGAGAAGGCCGAGGCATTCGGCGTGCAACCCGGCCATATCCCACTGCTCGGGCAGCGCGTTCTCGGCTATCACGCGCCCGACGATCTCATCGATCGTCTCGTTGCGCATATCGGCGATCGTCGCGGCGACATCGTGGGCGGCCATGATCTCGCGGCGCTGCTCATAGACGACCTTGCGCTGATCATTCATGACGTCGTCGAATTTGAGCAGTTGCTTCCTGATGTCGTAGTTGCGCGCCTCGACCTTCTGCTGCGCTTTCGCGAGCGCCTTGTTCACCCAGGGGTGAATGATCGCCTCACCCTCCTCCAGACCGAGGCGCCGCAGCATCGAATCCATCCGCTCGGAGCCGAAGATCCGCATCAGGTCATCTTCGAGCGAGACGAAAAATTTCGCCGCTCCAGGATCGCCTTGCCGGCCCGAGCGGCCGCGGAGCTGGTTGTCGATGCGGCGACTTTCGTGCCGTTCGCTGCCGACGACAAAAAGGCCGCCGGAGCGCACCACATCCGCATGCGCCGTCTCGATTTCCCGGCGGATTGCCGCCGCCTGCGCCGACCGCAGCTCGTCATCCTCGACCGCGGCCAGTTCCGTCTTGAGCCGCATTTCGAGATTGCCGCCCAGCTGAATATCGGTGCCGCGCCCAGCCATGTTGGTGGCGATCGTCACGCCATCGGGCCGCCCGGCCTGGGCGATGATATGCGCCTCCTGTTCATGGTAGCGCGCGTTCAAGACATTGTGCGGGATCTTGTTTTTCTTGAACAGCGCGGACAGCGCCTCCGATTTCTCGATGCTCACCGTGCCGACCAGCAACGGTTGCCCGCGTTCGCGGCATTGCAGCACATGCTGCACGATCGCGTCGTATTTTTCGCGCGTCGTGCGGTAGACCTCATCATCCGTGTCGTCGCGGCGTACCGGCTCGTTGGTCGGGATCTCGATAACTTCCAGCTTGTAGATATCACTAAATTCCTGCGCTTCGGTCATCGCGGTGCCGGTCATACCGGCGAGCTTTGGATACAGCCGGAAGTAGTTCTGGAAGGTAATCGACGCGAGGGTCTGATTTTCGTTTTGCACCGTAACGCTTTCCTTGGCTTCGAGCGCCTGGTGCAAGCCCTCCGAATAGCGACGCCCCTCCATCATGCGTCCGGTAAATTCGTCTATGATGACGATCTTGTCGTCCTTGACGATGTAATCCGTGTCCCGCGCAAACAGCTTGTGCGCGCGCAGGGCCTGATTGACATGGTGGACCAGAGACACGTTGTGGATGTCATAGAGCGATCCGGTCGGCATCAGCCCGGTGTTACGCAATAATCCTTCGATGTTTTCTACGCCCGCTTCGGTCAGCGTAACCGTGCGCTGCTTTTCATCCTTCTCGTAATCGCCCTCTGCGAGGGACGGGATGATGCGATCCACCCGCAGATAAAGTTCCGAGTTGTCCTCGGTCGGGCCCGAGATGATCAGTGGCGTGCGCGCCTCGTCGATCAGAATCGAATCGACCTCGTCGACTATGGCATAATGAAACGGCCGATGGACCATCTCCTCGAGCCGAAACTTCATGTTGTCGCGTAGATAATCGAAACCGAGTTCATTGTTCGTGCCGTAGGTAACGTCGGCCGCATATGCCTCCTTGCGCTGCCTGTCGTCGAGTTCATGAACGATGCAGCCGACCGAAAGCCCGAGAAAGCGGTAGATCTGGCCCATCCACTCGGCGTCGCGGCGCGCCAAATAATCGTTGACCGTGACAACATGCACTCCGTTGCCGCTGAGTGCGTTCAGATACACGGGCAGGGTCGCGACCAGCGTCTTGCCTTCGCCGGTTTTCATCTCGGCGATCATGCCGCGATGCAGCACGACGCCGCCCATCAGCTGCACATCGAAATGGCGCTGGCCCAGCGTCCGCTTTGCCGCTTCGCGAACCGTCGCGAAGGCATCGATCAAAACATCGTCGAGTTCGGCGCCGTCGGCCAATTGTCGTTTTAAGCGTTCGGTGCGGCCGCGCAATTCGTCGTCCGACATCATTTCGAGCTGGGGCTCGATTTCGTTGATGGCGGAGACGATCGGCCCCAGGCTTTTCAGGTAGCGATCGTTGGCGGAGCCGAACAGCCGCCGGGCTAGGGCGCCAAACATTGGACCCTCGACAAATGAAGGGGAGGGCGAAATCAGTCCGCCCGGCGACAGGGTGACAGATAGGCGGGCCGGTCGAGCCTGTCAATTCGGCCGTTCCGAGCCCATCGGGTTGCTTGTCCATGTCCGTCCAATATGCATGATGACCGCCCCGGGCATCGTTCAGCCGGCAAACGAAGGGGACTCCGATGGCTGCCGTCTCGCCGCTCGCCCCGGCGTGCTTTCCCGAGCTGCCGCCGCTCGCCGGCGTGCGGCTCGCCGCCTTTCCGTGCGGCATCCGCTACACCGGACGCGACGATCTGATGCTCGCCGAACTCGCGCCGGACAGTGCCGTCGCCGGCGTCTTCACCCGATCGCTGACCGCGGGGGCGCCGGTCAAATGGTGCCGCGAATGTCTTGTCGATGGGGGCGCGATCCGGGGAATCGTCGTCAATTCGGGCAATTCGAACACGTTCACCGGCCGCGCCGGAACCGAGGTTGTCGAGAAGACGGCGGCGGCGGCCGCGCGCCTCCTTGGCTGTCCCCCGAAGCGGATCTTCGTCGCCTCGACCGGGGTCATCGGCGAACCGCCGCCCGGCGAACGGATCGTCGCGGCGTTGCCCCAGTTGATCCCATTGCTCTCGGTCGACGCATGGGAACCGGCGGCACGCGCAGTCCTGACGACCGACACTTTTCCCAAGGGATCCACCGCGACCGCGGCAATCGACGGCATCCCCGTCCGCCTCAGCGGCTTCGCCAAAGGGTCCGGGATGATCGCGCCCGACATGGCGACGATGCTCGCCTTTGTCTTTACCGACGCGACGCTGCCGCATGCTGTCCTGCAGCCGCTGCTGGCCGCCGCGGCCGACCGATCGTTCAACGCGATCACGGTCGACGGCGACACCTCGACCAGCGACACGGTCCTGCTTTGCGCGACCGGGCAGGCGCGCCACTCTCCGGTGACCGCGCCGGAAGACCCAAAGCTCGCGGGTTTTCGCGAAGCGCTCGACCGTGTGATGGTCGATCTGGCACAGCAGATCGTCCGCGATGGCGAAGGTGCGCAAAAATTCGTGACGATCGCGGTCACCGGCGCCGTGACGCCATTGGCGGCACGCCGGATCGCCCTCTCGATTGGCAATTCGCCGCTGGTCAAGACTGCACTCTCCGCCGGCGATGCCAATTGGGGGCGCATCGTGATGGCCGTCGGCAAGGCGGGCGAGGAGATCAACGTCGAGCGATTGTCGATCTCCGTTGGCGGGATCGTGATCGCGGCCCACGGCGGCCCGGTGCCGGACTACGACGAGACACCCGTTGCCGCGCACATGCGGGGTCGCGAAATCGGGATCGCCGTGGATGTCGGCGTCGGTCGAGGCAAGGCCACGGTGTGGACCTGCGATCTGACCCACGGCTACATCGACATCAATGCCAGCTATCGCAGCTGAGCCGCGGCTCGACCTTGTCGTCGTCGCGGCGGCGGCACTCGTCGATGGCGCAGGGCGGGTGTTGCTGGCGCAGCGCCCGGCTGGCAAGACGATGGCCGGCCTCTGGGAGTTTCCTGGAGGCAAAGTCGCTTTGGGGGAGACGCCCGAGGCGGCGCTGATTCGCGAACTCGCCGAGGAGCTCGGCATCGAAGTCCGGGCGGGCGATCTTGCCCCACTCACCTTTGCCTCGCATTCATACCGCGACTTTCACCTGCTGATGCCGCTTTACGCCTGCCGGGTATGGTCGCGCGTCCCAACCCCGCGGGAGGGACAGCGGCTGATCTGGGTACGACCGGAGGATTTGGCCGACTACCCGATGCCGCCGGCCGACAAACCCTTGATCGTCATGCTCCGCGGCATGTTGTGATCCTCCCCGTCGGGTCAACGGCCGCTATGATTTCGGCGGCAGGATCGGATCGCCGGCCGATCGCTCGACCGTGCCGAGCGCGTCGGCGAGCCGGTGCGTCGCACTGCCGGGCCGTAACGGTTTCGGTTGGCTCGCATCGGGTGCCCACCCGGTCAGCCACAGAATTTCAAAAGTGGCGGGAATGCGCCCGTCGCGAAGGCCATACCGCTCGGCATAGAGGGCGGCGCCACGCATGAGGGTGCGTCGCCGCAGCGGGGTGCGCCGGCGGGCCGACAGCGCGTTCGTTTCTCCCATGCCGCGCAGATCACGCATCAATGCCAACATATCCGGGTAAGTGACGACGACCGTTTCGGCGTCGGCAACCGGCATCGCAAACCCGGCGCGCTGCAACAGCGCCGCGACATCGGCGAGGGTGGCCATCGGCGACACGCGCGGGCTCGCCCCTCCCTCTTCAAGGAGTTCGGCCTCGATCAGCACGGCGCGCAATTCGCCGAGCGTGTTGCCGCCGAGCATGGCACCGAGAAACAGCCCGTCCGGCTTCACAGCGCGTCGCAACTGAACGAGACTACCCGGCAGATCGGCCACCCAGTGAAGGACGAGCGCGCTCACGGCAAGATCGAAGCTGCCGTTCCGAAACGGCACAAGGTCGGGGTCAGCGGCCACCCGCATGTCGCCGCGGTGACCCGGGAGCGGAAGACACGGATCGGCGGTGATGACCCGCCCGGTTCCGGGCCGCTGCTCGAGCGCGCGATAAAGCGCGTCGTTATAGGGGCCGCCCTCCAGGACGACAGGAAATCGGCGGTCGATATCATCGAGTTGGGCGATCAGCCGGGTGACGACCGCCCCGTGCAGAAAGTCGACGGTCCCTTGCCGGGCCGCGCGCTGGCGATGCAGGCGGTAAGCCCGACGGTCGAACAACATCGTCGGTTCTGGGTCAAGAGGAGCCATCGGGTTTTTTGCGACCGAGGATTGACCGGATCGTCACGAGGCTGATGATGTCGCTCGATGCAGGCCTCCACAATCCTCTTTGCCAGAGCCGCCGTCGGGTTTCGGCGCATCGGCAAGGCGATTATCGACGGCGTGCTGCCGCCGCGCTGCCTGGCTTGCGGCGAGATCGTGGACGATCCTTCCGGCTTGTGCGCGGGATGCTGGCGGAGGATCACATTCTTCGCGCAACCCTGGTGTGCGGTTTGCGGCCTGCCTTTTCCGCATCCGATGGGCAAGGACGCAATCTGCGCCGATTGCGGTCGCGAAAAACGGTCGTGGGACCGGGCGCGCGCCGTGCTACGCTACGATAAGAACAGCCGACACTTGGTAATCGCGCTCAAGCACGGCGACGGCACGCATTTGGCGATCGCATTCGGGCGTTGGATGCATCGCGCCGGCGATGAGGTTCTGAGCGGCGCCGACCTTCTCGTCCCGGTGCCGTTGCATTGGACCCGGCTGTTTCAGCGGCGTTACAACCAAGCGGCGCTGCTGGCCCAGGCGGTTCGTCGCGCCGGCGGTCCGCCCGTCGCGATAGACTGGCTGGTTCGGCGTCGGCGAACCCCGTCGCAAGGTCACCTGGGAGTGGCGGCGCGCAGCCGCAATGTTCGGTCGGCCTTCGCGATGCGACGCGGTTGCAGCGTCACCGGCAAGCGGGTGGTGATCATCGATGATGTCATGACGACCGGCGCGACGCTGGAAGAATGTGCCCGCGTGCTGCGTCGTGCCGGGGCGCAATCCGTAGGCGCGCTGACCCTGGCACGGGCGCTGCGGTCCGGCGCATAATGGTCAGCGTCGTTTTGATGCGCCAATCGAGGTGGCAAAGCCGATGGCCGAGGTCGAGCTGTATACGACAAATTGGTGTCCCTACTGCACGCGGGCCCGAACGCTGTTGCGGCGCAAGGGTGTCTCCTTCGTTGAGGTCGATGTCGATGAAGATCCAAAGCGCCGGCAGGAAATGACCCGACGCGCCAAAGGGCGGACTTCCGTGCCGCAGATTTTTATCGATGGCGAGCACATAGGCGGCTCTGACGAGCTCGCCGCACTCGACGCCGCCGGCCGGCTTGACGCCAAGCTCGGAGTGGAAACATGACCGGGAGCTTCACCGCCGCCTGCATCCAGTTCACCGCGGCGCGCGATTACGAGCCGAACATACGCACCGTATCCGATCTCGTCCGGCGGGCACGCGACGCCGGCGCCGATTTCATTCTGACGCCCGAGAATACGGGCCTGATCGAGCCGAACGGCAAGCTGCGGCGCGAGAAGGCGCGCGACGAGGCGAACCATCCGGTGCTGGCGGCATTGCGTGGGGTCGCGCGCGAAACCGGGGTTTGGCTGCTCATCGGCTCGCTCGCCGTTGATGTCTCACGCGAGCCCGGCATGCCGAGCGGCGAACGGCGGCTGGCCAACCGGTCATATCTGATTGGTTCAAACGGTGTGATTATCGCGTTTTACGACAAGATTCACATGTTCGACGTCGATCTCGCCGGTGGCGAAAGCTATCGCGAGAGCAATGCCTATCGGCCTGGTGGCCGAGCCGTTCAGGCGCCGACGCCGTGGGGCATTTTGGGTATGACGGTTTGCTACGATCTGAGATTCCCGCAACTCTATCGCAGGCTCGCGCAGAACGGCGCCCACTACCTTGCGATCCCATCGGCCTTCACGGTGCCGACCGGCAGGGCGCATTGGCATGTCTTGCTGCGCGCACGAGCCATCGAAACCGGCTGTTTCGTTTTCGCACCGGCGCAATGGGGCGAGCACGCCGAGGGAAGGCGGACTTTCGGCTCGTCATTAATCATTGATCCCTGGGGTGAAGTGCTCGCCGATGCCGGCGAAGGCGTCGGCATCGCTAGCGCCCGGATTGATCCTGCGCGAATTGCCGAGGTGCGGCGGATGGTTCCGTCGCTGGGACACGATCGGCCTTTCTCCGAGCCGGTACCCGTTGGTCGCCCGGCGGCGGCCGAGTAACCCGCGCCCCCTTGCCGTCTGCGCTCGAAGGTGGGGTCCTAGCCTTCGGATCACGGGCTGCCTACGCAGAGCCTTCCTCTCCGCCCATTCTGACGGGAGAAGCACAGAGAAGGCGTCGCGATCCCGTGCCCTGAGTTTCGTGGCCAGGCACATCCGTCGAACCGACAGTCCGGTTCCGGCAGGGGTTTGTATCGGCGCCGAGAATTGCCAAATTCGTCGGCTGCGGGTATCACACCCGATGAGGAGAGCGCTCCGATGATTCTGTTTGCGCTGCGTTGCGCGCACGACCATGAGTTCGAAGGATGGTTCCGTGACAGCAGCGGCTTCGAGGCGCAGCAGGAGGCCGCGGAAATCGCCTGCCCGCATTGCGGCAACACCTCGGTAGAGAAGGCGGTGATGGCGCCTCGGCTTGCGCGCTCGCGCGAGGCAAAAATGCCTGCGGTCGCGCGGGCGGAAATGCGCCGGGCATTGACCGAAATGCGCCGTCAGATCGAGACGAATTGCGACTATGTCGGCGGACGCTTTGCCGAAGAGGCAAGGCGCATCCACTACGGCGAGACGGATCCACACGGCATCTACGGCGAGGCGAGCCGCGAAGAATCTCGCGAACTCGCTGACGAAGGGATCAGCTTCGGCCAGATTCCGTGGATTCCCTACACCGACGGCTGAACCTCGCCTGGCGGCGTTTCACTGCCGGACCGCCATGACAAGGTAGTTGACCGCCAGATCCGCGGACAGCGCCCAATCACCGGCACGCGGATCGAAGCTGATGCCTGCAAGGCGAATAACGCGTAGATGGCGGCGCGCCAAGCCGAGGGCGAGTTCGGAAGGCCTGACAAACCTTCGCCAATCATGGGTGCCCCGCGGCAGCCACCGAAGAATGTACTCGGCGCCGACGATCGCCAACGCGAACGACTTCGCCGACCGGTTCAAGGTGGCAGCAATAACCGCCCCGCCAGGCCTTACGAGCGTGCCGAGCGACGTGTAGAAAACATCCCGGTCGGCAACGTGCTCGATCAATTCAAGGGCGAGGACGGCATCGAACTGTTCTCCTTGCGCGGCGAGCGATTCGACGGCGGCAACGCGATAGTCGATAGGTAAGCCTGCAGCTTCACTATGCGCGCGCGCCGAGTTGATCGCCTCCACCCCCGCGTCGATCCCGGTCACAATGAAGCCGAGGCGCGCCATTGCCTCAGCGACGAGTCCGCCGCCGCAGCCGATGTCGAGCAGTCTCAAGCCTGCGAAGGGCTGCAACGCATTAGCGGCTCTGGCAAAATGCGCCGACAGCTGCGATCGGATAAAGCCGAGCCGTACCGGATTGAACCGGTGCAACTCGCGAAACTCACCTGTCGGATCCCACCACGCATCGGCCGCGGCGGCAAACCGGCCGAGCTCCGCCGCATCGACGCTGCCATTTGCCCGGGGCACGGCTTCTACTCCCTCTCGCGTCATATTATCCTTACGGGGTTTGGCCGGGACCGGGGGTAATCGATCATCCGGTTAGAAATTGGTCCGAACCATCGCGCAGATGGATCTCGAGAAGGGCATGGCGCGCCTCGTTCAGAAGTTTGGCGGTACGTCGGTCGCCGACATCGCACGAATAAAGGATGTCGCCCGGCGCGTGAAGCGCGAGGTCGATGCGGGCAACGAAGCGGCGGTTGTCGTCTCGGCGATGTCGGGTACGACGAACCAACTCGTCGAATGGACTCGTCAGATGAGCCGCCTGCACGACGCCCGTGAGTATGATGTCGTCGTCGCTTCGGGCGAACAAGTGACCGCCGGTTTATTGGCGCTCGCATTGCAGGAGATCGGGATCGACGCCCGATCCTGGCTCGGATGGCAAATCCCTATTCGTACCGATGACGTGCACGGCAAGGCGAGGATCGAGGCGATCGAGGTGGGCGACCTCCGTCGGCGCCTCGCCGAAGGTCACGTCGCCGTAATCGCAGGTTTCCAGGGGATCAGTTCGCGCGAGCGGATTACCACCTTGGGTCGCGGCGGTTCGGACACGTCTGCGGTGGCGCTCGCCGCGGCCCTCGAAGCGGACCGCTGCGACATCTTCACCGATGTCGAGGGGGTCTACACGAGCGATCCGCGGATCGTTGCGAAAGCGCGCAAGCTCGATAAGATAACCTACGAAGAAATGCTGGAGATGGCATCCCAGGGCGCCAAGGTGCTGCAGACGCGCGCGGTCGAGTTGGCGATGAATCGCCGCGTGCGGCTGCAGGTCTTGTCGAGCTTTACCGATGCTCCCGGAACTCTTGTGGTGGATGAAGACGAGATCGTGGAGAAGCAGGTCGTAAGCGGGATCGCCTATAGTCGCGACGAAGCCAAGATCACATTGCAGAGGGTGGCGGACCGGCCCGGCGTCGCGGCGGCGATCTTCGGACCGCTCGCCGATCACGCGATCAATGTCGACATGATCGTACAGAACGTCTCGGAGGACGGCCGAACCACCGACCTCACCTTCACCGTGGCGCGGTCCGACCTCGACCGCGCCGTGGCGGTGCTCGAACAGAGACGCGAACTGCTGGGCTTCGCCGCGCTGAAGCCTGACGCAAACGTCGTCAAAATCTCGGTAATCGGCGTTGGCATGCGAAGCCATGCCGGCGTCGCCCAGCAGATGTTTCAGACTCTGGCCGATAGGGGCATCAACATCCAGGTCATCTCGACCTCGGAGATCAAGGTCAGTGTTCTGATAGCCGCCGAATATACCGAACTGGCACTGCGCGCCCTGCATACCGCTTACGGGCTCGACGTCGCCGGATGAATGCTCGGGTCGGCGCGACCGACATGCCGGGAAACCGCGAGCGAGACGCCGGTGAATGGAGGGCCGAGCTCGATCGATTGTGGGGCCGCGGGCGCGTGGTGCTGGGCTGCGACCTCGCGATCATGGGCGGCGCCATGACTTGGGTATCGGAGCGCCATCTCGTCGCTGCCATTTCGAACGCGGGCGGGTTCGGCGTCATCGCTTCCGGCGCCATGCCGCCCGATTTGCTTGCTGCCGAGATCGATGCCACGCGCACGCTCACCGACCGCCCGTTTGGCGTCAACCTTATTGTCATGCATCCGCGTCTCGGCGAGCTGATCGAGGTGTGTGCCGATCGTTCGGTCGGACATGTCGTGCTCGCCGGCGGTCTGCCGGGCGGCTCAGCGATCGCCCAGGTGAAACGCAGCGGCGCGCGGGTCTTCTGCTTTGCGCCGACCCTCAGCCTGGCGCGCAAGCTGGTGCGCCTTGGTGTCGATGCGATCGTCATCGAGGGAACCGAGGCCGGCGGCCATATCGGGGCGGTGTCAACCGGAGTCCTGGCGCAGGAGATCCTGCCGCATCTTTCCGATGTTCCGGTTTTCGTTGCCGGCGGGATCGGTCGCGGCGAAGCGATGCTCGCCTATCTCGAGATGGGAGCGGCCGGGGTGCAGCTCGGTACCCGCTTCGTGTGCGCCCATGAGTTGATCGCCCATCCAAGGTTCAAACAAGCCTTCATCCGCGCCGCAGCCCGCGACGCGGTCGCCTCGGTCCAGCTCGATCCTCGGTTCCCGGTAATCCCGGTTCGCGCCCTCGCCAACCCCGCCACCGCGCGGTTCGTTGCGGTCCAGCGCGAGGTAATCGATCGTTTTTTACGAGGCGAGCTAGCCCTCAAAGCAGCGCAGCTCGAGATCGAGCATTTCTGGGCGGGCGCCTTGCGGCGCGCCGTCATCGACGGAGAAATCGAAACCGGCTCGCTGATGGCGGGTCAGAGCGTGGGCTTCGTCTCGCAAGCGCAGAGTACCGCCGAGATCTTGGCAGAGCTGGTCGAACAGGCGGTGGCGGCGCTCGCTGCGCGTTGTCACCAGATGGGCGCTGCATCGCGTACAGCGCCGCGGCCCTGCTAGGCGGGTCAGCTCGCATGACCGACACGGCTGGAAGTTTCGGCGCGATTGGCCGCCTCATGCGCCGACTCCGCGACGTCATGGCAGGATCGGGAAGCGCCCAGCACCGCCTCGACCGGATTGTTCAGATCGTCGCCATGGAGATGGTGGCCGAAGTCTGCTCGGTCTATGTCGTGCGGGCGGGCGAGGTCCTCGAATTGTTTGCCACCGAGGGGTTGCGCCCGGAAGCGGTTCACCGCACGAGGTTGCGCGTTGGCGAAGGTCTCGTTGGGGCGATCGCGGCGACCGCAAGGCCGCTCGCCTTGGCCGACGCCCAGTCGCATCCGGATTTCGCTTATCGACCGGAGACGGGGGAGGAGACCTTTCGCTCGCTGATGGGAGTGCCCATTCTGCGCGGCAACAGGGTTCTCGGCGTGCTCGTCGTCCAAAACCAAACGTTGCGGCGTTATACAGACGACGAGATCGAAGTGCTTCAGACCATCGCAATGGTCGTCGCCGAACTCGCCGCGAGCGGGGAGCTCGTCAACCCGCTCGAAATCGCCCGGAGTCAAGCCGGGACGTTGCTCCCGGTGCGGCTTTTCGGCGTCCGGCTGAATGCCGGTCTAGCGGTCGGACCGGCCGTCCTGCACGAGCCGCAGGTCGCGATTCGGCAGATAATCGCCCAGGACACGGCAGCCGAACTGGCGCGTCTGCAACAGGCGGTGGCGACAATGCAGAATGCAATCGATGAACTCGTCGCGGCGAGCAGTCGGCTCGGTGCCGGCGAGCATCGGGATATTCTTCGAGGCGTACCGCATGTTTGCGGCCGATCGCGGCTGGATGGCGCGGATCGCCGATGCGATCCACAGTGGGCTGACCGCCGAGGCGGCCGTGCAAAAGGAGCGCGACGAGGTGCGCAGGCGGATGCTGCAAGGCAGCGATCCGTATCTGCGGGAGCGCCTCGTCGATCTCGAAGATTTGACAAACCGCCTGCAGCGTCATCTCGCCGATCGCCACCCTTATGCTGCCGCAGAGCTGCCGCCGGAATTCATCTTGGTGGCGCGGGCGATGGGACCCGCCGAGTTGCTGGATTACGATCACCCGCGGATCCTCGGGCTGGTCCTTGAAGAAGGATCGCCAACCGCGCATGTCGCCATCGTCGCGCGCGCCTTCGACATACCGGTCGTCGGTAGGGTCGGCGACGCGACAGGCCGAACCGAGCCGGGCGACGTCGTTGTCGTCGACGGCGATCACGCTCAGGTGATGATCCGACCGAGCGAAGACGTTCATCGGTCGGCGATCTCGATGATCGCCGCGCGCGCCGAGCGCCGCGGGCATTACCAGGCGCTCCGGTCGAAACCGGCGGTGACCCGCGACGGAGTGACGATCCGACTGCTGCTCAATGCCGGTCTGGTAATTGATATGGCGCATTTGTCACAAACCGGCGCCGAAGGCGTCGGCCTCTTCCGTACGGAAGTGGAATTCATGATGCGCGACCAATTCCCCTCTGTCGAAGAGCAGACCGCATTCTATCGTGATATTTTCGAGCGAGCGGCAGGCCTTCCTATCGTTTTTCGCACTTTGGACATCGGCGGCGACAAAGTGCTTCCTTACCTGCCGGACGCGGGCGAAGACAATCCGGCGATGGGTTGGCGAGCGATCCGCATCGGGCTGGACCGGCCGGCCATGCTGCGGCATCAGCTGCGCGCTCTGGTGCGAGCCGCCTCGGGCCGCCACCTGCTCGTGAAATTCCCGATGATTGCCGAGGTTGCCGAATTCGACCGGGCGCGTGCGTTGCTCCGCGTCGAGCTCGCCAATGCCGCACGAGGGGGCGGGCGACCACCCATTTCCGTCAAGACCGGCGTCATGCTCGAGGTGCCCGCGCTGTTGTGGCAACTCTCGGCGCTGTGCGAACGGGTCGATTTTTTGTCGATCGGAACCAACGATCTGATGCAGTTCATCTTTGCTTGCGATCGGGGAAATCCGCGGTTGGCGGATCGTTTTGATCCTCTATGCGCCCCGATGTTCGGCCTATTCCGCGCAGTTGTCGCTGCCGCCGGCGCCGCCGGGGTGCCGCTCAGCATGTGCGGCGAGATGGCCGGCGACCCGCTCGAGGCTATGGTATTGATTGCGCTTGGCTTCCGAACGTTGTCCATGGCCGGGGCGGCAATCGGGCCCGTCAAGACGATGATCCGCAGCCTTGATGTGGCGAGGACGGCGGCCTATGCCGCGGAAATTACCAGCCGACCGGATCATTCGCTGCGATCGAAGCTCGAAGCCTACGCCCACGATCACGCCGTCGCACTCTAACCGCGGATCGACGACGTCCCGACGTCCGTCCGGCGGCGTCTTTTATGCACTGTCGAAACGGTCTATATGGCTCCCCGAGATTGCCTCTACGAGGTCGACCATGAGCATCAGGCCCTACCGCGACATCCGGCGCCGCAGTTGCCGCAAGATCTATGTCGGCAAGGTTCCGGTCGGCGGCGATGCTCCGATTACCGTGCAATCGATGACCAACACGGTGACGAGCGATGTGAAGGCGACCATCGCGCAGGTCCAGGCTCTGGAACAGGCGGGTGCCGATATCGTTCGCGTTTCCTGTCCCGACGCGGAATCGGCGCTGGCGCTCAAAGAGATCGTTCGGCACGCGATGGTGCCAATCGTGGCCGACATCCATTTTCATTACAAGCGCGCGATCGAGGCGGCGCAGAGCGGCGCCGCCTGCTTGCGCATCAATCCCGGCAATATCGGCTCGTCCGCCCGCGTTCGCGAGGTCATCAAGGCGGCGAAGGACCACGGCTGCTCGATGCGGATCGGGGTGAACGCCGGATCGCTCGAGCGCGATCTATTGGAACGTTACGGCGAACCGTGTCCCGAGGCGATGGTCGAGAGCGCCTTGAATCATGCCAAGATACTCGAAGACAACGATTTCTTCGAATTCAAGATCTCTTGCAAGGCATCAGACGTGTTTCTCGCCGTTGCCGCCTACCAGCAGCTTGCCGAAGCCTGCGACTACCCGCTCCATCTCGGAATAACCGAGGCTGGCGGCCTGCGCGCCGGCACCGTCAAGTCCTCGATCGGGCTCGGCATGCTGCTCTGGTCCGGTATCGGCGATACGATCCGCGTGTCGCTGTCTGCCGATCCGGTCGAGGAGGTGAAGGCCGGTTTTGAAATGTTGAAATCACTGAACTTGCGCCGGCGCGGGGTCACGGTGATTTCTTGCCCGTCCTGCGCGCGACAGCAATTCGAAGTGATCAAGACGGTCGAACGGCTCGAGGAGCGCCTCGCCCATATAACGACGCCGCTGACGGTTTCGGTCATCGGCTGTGTCGTCAATGGGCCCGGCGAGGCGCGCGAGACCGACATCGGTCTTACCGGCGGCGGCAACGGCACACATCAAGTCTATCTCAGCGGGCTGACCGATCATCGCCTCAAGAACGCCGATATCGTCGACCATCTGGTCGAACTGGTCGAGAAGAAAGTCGCCGAGATCGAGGCAACCCGGCGCTCCGCCGGCGAGCCGGCGTTCGAAGCGGCACAGTAGGGAACGACAGCGAGCGCCCCGGCCGCCGCTCAGGCATGGCCAGGGAAGAGGGATGGCGCCCTCGGCAAGGACAGTGATCGAATATGCCCCAGATGCAGCCGGTCCGAGGCACGCAAGATCTATTGCCGGAAGCGATGCGTCGGCATCGCCAAGTCAGCGATACCGCGCGCCGGATCGCCGAGCTCTACGGCTTTGCCGAGATGGCGACACCGATCTTCGAGTTCACCGAAGTCTTCGCCCGCCCGATCGGCGAGCACACCGACATCGTTGCCAAGGAGATGTATACTTTCACCGATCGCGGCGGCGAGGAGATCACGCTGCGACCTGAGGCTACCGCCGGGATCGTGCGCGCGGTGTTGTCGAACGGGCTGACCCAGTCGACGCCGCTCAAATTCTTTTATAACGGTCCGATGTTCCGCTACGAACGCCCGCAAAAGGGGCGCTTTCGCCAGTTCCATCAGATCGACGCCGAGATTCTGGGAGTGGCGCAGCCCCAGGCCGACATCGAATTGATCACGCTCGGATCGCGCATGCTGCGGGAGCTCGGCATCGGCGACCGGGTGCTCGTGGAGTTGAACACGCTCGGCGACCCCGAGAGCCGCGCCGCCTATCGTCAAGCGTTGGTAGCCTATCTGTCGGCGCATCACGCGCATCTGTCGGAGGACAGCCGCAACCGCCTCGAGCGCAATCCGCTGCGCATCCTCGACTCGAAGGACGAGGACGACCGCCGCATCATTGCCGAGGCACCATCCTTCGAGGATTATCTGAATACCGGGTCGCAGGAATTCTTCATGCGCGTGCGTGAAGGGCTCGACCGCATTGGGATCGAGTATCGGCTTAACCAGCGCCTCGTGCGTGGCCTCGATTACTACACCCATACAGTGTTCGAGTTCGTGACCACTGATCTCGGGGCGCAAGGCACAGTGTTGGCCGGCGGACGGTATGACGGGCTGATGGAGTTAATGGGCGGGCCGTCGACGCCTGGGGTCGGCTGGGCCGCGGGGATCGAGCGATTGGCGATGCTGATCGCCGAGCCGCCGCCGCCGCCGCGGCCGATTGCGCTCGTTCCGATGGGCGAAGTCGCCGAGCAGCGATCATTAAAGCTCGCCGAGGAGTTGCGTGACGCTGGGTTTTCGGTCGATCTCGGCTACTCGGGAAATATCCAACGGCGGCTCCGGCGCGCCAACCGCGTAAAAGCGCGAGCCGCCCTGATTATCGGTGAGGAGGAGATCAAGATAGAGAGCGTTTCCGTTCTAGACCTCGACAGTGGAGAGCAGGAAATCGTTCCGCAGGTAAAGCTGCACGACCGGCTCACGGCACTCTCCCGCTAATGAAAGCGAGTCTCGAAGGCCGTCTGGATCAGATGGTCCGTCGCCACGCCGAGTTGCGCGACGCCCTCGCCGGCAACGCTCTGGCGGGCTCCGACTTTGCGAGATCATCGAAAGAGTATAGCGACCTCGAATCTATCGTTGCCGACATCGAGGCGTGGCAGAAGGCCCGCCGAGAGGCGGCCTCGCTCGCGGCGATGGTGCAATCGGGTGACGATCCAGAATTGCGCGCTCTCGCCGCTGAGGAGCTGGAATCCTTGCGCGAACGGCTCCCCGAACTTGAGCGGCAGCTGAAATTGTGTTTGCTGCCAAAGGATACGGATGACGAGCGCAACGCAATTCTCGAAGTTCGCGCCGGGACCGGTGGCGAGGAAGCGGCGCTGTTTGCCGCGGAACTCTTCCGCATGTACCAGCGATATGCGGCTTTGCGCGGCTGGCGATTCGAGCTCCTCGACTTGTCGGAGAGCGACCTCGGCGGGTTCAAAGAGGCGAGTGCGTCGATCTCTGGCCGCAGCGTATTTGCCCGGCTCAAGTTCGAGTCGGGTGTGCATCGCGTGCAGCGCGTACCGGAGACCGAGGCGGGAGGCCGCATTCATACCTCTGCAGCCACGGTCGCCGTTTTGCCGGAGGCTGAGGAGGTCGACGTCAAGATCGACGAGAAGGATTTGCGCATAGACGTGTTCCGGGCGAGTGGACCTGGGGGTCAATCGGTGAATACAACCGACAGCGCGGTGCGGGTCACCCATTTGCCGACCGGCCTTGTTGTCATCCAGCAGGATGAAAAATCGCAACACAAGAACAAGGCGCGCGCCTTGAAGGTATTGCGCTCGCGACTTTACGAGCTGGAGCGGGCGGCACGCGACAATGCCCGCGCCGCCGAGCGCAAGAGCCAGGTGGGCTCCGGCGATCGATCCGAGCGAATCCGTACCTACAACTTCCCGCAAGGTAGGGTGACGGACCATCGAATCAACCTGACGCTATACAAAATCGAGAAAGTGTTAAACGGCGAGGCGCTCGACGAGATTGTCGATGCCCTTCTGACCGAAGACCAGGCAATGCGGTTGGCCGCTGCCGAGGCGTGACGCATCGCGTGACAGAAACTTTCGGAGCGATGCTCGCCGAAACCACCGCGGCGCTCTTCTCGGAGGGCTGCGGTGAAGCCCGGCGTCGCGCGCGTCGGCTACTCGCTTCAGCTCTCGGTCTCGGCTCGCTCGAACTGTTGGCCCATCCCGAGCGCGAAATCACTGAGCGACAGGCGCAACACATCCGCTGGATGCTACAGCGCAGCATCGCCGGCGAACCGCTCAGTCGCATGGTCGGCCGGCGCGAGTTCTGGGGGCTGGAATTTGCTCTGTCCGCCGGCACTCTAGACCCAAGGCCGGAGAGCGAGGCCGTTGTCGAGGCCGTGTTGCGCCGCATCCGACAGCGCGATACCGAGTTGCGCCTGCTCGACCTCGGTACCGGGAGCGGCTGTCTCGTGCTGGCGCTTCTCTCCGAGCTTCCGGAAGCCACTGGCGTCGCGGTCGACATCTCTGCCGGTGCAGCGGCGACAGCGCGGATGAACGCGGTCGCGCTCGGCTTCGCCTCACGTGCGCATTTCTTTGTCGGCGAATGGGGTAAGGCGCTGACGGGACGATTTGCGGTCATTGTCGCCAACCCGCCGTATATAACCCGTCGAACGCTTGCCGAGTTGCCGTCTTCGGTCCGCGACTTCGACCCGCAACTTGCCCTCGACGGCGGCGCCGACGGCTTGGACGCCTACCGCAAGATCGGCGCAGAGCTGCCACGCCTGCTGACTCGAGATGGCGTATTTGCGACCGAGGTCGGTGTCGGGCAAGCGGAAGCGGTTGCCGGGATGCTCGAAGACATGAGGCTCGTGATCGACGACATCGAGCACGATCTAACCGGGATCGCTCGATGCGTTGTCGGCCGCCTGAGTTCGGCAACCGCTACGCGTCACCGGCCGAGCAAAAAAACTGTTGGGCAAAAAACTGTTGGGCAAAAAACTGTTGGAATGTGCTATCGCCCCGACTAGGGTGACGACGTCGGAAGGTTCGATTGCTGCGCTCGAGGCGAAGCAGACGCGCTGGGCCTGCTCGGGGGAGCGACGAGAAGCAGGCGGCGCCGCAGCAGGCGAGTTGCGAAACTACCGAAAGATTAGAAAGGTGTCATGAGACCGGGACCAAACAAGCGATCGCGCGGCCGGAACAACGGAAGCAATCCACACCATAATCGCCCACGTGTGCCGTATCGGATCCAGACCTTCGACAGTAACGGCCCGAACGTTAAAATCCGCGGCAACGCCTATCAGGTTTTCGAGCGGTACGTCGCGCTCGCGCGGGAGGCGGTCGCCGGCGGCGACCGGATTGCCGCAGAAAACCTGTACCAGCACGCGGAGCATTATTTTCGAATTATAAACGCAAATGGCGAGGGAAACCCGCACGGGCCACCGCGGCCGATCACCCCTGCCGATCTCGATGTAGGCGAGAGCGACGGGGAAGGTCGTGAGCCAGACGAGACCTTGGCCCAGCCCATGTTGCCGATATCGTCGCAGGACGATCAAGCGCCGGGTTTCTGAGGCTGCGCCGTTGCGCTTGCGCCGGGACGGGCAAACGCGCGCCTGATCGCCTCGGCCTCGTCCCGGTAGCCGGGCTTGCTGCGTACCACCGCTAAACCATATAGGCTGCGGAGGGTGTTGGCGCTGCCTCGCAGGGGCGCCGATGCCGGTTCAGCGGAGCGAGCGCAGCATGGATATCGAGAAATATACCGAGAGGTCGAAAGGTTTTATCCAGTCGGCCCAGAGCTTGGCGTTGCGCAGCGGCCACCAGCGTCTGACGCCAGAGCATCTGCTCGATGTTCTCGTTGACGACAAGGAGGGCCTGAGTGCGAATTTGATCCGAGCGGCGGGCGGCGATCCGCAACGCGTGCTCCAGGCGGCGGAAACCGAGCTTGGCAAACTGCCGCGTGTCGAAGGGTCGGGCGCAGGTCAAGTATATCTTACGCCCGAAATCGCCAGAGTATTCGAACAAGCCGAGCAGATTGGCCAAAAAGCCGGCGATAGCTTTGTTACGGTCGAACGTCTGTTGCTGGCTCTTTCCCTGGCCAAGGACACGCCGGCCGGGAGGGCGCTCGCGGCCGGTGGGGTCACACCGCAAAAGCTGAACGCGGCGATCGAGGACCTGCGCAAGGGCCGCAAGGCCGAGAGCGCTTCCGCCGAGGAAGGATACGATGCGCTGAAGCGTTATGCGCGCGATCTGACGGCTGCAGCGCGCGACGGCAAGCTCGACCCGGTCATCGGGCGCGATGAGGAAATCCGCCGCACGATCCAAGTGCTCTCGCGGCGTACCAAGAACAACCCGGTGCTGATCGGCGAGCCGGGTGTCGGCAAGACCGCGATCGTCGAAGGTCTCGCTTTGCGCATCGTCAACGGCGACGTGCCGGAGGGCTTGAAGGAAAAGCGTCTACTCGCTCTCGACCTCGGCGCGCTGATCGCCGGCGCCAAGTTTCGTGGCGAATTCGAGGAGCGGTTGAAGGCGGTAATGGCCGAAATCACCGGCGCAGCCGGCGAGATTATTTTGTTTATCGACGAATTGCACACGCTCGTCGGCGCCGGTAAGGCCGAGGGCGCGATGGACGCGTCGAATATGCTAAAGCCGGCACTCGCCCGCGGCGAACTTCATTGCGTCGGTGCGACGACGCTCGACGAATACCGCAAGAATATCGAGAAGGATGCGGCGTTAGCGCGGCGATTTCAGCCGGTTTTTGTCGATGAGCCGTCGGTCGAGGATACGATTTCCATTCTGCGCGGCATCAAAGAGAAATATGAGTTGCATCACGGCGTGCGTATCACGGATGCGGCGATCGTCGCCGCCGCAACCCTGTCGAACCGCTACATCACCGACCGATTTCTGCCGGACAAGGCGATCGATCTGATGGATGAGGCTGCCTCGCGGCTGCGCATGGAGGTCGATTCCAAGCCCGAGGCGATCGACGAGCTGGACCGCCGCATCGTCCAGCTCAAGATCGAGCGCGAGGCTCTGAAGAAGGAAAACGATCCGGCATCACGCGACCGGCTGGAACGCCTCGTCAAGGAGCTCGAAGAGCTGGAGCAGCGCTCGGCCGAGTTGACGGCGCAGTGGCGCGCCGAGAAAGACAAGCTGGCCGGGGCGCAGAAGCTGAAGGAACAGCTCGACCAGGCGCGCGCCGAGCTCGAGATCGTGCAGCGCCGCGGTGATTGGAGCCGCGCCGGCGAACTGACCTACGGTGTGATTCCCGAGCTCGAGCGCAAGCTCCGCGAGGTCGAGGCGGCGGAAGCGGGGCGCATGCTCGAGGAAGCCGTCACCGAAGAGCACATTGCCGCTATCGTGTCGCGCTGGACCGGCATCCCGGTCGACAAGATGTTATCCGGCGAGCGCGAAAGGCTGCTCCAGATGGAGGCCAATCTCAAACACCGCGTGGTCGGACAGGATGAAGCGGTGATCGCCGTTTCGAATGCGATCCGCCGAGCGCGAGCCGGTCTGCAGGATCCAAACCGGCCGATGGGCTCGTTCCTGTTTCTCGGCCCGACCGGCGTCGGCAAGACCGAGCTTGCAAGAGCGCTCGCCGAATTTCTGTTCGACGACGAGAGCGCGATGATCCGGATCGACATGTCGGAGTATATGGAGAAGCATTCCGTGGCGCGCCTGATCGGTGCCCCGCCGGGCTATGTCGGCTACGACGAAGGGGGTGCATTGACCGAAGCGGTGCGTCGCCGGCCCTATCAGGTGATCCTTTTCGACGAGATCGAGAAAGCGCATCCGGACGTGTTCAACGTCTTGCTCCAGGTGCTCGACGACGGCCGGTTGACCGACGGACAGGGACACACGGTCGACTTTCGCAACACGTTGATTGTATTGACCTCGAATCTCGGCAGCGAGGCGCTGGCCCGGCTGCCGGAGCGCGCCGATGTCTCGGTTGCGCGCGAGGCGGTCATGGAGGCTGTACGCGCTGCCTTTCGGCCGGAATTCCTCAACCGGCTCGACGAGATCTTGCTGTTCCGCCGGCTTTCCCGGGACGACATGAAAGGGATTGTCGCGATCCAGCTCGAAAGGCTGAAGAAGCTGCTTGCCGATCGCAAAATCGCGATCGAAGTCGATTCTGCGGCGATGGCGTGGCTCGCCAACGCCGGATACGATCCGATCTACGGAGCGCGGCCGCTGAAGCGGGTGATTCAGCGAGAATTGCAGAACCCGCTGGCACAATCGATCCTCGAGGGGACTGTTCCCGACGGATCGACCGTCCATGTCAGCGCCACCGACCAGGGTCTGGTGATCGACGAGAGGGCTCGGGCCGAGGCGGCTTGAACGCCAATCGGCCGGT
>CAWBQT010000020.1:0-71419 GCA_963790875.1 uncultured Alphaproteobacteria bacterium
GTCGGCCCGCCGGGCTCGGGCAAGTCGATGCTGGCGGCGCGTCTGCCGGGGCTGTTGCCGCCGCTCGAACCGACCGAGGCTTTGGAACTCGGCATGATCCAGTCGGTTGCCGGCGGGCTGCGCAACGGCGGCTTGTCGAGCGAGCGGCCATTTCGCGACCCGCATCATTCGGCCTCGCTGCCGGCATTGGTCGGCGGCGGGCCGCGGCCGCGCCCGGGCGAGATTTCGCTTGCCCACCACGGCGTGCTGTTTCTCGACGAATTGCCGGAGTTCAACCGCGCGGCGCTCGAAGCGCTGCGCCAGCCGCTCGAGACCGGCCGCGTCTCGGTCGCGCGCGCCAACGGTCATGTGACTTATCCGGCACGGTTTCAGCTGATCGCGGCGATGAACCCGTGCCGCTGCGGGCGTCTTGCCGAAGCCGCCTGCGGCCGCGCGCCCCGCTGCGCCGAAGACTATCAGTCGCGGCTGTCGGGTCCGCTGATTGACCGCATCGACCTGCATATCGAGGTGCCGGCAGTGTCGCCGGCCGATCTCGATCTGCCGCCACCCGCCGAGAGCAGTGCCGCCGTCGCCGGGCGGGTCGCTGCGGCGCGCGCCAGGCAGGCGCTCCGCTACGAGACATTGCCCGCCGGCGCGGGCATCCGTACCAATGCCGAAGCAGACGGCGCCTTGCTCGACGCGGTAGCGACACCGGAGCCGGCCGGGCGCGCGCTGCTCGCCCGCGCCGCCGAGCGTCTCAATCTTTCGGCGCGCGGGTACCACCGGGTGGTGCGCGTCGCCCGAACGCTCGCCGATCTCGAAGGCGTCGCGGTCGTCGCCCGCCGGCACGTGGCGGAGGCCCTGAGCTATCGCCGGACGCCGGCGGCGCACCGCGACCGGTCGGCAGTCCCGCACCGCTGACAACCGTTGACATCGAGGCACCGGGCCGCACGGCGCCGAACCGATCCGCGGCGCCGGTCGCCGCACGCGCGCAGTCGCGTGTCGGGAGCGGGATCCTCGGGCGGCGCTCAGTCCGCGTGGTGCCGAGGGGCCGGTCGCCGCGCGGCTCGCACATGTACATGGGCGCTGTCGCCGCCGGTTTCGAATAGCGCAAATCGGATGGCATCCTTCTGGGTCAGAAAGATGCCGCCGACCAGCCCGTTGCGGTCGCGCGCGACCCAGTAGCCGCGTGGGTTGCGCCGGATGTCGAAATCGTAGGGAGGGTAGACGTGTGGCGGTGCAAAATCGTTCATGAAACCGGGCAATCCCTGTGGTCTTCGATGCCGCAAGAAAAGGCTTGGACATGATAAAAACTCAATGCTGATCTTATTGGGTTGGAATAAAGATCGCGTAATAAGACCACGGCAATTGTCGGAGAAAATGGTGGATTAACTCGGAAATTCGTGATGGGTCGAGGCAGGTCCGTGCCAATCGATCGCTGCCTGCCGATTTGGTCCAATATGCGCATGCGGGTCGGCGTCCCGGGTCATGCGAACCGGCTGAGCCGCGCCGAGTTGTAGAGCTTCCAACTTGCTGGAGAGGATGATGTTCAAGAGGATCGACCATGTTGAGATCGTCACTGACCAGCCTGATCGAACGGTACTGTTCTATACAGATGTGCTGGGATTCACAGTGAAATTCTGAGACCGGATTGAGCGCTCGGGTATGGGAGTGCCGATCGACCTCGTGTACCTGGACCTGGGCGGCACTGTTGTCGAGCTAATCTCGTACGAGGGCGCTTCGATCGATCCCGCTCCGCAGCAGGAGCATCTCGGGTACCGTATGATCGCGCTTGAAGTCGACGACATGCAAAAGGCTACCGACTATCTGAGGACCAAAGGCGTCGAGGTCGTATGGGGTCCCAGGGATCGCGACACGTACTCGAGGGCGGAGATCCGCGACCCTAACGGCTATCGCATCGAACTCAGGCAGTGGTTCAGTTGAGCAGGCCCGAGTGAACAGGGTCAAGGCGGCCCGAACCATGAGCTCCGATTTCCGGGGTGGCGGGTAAATAAGAGACGCTGGGATTTCTTTTCACAGCATCGACGGCACCCGGTTCGCTCGATCAGCGCCGCGGTAGCATCGCCCCGAGGTCGCGTCCGGCGAAGAGGTGCATGTGGAAATGCGGCACCTCCTGATGCGCCGCGGCACCGGTATTGGTGAGGACGCGATAGCCGGGTTCGGCGGCCCCGTGCTCGCGCGCAATCCGCCCGAGGGCCCGGATCAGCGCCGCGATCTCGGTCGCCGAGGCCTTCTCGGAAAAGTCGTCGAGCGACCCGTATTCACCTTTCGGGATCACCAGGATGTGGGTCGGGGCCTGCGGGTCGATGTCGCGGAAGGCAAGGACGTGCTCGTCTTCATAGACCCTGTTGCACGGTATTTCGCCGCGCAGGATCCGGGCGAAAACGTTGTTGCGATCATAAGGCATGCCGCCTCCGTTCCGCTCCGCGGTTCATATCTTGTCTCGGGCGCGCTTTTCGGCAATCCCGGATGTGCCTTCACGCCGCGCCAGCTCGGCGCCGACGTCGGAGGGTGCAATGCCGGCATCGGCCCATAGCACGAAGAGGTGATAGAGCAGATCGGCGCTTTCGCCGACGAGTGCGACGCGGTCCCCGCGCACCCCTTCGATGACCGCCTCGATCGCCTCCTCGCCGAGCTTCTGGGCGATCTTGGCCCGGCCGCCGGCGAGCAGCCGGGCGGTGTAGGAGTCCTGCGGGTCGGCGCCGCGGCGCGACCGGATCACCCGCCACAGGCGGTCGAGCGCTTCACCCAGCTCGTCGGCCATCGTTCAGAGCCTGACCGGGATGCCTGACGCGGCGAGCCGAGCCTTGGCGGCGCGGATGCGGAAGGTCCCGAAATGAAAGATCGAAGCCGCCAGCACTGCCGTGGCATGCCCGTCGCGAATGCCTTCGACGAGATGGTCGAGCGTGCCGACGCCGCCCGAAGCGATGACCGGCACGCGCACCGCGTCCGCCACGGCGCGCGTCAGGGCGATGTCGAAGCCCGATTGAGTGCCGTCGCGGTCCATCGATGTCAGCAGGATCTCGCCGGCGCCGTAATCGGCAAGCCGGTCGGCCCAGGCGACCGCATCGATGCCGGTCGGACGGCGGCCGCCATGCGTGAACACCTCCCAGCGCCCTGATCCGGTAGCCTTGGCGTCGATCGCCGCGACGACGCATTGACTGCCGAATTTCTGCGCTGCTTCGCGGACGAATTCCGGGCGGGCGACGGCGGCGGTGTTGATCGACACTTTGTCGGCACCGGCCAGCAGCAGCCGGCGGATATCCTCGACCGCGCGGACCCCGCCGCCGACAGTCAGCGGCATGAAGCATTCTTCGGCGGTGCGCCGCACCACGTCATAGAGCGTATCGCGTCCCTCGGCGCTGGCCGTGATGTCGAGAAAACACAGCTCGTCGGCGCCTTCGCGATCGTAGAACCGGGCTTGCGCTACCGGATCGCCGGCATCGACGAGATCGACAAAATTGACACCTTTGACAACCCGCCCGCCCTTGACGTCGAGGCAGGGGATGATGCGCATCTTCAACATGATGCTTTCAACATGGTGGGGGCCCGCTCAGCAATCGCAACGCCGCCTGCGGATCGATGCGGCCGTCATAGAGGGCGCGGCCGCAGATGACGCCACAAATGCCGTCCCGTTCGCGCTCTTTCAGCGCGGCGAGATCGGCGAGCGAGGCGACGCCGCCCGATGCGATGACCGGAATGTCGACGGCGCCCGCCAACTCGGCGGTTGCCACGGCATCGACGCCCGCCAAGGTTCCGTCACGCCCGATGTCGGTATGCACAATTGCGGCCACCCCGCTGCCGGTGAAGCGGCGGGCGAGTTCGATCGCGTCGATGTCGCCCGCCTCGGCCCAGCCGGCGACCGCGACCCGGCCGCCGCGTCCGTCGATCGCGACCGCGATCGAACCCGGATGTGCGGCGGCGGCGGCGCGCACGAGTTCGGGGTCGCGCAACGCCGCGGTGCCAAGCACAACACGGTCGATGCCGAGCGCCAGCCAGTCTTCGATTGCGGCACGGTCGCGGATCCCGCCGCCGAGCTGAATGCGTAAACCGACGGCGCGGCGGATCGCCGCGACGGCAGCGCCATTCACCGAGCGGCCCGCGAAAGCGCCGTCGAGGTCGACAAGATGCAGCCAGGTAAAGCCGGCCGCGGCGAAAAGCCGAGCCTGTCCCGCCGGGTCGTCGTTGAATACGGTGGCGGTCGCCATGTCGCCGCGGATCAGGCGAACGCAACGACCGTCCTTCAGGTCGATCGCCGGGAACAGGATCACGGCGCGGCCGTCGTGTCGTGGAGCAGCTTGAAATAATAATGCCCGGGTACGACGCGCGCTTCGACCTGCGCGTAGACGGGGTGGGTGCCCCAGCGCTGATAGCCCAGCCGCTCGTAAAGCGCGATCGCTGCCTTCTGCGTGTCGCGTAGATCGAGGTTGAGCACCATTAGACCCAGTTCGCGCGCGAGCTTTTCGATTTCGAGGACGATGCCGCGTCCGAGACCATGGCCGCGCGCCCAGGGTGCCACGAAGGTTCCGGTCAACGTGCCGGCAAAGGCCTGCGCCTCGTTGTTGCGCGGGGCACGGCTCAATTGCGCCGAGCCGGCGATCGTGCCATCGAGGCGGCCGACGATGAGTCGCCGCTCCGGCACGAGCAGCACCCCTTTCCAATAGTTTTCGAGAACCTGCCGCGGCGGTGGCTTGAGCCAGCCAAAGCCCCCGCCTTCGATGATGGCGCGTTCGGTCGCGTCGCACAGATCGTCGAGATCGGTCCCGAAATACCGGACGAGCCGCTCGACGGCAACGAACGCGCCAAAACGTCGCGCCTCGCCGGCATCACTCCCCGGATCGCTCATGGACGCCACCGCAAGAAGTTGCCGATCAGGCGCCGCCCGGCTTCCTGGCTTTTCTCAGGATGGAACTGGGTTCCGGCGAGATTGTCGCGAGCGATGACCGCGGCGAGCGGGCCGCCATAATCGGTGGTCGCAACGAGATCGGCGGGTTCATCCGTACGAAAATGAAAACTGTGGACGAAATAGGCGTGTGCTCCGGTCGCGAGCCCGTCGACGAGCGGGTGCGCCAAACGGATTTCGAGTTCGTTCCATCCCATATGCGGGATCTTCAGCGGCGAATCGCCGGGCTCGATCGGCACGACCTCGCCGGCGATCCAGCCGAGGCCATCGACCGTCTCGAATTCCCGACCGCGCGAGGCCAGGAGCTGCATGCCGACGCAGATTCCGAGGAACGGGCGGGCGCGGACCATGACGGCCTCGTAGAGGGCCGCCTCGAGCCCGCCGACGGCGGCAAGGCCGCGCCGGCAATCGGCGAAGGCGCCGACCCCGGGCAGGACGATGCGGTCCGCCGCGGCGGCGACCTCCGGTTGGCTCGTGACCCGAACCTCGACATCCGGCGGGCTTTCCGCCGCCGCCCGCTCGAACGCCTTTGCCGCCGAACGCAGATTGCCCGAGCCGTAATCGATGATCGCGACAAGCATCAGAGGCTGCCGCCGAGGATGCCCTTGGTCGACGGGACGGCGCCGGCGCGCCGGGGATCGATCTCGACTGCCTGACGCAAGGCCCGCGCCAGCGCTTTGAAGCAGGATTCGACGATGTGGTGGTTGTTGTCGCCGTACAAGTTCTCGACGTGCAGCGTCACCCCGGCCGATTGCGCGAAGGCCTGGAACCATTCCTTGAACAGCTCGGTATCCATCTCGCCGAGCTTCGGCCGGGTGAACATGACTTTCCACACGAGATAGGGGCGGTTCGACGCATCAAGGCTGACCCGTGTCAGGGTTTCGTCCATCGGAATCACGGCGTGGCCATAGCGCGCCACGCCGGCGCGGTTCCCGAGGGCGCGCGACACCGCCTCGCCGACGACATAGCCGGTATCCTCGGTCGTGTGGTGGAAGTCGATGTGCAGATCGCCGACCGCGTGCAGCTCGATGTCGATCAGGCTGTGCTTCGCCAGCTGTTCGAGCATGTGATCGAGAAAGCCGATGCCGGTCGAAATCGCGGCGGCGCCGGAGCCGTCGAGATCGATCCGTCCGCGGATTTGGGTTTCCTTGGTGTTGCGCTCGACCGTTGCGACCCGCACGCTATGCTCCTCGAACGCCGCGCTCGCGGCGGCTGAGTTTTAGCACTTCGCCGTAAAATTGCCACCCGCGGGCATGGCCCTCTGCCGCGCCCGGTCGGGTTTTGGTCGCCGGAGGTCCGGAAGGGCGCTCTCGGCTCGGGGCGCGCTTGACCGGGTATCCGGCAGGCCTACATCTCAGCTAACTGAGGCACGGCTGGAATCACCGCCGAGGCGCATGGATCAATCCGCGGGCAAAGTCTGGCACGGGACGACGATCCTCTGCGTCCGCAAGGCGGGCCAGGTGGTGGTCGCCGGCGACGGTCAGGTCACGCTCGGCCAGACCGTCGTCAAATCGAACGCCCGCAAATTGCGGCGGCTGGCCGGCGGCGCGGTCATCGCCGGCTTCGCCGGGGCCACTGCCGACGCCTTTGCGTTGTTCGAGCGGCTCGAAAGCAAGCTCGAGCAATATGCCGGCCAGCTCACTCGTGCCTGCGTCGAGCTCGCCAAGGATTGGCGGACCGACCGCTACCTGCGACGCCTCGAGGCAATGATGGCGGTGGCCGACAAGAGCGTGTCGCTGATCCTGTCCGGCACCGGCGACGTGCTCGAACCAGAGGACGACATCATCGGGATCGGCTCCGGCGGCGGGTATGCGCTCGCCGCGGCGCGGGCGCTGCTCGCGATCGACGGGCTCGACGCCGAAGAGGTGGCACGCCGCGCGATGACGATTGCTGCCGGGATCTGTATCTATACGAACGACAAGGTCACTATCGAAAAGCTGGATTACTGATCCCTGATGCCGTCCTTCAGCCCGCGCGAGATCGTCTCCGAACTCGACCGCTTCATCATCGGCCAGCACGACGCCAAGCGCGCTGTCGCGATCGCCCTTCGCAACCGCTGGCGGCGCCAGCAGCTCGACCCCGAAATGCGCGACGAGGTACTGCCAAAGAACATCCTGATGATCGGACCGACCGGCTGCGGCAAGACCGAGATCTCGCGCCGCCTCGCCCGGCTCGCGCAGGCGCCCTTCGTCAAGGTCGAGGCGACCAAATTCACCGAGGTCGGCTATGTCGGGCGCGACGTCGAGCAGATCGTGCGCGACCTCGTCGAGATCGCGATCGGCATGACGCGCGAGCGGCTCAAGAAGGAGGTCGAGCCGAAGGCCGAGCTCGCCGCCGAGGAGCGGGTGCTCGATGCGCTGGTCGGCGCCAATGCCAGTGCCGATACCAGGCAGAAATTCCGCAAGCAGCTGCGCCAGGGAGTGCTCGACGAGCGCGAAATCGAGATAGCCGTACAGGAGAATGCCGCCGCCAATCTGCCGACCTTCGAGATACCCGGCATGCCCGGTGCGCAAATGGGCATGCTCAATCTCGGCGACATCCTCGGCAAGACCTTTGGTACCCGCTCGAAGACAAAGCGCATGACGATTGGCGACAGCCATCGGGTCCTCGTCGGCGAAGAAAGCGACAAGCTCCTCGACCAGGAAATGGTGGTCCGCGAGGCGATCACGGCGGCCGAGCAGAACGGCATCGTCTTCATCGACGAGATCGACAAAATCTGCGGCCGCGGCGAGCGGATCGGCGGTCCCGATGTGAGCCGCGAAGGCGTGCAGCGCGATCTGTTGCCGCTGATCGAAGGGACGACCGTCGCGACCAAGCATGGCGGGGTCAAGACCGACCACATCCTATTCATCGCCTCGGGCGCCTTTCACCAGGCAAAGCCCGCCGACCTGCTGCCGGAGCTGCAGGGCCGGCTACCGATCCGCGTCGAGCTGCAGCCGCTCGACCGCGGCGATTTTCGCCGCATCCTGACCGAGCCCGAGGCGAGCCTGATCAAGCAATACAAAGCGCTGCTCGCGACCGAGGGCGTCGCGCTCGATTTCGCCGAAGAGGCGATCGAGGAGATCGCGCTTCTGGCCGAAGAGATCAACACCGCGGTCGAGAATATCGGCGCCCGCCGGTTGCACACGATACTCGAGCGTCTGTTGGAAGAGATCAGCTTTTCCGCGTCGGACCGGCCGGCCGGGACCGAAATCCGGATCGACCGGAACTATGTTCGCGATCAGGTCGGCGCGCTCGCGCAAAATGTCGACCTGTCCAAATTCATCCTCTAAGCGGCCCGGCTCCAGCCTCAGGGTTAACGCTGCTCGATCAGCTGGTCCGAGGCGGCCGCTATCCGGGCTCGAGCGCGGCGGCCGCGAGGACAGCGCGAAAATGGCGTGCCGCTTCGGCAAGCCGCAGGTACACGTAGTCGGCGAGCTCCTCGTTGTAAGTATGAACAGTGTAATTGCGTAAAACCGTCAGATCGATCCAGAACGGGTCGTTATCGATGATCCCGTACCGGAACGCCGAGCGGAAGCATGTCCTGGGCGACGTGCATATCGCGTTATGCTGCTCCTCGAGATACGCCTTGAGGAATTTCCAGCACAGCTCGAACGAAATCTCGAACCGCTGAATCGCCAAATCCCGCACAATCGGGTCTTTCGGCAGGGCGAGAACTTCATCCAGCCGCGCGATCGCACGTTCGAAATCCGCCCGCAGCGATTGCGCTTTGGTCACAACGGAATCCGCTGCCGCGCGACTTCGCGGAACTGCTCGGACACGCGCGTGAAATCGACGACATCGATCGTATAAAGGGTCGGCGCTTCCTCGAGCTCGTCCTGGATCGCGGCGAGGGCGGCGCGCGGCACCGGAGCCGGTCCCTCGATGCCGATGTCGACATCCGAGCGCGAGGCGGCCGACCCGGTCGCGCGCGAGCCGAACAGGAAGATGCGATAGGCGGGATCGGGCAGATGCCGCCGGATCACGCCGGCGGCGAATTTGGCAGCGCTGGCGGGATCGCTGATCGCCGGCATCGGTTCCGGGATCAGCGATTGGCGCCCGGGATCCACAGCACGTCGCGCGCGCCATTGTCGTTGGCGCGCCGACCGAGAACAAACAGATGATCGGACAGCCGGTTCAGATATTTGAGTGCATCCTCGTTGACCGCTTCCGTCCGTGCGAGTTCGCTGACCAGGCGTTCGGCGCGGCGGACGACTGTGCGGGCCAGATGAAGATAGGCTGCGGCGGCGCTGCCGCCCGGCAGGATGAACGAGTCGAGGGGCTGCAGACCCGCGTTCATTCTGTCGATTTCCTGCTCGAGACGCTCGACCTGCGCCGCGAGGATGCGCAATGCGCCGGCGCCGCGTCGGCCTCCCTCGGGCGTGCACAGATCGGCGCCGAGATCGAACAGGTCGTTCTGGATGCGACCCAGCATCGCGTCGGCGACGGCATCGGCATCTAGCCGCGCCAGGCCGATCGCGGCGTTCGCTTCGTCGACGGCGCCATAGGCCGCGACGCGCAGACTATGCTTCGGCACGCGCGAACCGTCGCCGAGCGACGTGTCGCCGCTGTCGCCGCCGCGCGTGTAAATCCGCGTCAGCCGCACCATGGCGCTAGTGGCGCGAGAGCAACATCAGAGCGGCGAGCAGCAGGAGCGCGAGCCCCTGCATGACGACGCGGGCCTGCATCAGCTTGTTCGAACGGCGCGGGTTGCCGCCGCGCAGCATTGTTGCGACGCCGAGCCCGAGCACGGTCAGGACGCCGAGCATCGCCAGAACGAGCAGGATCGTCAGAAATACGCTCATCGGCGGACTATGCGCGCTTCACCCCGCCGCCGCCAGCGACTTAGAGCGCCGCGACGACTGTGCCATTGCCGCCGGTGCGGCGCGGCTTTTGACAAGACGCGCCGACAAATCGGCGACAGTCTTGCGGCAGTTGATATCAGTCTTGCGGCAGCTGATAGCTGTGCGGGTAGGTGGTCGGCAGGTTCGGGTCGGGAATCTTGAGCGAGTCGGATTGCGTCATCCGCATCGCCGAGATGTCGTCGGATATTCCGTTGGCATTTTGGATGCTACTGGCGCGCTCCGGCGCGCCGACGGCGCAGCCCGCGGCGGCCAACGTTATCCCCAGAAACGCTAGGCGAAGAACCGGCTTTGGCGGATGGGTCATCAGTCGCTCCGATATTGAGGATAGGTGGTGGGCTGGCGTCGATCCGGCAACGGCCGTGCCAGATAAACGCGCCGTACCGTGTCGGCTATGCAGTTTTGGCAAATCCTCGACTGCCGCTTCAGCGACCCCCGGCGCGTCGCGCGAAACGCCCGCCGCGGCTGCGCGAGCCATTGGCGCTTGCGACATCAAATGCCGCCAACGAGACGAACGAAGCGGATCGACGGCTCGTTCCGCCACGCGCGCCAAAACGTCGGAAGAGCAGAGTTGACCCGGTCTGCGCTCGGGCATACATCATGCCCTGTGACGACGCTGTCGATGGCTCACCGGCAAGACCGGCGAATTACTGTCCCGGACCCCGCAGGGGTTCGGGCCCAGTCGATTTGTCGCCTGCTTGCCGAGGACCATCCCGATGCCGCCTCTCCGTGCGCCCGCCGCTGACACCAGTCTGCCGGTCACTGCCTATTTTTCCGTTCATGCCCGCGCCGAACCCGGCGTAATGCCCCGGATCGTCGAATTGTTCGCCAAGCGCGGCCTCGTGCCGACGGTCTGGCGCAGCGCGATCGCCGGAGCCGACCGCGGCAATCTGACGATCACGATCGAAATGGAGGGGCTCGGCCGCGAGGTGACGCGCTATATCGCCGCCTGCCTGCGGCAGATCGCCGATGTCGAGACCGTGCTAACCGCCGAGAGCGATGCCGTCGCAGCTGGCCGTCAACCCGGCTGATCAAAGGATCTGCCTAGATGTCGTTCGTCGACCACATCAGGCGGTGCAACAACTATGACCCGGCTAAGGCTGTGCCGCTCGTCGCCGGAAACCGCCGCATCGGCCTCTTGCGCCGTGACAATGCCGAGGTTCTGCGGCGCTTTCCCGAGGTGTTCGACGTCGCGGCCGATGCGGTGCAGCTGACGCTCGAGGGCGATGCCGCCGCGGTCAGCCGCGCCGTCGCCCGGGTCGTCGATACGCTGGTCGCCGAAAGCCGCGTTCCGAAATCGCGCAATGAAACCTTTGACGTGGCCGTAGGCTGGGGTGAGCCGCCGATCCTGCGCGTCGACCGCGGCGCTGTTCCTTTCTTTGGCACACGCGCCTACGGCGTGCACCTCAACGGCTACCGCTGGGAAGGCAGCGAACTTTATTTGTGGGTTGGCCGCCGCTCGCCCGACAAGCTGGTGGCGCCGAACAAGCTCGACAATCTCGTTGCCGGCGGCATCGGCAACGGTTACGGCGTCGTCGAGACCCTGATCAAGGAATGCGACGAGGAGGCGTCGATGCCGGCGCGGCTGAGCAGGACCGCAGTGCCGGCCGGCGCCGTTTCCTATCGCATGGAAAACCAATACGGCATACGCGACGACGTGCTGTTCGTGTACGATATCGAGACGCCGGCCGATTTCGTGCCGAAAAGCAACGACGGCGAGATCGCCGAGTTCAGCTTGATGCCGGCGGCGGCGGTGCTCGATCGCGTGCGCGACACCCGGGATTTCAAGTTCAACGTGAATTTGGTGATCCTCGATTTTGCCGTGCGCCACGGGCTGCTGCGGCCCGGCGACGTGGCATATCTCGACATCGTGACCGGGCTTCACCGGCAGCTCGACTGAGCCTTCTCCAGAATCTCGGCCGGGCTCGATCCGGCCGCGCGCATCGCTCGGATCGTCGGCGCGCCGTCGCTCTTGGCAAGCCGTCGCCCGGCTGTGTCGACCAGCAACGGATGATGGCGATAGTGCGGCGTCGGCAGGTCGAGCAACGCCTGCAACACCCGGTGGATATGCGTCGCGGCCGCAAGGTCCGCGCCTCGGGTTACCAGGGTCACGCCCTGGATCGCGTCGTCGAAGGTGACCGCCAAGTGGTAGCTTGCCGGACAATCCTTGCGTGCGAGCACGACATCGCCCTGCGCTGCCGGATCGGCGCGAACTCGACGCGCTTCGCCTTGCCCCTCCTCGACCCAATCGAGCGGCCCGGTGAGGGCCAGGGCGCGCGCGAGATCGAGGCGCAGCGTGTAATCTCGACCGGCGCGCTGCAGTGCGGCGCGCTCGGCGCTGCCGAGCTTGCGGCAGGTGCCCGGATAACACGGTCCGGCCTCCCCTTGCGGCGCCGCGCCCGCCCGCCGCATCTCATTGGCGATCTCGCGTCGTGTGCAGAAGCACGGATAGAGGACATCCTTCGCGGCGAGGCGGTCGAGTGCGCCGCGATAATCGGCGAAATGTTCCGACTGACGGCGCACCGGCCCGTCCCAGGCGAGACCGAGCCAGGCGAGGTCCTCGATGATCGCCGCGGCGAATTCGTCGCGGCAGCGGGTTTGGTCGATGTCCTCGAGGCGCAGCAGAAAGCGGCCGCCGCGGCGCCGCGCCGCCTGCCACCCTTGCAACGCCGAATAGGCGTGGCCGAGATGCAAATAGCCGGTCGAGCTCGGCGCAAAGCGCGTCACCGTCGCGCCGCGGGTCATCGCCGGCGCCACCACGGATGACAGGGGCGCTCGATTTCGGCTATGGCTGATCGACTTCGACCGCCATTCGAGAGAGCTTGCCGATGACGTTTCAGCTGTCCGGGCCGTCTCGTCCACCCGCTTCCGGCGGCAAGCCGCGTCGTCTTGTCGTTCTGTTGCACGGGCTGGGGGCGGACGGCAACGACCTGTTCGGGCTCGCCCCCTATTGGGCGCCGCTCCTGCCGGAGGCCGAGTTTCTGTCGCCGAACGCGCCGTTCCCCTGCGACATGGCGCCGTACGGCTACCAGTGGTTCAGCTCGCGCGATCGCAGTCCGCAGGCGATCCTCGCCGGGGTGCGTGCCGCGGCGCCGATCCTCGACGCCTTTCTCGACGAAGCGTTGACCGCGCGCGGCCTCGGCCCGCGAGATCTGGCGCTGGTCGGCTTTTCGCAAGGCACGATGATGTCGCTTTTTGTCGGATTGCGCCGCGTGCAGCCAGTTGCCGGCATCCTCGGCTATTCGGGCCGGCTCCTCGCTCCGGAGTTGCTGGCTGACGAATTGCGCTCGCGGCCGCCGGTTCTGCTGGTTCACGGCACCGAGGATCCGCTGGTTTCGTATCAATCTCTTGCGGACGCCGCGGCGGCGCTGCATGCCCAGGGTGTGGCGACCGAAACCTTGAGCTGCCCCGGCATCGGCCACTCGATCGATGAGAACGGGCTGCGGCGCGGCGGGCAGTTCCTTAAGGAGGCGTTGGTGCAAGGAGAGTTGGCCTCGCCGGGTTCGCGGGACGGCGGCAAGTGACCGGCGGCGGCGCCGCATCGGGTTCGCCGGGCGGGGATGCTCCGCCCGAAGCAGGTCCGGCGAACCCCCAGTGGGGCGGGCGCTTTGCCGGCGGTCCGGGCGAAATCATGCGCAGCATCAACGTCTCGGTCGGTGTCGATAAGCGTCTCTTTGCCGAGGATATTGCCGCGTCGAAGGCGCATTGCAAAATGCTCGTCGCGCAAGGCATCCTCTCAGCGCAGGACGGTGCCGCGATCCAGGCCGGCCTCGACGAAATCAGGACCGAGATCGAAGACGGCCGCTTCGTCTTTCGCGAGGAGTGCGAGGACATTCACATGAATGTCGAGGCGCGCCTTACCGAGCTGATCGGGCCGAGTGCCGGTCGCCTGCACACCGCGCGCTCGCGCAACGATCAGGTGGCGACCGATCTGCGGCTTTGGCTGCGCGCCACGACCGACCGTCTCGATGCGGCGATGCGCGAATTGCAACAGGCGCTGCTGGCGCGGGCCGAGGCCGAGGCGGCAACGGTGATGCCCGGCTTCACGCATCTGCAGATCGCCCAACCGGTGACGTTGGGTCATCATTTTCTGGCCTATGTCGAGATGCTCGGCCGCGATCGCGGCCGGCTCGCCGATTGTCGGCGCCGCATGAACGAGTCGCCGCTCGGCGCGGCGGCGCTCGCCGGTACCGCTTTCGCGATCGACCGCCAGGCGACCGCCGCGGCGCTCGGCTTCGATCGGCCCGCGGCAAACTCGCTGGACGCCGTCTCCGACCGGGATTTTGCCGTCGAATTTCTTGCCGCGGCGGCGCTTGCCGGGGTGCATTTGTCGCGTCTCGCCGAAGAGATCATCCTTTGGTGCAGCGACGGTTTCGCCTTTATCGCGTTGAGCGACGCCTTCACTACCGGCAGCTCGATCATGCCGCAAAAGCGTAATCCCGACGCGGCGGAGCTGGTTCGCGCCAAGACCGGCCGGCTCAACGGTGCGCTGATCGCGTTGCTGACCGTGATGAAGGGGCTGCCGCTCGCCTATGGCAAAGACATGCAGGAGGACAAGGTCCCGGTCTTCGAGGCGGCCGACGCGCTCGAACTCTCGCTTGCGGCGACAGCCGGGATGGTGCGCGACCTGCAGCCAGACCGGGCGAGGCTGCACGCCGCGGCGCACCGCGGCCACTCGACGGCGACGGATTTGGCCGATTGGCTGGTGCGTGTCGCCGGGCTGCCGTTTCGCGATGCGCACCGCGCCACCGGCGCCATCGTTCGGCGCGCCGAGACGCTGGGGTGCGGCCTCGCCGATCTGCCGCTCGCCGAGCTGCGCGCTATCGAGCCGGCGATCGGCGAAACTGTCTATGACGTGCTCGACGTCGACCGCTCGGTGGCGAGCCGGACGAGCTTTGGCGGCACCGCTCCGGAATGCGTGCGCGCTGCGGTCGCCGCCGCGCGACGAAGATTTCTCGAATGATCGCATCGCGACTGGCACTGCGGTGCGCCGCTTGCGCCTGTATCGCGCTGGCGCTGGCCTTGGCGCTCGCGGGATGCGGCCGAAACGGCTCGCCGCAGCCGCCGCCGGGGGTGCCTAACACCTATCCGAAACCCTATCCGCGTGAGTAAGTTCTTTCGCTACCGCGGCGGCGTTCTCTGCGCCGAGATGGTGCCGACCCCCGACATCGCCGCCGCGCTCGCAACCCCGTTTTACGTCTATTCGGCCGCCTGCTTTACGGCCCAGTACCGCAGGTTCGCCGACGCCTTCGGTGTCGGGCGGCCGCTCGTCTGCTATTCGGTCAAGGCCAATTCGAACCTCGCCGTGCTGCGTCTTTTCGCCGATCTTGGGGCGGGCGCCGACATCGTCTCGGAGGGCGAACTGCGGCGCGCGCTCGCCGCCGGCATCCCGCCGGAGCGGATCATCTTCTCCGGCGTCGGCAAGACCGCGCCGGAGCTCGAAGCGGCGCTGGACGCCGGGATTTATCAAGTCAACGTCGAGTCGTTGTCGGAGTTGCGCCGGCTGAGCGGGCTCGCCGCCGCGCGCGGCGCCGTGATGCCGGTCGCGATCCGGGTCAACCCGGATGTCGACGCGCTGACCCACGCCAAGATCACAACCGGCAGAAAAGAGGACAAATTCGGCATTGCCATCGACGAGACGATCGCTGCCTACCGCCTCGCCGAAGAGCTGCCCGGCATCGCGCCGGTCGGCTTGGCCGTACATATCGGCTCGCAGCTGATCGAGCTCGATCCGTACCGGCAGGCGTTCGAGCGACTGGCCAAGCTTGTCGTCGAATTGCGGAGCGCCGGGTTCGCGGTCGACAGGGTCGATCTCGGCGGCGGCATCGGCATCGGCTACCGTGGCGAACGCGCTCCCGAACCGGCCGATTATGCCGGGTTGGTGCGGCGCATTTTTGGACCGCTCGGTCTCGCCCTCGCATGCGAGCCCGGACGGGTGCTGACCGCCGAGGCCGGGCTGCTGATCACGACCGTCGTCGACGTCAAGGAACGCTCCGGCAAGCGGTTCGTCATCGTCGACGCGGCGATGAACGATCTGCTCCGGCCGGCGCTCTACGGCGCCTGGCACGACATTCTGCCGGTTCGCCGCCCGCCGCCCGGCGCCGTGCTCGCGCCGGCGGATCTCGTCGGTCCGGTATGCGAAGCGGGCGATGCTTTCGCCGTCGACCGCGACATGCCGCCGATTGCCGAAGGAGATCTGCTTGCCGTTGCCGCGGCAGGGGCCTATGGAGCGGTCATGAGCTCGACCTATAACAGCCGCCTGCTGGCGCCGGAGGCGATGGTGTCGGGCGAGCGATTTGCCGTCATTCGGCCGCGCCAGGGCTATGACGCGCTGTTGTCGCTCGATGCGATACCCGATTGGCTCGGCGGCCGCGACGCAGCGGCCGGGCGGCGGCAAGAGGAGCAGCGAGGCGCCGGATGACGGATCCTTCCGCGACCTCCGATGCCCGGTTGGCCGCGCGGCTCAGGCTTGCCGAGGCGGCGCTCCTGTGGGAGCGGCTTTGGCCCGAATGCTGGCCGGCGATCGCCGTGCTGGGCGTGTTCTCGGTCCTCGCCTTGTTCGATCTGCTGCCGGAGCTGCCGGGTCGCTGGCACGCGGCAGTCCTCCTGGTCTTCGGCGTCGCCCTGATGGTTGCGGCCGGGCGGGCGATCGGCGGCTTCGCGCCGCCTGGCCGCGATGCCGCGCGCCGCCGCATCGAGCGGGCGAGCGGTCTCCCCCATCGTCCGCTGCAGGCGTTGGCCGACCAGCCGGGGATGTCTTTGGACCCGGCGGCCGCGCTGTTGTGGCACGCGCATCGGCGCCGCATGCAAGCCGCGATACGGCACCTGCGGATTGGTCTGCCGGTCGGCGGGCTCGCCGCACGCGATCCGTTGGGGCTGCGGGCGGTGCTGGCAGTCCTCCTTGTCCTCGGCGCGGTCGATGCCGGCGGCGATTGGCGCGACCGGTTGCTGCTGGCGCTGACGCCGGCGCTGGACTACGGCACGCCCGCGGTCGCCGCCAGCCTCGACATCTGGGTGACGCCCCCCGAATACACCGCGCTGCCGCCGCAATTCTTGCGGCCCGCCGAGGCTGAAACGATCAGGATCCCGACCGGCAGCGTGCTCTTGGCCCAAGTGCATGGCGGCGACGGCATACCGCGGCTGACGATCGACGGCCGGAAATACGACTTCAAGGCGATCGACAACGAGAATTTTCAGCTTTCGCAAAAACTGACGGGCGGCAGACGCCTCGAAATAGAGCAGGTCGGCGCGGCGCTCGGCAGCTGGCCAATCGAGATCATCCCGGACTATCCGCCGTCGATCGGCTTTGCCGGACGACCAGTCTCGACGGGGCAGGGGGCGCTGCGGATCGCCTATCAGGCGGCGGACCAATACGGGATCGAGGACGTAAAGGCGGTGATCACCCGCCCGGGGGACAAAAAGGGCGGCAATATTGTGCTCGACCTGCCGCTCCCCGGCCTTCACCTGAAACGCGCAAAGGCCGCGAGCTTTGTCGATTTGACGCCGCATCCTTGGGCGGGGCTGCCGGTCGAGATCCGGCTCGTCGCGGTCGACGCTGCCGGTCAGCACGGCGAAAGCGCGGCGGTCCGTATCACGCTTCCGGCGCGCAGCTTCCACAATCCGGTGGCGCGCGCGCTCGTCGAAGAGCGCAAGGAGCTGGTCAAAGATCCGACGGCGCGCATTGCGGTCGCCGAGATCATCGGGGATTTGCGGGGTGAAACGCAGCTCTACGGCGGCGATGCCGCCGCGTTCCTCGATATGCGCGTCGCCCAGGAGAGCCTGCGGTTCGGCAAGGCGACGCATCCGCTTGCCCCGGTGGAGCAGCTGTTGTGGGACACGGCGGTGCGGATCGAGGACGGCAACGCGCCGCTTGCCTTGCAGGAATTGCGTCGGCTCGAACAGCAGTTGGAAAGCGCCTTGACGAACAAGGCTTCCGATCGCGAGATCGACCGCCTGATGAACGAGTTGCAGCAGGCGCTCGACCGCTATCTGCAGGCGCTCGCGCAAAACGCGGCGCACCGCCCGCCGCCACAGAACGAGCCGGTGGATCCCTCCCGGATCGTCGCCGGCCGCGATCTGCAACGTATGCTCGAAGAGGCTCGCGAGCTCGCGCGCTCCGGCGCGCGGGACCAGGCGCAGGCGCTCTTGTCGCAACTGCAGAACATGCTCGAAAATTTGCGCATGGTCGGCCCTGGGCAACTGGGGCGCGGATCGAACGAAGCGCAGCAGACGATGCGCGGAATGCACGATCTGATGCAGCGCCAGCAGCGGTTGCTCGATCGCAGCTTCCGTGCCGAACAGCAGGAGGAACCGGACAGCATGGGTTTGGGCCGGCAGCAGCCCGATGGCATGCAGTCAGGCGTCGCGCAGCCGGGCGGCAATGGCCAGCTCGGCGACGCCGCCGGAGAACAGGATGCGCTGCGGCATGCCCTGGGCGACATGATGCGGCAGCTCGGCGAGCAAACCGGACAGATTCCCGACCCGCTCGGTCGCGCCGAACGCGCCATGCGAGACGCGGGCAAGGCGCTGCACGCCGGACGGCCGGGGGCGGCCATTGGACCACAGACCGACGCGCTCGCGCAGCTGCGGCAGGCGACGCGCGAGATCGCCCAGCAGATGCAGCAGCAGTTGGGCGGCACCTGGGGCGGGCGCGGCGAGCATGGCGGAACCGCGGGCGACGAGCGGGAAGACCGGGTGCCGCGCGACCCGCTCGGCCGGCCGTTGCCGACCAATGGCGCGTTTGACGAAGGCGACGTCAAGATCCCCGACTGGAACACTCTGCAACAATCCCGCCAGATTCTGGACGAACTGCGCCGCCGCTCCGGCGAGAGCTATCGTCCGACCCTGGAACTCGACTATATCAACCGCCTGCTGCAGCAGTTTTAGGGGGAACAATCGGCCACCGGTTTGGTCGGGCCGCCCCGGCGCCGCGGCTGCCGACTCGGGCTATCGGCGGGTGCTTCGGCTGTGCATTCGCGTCCATTCAGCGCGACTGCACGGAGCCCGCCAAAATCCCTGGTAACAGCCAAAATAACAGCGAAAGCGGTGGATTTGGCCCGATCTCGCTCCGAAAACTTGCACAAAATCAAATTCTTGGCGATTGAGTTCCCTACCGACGGAACAGGAAAATAATTCGCTTCTTCAGGGAATTAAATCGGGGCCGAACTGGGAATAAAGGGAAACTGCCAAAACTTGTCTGCCACCGGCGCGTTTGAACGTCGAAACGTAAGTCGCCTCCGATGCTATCATAGCAATTTCATGGCAGAACAATCACGATTTGTCAATGCGGCGGGGCCCGGTTGCAGCGCTCCGGCGTCGCGACGGGCGCCGGTTTCATTTAAACCGGCAACGGCCCGAGTATCGCGGCCGTTAGCAAGTGCTGGCCAGGACGTCGTGACGGCGCCTCGCCAGCCCCGGTATTTCCCAAATTTCTCGCCTTGATCAAATGGAACACGGGGCCAAGGAGGAAGCTTCTACGATGCGGCGACGCATTGGCGGATGCATCGGACAGGGATTTGAGGTATATTCGCGCCATCGATGGATCGACGCCTGTTTCTTGCACTGGCTGCCGGCGGTGCGGCCTTGCCGCTTTCGGCCGGGGCGCTGCCGCGGCTGCCCGAGCCGCGCCGGCTGCATCTCGCCAATCCGCACACCGGCGAGAGCTTCAGCGGCCCCTATCGCGACGGCAGCGGGCCGATCCCCGAGGCGATGGCGGAACTCAACGTCTTTCTGCGCGATTTTCATTCGGGCGCGGCAACCGCGATGGATGTCGGAGTCATCGATTTCCTGGCCGATGTCCTCGCCGCGGTCGGCGTCGCGAAAGCCACGATCCTCTCGGCCTACCGCACCCGCGAAACCAACGAGATGCTCGCCCGCACGATCTTCGGCGTGGCGGAAAACAGCCAGCATATCTACGCCCGGGCGCTCGACATCACGCTCGACGCGAAACTCGCCGAAGCGATGCAGGCGGCGCGGTCGATGCGGCGCGGCGGCGTCGGCTGGTACCCGCATTCGAACTTCATCCATATCGACAGCGGGCCGGTGCGCAACTGGACGCTGGACGGCGCCGGCTTTGGCGATCTGTTGATGTTCGACGGCCAGCGCTTGCGGTTCTCGGCACCACATCGCCCGCTGACCGTCAACGAGCGGATCGCGCTGCGGCGGGAGCTCGCCCGCGCCGAATTTCTCGCCCGCCTCCGCCACTTGGGGTTCAACCCGTGAGCACGCCCCCGATCAGGCGGCCGAGGCCGTAGGTGACCCCGGCCGCGGCGAGGCCGACGAGCAGCTGGCGGAACGCCGAAAACCAGAGATTGCGGCCGGTGAACAGCGTGGTGCCGGCGCCGATCAGACACAATGCGGCGCCGCTTGCCGCAACGCTCGCGACCAGCGCCGGGGTACCGGCAAGCGCGATATAGGGTGCCACCGGAAAGATCGCGCCGAGCGCGAAAAGCAGAAAAGAGGTACCGCCGGCAGCCCAGGCCGAGCCGCCGAGTTCGTCGGGATCGATCCCCAACTCCTCGCGGACGAGCGTGTCGAGAGCCGTCTTCTTGTTGGCGATCAGCTGCGCCGAGAGCGTCTTCGCCAGATCTTCGGGCAGCCCTTTTGCTTGATAAATCAGCGCCAGTTCCTCCTGCTCCTCTTCCGGCACCTGGTCGAGTTCGTCCGCTTCGGTGGCGATCTGGCGCTGCGCGGATTCACGGGCCGTATTGACCGACAACCATTCGCCGAGGGCCATCGAGCACGAGCCCGCCAAGAGGCCGGCGAAGCCGGTGACGAGAATCGCATGCGCCGCCATGTCTGCGCCGGCGACGCCCATCACCAGGCTGAGATTGGAGACCAGTCCATCATTGGCGCCGAGCACGGCGGCGCGCAGTGCGTTGCCGCCCATGCCGCGATGCCGGCCTTCGAGGCGCGCCAGGACGGGGCCGGTCAGCGCCGTCTGCGACGGCGCCGCCAGCGCCGCGATGATACGGGCATGCGACCGTTCGGCCGCCGGCAGTCCGCCGGCCACCGCCTCGGGCTGTGCGGCGTAGGAGCCGCTGTCCAGTTGTTCGAGCGTGTTGACCGAAGGCAGCACAAAGCCGGGCCCGAAGCGGCGCGCTAGCCAGCTCAAGGCCCGCGTCCGAAAGTCTGGCTGCAGCTTCGGCGCCTTGCGGCCGACGGCCTCGATCCGGCGCTTCCAGAATTCGGCGTGCGCTTCCTCGACCGCGGCGAGGCGCGCATAGACCTGCGCGAGATCGGGGTTCTTCTCGTTCTCCGACAGGGTTCGGTAGAGTGCTGCGCTATCGACCTCGCCCTGCAGGTTCGCCGTATAGCGATCCTGCGCGTCCGGTTCGGCCATATCCTCCCCCGCGCTTTGATCGCCGCTCGGCGAAGGCGCGACGCGGCGTCAGAGTGCCGAGCGGCGGCTGCCGCCGCCGCCATCGATCGTGATGATCGAACCCGTTGTATAGCCCGATCTGTCGGAGGCGAGAAAGGCCGCCATCCAGGCGATCTCCTCAGGCCTAGCGGCGCGGCCGAAGGCATAGCCGGTCATCAGCTCGGGCCAGCGTTCGGCGTCGCCGAAACGGGTCTCGGCGCGGGTGCGCATCAGCGTGACGAGCCGCTCGGTCATCACCGGGCCGGGATTGATGCCGACGACCCGCAACCCGTCGCGCGGCGCCGTGCCGCCGATCGCGCGGGTGAACGCCATCAGCGAGGCGTTGCCGGAGGAGCCGGCGATGTATTCGAAATCGGGGTTTTCGCCGGCGGCGCCGAGGATATTGACGATGACCCCCGCCTTCCGGCCCCGCATCAGCCCATAGAAGCGCCGTGTCATATTGATATAGCCGAAGACTTTCAGGTCCCAGGCGGCACGCCAGCGCGCCTCGTCGATAGCGTCGAGATTGCCGCCGGGGATGGCGCCGGCGTTGTTGACGAGGATCTCGGTGTCGGCGCATTCGGCCGCGAGCCGGTCGACATTGCCGCTGTCCGAAAGATCGAGCGGGAAGATGCGGACCGCGACGTTGTGCTGGCCGGCGATTGCCGCGCGCGCGGCTTCGAGGTCGGCCGCGGTGCGCGCCACCAGCGCGACATCGCATCCTTCCTCGGCCAGCACCTCGGCGCAAGCCCTTCCGATCCCTTTGGAAGCGCCGGTCACCAGCGCCTTTCTCCCACGCAAACCCAACTCCATGCTCGTCTCCGATCCCGTCTCGCCGCCCTTTACAGCGCGGCGGCCGGCGAGAATTTTGCCCTCGTTGATCGAGGAAGAAAATGCGCCGCGGCGCGAAACCTGCCCGAGGCGCAAAAGGCCATCCCCCATCGAGCTGATCTACCTATAAGTGCTTCCAGATACAGTCGTTTGCATCTATCACGGACGTGGCAAAGCTCTTTTTCATGTCGTCCCGGCGGAAGCCGGGACCTATTTCTGCCCTGGATGCCGGCCTTCGAGGCTGTAATCCAATCGCGCACCACCCAAATGCGTCGCCCCCGCGCAAGAGGCTGTAATCCAATCCCGGCGAAAATTGGGGTGCGGTAGTGAATGCTAGGTTTTGGTCTGCGTTTGCTGTATAGAGCTATTAGTGGGGGTAGCGGGGGGCCGCTATGAGCGAGGGGGTGCGGGTGATCGGCCCGGACCGGGCGCAGCGGCGCTGGGACATGGTCGATCTGGATAGCCAGTTGCCGGACGACCACCGGGCGCGGCTGGTTTGGGCATTTGTCGAAGGTCTGGACCTGAGCGAGTTTTACGAGCGGATCAAGGCGCGCGACGCGGTTGCCGGGCGGCCGGCCACCGATCCCCGAGTGGTGCTGGCAATCTGGCTTTATGCGACGTTGGAGGGGATCGGCTCGGCGCGGGCGATCGAGCGTCTGTGTCAGCAGCACGCGGCCTATCGTTGGCTGTGCGGCGGTGCGCCGATCAACCACGATCTGCTGTCCGAGTTTCGGCGCGAGCATGCGGCATTGCTGGATCGCCTGCTGACGCAGAGCGTGAGCGGACTGATCGCCGAAAAGCTGATCACCCTGGAAGAGCTGATGATTAAGCCTGCCCCGGCGAAAGCCGGGGGCACTAAGGTGCGCGCCCATGCGGGCCGGGGCTCGCTGTGCAAGCGCAAGCGGCTGGAGACGATCGAGCAGGCGGTGGCGGAACGGGTGGCCGAGCTGAAGAGCGAACTCGATACCGATCCTGGGGAGCAGGAGCAGCGGCGCAAGAAGAGGGCCTTGCAGGCGGCGGAAGCGCGGGCCCAGCGGGTTGAGCGGGCGCGGCAGAAACTGGTGGAGTTGGAGCAGGAGAAGGCGGCGCGGGCCAAGACGCACGCCAAGCAGGAAGCCGAAAAGAGCGAACCCAAAGTGTCGGTCAGCGACCCTGAGGTACGCTCGATGCGGTTGCCCGACGGCGCGGCAGCGCCGGCTTGGAATGTGCAAGTGGCGACTGCCAAAGGCTTTATCGTGGAGGTCGATCCAACGGATCGACGCAACGACAGCGGCTTGGCGCCGGGCGTGGTGGCGAAAGTTGCCGAGCGCTGCGCTCAGGCACCGCAACGGCTGCTGGCCGATACCACGGCGATGACCCAGGAAGACATCGTCACCCTGGCGGAGCACCATCCCGATATGACGGTCTATAGCCCGCCGCCGCCGGAGCGGCCGAACGTTACCGCCGAGACATTGCGCAAGCGGCGCTGGATCCGCCGCCACGAGCCACCACCGATCATGGCATGGCGCGTGCGGATGGCGAGCGAAGAAGGCCAAGAGGTCTACCGCCGACGCAAGCTGACCGAACGGGCGCACGGCATCATCAAAACCCGCGGCATGACCCGGTTCCTGGTGCATGGGCGCGAGAAAGTCCGTTCCGTCTGCCTGTTGCAGGCACTCGCCCTCAACCTATCCTGGGCCAATACGTTGCGCCGCCGTATTGCCGCGGCGGCAGCAATGGCGATGCCGGCGACCGCATGACCACAGCCCGACGCCTCAGAAGTGCTCTCCTCTATGACATTCCTCTATGACATTCATGGCGTCGCCTATGGCATTCACGGCGTTGCTGGCCCCATCGATCGAGCAAATATTCGCCAGATCATCGCACTCTTAGGTTGAAATTCAATCCAAGACACACGTCGACACCAAAAATCGGGATTGGGTTACAGCCTCTTGCGCGAGAAAGACGGAAAAGGGGTTTCACACGCAAGAAGCCAATTCGATTACAGCTTCCTTCGCCGGTATGACGGAGGATATTTCGGGATTCTTTAAGGCAACAGGAACTTCTGAAGCGGTGCTCTGACTGTGCAATGCAGACTTATGGGTAAGATCAGCCGATCGAGGGGGCTCTCAATGCCGGCAAAGTCCTGAGACTGCCAAACGAGAAGCTTTTCCTCCGCGTCTTCTTTTCGGCACCGATATGCCCGGATATCAACTGCAAGGCCCTCGGGCGGTCAGGGCCGCGGGTCGATCGGCGTCGCCATCGGGGCCCGTGCCTCGACCGCCTCTGCGGCATCGAGGCACAGGTCCTCGCGGAACCGGCCGGCGATCAGCTGGACGCCCATCGGGACCCCATCGACGACGCCCGTCGGTACCGAGATTGCCGGAAGCCCGAGGGTGGCCGGCGGAAATTGCGGTCGCTGCGCCGTGACGAGCCGCGCCACAGCGGCGTCGTCGCTCTGGTCGGCCCCGGCCGGGAACGGCGGCTCGCACGAGACCGGCATCAGAATGAGCGGGTATGTCTCGAAAAACGCCATCCATGATCGCAGCAGCGTCGCGCGGCGCGCCAGAGCCTTGCCAAAGGCCCCCAGGTCGAGCGCGGGGACCAGCCCGTCGAAGAAACGGGCCATCCGCCGCACCGCCTTGTCACCGAATTTTTCGATAAGCGGCAGCATGTTGAGCCGCGTCTCGGTGCCGACAATCGCGTTCCATAATTCAACGGCCGCCATCAAATCCGGCGGTGCCGCCTCTTCGACGACATAGCCGGCATCGGCGAGCCAGCCCGCTGCCTGCCTGACGGCGGCGGCGACACTGGGCGCGACACCGGCATCGCCGGGGTCACAAACGAGGGCAATCCTGATCGGCTGCTTGGGTGACGGACCTTGCAGCGGCGCGGGCACCCACCACGGATCGCGCGGATCGAACCCCGACATGGCCGCCAGTCCTAGGCGCAGATCGCGGACGCGCCGCGCCAGCGGGCCTTGCACCGACATGATCTGCGCGCAGAGCGGCCGCTCTTCGGGGGCGGTAGCATTGAAGCTCGGGACCCTGCCGAAGCTCGGACGGATGCCCGCGAGCCCGCAAGCATAGGCCGGATAGCGGATCGAACCGCCGATATCGTTACCGTGCGCCAGGGCGCCGATGCCGGCCGCCAGCGCCGCCGCGGCGCCGCCGCTCGAACCGCCCGGCGTGACGCCGCCGTCCCACGGATTGAGCGTCGCGCCGTGCAGGTCGTTGTCGGTGAACCAGCGCCATGAAAAGGCCGGCGTATTGGTGCGTCCGATGATGATCGCGCCGGCGTTGCGCCAATTGCTGACGGGCGGGGCATCGGCCTTGGCAATGACCTCGCGAAACGCGACGACGCCGTTCGTCGTGGCGCAGCCCCGCTGATCGGTGTTGACCTTGATCGTCACCGGGACGCCGTAGAGCGGCCCCGGCGTTTCGCGGTCGCGCTGCAATGCTGCATCGGCCGCCGCTGCGGCTGCGAGCGCTTCCTCGGCCAGCGTTTCGACGACGGCATTGATCCTCGGGTTGACCGCGGCGAGGCGATCGAGACAGGCGACCACGGCCTCGCGGGCGGAAATGCCGCGCGTGCGGATCGCCTTCGCGAGGTCGACGGCGTCCCACGCCCACAGGGGCCCCTGCATCGATATCCTCCTCTTGCCGTCCGATTTGATATCACGGGACGACAAACCCGCCGGATCCTAATCGAGCTTGATCCAGGTCAACTCATGCTTGTTGTGGTACAGGTGACGGAGCTGCGATCCCGGGATCTCGGCAAAGCGACGTGCCGTCGCGTGGTCGGTCGCACCCTGAAATTTGATCGTGCAGAGGAACCGCCGGCAGGTGCCGGCGGCAAGCCAGCGCTCGACCAGCGCCAAGAGCCGGGGCGGATAGCAGGCAATGTCGGAGAACAGCCAGTCGACCGGCCCGAATGCCGGCGGGTCGAGCGCAAAGGCGCTCGAGAAGCGATGCTCGAGACGCGGCAATCTTGCGATCGCAGGCGCCAGCGGGGCCCTGTCGACGCTGATCACCTTGGCGCCGGTCCGCTGCAACGCCCAGCTCCAACCGCCGGGGCTCGAGCCGAGATCGACACAGACTTCGCCGGGTTGCGGGGCAATGCCGAGGAGGGTCAGCGCTTCCCACAATTTGAGGTAGGCACGGCTCGGCGGCCCGGTGCGGTCTTCGACAAAATGGATTTCGCCGTGCGGAAACGGGCTCGTGCACTGCGGCGCGGCCAGCAGGGTCTCGCCATCGAGCAGGGTCCACGAGCCGAGAGGTGCGGTCGGCGCCGGTGCGCCGAAGACCCGCGGCCGAACCGAAACCTTCGGCAGCTGCTCCTGGATCAAGCGGGCGCGACGGTGGAGGTGCGGCGCATAGACCGCCCAGTTGCGCTGGATCGCGCGCAGTTTTGCTGCTGCATCCGAGATCGAAGCAACGGGAATGGGCTGCGGATCGAGCCAGATATTGGCCGCCCACGCCGCCGGCCGCGGCGGCCCCGGCGCGATCAGCAACCGGCCATGGACGCGCTCGGCCCCGCCCAATTCTTCGTCGAGTTCGTCGAGAAAACCCTCGGCGGCGAGATAGCCGGTGCGGGTGGAGGACGGCGATGGGGAGATCACGTTTACGGCATGCCGGGGCCGCTCGGAAAAAGTACCGAGGCCGTGAAGTGTTGCTTGCCAAAATTAACGAATCGCCGTTCGATGTCGCACATTGACGATCGTTCGGAGCCAATCTTGTTCAGCCGGCGGCAACAACCCTATCCACAGGGCGATGAGCGCGAGCGGGTCGCCAGAGCACGGCAGGCGGCGGAAGCGCTGTTTGCGTCGAAACCGGCGGCCGACGAGCCAACCGTGCCGGAAGATCCGGCGCCGGCCGTCCAAGCGGTCCGCAAGCCGCGCGTGCTCTCGATCGTCCCGCCGCCCCCGGTGCGTGAGCAGCATCCAGCGGCGCCGGCGCGGCGGACCCGGCGGATATCGCGCGGCATCCCTCGGTCGCAACATGCCCGCATTCGCACCTGGGTCGAGTACGGCATGACGGCTTCTGAAGTCGCCGAGGTCTACGGGACGGCGGTCGGCGAGATTGAGCGGATCCTCGGCGCCGCCTGAGGGCGCGCCAAATCCGACGGCAACTGCGCCGCCCGGAACCCTTCGCGATGTCGTGATCTTCGATCTCGGCGGCGTGTTGATTGATTGGGATCCGAGGCATCTCTATCGCCACCTGTTCCGCGGGGACGAGGCGGCGATGGAGGACTTCCTGAACAATGTTTGTACCGCCGACTGGAACCGACAACAGGATGCGGGGCGTCGCTGTGGCGACGCTGCCCGCCTCTTGAAGGGGCGGCATCCCGATAAGGCCGAACTCATCGACGCCTATTATGCGCGTTTCGACGAGATGATGGCCGGGCCGATCGCCGGCAGCGTAGAAATTCTCGCCGAATTGCATAGCCGCGGAACCCCGCTTTACGGCCTGAGCAATTTCTCGGCCGAGACCTATCCGCTCGCGGTACGACGGTTCGAATTTATTCGGCTGTTGCGGAGCGTCGTCGTTTCCGGAGAGGTGAACGCGATCAAGCCGCACCCGCAGATCTACCGGATCCTGTTCGAACGGTGCGGCATCGATCGGCACCGCGCGGTCTTCATCGACGATGCCCCGGCGAATGTCGAAACGGCCCGACAATTGGGCTTGCACGGGATACTTTTTGCCGGACCCGATGCGTTGCGCCAGGAACTGGCGACATTGCGGTTGCTCTGAGCGCACGTCTCGAAAGCCCGGATGATTTGATCCGCGGCGCCGCCGTTCTCCGCCGTGCGGCCCCTCACCCCAGCCCCTCTACCCGCGAGCGGGAAGCCCTCTCGGTGCGCGCATGCGTGCGCTTGTCGGGTGGCGCATCGGAGATGCGCCAGGGGACCGACGATAGCGGGCGGGTGAGGGAAAAGTGTAGCGGAAAGCAAAGATCCGTACCGTCCGATCCTGCAAGGATGGTTTGCGTCTGGCGCGGGGATTCTGGGCTTGCGAATCGGTCGCAACTGCCGCGTTATCGCGAATGCGTCGCATTAAAAAGTGGCAAATCGGATGCTCGCACATAGGAGAGGCTGCTCACAGGGCGGGCTTTTGGCGCGCCGCGTCCCGCCGCGTCGAGCATGTCTCGCCGGCCTGGCGACGACCATTTCGGTCTGCGTGACTGCCGGTTTCGCGACTGCGGACCCGCCGCCCTTGCTCGTCCCGGGAGGAGCGGTAAGCCCCGCGCCCGGCCCATCCGAAGGGGGCGCCGAAGCCGGCCCGTTGGGGTTTTTGGCGAGCGAGCCGCGCAGCAGCAATCTGCTCGGCGACGTCTGGGGTTTGCGACCCCTCTTGAGCCGATACGGCCTCTCGCTCGCCCTGTCGGAAACCAGCGAGGTCCTCGGCAATTTGACCGGCGGCGTCAAAGAGGGCTTCGCCTATGACGGGCTGACGCAGATGGCACTGCAACTCGATACGCAGCAGGCCTTCGGCTGGTATGGCGGCACCTTTCGCGCCAGTGCGTTGCAGATTCACGGCCGCAATCTGAGTGAGGAGAACCTGTCCACGTTGCAGACCGCGAGCGGCATCGAGGCCGATCCCGGCGCCCGCCTCTGGGAACTCTGGTATCAGCAGAAATTTCTCGACGAAGATCGGGCCGATGTAAAAATCGGCCAGCAGAGCCTCGATCAGGAATTCATCGTCAGCCAGAACGCACTGGTCTTTGTCAATACGATGTTCGGCTGGCCGATGGTGCCTTCGGCCGATCTGCCGGGCGGCGGCCCGGCCTATCCGCTGTCGGCCCTGGGCGTGCGACTGCGCGCCCGACCGACCGACTCGCTGACCTTGTTGACCGGCGTCTTCAACGGCAGCCCGGTCTTGACCAATCCGAGTATGCTCGACCCGCAACAGCAAAACGCCTCGGGGACGAGCTTTCCGCTGAACGGCGGCGCGCTCGTCATCGGCGAGTTGCAATACGCCTATCCAGCGCTCGGCGCGATGGTCACTTCGGCGCAGGAGCACGTATATCCGGGCACGGTCAAGCTCGGCTTCTGGTATGACAGCGAAGCATTCGACGACCTGGAATTCGACAATATGGGGCTGTCGCTCGCCAGCCCGGCGAGCAACGCCATGCCGCTCTTGCATCACGGCGACTACAGCTTTTACGGGGTGCTCGATCAGACCGTCTGGCAGTCGGCCGAGGGAAGCACCTTGAATTTCTTCACGCGGGCGATGGGCACGCCGCAGGGCGACCGGAACCTCGTCGTCTTCAGCATGAATGCCGGGCTGACCCTGCATGCGCCGCTGCCGAGCCGCGCCGACGATACTGTCGGCCTGGCTATGGAATATGCCCGGGTCAGCGGCTCGGAAGCGGCCTTCGACCAGGCGCCGCAATTCTACACCGGAGCCCTCACGCCGGCGCGCACCGGCGAGACCGTGTTCGAGCTCACCTATCAATACCAATTGACCCCGGCCGTCCAGCTGCAGCCGGATTTTCAGTATGTGTTCAACCCGGGCGGCGGCCTCGCCAACCCGAACAACCCCAACCAGCCGATCAAGAACGAAGCCGTCGTCGGCGTGCGGGCGACGCTGACCTTCTGAACGGCGGTCTGCCATGCACGGTGCGCCGGGCTGGGATCCTTGACGGTGGCGCGGGTTTGACGTATTCGGATTGCGACTTATTCGCATCGCCAGGCGAGAGAGAAACTGCTCGCTTTAAGGAGCCGGTCGTATGGGGTCTCGTATTCCGGGCAATTTGCGCTACAGCGCCGCCGTCGCACTCTTTGCCATCGCGCTGTGGCCGGTCGGTCGGTTGTGGGCCGCCGAGGCGCCGGGTCTGCTTGGCACGATCCACCGCCATATCACCGAGACGACGACGGTGACGGACAACGGAGACCTCAATCCCTATGCGGTCGTCGTCGCTCCGGTCTCCGCCGGGGCAATACAAAAGGATGACGTTCTCGTCGACAATTTCAATGATGTGTCCAATCTGCAGGGCAAGGGCACGACGATCATCCGCTACGATCCGGTCAACCGAAAGGCGGCGCTGTTTGCCAAGCTGCCGCAAAATCTTGAGCAGTGTCCGGGCGGTGTCGGGCTGACGACGGCAATGACGATGCTGAAGAGCGGCTGGATCATCGTCGGCAGCACGCCGAGCACCGATGGCACGACGGCCACCAAAGGCAATGGCTGCCTTTTGGTGCTCGACGCCAGCGGCAAACTCGCCGCGGTCTGGACCGGGCCGAACATCAACGACCCGTGGGGCAACGTTGCCGCCGTCGACAACGGAACAACCGCCACGCTGTTTGTCAGCATGGCGGGTTTCGGCGTCCCCGGCCCGCTGGTGCATGATGCATCGGGAGCTTCGGTGATCGTCAACAAGGCGACCGTGGTGCGGTTCACGCTCAAGATCCCGCCGGGCCAGCCGCCGCAGATTGCGAGCCAGACGATCGTCGCCAACGGCTTTGGTCAGCAGGCGGACAAGGATGTCTTCCTGATTGGTCCGACCGGCTTGGCGCTCGGCCCGGACGGGACATTGCCCAATGGAACGTTGCGCAATGGGACATTGTACGTGTCGGACGCGCTCGGCAACAGGATCGCGGCGATTGCTGAGGCGATGACGCGTGCGACCAGTGCCGGCACCGGTCGCACGGTGACCGAGAATGGTCTGTTGAAGCGGCCATTGGCTCTGGTCATGACACCCGATGGTCACCTCTTGACCTGCAATGCGCAAAACGGGCAGGTCGTCGAGATCGATCCGGCCACCGGCAAGCAGCTCTACGCGCAGTGGATCGATACCAATCAGGCGCAGTCGCCGCCGGGCAATGGCGATCTGTTCGGGCTGGCGCTGACGCCGGACGGCAAGGGGTTCTATTACGTCGAAGACGACGTGAACACGCTGGTCGAGGCGACGCGATGAGCGGGTCGGACCGGACGGGGCTGCGCCCGAGCCGGCGCGGCCTCGTTCGCGCCGCGGCCGGGCTCGCGGCGGCGGCGTCTGCCGGTCTCGGCGCGACGACGGTCGCCGAAGCCGTCGTCGAGGGAGAAAAGCGTGCGGCCGAGCCCGGCGCCGCCGCCGTCGAGCCGTTTTGGGGCGAGCATCAGGGCGGGATCGCGACAGCGTCGCAGGACCACAGCTATTTTGCCGCCTTCGACCTTCCGGCCGCGAAGCGCGACGAGGTGGTCCGGATGTTGCGGGCCTGGACCGACGCGGCAGGCCGCATGACGGCCGGCCGGTCGGCGGCGCCGATCGGGCAGAATGCGACGATCCCGGGCCCGGACACCGGCGAAGCGCTCGGTTTGTCCCCGGCGCGTCTGACCTTGACCTTCGGGTTCGGCGCCGGCCTCTTCATCAAGGATGGCAATGACCGCTTTGGCCTGGCGGCGCAGCGGCCGGCGGCGCTCGTCGATCTGCCGCGGTTCAACGGCGATCAGCTGATCCCGGCGCGGTCCGGCGGCGACTTGTCGGTCCAGGCCTGCGCCGACGATCCGCAGGTCGCGTTTCACGCGGTTCGCCAACTGGCGCGGCTCGCCTACGGCACCGCCGAGGTGCGCTGGGCGCAGACCGGCTTTCTCGCCGGCTTTCCGAAGAAGGAGACACCGCGCAATCTGATGGGTTTCAAGGACGGCACGGTCAATCCGTCTGCCGCCGACCGGCGCGCGATGGCGCAATTCGTTTGGGTCGGGGAAGAGGGACCGGTCTGGTTGCGCGGCGGCAGCTATGTCGTGGTGCGGCGGATCCGCATCGCCCTCGAGCATTGGGATCGGATGAACGTCGCCTTTCAGGAGCAGACCTTCGGGCGACGCAAATATTCGGGCGCACCGATCGGCGGCAAGGACGAGTCCGACCCGCTCGATCTCGCGGCAAACGGACCGGACGGCAACCCGATCATTCCGCAGAGCGCGCATGTTCGCCTCGCCGCCGCGGCGACGAACGACGGCGTGCAAATTCTCCGCCGGCCCTATTCCTACAATGACGGGGTCGATTTCACGGCCGAGCGCTGGCCGCCGTGGCGCCAGGGCATGGAATACGACGCCGGATTGTTCTTTGTCTGCTACCAGCGCGATCCGCGGACCGGCTTCATCAAGATCTTCGATAAGATGTCGAAATACGACATGCTGAACCAATTCGTCACGCACACCGGCGGCGGCCTCTTCGCCTGTCCCGGTGGGATTGCCGAGGGCGAATTCATTGGCGAGCGCCTGTTCGACCACGCGTGAGCGGTTGTGTGGCTGTGAATGTATCCCGAATCCGCCCAATCTTGTCTGTCGCCCCGGCCCATCCCCCGCCTTCCGAGGCTGTACTCCAATCCCGAGGGAACTAGATCAACGCACCGCCTCCTTCGAGGCCTCACCGCGCGCAGCACCTCAGGATGATGTATTCCTTAACTCTATCAGAGGCTTAGTTCATGCTGAGGGCGCCCGCAGGGCGCACCTCGAAGCACGCACGATGCCGTTGCGGGCTCACCTTGCGAACTTCAGCCAATTTTCTGACAGCCTCCTTCGCGGGGGGACAGACTTGTCCGCGCGCCGCGCGGCCCGAGGATAAACTCCGGATGGGACCCATCGTTCCGTGGCTCGGGCAGTGATCGTTTCGTAAATGTTCGCCTTTATTAGGGGATCCGGAGCGGCGGAAAAATGGGTCCCCACTTTCGTCAGGAAGACAATGGGAGAATTTCCCGATTTCTTTCACTGCTCCCGGGGGCGCGAGGTCTTGCTTGGGCAAACTGTGACGGTCGCCTCCAACGGAACGGTTTTCTGATGGCTGCCACGCAGTCCCGCGACGCCGATTGCCGGTATTGACCGCAATGCCCTGCTGCAAGATTGAGCCGATGACACCATCCATTGACTCGAATTGTTAAAATTTGTACTCTGCAAAGCGCTCCTTCTTTTGCCAGGGCGTCGAATCATGAAAAGATTTTTCGGTGGGTTCGCCCTGCTGCTGCTTGGGGCCGGCTTAAGCCCGGCGATCGCCGCAACCTCCAGCAGCAGCGTGTGCGATCGGCCGGCGGCAGGCTCCGTCGTCGCCGAACCGACCGATCTCTACAGCACGAACGGCGTCCTCGAGGTGGCTTTCGACTATTATACGAGCGTGGACAGCGAGGGACGGACGCTGTTCTGCTTCGTCACGACGAACGGCGTCGAATCGCCGACATTGCATTTGAACCCCGGCGATACCCTCCAGCTGACCGTCACCAATCTCAACCCGACGCCGCCGCCTGGTTCGCCGACCGAGGTCATCTCCGACGCGTCGGACAAATGCGGCTCCGCGGTGGAGACGATCACGTCGGTCAATGTGCATTTTCACGGCACCAACACCTCGCCGACCTGCCATGCAGACGAGGTCATCCATACGCTGGTCAATTCCGGCCAGACTTTCAAATACACGGTAAAGTTTCCGGCCAACGAACCGCCGGGACTTTACTGGTATCATCCGCATGTGCACCCTTATGCCGAGGCGGCGGTGCAGGGCGGAGCTTCCGGCGCGATCGTCATCGACGGCGTCGAGAACCTGCAGCCGGCCGTCGCCGGGCTGCCGGCGCGCGTGCTGCTGATCCGCGACCAGACGATCCCTAACGCTCCGCCGCCCGGCGGCAAGGTGCCTTCCTGGGACCTGTCGCTGAACTATGTGCCGATCTCCTATCCGGAAAATACACCGGCGGTCATCAAGATGAAGCCCGGCGGCAAGGAATTCTGGCGGGTCGTCAACGCCTCGGCCGACACGTTCATCGACCTCGAGCTGCTCTATGACGGGGTGGCGCAGCCGGTGCAGGTCGTGGCGCTCGACGGCGTTCCGCTGTTCTCGCAGGACGGCACGCGACAGGGCAAGCTCTTACCGATGAAAGATATCGAGCTGGCGCCGGCGGCGCGCGCCGAATTCATCGTGACCGGTCCGGCATCGGCGGTCAAAGAAGCGATTTTCGAAACCCGCAGCGTCGATACCGGGATCGGCGGCAACGACCCGACACGGCCGTTGGCCCGGATCAAGACGACCGCATCGCCACCGCCCCTGCCGATCATCCCGGCCGCCGCCGAAGCGCCGCACGCGCAGCGCTTTGAAGACCTCGCGACGGCAAAGGTCACGACGCAGCGCTACCTCGCCTTCAGCGAGGGCGGCGGCGAATATTTCATCGGCCTCGATGGCCAGGCCCCGGTTGCCTACTCGCCCAACGAGCCGCCGGTCATCACCACCACCCAAGGGGCCGTCGAGGACTGGACGATCATCAATCAAACCGCCGAGAACCATGCGTTCCACATCCATCAAACCCACTTCCTGCTGCTCGAGGTGAACGGCGTGCCGGTGCCGGCGGCGCAGCATCAATACCTCGATACGGTCGACGTTCCGGCAAACGAGGGGATCACAGTCCAGATGGATTTTCGCGGGGATCTCGTCGGAGACTTTGTTTTTCACTGCCACATCCTCGAACACGAGGATCACGGCATGATGGCGATCATCCGCGTTTTACCCAAGTCATGATCGCTCGAAGCAGGCATCGCCGCACCGCCCTCCCCGCCGCGGCCGCGCTCGTCTGCGGGTTCGCGACAGCGCCGATGGCGGCGCCGCAAGGGGGACCCGTGCCGGCAATCCCCGGCATCGACGGTCACTTTGCGCTCGAGACCGTGGCGGGCCGGGCCGTCACCGAGGCAAGCTTTCGCGGCAAATGGCTCCTCGTCTATTTCGGATATACCGCCTGTCCCGACGCCTGTCCCACGGCGCTCGGCGCGATGGCGGCGGCCCTCGACACGATGGGGTCGCGCGCCGCCGAGGTTCAGCCGTTGTTCGTTACCGTCGATCCCAAGCGCGATACGCCGGCGGTGCTCGCCAATTACGTCAAGAACTTCGACCCACGGATCATCGGCCTTTACGGCACGCCCTATGAGACGGCGGCGGCCGCCAAGGCGTTCCGCGTCTATTATCAGGCGCGGCAATTGGGCCGCGGCGATTACGCGATCGACCATAGCGCGTTCGTCTATGTCGTCGATCCCGGTGGCCGGGTCGTCGAGCTGCTCACCGGCAACCTTCCCGGCAAGACGATCGCGGCGGCGCTGCGGGACCTGATGAAATGAGCGCGGTCCGGAGGCTCTGCCTCGCCATTGCGATCGGTCTCGCCGCCGGCGGGGGCTCGCCGGTGGTGCCGGCAAAGTCCGTTCCCGTTCATTTTGCCGACGCCGACAGCCCGGCGGCAGTCGGCCTCGGCGAACGTCTCTATGCCGGCCATTGCGCTTCCTGTCACGGTCGCTACCGGCAAGGACAGCCGCTGTGGCAGATCATCGACGCCTATACCGGTCGGCGGGCGCCCGCGCTCGACGACAGCGGTCGGATCTGGCAGCGTTCCGACGAAGCGATCTTTCACATCAGCAAATACGGCCGGTACGCCACGGCCTCGCCAGGCGGCGTTTCCACCATGCCGGCCTTCGAGGATGTCCTCGGCGATCGCGAGATCCTCGCCGTCGTCGCCTTTATCAAGGCGCGCTGGCCGATCGGCTTGCGCATCGCGCAGGCGATGCTGAACCCCGGCTTCGCCGGGATGCCGGCCGACGCCGACGACACCGCCTGGCGCCTGCCGCCGAGCTGCAACGGGATGATCCACCGCAATGCGGCGGCGGCGCGGTGATTGCCGGCGACGCGTCCTCCACCGCAGGTCACGCGGCCGCCGCGCCCGATCTTTACGCCTGTAGAGCCAGCGGCGCGGTTTCGTTCCAGACCGCATCCTGCGATTCCGGGAACAGCAGCTCCTCATAGACCGCGATCGTGCGGGCGCACATCGCGGCGGAAGTGAAATCGACCGCGATATGCGCGATCGCGCGCTCGGCCAGGAGCGCGCGCTCCTCCTGGCCGAGCGACAGGGCTTCGCCGATAGCGCCGGCGAGCGCCGCCGGATCGCGCGGCGGCACCAGCCAGCCGGTGATGCCGGGCACGAGCGTATGGCGGGCGCCACCATGGTCGGTCGCGATCGTCGGGCGGCCCATCGCCTGTGCCTCGGCGATGACCCGGCCGAAGCCTTCAGGGCCGCTCGACGCCGAGACGACGACGTCGGCCAGCATATAGGCGGCCGGCATGTCGGGGCATTCCTCGGCGATGCGAAAGATCCCGCGCGATCCGACCGCGGCGATCGCCGTTTCGAGTTCGCGGCGGAAGCCCTTGCGCTGCTCGGCGCCGACCAGCACATAGCAGACATCGCTGCGGCCGAGCTGCGCCGCCGCGGCGATGAAATCGAGCCCGCCCTTCCAGCGCGTCAGCCGGCCCGGCAGCATGACGACCGGCGCCTCTTCGGGTAGCCGCCATGCGCGCGCGAGTGAGACGACGCGCGGCCCGCCGACCCGGTGCGGCGAAAAAGCCTCGAGATCCACGCCGCGCGGGATCGTGCGCAGCCGATCGGGGCCGACGCCATAGACCCGTGCCGCATGCTCGGCGACAAAATCCGAGATCGCGATGACCCGTTCGCCGCGCGCCATGACCGAGTTGTACCGGCGCTTCAATAGGCCGCTTGTACCGTAGGCGTTATGAAACGTCGTCACGAAATGGCGACGGGTGGCGCGTGCGGCGGACCACGCGCTCCACGCCGGGGCGCGGCTGCGCGCATGCACGATGTCGATGCCGAGCCGGCGGATCAGCCGCGTCAGCCGCTTAGCGTTCTGGTACAGGACGAGCGGGTTCTTCGAGGCGAGCGGCAGGCTCAGATGCGCGCTGCCGGCGCGCCCGATATCGCGTTCGAGCGGCCCGCCGGCCGAGGCGACATAGCTCATCCAGCCGGCGGCGGCGAGGGCCGCGGCCACCTCGACCGTGCCGCGCTCGGCACCGCCCGAGACGAGGCGGGGAAGGATCTGCAAGACTGCGGGAGGTCGGCCTTCCGGCGGCGCCGGGGTCCTGTTATCGTTGCCGTCCATTCCGCGTGCCGCCCCGCTCTTCCGATGCGCCCGCCCGAGACTTTAGCACGCCCAGGAGGCGCCACAATCGCCTACCACCGGCTCGCCGGTCGGGCGCCCGGACTCGTCTTTCTCGACGGGTTCCGTTCCGACATGACCGGGACCAAGGCGCTCTATCTCGAGGATTATTGCCAAGGCAAGGGCCGCGCCTATCTGCGTTTCGACCATTTCGGGCATGGCGCCTCGAGCGGCGACGCCGACCGCGGCACGATCGGGCATTGGGCCGAGGACGCCGCGGCGGTGCTCGATTCGCTGACCCTGGGCCCGCAGATCCTCGTCGGCTCGAGCATGGGCGGCTGGATCATGCTGCTGGCGGCGCTCGCCCGCCGCGAACGGGTCCATGCGCTCGTCGGCATCGCCGCCGCCCCCGATTTCACCGAGGATCTCTTGTGGCCGCGCCTCGATGCGGCGCAGCGCGCCGAGATCATGACAAAGGGCGCAACGACCCTCTCCTCGGAATACGATCCAGCCGGCTACACCTATCGGCGCGAGCTGATCGAGGAGGGGAGGGGACATCTCTTGCTGCGCGCGCCGATCGCGCTCGACTGTCCGGTGCGGTTGCTGCACGGCCTGCGCGACACGTCGGTGCCGTGGCAGACGAGCCTGCGCCTCGCCGAGTGCCTCGCGAGCCGGGATGTCGCGATCACCCTCGTCAAGGACGGCGACCACCGGCTGTCGGCCCCCGCCGACCTCGCCCGGCTCGCCGCGACATTGGACGAACTCGCGGAACGGTAGCGAAAGGCGCCCCGCCGTATCTCGGTCTTCCGCCTAGGCCGACCCATTTGAGACCTTCATGACCGCGCCAATGGATGCTCGGGTTGACGGGGCGAGGAGGTCGCGGGCTTCGGTGGCGGCCCCGGTCGCGGCGGCGCCGCGCAAGGCTCGCGGCGGCGCGCAACTCCCGGAGCTTGGCCTGCTCGCCGGCGATGTACAGGGCTTGGCAATAGAGTTCCTCGGCGGCCGCGGAATGCCCTCGCCGCAGCAGCAAAGGGCGTTTGGGCCGGCTGAGCCCCGATGAACCGATAGGTCGTTATGGCCGAGTGGGTTTAGAAGAGCCAGCGAAGCGGCGCGAGGCCGAGCAGCAGGCGGCCGGCCATCTCATAGGTTCGCAGCGTCCCGATTACGTGCTGGTTCATCGTCAAGACATCGCGCAGACAGCGATCGAGCGGTCCCTTCTGATAAACCGCCGTGCCGCCCGCCGCCTTGCAGATTAGCTCCACCACGTCGACGCAGACGCCGACGACGTGCGTGTAGGTGCTGGTGAACAGGGCGACCTGCCGCTCCGACGGCTGGCCGCCCGCGAGCAAGGTGCCCCACAGATCGCCCATCACGTCGAAATAGTAGGCGCGCGCGGCGGCCAGCAGCGTTTCCGCTCGGCCCACCGCCTCCTGAACAAAAACATCGTCGCGCACGGCCTTGGGCGCCTCGATCGCCGCACCCATGGTATACCGGCGGGCCGGCTTGCCGGCCGCGCTCTCGACAAACGCATCGATCGCGGAGCGGGCGATCCCCAGGGCCGGCCGGCGCCCGTCGCGCCAAACAAGAACGGGAATGCGTAGAGCGGCCCGGCCCGCTTGACCAATCCTTGGTCCTGGAAACTGAAGCTCTGCTCCTCTTCCGACGAAAACGTCACGCACCGCGACGTCGTCGCTGCCCGTGCCGCGCAATCCTGTCGTGTACCAGGTGTCGAGGATCTCGCATTGCGACAGTCGCAGAAAACACTGCCGCGTTTCGGGCACGCCGTTGGCATCGAGCCGCGGAGCGCCGTCTTCGATGACGAGACAGCCCAGCCAGGCCCATTCGCTGTGCTGGCAGCCGCTGAGGAAGGGAAAGCGCCCGCTGATGCGGTAGCCGCCGGGCACCCGATCCGCCTGTCCGGTGGTCGTTATTGCCCCAGCCGTCGCCACGCCCAGATCGGGATACATCGCGCGGCCGACGGCATCGTCTAGAAACGCCGTCACGTAACCGCCATCGCAGCCGATCATCGCACACCACCCGACCGAGGCGTCGGCCATGGCGGGCGCCTCGATCACGCGGAACTGCGTCAGCGGATCCAGTTCGGGACCGCCCCAGGCACGCGGCATCGGCATGCCGAACACGCCGGCATCCTTCATCGCTGCCGCAATCCGCGGCACGATGCGGCGGCCCTCTTCGATCTCCTCGCTTGCCGCACGAATTTGCCCAGCGAGCCCGATTGCGGCGTGCAGGATCGGCGAGTCCTCCGGCACTGCTTTGCCTGCGGCATGCGTCATCGATAAACCTCCCCGAATGTGCGTTAACGAAGCAATGTTTATCGTGGAGCCTAGCCGATTTCAGGCCCGCCTCCCATCCGGAATGGTGTGCCGCCTATCGGACGGGTCCGGCGGCAGGCTGCCACGCGCTTAAGGGGTAACTCGCGACCCAGAGCCGGTATTCGGCCGGATGCCGGTGAAGGATGGATCAGCCCCCCTGGGTCAAAGATCGTCGTTAAACACGATCTTCGGCAGACTGGTCATAACGCGCGGGGATGGTAAATTGGTCGCAGGCTCCTCGACCGTAAGCGTGAGGTTCGAATGCGTGAGCCGCGTTCCGTCTTTGGATCGCTGGTGCTGATTGCCGTTGTCATCGCCGGCGGTGCCGCTGCCTTCGCCTACACGGCGGGATGGTTCTCGCCGCACCGCCTCACGCCGAAGAAAATCGTGAATGCGCTGGCACCGCCGACCGGCCCGGCGCTCGGCCATCGCCGCAACCATGCCAAAGGCATCTGCTTCACCGGCGTCTTCGAAGCGAACGGAGCCGGCACGGCGCTCTCAAAGGCACAGGTTTTCACCGGCGGCCAGTATCCTGCCCTCGGACGCTTCAATCTCGCCACGGCTGATCCGAATGCGCCGGATGCGACGGTCCGGGTGCGGGGCATCGGATTGCGCATCTCGACGCCGGACGGGCAAGACTGGCGCAGCGCCATGATCGACCCACCAGTCTTTGCGGTCTCGACGCCGCGAGCCTTTTACGAGCTGTTGCTCGCCTCGAAGAGCAAAGACCCGAACGCGATGAAGACATTCGCCGGCGCGCATCCCGAGATTGCGGCGTTCGGCGCCTGGGCCAAGAGCGCCCCGTGGACCGGCAGCTACGCCGAGGAGCGGTTCAACAGTCTCGACAGCTTCGTCTTCACCGACAGTGCCGGTACGGAGAATACGGTGCGATGGTCGCTGTTGCCGGCGGCGCAGCCGGTCGCGATCTCGCCCGCCGACCTCGCAAAGCGCGGCCCCGACTTCCTCGAACGAGAGATCGCCGAGCGGGTCCGTGGCGGGCCACAGCGCTGGACCATGGTGGTTACTGTCGCCAATCCTGGCGATCCCACCGCGGACCCGAGCAAGGCTTGGCCGAAAGACCGCCGTGCCGTTGAGGTCGGCACGCTCATTGTCCGGCAGATAGAAGCCGAGCAGGACGGCCCGTGCCGCGACATCAATTTCGATCCCGCCGTCCTGCCCTTCGGCATGCGGACCTCGGACGACCCGTTCCCGGCCGCCCGGTCGGCCGCCTATGCAAGGTCATACGACCTTCGCACGGCGGAGGCCAAGGACTATCCCCGAACGAAAGCGGAGGCCAAGCCATGATCGGGGGCCGCCGACATTTCACCCCGGTCCAGCGACTGCTGCACTGGCTTATGGCAGTCTGCATCTTGGCCATGCTGTTCATCGGCGTGGGCATGGTGTCCACCATCATGCCGAAATATTTGAGGCTCGTTTCGATCCACAAGCCGCTCGGCATGGCAATTCTGGTGCTCGCGCTGCTCCGCTTGGCGGCGCGCCTGCGTTACGGGACACCGCCGCTTCCAGCCGACTTGCCCGAGCCGATGAGGCTCGCGGCCCATCTGTCGCATTACGCGTTCTACGTCCTGATGATCGCCATGCCGCTGCTCGGCTGGGGTATGTTGTCGGCGGCAGCCTATCCGGTCGTGCTGTTCGGCGGCGTGCACCTTCCGGCGATTCTGCCGCTGAGCGACAGGCTGCATACCTTGCTCTGGAACGCGCATTTCTACCTAGCTTTCGCGTTCTTCGGCCTGATCCTGTTGCATGTCGCGGCGGCGCTGTTCCACGCGCTCGTCCGACGCGACGGCGTATTCGAGGCGATGGCCTCGGTGTCGACCCACGACGAGGTCATGCCGGCCGAGTGACAGAAGCGCAAGGCCCGCTCACGATCGTGCTTTTTGGAGCTCCGTGAAGGACAGCGATCGCCGCGAGGAGCTTCAAGCTTTACCTTGAGCAACATCCGAATCGACACTTCACCGGACTAGCTCGGGCCCGCCATTCTTCGCCAGAAGTCCTTGGCCTTAATTTGCGACCCCCACGAGGAGAATGCGAGGGGGCCACGATATTGGTCGGATGTTCAGGTCGGTCTCGATCGAGGTCGCTGGCGAAAATCTGGACCCTAGGCGCAACTTCCAGCTTGACCATGGCCTCTTTGACGAGGATCGCGATCGAATAGGCCTCTTCGCCGGTGGCACATCCCGGCACCCAGATGCGGATTTGGTCCTTGTTCCCTTTGTTCGCCGACAACTTTGGCATCACCTCGCTTTCCGGCGCCGCGAAGGCCTCCGGGTCGCGGAAGAACTGGGCGACCCCGATCAGGAGGTCGCGAAACAACAGATCGAGCTGGTCCGGCTCTCGGCGCAAGCGGTCGATGTATTCGGGCACGCTATCGATCTGCAGCACTTGCATGCGGCGCTGAGTGCGCCGGACCAGGCTGCTCTCCTTGTACTGGCTGAAGTCGTGGCCAAGCCGGGCGCGCAGCAGCGCGCAAATCCTCGTCAAATGTTCCGCCGCGTCGCGTGCCGTCCGGCGCCTTCCGATCGCCGATGCGGCCAAGATGCTCCGCGTAGGCGAGCCGTCGGATCGGGAAATCCCACCGCGAAAAGCCGCCCTCTGACGCGGGTCGCTTGGCGCTCTTCGATGCAGGCAGGCGCAGATACGCGTGCTCCGAGGGAGCCACCCGCTCGCGGGGGAGAGGGCTGGCCCCCGACCCGGTACCGATCCTGGCTGCTCCCATCAGGGGAAGGCCCTGGGCGACCCTCATTGCGCAGGGGCGGGGGCGTTTTGCGAAATCGCGGCGCCACGCTCTCGGCTCGGTTCCTTGATGCGGAACCACGCGACATAGAGGGCCGGCAGGAACAACAGGGTCAGGAGGGTCGCGACGGCGAGCCCGCCGATGATGGCATAGGCCATCGGCCCCCAGAACACCTCGGGGGCGATCGGGATCATGCCGAGGATCGCCGCCGCGGCGGTCAGGACGATCGGGCGCAGCCGGTGCGTCGTCGCGTCGAGCACGGCGTCCCAAGGGTTCAGTCCGCGGGCGAGATCCATGTCGATCTGATCGATCAGAATCACCGAGTTGCGGATGATCATGCCGGAGAGCGCGATGACGCCGAGGATCGCGACAAAGCCCATCGGCGTGCCGGTCGGCAACAGAGCGAGGACGACGCCGATCAGCCCCAACGGCGCCACGCTGATCACCAGGAACGTCTTCTGAAAGCTCTGCAGCTGCACCATCAGGATCGTCAGCATCAGAAAGATCATGACCGGAAATACCGCGACCACCGATGTGAGGCCTTTGGCGCTTTCCTCGACCGTGCCGCCGACCTCGATCTGTTCGCCGGCCGGCAAGGTCTTGGCCAGGGCGGCGATCGCCGGCGCCAGTTGCGTGACGAGCGTTTTCGCCTCGAGGCCGGGCGTCACATCGGCCTGTACCGTGATCGTCGGCAACAGATCGCGCCGCCAGATCAACGGCTGCTCGAGCCCGTAGCCGATCGTCGCGACCTGGCTCAGAGGGATCGTCTTGCCGTTCTTCAGCGACACCTGCAGGTCGCGCAAGGTCTGCAGCGAGGCGCGCTGCGCCAGCGGGGCGCGCGCTACGACATCGACGAGATAGATCGAATCGCGGACCTGGGTCACGTTGGTCCCGGTGGCAACGGCGTTTAGCGCATCGGCCAGCGAGGCCGAGCTGACGCCGAGCTGGCGGACCTTGTCCTGGTCGACCTGGATGCGCAGCGCTTTCATCGGCTCGTTCCAGTCGAAATTAATCAGCCGGGTGTTCGGGTTCTGGCCGATCACCTCGGCGGTGCGAAAGGCCGCCGCACGGGCCGCTTCCGGCGTCGGGGCGCTGACCCGATATTGCAGCGGCCAGCCGACCGGCGGCCCCATTTCGAGCGGCGAGATCCGCGTCGACAGGTCGGCGAATTCGGTGTCGAGCGCCTTTTCGAGTCGCGCCTTGACGATCTCGCGTTCCTTGATGCCCTTGGTGACGATGACGCCTTCGGCGAAATAGTCGTTCGCCAGCTGTACATTGAGCGGCAGGTAGAAGCGGACCGCACCCTGCCCGACGTAGAAGGTGTAACGCTCGATATCGGGGTCGCCCTTGAGCAGCTCCTCGAAGCGCTCGACCTGCGCCTCGGTCGCATAGATCGACGCATTCTGCGGCAAGGTCAGATCGACGACCAGTTCGGGCCGATCGGAAGCCGGGAAGAATTGCTGCTGGATGAAGCCGTAGCCGAACACCGAGGCCGCGAACAGCGCCACCGTGACGGCAATCACGAACCAGCGGAAGCGGAGGCAAAAACGCAAGGTGGCGCCAAAGATCCGCATGAAGCGGCCCGGTTGGCCGTGGGAGGCGCCATGCGCCTTCAGCGTCCGCGGCAGGATCGTCACGCCGATCACCGGGGCAAACAGCACCGCGACGACCCACGACGCCAACAGCGCGACGGCGATGACGGCAAACAGCGAATAGCAATATTCGCCGGTGCCGCTCCTGGCGAAGCCGATCGGCACGAAGCCGGCGACCGTAACGAGGGTGCCGGTCAGCATCGGGAAGGCGGTCGTGACCCAGGCATGGGTCGCCGAGTGCTCGCGGTCGACCCCGGCTTCGAGCTGGCTGACCATCATCTCGATTGTGATCATCGCGTCGTCGACCAGGAGGCCGAGCGAGATGATCAGCGCGCCGAGCGAGATGCGCTGCAAGCTGATGCCGGCATAAGCCATATAGGCAAAGACGATCGCCAGCACGAGCGGGATCGAGCAGGCGACGACGAGCCCGGCGCGCAGCCCGAGGCTCAAAAAACTCACGGCGAGCACGATCGCGATCGCTTCCCACAACGACTTCGTGAAATGCGCGACCGAGTGTTCGACCACTTCCGGTTGATTGGCGACGAGGTGCGGCTCGATGCCGATCGGCAGGTTGGCCGTGATCTCGGCCATCTTGCGTTCTATCGCCTTGCCGAAGGCGATGATGTTGCCGCCCTGCGCCATCGAAATCGCCAGCCCGATTGCCGGCTCGCTGTCGAAGCGAAACATCGGCTGCGGCGGGTCGGCATAGCCCTCCTTGATCGTCGCGACATCGGCGAGGCGGAAGAATTTGCCGTCGGCAAAAAGGTTGATGTTCTTGAAATCCTCGACCGAACCGAAGGCGCCGGAGACGCGGACCGCGAATTTTTCCTGGCTCGTCTGCAGAACGCCGGATGGCGTGACCAGATTCTGCTCGCGCAGGCTGTCGATGATGGCGTCGCGGCTGACGCCGAGGCCGGCGAGAATCTTGGTGTCGAATTCGAGGTAGATCTTCTGGTCCTGGGCGCCGATCAGCTGCGCCTTGGCGGCGTTGGGGACCGTCAGGATTTCGGTGCGAGCGCGTTCGACATAATCGCGCAACTCGCGCTTGCTAAAACCATCGGCGGTAAAAGCATAGATGATGCCGAAAACATCGCCGAACTCATCATTGAAATTCGGTCCGATGATCCCCTGCGGCAAGGTGCCCTTGATGTCGGCAACTTTCTTGCGCACCTGATACCAGATGTCCGGCACCTCGTTTTTCGCAGTCGAATCCAGAAGATTGACATAGATGGTCGAGACTCCAGGCTTGGTATAACTCTTTAAATAATAGAGCGACGGGGTTTCCTGCAGTTTTTTTTCGATGCGGTCGGTGACTTGCTGCATCGTGTCTTCGATCGTCGCACCCGGCCATTGGGTCTGGACGATCATCGTCTTGATCGTGAAGGACGGATCCTCCTCGCGTCCGAGCTTTTGATACGCCAACACGCCGCCGGCGACAAAAGCAATCATCAGAAACCAGACGAACGAGCGGTGGTTGATCGCCCATTCGGAAAGATTGAAACCCTTCATGGCGCGGCGTTCGCCTCCATCAGGCGGACTCTCTCGCCCGGCACTAGCTTCTGTACGCCGGCGGTAACGACGATCTCGCCGGCAGCGAGCCCGGAACCGACGACAAAGCCGTCGTCCTGGTAGCGCGCCACGGTGATCGGGTGCAGTTCGACGATCCCGCCCTTGCCGACGAGCCAAACCGCCGGCTTGCCATCCTTGTCGAAGAGAGCGCTGCTCGGCAGGGTGACGACCTCGGCCTGGTTCACCGTAACGGTCCCGGTCACCGTCGCGCCGAGGCGCATTTGCGGCGGCGCGTCGGGCAGCGAGACGCGCACCGAGTAGGTGCGGGTCGTCGGGTCGGCCTGCGGCGAGACGTAGCGCACCTGGCCCGTCGTTTCGACGGCGGGATCGCTGACCAGCTTGACCGTGACCGGAGGGCTTTGCTGCGGGTTCCCGAGGATTGCTTCGCTGACGTTGAAGACGGCTTCGCGCTCACCCGGTCGCGCCAGGCGAACGACCATCTGTCCGGCGCTGACGACCTGCCCGGCATCCGCCCCGACGGCGGTGACGATCCCGTCATCATCGGTTTTGAGCTCGGTATAGCCGAGATTCTCGCTGGCTTGAACCTGCCGGGCACGCGCCGCATCGGCTTGTGCCTGCGCCGTCTTGAAGGCCTTCAGCGCCTGATCGTACTTGACCCGCGTCGTGTGGCCGTTTTTCAGCAACTCGCGCTGCCGGAATTCGTCAGCCTGGCTGCGCGCCACCTCGGCGTCGGCCGAGGCAACCTCGGCCTTCGCGACCTCGAGGTCCTGGCGGTATTGCTGCGGGTCGAGCCGCGCGAGGAGATCGCCCTTCTTGACGGATGTCCCGACATCGACCGGGCGTTCGAGGATCTTGCCGGCTACCCGAAACCCGATATCGGCCTGGTAGCGCGGCTGGATCTCACCGGTCAGCGACAAGGTCTCGCCGGCCTGGCGCGGCTCGACCGTGACGCTGCGCACCGGGCGGATTTCCGGCGCCGCGGCCTTTTCCTCCTTGCCGCAGGCCGTCACGCCGAGGAAGACGGCGAGCAGGCAGGCGATACGAGGTGGGATACGAGATTCACGGATCTTCGCGCCACGCAGGCCTCTCGGCATTCGCTCATCGCCCTTCGGCGGAGGCCGCCGCCCGCTGGCAGGGATCCCTCCCTCTCCCCGCGAGCGGGGAGAGGGCCGGGGTGAGGGGCCGCGGCGAGGGTCGGCGTTCCGCCGGAAATTGTTTGACTGCCGCAGACGCCCCCGGATACCCCACCCCTCGCATGCCACAATGCCGGGTCCGGCGCGGCCGCGCAACGCGAATGATTCGCCTGGCTCAATTCTCAGTGTGACACAATATTGGAAGAATAAAATTCACCTGAAGGGGAAATGCTCGTCCGAGATGGTTGCTGGTTCACCCATTGCTCTAATGCAACACGGTCTTTGCCGCGGCGGCCGTTTTCATGGCACTGGACAAGGTGTCGCCTGCCAGATCTCGGACGCGTATTGCGCGATCGTGCGGTCGCTCGAGAACTTGCCGGATCCGGCAATGTTCAGGATCGCCTTCCGGGCCCATGCCGCCGAATTTGCATATAACGTGCAAAGCCGCCGATCGGCCTCGAGATAGGGCGCCAGATCGGCGAGGTGCATGAAGTGGTCGCCATCCCGCAGCAGCGCGTCATGAATCGGAGCGAAGGCGCCGGGCTCGAAGCGGCTGAAATAATTGCCTCGGATCATGTCGAGCGCCGCTCGGGTCTCAGGCTCGTTCTGGTAGTGCCAGCGCGGGTCGTACCAGCCCCGGCTGCCGGCGACCTGATCCGCCGTCAAGCCGAACAGAAAGAAATTCTCTTCCCCCGCCTCCTCGGCCATTTCGATCGTCGCGCCGTCACGGGTGCCCAGCGTCAGCGCGCCGTTCATCATGAACTTCATGTTGCTGGTGCCGCTCGCTTCGTAGCCGGCGGTCGAGATCTGGTTGGAGACGTCGGCCGCCAGGATCAATCGCTCGGCGAGCGACACGCTGTAGTCGGGCACGAACACGAGTTTGAGCCGGCCGCGCACCGCCGGGTCGCCGTCGATCGTTCCGGCCAGATTGTTCAGGAATTTGATGATCAGCTTGGCGAGCCGGTAGGCCGGTGCCGCCTTGCCGGCAAACAGAAAGGTCCGCGGCACGATCTCGAGGCTCGGCTGCGCCCGCAAGCGGTTGTACAGAACGATGATGCGCAGCGCGTTCAGCAGCTGCCGCTTGTATTCGTGGATCCGCTTGATCTGGCAATCGAAGATCGTGTCCGGATCGACCGTCAGATCGGCCGTCAACTTGAGCCAGTCGGCGAGATGCCTCTTTGCCGCGCGGTTGGCCCGGTGGAGCGCGGCGCAGAAGGAATTGTCGCCGGCGAGTGGTCTGAGCCGCGCCAATTGGCCGAGATCGGTTATCCAGCTGTCGCCGATGGCATCGCTGATCGTCGCCGCCAACGCCGGATTGGCGACGAGCAGCCAGCGGCGCGGGGTCACGCCGTTCGTCTTGTTGTTGAACCGCTCGGGAAACATTTCGGCGAAGTCTTTGACGGTGACCCTGCGCAACAATTCCGAATGGATCGCCGCCACGCCATTCGTACTGTGCGAGCCGACGATGGCGAGGTGGGCCATGCGGATCTTGCGCTCGGCGCCTTCCTCGACGAGGCTCATCCGGGCCACCCGCCCGTCGTCCCCGGGAAAGTGGCTGCGCACGCCGTCGAGTAGGCGCCGATTGATCTCGAAGATGATCTCGAGGTGCCGCGGGAGCATCAGTTCGAACCAGGCGAGCGGCCATTTCTCGAGCGCTTCCGGCAGCAGGGTGTGGTTGGTATAGGCGAGACAGCGTCGCGTCAGATCCCAGGCTTCGTCCCAGCCGAGCCGAGCCCTGTCGAGTAGAATCCGCATCAACTCAGGCACCGCCATCGTCGGGTGCGTATCGTTGAGCTGGATCGCGATCTTGTCGGGAAGCGCCTGCCAATCGGCGTTGCTTCGGCGAAAGCGGCGCACGAGATCGGCGAGAGAACACGCGACGAGGAAATACTCCTGGACAAAGCGCAAGGCTTGCCCGCCGACCGTCGAATTGTCACGGTAGAGAACGCGGGTCAACGACTCGGCCGCGATGGTGCCGGTCAGCGCCGCGACGAAATCGCCGCTGCTGAACTCCTGAAGGTCGAAGTAGTCATGCGCGGCCGCGGCCCATAATCGCAGCGTGTTGATGGTCTTGCCGGCGTAGCCGACGACCGGCCGGTCATAGGGAATGCCGATCAGCAGGGTCGGGCGCCCGGCAACCGCCTGCAGGCTGCCGCCGCGCAATTCGAACGAGCAGTTGAGCCTGACGTCGACGGCTTCGTGCAGGCTGGCGACCTCCCAGGGGTCCTGCCGGCGCAGCCAGTTGTCCGGTCGCTCGCGCTGCCAGCCGTCGACAATCGACTGTTTGAAGATGCCGTATTCGTAGCGCAGCCCGTAACCCATCGCCGGCAACTGCAGCGTCGCCATCGAGTTGAGAAAGCAGGCGGCAAGCCGTCCGAGGCCGCCATTGCCGAGGCCCGCATCGGGTTCCCGCTCGAGCAGGCCGAGCCAGTTGTGCCGCGCCAATGCCGGCTTGACCAGCGGATCGAGCAAAAGGTTGGCGATATTGTTGGCGAGTGCCCTGCCGATCAGGAATTCCATCGACAGGTAGTAGACCCGCTTCGGGTTCTTGCGGGCGTAGGTGGCTTCGGTCCGCACCCAGCGCTGCGAGAGGATGTCCCGCACCGAGCGCGCGACGGCCTCGAAGCGCTCGCGCGGGCCGGCCGCCATGACGTCGACGGCGTTGTCGAACAACAGATGCCGCTCGTACAGCGCGTCCGCATCGCCGGAAAACCGGATCGGGCCACAGCCATACTGTTCGAGGAGCTGCGGCGAGGGTCGTCCGCTTCGTGCAACGCCCGAGGCCGGCGCATCGGTAATCTCGTCCATCGCGATCCGGTCCCTGGCCGATCAGCCCGTCCTGATCGTATCCCTAAGCTTCCGGCATGACCGCAATATGACGGGAATCGTTCCACAACTGGATCGCCGGTTCGGACAGATTGTGCTCATAGCCGATCATGCTGACACTCGCCGTGCTCAGCAGGCAATACCGCCCGCCGGCCGCGTCGAGCCCGAGCCAGCGCGCGGCCAAGACGCGCAGGATATGACCGCTCGAAAAGATCAGGATGTCGGCGCCGGCGGACCGCAAGCGGGAGACGACGCGATCGGCGCGCGCCCCGATCTCGCTCGGCGACTCGCCGCCCGGACAGCCGTCGCGAAACAATTGCCAGCCGGGGTTATCGGCCAGGATTTCGGCCGTGCGGCGGCCCTCATAATGCCCGTAATCCCACTCGGCGAGATCGGGGTCGACTTCCGCCATATCGCCGAAGCCGGCAAGCGCGCAGGTCCGGATCGCCCGTTGCGACGGGCTCGTCAGCACCGCCGCGACACGCAGCCCGCGCAGTCGGTCGCCGAGGGCGCGGGCATGGCGTTCGCCGCGCTCGGTCAACGGCAGGTCGGTGCGGCCGGTATGCTGGCCAGAGAGGCTCCAGGCGGTTTCGCCGTGCCTGGCAAGAGTAACGATTGGAAGTGAGCCGCTCATGATGTCCTCCGCTCAAAAGGATTTCGCCGGCCGCTCGCGTCGCCGCCGCCACAGGCGGCCGCCCTCGGCGAACTGCCAGACGCCGATCACCGGCAGCCCGATCGCCAAATCGCGCGCCCGCTTCAACAGCGACAGCGCGAGCGCCATTTCCGGGGTCAGGCCAAAGGCCGTGCCGACGAGGATGTAGGCGCCCTCCTGCACGCCGACCGCGTTCGGGATCACGAAGGCGATCGTGCGGATCGCGTAGAGCAGGCTTTCGATGACGAATACCTCGCCGAACGGCAACCCCCGATTGGCGAAACGGAGGGCGATCCAGGCCTCGGAGGCGCCGGCGATCCAGCAGGCGAGGTGGAGCAGGAACCCGCTCCACAGCCCTTCCTGGCGCCGATAGATCGGGCCGAGCGCTGCATGCAGTGCCGTGGCGCCGGCGGCGACGCGGTCGGCCCAGCCGCGGCCGAGGATGCCGCCGAGCCGCCCGACTGGCCCGACACCTCGCCGCTGGAGCAAGAGGAACCCCGCGGCCACCAGGCTGGCCGCCGCCAGGCCGCCGGTCAGCGGCCAGGCCAACGGCGAAGCCGGCCGCAACCGCACGAGCCAGACGAGGCCGAGACCCGTGTAGGCGAGCTTGGCGGAGAATTCGAGTGTCAGGTCGACGATGATGCTGGCCGCCGCGGTCGCCGCCGTCACCCCGGCGAGCGTCACGGCGCGGGCGCCGAGGACGCAGCCGCCGACCGGCGACAGCGGCAGCACTTCGGACGCGGCATCGCGGACGAAACGGGCCCAAACGAACGCCCGGATCGAGGCTCCGTCGACAAGCCCGCGCCAGGCGAGCCCCATCGTCGAGACCAGTGCCAGGTGGATCAGGCAGACCGCAAGAAACCCGTCCCAGCCGACCGAGAGCAGCGCCCGGGTCACGGCACCGGCGCCAAAGGCGAGAACGAGGGCCGTCATGACCGCCACGCCGGCGAGTGCCGCGATGATCGAGGCGGTTTTCATGCGCTCCTGGCACAAACCGCCGGTCGTCCAACCCGATCCGACGGCAACATCGGAAAAACGCGATTCGGATCGTGCAAGCGGCCGCCGGCTTCAATAGGGCGGCGGGCAGGTATAGGGCGGCGCGCAATAATAGGGCGGCGGATAGTAATAGGGATAAGCCGAAGCGGCGGCCGCGGTGCCGACCGCTGCACCGACGGCGACACCCGCGGCAACGCCGGCGCCGACGGCCGGCGCCCCGTAATATCCGCCACGATAGACGGTCGTGCCGCCATAATAACCGCCGGTACGAACCGCGGTGTTGCCATAAGGGCCGCGTACTGCGGCGTTCCCATAAGGGCCGCGTACTGCGGCGTTGCCATACGGACCGCGCACGGCGGTGGTCCCGCCAGGACCGCGCACGGCGGCGGCGCCGGAAGGGGTGCGAACCGCGGCACCGCCCATCGGACCGCGATAGGCGGCACCACCGCGCGGTCCGCTGACCGCACCCCAGGCGAAGGCCGGCAGCGGCGCCGACAGCGCCCCCGATAGCGCCACGAGGGCGACGAGACCGGCGGCAATCGGGTTCCGCATCATTCGCCTCCTGTCCTCTTTGCCGCCGCGGGCGGCTGCAGTGCCATCTTTACCGCCCCGGGCGGCAGCTGAAATGCGAAGTCGGCGGCGGTTGCCTCAATCGCGAAATTCCAATTCGCGAAAGTCGCGATAAAGTTCGGCTGGTTCGGCAAGGAACTGTAGGTCACGATCAGGCGACGCGGCAGCGAGCGTTCGTTGTTTTCGAGCCACAGCTCCAGCTCGATGCCGGGTGGCTGCGAAAACACCATATGCAGGCAGGGAACACCGTCGATCGTCACCGTGTTGACGACCCGGCCCGCGGTGACGCCGCTCAGGAACGCCTTGTCCGGCGCGTCGGTCAGGAAGTCGGCGAGCGGGAAATCGACGCCGAGACGACCCATCGCCACGCGCATCATGCCGCCGATCGTTCCGGGCACCGGGATGCTCGCATATTTGTTGCCGTCCGCGACGTAGACGAACAGGGTTTTGCCGTCATAGACGAGCTTGCTCGCGCCGTCGTCGCCGTTTCTGGTTACCAGCAGCCGGTTCGGTCGGCGCACGACGACATCGAGGGTGTGGAAGATGTGCAGCGGCTCGCCGGCGGCACCCGCGTAGTCCCGAATTGTCCGGGCCTGAAACGAAAACTGCCGGCCGCGCAGCGTCGCACCCATCCGCACGAGAGCGGCGCCCGCCTCCGGGCTGATCGCCGGCTCCGCCGGCGCCGCGGCGGCCGAGGCCGCGAATGGCACGCGGTCGACAAGGCCGGCGGCAACGAAAACGAGAAGCAGAAGCATAATTCTGAACTTCACGGCTTCCTCCCTTGGCAAGATTTGCCCGGAACGTGGCAAATATGCGTCACGGGCGGAATGGCGAGGTCAGGAACCAGGCTGCAGCGCCTCGCCGAACGCCTGCGGCACCGTCAGGTTCGGCGCCGTCTCGCATTGCTGCATGACTTTGGCGATGTTGCCGTCGATGCGGCTGACATCGATGACCTGGATGCCGGCCTTGGCCGCCAGGTAGCCGTAATAGAACATCGCTGCCGAGGCGCGATCCGCGTCGGACGCCTCGAGCAGGTCGGAGCAGCGCACCCGCTCGACATTCCACACCCCGGGAGCGATCTGCGCAGCAGACGGTACCGCTGCCGACGCAGCGGCAGCCGGGGCTGTCGCCGCCGGCGCCGGCGGTTCGGCGCAGGCAGCGACCGCCAAAGTCAGCACGATTACCGCAAATCTGGTCTTCATTTTCGCCTCTATCGGCAAATGGCGGCCTCTCTTGCCGGAGAAGCGCACCGCTTAGGAGCAGGCTCCGTTGTTGCGTGCGGCGCCGCGCCGGGCCGCACCGGCGATCCCGCCGATCGCTGCGCCGATGGCGGCACCGCGCCCGGCATTGCCTCCGATGGCGCCAAAGAGCGCGCCGCCGGCGGCACCACGCGCGGCTCCGGCAAAGGGCCCCGGCGTCACCGCGTAACAGGGCGGCGGAGTGTAACCGGGGGGCGGCGGCCGATAGCCCGGCGGATAGTATTGGCCATATTGCGCGTCGGCGACGCGCGCTGTCGTCCAGGCGATGCTCAGCACGATGGCGAGCACCAAAAGCAAACGAGACATGCGATGCCGCGAGCCTGCCGGAGGGGATGCCGCTTTGTGCCGCGGGGGTGATGCTACACCCTTCAATTTCGCCGCCGCAACCGCGGCGCCCTCTCACCCTCCCCGCTTGGGTCTCGGCCGGGAGGATGGAGAACTCGACAGATTCACCCGCCGTTTCGCCAAATTCGTCGCCCGCAAGACAGCGAGGGCCCAGGCCTGCCCTTGGCACGAACTGGCATGAACAGGGGGTGAGTGACTGGAACGACCGGGTCCGGGCCGTCCCGACTATTTCACCTGTCGACCGGCCAGGCGCGCGGCGAAGGCTTTGCCTTGATGACGTTCTTCGCGTGCAGCACATGCGCGCCGTCGTAGCGGCCGATCACCCGCACCGTCTTGCCGATCTCCAGGTCGACGCTCTGATCGGCGTCGATCGCACCCCTTACCGCGACCCGCACCAGCGTTGCCGCACGCGTTGCCAGGATCATCTCGCCATCCTCGATCGTCATGATCGTGCCGTAGATCTCGTGGCTGCCGGTGGGCAGGGGCATCCGCGCCGGCGGCTTGGGATGGGTCAGGCGCGCCGTAAGCTGCCAGGCCGCCGCGGCATCGGCGCCGAGGCCGAATATCTCCAGTTCCGCATAGCTTGCGACATAGACCCGGCCATCGGCGACGACTGGCACGAGATTGGCGTTACCGCCGAGATTCGGCCAGGTTCCGGCGATCCCGGAGAACAGCCAATTGGTGTTGCCGTTGGCGGCAGCAACCGGGTCGTAAGCATATAACGTGACAGCGTCATTACTCGAACTCACCGGGCGCCCGACGGCCCAGATGATCGGGTTGCTTCCTCCGTCCGACGACACGCTGGTGAAGAAGCCGCCGTCTTGGGCCGATTGCGGCAGCGCTTGCGACTGGCTCTCCAGGGAGAGGCCCGGCGACGACGCTTCCACCTTCCAGACCATGATTTGGCCGCCGCCGCTGCTGACGACGCGGCCAATTCCGTCTGGGCCGGTAAAGTACGATTCGCCGCACCAGCACGGACCGATCGAATAGGTACCCAGTACCTGGTTTACGCCGTTCTTGCTGTAGCCGCCGAGATTGTGTCTATCGAGCAGATACATCTGACCAACCTTGCCCGCGGCGACCGCGAGCGGTTGGTCGGGCAGCAACAGAATGCCGCCGGAGCCGAAGTCGCCGTCATGCTGATCGAGGACCTGCACGCCATAATCTGGGTCGGACGGGGTGAAATAATCCTCGACCTTCGTCAGATCCGGCGCCATTTTGACGATGCTTTCCGATGGGTTGACCATTGGCGCATAGGATGTGCCGCTGGGGTCGGAATTTCCCGTGACGAAAAACAGTCGCCCGGTACCGTCCGCGGCGATGCCGTCCCCGGACATCCAAACAGCGGTCAAAAAGTAATCCTCAGCCGAGCGGGTGCGCTTATCGTCGAGTTGGTTTGCCTTCAATGACGTCAGCGTCCCCGCCCGCCAGCCCAAGACGAAGCCGCGAAGGACACCTGCATCGAGATCGCAGAAGCTGCCAAACCCGGCATAGATGTTGCCGTTGGCCTCGAGCAGGGCGGGGCGCTGTCGGCTGACCGCCCCATTGAAGCTATAGGAGGAGCCGTCGGCCAGTGGGGCCGAAGCTTGGACGACGACCGGCGTCACCTTGTCGGAGAGGGTGCCGAGATCGAGCCCGTGCAGGATCCAGGTCGGTGCCGCGGTGTTCACGTCGGTGAATGCCATAACGTAGATGGTCGATGTCGCCGGATCGATGACCGGTGTCGAGTGTATGCCGACGACGTCCGCGTTGTTGCCGCAATTCCCGGGCAACTGCGAAAGCGGCACCGGCGCACCGAGGTTTTGGCTCAGCAAGATATTGCCGCTCGCTGCGTCGATCGCATAAACCGTATTGTTCTCGGTGGCAACGTAGATAACGTTGTAAGTCTGACGATTGATTGTCACGTCGGGAACGAATAGTGGCTGGGCGTCGACTTGCGAGTTGAGATCGACTTGTTGCAACAGTCCAAATTGCGAGCTTGCGGTATTGCTCGGGGTCAGCGTTGTTTCCTGGCTGTTCCAGCCGGTCCGCAGCGTATCGTAGTGAAAAGTCAAAACGGACCACGCCGCCCATGCCGTGGACGGCACCGCGGCCAAAATCAACCAACTCGCCGCAAGGTTAAAGGCCGCGCTCAGAAGCGCGTCCGCGATCGCAGATAGCCTTGGTTTCACAGTAATGAAGACCCGGTCGCTTGGATGAATGGTGCTGGTTTTTGTACAAACCGGTTTCGATTTGCTTTACGTCCCGGTTGACGTCGATACTTTAGTCCCGTCCACCCATCATCATAAACCGAGCCAGAAATTCGTCATAAAATCGGCAATAACCTGGCTTAAAAATTCAATTTATGTACAACGATTTGTTAATTTATTACATGATACGGACAAAAAATAAGGGGTATTTTAGGGATGATTACAGCCAGATGCAGTCTGACCGCTCAATAACTTCATTAACAAATGGCGAGTTGGAGAAGGCTGACCTATGGTCCAGTGTGCACTTAGTGATCGTCAATGGCCGCAAATCAAAAGCCTGTTGCAAACAAGCGGACAAGAGTTGATACGTCGCAAATGCGACGTAAAACGCGCCGGTTTTGCAGCGGACCTCGGGTTAACGGGTGCAACTTTGCCTGCACCCGGCAATCTCACCGCGACCGAATATCAATTCGCTCTTCCAACTGATTGTTCGGCATTTCTCTGCGGGCGCAGGGCTGGTCCGGGAAAACTCCAGCGGTGCCGTTTCGGCTCACCTACAGGCCCACAAAATTCCCCTTGCGCGGGCTTGACTCGCGCATCCACCTCTTTCTCTTGCGCCTACTCCATCGCGGAAACAAAAGACGTGGATGCCACGGATCAGGTCGGTCTGCTGTTGGCCTCGTCGCCCCAAGCCAGGTCAAGCCCGGGAACGGCGACAGGCAACCGTCCCCGTCAGCGACGCACACATCATCGTTCAGAGCGGGATGTTGTCGTGCTTTTTCCACGGGTTGGCGAGCTGCTTGCCGCGCAGCATGGCGAGCGCCCCGCAGAGCCGCCGCCGGCTGTCGCGCGGCAGGATCACGTCGTCGATGAAGCCACGCCCGGCGGCGACGAACGGATTGGCGAATTTCTCGCGGTATTCCTCGGTCCGCGCCGCGATCGCGGCACTGTCCCCGAGATCCCCGCGAAAGATGATCTCGACCGCACCCTTCGGTCCCATGACGGCGATCTCGGCCGAGGGCCAGGCAAAATTCACGTCGCCGCGCAGATGCTTCGAACTCATCACGTCATAGGCGCCGCCATAGGCCTTGCGGGTGATCAGCGTGACTTTCGGCACCGTCGCCTCGGCAAAGGCGAACAACAGCTTGGCGCCGTGCTTGATGATGCCGCCATGCTCTTGGGTTGTGCCCGGCAGAAAACCCGGCACGTCGACGAAAGTGACGATTGGGATGTTGAAGCAGTCGCAAAACCGGACGAAACGTGCCGCTTTTCGCGAACTGTCGATATCGAGGCAGCCGGCCAGCACCGTCGGCTGATTGGCGACGATCCCGATCGTCGAACCTTCCATCCTGGCGAACCCGACGAGGATGTTGCGCGCGAAGTCCGGCTGGATCTCGAAGAAATCGAAATCGTCGACGATCTTCAGGATCAGCTCCTCGATGTCGTACGGCTTGTTCGGGTTGGCCGGCACCAGCGTATCGAGCGACGGCTCGGCCCGGTCACGCGGATCGGCGGTCGGTCGCAGCGGCGGCGCCGCCCGGTTCGAGGCGGGCAGAAAGTCGATGAAGCGGCGCAGCTCGATCAGCGCCTCGACATCGTTTTCGAAAGCGAGATCGGCAACACCCGAGCGCGTCGTATGCGCCACGGCACCGCCCAGTTCCTCCTGGGTCACACTTTCATGGGTGACCGTCTTGACCACCTCGGGACCGGTCACGAACAGGTAGGAGGTGTCCTTGACCATGAAAATGAAGTCGGTCATCGCCGGGGAATAAACCGCCCCCCCGGCGCACGGGCCCATGATCATCGACACCTGCGGCACAACGCCCGAGGCTAGGACATTGCGCTCGAAGACCTCGGCGTAACCGGCGAGCGAGGCGACCCCATCCTGGATCCGCGCCCCGCCGGAATCGTTGAGGCCGATCACCGGCGCCCCAACCTTCAGCGCCTGATCCATGATCTTGCAGATCTTTTCGGCGTGCGCCTCGCTCAGCGAGCCGCCGAAGACCGTGAAGTCCTGACTGAAGACGAAGATCAGACGGCCGTTCACCGTGCCGTAGCCGGTGACGACGCCGTCACCCGGTATGCGGTGCTCGTCGACGCCGAAATCGTGGCTGCGATGCTCGACGAACATGTCCCATTCCTCGAAGGAGCCGGGGTCGAGCAACAGTTCGAGGCGCTCGCGCGCGGTCAGCTTGCCGCGGCGATGCTGGGCTTCGATGCGGCGGGCGCCGCCGCCCGCCCGCGCCGCCGCGCGCTTTTGCTCGAGGCGGTCGAGAATATTGTCCATGGCGCCCCCGCGACTGTGGATGCGGCGGGATAGCATCGGCGATGGCGCGGCGCCAGACCCGCAAGCGCCCCGGCGCCGCAATCAGAGGCTTCAGCGAACCGGCCCGACGTGATCATATGAGGGCCGCCAGCTATCTGGGTAAGCCAGGGGCGGATCGGGAGACGGGTCATCGTCAGCGACGTTGCAGCAGAAGAAATGCCTGTCGAAGCGCGCCTCGAGGCGATCCTCGACCATCTCGGGATCGCCCGCGCCCATTTCGCCGGCCGCGCCGGCCCCGACTGGGAGGGCTTTCTTGCCCGCTCTCCCGAGCGGGTCGCGTCGCTGACCCTCTTATGCCCGGCGGCGCTCGACCCCGACAGGCTCGAAGGACTGGCGGCGCGGCTCCTCGTCGTGACCGGCGATCATGGGCCGGGGCCGCGCCGGGTGCAGGCGTCGCTGCCGCGGCTGCCGCAGGCCGCGACCCGCGTGCTCGGCGATTATACCGGGCTCACCTGGGCCGACCTCGCGGTCGAGCGCGGTGCGGAAATCGGCGGCGCGATGCGGGATTTCCTCGCCGGAATCGAGCGGCGAGAGCCGCTGCCGCCGGCGCGTCCGGCCGACCCCGAGGGCGAGGTCGCCGGCATCTCGTTCAGGGTTCGCGGCGTCGGACCGCCCCTCATGCTGCTGCCGCTCGATCTCGCGCCGACGCAATGGTCGGCCTTGCTCCCGGTGCTGGCCGAACAGTGCTGCACGATTGCGCTCGGCGGTCCGCATCTCGGCAGCGTCGCCAGCCTCGAAGAGCGCGGCCGCTCCGGCTATATCGCGATCGTCCGCCAACTTCTCGACCTGTTGGCGATCGCACCGGGCGAGACCGTGCTCGAACTCGGTTGCGGCTCCGGCGTGATCATGCGCGAGCTGGCGCGCCGCACCGCCGTGGACCTTCAGCCGACGGGCTCGTCCCGCGGGGCCAACCGGCTGATCGGCGTCGACCGCAGCCCTTACCTGCTCGGCGAGGCGCAAGAATTGGCGCGGCGAGCCGGTCTCGCCGGGCGTTTCGAGCTGCGCGAAGCGAGCGGCGAAGCGCTGCCGCTGCCCGATGCTTCGGTCGACGTCGCGTTGTCGAGCACCGTCGCAGAGGAAGGCAACGCCGCGCGGATGCTGGCCGAACTGGTTCGCGTGACGCGGCCCGGCGGCCGTGTCGGCGTCGTCGTCCGGGCCGTCGACCGCGGCTGCTGGGTCAACCTGCCGCTCGACCCAGCGCTCAAGGCAAAGGTCGAAGCCCCCGGCACGATCGGCGGCGGGGTGGGGCCAGACGGCTGCGCCGATGCGAGCCTCTATGATCGACTGCCCAAGCTCGGTCTCGAGGGGCTCGTCGCGTTTCCGCAGCTTGTCGCGGTCCGACCGCCCTCGCCGCGCATTACCCGCTATCAGCAGCAGATCCTGGCGGCGTTGACGCCGGCGGAAGCCGAGGCCTGGCGGCGCGCCGTCGCCGCGGTCGCGGACGGCGGCACTTTCTTCATCGCCCAGCCGTTTCACGGCGCCGTCGCAACCAGGCCGGGTTGAGCCCGGCCGCCGGTCTCCGGCATCGCGCCCCAGGCGAGCAGCAGCGCCGCCAGCCCGGCCGCGGCGAGGCCTCCGAAGGCGGTCGGCTGGCCCCACTGGTCGGCGATCGAGCCGGCGAGGCTGGTGCTCAATGTGGCGCCGACGCCCATCGCCAGGCCGACAAAGCCGAGCGCCAGGTTGAAATGGCCCGATCGGCCGGCAACGTCGCTGGTGACGAGCGGCACCAGGACGCCGAGGCAGGCGGCGGCGACCCCGTCCAATATCTGGACCAATGCGACGAGGAGCGGATCGCTCGACACCGCGAACAGGCAGCCGCGGATCGGCAGGGTGGAGAACCCGAGAAGCAGAATCGCACGGCGCCCCTGCTTTTCGGCGAGGCGGCCGATTGTCGGCGAGACGGCGGCGACGACCAGTTGCGGCAGCACGATGCAGGCGGCGATGACAAGGCTCGCCGCGTCGCCGACGGTTCGGGTCAGATCGTTGCCGACGAGCGGCAGCATCGCTGCATTGCCGAGCGTGAAGAGCATCGCGCAGGCGGCAAAGATCAACAGGGCGCGATCGGTCAGCACCCGGCGCAGCGTCGTTCCGCCCCGTTCGGAGTTGGCCGAGCGGCGCGGCGAGGGCGACGGGCTCGGGGCCGAGAGCCGGGCCAGTGACGGCAGCGCGACGAGCGCCGGCAAGGCCAGCGCCGCGGTCAGAAAAAACACCCCGCGCTCCGAGATGTAGTAGCCGCAGGCGCCCATCAGCGCAGCGCCGATCCCGTTGCCGATCGCCGCGAACCGGGCGTTGCGGCCGAACCGCAGGCCCTGCCTCGCCGACCCCGCCACGACCAGGCTCAGCGCGGCGATCGCTGGGCCCAGGGTGCAGCTCGAAAAGCTATGGATCATTTCCGCCACATAGACCGCGAGCGGCACCGGCTCGATCGCGAAGAGCAGCGCACTCACCCCGAAGGCGAGAACGCTGAACAAAACGACGACTGCCTTGTTGCCGATGCGGTCGACCATCGCGCCGGCCGGCACCTGGCTCGCCATCGCGGTGATCGTGCCGAAACTGAGCGCCAGGCCGATCGAGGTCTCGGTCCAGCCCCGGGTGGTCAGGTAGACGGCGATGAACGGCCCAAAGCCGGTTTGGATGTTGGCAATGAAGAGGTTGAGCCAATCGAGACCGTGCTCGGCCGAAAACATCGCTGGAACCCGGCTCGCGCGCCCTCTTGTTCGAGCCATTTGCGGGGCCCGCTCATTTGCCGGCAGCGGGCGAAAACGGCGCCTCCCAAGGCGGTCCGACCATTTCGTCCGACGCAGCGTCCGGCTGGTATTCCGGCGCCGTCTGAATTTCGGCCCGGTCGAGACTGAGCCAGATCTGACCATCCGTCCGATCGGGCGCGAAATTCAGCAAACGCCAGTCGACCGCGATCTTGCGGCTGCCGACGCCGAGAAATCCGCCGAAATCGATGACCGCGGCGCGCGGCGCGCCGTCGACATTGACGATGACGTCGACGATCGGCCCGAGATCCTTGCCGTCGAGACCCGCGACTTTTTTCCCGAGAACGCCGGTGTATTTGCCCGGCGGCAGCGGCTCGAGATATTTGGGCGGCGACGGACCGGCTGGCGCAGCCGATTTCGGGGCGGGCTTTGCCGCGACCGGCGCCGATGCGGCAGCGGTCGACGGAGGCGATTGGACGAGTTGAACCCCCGGCGGCCGCGGCGCCGATGTCGCGGCATTGCCGGAGCTGGGCAGCGCGATCGCCATCAGGGCCGCGCCGATCGCGAACCAGGCGCGCCGCGGCCCCCTTAGGACCGATGTCACGACCGTTCGGCTGGTCGTCGTTGCTGGGCATCCATAATGCGATAAACGCTTTGCCGCCGTCGAAGCTCCGGCAGGAGGCCGTCTTCGACGATGCCGCCGCGCTCGATCACAACGATCCGATCGAAGGCGTCGAGGGTCGACAAGCGGTGCGCGACCGCGATCAGGGTGCGCCCGGCGACGAGCCGGGCCAACGCCTCCTGCACCAGCCGCTCCGATTCGCTGTCGAGGGCCGAGGTCGCCTCGTCGAGCAGGATGATCGGCGCGTCGCACAGGAAGGCGCGGGCGATCGCGAGCCGCTGGCGCTGGCCGCCCGACAGCTTCAGCCCGCGCTCGCCGATCAGCGTGTCGAAACCCTGCGGCATGCGTTCGATGAATTCGCTGCAGTACGCCGCATCGGCGGCGCGGCGCACTTCCTCGTCGCTCGCCTCCGGTCTGCCGTAGCGCAGATTCTCGATCACCGAACGGTGGAACAGCGCGATGTCCTGCTGCACGACTGCAATCGACCGGCGCAGGCTCTCTTGCGTGACCCCGGCGATGTCTTGTTCGTCGATCAGGACATGGCCGCGTTCGGGGTCGTAAAGCCGCTGCAGCAGGGCGAGAACGGTGGACTTTCCGGCGCCCGAGCGGCCGATGAGGCCGATCTTCTGGCCGGCCGGAATGTGCAAGGTGAAGTCCTGCAAGGCACGCGGGCCGTTCGGATAGCTGAAACAGACATTGAGAAACGAGACCGACCCGCCGAGATTGATGAGCGGCCGCGCATCCGGCGCGTCCGGCATCTCGTGCGGCAGACCCAGCACCCGCAGCGCTTCGCCGAGCTTGGCAAAATGCTGCACCAGATCGACCATCGCCATCGCCAGATCGCGCGAAGCGTGCATGACCGTGAAGCCCAGGGTCGTGGTCAGCACGACGTCCCCGGTCGTGATGCGGCCCGCCCGCCACAGCAACACCGCCCAGGTCAGAACCCCGGCCGACACGGTGAAGACGCAGACCGCGTGGAACAGCCGCAGCCGTTCGAGCGAGCGGAGGCTCTCGCGCTGCGCCGACATTTCGTCGGCGATGCGCTCCGACAGGCGTCGGCGTTCGCGGGCGGCGGCGCCGAAGGCGCGAACGAGCCCGATATTGGCGATCACGTCGGTGAGGTCGCCGCTGACGCCGGCGGCGCGCGTGGCAAAGCGGTCGTGCAAATGGCGGTTTCGCGCCGCGCTGCGCCAAATCACCGCACCGATGACGAGCGCCGCCGCCGACAGCGCCACGGTCATCCGCCAATTGACGGTGCCGAGTAGCGCGATGCTGCTGGCCACCGCGGCGCCCGGCGGGATCGTCGTCCAGGTCAGCGCGCTTTCGAGGCTGAACGCCGCGTTGGCCGCGGTCGTGATGCGGCCGGCAAGGGCACCCGGGAACCGGTCGGCGAAATAGCCCGAGGCGTGGCCGGTGAGATGCTCGAAAAGATCGATGCGCAGATCGCCGCCGACCGCGACAAACGCCCGGCTCGCAAACCAGCCGGCGAGCCGCCACAGCAGATTGTCGCCGGCGACGAGCCCCAAGAGCAGGCCGACCGCCGGCCACAGTTGCGCCCGGACGCCGCCGTCGAGCGCGTCCACCAGGTTCTTGACGCCGTATTGCGCGCCGATCGCGCAGCCGACCGCCGCGAGCACCGCCAAGAGCACGATCAGATGACCGGCCGGGTGGCGGCGCACATAGCGCAGGAGAAATCGGCCGGGATCCTGGTCCGCGTTTATCGCAGGTGACATCGTCTAATTCTCACGGTGGGTCCAAGTCTCACGGTGGGCCTAATTCTCACGGTGGCAGCGCATGCGAGTTCACTCCGTCAGAAAGCGTCGCCCGGCATGAGCCTCGTCAAACAGGTCGAGCGCGGCTCTCGGAGGTCGCAGGTGCGCGCCGTCGGCAAAGGTCCGGATCGGCTGGATCGAGATCAACAGCCGCGAGGAATAACGCGCGTCCCCTAGGAATAATCCGTCGACGGCCGGCACGACGGCAGCAAGTCACCGCTCCGCGGCGCCCGTATCCGCGCTCACACCGCCGCGCGCAACGGCCGGTTCCATCCGATCAGCTCGCGGTAGATTTCGAGATAGTCCTCGGCCATCCGCCGCGCCGTGAAACGCTGCTCGAAAACGCCCCGTATGCGGGCGCGGTCGAGGCGCCTCAGCTGCTTCGTCGCGGCGACCGCCGCCGCTTCGCTGTCGACGATGAAGCCGGTGACGCCGTCATCGACGACCTCCGGAACCGAGCCGTTGCGAAAGGCGATCACCGGCGTGCCGCAGGCCATCGCCTCGATCATCGCCAGGCCGAACGGCTCCCGCCAGGCGATCGGAAACAGCAATGCTGCGGCGCCGCCGAGAAATTCGGCTTTCTGCCCGTCGCCGATCTCGCCGATGAAATCGACATGCGGCTGAGCGAGGAGCGGCTCGATGTGCTCGGCAAAATAGGCCTCGTCGACCCGATCGACTTTGGCCGCGATCTTGATCCGCATCCCCGCCTCGGCGGCGATGCGGATCGCCGCATCCGGCGCCTTTTCCGGCGAAATGCGGCCGAGGAAGGCGAGATAGCCGGGCTGGCCGAAGCCCGGCAGCAGCAGCCGTTCGGGGATGCCGTGCTGCACCGTCGCGACGTAGTTCGCCTGCGGCAGCGGCTCGCGTTGCGCATCGGAAATCGAGACGACCGGCACGTCGGCGAAGGTTTCGTAGACGCATCGCAGTTCCGGCAGGTCGAGCCTGCCGTGCAACGTCGCGACGAACGGCACCTCGCACCGCCGCAGGATAGGATAGGCGAGATAATCGATGTGCAGATGCACAACATCGAATTCCTCGGCGCGCCGCGCCAGCCGCTCCAGCATCACGACATGCGGCGCCAGATAATCGCGCATCCCCGGGTCGAGGCGCAGCGCGCAAGGCCAGACCGGCTCGAGCCGCGCCTTCGTGATGCTGTCGCCGGAGGCGAACAACGTGACGTCGTGGCCGAGCGCCGCAAGTTCGTCGCAGAGATAGGCGACGATCCGCTCGGTGCCGCCGTAGAGCTTGGGCGGCACCGCTTCCATCAACGGGGAGACGTGCGCGATCTTCATCACCGCGATCCGGTATCCGCATGGTGGTTGGCCGGAGAGGCGGCAAGACCGTTTTCTGCGCGGCGCAATCGCCCAGTAGTAACGCCCGGCCCGGGTCGCGGTTCCGGGCCGCGCGGTTGTGAGGCAATATGTCTCGGCGCGCACCGCCGCCGCTGCAACAACCGATCAGCGGGCCCGCCGCTCGACCCCGCCGCAAGCGGCGACGGCGTCAACCGGAATTAATCGCCGGCGGCGGCTCCTGCCGAGCCTCTCGCGGGTCAAGGTGCACTCGACCGCTCGCTTGGCGCCGACGGCGTCGAGCGTTCACGCGCCGGGCCGGGGCGCTGTTCTGAGGGATTTTCGCGCCCATCTTCGCGGCCGCAGCGCTCCGTCATATGGGACAACATATTGATTTTAATGGATAAATCTCCGGTTCACGGCGTCGCCGAGCCGTGTTGCTGAGGGATCTCTGAGGGATTTCCTGAGGGATCTCTGAGGGATTTTTGGACACCGGCTGAGGGATCTCGAGGACCGGCCGCGGGACCGCTGATGGACCGTCGCGGCTGGCTGGCGAACGCGCAATCTCCGTCCGCAGCCACGGCCACCGCCGACACCCGCTCGTGGCGATTATAGCAAATTGTACTTTATTGCGACCGGATTGGCAAGCCCCGCGTGAGGGATGGGATAACCAGGCGGGCTCCAGGGCGGGACCAGATGGCGAGAGTTCGCTCACGCGACGGGTTTCATCCCCGGAACCCATTCACGAGGCGTCGGAAATTGTGTGAACCCGTGGGCGAGCGGACTACGGTACCGAAACAATTTCCGCCGCGCGATGAACTCGTTATGAGTTCGAGAATCGGTCGCTGCGCCCCTCACGCTCCCCCGCCTGCGGCGCGAGCCCCTCCCTTTCCCGCTCAACCCCGCTCACGCGGGGCGCGGGGCACCGCGGCCGCCTCCCTCGCCCCGCTGCGGTCACTTGCGGGGAGAGGGCCGGGGCGAGGGCCGGTGAGGGGCAGCCGCCCGACGATCCGTGAACACCGCCCGCCGCAAACGGGAGGGTGATGGGACAGCGTCCTACGCGGAGAGCGGATGCGCTGGGCAGGTCACGGCTTTCGCACCGCGGGCAAGGTCGTGGGGTTGAGGGAACCGATGCATGTCGGATGACCAAACCCGTCCTTGCTGATGCCGGTCCCACCATTGGGGTTGGGTGTGATGTCGAAAATGATGTTGTCGGGGTGCTTCGCGTCGGCCCCGGGCACGACGCCGAGGTTACCCAGATGGTCGAGGGTCAGATTGGCGCGAACCCGCCAGGCGACAAAATGGTCGGTGCAGGAGGTGTCGCCGCTGACCCCTACGGCACCAATCTTGTTTCCGCCCGAGACGTAGAGCCCGAGCCCGCCGCCGAAGACGTTTACGCCGCCGATCCGGCCGCCGACGAGCGGATCGAGGCGGGTGCCGAACGCGGTGGCGTTGCCCTGGTAGGCGGTCGTCGCGTCCACGGGATTGCTGTGCTGCAAACCATAGAGACTGCCGCCGGGCTGTACCGCCGAATAGAGATTGGCGGTCGACAAGGCGAGGCCCGTAGGAAAGAGGCTGGTGCCCGGCGTCGCTCCATCGCTCAGACTGAAGTCGTTCGCCGTATTGGCTTTCTGTGCCGAGATAAGCCGACTGCCAAGCCACTGATCGGTGTAAACGCCGCCGGAAAATGCGACGGCGCATACCGTGCCGTCATTCGCGACGACCGTCGCCCACATATTGAAGCCGAGACCGCCATTCTTCCCCGCAACCGCGCTCACCAGCGCTGCTCGCAGGGCACCCCAGCTCGGCAGCCCGGCGCATGGCTGCGCCGCGGCGGCCGGCAAGGCCAGCAAACAAAGGCCGAGGCCGATCCAGCCGGCGCCAAATGTTCGTGATCGCTTCATGGCCGTTCCTCCCGTTTGACGAAGTGCTGCGCGTGCCTGACAGCTTGATCCAACGCAAGGTGCCGCCGGCAATTCAGGTTACCCTAAAACTGTAAAGAAAAAATGGTTAACTCTCTTCTACGTTTCCGATCGCGATCGGCGGCCCGGTGATCCGGCCCGGTGAGCGCATCAGCCTCGCTCCAGGCGCGCCGCGGGCTTGCATTTCTCGGGCCGGCGCGCGACGCTGTGGCCAGTCGTAAACCCTCCGGGCGATCAGGAGAAAGAGCCGTGAACGACATCGCACCGTCGCGCTACAAATGGGTGGGAACTCGACCGATCCGTCCGGACGGCGTGCCGAAAGTCACGGGCCGGGCAATGTACGGCGCCGATCTGGCGATGGCCGGGGCGCTCTACGGCAAGGTCATCCGCTCGCCGCACGCGCACGCCCGAATCCGCTCGATCGACGCGTCGAAAGCGCTCGCACTGCCCGGCGTCAGGGCGGTTGTCACTGCGGCCGATTTTCCCGACCATAAATTCGAATATGTCGGTCCCGAGCGGGTAGCGCAGAATTTCTGGCACATCACCCGCAACGTCATGGCGCGCGAGAAGGCGCTCTACGAGGGCCACGCCGTCGCCGCGGTCGCGGCGATCGACAAGAACACCGCCGACGAGGCGGCGGCGCTGATCGACATCGATTACGAAGTGCTGCCGCATGTCATCGATGTCGACGACGCGATGGCCCCGGGCGCGCCGCTGCTGTTTGAGGACATGATCACCCGCGGCGTCGAACCGGTGCCGACGACGCCTTCGAACATCTCGAAGCGGCTCGAATTCGCGATCGGCGATCTCGACGCCGGATTTGCCGAGGCCGACTTCATCATCGAAAAGGAATTCAAGACCGCGGCCGTGCATCAGGCCTATATCGAGCCGCATGCAACGGTCGCCCGCATCGATGCCGACGGCCAGGGGGAAATCTGGGCGTCGAGCCAGGGCCACTTCGTCGTTCGCGCACTGACCGCGAAGCTGCTGGGCATGCCGGTCGGTGATTTGCGGGTCAACCCGGCCGAAATCGGCGGCGGCTTCGGCGGCAAGACCGTCGTCTATCTAGAACCCGTCGCGGCGGCGCTGTCGAAGAAATGCGGCCGTCCGGTCAAGATCGTGATGAGCCGCGACGAGGTGTTCAAGGCATCCGGGCCGACCTCGGGTGCCTCGATGTGGGTCAAGATCGGCGTCAAGAAGGACGGCACGATCACTGCCGCCGACGGCGTCTTCAAGTTTCAGGCCGGCGCCTTCCCGGGCTCGCCGGTCATGAATGCCTGCCTCTGCGCCTTTGCCCCGTACAACATCCCGAATGCGCGCACGGTCGGCTACGACGTCGTCTGCAACCGGCCGAAGGCGGCCGCCTACCGGGCGCCCGGATCCCCGATCTCGGCTTTTGCGGTCGAGAGCGTGCTCGACATGCTGGCGAAGAAAGTCGGCATGGACCCGCTCAAATTCCGCCTCCAAAACGCGGCGCGGCCCGGCACGACGATGATCTATGGGCCAAAGATGGCGCATGGCGGCTATGTCGAGACGCTCGAGGCGCTGATCAATCATCCGGCCTACCAGGCCCCGTTGGGCAAGAACCAGGGGCGCGGCGTCGCTTCGGGCTACTGGTTCAACGGCGGCGGCGAGTCGAGCGCCACGGTGCAGGTCAACGAGGACGGCACGGTTCTCGTCGCGACCGGCAGCCCCGATATCGGCGGCTCGCGCGCCTCGATGGCGCTGATGGCGGCCGAGACCTTGGGTGTCGACTACGGTCAGGTGCGCGCGATCGTCGCCGACACCGCCTCGATCGGCTACACCCATGTGACGGGCGGCTCGCGCGTCACCTTCGCAACCGGCATGGCGGTGGTCGAGGCGAGCAAAAAGGTCGTCGACGACCTGCGCTCTCGGGCTGCGATCATCTGGGACGTCGATGTCGACGGCGTCGTCTGGGAGGACGGCCAGGCGAGGCCGGCCGGCGCCAATGTCGGCAATTTCCCGCCCTTGTCGCTGAAGGAGCTCGCGGCCAAGAAGGCCCTGACGGGCGGGCCGATCGGCGCCCAGGCCTCGGTCAATGCCGGCGGCATGGCGCCCGGTTTTACCACCCAATTCTGCGATGTCGAGGTCGATCCCGAGACCGGCAAGGTGACGGTCCTGCGCTTTGTCGCGGCGCAGGATGTCGGCAAGGCGATCCACCCCTCCTATGTCGAGGGCCAGATCCAAGGCGGCGTCACGCAAGGCATCGGCTGGGCTTTGAACGAAGAGTACGTCTACGACAAGGCCGGGCGGCTCGACAACGCCGGCTTCCTCGACTACCGGGTGCCGGTCGCCTCCGACGTGCCGATGATCGAGGCGGTGCTGGTCGAAGTGCCGAACACGGCTCACCCTTTCGGCGCCAAGGGGGTCGGCGAAGTCAATATATGCGCGCCGATGGCGGCGATCGCCAACGCAATCGACCATGCCGTCGGCCGCCGGCTGACCGAGTTGCCGATGTCGCCGCCCAAGCTGCGCGCCGCCCTCGATATGGCCGCCGGCGCCGACGACTAGGACAGCGGCCGTGCCCGAGATGACCGCGCGGGTGACCTTGTCGAGCGGCTTCAGCCGCCGCTATACCGGCGGCGTGCGCGAATTCGAGGTCGCGGCGAGAAACCTGCGCGGCGTCATCAAGGCCCTGGACAAGCTTTATCCCGGCCTCGGCGCGCATCTAGAGGAAGAAACCACGGTCGCAATCGACGGCGAGATCCACGAGGTTGGCTACCTGCAACCGCTGCGGCAGAACAGTGAGGTCTTCTTCATTCCGAGGCTCGAAGGCGGGTAGGACTGACCCGACGAGCCTGGAGTAGCCGCGATGCAGCCCGAACCGCCGCGTTTGTTGATCAAGAACGGAACCCTGATCGACGGGTCGGGCGGCGACCGGAGGCCCAATGCGCTGATCGTCGTCGACGGCAACCGGATCAGTCATGTCGACCCGGCGCCGCGGACGATGCGGCCGGAATGCGACGACGATCGGGTAATCGACGCGTCGGGTAAATTCATTCTGCCCGGCTTGATCGACGCCCACTGCCACATCTCGTTGCATCAGGGGGCCTTGCCCGGCGTCAAATACAGCTCGAGCGCCGAGTTCTGCACTCTGTGGGCGGCGCGCGCGATCGGCCGGGTGCTGCGCGCCGGCGTCACCGGCATCGCGGTGCCGGGCGGCAAATGGTTCACCGACGTGACGGTGCGCGAGGCGGTCGCCGCCGGGTTGCTCGAGGGGCCGCGCATGGCCGTCGCCAGCCGCGCGCTCTCGAATTACGGCGGCATCTTCGACCCCGATGCCTACCCGGGAGGGGAGGGAGGCGCCAACGATGCGGCTGGCGTGTTGTGCAACACGCGCGACGAATTCGTCACAGAGACGCGCAGGCAGTGCAAACGCGGCGTCGATCTGATCAAGATCGCCGATTCCTATTGGGGCGATATCCAGACCTGCGCCGATGACGAGATCGCCGCCGTCGTCGACGAGGCGCATCGGCGCCATGTCAAGGTCGCGATCCATTCGCGCGGTTCGACCTCGACACGCGCCGCCGCCAAGGCCGGCATCGATCTGATTTATCATGCCGATCTCGCGACCGAGGACGATCTCGACGTCGTCGCCCGGGCCGGGGTACCGATCGCGCCGGTTTTGACCGCAGCCTGGATCGGCGTCGAGCTCGGCGTCGGCCGCGCTGCCGGCGGCCCGTCGAGCGATCGCCTGCGCGCCCAGCTCGACCAGAGCTTGCAGATGCTCCGCAACGCGCGAGAACGCGGCATTGCGATCTTGAGCGGCAGCGACACCGGCAACGCCTCGGCCTTCCAGCACGGCCGCTGGCACGGCAAGGAGGCCGAGCTGTTCGTCAAGGAAGTCGGCATGACGCCGCTCGAGGCGATCGCCGCCAATACCAGCGGCAACGCGGCATTGCTCGGCTTTCGCCGGCGAAGTCGGCGTCGTGGCCCCCGGCAGGCTCGCCGACATCGTCATCTGGAACCGCGACCCTGTCGCCGACATTACCGTTCTGCAGCGGCCGGACGAAATCGCGTCGATCATCAAGGACGGCCGCGTCATCGACCGTGACGCCCCGGGTTTCCTACCGCTCGCCGAGGAGCCGCAGCGCGCCCGGATCTTCGCCTAGCGGGTCTTCGAGCTACTCGGCCCCTCACCCTCCCGCTGCGCGGGCCCCTCCCTCTCTCCGGGTGCCTACGGTATTCACGGATCGTCAGCGCGTTCCCGCCCCCATGATGGGGGCGGGCTGGGGTGGGGGTGACGCCGCAGATCCCGGGCGATGATCGCACACACGCCTTCGAGGTTTGACAGCACCTCATTGTTCCAGAAGCGTAGAAGCCGATAGCCTTGGTCTTCCAGAAAACGCGTCCGTTTCGCCTCGTCGGGAGACGACCGGTCGTGTTGGCCGCCATCGATTTCGATAATCAGGCGTGAGTCGTGGCAAACGAAATCGGCAATATACTGGCCGAACGGCACCTGCCTGCGGCAGCGATGGCCGTCTATTTACGACGGTCGCAGGATTCGCCAAATGCTTCTCTCGGCATCGGTCATCTTTTGCCGTAGGCCTCGGGCACGCTCATGCGCGCCCTCAAAAGGATGCTTTTTCACGAGAGCCCGGCCGCTTCATCACCCCCACCCAACCCTGTACCCTTAAAGCGGTCGTGAACCGGTCTGCTTTCAGACTGGCCGGACCGGGCCAGCCCGCCGGGAGTAGCCGAACCCACCCCGTGACTTGAGCACCTGGGGAGGACCCGCACCCCGGCAGGTTGGCCGCGACGGAAGTCCTGTGGGAGGTTGCGCTTCGAGCGCCAGTACAGGGACTGACGTTCGTCGCGGTGGTCCGGCTGCACAAGGAGGGAGTGACCATGATGGAAGAGATTGAGTGGTTTGTCGGCATCGACTGGGCGAGCAAGACGCATCAAGCCTGCCTGATCGATGCCGGCGGCAAGATTGTCGGTGAGCGAGCGTTTGACCATGACGGCGCCGGGCTGGCGGAGCTCTGCGCCTGGTTGTTGTCGATGACCGGCGCCGAACCGGCGGCGATCGCGGTGGCGATCGAAGTGCCGCACGGGCCGATCGTCGAAACGCTGCTCGAACGCGGTTTCCCGGTCTACGCGATCAACCCCAAGCAGCTCGACCGGTTCCGCGACCGCTTCACCGTCGCCGGCGCCAAGGACGATCGGCGGGACGCCCAAGTCGCGGCCGACAGCTTGCGCACCGATCGCCACGCCTTCCGGCGCTTGTCGGTCGACGACCCGGTGATTGTCGAGTTGCGCGAATGGTCGCGCATGACCGAGGATCTGCAGCGCGAACGCAGTCGTCTGGCCAACCGTGTGCGCGAGCAACTGTGGCGTTATTACCCGCAGATGCTGGCCCTTTCCGACGATCTCGCGGCCGCGTGGTTTCTCGAGTTGTGGCGCCAGGCGCCAAGCCCGGCGAAGGCCGCCCGGCTGCGCCAGACGACAATCGAGCAGCTCCTCAAAGCCCGCCGTATCCGCCGTTTGCAGGCTGCCGAGGTGTTGCAGGTCTTGCGCCAGAAGCCGTTGTCGGTGGCGCCCGGCGTGGTCGCCGCGGCAACCGCCCATATCGACGTGGTGGCCGCTCGCATCGGCTTGGTCGACCGGCAGCTCAAAGCCGCGCACCGCAAGCTCGACCAGCTCTGCGACCAGCTCATCCCGCCCGCGGAGACGGCACCGGCGGAAGGCGGCGAGGAGAACGCGCCGGGGCAGCGTTGCGAGCAGCGCGACGTGGTGATCCTGCGATCCATGCCAGGGCTCGGAAGGATCACCCTCGCCACGCTG
>CAWBQT010000021.1:0-120819 GCA_963790875.1 uncultured Alphaproteobacteria bacterium
CCTTGCGGCAAATCTTAAGCTCTAATCTTACTGCGTCAATAATCTGGGATTCTTCGTATTTTTCGGATCGGCTCATTGCAGCAAGGGCATCTCGGGAGTGTCCTGGCGAGCGCGACGATGAGCCGGCGCCGCAGCGTTGCGATCGAGTTTGGCACGTGTCGTTCGGGTCGGATCGGCGGCGCCTCTGGGTCGGTAACCCTCGGGAAGGCCAGATCCCGGCACGAGCGTGGCGGAAGTCGGTCCTGAGGGGGGAAGGGCGCCGCGTTCGGCGATCAAGAAGCCGTAGGCGGCAATACAGAGTGTCGCGTGATGGTGGAAGCCGCGCCACCCGCGCCCTTCGTAATCGCCAAAGCCAAGCTCCTGTTTGAGCTCCTGATAATCGCGCTCGATCCGCCAGCGCAGTTTTGTGATGTCGACCAGGCGATCAATGGCGACATCTTCAGTCAAGGTGGCAAGCCAATATTTCGTCGGCTCGGCTTCGCCTTGCGGCCACTCGATCAGCAGCCACTCTTCCGGGCGCGGCTCGCTCAGCTTGGTATCGCGATGCGCTGGGCGCACCCTCTGCCGTGCGAAGCGTGAAGTGAGCCAATCGGCGCTGCCCTCACGCCAGGTAATGGTTTGCCACGCTTGTGCCGGCAGACCCAGAGCCAGCGCCTTTACCGAGACCGGCTGGTGCTCGTCATCGCGGCGCAGCAACTTGGGTGGTCGACCGCTGCCGAGGCGCCGTTGCGGTCGCAAAGGCTCAATGCCCGGCGGCCAGACCGAGGTATTGGGACCGATACCCGCCACGTAGCGCAAGCCGAGCGCGGTGATCTCGGTTCGCAGCCCGGTGTCGTTGCCGTAGCCGGCATCCATCAGCACCACACCCTCGGGCAGCCCCGCCGTCCGAGCCGCTTTGATCTGCCCCAAGGCAATCTCGGGCTTGGTTTGGAAAGCAACCGTCGCCGGCACCTTAGCTTTGTCTCGACGCGCTTGGTCCTGAGCCCATTCCTCCGGCAGATAGAGCCGATAAGCGACCGGCAGGCTGGCATCGTGGTTAGCCAGAGACAAGCTAACCGCGACCTGGCAGTTGTCCTGCTTGCCGAGTTGGCCGCAATATTGCCGCGCTACCCCGACCGAGTGTTGTCCCTTCTTGGGAAACCCCGTGTCGTCGATGATCCAGGCCTCGACCGGCCCACTGCGCTGGATCGCCGGCATCACCAGCTCGCCTACCTTCGCCAGCATCGCCGCGTCCGACCATGGCGCGTTGCCGACAAAATGAAGCAAGGACTGATGCTTCGCAGCAACCGCCGCCGGAGCCGTCACTGCCGCCAGCGGCTCCACGCTCTTCCGGGCCAGCGGCATCATCAACCCCAAGCAATAATCGCGCATCGGTTCCTGCCGGTCGGCATGGCCAAGTACCTGACCAAGGGCCTCGACATAGGCCGCAAATCGCGCTTCACTCCCCTCATACTCGGTGCCTTCCATTCCGGTCCCCCAACCGGTCAAGAACTGGGCGTATATACCATATCTCGCTCCCCCAACCTATAACAATACAGCATAGATGATTTTGTGACTCAGTAAGACTAAGTGACTGACCGAAAATGAGCCAGGATCACCAACCCTTCTCGTCACCCCCGCGAAACCGGCTGTAATCGAATTGGCTTCTCGGATGTGAAACCCTTTTTTTCTGTCTTTCCCGCGAAAGCGGTAACCAAGGGATTTCAGTCACTTGCTCTGGGCCCCGCTTTCGCGGGGGCGACGAACCTATCGGGTAGGGCGTGCGAATTTTCGGTCAGGCTCTAACAACCATAGACAACTTATCGCGCAATCGACCAACCAGGGGATAATATTTGTCAGACGATGTCGTTGTGAAATTCGGCGCCGACATCGGCGGTTTTGCCGCGCGGGTCGACGAAGTCAAACAGAAGCTGGAGGGCCTCCGCGCGCCGTTCGACGCGCTAAAGGATGGCGCGGGCGGGCTGATCAAGGCCGGCACTGCGGCGACGACATTCAAAGATCTGGGCATTGCTCTCTCCGAGGTGCAGGAAAAGAGCAAGGATCTGCCTTTTCTCCTTCAACTGATCGGCGATCGGGCAACTGCAAGCAGCCACCCACTGCAGCGCATGGCCGAACTCCCCGAGTTGATCAGCCGCGGTATCGACAGCCTGATCCCGCTGTTGCGCGAAGGCGCCGCCGGCTGGGGCGAGCTGCGCCAGAAGTCGCAGTCTTTCGCCGATGGGCTTGACCGCAATGCCGTCGGCATTGCGCAGACCGCTGCGTATGTCAGTCGGCTCACGCTCGACCTGAGGACCCTCGGTATCGACGGCTTCGCCGCTCTGCGGCCCTTGATCGACTTCTGCGCTTACGCGTTCGACGGTTTCGTTGCGCGGCTCAACGAGACCGCCCGCGATACCGAAGCCAATATTCAGAACCTTCTCAGGCTCGGCGAGGCGCTCAACAAGCCTCCGAACCGACCCGTCCCGATGACGAATCGGGACCTCAACGGCTCGGCCACGCCCGCCGCCAAGCCCAACTATGGCCGCGACAGCAGTGAAACCCGCGAGGACGCAGCGATCGAGAAGGACCTGGAACGCGAGATCGCAGAGGAGGCGCGGCTCCGGATCGCGGCGCTCGACGGCGAGAAGCGGGCTGCGGACATCAATTTCAATAGCCAAATCGCGCACTTGCAAGCCTTGATAAGCGAGGGCAAGCTTTCGGCAAGCGAAGCCCTGAAGCAAGAACAGCTGCTCAACGTCCAAAAATGGTCAACCGACGAGAATTATTTACAGCAGAAGCTCGATCTCTACGAGGATGATGCGGCGGGGTTGCAGCGCGTGCAGGACGACGAGCTGGCCGGGACAGCCGAGTTCAACGCGAAAATGCAGGAAATCACCGATCGCGCAGCGATCGAAACACAGCAGAGCTGGAAACAGTCAATCCAGCAGCTCAGCGACTGCTTCGCCGGCTTTGCCACGGATGTGCTCTTGCGGACCGAGACGATCGCCAAGGCCTTCGACCGGATGGTGCGCTCGCTGCTTGACGATTTCCTGAAGGCGAACTTCAAAAGCCTGGCCGACGAACTGCTGTTTGGCGGCAGCTCGACCGCGGGCGGCACCGGCTCGGGCGGCCTCTTTGGCGGTCTTGGCGGCGATCTGGTAAAGTCGCTCTTCGGCGACGCTTTCAAGGGCGTCCTCGGCAATCCGTTCGCGTCATCGGGCGGCGGAATGCTCGGCGGGTTGCTGCCGCTGGGCGGTGGGGCGGCCGGCGGTTGGCTTGCCAGCCTTGTCGGTGGGGGGGCCGGCGGAGGCGCAAGCGCAGAGGCGGCGGACGTCGCCAGCATGTGGGGCGGCGGTGGCGCCGACGCCGTGCAGGCCGGAATGAACCTCGAGGGTGGCGGGGCGCTCCCCGGCATCTTCAACGCGCTCCTGAACCCGTTCAAATGGTTCGGCGGTCTCCTCGGCTTCGGGCACGGCGGTATCGTGCCGTCGGCGGCGGGTGGCTGGGTAGTGCCGGCATTCGCCGATGGCGGCATTCTCTCGGTGCTGCATCAGAACGAAATGGTGCTGCCGGCGCCGATCAGCCGAGGTCTGCAAAACATGATCGCGACCGGCGGCATGGTTGGCGGGCACACGATCAACATCAACGCGATCGACGGGGCGAGCGTCGCCCGGCTTTTCCGTAACAACGGCTCGGCCCTCGTCGCGGCGTTGAACAGCGCGATGCGCCACGGCTCGATGCTCACTCAATCACAGTGAGGCAGTGGGGCAATGAGGCAAGAGTATTGCGCGGTCCGCGTGCAAATAAATCTCATTGTCTCACTGCCTCATTGTGCAAATTAGATGGCTGACGTCGGCGTTCTCCCCAGGCTGATCGGGCAGGGCTGGTCGGTCACCAAGGTCCCGACCTTTCAAACTCGCGTCCAGCGCGCGGCGTCGGGCCGCGAGCTGCGTGCGCTCGACTATCCCTACCCGCTCTGGCAGTTCAGCTTGACCTACGATGTACTGCGCGACGAGTCGGCACCGCAGTCCGATCTGCGCACACTTATCGGATTCTTCATGGCCTGTAACGGCGCTTTTCAGACTTTCCTTTACGACGACCCGAGCGACGATGCAGTGACCGGCGAGCCGATCGCCACCGCCGACGGAGTGACAACGGTCTGGCCGTTGGTCCGGGTCATCGGCGCGCCTGGCGGGGTCGGCTTTCAGGAGCCGATATGCGCACCCAATGTCGTCTCGGCCGTCTATCTCAACGGTATTGTACAGCCGCCGGCCGACTGGTCGGTCGACCCGTCGACTGGCCTCATGACTTTCAATGCAGCGCCTGAAGCGGGGAAGCTGATCACGGCCGACTTCAGCTATTACTTCCGTTGCCGGTTCATGAGCGATGCCTATAGCTTCGACAATTTCCTGTACCGGCTTTGGTCGCTGAAGAAGCTGGATTTCATCTCGGTGCGGCCGTGATTTTGTTTTGCCCACAAGCTTCGAATGGTCTTGCATGTGTATCGTGGAGGACAAAGCAGGATGAAGCCCGCATCCTCGGCGCTCGTCGCCCTGTTGAATTCCTCGACCGGTTTTCTCATGGCTGACCTCTATACCTTTACGCTGGCGGGTTCGGCGCAGCCGACTGGTCTCGATATTCCTGGCATGAGCTATCTCTTTTCGGGTGCGGCGACCGCGATAACCGATCAGACGACAGGACGGGTCTTTCAGCTCGGGCCCCGCTTCGAGCGATCGACGATCAAGACGGTTATCGGGATCGAAGCCGACGAGCTCGAGGTGCGGATCTATCCGCTCGCGACCGACCTACTCGGCGACACACCCTGGGCCGAGTTCGGCCTGGTCGGGCCAGCTTGACGGCGCCACGGTGCAGCTCGAGCGGGCCTTCATGCCGGCCTATGGCGTGACGACGCCCGGCGCGGTCGTGCTGTTCGCTGGGCGCGTCTCGGACGTCGAAGTCAGCCGCACGCTGATCTCGATCAAAGTCCGCTCCTGGCTCGAAGTCCTCAATATTCAGATGCCGCGCCGGCTGTGGCAGCCGAGCTGCACCCACAATTTCGGCGACGCGATGTGCGGCTATGACCGGGTCAACGGGCTCAATGCGCAGGGCACGCCGACCGGGATCGGGGCGCTGACTTTCGCCTGCACGGCGGGCTCATCGATCGGGTCGGTGAACGGCGCGCCGATGACGACGAACCCCTATGTTCTCGGCACGATCACCGGTATCTCCGGCGCCAATGCGGGCCAATCCCGGATGATCACTAGCTTTGTTTCGGGTGGCGCGATCGGTGTCGCGCTCGCTTTCCTCTCGACGCCGAATGTCGGCGACGAATTTCAAATCCTGCCGGGTTGCGATCGAACGCTCGGGACCTGCGGCGCAGTTTTCAAGAATTCCTGCGTCGTCGTCTCTGGCGGTTCGATCGCATATATCGTTGAAAATGCCGAGACATTTGGCGGCTTCCCATTCGTGCCGCCACCCGAGGACGCGATATGATGGCCGGCCCGGAGCCGGCCCCGGCGCAAGCCGGGGAGGTCGTCGGAGCCTGTCCGCGGGCCGCGCACTGCGCTGACCCGTGGGACCCGCATGTCACAATAGCGCTGATACTGGTGCTCGTGGCGATCCTCATCGTCTTCGTCATGACCACGATTTCAATTCCCGACGAACGCCAACCCAGGAAAAGACGCAACGGAGGTGACCAATGAGAAACCGGCCTCGCCCACGAATTACGCAGGAGCAAATCGCCGAGATTCGGCGGTTGCGGAGCGACGGCTTGAAACTGCACGAGATTGCCACGCAACTCGCGATCTCGATCAACAGCGCCTGTCGACATGGCAAGCCGACCCGGGCCGGGCTGCGAATGCCGATTGCGGCAAGCGCGGGGCCTGCAAACCCGGCCGAGTATTGGTCCTTCATCGCGCCACCCAGCCGCGAGCGGTTGATGGCCGGCAGATAGCAGTCTGGCCGCGGCAGCTTGGCGCACACGCCGCCGAAAGAGCGTCATCATCGGCCGGCCTCGCCGCCGGGCCCGGCGGAAGGAAGCTGATTTCCGCAATCTTCAGCCTCGGCATAGGAGGCGGTAATCCAATTGGCTTCTCGCCTCCAAAACCCCTTTCCCGTCTTTCCCGCGAAAGCGGGAACCTAGGGATTTCAGTCGCTTGCCCCCTGTTCATGCCAGGGGCAAGCTCTGGGCCCCCGCTTGCGCGAGGGCGACGCATTTGTGGGTGGGTACGCGATTGGATTACAGCCTCGGCCGGGGAAGGCAGCGAGGCAATGAGGGATGATTTTTGCGCGCCGAAGGCGCGCGGGGGATCCCTTCTCGCCGTCTCGCAGCTTCACCGGTGAGCCTTCCCTCGGACGGGCGCCGGCTTGCCGTTCTCGCGGAGGCACAATCGTGGATCGGGACGCCCTACCGCACGGCGCAGCGGGTCAAGGGTCCGGCGGGCGGCGTCGATTGTCTCACTCTCGTCGTCGAGGTCTATGAGCGCACCGGCCTCATCCCGCATTGCGAGATCCCGTTCTATCCGTTCGACTGGCACCTGCACCGCAGCGTCGAGCGGTATCTGAACGGCGTCCTCGAACACGCCAAGGAGATCGAGGGGCCGCCGCAACCCGGCGACCTCACGCTCTTCCGCTTCGGCCGCTGCTTTGCGCATGGCGGCATTGTGACCCACTGGCCGCGGCTGATCCATGCGTGGAATGGAGCGGGCGTGGTGCCGGCCGACGCAGATCAGCCGCTGCTCGGCCGGCGGCCGAGGCGGTACTTTTCGCCCTTTAATTTCACAATCTTTGCCTCGGCATAGGAGGCTCTAATCCAATTGGCTTCTCGCCTCCAAAACCCCTTTCCCGATAGGGGTCGGGAAGGGTATGGCCCTCCCCGCCCTCCGAACCGTACGTGCGGTTCTCCCGCATGCGGCTCTCCAGTCGTTGGTTTCCGCATCGGGAGTGTCTCGCCTGCTCGAAGGCTGCGTGAGGGTGAACAGCCCATGAAAAGCGAAAGAGCATGAGCTATGTGCCCTTTGGACGCCGTTGCCAGCGCCGACACCAGACACTCCGTCGAGATCGAGCCTTCCGCCCATCCCCCGTGAAGGGTCGAGAGCGTCTGTCCCGTGTTCAGCCTTTTCAGGCACTGCCGAGACTCGCTGTGACTCCATCCAAACCTCGCGCCTCCAACTCCCTGCCTCCCTTCCCTCGGGATGGTTTTGCTAGCCACCCCTCTCCACGGCCGCAGCCGTATCGCGGTAGTATGAAGGCTCTAACTCCTGCCCGGCTCACCCCGCCCGACAGGCCTCTCCGCTTACTCCGCCTTGACTTCCCGGCATTCCGACCTCAACCACGCGGGCTGCCCGGTGGTCGCTTTCTCAGTCGTCTCAGCGCCATCGGTTGCTTCCAGGCTTCGCCACGAAAGAGCAGGCTCGCCACAGTTCCACGCCGAATCAGGTTCGTCCTCCTACGGACTGCCGGTTCACCTCCGGTTGCTCTCCACCCCGCCTCGCGGCGACGCAGTTACCTTCAATTACGGAGCCTACGACCGGCTCCGGCACGGACTTGCACCGTGCAGACAAAGCGTCCTCACGGACGCACTCTTTCCCGCGAAAGCAGGAACCCAGGGATTTCAGTCGTTTACCCCCTGTTCATGCCAGGGGCAAGCTCTGGGCCCCCGCTTGCGCGGGGGCGACGCATTTGGGTGGGTACGCGATTGGATTACAGCCTCGGAAGGCCGGGGGAGGCAGTGAGGCAATGAGGTTTTCTTTGGGCGCCGTAGGCACGCGGGAACCGCTTCTCACCGTTTCACTGCCTCGCTGGTGAACCTTCCTTGACTAGCATTCTCGGCTCGGGGTCGAACGCCAAGCAGGCGACGGCGGCGGGATCGCTGCAGTTCCAGACGTCGCAGGTCGGCGGCGTCATCCCGCTTGCCTATGGCGCGACGCGCGTCGCGTGCAACCTGCTCGACTATCAGGACTTCACGGCGACGCCGGCCGGCGGCAAGGGCGGTCCCGGCGGCAAGTCGCATGGCGGCAAGGGCGGTGCCGACGCGAAAGGCAACGGCCAATACACCTACACCGTTTCAGTCGTCCTCGGCATCTGCCAGGGACCCGCAGATTTCGGCCTCGTCTGGTGGAACAAGAACATCTCGGCGCTGCCTGATCTGCAGGGCATCTCGACGATCAACGCCGGCAACGACGACCAGGACCCCGATCCCTATTGGATCGCCAATCACCCGGGCGACGCGATCGGCTGTTCAGGCACCGCCAATTTCACGGCAGACAACTATCAGCTCGGCTATTCGGCGGCGCTGCCGAACTTCTCGGTCGAGGTCTACGGCGCGCAAAACGCGACCGCCGTCAACGGCTCGGACGCAAACCCGGCCAGCATCGTCACGGATTTCCTGACCAATGCACGATACGGCGCGGGCTTCCCGCCGGCGAACCTCGATACCTCAGGCACAATCGCGAATTTCGGCGAATATTGCGATGCGGCTGGCATCTGGCTCTCGCCGATGCTCGACCAGCAGACCGAGGCACAGCAGGCGCTCGCCAACTTCGCCCAGCTGACGGTCAGCGCGATCGTCTGGTCGGGCAATCTCCTGAAAATCATTCCCTACGGCGACGCGCCGCTTTCCGCCACCTATTGGATCGTCACGGTCAGCGGCACAGTCGGCGGTCTCGACACCCTGACCGTGACCTTCTCTTCGGCCGGGCTCGGCACGGTCTCGGTCAGCTACCAGGCACAGCCGGCGAACGTCAACAGCGACACGACCGATCCCTCTTCGGTCATGGGTCGGCTCGCGCAGCAGGTCGACGAAAACACGACCCTCGCCAATTACGGCATCACGGCCGGCGTCGGAGTCAGCTCGACCGTGATCCGCATGGCCGGCGCCGACCAGTCAGTGACGGTCAGCGCTTCGGTCAGCATCGCCGGCGGCTCCGACGGCTCTGAGACTTTCACGATCACCGGCCCCTTCCAGCGCAGCTGGACGCCCAACACGACCGTGCAATACAGCCTCGATGACGACGACTTCATCGTCCAGGAATCGAGCGTCGGCACCTATCTCGGCGTCACTCCCGGCAGCCCGGCGCTGCGCATCGGCGCGGGGCCGATCACCGGCGGCTTCACCTCGGACCCGGTCGAGGTCAAGCGCTCGTCGCCGGCCGACGCGATGAACTATGTCCAACTCGAATGCCTCGACCGGGCCTACGGCTACAATACGCAGATCGTCGAAGTGTTCGACCAGGGCATGGTCGACCTCTACGGCGTGCGCAAGGACACGTCCTTGAAGGCGCGGGCGATCTGCGATCCCGCACTCTGCGGCCAGACGGTCGCCCAGCTCACGCTGCAGCGCATCACCGCCTTTCGCAACACCTATTCGTTCAGCCTCGGGTGGCAGTATTGCCTCCTCGAGCCGATGGATCTGGTCGCGATCACCGACAGCTATCTCGGCATCGAAAACAAGGTCGTGCGCATAACCTCGGTGGCCGAAGACGAGGAAGGGGCGCTCGCCTTTACGGCAGAGGACTTCCTCGGCACGATATCGGGCGTCGTCTATGGCGGCAGCCCCGGCACCGCCGCGTCGCATGTGACGCAAGGCTTTGCGCCGACCGCCTCGGTGCCGAACTTCGACAATGCCGCGCCCTCGGCGGCGGCGCCGTTCATCCTCGAACCGACGCCGCAGCTCTTGGCGGCGCAGGGCATCTCCCAGCCGCAGATCATCATCGGCCTCGCCGCATCAGGGCCAATCTGGGGCGGTGCCGGCATCCTTGTGTCGCTCGACAACGAGAGCTATGCCCAAATCGGCTCGTTCATCGGGCGCTCGACGATGGGTGTGTCGACGGCGGACCTGCCGGCGTCGGGCACGAACCTCACGGTCGACCTCTCCGAGTGTGCCGGCGCCGGGCCGCCCGGCCAGCAGAGTGGCACGCTTGCGAGTGTCTCGTCGCTCGCCGCGGCAAACGGCGTCTCGCTCTGCGCAATCCGCGGCCCGAACGGCGTCATCGAGCTCTTCAGTTTTACGACCGCGACCCTCGTCTCGGGGAGCATCTACACATTGACTGGCCTCAACCGCGCGCTCTATGGCACGCCCCGGTATGACCAGCCGGCCGGCGCGCAGTTTCTCTATCTCGGCTCCGGCGACTACTTCTCGCAGATCCTGCCGCCGCAATATGTCGGCCACAACCTCTGGTTCAAATTCCCGTCGTTCAACATCACGGCCGGCGGCGGGCAAAGCCTCGCCGCAGTGCCGGCCTATGAATACACGCCGACCGGCGCGCAGCTGAACCCGAACCAGGTCACAGCGCGCTTTCCGCTGCAAATCGAGAGCGAGGCATCGCTACCGGCTGGCGCGGTGGCGCCGATCGAACACAGCTGAACGACCGTCCCGCAGGAGAAAGACGTGGATGCGCGGGTCGAGCCCAAGGGGACTTTTTGTGACGGGGGCCGTGTAGGTGCGGGCAAAAGCGCGAAGCATGTCGGCTTTCATGACCGTTCGGGATCCACGACCAAAGCATGGCAACCTCGCTGCGGTTGAATGTCGCTGGTAAATGGGCGGGCGAGCCCCTAGCCTATCAACATGTTTACCGGCATTGTCACCGATCTCGGGCGTGTCAAGCGACTGTGCCGCGGCGAGATCCTCGAATTGACCATAGCTACCGCCTTCGACACGGGGGCGATCGCGATCGGCGCTTCGATCGCCTGTTCGGGGACGTGCTTGACCGTGGTGTCGGTCGAGCCGGGCGCGTTTTCGGCCCAGGCCTCGGCCGAAACACTCGCCTCTACGACGATCGGCGAGTGGCATGAAGGAACGCCCGTCAATCTCGAGCGATCCTTGCGGTTGGGCGATGAATTGGGCGGGCACCTCGTATCGGGGCATGTCGACGGCATCGCCCGCATCGTCGAACGGCGGCCCGAAGCTCAATCCGTCCGATTTACCTTCGAGGCCCCTGCAGCCGTGATGCCGTTTATTGCCCCGAAGGGCTCGGTGGCTCTCGACGGCGTCAGCCTGACGGTCAACGAGGTGTCGGGCAATCGCTTCGGCGTCAACATCGTTCCGCATACACTCGCCTGCACCAACCTCGGCGAAGCCGGGCCAGGACAGTCGATGAACCTCGAAATCGACATGATCGCGCGCTACGTGGCACGGTTGCTGGCGGCGCAGGAAGGCGGAACAACGTCATGAGCAAGCCTCCTCATATCCTGCTCGTCGAGGCGCCGTATTATTCCCACATCGCCGCCGATTTGCGCCGCGGTGCAGAACGGGCGCTGGACCTCGCCGGTGCAACGCACGAGAGCGTCTCGGTGCCCGGCGCCTTCGAAATTCCGGCTGCGATCTTGGCGGCTGCGCGGGCGGCCGAGCGCTTTGACGGGTTTGTCGCCTTGGGCTGCGTAATCCGCGGGGAGACGACGCATTACGATCATATCTGTGCCGAGAGCGCTCGCGGGTTGCAGACCTTGGCGGTGCACCACGGGCTGCCCATCGGCTATGGCATCCTGACCGTCGAAAACGAGGCGCAGGCGTTGGTCCGGGCCTCCCCCGATGGACGCGACAAGGGCGGCGAGGCGGTTCGCGCCTGCCTGGCGCTTGTCGCGCTGAAGCAGCGTTTTTCGCAGCTGGCCGGATGATGGTTCCGGTCGCCGACGACGAGGCGGCTCGTGGTGAGCGTCGACTGCGCGGCGTCGGCGGTCGGCGCAGCGTCGCCCGGCTGGCGGCGGTCCAGGCGCTCTACCAGCTCGAACTCAACCCCGAGATCCCGGCCCAAGCGGTCGTGCGCGAATTCGTCCGGCACCGTTTCGGCGAGGAGATCGACGGCGACCGCATGGCTGAAGCCGACGCGACATTTTTCGCCGACATCGTCGAGGGCGCCGACGCCGCCCGTCCGCAGCTCGACAACGAGATCTCGGCGGCGCTGGTCGACGATTGGCCTTTGGCGCGGCTTGACGCGGTGTTGCGGGCGATCCTCCGCGCCGGCGTCTGGGAGCTGACGGAGCGGCGCGATGTGCCGCCGCGGGTCTCGATCAGCGAATACACGGCCATCGCATATGCGTTCTTCACCGGCAAGGAGCCGGGCTTGGCGAATGGCATCCTCGATCGGCTGAGCCGCATGCTGCGCGCCGACGAGATGTGAGCCCGGTGGGCACGGCCCCGCTCGGCGAGTTCGAACGCATTCGCCGATTTTTTGCGCCGCTCGCCGGGCCAGGGGGGCTTGGTCTGGCTGATGACGCGGCCTTCGTCGACTGCCCGGTTGGGCACCAGCTGGTCGTGACGACCGACGCGATCGTGGCCGGCGTGCATTTCCTGCCGCAGGACCCACCCGATCTCGTCGCCAAGAAATTGCTGCGGGTCAATCTGTCCGACCTTGCGGCGATGGCCGCCAGACCGCTGCATTATCTGTTGACCACGGCGCTTCCCGCATCTCTCGGAGAAGAATGGCTCGCCGGGTTTGCGAAAGGGCTCGGCGAGGATCAGGAGCGGTTCGGGGTCGATCTTTTGGGCGGCGACTCGGTCATGACCACGGGACCGGCCGTCCTGTCCCTGACCGCGATCGGCGCGGTTGCGGCAGCGATGGCGGTGCGCCGCAGCGGCGCGCGTCCCGGCGACCGGATCTGGGTCTCGGGAACGATCGGCGACGCCTTTATTGGCCTCGCTGTGGCGCGCGGCGCCTATCCGGGGTTGGCGGCCGAGCACCGCGCGGCGCTGATCGGCCGATATCGGGTACCCGAGCCGCGCACCTCGCTCGGTCCCGAGCTCGGCCGGATCGCGCATGCGATGATCGACGTCTCGGACGGGCTCCTCGCCGATCTCGGACACATTTGCGAGACCTCGAATGTCGCGGCGGTCGTCGAACTGATGGCATTGCCGCTGTCTCCGGCAGCGCAGGCCATGGTCGCAGCCGAACCGGCAATTTGGCAGCAGCTGGCGGCCGGTGGTGACGATTACGAGCTGGTGTTCACCGCTCCCGAGAGCGCGGCCGGGGCGATACCGCATTATCCGCCCGGCTTCCCTTCGCCGATCGCGCCGATCGGCCGGATCGAGGCCGGCACCGGGGTGCGGCTCGTCGATTCCGACGGCCGAACCCTCGCCGTGGAACGAGCGGGTTACCGGCATTTCTGACCGGCGCCAGGCGCGTCGCTCGAAGAAGCACTTCCGTAAACGCATAACGGTAGGCCGTCGCCGGGGCTCGCGGCAGCGCCCTCAAATACGACCCCGAAATTGTTATATTGTTTATATTGACAAATACGCATCAGTTTGATATAAAGGTGACAACTCTGAAAGTCGGGGTCACCCGCCGTTGTCGAATCCGCCCCGGCTATCGGCACCGCTCACTTACTATCGGCTGGAACAGACAGCCGACCAATACCGGCGTTTCGAGAACGGACTGATTACTCGCAGGGTTCGACCAAGAATCGGGATATTGTGCATGGGCGGTGTCTCGCCAAACACTTTGATCGCACTCATCGGACTCCTCGTGGCTGTGATCGCGAACACACTTGCCGTGTTCCGTTACGTCGCCGGTATGCGCGACACCTTGACTGAAAAGATCTTCGCCGAAGCGGCCAAGGCGGATGCGAAGAGCGACGCCGTGGCAGCCAGGGCGGAGGCGGTTGCGCACGAAACCCGGCTCCTGATCGAAAAGGTTTCAGAGAGCGAGAGCAAGTCCCGTCAGGAATTCTCCGCCGCTGCAGCCGGCTCGCTGGCTGAGATGCGTCGGGACGGCAAGCTGCTCGAGGATCAGCTGAACGTCATGCAGCGCGAAATGATCCGGCGCTCTGACCTCACGCAAATGCGCCAGGAGATCACGGCGGCGATCGATCGTCAGGAGCGCAGCTGCAACGACGCGTTGGGTAAACTGGAAAAGCGGGTCGAGTCACTGCTGAATAACAAAGACCTTCCCAGAATCAAGAGACCTGATTGCGAATCCGATGCTTCCCGGGAGAGGGCCATGGCAAGAATATTAATTATAGATGATGAACGCTCGCTGCGGCGGATGATCGTCCGGATTCTTACCGGCATGGGTCACGAAGTCTTCGAGGCGTCGGACGGGTTGGAAGGACTGGAACTCTTTCGCAAGCATCGGCCGACCCTTGTCATCACCGATATCCTGATGCCGCAACGGGAAGGGTTTCAGACGATCCGCGACCTGCGCCACGAGACGCCGGAGATTGCCATCCTTGCCGTGTCGGGGGGTGGCCGAGAACGCACGCCGATGTTTCTGATCGACGCGGGCAAGGTCGGCGCCGATGCAACCCTCCGAAAGCCGTTTCGCCCTGCCGAACTGATCGCAGCGGTCAACCGGCTGCTGCCGCGCTGATCGCACGGTTTGCCCGAACGGAGCGTCCGCCGTTGTGGCCAGCGTCTCCTTGATCGCGCGACCTCGGCGCCCGTTGTAGTTCCGGCCCCCCGGGTGCCAGACAAATATTTGCCGCGTCCCCGCCGCTACCACCAAGAATAACGCAAGGTTGCTTGCGTGCATGTTCCTTGAACCCGGTCAGTAAATCGTCAAAGACCCTCAACTAAATTAGTTGGGATTTAGTGAATTTAGGAGTGGGAATTTTCGAGATGCTCAATTCATCCTTTCAGTTATAGACCGTCGTATCTTTATCCAGATCTGGGTTACCGGCAGCGGGGTCTAGATGGCGATCGTCGACAAAGAAATTACCGCAATCCCATGGCTACTGTGTCGTCTAGGGACACGCTTGTGTGCATTGCGCCTCGAGGACGTGGCGGAGACCATGCGGGTCTTGCCGATCGAGCCGCTCGTGGGGGCACCGCGTTTTGTCTGCGGTTTGAGTATGATTCGAGGCTCACCAATCCCGGTCGTCGACGCGGGATCGTTACTCGACGAGAAGACCGAACCGCGCCGCCTGGTGACGTTGGCAGTGGGCAGCAGGCGCGTCGCCTTTGCGGTCGACAGTGTGCTGGGCGTCCGCATTATTGCCGTGGCTGCGATCAGCGAGCTGCCGCCGCTGCTGCAAGGCGCCGCCGGGGACGTCGTCTCGGCGATTGGGACGCTCGATGCGGAACTGCTGTTCGTTCTCAGCGCGGCTCGCCTCGCGACGCATGCCTTGCTCGCCGAGGCGATGCCGGAGGTGTCGGCCCGATGAACATTCTGGCTGACCCGCGCTATGTCGAGCGGTTCCGAAGGGTCATCGCATGCCGTCTTGGCCTTCAGTTCGGGGATGCGAAGCTCGACTTTCTCGGAGAGGTGTTGCAGCGCCGGTTGCAGACTTTCGATCAATCGAGCGATGTGTATCTTGAGAACCTAAAGGATTGTCCGTCAAGCAGCGAAATTGGCTCGCTGGCCCGCGAGCTGACGGTCACAGAAACCTATTTCTTCCGTAATAATGAACAGTTTCGGGCCCTGGCAGAAGTCGTGTTGCCCGAACGTATATGCGCGCAGGGGGCCGCTAAATCTCTGCGGGTCTTGTCGGCTGGTTGCGCTTCCGGCGAGGAAGCCTATTCGATCGCCATGGTCGTCCGAGAAGCGGTCCCGGATCCAAATTGGACCGTGTCGATCCGGGCTGTCGATCTGCATCCCGACATGTTGGAGAAAGCCAAGCGAGCACACTATTCGCCATGGGCCCTCCGGGGAACGTCCCGGGAAATCGTCGATCGATGGTTCCGTCCTCAAGGCCAGACCATGATACTTGACGCGACGCTACGAGACGTTGTCACTTTTGAACATCGAAATCTCGCGCGTGATGACCTCGAACTCTGGACGCCGGCCGCCTACGACGCGATTTTTTGTCGGAACGTCATCATGTATTTTACGCCCCAGCAGCAACGCTCATTGATACTTCGGGTAACATCAGCGCTAGCCTCCGGAGGGTATTTGTTCCTCGGCCATGCGGAGACACTGCGAGGTCTTTCCGACGAATTTCACCTCTGCCACACTCATGGGACCTTCTATTACCAACGGAAGATCGGTTCCGCCGCCCATCGGCCGCGGGTGGAGCAGGTCCTCCCGACGACACGGCGGGTGGAAGCGGCCGCGCTTCCTACCGAAGATTGGGTAAAGGAAATTCGCGAAGCGAGCAATCGCGTCAGGGGATTGGTCCCCGTGCCCAGTGATGTCGACCCGACCAGTCTCTGCTCCCCAGCACCATTGGACCTGGCCGGCGTTCTCAAGTTACTGCGTCAGGAAAACTTCGCCGAGGCACTGGCTTGCGTTGATCAGCTGCCGCGAGAGTACTCTCAGGACACTGACATCCTGCTTCTCAAAGCAACCCTTTTGGCAAATAGCGGCGCGCTGCAAGCAGCGGCCGACACCTGCCGAAAATTACTCTCGGTCGAAGAACTCAATCCCGGGGCTCACTACCTGCTGGCGCTTTGCTTCGAGCACTCCGGTGCCCACGACAGAGCGGCGAAACACGACCGGATTGCGGTTCATCTGGATCCCGGCTTCGCCATGCCGCGATTGCATTTGGGACTGCTGGCTCGCCGCGCCGGCCGTCAAGCTTCCGCGCGTCGCGAACTGGCGCGAGCGCTGAACCTGCTCAAGCACGAAGAGGCATCTCGGATCCTGCTTTTCGGCGGTGGCTTCAACCGCGAGGCTTTGGTCGCGCTATGCCGTTCGGCACTGAGTTCCTGCGGTGAACAACTTTGAGCCTGCCGCGGCCGAACTTTGGATCAAGAGCTATCGAGCTGCGGCTTGCGTTCGACCGCTCATTTTCGGAGCCGATCCGTTATGACTCGATCCCAACCGAGGATTTTCTAGTTATTCGCGTGGGATCGGAGCCGTATGCCATTCGGTTGGCTGAAATCGCCGGTTTGTCGGTAAACAAGGAGATCACTCCGCTTCATCGCCGCTCAATCGCGTTGCTCGGGCTCGCCGGCTTTCGCGGCACACTCGTACCAATCTACGATCTCCACGCACTGATCGGCTACCCGATGACAGAGGCGCCGCGGTGGTTGGTTATCGCCTCGGCCGCGTCGGTCGCGTTCGCATTTGCAGCGTTTGACGGTCATCTTCGCGTCTCACGCGACGCGGTCATCCCGCCAAGCGGAGGTGAGCACTCGCGTAATCACATTCGAGAGTTCATTCACTGGCGAGATCATACCCGACCGGTCGTGTCTATCCGCTCGGTGCTTGACAACATCAGGAGCCAAGAGTTGGTGACCGGTCGCTAGGGCGACCTTGGCTGCGTCGCGGTTTTTCGCCCGGCCTTCAAATTGTGTTAGCGCCCGGACGCCGGTTTCGCGGTTGGATGTCCGCGCCCCAGTGGACGCAATGCCCGGAAATTTCTCGTTGGTGCGGCCGCAATGACAATTTCGCAGCGTTGGTGCGGCGGAGATACGGAATACCGGGGCTCAGTGAGGGAACGATTGGCATGCGTAAGAATTGGACCTTTGGTAGAAGACTGGCGGCGGGCTTCGCCGTTGCGGGGCTGACGCTCCTGGTGACTGGCGTCGAGGCCTATCGAACCACTTACGGCCTTCTCGAAAACGAACGGCTGGTAAGCCATACCTATGAGGTTCGCATTGCCCTTGCGGACCTCATTTCCGGGCTGGTAAACGCCGAGACTGGGCAGCGCGGCTATATCATCACGCAGAGCGAAAGCTATCTGGCGCCGTATCAAACGGCGCTTCGCCAGATAAAGGGCACATTCGCTAATCTGCAGAGGCTGACCGCGGACGACCCCATTCAGCAACGGCGGCTGCTCGCCATGTCACCGCTGATCAATTCGAAGCTCGCCGAACTCAAGCAAACGATCGAATTGCGCAAGAACCAGGGATTCGATGCCGCTGTCAAGGTGGTCGTGACGAATGCGGGCAAGATCTTCATGGATCAGCTCCGGGCTCTGGACGGCGAAGCGGACCAGGCAGAGGCGGTTCTTTTAGATCAACGCGTCGCCGAAGCCAAATCAAGCGCGGAATGGACGATGGCGATCATTCTGTGGGGCAGCTTGACGGGTGTCATATTTGTGGTGGGGATCGGCTGGTTCATCACCGGCTCTCTGTCCAGGCAGATCGGCACCAGCGTCGGGCAGGTCAGGAGCTCTTCCGCCGAGCTCCAGTCGGCCGCCAATCAACAGGCGACCGGTTCCCGAGAACAGGCGACGGCGATGGGCGAAATCACCGCCACCACCAGCGAGTTGCTGGCGACGTCGCGACAGATAGCCGAAATCGCGCAGCGCGTCGCGCATATTGCCGATCAGACCGCCAGTGCCGCGCGGTCGGGTCACGGAACCGTCGACACTACGCACGAATCGATAATAGGCATCCGGCACCAAGTGGATCAAATCGTCGCTCACATGCTGGAGCTGGGCAGGAAATCACAGGAAATCGGCACGGTCCTTGAAATCGTTTCGGAGCTTGCCGAGCAGACCAACATCCTGGCCATTAATGCGACCATCGAGGCCGCCGGCGCCGGTGAGGCCGGAAAGCGGTTTGCCGTGGTGGCCGATGAAATTCGAAAGCTGGCTGACCGTGTAGGCAGTTCGGCCAAGGAGATCCGCACCCTCATCGATGATGTGCGAAGCGCGGTAAATACCACCGTGATGGCGACAGAGACGGGATCGAAGGCGGTGGACAGCGGATCGCGATCATTCGCCGAAGTTGCTGATCTGTTCAGGAAAATTTCGGGTCTTGTTTCGGCCACAACCGAGGCGGCGAAAGAGATCGAGCTTTCGACGAAGCAGCAGACCACCGCCGTGGAGCAGGTGAACGGTGCAATCGCGAGCGTTGCACAAGCGGCGAAGGAAACTGAAACAAGCGCCGGCCAGACGCTTCAGACCGCAGCTCAACTGGCGGGGCTGTCCTCCGACCTCTTGCGGATGGTCCGGCCGCAAAAAACGGCGGTCCTATAGTTGCATGCCCCCAGATCCTTACCGGTACTTTCGCCTCGAAGCTCGCGATTTGGTCGATCAGTTGGCCAGCGGAGCCCGCGAGCTCGAGGAAGACAGGAATACGGCCCTGATCCAGCGGTTGCTCAGGTGGGCCCATACGCTCAAGGGTGCCGCCCGCGTCGTTAAGCAGCTGGAGATCGCGCAACGGGCGCATGCCATCGAAGACGCCCTCTCTCCGCTGCGAGAAGGAACAGGCGGCGGCGGTCGCGAGCTCGTCGAAACGATTGTACGGCATCTCGATGCCATTGCCGATCAAGTGCGCGCCCTGGCGGTTCCGGGCAGTGCCCCTGCCCCAACCCACAATTCCCCAATATCGGACGACGGCCTGCGGACTGTACGGGTAGACATTGCGGAGGTGGATGGACTGCTGGCAGGATTTTCGGAAGCCCGCACGCTTCTGAAAGGGCTGCGCACTGCCGCAGCAATGGCGGTTCGGTTACAGCATTTGGCCGATCTCCTCGTGGAGCAGCTGACGCCACGTGGTCTCGATCGAGAGGTCCGGCGGCCAATCTATAATCCGGAACGAGCTCATTCGGCTGCAGCGGAAATGCGCCAAGGTGTTAGCGCACTCGACCGCTGCCTTGCCTTGGGGATCGAACAAATGGGCCGCGAGCTAGGCCAGCTCGGCGTTGTCGCCGAACAGTTGCGGCTGGTTTCAACCGGCGCGCTCTTCGCCTCCCTCGAACGATCGGCACGAGATGCCGCACAGGAACTTGGAAAACAGGTCGCCTTCGAGGCAAGGGGTGGCGGGCTGCGCCTCGAAGGTCAGGTGCTGGCAACGCTGCAAAGGGCGCTGGTTCAGGCTATACGCAATTCCGTAGCGCATGGCGTCGAACCCGCAGCAGAGCGAAGAGCGGCGGGCAAGCCGGCAACCGGCCGAGTGAGCGTTGCCGTCTCGCTTCGCGGCGCCCGAATTGTTGTCGAATGCCGAGATGACGGTCGAGGCGTGGATTTCGATGCAGTCCGCCGCGTCGCATCGAAGCGAGGATTGCTGGCCTCCGGGACGAGCAATCTGACCGCCCAGGATCTCATTCATCTGCTACTGCAAGGAGGCATAAGCACTGCGGATCGGGTGACAGAGGTCTCCGGTCGCGGTATCGGTCTCGACGTCATACGCGAAGCGGTCGAGCAACTCCGCGGCGAGGTGCGTGTTCGCAGCGAAGAAGGTAAGGGGACGTCGTTGGAACTCGCCGTTCCACTCTCCCTGGCTGCGGTCGAGGCGTTGCTTGTGGAGGTGTCGGGAAGCTCGGTCGCGATTCCGCTGGATGCCGTACGGACCTCGATGCGCATCCCTGGAGATCAGATTTCCTGGGGCTCGACCGGAGCGACGCTAGCCCATGAGGCGCAAGCTATCCCGTTCATCTCCCTGGAGAAGGCGCTCTACCAGGTGCGGCCGCCCGCCGGCCGCACCTGGTCTGTCATCGTCGTGAAGGGAGCGGGCAGCATCGCGGCGGTCGGGGTCGATCGCTTGCTGGGAAGCGCGGCGATGGTCGTGCGCCGTCTACCCGAACACGCGCCCTGCGGCACGATTCTCGCCGGCGCGTCGCTCAACTCCGCGAGCAGACCGCTATTGCTGTTGGACCCGGACGGCCTCGTCTCGGAAGCTCAACGCGCGGATGCGTCGCCGATCGAACCGGTGCCACAGCGTCTGCCGGTATTGGTGATCGACAACTCGCTGACAACGCGAATGTTGGAGCAGAGTATCCTTGAAGCTGCCGGCTACGAGGTCGATCTGGCCGTCTCGGCTGAAGAGGGCCTGGAAACGGCTCGCCGAAGGCGCTACGCACTCTTCCTCGTCGACGTCGAAATGCCGGGGATGGACGGATTTACGTTTGTCGAACGGGTTTCCGCGGACCCTGCACTACACGATATCCCAGCGATCTTGGTGACCTCGCGCACGGCCCCCGCGGACCGCGAGCGCGGGCGCGCTGTCGGCGCGCGTGGCTACGTCGTCAAGAGCGAGTTCAATCAAACCGATTTCTTGCAGATGATCAGGCCTTTGATGGGCTAGATGATGAAAACCCGCGTTCTCGTTGTCGAAGACTCGTTGACAGTGCGCCAACGCCTTTTGGAAATTCTGTCGGCCGATCCTGAGGTCGAACTCGTCGGCGAGGCCGGCGACGGAAAGCGGGCGATCGAAATCTGCCGGGAACGGCGACCGGATGTCATCACGATGGATGTGATGCTCCCAGTCATGAGCGGTCTATCGGCGACCGAATACATCATGGCTTACTGTCCGACGCCGATTCTGGTTGTGTCATCCTCGATGAACCGGGGTGAATTGTTCAAGGCTTACGATGCATTGGCGGCCGGCGCGGTTGATGTGCTCGAAAAACCGGGCGGCAGCATACCGGACAGCGAATGGGAAGGCAGGTTTATCTCGGCGGTGAAATTGGTATCGAGAATCCGCGTCATCAGTCACCCGCGCGCACGACTGCGGGAGCTCTCCCGGCGCTTCGCCGGACCGGATTCGCGGTTCCTCGGCTCTCCTGGGCCACCTGCCGGTTGTCGGGTAGTCGCTATCGGAGCATCCACCGGCGGACCCGGCGCGATCCTCCAAATCCTTCGCAGTCTGCCGCCGACATTTGACCCGCCAGTGCTTCTCGTCCTTCATATCAATGAGCCCTTTGGCATCGCCTTTGCCGAATGGCTGGATGGACAGACCGGTCGGCGGGTGGCCCATCCACAGGATGGCGATGCCATTGCATCGGCCGTCGGACGGGTCGTTATGGCGCCGGCCGGTCGACATCTCGTCGCGCGCGAAGGACGTTTGCGTCTGACACTCGACCCTGAACGCCATTGCTGCCGACCGTCGGTCGATGTGCTTTTCGATTCGATCGCTTCGGAATACGGCAGGGCCGCCACGGCATGTCTCTTGACCGGCATGGGGCGAGACGGAGCGGCGGGGTTGCTCAACATTCGCAAAGCCGGGGGCAGAACGATCGCCCAGGACGAAGCAACATCAGTCGTCTTCGGGATGCCGCGGGAGGCGGTCGAACTCGGCGCCGCGGAGCGCGTGCTGCCGCTTGGAGAGATCGGTCCCGCCCTTGCCTCGCTGGCAACCTCAAGCAAGCACAAACGCTTGTTGGCAACAGACCAAACTCCCATCGATCAAGATAGTTATTGATTTCGATCTCAGTATGCCGCCGGGCATCGAAATAATCGTTTGCGCCGGCACGATATTCGGGCACGCGTGGCAAAATTCGGCGGTGCATCCGCGCGCTGCCGAAGCCTCATGAACAACAGGAATCCCTGGTCCAGGTTGGTGCTTTACGTAAAGGAATGCTTGACGGACGTGCTCTGGGTCGGAAGTCTATCGCACATTGTGACTGGTAGGAATGGCGCATTCACTGAGCGAAAGGTATCATGACCTTAAACGTATTGATTGTCGATGACAGTTTGACTGTCAGAATGGATCTGGTTGAGACATTTGGTTCGGTGGGATTGGAGACTGTCGCGTGTGCCTCGGCCGAGGAGGCGAGGAAGGTGCTCGCGGAGGATTGCTTTTCTCTCGTGGTCATGGATGTGCTGCTGCCGGACGGCGATGGGATCGAGATATTACGGACGATACGTGAAACGCCATCCACCAGCGATCTGCCAGTAATTCTGCTATCGACCGAGAGCGAGGTACGTGACCGGATTCGCGGTCTAACGACCGGCGCCGATGACTATATTGGTAAACCTTATGATCGAAATTACCTGATTGCGCGCGCCCGTGAGTTGCTGAGCCTCAGGCCGAGTGCGACCGTTGACGCGGGATACACCGTGTTGATCATCGAGGACAGCGTCACCTTTCGCGCGGAATTGAAAAGCGCCCTGGAGGAGTCGTCCTACCGCGTGTTGACGGCAGCTACGGGTGAGGAAGGATTACGCGTTGCTGCCGGCCTCCGGCCGGACGCAATCATTGTTGATGGCGTGCTCCCCGGCATCGATGGTGCCACAGTCGTTCGACGAATTCGTCTGGATACGGCTCTGCGTCGGCTGCCCTGTCTTTTGCTCACGGCCTCCGACGACAGAGGGGCAGAGGTGAGGGCCCTCGACGCCGGGGCAGATGCGTTCGTCAAGAAGGGGGAAGAAGTCACAATCATCCTCGCGCGGCTCGCGGCCATGCGACGAAGTGCCGGTTCACAGGATGCAAATCGGGGCACTGCAAGCCTGCTGGCGCCAAAGAAGGTCCTCGCGGCCGACGACAGCGAAACCTACCTGCAGGAACTCGCTGGTACCCTACGGAGCAATGGATACGAAGCGATATTGGCCAGGTCCGGCGAGGAAACACTCGAACTGCTCGCAGTGCAACCAGTGGACTGCATCCTGCTCGACATTCTGATGCCTGGCATCGGAGGGCAGGAGACTTGCCGACGGATCAAATCGGCTCCTGCCGTCCGGGGCATTCCAATAATCATGCTAACGGCGCTGGAAGATCGCGAAGCCATGATCGAAGGCCTAGGCGCCGGAGCGGACGACTATGTCGCAAAATCGAGCGACTTCGAGGTATTGCACGCCCGCATGCTTGCACAGATACGACGCAAGCAATTTGAGGACGAGCATCGGCTCGTTCAACAGCGACTTCTGCGCAGCGAGCTGGAAGCAACGGAGGCGCGCGCGGCGACGCGATTGGCGGAAACGCGTGGGGCGCTTGTCGAAGAGGTCGAACGGAAAAACAGGGAACTTCAGATATTGAACGAGACGCTCGAACGGCGGGTCATCGAGCGGACGGAGAATCTGGATCGTGCCCAACGTCACCTCAGTGCGGTTATCGCAGCCTCGCCGATAGCCATATACATGCTTGACAAGGACGGCAGGGTGATGCTGTGGAACGCCTCGGCGGAGCGGGTTTTTGGCTACACCGAAGATGAGGCAATGGGGAGGCTGCCGCCTCCCCTCATCGAAGGGCACTTGTTCGAATTTCGCGATCGTCAGGCGAGCATGGGGGAGAACAGTTTTGCAACCGGCTCCCTCGAAACCCAGAAGCGGCGCAAGGATGGCAAAATCATCGACGTGCAGCTTTGCTGGGCGCGGGTGAACGACCAGGCCGGCAATATGCTGGGAAGCATGTACGCGGTGGCGGACATTACGGAGCGCAAGAAGCTCGAGGCCCAACTACAGCAATCGCAAAAGATGGAGGCGATCGGCAGGCTGACCGGCGGTATGGCGCACGACTTCAATAACCTCCTCGGCATCATTATCGGCAATATCGACCTGCTGCGCAGCGCCAGGAAGGATGACCCAGAGGCAGACGAGTTGGCGCATGATGCTCTCGATGCGGCACTGCGCGGGGCCGATCTGGCCCGCCGGCTGCTCGCCTTTGCCCGGCAGCAGCCCTTGAAGCCGCAGCGCGTCGACGTCAATGAGCTGGTAATAGGCATTACCAAGCTGTTGCGCCGGACATTGGGAGAACACATCGCGATTTCGCTGGACTTATCGGCAGAGGTATGCCCGATCGTTGCCGACCCGGCGCAACTTGAGGCGAGCCTGACCAATCTCGCGACCAATGCGCGTGATGCGATGCCGCACGGCGGCCGCCTGATCTTTGGCACGGGTAATCGACATCTCGACTCGGATTTCGCGGCGCAGCATACCGAGGTGATCCCCGGCGAATATGCGATGATCGAGGTTAGCGACACCGGGAGCGGTATGCCACCCGCGGTGACTAGCCAAATCTTCGAGCCATTTTTCACCACCAAGGAACCGGGCAAGGGAACCGGCCTCGGACTTAGCATGGTATTCGGCTTTATCAAGCAGTCTGGCGGCCACATCAGCGTCTACAGCGAGCCAGGTACCGGAACGACGTTTCGCCTGTTCTTCCCGCGGGCGACGGGGAATGTATCCCAGACCGAGGCGATTCCATCGGCCGAACTCGCGCGCGGCGAGGGCGAGACGATCCTTGCGGTCGAGGACAATGCGGCCTTGCGCCGCGTGGTCATTCGCCAGCTCGGGGAACTGGGTTATCGAGCTCTGGAGGCGGAAGACGCCGCTTGCGCGCAAGATTTGATGGAACGGGAAAGCGTCGACCTGCTGCTGACCGACATCATCCTGCCCGGCGGCATCGACGGGGTCGAACTGGCGCGATGGGTGTCCCGACGCTGGCCGCTGACAAAAGTGGTCTTCACCTCGGGGTTTCCCGAAGCCCGGCTCAATGACGACAACGGATCGCTGATCCCTGGCGTCGCGCTATTGGGGAAGCCCTATCGCAAGGAAGACTTGGCGAAGGCTATACGCGACGCGCTGACGCGATCAGCGCGATGACGTTGGCGCGTGCTGGAATAAACGCACAGCGAGCGGCTATATCCGACATCGCATCATGCGAGCTTGTCGCCCCATCATTACACCAACGGTATCCAGCTTCTATGTATCGGAGTACTGCCGACAAAATCACCTGGAGAGAAAGAGATGGCAAGAATTCTTGTCATAGACGACGAATCATTACTACGACGGATGATGATCCGAGTTCTTGTAAGCATGGGTCACGAAGTAGCCCAAGCGAAAGATGGGCTCGAGGGACTAAAGCTGCTTCGCATTCACCGGCCGACATTGGTCATCACCGATATTGTCATGCCGCGGCAGGAAGGCTTCCAGACGATCCGTGATCTGCGTCACGAGGCGCCGGATGTTGCGATCTTGGCCGTGTCGGGCGGCGGCCGAGAACATACTCCGACATTTCTGATCGACGCAGGCAGAGTCGGTGCCGATGCGACGCTTCGGAAGCCATTCCGCCCCGACGAGCTGATCACCGCGGTCAACAAACTCCTGAGCCGGGACCTGACAGGGTAGTCTTTCGCTGCCATTGGCCGACCCTTTTTCATCGCTGATTTCGTCATCGACGGCCGTCTTCGGTCTGGTGACGGCAATGGCTGGCGGTCTCATTGCGCCAATCGTATTGGGGAAAGGCGGCCATGCAGACCGGTGCCCTCGCTGACTCCATCCCGGACCGAGCACTGACCTTTGGCAGGTGCGCGGTATTCAGGGCGGCCGCCAATTATTGGATAAACAAATTCATTCCGACGGCGGCTGGTTGGCGTTCGACCCATTCCTGCGCGCTGCCCGCCACTCCTGGATCTGCTCTCGGGTCACGGCGCCGACGTGGTTCACGTCGATCTGGTCGAACACCGCACCGGCTCGCTGCGCCGCGACTTGCGGGTTGTGATTCGCCCTTGTCGCGCGACGCATCGCGTTTTGGATGAACTGATCTCGGGTGATCACATCCGCTTGCGCTGGCGGTCCGCCCGGCGAAACCGGCCCCGGCGGGGCCCCGGTCGCTTCGCCGCCGGGGGGCATCGCCTCGCCCCCGGGGCCCGGCCCGCCCGAATACGGCATCCCCTCGGCGCCCGGCGGCGGCTGCGGGTAGCCGTAAGGCGGCGGATATGGGGAGGTTAATCCGGTGTTGGGATCATAATAGCACCCGGACAGCATACCGCCGCTCGCCAAGGCGATCAGCGTCGCTTGCGCCATTCGACGGCATCTCATCGAGCCACCCTCACTATTACCCGAAGACCTTCGCTTGCCCTTTTTCCTACCAAGGGAAGGCGACACCGATCAGCGGTGCCAATTCGATGCCGTTCGGCGCCGCCCCTTCCTGTCCACGCAGGCTGCTGAAAAAAGCAATGCCGGTTGCCGTCACCGGGAGGTTGGGCGTCAGCTTCGGAAATTGCCCGGATTTGCGATCGAGTGAACGCCATACGGCCGCCACATTGTCGGCAAATCGGCTGCCCGAAGCGCAGGCGGGATCCGGCGCGACGGCGATCATCGTGATTTCCGGATGGTCGGGGTCGGCGATGATAAGCCGATAGTCCCCGTTCGGTTCTTTCTCGACCGCCGCCAATCTGCCAAAGACCTGGTAGACGGTCAATTCGGTCGGCGTGAAACGTGCGCTCGGCCTGGCATCGGGCCTGCTCGGGGCATCGATCGCAGCGAGGTCCGCGACGCTGGCCGAGCGTGCGAAATCCAGAATGCGCACTGCGCTTTGGTCGGCGGCAACCTTGACGAGATGTCTCTCGGTCCCGCAGGCGGCAGCCGCGGCTGGGGCCAGCAACAAGAGCGCCGTCGTGACGACCCGACATATTCTGAACTTCATCCGAAACGACGCTCCAGCGGCACGAACCGTAGCCCGGGGACACGCGGATACGCCACGAATTGCAGAACCACGTCGGGAGAGCTGAAGCCGTTCACTCCAAGCGCTTATCGTCGAGGGATTTTTCCGCCTGCTCCCGGTCGCGCAAGTCCTTACTACGGACCGCCTTGCTGCGCCCAAAACGAACCCGATTCTGTGCAGCACGGCGCTCGCGTTCGTCGCGCTCGCGCTGCTTTCGGTATTTGTTAAGATTGACGATCATCGCCTTGGCTGCTCCGTGTCTTGGGGATATATGGCCAAAATCTCTTTTTCCAATGCGGGACAGCCGCATCAGGTTAGAAGGCGTGGACGATCTCGAGCTGATGCGCCGACGGCATCCTAGCGGAGGATGAACGGCGGCGATCGCGCCCGGTGAGTTTGGCGCCACCTCGGCACAACTTGCTTAGAGCAATTTCGACGAGGGCTGTACGCCGTCCGCCGCCCTTGCCGCGACCCGCGCCAACACCAGCACCAGGAATAGCGCAAGCCCCAGTGTGGCGAGCCACCATTCTTCCCAGATGCCATAGGTGCCGAGGCAGGCCACGCAAGCCGCGGCAAGGCTGCCGGCTGCCGCCACGGCGAACGGGCGCGGCCAGGCCACGGCGGCAAGGCTGCGCCACGCGATTGCCGCCAGGAGTGCCGACAACACCGCCCCCGGCACGCCCAATTCGAGCCAGAGCTGCAGAGGTGCATTGTGCGGGTGCAGCGGCAGCCAGGTCTCGCCGGGCCGGATCGGTTGCCGGCCGCCCGGAAGCGCGCGCGACGCGTCGAGTCCCCAGCCGAGGAGCGGCCGCTCGTCGATCCGGTCCCCCACGAACGACCAGATCAGGAGACGGTGCTCGGCCGACTGCTTGAGGTTCTCGGCAAATTCGGAGAAGAGCGGCAGGCGCTGCAGGCGGGCAAAGGTCAGCGGCGCGGTGACGATCAGCAGGACCGAGACGAATGCCGCGGCGCCGGCGACGCCATTGGCGCGCACCCCTGCGATACCGAACAACGTCGCCGTCGCAAGACCGGCGCCGAGCGCCGCCTTGGGCGCCGCGCCGACCAACCCAAAAACCGTCGCTGCCCCGGCGACCGCGAACAGCAGGGCGATAACCCGCCGACCACGGCCGGCCAGCGCCGCGGCGCACGGCATCAGCAAGATGGCGAAGGCGTTTGCCGCCTGATTGAGCCAAGCCGGTTGATAGGCGCGCGTCGAGAGCGGCTGCGTCAAGGCGCCGCGGCTCGCGAAATCGACCACCGCCATGATGATCGCAACGACGTAACCGGCGAGCAGCAAGCGGCTCAACCGAACGGGCGCAATCATACCATCGACCGCGGCGGCCAGCGCCAAACCAGCGCCGAAAAGACCGGCGAGCCGTGCCGCGAGACCGAGGCTGCGCCACGGCTCGGGCGCCCAGGCGGCGGAAACCACACCCCAAGCGATGATGACGGCGAAGAGCACCGCCGGGGCCGCGAGCCTGTGCCACGGCAGCGGGCGGTGCGCCGACCACAACAGACCGCCGGCGCAGAGACCGGCGACAGCCTCGAGAATCGCTGCCCCACGCGGCGCCAGCACAAGTAACGGTAAAAACACCAGCGCGACAATATCCAGGCCTGCTTCAAACCAAAAGGTCACAGGCCGGACGCCGAGCCTAGAACGCAACCCCGCATCCCGCGACGGGCAACCAGCTTCAGAATTGCTAGGGACAGATTTCAAAGGCGGCGAAGAAAAAAGCGATCTCGGATGCCGCAGTTTCTGGTGCATCCGAGCCGTGCACCGAGTTCGCCTCGATCAATTCGGCGAAATCCTTGCGGATCGTACCGGGTGCGGCCTTTGCCGGGTCGGTGGCCCCCATGATCTCGCGGGCCAGCGCCACGCCGTCGATCCCCTCGAGCACCTGGACGACAACGGGCCCGGAACTCATGAATTCGACGAGGCTCCGGTAAAATGGCCGCGCCGCGTGCACCCCATAGAACGCCTCGGCCTGCGGTCTCGTCAACTGGAGCCGCTTCTGCGCGACGATGCGCAGCCCACGCCGTTCGAACCGCTCGTTAATGGCACCCGTCAGGTTGCGCCGCGTCGCATCCGGCTTGATGATCGACAGGGTCCGTTCGATGGCCATCGCTATCTTCCCGACCGACTTGCGTCGACCCAGATCAAGGGGGGTGGAGTGACGGGGCTTATATCGCCCGACGGCGCACCATTCAATGATTGGCGGCGGGATTGGCGGCAGCGAATTTCAGCCGCGATCACGTCTTACGTTCCCAACCCGCCGCAGTCTGCCGCCAATAGGTAAGAATGTGACCGGCGGCGCGCGCTTTCCGCCATCGCTGCCGCGCCATTTCAACCGCAGTTCCGTCGTTGCCGTCGAATAGGTCGGCGACGCGAACGAAGGCGCTCCAGTCGCCGATCTCAACTCCGTCGACCAACACCAGCATCGAGGCGCCATTAGGGTTTTCGTCGCGATGGGTCAGCCAGATCGGCTGCGCCGCGGGGTTGCCGTCACGGTCGGCACCATGCGGCAGGAAGCTAGCTTCGTCGTAGCGCCACAAGACGGTATCGAGATGCTCGGCGCGCGCGGCCGAACCGGTGCGTACGACGATGCGATGACCTTGGCCGTAGGCCCGTTCGAGCAATCTCGGCAGCGCCCGGTCGAGCGGCATCGCGAGCAGGTGGTAAAAGCCCATCTCGGCCATGCCCGCCTCTCAGGATCCGTGGTCGACGGCGCGATGGGCAAACCATCCCTCGACGCTCGTCAAGTCGTATAGATCTCACGGCGCCTCGCAGTATTGCGCCACGAAATGGTCGAGCAGCCTGAGGCCGAAGGCGGTCGCGCCTTTCGGTACGGTCGGCGCATCCTTGGACGACCACGCCATGCCGGCGATATCGAGATGGGCCCAGGGCGTCTTCTCGACGAACCGCTGAAGAAACTGGGCGGCGACGATACTGCCTGCGGCGCGACCCCCACCGATATTCTTCACGTCGGCGGCGTCGCTATCGAGTTCGCGGTCATAGCTGTCGTCGAGCGGCAGGCGCCAGATTTCCTCGCGCACCGCCCTGCCGGCCTCGGTCAGCTGCCGGGCGAGTTCGTCGTCGTTCGCGAAGAGCCCGGCGCGTTGGTGGCCCAACGCCACGACAACGGCGCCGGTCAGCGTCGCCAGATCGACCATTAGCCGGGGCTTAAAGCGCTCTTGGCAATACCACATCGCATCGGCCAGCACGAGTCGGCCTTCGGCGTCGGTATTGAGGACCTCGATGGTCTGCCCCGACATCGAGGTGACGATGTCGCCGGGCCGCTGCGCGGTGCCCGAGGGCATGTTCTCGACGAGGCCGACGACACCGACAGCGTTCACCTTGGCGCGGCGAGCGGCGAGCAGTCGCAAGAGCCCGATGACGACGGCCGAGCCGGCCATGTCCCATTTCATGTCGCCCATGCCGGCTGCAGGCTTAATCGAGATTCCGCCCGTGTCGAAGGTGACGCCTTTTCCGACAAAGGCGAGCGGCGAGTCGGGCCCGGTGCCGGGCGGGGCGCCGCGCCATTCCATGACGACGAGGCGCGGCGGCCGGGCGCTGCCCTGAGCGACGCCGAGCAACGCGTTCATGCCGAGCTTGCCCATCTCCTTCTCATCGAGGATCTCCACTGCCACGCCCAGTTCGGCAAGTTGCCGTGCCTGCGCGGCGAGGCTCTCCGGGTAGATCACGTTGGCCGGTTCAGACACGAGATTGCGTGTGAAGAACACCGCCTCCGCCGTCTTCTTCGAGCGGTTCGAAGGCGCGCGCGGCCGCGGCCTTGGCCGCGGTGGCAACCGCGAGGTGGCCAAGCGAGGCTTGTTGTTCGGGCTTCTGCTTCGTCTTGTAGCGGTCGAAGCGATAGTCCCTGAGACTGGCGCCGAGGGCAATTCGGGCGGCTGCCTCGGCCTCGCCGATCGGCTCTGTTCCGGCGAGATCGATGGCCACCATTGCTGCGGTTTCGCCCACGCTGTTCAGATGCGGCACGAGAGCACCGCCGACCTCTTCGTAGAGGCGGGCATCCGCGGCTTCGGGTTTACCTAGGCCACAGAGCACGAGGCGGCTCACCGGCAGCTCCGCCGGTGCGAGGATCGGCAAAAGCTCGGCCTTCTTTCCGGCGAAGCGGGGGGCTGCGGCGAGCGCCCGTCGGATGGCGCCGCGTGACCTCTCGTCGAGCCGCGCGGCGAAGGGAGTCAGGTGATTCGTCTCCCAAATCCCGGCTACCACGGCACCCGAGTGGGGAAGCTCCGGCTCGACGAAACTGATCTTCATGGGCCGCCCTCGGAACACATCGGTTGGCGCCGCCGAGCCCGCTCGGCGGCCGCGGATAAGCGTCGGCCCTCTAGATACAACGGCCCGGCGCAGCAGCGCTAGCGGAGCGAGATCGACGGTTCTACTGTCTCGCCGCTGGCCGGTGCGGTGCAGCGTTTTTATGATTCGGCACCGATGAAGATCCTATACCGCTATATCCGCCGCCAAAGCCTCGGCGCCATGATCTTCGTAACCGCCGCACTCAGCATCGCCGTGTGGATCGCCCAATCGCTCCGCTTGATTGATCTGATCGTCAACCGGGGTCTGTCGATCGAGCTGTTCTTCTACCTCGCTGTCCTCATTCTGCCGCGATTTCTCGATGTCGTGCTGCCGATCGGCGTCTTTATTGCTGTGCTGTTCACGTTCAACCGATTGGCTATCGAGAGCGAGTTGGTCGTGATGCGCTCGGCTGGCCTGAGCCCGCTGTCCCTGACGCGGCCGGCCATTGGGCTTGCCGGAATCGCCTTTCTCGTCTTAGCGAGCCTGTCGGTCTACTTTCTTCCGGTGGCAAACCGCTCTTTCAAGGACCTCGAATTCGAGATCCGCAACCGCCTCGTCTCAAGCCTCGTGCAAGAGGGCACCTTCACGACAATCGCTGATAAGATCACCTTTTACGCGCGCGGCCGAGACGATCGCGGCGATCTTGCCGGACTGATGATCAACGACGACCGCGATTTGTTGCATCCAGTCACGATCCTCGCCGAACGCGCCGCTTTCGTCGACACGCCGTCGGGCCAGCGCATCGTCATGGTGAGAGGCAGCCGCCAGCAGTTCGACACCCAAACCAGGAAACTGTCAGTGCTGACCTTCGACCGTTATACGCTCGATCTCGACACCTTGCACGACGCCCCGATGGTTCGCTTTCGCGAGCCTCAGGAACGCTTTCTTCCTGATCTGTTCTTTCCTCCCTCTGGCCTCGACCCGGCGCTGCGCCGCGCCTTCATTGCTGAGGCCCATCAACGCATCCTGATCCCGCTCTCCGCGTTCAGCTTCGCCTTGATTCCGCTAGCCTGCCTGTTGCCGGGCGAACTCAATCGGCGTGGCTACGCGAAGCGTCTGTCATTAGCGGTGGGCGTCGCCTTCCTGTTTCAATTAATAAGTCTCGGCGTCGACGATCTCGCAAACCGTTATGCCACGGCGATTCCGCTGATGTACGTTGTCGATCTCCTGCCGTTCTTACTCGGCCTGGGGATCCTTCTGCACGGCGGGATACGGCCCGGCTTCCGTTGGCCCGGGCTCGCAGCCCGCGGCACTTCCTGACCGAAGGCAAGCGGACAGGGGGTGGTCTGTGCAGCTCGCGAAGACCCTGTCCGCCTACATCGCGCGGCAATTTTTCGGCTGGTTCTGTGGCGTCTTCGGGGCGATGGCGTTTATCACTTTCCTGCTCGACTACGTCGAGTTGGTGCGCCGCGGCGGCGCCAGGGCCGATGTCACCTTGTGGCTGCTGTTCAAAATGGCTGGTTTGCAGCTGCCGCAGACGGCGCAGGAGGCGCTGCCTTTCGCCATCCTGTTCGGCACGATGCTGGCGTTCTGGCGGCTGACGCGCAGCAACGAATTGGTGATCGCCCGTGCCGCGGGCATTTCGGTCTGGCAGTTTTTGTCTCCGGCGATAATCGTGGCGCTGCTCGTCGGCGTCTTCGCGGTGACGATATTCAACCCCGTCGCCTCTCTTTCCGAGGCGCGCTTCGAGGCGCTTAACGCGCAAGTCCTTAGCGAAGGTGGCGACCAGCTTCTGCTGTCGAACTCCGGCTTGTGGCTGCGACAGAGCGATGCCCATGGCAATCAGGTGATCATCCATGCCGAAAAGCGCAGCCCGCCCGGCTTCGCGCTCGACGGCGTAACGATATTCTTCTTCAACGACGCGACGCGCTTTGCATCGCGGGTCGATGCGCGGACGGCAACCCTCAAGAAAGGCGAGTGGTTGGTCGAGGACGGCGTCCGCTGGCGGCTTGACCAGCCGCCACAGCCCTTTGCTGCGCTGCGCCTTCAGACCGAGTTGACGCCTCGCAAGATCGAGGAAAGCTTCGCCTCACCCGATACGATGTCGTTCTGGGAATTGCCCGGCTTCATCGCGCTGTTGGAGAAATCGGGCTTTCCAGCGCAGCGCCATCGCCTGCATTTCGACGTGCTGCTGGCCCGCCCGTTTTTGCTCTGCGCGATGGTTCTGGTGGCGGCGACGTTCAGTTTGCGCATGCAACGGGCTGGCGGCGCCATCGCGATGATCGTTGCCGGAGTGGTCAGCGGCTTCACCCTGTACGTGCTTTCCGACGTCGTCTTCGCGCTCGGACTTGCCGCCAAGGTTCCCGTCACGCTCGCTGCCTGGACCCCGACCGGGATCAGCTTGATCTTCGGCGTCTCGATGCTGCTCCACCTGGAAGACGGCTGATGCGGCAATTACGGCCGAATGATCCGATCGCGGCACTCGCCACCGGAGCCGCAGCCAAATCGGATCCTCGGCGCGACGATTGGGCAGCACAATTCGGCAATGGGGCGGAAGTCATCCTGCGGCTTTGCACCGGCTGCTCGGGGCTACCGCGTCCGCGGCGGCTCACCCGCCTCGCCGTCGGCGTGCTGGGGCTGCTGGTTGCTCTCGGCACCGCCGCGGGTCAGGCCGCCGCACAACGGCCCGAACAGCTCACTCCGAAGCAGAACCGCAACGCGCCGATCGTGTTCCGCGCGGACGAGATCGAATATGACGATCAACTAGCGCTGACCGTCGCACGCGGGCATGTCGAAATCTCGCAAAACGGCGAGACGCTGCTCGCCGATACGGTCACCTACAATCAGCGAACCGACACGATAACGGCATCCGGCCATGTCAGTCTGTCGCAGCCGACCGGCGAAATAATGTTCGCCGATTACATGGAGTTGCGCGATGCGATGAATGAGGGATTTGCGAAGAACGTGCGCATGTTGCTGAGCGATCGCTCGCGGCTCGCGGCGAATACGGCGCGCCGAACAAACAGCAATCACGAGGAATTGATCCGCGGCGTATATTCACCTTGCGATCTGTGCACGCGGGACCCCAGCGCCCCGCCGGCCTGGCGGCTCGAGGCGCGCGAGATCGATCACGACGAGGAGTTGAAGCTGGTCGAGTTCCGTGACGCAACAATGGAGATCGACGGTTGGCCGGTTTTCTATTCGCCCTACATGTCGTTCCCCGACCCGTCGGTCAAACGCGCCAGCGGCTTTCTGACGCCGTCCTTCGGCGGTTCCAACACCCTCGGGGCCCATGTCTCGATCCCGTATTTCCTGGTGCTCGGACCGGACAAGGATCTGACCATCGATCCGCGCTTGATGCTGAGGGCGGGGCCTCTGCTCAACCTCGAGTATCGCGAAAATTTCGGGAACGGGATGGTCGACGCGAGCGGCAGCATCAACTACAGCAACCCCATATCGGTCTATGGCGCCCCGCCCGGCACCGGCAACCAGGTGCGCGGCAATATCAACGCCACGAGCCAATTCGACCTGAACGACACGTGGCGAACCGGCCTCGACGTCCAACGCGTCTCCGACCAGAGCTATCTCCTCAAGTTCGGCTACGGCAATCCGTTGCTCAACGCGGAGATCACGCACGGCTATCTCGAAGGCTTCGAGCCGCGCGGCTTGACCGCTGTCGACGCCTATGCGTTTCAGCCGCTTTTGCCCGGCCTCAGCGCCAAGACGCAGCCGATCGTGCTACCGGTGATCAACCAGGATTGGCAAAGCGAGCCCGATGCACTCGGTGGCCGCTGGAACCTCAACGCCAATTTCCTCGATATCGCGCGCGAGGAAGGGACGCAGACCCGGCGGATTTCGCTCGGCTCGGAATGGGAACGGACGTTCGAGGACGGAATCGGCGGGCAGTATAAATTCACGGCGAGCGTGCGCGGCGACGGCTATTGGGTCGACAATCTAAGCCAGCTGTCGAACCCCGACCTGCCGCCAGGCTTTTTCTCGGTGAATGGAATGCCCCCGGTCGAGTCGATCGCGACGAATTTCACGACCGCCAGGGCCTTCCCGCAGGTCGGGCTGCAATGGAGCTACCCGCTCATCCACCGCGGCGATACGATCACCCCGCTGATCGAGCCGATCGCCGCCGTTTATGCCGCGCCGAACGGCGGCAATCAATACCGGATCCCGGACGAGGACAGCCTGTCGTTCGAATACGACGATACCGACTTATTCAGGCCGGATCGGTTGGCCGGTTACGACATTCTCGATACCGGCCAGCGCGTCGATTACGGCCTCAAGCTCGGCCTCTACGACAATTCCGGCGGCAGCTACCGCATGCTGATCGGGCAGAGCTACCGGGCCGAGACCAACCCGTTCCTGCCGCCGGGGTCGGGTGCCGAGCAAAAGCTCTCCGATGTCGTCGGCCGGGTCGTGCTGTCGCCCAGTTCCTATCTCGATCTGATCTATCGCTTTCGTTTCTCCGGCGCCGACCTCGCCAATGAAGGCCAGCAGCTCTCGATCAGCGCCGGTCCGACCAATTTGCGGCTCAGCGCCACTTACATTCTCGTCCCGCCGGAGTTGCCGAGCGAGGTCGCGATCAACCCGGCGACCGGCCAGAACGTGCTCTACGGCAAGCAGGAACAGCTCACCTTTTCGGCCACGGCAAAGCTCACCCGCTACTGGTCGCTGCAGGGAAGCGAGACGCTGAACCTGACCAACAGCACCAATCTCGTCAACGGCGTCGTCACGCCGAAGTCAAGCAACAACAGCCTCTACGCCACTCTATCGGCGATCTATCAGGACGAATGCATGGCATTTGTCGCCCAAGTTACGCAATCGGGCATCACCAACGGCGCCGTGACTCCCGGCGTGTCGGTGCTGTTCAGCGTCGTGTTCAAGAACCTCGGCGAAGTCGGGGGTACCGTCGCATCGGTGTCCGGCACTGCCATTCCATAAAGAGGTTGGCGGAGGCCGCGCAGGCCCGTGTTGTCGGCGGCGACACGGGCGGTTGGTCGATGTAAGATTGAGGCATCGCCCGACGGTCCGATAAAGCGGTTGCCCCTGGTCGCTGCGTTGATCGGACTGTCGGATCGATCACTTGATGGTGCGTCGAGTTGGCGGATAGGCCTCGAACGCCGGCGGCGCCACTGACGGAGGCGGGGTAAGGGTTCATGCTCGCAGCTCGCTGGCTCTTTTTTTTGCTGGTCTGTCTTTGCGCGGTCCTACCGGCGGCACGCGTGCCGGCAGCGGGTAGCGTGCCAGGAGGAGGGCGGCAGCCGGCCGGGTCGCCCCCCGCCGAGCCCTATCCTTCGGACGGCATCGCCGCCGTCGTCAACGATCAGGTCATCTCGGTCGACGATCTCGCGTCGCGGATCAAGATGGTGATGCTGTCGACAAATATCGCCGATTCCCCGGAAATGCGGCAGCGCATTGAAAGCCAGGTCTTGCGGACGATGATCGACGAAAAGCTTGAGCTCGAGGAAGCCAAGCGACAAGACGTCACCGCCACCGATGACGAGACCGCCAAAGCGGTCGCTTCGATCGCGAAACAAAACAATATGACAGTCGCTCAACTCGACAATGTTTTGAAATCGCACGGCATCGATCGGAACGCGATGATCGATCAGCTGAAGGCGTCTATCGTCTGGATAAAGCTGGTGCGGCAGCACGCCGAGGACACCACACCCGTGTCGGACGAGGAAATCGATGACGCCTTGAAACGGGCAAAACAGAGCGAACACGAGCAGGAAAGCCGTGTCGCCGAGATCTTTCTCGCGATCGACAACGCGCAGCAAGAGGAAAAGGTGCACCAGCTCGCTTTGCGGCTGATCGACGAAATGAAGCAGGGTGCGCGGTTCTCTGCCATCGCCGAGCAATTTTCGCAATCTCCGACCGCCGCGGTCGGCGGTGATCTCGGCTGGATCAATCCCACGGAACTCCCAGCCGAACTGGCGAAGGCCGTGGCGCAGATGCGGCCGGGAGAATTGTCGCCGCCGATCCGCACGCCGGCCGGCTATTATCTAATGTTGGTTCTCGAACGCCGCGGCGGCAGCGCTACCGAAGCCGCCGAGGATACGGGGCTCCATATCGTTCAGGTCGTGTTCGCGCTGCCGCCGCAGGCGAGCGAGGCCGCGCGGCAAACCGCGTTCGCCCAGGCGGAGAGCGCAAGGGAAGCCGCGAAAAGCTGCAGCGACATGTTGCGGATCGGCAAGGAGAAGGCACCGCAGCTATCGAGCGAGGGCGATCTGCTTCTCAGTCAGATCGCGCCGGCGATGCGCAGCTTCGTGCTTGGCCTGGGTATCGGCAAGGCTTCGCAGCCAATCCTGCAAAAAAACGGCGTCGGCGTTATTATGGTGTGCGGCAAATCGGCGCCGCAGACAGCCACCGCCCCAACCCGCGAAGAAATCGCCAATGCCCTGATACGTCAGCGTTTCGACACCCTTGCGCGGCGCTACTTGCGTGATTTGCGGCAAGCCGCCTATGTCGATGTCAGGGTATGAGGCCATGGTCTTGCCACTTGCGGTGACGATAGGTGAACCAGCCGGGATTGGCGGTGAAATCACCTTGCGGGCCTGGCTCGCCCGCGGTTGCCGCGTCCCGCCTTTTTACCTGATAGACGACCCGGAACGTCTCGCTTCTTTGGCCGCCAGACTTGGCTGGGTGGTTCCGATACGGTGCCTGCGCACACCCGGCGAGGCGCCGGCAGTCTTTTCCGAGGCGCTTCCGGTGATGCCGATAGGACGCCGTTTGCAGGGCCGACCGGGACGTCCGGATCCGTCGGATGCGGCAGCCGTGATCGGCGCCATCGAGACCGCCGTCGCCGATGTGTTGGGCGGTCGCGCGCTCGCGGTCGTGACCAACCCGATCCACAAGGAAAGCCTTTATCGCGCCGGCTTCACCTACCCCGGACATACCGAATTTTTGGCGGAGCTCGGCGGGGCCGCCGAGGCCCCGGTCATGATGCTCGCCGGTCCCGATCTGCGGGTCGTGCCGGTGACCATCCACCTGCCGTTGCGGCGCGCGATCGAAACCCTATGTTCGGCGGCGATCGTGCATGCCGGACTGACCACCGCAGCGGCTTTGCGGCGCGATTTCGGCGTTGCCGCGCCGGTTCTCGCCGTGGCTGCGCTCAACCCGCACGCCGGTGAAGGCGGCGCGCTCGGCCGCGAGGAAGTCGAGATCATCGGACCCGCGATCGCAGATCTTCGCGCCGCCGGTATCGCCGTGGAGGGACCCTCTTCGGCCGATGCGATGTTTCACAGCACGGCGCGCCGCTCCTATGACGCCGCACTCTGCATGTACCACGATCAGGCATTGATCCCGGTCAAGACGATCGATTTCCATGGTACGGTGAACGTCACGCTTGGGCTCCCCTTCGTGCGCACCTCGCCCGATTACGGCACGGCTTTTGCGCTCGCCGGCAGCGGCACGGCGCGGCCCGAGAGCTTGATCGCCGCGCTACGGTTGGCAGCTGAGATGGCGTTGCGCCGGCGGGGCGCTCTCTGATCTCACCTTCCTCGCCACCGGCACCTGAATTACCGCCGTTGCGCGAAATAGTCGCGCGATACGGGATCTTCACGCGCCGGCGGCTGGGTCAGAACTTTCTTTTTGATCTCAACCTGACCGGACGGATCGCTCGGGCCGCCGGCCGGCTTGATCATGTGGCGGTCGTCGAGGTCGGGGCCGGTCCCGGCGGCCTTACCCGGGCATTGCTGGCGGCAGGTGCGCGGGAGGTTATCGCGATCGAGCGCGACCCGCGCTGTCTTGCTGCACTCGGCGATCTCGCCCGGCTCTACCCCGGACGGTTGACGGTCCTCGGCGGTGATGCCCTTGCGCTTGACCCTGCGGCTTTGTGCACAAGGCCGCGCAAGATCGTCGCCAACCTGCCCTACAATATCGCCACCATCCTTTTGCTGGGCTGGCTCGACCGGATTCGGGAATTCGAGAGTCTAACCCTGATGTTTCAACGCGAGGTAGCAATGCAACTCGTTGCGGCGCCGCGCGAGAAGGCCTACGGCCAACTCGGCGTGTTGGTACAGTGGCTCGCCGAGACGCGCATCCTGTTCGACCTGCCGGCGGCGGTCTTTGTTCCACCGCCCAAAGTCACGTCGAGTGTCGTCGCACTCGCGCCCCGCAAGGAACCGCTCGCCAAAGCGGACAAACGGGTTCTTGAACAAGTCGTCGCCGCCGCCTTCGGCCAACGCCGGAAGATGCTGCGATCAAGTCTGGAACCGCTCGGGATCCCGGTGGGGCCGTTGCTCGAACGCACCGGGATCGCACCGACGGCACGCGCCGAGGACCTGTCGATCGCCGAATTCTGCAGCCTTGCCCGCGCCGTAAAAGCGGCACACGGGCAGGCGCAGCCCGCAGACTAATGGGGCTGACGGTGCCCAAGCGCCGGGCGGATCGCCAACCGGATTGACCCCCAACTTCGATCCAAGAATATTAATGCAATGAAGAAGGAAATTATAACGGTCGCCGGGTCTCCCGGTTCGGGCAAATCTTCGACTGCGAAGGCGGTCGCTGCCACGCTCGGATTTCGCCATTTCTCCTCTGGCGATCGATTTCGAGAGCTAGCAGCCGAGCGTGGTGAATCGATCGAGGCCATGAACATTTCGGCGGAAGTACAGCGCGGTATTGATCTCGAAGTGGATCACCTGCTGCAGACGATGTATCGTGCCGAACAAAGACTTGTCATCGATTCGCGCATGGCGTGGCGATGGATGCCGAATTCCTTCAAAGTGTTCTTGGTGCTCGATCGAGATACTGCGGCGGCACGTATCTTCGATCAGTTGCGAAGAGAAGGACGTATCAGTGAGGATGCGAAATCCGTCGAAGAAGTGCGCCAAAGCATCGAGCGACGATCCGAGAGCGAGCAAAAAAGGTATGCCGCGCTTTACGCAGTCAACTTCACGGATCCATTGAATTTCGATATTGTAATCAACACAAAAGACAATGATTTGTTGACCGTAACCGCTATCGTGGGGGCCGCGTTCCGGGCTTGGCGCGGCGACGCGAGTATACCTCCGTAATACTGGCGAGAGTCGCGGCAAGATCCCACGACGGCTGCCTGTCGCGCACCTAGGCGCGGTTTTTGACCGCTGCAGTGAGGACAATTTCGTGTGCGAGTGTATTCGTGTTCGACCGAAAAGGAAATTCAGCCTCACGGCAGGTGAGCGGGTCCGCGCCGAAACAAACCTGCTCGCTTCTTGGAAAGACCATTCGGATTATATTTCCCGTGCCTATGAATACATAATAAAATAACCCGAATTCGCTCGTTCTCAGCGGACTTATTCGACGTTCTGCACCTGCTCGCGGAACTGTTCGACCGCGGCTTTCAGCGAAATCCCGACGCGAGTAAGCTCGATATCCGCGGATTTTGAGCACAGCGTATTCGCTTCGCGGTTGAGCTCCTGGCATAGGAAGTCGAGGCGCCGGCCAACGGCATCGATCTGGCGCAACAGGTCGCCGACCTGCGCGAGATGGGCGTGCAGCCGCTCGATCTCCTCGCGGACGTCCGATCGCGCCGCTAAAAAAGCGGCTTCCTGAGCGATCTGTTCCTCGGGCATCCCCGGCCCCAGATCGGCCAAACCGGCGAGCATCGCCCGCAGTCGCGAGCCGATCGCCGCTGGTTGCGCTGCGGCACAATCTTCGGCCGCTGCAACCAAACCTTTCATCGCTTCGAGTTGGCCGCACAACAGCGCTTCGAGCCGGGCGCCTTCCTCGACGCGCGCCGCAGCAAGCCCATCCAGCGCCGCCAACCAGCCGTCGCGAATCGCGTGTCGACGCTCCGCGACGATGGCCTCGGGCTCGTCTTCAACAGTCTCGACAACGCCGCGTAATGCTAACAACCCGTCAAGGCGCGGCGGTGCGGCCTCGACCGACCCGGTCAATTCTCTGACCAGCGCGATCAACTGCGCCAAGACCTGCCGGTTGACGCGCAGCGCCGTTGGTGCCGATCGGATGACGCTCAAGCCTGCCGAGAAGCTGCCGCGGCGAAAGCGCCGCGCCAGTTCGGCGCGCAGCTCGGGCTCAAGCGCGTCGAAGCCGGGCGCCAGCCGCAGTCGTAGATCAAGCGATCGCCCATTGACGCTTTTCACCTCCCACACCCAGGAGACGCCAGCGGCTTCACCCTGGGCACGCGCGAAGCCGGTCATGCTGGAGAGCCCCATAGCCGCCGGCTCCTTGAGCGAGAAAGGCGCCCTTATATTCGGCCCCGACGGAGCCAACAACCAAGTCCGATGACCATCGGCTCTCGCTCGGATCAGGGTGCCGCACCGTCGCGCGGCACCGCCTCGAACGGCAATTACGGCGGATCGACTGCACCGGCGCCGGCGCCGGCAGGCTGCGGCGCCGCGTCGCGCCGGACTAGCGCAACATTCCGATTGTGTTCGGCGAGAGTCGTGGCGAACAGATGCCCGCCTGTGCCATCCGCAACGAAATAGAGGTCGTCCGTCGATGCCGGCCGGGCCACGGCGCGCAACGCGAGGGGGCCCGGGTTGTCGATCGGGCCGGGCGGCAGGCCTTTGACAAGGTAGGTATTGTACGGCGAAGCGATCGCGAGGTCAGCGCGAGTCAGAGGGCGGTCGAACCTTTTTGTCCCGTCGGCGCTCAGCGCGAAGAGTACGGTCGGATCGGATTGCAGCGGCATGCCCAGCCGCAACCGGTTGAGAAACACCTCAGCGATCCGGGCGCGCTCATCCGCACGAGCCGTTTCACGCTCGACTAGCGAGGCCAAGATCAGCATCTGCTCCGGATCGGCCAGCGGCAGACCGGGCCCGCGCTCGGCCCACGCCCGCGCCGTCGTGCGCAGCATTGCCCGGTGCATCCGGCCGAGCATCTCCCGGCGCGCCTCACCGTAGCTGTAAATATAGGTTTCCGGCATCAGCGCGCCTTCCGGCGGCACCAATCCGGGATCACCATCGAGTGCCGGGGCGGTTTGCACGAGCGCCACGACCTGCGGGCTCGTCAGCCCCTCGGGCACCGTTAGCCGATGCTTGACGACCTTGCCACTGGCCAACAGATCGATGGCTTGCAAGGGGCTGATCCCGGGTGGAAATTCATATTCGCCGGCAAGCAGACCGGCGCCCTTGCCCGCCATTGCCGCCGCGACTTCAAACGACAGCTTGTGCTTGATTACGCTATGCGCGACGAGCAATGCCGCAATTTCGGAAACACCGGTACGCGGCGGGATGACGAGAATGTGCGACCGCGTCAGCGCGCCCTCCCCGGTGGCATCCGTGTAAAGGGCATAGCCGATGCCGCCAAGTGCCGCGACGAACAACGAGACAGTCGCGAGCGCCCAGGCAAGCAGTTGAAGAAATCCGCGCATCGGCGGTGGCGACGCTGGCGGGCCCAGGCTTGCCGCTCAAGGCGGACCGGTGAAGACGAGAGAGGCGTTGGTACCGCCGAATCCGAAGGAATTGGACAGCGCGTAGCGCACCTTGCGCTCTTTGGCGTGCAGCGGGACCAGATCGATGTCGCAGGATGGCGAGGGATGTTCGAGGTTTAAGGTCGGCGGCACAATTCCGTCACGGATCGCAAGAATCGAAAAGATAGCTTCGACGCTGCCGGCAGCGCCGAGCAGATGACCAATCGCCGACTTCGTCGACGACATCGACAATTCGTAGGCGTGGTCGCCGAACAGCCGCTTGACCGCACCAAGCTCGACCTCGTCGCCGAGCGGCGTCGAGGTGCCATGCGCGTTTATGTAGTCGATCGCTTCCGGCGCGATGCCGGCACGTCGCAGGGCGTTGCGCATCGAGCGAAACGCGCCGTGGCCGTTTTCCGCCGGAGCGGTCAGGTGAAAGGCATCGCCCGACATGCCGTAGCCAAGCACTTCGGCATAGATCTTGGCGCCGCGTTTGCTCGCGTGCTCGAATTCCTCGAGCACAAGGATACCGGCCCCCTCGCCCATCACAAATCCGTCGCGATCGCGATCCCATGGCCGCGAGGCTCGCGGCGGATCGTCGTTGAACCCGGTCGACAACGCCCGGGCAGCGGCAAACCCGGCAAGCCCCAGCCGGCAAATCGCCGCCTCAGTGCCGCCGCAAACCATTACGTCCGCATCGTCGAGCATGATCAACCGCGCCGCATCACCGATCGCGTGCGCGCCGCTCGAGCAGGCCGTCACCACGGCATGGTTCGGCCCGGTAAAGCCGTAGCGGATCGAAACGTGGCCTGAAGCGAGGTTTATCAGGTTGGCCGGAATAAAGAACGGCGTCAATCGGCGTGGGCCGCGCTCGTGTAGAGTCAGCGCCCCCTCGGTGATCCCGGAGAGGCCGCCGATCCCGGAGCCGATCATGACACCGGTCCGCTCGCGCTCTTCCTCGCCGACGGGCTTCCACCCGGCATCCTCGACCGCTTGGGCTGCGGCGGCGAGCGCATAGACGATAAAGCCGTCCATTTTGCGCTGGTCTTTCGGCTCGACCCAATCGTCGGCGTCGAACAGCCCGGCCGCGGTGTCGCCGCGTGGCACCTGCGCCGCTATCTTGGCCGGCAAGTCCGAAACCTCGAAGGTCTCGATCGCCCGGATCCCCGACATGCCCCCGATCAGGCTGGCCCAGTTCCGCTCAAGGCCGATGCCCAGCGGCGTCACCAACCCCACGCCGGTTACGACGACGCGGCGCACGTCATCTGCTCGACTGGACGCGCTGACCGATCATTCATGATAGCGCAATTCGCAACAGTGGCGCCCGCGTAGCGACTGTTTCGAACAGCGCCGGATCGGACAACTCAGCTGTGCAACTCGATAAAGCTGATGGCATCCTTGACGGTCACGATCTTCTCGGCCGCATCATCCGGGATTTCGCACCCGAATTCCTCCTCGAAGGCCATCACGAGTTCAACCGTGTCCAGACTGTCGGCGCCCAGATCGTCGATGAAACTCGCGTTTTCAGTCACTTTCAACTCGTCGACGCCCAAATGTTCGACGACGATCTTCCTGACCCGTTCGGCGACGTCACTCATCCGTTTTCCCCTCAGTGGCTTTGTCGAAAAGTCGCGTCGGCACAGGGTTTCCGGGCGCCACCCGCCGTCATGCTGCGACCGTCAGGGACCGCGGTCAAGGCGGTCACATAACATGGTTGCCCCCGCAACGCCACGCGGGTCGCGGGCGACGACGGCCCTATATCATGGCCATGCCGCCGTTGACGTGCAAGGTGTGTCCGGTTACATAGGCAGCCTCGGTACTCGCGAGATAGACGACGGCCGCGGCGACATCTTCGGGATTGCCAAATCGTTTGGCGGGAACGGCACCAACGAGTCGGGTACGCTGTTCTTCGCTGAGACCTTCGGTCATTTTGGTCGCGATCAATCCCGGAGCTATGCAATTAACGGTTATGCCGCGGCTCGCCACCTCGGTCGCGATCGATTTCGACATGCCGATCAACGCGGCTTTCGCCGCTGCGTAGTTTGCCTGCCCGGCATTACCGGCTACAGCGACCACTGAACTGATTGCGATCACCCTGCCGTAGCGCCGTCTCAGCATGCCGCGTAGCGCTACGCGGGTCAGCCGAAAGGCAGCGGTCAGATCGATGTCCAGGACCGTCTGCCAGTCTGCATCACTCATGCGCAGCGCCAACGCATCGCGGGTCAGACCCGCGTTATTGACCAGAATGTCGAGCCGCCCCATCGCGACCTCGGCCTCCGACACCAAACGATCAGGCGCAGCGGGATCATCGAGATCGGCGACAACAAAGTGAACTTGGCCGCCGAGTTGGCTCGCCAACGAGCGTAATGCGCCTTCCCGTCGTCCGGCGAGCATCACGGCCGCACCGCAGCTATGTAGTGCGACAGCGATCGCACCGCCGATTCCTCCCGAAGCACCGGTGACGAGGGCGGTTCGGCCCGACAAATCGAACATTGCGCGGCGGGGCCCAATGGTTCGGGTCAGAACTCTTCTAGCAAGGCGTCGACCTCGGCAGCAGTGCCGGCCGATCGCGCCCGGATACCCGGCACGATGCGTCTAGCGAGCCCGGCAAGGACATGCCCGGCGCCGGTTTCGACGACTTCTTCGACCCCATCCGCCTCGCAGAAAAGCATGATCTCCCGCCATCGCACCATCGCTGTCACCTGTTCGACCAAAAGGCGCTTGATGACGGCGGGCTCAGAGATCGGCTGTGCCGACACGTTCGCGACGAGCGGTACGAGCGGCGGGCGCAGCTCGACCTCTTCAAGCGCCTCGCGCATCGCCGCAGCGGCCGGCGCCATCAATGGCGAATGAAACGGCGCGCTGACCGGCAAGATGACGGACCGACGCCCCCCATAACCACGGGCGATGGCGATCGCCCGTTCGACCGTGTCGCGATGGCCGCTGACGACCACTTGGCCGGGAGCGTTGTCGTTCGCCACGGCGCACGAAGCCTTCGCAGCGACCTGGCGCGCCTTTTCGATATCGAGACCGATCAGCGCCGCCATGGCCCCCCGACCCGCCGGCACCGCCCGTTGCATTGCTTGGCCGCGCAACCTGAGCAGCCGTGCTGCTTCGCCCACGGTGAGGGCCTCTGCCGCCGCCAAGGCCGAATATTCGCCAAGCGAATGTCCAGCCACGTAGGCGACGTCCCGGGAAAGGACAAAGTCGCTTTCCGCTTGGAGGACGCGCACCACGGCGAGGCTTGCCGCCAGCAGTGCCGGCTGCGCGTTCGCGGTAAGCGTTAGGTCGCATTCCGGTCCATCGAACATCAGGCACGACAAGCGCTCGCCGAGCGCGTCGTCGACCTCTTCGTAAAGCCGCCGAGCTGCCGCGTACGTATCGGCAAGGCTCTTGCCCATACCGAGCGCCTGCGAACCCTGGCCCGGAAACATCAGCGCGCGTTTCACGGCGAACGCGTCCCCCTAAAATCCTCAAGCGTCTCCGGCTCGACCGAATCGCGCTATCGCGTTCATAGCCATGCCACAGCGGCTGTCAAGATCGCCTACTCGGTGCGGTGATCTTGCTTCCGACGTCCATTCTCTATAAGGTCGTTCATCGGTACCGGCGAAGGCCGGCTCCGGCCGACCGTACGATCGGTCGGGCGGCGCTTAGTAAAACGGACAGACGCGGCATGCCATTGTATGAAAACGTTTTTATCGCGCGCCAAGAAATCTCGGGCGCGCAAGTCGACAGTCTCGCTGACGGCTTCGCCCAGGTGATCGTTGAGAATGGCGGCGAGGTCAAGAAACGCGAATACTGGGGATTGCGCAATCTCACTTATCGCATGAAGAAAAATCGCAAGGGGCACTACGTGTTGTTCCATTTGGCGGCGCCAGGGACGGCCCTCGCCGAGCTTGAACGCACGATGCGAATCAACGAAGATGTGCTGCGCTACTTGACCGTTCGGGTGGATGCCCTCGAAGAGGGGCCTTCGGCCGTTATGTTGAACCGAGGTAATCGAGACGACCGACCGCGGCGCAGTTCCGCCGATCGCGAGCGTCACAGCGAGCCGCGTGACAATGCGGTAGAGCGGCAACCCGAAATCGAGCGCGCCGCCGTTTCCGTGGAGGCATGATATGGAGGGCCAATCAGAGGGGCGGTCTGGCCGCGCCGCGGCGGCCCGGCGACCGTTTTTCCGCCGGCGCAAGTCGTGCCCGTTTTCCGGGCCGAATGCGCCGAAAATCGACTACAAGGATGTCAAACTGCTGCAGCGGTTCGTTTCCGAACGGGGCAAGATCGTTCCGAGCCGGATCACAGCGGTCTCGGCCAAGCGGCAGCGCGAACTTGCGCTGGCGATTAAGCGGGCGCGGTTCCTCGGCCTATTGCCCTATATGGTCAAATAAAGCTCGCGGCCCGCGTGGGCGGCGGGTGCAGCGATGAGCCGATCCGGGACGGCAGTGGCGGCAATGCTCTGTGGCGCTGGAAGCGCCGCCATGTACCTCTCGGTGCTAAGCGGTTTGCTTGGCGCGACGATGCTTGTCGCATTGGCGCAGCTGCCGCTTTTCATCGCCGGTCTGTGGCTCGGAAGGGGTGCGGCAGCGGTCGCCGGATTGACCGCAGCGGCGATCGTGCTCGTGGTGGTGCGCGATCTCATGGCGGCGGCGCTTTTTGCCGGTCTCTGTGCAACGCCGGTCATTATTCTGGTGCGTCAAGCGCTGCTGGCGCGAACCGGGGCGGAAAACGCGCTAGAGTGGTATCCCCTTGGGCGGCTGACGGCGTGGCTCGCCGGGCTCGCGCTGAGCGCGTTCGGGGTCGCACTTCTCTGGCTCGGCGGCCCGCAGGCTTTGCAGTCAATGCTGCGCCTACGGCTGGCCTCGGCGCTCGCGCAGCTGATCGACACGACCGCCACCCAGCGTGAAATGCTTACCGACGCTGTTGCCGCGGTCGTCCCCGGTACGCTCGCCGCTTCGTGGATGATCATGGTCCTCGCCAACGGCGTTCTGGCGCAACGGATCCTCGCCCACTTCCGTGCGAATTGGCGGCCTTCGCCGCAGCTTGCCGAACTGAGCCTGCCGATCTGGATCACGGCATTGCTGGGCGCGGCCATCTTGGCGACGGCGCTTGGCGGGTCGACGCGTTTTCTCGGGATCAGCGCGATGATTGTGCTGAGCGTCCCGTATAGTCTTGCCGGATTGGCGGTGGTGCATGTCGCGGCAAGCCGGCTGACGCGACCCGCGGTGCCGCTCGTCATGTTCTATGTGCTGGCGGGGCTGTTCGGTTGGCCGCTGTTTTTGGTGGCGATCCTCGGCGTGCTGGACGGACCGCTCGACTTGCGACGGCGTCTTGCCCTGCCGCAAGCCTTCGGAGGACAGATTAATGGTTGAACTCATTCTGCTCGAAAGGGTTGAAAAGCTTGGCCAAATGGGCCAAATCGTCAAAGTCAAGCCGGGCTTTGCCCGCAACTATCTGTTGCCGCAGAAAAAAGCGTTCCGCGCAACGAAGGCGAACCTGGCCCTTTTTGAAGGCCGCCGGGTCCAGCTCGAGGCGGCCAATCTCGAACGCCGGGCCGAGGCGACCGAAATCGGCGACCGGCTCGGAGGGCTGCAAGTCGTGATCGTTCGCCAAGCCGGCGAGAGCGGGCAACTCTACGGCTCAGTCTCGGCCCGCGATATCGCCGACGCCGTCACCGCGGCCGGTTTCACGATTGAAAGGCGGCAGGTTGTCCTGGATCGTCCGATCAAGAGCACAGGCCTGCATTCGGTTCGAATCGTGTTACATCCGGAAGTCTCAATCGCAATCACCGCGAATGTCGCCCAGTCCGCCGAGGAGGCCGAGATGCGGGCCAAAGGTATCGACCCGCTGGCTCTGCGCGACGAGGACGCGGCAAGGGAAGCAGAGCCGGTCAATGCCACGGGCTAGTCTTGGGTGGATCGACGGCGTGGGATTAAGCGAGGGACGGTTCATCCACTGCCTTCGCCTACTCTGCCGCGCCGCCGGACGGTCAGCCTTGTCTTGCTTCTGCAACCTGATGGATAGTGCGGCATCGGCCACCCGTTCGCTCTCCTGCGATGCTGTTAACACGCCTATTCGCGCAGATCATCACCATCGGCCGGCTCGACGTCGTCGATGCTGGCGGCACAACGCACGGCTTCGCGGGCGGCCCGGGACCCGCGGTGACGATTCGGCTGCATGATCCGGCCCTCCATTGGAAGCTCCTCTACCGGCCGAGGCTCTATCTCCCTGAAGCTTTCGTAGATGGGACGCTGACGGTCGAGCGAGGCACCCTTTACGATCTGGTCGATCTCTTGGCATGCAATCTCGACGCCTTGCCCGAGGGTATGCTGGGACGTCTGCTGTACGGCTCGTCCGGGTTGATGCGCCGGGCGCATCAATACAATCCGCTTGGGCGAGCCCGGCGCAACGCAGCTCGCCACTACGACTTGTCGGACCAGCTGTATGAACTGTTCCTTGATCGCGACCGGCAATATTCTTGCGCCTATTTTCGTGACGGCGGAGACGATCTCGACGCCGCGCAGCGCGACAAGAAGGCGCATATCGCCGCCAAATTGCTGCTCCGACCCGGGCATAGGGTGCTCGATATCGGTTCGGGCTGGGGCGGATTGGCACTCTATCTCGCAGGCGAGTGCGGCGCCGAGGTGACCGGTCTGACGCTGTCGGCCGAGCAATACAAGGTGGCAACCCGGCGCGCTGCGACGGCAGGGCTCGGCGACCGGGTAAAGTTTCATTTGCGTGACTATCGCGAGGAATGCGGAGAATACGACCGGATCGTCTCGATCGGCATGTTCGAGCACGTCGGGATCAACCATTATCGGGTGTTCTTCGAACGGTTGAAGGCGCTCCTGGTGCCGAATGGGGTGGCGCTCTTGCATTCCATCGGGCGCATGGACGGGCCGGGCTCGACCGATCCGTGGATCCGCAAATACATCTTTCCCGGCGGCTACGTGCCGGCGCTGTCCGAGGTCATGCCGGTGGTCGAGCGCCTCCGCTTGTGGGTTACCGACATCGAAATCCTGCGGCTGCATTACGCGGAGACGTTGAGGCTTTGGCGGCGGAGCTTCGAACGCAACCGCGATCGGGTGCGGACGATCTACGATGAACGCTTTTGCCGAATGTGGGAAATGTACCTTGTCGGTTCCGAAATCGCATTTCGGCGCGGCAACCATCTCGTCTTTCAGATGCAGCTCGCTCGGGCGGTCGACACGGTGCCGCTGACGCGCGACTACATGTTCGATTGGGAACGTAGCCGACGCTCGGCTCCGGACCGCGCGGCCTGACGGACGCCGCTGGCCATCCCCACCTTCCACAGGCTGGGGATCATATTGACGGCAGAGGTACGGTCGGCCGGTGGTAGCTTCCGGCGAATGGAAACAACAACGATATCGCGGGTCACGCCGCTGCGCGAACCCGACCACCAGCCGTTGCGCACGCCGCCTTACAACACGGATGCGGAACAGGCTTTGCTCGGCGCCCTCCTGATCAGCAACGCCGCCCATAGCCGGGTGTCCGAATTCCTGCTGCCTGGGCATTTCGGCAATGCCGTGCATGCGCGGATCTACGACGCTATCGACAAGCTGATCGAGCGCGGCCAGATCGCCAACCCAGTAACGCTCAAAAGCCTGTTCGATCAGGATGGTGCGCTCGCCGACATCGGCGGGGCGCAATATCTCGTGAGGCTCGCCGAATCGGCGGTCACGATCATCAACGCCGAGGATTACGGCCGCCATATCCACGACCTTTACCTGCGGCGGCAGCTGATCGCGATCGGCGAGGACGTCGTCAACGATGCCTTTCGGCAAGATCTCGACGATCCGGCATCGGGCCAGATCGAGAGAGCCGAACAAAAGCTGTTCGACCTCGCCACCGTGGGCCGAGCCGAAACCGGCTTCCGACCCTTCAGCGATGCTGTCAGGAATGCCATCAGGCAGGCCGAGGCCGCCTATAAGCGTGAGGGTAGGATCGTTGGCGTGGGGACCGGGTTTCGCGATCTCGACGACAAGCTCGGCGGGCTGCACCCGTCCGATCTCGTGATCCTCGCCGGCCGGCCGTCGATGGGCAAAACTGCACTCGCCACCAACATCGCCTTCAACGCGGCCAAGGCATACAAAGAGAAAACCGTGCGGTCGGCCGACGGCCGCCTGACCGCCGAAGATGGTGCGGTGGTCGGGTTCTTTTCGCTCGAAATGTCGAGCGAGCAACTCGCCGCGCGACTTCTCGCCGAAGAATCGGGTGTTTCCTCGGACCGCATCCGCCGCGGCAATGTCAATCAGGCGAATTTCGACAAGTTCGTACAGGCAAGTCACCACCTAGCGGCGTTGAAGCTTTTTATCGACGACACCCCGGCACTCTCCGTCTCTGGTTTGCGCAGCCGAGCGCGACGGCTGATGCGCCAGCAGGGATTGGGGCTGATCGTCGTCGACTATCTACAGCTGCTGCGTCCGTCCGTGCAGGTGCGCACGCTGGAAAACCGGGTGCAGGAAATCTCGGACATCACCCGTGGCCTGAAAACGTTGGCGAAGGAGTTAAATGTGCCTGTCCTCGCCCTCTCGCAGTTGTCGCGCGCAGTCGAACAGCGCGAAGATAAGCGGCCGATGCTTGCCGATCTGCGGGAATCGGGGTCGATCGAGCAGGACGCCGATATTGTGATGTTTATTTTTCGCGAGGAATATTATATGCGCGAGCCGATCCACCTTGCCGATGAAACCGAGACGAAGTTCAATAATCGCTACGAAGAGTGGACGAAGCGGCTCGAAAGGGCGCATGGCCTCAGCGAGATCATTATCGCCAAGCAACGGCATGGGCCGCTCGGCACAGTCAAGCTGCACTTCGATGCGGAGACTACAAAATTTGACAGCTATACCGACTCGGATCACCTACCGGCAATGAGTTGATTCGCAACCGAAAGGTCCGCATCGCTATAGATCGCCGATTCCGCATATCACCTCGTTTGTTTGAAGCATGGACAACTCGTCACCATCGCAGTACTAAGCTATTGATTTTATGTAACGATTTATCATACGTTTGGTGGCCGAACGCTCCGGGCGGGCAACGAAACCGCGAAACGCGTCCGTAGCGTTGTCACCTTTCGTGCGGCGCGCGCTTCCTGAAGCCCGTCCCTGCGGAAATTGGGTCAAGCGATTGCGCTTCTTGGTGTTTATTATGCGGCCGATCGGCGAGTTGGCGAAGCTGGAGAAATCCCGTCCGGCGCGGCTCTCGAAATGTCGGAATATTTTTGCGACGATCGAGCCTCATTTCGTGGAGGCGACGATATGCCCAACGACCCGGCGAATCGAACGGGCGCAGTGCTCGAGATTGATCTCGCGGGCATCACAGCGAATTGGCGCCTGCTGCGCGAGCGGGTGGCTCCTGCTTCCTGTGCCGCGGTCGTGAAGGCTGATGCCTACGGCCTGGGCGCCGAACCGGTCAGCACCGCCCTCGCGATCGCGGGGTGCCGGCGTTTCTTCGTCGCCACGCTCGGCGAGGCGATCGCTTTGCGCGAAGCGCTCCCCGAGATTTGCGAGATCGCTGTCTTGAACGGGCCGGTTGCGGGTTCGGCCGAAGAATTCGCCGAATACCGGCTGATCCCAGTACTGAACGATCCGGGGCAGATCGCCCAATGGCGAGCGCTCGGCACCCGGCGCGGCGCATTTCCGGCGATGTTGCAGATCGACACCGGGATGGCGCGGCTAGGCCTGACGCCGCGCGAATTCGACAGGTTTGTCGAAACGTTGCCCGATCACTACGGCACAATCAGCTGGCGCGCCCTGTTGAGCCATCTTGCCTGCGCCGACACGCCGGATCATCCAATGAACGAAGTGCAGCGCGCACGCTTCGCCGCCGCGCATGCCCGGCTCCCCAGCTGGCCGGCTAGCCTCGCCGCCTCCTCAGGGATTTTTCTGGACCCGTGGTTTCATTTCGACTTCGTACGCCCAGGGGCGGCATTATATGGCGTCAATCCGCAGCCCGGCACGCCGAATCCGATGCGACAGATCGTGCGCCTTGCGGGAAGAATCCTGCAGATCCGTGAAGTTGACGAGGGCCAGCCGGTTGGTTACGGTGCGACACACGTCATGGCAACGGCAGGAATGCTTGCGACCGTAGCCGTCGGCTATGGCGACGGATGGTTGCGCTCGGCAAGTCATCGGGGTGTCGGCGAAATCGGCGGCAGGCGCGTTCCGGTTGTCGGCAGAATCTCGATGGATCTTGTGGTGTTCGATGTCTCCGGGGTCGATCCGTCGCTGGCGCGGCCGGGCGGCTTTATTGAGCTCTTGGGTAGGACACATGGCGTCGACGCGGCCGCCGGCGAAGCCGGCACGATCGGCTACGAGCTATTAACCGCGCTTGGTCGACGTTACCATCGGGTGTATCGCGGCGGACCCTCTCGGTGCTAACCTTGCTAGCCTCGATCGGCGCGGCGTTCCTCGGCTTCCTAGCCGCTACCGGTCGGCTCGCTATGTTTGCCGGCCGGGCCCTGACAACCGCCCCGAGACCGCGTGTGTACCTGCGGGCCGTCCTGCGACAGATGCTCGATATCGGGTATTTCTCGTTACCGGTCGTCGGCTTGACGGCGCTCTTCACCGGCATGGTGTTGGCGCTGCAATCTTACACCGGGTTCAGTCGTTTCTCTGCCGAAGGCGCGGTCGCCACCGTTGTCGTGCTGTCGATGACGCGCGAGTTGGGGCCGGTCATCGCGTCGCTGATGGTCGCGGGCCGGGTTGGCGCCGCGATGGCGGCGGAAATCGGGACGATGCGGGTCACCGACCAGATCGATGCCCTGACGACCCTCTCCACCGACCCCTTAAGCTATCTGGTGTTGCCGCGTCTGGTTGCCGGTCTCGTCACAATGCCGATTCTCGTGTTTATCGCCGACATCATCGGCGTCTTTGGCGGATATCTCGTTGGCGTATACCGGTTCCATTTCAATCCGGTCGCCTATCTGACGAGCACCGAGCAATATCTCGAAACAAAGGACGTGGTCTCTGGGCTGCTCAAAGCCGGCGTTTTCGGACTGATAGTGGCGCTGATGGGCTGCTATCAGGGTTACTATTCGCGCGGCGGCGCGCAAGGAGTGGGTCAGGCGACGACTTATGCCGTGGTCTCGGCCTCCGTCATGATCCTCGTCTTTGACTACGTGCTGACCGCTGCGTTCTTCGGTCGATGAGCGAGCGGCTGGCGATGAAAGCGGCGGTGCCGAAGGTCTCGGTCCCCAAGATTGCGGTGAGCGGACTGCGCAAATCGTTCGGCCGCCAATGCGTACTCGACGGCCTCGACATCGACTGTGCGGCGGGAGAAAGCCTCGTCATCATTGGCGGCTCGGGCAGCGGTAAATCCGTGCTCGTCAAATGTATTCTCGGCCTCATAGAGCCCGACGCCGGATCGATCCGCATCGACGGGACAGAAACCGTGTCCCAGCGGCGCGGCACCCGCAATTCGATGATGCGAAAGATCGGCGTGTTGTTTCAGGGCGGCGCTCTGTTCAACTCCCTGCACGTGTGGGAGAATGTCGCGTTCGGCTTGGTGCAAGGCCGCGGCATGGACCGGCTGGCGGCAAAGGAGATCGCGATTGCGAAGCTGGCCGCTGTCGGGCTCGGCCGGGAGATCGGCGAACTGCGCCCGGCGGCGCTTTCTGGAGGCATGCAAAAGCGGGTGGCGCTCGCCCGGGCGATCGCCGCCGAGCCGGAAATCGTTTTCTTCGATGAGCCCACGACCGGTCTCGACCCGATCATGGCGGATGTGATCAACGACTTGATCGTCAAATGCGTACGCGACCTCGGCGCGACTGCGATATCGATCACGCACGACATGGTCAGCGCACGCAAGATCGCCGATCGCATTGCGATGCTTTATGGCGGGCAAATCATCTGGCACGGCCCAAGATCCGAGATCGACCGATCCGGCAACGCCATGGTGCATCAATTCATCAATGGCAGCGCCGAGGGGCCGATCCGGATGGAGATTCGCGGTCTATGACGGCCTGTTGAGCGCGATGGCCCGGACCCAGCCTCACTATGCCTGTCAGCAGTGCGGTGCCGTTCACGCCAAATGGACCGGTCGCTGCGAAGGTTGCGGCGCCTGGAACAGCTTGATCGAGGAACTGTCACGCGACGATCCGCCCGGCGGGCCCGCGAGGCGCGCCGGCCGACGCCTCGCTTTTGTCGAGTTGCGGGGCCCAAATCTGTTACCGCCGCGTTGCGGCACCGGCATCGCCGAGCTCGACCGAGTATGCGGCGGTGGCTTCGTTGCCGGCTCGGCGGTCCTCGTCGGCGGCGATCCCGGGATCGGGAAATCGACACTGCTATTGCAAGCGGCCGCGGCGTTGGCGGCGGTCGGCGATGGCGTTTCGGCAGAGCGGGCAGGCGCTGCCTATATCACCGGCGAGGAGGCAATCGACCAAGTTCGGCTGCGGGCCGAACGTCTCGGCGTCGCGGCCAGCCGCGTGTTGCTCGCCGGCACCGGCAATGTGCGCGACATACTCGCGTCGCTCGACCGGGTCGACGCGCCGAGTTTTGTCGTCGTAGATTCAATTCAAACCATGTATCTTGACACGCTCGATAGCCCGCCCGGTAGTGTAAGCCAAGTGCGCGGCGCGGCACAGGAACTAATTCGCCTGGCAAAACGGCGCGGCTTCGTGCTGGTCCTCGTCGGTCACGTCACCAAGGAGGGGGTGATCGCCGGGCCGATGGTGCTTGAACATATGGTCGATACCGTTCTCTACTTCGAGGGCGAACGCGGTCATCAGTTCCGGATACTGCGGGCCGTCAAAAACCGCTTCGGCGCGACAGATGAAATCGGCGTCTTCGAGATGAGCGACCGCGGTCTCGTCGAGGTGCCGAACCCTTCGGCCTTGTTTCTCGCCGGACGAAGCGCCGACACCGGGCAGGGCGGCGCGGAGGGATCCGGTAGCGGACCACCCAGCGGCTCGGCCGTCTTTGCCGGCATGGAGGGCACGCGGCCGGTGCTCGTCGAGGTTCAAGCCCTGGTCGCACCGGCGGCGCCTGGCACGCCGCGGAGGGCGGTTGTCGGCTGGGACGGAGCGCGGCTTGCGATGATCATCGCCGTGCTCGACGCGCGCTGCGGCCTCTCGCTTGGCGCCAGCGACATTTATCTCAACGTTGCCGGGGGGTTGCGGATCGTCGAGCCGGCGGCGGATCTCGCGGTCGCAGCGGCGCTGGTTTCGGCGTTCGGCGAGACACCGGTGCCGGCCGATACTGTCGTATTCGGCGAGATCGCGCTGTCGGGCGCAGTGCGGGCGGTCGGCCACACCGAAGCTCGGCTTAAGGAGGCGGCGAAGCTGGGCTTTGCCGAAAGCTGGATACCGCCCTATCCGGGCGATCATGGCGCGCCGACCCGGGTTGGCATTGCCGCCAAGTCGGTCGGTCATCTGAGCGAACTCGTAGCCCGGTTGGAACCGGAGCCGGCTCGCTTGCGTCGCGGCCGGATCGGCGTAGCGCGATGAATGCCCTCGACATCGCAGTCGTCGCGGTGGTCGCGCTGTCGGCACTGTTTGCTTTTGCCCGCGGTTTCGTGCGCGAGGCCCTGTCGATCGTCGCCTGGCTCGGTGCCGCGGCGATCACGCTGTATGGGTTCAACTATGTCTACCATCTCACCCTGAAGTTCGTCACGACCCCGCTTCTCGCCGAACTCACCGCCGGCGCCGGTTTGTTTATCGCGGGCTTGATCGTCTTGACGCTCTTGACCGGCTATGCGTCGCGATTTGTGCGGGCGAGCGCGGCGTCGCCGATCGACCGCACCCTCGGGCTGGTGTTCGGCGTGGCGCGGGGTGTCGCTCTCGTCTCAATTGCCTACCTTCTTCTCGACATCGCGCTGCCCCCGAACGACCGGCCGAGCTGGATCCTTGAGGCCAAGTCCACCCCGTATTTGCAAAAGGGTGCGGATATGTTGCGGGGCCTGTTGCCGGCCAACTGGCAGATACAGGGGGCCTCGACCGTCGACGCGGCGCAGCAAGCGCTCGACCAAGCGAGCGAGGCCCGACGGGCGATGCGGGCATTGGAGAACCCGGCTGAGCCGCCGCCGACCGCGACGGACCGGCCCGAAGTGCCGGATTACAACGCCGGCGAGCGGCGCGACATGGATCGACTGATTCAAAATGCGCAGTAACCGCCGGCCAACTCCGCGCTGCTCTCGCATTTCGTCACAAAAGTGACCATTTCAAGTGTATTGGAACGGGGATCGCGCCGATGGCCACGACCGATCGTACGGATACGGATCGCTTCCGCGAGGAATGCGGCGTGTTCGGGGTTTACGGCCACCCCGAAGCGGCGGCACTCGTCGCTCTCGGTCTGCATGCCTTGCAGCATCGCGGCCAGGAGGCCGCTGGCATTGTCGCCTATGACGGCGAGCAGTTTAGCGCCCACCGCGGCATGGGCCAAGTCAGCGACAATTTCAGCTCGAAAGAAGTCATCGGGCGGCTGCGCGGGTGCGCCGCCATCGGCCATGTCCGCTATGCCACGACCGGCGAAGTGGCATTGCGCAACGTGCAGCCGCTGTTCGCCGATTTTGCCTTCGGCGGGCTCGCCATTTGCCACAACGGCAATCTGACCAACTCCTACCAGTTGCGCCGTCGACTGGTGCAGCGCGGCAGCCTGTTCCAGTCGACGAGCGACACCGAGGTCATCGTTCACCTGATCGCGACCAGCCTCAAAGACACTGTGGTCGACCGGTTGACCGATGCGCTACGGCAGGTGCAGGGCGCCTACTCACTGGCCGCGTTGTCGCAGGACGGATTGATTGGCGTGCGCGACCCGCTAGGTGTGCGCCCTCTGGTGCTGGGCCGGCTCGCCGGAGCCTGGATCATCGCTTCCGAGACCTGCGCCCTCGACATCATCGGCGCCGAGTTCGTGCGCGATATCGCCGCTGGCGAGATCGTCATACTCGGCTCGCGCGGTATCGAGAGCCTGACGCCGTTCGGCTGCCGCGATAGCCGCTTCTGCGTGTTCGAGCACATTTATTTCGCCCGACCCGACAGCATCGTCGAAGGTCGAAGCGTTTACGAGGTGCGCAAGCGCATCGGCCGACAACTTGCCCGCGAGAGCCATATCGATGCCGATATCGTCGTCCCGGTGCCCGATTCGGGCGTACCTGCCGCGCTCGGCTACGCCCAGGAGTTGGGGCTGCCGTTCGAATTGGGGATCGTCCGCAACCACTATGTCGGCCGCACTTTCATCGAACCGACCGAGCAGATCCGCCATCTGGGGGTACGCCTCAAACACAATGCCAATCGCGCCAATCTGGCGGGGCGACGGGTTATCCTGGTCGACAATTCGATCGTCCGCGGCACAACCTCGATCAAGATCGTCGACATGGTCCGACGCGCCGGAGCGCGCGAGGTGCATATGCGGATCTCAAGCCCGCCGACAAGCCACCCCTGCTATTACGGCATCGCCACGCCGCAGCGCGATCAGTTGCTCGCGGCGCGCCTCGACGTCGCCGGGATGGCCGATTTGATCGGGGTCGACAGCCTCGCCTTTCTGTCGATCGACGGCCTCTATCGGGCGATGGGCGAAGCCGGGCGCGACCCGCTGGGGCCCCGCTTTTGCGACGCCTGCTTCACCGGCGATTATCCGATTCCGCCCATCGATGCCGAAGACGGCAAAGTCTCGATCCAGCTATCGCTGTTGGCTGAGCCTGCCTGAGGCTCAGCACGGCGGGCGGGGTTGCTTCGGCGAAGAGCCTTAGTGCGACGTGCCGCTCGTGCTGCCGGTGCCGCTCGCGCTCGTCGTCCTGCGATGACCGGCCTGGTGCATCCCGGCCTTGATCGCATCCGTCTGACACATATAGGCGCCGTGCCGGGTCTTGCCGTAATACCGGTCGCCGCTCACGTGAAAGACCCTCGCCCGGCTGAGCGTCGCCCAGACGATCGTATCGTCGGGGCAATGCGACTTCGCCGCCGCTTGGGTGGTGAAGTGGGTGCTAGGGGGGGCTGTCGTCGCCGGTGCCGGTGTCGGCGGTGCCGTCACTGGCGGCGGTGTCGTCGCTGGCGGCTGCGTCGACGGCGTTTGGGCGAAAGCCGTGCCCGCTATGGCTAGGAATAGCACGAGAGAGATCACCAGCCTTGCCATCGTCGACCTCCTTCCGCCGATAAAGTTCCACGCCGGATCATGTGCCGGCGCCACCCGCATCCGCAGCGCGCCATTCGCCAAGCCGCAGAATTTGCGCCGTCGGATAGTTAACAACGATAGCGTAATTGCGCGGGAGCTGCAACCTCGGCGTCAAATAGTAGCCGCACAGGCCCAGGCAATTGTGGCATCGATACGCACCGCGACGACATGACAGCCGGAGATCGGGCCAGGGCGAGGCTGCGTCTCACCCAGCGACAACGCACCACACTGCTGCAGCCGCGCTGGCTCAGCGGCTCGCGGATCGGTGTCGGTCTGCTCTTCACGGAGCACGGCCCGCGCAAGCTCTTCGACTTTCCGCCGCCGACCATCCCACTATCAATTGGCGATCTCGTTTTCCCCGGCCTGCCCGAAGCCGGGGACGCGCTTCTCGTCGCCCTCCGCCCGTTCACGCGCCCAGTCGACTTCGAGCTGTTCAGCAAGACGGCGATTTCTTCTTTCCGCTACTAAACGTCGGCGCCGCGTCGGCTCTCTATTAGTTTAGCGCGCGGAGCCTCGACCGAATGAGGGAGCTCCAATCCTGACCGGCGGCCTATCCAACCCCGCAGCGATTGGGGTTTTCACGGGTTCGAATCGACCAGAGACGGGACATAGGTCTGGCACTGTCCGGTCGCGGTAATCAGCGTACCGGGGACCGCGGCGGCGGTCTGCTCGACCTGCGGTACATAGGGTGTCGCGCAGATCTGTCGGGCGAGCAAGCGATTGACGCCCGGCTGGTAGTTGTTGAAGGCGGCGAATTCCGGCGGAATGTTGCCGGTCGGCTTAAGGGCGCTGGTGGCGAAATCGGGCTTAACCGGAACGTCCGGCGTGCAACCGCCGAGCAGTTCGAAAAGCAGTGTTAAGGCGAGAAGAGAACGCATGCCTTGTCCATCGCTGATTGACGGCCGAGTGTGCCGTTGACGCGGCAAGAACACAACCATTCGTCGCCGGCAACGCAGCTGCGCCGGGTCACTTTGGCTTGGGCACGCCGGCCGCCGCCAACGCCGCCCCCTGCCGAGCCGCCAATGCCGTCTCATCGAAATCGTCGATCAGCTCGTGAAACAACCGGTGCCAGTTAATCTCGGCCCGTAAGTGCAGGAATACCGAGCCGAGGCCGACCGCGGCGCGGTCCATGAAGACGAACTCGCGCGGCGGCCGCACGCCACCCAGCCGGCGGATATCACGGTGCACGCTTTCGACCAAGGTGTCGGAGCCCTCATCGCGAGCCGGTCGCTCCTGGATCAGCCGGGCACGGTCGTCGAGCAGCGGGCCATAGACGAAACGGGCCCACCGGTTTAACACCTCGATCATTTCGCGCGACAGGTTGCCAAAGCCCCAGCTTTGGTAGGCGTGGACCGCGAGGGCGCGATCGTTGCGTTGCAAAGCATGATAGAGATCGATCACGCCGCGCACGAATGAGGCGCGGAAGACCCGCACGCAGCCGAAATCCAAGAGGTTGACCGTCCCGTTCGGCGTCACCGTGTAGTTGCCGAGATGCGGATCGCCGTGAATGACACCGTAATGATAGAACGGCACGTACCAGATGCGAAACATTCGCAGCGCCACCGCGTTGCGATACGCAATCGGCTTGGCGGCGGTTTCGAGGATCGGTGCGCCGTCAAGCCAGGTCATTGTCAACAACCGCTCGGTCGACAAATCGGGCATCGGCCCCGGCACCGCGACCCCGGGCTCGCCGCGGAGGATTTGACAATAGAGCCGCATGTTCGCCGCTTCGCGCCGGTAGTCGAGCTCCTCACGCAGCCGGTCGGCGATCTCGGCATGGATCTCGGCAGTCGTGACCGCCCGGTCATAGCGCTCGTAAATTCCCATCGCGAGCTTTAGTTGCCTCAGATCGGCTTCGACAGCGGAGGCCATGTCGGGATATTGCAGTTTGCAGGCGAGCCGGGTGCCATCGAGCGCCGTCGCGCGATGCACCTGACCGAGCGAGGCGGCCCGCGCCGCGGTTCTCTCGAAATTGGCAAAGCGGCCCTGCCAGGCTGCTCCGAGTTCGCCGGCCATCCGCCGTCGCACGAACGGCCAACCCATCGCCGGCGCGTTGGCTTGCAGCTGGACCAATTCGTCGACATATTCCCTGGGTAGCGCGTCAGGGATCGTGGCGAGCAGCTGCGCCACCTTCATCAGCGGGCCCTTGATGCCACCGAGGGCTGTTTTCAGCTCGGCGGCATGCCGACCGCGGTCGAGTTTGAGGCCGAGATAGCGCTCGCCCGCCAGCCGCGCGGCTAGCCCACCGACGGCGGTCGAGACCTGGGCGTAGCGGCGCACCCGCCCGGTGAAAGAGTTTTCGTCGGTCACCAGGATCAGCTCATGGCGCAGCAACCGGTGCGGAACGACCACTCATATGCGGCGCCCCCCTCTAGCAACTCCGGCAAGGGCTAGCAAGGGCGGGGGCGAGGGCAGGGAGCCTGTCGGCGGCGAGGTCGTCGAGCTGCATGAAGGTGACGCCGACCACGTCGCGGCGCGCGGCGATCGCCGCATCGAGCATACGGGGCAGGCGGTGCGCCGGCGGCAAGATCGCGCTGGTGCGTTGCACCGGAATTCGTTCGCGGTCGTCACAGCCGGCCATCTCCAGCCGGAGATTTCCGGCATATCGACCCCTTATCATCCGCATAGTTGGGGCAGTCGATCTGCCGTCCCAAAAGCTGCTCCCTGGCGTGCGAGCCGTGAGCGCGCAGCGACGGCACCCGGTCGATTGCGTCGATCGCCAGCGTAAAGCGGTCGACCTGGTTCTGGATCGCGAGTTCCATCGGCGTTTGACGTTGCCGCGCTCCTTGTAGCCGCGGACATGCAGATTATGGTGATTGGTCCGGCGATAGGTCAGCCACGGATAGGTGTGGAAATTGAAGATGATCGGCTTATCGGTAGTGAACAGCGCATCGAACTCGTAGTCGGTGAAACCGTGCGGATGTTCGGTGCTGGGCACCAGCCGAAACAGATCGACGACATTGACGAAGCGCAGCTTCAGCTCCGGAAAATGCTGACGTAACAGCGCAGTGGCGGCCAACGCTTCCATCGTTGCGACATCGCCGCAGCACGCCATGAGGAGATCGGGTTCGGCGTCCTCATCGCTGCTGGCCCATTGTCAAATTCCGGCGCCCTTGGTGCAGTGCGTTACCGCTGCGGCCATCTCGAGATATTGCAGACGCGACTGCTTCTCGGCGACGATCACATTGACGTAGTTGCAGCTCTTGAGACAGTGGTCGGCCACCGACAACAGGCAGTTCGCATCGGGCGGCAGATAAATGCGGGTGACGCTCGCGCTCTTTTTGGCGACGACATCGAGGAACCCGGGATCCTGATGCGTGAAGCCGTTGTGGTCCTCTCGCCAGACGGTCGAGGTAATCAACAGGTTGAGCGAGGCAATGTCGGCGCGCCACGACAGCTCGTTGCACTTCTCGAGCCATTTGGCGTGCTGGTTGAACATGGAATCGATGACGTGGACGAAGGCCTCATAGCTCGAGAAGAAGCCACGCCGGCCGGTCAGCAGGTAGCCTTCGAGCCGACCTTCGAGCGTATGTTCGCTCAGCATTTCCATCACCCGGCCGTCCGGCGCCAACTCGCCGCCGTCGGCGTCCTCGGGGAAATATTCGCCGAGCCAGGTCTTCTTGGTCGCCTCATATAAAGCGGTCAGGCGGTTCGAGGCGTTCTCGTCCGGGCTGAACACCCGGAAATTGGTCGGATTGGCGCGGACGACATCGCGCAGAAGCTTACCCAACACCTGGGTCGGCTCGGCTTCGGCCGCCCGGCTTGTCGACCGCGACGGCATAGGAGCGGAAATCCGGCAGGCGCAGCGCCTTGCGCAGCAGACCGCCATTGGCATGTGGCGCCCATCCGCTGCGCGCCCTTGGGTGCCAATTCCTGCAGCTCCGGCCGCAATCGCCCGGCCGCGTCGAACAGCTCCTCCGGCCGATAGCCGCGCAGCCACGCCTCCAACAACGCGAGGTGCGCCGCGAGTGGCACCTGATGGGCCCGCCAGAACCCTTCGACCTTATGTCCGTCCACCTCCTGGGGTCCGGTCCATCCATTGGGGCTGCGCAGGATCACGATCGGCCAGCGCGGCCGCTCGACCTGCGCCGAAGCAGCACGCGTCTTTTCTTGAATATCCCGGATCTCCCGCACGCAGTGTTCGAGCGTCGCCTCCATCGCCTGATACATGTGGCGGGATCGGAGCCTTCGACGAAATAGGGCTCATAGCCGTAGCCGCGAAACGGGAACTCCAGCTCCCCATGCGGGATGCGGGCAAGGATCATCGGGTTGGCGATCTTGTATCCGTTCAAATGCAGCGCCGGCAGCACAGCCCCGTCGCAGACCGGATCGAGAAGCTTGTTCGAATGCCATGCCGTCGCCAGCGGTCCGGTTTCCAACTCGCCGTCGCCGACCATGACCACAACAATCAGCCCCCGGTTGTCGAAGGCCGCACCACAGGCATGCGACAAGGAACAGCCAAGCTCACCGCCCTCGTGGATCGAGCCCGGCGTCTCCGGCGTGCAATGGCTGCCAATTCCGCCCGGAAACAAAAACTGCTTCAGAAATAGGCGCAACCCGTCCTCATCTTCGGAGATGGCGCTGTAGAACTCCATAGGTCCCCTCGAGAAAAAAGACGTTGGGAAGCAGGGCCGGCGCGCCATGTCCCGGGCCGGCGAGGAAAATGACGTGGAGGTCATATTTCCTGATCAGCCGGTTGAGGTGGACATAGACGAGGCTCATGCCGGGGTCGGAACCCCAATGTCCGAGCAGGCGGCGCTTGACGTGCTCGGCTTTCAGCGGTTGGCGCAACAGCGGGTTGTCGCGCAGGTAGATCATCCCGGCCGAAAGGAACAGGCTGGCATGCCAATAAGCATCGATGCGCTGCAGCTCCTGGGGTTCGAGCGGGCTGTCAGGCACCGTGGCGCGGGCCGCACCATAGGCGCTGATCGATCGAGTATCCGGCTTGACGGTGTCCATGGGTTTCTCTGAGCTTTGTGCGCTCCGACGATCGTCATATTGCCGATATCGGGCATTGATTTGCGTCATTGCGAGGACCAGAACCCCATCGAGTGCGACGGCTTATCGCAGGACCGCGACCCGCGGCGCCGATACCAGCGTAAAAGGGGCTGCAGTTACTGGTTTATCGCTGTTCGCGATTGCAATCTATTCCCTCGAAGTGCAATGAAAGCTTTCGGCGTGGCTGGTGCCTTTATGGTTTTAGCTCCGCGGCAGATCACCCTTGAGTCGATAGGTGATCCCGCTCTTCGTCGTGCCGAGGAAGACCCATTCCTTCGCACTCTGTTGTAGCGAGACGAAGAATTGCTCGCAGAGTTGTAAGCCGCCGGGCGGCTCTGCCATGCCAACAAATCGGGCGGCAGGGCGCGGCGATCTCACTCGGCGGTTCCGGTTCGCGCAGGCTCAAGGACCTTTGGCTGCTTGCGGGCCTTCCGGCGCTCGTCGAGGCCTTGCAACACGGCGAAGAAGGACGGCACGAACAGCACCGCGAGGCAGGTCGAGGCGATGATGCCGCTCAAGACGCTCAATCCGAGCGAAATATTGGCGCTGGCTCCTGCGCCGGTCGACAGCACCAGCGGCAAGACGCCCATTCCGAACGCGAAGGATGTCATCAGGATCGGCCGGAAGCGCAGGCGCGAGGCTTCGATCGCAGCTTCCGGGATCGACAATCCGCGGACGAGGCGGCCTTCGCGCGCCATCTCGACGATCAGAATGCCGTTCTTGGCCGATAGCGCGATCATCAGAATGAGGCCGATCTGCGTGTAGAGGTTGTTGGCGACACCGAGACTGGTCAGCGCCACCACCGGGCCCAAAAGCGCCAGCGGCACCGCCGACAAAACCGCGAGCGGCAGGATCCAGCTCTCGTATTGTCCGGCAAGGACAAAATAAACCAGCAACACCGACAGGCCAAACAGGTAATAAAGCTGGTTGCCGCTCAGCTTTTCCTGGTACGCCATCGTCGTCCATTGATACGACATGCCCGGCGGCAGAGTCTTGTCGGCGATGGTTTCCATCAGCGACAGCGCCTGACCCGAGCTGAAGCCGCGCGCCGGGGCGCCGACGATCGTCGCCGACGGGAAGAGATTGTAGAGCGTGATCAGCGGCGGCGCCAAGGTCGAGCTCAGATGCGCCACCGCGCCGATCGGCACCATCTGATTGTCCTGACTGCGGACGTAAAGGTTGAGGAGGTCGTCAGGCCGCAAGCGAAACTTCGAGTCCGCCTGGGCATAGACCTGCAGCGTCTGGCCATATTTGTTGAACTGATTGATGTAAGTCGAGCCGAGGTAATCGGTCAGAGCCGTGAATACGTCGCCGACCGAGACGCGCAACGTCTCGGCCCGGTCGCGATCGACAGTCACCATGACTTGCGGCGCGCCGGGACGGAAGGTTGTCAGGACGTGCTGCAACCCGGGATCGGCATTGGCCTTTTTGACCACCGCCTCGGCGCCGTCGCTTAGTTTTCGATAGTCGAAACTGCCCCCCAGCAATTCGGTCTGCATCTGAAAGCCGCCGGCGTTGCCGATACCCTGGATCGGCGGCGGCGCCAGCACGAACAGATGCCCATCGGGGGCGCTGTTGAGCTGGGCTTGGAGGTGCCCGGCGATCGAGAGGATGTCGGTGCCTTTTGCCTTGCTGCGCTGATCCCACGGCTTGAGCATGACGAAGACGACGCCGGCGTTGGCGAGATCGGCGAAGTTGTCGAGCACCGACAGGCCGGAGATCGCGATTGTCTGTTCGACGCCCGGGGTATCGAGCGCCAGCGTCGTCGCCCGATCTAGCGCGACCGTCGTCCGCCCGAGCGTTGCGGCGTCGGGCAGCAGCGCGCCGATCATCAGATAACCCTGATCCTCGTTCGGGATGAAGGCGGTCGGCAGGCGGGCGATGCCCCATATCCCGACAGCCGCCAAGCCGACCCCGATCAGCACGGTCAGCCCGCTGACGCGCACCATGCGACCGATCAACCCCGTATAGTTCCTTTCGGCGGCACGAAAGGCGTGCTCGAAACCGCGGAAGAAAAAGTTGCGCTGATCGACCGGTTTGGGGGTTCGCAACCACAGCGCGCACTGGGTCGGCTTCAGGGTCGCGGCGTTGACGGCACTGATCAGCGCGGTTACGGCAATCACCAGCGCGAACTGGGCGAACATCTGCCCGCTCAGCCCCGGCACAAAGGAGGCCGGCAAGAACACGGCCATCAGCACCAGGGTTATACCGATGATCGGCCCGAACAATTCGTTCATCGCCCGGATCGCGGCGTCGTGCCCGGACATACCCTGCTCGATGTATTTCGACACGCCTTCGACGATGACGATCGCATCGTCGACGACGATGCCGATCGCCAGAACCAATGCGAACAGGGTGGAGAGGTTGACGGTGTAGCCAAGGGCCGCCATGCCGGCGAAGGCACCGATGATCGTAACCGGCACGGTCGTCGCCGGCACCAGGACGGCGCGAAAGTTCTGCAGAAACAGGAGGATCACAATCAATACCAGGACCCCTGCCTGCCACAAAGTCGTGTAGACGCCGTTAATCGAATCTCTGATGAAAATCGTCGTGTTGTACGGGATCGAGTATTGTACTCCAGGCGGAAAGCGGCGAGAGAGTTCTTCCATCTTGTTGGCGACTTCTGCAGCCACCTTTAATGAATTGGCGTTAGGAGTCTGATAGATGGCGATGCCGGCGGCGGGTTTGCCGCCGAGCTTGAAATCCTGCGAGTACGTCTGCGCGCCCATATCGACGCGCCCGATATCTTTTACCCGTATGAGGCGGCCGCCCTGTGCCGTCTGGTCCTTGACGATGATGTCTGCAAAATCCTTGGGATCGTTGAAGCGGGATGACCCGACGTCGACGGTGTACTGGAACACCTGATCGGGCGGCGCCGGCGGCATGCCGACCTGGCCCGCCGCGACCTCCTGGCTCTCCTGCCTGACCGCCCGGACCACGTCCGATGGAACAAGGCCGAACGAATAGAGCTTTTGCGGGTCCATCCAGATCCGCATCGAATAATTGCCGGCACCCATCACCGTTACATTGCCGACCCCGGGCAGCCGCGCCAAATCGTTGACCAGGTTGATCGTCGCGTAATTCGACAGGAACAGCGCGTCGCGCGACCTGTCGGGCGAGTTTAGAGTGACGAATTCGAGGATCGATGCGGATTTGGCCCGGATCGACACCCCTTGCGCCTGAGCCGCCTGAGGCAGCTGGGCCATCGCGTTCTGCACCCGGTTCTGCACCAGCACCTGATCCATGTTGGGATCGCTGCCGATGTCGAAACTGACCGTCAGGGTGTAGGTTCCGTCATAGGCGCTCGTCGACTGCATGTAGATCATGCCCGGCACGCCGTTGACCTGCAGTTCGATGGGCAAGGCGATCGTGTCGATGACGGTTTGCGGGCTGGCGCCGGGGTAGCGCGTCGTGACTTGGACGGTCGGCGGAACGATGTTCGGATATTGCGCCACCGGCAGGCGGAACACGCAAATGGCGCCGATCAGGACCAGGACGATCGCCAGAACGTTGGCGAGGACCGGATGCTCGATAAAGTATTTCGATATCATTGCTGCGACCCGGTGACGTCTGCGATCGTGGTCGGCTGGGGCACCACTTTAGTCCCCGGCGTCGCGCGCCACAAATCGCCGACGACGAGCCGGTCTTCCGGCTGGAGTCCGGAGGTGACGACGCGCAGCGCACCGATCAGTGAACCGAGTTGCACATAGCGCTGTCGCACCACGTCGCTGTCGTCGAGGACGAGCAGATAGGTCCCGCCCTGGTCGGTTTGCAGCGCCCGGTCGGGGACCAGCAGCGCGTTCCGGTCGACCTTGCCCATCGGCAGCCGCATGCGGACGAAGAAGCCGGGCAGGATCAGGTAATCGGGGTTGGGCAGGATCCCGCGCACCAGCAGGGTTCCGGTCGCCGGGTCGAGCGCCGGAGCGACATATTGGATCGTGCCGCGATGCGGAAACCCTTGCTCGTCTGACAGGCCGACGTCGACCGGAACCTTGTGCAGATCGGCCAGGGTCAGCCGGTGCTGGCTCAGATTCTTGCGGATCTGCAGGACCTGCTGTTCGCTGAGATTGGCGACGACATAGATCGGGTCGAGCTGCGTGATTTCGGCGAGCGCTGACTGCTGTGTGCCGCCGCCGACGACGTTGCCGGGGTCGATCAAATGTTTGCCGACGATGCCGTCGAACGGTGCCCGAACCTCGGTATAGCCAAGGTTGACTTCGTCGATCGAGACCTGGGCCTGCGCGCTGAGCAGTGACGCCGCGGCGCTCGCCCGCTCGAAATTCCAATGATCGACTTCGGTCTGGGTCGCGGCATCCTGTTTGACCAAGGCCGAATACCGCGCAAATTCGGTCTTCGCATAGGTAAGAGAGGCCTGTGCGGTCAGCACCTGGGCATGCGCCTGTTCCAGCTGCTGCTTATAGGGAGCCTGCTGGATCGTAAATAATAGATCACCTTTCTTGACGCGCTGACCGTCTTCATAATGGATCTGTTCGAGATAGCCCTCGACCCGGGCGAGCAGCTTCACGTCATTGACCGAGGCGGCATTGCCGGTGATTTCGACGTAACTGGTCACCGACTGCAATTTCGGCAGAACGACCGGGATCGGCGTCGACGCGCTCGGAGCCGGCAACTGCGCCTGTGCCCGCCAAAACCCGGCCGCGCCCAAGCCGGCAACGATAGTGAGCGCCGCTATAGCGGCCGCAAACGCCTTGCGGTAGCGGGTGGCAAGCCTGTTCATGTCGTCCTCACCATTCCGGAGGCCGGGGCTTGGCGCTGACATTGGCGGGCGTCGGCAGGCCCGGCGCCGGCTTCGGCGGCTGGTTTGGTGGCGGCAGCAGGTCGCCCCAATTGGTGCGGTTGCGCATCTCTTCGACGGTTTGCGGCGGCACAAATTCGTTGTTGCCGCGAATCTGCCAGCCGCCGCCGAGAGCCTGGTAGACATTGGCGAGCCCGGTCGAAACATTCCCCTCGGCGGTGGCCAAGTCGGACTCCGCCGTATAAAGGTTCTGCTCGGCCGTCAGCACTGTCGTGAAGTCCCGGGTACCGAGGTTGTACTGTAAAAACGCGAGCCCGAGGGCGGCGTTGGCGGCGGCGACGCTCTTTCGCAGATCGTCGACCTGCAGGCGCCCTTGCAGAAAGCTGGCGAGACCGTCTTCGACCTGCTGTTGCGCGGTCAGCACCGAATTCTGGTAGTCGACCAGCAATTCCTGCAGTTTTGCATCCTGCACCCGCACCGTGTTGGTGATCTGGCCGTAGTTCAGGATGTTCCATTGAAAGGTAGGACCGAAGCCGAACGTGATCCCCTTGCCCATGAACAGATCGCTGAGCTTGTTATTGCCGATGTTGGCGGAGACGGTGCCGAAGGATCCGAGCAGGCTGAAGGCCGGGTAGAGATCCGCCTCGGCAAAGCCGATCTGGGCGCTCTGCGACATCGCTGCCAACTCGGCCGCACGGATGTCGGGGCGGCGGCGGACGAGATCGGCCGGGATTCCGACCGCGACGTCGATCGGCGGTACCGGGATCGTTTCCGGTCCGCGCAGCACCGCATCGAGGCGGCTCGGCGGCATGCCGAGCAGCACGCTGAGTGCCGCGCGCCCCTGATCAAGCTCAGCGGTCAGTTGCGGGACCGTCGCCTCGGTCTGGCCGAGGACATTTAGCGCCTGATAGACGTCGAGCTTGGTCGTCACGCCGCCGCGAAACCGCGCCTCGGCGATCGCGAGCGCCTTCTTTTGCTTGACGATGTTGTTCTCGGCAATGGCGATTTGGGTCTGCAAGGTGCGGATGCCGATATAGGTCGTCGCCACATTGCCGAGCAATGTCACCAGGGTGTCGTCATAGGCGGCGATCGAGCCGAGATAGGCGGCGTCGGCCAACTCGATAGCGCGGCGGAATTTGCCCCAGAAATCGAGTTCCCAGCCGATTGAAGCGCCGAGCGAGGCGAGCCAAAAGCCCTCGGAAACCTGGGTTTGCGGCGTCGCCGTCGGGTCGGCGTGGCTCGGCCGATCATAGATGATCGCACTCTTCGCCTGTTGCGACTGCGGATAGAAATTGCCGATCGCTACCCCAAGTTCAGCCCGTGCTTGCAGGACCCTGGTCCCGGCAGCGACCAGACCGAGATTTTGATCATAGGCTATCTGGATCAGCCGACCGAGAACCGGGTCGTAAAACACGCGCCACCAAGCTTCGTATTCCTGCCTTTTCGTGTCGACCGAAGGCTGGCTGGCTTCGAGATACTTGGCTGCGACCGGCGCCGGCGGTGATTTGTAATCCGGGCCGACCATGCAGGCGCCCAGTTGGGCGGTCACGAGCGCCGCCAGCAGGAGCCGCCCGAACGCAAACCGCGGTTCCGTCGCGTCGGATCGCGCAGGCCTTGCCGCACCTCGCCGAGCTGCCCCGGCGGCCCCCGAGATCATTCACCGCCCCCGCGGCCGAGCAAGGACCCGTCCAAGAACCGCTGCCGGCGGCAGTCACGCTTGCCGCCGCCCGACGGGCCCGAACATCGGTGAACTAACGAGCCACGCTAGCGCGCTCTTGTCAATGCGCGTTACCAAGGGGTGCGGAAAGCGCCTGCGCTCAGGCGGGAGGGGCCCCCGGCCCCTGTACCGTTATTACGATGCGCCGGTTGCGCGCCCGGTCGGCTGGCGTATCGTTTGGCGCTACCGGATGGTTCTCGCCGAACCCCTTGGCCGAGATGATGTTCGAATCGATCCCTTGGGAAACCAGAAAGTTGACGACGGCGACGGCGCGGCGGGCCGACAACGTCAGATTGTCGTAGATGCCCTGGCGCTGCAGCGACGACCCGACGGGTGTATCGTCGGTATAGCCGTAGACAACGACTTTGGCATTCTGCAGTCCCTTGAGCCTGGGGAGTATCCTGCTCCGCAAGTCGGCCTCGCCGGCCTCGGTCAACTGAAAGCCGGCCGGCGGAAACAACAGATCGCCGGCCTCGACGAAAGTCGCTTCCTGTTCCAGCGCGATGACTTGGGCGAGGAGCTGCTGATTCTGAGCGCGCAGCTGTTCGTTATCTCGCCCGAGGGTGTCGTAGGTGCTTTGCGACACGCAGGCCGCCAACAGCAACACAGCCGCCAGGAGTGCGGCAGCGGAACCCCTCGGCGCGGCGCCGGCGCGGCGGCTCTGCATCGCGATACTCCCCTCGCTTGCGCGCGTCGGCGGTGACACCAACGACACGCCGTGCTGTTGAAACGATCGAGCCAGCGGACGAAGGATCCTCCCGGATATCGCGCCACTGGCGGCGCTCGGTCGGCGGCAACGAAACCAGCCGACCCATTTGCGCGGAATGATCCAGATCAACGCTCGCAGGCATTTGCGCGACGGCGGTCGGTCGCGGATCGCAGATGCTGGACACTGCCGGCGCGCTCCGCGATTCTTGCCGCCGCGCCGCGCCATTCTCCGCTTTCGGCCGGATTGAAGTTTTCGCGGTTCGGTCGGCTTCCGTAACGGCTGTGGCGCGGTCGAAGCGCAAGGGAGTAGATCGAAATGATCGAAGCGAACGGCATTGACCACATCGTGCTGCATTGCACGGACGTTGAGCGCGCTCGGAAGTTTTACACGGAAATCCTCGGCATGACGGTTTACCGCGCCGGCGGCGGCCAAGTCTTTATGCATGCCGGCCCGCAGGGCGTGGCGCTGTTCGAGAAGGAAGGAGACGCGCCGGTGGTTGCCGGCGACGACCTCAATCATCTGGCGCTGAACGTAGCCGACGGTACCTACGAGACGCTGAAGGCAGAGTTGGAACGCCATGGCGTCGCGGTCAGCGGGCGGCCTGGGGAAGACCGCTGCATCTATTTTCGCGACCCGGACGGACACCGTCTGCAGCTCGTCATTCCGCGCTGAACCATCGTCCTATTGGCCCTGACGCATGGCCTGCAGCGCCGAACCGCAGCGCGGCGACAGCCGGTCGGCATTGCCCTGGAGGCAGGCGAGCACTCGGCCGCCACCCAACGGCACGCCACTGCAATAGCGGCGAAAATCGAAGCCGCAGGCCTGCCGCAGCAGCATCGCCTCCTGGCGCGGCGACATCGCGGGCGCTGCCATCGGCGCCGCGGGTGCCGCCGGCGGGCCCGGCTGCGCCGTCGCGGCGGCGGTCGCCGGGGCGGTAGCGGTCGAGCTCGCGGCGGCCCCGCCGCTCGCCGCCCCGACCGCGTGCTGGCACGGCGCCGAGAGACTCGCCACGTTCTGTTTTAAACAGTTGAGCGCCGCGGCGCCGCCGGTCGGTACGCTCGCGCAATATGCCTGGTAATCCGCGCGGCAACCCTGGCGGATCGCGGCGATCTGCGCCTGGCTCGGCTGCTGCGCCAGCGCGGGCATAGCGAACAGCAACAGCATGGCCGGCAACAGCAGCCGCCGAAACGCGCGGCGAGGCAGAACAAGGTTTATCATCATTCCTCTCGTTACCAGCCGAGTTGGCCGCGTAACGCGGCCGTAGTCTCGAGATTGCGGTCATGCTCGCCGGTGAAGCGCAGGATCAGATGGCCGGCCCCGGCCTCGAAATGTTTCTGCAAATACTCGGCGGCGCCGGGGGCCGAGCCCGCGTAACAGGCTTGGCGCCGGCGCATCGACGCAGCCGGCTGCCCGTAATAATTTTCGAGGAAGGCATCGATCCGCCGCTCGGCTCGACCTGCATGGTCGTCGATCGCGAGAGTGAGATAGACCGCCGCGACGAACCCGCCAGGATCGCGCCCGGCATCGCGGACGGCCTGTTGGACCTCCTGCCATTGCCAGCGCCAGCGCTCGAGGTCCGGCTCGTTGGCAAACCAGCCGTCGAAATGGCGACCGGCGCGCTGCAATGCGGGTCCGACGGACCCGGCTAGCCAGATCGGCGGCCCGCCCGGCCGATGCGGCGTCGGACCGAGGACGCCGCCCGACACCGGCCAGCGTCCTTCCCAGTCGACCGGCTTACCGGTCCACAAGGCCCGGGCGAGGCGCAGACCCTCCATCATCCGTCCGACCCGCCCCTCGAACGGCACCCCCGCGGCAGCGAACTCGGCCCGAATGTTCGCGACATCGGTCGCGATGCCGGCGCCGAGCACGAGGCGCCCTTCGCTGATCCGGTCGAGCGTGGCGAGTTGATGCGCCAGGACGACGGGATTGCGCAGGGCTGGCAAAAAGACCGCCGTGCCAATGTCGACCCTGCGGGTGCGGGCGCCAACAGCAGCCAGCAGGGTCAGCGGATCGTGGCGCGGCCGTGCCAACAGCGAATCGCCGACCCACACAGAATCATAGCCGAGGCTCTCTGCCCGTTCGGCAAGTGCCAGTAGCGGCGCCGTTTCCGGGTGGCCTTGCATGATCGATTCACGGGTCGGCAGCAGATATCCGATGCGCGGTGCCATCGCTGATCTCCCCGTGTCGGGCCCGCCCCAAGGACAGCGGCGCGTCCGGTGCTCCGGCGATTGGCTATATCACATCGGCGGCCCTGGAGCCGTGGATTTGGCGCCGCCGCCAGCGCCGTCCCAGGGGCGCGGTTCGGCGCCAGGCGCCGGAACGGTCGAGAGTTAATCGCGCTCGGCGGGATGGAATTGCAGAAATGCGCGCATTGCCCTGCCGCTGGCGCTCGCTTCAGACCGGCTCGGGCTCTCCCGCGAGCCCCGGCAGCCGGCTTACCAGGAGGCCTTTAAATTTAAAGGCTGCCTTCTCTGCAGGCTCGCAGAATCCGATGGACCCGGCGCATCGGGCGCGCGCCAACAAATCGGCACGTGTGTGCCCCGTGGCGTCACGGCCGGGTTTCCGCATTGGCCGGCGAGTGACAAACCCGACGGGGCTATTCCGCAGCGCCGCGGCGGTGTGAGAAGTCCTGTTCCTGACTGGTCACGAATTCGAGCAATGCGGCTCGCCCGTCATCGTTCTGCCGGCGGGCGCGCCGGATTGCCTCGCCGATCTGCGAAGGGTCCTCGACCCGCTCGCTCCAGCCGCCGAGATCACGGGCGAGATTGGCATAGTTGCCGCCGAGATCGCGCGCCCGATAACGCTCGTGCGACAATTGCATCGCGTGGGTCTCGATGGCCATCGTCGAATTGTTGAGGACGATCGTCGTGATCGGGATGCCGCAGCGCACCGCCGTTTCGAAATCAAGCCCGGTCATCCCGAAGGCGGCATCGCCCATGAAGTTTACGCAGAACTTGTCCGGGGCGGCGACCTTGGCGCCGATCGCGAGCCCAAGCCCGGTGCCGAGCTGGTGCGATTTGCCCCAGCCGAGATAGCCGCGCGGTCGGGTCGCCCGGTAGAACGGATTGAGCTGCTCGCGCGGACTGCCCGAATCGTGCGTGACGATCGCATCGCTCGGGTCGACGACGCGCATGAACTCGGCGATGACCCGATAGGGATTGATCGGCTGTTCGTTCGAATGCAGTTTTGCCTGCCAGCGAGCAAGCCATGCCTCGCGTTGCTCTGCCACTTCCCGCACGACGGCGTTCGGACGCTCTGCGCTTCCCAATCGATCCCGCACAGCCGCGATTAATTGGCCGAGTACGAGCTTGGCGTCGCCGAGAACCCCGAGGTCAGCGGCAAAAGCCTTGTGCAGGTCGCGCGTGTCGTTCGTCGCGTGAATGATCTTTTTGCCGGGCGGCAACACCGGGGTGGCGATGCCGTGGCGTGTGAAGCTGCAGCCGACGCCCAGCACCAGATCGGACTTGTGGAGGATATGGCGGCCGGGGCCGGTAAAGGTGCCGCCGCCCGGGCCCAGTGCCAGCGCATGATCCTCGGGAAAGGCGCTCTTGCCGTCGAAGGTCGTCATGACCGGGGCGTGCAACAGCTCGGCGAGCCACCGCAATTCATCGGTCGCTTCGCCATAAAAGACGCCTTGTCCGGCGAGGATCATCGGACATGTGGCGGCGAGCAGCATCTTCGCCGCGTCGTCGATGTCGCGCTCGTCGGCCGCCGAGCGGGTGGCGCGTATCGGGCGATGGGCGTTCGGGTCGACATCGACCTCGATACCGACGACATCGGCCGGTACCTCGACCATGACCGGTCCCGACCGGCCGTTTTTCAGCTGCGCGAAAGCGCGCCGCATGGTGTTCCCGACCTCGTGCGGCAGCTGCACCTCCTCGACCGATTTGGTGATTGCGGCATAGCTGCGACTCGATTTGAACATCGGAAACAGTTGCGCCGTCTCGCGCGGGTGGCCGAGCGGCAGAAACAGCACCGGCGTCGAATCCGAGAAGGCGGTGGCGACCCCGGCGAATGCGTTTTCCGCACCCGGCCCGTATTGCATCGCAAAAACGCCAGGCGGTCGCCCATTCGCGACGCGCGCGAACCCGTCCGCCATATGCACGCCGACGCGCTCCTGCCGGCAGATCACCGGGCGGATGCCGACCGCGGCGGCGGCCTCGATGATCGGTGTTGTGGGAAAGCAGAAAAGGGTCGATATGCCCTCGCGCTTCAGGATCTCGGCGATAACGTTCATGACAAGCATGGTTCGTTCCTCCCGAATGACGGCGTCGCCGTCAGCGATTTTCCGTCGCGGCGCTTCGGCACGCCTCCGCCCGCTCGATGCGGAACCCTCCTACCTCGGCGGCGGGCGGTGCAGACCTCGATCGTAACAGACGAGGTGCCAGCGGCGAGCCGGCTGGATCGGCGCGAGCCGTAGTATGCACCGAACATGATGAACGGCGTCGCCGATTGTCAAGGACGCCCGGGCCTCAGCAGCACCCCCCTTGCCAGCCCGTCGCTGGCGGACGGTGCGGCTCTCGCTAATATTCCAACCGCGCCAGATTTGACAGGTGCCGGGGGCAGCCTTAGCCTCTCACAGTCCCGACGCAAGAGATCACCATGCCGCCCGACGGAACCGCGACCACCATCGTCCAGAGCCCCGAGGACCTTCGCGCCAAGAACGCCGGCCCGGATGGCCGAGAGATGCGAGGCGACACGGCGGAAAACAAACAAGTCGAACCGATCATGTCCGATCGCTGGTTTCGCTGAGGAAGGGCTGACAACCTCGATCCCAGGGCAATACAAGAAAACAAAGGGATACTGCGCGATGCGGGTAGTGGATGCACAAATTCACCTCTGGGGCAGCGGCTTGCCGAGCAACCCCTCGCATCGCCAGGTGACGGCTTTTACTCCGGAGGAGGCCATCGTCTTGATGAACGAAGGCGGTGTCGACGCCGCCGTCATTCATCCGCCGGGGTGGGATCCAGGTTCGACCGACATGGCGTTTGCGGCCGTTCGGAACTATCCCGGCCGCTTCGCGATCATGGGTTCGGTTCCGCTCGATCGACCGGAGTCACGCGCCCGCATCGCGGGTTGGCGACAGCAGCCGGGAATGCTCGGTCTCAGATACGGGTTCCTCAGCGACCCCGCGCGGCGGTGGCTGCACGACGGCACCCTCGACTGGCTGTGGGCCGCCGCCGAGGAGGCCGGCGTTCCCGTGGCGGCGCTGGCAACGGATTCGCTACGGGAACTCGGCCGGATCGCCGAGCGTCACCCCGGACTTCGCCTGACGATCGATCACCTGGGCGGTCGAGGCGGCTTGACTACGCTGAAGGACGCCGCAGCCATGACCCACATGCCGGAACTTCTGGCATTGGCAAAGTTCCCCAACATCGCGGTCAAGGCGACCGGCGCCCCCGGCTATTCCAGCGAGGCCTACCCGTTTCGGGCGATGCACACCTTTTTGCGACAAATCTACGATGCATTCGGCCCGCGGCGGATGTTCTGGGGCACCGACATCACGAAGATGCCATGTTCCTGGGGCCGATGCGTGACGATGTTCACCGAGGAGCTGCCGTGGCTCAACGATGAGGACAAGAGGCTCGTCATGGGCGAGGCGGTCTGCGCCTGGTGGGGCTGGGACCGGCCAGGCTGACCCGCCTCGCCAACCGATTCTGAGCTATGCCTCGCGCCGTCCGCCCGACAGCCGCAAACAAGAGGGAGACGTTTTCGGATGAGCCAAGACCGCAAAGCCAATGCGAAGGGAAAGCAAGTCGCGGTGGTGGTCGGCGCCACCTCCAAGTGGCAGTCGGACGGCCGCAATACCTTGCTGACGCACGGCCGGACAGTGGACGACAGCGAACTGCCGGTCGCCATTCGCTGGGGTGTCGGCGGGGCCATCGCGCAGAAGTTCGCGCGAGAGGGCTTCTTTGTCGCGCTGACGACCCGCAACGAGGTCAATGCGGCGCCATTGGCGCGGGCGATCCGCGAACAGGGCGGCGACTGCATGATCGTGGAGCTGGATCTCGTTTTGCAGCACTCGATCGCGGCGGCGTTCGCCACCATTCGTCAAGAGGCCGGCGACCCGGATGTTCTGGTTTACAATGCCGGGTATCTCGAAGGGCGCGATCTTCCCCCGGACAAAGAACTTCTTGAATACATCCCGGTGGAGCTGTTCGATACCACCCAGCACATCGCCTGCCGAGGGCCGTTTCTCGTGGCCAAAGAAGTGTTGCCAGCGATGCGGAGAAAAGGCGCAGGGTCGTTTTTCTTCTCCAACAACGCCAGCTCGCTGCGGGGGCGCAAGCGGATGACCGGACAGTCGCTTTATTACCCGAGAGTCATGATGCGCACCTTGGCGCAAGTGCTGACCGAGGAATACTCTGAGCACGGCGTGCACGTGGCGAATGTCGTGATCGACGGCACCATCGACTCACCAGGAACCCGGGCATTACCGAGGAATCAGAATCGTCCCGATCTCGTGATCAACCCCGTCAAGATCGCCGAAGCGTTTTATTACTTGCACACGCAGGACCGGTCGTGCTGGACACACGAGCTGCAGCTCACGCCGTTTCCGGTCAAGCCCAGCTACTGACCGCCCCCTACGCTGTCGCGCGCCGACCCTTTCGTAGGGCAGAAAAGCGCCAGCTCATTCCGCCATCTTCGGCGCGGGGACCGGCTGGCGGAATGCGCGCGGCGCGCTATTCCGCCCTACGTCGTTCCTCGCTCCGTCTAACCTTCTCGTTAGTAGAGCCGGTGCATGGGCGCCAGCGAATACGCTAACGAGGAGCCCAATCCTCGGCTTCTGTCGTCAGACGGCAAACCTTCTGGTCCGCCGGCAACCCGGCGAGCAGTTCCGCGGCCGTCAGACCGAGGCGCGGATGGCGCCAATCAGCCGCCAATTCGGCAAGCGGCAGGAGCACAAACCGGCGCAGGTGCAGCCGCGGATGCGGCAGGACGAGCGCCTCGCTTTCGATCAGCCGGCCGTCATGATCGAGTAGATCGAGGTCGACGGTACGCGCCGCGTTCGGGGTGCCTCGGACCCGCCCGAAGTCCCGCTCCACCTGCTGCATCGCGGCGAGCAGCGCTAACGGGTCGCGCTCGGTGGCGAGGAGTGCGACCGCGTTGACGTACCAGGGCTGGTCCGAGGGAGGCACCGGTTCGCTGCAATACCAGGCCGAGCGGGCGGCGATGCCGATACCTTCGCCGGCCAAGGCTGTAAGGGCCGCCTCCAATGTCCGGCGCGGCGAACCATAACCGGGTTTGGGCAAATTACCGCCGAGGCCGATCAGGACCATGGTCGACCAGCCATCCCGCACCGGACTAGACGAATACGCGGCCGTAAGGGTGGCGTAGCGGGCTTGACCGAGCCCCAGCTCTGTAAGACAATTCCTGGCATAGTGATCTCTAATGGAGCATTTGTGTCAGATGATTTTCTACCCTGAGGAACGAATTGCCATATTCATCGACGGTGCTAACCTCTACTCTGCGGCGCGCGGCTTGGCGTTCGACATCGACTATCGACGGCTGCTCGATCTGTTCGCGACCAAGGGACGGCTGATCCGCGCCTTCTATTATACGGCGTTGGTCGAGGATCAAGAGTATTCGCCGATCAGACCGCTTGTCGACTGGCTCGATTATAACGGCTACACGATGGTGACCAAGCCGACGAAGGAATTCACCGACGCGATGGGTCGGCGTCGCATCAAAGGCAACATGGATATCGAGTTGGCGATCGATATGCTCGAGATGGCGCAATATATCGATCATGCGCTGCTGTTCTCCGGCGACGGCGATTTTCGCCGGCTGGTCGAGGCCGTGCAGCGGCGCGGGGTTCGCGTCTCGGTGGTTTCGACCATCCGTTCCTCGCCGCCGATGGTCTCCGACGACTTGCGCCGGCAAGCCGACAATTTCATCGAGCTGCAAGACCTCGTGCCGAGCATCAGCCGCAACCATCATGCCCGCGAGGAGGTGCCGCGAGCGCGGACGGAACCTGTAGAGGAAGCGTGAGCGACACGGCATGACCGACAAGGCGCCGGCGACGCTGCCGTCGCCGGACTGCGGACTTTGCCCACGACTTGCCGCCTTTCGCGGAGTGCAGCGGGCGGCACATCCCGATTGGTTCAATGCCCCGGTTCCGTCCTTCGGGGACGCGAGGCCGGTGCTGCTGATCGTGGGGCTGGCGCCGGGCCTCGCCGGCGCGAACCGGACCGGACGGCCGTTCACCGGCGATTATGCCGGCACCCTGCTCTACGAAACCTTACGGAAATTCGGTTTTGCCGAGGGCGATTACGCGGCCCGTGCCGATGACGGGCTGGTGTTGCGCCGGGCGCGCATCGCCAATGCCGTGCGCTGCGTGCCGCCGCAGAACAAACCGGACGCGGCGGAGATTGCGACTTGCCGCCGTTTTCTTCTGGCCGAACTGGCGCAATTGACCGGCCTCAAGGCGATGCTGGCTCTCGGCAGCATCGCTCATCACACCGTGCTCGCCGCGCTCGAACTGCGTCGTAACCCTTTTCCGTTTTATCACGGCCGCATCCACGAACTCCCGGACGGACGGCTGCTTGCCGACAGCTATCATTGCTCGCGCCTCAACACCAATACCGGAAGGCTGACGCCGGCGATGTTCGAAGCGGTGTTCGGGGCCCTGCTCGATCGGGTCGTTCTCTGAGAACTCAAGGGGATGCAGGCGGCGCATGGCTCAACCGCAAAATGCGCCGAATTTTTGCGATTGATTCGCAGCGTCGCCTCGGCGATGTTGTCTTGCGAAGAGTTCGCATTTGCAATCGAGTGTGGAGTTCCGGATGCGTCGCATCCTTTGGGTCGCCGCATTGCTGGCCGTCGTCGCCGCGGCTCCCGCCGTCGCGGACGTTCCAAGTTTCACGATTACCCTGAAGAACAATCAGTTCATTCCGAACGAGGTCCAGATTCCTGCGGGCGTCAAGATCAAGCTCGTCGTCCGCAATGACAATACGACGACCTCGGAATTCGAGAGCCACCAATTTCACCGTGAAAAGATCGTCAACCCGGGGCGGGCGATCACGGTTTTCGTCGGGCCGCTCGATCCCGGAAGCTATGAGTTTTTCGACGATTTCCACCCGCAGACGCGCGGCCATCTGATCGTCAAATAGGACGAGCATCCGAATGTTGGCGACCGCAATTATCGTCTTCCGCGAGGTCCTCGAAGCCTCGCTCGTCGTCGGCATCGTCCTGGCCGCGAGCCAAGGGGTGCCCCGTCGCGGCTTCTGGGTCGGCGGCGGGGTTGCCGCCGGCGTCGTTGGCGCCGCCGGCGTCGCCGCCGGCGCCGATGCGATCGCGGCCGCAGTCAACGGGATCGGACAAGAACTGTTCAACGCTGCGATCCTGTTCACGGCGGTGGCAATGCTCGGCTGGCACAACATCTGGATGAACCGGCACGGGCGCGAGTTGGCGGCGGCAGCGGTCACGCTCAGCAAGGCGGTCGCCGGCGGCAGCCGGCCGCTCTACGCGCTGGCGCTCGTCGTCGGTATCGCTGTGCTGCGCGAAGGCTCGGAGATCGTTCTTTTCCTCTACGGCATCGCGATCGCGTCGGGAGCCGGCGGGCTCAGCATGTTGGCGGGCGGGCTTCTCGGCCTTGCCGGCGGCGTTGCGGTCGGCTCGCTGCTTTATCTCGGCCTCCTCGCCATTCCACTGCACCGGCTGTTCACGGTCACGAGCTGGCTCATTCTGCTGCTCGCCGCCGGCATGGCTTCGCAAGGCGCCGCGTTCTTGATGCAAGCGAATCTGCTGCCGGCGCTCGGCAACGACGTGTGGAATACGTCCTGGCTCTTGAGCGAGAACAGCATGCTCGGATTGCTGCTGCACGTATTGATCGGCTACTCGGCGCAGCCGGCGGGCATCCAGGTGGTTTTCTACCTTGCCACCTTGATCGTTATCGGCAGCTTGATGCGGCTGTTCGGGCGCGGGCCGGCCGGGTCGTCGGGTCGACCCGCGGCACCGGTCTCGGTCTGAACCCGGCCGCTCGGAAGCTTCGCTTCGCTGCACAACCTTGTCCGTAGCGCGAGTTACGTGTCGCGGGAACGCATGATCCTTGCCCGGTCGCGCTGCCAGTCCCGGGCTTTTTCGGCCTGCCGCTTGTCGGCCTTGCGCTTGCCGCGCGCGAGGCCGAGCGCGATCTTGGCGCGGCCCCGCTCGTTGAAATAGATCGACAGCGGCACGAGCGTGATCCCCTGCCGGCGGATCGCCCCCAACAGCCGGTTCATCTCCTTGCGGTGCAGCAACAATTTGCGCGGTCGCCGCGGTTCGTGCGTGAAATGCGCCGCAGCCGCATATTCGGGAATATTGGCATTGACGAGAAACAACTCGCCGCCCGTTTCGTCGGCATAGGCCTCGGCAATGCTGGCTTGGCCGCTGCGCAGCACTTTGACCTCGCTGCCGCAGAGGACGAGGCCGGCCTCGAGCGTGTCCTCTATCAGATAGTCGTGTCGGGCGCGCCGGTTCTGCGCGACATAGCGATCGGCCGCCCGCATCGCCAGCGTCGCTGCGGCATGCTCAGTTGAGCAGGCCGGCGCTGCGCATCGCCTGCGCGACCCGTTCCTGCGTCTCTGGCATAATCTGGCACAACGGCGGGCGCACCGTCGCCTCGCATTTGCCCAGCATTGACGCGGCGAATTTGACGGGCGCCGGGCTGGTTTCGGCGAACAGCGCATCGTGCAGTGGGATCAGGCGTTCGTTGATCCGCCGGACCGTTTCGATTTCGCCCCGCTGCCAGGCCTCGTGCATTTGCGCGAGGAGCCGCGGCGCCACATTGGCGGTCACCGAAATGCAGCCGTCGCCGCCTTGCACCAGATAGGCGACCGCGGTCGCATCCTCGCCCGACAGCATCGCAAAGGCGCTGCCGATCTCAACCCGCATACGCAACGGCCGAGCGAGATCGTTGGTCGCGTCCTTGACACCGACGATGTTCGGCAATTTGGCGAGCCGGGCCATTGTCGCATTAGTCATGTCGACCGCCGAGCGGCCCGGAATGTTGTAAATAACGATCGGCAGATCGACGGCGTCGTGCACCGCCTTGAAATGCTGGTAGAGCCCTTCTTGCGTCGGCTTGTTGTAATAAGGGCAGACGATCAACGCCGCGTCGGCGCCCGCCGCTTTCGCCTGCCGGGTCAATTCGATCGTATGCCGCGTCGAGTTGGTGCCAGTGCCGGCGATGACCGGCACCCGTCCTTTTGCCGCCTCGACGCAGAGCTTGACGACGCGTTCGTGCTCGTCGTCTTCAAGCGCTGGCGATTTACCAGTCGTGCCGCACGGCACCAGGCCGTGCGTGCCTTGGCCGACTTGCCAGGAAACCAGCTCCTGGAACGCGTTCTCGTCGACCTTGCCGTCGCGGAACGGTGTGATCAGCGCGACGAACGAGCCCTTGAACATAGCGTCCTCCCCGGCTTGCGGCGTCGTCTATAACGATAATCCTCGCCGGCCGAGCCAGCAACAACCCATCGCGCGACCGCGCCGGCAGCGCCTACGCCGGCTGATCAACGCCGAAGCGCCGTCCGGCGCCGCATTCGGCTTGTCGAGGCATCGTTCGTCCCGCTATGAAGATCTATCAGAGATTTGATTCGCCAGAGCCTTGCTGTTACTCCGCCGATTGTCCCTCGTTGTCTTCTTGGCCGTCGCCGCGATCGGTACAGTCGAGGCCCGGGCTCAGGCGCTTTCCGACTCCGATCTTGCCGCAATGCGCACGGCCCTCGCCGTCGCCGACGCAGGCAACTGGAGCGAGGCCTACGCCGATGTCGCCGCGCTGAAGGATCCGTTGCCTCTCAAGATCCTGCATTGGCTCGACTATGCCCGGCCGGGGGCGCCGGGGAGTTTCAAGGAGATCGCGGCGTTCATCGAAGCCAACCCCGGTTGGCCCGGACAGGCGGCGCTTCGCGCTCACGCTGAGGAAGGGCTCGCCGGCGAGCCCGACAATGTGGCGGCCGACTGGTTCAAGAGGCATCCGCCCCTGAGTGCCGCCGGCAACGTCCGCGCCGCCGAGCTACTACTCGATTCGGGCGATGCCGCGGGCAGCTCGGCGGCGCTGCGCGCGGCCTGGATCACCGGCGATTTCGGCCCGGGCGACGAAAAGAGCTTCCTCGCCAAGCATGGCGATGCGATTCGGCCGCAGGATGATCGCGGCCGCCTGGATCGCCTGTTGTGGCAGCACAAAGATGAGGCGGCGAGGCGCATGCTGCCGCGCGTCTCGCCCGATTACCGGAGCTTGGCGGAGGCCCGGCTCGCGCTCGCGGCGGGGGCGCCTGACGCGAACGCCCTCCTCGCCCGGGTGCCGCCGCAACTGCGCGGAGATCCGGGATTGCTTTATGAGGAGTCGCGGTGGCTGCGCCGCAAGGACATGACCGACGCCGCCGCGCAGATCCTGCTGTCGCATCCGGGTGACCCGGTTCATCCCGCTCACTGGGCCGCGGAGCGGCAAGTCGTCGCCAGGCAGCTTCTGGCGGCGGGCGACTTTCAACGGGCCGACCGGATCGTCGAGCAGCATGGCGCGATCGATGGCGACTCTTTTGCCGACACCGAGTTCCTGCTGGGTTTTATCGCGCTTCGCTACATGAAAAACCCGGCGCTCGCCTTCGACGATTTCTCGCGCATCCTCAGCCGCGCGGGCAGCCCTTACGCCAAGGCGCGGGCCGGTTATTGGGGGGGCCGCGCCGCCGCCACCGCGGGAAAATCGAGCCTCGCCGCAAAATGGTATGCCGCCGGCGCCGAATACATGGCGACGTTCTACGGCCAGCTCGCGGCGCACCTGCTCGGCAATGACGCGCCGCCGCATCCGGTGCCCGAGCCGATCCCCGGCGTCGCGGAGCGCGCTCAATTCGAGACCAACGAGCTGGTTCGCGCCGATCGGATCTTTTTTGCCCTCGGCGACCGCCAGGACAGCAAGCACTTCCTGCTGCACCTCGCCGACGGCGCAGCGACCCCGGCCGAGTTCGCGATGCTCGCCGACCTCGCCGAGCGGAACGGGCGGATCGACCTGGCGATTGCCGTTGCCAAGCGCTCGATCGCCGCCGGAACGCCGCTTCTCGTCCACGGCTACCCGACGATCGAGCTACCGACCGGCGGCGATACCGAACCGGAGCGAGCGCTGCTCTATGCCATCGTCCGACAGGAGAGTGCCTTCGAAACCGACGCGGTCAGCCGGTCGGGCGCGCTCGGCTTGATGCAATTGATGCCGGCGACAGCGAGCTATATCGCTCCCAAGGCGCAGCTGCCGTTTTCGCTTGCGGCATTGACGACGGACGGGCAGTACAACATCGCGCTCGGGCGCGCCTATCTCGAGCGGTTGCTCGAGGATTTCGGCGGCTCGTACGCGCTCGCGATCACCGCCTACAACGCCGGCCCCAGCCGCGTCCGGCAATGGCTGCAGGATTACGGCGATCCGCGCGGTGCCGACATCGGCATGGTCGACTGGATCGAGCTGATCCCGATCGCCGAGACGCGGATTTACGTCCAGCGGGTATTCGAAAATCTCCAGATCTATCGCGCGCAACTGGGCGGCAATTCGGCCTTTTCGCTGGTCAGCGACCTCGCCCGCTGAGGATTGCGACATGGCATGTGGGCCAAGCTAGAGGCGCGGCACCTGCATGCCGCGCTGCACCGCCGGGCGGCGGCCGACCGTGTCGAGCCAGCGCCGCACCTGCGGGAAGTCGCCGAGCGGCACGCCCTGCCATTCGGCACGCCCGATCCACGGATAGGCGGCGATGTCGGCGATCGAATAGCCGCCGCCCAGAAATTCGCTGTCGCCGAGCCGCTTGTCGAGCACCTGGTAGAGCCGCAGCGCTTCGTTTGTGTAACGCGCTACCGCATAGGGCAGCGGCTGCGGCGCGAAGCGCCGGAAATGCTGCGCCTGGCCGAGCATCGGCCCGAGCCCGCCGACCTGGAACATCAGCCACTGGATGACCCGTGAACGGCCGGCCGGATCGGCAGGCAGCAGCTGCCCGCTTTTTTCCGCCAGATAGATTAGGATGGCGCCCAATTCGAAGACCGCAAACGGGCCGCCCTCCGGCCCGTTGTGGTCAACGATCGCCGGGATCTTAGCGTTGGGATTGATCGCAACGAAGTCCGGCGCAAACTGCTCGCCGCTGCCGAGATCGATCGGATGGACGGCGTATTCGAGGCTTAGCTCTTCGAGCATGATCGAGGCTTTGCGGCCATTCGGCGTTGCCCAGGTGTAGAGATCGATCATCGGCCGGTGCTCCCAATTCCGGCATCACTATGTAGCCAACTCCCCCCTTCCGGCATAGGTAACCGGGCTTGTCTAGCGCGGGCGCGCTCGCCGAGCGTTTTGGAGGGTTGGCGTTTTCTTTAATCCTGATCGGCGACGCTGCTGCCGGCTTTGCGCCGGCGCGAAAACCATGTATCTCCACGCCAGCGATCTGTGGGCGGAAGCGCCGGCTCGGCGCCTGCGGGCGTATCAGAGGAATTCGGATGATCCACCCGGTGATTCTTTCCGGCGGCTCGGGCACCCGGCTGTGGCCGATGTCCCGCACGCTCTACCCAAAGCAGCTGCTGACGCTGCTCGGCCGTGAAAGCCTGTTGCAGCAAACCGCCCGACGGGTGGCCGATCCGCAGCGCTTCGCGCCGCCGCTGATCGTCGCCAATGAAGAGCACCGATTCATCATCGCCGAGCAGCTGCGGGAGATCGGTGTCGCGCCGCAGGCGATGCTGCTCGAGCCGGTCGGCCGGAACACCGCCCCGGCGGCCTGCATCGCCGCTCTGAGCCTGGCCGAGGGCGACCCCGAGGCGTTGCTCCTGTTGCTGGCCTCGGATCACACGATCGCCGATGCCGACGCCTTCCTCGCCGCCGTCGATCGCGCTGCGACGGCGGCGCGCCGTGGTGCCATCGTCTGCCTCGGCATCGAGCCCGCACGCGCCGAGACCGGCTACGGCTACATCTGCCGCGGGGCCCCGATCGACGGGAACTGCGACGGCGCCTACGCCGTCGCAGCGTTCGTCGAGAAGCCCGACGCGGCGCATGCCGAAGAATACGCCGCCTCCGGCGAGCATTACTGGAACGGCAGCATCTTTCTGTTTCCGGCGCGGCTCTATCTCGACGAGCTAGAGCGGCTGCGCCCCGACATGCTCAAGGCTTGCCGGGCGGCGCTGCTCGAGGCGCTCCGCGACGCCGACTTCATCCGCCTCGGAAAGGACGCATTTGCCGCCTGTCCCGCGGACTCGATCGACTATGCGGTGATGGAGCACACCGACCGCGCCACGGTCGTCCCGGTCTCGATGGGATGGAGCGATGTCGGCTCGTGGGATGCGCTCTGGGAGATGAGCGGCAAGGACACCGCCGGCAACGCGCTCGAGGGCAACGTCATCGCCGAGGCGTCCCGGAACTGCTACCTGCGCTCCGAGGCCGGGCTCGTCGCCGCGGTCGGCGTCGAGGATCTCGTCGTCGTCGCGACCGACGATGCGGTCCTGGTGGCGCCGCGCGACCGCACGCAGGAGGTCAAGGGGCTAGTGGCGCGGCTTGCCCGGGAGGGCCGCGGCGAGGCCGACGCGCTGTCGACCGTGCATCGCCCTTGGGGCAACTTCACCTCGCTGCACAACGGCCACCGGGTGCAGGTCAAGCACATCGTCGTCAAGCCCGGCGGCAAGCTCTCGCTGCAACTGCATCACCATCGCGCCGAGCACTGGATCATCGTCCAGGGTACCGCCAAGATCCGCCGCGGCGACGAGGAGCTGATGCTGACCGAAGACCAGTCGACCTACATCCCGCTCGGCACCGCGCACCGGCTGGAGAACCCCGGCAAGATTCCGCTGCATCTGATCGAGGTGCAGTCCGGCAGCTATCTCGGGGAGGACGACATCGTCCGGCTCGAAGACAGTTACGGTAGGAGCTGAGCGGGCTCCGGAGCCCGCACGGAGCGCCGGACAGGATCCGCGAGCGGCTTGCCCGCCGGGCGCCGGCGGATTTATTGCGGCCGACCGGGGCGACGAGCGACTCTGGTCGCGGCGCTGGCGACGGCCTTCAGCGAAGCGGTGACGATGTTGCTGTCGATGCCCACCCCCCAACGGGTCGCCGCATCGCCGTCGCGGATCTCGACATAGGCGGTCGCCTGGGCGTCGGCGCCGGCGCCTAAAGCGTGCTCCCGATAATCGCCGACGCCGAGCGCGACGCCGCACGCGCCTTCGAGCGCATCGACGAAGGCGGCGATTGGGCCGTTGCCGACACCCTCGATCCGGCGTTCGGTTCCGTCAACGACGATCGTCGCGACAATCCTGCGGCGCTCAGGAGCGCGCGGCTCGGGAAAGATGTTGTAGTCGACGAGCACGATCCCGTCGCGGCGGAGATAGTTCGCCTCGAACAGCGCCCAGATGTCGGCGCCGGTCAGTTCCTTGCCGGTCCGGTCGGCAACCTGTTGCACGCTTTTGGAAAATTCGATTTGCAGCCCGCGCGGCAGATCAAGCCCGCGATCGGTCTTCAGCACATAGGCCACGCCGCCTTTCCCGGACTGGCTGTTGACCCGGATCACCGCCTCGTAGCTGCGGCCGAGATCCTTCGGATCGATCGGCAAGTACGGCACCTCCCACAACGTATCGTTGCGTTTTTCGAGCGCCTCGAAACCTTTCTTGATCGCATCCTGATGCGAGCCGGAAAACGCCGTATAGACGAGTTCGCCGGCATAGGGGTGGCGTGGATGCACCGGCAGCTGATTGCAGTGCTCGACGGTACGGACGATCTCGTCGATGTCGTGGATCTCCAGACCTGGGTCGATCCCCTGGCTGAACAGGTTCAGCGCCAAGGTCATCACATCGACATTGCCGGTGCGCTCGCCATTGCCGAACAGGGTGCCCTCGATGCGATCGGCGCCGGCCATGACGCCGAGTTCGGCCGCCGCCACCGCGGTGCCGCGATCGTTGTGCGGGTGCAGACTCAACACAATACAGTCGCGGTCACGGATATTGCGCCCGAACCATTCGATCTGATCGGCATAGATGTTCGGCGTTGCCATTTCGACGGTCGCCGGCAGGTTGAGGATGACCTTTCGGTCCGGCGAAGGTCGCCAGACGTCCATCACCGCTTCGCAGATCTCGACCGCGAAATCGAGCTCGGTGCCGGTGAAACTTTCCGGCGAATACTGATAGACCACGTCGGTCTGCGGCATCGCGCCGGCGAGTTCGCGGATCAGCCGGGCACCGTTGACGGCAATGTCGACGATGCCGGCCTTGTCGAGGCCGAAAACGACGCGGCGCTGCAAGGTCGACGTCGAATTGTAGAGGTGCATGATCGCCCGCCTGGCGCCGCGGATCGATTCGAAGCTGCGCTCGATCAATTCGGGCCGCGCCTGGGTCAGCACCTGAATGGTCACGTCATGGGGCACGAGATCGCCTTCGACGAGTTCGCGGACAAAGGCGAAATCGGTATCCGAGGCTGCCGGAAAGCCGACTTCGATCTCTTTGAAGCCGAGCCTCACCAGGAGCTCGAACATCCGGCGCTTGCGGTCCGGACCCATCGGTTCGACCAGCGCCTGGTTGCCGTCGCGCAGATCGACACTGCACCATAAGGGCGCGCGGTCGATTACCTGTTGCGGCCAGCGCCGGTCGGGCAGATCGATTGGGGCAAAGGCGCGGTATTTGTGGATTGGCATATTCGGCATCGGCTGCTCCTGCTACGGGACCGCCGGAGCGGCAATCGTCCCGCGGGATCGGGTTGTCGGGGTTCAATTCGGTCAGCGGGATTCCAGGAATCCTTGCGGCCGACGCGCCGGAATCGGGGGCCGCCGGCCGCCGCTAAGTCGCTCCCGCGCCCGCCCTGCTCGCATCGCGGAGCGGTCGGAAAACACGGCGTATCGAACCGGAAATTTCAAGGACATCGCGACAACCGAGCGGACCACAAAGTTCCCCGAGGGAACGGCGACGAACGCAGGCGGCAGCGGTCAGGCTGCCGAATGGGTAAGTCGCGATGCCTCGCCCAGGATTGTCATCGGTATGACGTTTATCAGACGCCGATGGACCGGTCAATTGCGCCGATCGAGGGGTTTATGCCGGCGAACGGTCCGCTGCGCGGTGCGCCGATCATCGTAGAACCAAAGGTTTAGTCGTCTGTTACCATTTTGCAACTGTTGCATATAGAGCACACCCGGTCGAAAAGCCACAGATCGGCCTCGGGCTCGATTGACTCGGACTCGGTACCCGATAGTGTTTCATGTGCGAAGTTTGGCGTAGACGCGGTATTGATCGCCAATCGGCAAGTAGTCGGCAATTTTTCGCTTATCCGGTTTACCGGTGCGCGGGAACCGAACGGGGATAGACCGCGGAGGTTCGAGGTCAAAGCGGGGATCACGGCCGCGGTGCGGCCCGAGGTAGCGGGGGGAGAGTGGATCACTTGTCGGAGCGGACAAACGTTGTGGCATTTCCGTCGACGGTGCGCGGGGCCCTCGTCAAGGCGAGCCCGCCGTCTTCTGCGACGCGATGCCGCTACGAATTTACCGAGGCAGAGCTGAAGGTTCTGTGTCGGTGGTTCTCGGCGATGCGTTACGCGTTCCCGGGAACCGAGGGCATCATGATGGTGAGCCACCAGGAGAGTTATTCGGCGGTCGGGCTCTACAACCCGGTGGGTGGGGCGCCGAATTGCCTCGTCGCCAAGCACGAGGTCGGCGGCAGCACACGCTTTTTCTGGTCGACCGAATTCGATCCGCCCCGCCGGATCAGCGGGCTTGCCGAGATCACCGACGCCCATATCCGCGCGATCCGACCGCCGCGCGACGAGCGCGGCTGGCTCGATCCGACGGGTTGGACGGGTGTCTATGCGTCACGACTGATCGCCACGCAACTACAGGTCGTCTAGACCGGAGCTGATGGCCGCCGCCGGCACGAGGCCGGGCGGATCCCCGATGTGCCGTGCCATCGCCGCCGCGCTGGTCTGCAGCCTGATCGCCGATTGCTCGGCCTTGCCGACCGCCGGCCCAACCGTGCACGAGCTGCTCGGTCAGGCCGTCGAAGACAATCGTACGCGGTTCGATATCGTCGATGTCGACAGCAATGTCGTCGCGGCCCTGCTGGCCCAACCGCAAGAGAGTTTCGCCGCGAGGTTCAAAAAATACGGCAGACCGCCCGATCCGAAGATCGGCGTCGGCGACGCCGTTTCCGTGACGATCTGGGAGGCTGCGGCCGGCGGGCTATTCGGTGGCGCCAAGGCCGGAGAGGCGTCGACCGGAGCGACCAGCGTGACGATCCCGACGCAGCTCGTCGGGCAAGATGGCGGGATCAGCGTGCCTTACGGCGGTCGCATCCCCGCGGTTGGCCGCACTCCGCCGCAGGTGCAGCAGATCATCGAACAACGCCTCGCCGACAAGGCCATTGAGCCGCAGGCTATCATCACCCTCGTCGACAGCGTCACGAATACGGCGACGGTGTCGGGCGAGGTCGTGAACGGCGCCCGGCTGCAGCTGTCGCTGAAAGGCGACCGCCTGCTCGACCTGATCGCCGAGGCCGGAGGCGCCAAGGCGCCTGTCTACCAGACCTTTGTCCGGCTGTCGCGCGGCGGGATCACCGCGACGATCCCGATGGACACGCTCGTTTCTCACCCGGCGGAGAACATCTATGCCTGGCCGGGCGATGTCTTAACCCTGATCGAGGTCCCGCAATCCTTCTCGGTGTTCGGCGCGACCGGAACCAATGCCAAGGTCAATTTCACCGGCGAAAAGATGACCTTGGCCGAGGCGCTGGCGGCCGCCGGCGGCCTCAATGATTCGCGCTCCGACCCGGCCGGGGTGTTCCTGTTCCGCTTCGAGCCCGCTGCCGTCGTCGAGGCCTTCAAGGCGCCCGAGCTGGCCACCGGGCCCGGCGGCAGCTCGCCGATCGTGTTTCGCCTCGATCTGAGCGATGCCCATTCGTATTTCCTCGCCCAGCGCTTTCCGATGGAGAACAAGGACATCATCTACGTCGCCAACGCCCAGCTCACCCAGATCAGAAAATTCTTCGAGCTGATAAGCACGCTGACCGGCCCGGTGCTGACCGGGGTCGTCATCAAGAACAACGCGCCGTAACGGCGCCATGGCCGAGCTGGATCGTGACGCGCCAGCACCGATAGAAACCGCCGGGCCGCCACCCGTGGCGCGGGGACTGGTCGAGCGCCGGCCGCGCCGCGATGGGCTCACCCGCTTTGGCGCTCGGCAGCCCTTTCGATCCGCCGCTTCAGCCGCCGGCTTTCCGGCGACAGCTTGCGGTCCGGAACAGCGAGCAGAAATGCGTCGATGCCGCCCTTGCGCTCGATCGTCCGGATCGCCGCCGCCGAAACGCGCAGCGGCACCCGGCCGAGCACGTCGGACAACACCGACACATGCTGCAGATTGGGCAGGAAGCGCCGTTTCGTCTTGTTGTTGGCATGGCTGACATTGTGCCCGACCTGGACGCCCTTGCCGGTGATCGTGCATCTGCGAGCCATGCTCTACCTCGACCTGCGCCAATAGGGATTGTGAGAGATTGTGCGCCCGCCGCACGGCGCTCGCGGCCTATCTACGCCGCGCCGCCGCACGCGGTCAAGCGCGGGCCCGCCCGCCATTCAGCTCGCATCATTTCACTTCGCCGACGGGCGGGCGCGGCGGCTCGCGCAGATGGCAGGCGACATGGTGGCCCGGGTAGACTTCACGCATCGCCGGCTCCTCGCGCGCGCAGCGCGCCTCGGCGTAGCGGCAGCGGGTGTGGAAGCGGCAGCCCGAAGGCGGGTCGATCGGGCTCGGCACGTCGCCCTTGAGGATAATGCGCTCTCTGAGCGCACCCGGGTCGGGCACCGGGACGGCGGACAAGAGCGCCTCGGTATAGGGATGCTGCGGCCGGACGAAGAGATCCGCCTTGTCGGCGAGTTCGACGATCTTGCCGAGATACATGACCGCGATGCGGCGGCTGATGTGCTCGACCACGGCAAGATCATGCGCGACAAAAAGATAGGAGAGCCCGAACTCGCGCTGCAGATCGCCGAGGAGGTTGATCACTTGCGCCTGCACCGAGACGTCGAGCGCCGAGACCGGCTCGTCGCAGACGATCAGGCTCGGATGCAGTGCCAATGCCCGGGCGATGCCGATCCGTTGGCGCTGACCGCCCGAGAATTCGTGCGGATAGCGGCCGAGCGCGTCCTCGCGCAGGCCGACCTTGAGGGCGAGTGCGGCCACCCGGTCGGCGAGTTCGCGACGGTGCGCCACCCCGAAATTGACGAGCGGCTCGGCAATGATGTCGCGCACCTTGCGGCGCGGGTTCAACGACGAATAGGGATCCTGGAACACCACCTGCAGCCGGCGCCGCCAGGGCCGCATCGCCGCGCGCGACAAATGGTCGATCCGCGCGCCGTCGATGCGGATCTCGCCGGCGGTCGGCTCGATCAGCTTCAAGATCGCCTTGCCGGCGGTCGACTTGCCGCAGCCCGACTCGCCGACGAGCCCGAGCGTCTCGCCTTCGGCGATCTCGAACGAGATGCCGTCGACGGCGTGCACCTGGCCGATGGTGCGCTGCAACAGCCCCTTCCTGACCGGAAAATGCTTGACGAGCCCCGTCACCGACAAGAGCGGCGGCAGCGGGGGAGCCGGCGATGGCGATCGCAATGCGGCGCGCGGGTTCACGACGCGGCCACGCGATCGGCGTGGAAGCAGGCGGCGAAATGGCCGGGCGTCTTCTCCTCGAAAGGCGGTGCCTCGCGCTGGCAGAGCCCGGTCGCGAACGAACAGCGAGCCGCGAACGCGCAGCCAGCGACGGCCTCGCGCTGCGACGGCACGGTGCCGGGGATCTCAACGAGGCGCGGCGCCGCGTCACCGGCGAGCGAGGCGCCGAGCCGCGGCACCGAATGCAACAGCCCCCGCGTATAGGGGTGGAGCGGCCGGCCGAACAAGGCGGCGACCGGCGCCTCCTCGGCCTTGCGGCCGGCATACATGACGACAACGCGCTGCGCCATTTCGGCGACCACGCCGAGATCGTGCGTGATCAGCACGATCGCCGCGCCGATCTTCGCCTGCAGCTCGCGCATCAGATCGAGGATCTGCGCCTGGATCGTCACGTCGAGCGCCGTCGTCGGCTCGTCGGCGATCAGCACCTTCGGGTTGCAGGCGAGCGCCATCGCGATCATCACCCGCTGCCGCATGCCGCCCGACAATTGGTGCGGGTATTCGCCGAGCCGGCGCCGCACTTCGGGAATGTGGACGAGGCGCAGCATCTCGGCGGCGCGATCGAGTGCCGCAGCGCGGTCGAGCCCCTGATGCAGGGTCAGGGTTTCGGCGATCTGCCGGCCGATCGTCAAGACCGGGTTCAACGAGGTCATCGGCTCCTGAAAGATCATCGAGATCTCGTTGCCGCGGACCGCGCGCATCTCCGCCTCGCCGAGTGCCAAGAGGTCGCGCCCGGCAAAGCGGATGCTGCCGCCGACGATCCGGCCGGGCGGCGAGGGGATCAGCCGCAGCACCGAGAGCGCCGTGACACTCTTGCCGCAGCCGCTCTCGCCGACGACCGCGAGGGTCTCGCCGGGCGCCACCGCGAACGACACGCCGTCGACCGCGCGCACTACGCCGTCGCGGGTGAAGAACCAGGTCTTGAGTTCGGCGATGTCGAGGATCGGCCCGAGCCCAACTTGCGCCCGCCGCGGCTCCCCGGCGGCAGTCGGGCTCGGATTGAGGGTATCGGCGAGGACGGCTTCGGGCATCGCCTACATGCGCCGGGCAAGGCGCGGGTCGAGCGCGTCGCGCAGCCCGTCGCCGAGGAGGTTCATCGCCAGGACGGTGACCGACAGGAAGGCGCCGGGAAACAAGACGATGTAATAGGCGACCTGAAAGAGGCTGCGTCCTTCAGCCATGATGTTGCCCCAGCTCGGAATATTGGGCGGCGTGCCGGCGCCGAGAAACGACAGGATGGCCTCGACGATCATCGCCGAGGCGGCGGTGAAGGTCCCCTGGACGAGCAGCGCCGGCAGCGTGTTGGGCAGCACGTGGCGCCAGAGGATGCGCCAAAAGCCGGTGCCGCCGGCGACCGCCGCCTCGACAAAAGGCTGCTCGCGCAGGCCCAGCACGACGCTGCGCACGAGCCGGCTGACACGTGGCATCTCGCCGATCGTGATCGCAAAGATGACGTTGCCGAGGCTCGCCCGGGTCAGCGCCATTAGCGCGATCGCGATCAGCACCGACGGGATCGACATCAGCCCGTCCATGATGCGCATGACGAGCGCATCGATCCACCGGCTGAAGCCGGCGACGAGGCCGATCGCCAGCCCGCTGCCGCAACTCGCAAGCGCGACGCCGATCCCGACCGTCAACGAGACGCGCGCGCCGTAGACGGTGCGGCTGTAGACGTCGCGGCCGAGCATGTCGGTCCCGAACCAGTTCTGCCAGGACGGCCAGTGCAGCCGGTCGACCGGCGCCAGCGCCTGCGGGTCGGTCGTGCCGAGATAAGGGGCAAACACCGCGATGACCGCCATCAAACCGAGCAGGCCGCCGCCGAACACGATCGCCGGATGCCGGCGGAGCGTGGCGCCGACGCCGCCGCGCGGTTCGCTCGCGGCGAGGGGCAGTGGCAGATCGACCGGGGCGACGGTCATAAGAACCTCAAGCCTCTCCTCAATAGCGAATGCGCGGGTCGAGGAAGGTGTAGCTCAAGTCGATGAGGAGATTGATCAGCACATAGACGGCTGAAAAAATCAGGATGATCCCCTGGATGATCGGATAGTCGCGGCGCAGGATCGCATCGACGGTCAGCCGGCCGAGACCCGGGATCGCAAATACCGTCTCGGTGACGACGACGCCGGCGATCAACGAAGCAAGGGCGGTGCCGATGACCGTCACGATCGGCACCGCCGCATTCTTCAGCGCGTGGCCGAGCAATATCCTGCCGTCGGCGAGGCCTTTCGCCTGTGCGGTGCGGATGTAATCCTGCGCCAGGACGTCGAGCATGCTCGCCCGCGTCATGCGGGCGATCAGCGCCGTGAACACCGCGGCGAGCGCCAGGGTCGGCAGCGCGATATGCGACAGAAACGGCCACAACCCGCGGTCGAGGTCGACAAAGCCCTGCACCGGCAGGAGATCGGTCCAGATCGCAAAAACATAGATCAAGACATAGGCGAGGACGAAGACCGGCACCGAAAACCCGATCACGGCGAAGACCATGACCAGCCGGTCGAGCCAGGAGCCGGCCATCCAGGCCGCGAGGACCCCCAAGGGGATCGCCGCCAGCACCGAGAGAACGAGGGTCGAGACCGTCAGCACCGCGGTCGGCTCGACCCGCTGCAGGATCAACTGCGACACCGGCAGGTCGGTGAAAATCGAGATGCCGAGATCGCCGTGCATGAGACACCACACCCAGCGGCCGAACTGGATGTAGAGCGGCTGGTCGAGCCCGAGCGCCTGGTGAATGCGGGCGATGTCAGAGGGGCTCGCCGTGTCGCCGGCGATGATCGCCGCCGGGTCGCCGGGGCTCAGATGCAGGAGCGCAAAGACGAAGACGGCAACCACCGCCATGACCGGCACGGTCGCCAGAATGCGCCGGACGAGATAGGCGAACACTAGTAGCCCATCGGCTTCTTCCGTCGTCCTGGCGAAAACCGTGATCCAGGGCAGACATGGATACCGGCTTTCGCCGGTATGACGGAGCGGTTGGGACCCCGGTCGGAACGAGTTGGGGGGTACAGGATCACGAAAGAGCTTTTGGTTCGGAGCACCGGGCGGCCTCAATCCTTCGCGACGTTCCACATGAAGACGACCGGCGCGACGATGATGCCGCGCAGATCGCGGCGGTAGGCGGTCGGGATCACGAATTGGCCGGTCGGGATATAGGGGATGTCGCCTTCATAGGCCTCAGTCTGGATCGCCGCGGCGAGCTTGCGCTGGCCGGCGAGGTCGGGCGCCTTGAACCAGTCGCCGATCAGCGCTTCGAGCTTGGGATCCTCGGGCCAGCCGAACCAGGCCTTGCCGTCATTGGCGCGCAGCGCCGCGTCGACGGCCGGCGAAGCGAGGTCGGGAGCCGCGCTCCAGGTGTGGAAGAGGCTCCAGCCGCCCTCTCCGACCGGCGCCTTCGAGGCGCGCCGGGTGATCAGGGTGCCCCAATCCATCGCCTGCAGCTCGACATTGAGCCCGGCGGCGCGCAACGCCGCCAAGGTCACCAGCGCCTGGCCGTGGACGATCGGCTGGTCGGTCGCGTCGAGCAGCACGATTTTTTCGCCCTTGTAGCCCGCTTGCGCGATCAGCGCTTTTGCCTTGGCGAGGTTCGGCGCCTGCCGCAACGCGTCGGCCCCGGCTGTGGTTTCGAGCGGCCCGCCGCAGACGAACAGCGCGACGCAGGTCTTCCAGTATTTCGGGTCGCCGGCCGCGGCCCGCATATAGTCCTTCTGGTTGACGAGATTCAGCACCGCCGCGCGCAGCTTCACGTTGTTGAACGGCGGCTGAATGTGGTTGAAGCGCAGGACGCCCTGGCTGCCGAGCGGATCGACGGTCGCGACGACGATGTCGGGGTTGGCGGCGAAGACCGGCAGGATGTCGGCCGGCGGCTGCTCGTACCAGTCGACCTCGCCGCTGTTGAGCGTTGCCGCCGCGGTCGCGGTGTCGGGAATGTAGAGCCATTCGACGCGGTCGACCTTGGCGATCTTGCCGCCGGCGGCAAAGCTCGGCGGCTCCCGGCGCGGCACATAGTCGGGGTTCCTGACGAACACGACCTTGTTGCCGGGCACCCATTCCGACTTGACGAATTTGAACGGGCCGGAGCCGATCGCTTCCGGGATCTGCTTGAAGGGATCTGTCTTGGCGAGCCGTTCCGGCATCATGAACGGCACGTTGCTCGACAGCTTGCCGAGCGCCTCGAGCAGCAGCGGGAACGACGATTTGAGATCGATCGCAAAGGTCACGTCGTCGACGGCTTTGATCTCGCCGACCGCCTCCATCAGCTTCTGGCCGAACGGATCGCGCACGCCCCAGCGCTTGATCGAGGCGACGCAGTCGGCGGCGCGCACCGGCTGTCCGTCATGCCATTTGAGGCCGGCGCGCAGCGTAAAGCTGTAGCTGAGCTTGTCCGGGCTCACGCTCCAATGGTCGACCATCTGCGGCTGCGGCTTGAAATTCTTGTCGAGCGCGAACAGCGTGTCGAACACCAGATAGCCGAAATTGCGAGTGATGTAGGCCGTCGTCCAGATCGGGTCGATGCTGCGCAGATCGGCCTGCGGGATAAAGCGCAGGGTCTTCGGCGCCGATTGCGCCGAGGCGGCCGGCAGCGTGCCGACGACGATCAGCGCCGCGAGCGCCGCCCGCCGCATGCCGCGGTGCAGCAACCTTACCGCACCCCCTCTACGCTCTCCCGCCATGCGGAAACCTTACGCGACCCGGCCCGGCGCCGACAGTGCAAAAGCCGGGCCACGCGGGTAGGCGGGCGGGCGGCGTGCTCCCCTCCCCGCCTGCGGTATTGATCGACATTGTCAGCGTCAGCGGTGCATCGGGGGTCGGCGATCGGAATCGAGCGGCCAAACCAGTCGGCGGACCGCGTGAAGCCGCGAGCACGACGACACGCCTCCGTGTCCGCCCGTCCATGATCGGTTTTTCACAACTCCTCCGCCAGCGGCGGCCGTTGTCGCGGCGCGGGGCTGAGCGAGGGACTCGTTGCAAGGGAATGGCTACTGGACAGAAATGTTGACCGGCGGCCGGAGCTTCATGCACTCCGCCAGGGCCTGGTGCACCGGATGCTCGAGGTACCAGCGGCGGAAATCCGCCGGGACCTCCTTCGCGGCATTGGGGACCACATCGCCACTGACCATCTGGGCGAACCGCGGGCCCCATTTGCGGGCCCCGAGTCGCGCCGTCGTCGAGCAATTGTCGATCATATAGTCGACGCCCCGCGCCGCCATGTACGGGTTCAACAAATCAACGGCTTCGATGATCGTCTCGTTGCAGATCTCGCTCCAGCCGTGGCCGTTGCGCTCAAGGACGTCGATCTGCGCCATCATGACGCCGAGATAGATCCCGGCCGTCGGTGGCTCGATCCTCACATCGATATTGCCGTGGCGCGCGGTTTCGCCCGTACGCCACATCACCGCGCCGTCGACCTTGCTCATCGGAAAGGCCTCGAGCCGCACCGTCGAATCGATGACGCTGCTGATCTCGCGGCCGCTCTTCACCTCGTCATAGATCTCGGCGAGGATCGGCAGCGCCGCCGAATAGGCGGCATAAAGATGGCGATAGAACGACGCTTCCTCGCCGCCTGCCAGGGCCGACGACACGCCGAACAAACCGCCTTCCGAGATTGCCCGACTGATCGGGCCGGTCAGGCTCATAGCGCTTTTGGCGAAGGCCGCACCCCGGGTTGCGTTCGCGTCCATCATGAAATTGGTGAACAGCGCCTCGAGGCTGCCCCAGACCGCGCCCAGTAGAACGCCTCGTTCACCGAAGATGTCGCTGCGATACTCCATTTCCAATGTCGTCTCGAAGACGTAGGGGGAGCCAATCGCGATCGCCCAACCCAGCGCAATGTTGCGCGCGGTCCCGGTATAATCCTGATGCACCGCGTAGCTGGAATTGATCCCGGCGCCGTTGATGTCCTTGCCCTGCTCGAACAGCCGGCGCACCGACGGGCCCATACCTTTCGGGCAAACGCCGACGACGTTGATGTCCGGACGGAACTTGGCGCCGATGCTGGCCATGTAGCCGACCAGAAAGCCGTGCGACAAACCGAGGGTGGCACCGGCTCGCATCGCCTGCTGGATCCGCTCGAAGCTTTGCGCCTGCGCGGCGTCGGCGGTCAGCAACAGCACCAGATCGGAGGTGGCGATGACAGAGTACATCTCGCCGGCGGTGCCGGTCTTCACGTCGAAGCCGGCCGCCGCGGCGCCGGCGAAGGAGGGGCTTCCGGATCGCAATCCGACTGCGACGACAATGCCAGTGCCGGCGAGCGCGTCGCGCAGGTTCTGTGCCTGCGCCGGCCCCTGCGAACCCCAGCCGATCACGCCGATCGTCTTGACACCGGCAAAGGCGGCCGGCAACAGCGCGAACTTGTCGCGGCCGCCAACGACGACCTCTTCGGTCGTGCCGGCAAGGGGCAACGGGATGGTCGCAAAGACGCTGGCAGTCGGGGTCGGCATTCGGCTGTCCTATTCGCCGTCGGATGGGTTGCGGCGGTGATCTTAGCGCGGTCCGCTTCCGGTCTCACGAGCGAAGTTCGCCACCCAAAGTCGTCACCGGAGGACCCGCGGCGATCAGCCGCCGCCGATGCCGACACGGCCAATCTGTTCACCGGGTTTTTGACGTTTGCCCTCGACAAAGAATTGTAATTCTCAGAGGTGAGGCGGCTTCCCCGATCCAGCCGTCTGCGCGCCGGCAGACGCCTTCCAGCACGGTCGGCCGCGATCGCGGAACCGGGGCAAACGCCCTGACGGGCGGCGGATTGGATTGACGAAAATCTCTGCCGCTGGTCGAATTAGACTTCGGCGCGACGGCACCGGGCACGCCGCGGGCGGCGGCGACCTAGTTGAGAGAACCCAGATGCAAGCGGATTACGTGATCGTCGGCGCCGGGTCGGCCGGATGCGTTCTGGCCAACCGTCTCACCGAAGACCCGTCCACGGGCGTGATCCTGATCGAGGCCGGCGGGCGCGATTGGAACCCGCTCATTCATATTCCGGTCGGCTATATGAAGCTGCTTGACCACCAGCAGCTCACCTGGGGCTTCAAGGCCGAGGCCGACCCCGGCACCAAGGGCCGCGCCATCGCCTATCCGCGCGGCCGCGTGCTCGGCGGCTCGTCTTCGATCAACGGGCTCATTTACATTCGCAGCCAGCCGGAGGATTACGACCACTGGGCGCAGCTCGGCAATCGCGGCTGGGGTTGGGACGACGTCTTGCCGTTCTTCAAGCGCGCCGAGCGGTGGACCGGTGAAGCGGCCGCAATTCACGGCGCGGCGGGGAACCTCACCACCTCGCCGATGACCGAGCGGCCAGAGGCCTGTCATGCGATCATCCGCGCGGCGCAGCAGCTCGGCCTCGAATACATGCCCGACGTCAACGACTTGCCGCGCGGCGCCGGCAACTCGATCGGCTGGTGCCAGCAGACACGGGGCGGGCGCCGCCGCGCCAGCGCCGCCGCGACCTATCTGCGGCCGGCGAAAAAGCGGCCGAACCTGCAGATCTTCACCAATGCGCTGGTGCATCGCGTGGTGTTCGACGGCAAGCGCGCGGTAGCGGTCGAATTTTCTCGCCAGTCCGGCATCGAGCGCGCCGACGCGGCGCGCGAGGTGCTTCTCTCGGCCGGCGCGATCGGCTCGCCACATCTGCTGCAGCTGTCGGGTGTCGGCAGCCCCGAGGTGTTGCAACAGGCGGGTATCGGGGTGCGGCACGCGCTGCCCGGTGTCGGCCGGAATTTCCAGGACCACTACATTGCGCGCCTGTCGTGCCACGTCCGGGGCCTCGAAACCCTCAACGAGCGCGCCCGCGGGCTCGGCTTTGCCAACGAGATCATGCGCTATCTCGTACAGGGCAAAGGCATGATGACCTTCGGCGCCTCGCTTTGTGCAGCTTCCGTCAAGGTGTTGCCCGAGTCGGCGACGCCCGACGTGCAATGCGTCTTCGCGCCGGCGAGCTACAAACCCGGCCTCATTCGCAAGCTCGACGACCGGCCGGGCATTACCGGCGGTCCGTGGCAGATGCGGCCCCTGTCGCGCGGCTATGTCCTGGTGCGCACGCCCGACCCGCACGACCAGCCGGCGATCAACCCACGCTATCTTGCCGAGGACACCGATCAGCGCGCGATCGTCGGCGGGCTCAAGTTCCTGCGGCGCCTGTTCGCCGCGCCGGCACTCGCCGAACACATCATCGAGGAAAACCTGCCCGGGCCGAGCGTGCAGAGCGACGACGAGCTGCTCGATTACGCCCGCTCGAACGGTTCGACTGTCTATCACGCGAGTTGCTCGTGCATGATGGGCAATCACGGCATGTCGGTCGTCGACGACCAACTCCGGGTCCACGGGCTCGAGGCGCTGCGGGTCATCGACGCCTCGGTGATGCCGGCGGTCAGCTCGACGAACACGAACGCGCCGACGATCATGATCGCCGAGAAGGGCGCGGCAATGATCAAAGCCAGCGCGCGCGAAAGGCTGGCGGCTTGACCCCTCCCCGATACAAGAGCGGACGCCGCAGGGGCTCGCCAATCCGTCGGTCGAAAGGCGCCGTGAAGCCGACATGCCGGTTGAGTTCCGTCGCTCGTGCTGCCAAGCTGTCGCGGCAGGCGCCGCTTCGGCGCATCTCGGGCAAATTCCCAGCGGGAGGAGATGGGCATGGCCATGCAAGTCGGGCACGTCCACATCAAGACAAGAGAGGATCCGCGGAAGGTCGCACAGTTCTACATCGACAATTTCGGCGCGACCGTGAAACGGGAAATTCCCGGCCGCGGCTGCCAACTCGATCTGCACGGGGTGCAGCTCAACGTGACGACCATTATCGCCGACCAGAACCACGAGCAGCATGTCGGCATCGAGCACATCGCGATCGAAACCGACGATTACGCCGGCGCCCTCGCGAACTTCAAGAAGAACGGCGCCAAGATCCTTGAAGAACGCGTCAACAACGGTCGGCACGTGTGCTGGGTTGGCGCGCCCGACGGCGCGCAGATGGAGCTGATCGAGAAAGTCTGAGGGAGACGCGCCGCGCAGCCGGAGCCGGGTCGGCAAGGTGCCGGCAGGGTGAGCGCCGCCGCTCTATCTTGGAAGCGATCAAGCGGGCGAACCAGCGGGCGCGCGCGCCGCCGACTAGTTTCGACAAGGCCGACCGAATGCCAAAGGCGTGAAAACCGCAAATCAGTAGTAGTGCGCGCCGCCATTGACGTGGATCGTCTGTCCGGTGATGAAGCCGGCATCCTCACTGACCAGGAATAGGCAGGTCGCGGCGATCTCGGCGACATTGCCTTGCCGGCCGAGGGGGATGCCGGCGGCGTTCGGCACGCGACCCTGATACCACTCCGGATGGTCGCGCCGCGTATCGATGCTGCCCGGCGACACGGCATTGACCCGGATGTTATGGGAAGCGAACTCCGAGGCGAGCCCGTGCGCCATGCCGATCAGCCCCATCTTGGCTGCGGACAAATGCGTGCGGCCGCTGCCGCTGGCGGAAATCGCGCCGTCGCCCACGAAGAACAGAATGCGCCCGTAGCGATCCTTGATCATAGGCTCGATCAGCGCACGCGTCAGGTAAAGCGGACCGTCGAGAACCACGCTGCGGATCAACTCCCAATCCGCGTCGGTCGTCTCCGTGAACGGCTTGTGCGGCCGGATCGCGGCATTGTTGATCAGGATGTCGACGCGGCCGAACTCGGACAGCGCCCTGGCGGCCAGCGCCTCGACCTCGGCCTTTTTGCCGACGTCGGCGAGTACGGGGACCGCCTTGACCCCGAGGTCCCGGGCCTCACGCGCGACGGCCTCAGCCTCCGCTTGATTGGAGCGCGCGTTGACCACGACATGCGCGCCTTCGCCAGCCAACTTCAGCACGGTCGCACGGCCGATATTGCGCCCCGATCCGGTGACCAGCGCGACCTTCCCTTCGAGCTTGCCCATGCCCCATCACCTCTGCGAAGGCCGTAGTTTGTGTCGCGTTGGCCCTATTCGGCGGCGGCCCGCGCCGGCGCAGCGGCCTCGCGCAGCACGGCTTCGGCCGCCGCGGCGACGCGGGTGCCAGCGAAAAAGTGCGGGTTTTGGCGACCGAACAGCCGCACGACGTTGGCGAACGTGAAGTCGCGGAAATCGGCCGGGGTCGCCAGCGCGTCTTCGACCATCTCATAGGCCTCGGGCACGACCTCGGTCATGTCCGGCACGTCGAAGTGGCCGATATCAGAGCTGAAGATCGCATTGAGCCTGGCGCCCAATGGATTGGCGCGCGCATTGAACGCCCAGACGTTCGACGGGTCGTCGGCCTCGCAGCCGAAATAGAACGGCGTCACGAAGAGGTCTCGCCAATCCCGCTTTTGGTTGATCTCGCAGGCGCTGTAGTCGTCGAGATTGGCGATGCCGCCGGTCAATTTCTCCTCGCCGGGGAAGAATTCGCCGCCCTGCCGCTTCAGCGCGGCAGTGAACGCTTCGCCACCGTATTTCTCGGCGAGGCCCAGCAGTACGCGGCTGTCGATATTGCGCGGGTCGACCTCTTCCAGGCCTTTGCGGCTGCGCTTTTCCCAGTGGCCGAGCAGGTCGCCGTACAAGAGGCAGGCCCAGCCGGCGCCACCTTCGAGGAACGCCATGTTAAGGCCGGGGAAGCGGCGCGTCACGCCGCCGAGAAACATCGCCTTGCAGGCGGCGTGGTTGGCGGCGGCGAAATGGCCGATATGGTTGTAGACGAAATTCGACGGTGACAGCCGGAGTCCCGAGCGCCGCGCGCCGGAGTGAAACGACGGCGCGATGTTGAGCTCAAGGCACTTCGCCCACACCGGGTCGTAATCATGCTCGCTGTCGAGGCCGATGACGTCCTTCCATACGGCGAATCGCTTGGCCTCGCCCTCGACATTATCGGCCGCCGCGACCGGCCGGTCCATCAGGGAGCCCAGCATCGCAACCTTGTAGCCGAGCTGTTTGACGGCGAACTCCAGCTCCTCGATCGCCTCCTCGGGCGTGTGCATCGGGATGATCGCAGCCGGCGTCATGCGGTCGGCAAACGGGCGGAAATACTCGGCCGTGACGATGTTGTAGGCGCGGGCGGCGGCGCGGCGCGGTTTGTCGGCGCCGACCCGCGGCACGCGCAAGCCGCCCGTGGGATAGATGATCGCGAAGTCGAGGCCGATCTCGTCGAGCCGCTCGGCGAGAAGGCGTGGGAACAGCGCGGTCGCGAGGTCCTTCGTGTTCTTCGACGGATGGCCCCAGAACGCCTCCTGGCTGATGCGCCGCCGGCGCCGCTCCTCGACCGACATGCTGAGCGCGCCGCGCGTGCCGTTGCGTACCGCGTTCCAGCCTTGGACCGCGTCCTCGCCGCCGACCCGGCGCAACTCCTCGATAAAGACCGGGCCGTATTCGATCCAGTGCCCGTCGGCGTCGATGATCGGATGATCGAGCCGCGCCTTGATCTGCGCCGCAGAAAGATGAGCGCTCACCGGGGCCTCCTCGTGCGGAAGTCGATGACGCGACGCTACCGCCGCCCCGGCCCGAGTGCAACCGGGAGCGCGCGATCGCCCGCTGCTCGCCACAACGGCGAATTGCGTTGCCGTTCTATCCCAATGCTTGGTTCAGATCCGCGATTAGGTCTTCAGGATCCTCAATCCCGATCGAAATGCGAATAAGTGCCGGCGTAATACCCAGCCGCAACCGTTCTTCTTGCGGGATGTCCGAATGGGTCATCGCGGCAGGATGCGAAGCGAGAGTCTCCGTACCACCAAGGCTCACCGCGAGCTTGATCACCTTAAGCCGATCCAGGATGGCGAAGGCTTCGGCCTCACCTCCCCTCACCTCGAAGCTGAAAGTGGAGCCTGCGCCCTTGCATTGGCGCTCGAAGACTGAGCGATCGGGATGGCCCCCCGGCAAGAATCCCAGATACCAGACAGACGCGACCTTCGGATGCGTGTTGAGAAAGGCTGCGATCTTCCGCGCCCCTTCCGCCGCGGCCGTCATTCTGAGCTTCAGGGTCTCGAGTGAGCGCATCAGCAACCAACCGGTATGCGGATCGCACATCGTGCCCAGGATCGTGCGCATGCCACGGATCGGTTCGAGTATAGCGGCCGCTCCCGAACATCCGCCGGCAATCAGGTCGGAATGACCGCCGACATATTTAGTAAGCGATGTGACGACCAGATCAGCACCATGTGCCAAGGGGATCTGATAGAGCGGTCCCAACATTGTATTGTCAACGATGATAACCGGCCGCTTGCCGCCCGGACCGTGGAGGCCGGACACGATCTTCCGTGCACGCTCGAGATCCACCATTCCGTTCGTGGGGTTTGCTGGAGTTTCGATATAAAGCGCCGCAATCGGCCCCTTGCCGCGCGCCGACTCGACGGCTTCTCCGATCGCCTCGTTGCCGCCCTCGCTAAGAAAGCCGATCGCAGTCACACCGAATTGCGGCAGGATCTTCTTGAGTAGAAAATCGGTGCCGCCATAGACGGGGCCGGAATGGATGATTACCGTGCCTGGGCGCGCATAGGCCCAGAGCGTGGTCGAGATCGCCGCCATGCCCGAGGCGAAGACGAGACTGGCTTCGGCTTGATCCCAGATCGCCAATCGATCCTCGAGCATCTCGAGGTCAGGATTGTTGATCCGGCTGTAGATCAATCCAGGCTCTTCATTCGGGCGCTTTTGCCGCAAGCCATAGGCCAGCTCGAAGAACTCTTTCCCGTCCTGAGCCGATCGAAACACGAAAGTTGAGGTGTGGAAGACCGGCGGCTTGAGCGAGCGCTCGGACAGAAACGGGTCGTAGCCATAGCCCATCATTAGGGTTTCCGGTGACAGTGCGCGATTTCCGAGAAATCTATTGTACGTGTCCGTCATGAGCGTCGCTCCGATTTGCAGTTCAAGAAGAAGTCAGAAACGGGCAGCGGTGCTTCAGGAACTCCGATTCAGCCCATCCGAGGGCTACCTCCCATAACGTGCTCTATCCATATGGAGAAGCAAACGCACCGGGGCCAAACCCTGGATATTTGAACTCAAGCAAGGGTGTTCATATTTTAGCGTCTCGATTTGACCGTGGAGGTTCGGATGAACTCGCGTCAAGCAGCGCGGTCGGCAACGCCAACCAAGAACGACTCCACCCTCGAAGTGACGGAAAGCGCCGCCGCGAGAGCCGTTCCGCCGATGGTTCTGGTGCTGATGGGGGTCTCAGGCAGCGGCAAGTCGACGGTCGCGCTCGAATTGCATCGCCTGCTCGGCTGGCCGTTTCAGGAGGGTGACGACCTCCATCCTCCGTCGAATATCGAGAAAATGCGCTCCGGCCAACCGCTTGATGACGCTGACCGGCTGCCCTGGCTGCAGGCGGTCGCCTGTTGGATCGACGAGCGCTTGGCCGCGCACGAGCCCGGCATCATCACCTGTTCCAACCTCAAACGGGCCTACCGGCAGATCACCATCGGCAGCCGGCAGGGAGTCCGCCTGGTCTTTCTCAAGGGTGACGAGCATGTGATCCGCGCGCGGATCGTGCGGCGCCAGCACCGTTATATGCCGCCCACATTGCTGCGTAGCCAGTTCGAGACGCTCGAGGAGCCCGGTGAAGACGAACACCCGGTGGTTGTCATCCTGCGTGGCTCTATTGCCGAAACAATCACCGAATTATTGCGCAGGTTGGCCAGCTGACACGACAGACTTGCCTAATCGAGGCCCCACTTGAAGCCGCATGTGTTGCTGATCGAACCGATGATGCCCGAGCCGGAAGCGCGGCTCGATGGCGCCGACTGCTTGCACCCGACTTGATCTTTTGCCGGATCTCTGCGGCATTTCGGACGCCTACGAGAAGGTCGGCTTGCAACTCGCCGTGATGTACCACCCGTGCTTACCCGGTGGCGACAGCTTGGCGAGCGCGCCGCGGACGCGACGACGCGCCCGGTTTTACACCTCCTTCCGCCGAGAAATCATTTGCTTGCTTTTGTCTGGCAGCTCTGCCCTCGGCCTCGTCTGCAGCGAGATTGTCGATGATTGTCAACAGCAGGCCTCGCAGCGCCGAGACGTCCTGCGCCCCGATGGTGCGGACCGCAACCGTATTGACCTCTGCGGCAAGCGGAACCAGCTTCTTTTGCAGCGAGCGCCCTAGCGGCGTCAGGAAGATGTAGACCTTCTTCTTGCTGTCCGGCAACCGCCTCCGGGTAATGTAGCCGAGCTGCTCCATCGTCTTCACCGCTTGGAACGTGGTCGGCTCCATGACGCCGGCTTCGGCACTGAGCTCCCGCTGAGTGATGCCGTCCCGCTCCCACAGGATCCGCAGAAACAGCCATTGGCCGAACGAGACGGCGTGATCCGCGAGGCGCGTTTGCAACGCGCGCACGAGGCCGCGCCACACCTCCTTGACGAGGTGGGCAAGCAGCCGGTTGTCGGGAACGGCTTCACGCCGATCGTGACGGACGGTCTGTGCCCCGTCCTCGCAAGCGGATAGCCGCTCAGCTTGCTTCATGACCACTATGCTTTCCTGCCGTTCGAAGAGAAATTGCCGTATTGCGCCGTGGAATGGCAAGAGCACCGCTCTCGACTGGCTCGCCACATAGAGGTTCCCCGATGCCATGGCTGCGCCCCGGACGCTTGCGGCGAAGAAGGTGGTTGACACTTCGGCGCAAGCATTTATCTTAGTCAGCTAAGATAGCAACGACCCTGAAGTCGACGCGTCGGAAGGTCGACGCCGCGGCGGACATGTTTTGGCGCGCTTGCGGAGGGCAAGCCGGTGGGCGTTCTCGGGGGCCATCTAGCGCTGGTGACGTGCGAAGGGTCGAGCCGGGCGTGAGCGCGGCGGAAATCAACGTCTATTCCAATTCTCTCATCTACCGCAGCCAGGCGGAAACCGAAGAGGATTTTTATGTCGGGGCCGGCCGCGACGTGCTGCGTCGAGTCGAGGCCGACTGGAAGATCGCGCGCCGCCAGATGGTGCTTGACCAAGCCGTTTTGATGGCCAAGAACCTAAGCATCTTCTTCTGAACTTCTCGAGTGGAGGTACCAATGACCGACATCAAGGGACTGCATCACAACGCCTATCGCTGCCGCGATTCCGAAGAGACGCGGGCCTGGTACGAGGGATTTCTCGGGCTGTCGTTGGTCAGCGCCTTCGAGATCCAGGGCGGGGAGGCATTGCACACCTTCTTCCAGATGAAGGACGGCTCGTGTCTTGCCTTCTTCGAGGCGCCGCACAAGCCCTTCGAGTTCAAGCGGCAGGAGGGCCTTGACCTGCATATAGCACTCGCCGTCGACAACGACGTGTTCGAGCGCATGCTCGAAAAGGGTCGCGACCGCAGCATGGAGGTGCGCGGGCCGGTCGACCACGGCTTCTGCCGCTCGATCTATTTTCGCGATCCGAACGGCTACATCGTCGAGTTGACCGCCGATACCGGCGTGCACCAGGAGATCATGGACCCGGCGCTGTCGAAACCGCACGAGGCACTCGCCCGCTGGCAGACGGGAAAGAGCCATCGGTAAGCCGCAACCGGCGCGCTCGCAAGCTGTCGGCGCGCCGGGACTTGCCGTATAGAGGAAAAAGGTCGATGCGATTGGCGACGATCGGCTCGTCTGCAGAAATCGCCGAGGCCTTGAAGAAGGTCGGAGCCGCCGGCTTCGACGAGGTCATCCTCTACGTCAATGTCGGGATCAAACCGCACGTCCAAGTCAAGGACGAAATGGCCCGTTTCATGGCCGAAGTCGCCCCCGCCTTTTCGGAGGATAAGTGATGGCGCAGGCCGATAACGGCTGGGCCCGGATTCCTGCGATCCTAAACTTTCCGGACACGGCGGCGTTCAGCGAGACCTACGGGTTCGGCGCCGCCTCGGGCATGGTTTGGCTCGAGGGCCAATACCTGATCCCGCATGGACGCGCGTCGAAGACGCTTTATTTGTTCATGCATCCGTCCTCGACCTGCAGTTGCTACCGATGCCGGCCGCACTCGCCGACGCCGGGCTGCATGTGCTGTGCGCGGCGAGCCGCTATCCGAAGAACGACAGCGGCCTCGTCATGGAGAAGGTCGCGATCGACATGGGCGCCTGGGTCAAGGATGCCCGCGCCCGCGGCTACGCGAAGGTGATCCTCGTCGGTTGGTCGGGCGGCGGCTCGCTGTCGCTGTTCTACCAGGCGGAGGCAGAGGCGCCATCGATCGCCGCGACGCCGGCCGGCGACCCGGTTGACCTGACGCGCGCCGGGCTCAAACCGGCCGACGGCGTCATCTTCATCGCGGCACACCTCTCGCGGGCGGAGACCTTGACCGAGTGGCTCGACCCGTCGGTCGGCGACGAACTCGATCCGGACCGGCGGAATCTGGAACTCGACATCTACGACGCCGCCTGTCCCAATCGGCCGCCCTATTCGGCCGACTTCGTCCAGCACTTTCGGGCGGCGCAGATCGCGCGCAACCGCCGGATCAGCGCCTGGTGCCAGGAGTGGCTCGACACGCTGCGCTGGCGCGGCAGCGGCGAGGTCGAGCGCTGCTTTGTCGTCCACCGCACGATGTGCGACGTACGCTGGCTCGATCCCGCGATCGACCCGAACGGACGGCCGCTGGGCCGGTGTTATCTCGGCGATCCGAAGGTCGTCAACACCTCGCCCGCCGGGCTCGCGCGCTATTCGTCGCTGCGCTCGTGGCTCTCGCAGTGGAGCTGGGATCTGTCGAACGCGAAGGGGCCGAAGAACGCCGCCCGCATCCGCCGTACCCCGGTATTGCAGGTCGAGAACGAGGCGGACGACGCGGTGCCCGCTTCGCACAATCCGACGATCCAAGCGGCGCTGGCAACGCCGGACAAGGAGTATGTCCGGATCGAGGGTGCGACGCACTACTACCAGAATCAGCCTGCCCAACTGCGGCACTGCATCGATGCGGTATTGGACTGGAGCCGCCGCAAACGGCTCCTCGCGGACTGATCTCTTTATCCCGTCGTGGCCGAGGCCGCATGATGACGGACCGTGGGAGGACCCGATGAAGTTTTCGTATTTATGCGCCAACACCTACCACGGGGCCGACGCCGCAAGATATGGCGGCTGGCCGACACCGCCGATGCTGGCGCGTCCGGATGAGACGGTGCGCTCGCACCAGGTCAATTTCGAACTGGCGCGCCTCGCCGACGAGCTGGGGTTCGATTGGGTGAGCACGTCGGAGCACCACTACTCGCCGCGGCTGGTAGCTCCCAATGCCTGCCTCGTCAGCGCCGCCTTGAGCCAGGTACTGCCGCGCGCCAAGATTGCGGTGCTGGGACCGCTCGTCGCGATGAACAATCCGGTGCGCATCGCGGAGGAGCTGGCATTGCTCGACGCAATGAGCGGCGGGCGCTGCGTCGTGCTCTTCCTGCGCGGCACGCCGAACGAGTTCCTGACCTACGGGGTCAATCCGGCCGAGACCCGCGCCCGCACCCAGGAGGCGACCACCCTCATCCTGCGCGCCCTGACCGAGAAGCGGCCCTTCGGCTGGATCGGCCGGTATTACCGTTTCCGCACCGTCTCGGTCTGGCCGGGTCCGGTACAGCAGCCGCACCCACCCTTCTATTATTCGGGCAACAGCAAGGAATCGGCCGAATTCGCCGCCAAGCTGCGGCTCGGCCTCGGCATCTCCTTCTTTCCGGTGCCGTTCACGGCCGAACTTGCGCACCATTATCGCGAGTCCTGCGCCCGCCACGGCTGGCAGCCGACACCCGAACAGCTCGTCTATCGCTGCCGCATCGCGGTGGGCGAAGATGCGCAAGACGCCGCCAGGCTGCGCGCGGCGCTCGTCCCCGCCAACGACGCGCGTGGCGGGGGGCTCCATTCTGGTCGGGCCCGCCACCTCGAGCTGCCGCCGGCGGCACTGCCGGGCATGGGGCTCAACGACGTGCGGTTCTGCGGCGATCCGGAAACGGTCGTCGAGCAGATCGAGGCATTCTTTGAGGCGACCGGGATCGGTGTGATCGACCTGATCTTCGGCGGTCTCAACGCCACCCTGACGATCGAGGATACCGCGAGGTCGATGCGGCTGTTTGCGACCGAGGTCGTGCCGCGCATCCGTCATCTCGGAGAAGCGCCGATCGAGCGCGCGCCGGTTGAGCGCGCCGCCGTGGGAGCGGCGCAATGAGCGTTGCGTTCAGCGAGCGTCGCATTGACGCGGGGGGCGTGCCGCTGAGTTGTCTCGAAGCAGGGTACGGCAAGGCAGTCCTTGTCCTGCACGGCGAGCCCGGCAGCGCCCCCAATGCGCTCGAGGAGCTGCTGGCCGGGACATTCCGCGTGGTCGTGCTCGAAAGCGGCGCCTTCGCGGTCGGTGCACCACAAGAGGCGGCGCGGCTCCTGACACGGAGCGTCGCGGCGCTGGCTCTCGACGACTATGCATTGATCGCCTATCGAGGTGCCACGGCCGCAGCGCTCTGCCATGCCGCCGAGCCGGAAGCCGCGCTTACAAGGCTCGTCCTTGTTTCGCCTGCGGGCGGCCGGGCGATCCCGGAGGAAAGGCTGAGCGCCATCGCGGCGGCGACGCTCGTCCTCACCGGCACTGCGGACCCGCCGGCAACAGAGGCGGCCGGCCGCCTCTGCGCCGAACATATTCCCGAATGCTATCCGATGCTCGTCTATGACACTGGACCCGGCATGGCGACGGAGCGCCCGGCCGCACTGCTCGAAGCCGTCGCCGACTTCGTGGAACGCGGTGGCGGCTTCGTTGTCGAACGCCAGGAAAGCGTAATCAGTCCCTAGCGGAACGACAGACGGCAATAATCAATCCGGAAGCGATCCTCGAAGGAGTGGCAATGTCGCTCACGCAGTCGAACGAAATCGAGAACCGAAACAAGGCCTGCCCCGCGCTCAAGCTGAATTTCCTGTCGCATGGCACGGTCGAGAGTCGCGATCTCGCGTTTTCACGAAAGTTCTACGAAGAATTCCTCGGCCTCGAGGTGGTGCAAACCAGCCCGATATCGCTGCTGATCCGCCTCGGCGGCAACAACACGATCGCCGTGGTTTACAGCAAGCGGCGGAGCCAGATGAATCTCCTCAACCACAACGGGCTCGATGTTCGCACCAAGGAAGAGGTCGACGAGGCGCACCGCGTCGTCTGCGAGCAGGCGGAAAAATGGCGGCTGACGAAGATCAGCAAGCCTTGTCTTCAGCACGGCACCTTCAGCTTCTACTTCTGGGATGCCGACGAGAATTGCTGGGAAATCCTGACCAATCCGGAAGGCGGCTACGGCTGGCTTTTCGAGCAGGGCGACCAGAAAGGTAAGGGACATCTCGACCGAAACTTCACGCGCCCCGGCGCTGCGCTATAAGAATCGTCAGGTTTGCTGCATTCGCACGGGCCATGGCGCGCAAGCGAACCCACGCCAGCGCGGGGAGCCTGCCGCACCACCGCGGTGGCCAAGAAAAGTGGGTGACGCAGGGACGAGCTCCGCAATTATCCTAGGAGCCTAAGATATTAACGGGGGGCAACTCTCAGGAGCCTAACGGTAGCCTAGCGGGAGGGGTGCCATGATGTATGCGGAGGTTTGGGGCAACGAACCGTCCGAAAAAGGCGTCGACACAAAGGGGGTGGACGATACTGCCCCGAGGAGCGCACCATTCCAAAGCCGGATCCCGAGCGGCCGCCGCTCAAAGCCAATGTCTACTGTTCGTGCAGACCGCAACGGGGCGAGGAAAGCCAGCCATTTCGGGACCTATCGGGACTGGATGGGACGCGGCGAGCCGACACCACGCGAACAAGAAGATCGCGGCGACGGGCCGCTCTCGTCTGTTCGCCCTCCTGCCACCCCCGCGCGGGACGGCTCAGCTCCGCCCCTCACCGCCGCAATTCTGCAGGAGGCCCCGGCTGCGGACCCATCCGCCGGCGATGATGCTCAATTGCGAAAATGTGGCTGTAGAGGGTCGCTGTCCATTGCTTACCCTCCATGGTCATCTCGAGATAACGCAGCGCGTCACCGAGATAGCGCTCGACCTTGTTCCAATAGAATTGCGGATAACGGTCGACCATATCGGCCGGACTGGTATAGCCGAGCTTCTCGTGAACCCCGGTTTCGACGAATTCGTGGTAGAGGGCGTTTAGCTTGCGCGGGTACAGCGGATCGCCCAATTGACCTATTAAATCGCCAGCCCTAACCAAGCCCGCTTCCGTGTCGGTAGCGGCGTGGTCTTCGTCGTCCGGCACCGGGAAACGCGTCAGCTCGATGGCCCTGGCGAGGCGCTCCTCATCTACGAAAGGAACCGGCGCAAAACGCTCGCGGACCATGATCTTCCCGCGTTCGACGTGATAGGGCATCAGGAAGGCATCAGAAGCTCCGCGCGGTGGCGTCACCGTATTGCCAGCGGCATCGATGACGAAATGCTCAGCCGTATCGCCAGCGCAGATGCCGCGGACATACCCGATGTCGTGGTTCAGCGCGGCCAAAATGGTATGCCCCCAATCGCTGGGCGTCAGGGTCCGCTCGAGACGACAGCCACGCAAGATGTCCTGGACGGCTGCTCTTGAGCGCTCCGCGCCAGATCGTCGTCACCTCACAGCGACAGCGACAAGCGACCGGCTCCGGACAGGACGGGATGCTGGTCGAAGTGCCGCTCATCGACGGCCACTGGCTGCTGCTCACGACGAGCTTCGAGTCACCGCCGCTGCCGCCTCGGGCCGCGACCGAATTCTCCCGAGCCGCCTTCGGCGCCTGGCTCGGTTTCACCGCGATTCTGGTCATCCTGCTCTCCATCCTGGCGGCGCGGCGGCTGGCGAACCCGCTCTCGGAGCTTGCCGGCGCCGTCGAGCAGCTCGGCGGCAGCGGCGACGCGCCGCCGCTGCCGCCGAAGGGGCCGCGCGAGCTGCACGTCACGATCGATGCCTTCAACCGGATGCAGGAACGCCTGCGCCGCTTCAACGACGACCGCTTACAGATGCTGGCCGCGATCTGCGCACCTCGCTGACCCGCCTGAAGCTGCGCCTCGAAGTCGGCGAGACCCCAGAGCAGCAAGAGATGATGGCCGGCGAGATCGACGCGATGGGCGCGATGCTCAACTCGATCCTGTCCATCGCTTGTGACGACGCCAAGCGGAGCCGCGCACGCTCATCGACTTCGACGCCCTCGCCGAGGGCGTCTGCGAGGACGCCTCGGACGCCGGCGCTACGGTGAACTATTCCGGGGTCCGCGGCGTCACCGTCTCGGGCCGTCCCGCGGCATTGCGCCGGGCGATCTCCAACCTGATCGACAACGCCGTCAAATATGGCGGCGGCGCCGAGGTGAAATTGTCTGCGGATGCCAGGCACATCGTCTTGGCCGTCGAGGATCGGGGGCTTGACATCCCTCGCAGCGAGCGCGAGAAGGTCTTCGAGCCGTTCTACCGCCTCGAAGGCTCGCGCAATCCCGAGACCGGCGGCGTCGGCCTCGGCGGCGCCGTCGCCCGCTCGAACGCCCGCGAGCATGGCGGCGACATCGTCCTCGCCGCCCGCAAGGGCGGCGGCCTAAGCGCCCGCTTGGAGCTGCCGGCTTAGCCAGAGCCGCGCGCCGGCGGGTCAGAAGCCTGTCCCCTGGTAGTCACTCTCGCCGAAAAATCCGGCGTTCCGACCGGTCATCGTTGCGACAAGCAGACTTCGATCGAGAAAAAGGTTCCTTGCTTCGCAGCTTGTCTCCGCAATCAAGAGGCAGCCGTGACAGGCGGCGCCGTGCAGGGCGCGATCGTCGGCGGTCGAAGCGGGCTCATGATCAGAGCAGATCGGATCATTGGAGCACAGGGCGAGCCGCTGCAGCGCCGAGCGCAGTATCCGCACAAAATTTGGTGCCGTCGCAACCAGGCCGCCCAAAGTCCCCTGGTTCCCAGCGGTCGCCGTATAAATCAGGATGCCGTACCGCAAATCCGCGTCGGCTCCGGCTTGCTCCGATAAGGCATAGACGCGTTCGTTGAGTGCACTCGCCGGGTAGCCGCATTCGAGCGCTATTTCGGACATCAACGCATGCGACAGCCCATGCAGCATTGTGTAGGCGACACCAGGATAACCGAGACCGGTCTGACGCTGGTGCTCCCATGCATCGAAACCAGCCAGCAGCTGCTTCGCTCGCGCCTTCACCGCATCTCGCTCGATCCAGGCACTGACGGCGGCGCCATCGAAATGGATAAATAATCCCTCGCCGAATTCTTCGACCGCAGGCAGCCAATCGGCACCGAGGCTGAGGGGCGCGCCACGCACAGCAATCCGGATATCTTCGAGCTCGCCGTCGGCGGCGGTCGGCGCGGCCTCGAAGCGCGTGAACCCGTAAAGACAGGAAACTTCGCGAAGCCGGTGCACCACGACGAGGCTCGCTATTGGAGCAGCAAGCGGATCGCTGTCCGGGTCCCACACTCGACGCCCAAGCGTCTCGGCGAACAGCAATGAGTCCGGCTGGTTCTCGCCGATCGTTGCATTGCCGCTCGCGAACACGTCGAATTCGGCGAGCTTCGGCGCAACGGAAGCATCCTGGTCACGACGGTTGCGGAGGACCTGCAAGCGCGCGAACACGTCGGTATCGGCATAGCCCTCGAGGGATGCACGCAGTGCCCCGTTGAAGCGGCGCGCCTGTGCGATGTCGGCCGGGCTGTGCGCATCGGCGAGATCGGTGAAATGCCCTTGTACCAAGGCCGATAAGGCGTCCTCGGCGCTCGGCAGCGAGATCACCGTGGCGACCTGCGGAAAATAGGTGTTGGTCGCCGTCCGGGTCAGAAACCGCAGCAGCTTGTCGCAACCGGCCGGGTCGCGCTCGCCGAGCCAAGGGCGCTCGCCCCGGCAATGGCCGAGGCGACCCCGCTGGAACGCCTCTTCCAGTGACAGCGAGCGGCCGCAATCGCACTCGACGCGCGTGTCGCGGGGATCGGCGCTGGTGCCGGTTTCGGCGAGCCACATCGGCTCCCGGCACCGCGCCTCGCTGTCGCCGTGCACGACCCAGCGCCAGTCGATGTCCTGCAGATGCCCCATTTCACAGCCAGCAACAAACCGAATCGGCGTCACCTCGGCCTTTTTGCCGTCGTCGAGCACGTAGCGGCGGCGGCCGCCGGCCGGATCGAGATCCGACCACCGCACCAGACGGCGCCGGCGCACTTCCTCTCCGCCAACCTCGGTCCGATCGGCAGCGCACACGAACCAGGTCGGAAACACAGTGACCGCGACGCCGGGCGGCTCCTTGTTGAAGATATCGACCGCAAGCGGCGGCGTGCGCAGAGACAGAGAACGGCCTTCCTCGATCCGGCCCGTCGCCAACAGCATGCGCTCGATCACCTTGGCGAGTCGCGGCTCCTCGATAGCCTTGAAGGCACCCTGGCGCATTTCCCACCGCTCGAGGCCGCCGACGAGCACTGAGCGGGTCGGCAGATCGAGCATCGCCCCCGGGCCGAAACTGCCGACGAGGTAGCTGAGCCGTTGCAGATTGCGCGCCATCGCGAGCCTCTTCCTACAGGTCCTCTGCCCCGGCGATCGGGTAGTTGTAGGGATCTCGCAATTTGAGCACTGCGTTCGGCTCTACGTCGCGCATCGAGCGGCCGGCGATGAAGCGCCGATGTTCGGGAGAGAGATTCGGCAAGGCCGGATCGAGCGGCAAATGCAATAGGCGCTGTGCCCGGCGGCCGTAATAGAATGGGTTGCCGGTCGCCGTCTGAACCTCAGCCGTGGCGATCCAATCCTGGAGCAGCCCGTCGATCGCGGCGCCGAGCGCGGCGTGCCCGCCCGCGATCAGCTCGTCAGGGGCGCGCGTCAAGATCGCTTCGCGCACGCGCGCCCAAGTCTCGGGCCGGTCGCGCAACTCGGTCACCGCCCGCTCGGGTGTCAGACTTGGGTCGAGATGGCGGGCAATCGCGACGAAGATCGCCGCGAGCGCCCGGTCGAGGGCGCGCGCTGCCCAGGGGGTGACGCTGGTCGCCTCTACGGCCCGATAGAAACTGCGATGGAACTGCCCGAACTGCTCGTAATGCATTCGGTCGCGCGGCTTGTGCAGGTTGAGCACGGTCACGACGAGGCCGGGGCGCTCCGGGGCTCGCCCGACCCGGCTGGTTGCCTGGATGTATTCGGCCGCGGTCTTGGGCTGCCCCTGAACCAGCATCAACCCGAGCCGCGAGATGTCGAGCCCGACCGAGATCATGTTCGTCGCGAGTGCAATATCGACCGTCGGGTGCTTGCCGCCGAATAGGCTTTCCAGCCGCTTTCGGGCTTCTGCGACATCGTCGGTCGATACGCGAGAGGTAAGCTCCATCGGCTCGCGGAGCAAGCGATCGTGAAAAGGCTGGTCATGCGGCACCACGCGATGCCGGTCGCTGCCGTAGCGCGCCGCGCGCTCGGTCACTTCGTCTTCGACAATGCGTCTGGCACCGCCCAACTCCCGCAGCGCATTGAAATAGCAGACCGCCGTCAAATACGGGTCGGCCGGGTTGGGCTCATCGGCGGCAAGATGCGGCGTTTCGGTCTCGTACTGCGCCGCCGCGGCGCCCGCCAACGTCGTCAGGGCGCGGAGGAAGACCAGCTTGGGTCCCCGGCCCTGTGCCGCGAGGCCGAGATACCAGCGCGCCGGGCTCTCGCTGCTCGGCAAGGTCCGGGCGAAGAAGCTGTCGGTCCGGTCGATACCGGGCGGCGGAAACACCGCCGTTTCGGTGCGATCGAAGAGTGCCCGGATTTGGCTCGAAGCGCGGCGCACGGTCGCGGTCGAGGCGACAATCTTTGGCCGAATGCGCTCGCCTTCGCGTTCCCGCGTTGCGAGGCGGTCGATCGCGGTTTCGTAGAGGCCGGCAACCGTTCCAAGCGGCCCCGAAATCAGGTGCAGTTCGTCCTGGATGATCAGATCGGGCGGACCGAGCGCCGCACCGTTGAACAACGGACGGCCGCCCCGCTCAGCAGCGCCATAGAAGCCGACACCTTCCTCGAAATGGTCGACATGACCAAAGAAGGCACCGCATTCGCCGACCCAGGGGAGGCTTGCGAACTTGTCGACCGTCGCGATCAGAAACGCCGGCAGCCGGCGATAGATCGGCTCGTCGACGGTCAACACCGGCAAAGCTCGGTTGCCTGTGAAATCGCAGGCGTGGTTGGCGCAGCGGATGACCATATTGCGCGGGGCTAACGGCATTCGGGACGCACTGAAACGACTGCCGGCCAAACGGGGTGCCGCACCAGGGGCAATTTTTGATCGGCGCCGGCGCCCGCTTGCCGGTCGCCACGAAGCGTCGCACCCGCGTGACCGCAGTATCGTCTCCGGTATCATTGCGGCCGCCGAGTCGGTTCGGCGATGCATCCGATCCGACCCAAAGTCCGATCTCGATCGGCCAGTCGCCGAGTAGCTTTCGCCCGCCGCGGATGAACTCTGCTTCGTTGCGCATCAGTTCGAGCGCGCAGACCACCCCGGCGGCGCGCGCCAGCTGATCCAGGGTCAGCAGGCGTAGCGTGTAGCGCATCACGACGCAGACGCCGGCCCCGAGCACGCCCGAATTCGACAGTCGGCGATGCGCGATCGCGAATGCCGCAAGGCCGAGATACGCCTCGGTCTTGCCGCCGCCCGTCGGAAAGAAGAGCAAGTCGACGATCTCGCGGTCCGGGTGGGCCTTATCGACCAAGCCGGCGAGGTTCAACAAGATGAAGGCGAGCTGAAACGGTCGCCATTGCGGCGGCCTCTCGGCGCCTGGGTCGAATGCAGCCGCGTCTCCGCTGCGCGTTGCCGTGGCGATCGCGTCTCGGCGCCGGGCGGCGCGCGCCACTGCCTCGTTCATGATCCTGAAAGCCAGTCGGGCGCCGTCATCGTCGCGCAACAGAACAATTCCGGAGCGAATTCTTGCCGATGCCGCCTCCATGCCCTGAATCAGACGCTGGGCCGTCTCGCGTCGACGCGGCGGGAGAGCGCCAACCGAGTTCCGCTGCGCGGCGATCCAGGCATCATAGAGAACGGGCAACGAGGCGATGTTCGCGGCAAGCGCCTCGCCGCTTTGCGCTGCGAGAGCCGTAAGTGCTTCCATGCCGAATTGGACCTCGGTGATGTTCTCGTTCGGCGCCACCCGCTCGACCTCGGCGAGCGGCAGATGGTCGGTGCGGACGCGCCGCACAACGCCGTCCCCGTCGATATCCCAGGCGGCAGCAGCATTGCGGCCGACCGCGTACTCCTCGACATCGCGGTAGTGCAGATCGGCGAGCCGCAGATCCTCGTCGGCGGCACGGTAGCCGGAGAGGTCGTAGCGCGGCAGGAACCCCTGAGGACAGACGAGCTCGAGCCGAGCCTGGAAGGCGTAGGCGATATCGGCATAGCGCCGCTTCACCGGCGCGCGCCGATTGACCAGGAAGACGGTGACGGCTCTGACATGCTCTTTCTGCCCGTCGGGCAGCGCAATCGCGAAGGCTCTGGCATGCACCGTCAGCTGCAGCGAACCCCCACCGGAAACCTGCGACGCACCGCTGTCGGGGACCCATTGCCGCGCCGATGGGCGCGCAGGATCAACCGGGATCGACAGCATGACCGAGCGCTGCTTGCGGTACCCGCACCCAATCCACGTGTCGCGGAGCAGATCCGTCGGAGTCCTCGCCCTCTGCCAGTAACGCGCCCTCGGGCAGCGGCGGCTCGGTGACGTAGTCGCCCCACCCGATCCGCGCCTCGATCGTCTCGACATCGACCGGCAGCAGTACGGTCAGGCCGATCGAGGAGGGCAGGAACCGTCGGCGTGCCGAGGGTGCGTCCTCCGGCTCGTCGTCGCCGGCTGCACCGCCGGCGCCGGGACCGAGCTCGGTTGTCGCCTCTCGATCTTCGTCTTCTTGTACTGCCGGATCGTCTGCCGCCGGTTCTTCGTCGGCGGGAGCGATAAACCCGGTCAGGTACCATCGCGACGGCCTCTCGGCGAGCCGTTCGCGCTCCAAGTCCTGATCCTGCGACCCAGGCCCGACCAGGTCGCGTCGCAGGATGTCGACGAGACGGGCACGAACCTCGACCGGGCGGGTCACCGACGCCCCCTGCCTTCGAGGAGCACGAGTTCGGCGAGCGCCCTATCGAGCCATTGGCTCGTGTAGTTTCCTCGCAAGCTCGGGCGCGGCCGATGTCCGACGTCGAAGAGGAGACGCTCCAATGCGACCAGACGATCCCGCAAGCCCGCGCGTATCCCGAACATGAGACTGGCCTTGTCCGGCCCGCACAAGATCCAGCGGTCCTGTCGTGTCAGCGCATGCGCCCACAGCGATCGCTCGCCAACATCGAGGAACGCTAAGGTCTCGTCGCCGACGACCGCCGCCGCGAGCTGTGCCGGCGTCACCTCGTGGACGCCTGTCAGCGATCGCCGCAGCTCGCCGAGGTCGATCTGCTGTTCGCGGCGACGGCGCTGATAGCCGGTCTGGGTCTCGGTCACGCAATCCTCAACCGTCTCGACGCTATAACCGCCGGTGAGCGCGCGCCACGAGCCGACCCGCCAGCACTCGATGATGACGTTGGCATCGACCAGAACCGGGCCGGCGTGGCGGGGCATCGCGTCTCACAGATCCACCGACGCCTCGATCCCGTGCGCGCGAAACACGTCGGGAAGATCATCGATCGTCAGGTCCAAGAGATCCGCGGTCTTGCGGGCAGAAAGCCGGCCTTCGTCGAGCGCGCGTGCGATCACTTCTGCGAACGGCCTCGAGAACAACGCCGGCCGCGCCGACATCGGGCACGGCGCCGCGATGCCCGTTGTTGCGCAGCGCCACATCCGGGATTTCCTGTGCGCGGACACGAGAAATCCGGTGGAGTGCGGCAAGCCGCCATTTGAGAGCGGAGGCCGTGACGCGCAGCTCGTCGGCGACGGCGTTCAGCTTCTTGATCAGCTCGGTCCGATCGAGCGTCGACCAATCCCCAAACCGATCGAGGATGGCAGCGGGCATAAGCAGCGCCGACGCGAAATTGTTTGCGAGCTGCTCGACGCGGTTTTTGCTGATCTCGGTCGGCGGCTCGACATGCTCCGGCGTCATCGCATCCCAGGTCAGGATGTGAAACAGCTCGTGCGCGAGGTCGAAATGGCGCCGGCCGGGCACCTCGCTTCGGTTGATCAGCACCGTGTCGAATTCCGGCAGGCGGCAAGCCGCGCCCGAAATCCCTTTGACGGCATCGACCATCAACACGAGGAGCCTGAGCCGCTCTTCCATCATCCTCGGAAGAACACTGGCGGGGACATCGCCCAACTCGAATTCCACGGCGAAGCGCTCGCCGGCCTCGGCAGCGTCCTCGTAGCTGTTTTGTCGGGTCAGACCGAGCGAATGCCGCAAGAGCGGGATCTCGCGACCAACCTCCGGCGCGATACGGCGGAATGCCGCAATCCAGCGCCCGGCGATGCGCTCGTAGGCGGAGAGGCGCTCCGGCGGCAAGCCGGTTTGGCGCCACGAGAACCGGCCCTCGCCGTCGAGCCGGAACGGATCCATGAAATAGTCGAGCGGGACGTCGAGCTTCTCGACGAGAAGAAGCAGTTCCTCGGCCGCAACCCGTCGCTCCCCGGTCTCGATCGCCGAGACTGTCTGC
>CAWBQT010000022.1:0-29032 GCA_963790875.1 uncultured Alphaproteobacteria bacterium
CCGAGAATGCTAGTCAAGGAAGGTTCACCAGCGAGGCAGTGAAACGGTGAGAAGCGGTTCCCGCGTGCCTACGGCGCCCAAAGAAAACCTCATTGCCTCACTGCCTCCCCCGGCCTTCCGAGGCTGTAATCCAATCGCGTACCCACCCAAATGCGTCGCCCCCGCGCAAGCGGGGGCCCAGAGCTTGCCCCTGGCATGAACAGGGGGTAAACGACTGAAATCCCTGGGTTCCTGCTTTCGCGGGAGCAAGTGCGTCCGTGAGGACGCTTTGTCAGCACGGTGCAAGTCCGTGCGGGAGCCGGTCGTGGGCTCCGTAATTGAAGGTAACTGCGTCGCCGTGAGGCGGGGTGGAGAGCAACCGGAGGTGAACCGGCAGTCCGTAGGAGGACAAACCTGATTCGGCGTGAGGCTGGGGCGAGCCTGCTCGTTCATGGCGAAGCCTGGAAATAACCGCCGGCGCTGAAACGACTGACAAAGCGACCGGCGGGCAGCTTGCGTGGTTGAGGTCGGAATGCCGGGAAGGCAAGGCGGAGTAAGCGGAGAGACCTGCCGCTCTGGGTGAGCCGGGGAGAAGTCAGAGCCTTCATATTACCGCGATGCGGCTGCGGCCGTGGAGAGGGGCGGGAAGCAAAACCACTCCGAGGGAAGGGAGGCAGGGAGTTGGAGGTGCGAGGTCTGGAATGAGGCAACAAGCAGCCTCGGGAGTGCCTGAAAAGGCTACGCAAGGGGCAGAAGCTCCCGACCCGTCACGGGGGGTGGGCGGAAGGCTCGATCTGGACGGAGCGCATGGTGTCGGCGCTGGGCAACGGCGTCAAAGGGCACATAGCTCATGCTCTTTCGCTTTTCATGGGCTGTTCACCCTCACGCAGCCTTCGAGCAGGCGAGACACTCCCGATGCGGAAACCAACGACTGGAGAGCCGCATGCGGGAGAACCGCACGTACGGTTCGGAGGGCGGGGAGGGCCATACCCTTCCCGACCCCTATCGGGAAAGGGGTTTTGGAGGCGAGAAGCCAATTGGATTAGAGCCTCCTATGCCGAGGCAAAGATTGTGAAATTAAAGGGCGAAAAGTACCGCCTCGGCCGCCGGCCGAGCAGCGGCTGATCTGCGTCGGCCGGCACCACGCCCGCTCCATTCCACGCATGGATCAGCCGCGGCCAGTGGGTCACAATGCCGCCATGCGCAAAGCAGCGGCCGAAGCGGAAGAGCGTGAGGTCGCCGGGTTGCGGCGGCCCCTCGATCTCCTTGGCGTGTTCGAGGACGCCGTTCAGATACCGCTCGACGCTGCGGTGCAGGTGCCAGTCGAACGGATAGAACGGGATCTCGCAATGCGGGATGAGGTCGGTGCGCTCATAGACCTCGACGACGAGAGTGAGACAATCGATGCCGCCGGCCGGACCCTTGACCCGCTGCGCCGTGCGGTAGGGCGTCCCGATCCACGATTGTGCCTCTGCGAGAACGGCAAGCCGGCGCCCGTCCGAGGGAAGGCTCACCGCTGAAGCTGCGAGACGGCGAGAAGGGATCCCCCGCGCGCCTTCGGCGCGCAAAAATCATCCCTCATTGCCTCGCTGCCTTCCCCGGCCGAGGCTGTAATCCAATCGCGTACCCACCCACAAATGCGTCGCCCTCGCGCAAGCGGGGGCCCAGAGCTTGCCCCTGGCATGAACAGGGGGCAAGCGACTGAAATCCCTAGGTTCCCGCTTTCGCGGGAAAGACGGGAAAGGGGTTTTGGAGGCGAGAAGCCAATTGGATTACCGCCTCCTATGCCGAGGCTGAAGATTGCGGAAATCAGCTTCCTTCCGCCGGGCCCGGCGGCGAGGCCGGCCGATGATGACGCTCTTTCGGCGGCGTGTGCCCCAAGCTGCCGCGGCCAGACTGCTATCTGCCGGCCATCAACCGCTCGCGGCTGGGTGGCGCGATGAAGGACCAATACTCGGCCGGGTTTGCAGGCCCCGAGCTTGCCGCAATGGGCATTCGCAGCCCGGCCCGCGTCGGCTTGCCATGGCGACAGGCGCTGTTGATCGAGATCGCGAGTCGCGTGGCAATTTCGTGCAGTTTCAAGCCGTCGCTCCGCAACCGCCGAATCTCGGCGATTTGCTCCTGCGTAATTCGTGGGCGAGGCCGGTTTCTCATTGGTCACCTCCGTTGCGTCTTTTCCTGGGTTGGCGTTCGTCGGGAATTGAAATCGTGGTCATGACGAAGACGATGAGGATCGCCACGAGCACCAGTATCAGCGCTATTGTGACATGCGGGTCCCACGGGTCGGCGCAGTGCGCGGCCCGCGGACAGGCTCCGACGATCTCCCCGGCTTGCGCCGGGGCCGGCTCCGGGCCGGCCGTCATATCGCGTCCTCGGGTGGCGGCACGAATGGGAAGCCGCCAAATGTCTCGGCATTTTCAACGATATATGCGATCGAGCCGCCGGAGACGACGACGCGGGAATTCTTGAAAACTGCGCCGCAGGTCCCGAGCGTTCGATCGCAACCCGGCAGGATTTGAAATTCGTCGCCGACATTCGGCGTCGAGAGGAAAGCGAGCGCGACACCGATGGCGCCACCCGAAACAAAGCTATTGATCATCCGGGATTGGCCCGCATTGGCGCCGGAGATACCGGTGATCGTGCCGAGAACATAGGGGTTCGTCGTCATCGGCGCGCCGTTCACCGACCCGATCGACGAGCCCGCCGTGCAGGCGAAAGTCAGCGCCCCGATCCCGGTCGGCGTGCCCTGCGCATTGAGCCCGTTGACCCGGTCATAGCCGCACATCGCGTCGCCGAAATTGTGGGTGCAGCTCGGCTGCCACAGCCGGCGCGGCATCTGAATATTGAGGACTTCGAGCCAGGAGCGGACTTTGATCGAGATCAGCGTGCGGCTGACTTCGACGTCCGAGACGCGCCCAGCGAACAGCACGACCGCGCCGGGCGTCGTCACGCCATAGGCCGGCATGAAGGCCCGCTCAAGCTGCACCGTGGCGCCGTCAAGCTGGCCCGACCAGGCCGACTCGGCCCAGGGTGTGTCGCCGAGCAGGTCGGTCGCGAGCGGATAGATCCGCACCTCGAGCTCGTCGGCTTCGATCCCGATAACCGTCTTGATCGTCGATCGCTCGAAGCGGGGCCCGAGCTGAAAGACCCGTCCTGTCGTCTGATCGGTTATCGCGGTCGCCGCACCCGAAAAGAGATAGCTCATGCCAGGAATATCGAGACCAGTCGGCTGCGCCGAACCCGCCAGTGTAAAGGTATAGAGGTCAGCCATGAGAAAACCGGTCGAGGAATTCAACAGGGCGATGAGCGCCGAGGATGCGGGTTTCATCCTGCTTTGTCCTCCACGATACACATGCAAGACCATTCGAAGCTTGTGGGCAAAACAAAATCACGGCCGAACCGAGATGAAATCCAGCTTCTTCAGCGACCAAAGCCGGTACAGGAAATTGTCGAAGCTATAGGCATCGCTCATGAACCGGCAACGGAAGTAATAGCTGAAGTCGGCCGTGATCAGCTTCCCCGCCTCGGGCGCTGCACTGAAAGTCAGGAGGCCAGTCGACGGGTCGACCGACCAGTCGGCCGGCGGCTGTACAATACCGTTGAGATAGACGGCCGAGACGACATTGGGTGCGCATATCGGCTCCTGAAAGCCGACCCCGCCAGGCGCGCCGATGACCCGGACCAACGGCCAGACCGTTGTCACTCCGTCGGCGGTGGCGATCGGCTCGCCGGTCACTGCATCGTCGCTCGGGTCGTCGTAAAGGAAAGTCTGAAAAGCGCCGTTACAGGCCATGAAGAATCCGATAAGTGTGCGCAGATCGGACTGCGGTGCCGGCTCGTCGCGCAGTACATCGTAGGTCAAGCTGAACTGCCAGAGCGGGTAGGGATAGTCGAGCGCACGCAGCTCGCGGCCCGACGCCGCGCGCTGGACGCGAGTTTGAAAGGTCGGGACCTTGGTGACCGACCAGCCCTGCCCGATCAGCCTGGGGAGCACGCCGACGTCAGCCATCTAATTTGCGCAATGAGGCAGTGAGACAGTGAGATTTATTTGCACGCGGACCGCGCAATACTCTTGCCTCATTGCCCCACTGCCTCACTGTGATTGAGTGAGCATCGAGCCGTGGCGCATCGCGCTGTTCAACGCCGCGACGAGGGCCGAGCCGTTGTTACGGAAAAGCCGGGCGACGCTCGCCCCGTCGATCGCGTTGATGTTGATCGTGTGCCCGCCAGCCATGCCGCCGGTCGCGATCATGTTTTGCAGACCTCGGCTGATCGGCGCCGGCAGCACCATTTCGTTCTGATGCAGCACCGAGAGAATGCCGCCATCGGCGAATGCCGGCACTACCCAGCCACCCGCCGCCGACGGCACGATACCGCCGTGCCCGAAGCCGAGGAGACCGCCGAACCATTTGAACGGGTTCAGGAGCGCGTTGAAGATGCCGGGGAGCGCCCCGCCACCCTCGAGGTTCATTCCGGCCTGCACGGCGTCGGCGCCACCGCCGCCCCACATGCTGGCGACGTCCGCCGCCTCTGCGCTTGCGCCTCCGCCGGCCCCCCCACCGACAAGGCTGGCAAGCCAACCGCCGGCCGCCCCACCGCCCAGCGGCAGCAACCCGCCGAGCATTCCGCCGCCCGATGACGCGAACGGATTGCCGAGGACGCCCTTGAAAGCGTCGCCGAAGAGCGACTTTACCAGATCGCCGCCAAGACCGCCAAAGAGGCCGCCCGAGCCGGTGCCGCCCGCGGTCGAGCTGCCGCCAAACAGCAGTTCGTCGGCCAGGCTTTTGAAGTTCGCCTTCAGGAAATCGTCAAGCAGCGAGCGCACCATCCGGTCGAAGGCCTTGGCGATCGTCTCGGTCCGCAAGAGCACATCCGTGGCAAAGCCGGCGAAGCTGTCGCTGAGCTGCTGGATTGACTGTTTCCAGCTCTGCTGTGTTTCGATCGCTGCGCGATCGGTGATTTCCTGCATTTTCGCGTTGAACTCGGCTGTCCCGGCCAGCTCGTCGTCCTGCACGCGCTGCAACCCCGCCGCATCATCCTCGTAGAGATCGAGCTTCTGCTGTAAATAATTCTCGTCGGTTGACCATTTTTGGACGTTGAGCAGCTGTTCTTGCTTCAGGGCTTCGCTTGCCGAAAGCTTGCCCTCGCTTATCAAGGCTTGCAAGTGCGCGATTTGGCTATTGAAATTGATGTCCGCAGCCCGCTTCTCGCCGTCGAGCGCCGCGATCCGGAGCCGCGCCTCCTCTGCGATCTCGCGTTCCAGGTCCTTCTCGATCGCTGCGTCCTCGCGGGTTTCACTGCTGTCGCGGCCATAGTTGGGCTTGGCGGCGGGCGTGGCCGAGCCGTTGAGGTCCCGATTCGTCATCGGGACGGGTCGGTTCGGAGGCTTGTTGAGCGCCTCGCCGAGCCTGAGAAGGTTCTGAATATTGGCTTCGGTATCGCGGGCGGTCTCGTTGAGCCGCGCAACGAAACCGTCGAACGCGTAAGCGCAGAAGTCGATCAAGGGCCGCAGAGCGGCGAAGCCGTCGATACCGAGGGTCCTCAGGTCGAGCGTGAGCCGACTGACATACGCAGCGGTCTGCGCAATGCCGACGGCATTGCGGTCAAGCCCATCGGCGAAAGACTGCGACTTCTGGCGCAGCTCGCCCCAGCCGGCGGCGCCTTCGCGCAACAGCGGGATCAGGCTGTCGATACCGCGGCTGATCAACTCGGGGAGTTCGGCCATGCGCTGCAGTGGGTGGCTGCTTGCAGTTGCCCGATCGCCGATCAGTTGAAGGAGAAAAGGCAGATCCTTGCTCTTTTCCTGCACCTCGGAGAGAGCAATGCCCAGATCTTTGAATGTCGTCGCCGCAGTGCCGGCCTTGATCAGCCCGCCCGCGCCATCCTTTAGCGCGTCGAACGGCGCGCGGAGGCCCTCCAGCTTCTGTTTGACTTCGTCGACCCGCGCGGCAAAACCGCCGATGTCGGCGCCGAATTTCACAACGACATCGTCTGACAAATATTATCCCCTGGTTGGTCGATTGCGCGATAAGTTGTCTATGGTTGTTAGAGCCTGACCGAAAATTCGCACGCCCTACCCGATAGGTTCGTCGCCCCCGCGAAAGCGGGGCCCAGAGCAAGTGACTGAAATCCCTTGGTTACCGCTTTCGCGGGAAAGACAGAAAAAAAGGGTTTCACATCCGAGAAGCCAATTCGATTACAGCCGGTTTCGCGGGGGTGACGAGAAGGGTTGGTGATCCTGGCTCATTTTCGGTCAGTCACTTAGTCTTACTGAGTTACAAAATCATCTATGCTGTATTGTTATAGGTTGGGGGAGCGAGATATGGTATATACGCCCAGTTCTTGACCGGTTGGGGGACCGGAATGGAAGGCACCGAGTATGAGGGGAGTGAAGCGCGATTTGCGGCCTATGTCGAGGCCCTTGGTCAGGTACTTGGCCATGCCGACCGGCAGGAACCGATGCGCGATTATTGCTTGGGGTTGATGATGCCGCTGGCCCGGAAGAGCGTGGAGCCGCTGGCGGCAGTGACGGCTCCGGCGGCGGTTGCTGCGAAGCATCAGTCCTTGCTTCATTTTGTCGGCAACGCGCCATGGTCGGACGCGGCGATGCTGGCGAAGGTAGGCGAGCTGGTGATGCCGGCGATCCAGCGCAGTGGGCCGGTCGAGGCCTGGATCATCGACGACACGGGGTTTCCCAAGAAGGGACAACACTCGGTCGGGGTAGCGCGGCAATATTGCGGCCAACTCGGCAAGCAGGACAACTGCCAGGTCGCGGTTAGCTTGTCTCTGGCTAACCACGATGCCAGCCTGCCGGTCGCTTATCGGCTCTATCTGCCGGAGGAATGGGCTCAGGACCAAGCGCGTCGAGATAAAGCTAAGGTGCCGGCGACGGTTGCTTTCCAAACCAAGCCCGAGATTGCCTTGGGGCAGATCAAAGCGGCTCGGACGGCGGGGCTGCCCGAGGGTGTGGTGCTGATGGATGCCGGCTACGGCAACGACACCGGGCTGCGAACCGAGATCACCGCGCTCGGCTTGCGCTACGTGGCGGGTATCGGTCCCAATACCTCGGTCTGGCCGCCGGGCATTGAGCCTTTGCGACCGCAACGGCGCCTCGGCAGCGGTCGACCACCCAAGTTGCTGCGCCGCGATGACGAGCACCAGCCGGTCTCCGGTAAAGGCGCTGGCTCCGGGTCTGCCGGCACAAGCGTGGCAAACCATTACCTGGCGTGAGGGCAGCGCCGATTGGCTCACTTCACGCTTCGCACGGCAGAGGGTGCGCCCAGCGCATCGCGATACCAAGCTGAGCGAGCCGCGCCCGGAAGAGTGGCTGCTGATCGAGTGGCCGCAAGGCGAAGCCGAGCCGACGAAATATTGGCTTGCCACCTTGACTGAAGATGTCGCCATTGATCGCCTGGTCGACATCACAAAACTGCGCTGGCGGATCGAGCGCGATTATCAGGAGCTCAAACAGGAGCTTGGCTTTGGCGATTACGAAGGGCGCGGGTGGCGCGGCTTCCACCATCACGCGACACTCTGTATTGCCGCCTACGGCTTCTTGATCGCCGAACGCGGCGCCCTTCCCCCCTCAGGACCGACTTCCGCCACGCTCGTGCCGGGATCTGGCCTTCCCGAGGGTTACCGACCCAGAGGCGCCGCCGATCCGACCCGAACGACACGTGCCAAACTCGATCGCAACGCTGCGGCGCCGGCTCATCGTCGCGCTCGCCAGGACACTCCCGAGATGCCCTTGCTGCAATGAGCCGATCCGAAAAATACGAAGAATCCCAGATTATTGACGCAGTAAGATTAGAGCTTAAGATTTGCCGCAAGGAATTGGATCCTCTTGGCTGTTTCAGGCGTGCGCTCCCCGGCGAATGGGCCGAAGCGGCATGGTCATCCCTCCCCTTGGGTGTGTTTCCTGAGCTGGAGAAAATCAAGGATCGCGGCTCGCGGCAGGCCGGCATGCACATCGCGCCCGACGCCGAAGCCTGGCCCGACCGCTGCAGCGAGCTCGGCCGCCTCGCGCGATCCAGAGGCGGATCCTCCGGAGCTGCGCGGCTGGCACCCGAGCAAGGCGGCAAGGAGGATGTGCGCCGGCGGATGTTCGAGGAGATAGGGCAGCAGCAACTCGTCGAGGTCTCCGAGGCTCAGTTCGTCGATGTCCCTGGGACGATAGCCGAAGGCGGCGGCGAGGAGGCCGTAGAGCTCGTGCCATCGGCCGCCATTGGCATTGAGGGGGGCGTTATCAGGGCCGCCGCCCGGCGTTCCCCCGAAGTGGCACTTCGCCGGAGGCCCGACCCGACGAGTACGGCATTGAGCACTTCGCCGGCGTTACCGAGATCGAGGACTTCTTCGACCAATTCTTCGGCAAGATCGGGGTAGTTCCGTCGCAAGGCCGCGGTGACGACCTTGACCATCGCAGCAATCACTTCGGTGTCGAGCATGCTGGCATGGGTGGTGATCTTGCCCAGCTCTGGAGTGAGCCGCCGCAACTGCCCGAGCGTGAGCGGTGGTATGGTCCATTCTCGCCCACCCATTTCGATGACGACGCCCGGGAGCATTGCAGCGCTCATTCGACGGTACTGAAATAGCCGATGGTGCCGGTGGCGTCGGCATAGGCCGAGAAGTCCAATTCCTCGATCGTCCAATCGTCGATCTTCGTCGGCAGCGACAGCTTCGAGGCGACGCAGGCATTCAATCGGAGTGCGGCGCCTTTGCCGTTATAGGTTGTGTAAAAGGTCGCCTTGAAGGTCGGTGTCGTGCCGGCGATCTGGTTGGTGATCGTGATTTCGTGGCCTGATCCGGCGATGTTGTAGGTATAGGAGATCAGCACCGCCTGGCCCTCGTCGGCCGCGCTGAAGGAGTAAACCCCGGTCGCGAAATTGACCGAATACTGGCCGGCGGCGGACGGCGTCGTCACCCGGTTGAACGGCGGCCCGCTCGCCTGGCTGCCACTGGCGTAATAGACGCCGAGATCGTCATTATACGCGGCGCCGTTGTCGACGGTGATTTGAAACGGTGTCACGGACGGCACCATATCGGCTTCGTACTCGACGACGCCGAACTGTCCGACCGTCGGCGTCAGCCCCCAGAAAATGTCGCTGTAGAGGAGACCGAGAATGCGGGCGAATTTTGCCTTGCCGGTGATCTTGCCCTGGCCGCGCGCGATCGCCACCGGAAACTGAAACTGGCCATAGAGCTCCTTGTCGGTCCAGTCGAAATCGATCTGGATGTCCTGCAGGACGCCGAATTGGCGCGGGCCGATGCCCGAGCCCGTCTGATCGGTGCGCTCGCCCCAGAGCGCCCCGCTGCCAAAGGCGAGTTGCATCTTTTTCTCCGTGCTGAAATTACTCGCGGATAGCTGCCGCGACCGCCGCTTTGAGTTCCTCCTCGATCGCCGGCGCCATCTCGGCGAGGGCCGACCGCAGAAACGAGCGCTCGGGCATCGGCGGATGCGTCACCCGCCGCCGAAAGATCGTCTTGCCGCCGACCTCGAAGGCGAGCGAGCGGGCATTCCTGGCCTCGATCAGCCAGCTCCGGCCGACGCCGTATTCCTGGAAGCGACCATAAAAGACGTTGGTCCCGACGCCTGCGGCGATCTTGGTCTCGGTGTCCTCGACCGTCACATCGATCGATGATCTGAGCGTGCCGGTCCGCACCTTTAGTGGCGAGCCGGAGAGCTTCTCGCTCTGTACCTTGCCCTGCAATTCGCGTCCCAGCCGGGTCACCGCCCGCGCCAGGCCGTCATGCACGCGGCCCGGCATCGCGTCGAGCCGCGCTGCCAGCTCGCGGTCGCCGATCAGCTCGACGGTGATCACGGCGGCAGAAAGGTGATGCTCAGCGCTGCCAGAACCCCGGCTAAGGCAGCGATGGCGAGGCAAGCCAAGAAGTCGCGGATCATGCCGCCGCCACCAATGTTGCCGGGTCGAACTGCGTCGGCGCCATCACCGGGGGCGCGCCAAAGACCGGCGTGACCTGGCGGTATTGCTGCAGCAGGACCTGGATATCGGAGGCCATGTCGCGCAGCGTGAAAGAGACGGTTTCGTACGCGACGGTCTCGCCGCCACCTAGCGATTTCGAGCGCTCGCCGATGCGGGTGCGCTCGCGGTATTTGCGGCAGACGAGCTCGATCGTCGCCTGCGCCACGTCGAGCGGCACGGTCGGGAAGCTCGCCGTATATTGCAGCTGAATGCACGCCTTCATGCGCGGTACCGGGTAGCCGCGGATCGTCAGCGCGGTCGGGGTGAACACATAGCCGGCATAACCCCAGGGGAATGTCGAGATGGCCGGGGTGATGAGCCCGGGCGGAGCGGGCAGAACCGCCGGAACGGCTGGAACCGTCATGTTGTTGACGACGACCAGGAGCACCGCCGAGACGGGCTGGACGGCAAACGGGATCGTCGTCTCGCAACCGTAGGAGCCGACGCCGTCGCGCAATTCCTGCCAATCGGCTTGGACGATCGGCCGTTTGAGCCAGGTCGCGATGAGCCCGCTCGCGGCGCTGATGAGACGCGTCAACAGCGCATCGTCGGTCGACGGGTAGGGCTGCTGGCCGGTCTGCAGCCAGGTTCGCACATCGGCGAGGGTGGTCAGGTCGCCGAACGCCATTCAGACACACAAAATCTCGACCGGCACGATCGCGATCGCCTGGTCGCCCAATGTCCCCTCGTCGGTCTCGACCTTGCCGGCGATGTAGGCGTGCTGCACTTGTCCCGGCAGCCCGAGGTCTTGGATGCCGGTGGCCGGCACTGGCGAGAGCGCCGCCTCGACGGCATCGAGGAGCGGATTGAGGATCGTCGACGGCGCGCAATAGGGATCGCTCGAATGGGCGTAGACGTAGAGGTCGGCATAAAGGCTCCAGACGACGGGCGTCCCCAATGCTTTGACCTTTGCCACGCTGCCCTTCTCGCTCATGAAGAGCGCCGGCTGCTCGGCAGGCGAGACGTCACTCCAATGTTTGAGGCGCCGGCTCGCGGTGGCGAAGGCACCGCTTGCCGCGGCAAGTTCCCACAGCGCGCGGTAGATCGACTCGCGGGCAACCACTTTAATGACTCCCGCTTTGCAGCAGCGGGCAAAAATGCGTCGCCGTCTGTCCAGCGACGACGATCCCCCCCGATCTCGCGCCGGAACCGTTCGCAATCGGACCGTCGACATAAGTCGTCGCTGCCGTGGCCGATCCCGTGCTGGTGAAGACCATCTTGAACTGCCACCAATTGCCGGCTGCCGTCGACGACAGCGACGTGGGCGCACCAGCGGCCCATGTCCCCGCCACCGCCGCCCCGGTGTTGGTGTTCATTACGATGGCGAACTCTTCCCCACCGGACCCATTTGTCACGATCGAATCGGCAGGGAAAACGGTCGCCCCGCTGGTTTTTGCAACGTAATCGGTAAAGGTGTAAACGGTGCTGGCGGCAACGGGAACATTTACTTGGTATGTATAGGCATAGGTGCCGCTGGTGTTTGTGCTGAAAAGTTCTGCGGCAAGCCCGCCGTATGGGTCTTCGGCTGCGGCAATGGTGACGCCGCTTTGCGTCCAACTCTGACCGCCCAACCCGAGCGAATTGGCTATCAGATTGCCAGCGGTGCAGGAGACGCCAGATGGCCCGTAGAACGCCGTTATATTGCTCTGTACGGCGTTGTCCGCCATATCGCTGCTGTCGGTCGCAAGAATGGCGCCTTCCAGGAAATCGACTGACGCGTGCGAACCGTCCCCGCCTTCGCCCAGAGAAATTCCGCCTTCGAAGTCTGCCGTGTAGCCGCTTGGAAGCGAGCTATCGTAAAGGGTTGAAAGGCTTCCGGTGGTCGCGTCGCCGGATTTCAGCTCCCAGGTCGGACCACTTGGAAAATACTTTGCGATGATATTCAGATATGTCTGGGTTGGCGAGGCGCCGTAGAAATAGACCCCGTTTTCCCAATCAACCCCAGGCCACGGCCCAGATCCGCTGCCCGAGTGCCCCTCGCTGCTCGACCCGAAGGCGAGGGCGAACATATGCCCGTCACCGTTGTCGTTGACGGTCGCCTCCATGTTGCCGTAGCTGCCGCAGCAGCTGCTGTGTGTGCCATTCAGGGTGTCGATCACCATATATTCGGTGGTCGGGGCAGCTGTGCCCGTGGGAAGATCCGTATTGGTGCGATTTCGGAAATAATAATACGATGACTCATAATACGTAGCAACACGTGGTACGATTTGACCTGTGCTCAGCGCATCCCAGGACAGCGGCACTGCGCCGCCGGCCGGAAGATCATTTTCGCCAGTACCGCACCGCCCGGTTATTTGATCGCAGATGTCGTAATAGCTGCAGGTCGTGCCTGAGCAGAAGGAAACTGCTGGCGTTGGATTGGCCGGCCAAGGTGCTGTTGCGGTAGAATGGATCGCCAGCGTCGCGCTGTCGGAGGCGCGCTCGATCTCGTAGAGCGGCCCCTTATAAGCCGCCAGCATCCGCCTGGTAACACTGTGCGCCGCGATGCACGGCGTCCCAGCCGCCGCGAATATGTCGCAAGGGGCGCCGCTCGCTGGCGCGAGGACAAACGGCTGCACCCCATGCGGCGGCCGCTGAGCATCGGCGGGAAGAGTTCGCCCTTGCGCCAAGCCGAGAGCGAGGGCCAGCACCAGCAACCGCGCCATCATGAACCGTCTCCGGTCAGGAGCGCGACTGCGGAGCTTCCCCCTGCATTGGCCTCGATGCTAATGCCAATCATCGACCACTGCGCCCGGGTGCCGCTGTAGGACGATGCGCTTTCGAGCGTCGCGGCGGTCACCGCCGAGCCGTTGACCGAGACCTTCGCGGTTCCGACCTCGAGGATCGCGATGTTGCAGCCTACGGGCAGCGTCGCCGGGATCGTTGCGGTGATCGCCGAGTTGCTCGTGAAATTGATCTGCGTGCCGCAGTCGGTCGGGGCGAAGGTGTAGCTTGTGCCGGTCTGCGTGGTCACGCTCCCGAGTTGGCTCGCCAGCGGCCCGCTGTATTGCCAGCCGGCAGAAGGGTCACCGGAGACGGCGCCGCCGGATCCGACGAGCATCGTCACGCCGGCCACGTTGCCGTTGACCGTGGCCGCGCCGCCGCTCAGCGTGACCTCGCCGGGTCCCTGGTCGATGACCGTGCCTCTCCATGCGACGCCGGGAAGCGTCAACGTTGCGGCGGTCGAGCCGTTGTAGACGACGACGCCGCAGCCGCCTGGCTGGATCGGGCCGTTGACGCTGAGAAAGACGGTCGGGCAGTCCGCCCGGGCAGGCGAATAAAGCGCGCCGATCGCCAGAGCGCAGAAAAAGAAAAGGCGCCCGAAGGCGCCCGCGGCGAACCGGATCATCGGCGGCTCACCATTTCCACCAGCCGACCTCGGGCGCGGCGTTTTGCGCGCTGCAGTGATCTTTGCGGCGCGCAACGATGCCCTGGATCGGGTCGGTCATAGCGGTGCTCCTTCGCGCGGCTCAGCCGTTGCCGATGTTGGTGATGATGCCCATCGCGAAAGGCGCGTAAACGGCCAACACTTCCTCGGCATAGACCCCGACCTGCCGCTGGCGAGTCACAATGGGCCAATCGATCTGGTAATAGTCTTGTCGGGTCTTGATCTCGGCGACGTTGGGGACCTCGTTCGACTGGTACTGGATCGGCAGGTTCTCGGCCCAGCCGATGATCGTGCCGGGTGGCACCCGCGGGTGAATACGTACCGGGATGCGCAAGCCGCCGTTGAGCGCAAACGGGTTGTAGTAATAATTGATCGTGCCCGAGGCGGTGATCCCATATGCGTCCGGATCGTCGGCCGCTTTGTCGTAGCGCAGCAACGGTGCCGAGGAGCTGTTCGACAGCACCTTGTTGGTGATGTTCTTCAGCTCTTGCGCATTTACGTAGAGGACGGTGGGCGACAACTCGAAATTGTTCCACATCGTCTGGAACATCGTGTCGATCTCGACGACCGAGCCGCGCCCCGATGAGGTGAGGAAAGTCCCGGTTCCGACGGTGCCGGTCGCGAGCGCGTTGATGTACGAATTCGCGGCCGCGAAGGCGTTGGTCAGGAGCCCATTGTAGGCATAGCTCGCGTTGTAGCTGTTGTCCTGGGTGATTGCGGACGCGGATTGCGTGCCGGAAACGAGCGGCGCCGAGATCACGCAGGAATTGATCGTCGTGATCGCCTGCAGGGTGCCGAAGCCGGCAGTGTTGGTCGTGCCGACGAACCAGGCATAGGCGACGGCACCGTTGACGACCGGCGTCGACATGCCGAGCGCATTGGTGCCCGAGGTGACCGCCTGACCCGAGGAGAGCGAACTCGCGTTCGACGAGCCGCCCGCGAGCACGTAGGTCTTGCCGTCGGCGCCGGTGATCGTCTTTTGCGTCGGGATCAGCGAGGCCGCGGTGACCGCCGAGTTATAGGAGCCGGCGACGGTGTTGAGCGGCGTGCCGCCGGCGTTCTGATAGCCCTCGAGTGTCAGCGCCACGACCTGCACGTAATAGGTTGCGGTCGCCAGGGTCGAATTGGCATTGGTGACGGCCGACAAGGTCGGCGCCGTCGGCGTGCCGAGCGAGACGCCGCCGTTCGAGGCGCCGGCATTGCCGGCGAGGATCGCCATCTCTTCCTTCAGCATCATCTTCTGCAGAAGGCGAAAAGTCATCCGTGCCTGGATGTCTTCGAAATGGACGCCGGCCGCAATCGCTTCGTAGGTCGCGGCGTCTTCCTCGCCGATGGTCACGAAGGTCGCCGACTTGTTCGAAGTATTGTAGCTCATCTGGCCGGAGCGCTGGCCTTCAGGAACCCAGCCCATCGCATCGAAGCCCGAACCGATGATCGCGTTCACCTGGCGCCAGTTGGTGGCCGTGCCGGTGCCGCCGCCGACCCGCGGAATGACGTTCCGCAACGGGGTGATGAACGGATAGAGGTTCTTCGCCGGCGCTTGCAGGTCGTAGGCGACGAGGCCGGTGCCGGTCGAGATCGCCTTGGCGATGTTGCTGTTCGGATTGGCGAGCGCCGCCTTGTAAAGCGCGAGGGTGTCTGCAGTAATCGGGTTCACCTGGTCTCACTCCTTTGTGGGCACCGGGACTTTGGGGGCCTTGGCGGGGATCGGTTTGCTGCTCGCGGCACCGTCCCCGTCTTTTTCCGGTGCCGTTGTTTCTGCGATGCAAAGAGCGGCGCGCTCCTCAAGTGCGTCCGCGTTCAACTTGGGCCACGGCCACCCGGAAGCCGCCATTGCGGATCAGCCAAAAGGCTGCCTCGCGCGGCACGCGGACATGGCCGTCATTGTCGACGCGATAGCGAAAGGTGCCGTGGTTCGCCTCGTCGCAGCCGCCGGGTGCCACGAGGTCGATCAGATCCTCAGCCATGCGCCTAGCTCGCCGCCGCCTCGCCGCCCGTCACGCCGGCGATCCGAACCGGCCGCATGCGCGCGGCCTTGATCAACAGCATCGCCTGCTCGTCGGGGCTCATCCTGGCGATGCGCACCATCAGCTCCTCGTCGGTCGGATCACCGCCGGCGCCCCCGCCGTCCTGGCCCTTCTCGATGCGCGTGAGGCCGGCCGCCGCCCTGTAGTCCATTTGGCGGGTTAGGGGCGGCAACGGTGTCTTGTCGATCTTCTCGACGGTCTTGAGGATCGCATCGAGCCGCGGGGTCATCTCGGCGACCGCCTTTGCCAGTGCCGCCTTTTCCGTGCGCTCGTCGGTCAGCATCTTCTTGAGATCGCCGAGGCGAACAGTCTTGCCGTCGAACTCGGTCCCCTCATCTTCCGCCTCGGCGCCGGGCTTGCCGCCGTCCATCTGTCCGCCCGCCCCGGCCTCAGCCGGGGCAGGCTTGCATTTGGCGCCGGCGGCGACCAGGTGGTCGTGGGCTTCCTGCAGATGGCCCATCGTCTCTTTCGAGTGGCGGCCACCCGCCTTCGCCGACTCGCATGTGGCACCATCGGTCAGCTTGTTCATGCAGCCGTGCGCCACGTCCATCAGCGCCTGGTGCGCCTTGCCTGATTTGCCGAGGGTCGCCGCGATCAGCTCGAGCACTTTCGATGTGTGCTTGGCCGATGTGTGCTCGGCGCTGTTCCAGGTCGTGTAGGCGCCCGGCCGGTATTCCTGCGACGGCAGATCGTCCTGCGGCGCGGGATGCGTCGGGTTGTTCGCGGTGTTCTGCGTCGAGTCGATGCCCGAGCTATCCTTGGCGCCCGCCGCCTCGAGCGCGTCGGTGCAGTCGTCGAGGTGGTCGCGCTCGTCGGCCTCGAGACCGTCGATGCCGCGCGCCGCCTTGACCGCCATGTGCGCGCAATCCAAGAGCGCCTGGTCGCCTCGTCCGTGTCTGGCCTTGAACAGCTTCGCCCGGCCCGGATGGCCGGTCTTGACGAGGCTCGACGCGACAGCGGCCATCGCCATCGCATCGCCGGCGCCGGACATGTCCTCGCGGTCGCTCTTGATCTCGGCGGTTTCCTCGGCGACGAGCGCATTGAGGAACGCGCACAGTTCGTCGACGATGGCTTCGAGCCGCTTTGGCTGCTCGCTGTCGTCGCCTTCGACAATGGCCTCGGTCGAGAGCGCGTCCTTCAGCCAATCGAGCTGCAGGATGATCTGCGCGACCTGGCCGACATCGTAGAGGTGCTTTTTCAGCTCGACGCGTGCCGCCTTCTCGCCGTCCTCGGCCTCGGGCGGTCCTTTCGGGTCGATCTTGTCTTTCCAAGCCGCGACGATCTTCAATTTGACATGGTTCAGCTCTTCGGCCGAATACTTGTCGGCGTTTTTCGGCTTGTGGATGTAGTTCCAGGCGGCGCGAATGTGCTTCTCGCTGTCGAGCGGGTAGCGCTTCTTCTTGTCGTCCTGGTGGCCGGGATCGGCGTATTCGACGTCGCCGTAGGGACTGGAACCATCCCCCGGCTCATCGCCGCCCTTCAGCAGCGCCTCGACGCGCTCGATCGCGGCCTTCAACTGCGCGACCGGATCCGCACTGCGTTTCCAGCAGTCGAACACGGCCTCGGGATTCGCCGGCCGGTCGACGAGGCTGATCTCGTCGAGCCGCAGGCCGGTGATCGTCTTGTAATCCGACGGATCGCGCGTCGTGACCTTGCCGCCGATCGAATAGCCGGAATAGACGCCCTCGATGACCTTGTTCCAGGCCTGGTCGTCGACGACCTTGGCGCCGAGATAGAGGCCCTTTTCATCGACAGCCGCATCCTTCGCCTTGCCGACCGCCGAGAGCTGATGCATCTCGCGGATGTTGCCGAATTTCATGTAGTCGCCGAGGGCCGCCTGCAGCGCCTCGCGCTTGACGATCTCGCCCTGGTCGTCGCGCGCCTCGGTCGAGGCATAGCCATAGACCATGCGCCGCGCCGCATCGACCTTGGCGATCGGCAGGTAGATCCTCATGTCGGGTCCTTTCTCAGGTCTCTCGCGTCCCGCAGCCGGGCTCAGCTCCTCGCCGAGGCAATCCGCGCCGCATCGATCGCGCCGCTGCGCGGCCCCTGGTCACGGGTTTCGGTCGGCGAGGGCACGCTCAAGGGATTAGCTCAACGGATTAAAGGCGACGCTTGGGCCGCCGCGCTCGCCGACTTGCGCCGGATCACGGCGATCGTGTACGACCCGGACGAGATTACGATCGGGGCCAGCATGATCTCGATGGGGAATTCGTTGCCGCCCTTACGCAACCCGAAGAGCGTGAGCTCGGCGCCCATCGACCGGGTCCGCGGCTCGTTGCTATACCCCTGGCGATGGCTGGTGTGGACCTCGCGGAGGCGTCCCGGCAGCAGCATCTCGACCCTCTGTCCGATCAGTTCGGACCGGTGGTAGCCGAACATGAACTCGGTCTGCTGGTTCACCAGCACGATCTTGCCGCTGTCGTCTACGACGACCTTGGCGTCCGGCAAGCTCTCGAGGATCGCGGCCTGCAGCTCCAGGCGATGCTTTGACTCGGCCACCATCGCATCCATCGCACTGGCGCCGAGCGCCTGCAGCTCCTGAAGGGGTGTGCGGGGGTCAGCCATCGATCTGTCCTTCCACGAAAATCTTGACGAGCCGGAGCACCTCTCGCTGCATCCGATCGCATTCGGCCCGGTATTCGCGCAATTCGGCCTTGTATTGCAGCTGCTCGGTGATCGCCGCTTCGAGGTCGGCCTTGACGCGCATTAACTCGGAGAGCGATGCCTTGCCCTTCGTCAAGATGATCGCGTAGAGCAATGTCGCCGCCGCGAGGATCAGGCTTGGCAACGTTGTGGCGAGGTCGGTCCATCTCATGGCACGGCACGTTGTGATCGTCGGGTCAGGGAAGCGGCGGCGCGTCCCCGGCGCCGCGAGCTGCAGCAACCGGGGCAAGCTTGGCCTCGGGTACGAAGACAGCGACGAGCCCGGCGATCGCCACCGCAGCGGCGATCGCAGCGTTCAGCTGCGCGTCGCTGAAATGCACCCCGGCCGCCATCAGCAGCGCGGCGAGGCCGGAATAGGTCGACGGCTCCTTGAGCCGCGCCAGCAGAAAGGCGACGAGGTTCATCCCGAACTCTTTCCCCGAATAAGGTGCGTCATTGCCGCAAAAAAACCACAACCCACGGTAGGTTCGGCGGATTGCATCCGCCCTACGCATTGGCTGGTTTCAGAAGGTCGGCAGTAAGACGCCTATCAGTTGCCAGTTCTGCGCGAATTGAGCCAGAGTCGCGGCACCCTCGGGCGTGTTGTACCAGCGCTTGTAATAGGCAAAGAGGTCGGCGACGGTATTGCGCGTCGGCAGCGGCGCCGGGATCTGCCAATAATAAAGCCGCGTGATCGCAACGGCGTAAGCGAGATTTGTGACGACGTTCTGCGCTGGGCTCGCCGGTGTCGCTATTGTCGCGAGGCAGTCCTTCTCCCGCTCGGACAGGCAGGCAATGAGGCCATCGAGTGTCGCCGGCTGGATCTGACAGATGCCCAGCGCCGGGCCGGCCGCCTGCACCAGATAAGTGCCGAGCAGGCTTTCCTGCGCGATCGTGCCCATGACGAGGTAATAGGCCGTGTCGCTGCAGGGAATGCCGCCAATCCGGCCGAGCGTCTCAAGGGTGGGGATGACGACTTGCGCGCTGAACTGGGCAGGGTTGATGGTCATTTCAGTCGAGCATCAGCGCAGCTCGGACCGGTCACGGTCCCGGTCGCGGCCGCGGACCATCGTCTCGACGCGCTTTTCAAGCTTGTCGAGGGCCTCGTTGCGATTGCGTTCCTGGCGGTCCATGGCGGCCATCACCTCCTGGCGCAGCTGGGTGATCTCGTTACGCAGCGGATCGAGATCGCCGCGCGTTATCGTCTCGCGCTGCAACGTGTGGAATTTGTCTTCGATGGCTTTCGAGTCGCGGCGCACTTCCAAGATCGCCGCGCTGGTCGTCGCGGCAAAGTCCTGCCGGGCCTTGGCTTCGCGCTCCGCGAGGTTTTCGATCATCAGCCGCACCTCGCGGGCGATCGCCTCGCTTCGGGCGTTCGATTTCTCCGCCTCGGTAAAGATCCGGTCGTTGAGCAGGTCACGGACGCCGGCGATGTAGCGGAATACGGCGAGCGCGTTGAAAATGATCGCGATCACCAGTCCGACGAGGGCGATGATCGTATTGATCGAGGTGTTGTCGATCATTGTAGTCGACCAGTGGGACCGCGCGCGCGCTGCAGCATCGCGACCGAGAGGCCGATGCCGCCGAGCAGTTGAAAAAACCCCCAACTCGGCACTTGGGCGAGGCTCCATTCGAGCGTCGCCGACGTGATCCCGAGCGATGTCCACAGCACCGCGCCGAGCGAGGCCAGCATCGCTTGCCAATAATCCCGCCTGCTCAATATGACCGATATCGCCGATAGCACTGAATGGGTCAGGACAAGCAGCCCGATCAGCATGTCGACGGCCGGCGGCAACAGCATCTGACCAGCTGGCCATGCGGCCAGAAATGCCGTATCGCGTAGACGGCGCCATACGCTGCCATGCATAATTGCCAGCCATTGGCACCATAGGGCAGCCGGTTCAGCCCGCTATGCGCCGGGTTCGGTGCGTCCACGGATGAATTCCGCAAAGCGCGGGCGGCATAAGGCAGGCTCATTTTTGTGCGCGGTGCAGGATCTGCTCGATGCCGGCCGGCAATAAAAACAGGGTCAAGAGACTGACGAGCCCGGTGAGGCCGACCTCGATCGCGATCCACCAATAGTCCGGGATCCAGATCGCGAGAATTTCGAGCACATGCGAGACGCCGCACAAGAGGATGAAGACACCGAACAGTGCCAACAGCCAGTGCGGGATGACGGCCAGAGATTTCATGCTGAGGGCCAGCATGAACGGGATGCCGAAATAGGCGTAGGCGGTCATTGCGTGGGCTATGACCGTTATCCACAATAGACCTGGCTGCCAGGCGAGGCAGAACCCGTGCGGAGTGAATTGGCTGTCGTCCATGACTGTTCGTCTCCGCCGGTCTTTACCTCAGGGCTTTGCGCCCACGGACGCCTTCGCCGTCTGCAGTTCGGCGTAGAGCCGTTCGAGCCAGGCGAGGCCAGTCGGGCTCAATGCCACCTTGGCGATCGCCTCTTCCGAGGCGCAGGCGGCGGTCACGTAGACCCCGATCGCCGGATCGAGCGAGGCAAGCGGCACAGCATCGGCGCAGACGGCCACGACCTCGTCCTGAACGGTGGTCGCGGTCGTCACCGCCGATGCGCAGCCGCCGATCGCCAGCGCTCCGGCAAGCGCCAGCGCGGCCCCAAGACCGTGTTTCATGTGAAAACCTTTCGATGCTGAGTGAAAATTGACCCCGGCTTTCGCCGGGCGGGATTTTCAGCGCACGACGATCGCCAGCCCGCCGGGCCCGAGGCTCCAATCCTTCGCGGTGCCGTCGCCCTGTTTCATGACGGCGACGCCGCTGTCGCAATCGGCCGAGAGGATGAGCCCCGGCAATTCCTGATGCGTGTCGAGCCGAACGATGCGCCAGAGCCGCCGCAGCGCCTCCGGCGTCTCCTGCGGGATTTTTCGGGGCAGCATCGTGCGGCCTTACTGCCCGACATCGCCATACACGAACACGTCGCAGGTCATCGCTGAACCCTGCGCGGTCGAGAGGTCGAAATAGAGCGCCGGCGGCGTGCTTCCGCCGAACTCCGTCTTGCCGGGCGTCGTGGCGATCGTCAGATCCAGCGCCAGACTGCCGCCGGTGATCGCGGAAAAGCCCTGTGCCGCGACGATGGCAGTGCCGCCCTGCAAGGTGCCGGTATAGATCCCGCCGTTTGCCGTAGTCACCGAGCCCGAGCAGTTTTTCATGCTGATCTTGGTGAAGCGGACATATTGCCCGGGCGGCAGCCACAAAGGGATCTGCTGATCCGTGTCGGCGGTCTGGTTCATGTTGACGCCGAGCAGGCGCCCGACAAGCGTGTTGGCCCCAACGCCGACGACGTCGCAGCCGGCCTTGATCATCGATTCGACGTCGTTCGAGCTGACGCCGGTAATGATGCCCGCGCCATCGGCTGTGTAGCCGGGGCTGCTGGTGCCGGGAAAGGCCGCGCCGGTCACTTGCTGGTATGGCGCGCATTGCACGATCGCGGCGAAGGCGTGGCCGGCGGCGCAAATCAAAACGGCGGCTAACGCCGCCGCCAGGGTCCGCAATTTCATGGTCTCGTTCCTCTCGCGTTGATCTTCGATCGGCAGGCCGGGCAATCCCAGCACCCGCATCAGGTCGTTGTGCCCTGTGCGCGGAGGTCGGCCGAGCCCTTGTAGGCGGCGGTGCCGGGGCTCAGGGTCAATTGCAGCCAGACCCCTTGCGCGCCGGCCGTGTTCGGCGCCGCACCCGGCGGCAGGTTGCCGGCCCCCGGCACGGCGACGAGCGCCGGCTGGGTGACGAACGCGCCGGCGCCGGCGGCGGGTGCGGTCTGCCGGTTGGTCGCCGTATTGACGTCGTCAAGCGCGGTGCAGAGCGCCAGGTTGAGCGTGGCGCCCGACGGCAGGGTCGGCGTCTCGCTGGCGATCTCGATCTGCGCCCCGGTCAAGGCCGTCGCCGTGTTGTTGTTGACGATGAAGACCTTCTCGTAAAACGCCCGGGTGGCCCCGGTCGGCACGTCGGCCGCCGCCGTCGAGAAGCAGCGGATCACGGCCGTCACCGGGTTGGGGCCGATCTCGAACATCATCCCTTGCAGGATCTTGTAGGTCGTCGTGTTGTCGGGCACGGTGCCCCAGGCGCGACTGACCGCGACAAGGTCGGTGCCATAGCCGGCGACGGCGATGATCTGCCGGATCTGGTTCGGCCCGGTGCCGCCCTTCGTCCACACGAGCTGCCCGACCGCGACATTGGCGCCGTCGCCGGCCTGCAGATGCATCAGGGTCGGCGTGACGCCCGCCGGGTTGGCCGAGCCCGATTGGCAGGTGTGCACATTGGTGTCGGTCGAGACCGACGACGCCGGCAAGACGCAGCCATGCGCGGCGAGCGCCACGTCGCCGGTCGCGGCGGTGCCGCCGGGATTGGCAACGGGACCGCTCGCGGTCGCCCCCGAGAGGGCGGCGTAAAGGAGCCGCTCGAAGGTCTGCGCGCCGGTCACCCAGTTCTGGCCGTTCAGGGTTGCCGTGTAATTCTGGATCGCACCGGTCGGGTCGCGGCCATAGACCGTGATCCTGGTCGCGGTGTCCAAGGCGGACGACGAGATCACGTCGCAGGTGCCGGCCGGGGTCACGTCATAAAAGGCGATGCGCCGGGTCAGATCCGGGCCGCCGCCGATTGTGACCCCGTCCGCCTCCGGCATGTCGGCCGAGCCGTAGGCGACGATGTCGCTGGGCAGAACGCTCATTCAGGGCTCCTGGCATTGCGGCCGGCGTGTCCGGCCGCCCGAGTGGGGCTGGCATTGCGGCCGGCGTGTCCGGCCGCCCGAGTGGGGCTGGCATTGCGGCCGGCGTGTCCGGCCGCCCGAGTGGGGCGGGCAAAGAAAAAGGCCCCGTAGGGCCTGGCGTTGGATCGGCCGCGATCTGCCGCGGCAGGTCGGCACAAAACCCGGCTCGAGCCGGACAGGTCAGGTCAAAGGGCGCGGTTCACGGGAGCGATTGCGACATCGCCGTCGGTCATCTCCCTCTCCTCGCGAGCGGGGGAGTTGAAACTCTGTCCCGCATCGCGGATTCCCCGATCCCCAGACAAGCCCTCTGACAACACGATTTTGTCGTATCCAGGAGCAAGTTGCGGCGCGTCCACGATGTCGCGCAGCCGGAGCGGTCCCCGGCCGCCACTATCGACGATCAATTCGTCACCGCCGTCAATCGGATCCATACCGCGCTCGTCGCGCGCCTCATTGCGCGTGATGATGCCCTCTCTGACGAGCCCGATCAGCATCGCCGCCTGGTCTTCCGGGTCCAGCGGGTTATCGACCTTCCAGGCGAATTCGAGATCAGTGTGGCCCATGTGCCGCTGGATCACGCAGTCGGCGAGGCGCTTTGTCCAGGCCATCAGCGGCTGGTTGCCCTCGCTGACCGCCGCCTCCTGCATTGTCTCGCCAGTGGCGCGGTTGACCTGGTTGACGAGTGCGGTCGGCGGCAGCGAATAGACGTAGCAAACGACGCGCGCCAGCCATTCCTCGAAATCGCGGTCGATCGGCGAGGATTTGAAGGGCTGATATTTGGCGCCCGACGGCGTCCAGATGACCTTGTTGCGCTCGATGATGTTGCCCGCCAATAGGCTGTCGAACCACTCCTGAAACAGCCGGATCTGTTCGGGATTCCAGCCCTCGGGCGCCGAAATCAGGCCCTCCGGCACGTTGCCCGAGGTGTAATAATGCAGCTGGGTCAGAGCCCGCCGCAGGCCGATGTTGATGTATAAGAGGATCTGTTCGACGGGCCCGAAGCCGTAGGCGTGGTTCGATCGCCGGTTGCGCGGCACGTAAAGCAGTTCGTCCGCGGTCAACAGCCGCCAGGGGCGGCCGTGGATTACCTGCTCATAACCCGGTGCCGGCGGCTCGGGCGAGCGCCCGGTGTCGTCGACCAGCACCTTGATCGTCGCCCCATCGACAACATCGAGGCCGATCACATCGCCGCCGCGGCTGCGCCGGAGCTCGAAGGCCGGGGCATCGATCGTCAATACGTCATGCAGCGCCGTGCGCAGCCAGCTGGCGAATTCTGTCCTGCCGTCCGGGTGGCGCCAGAACTCGGTCAGCTCGTCTATGCGGCGCTGGGCGCCGGCGCGCGGGCTCGACGGATCGCGGTTGACGATCGCCCACCCGAATTTCTCGATCTGGTCCTTTCGCGTCTCGATCGCCATCGCGACGAGGTAATAGGTCGAGAGCGCCCGCAGTTCCTCGAACCCGACCGCTTCCCAAGCCCGCGGCGTGTAGACGCGGTTGTGGCCGACCGGGAAATTCCAGGTCCGCGTCCGCTGCGCATCCGCCGGGACCATCGGCTCGCCAGGCGAAAATAGTCCGGTCCGGTCGAAGGCCGGGTCCATCCGGGCGAGCGCCTGCTGGCCACCCCACAGCGTGGCGGGCGCGCCCCAGCTGTAAGTGAGGCCGACCCCGCCCGAGGCGTGGGGCAGCGGCGAGCGGTTTCCTTCCGGCCGCGGCATCAAAAGCTCGACCAGGCGGCGCGCTTCCAGGTATTCGGTGCAGTACAGAAGTAGAGATAGTTACTGTCGGCCTGCAGTGCACCGGTACGGCAAGCGGCCGAGCTCGACGCGGGCGTCGCCGTCGGAATGGAACCGCCGAGCAGGTCGGCGCTGACTGGCGTCATCGAAAGAACCCGGAAATTCGCGCCATCGAATTGCAAAACGGCACTTTCATGACTGCCGAGGGTCGACAGGCCGAGCGAGGTCTGCGCACCTCCGAGCCCCGGCATCAAGATCAGGCCGCCGGCGGTCCCGTTCACCTGCACCGACATCGCCTTGCCGTTGTCCGCAGTGATGCCGATTGTCCAACCTGGACTGAGCGCCGTCGTCGGGGGCAAGGTCAACGCCATGAAGGATGACGGGCTGTTATAGCTCGAAGATCATGTTGCCGTTGTCCGACGCACCCGCCGGATACGAGGTCGAAGCCGACGGAAAGCTCCAGCGGTTTATCCCCGACATCCCCAGCATGCCGAGTGCCGCGGCCGTTGCCGGCGTCGCCGAGGCAATACGGAAGTTCGAACCATCGAATTGGACGACCATGTACTCATAAGCGACCTGACCGGGATATCCCTGCGCCATCGAGACCGTGCCGCGCATTGCGCCGGAGCCCGGAAACAGGATCTGCCCACCGGCGGTGCCATTGACCTGCACAGTGAGGCCATTGCCGTTGTCGGTGGCAAAGCCCATTGACCAGCCGCTCGGCAGGTTGGTGGCCGGCGGCAGGGTGACTGTGAGGCCGCCGGTTGCGTTGTCGCTCGACAGCGTATTGCCGTTGTCCGCCGGTGTGGCGGCATATCCCGAGCTTGACGGGTAGAGCCAGTTCGAAGGCCAAGGTGGCGGCTCGAAACCGTTGGCGAGCCCCGTGTTGCGGCTCATCGAGGTCACGCGCCAGTTGTTGCCGTCCGATTGCAGCCGAACATATTCATAATTGCCGGCACCGAGGGTGACGAGGCCGAGCGCCTTGCCGCCTGCGAGAATCCTCGCGGCGTCGGGCACCCCGATCTGCATGCCCTTGCCGTTATCTGTGGCGAAGCCCATCGACCAGCCGGAATTGACCGACGCGATTGCTGGCAGCGCTACCGTGAGCGAAGCACCCGAGGCATTGTAGGAGCTGATCGACAGGCCGTCGTCGATCGGTGCCGCGGTATAGGACGCTGCCGCGGGGAACAGCCAGTTGTTGCGCGAGCTGGGGCCGACGACGGAGATCCCGGTCGAAAGCGGCCCGTAATTGACGACGGCAGCGCCGTAATTCGGGTTGACGAGGGTGTTGCCGAGACTGGCGGTCGCGCTGACCGCGGTCGTGCAGTTGAAAAAAGGCGACACGAAAGTGTTGAGCCCGTTATGCGGTGTCGTAATAGACAGGCAAATCGGCGACACTTCGAGATCGAGCGCGTTCAGGGTGTTCGAGAAATCGTAGCCGTTCTCAAGTGCGATCGACCGTCCGCCCGAGCCGGAGGCGCTGCCGGCGCCGCCGATCGCGGAAAACTGCGTTTGCTCGAGGGCGATGCCGGCAGCCCCTCCGGCGCTGTCGCAGACGGCATAGATGTCGCTGTCGAGCACATAGTTGAACTGGCAGCCGCCGGCGCCGGCCGCCGCAGAGCTGTTGTTGACCACCAGCTGGTCGATCTTGGCCGAGTTTTCCGCGTCGGAGAAATCGGCCTTGCCGAGCACGAACGCATAGGCCGGCGTCGAGGCGTCGATGAACAGTGTCCCTTCTTCCTTAAAGTAGAAGCAGCCGGTTGGGCTCGATGGGATGCCGCCGCCGCATTGCACCTGCAGCACCGGCCCCGAAGCAACGCTTCGGCCGTCAAGAGTGGCGCCGTCCGAGATGATTCGGAACCCGGAGGCGGCCACACCGGCGTAATCGAGCACGATCTCGCTGCGAAGCTGATAGGTGCCAAACGGCAGATAAAGCGGCTGGCCCCCGGCGATCGCCGCTGCGATCGCCGAGCGGATGCCGCTCGCGGCGTCGGTCGCGTCGGTCGGATCGGCGTGGTAGGGCGCTTGTGTGACGTCGATCCATTGCGGCGACGTCGTCGGCGGGGTGGCGTCGGCGATCGCCGTAGAGAGACAGAGCGCCAGTGTCGCCGCGGCGGGCGCTCGCAATAGACGGCACACCCGCGAGCTCACCACCGCCGAGCCGCGAAGGCCTGGCCGGTCGAGGCGCCAAAAACGCTGACCGCACCGGCCGGGCGGTATCCGTCCGGGGTGGTGTAAATGGAACCAGGACCCACCGGCATGCTCGCGGCGCCGGCGCTCGCCATGCCGACGTCGCTTACGTAGAGTGCGGCCGTGGAATTATTGCAGACTTGGAAGCCGTTGACCGGGACGATGCCGGAGAAGAGCGGTTGCGCCGTCCCGCCGACGGCAATCGTACCGGAACCGTCGACCGCGGGCGAACCAGCGGCATTGATCACCGGCATCGGGGCCGTCTGCATAACGGGCATCGCAACGCCGCCCTGCAGCGAGGCGTCGAGGTGCAGCGGCACGAGGTTGCCGCTCGCGTCGACCTGAGTTGAGAGCGACTGAATTTGGGTATTGGCGTCTTTGACGAGAAGCGTCAAGCGAAGTTTCTCCACACGGTGGCGAGAGCAGGCTGATCATCCGGAACGGGCGCTGCGGCGGCGTCGCTTCGAGCTCCGGCCAGCCCAGCTCCGCCGCGTATTATCGGTTGCCGGGGGTCGAGGCGCCGCGCGATTGAGTGAACCCAATCGGCGGGATCGGCACCGACGGGCAGAGCTGTTCCGATCGATCGAAGCGCGACAAAGAGGCGGCGCGCTTCTGCCACGGGAACAGCACCCGTCTCGGTTGCCGCGGGCATCCATCAGATGCCGCCAGTTTGGCCAGCGTGATGGTCGTATACCAGAACGATCCGGATTTGTCAAGATAATCATTCGCTTTTAGCAACGATCCGGTAATGGGCCTCGAGCGCCCCGAGCGCCGCTATCAGGATTCCCGAGGCCGACTCCTCGCTGATTCGACGCCCGGCCCAACCTTGACCGACCGCCCAGTCCTTCAGCGAGCATTCCCAGCCGACAACATGCCAAAGACATGAGCCGCCCGGAGATCTGGGGCCGCCCACCGCGCGAATCGCAAGCCAAACAAATTCGCGCGCCTTATCGATTTGCCCTCCGGCTTCGCCGCCCCGGTTCGCGATAGTGCCAACCTGCCTCGGTTTCGACCAATCGACGGCGCGCAATGGATCGAGCTGGGCCAGCGCAAAATGCCTTCGAAAATCCTGCCCGGCCTGCCGCATCGCCACAGTGATCGAGCCCCGCCTCTCCATCGCCAGCAATGTGTCCACCGCGCGCCGCGGCCGGGCGATCGCCCCGGCCGAATCCGGTATGGACTGTTGCAGACGGACGATTGCGCCGTGGCGGTATCGCTCCGGGGTAGGCGCGACATCGGTGTCGGCTTCGGCATGATCAGCGATGCGAAGAGATTGTCGACGTCCCATGCGTTCCTCCTTTAGAACAAAAAGAGAACGATCCGGCTAAAAAAAATCCCGCACGGCTGATTCGAGTCGCTCAAGAAACGGCCGTGACGGTGCGGTGCCGCGCCAGCCCTGGCGACCGCCCACCGCACGCGCCAGCGTTTCGACTTCGCGCAAGCGATCGGCTTCTGCGGAAGTTCCACACGCAAGATGACAAAGCGCGTGATGTTCCTGGCAATAGGAGGATCTCGGCCGACACGGCAGGGCGCAGTTTTTCGCGGTATCGTCGTTGCCGATCAGATAGGCACAGCCAGTGTCGCCCGGTACGTCCGCTGGCGGCAGCACTATGGGATCCACCATCAACGCCTCCTTGCTTCCGATAAAAGCTCTTGTCACGATCGCATGAGCATGATAGCATCACACGAATTGATGTCAACGACAAAATTCTGATAATCGCACCATGGAAACGTTATGGTTCCATCAAGCCTTGGAGCGCGCTGGCGCGTCCCAGGCGGATCTCGCACGCCATCTTCGGCTAGCGCCCTCGGCGGTCTCCCGCATGCTGAAGGGCGAACGCCAAATGAAGCAGCTGGAAACCGTGCAAGTCGCGGCATTCCTTGGAGTGACGCCCGAGGAGGTATTGCGCCACGCCGTCGAGGGCCCGGTCCCGGCGCCGCCCGGCGACGCTCCTCGGCCGGGCCGCGGTCGTCCCCCCTCCGCGCTATCTCGCGCCGGCGACCAGATTCCGGTCCGCAGCGGCGGGCGCGGCGGCACCGATCAGGAGATGTTCCTCGACAACAATGTCGATTACACGGCGCGCCCGGCCAATCTCGCAGGCGTACGCGAGGCCTACGCGATCTACATGGTCGGCGACAGCATGGAGCCGCGCTATGAACAGGGTTGGCTGTTGCACATCAACCCATTCAAGCCGCCAAAGCGCGGCCGCGACGTCGTCGTCTACAAGCAGGGCAACGCCGTGCTGATCAAGCAGTTCATCGGCTGGGAGGGCGACAACTTGGTGCTGCGCCAGTTCAACCCTCCGCTCACGTTGCACATCCCTCGCGACGAGGTGCGCGAGTGTCATCTCATCGTCGGCGCCGCGTATGATTGACCGAGG
>CAWBQT010000023.1:0-264979 GCA_963790875.1 uncultured Alphaproteobacteria bacterium
AATAGCCGCGCCCGGCAACTGTCTGGATGCAGCTGCCCTCCAGTCGCCCGTGATCGAGGCGCCGGCGCAGCGCCGCGATCTGCATGTTCAGATTGTTATCCTCGACCACCGTCGCCGGCCAGACAGCGGCGATGATCTCCTCCCTCGAGACGAGATCCCCTGCCCGCCCGACCAGCACACCGAGAACGTCGAGCGCGCGCGCACCGATCGCCATCGGCAGGAAAACACCGCGCTCGTCGCGCCGGAACAGGCCGCGCCGATCGAGACGCAAGCCTTCGAACAGGAAAATGTCGCTCGTGGCAAGCGCGGCCATGCCTATCCTCCCACAAGCGCTCACGAATTTTCCGAATTTAGCTCGACTTTATAACGTTTTATCTCGGCCTCATAGCGCGCCTTTCCGTCGAGCGGCATTGGATTGTGCGACCGATCGGCATCGGTCGAGGAGACGATAATGAAATTCACAACATTGAGTTGGATTACTGGTCCCGCTCTGTTCGCCGTGCTGGCCATGCCGGTCCAGAGCTCCGCGCAGCAACAGGATGCAGATCCCCCTCCGCACTACATCGTTACCGACCTCGGCACGCTGGGCGGAACGTTCAGCATAGCTTATGGCCTCAACAGGGCGGCCCATGTTACCGGGGGTGCGAACCTGCGCAACGGGAACCAACACCCGTTTCTGTGGACCAAGGACAACGGAATGCAGGACCTCGGCACACTGGGCGGAAAGAACGGCAACGCGGGCGGGCCCAACGGCCGCGACGAGCTGGCGGTTCTTTCCGAGACTTCGCAGAAAGATCCGTTGGGCGAGGATTTTTGCGGTTTCGGCACTCACCTCGTATGCCTCGGGGCCATTTGGCAAAACATTCTTGTGCCGAAAGGGGTCATGACGCCGTTCCGCACCCTGGGTGGCAACAACGGCGAAGGTGTCGGTATCAACGATCGCGGCCAGGTAATCGGAACTACCGAGACCAGCACCAAGGACACCAGCTGCGCATCGCCTCAAGTTCTCCGTTATGAAGCCGTTCTGTGGGGGCCAAAACCGGAAGATATCCGGGAACTCCCTCCGCTCCCCGGCGACACCGTCGGGATCGGCTTCGGGATCAATGACAAGGGCGAGGCCGTCGGCGCGACGGGTATATGCGCCAACACCCCACTTGTCCCGCTCCCCGCCGGGGCGCACGCCGTGCTCTGGCGGAACGGCGTACCCACCGACCTCGGCAATTTGGGGGGAAAGCGGCTCAATGTGGCTGCCGCTATCAACGACAAAGGTCAAGTGGCCGGCACGTCGGACCTGCGCGGCGACAAAGCCGATCCCGCCTTCCTTTGGACCGAGTCTACGGGCATGCAGAACATCGGCACCTTGGGCACGGACAAATCGGGCCTTCCCGGGGGATATGGCGGGATCAACAATGTCGGACAGGTGGTTGGCGAATCATGTTCCGGTTATCTCGGGACTGGCAAGTGCCGTGCCTTCCTCTGGCAAAACAACGTGATGACGGACCTCAACACCCTGATCCCGGCGGATTCGCCATTGCATCTGGTCTGGGCCTTCCAGATAAACGATGCGGGAGAGATCGCCGGCCTGGGGATGACAGGCACCGGTGAACTCCACGCTTTCCTCGCTACCCTCCAGCCAGGTCAATGAGCCGAGTCTCGGGATCACAGGCGGTGATCTGCCGGCTGCCGCCACATGCTTCGATCGCTGGCAGTTACCGGGCCGCAAGGGTTCTTGATGGTTGCCCGCGCCGCCGACTGACGCGCCCTGCCGGACCGCCTCTGCGAGGCATGACTAGAACACGAGGCTCGTCATGAAACGCCTAATGGCTCTTATGTGCAGCATAGTATTGACACCTATTCCTGCGGTCGCCGATGCGGGCGCGGCAACGGACAACGCTACGTACGGGAGGAAATGTGATGGAGATCGGTCATAGCCGGCGCAACCGGTTTGTCGCGTTCGCGCTTGGCGCGGGCGTGCTGATCGCCACGACTGCCGGGCCGCGAGCCGGCGCAGCGGACTACCAGCCGAAGGTCCTGTACAGCTTTTGTTCGCAGTCGAATTGCACCGACGGAAGCTCCCCGCATGCCAGCCTGATCATGGACTCGGCGGGGAACCTCTACAGCACGACATTCGAGGGCGGAGCTAAATGTTGCTCCGGGTTTGGCGGCGGCACGGTGTTCGAGCTGACCCCCAACGCAGCCAAGACCAGTTGGGTGGAGACGGTGCTGTACAGCTTTTGCGCGCAGGGCGGCGCACGTTGCACCGACGGTGAACAGGCTTTCGCCGGGCTGGTCATCGATCAGGCGGGAAGCCTCTACAGCACGACAGAATTGGGCGGAGCTGATGACGGAGGCACGGTGTTCGAGCTGACCCCCAACGCGGCCGAGACCACATGGACAGAGAGCGTCCTGTACAGCTTTTGCCATATCAGCGGCAGCACAAGCTGTCCCGATGGTGCGATGCGCAATGCTTACGCCGGCCTGATCATGGACAAGTTCGGGAACCTCTACGGCACGGCGGGCACCGGCGGCAACGACGCCCCGGCAGCGTGTAAATTCGACAAATATACTTTAACCCGCGGTTGTGGCGTGGTGTTCAAGCTGAAACCCAACACGGGCAAGACGAAATGGAGGGAGACAGTCCTTTACCGCTTTTGCTCGAAAATTGGCTGCACCGATGGTGCGATGTCTTACGACGGCCTGATCATGGACAAGGCAGGAAACTTGTATGGCGTGACCTCGGGCGGCGGCAACTCGTCAGGCGCGGGGGTAGTCTTCGAACTCACGCCCCAAACGACGGGGGTGCCCTGGAAGGAAACGGTCCTTTACAGCTTTTGTTCGAAACCCAACTGCACCGACGGCGACCCCTACGACATCAACGGCAGTCTGATCATGGACGCGGAGGGAAACCTTTATGGCACGACCGACAACGGCGGCAACGCTGAAGACGGCGGGGTCGCCTTCGAGCTGACCCCCAACGCGGCCAGGACCAAATGGGTTGAGACGGTTCTATACAGCTTTTGCTCGCAGGGCGGCTCCTCCTGCACTGACGGCAAAGGTCCGTACGCCGGCCTGATAATGGACAGGGCGGGGAACCTCTTCAGCACGACAACAGGGGGCGGAGCTAACGCCCTGGGCACGGTATTCGAGCTGACCCATAACGCAGCCAAGACCAAATGGGTTGAGACGGTGCTGTTCAGCTTCTGCGGGCAGCAGAACTGCACCCGTCCCCCAGGGCCTTCCGGCCTGATCATGGACAAGGCTGGGAACCTCTACGGCACGACATCCTACGACGGCGCTAATGGTTCGGGCGAGGTATTCGAGTTGGAACGGTCACCGTAATAGATCGAGCCTTGTGCTGCGGCTGACTAGCCACGCAATAACCCCGGGAGCCCCGCAGTACCAAAAGCAATCGTCAATGGCGAGGATGACGGCGAATGCCGCGCTGAGTTCAGACCTGCTCAGCGACGTTGCTTCTGAGGGGTCATCGCACGATTTGCCCAAAATCGTACGCTAGTGTCGGCCGTCCAACCCGACGACTGCATCGGGTGGATAGCAGTCCTTCCCGATCGGTGTGGCAGTGGATGCCTCTGCGACATTCCTAGCCCGCGCCCGTGGACGGTCGGACCCGCCAGGAGCAGCCATTGCGTGCCGGATTTCGGCACATGTCAGTCGCCAACTCAAGCCAGTGCTTCGAGCAGCGCCTTGGCTTCTTTGAGGTCGAGCGTGTCGAAGCCCTCGGTGAACCGGCCGTAGACCGGGGCGAGAAGATCGCGGGCCTGCTGCCGTTTGCCCTCATCGCGCCACAGCCGGGCCAGGCTCGTCGGCGCGCGCAATTCCCAGGACTTTGCCTGCCGCGCGCCGGCAATGGCGATAGCACGCTCGAAATGCGCCTGCGCTTTCGCCGCGTCGGGCTCGAGCGACATCAGCGCGATTTCACCGGCGGTTCGGTGGATCTCGGCCTCGCAACACTTTTCCTTGGTTGGACTGAACGGCTTCGCCGAGGGGCGCAGCTGATCGGATCAGTTGAGAGTATCTCTTCGCGCGGCTGGGCCGACGGGCCCGGCCGATCCTGAAGCGAAGGAGATACCGATGACCCCGTTGCGATGCCGGATGATCGAGGACATGGCCTTGGCAGGGTTGGCGCCGCGCAGCCAAGCGATCTACATCAAATCGGTTCGCCGGCTGGCGGCCCATTACAGGCGCTCGCCAGACGAATTGAGCGAAGCGGAGGTGCGCTCGTATCTGGTCAAACTGCGTGACCGCGGCGTCGCGCGCGGAACCTTCAAGGTCGCTCATTACGCCGTTCAGTTTCTCTACCAGAACACCCTCGGCTACGACTGGCCGCTGTTTTCTAAAAAAAGATTCGTCTGCCCAAGCACAAGCGCTTGCCGCATGCGCTGGCCGACGAGCAGGTCCGCCATCTGCTCGGTTGCATAAAAAGCCCGGTCCACAAAGCCTGCCTCTCGGTCGTTTACGCCTGCGGCCTGCGCATCAGCGAGGCCAGGACCCTCGAGATCGGTGCGATCGACAGGGCCAACCTGACGCTGCACATCATCGGCAAAGGGGACAAGGAACGGCGGGTCCCGCTGCCGCAGCCGCTGCTCGCGGAATTGGGCAGGATGTGGAAGACCCACAGCAACCGCCGCTGGCTGTTTCCCGATCGCGCCGGCAACCGGCCGGTCAGCTACGACGTCTTGGCCCGGACCCTCGCCGCGGCTGCCCGCGCTGCCGGCATCACCCGGCGGGTCACGCCGCACATGCTGCGCCACAGCTATGCGACGCGGCTATCGAACACGGCATCGACCTGCGCACCTTGCAGATCCTGCTCGGCCACCAGAGCATCACCTCCACCGCCATCTACACGCATCTGACCGAGCCGATCCAGCTCAAGCTCAGATCCCTCCTCGACGAGTTGATGACCGGGCTCTGATCGCGGCCTCCTGCCGTGGTCGAGCTCGCCGACGTGTTCGGTCGGTTCGCCGACGCTCACCTGGCGGCTCTGGCGGCCCATGGCGCAGCGATGCCCGCCTCGCATCGCCGCGCGCCATCGCCGACATCATCGCCTGCCGCACCGAAGCCCTCGGCGGACACCTGTGGCACTGCGACCATTGCGGCGCCGAGGTCTTCGCCTACCACTCCTGCAAGAACCGCAGCTGTCCCAGATGCCACACCGAGCAGACCCAGGCCTGGCTCGAGCGCCGCCAAGCCGAGATGCTGCCGGCCCCCTACTTTCATGTGATCATCACCGTGCCCGAGGAGCTGCGCCCGGCGCTGCGTTCGAACCAGCGCCACGGCTACAGCCTGCTGATCAAGGCCAGTGCCGAGGCCATCATCGAGCTGGCCCGCGATCGGCGCTTCGTCGGCGGCACCGTCGGCGTGATGACCGTCCTCCACACCTGTACCCAGCAGCTCCTTTATCACCCCCATGTCCATTACCTCGTGACCGGCGGCGGCGTGTCGGCCGACGGCCGCTCCTGGTGTCCTGCCCGCAACGGTTTCCTGTTCCCGACCACAGCCCTGGCCAAGCTCGTCCGCGGCAAGCTCAAGGCCATGCTGTGCAGCAGACGGCCGGACCTCGTTCTCCCCAGCAGCGCATGGCGCCGGCCCTGGGTCGTCCATATCACGCCATGGGGCGAGGGCGAGCAAGCCGTGCTCGACTACCTCGCCCGCTACGTCTTCCGCGTCGCCATCACCAACACCCGCATCACCGGTCTCGACGATCACACCGTGACCATCCGATACAAGCAGCGCAAATCCTCGCGTTGGCGGACCTGCCCGATCGCCGGCGACGAATTCATCCGCCGCTTCCTCCAGCATGTCTTGCCTGAAGGCTTCCACAAGGTCCGCTATTTCGGCCTGTGGCATCCGCGCAACCGCGACCTCGCCGCTCGGGCCCGCCTCCTGTTGCCGCTCGACCGACCCGCCCCACCCGAAACTGCAGCGACCGCCTCACCAGCCACCAACCCCAACGATCACGAGACCCCCACCAACCCCCGATCGGCAGAACCGCCGGTCTGCCCGCATTGTCGCCTCGGCCATCTCAGCCTCATTGGCCGGCTCACCCCGAGAAACCCGATGGCACCGTGAGCCACCCCGCCCAACGCCACTTCCATAGCCACCAGCCCCGCGTGCGTCGCATGCCACAGCCTTCGTTTACTCCGCCGCCGCCACGATCTCTTCCCGACACCGACATCCCCGGCCGGCCTCGTACGCACGCTTCTCGTCGCACCCCAATCCCGCCCGAGGGACCGCGACTCCCTCCGTACACCCGCGTTACCGCTACGCCCGCCGCCTGCCAATAGGTTGAAAATTCCATAGCCGGCGACACCGCCCCCGGCGTCAGTCCAACCGAGCTTTCACGTCGGCTAGCGACGCGAAAACTCTTAATTCGGTTAATTCCCGGTTCCGCGGAAAATTTTGGACGGTTCTGTGAGGCACGGGACAATCGATGCGGGTGGCGTTTGCGGGACTGGGTGGGCGCGGGTCGACCTCGGTCGGAGCTCCAAGCCCTCACCCGGCGGCGGCGAGGCCGCGCTGTGCCAAGAGCGCCGCGATCCTGGGCTCGCGGCCGCGAAAGGCCCGGTAGAGTTCCATCGGGTCGCGCGTGTCGCCGGCGCTGTAAATCTCTTTAAGGCGGGCCGCCAGTTCAGGATCGAAGGCGTCTCCTGCTTCGGTGAATGCGGCGAAGCCGTCGGCGTCCAGCACCTCGGCCCAGAGATAGGCGTAATAGCCGGCGGCATAGCCGCCGCCGGCAAAAAGATGCTGGAAATGCCCCGGGCGGTGGCGCAGCCCGATTTCGCGCGGCACCCCGAACCTATCGCAGAACGCCGCCTCGAAACTGTCGATGTCGAGTGCTTCCGGCGGCGGATCGCGGTGCAGCTCGAGGTCGAAGAGCGCGGCGGCGGTATATTCGACGGTGGCGAAACCCTGGTTGAAGTTGCGGGCGGCGATGAGCCGGTGCAGCAGGTCTTCGGGCATCGGCGCGCCGCTCCGATAATGCCGCGCATGGCGCCGCAAATTTTCCGGCGCCGACATCCAATGCTCGAAGATCTGCGATGGGAACTCGACGAAGTCGCGCCGAACCGCGGTCCCCGATTGCGAGCGGTAGCGCACCCGGCTCAACAGACCGTGCAGCCCGTGGCCGAATTCGTGGAACAGCGTCTCGGCGTCGTCGAAGCTCAAGAGGGTCGGCTCGCCTTTCGAAAAATTGTTGTTGTTGACGACGATCGGCAGCACCTGGCCGTCGAGATCCTGCTGATCGCGAAAGCGGCTCGACCAGGCGCCGGAGCGCTTGCCGGGACGGGCGAAATTGTCGTGCAGGAAGAGGCCGACCGGCGCGCCGTCGCGGTCGCGGACCTCCCAGACGCGCACATCCGGATGATACGCCGCAAGATCGGACCGCGCCGCGAAATCGAGGCCGAAGAGCCGCCCGGCGGTATCGAACGCCGCCGCGATTATATTCTCGAGCGCGAAGTAGGGTTTCACTTCGGCTTCGTCGAGATCGTATTCGGCGCGGCGCACGCGCTCGGCCCAATAGCGCCAATCCCAGGGCTCGACCGGTTCGTTCTGGCCGCCGGCGCGCGCCGCCTGTTCGAGTGCCGTGCGTTCGGCGGCCGCCTTCTCCTTGGCCGGTTGCCAGACATCGAGGAGCAGCCTTTCGACGGCGGCGGCTTCCTTGGCCATCGAGTTGTCGAGCCGGTATCGGGCGAAGTCGCGATAGCCGAGGAGCCGGGCCTGCTCGCCGCGCAGCGCCATGATCTCGCGAATCAGGGGCCGGTTGTCGGCGGCGCCGGAATGCGCCCCGCGCGCGGTCCAAGCCTGCCACAGCGCCTGGCGCAGATCGCGCCGCGACGAAAAAGTCAGGAACGGTTCGGCCGAGGAGCGCGCCAGCGTGACGACCCAGCGCCCGTCGAGGCCGCGCTCTTTCGCCGCCTCGGCCGCGGCCGCGCGCACGAAATCCGGGAGCCCGTCGAGGTCGTCGGCATCGAGCACCAGCTGCCATTCGCGTTCATCGTGCAGGACATTCTGGCCGAAGAGCGTGTGCAGGCTGGCGAGGCGCTCGTTGATCGTCGCCATCCGCGCCTTCTCCGGGGCCCCGAGCAAGGCGCCGCCCCGAACGAGGCGCAGATGGTGACGTTCGAGCAGCCGCAGCTGGTCGGGGGCGAGCCCCAGCGCCTGACGCCTTCCATAAAGATCGGCGATCCGCCCGTAGAGCGCCGGGTCGAGTGCCACCCGCGTCTGGTGTTGCGCCAGCTTCGGCGCGTAGTCGCGCGCGATCGCCTGCAGCGTCTCGTTGCTGTCGCTCGCCTCGAGATTGAAGAAGACGCGGCTCACCCGCTCGAGCAGCCGGCCGCTGCGCTCCAGTGCCTCGATCGTGTTGGCGAAGCTCGGCGGTTCGGCGGTCTGCGTAATCGCCACGATCTCCGCATCATGCTCGGCGACGCCGTGGTCGAAGGCCGGCGCAAAATGCTCCGGCCGCAACAGCGCGAAGGGCGGCAAGCCGAATGGGGTGTCCCAATCGTCGAAAAACGGGTTTTCAGTCATTTGCTGTTCCATAACCGGCCATTGGAGGGGGCGTCAGCCGACGAAGCAACCTCGGCGGGCGGGCAAGGGCCCCCGAGATTGCTTCGCTGCGCTCAGAATGACAACTTGTTGCTTCCCCTGCATCGGCCCGCCATCCGGGGGCAACCGGAGGAGATCGCAGCATGGCACGCAGATTGACTGCCGCGGTGGCTCAGCTCGGACCGGTTCACCTGGCCGACAGCCGCGCCTCGGTCGTGGCCCGGCTGTCGACGCTGCTGCGCGAGGCGCATGGCCGCGGCGCGCGCTTCGTCGTCTTTCCCGAATTGGCGCTCACCACGTTCTTCCCGCGCTGGTGGATGACCGAACAGGTCGAAATCGACCGGTTTTTCGAGCGCGAGATGCCGAGCCCCGAGACCCGGCCGCTGTTCGATCTGGCGCAGGCGCTGGGTGTCGGCTTCTATCTGGGCTATGCCGAGCTGAGCCGGGAAGGGGGCGAGACCCGGCGCTACAACACCGCGATCCTGGTCGAACGCGACGGCAGCATCATCGGGCGCTATCGCAAGATCCACCTGCCGGGCCATTCCGATCATCTGCCGGCAGCGCCGTTCCAGCATCTCGAAAAGCGCTATTTCGACGTCGGCAACGAGGGGTTCAAGGTGTGGCGCGCCTTCGATGCGGTGGTCGGCATGTGCATCTGCAACGACCGCCGCTGGCCCGAGACCTGGCGCGTCATGGGTCTGCAAGGGGTCGAGCTCGTTGCCCTCGGCTACAACACGCCGCTCGAAAACATCCACCACCGCGAGCCCGAGCATCTGCGCATGTTCCATCACCTGCTGTCGTTGCAGGCCGGCGCCTACCAGAACGCCGCCTGGGTCTTGGCCGCGGCAAAATGCGGGGCTGAAGACGGTTTCGGCATGATCGGCGGCTCGGCGATCGTGGCACCAACCGGTGAGATCGCGGCGCAAGCGCTGAGCGAGGACGACGAAGTCATCGCTGTAACCCTCGACCTCGATCTGGGCCAATACCTCCGACGCACCGTGTTCGATTTCGCCAGGCACCGCCGCATCGAGCATTACCGGCTGATCGCCGAGCGCACCGGCACCCTGACCGAGGTCTGATGGTCGGGGCGAAACGCTGACCCGTCCTGCGGGTTGACTGCGTCTGGTCGCCAGGTCGCCGCGGTGGATCGATCATGCACGACACTGTTCTGACCGTCCTCACCGTCACGACCCTGCTCGGGCTCGTCAGCCTGCTGCTGCCGCTCGCCGAGCGGTTTTCGATCCCCTACAGCGTGCTGTTGGCGCTGGTCGGGATCGCAATCGGCGTCGCGACCCATATTCCCCAACATTATCTCGAGGGCGGCGTCGTCCGCGACGTCATCCACACCTTGCACAATTTCGGGCTCAGCGCCGAGTCGCTGCTGTACATCTTCCTGCCGCCGCTCTTGTTCGAGGCGGCGCTCAACATCGATGTCCGCCAGCTGGGCGACGAAGTGGCGCCGGTGCTGCTGCTCGCCGTCATTGGCGTCGTCGTCTCGACCCTCGTCGTCGGTTTCGCATTGTGGCCGCTCGCCCCGGTCGGGATCCTGGCCTGCATCGTGCTCGGTGCGATCATCGCAACGACGGATCCGGCCGCGGTCATCGCCATCTTTCGCGATATCGGCGCACCGCGCCGGCTCTCGACGCTGGTCGAGGGCGAGAGCCTGTTCAACGACGCCGCGGCAATCGCAATCTTTTCGCTCGCCGTTGCGATCCTGACGGGGGTGCGGCCGGTGCATCCCGGCGACGGCATGCTGATCTTTGCGCGCCAATTCGGCGGCGGCATCGCCGTCGGCTACGCGACCGGCTGGCTCGTCGCGCTGTCGATGCCGGTATTGCACTCGAACCGGCTCGCCGAAGCGACGCTGACGATCGGTTTCGCCTATGCGACCTACATCATCTGCGACCATTATCTGCATGTTTCGGGCGTCGTCGCGGTCGCGGCGGCAGCCCTCGCGGTCGGCGCCGAAGGACGCCGACGCCTGGCACCGTCGAATTTCGAGAACCTGATCACGACCTGGGAGCAGCTTGCTTTCTGGGCGAGCTCGCTGATTTTTCTGTTCGCCGCGATGCGCACGCCCGAATTGCTGGCGGCTGCGACCTGGCATGATTTCGCGTTGCTTGGCGTGTTGATTGTGGCGGCGCTGGCGGCACGGGCGGTGACCTTGTATGGGCTGATCCCGGTGCTCAGCTTTGCTCGCATCGCCCAGCCGATCCGGGTCAACTACAAGCTCTTCATGCTGTGGGGCGGCATGCGTGGCGCGGTGTCGCTCGCTTTGGCGCTGGCGGTCACCGAGGAAATGTCGGTGCCGCCGGAGGTCCGCCAGTTCGTTGGCGTGCTCGCCACCGGATTTGTGCTGTTCACCCTCCTGGTGACCGGTCCGACGATGCGACCGCTGATGCGCCTCTTGAAGCTCAACGATGCGCCACCCGCCGAGACCGCGCTGCGCGAGCGCGTCATCGGCCTGTCGCTCGCCTCGATCGGTGAGGAGATCGAAGCCGTCGGGCAGGCGCATGAAATCCCGCCGGAGGTTGTCGGCGAGGTCACCGCCCTCTACGGCGCAAGAAGTCGCAACCCGGCTGAAATCGCCGAAGAGAATGCACAAATCCCGACAGCGCTGCGCACTCGGGCAGCGCTCGGGGTGCTGGCCGACCGCGAGCAGGAATTCTGCCTCGAGTATTTCGAGGGCCGAACCGTGTCGCGGCGTGTCGCGGCCGTGCTGCTGGCGCACACGGCGCGGCTGCGCGACGCGGCGCGCACGCATGGGGTCGAGGGCTATCAGCAAACCGCCGAGCGGATGCGCCGCCACGGCCTCGGGTTTCGGCTGGCGCTTGCTCTGCACCGGCGGTGCGGCATCGCCCGGCCGCTGGCGCGCGAGCTCTCCGACCGTTTCGAAGTCCAGCTCGCCGCGCGTATCGTCTTGCGAAACTTGGCCGTCTTCAACCGCGAGCACATCCAGCCGCTGTTCGGTGCCGGACCGAGCGCCATGATGGCCCGGCAGGTCGAGCTGCGCCTCGCCGAGATCGACCGCGCGATCGCGGCCATCAGCTTGCAATATCCGAACTATGTACGGCAGCTCGGCACTCAGTACCTGGCCCGCGCCGCGGCCCGTTTCGAGGAGGAGCGGTACGGTTGGCTGCGCGCGGAATCGATCATCAGCCAGGACGTGTACCAGGATCTGCAGCGCCAGCTGCGCCGGCGCCGGCGCATCGTCGAAGCGCGCACGGTGCTCGATCTCGGGCTGAAGAGCGCCGATCTCGTCGCCCGCGTGCCGCTGTTCGCGGCACTCGACGATGCAACCCGGCGCGCCGTCGCCCGGCTGCTGCGACCGCGTCTCGCCGTGCCAGATGAGGTGATTGTCCGCCGCGGCGAGCGCGGCGATGCGATGTATTTCATCTCGTCGGGGGCGGTCGAGGTGCGGATTTCGCCGCAGCCGGTGCGGCTCGGCACCGGCGATTTCTTTGGCGAGCTGGCGCTGCTCGTCGCCGACCGCCGCACCGCCGACGTCGTCTCCCTCGGTTATTGCCAGCTGTTGAGCCTCGCCGCCCGCGATCTGAGCCGCCTGTTCGGCACCGAGCCGGCGTTGCGGGACCACATCCGCGCCGTCGCCGAGGCGCGGACGGCCGCCGCCGAGACCGGCTAGCGTCAATCCGCAGTCGAACGAATTGAGCCCCGATCACGCAGTCGAATAGGCGTGGGCGGACTTGACCCTCCGTGATGCGTGGCGCAAGGATTGGCGGCGCAGCAAGAGCCGAACCTTAAACTAAAGGCGGGCGTTCCGACGGCGCGCCCCGCTCGCGTCTCCGGGAGGGAACGAGATGGCGATTTTCTTGAGCCGGCGCGAGCTGGCCGCGACCGAGCCGGCCGAACGGGCCGCCTTTGCCTCGCCGGTGCCGACCCGCATGGTGTCGAACGGCGAATTCAATCCGCTGCCGCAGACCGACCGGCAGAAGCAGTTCGAAGCCCGCCTCAGGGAGCTCGCCGGCACCACTGCCAGGAAACTGGGAACCAGCCGCCGCAACTTCCTGCGGACGAGCTGCGGCATGGCGACCGCCTTTGTCGCCCTGAATCAGGTGTTCGGGCCCGTTTTCGAGGTCTCGCCGGCCGAAGCGGCCGAGCCCGACGCCGCCGCGGCCCGGGCGCAACGCCTCAAGGATCAATTCATCCTCGACGATCAGCTGCATTTCGTGCGCGACGACTACAAGGTTCCGGACATCCTCTTTCTCGCCAAATATGCCGGGCAATATTGGAACCGAGGGTTATTGAACGATTCCTACGGACTGTCGCTCGATCGCTACAAATTCGACAACTTCTTGAAGGAGGTCTATTTCGACAGCGATACCAAGATCGGCCTGCTGAGCGGCGCGCCATTCGACAATCGTGCCGAGTGGTTTCTGTCGAACGACCAGATCCGGCAGGCGGCCGATACGGTCAACCGCATCGCCGGGGCGAACCGCCTGTTGTTCCATTCGCTTTTCACGCCGCTGCAGCCCGGTTGGCTCGACGAGGTCGACCGCTGCATCGCCGAGGTCAAGCCGAACAGCTGGAAGGGCTATACGATCGGCGACCCGCTCAATGTCACGACGACGAAATATCCATGGCGGCTCGACGACGAGAAGGCCGTCTATCCGTTTTATGAAAAGGCGGTGAAGGCCGGCATCACGACGGTCTGTATCCACAAGGGTCTGCTGCCGGCCGATTATGCGACGGCAATCCCGGGCGGGGCCTGGAAATACGCGACCGTCGACGATCTGCCGAAGGCGGCGACGGACTGGCCGCAGATCAACTTCGTGATCTACCACTCGGCACTGCGGCCGTTCGCCGAGTCGCCGGATGCGGCATTGGCCCGGTTCGAAAAGACGGGCTATATCGAATGGGTCTCCGATCTCGCGGCGATCCCCGAGAAGCACGGCGTCCGCAATGTCTACGCCGATATCGGTACCTCGTTCGCGATGTCGGCGACCGCAAACCCGCGCTTTTGCGCCGCCTTCATGGGCACGTTGATCAAGGGGTTGGGCCAGGATCATGTGTTCTGGGGTACCAATTCGGTGTGGTACGGCTCGCCGCAATGGCAGATCGAGGCGTTACGCCGCCTCGAAATCCCCGAGGACATGCAGAGGCAGCACGGCTTTGCGCCGCTCGGCCCGGCTGATGGCGCCGTCAAGACCGCGATCTTCGGCTATAACGCGGCGAGCTTCTATCGGTTGGAGCTGCATGCCGAGGCAGCGCCTTGGCAAGAGGATGAGCTCGGGCGCATCAAGGCCGGCTATCTCCAAGACGCGCCAGCGCGCAGCAACGCTGCCTACGGCTACGTCGCGCGCGGCTGACGGATGGGGCGATGTCTCGTGGGTTGCGTGAGCCACGTGCCCGAGGGGTGCCGGCGACGTAAATAATCGTGGACCGCCGCGGCAGTGCGCAAGCTCGGGAGGAAACCGGCGACGTCGTTCCGACTGTTGCACCGCGTGCGTGCGCTGGAGGACGCACATTCGTTCTGACCAGGCAACCCGGGAGCCCGCAATCAACGACTGCGGAAAGTTGTGGGTGCGGCGAGGGTCGCTATTTCGCTCAGTCGATGGGACGCGGTATCAAAGCCGCGTTGATCGTGATGTCGCAGCCCGGCACATTGAATAAATTGTTGATCGTCCCTGTAATTTCGATGACCTGGGTGCTCGCGGTAATCTTCGCCGGTTTGAATTTGAGATCTACCGTCGTTGCATCTTGGCTGACGTCCGCGTGCGATCCCAGCGCGATTTCGGTGGCGTTGGCCTTGCCATGCAAGGTCGTTTTGGTCGCTGCGAGCAACACCGCCGACCGGGTGTCTACCAAGGCCAATCCGTCGGGAAAGGTATTGTCCGCCGATCCCGGAATATTGGGTCGATAGACGATGCGATCGAAATCGCCGACCGCGGTGATGACGTCGAGCGTACACGTATTCGACACTACCGTGTGGAAATCCTCGCCCTGCCACACCAACGGTTCTGCCGCTTTGCTCGTCGTTGACACGCCGATCGCGAGCAGGCCGCCGACCACCATCGCCAATGTTCTCATTGCTTGCCTCGCTTTTTTCAAGGTGCGCGAAAAATACCGGAAATTGCCGCAAAGCTTCTAACACTATACCCGCAATTATCACTGCCGGCGAGGCAGAATCGTTGCCGTGCTGCCGGTTCGGCTCGTGGAGCCGAAGGTGCTCAGTGGCGGAAGTGGCGCAGGCCGGTGAACACCATCGCGATGCCGGCCTGGTCGGCGGCGGCGACGACTTCGGCGTCGCGCCGCGATCCGCCCGGCTGGACTACTGCCGTGATGCCGGCGGCGATGCCGGCTTCGAGCCCGTCGGCGAACGGGAAGAACGCGTCCGAGGCCATCACGGCGCCGCGGGTCGGCGGCTCCGCCGATCCCGCCGCCCGCTGCATGTCGAGCGCCTTTGCGACGGCGATCTTGGCGCTGTCGACCCGGCTCGGCTGACCGGCGCCGATGCCGACCGTAGCGCCGTCGCGGGCGAAGACGATCGCGTTCGACTTGACGTGCTTAGCGACCTTGTCGGCGAAAAGGAGATCGGCAATTTCGGCGGCGCTCGGCGCCCGGCGGGTGACAATTCGCCAGTCTGCCGCCGCGGCCGCGCTTGTGTCGCGGTCCTGCACGAGAATGCCGCCCATAAGCGCGCGGAACTCGCGGCCGGATGCCGCCGGGTCCGGCATCGCCGCAGTGACGAGAAGGCGCAGAGCCGGGCGGCGAGCGAGGATCGCCGCTGTGTCCGGCGCGGCGTCCGGGGCGATGACGATCTCGATCAAGAGCTTGCTGATCGCCTCGGCGGTCGCCGCGTCGAGCGGCCGGTTCAACGCCACGACGCCGCCAAAGGCGCTTGCCGGGTCGCAGGCGAGCGCCCTCTCCCAGGCCTCGTGCGGCGTGGCGCCCAACGCGACGCCGCAAGGGTTGGCGTGCTTGACGATTGCCACCGCCGGCGGGCCGAACTCGGCGGCGAGCGCCAAGGCCGCGTCGGCGTCGGCGTAATTGTTGTAGGAGAGTTTTGTGCCCTGCAGCTGGCGCGCCGTCGCGACGCTCGGCTGCAGCGCAGCGCTGCGGTATAAGGCCGCATTTTGATGCGGGTTCTCGCCGTAGCGCAGCCTTTCGGCGAGCCGCCCGGTCAAGACGAGGGTCTCCGGGAACCCTGCCTCGCCGCCGCCCGCGAGCCACGCCGCAATCGCGGCGTCGTAGGCGGCCGTCAAGGCAAAGGCCTTGCCGGCCAACTCGCGTCGCAAGCCCGCGCCGACGTCACCATCGCCGCCGGCGATCGCGGCGAGCAGGCGATCGTAGTCCGCTGGGTCGGTGGCGACGGTAACGGCGTCATGGTTCTTGGCGGCGGCGCGGATCAACGCGACGCCGCCAATGTCGATGTTTTCGAGGCAGGTCGCCGCATCCGCGCCGGCAGCCTGCGTCGCCGCGAACGGATAGAGGTTGCAGACGACGAGATCGATCGGGGGAATGCCGCGTGCGGCAAGGGCGGCGAGATGATCCGGCCGATCGCGCCGCGCCAAGAGCCCGCCATGGATCGCCGGATGCAGGGTCTTGACCCGCCCGTCGAGAAATTCGGCGACGCCGGTCACCTCGGCCACTTCCCTGACGGGCAGCCCGGCCGCCACCAGTTCGCGGGCGGTGCCGCCGGTCGATATCAGCTCGCAGCCGCGCGCCGCGAGCGCCGCGGCGAAGGCCGCGATCCCGGTCTTGTCGCTGACCGAAAGCAGCGCCCGGCGGATCATCTGCGGGTTCGTCATGCACCCCGTATAGGATCGCGGGGGACCCTCGGCAAGACCGGGGGAGAGATCGTCAGCGGCCGGCGGCGAGGGCCGCCAGCAGTACGGCGACGAGCAGGATCGCGCTTTCGAGCGCGACGGTGCCCCAGCCGTTCTCGCCGGCCCAGCCGCAGAGAATCAGCAAGAGGTTGGCGGCGATCACCCGCTTCGTCACCGCCGCATGGCTGAGCCCGCGGCCCAGCGCCAACTGGTAGAAATGCTCGCGATGCGCCTGCCAGAACCGGTCGCCGCGCAGCAGCCGCCGTCCCAGGGTGATTGTCGCGTCGGCGAGAAAATAGAGCGGCAGGACGAGCGCCACCTGCCAATAGCCGCTGCCGGCGACGCCGAGCAACAAGAAGCCGGTCAGATAGCCGAGCGTCGTGCTGCCGACATCGCCGAGGAAGACCCGGGCGGGCGACCAGTTCCAGGCGAGAAAGCCGATCGCTGCGCCGAAAATTGCCGCGGCGAGCCAAGCAAGCGCCGGATCGAGCCCGACGCCGAGCCCGGCGAACAGCAGAAGGCCGAGGCTGATCGCTGCGGCCTCGCTGGCGGCGAGCCCGTCGATCCCGTCCATGAAGTTGAAGAGGTTGATCCACCACACCCAGCAAAGGCCGACGGCGACGAGAGAGAGCGCCGGGCCGAGCCCGGCGAACGGCCGATTCGCGATTTGCGGCACCGCGAAGAGGCCCATCGCCACCGCGAGGCCATGCGCCGCGAGGCGCAACGCCGGAGCAAGACCGCGCAAATCATCGATCCACGAGACAATCGCCAACATCAAGGTGCCGAGCACGATGCCGATGACGATCGGCGAGACGCGCCCCGAGATGCCGAGCGCGGCCCAGATGAGTAGCACCGACCCAGTCACCGCGATGCCGCCGCCGCGCGGCGTCGCGACGGCGTGCGAGGATCTTGCGTTCGGACGGTCGAGGATGCCGCGCCGCCGAAAAAAGGGGATCAGCGCTCGCGTCGCGCCGGCAGAGAGGAGCGCCGCGACGACGACGATTGCCGCCGCCGAGGCGGCATCGCCCGGGCCGAGATGGACGAGCCCGGCGCGACTAATCGGCGGCCGCCTCGCGGCGCTCCCGACGCAGCGCCCAGCGCACCGTGGACCCGCCGGGGGCGGCGGCACCGCTCAGCACCACCTGCTGCGTCTTGCGGACCTCGCCCGAGCCGAGATAGATGCTTTCGCCGAGGCTCATCTCGGCGCCGGCGGCGCGCAGCCGCCACGTCATCCCGCTCGGCAACCGCAGCAAAGCCGCTGCGCCGTCCTCGATCAGCGAGGCTTCTATCGCCGGATGCAGGTGAAAGCGCACGGCAAAGGCGGCGCCCGGCCGGCCGGCGAGCTGATCCTCGCCGCGAAGATCCTCGCCGTTGGCGGCGAGGAAGATCTGCCGCGTATAAATGAGGCCAAAGCGGGTGCGATAGCCGTCATGGGTGGCCGAGACCCATCGCTGGCCGTTTTGCTCGGCATGCTCGCGGGTGACCGAGGCTGGGCTGCGGCCGACGGCGCCGTCCTCGCGGATCTCGGCGGCATTGGTGTCGGCGACCACAAGCACCGAATGCGCGGCGCTGGCCCGCGCGACCCGCGACCAGTTGGGTTTAGGTCCGCGATAGGCGCCGCAATTGACGATGATCCGTTCGCGCCCGTGGCTCATCTCGAAGGAGAGAGCGCCAGCATGGGCATGTTCGTCATAGCCGGAGGGCGGCGGCGCACCGGTGTCGACGATGATCAGGCTGCGCCCGGCTTCGAGCCGATCGAAGCCGCTATCGGCAGCGTAAAGCGGCGCCGGCCCCTTCGCTTCCGATCGGGTCAGGACGAGATCGATCAATACCCCGTCCTCTTCAATCGAATCGTTGAAGAGTGCGAGCCGGCGGTCGCCGTGCCGGAACAAGCGCAGCATCGGCGCCATCCGCTCGATTGTCCCTGGCAGCGTTTGCGGCGGCTCGATACCGGCGGCCCGCAAGGCGGCCCTGATGTCGATGAGATCGCGAAGAACTTGGAGCTGCACAGAAGGGCAGCGCGAACGGTGGCCGCCATCGGGAAGAATCTGTGCGTCCATCTCCCGTTCGAGCGCCCGCAACGCCCGTGCCATCCTCGCTTCCGGGCTGCCAAATGCGGCGAGGCTGCAGACCAGGCCTTTCAGCGCCCGGATCTGGGCCGCGCCGCTGCACTCCCCCGACGCCATGCGGCCGAGATGACGCATCTGGGCAGTGAGGCTCACCAGCACCGCGCGACGCAAGGCTTGGTCCTCGTCCCGCGCCGCAATCTCTGCGAGATGCGCTAGCCAGGCGCAAAGCCGGGTCGCCAGCACATCGGAGCGCCACGCTAATCGATGCCAATCACGGTTCTCGGCGACCCAGCTGCGCAGCAATTCGCGCGCCGTTTCGCGCCCCGCCTCACCGGCTGCAGCGAGATCCGAAAGCCAGCCGAAGCCGTGCCATTCGGCGATCCACTCAGGTCCTGCCGACGGCGGAAACCAGCGGGGCCAAGGATTGCGGACGAGCTCGCCGGCAAGCTCGATGTCGCCGGCGGCGATTGCCGTACCGCGCCTGGCGTCGCCCGGCCAAGCTGGCCCGATGCCGGTCCGGAGGGAGACGGGGACTCGCCCGATCAAGGTGTGGCGATAGAGCCGGCTGGCGGCAAACCGGCGCAGCACGCGATCTCTCAGCCGCATCGGCCGGCCCCGCAGCTCGCCGGTTGCGCCGCGCGATCGCTCACGCCCCGGCATCCTCACCTCGCCGGTGCGCGATGACGAGGCCGCACCGGCCGAACCGGGCACGCCGCGCCGAACGCTGGCCGGACCGGGAACTCCATGCCGTCTCGTAACAAGGAAAGCGGAAGGCCGCAAGGCGCCCTTGCCGCAGCGGGGGGTGCCGGCGAATGACCAAGGAAAGAAGTACGAGCGGACGAGAGGCTAACGGTGATCGCCGGCGTCTTTAAAGTCCGCCTCAAGCGAGGGGCTTCAAGGTCGGCGTCAAAAAGGCGTTGTTGAGGGCGAAGCCGGCGGCTCGTTAGGAGGGTAGGTGCTGCTTGACGAGCCGGGCGGAATAGAAGCCGTCGAGGCCGTCATATTCGGCAAGATGGCAGGGCAAGGTCCGCAAATCGCCATCCTCGGTGATCCAGCCGGGCTCGACGCCGATCTCCTCCGGCGCGATGCGCCAGCGGGTGACAGGGGCACCAGCCTCCAGCAGCGATTCGATTCGTTGCCGCCCTTCGGCGGGTTCGAGCGAGCAGGTACAATAGACGAGAATGCCGCCCGGCCGCAGCATGTCGATCGCCGCCCAGAGCAGATTGTCCTGCACCACCGAAAGACGCGCGACATCCTCGGGCAATTTCAGATGCGGCACGTCCGGATGCCGCCGGATTGCGCCGGTTGTCGTGCAAGGGGCGTCGAGCAGCACCGCGTCGATCGGCTGGTCCGGCCGCCAAGTTAGCGCGTCGGCCGCCACCGCTGCGATCGGGAGGCCGAGACGGTCGAAATTGGCGACGAGCCGATCGAGGCGCCGCGGCGAGCGGTCGACCGCCGTCACCCGCGCGCCGCTCGCCGCAAGCTGAGCGGTCTTTCCGCCGGGCGCTGCGCAGAGATCGACGACGGTGCGGCCGGCGACATCGCCGAAAAGGCGCGCCGGTAATGCGGCCGCGGCGTCCTGCACCCACCACACACCCTCGGCATAACCGGGAAGTGCCGCGATCGAGCCGCCCGGTGCCCGGCGCAGGGTTCCGGTCGGCAGCAATGTCGCCTCCAGCTTGCCGCACCAGCCGTTGGCATCCTCACGCAAGGTCAGGTCGAGCGGAGCCTCCTTCAAATGCGCCGCCGCGATCGCTCGCGCGGTCGCGTCGCCGTAGCTCTTGCTCCACGAGCGCCATAGCCAATCAGGGGTATTGAGTCGAGCGGCGTCCTGCGCCTCGGCGAGCGTTGGCCCTTCGACGCTCAGCCGCCGCAACACAGCGTTAACGAGCCCCTTGTGCGAGAGGAACCCACGGCCCTGTGCGAGGTCGACGCTGGTCGCCACCGCCGCATGCGCCGGCGTGCGCAGAAAGAGCAGCTGGGCGATGCCGAGCCGCAAGATGTCGTGCACCGGCGCCGCCCGCGGCGCCAGCGGCATGTTGAGGCAGCGATCGATCAGCGCGTCGATCTGGCCCAGCCGGCGCAGCACGGTCGCGACCAGGAGACGGGCGAAGGCGCGATCTCGCGCCGACAGCTCGCGCATCGCCATATTGTCCTCGATCGCGTCGTCGAGCGGCCGCTTGCGGCGGAGCACGGCCCCCAATAAATCGAGCGCTACCATGCGCGCATTTGGCGCTTGCGACATCAAAGCCAGTCCACCCCTTGCGCAAGCACGACCCCAGAGCCATGACCGGCAGCTGGGCCGACACCCGGAGGCCGCGATAATTGGTTAAAACGCTGGGCCGGCAAATTCGTTCCCAGCCGCACCGGGCGACCCGGTTGCAGCCAGCGAATTCGATCGACATATTTCATCAATGGAAGATCGTTCGCGCGAGAGAGAGAGACAACCCCCGGCTCCGACCCAAAAGCGGAATGAGCCGGCGGCCGATCGGGTTCGCGAAATCGGCGGGCCGAAAGGTCTGGAACCAACCCGCTACGGCGATTGGGAGCAGAACGGGCGCTGTACCGATTTTTGAGGGTCCGGCGGGTGGTTGCCGATGAGCGGAGCTTTCGCGGAAGAGCGGTGCGCGATCGGGCCGCGGCTGTCGCCAGCCGGCGGCGTCGCGCTTGTCGGCGCCGATCTGTCGCGGCCGCTATCGGCGGCATTGCGACAGCAAATCGTCGACGCCCTGCTTGCGCACCACGTTGTCGTCTTTCCCGGTCAGGAGCTGAGCCGTGAAGCGCAGTTTACCTTCACGGTAAATTTCGGCGAGGTCGAACAACCCGAGGCGCGCCGCGCCCGGGGGAAGCGCCACTGGGTTGCGCATGTGATCTCAAACCTTGACGGCGCCGGCAATCCTGTCGACAGATCCTCTTCCCCGCTCAGCAATTCCCGTTGGCACACCGACAAGCCCTACTACGCCGCACCGCCGGCGGTGACGACACTTTACGGCGTTGTCTTGCCGCCGCAGGGCGGCGATACCGAGTTCGCCAATACCGCGATGGCCTATGCCGCGCTGCCCGAAGCGACAAAGCGCCGCATCGCTGGGCTGCGCGTCGTCTTCCGTTGGGGTGCGGCGCTCGGCCCATCGGGCGATTTCGACCCCGCGCCGGCGGCGGAAAGCGTGGACCATCCGTTGGTGCGAACGCATCCCGAGACCGGTGTCAGGGCTCTTTATCTCGGCAACCACGCCTCGCACATCCCGGGCCTACCGGAGGCGGAAGGGGCGGCCATGCTTGCTGCCCTCCTCGAGCATACGACCCAGCGGCAATTCGTCTACGTGCATCGCTGGCGCGAGGGCGATCTGGTGATGTGGGACAATCGCTGTCTCCTGCATCGCGCCGTCGCCAATTACGCGATCGGCAGGGACCGGCGCATCTTGCACCGCACCGTCTTGCGCGGCACCGTGCCGTTCTGAACGCCGATCGAATGCTGCGCGCCTCTCTCGGGTTGGCCGATGCGGCCGCGCCGCCGGGAATTGGCCGCGCGCGGACGCGCAGCGGCGCTCTGCTCTTTATTCTGGTCGCGATCTCGGCGCTCGCGCCAGCGGCATTGCACATGCTGGTGCCGTCGCTGCCGCTGCTCGGGCGCTTCTTTGGCGGCGCACCGGGCGGCGTGCAGCTTGTGCTGACGGTGTTTCTCGTCGGCATCGCAGCCGGTCAGTTGGTTTACGGCCCGGTCTCGGATCGGTTCGGTCGCCGCCCGGTCTTGATCGCCGGACTTATTCTGTTTCTGCTCGGCACCCTCCTGTGCGGCATTGCCTGGTCGCTGCCCGTGCTGATCCTCGGGCGGGCGCTCGAAGCCGGCGGCGGCTGCGCCGGCATGGTGCTGAGCCGGGCGATCGTCCGCGACCTCTTCGACCGCGATCGGGCGGCGAGTGCCATCGCGACGATCTCGATGGCCATGACGTTGGCGCCGTCGCTGTCGCCGGCCCTCGGCGCTTATCTTGCTCAATGGGCCGGCTGGCGCGCGGATTTCGCCTTGCTCGGGGTGCTCGGCGCCGCGGTGTTGCTTTTGGTGTCCACGCGGCTTCCCGAAACCCGGGCGAGTGCCGCATGGCCGGACCCGACCGGCATGGTATGGGCCTTCGTCCATCTGCTGCGGTCGCCGGGCTTTCTCGGCTTCGCGCTGGCCACGTCCTTTACCAGCGCCTCATGGTTCACCTTTCTGGCGAGCGCCCCCTACATCCTATCGCAGCTCCTGCACGAGCCGCCCAGCTGTTACGGGATCATGATCCTGCTGCCGATGGCCGGATACATACTCGGCAGTGGCGCCACCGCCAGGTTTGCCGTGCGGCTCGGCAGCTCGCCGCTGTTTCTCTGCGGCCTCGCGCTGTCGTTGGCTTCGGGAGCGATGCTGATCGCTTGGCCGTTCGCCGCGTCGCTGTCGCCCGCGGCCCTGTTCGTGCCGATGGCGTTGAGTTCGATCGGCAACGGGATCAGCCAGCCGCCCGGCATCGCGGCCGGCCTCAGCGTCTATCCGCGCTTCGCCGGCGCCGCTTCCGGATTGATGGGCTTCCTGCAGATGATGACGGCAGCGCTCGGCACCTTTCTCGTCGGCCAACTGCCGCGCAACTCGGCGCTGCCGACCAATCTCGTTGTCGGCGCTTGCCTCGTTCTGGCGCTCCTCTGCGGCGTCTGGGCGGTCAAACCGTCGCAAGCGGCCGAATAATGGCGGCCGATTAGCGCGCTTCTCGAACCACCGAACGGTCGACCCGCGCCATCAGCTCGGCCGGCAGCGGCCCCAATTCCACCGCGGCGATGCATTCGGCGAGCTCTGCGCGGTTCTTGACCCCGAGCACCAGCGTGTCGACGCCGAGCGACAGCGCATAGCGATGCGCCAGCAGGGCCGGACTGACGCCGAGCGACGCGGCCAGCCGGCGGAAGCCGGCGGCGCGCGCATAATCCCGCATCTCCGGGTGATCAGGTGGCAACGGCCGGTCGATGGCGCTCGTCAAGGCCCCCGCCTGGACCGCCCGGATTCCCATGACGCCGACCCCGTTTGCCCGCGCCGCGGCGATCACGTCGCGCGGCTTCGCCGGCCCGTCAAAGAATTTGAGCCCGCCCGGCGAGTCGAGCAGGTTGGCGATGCACTGGACGGCCGCCGGGGCCGGACGCTCGCCGAGCAGTCGTATGATCGTGTCCGGATGGCCAATCCCGGTCAGCCCCCAGGCGCCGATCAGCCCTTCCACGACCAGCCGTTCGAAGACCGGTCGGACATGCTCGACAAAACTCGCGTAAAGCGTCATGCGCGGCGCGGCGTCGGGCCGGCGGGCGCGATGTCCCACATCCGGCACAACGTTCGAGTGCAGAAAGAACAGATCGAGCCGCGCCAGGCGCAATCGCGCCAGGCTCTCTTCGATCGACCGGCGCAACAGCGGCTCGACCTCGGACGCCGCCGGCTCGCCGAGGCTGCATTTGCTGGTGACGCGCACCCCGGGCGGCAGCTTGCCGCCGAACGCCTCGCCGACCACCGCTTCGGCTTTGCCGTCGCCATAGCGCGGCGCCAAGTCAAAAAGGGTGATGCCGGCGTCGACCGCCGCATGCACCGTGGCGACGCATTCCGCGAAAGTGGTCTCGCCCCACAGCATGCCGAGACCGCCGCCGCCGAGGGTCAGGGCCGAGACCGGCGGCAGGCTGCCGAAGGAACCCTGCTCGATCACCGTTTCTCTCCGTTTTGTCGCTGCCGCGCGCGAGACGAGATTCGTCCGCGCCGTTGATCGAAGTCAATGCAAGGTGGTAAAGTGCTACGTTATTTTCAAAAAATCGGATGGACGGAGGCCCGCAATGAACGCCAAGGACGTGATGACGACGGAGGTGATAACGGTCCGCCCGGAGACGACAGTGCAGGAGCTTGCCAAGATCCTTGCCGAGAAGAGCATCAGCGGCGCCCCGGTGGTCGACGCCGATAATCGGTTGATCGGCGTCGTCAGCGAAGGGGACCTGCTGCATCGGGCGGAAACCGGGACGGAGCGCCGCGTCCAGCACCGCCGCTCCTGGTGGCTTGATTCCGTCGCCGCCGAAGAGGAGCTCGCTCGCGACTACGTCAAGGCGCACGGCCGCACCGTCGCCGACATCATGACGCATGGCGTGATCGCGGTCGGCGAGACGACTGATCTCGCAGAGATCGCAATGCTGCTCGAAACCAAGCGGATCAAGCGGGTGCCGGTCGTCAGCGGCGGCAAGCTCGTCGGCATCGTCAGCCGGGCGAATTTGGTGCGAGCCCTGGCGACGACGAGCAGCGCCCCGAAAATCGTCGCGGACGCCAACGACCGCACAATCCGCGAGCAACTCCTCGCCGAGTTGCGCCAGCAACAATGGGCCAATATCTGGGCGGCCGACATCATGGTCCGCGACAAGGTCGTGCATCTTTGGTTCTCGGCCGATGAATCCGAGGCTGAGCGCCAAGCAGTGCGGGTGGCCGCCGAGAACGTCCCCGGCGTCCAGCGGGTCGAGGAGCACATCGTGCCAGCGCCGGTTGTGCCCGCGTTCTAGATCGAGTGACCTGGTGCCGCGATGCCCTTGACCGGCGGCAACGCGGCATAGTCTCTGGCAGCCGACTGCGGCAATCGGAAAGGCTGCGCCATGTCCGGTCCCCTCGATGGCTATCGCGTCGTCGACCTGACGTCCAATGTCTCCGGCCCCCTGGCGACGATGATCCTCGCCGACCAAGGCGCCGACGTGATCAAGGTCGAAACCCCGGATGGCGGCGATGCGACCCGCGCCGGCGGCGCTCGCCGCGGCGGGCTCTCGGTCTCGTTTTTGAACAACAACCGCAACAAGCGGTCGATCGTCCTCGATCTGAAGACGTCGCCCGGATTGCAGACGCTATTGCGGCTCGCCGCCACGGCCGACGTCTTCGTACAGAATTTTCGACCTGGCGTCGCCGAGCGGCTTGGGGTCGGCGAGGCCGCGGTGCGCGAAGCGGCACCAAGGATCGTTTACGTTTCGATATCGGGGTTCGGCGAGACGGGTCCCTACGCGAAGAAGCCGGCCTATGACCCGGTGATCCAGGCGTTCTCGGGGCTGGCGACGGTCCAGGCCGGCTCCGACGCGGCGCGGCCGCGCCTGCTGCGGACGATCCTGCCCGACAAATTGACCGCCATCACCGTCTCGCAGGCGATCACCGCAGCGCTCTTGGCGCGCGAGCGCAGCGGGCAAGGACAGCATGTGCGGCTGTCGATGTTGGAGTCGGTGCTCGCCTTCCTGTGGAGTTCGGACATGGGCAGCCAGACCTTCGTCGACGGTGCGCCGGCGCCGCAGGAGACGGCGAGTGCAATCGATCTGATCTACGAGACGGGGGACGGTTACATGACCGTCGCCGCTCTGACCGACCGTCAATGGTCCGGGCTGGCCGAGGCGGTCGGCCGGCCGGAATGGCTCGAAGACCCCCGCTTCAAGACGCCGGTGCTGCGCCAGCAGCATATCGATGCGCGCCTCGAATTGACGCAGGAGGCGTTGCGCGCCCGCCCCGCCGCCGAGTGGCTCGAACGTCTGACAGCAGCCGGCGTCCCCTGTGCCCCAGTCTTGACGCGCAACGAGGTGATTCGGCACCCGCAGGTCGCGGCGATGGGGATTGTCGTCGAGACCGCGCATCCGGCGGCCGGGCGGTTGCGCCAGGCCCGGCCGGCCGCGCGGTTCTCGGTGACGCCGCCGGAAATCCGCCACGGCGCGCCGCTTCTCGGGCAGCACACCGAAGAAATCTTGGCTGAACTCGGCTATTCGGCCGCGGAGATCGCCGGGCTGCGGTCGGCCGGCGCGCCTGCCGCGGCGGACGGAGAATAGAAGATGATCGATTTCTATTACTGGCCGACGCCGAACGGCTGGAAGGTTGCGATCATGCTCGAGGAATGCGGGCTCCCTTATCGCATGATCCCGGTCGATATCGGGCGTGGCGACCAGTTCAAGCCGGAATTTCTGGCGATTAGCCCGAACAACCGGATGCCGGCGATCGTCGACCACGATGCCCAGGCCGAATTCGGCGATGCGCCGCTGCCGGTGTTCGAATCGGGCACGATCCTCGTGCATCTCACCGAGCGCGCCGGGCGCTTCATGTCGTCCACGAGGCGGGGGCGCAAGGAAACCCTCGAATGGCTTTTCTGGCAGGTCGGCAACCTCGGTCCGATGGCCGGACAACTGAGCCATTTCGTCAATTACGCGCAGGGCGAGCATGCCTATTCGCGCATGCGCTATGCCGACGAATACAACCGTTGCCTCGGTGTCCTCGAGCGACGGCTCGAGGGGAGGGAATTCATCGTCGACGAGTATTCGATCGCCGACATGGCATGCTGGCCCTGGGTCTTGATCGCGAAGCCGCTTGGCCAGCCGCTCGACGATTTCCCGAATGTTGCGCGCTGGCGCGAGACGGTTAAACAGCGGCCGGCGGTGCAGCGCGGTGTCGATCTGGGCAAGGAATTGCGCCGCCGTGCGCCGCCTACCGATGCCGAGCGCCGGATCCTCTTCAACCAGACGGCGCAGACGCCTTTGCGCGGCGCTGAGGGACCGCCGATACGCTACTGATTGAGCCAGCGGCGCGCGAAGCCAAGCAGGCCTTGCGGCAGGAATATGACGATGGCGATGAAGACGGCGCCGAGAGGGATTAAATAATATTCGGTAAGGAAGCGCGACAGGCCCTCGCGCAGCAGGATGAAAAAGCCGGCGCCGAGGATCGGGCCGACGAGAGTGCCGATGCCGCCGATGACGTTATAGATGACGGTCTCGCCCGAGACGAGGAAGAACACGAAATCGGGCGCGGCGAACTGGTTCTGGATCGCGTAAAGCACGCCGGCGAGGCCGGCGAAGAGGCCCGACAGCATCACCGCGACGATCTTGTAGCGTTCCACCGGATAGCCGACGGCGCGGGTGCGCGCCTCGTTCTCTCGGATCGACTGCAGCACCATGCCAAACGGCGACTGGGTGATACGGCGCAGCAAAAGATACGACCCGCTCACCACCGCCAGCACGAACCAATGTAGGATCGTCGGGGTGAACGCGATCGACAGGCGGCCGAAACCGAGTGCCGGCTGGTCGAAATTGAGCCCGTTTTCGCCCCCGGTCACCGTGGTCCAGGTAAAGATGACGACATAGAAGATCTGGGAAAAAATCAGCGTCGTTATCGCGAAGTAAATGTCGCGCAGCCGGGTCGAGAAATAGGCGACAAACGCGGCGACCGCGGCGGCGGCAATGAGCCCGTAGACGAGCGCCAGCCACAGATTGGGCGGCTGCGAGGTCAGCAACGCGGCGGCGGCGCCGTACATGCCGAGACCGAAAAACGCCGAGTGGCCGAACGACACCATGCCGGTGTAGCCGATCAATAGATCGGACGACATGGCGAGCAGGCCCCAGATCAGAATCTCGGTCAACAGGCGTCGCCAATACTCAGGCAGCAGCAGCGGCGCCAGGATCAAGAGGGCGAGAATGACGGCGAACCCGGTCCAAAAGACGACGCCGTGGTCCCGCCTCATTTCGTCGCGGCGAAGAGGCCGGTCGGCCGGAACAGCAATGTCACGATCAACACGACGAACGAGACGATTACCGCCTGTGACGGACTTACCCATAGCGAGGCATAGGCTTCCAGAAGGCTGATGAAAATCGCCGCGGCGATCGAGCCGCCGAGGCTGCCCATGCCGCCGACCACGACGACGATGAAGGCGCGCAGGATCCAGTTCAGGCCCATCGTCGCGTCGACGCCGCCGAACGGACCGAACAACACCCCACTCGCCGCCGCCATGCCCGAGCCGATCGCGAACACCCCGGTGAGCACCCACGGCACCGGGATCCCCATCGCCTGCGCCATAATCCGGTCCTGGGTGGTGGCGCGGATCCAGATGCCCCATTTGCCGAATTTCAGGAACAGCCACAAGGCGCCGATGATCGCCGCCGACAGCAGCGCGACGAAGACCCGGTACCAGGGATAATCGAGATAGAACAGGTTGAAGTGGCCGCCGATCGGCTCGGATATTTTGCGTGACACCGCGCCGAACTGCCATAGCGCGTAGTTCTGCAGGACAAGCGAGACCCCGAAGGTGGCGAGGATCGTCGTCAGCGGGTCGCGGCCGAGGAGCGGCCGCAATGTCACGAGGTAGATCGCCGCTCCGAGCAGTCCGATGAGCACGCTCGCCGAGATCAACGCGAGCCAGAAATTGCCGGTCAACGCCAGCGTCAGCACACCGACATAGGCGCCCAGCATGAACAGTTCGCCGTGCGCGAAATTGACGACGTCCATGATGCCGAAAATCAGGGTGAGCCCGGAGGAGACCAGCGCCAGGATCATGCCGGTGACGATTTCGTTGATGGTCTGGATCAGGATCTGGTCGACCGCAACGCCCATGTCATACGCCGAGATACCGGTGGATGACTTCGTCGTCGACCTGTAAATCGGCGGCCAGGGCGTGGTGCCGGACCTCGCCCTTCTCGATGAAATAGACCCGGCGGCTCACCTCCAGGGTCAGAGGCACGTTTTGCTCTACCAGCAGTACCGCGACCTCCTCGCGGTGCAGCACCGCGATGATCTCCCGGATCTGCGAGACCATTCGCGGCATCAGCCCCTCGGTCGGCTCGTCGAGGAGGACGATTTTGGGCTCGAGCATCATTGCGCGGGCGATCGCCAGCATCTGCTGCTCGCCGCCCGACAATGTCCCGCCGCGCTGGCTGCGGCGCTCCGCGAGCACCGGGAAATAGGCGTAGACCTTTTCGATCAGCTCGGCTTTTCGCGGCTTGGTGACGCCGCTCCGGTCGAATCCGACGCGCAGGTTTTCGAGCACCGTCAACAGCGGGAAGATGCGCCGGTCCTCGGGCACATAGCCGATGCCGAGCCGCGCTCGGCGATGCGATGGCAGCCCGCTCGTCGCGCGCCCCCCGAAGCGAATTTCGCCGGCGCTCGGACGGACGACGCCGGCGATCGCCTTCAAGGTGGTGCTCTTGCCGACGCCGTTGCGGCCTAACAGCCCGACGACTTCGCCGCGCCCGACCTCGAGCGAGACGCCGTGCAAGATATGGCTCTTGCCGTAATAGGTGTGGATCCCGTCGACGGCGAGGAGGGCCCTCCTCGCCGTCACCTCCGAGGCCACCGCCCCATTGCCGGTCATCGTAGCCCCACGTCCGCTTTCATGTTTTCAGATAGACTTCGAGAACGCGCGGGTTTTCCCGGATCTCGGCGGGCGAGCCCTCGGCCAGGATCCCGCCGTAATGGAACACGGTAATCCGGTCGGCCAATTCCATCACCACCTGCATATCGTGCTCGACGATCAGGATCGTCAGGTCGGCGGCGATGCGGCGGACGAGCTGCATCGTGTCGTGTGTCTCGGCGGCGCTCATCCCGGCGGTCGGCTCGTCGAGGCACAGGAGCTGCGGCTCAGTCGCCAGTGCAATGGCGATTTCGAGGGTGCGTTGCTCGCCATGCGACAAGTTGGCGGCGAGTTCCCCGGCCTTGGCCAAGAGGCCTACGGCGTCGAGCGCCGCCTCGGCCTTGTCGATGATGTCGCGATAGGTACGGTAATGTGTGAACAGGCTCCAGCCGTGCCGGCGCGACTGCGCGGCGATCCGCGCGTTTTCGAGCGCCGTCGCATTGGGCAGGATATTGGTGATCTGGTACGAACGGGCGATGCCCTTTTGCGAGATCCTGTTGGGGGGCAGCCCGGTGATGTCGCCGCCGGCGAACCGGATCGTGCCCGACGAAGGACGCAGGACGCCGGTCAGGCAATTGAAGAAGGTGCTCTTGCCGGCGCCGTTGGGACCGATGATGGCGCGCACTTCTCCTTTGGTAACCGCGAAATTGACGCCGCTGAGCGCGGTCAGCCCGCCGAAGCGCATCGTCAACGCCTCGGTGCGCAGCAACGCCGCGCCGCCGTCCCCGGCGATCTGCCCAGTGGCGATCCGGCCCGGGGACGGCGCGGCCTGCAACGGGTCGGCGATCACCTAGGCCGTGGTAAAGCGGCAAGCCGGCGGCACGAACGTCTTATCTTTCGGCACGACATCCTTGATGTGGTAGGCGCCGCCGTCGACTTCGTAGATGAACTCGCGCACGAAGGCCTGGTGGTCTGCCGCGCGCAGCAGCTTGTCGCCCTGCGGAAAGTCGTAGCCTTCCTTCATCTCAAGCCCCTCGAGCGCCTCGATCAATTGCATCGTGTCGGCGCGGCCCTGGAATTTCGACTTCTCGATGCCGAGCTTCAGGCAGTTCATCGCCTCGAAATTCGATTGCACATAGCGGTCGGGCAGCGGGTTGGATGGGGCGACCGATCGCAGGCGCCCCACCGCCTCGTCGAAAAAAGCCTTGTTGTAGGGCGTGTCGAGCGGCCCTTCGAGCACCGGAACGTAGCGGTCGAGGCCGGTGAAGCCGTCGATCTTCTTGCCGAGGGCGGGCAGGCTCGACGGCACGGCGACGGCGCCGTCGCCGGCGATCTTGTATTTCTTGGAGAGGCCGAGGTCATAACCCTGGTCGATGAAGTTGATCGCGTCCTTGCCGAAAAAGATCACGAGCACCCCGTCGAAACTGCCGTCGATCTTGGACAGGAACGGGGTCATGTCGGGGGTGCCGATCGGGATGCCGGTGGCGCCGACGACCTCGCCGCCCTGCTTCTCGATTGACGCGGCATAGGCGTCCTTGGTCGACTGGCCCCAGGCATAATCGGCGTAGGCGATGTGCCACTTCTTGCCCAATTTGTTGACGAGGTAGAGTCCGAACGCGACCGCTTGGGCCGGGGCAAAGTCAAACGGACGGAAGCTGTAGCGGCTGCATTTGCTGGTCGTGATTGTCGTGTCGAGGCAGACGCTGATCATGTTGACGATCTTGTGCTGCCGGTAGAGCGGCATGCAGGCGAGGCAGATGTTAGACAGGACGCCGCCGACTTCCGCGTCGACCTCGTCCTCGACCAACAGCTTCTCGGTCTGACGGCGGCCGATGTCGGGTTTCGACTCGTCGTCTGCGGCGATCAGCTGGACGTCCCGCCCGAGGATGCCGCCATTCTTGTTGATGCGGTCGACCGCCATCTGCAGGCCGACCAGCGCGGTCTTACCGATCGGCGCACCGGCGCCCGACAGCGACTGGGTGCTGCCGATCTTGTACGGCGCCGAGGTAGCGAGAGCATAGCGCAACGGGACCGGCGCCATGACCGCCGCCCCGGCCGCGGCGCCCCAGCCGATCAGCCGGCGGCGCGTCGGCCGCGCGATGGACCGCGGCATCCCTTTCTCTGCCATCGTGCTGACCCTCCCCGTCTGGTGCTCGAGATCCGTGCCGCGAACCCCGCCGGACCGCGATCCTATGCCCGGGCCAGCCTGTCGGAAAGAGGTGCAAACGGGCAAAGCGGGCCGTTCCGACAACATCCACGTGAGGCGGCTGCAAGAAATCGGCTTGCCGCGGATTGCCTGCGTCGATTGCGCCGCTTCTCTGGCCGGTTGCAACCTGCGGGGCCGTGCGCTATCGGGACGGATACTGGCCAAGGCCGGGAACGCTGACTACTGCCGGTCGACCGGCGCGGCATTTGGTGATTGGACGTTGCGCCCGGTAGACGCAAATCTCTGCCAGCTGCGAAATGATTGTGGCTCGACGAACCTGTGCGCGGCTGCGCCGATGCGCCCTGCCGCCCCTTAGCCGTCGATGAAGCGGGTGTTGCGCTCTTCCTTGCGACTGTTTCGGCGCGGCACGGGTTTGCGCCCGTCCTTCGGCAGGACCGCTCTCGGTGCACGATGGTGGGTCGGACCGATTATTGCCAAGCTCATAGCAAGCCCCCGCGGCCGGCGGGCCGTGCTCTGGTTGGTCGGGGCGGCGCGACAGACGGCGCTGTGGCGGCTCATTCGGCAGAACCGGGATATTCGGGAACTCGCCGCGTCGTGGAAGACCGCGCTCGCCGGCGATCGGCTAGGCCATCTCGCCTCGCACACCCTTGGCGCCCTGTCGACGCCAGGAAAGCGGACCGAATACGTACCGCCCGCCGGTTTGCTGCCCTGGTGCAACCCGCTCACGATAGAGGCGTCTCCGGAATTGGCGGCCCGGCCGTCGCTGAATGTGCTACTCCCCTCGCTGGCGATGAAGCACATGACCGGCGGCCCCAACACCGCGATCAACCTCGCCTGTCGTCTCGCCGGGCTTGGCGTTCGGGTTCGTCTGGTGAGCGCCGACGTAGCGATCGATGTCAACCCGACCGCGTTCTGGCGTCATGTCGAAACCCTTACGGGCATCGACGCCATGTCGCCGAATGTCGAGCTGGTCGATGCCTCCGACAGGGCGCGACGGTTCAAAATCGGCGAGAACGACCTTTTTTTCGCCACAGCGTGGTGGACCGCGCAGATGGCGAAATACGCGCTGCGCCATACCCGACATCGCCGCTTTCTTTATCTGATCCAGGATTACGAGCCGCTGCTCCATCCATCCTCGACGCAAAGCGCGCTGGCCGAGGAAACCTACTGGCTCGACCACCTCCCAATTGTCAATACCAGCCTGTTGCGCGATTTCCTTGCCGTCGAACGCGTCGGCCGCTTTGCCGACCCGGAATTCGCGCGGAACGCGATCGTCTTCCAACCTGCCGTCGATAGCAGCAGCTTCTATCCCGAGGATCAGCCCGCCGCCCGACCGCCGGCGCGCCGGCGCCTCTTGTTCTATGCGCGGCCGCAGACCGCGCCGCGCAATGCCTTCGAGATGGGTGTCGCGGCGCTGCAGAAGCTGATCGTCGAAGGCCTGCTCGATCCGGCGGAATGGGAATTCCTCGGCATGGGCGACCCGTTCGCTGCGATCGGGCTCGGCGCCGGTGCCCGGCTGATGCCGACGCCGTGGCTGGATTTCGACGGTTATGCACGGCAGATGCGGCAGAGCGACGTCTTGCTGTCGCCGATGCTGTCACCGCATCCAAGCTACCCGCCGCTCGAAATGGCGGCTTGCGGACGGCCGGTGGTGACGACGACCTACGGCACCAAGACGGCCGAGCGGCTGGCCGCAATCTCGCCGAACATCATCGGGGTCGAGCCGACGATAGAAGCTTTGGCCGCGGGTCTCGTCGAAGCCGTCCAGCGTGCTCGGCCGGCCGCGAAGGACGGCGTTTTCGGCTTTCCGCGATCCTGGTCGGAGAGCTTCGCCGAGACCGTGCCGGCGGTCTATCAGGCGCTTCTCGGCCTCCTTGGCGCCCCGCCGTTGCCGCGCCAGGCCCGCATCGACGACGCGCGCCCTGCGGCCGGCTTATTCCCCGGCTATCGGAATTGGCCGAGCGACCGGTACAACACGTTGCGCTTTAGCCTGTTGTGCGAGCGCCAAAAGGCTTATGCCGAAGTCAAGGCAGACCTCGGCCTTATCAGCCTCCTGACCCCGGTGTGGAACACACCCGCCGCGATGCTGGCCGAGTTGGCGGAGAGCGTGTTCGGCCAGGATGCCGGGCCGAGCGTCGAATGGGTCATCCTCGACAATGGATCCGAGCGCCCAGAGACTCGCGACCTATTGGCCCGCCTCGCACAGCACCCTAGTGTCCGCCTGTTCCGGGTCGAGCGCAATCGCGGGATCATCGGCGGGATGCGCTATTGCCTCGAACAGGCGAGCAATCGCTACGTCGCACCGCTCGATTCGGACGATCTCTTGAGCCCCGACTGCATCAGGGTGCTGACCGCCGAGCTGGTTGCCGCCGGTTATCCGGTCCTCGCCTATACCGACGAAGACAAGTTGCACGGTGGCCAATTCCTTGCCCAATACAATAAGCCGGACTGGGATCCGGTATTGTTTATCCATTCCTGCTATGTCGCCCATCTGACGGCGATCGATCGCAGGCGGGCGCTCGAACTCGAGGCCTATGCGGATTCGCGCAACGACGGGTCGCACGATCTCGACACCTTCGTTCGCTTCATCGGCGCGGGCCACACACCGCACCACATCCCGCACATTTTGTACAGCTGGCGCATGCACCACCTCTCGACGGCTGGAGACATATCCAGCAAGGACTACATCGGTTCTTCGCAGACGGCGGCGCTCGAACGCTTTCTGGCCGGCGCGCGACTTGCGGAGCGGTACCGCGTCGAGCCTTCGCCGCTCTTCAAGGGGACGCCGGACTGGCGCCTCGTGCGCAGCGGCGAATTGCCGCCGATCGCGACGATCGCCATAAGTGACGGCGTCAACGACAGGGGCGCGATGGTTCCCGGGCAACGGGCCTCCGCGCACATCGAACGGGTCGCCGCCAAGACTGGGCTCGACGGATTATTGCGCGCCGTCGAACGCTGCGCCGAAACTTTCGATTACATCCATCTGCTGCGCGACCGGGTGGCAATCGACGACGAGAGCTGGCCGGCCGAAGCCGTCGCGATGTTCGAACTGTTCCCCGATGTCGTGCTGGTCGGCGGTCGGCTGCATCGTCGCGGCATCATCGTCGATGCCGACCGGTATTTCGGCTTCGGTCAGGGTTGCGACTCGCCAAATCGCGATCGGGCAATGGCCGATCCCGGTTATTTCGCACAGATGTGGAAGCCGCATTCCGCGAGCGCCGTGCCGGTGCAGCACTGCGTCGCGCGCGCCGATTTTCTGGCGGGCGCACTGCCTCGCCTCGCCACCGCCGGTCTTGGCCTTGGCAACCTTGCGATGTGGCTTGGAGCCGCGGCACGGATGGCCGGCGGCCGAGTGGCGTATTCGCCATTTCTCTCCGCCCGCACCGCCGTTGTTCCGGCAGAGCCAGGGGCGACCGAGCGCAATGCATTCCTGGCGGCGTATCCCGAGTTGATCCCCGAGCGAGGCCTTCTGTCGCCCTGCCTCGGGTTGCGACCGGCGACGGCGTACGAGATCCTGCTGCCGGCGCAACGACGTGCAGAGGAAGCGGAGGCTCGCACCGAGAGCGTTGCCGATTATCCCGAACAGGCGGCCGCCGAGTTGATCGCGCGCCGGATCCGCGCCCCGCAGCCCGGCGGCGCCGTCTGCCGGTTTTCGGTGCTGACCAGCGTTTACTCGGGGACCCCGGCCGCCCTGTTCGAAGCAACCGCGCGGTCGCTTTTCTCACAGTCCTATCCGTTCGCCGAATGGATAGTCGTGGAGAGCGGGCCGAATTCGGCGGATCTCTCGATCCTGCTCGATCGTTTCGCCGGCGATCCCCGCATCCGCCGGTTTCGCCTGCCGGAGAATCTCGGGATCATCCGTCCGCTGCGCCATTGCCTGGAACGCGCCGCCGGCGATTTCGTCATTCCGCTCGACCACGACGATCTGCTCGCACCCGACGCCTTGCAGCAACTGGCCCTGGCGATCGCTGCCGCGCCCTCGGTCTCGTTCCTCTTCTCGGACGAAGACCTGCTGGTCGACGGCGAATTGCAAGCACCGTTCCGCCGCTTCGGTTTCGATCCGATCTTGAACGCAGCCGATTCTACTATTTGGCATCTCTGCGCCTTTCGGCGTGCACGTGGGCTGAACCTCGGCGTCTACGGTGATGCCGGCGCCGAATTTTGCCATGACTGGGACACGGTCTGCCGCTTTGCCGCCGCGAAGGACGAGATCCTGCACCTGCCGCAGGTGCTCTATCATTGGCGTAGGCATGCCGGCTCGGCGAGCCACAGCGGCTCGCTGAACCATGGATCGCTGGCCTCGGCACAGCATGTGATGGAGGGGCTAATCGCCCGCCAGGCGCAGCCGCAACTCTACGAAGTGGCACCTTTCCCGCTGCACCGCGGGGTCGAACAATACGCGATCCAACGGCGGCCGATCGATCCGCTGCCGATCGCCGCGATCGCCCTCGGCGAGGCGGATGCGAGCCGTTGCTCCGGGGTGACCGAGCATCATCGGCTCGCCGACTGGCGAAGTGCGGCCGCCGCGGCGCGACTGGCCAGGCTGGCCCGGGATATCCGGGCGGGACATGCCATGATGCTGGGCGAGGCGCTCCGGCCGGAGCCCGAGCGTGCTGCCTGGGAAGCCATGCGGCTCTTCGAGATGCACCCGGATGTTGCCGCGGCTGCCGGCCGGATCATCGGGTCAGACGGCAAAGTTGCCGCCTACGGCGCCGCCCCGGGTTTCGCCGATGGCGCGGTTGCGCTTGCGGTCGGCGCCGGCCGGAACGATCCTGGTCCTTACGCGATGGCCTTGAAGCCGCAGACCGCGACTCGGCTCGCCGGCGAATATTTATTCTGCCGCACCGGGTTGTTGCGCGAAGCGGCGGCGCGCTTGGCCGAGGAGGATGTGCCGCTCGACCGGATCGCAGCGTGCCTGACGTCGCTGATCGCCGAGCGCGGGCTGCGCATCGCCTATTCGCCGCTGATCGAAGCCACCGCGAGATCTTAAGAAGGGCGGCGGCGTGACCCTGGCGGTGCTGTATTTGTGGCGAGGTCAGGATGGCGGCCTCGACGCCGGCGTGAAGTTTCTCGATTCGTATCGAAGGTTTGGGGCGGATTGTACGCATGAATTGGTGATCCTGTTGAAAGGCTGGGACGGGATGCCCGGTCTCGGCCAGGCCCGCGAAGCGGCGTGCGCGCATGCGGCGCGGCTCGTCGAACTACCCGATAACGGGTACGATTTCGGCGCCTATTTCCGCGCCGCGCGCCAGGTCGAGCAGGCATTCATTTGTCTTTTGAACACGCACAGCCGGATTGCCGCCGAAGGTTGGCTCCGGAATTTGCGGCGAGCTGTCGAGGATCGCGATGTCGGGGCCGCCGCGGCGACCGGCTCCTGGGGCACGCTCACCCCCCGCGCGCACGGACCGGGCGTCAGCATTCCGGGACTTGCCGTTTGGCCGCTGCGCCTGGCCGCGCGCATCGGTCGATTTCCGTCTTTCCCGAACCCGCATCTGCGATCGAACGCGCTGCTCCTGCGCCGCGAACGGTTCTTGGCGTTCGCCAACGCAGCCGCGTTTCCCGCCCGCAAGAGCGACGCGCATTTTCTCGAAAGCGGCCGCGGCAGTCTCAGCGTATTTCTCCGTGCCCGCGGCTTGCGGCGGGTCGTCGTCGGCGCCGACGGCAAGACCTTCGATCCGGCGGATTGGATTGCGAGCGGCACCTTTCGCGTGCCGGGGCAACCGAACCTCATGATCACCGACAACCAGACGGTCAACTATGCGGCCGCTGATCGCCGGCGCCGCCGCATTCTCGAATTTGCCGCCTGGGGCGAAACGTTGACGCCGTGATCTAGCGGTGGGGTCGGCTGGCCATTTCATTGTCGGCTCAGCCGACGAAGGGCGGCGCAGACATGCTCGACCTGGGAATCGGTGAGTTCCGGAAAGATCGGCAGGCTGACAATCTGGCTGGCGGCAATTTCGGTGACTCGGCAGGCGGATGGCCCGAGCGCCACGCGGCCCGAATAGGCAGGCTGCCGATGGATCGGCACCGGATAGTGGACAGCGGTGCTGATTCCGGCCTCGCGCAGCCGCGCCTGAAACGCCGGCCGATCGAGGGCGCGGATGACATACTGATGGTAGACATGCCCGGCCCCCGGCCGGCGCGCCGGGGCAGACAGCCGGCCGGCCGAGAGGGCCGCATCATAGGCCGAGGCGATCGCCTGCCGGCGTCGGTTGCGCGCGTCCAAATACGGCAATTTGGCGCGCAGGATCGCGGCCTGCAGTTCGTCGAGCCGGCTGTTCATCCCGCCTTCCTCGGAATGATTGCGGTCGCGCCAGCCATATTGCCGCAGCCGCGTCAACCGCGCCGCCAGACACGGATCGCTCGTGCCGAGAACGCCCGCATCGCCAAGGGCGCCGAGGTTCTTGGTCGGGTAGAGGCTGAATGCCGCCACGGCGCCGAAGGTGCCCGCCCTGCGGCGGCGCCACGTGGCGCCGTGTGCCTGACTGCAGTCCTCGACGACGGCGATGTCATGTCGCGCGCAGATATCCGAAATGGCTTCGAGATCGGCGACTTGCCCGTAGAGGTGCACCGGGATCACGGCGCGGATCGGCGGCAGGCCGGATGGCGGCTGCTCCAGGACCGCCGCCAATTCGCCTGGATCGATCGTGTAATAATCGTGCTCGATGTCGAGCAGAATCGGTGTGGCGCCGGCGAGTTCGATCGCCGCGGCGACCGCCACCGCGGTGTGGGATACGGTCACGACCGAACCGTCCCGGCCGATGCCGAGCGCTCGTAGGGCGAGCGTCAGTGCGTCGGTGCCGCTGGCGCATCCCACCGCGTAGGACACGCCGAGCCACGCGGCGAATTCCCGCTCGAAGGCGGCACCCTCTGTGGCGAGGACATATTGGCCGGAGGCGAGCGCGCGCTCGACGGCAGCATCGATGCTGACCTTCAGCGCGCGATACTCGGCGCCAGGATCGGCCTGCGGGACCGCGAACGCCGGCGTGCTCATTCGGGCGCTTTCTCGATGTAGTCGGCAAGGCGCGTTCGGAACCAGTCGAGGGAGCGCCGCAGCCCGTCCTCCAACGAAATCTGCGGCTTCCAGCCGGTCGCACGGCGGAACGCCGTGTCGTCCGCGTAATAGCTGCCGATATCAATGCGAGCGCGCTCGGCCGGAAAGTCGCGCCGCACAAAGCGCGCGCCACCGCCCGCAACCCTGATCAAGGTTTGACCGACCTCGTTTACCGGAAGCGGCGCAATGCCTCCGATATTGAATACGCGCCCAAAGCAGGCCTGCGTCTTGGCCGCCCGAAGAAACGCGTCCGTCACATCGTCCACGTAGGTCATGTCGCGGAGCTGGGCGCCGTCCCAAATCTCGAACGGCTGATCTTCGAGGACGCGGCGGATCCAGATCCCGAGAAAATTCTGGCGCGCGTCGCGGATGCGCATGCGCGGGCCGTAGCAGTTCGTCAGGCGCAGCGAGACCACGGGCTGGCCGCGCGTCCGATGCTCGAGCAGCCAATATTGTTCGCCGGCGAACTTGGATATCCCGTTGGCGTCCGGCGGCGCCACGGGGTGGCTCTCGGCAACAGGCAAAGACTGCGCACGGCCGTAGAATTGCCGGGTCGAGGCATGCACCACGACGGCGTCCGGCGCCGCTTCTCGCACGGCGGCGATCATGCGAACTTGCGCCATTGCATTGATCGACATATCCGTGACCGGATCGTGCTGGCCGCCCATGTGGCTCGTCTGGGCCGCAAGATTGAAAATTACCGCGGCCCCCTCGCAATAGGGACGCAGATCGGTGTCGCGGATGTCGCCGCGCACGAGCTCGACCGCTGCGCCTGCGAGATTGGCGGGGTTGGCTCCACTGCCAGCGAGGAATGCGTCGATGGCGACGAGTTTGGCGCCGCGCGCCGTCAGCGCTCGGCAGAGGTTTGCCCCGAGGAAGCCGGCGCCGCCGGTGACGACCACCTTGCGATCCCGCCATGGGGAACTGGGTGACGGCGGCGCGGGGTTGCTGATCGTCGGGTTCATTGTCGCTTTTCCGAAAATTGCAACCCAATTGGCCAATCTGGTCAGCGTTGCGGTGAAAACGGCTTACAAGAATTGGGCGGCGACAAAGCGGATCCACGGGATCTGTTGATCCGACGCCGATGGTCCGGCCGGCTCGACTGACACCGTAACGTCGTGCTTCCCCGAGAGCGGTGCAAATCTTCTATTCCACGGGCGGTCTGTCGCCGGGGGCACCGTCAGCCGCTCATCGACTTGCGCCGCGCCGGATTGCGGATCGCACACCGTCAATTTGATCATCACCCCGGAGGCCGGGTCCGCAGGCCCAGTGAGGATGCGCGCCGAGAATTCGATATGGCCAGCAAAGTCCAGGTGCCAGGTCACGGCAGCCGGCGGCGTCCCCGGCGGGTTCGGCACGAGGTTGAGCCCGGCACCGCCGAACTTGTAAAACCCGAAGCGGTCGTTGATGTTGGCAAGCTCAATCGGGCGGAGGCCCGCCGACCCAGGTACAAGCGGCATGGCCTGCCGGACGCGCGGCGGTGGCGAAGCCGCCGTGGAGCGGCGGCGGAAGGCGAGAATCATGTTTTGGTTTCTCACCCTTTCGAACAGGTCCTCAGGGAACGCCTCCAGCAAGCGAGGCTCGTCATCGGCGTTGGGCCATGCTCCGGCGGGTGGCTTCGTCGCCACCAGCAGGGCATGATCCAGCCACGGTCGGTCCGGCTGGGTCAGCACCTCGACCTGCGCCCCGACGAGCAGACATTTTATGAAATCTGCGCCCTCCCAGCCGCGCATCGCGAGGAAGTCCGATATCGTATAGGCACATATCGTCTCGCCGCCCGCGAGCCCGGCCGGGGCAAACAGATTTCCCCAATCGCCGAAGAGATGCCCTGACGACCGGAGAGCGGCGCGTTGCGGCCAGACGGCCGCAGCAAAGCATCGGATATTCGGATATGGCGCCGTATTGACGAGGAGCACGTCGAAATTGGCTCCCGGCGGCTCGACGCAAGTGATCGCCGCGTCGGGAAAGCGGTTCGCGAAATACACCGCGGTGTAGCCGCAATACGCTCCGAGATCGAGGATTCTGTCGAGCGGCGGTACCGTAAAGCCGTAATCGCCGTAGATGTAGGGTTCCGCGCTGCGATCGCCTTCGAGAAAAATCTGCCGCAGGTTCAAAACATCCGATGTCGCGGCGCGCAGCATCAATGGCGTTGCGATCTCCGGGAGCACCGCGTAAAAACGGCCAAGGTGCGAGCGGCTTATTCTTTCCAGCACGCCGAAATACTCGGTCCGCAGGGTCCAATTCAGAGGTTCCGAGCCCATCCTCAGCTCGAGCTCCCGCTGCAGAGTCCCAAGCGGGGCGGCCGATGCCGACATGGGGCTTTGTCCGCCCGTTATGGGCGGCGGTGCCGACGGCGCCGAACCCGCGGCAGAGACGGCAACCCGTGCTTGCGTTTCATATTGGCAGGCGATCGGGGAGGCAGGGCTCCTCGCCGGCGGATACGGCGAGACCAATCGGCGGCGGCGGAGACGACGACGCAGCGATCGGTACGGTTGTGTCGCGCGCCAGGACCATGAACGATAGACCGCGTCGAGTTCCATGACGGTATTCGACAAGGTCTGCTCGCTCTCCGCCAGCTGCGCCTCGCGGCAAGCGAGCTCATCGCGAAGACGCGCCGCCCCTTGGTCTGCCGCCGCGACCCGGGCTTCCACCGCCGCGATCGCGGCGTCGCGTTCCGCGGCGCTGGCGCGGAGCCGTTGCCTCTCCGCCTCCCGCGTGGTGATGTCTGCCTTTAATCGCGTGAATTCTTGCTGCCAGATGTCCTTGGCGGTCCGCGGGATCGGCCTGGCGAGCTGTTTCGTCTTGTTGAAGTTCGCGGCGATTTCCTCGGGAGACCAAAGGTATTGATGGCCCCAATCGCGCTCGATGTCCCGCCATCCGAGACCGTTTCGCAGCTGCCCGCTGCGGGTGATTACATGGTCGAGCCCCAACTTCTTGTAGTGAAGTAGAAGAACTTCCGGCAATGACGGCCAGACGACCCGTCCCTCGGGCGCTGCGTCATGCCGCCCGTGCACGAAGTTGCTCCGCGCTATCGCGCACGGGTCGAACAGGCACAACTTGTCATTGCCGATCGGATCGCGCACACCGGACGTGACCACGTCGCAGAGCCTCTTGCCGGTGCACGGGAACGTGTCTGCGACCATCTCGTAGCCGACCGCCCGGATTGCCGTGACGCCGCGCGCCCGACAATCGCGCAGATAGGATAAAAGATCCGCGTGGTAGACGTGCTCGTCGATGTCTATGACCAGCACCCATTCCGCCGAGCCCCTGCTGCTCTTCCACATCTCTTCGCTCAGCCGGAGTTCCGTCTCAGCAAAGGAATCAAATTCGGTCTGGAAATGAGAGACCTGGACCCGCTCGTCCCCTTTCAGAATCTCAAGCGACCCATCCGTCGATCCATTGTCAAAGACGAAGAAACGATCGACAACTGGGTTGTAGTGTTCAAAAAAATGCGGGAGCATTTTCTTGTCGTTCCAGCAAAGCGTATAGAGATGTACCTGATCAAGGTCTGACACCGCCGTCCCCAATCCCATGTCAGAGCGAGAGCTATAGACGTTCCCCGGTCGACGGGAAAGGCCCCGAGGCCCAGCACGAGGCGACTGCAACGCCGGCCGCCAAACCTGCCCTCCGTCCCGCGGCTTTCACAGCTTCTCCAAGCCGCCGCGATGCCCGAGTGCGCGCGTGCGGTCGCGCTGGCGGTCTCATGGAGCCGTCCGAGGCATCACTGAAGGGGCCATCGGCACATGGCGGGTCCCGGATCGCGGACGGCGCCGCCCGTCCCTGTGCTTTGGCGGATCGGCCGCGCCGATCGCTGTGGCGGGATTGGTCATAATGCCGAGCGCCGGATTATGCCGCACGGCGTCCTCGTGACCTTCGCCTCTACCGGGAGGTACATTCTGGCTCGGCATAATCTGGCCGAACTTCCGACAAGGGTGGTGAGCGGCCCTTTTCGGAAGCGGTAGCAAGCGAGCACAACCCCGCCACGCTGACAACCACTGGCCACCTCAGATTCATGGAGGCCGCGCTGGGTCGTTTCGTACCAACGCTGCGCCGCCGCTGGTGCGCATCCGCAGAAATCAGGGTACGGTCTCCGCAAAATCGAGACCGAACAGGGTGACAAAAAATGAACCACGGCAGCCCAACTCGGCGATCGGCGTTGAAGCTCATTGCAAGCGGCGGCGCCGGCTACGTGGCGGCATCGACGGCGCTGCGTCGGGCATCAGCGCAGAAGTCGCCGAAAATCGTCCTGGGAACGTTGCCCATTGATCCGGCGATCGCGTCCTACATCGGGGAAGTCGACTTTTTCAAGGATGAAGGGCTTACCGTTGAGATAACACGCTTCCAGAATTTCGCGCCAATCGCGCAGGGAATGGCCGCAGGCAGCGTCGTCGCCGGCGAGATGGGGGTTGCGCCGAGCATCATCGTGCTCACTCGAGGCCTGCCGTTGATCGCGCCTTTTCTCTGCGCCTTCAGTACCCCGAACCATCCGTTCGAGCGGATTATGGTGTTGCCGGACTCGCCGATCAAAACCCTCGACGATCTGAAGGGGAAGAAGCTCGCGTTCCTTGGGGCCGGTACGGTTCCCGATATATTGCTCAACGGCCTTCCCAAAAAGACCAAGATCCGCAAGCAGGACATAAAGCTCGTGCCGATGCCGGCGCCGAACATGCCCGATGCGCTCGCGCAGGGGCTGGTCGACGCGATCTTCGCGATTCCGCCGGCCGACACGGTCGCCGAACGGAAATACCACGCCCGCACCATCGCCAATGCGACCGAGCTAGTGCCCTATGCCGGATTAAGCACGTTCGCGCTCAGGCGCGATTTTGCCGACGCCAACCCGGAAACCGCCAGGAAGCTGTTCCGAGCATGCATACGCTTTACCCACTGGATCGATGACAACCCCGTCGATGCCCGCAAGGTGGTGGCGAAGAACCTCGGTCTTCCTAGCGAATTAGCGGCGCACATGCGCATCCCCTTGTTCGCGCGCAATGGGCTCCCGGTCATGCCCAATGTCTGGAACCTGTACGAGATGCTGGTGCAGGCGAAGACAATCGATCCTCATCCCGACCCGGTCAGGCTGTTTAACGAAACGATCGTCGAACCCACCAAGCGGTTCGTGCTCCCCGTTGCGGAAGAGCTCGGCCTGCAGCCGGACCCCGAGATCGCAAACATGCTCAAGGGCGATTATCCGTTCCTCCCGAAGCCGGCGGCGAGTTACTATGCGGATTGGGAGCGTCGCTTGCTGAAGATGTAGGCGGAGGCCTGCGGTGAGCGCCGACCCCGGCGGGAGGTTGGTCCGATTTGACGATCTGACGCTGACTTTTCCGGGAAACTCGAGCCGCGGCCCCGTCGAGGTGATCCGGAGCCTCGATCTCAGCATCGAGGCCGGCGAGTTCGTCGCGATCATCGGACCAAGCGGTTGTGGCAAAAGCACCCTCTTGTCATTGCTCGCCGGCTATCTGACGCCCAGTTCGGGGCGCGTGCTGTTTCGCGGCGAGCCGATCGCTGGCCCCGGGCGCGAGCGCATGATGGTGTTCCAGCAGCCGGCACTGTTTCCGTGGCTAACCGCGGCCGGAAATGTTGCCTACGGGCTGAAGCTCCGAGCGAACCGCGGCAACGGCGCGGTTCATGATACCGTTGCCGAGATGCTGCGGCTGGTGCAGCTCGACGGTTTCGCTCGGCATTATCCGAGCGAACTGTCCGGCGGCATGCGCCAGCGTCTCGAAATCGCCCGCGCGCTCGCCGTCAATCCGCTGGTATTGCTGATGGACGAACCGCTGGCGGCGCTCGACGCGCTGACCCGGCGCACGATGCAGCGCGAGGTCCTGCGCATCTGGCACCAGACGCAGAAGACGATCGTGTTCGTCACGCATGATATCGACGAGGCGGTGATCATGGCCGATCGCATCGTTGTCATGGCGCAAAGGCCTAGCTTTGTACTTGAAGTCGAAAAAATCAGTATGCCCCGGCCGCGTCTCCGCGAAGACCCCGAGGTCGCAGGTTTGGCGCGACGCCTGTCGTTGCTCCTCGAATGAGACGCTCGCGCTGGGTCCTGCGCCTCCTCTCGCCGGTCGGCGTATTGCTGGCATGGGAGCTGGCCAGCCGCTGGGGTTTTTTGAATGTTCTGCTGTTTCCGCCGCCGAGCCGGGCCGTCTCCGATCTGGCGGGATTGATCTCGAGCGGCTACCTGGTGAGGGCGCTCTATGCCAGCCTTTTCCGCGTCGTTTGCGGCTTTTTGATCGCCGTCACGGTCGGCGTCGCGCTCGGCGCGGCGATGGCGCGCATCCGGCTGGTCAACGACCTTCTCGATCCGCTCGTCGAACTCGTGCGACCGATCTCGCCGCTCGCGCTGTTCCCGCTCGCCATCCTATGGTTCGGTATCGGCGACGGCTCGAAGATCTTCATCATCGCTTTGGCGGCGTCGTTCCCGGTCATCCTCAACACCTTTGCCGGGGTCCGCAGCATCGATGCCAATTTGTTCCGGGCCTCGCGGTCGCTCGGAGCGAGCGAGTTCGAGATCTTCAAGGGCATCGTGCTGCCCGGCAGTCTTCCGCACATCTTCACCGGCGTCCGGCTGGCCTGGGGTATCTCGCTGATCGTCATCATCGCCGCCGAAATGATCGGGTCGACGGAAGGCATCGGCTACATGGTTCTGGAGGCGCAGCAGACCTTCCGCACTGAACGGGTCTTCGCCGGCATCTTCGTGATCGGGCTCATCGGCTTTGCCACCGATCTGGGCTTTCGCCGCCTGCGCCGGTTGCTTATCCCCTGGTACCGCGAGACGGAAAGCTGACTGCGTTTTCGAACGGATGAAATAGGTGTCGGCGCAGCAACGCAGCAACAGCGAATTGCTGGCCTGCGAAAGATCGGGCTTTGGGTCGAGAACCGTCCTGAGCACGCGGTAGCTACCCAACAGACCCATGGGGCTGTGGTGGCTCTTTCCGAACGTTTTTTGACTTATGCAACAAACGGAATTGGTGAAAACGTGCCGCTTAATGGCCCAGACAGCCCTGCTCGCGCCGGACGACGTCGAGGAAGACCCCGATCTCCCGAGGTGACCTCAGGTGATGAACCCGCTTCGACGCCGCCGACTCGGCCACAAGGCGCCGATACCGGGGCGTCAGACCGCGATGGCAACGCCACAGCACCTTGTAGCTGTTCAACGTGCTGGCCCAGATCGGACTGTCTGCCGGCCAGCCTTCCGGGTTTACAAACAGGCCTTTGACGAGGCGCTTGGTGACCCACCAGTGATGGATGGCAAGCGGCAGATCGACGTAGATCAGCGTATCGGCTGCTGCGAACCTCTCCCAGGCGGAGGCTAGGCAGCCGAAGCCGTCGATGATCCATACATCCCGACGCAGCAGTTCGGCATGCGCCCGTAGGTATTGCTCGCGCGGCACTTCGCCGCCACCAGGCTTATACTGGATTAGATCGAGCGGATGCAGAGGTAGCTGCGTCAATTCGGCCAGCCGCTTGGCAAGAGTGGACTTGCCGCCGCCGGCGTTGCCGAACACCGCCACCTTGGTCATGGCAGGCTCCGGGCGGACGCCGCCGGAGGACGGACTACTGGCGACGACTTTGCCACACGGCAGGGACAGAGCGGGCGTGGATTGCGGCATCGAGGGAGTTCCGGGCGTGTGTCATATCGGACACAAGGGCGGCACGCACTGCTACTGGCCTGAACAGGTCAGGCCCGACAGATAATTCGCCCGTCACGTCGCTCGGTCATCGTGAGTTGAGTATATAATGCCGAATCTGGCGCCTCCAGCCCCGAAAATCGAACGCCACGTTTTACCAAACTTGGTTTTCCCGGAGTGGACAGTCGGGGTCAAGGATCGGATTCGGGTCGATGGCGGTCCTTCGCAGATTCGGTCAGCTGATCGGCAGGCACAGCCTGCCGCTCGATCAGCTCACGCCAGACATCGCGGCCGAGCTTGTGCTAAGCGCAGATTCGCACGGCGATCGGCGCCAGTATGCCATCTTTATCGTCAGGCGTTTCGTCGGTTATCTCAGGACGCTCGGCCAGGCGAAACCGCCGGTGCCGCCGGCGGCAAGGGAGCTTGGGCCCGCGCCGCGTTGCGGCGTGACTACGAGGATTATCTCCGTCGCCAGCGGGGCCTCACCGAGCAGACGATCGGCCACTGCTGGCGCTTCGCAGATCGGTTCCACGACTTCCGCTTCGGCGAAACCGAGGTCGAGCTCAGCGCGATCACGGCCGGCGACATCGTTGCCTTCCTCCAGCGGCCGACCACCCGCAAGCCGCCATACCGCGATAAAACGGCACCGCCGCACCTGCGCAACTTCTTCCGCCACCTTTTCAAGAACGGCCTGACGAGAAGCAGTCTGGCGCTCTGCATTCCGAGCGTCGCGCAGCATTACGATGCCCGGCTACCTCGCCATTTGACGCCCGAGCAGGTGGAAACCGTGTTGGCGGCAGTGCGCGCCGATACGCGGTTTGGCCGCCGCAACTATGCGATGATCATTCTCCTTGCGCGCCCCGGCCTGCGCGCGCCGGAAGTGGTCGCCATCCAACTCGGCGATATCGACTGGCGCGCCGGCGAACTTGTCGTGCGTGGCAAAGGTCAGAACCACGATCGCGTGCCGATCCCGCCCGATGTCGGCGAAGCACTGGCCGACTACATCCGGCAGGATCGTGTCTCGACATCGCGCGCGCTATTCGTCTCCGTCCGGGCGCCGCACGGCCCTTTCAAGGACGGGACGGTCCTCAACACCATACTGAAGGACGCGGTCACCCGAACCGGAGTCAGGCCGCCTTGCCGATATGTCGGACCCGATGTCCTGCGCCATAGCTTGGCGACCAATCTGGTCCGCCAAGGTGCGTCGCTCCCCGAGGTGAGCGACATGCTCCGCCACCGGTCGCGCGCCTCCACCTTGATCTACGCCAAGCTCGACATCGAGGGGTTGCGCTCGATCGCGCAGCCCTGGCCCTTCGTGGAGGGTGCACAATGAGCAGCATTCGACAGGAGCTCGATCGGTATCTGACCATTCGCCGGAGCTTGGGCTACGACCTCGGGACAACGGCGAGGCTGCTGCGGCGCTTTGTGGCCTTCGCCGAGACCCAGGGCGCCGAGCATGTCAATGCCGGCCTCTTCCTGAAGTGGCAGGCCAGCTTTGGCCAAGCCAGCCGACAGACCTGGGCAGCGCGCCTCGGCATGGTCCGGCTGTTCGCGCAATGGCTGCACGGCCTCGATCCGACACACGGGGTGCCGGCTCGCGGGCTGATCCCGCACCGGGCCCGACGCTCGCGCCCGCATATCTACAGCGCTGAGGAGATCGCCAACATCGTCGCCGCCGCGGCCGAGCTTCCCTCGGTCTATGGGCTCCGCGGGCTCACCTGCTCGAACCTGCTCGGTCTCCTTGCGACCACAGGCCTCAGGATCAGCGAAGCACTCGCACTCGACGCGGGCGATGTTGATCTCGAGATCGGCGTGCTTACGATCCGGCGGGGCAAGCGGGGCAAGGCCCGGCTGGTGCTGATCGACAGCAGCGTGGCGCAGCGCTTGAGAAACTACGCGGACGAACGCGACCGGCTGCTCGGCTTCTCGCCACAACCCTTCTTTGTTGGTGATCGGGGCACCCGCATCGGCGACTGCAGCGCTCGCTATAACTTTGCGCTCGTCTGCCAGCGCCTCGGATTACGGTCTCCACAGCGGTTCTACCGGCATGGCCGCGGCCCGCGCATCCATGATCTTCGCCGCGCGGACCATCATCGGCTGGTACCGCGCAGGCCACGACCCGGCGCGCGAGATGATCAAGCTGACGACCTATCTCGGCCACACCAAGCCCGAGAACACCTATTGGTACATCGAAATTGCTCTCTGGCTCGGCCACGAATCCGTCGAGACGACGCAGATCTACATTCATGCCGATCTGCGAATGAAGGAAAAAGCCCTGTCTCGAGTAGCTACGCCGGAGACGAGGTCCGGACGATACCGCCCGGACGACAAGCTGCTCGCCTTCCTTGAAGCGCTCTGATTATGCCGAACCGCCGCATGGCTTGAGGCCAGCGCTCCGGCCGTTGCTCGGGCCATGCGGCATAATCCGGCGCTCGGCATTATGACCCTTATGCCGATATAGGCATAAGGGGCACTGGCGCGGGGATTACCGCCCGTGATATCGCATATCGGTCAAATGGCAGCCTCGACCCCCGCTCGAGATCGCGCCGTTGTGACCGGCGCTCCGCAAGAAAATTGGCCCGCCGGCGTCGTACGGATGGGCTCGCCATCCTGACGAGGAGGTTCCGCGCTTGCTCGGCATCGGTATGCGAGAAAGCACAGAGGCCAAGAACGACCGGGAAGCGGACAGATTCCGCTGGGCTTTCCTTACCCGGATGCTGGATCCAGCCTCCGGCGACCCTCGATGGAGACACTGATCACCACCCTCTCCGAGCGGGAAGGCGCGTTGGATGCGGCCGAACTTGCGACCGATGCGCGCGTCGCCGCGGCAGAGGCGCGGATCAGTGCCGCACTCGCGGCACTGACCGAGGCGGAGCAGCGGCTACAGGAGGCGCAGGCGCTCGCGGCGGAGCGGCAGGGGGCACTTCACGAAGCCGAGAAGCGCCTCGCCGAGCAGGCGCGGCAACGCGAGAAACAGCTGGCTGCACAGCTTGCCGGGTGGCGCGGCCGAGCCGCGCGACTGGAGGTGGAACGCGACAGCTTGCGGCACGAGCGTGACCTCGTGCTCGGCTCTACCTTCTGGCGCCTGACGGCACCGGCGCGGCGGCTCGTCAACAAGACGCCGCCGGGCCTGCGGCGGCAAGCGCGCCGCTGCCTCACGGTCATGTATTGGATCCTGACGCCGCATCGGACCAGCCGTCGCATTGCCTATTACCGCTCGCGCGCGGCGGAAGCCGCGGTTGCCACGATCGCTTCACCGCCAGCCGTCAGACCCGAACCCGACCGAACGGCGTCTTCTCCCGGGCCCCCGCGGGTTCCCATCGAGCATGGTAAAGCGCTTTACCTGAAGCGGTGCGAGCTTTCGGCGTTTCGCGCCCGCACCGGCCACGTCATCCAGTTTCCGGTGGCGAAGACACCATTCTTTTCGGTGATCGTCTGCGCTTACAACAAGTTCAGCTACAATATCCACGTCCTCGAGCTCCTCGAACATGCCGCGTGCTACACGACGTCAAAGCTTGGCATCGACATCGAGGTCGTCTTTATCAACGACGGCTCAGGTGACGAAACCGCCAGGATCGATCATTATGTCAAGGGACTAGTGTTGCGGAGCGTGTCACCGAATATTGGATTTCTGCGCGCCTGCAATTTCGGCGCCGCATCAGCGTCGGGCAGCTATCTCGTGTTTCTCAATAATGATGTCGAGTTCTCGCCGGACGTGTTCGTGCGCCTGCATGCGGCGGTCGAGAGAGACAAGGCCGAAGTTGCCTGCTTTGGTGGGGCGATTTTGCAATTCGATGGGACAATACAGGATCTCGGGTCCGGGATCTGGCGTGACGGGGCAGCCCAGGGCTATTTTCGCAACGAGCCGCCGACCCGTTATGCTTTTGTCTATCCGCGTGACGTCGATTATGTCGCTGGCTGCTTCTTTTGCATCTCAGCCGCGGAATTTCGCGCTTTCGGAGGCTTCGACGAGCGTTATTCGCCAGGTTACTACGAGGAAGCGGACTTGGCGCTGCGTCTGTGGAAGACCGGCCGGCGATCGCGCGTCTACCCCGACATTCGCATATATCATCTCGAATACGGCACGTTTTCGTCCGAAGCCACGCCGAGAGCTTCCATAGAGCTGATGGTGAAAAATCGTCCGGCCTTTGTCGAGCAACACCGCGACCTGCTCGACCAGCGCCCGGAGTTGAGGCCGAATGTCAGCTATCCGGTCCGCTATGATGCCCGCCGTCCACGCGTTTTATTCATCGAGCAGACCATTCCGTCCGTGAAAATGGGTTCCGGTTTTGGCCGTTCGGAGACTATCCTTCGCAGCCTCCTCGAGTTCACCGACGTCGATATTTTTTCTTGTCGTCGCGAACCTTATATGATCGTGCCGGAGGATTTCGATTATATCGAAATCACCTTCGGTCCGTCAGCCGAGTCTCTTTATACCCTGTTAGAAAGAAAGCATTATGATATGGTTTATATTTGCCGTACGCTCATTCTGGCACGATACGACGGCGTCTTGTCGGCGTGGAAGCGAAAACATCGCGGAGTCGTCGTGTGCGACACCGAGGCGGTGGCGGCAATCCGCGACATATCCCAGCGGACAGGTGCGGAGAGCTATCGAGAGATCACGACCAGCGCTGAGTTCGCCAACGCTTTGCGGGCCGAATTCCGCGGCGCCGATGCAGCGGACAGTTTTGTCGCCGTCAACGAATTCGAGGCGGGCATTGTCCGGCAGCACTGCAGTTCGCCAGTGTACGTGGTCGGCCATTATTTTTTGCCCAAGCCGGCGCACGACAGCCTCTCATTTCGCCGCGGATTGTTCTTCTTCGGGGCCATACACGGAGCCGAAACACCCAATTACGACAGCCTCGTGTGGTTCCTGAACTGCGTGTGGCCGAAAATCAGAAAAGCGCGACCCGCCGAGACGCTGCTGCTTGCCGGTCTAGTTCGACCGGAGGTTTCCCTCGCACCGCTGATGCGCGAAGGGGTCATCCATCTCGGCCCGGTTGACGATCCTGGCAAGGAATTCGCCCGGACCCGCGTATTTATCGCGCCGACGCGGTTTGCCGCCGGCATCCCGTTCAAGGTTCAGGAAGCGCTCAGCTACGGCGTCCCCGCGGTAACCTCCCTCCTGATAGCCGAACAGTTGGCCTATACCGGCGAGTGCACCGACGTCCTCTGTGCAGCGACGGTCAACGATAGTGGAACGGCATTTGCCGAAGCTTGCCTGCGGCTCCTGACCGACGATGCTTTGTGGACCGAGAAGCACAGAGCGGCGCTCGCCTACACGGAGCGGTGTTGCGCGCCATCGAGGTTGCATCGGGCGACCGAGGAGTTGCTGTGCGATCTGTTGCCGTCCAGTGCTGCGGCGGCCTCCGCCGACGGCTCACGCCCAGAGGTTCGCGCAATCAATCTCGACGAGTGGCGCAGCGAGATCGTCCTCGGCAAGGACGGTGCGGTCGCACTCGATCAGTCGATCGGAATTTTCGTTCACCTCTTCTACCCCGACCTGGCCGAAGAGGTCGCTGGCTATCTCGCGCATATCGATCTGCCCAAGAAGATTTATGTTTCCATCGCATCCGAAGAAGGCTGCGCCGCGGTCTCAAAGGTCTTTGAACGATACGGCCTGGTCGCGATCAGCGAATTCGCAGCGGTGCCGAATTGCGGGGCGGACATCGCCCCGCTAGTGGTGAAATTCGGCGACAGGCTGTCGCAACATGAAATCTGTCTGAAAATCCACGGCAACAAGTTGTTGAATGCTCCCGCCAAATTCGGCGAGTATTGGCGCCGGCACCTCTATGCCGAATTACTTGGCGACCCGGACCGGGTACGGGTGATCGTCGCGACGTTGCTCGCACAGCCGAAACTCGGGGTGTTGGTACCCCATCATTTCCTCAGGAACACAAATCGTCCGAGCGTCGGCCCGAATTTCGATAAAATGCATAAAGTCTTGTCGAAGATCGATGTCGATCTTCTGCCTGATCAGCACGTCGAATTCCCGAACGGCTCGATGTTCTGGTTCCGCAGCGAGGCGCTGGCCGGGTTGCCCGCCCTAGGTTTCGATTGGCCCGATTTCGAGCAAGGTGCGGATCCAGCGAATGGCAGCCTCGCCCAAGGGGTCGAACAATGCTTGCTGTTCTTCTGCGTGCATGCCGGCAGGAGGTGGGGCTTTTTGCCGGGTCGCACGGGAGGTTCGGCGATTTTGCGCGACGAGGCGATACGCCTGGTGCGTGAAAGTGGCGCCTTCGATGAAGAATATTATCTCGCCACCTATGAGGATGTCGCCGCAGCCGGCGTCGATCCGATCGAACATTGGGTGGATTTCGGCTGGCGCGAGGGACGCAATCCGTCCGCCCCGGAGTATCCCGACTTCACCGGGCCCGACCTTGCGGCTGGCAACCACGCCAAATCGCCGCCGCCCGTTGCAGATCGCTCTATACCATCATCGTCGGGCTCGCCAAGCGGTCAGCGTGCCGCGCGCCCGTCACTCGATATTGCGCCGCTGACGACCTCCGCGGCCCTGGAGCAATACCTCGAAGTGGCACCGCTGTCGAATTCGGCGCCGCTTGCGCCGAGATTCATCTTCGGGCCTTTCCCCGAAAATTTGATGCAGGCTTATTTCGCCGAGTATACCGCATTATCCGTGGGTTGCTACTCGTTGAGCAACGCAGGAGTGACGTCGCACGGCCTTTTGGTGCGGGACGGCGCGCTACTCGTCTGCGATCAGTTGAGCCTCAGCGAGGCAGCCATCAGCGAGGCCGGCCGTTATGGCAGCATCCGCGCAAAAGACCGGTATTCTCGATTATTGGACGGACCCACCGTCGCTTTGGCCGGGCCCGGTCACCTGATCTATGGGCATTGGCTGGCGGATTTTCTTCCCAAGCTCTATCTGCTGCACCGCATCGGATTGGACCCGTGCAAAAGCGAATACATCATCCCCGGGAACACGCCTGACTTTGCTCTTTCTTGGCTCCGCCTGCTCGGCATTTCCGATTCGCAGATAATCCGTTTTGATACCTATAACGAGGTCGTCGGCGTCCGTCGTCTGATCGTGCCGACAATGTTGCGCAGCAATGGCCGCACCCATCCACTGTTTCGCTCCGCCATCGAATATCTGCTCTCCTTGATCCCCGGCGGCAAAAATTGCCGCATTGCCGAACGCGGCGCCGGCAGGAACTTGTTCGTGGCGCGCGGCGCCCCCGGCCTCGAGGCCCGGAAATTGTTGAATCGGCGGGCGATCGAGCAGTTGGCGGCGGATGCCGGGTTTGAGGTCGTCCGACCCGAGAGGTTCTCGCTTACCGAGCAGCTGGCGATGTTCGCAGAGGCGAGTTGTATCGTCGGGGAATATGGATCGGGTCTCCACGGCAGCCTGTTCGCCTCTGCGGGGACGATGGTTTGCGCGCTCCGCGCCGCGGCGCGGCACCCCGGGTTCTTGCAGTCTGGCCTCTGCCAGGCGATGGATCAAAAGATCGGCTATGTCTTTGGCGCCGCCTGCGAGGACGACGATTTCGCTCAGCAATTTTCGATCAGAGAAGAGGATTTCCGGTCCGCTTTGCAATTGATGGAGAGTAACGGTGGCTTTGGGTGACGGGACAATTCCGCGCCTTCTCGGATCTATCACGAGATCGATCGGTGCGACGGGCGTTCTCTCGGCAAAAATCCGGTCAACAGCAGCCGGCGCAATTGCGTTGAAGTCAAAAACAATCGCGGCGCCGCTTGCCACCGTTGGAGATCGAACGTACTTCAGGTCTATAGGTGAGAGGTCCGATCACGCGGGCATCCCCTATCTGGACTTCTTCGTCGTGTTGAGTACGGTCCTGCAACCGAAATCCTATTTTGAGATCGGCACCGAGTTGGGCGAGTCGGCGGCGCGCTATTCGTGCCCGGCGGTCTGTGTTGATCCGCAATTCAATATTTCCAACCACATCGTCGGCGTCAAAACCGAACTGCATCTTTACCAAATGACCTCGGACGCGTTCTTTGCCGCCCGGCATCTGGAAAAAATTCTGCCTGACGGGCCGGATGTTGCATTCCTGGACGGGATGCATCGCTTTGAATATCTGTTGCGGGATTTCATCAATACCGAGACACGTGCCCATTCCCGCACTTTAGTGCTGCTGCACGACTGTTTACCGCAGAATCAACGAATGACGAGTTGGCTTGCGGTTGTCGGGCCCGAGGAAGAAGGGCCGGATCGGCGGTTCGCGTGGACTGGAGATGTCTGGAAGATCATTCCGATTTTGAAAAAGTATCGACCGGACCTCAATGTCCTGTTCCTCGACTGCCCGCCGACCGGGCTGGTGGCCGTGTCGGGACTTGATCCGGATTCGCGCGTCCTCAAGGACAAATTCTACGAAATTCTAAGCGGATTTCGGGATATCGAACTGACCGGTTACGGCCGCGAGAAACTGTGGAGGGACTACCCGACCCTCGATTCGCGAGCGCTTGCAGAAAACCCGCACGACCTGACCAAGTTTCTGAACATCTACTGATGCCCCGCGGCGCAGCTGACGGTCGTCGGCTTACGGTTCTATTGTGATACCGTGGACCGAAGGTCCGCGGAGCAACAAGGAAAAGGAGCGCAATGCGTTCGGGGAGATGACCCTGTCTCGGCTGCGCCATTCGATCGAAAGGACAGCAATGAACGATCTTGAGCGGATATTCTACGATAGCTCGCATCGAATTTGTGTAAAGTGGGCGCACTACTTTCGTGTCTATGAGAGATTTTTTTCCCGATACCGAGGTTCCGGTGATTTCCGGATGATGGAGATAGGCGTCTCGCAGGGCGGATCGCTCGACATGTGGCGAGCCTATTTTGGCCCGGATGCGCTAATCGTCGGTGTCGATATCGATCCGAGATGCCGTTGCTACGAGGCGGGCAGGACACTCGTTCGTATCGGATCGCAGGAGGACATCGCTTTCCTGCAGGAATTGGTGCGCGAATTCCATGAATTCGACGTCGTCCTGGACGACGGAGGTCACACGATGAAACAGCAGATAACCTCCTTCGAAACCCTTTACCCGACCTTGCGTCCGGATGGGATCTACATGGTCGAAGACTGTCATACCAGCTACCACGCCCCCTTTGGCGGCGGTCTCCGGCAGCGCGGAACCTTTATCGAACTGGCAAAGCACAAGATTGACGAACTGAACGGGTTCCACATTCATTCCAACCCGGAGCTTTTTACGGAATTCACGCAAACGACGACCGGAATGTCGTTTTTCGACAGCATCGTGGTGTTCGAGAAGGGGCCTGTCGAACCGCCGCGGATGGTCCAGACCGGCGTGGGCAGCTGATCCGTTACCCGAGCGACCGGGCGGGAGTTGTTCGATTGTAGCCATCGTGGGATGATTGTGGGGGGCGCCCGCTCGCCGTCAGCCTCGGATGTTTAGTAGTGATGTCGAATCCCAAGGTTGTTATCCTCGCCGGTGGTCTAGGAACCCGACTCTCGGAAGAAACCGAACTACGACCGAAACCGATGATCGAGATCGGCGGCCGTCCGATCCTGTGGCACATCATGAAGATCTATTCGCAGTTCGGGCTGAATGATTTCATCATCTGCCTCGGCTACAAGGGATACCTGATCAAAGAATTCTTTGCCAACTATCATATTCACATGGCCGACGTGACCTTCGACCTCTTGCGTCATACGACGGAGGTGCACCGGAAACGGGCCGAGGCGTGGCGCGTGACATTGGTCGAGACCGGCGACGACACGATGACCGGCGGGCGGCTGCGCCGCGCCCGCGATTATATCGGCGACGAGCCGTTCTGCATGACCTATGGCGACGGGTTGGCGGATCTCGATCTCGGTCGGCTCTTGCAATACCATCGGGCAGGCGGCCGGCTGGCCACATTGACCGCGGTCCAGCAGCCCAGCCGCTGGGGCGCGCTCGATCTCGACGAGGCAAACCGCGTGCGCAGCTTCCGCGAAAAGGCCGATGTCGACGCGGGCTGGATCAATGGCGGATTCATGGTCCTGTCGCCGAAGATCTTCGACTACATCGACGGCGACGACACCGTCTTCGAGCAGGGCACGCTCGTCCGCCTCAGCGCCGGCGATCAGCTCGGTGCCTTTCGTCACGCCGGCTTCTGGTATGCGATGGACACCTTGCGCGATAAGCGCCACCTCGAAAGCCTGTGGGTGAGCGGCGCCGCGCCATGGAAAACGTGGTGATGGCCGGCATTGCTTTCTGGCGCAGCGAGCGGGTTCTCGTTCTCGGCTATGCCGGGTTCAAAGGCAGCTGGCTGAGCCCTGGCGATATCGCATGGGAGCTAGCGTCCTCGGCTTGGCGTTGCCGCCCGGCAGCGAGAATAGCCTGCCGACGCGCCGGTTGATGGCGGATCAGATCTTTCACTTCGAGACCCTTTAAGCTATTCACCCAAGAGCGGTACCTCCGGGATGAGCCTGCCTCGCTGTCGCTCCTGCAACGCCGAGTTGCACCGCAGCTTTATCGACCTTGGATATTCGCCGCTGGCAAACTCTTTCTTGAGCGCCGGCGAGCTGCGGCAGATGCAGCCCTTTTATCCGCTGCATGCCTTAGTCTGTGAGAGCTGCCTCCTCGTGCAGCTCGAAGTCTACGAGCCGGCCGATCGAATTTTCGACCACTACCTCTTTTTCTCGTCCTATTCAGAAGTCTGGCTCGAGCACAGCCGGCGTTATGCGACGGAGATGATCGAAAGACGCGGCCTTGGCGCGCAATCCCTAGTCGTCGAGGTCGCGAGCAATGACGGCTGCCTCTTGCAATATTTCAGGGAGCGCGGCATTGCCGTGCTCGGCGTCGAACCGGCCGCCAACGTCGCCGAGGCAGCGATCGGCAAGGGCATCCGTACCGAGATTGCCTATTTCGGGATCGCCACCGCCGAGCGGCTCGCCGGCGAAGTCGGACTCGCCGACCTGATCGTCGCCAACAACGTTCTGGCCCATGTGCCTGCCCTCGACGACTTCGTCGCCGCGTTCAAGATCATGCTGAAGCCGGAAGGGTGGGCGACTTTCGAGTTTCCGCACCTGCAGCGGCTGATCGGGGAATGCCAGTTCGACACGATCTATCACGAACACTTCTCGTATTTTTCGCTGCTGGTCGTCGACCGGATCTTTGCCCGGCACGGCCTGACGATCTTCGATGTCGAGGAATTGCCGACGCATGGCGGCTCGCTGCGTGTCTACGCCGGCCACACCGAGACCGCCCCGCCGCGCCGCGCCGGCTGGCACAAGGTCCTGGCCGGAGAGAAGGCGCGCGGGCTCGACCGGCTCGACGGCTATGCCGGCTTTGCGGAGGCGGTGACCTTGGTCAAATGCGGGCTGCTCGAGTTCCTGATCAAGGCTCGGCGGCACGGCAAGACCGTTGTCGGCTACGGCGCGCCGGCGAAAGGCAACACGCTGCTCAATTATTGCGGTGTCGGTCGCGAGCTGCTCCCGTATACGGTCGACCGCAGCCCGCACAAGCAGGGCCGCTTTCTGCCGGGCGTGCAGATCCCGATCCATGCGCCGGAGCGGATCCTCGCGACGAAGCCCGACTACCTGCTGATCCTGCCATGGAACATCAAGGACGAGATTCGCGCCAACATGGCCGGAATTCGCGAGTGGGGCGGCCGTTTCGTGGTCGCCGTCCCATCGCTCGCGATCCTCGATTGAGCCCGGCTTTGCGCAGGACGGCACGCCGGTGGATCTTCGTCCCCGAGCTGGCCGCCGGTTGGCGCTGGAACGATCCCGTCTTCGCGATCGACTGGCCGTTCGCGCCGGCGATCATTTCGGCGCGCGACGCGAACTGCCCGGATTTCACGCCGTGAGCAAAGTTCTCGTAACCGGCGCCTCGGGTTTCATCGGGCGTCATTGCCTCGACCGGCTGCTGCGCGAGGATTGCGCGATCGACGCTGTCAACCGTACCGGCCGCGGCCCGGGCGGCAGCCGCGTACGATGGCATGCCGCCGATCTGCGCGATCCGGACGCGGCAAGCCGGGTCGTCGCGATGTCGCGCCCGACCCTCTTGTTGCACCTCGCCTGGGAGGCGACCCCCAGTCACTACATCCGGTCGCCCGACAATCTGTCTTGGCTCGCAGCCACGATCGCGATGGCGACCGCCTTTGGCGAGGCCGGCGGCCGCCGTTTCGTCGGCGTCGGCAGTGCCGCCGAATACGAGGCTGTCGACCGGCTCTGCGTCGAGGATTCGACGCCGATCCGCCCGACGACGATCTACGGCAAATGCAAAGCCGCCTGCTGGCTGGCGCTCGGCGCCGCGGCGCAGCATCACGGCTTTGCCGCGGTCTGGGGCCGGATCTTCCTGCCTTATGGGCCGGGCGACCCGATGGGGCGCCTGATCCCCTCGGTGCGCGCCGCGCTGCTCGCCAAACGACCGGTCGAAACCACCGATGGGCGCCAGCAGCGCGACTTCATCTACGCGCCCGACGTGGCCGACCTTCTGGTCCGGTTGCTGTTCTCCGACGAAATCGGCGTCTTCAACATCGGCACCGGCAGGCCGATCCCGGTCCGTCGCGTCATCGAGCATCTCGCTGCGGCGCTCGGCGGCAGCGACCTGTTGCGCTTCGGCGCAATCGCGCCGCGAGCCGGCGAGCCGCAATTGCTGGGCGCCGATATGTGTAAAGTCGTCGCTCGCCTTGGCTGGGCGGCGCCGACGGCGATCGAAGCCGGCCTCGACAGGCTGCTCGCCGATGCCTGAAGTGGCGGCGCCAGCACCGCGCGTCAGCGTCGGCGTCCCGGTGTACAACGGGGCGAACGGCCTCGCGGCGGCGCTCGAATGCCTGTGCCGGCAGACGCTGCGCGACATCGAGATCATCGTTTCGGACAATGCCTCGACCGACGCGACGGCGGAAATCTGCCGCCGTTTCGCCGCCGGCGACGGCAGGATCCGCTACACGCGCCAGGCGGCGCCGATCCCGGTCACCGCCAATTTCAACTTTGTGCTGAAGGAGGCGCGCGCCGCCTATTTCATGTGGGCCGCGCATGACGATCTGCGCGACCCGGATTTTATCGAGCGGCTGGTGACGGCGCTCGAGCGCTGCCCGAACGCGATCCTCGCCTTCGGCGATATCGTCGAGTTGTTCGACGGCGAACCGCGGCCGCTGCGCCTCGATTTCGCCAATGTCGGCCAGTCGGCCGCGCTGCGGCTGCGCCAGGCGGCGCTGTTTCAGCTGCATCATCTCTATGGCGTGTGGCGGACCGACAAGCTGCGAAGGATCCGATGGCGGCACAATGACTGGTGGCACGACATGCCTTTGATGATGGCGGCGACGCTGATCGGCGACTTTGTCCACGTCCCCGGGGTGGTATTCCGCTATCGCTATAACGGGCACCCGTTTTTCGATTGGCCGCGGCGGCCCGGCCCGACCGGCCGGGTCAACGATGTCGCAGCGCTCGGCCGGCGCCTGCCGAGCCTCGCGCGGCTTGTCTGGTTCTCAGCCACGGCGGTCGCCGCGATTGCCGGCCCTCGATGCGGGCTTCTCGCCGGATATTATGCGACCCAGAAAGTCTTCCGGCAGATCGGCGGCTACGTCCTGCGCCATCATCTGCGCCAGGCCAGGCCGGCTGCGGGCGCGGCCGGGCCCGCGCGCGCCAGGCGCTGATGCGAGACCGGTAAGCGAGTTGGTCGCGCTTCTCCTTTGGCATTCCCATTTGTCAGCTGCCGATGCTCAGGGCTCGCAGGTCTGCCGCACGAACGCGGTGTGGTGCATCCTTCCGGTGAAGACGGTGGCTGCGCAAGTGCAGGCAGGAACCAGGGACGGGACGGACAGCGATCGCCGCCGGTCAGTCTCGGCGCGCGTACCGTGCGGTGTCAGAAAATCGTCGGTCCGTCGTTGCTTCGATCAGCATTTCGGATCCGGTACCGACCGGGATCTGCGCTGGCGGCCGAACACGGCAATGGAAAACCTACCCGGTGAAGCGTTGCCGACGGCACGCTGTACCGTCTGGGGCTGGGCGCGTATTGCGGCCCACCTGTTGGTGGAAAGGACGACGACGGCAATGTTTCGCCCTGCGAGGTTCTGCTGAGAAACAAGGTTCTGGTCGCAGGTGACGAGCGCCTCGAAGCCGGCGTTTTCCGCCGCATCGAGAAGGTTGCTGTTGGAAAGCCCGGCCCACCCCATTTCGAGAGCCCTCGGCACGTCGTGGCTCGCCAAAATGCGGCGTACACCGATCGGCGCGTTCTCGTCGAGCAGGACCCTCATCCGTCAGAGGACAGGCCGAATTTAGCGAACCGCAGCACTCCCCTCACGCGCTCGATCGGCAGCTCGAATATTTCGGTCGCGATCTGCTCGGGGGTAAATCCGTCTTTGGCATTATCGACCACGGCCTGAGCGGTTACGCGGGTGCCCTTGATCACCCATGCGCCCGATACTTTGCCCGGCACGCTCTCGACATCGTCGCATTTCGACCAGTCGACGGTTTCGAGGGTCATGGAGTGCCTCGCTGAACTTGCCAGGATTTAAGGAGAACTTCTAACAAGGTAAACCATTGCGCCCCAAAGGCGCTCACGCAGGTGGAGCGCGTCAATCCGGATCCTCCTCGGAGAGGACTTTTGCGAACAGCGCGCGGTCGACGTTGCCGCCGGATTGGACGACCGCGACCCGCTTGCCCGCCAGCCGATCGCGTTCCTGCAGCGCCGCGGCGAGGGCGGCCGCACCCGCACCCTCGGCCAGGTTGTGCGTGTCGGTGTAGAGGATGCGCATCGCCCGGCGGATCTCGGCCTCCGATACCGTGACGATGCGCGCCGCGCCGCGGCGGATCACCTCGAGCGCCGCCCGGTCCGGCACCCGGACCGCGAGGCCGTCGGCGATCGTCTCGGCCGAATTGGTGCCGACCGGCACCCCGGCCTTGAAGGACAGCGCATAGGCCGGCGCGTTCTCGGCGACGACGCCGACGATCTCGGCGGCGCAGCCGAGCGCCGCGCGCGCCGCGATGACGCCGGAGATGCCGCTGCCCTGCCCGATCGGCACATAGACGACATCGAGGTCGGGCACCGCCCGGAAGAGTTCGAGGCCGTAGCTGGCGACGCCGCGCACCAGCACCGGATGAAAGGTGCGCACGAGATGCAGCCCGTCCCGCTCGGCGAGGCCCGCCGCATGCTCGTAGGCCGCCTGGAAATCGTGCCCGGCTTCGATCAATCGGGCGCCGAACGCCGCCATCGCCCGGTTCTTCTCGATGCTGTTGCCGTACGGCACGACGACGGTCGCGGCGAGGCCAAGGCGGCTGGCGGCATAGGCGACGCTCTGCCCGTGATTGCCGCGGGTCGCGGTGACGACGCCGCGCACACCGGGCTCGGCCCGACGCACATGGTCGAGATAGACGAGCCCGCCGCGCAGCTTGAAGGCGCCGATCGGGGTATGGTTCTCGTGCTTGACCCAGAGCTCGGCGCCGACGCGCTGCGACAACAGCGGCCAGCAATATTGCGGCGTCGGCGGCACCACCCGGTGGACGAGGTCGGCCGCCGCCTCGAGGCGGGCGAGAGCGGCGGGATTGGGCATCGGCGCTCCTTCGCAGGGTTTTAGAGATGCGCGCACCCGCCTGAAGTGCGCCGGCGGCCGGCGTCTCTCAATAGGCCTTTTTTGGAAATGTGATCCAGTTCACGGTTCGGTACACTAACCTTACTGGAAGATGATAACCGGGGAACACGGGAGCGCTCGATGAATGACGTCACGCTTGCCTCGGTGGCGGCTAGCACGCCCAATCCGCTCGCCCGGGCAAAAGCGATCAGCCGATTGATCAGCGAGGAGGCGCTGGCGGGAGAGCGCCTCGGGCGGCTCACCGACACGGTCGCGTCGGCGCTGCTCGACGCCAATCTGTTTTCCGTCCGGCTCCCGCTCGCGGATGGCGGACTCGGCGGCACCGGCGTCGATCTGTTCGAAGCCACCGAGGAGATCGCCCGTGCCGACGGTTCGGCCGGCTGGTGCGTGCTGATCTCCAACGGCGTCAGTACCTTCGTCCACAGCGGTGCCGACCCGAGGGCGCGGCGCGAGATCTTCGGCAACGGCCCAGTCGCCTTCTGGGCGACCTTATTGCCCAAGGCAAAGTCGGTCGAGACCGAAGGCGGCTTTCGCGTTTCGGGCAACTTTGCCTGGGGCTCGAGTAGCTCTTTCTCTCGCTGGGTCTTCGTCGCCGAGCCGATCGCCGATCGCCTGGGGCAACAATGGTTTCGTGCCCATCTCGTTCCCAAGGAGGATGTGGACATCAAGGAGGGTTCGTGGGACGTGATGGGCCTGCGCGCCACCGCCAGCATCGATTACACGATCACCGACAAGTTCGTGCCGGCCTATCGCACCTTCGAATATCCGTTCCTGTCGGATGGTAACCCGCGGCACCCCTCGGCACGCGGGCTTGTGGAACTGGCCCGGCCGGGGATGGCGGCGTTCGCCAGCGGTATCGGACTGCGGGCGCTCGACGAACTCCTCGCCGCCGCGCCCAAGACCAAGCGCCTGCAGGCCGAGGGCATGCAATCCGTAGACAATGTCGTGCAGTTCGGAATTGGCGAACTCGAAGGCAGATTGCGGGCGGCGCGGGGCTATTGCCTGGATCTGGTCGCCGAGCAGGATCGGGCGCTCGCGCAAGGCCGCATGCTCGACCCGAACCGCACGCTCGACATGCTGCAAGCCTTTCATACCCTGACCCGAGCGGCGCGCGACATGACCGTGTTCGCCTTCGACCAGGCCGGGACCACCGTCGTCCATGCGACAAACCCGCTGCAGCGCTGCCTCCGCGACATTTTTACCGGGCTGAAACACGGAATAGTGACGCCGGCGATCCTCGGCCGCATCGGCAAGGTCCGGCTCGGGCTCGAATACGGGGAGGTGAGGCTTTGAGCCTCACTCCGCCGCGATCGCCGGGGCCGCCGCGGGCGAGCGAAAGCGGATACGGAGGTTTGCCTCCTTCGCCTTGACGCGGGCGAGATTGGCCTCCTTGACATGGCCGAATCCGCGGATCTCGAGCGGCAGCGCCGCGAGTTCGACGGCGACCGCGTGATTGGCCGATGAGAGCTTGGCAATAATCTCGTCGATCACCGCTTCATATTCGCCGATCAGCCGCCGTTCGGTACGGCGCTCGTCGCTGCGCCCAAAGATGTCGAATCGCGTGCCGCGCAGCCGACGCAACCCGGCCAGGAGCCGGAAGACGCTCAGCATCCAGGGCCCGAATTCGCGCTTCCTGAGGTGCCCGGTCCTCGGGTCGCGATTGCCGAGAATGGGCGGCGCCAGATGGAAATGGAGCTCGTAGCGGCCGTCGAACTGGCGCGCGACGCGCTGCAGAAAATCGCTCTGCGTATAGAGCCGCGCCACCTCGTATTCGTCCTTGTAGGCCATCAGCCGGAAGAGGGCGCGGGCGACCGCCTCAGTCAGCGTCGTGTTGCCGGGCCGGCAGGCCGTCTCGGCCGCGCGCATGCGGGCGACGCGCGCCAAATAGCGCCCGGCATAGGCGGCATCCTGGTAATCGGTGAGAAACCGGACGCGCCGCTCGATGACCTCGTCGAGCGTTTCCGACTGGCGGTGGCTTGCCGGGGTCGCCGAGGGCGGCGTCGCGCGCCGCTCGACGAGGACCGGATCGGCCGCGGCGCGACGCCCCCAGCGGAAGGCGCCCTGGTTGAAGGCGACGGCGACCCGATTCAGTTCGATCGCCCGCTCGATCGCCTCGGCCGACAACGGAACCAGCCCTTTCTGGTAGGCGTAGCCGAGCATGAACAGGTTGCTGGCGATCGAATCGCCAAAGAGGCCGGTGGCGAGCCGGGTCGCGTCGACAAACTCGGCATTCTCCGGCCCCGTCGCCTCGGCGATGCTGCGCTCCATGGCGCCGGTCGGGAAGACCAGATCTGGGTTGCGGGTGAAGTCGCCGGTGATGATCTCGTGGCTGTTGATGATGGCGCGGCTGTGCCCAGGCTCGAGCTTCGAAAGCGCGTCGGCGCTGGCCGCGACGACGAGATCGCAACCCAACAACAATCGGGCGTTGCCGGCGGCGATACGCACGGCGTGGATCTGTTCCGGCCGCTCGGCAATACGGACATGGCTGTAGACGGCGCCGCCCTTCTGCGCCAGGCCGGTCATGTCTAGTACGGTGCAGCCCTTGCCTTCGAGATGCGCCGCCATGCCGAGCAGGGCGCCGATCGTGACGACGCCGGTGCCGCCGACCCCGGTGACGAGGATGCCGTAAGGTTCGCCGAGGACCGGACGCGCCGGCTCCGGCAAATCGGCCAATCCGGCCTCGTCAAAATCGCCGGCCGGCGGCCGCTTGAGGCTGCCGCCATGCACCGTCACGAAGCTCGGGCAGAAGCCTTCGACGCAGGAATAGTCCTTGTTGCAGCTCGACTGGTCGATCGCACGCTTGCGGCCGAACTCGGTTTCGACCGGGACCACCGACAGGCAGTTCGAGGTCCGCGAGCAATCGCCGCAGCCCTCGCAAACCAGATCGTTGATAAAGACGCGCTTCGCCGGGTCCGGGAAGCGGCCGCGCTTGCGCCGGCGGCGCTTTTCGGCGGCGCAGGTCTGGTCGTAGACGATCGCGGTGACGCCCTTCAGCGCGCGCAACTCGCGCTGGACGGCATCGAGGTCGTCGCGATGGCGGATCATGGCACCCGCCGCGAAGTCGGTGCCGGCCGGATATTTGTCAGGCTCGTCGGTGACGACGACGATCGGGCGCACGCCTTCGGCGGCAAGCTGGCGGGTCAGCACCGGCACCGTGAGACCGCCATCGATCGGCTGGCCGCCAGTCATCGCCACGGCGTCGTTGAACAGCAGCTTGTAGGTGATGTTGACGTTGGCCGCGACGGCCGCGCGGATCGCGAGCACCCCCGAATGCGTATAGGTGCCGTCGCCGAGATTGGCAAAGACGTGCGGCGTCTCGGTAAACGGCGCCTGGCCAATCCACGGTACGCCCTCGCCGCCCATCTGGGTGAAGGTCGCGGTCGACCGGTCCATGAACTGCGCCAGGTAATGGCAGCCGATCCCCGCCAGCGCGCGGCTGCCCTCGGGCACTTTCGTCGAGCTGTTGTGCGGGCAGCCGGAGCAGAAATAGGGAGTGCGGGCGAACGGCACGACATTGCCGCCGAGCTGGCGCTCCTTGGCTTCGAGAAAGGCGAGACGCTCCTTGATGCGCGGCGAGGTATAAAACCGGCCGATCCGCGCGGCGACGACCCGAGCGATCTGGGCCGGCGTCAATTCGCCGGTCGAGGGCAGGATCCAGTTGCGTTCTTCGTCGAACTTGCCGATGACGCGCGGCCGCACATCCTCGCGCCAATTGTAGAGCTGTTCCTTGAACTGGTTCTCGATGACGGCGCGCTTTTCTTCGACGACGAGGATTTCTTCGAGACCCTCGGCGAAATGCCGGATGCCCTCGCGCTCGAGCGGCCAGGACATGCCGACCTTGTAAAGGCGAAAGCCGATCTCGGCGGCATGTGCGTCGTCGATCCCGAGATCGTCGAGTGCCTGCCGCACGTCGAGATAGGATTTGCCGGTCGTGACGATGCCGAAGCGCGGCCGCGGACTATCTATGACGATGCGGTCGAGCCGGTTGGCGCCGGCAAAGGCGAGAGCCGCATAGAGCTTGTATTTGTGCAGCCGGTATTCCTGCTCGAGCGGTTGGTCCGGCCAGCGTATGTTAAGCCCGCCTGGCGGTATCGCGAAGTCCTCGGGCAACACGATCCGCACCCGTTCGGGATCGAGCTCGACCGAGGCCGAGCTGTCCATCGTCTCGGCGATCGTCTTCAGCGCGATCCAGCAGCCCGAATAACGCGACATCGCCCAGCCATAGAGGCCGAAATCGAGGATTTCCTGGATCCCGGACGGGTTCAGGACCGGGATGCAAGCGTCCATGAAGGCGTATTCGGACTGGTGCGCCAATGTCGAGGATTTGCAGGTGTGGTCGTCGCCGGCCAACAACAGCACCCCGCCGAGCGCCGAGGACCCGGCGGCGTTGCCGTGCTTGAAGGCGTCGCCGCTGCGGTCGACGCCCGGCCCTTTGCCATACCACATGGCAAAGACGCCTTCGTATTTGGCGCCGGAAAACAGATTGAGCTGCTGGCTGCCCCATACCGCCGTGGCGCCGAGCTCCTCGTTGATCGCGGGTTGGAATTGGATGTGATTTTTTTCAATGAAGCGGCGCGCCTGCCACAGCGCCTGGTCGAAGCCGCCGAGCGGCGAGCCGCGATAGCCTGAAATGAAACACCCGGTGTTATGCCCGACCGCCGCGTCGCGCTGCCGCTGCATCATCGGCAGCCGCACCAACGCTTGGGTCCCGGACAGATAGATGCGTCCCCGGTCGAGAAGGTATTTGTCGTCGAGCGTGACCGCTCTCAGCGCCATCGCGATCTCCCGCTGTCTGGCCAGACTTTCTGCAAAACGTGGTGTTTCCCCGGCGGTTGCTCAATGATGCCGGGCGGCCGCCACGGAAAAGGAAATTTAAGAAGCACCGCCGGCGGTTTTGCGACGCGATCCGACAAAAGGGCCGACGGAGCGGCAAGGATCGCGACGTCCGCCGCTGATGGGTTGGCTTCACACCGAGCGATCTCAGGTTTCGGGCGGACCGTAATAGGCTTCGATCCGATATCCGTCGGGATCAATGATGAATGCGGCATAGTAATCGGGCCCGTATTGCCGGCGCAGGCCGGGCGCGCCGTTGTCGCGGCCGCCGGCGCGCACCGCCGCGGCGTGAAATGCATCGACCGCGTCGGCATTCGGCGCAGTGAAGCAGAAATGCAGACCCGACTTCTCGTCGGCCGGCACCGGATGCTCGGCCGAGGCAATCCATAGCGCGAGACTGTCCTGCCCATACCCGTAACCAAGAAATGCTCTCGCCGCCCTCAGGCACTTGTATCCGAGCGGCGCCAGCGCGGCGTCGTAGAATTGTTTACTTTTGTCGATGTCACTGACCCGATCGAGATGTGCGCGATCATTCCCGAACCCCTTGCTGCGGCTTTCACACAATTTTTGGCACGAAACCGGGCCCCGCTGAAGCGCATCCCCCCGGCCCTTCCCCGCGAGCGAGGAGAGTGGACAGGCGTCCGATTAAAGAACGCCGGCTGTCTTGGTTGCCCTGGCGCCGCGCCGGGAGTAATGCTCGGACCCGTTTCGATTGGATGGCCGCCATGCCGTTGACCGCCCTCCACCGCGTGCCCGTCGATGACAGCCTGCTCGCTTCGCTGCGCCGGCTGCTCGGCGCTCGGCTTTCGACCTCGGCAGCGGTCTGCGCGCAGCACGGCAGGGACGAATCCTACCACCCGGCGCATGCGCCCGATGCGGTCGCCTTTGCCAAGACCGCGGAGGAGGCCGCCGCGATCGTCAGGCTCTGCGCCGAATTTAAGACCCCGATCGTCGCCTTTGGCACCGGAACCTCGCTCGAAGGTCATGTCGCCGCGCTCAAGGGCGGCATTTGCCTCGACCTGTCGCAGATGAACCGCATCCTGCACGTCAATCCCGAGGATCTCGACGCCACCGTCGAGGCCGGAGTTACGCGCCGGCAGTTGAACGACTATCTACGCGACACCGGCTTGTTCTTTCCGATCGACCCCGGTGCCGATGCGTCGCTCGGCGGCATGGCTGCGACGCGCGCCTCGGGCACCAACGCGGTGCGCTACGGCACGATGCGCGAGAACGTCTTGTCTTTGACGGTGGTGCTGGCCGATGGCCGCATCATTCGCACGGCGCGGCGCGCCCGCAAATCGGCGGCCGGCTACGACCTCACCCGCCTTTTTATCGGCTCGGAAGGCACGCTCGGGATCATTACCGAGCTGACGGTCCGGCTCTACGGCATTCCAGAGGCGATTTCCGCCGCGGTCTGCGCCTTTCCCACCTTGGAAAATGCCGTCGCTACCGTGATCGAGACGATCCAGTCGGGCGTGGCGGTGGCGCGGATCGAACTGCTCGACGAAGCCCAAATTGCCGCGATCAACAAATATTCGAAGCTCGACCACAAAATCGCTCCGACATTGTTTTTCGAATTTCACGGCAGTGCGGCGGGCGTCGTCGAGCAATCGACGACGGTAAAGGCGATCGCCGACGAACATGGCGGCGACGATTTTCGCTGGTCGACGACCGCCGAGGAGCGATCGAAACTGTGGCGCGCGCGGCACGATGCTTATTACGCGGCGTTGGCGTCGCGACCCGGCTCGAAGGGCTGGGCAACCGATGTCTGCGTGCCGATCTCGCGGCTCGCCGAATGCATCAGCGAAACCAAGAAAGATCTGGCGCGGTCATCGATCCCCTCGGCGTTGGTCGGGCATGTCGGCGACGGCAACTTTCATTTGGTCTTCATGATCGATCCCAATCGTCCGAAAGAAATCGCCGAGGCAGGCCGGCTCAATGACCGGATGATCGCCCGCGCGTTGGCAATGGACGGGACCAGCACCGGTGAGCACGGCGTCGGTTACGGCAAGATGGACTTTCTCGTTGCCGAGCACGGCGAAGCGGTTGCTGTCATGCGCACGATCAAGCAGGCGCTCGACCCTGACAATATTCTAAACCCCGGCAAGATCGTGCGGATCTGATCGTCGGCGGCCGGCGGCTGATTATCGGCCGGCGACGAGCGGGGACGAATAAACAGCTTCTCTGTTGACTTATCGCTTGGTAATATTAGTTATCTGAAAAGCGGGCGCGGGTTACGGCGCTTCGTCGAGTTCGGCAAACCGCCGGAGCGCCGCTGCCGCCTGCGAACTCCACCTTGCATCTTTTACCTGTCGCGCTTGGTCGACGACAGGGGATCGGTGCTTGGCTCGCATAAATCAAAGTTCGACATACGAAAGCAACTCGAATGGAAAGATCGAGTAAGAGAGGAAAAATCCCGCCGCAAGATTGGCCATCGATCATCAATCGATACGAGGCCGGCGAGACCTTAGCGAGTATTGCTCGTACTTACGACTGTTCGCCACCGGCAATCAGTTATATTGTCAGTCGCAGCCGGGCGCGCAATGCTGCGGCCGAGGCGCAAGGCGCGACGTCGCCACAAGAGCCTCAATTGATCAAGATCCATCCTGCTGCGACGGCAACGGCGTCGGCGTCGGCGGCAAACCCACCGACGGCAGCCGCAGAGGTTGCGACTCCGTCCGCGGCGTTGCGACAGAGCAATTCGCCGCCCGTGGCGCGCGCCGCTGCGGCTCCTGTGTCCGCGGTTGCCCAGATCTCGGATCCGCCGCACCGGCCGACCGAATTGCGGCTTTTTGCCGAGGAGGCGCTGCCCCCTCCTCCGGTTCGCCGCGAGCCGCTGCAGCTTGCCGAGACCATTATGACGGAACCGCCGGAGCGGCGGCCGCACGATCCGCATCCAGGCGGCAACGGGAATGCGGCGCGCCCCGGGGCCCCGACCGGTACGCCGTCGCCAAACGGCGAACCGCGGCGCACACTGCATTTGTCGCTGTCGGGTAGCGACGGCGGGCAACGACAGGAGCCGCAACCGCACGCCGTGCAGAGCCCGGCGATGCCGGGCGCCGGCGAGCGCGTCGTGTCCCCGTCGACCGGTACTCCCGGCCCGGCGGCCCGCCCCGGCATGGGCCCGTCCGCGCCGGCCGGCAATGGCGCTGCAATGCGTTCTGCGCACGAACCGCCGGCAGCGAAGGAAGGCGGGAACTTCATCGATCAGGCGCTGCGCGAGCGGGTCGACGGCGATATCGCGGCGTTTCTTGCCGCGTTCGACGCGGCGCTCGACCATGATACGGCCGAGAGCCGCACCGGGCTGCGCGAGGCGACCGATCGGCTGCTGCGGGCCGGTGCGCGCACCCGCATCGAACTCGAAGCGGCTGGAGGCGCGCGTGCCGCTGGTGCCGCGCGAGAAAGGCCGGGAGGAGGCTCGGGCGTTTCGCCCGCGCTGACCCGCCGCGCCGGCCAAGGAGCATGTAATCCAAGAGTTGGCCGACACGCAAAATCGTCGTCCCCCGCGAAAGCGCTGATCGGCGTCCCTCCCTCGCCCCGCTTGCCCCTCTCGGCGCGCGCGTGCGCGCACCTGTCGGGTGGCGCATCCTCGATGCGCCAGGAGGGCCGGGGTGAGGGGCTCAGGCAGGCGCGGATTGCCCCTCAACCGGAATCCGCGTCCTGAGGCGCGGATTCCGACCTCTCCTCGCGTGCGGGGCGAGGTAGCCGATGGTTCAACCCTGGTTGTGGCCGGCGAGGTTTACGCCGACATATTCGGTGGTGCCGTGCCGGTTCAGCAGCAGAAGAGCGCTTTTTCTCGACGAATGCGCGGCCTCGTTTAATTTCTCGGCCGCCAGTTGCGGGTTGTCGACCGGCTCTTGGTTGATCGCGATGACGATGTCGCCGTCCGTAATACCGCCATCCTCGGCGGCGCTGCCATTATCGACATGCGTGACGACCACGCCCCGCACATCCTTGCCGACATGCAATTCCCGCCGCAGCTGATCGGTCAGCGGTTCGAAATGCATGCCGACCGCGACCGCCTCGACCGGCTGCTCTTTCTCGGTTCCGGCCGCCGAGGCAACTTTCGAATTCTCGGGCAGCTCGCCGACGATCGCTTCCACGGGCACGGTCCGGCCGTTGCGCCACACGCTGAGGACCGCCCTCGAATCGGGTGCGGTGTCGGCAACGAGCCGCGGCAGATCGCGCAGTTCGTTGACCGCACTGCCGTTGAACGCGAGAATCACGTCCCCCTGCTTCAGTCCGGCCTTGGCTCCGGGGCTGTCCGGGGTGACGACTGCGACGAGCGCGCCGTGGTTGTCCTTGAGAACCGAGGCTCGCCGCGATCGCCGGCGACACCTGCTGAATCTGCACGCCGAGCCAGCCGCGGCTGATCTTGCCATGCTCTTCGAGCTGCGTGATGATCGTCTTGGCTTCGTTCGAGGGTATCGCGAAGCCGATGCCGACACTGCCGCCATTGGGCGAATAAATCGCCGTGTTGATGCCAATCACCTGGCCGTCGAGGTTGAAGGTCGGGCCGCCGGAATTGCCGCGGTTGATCGGCGCGTCGATCTGCAGGAAATCGTCATACGGGCCTTCGTTGATGTCGCGGCCGCGCGCCGAGATGATCCCGGTCGTGACGGTGCCGCCAAGCCCGAACGGGTTGCCGACCGCCATTACCCAGTCGCCGACCTGCGCCGCACTGCTGTCGCCGAAGCTGACATAAGGCAACGGCTTATCCGCGTTGATCTTGAGGATGGCGAGATCGGTCTTGGGGTCGCGGCCGATCACCTTGGCCCGATACTTGGTTTTATCCTGCAGGATCACCTCGACTTTTTCGGCGTTGCCGATCACGTGATTGTTGGTCACGACATAACCCCGCGGATCAACGATGAACCCGGATCCGAGGGCAATCCGCTGCGCCTGGTCGCCGGGGATCTGCGGGAACAGATGCTGCTCGCCGTTTGGCGCCTGCTGTTCGAAGAACCGGCGCATGAACTCGCCGAACGGGGAATTCGGAAAGTCCGGGAACGGCGCCATCTCGGGCTCTTCGGCCATCTGGTCCGCGTCGGACTTCTGGGTGACCGAAATGTTGACAACCGCCGGCAGCACCTTTTTGACGAGCGGTGCAAAGCTCTGCTGCTGGATCAGCGCGACCGGCGAGGTCATCGTCTGGGCCGCCGGCGGCGGGCCCGCGGTGACGGGCGCGGTCTCCGCCCATACGAGCGGCGTCAGCGCGAGGCTCGCGCCGAGGCCGAAGCCGAGCGCCGCCGCCCGCCTGCCGCGCCATTTGCCAGATGAAGATCCCGTCATTGCGACCTCTTACCCAGATTTCCCAAGAGTGGCTCGTCGCGCCGGCCGCAGAAGCCGCCGCCGGCGAGAACGGATCGCGAGAGAATTGGCTCCCGCAGATAACATATGGTTTTCGCGAGGATTAATTCGCCGTAATCTTGTACCGCCTAGCGGATGCGCCGCGTGCGCCGCCCCCCGGATCGGCGGCGAGAGTGTCGCGACGGCGGTCCCCGGGCAAGGCGGAAAGAAAGAGAGGAAAAGAATGAGCCGCTACCGTGACATCGCGGTCGCCCACATGACGCCGGCCCAGAAGGAGGTCCATGACGAGATCGTCGCCGGCCGGCGCGGCCGGTTCGGCGGGCCGTTCCAGCTCTTGATCCGGGCGCCGGAAGTGTGCCGACATCTCTCGCGGCTCGGCGAATATTTGCGCTGGGGCAGCTCGCTCGCACCGGCGCTGTCCGAACTCGCGATATGCCTGACCGCGCGTCATCTCCGGGCGAATTACGAGTGGCATGCGCATGCGCCGCTCGCGATCGAGGCCGGCGTCCCGGCGACGGCGATCGAGGCCGTCCGCAACGGTGCCGCGCCGGAATTCGCAGCCAACGATCAGGCGCTCGTCTATCGCCTCGTCACCGAGCTGATCGATACGAAGCGCCTCACCGACGCGAGCTTTGGCGAGGCGATCGCGGCGTTCGGCGAACAGGGCGTCGTCGAGCTCGGCACGATCATCGGCTACTACACGGCGATCGGCAACGCGCTCAATGTGTTCGAGGTGGCGCTGCCGGCCGGGACGGCGCTGTATTTCTCGTCATAGGCGCGACAAGCGCCGCGCGCTCGTAAAAAACTCGTGCGCACGTGTGCAGACCCAGCTCACGCTTGAGAACCTGCGCATTTTTTTCGCCTTACCCTTTTATTCGCCTCGCCGGCGGAGGGGGTGCCCATCCTTCCGCCGCATGACCAGCGATCATGTGATACCTGTGAATTGCTGGAGAAAAACCGGCAAAGCGGAGAGAAGGGATGGATCCGGGCTTTTGCCGGCAAAGCGGTAGGAGAATCCTGCGCTTTGGATTCCTTAACAGGCTTTGAGGCGCGGCGTTTTTCTGCGGCGTCTCCAAGGATGGGCTCCAGGCCAGGCCTTCGTTTTCAGCTCCAGTTCGTTGCGGAGAGTGGCGAGTGGGCCTGATCGAGACGAGCGCCGTCCTCGGCGCCTGCCTCCTCGTCCTCTTAGGGGCGGTGGTCCTCGACCGCCGCCCCTATCGCCCCGGCAAGCACAACTACATTCCTCTCATGATCGTCGCACTCGCCGCGAGCTTGGTCCTCACTAGGCATCTCCTCGCTTTGCTAAGCTGAGCGCAAGCATCGCCATCCGGCCCTCGCGCTCGCGGACGCACGGCTCGGTCCCCGAGCGTCGTCGCAACACACGGCCGGAGAGCGGGCGAGATCCACACTGCTCCTGCATCCACTTCAGGGAGCCGGTCCCACCCGGCTATCTGGGCCCTCCGAAGTCGCGGTGCCCTTATCCGTGTCGATGACGACCAGCTGCGAACCATCGAGCGCCACGTATATATTGAAACTCGGCCCTGCGTGTACCGAGTAGGTGCCAGTACAGTCTGCCTTGAGAGTGTAAGTTATGGCGACCGGAGACGGCACCTTCTGGTCGACGCCATTGACGACGAATGTCACGACGTCTGTCCCGGTGCCGTCGCCGTTGAAAATATGATAGCCGGCGCTATTGCCTATCGAAGCTTTTTTTACGCCAAATGCTGGGGGAAACAGCGTTCCTGATCCGGCAAACAAATACTGCCCGTTCAGTGTGGCTAGGGTACACCCTGTTTTGCCGCCTCCTGCAAAGGCTGGCGTTGCGATGAGGAGACCGACGCCGACGACGGCCCCGATACTCCCCGCCCATTGTACCGCACGCTTCATGTCAATTCTCCCTTCGGGGAAATCGATCCGCTCAGCGGACGAACTGTCAATCGAACCCCGCTCGACGCAGTGCGCGCTATGAGGCCAAGATGAAAAAATCTAAATTGATGTAAAATGCTGAGAAATCGGGTGCGCACGGGGGCCGAGGCGTGGCGGCGTTCTCCTCGACCGATACCTACCTGTTCGAAGGGTTCCGTCTCGACCGGCGGAGCGGCGTGCTGTTCCGGCTGGATCAGCGTGGGGTTTTCGTGCCAATCCCGATGGGTTCGCGCGCCCTCGCGGTCCTCGGCCTATTGGTCGAGCGGCCCGGAGATCTCGTCTCGAAGAAACGAGATCATGTCCGCGGTCTGGCCGGAAACGGCGGTCGAAGACAGCAATCTCAACGTACAGATCGCGGCGCTTCGCCGGGTGCTAGACGCTGGGCGAACCGAGAGGAGCCGCGTCCAGACGGTGCCGGGCCGCGGCTACCGCTTTACTGCGGCGGTGACGCGTATCGCGCCCGGGTCGCGCGCCGACACTCCGGAGCTGCCGGATAAACCGTCGCTGGCGGTGATGCCGTTCCAAAACATGAGCGGCGACCCTGAACAGCAATATTTCGCCGACGGCATGGTCGAGGAAATCACCACCGCTCTCGCGCGGATCAAATGGCTGTTCGTCATCTCCCGTAATTCGAGTTTCACCTACAAAGGCCAGGCGATCGACGTGAAGCAGGTCGGCCGGGAATTGGGTGTCCGCTATGTTGTCGAAGGCTCGGTGCGCAGAGCAGACGGTCGGGTACGCATCACCGCGCAGCTGATCGACGCACTCAGCGGGACGCATTTGTGGGCCGACCGCTTCGACGGCTCGCTCGAAGATGTGTTCGACCTGCAGGACAGAGTGGCGGTCAGCGTCGCCGGTGTCATCGAGCCGGCATTGCAGGCGGCCGAAACCGCACGTTCGGCAAGTCGCCCGACCGCCGATCTGACTGCTTTCGACCTCTATCTGCGCGCACCCCCGCATCTGGACGCGTTCGAAAAGAACCGCGTCCTTCGAGCGCTCGATCTGCTCGGGCAGGCGATCGAACGAGATCCGCTTTACGGCCCGGCTCTCGCGTTGGCGGCCCATTGTCACCAGGGGCTCGAGGTGAACGGCTGGACCGAAGACCCGGAAGCGGCCCGGCGCACCAGTGTCGACCTTGCTCGACAGGCACTCCTGAACGGCCCCGAGGACCCTGACGTACTCTCCGTTGCTGCCTTCGTCCTCGGATATTTCGGCGAGGACATCGAGGTCGCGGTCGGGTTGATCGATCGTTGCCTAGCCCTCAACCCGAGCTGCGCCCGCGGCTGGCATTGGAGCGCTCTGCTGAGGCTTTTTGCCGGTCAGCCCGATCTCGCGCTCGAGCATTTCGAGACTTATTTGCGCCTCAGCCCGCGCGATCGCATGTCGACCTATCTGAACGGAATTGGCGAGGCTCACTTCTTCAGCCGCCGGTTCGACGAGGCGGCGGCCAACTTGCTGGCGTCGCTCGAGCGCGCTCCGGGTTTCCCGGTGACCTACCGCGTTCTCGCCGCCTGCTATGCGCATATGGGGCGGCTCCACGAGGCGCGAGAGATCGTCAGGCGGCTACGTGCCATCACGCCTGTCGTGATCGAACCGGGAACGCGGTATCGAGACCCGGAATGCCGCGAACTATTCCTTTCCGGTCTGCGGATGGCCGCGGAAGCGGCGACCTGATATCTCGCCAGTTCCCACGTTGCGCTATCGGTGCGGTCAGGCCGCCTGCGGCAGCCCGCGTTCGAGGAGACCGGCGAGGCGGCGCGCGAAAGCCGGCGGGTCGGGCAGCTGCTCGCCTTCGAGGATGCGCGCCTGATCGAGGAGCAGCCAGGCGAATTCGGAGAGCTGCTCGGAGGCGCCGCTTTCGCCGACCGTCGCGGCGAGCCGCTCGATCAATCTGTGCCGCGGGTTCAGTTCGAGAATCCGCTTCGAGACCGTGTCGAGCTGCCGGTGCTGCTTTAACAACCGCTCGAAATGCATGTCCATGTCGCCTTCGTCGGCGACGAGGCACACGGCACTGTCGGTCAGGCGCTCGGAACCGCGCACGTCCTTGACAGCATCGCCGAGCGCCAGCTTGAAGATCGCGATCAGGCTCGAAAGCTTCGCCGGCGGTTCCGGTTTCTCGTCCGGGCGGTCGTCGGGCAAGGCGATCTTGTCGAGATCGACGCCGCCGCGGGTCGCCGATTTGAACGGCTTTTCCTTGTAGGTGCCGATCGCCGAGACCCAGAATTCGTCGATCGGATCGGTCAGCAACAGCACCTCGACATTGCGGCCGCGGAAGCCTTCGAGCTGCGGGCTGCGCTTGGCGACGTCGAGGCTGTCGCCGGTAATCGTGAAGATCGCGTCCTGCCCCGGCCGCATCGTCGCAACATAGTCGTCGAGCGAGACGAGCCCGTCGCGCGTCGTCGAATGGAACCGCGCCAGCGCCAACAGCTCATCGCGCTGGTCGCGATCCTCATACAGGCCCTCCTTTAGGACGGCGCCGAAATTGTCCCAGAACTTCGCGTATTCCTCGGGCGCTTCGCTTGCCTTCTTGCCGAGCTCGGTCAGGACGCGCCGCGTCAGCTGCTGGCGGATGCGCGCTGCCATCGGGTTTGATTGCAGCATTTCGCGACTGATGTTGAGCGGCAGATCCTCGCTGTCGACAATGCCGCGCAGAAAGCGCAGATAGGCCGGCAAGAGATCGTTCGCCTCGTCGGTGACGAAGACCCGGCGCACATAGAGCTTGACCCGGCTTTTGCGCTGCGGATCGAACAGATCGAAGGGCTTGCTCGATGGGATGAACAGCAGGCTCGTATATTCGAGAACGCCTTCCGCCTTGTTGTGCAAGGTCAGCCACGGATCATCGAAACTGTGGCCAACGTGGTGATAGAATTCCTTGTATTGTTCTTCGGTTATTTCGGAGCGGGGCCGAGTCCACAAGGCCGATGCGGTGTTGATCGTCTCGTCCTTGCCGCCGTCCTTGAGGACGATCGGCAACCCGACATGGTCGGAATGGGTCCTGACGATCGTTCGCAGCCGCGTCGGGTCGACGTAATCGTCCTCGCCCTCGCGCAAATGGACGATGACCGAGGTGCCGCGCCCGACACCCTCGCGGGGCTCGATCGAAAACTCGCCCTTGCCGTCCGACACCCAGTGCCAGCCTTCAGTTTCGCCGGCCTTGCGGCTCAGCACTTCGACCTGCGCAGCGACCATGAACGCCGAGTAGAACCCGACGCCGAACTGGCCGATCAGGCTCATGTCCTTTTTGGCGTCGCCCGAGAGCTGATCGAGAAAGGCGGTGGTCCCCGACCGGGCGATCGTGCCGAGGTTGTCGATCAGTTCGGCGCGATTCATGCCGATGCCGTTATCGGCGACGGTCAAGGTGCGGGCCGCCTTGTCGGGGGTGAGTACGACCCGGTAGGCGGGATCGCCCTCGGTCAGCCCCGGCTCGGTCAGCGCCGCGTAGCGCAACCGGTCGCAGGCGTCCGAGGCGTTCGAGATCAACTCGCGCACGAACACTTCCTTTTCGCTGTAGAGCGAGTGCGCGACGATTTCGAGGAGGCGGCTCACTTCCGCCTGGAAGCTCCTTGTTTCCTGGGTCATGGCCTGCCGTGTCGGGTGTTGGCGGGAACGCCGAGCATATGTGGCGCGGCGCGGCAGCGTGCAACCCCGACGATAGGCAAAGCGATCCTCCCGCCGACGAGGTCCGTCCGGCGCGGCTTCCCGTTCTTGCCGCCGGTTTTGCGCTTGCTTTGCCGGCGCGGCGACGCGATACCTTGCGGCATGCCCATGTTCAGCCCCCAGCCGCGGCTCGTCGCGGTTCTCGGGCCGACCAACACCGGCAAGACGCATCTCGCGATCGAGCGAATGCTCGGCCACCGAAGCGGGATGATCGGGTTTCCGCTGCGACTTCTCGCCCGCGAGAATTACGACCGGATCGTCAAGCTGCGCGGCGCGCGCGCCGTCGCGCTCATCACCGGCGAAGAGAAAATCCTGCCGCCAAACCCGTCCTATTTCGTTTGCACCGCCGAATCGATGCCGCTCGACCGGCCGGTCGATTTTCTCGCGGTCGACGAGATCCAGCTTTGCGCCGATCCGGAGCGGGGCCACGTCTTCACCGCGCGGTTGTTGCACGCGCGCGGGCTGCAGGAGACGATGCTGCTCGGCGCCGACACGATCAAGCCGTTGATGCGGCGCCTCGTGCCGGAGTTCGAGCAGCTCGGCCGGCCGCGTTTTTCGACCCTCGTCTATACCGGCCACAAGAAGGTGACCCGGCTGCCGCCGCGCAGCGCCGTCGTCGCCTTCGCCGTCGCCGATGTGTTTTCGCTGGCCGAGCTGATCCGCCGCCAGCGCGGCGGCACGGCGATCGTATTGGGCGCTCTGAGCCCGCGCGCCCGCAACGCCCAGGTCGGCATGTTCCAGGCTGGCGAGGTCGATTATCTCGTCGCCACCGATGCGATCGGCATGGGGCTCAACATGGATCTCGACCATGTCGCCTTCGCCCGCATCGGCAAGTTCGACGGCCGAGTTCTGCGCCGGCTGACGGCCGCCGAGCTGGCGCAGATCGCCGGCCGCGCCGGTCGGCACATGAGCGACGGAACCTTTGGCGTCACCGCCGAGGAGGGTCCGCTCGATCCGGCCATCGTCGAGGCCGTCGAGGGGCACCGCTTCGAGCCGCTGACCCGGCTCAACTGGCGCAACACCCGCCTGCGTTTTTCGTCGGTCGAGGCGCTGCTGCAAAGCCTCGACGAGCCGCCGTCGCTTCCCGGCCTCGTTCCCGCCCGCGAGGCCGACGACCACCGCGCGTTGCGGAGCCTGGCGCGCCATCCCGAAGTGAAGGCCCTCGCTCGCCACCCGGGAGCGGTACGCCTGTTGTGGGAAGTCTGCCAGATCCCGGATTTCCGCAAGGTCATGAGCGAGAGCCACGCGCGGCTCCTCGCTCATTGCTATCTCCATCTCGCTGGTCCGGAAGAACGGCTGCCGACCGCCTGGATCGCCCGGCAGCTGGCCGGTCTCGACCGAACCGACGGCGACATCGACAGCCTGATGAGCCGCATCGCGCACATCCGGACCTGGACCTACATCACGCATCGCGGCGACTGGGTCGAGGCGGCAGCGGAGTGGCAGGACCGGGCCCGCGGCATCGAGGACCGGCTGTCCGATGCGTTGCACGACCGCCTAACCCAGCGCTTCGTCGACCGCCGCTCAGCCTTTCTCGTCCGCCGGATGGGCGCCGAGGGCGCGTTGCCGGCGGCGGTCTCGTCCGATGGCGAGGTCACCGTCGACGGCGCCTATGTCGGCCGGCTGGAAGGGTTGCGCTTTGTGCCCGACGCGATCGACGGCGTCGAGATGCGCTTGCTGATCGCAGCGGCGAACCGCATGCTGCGCGGCGAACTGGCTCTGCGGGTGCGCCGTCTCGCGGCCGATGCTGACGAGCATTTTGCGCTCGACGCCGCAGCGATGCTGCGCTGGCGCGGCGGGCTCATCGGGCGATTGACCGCCGGAACTACGCTGCTGGCGCCGCGGGCCGAGCCGCTGATCGACGATTTTGTCGAGGGCGAGGCGCGTGAAAAGGTTCGCCGCCGGCTGCAGACCTTCCTCGACGGCGAGATCGCGCGCCGGCTGGGGCCGCTTTTTGCGGCCCGCGACCTGCCGCTCGGCGGTGCCGGCCGTGGGCTCGTCTTTCAGCTTGTGGATATGCTCGGCGCGCTGCCGGCGGCTGCGGTCGCCGGCCAGATTGCCGCGCTCGATGCGAAGGACCGGACGGCGCTCGCCCGGCAAGGCGTGCGCTTCGGGATCGAGACCGTCTATGTCGAGCCGCTGCTGCGGCCCGAGGCGCTGCGCCTGCGTGCCATGCTCTGGGCGGTTCGACACCGGCAGCCGATCCCGTCACTGCCCTCGGCGCGCCGCCTCGGGCGCCCTTTCGAGGTCGACCCGACGCTGCCGTCGTCGTTCTACGACGCCCTCGGCTTTGCGGTGATCGGCGGGTTGGCGGTGCGGGCGGACCGGCTCGAGCGGCTCGCGGCCGCGGCGCGGCGCGCCGCGCGCCACGCCCCGTTTGCCGCCGATGCGGCGCTCGCCGCCGCGGCCGGGGTGGCGCTGCCGGCTTTGCCGCAACTCCTCGAAGGGCTCGGCTACCGCGCCCTGCGCGACGGCGAAAGCCTGACGTTTCTGGCGCCGGCGCGCGGCCGGCGCCGATCTGCCGCCGGCCGCCTGGCAGGTTTGCCGCGGGACGGCCATCCGTTCGCCAAGCTGCGCGAGCTGAAGCTCGCTTGAGCGATCGCCGACGGACACCGGCCAAGGCCGAGCGGCGGCTCGACCAATGGCTGTGGTTCGGTCGACTGGCGAGGAGCCGCTCGCTGGCCGCGAGGCTGTGTGCCGAGGGTGCGGTGTTCGTCAACGGCGCGGCGGCGAAGAAGCCGAGCCAGCCGGTCCGGGTCGGCGACAGCGTCGTCCTGCGGCAAGGCCGGCGCAACTGCGCCGTGCTTGTGCTGGCGCTCGGCACCCGCCGCGGTCCGGCGAGCGAAGCGCGGCTCCTCTACGAGGAAGCGGTCCCGCCCGCTGCCGCGCCAGCCGCTGCCGCGGACTGGACGCCATTGCTGATCGACGAATTTCCAGGAGAAACCAGCGGCGCATCCTGCTGAAAAAGCGGGGTAGATGGGCCGGGAGAAGCGGACAGAACCACGCCACACCTTGGCCCCTCACACTCCCGCTGTCGCGGGTCCAGCCTTCTCCCCGCCTGCGGGGAGAGGGCTGGGGTGAGGGGCTCAAGCGGGCCGAAGCGGAGGCGACGCGACGCACGGGCTCTGGGTCAGGGGGGAGCGCCGTCGCGGAACCGGTTGGCGGCATAAGGCGACGGGTCGGTGAACGGCGGTTCGCCGGCCATCATTTCGGCGAGCAGACGGCCGCTGACCGGTCCGAGCGTAAAGCCGTGGTGAGCGTGGCCGAACGCGAACCACAGCCCCGGGTGCCGCCCGGCACTGCCGATAACCGGGACCATGTCGGGCAGGCAAGGGCGCCTGCCGATCCAAGGGTCGGCTTCGAGCCGCTCGGCCAGCGGAAACAATTCGCGGGCCAATGGCTCGTCGCGCGCCAGCTGCACCGGGCTCGGCGGCGCGTCTCGATCGGCGAATTCGACGCCGGTCGTCAGGCGAATTCCCCGGCGCATCGGCGCCAGCGCGAAGCCGCCGTCGGCATCGCGCACCGGATGCCCAAGCGTCGCATTGCCGGCGACGCCATAATGCATGTGGTAGCCGCGCTTGACCGCCAGCGGGATGGCGTAGCCGAGCGGCCGGAAGACGTCGTCCGACCACGGACCGAGCGCCACCACCGCTTCGCGCGCCGCGATCGACCCCGTCTCGGTCGCGATGCTCCAGCCTGCGGCCGCGGCGACCAGGCGGCGCGCATCGCCGTTGCGGAAGCGCCCGCCGCGGCGGCCGAAGAGATCGGCATAAACCTTGGTCAGCGAGCCCGGATCGGACGAGGTCGGCGAACCGCGGAAATGGATCGCGCCGACGATCGCCTCCGACACATGCGGCTCCAGCGCGCGCAACTGCCGGCCGGTGAGCACGTCGTAGTCGACGCCGTATTGCTCGAGCCGGCGCACATCTGTCATCGCCCGGCGCAGGCTTTCCTCGCGGCGAAAGCAATTGAGCCAACCGCCGCGCTGCACGAGGCTCGACGCCGCGCCGCCCGCCTCGGCGGTCAGCGCCTCATGTTCGCCGACGCAATGCGCCAGCAGCGGGGCGAGCGCCTGCGCCGAGCGCGCGACGCGCTCGGGCGCCGCATTCTGCCAGTAGCGAAAGAGCCACGGCGCCAGGCCCGGCAACGCAGACAGATGATAGACGGCATCGCGCCGTCGGTTCATCGCGTAGCTCAGAATGACGCCGAATTCCCGCGGAAAGGTGTAGGGGATGACGGCCTCGCGCTGGATCAAGCCGGCATTGCCGTAACTCGTTTCCTCGCCGGCGCCGCGCCGGTCGATCAGCACGACATCGCGGCCGCGCTGCTGCAGATGCAGCGCGACGCTGACCCCCACAATTCCTGCCCCGAGAACGATCACATCCGCGCGGGCATTCATCCTGCCCGATCTCCATTCTCAGTTGCCCCGACCGGCAACGGCTGGCCGCATCTCGCGCCGGCTCGACCCGGCGCGAGCATCCGATGTAGCCTGCGGCCGTTCCAGGCGAGCGGGGAAAGGACCATGCGGTTTGGCATCGGACAACCGGTCACGCGCAAGGAGGACCCGCGCTTCCTGACCGGGCGCGGGCGTTATGTCGCCGATATCGACCTCGTTCGCCAGGCGCAAGCGGTCTTCGTCTTGTCGCCGCACGCCCATGCGCGCATCCGCTCGATCGACAAGGCCGCGGCCGAGGCGATGCCCGGCGTCTACGCCGTCCTGACCGGCGCGGACTGGGTGGAAGAAGGTCTTGGCACGCTCGATCCCGAGGCGATGCCCGAAGATATGGGAGGACCCAAGGGCCATCGAACGAAGCGGTTGCCGTTGGCGCAGGACAGGGTTCGCTATGTCGGCGAGCGCATCGCAGTCGTGATCGCCGCCAGCGAGGCGCTGGCGCGCGACGCGGCAGAGGGGATCGCGGTCGATTACCAGATCCTGCCCGCTGCGGTGACCGTCGAAGACGCGCTGCGCGCCGAGGCGCCGCTCGTCCACGACGGCGCTCCCGGCAACATCTCGTTCACGATGCGTCTCGGCAACCCCGAGGCGGTCGAGCCCGCCTTTGCCAGGGCGCACCACATCACCCGGCTGTCGCTCGCCAACAACCGCCTGACGGCCGTGACCATGGAGCCGCGCGGCTGCATTGCCGAATACGACGAGGGCACCGGCCGCTACACGCTCTACAGCAGCACGCAGAACGTGCATGGCGTGCGGCAGACTTTGGCGCATCACATCCTGCATGTCCCGGAAAGCCGCATCCGCGTCGTCGCCCGCGATGTCGGCGGCGGCTTCGGCATGAAAGGCAATGTCTACCCGGAAGAAGCGATCCTCGTCTGGGCCGCCCGCCGCGTCGGCCGGCCGGTCAAGTGGATCCCGACGCGTTCCGAGGCATTGCTCGGCGATTATGCCGGGCGCGACCAGAAGGTCGCCGCCGAGCTGGCGCTCGACGCCGACGGCAGGTTCCTCGCCCTCCGCTGGACAGGTTCGCACAATACCGGCGCCTATATCGAGGGCGCCGGGGCGATCCCGATCATCTTTTCGCTGAAGCTCGCTTCGACCGTCTACGACATCGCAGCGGTGTCGGTGACGAGCAGCCTCGTCTTCACCAACACCGCGCCGACCGTGCCGTATCGCGGCGCCGGCCGGCCCGAGGCCGTCTATATCATGGAGCGCCTCGTCGACCAGGCGGCGCGCGAGATGCGCCTCGACCCGGCCGATTTGCGCAGACGGAACCTGATCCGTCCCGACGCCTATCCGTTCGCGACGCGCACCGGCTGGGTGTACGACAGCGGCAACTACGCCGCGGCGCTGGCCAAATGCCAGATCCTCGCCGATTGGGACGGCTATGCCGCGCGCTATGCCGAAAGCCAAGCCGCCGGCAAACTGCGCGGCCGCGGCGTCACCTACTATGTCGACAATACCGGCGTCTTCAACGAGCGCATGGAAGTACGCTTCGACCCGTCGGGCGAATTGACGATCCTCGCCGGCACCTTGTCGCACGGCCAGGGGCATGAGACGACTTATGCGCAGATGGTCGCCGACTGGCTCGGCGTTCCCGAAGACAAGATCCATCTCAAACAGGCCGACACCGACGAGGTCGCGATCGGCCGCGGCACCTACGCGTCGCGCAGCATGATGATCGGCGGCAGTGCCTTGCGCGCCGCCGCCGACGAGGTGATCGAGCGCGGCAAGCGCTTTGCGGCGCATTTCATGGAGGCCGACGCCGCCGACATCGCCTTTGCCGACGGCGCCTTCACGATCGCCGGCACCGACCGCTCGATGCCGATCGGGCAGGTGGCGCAGATGTCGTTCATTCCGGTCGGCCTGCCGTCGGCGCTCGGCGTCGGCCTGCAGGGTGCCGGCGCGTTCAATTCGGATCTGCCGAGTTTTCCCAACGGCTGCCATATCTGCGAGGTCGAGATCGACCCCGAGACCGGTGCCGTTGAGCTCGATCGCTACACGGTCGTCGACGATTGCGGCACGGTCATCAACCCGCTCTTGGCCAGGGGCCAGATCCGTGGCGGCGTCGCGCAGGGCGCCGGCCAGGCATTGCTCGAAGACGTCGTTTACGACCCGGCCAATGGCCAGCTTCTGACCGGCAGTCTGCTCGATTACGGCATTCCGCGCGCCGACATGCTCTCGGCGATCAGCATCGATTTCAGCCCGGTGGCGAGCCCGACCAACCCGCTCGGCGCCAAGGGCGTCGGCGAGGGCGGCACCGTCGCCTCGACGCCGACCGTCATGAACGGGATCCTCGACGCCCTTGCCCCGCTCGGCGTCGGCGATGTCGCGATGCCCGCCACCCCGCAGCGCATCTGGCGGTCGATCCGCGATCGCGCCGGCGACGGCCGGGCAGCCTGATCGGGCTCCGGTGTACCGCACGTAACTCGAGGGGGTCTATCGCTCAAAACATTCGGGGTGGCGGAAGGTCACGGCGTGTTGCACCTATCAGGCCAGACCCAACAGTCGTGTCACCGGCCGCCAAATCGGCCAACCAAGTCGATCCGGATCACCGCCAGAGCCGTTCGAAGCGGTCACCTGCGACCAGGTGGCTCAGTGACCGCGAAGCTGTGCGTTTTGGCCACGGCGGTCGAGTTCAGCGCCAAAGCCCCTCGAAACGAGGGCCTGAGACATGGATGTAGTGGCAGCTCTTCATCAGATGTTTACTGGAGCAAAGGGCGGGCGGTCGCGAATCAGGTCGGAGGCACGTTCCGCCAGCATCATCACGATCGCGTTTATGTGGGCCGACGGCATGTCCGGCAGCGCCGCGGCATCAACCATTCTCAGAGCCTCAGTGCCACGGACCTTCAGATCCGGGTCTCGCACCGCGTCAGAACCTCGCCCCATGGCACAGGTCCCAAGCGGATGATTGACCGTGATTATCGTATTTCGAATCCAGTCATCGATCTCGGTATCGGCCTTCAGCTCTGCCCCGGGGCCAGTGCCTGCCCGCGAAACCCATCCATCGGAGGGTGGCGTGCGACATCCTGGGCAAGGCGAAACGCCTCACGTAGGATCGCGAGATCCGCGGGGTCGTGCGCGATGTCGTCTTTCCGGTCGTCAGCGAACAGACCTTGCGTGATCTGGTCAAGGAGGCCAAGAGCACGGGCCCAAGCTACCGGACCACGCTGCGAACGGTGATCCGGAATTCCTACAAGGGTCATTACCGCCGCGTGGTGCCCGGCATCCTTCAGCGACTGGAATTCCGCTCCAACAATGCGCACCATCGCCCGATTATTGAGGCGCTCGATCTCCTGAAGCGTTACGCCGGGACAAGACTTCAGACCTTTCCGGCCGAAGAAGTCGTGCCGATCGACGGCATCGTACAGGGCCTCTGGCGCGAAGCGGTCCTTGAAAAAGATGCCAAGGGACGTCACAACGCATCAACCGGGTCACCTACGAAATCTGCGTCTTGGAGGCCCTGCGCGATAAGCTTCGGTGCAAGGAAGTCTGGGTGGTCGGCGCCAACCGATACCGCAACCCGGATGAGGATCTTCCGGCCGATTTCGAGGCTCAGCGCACACCTTATTATGAGGCGTTGAAGCTGCCCCTCTACGCGGACCGCTTCATCGCCGATCTCCAGGCCGAAATGCGTGAGGCGCTCCACATCCTTGACGCCGGCATGTCGGGCAATCGCCGCGTTCGCATCGACCGGAAGCGAGGAAAGGATGCCTGGATCACGGTGACGCCGTTCGATCCCCAGCCCGAAGCCCCGAACCTGACCGCAGTCAAGACCGAAACCGTCGCGACCTGGCCGATGACCAGTCTCCTCGACATGCTCAAGGAGGCCGACTTCCGCCTGAATTTCACCGACGCTCTTAAGAGCGCGACCGCCTACGAGACCCTCGATCGCGCGGTTCTGCGGCCGCGGCTCCTGCTGTGCCTGAACGGCCTCGGAAGGAACGCCGGATTTCAGCGCATGGCGGGCCTCCAATCCGGCACAACCGCCAAGGATCTCGCCTATGTCCGACGCCGGTATGTCACGCACGGCCGAGACCGAATCGATCCTGCGCCGCTTTGTCCGGAGCAACATTCAGCATCCGACCTACAAGGCCTTCGCCGAACTTGGAAAGGCGGTCAAGACCATCTTCCTCTACCGGTACCTCCACAACGAAGACCTCCGCCGCGAGATCAACGAGGGCATCAATGTCATCGAGCAATGGAATAGAGGCAACGATTTTATCTTCTTCGCCCGTCGCGGCGAAATGGTCAGCAATCGCCACGAAAATCACGAAATCAGCATGCTCGCCCTGCATCTGCTCTAGAATTGCATGGTGTATATAAATACCTTGATGTTGCAGCAAGTCTTGGCACAGCCGCATTGGTCGGGAAAACTTATCGCCAGGGATCTTGGCGCCCTGACCCCGCTATTCTGGGAGCATGTCAACCCGTACGGCCGTTTCGAGCTCGACATGGATGCCCGCCTGCCGATCAATTGATCGATTTGGCGGCTGGTGACACGACTGTTGGGTCTAGGCCAATTACACCGGGGCCTTGTATGGGTTCATCAAGCGGAAGCTGGAACGGGAAGGGTAGGGGACCCGCGCTCGGAACGCCGCAGAAGCCTTGCGCAACGCATTTCTCGCTGTGAGCTATCGCGTCGAATTTATTGCCTACCTTGAACTCTTCAACTCTGAATGCTACGTTGGATCACCATGGAAATTCATCTCCCGCCCGAGCAGGAAGCTCACCTTGCCGCGCTGGCCGCCAGCGCCGGCCGCAGCACCGACGACCTCGTGCAGGAAGCCGTCGCGCTGTGGGAGGAACAGCAGGCCGAGCGTCAGGCTCCCCGGAGACCGCAGCACACGCCGGCGGAAGCAGCCGCCCGCATCCTAGAGCTGCGCAAGGGCAATATCCTGCCCGCCGGCGAGACGATCAAAGACCTCATCAACCACGGGCGGGCGTGACCTTTGTCCTTGATAACTCCGTCGCGATGCGATGGTGTTTCGAGAACGCGGCGCATCCTTACGCCGACGGCATTCTGAAACGGCTGGCGGACGGCGAAGACGCGCTGGTGCCGGTGCTGTGGTTTTATGAGGCGAACGCGGTGCTGGCGCGCGAGCAGAACCGGGGGACGCTGGCCGCGCCGAAGGCAGACAGTTTCATTGCCGAGTTGAAAGCGCTGCGGATCGCGGCCGATGCGGAGAGCGCGGCGCGGGTGTTCAGCGGCGTGCATCGCCTGGCGCTCGCTCATCGGCTGACCTCCTACGATGCGGCGTATCTCGAATTGGCGCAGCGGCGCAGCCTGCCGCTCGCTACGCTCGATGACGAGTTGATCCGGGCAAGCAAGGCAGCGCGGGTGACGGTGCTGTAGGGCAGAGCTTGTGGCGTTAACGCTCGGGCTGCTGGGTGAGGGGCACGCGCTATTTCAGTTCGGCGTCGTGGGCGGCGAATTCGTCCGGCACCTTGGCGTTGCGCACGGCGTCGATCCATTCCTCGGGCAAATCCTCGGCCAGCCCGACGCGGCGGTCGCGCCGCTTGAGGCGCGCATATTCCTCGGTCGAGAGCACCACGAATTCGTCGCGGCCCTGGTTGGTGGTGACGGTCACCGGCTCGCGGCGCGCGCGGTCTGCCAAAGCGGCGAAACCCCGCTGCAGCTCGGCCTCGGTCATGCGGATCATTTCCATGCGAACTCCGTAATTTCACACAAATAATACGCCAAATCGTTCTTCGAGGCAAACGGAAGGGCGGCCGTGTCACGGAGGGCGGGAGAGGTAACAGCAGCGTGTCCGGAACCGGAACGGGGCCATGAGCGATAGAATCAGACAGGGCGACGACGACGCGCCCGGCCCGTCCCCAAACGGGCAAAGGGAGGACTTCAAAATGACAATTGCGATGACCAGGCGGGTGTGGGCCGATCCGGCGAAGGGGGAATTTTCTAACGATGGCAATTACGCCAATGATGGTGGATGGAAGACAGGCGGAACTTTTCCTCCCTCGTCTCACAGGCCAAAATTGGCCGAGCGCCCGGATGCTGCAAGAACGGATACGCCGATAGCGAGAGAGCTTCAGCGCTTGGTTCCGGGCGGCTGAGAGTTTAGACGCGAGAGGGCGGCTTGGATGTTCCGAAATAATCACCGCCTCGTCACAACTGGGCGATGTCGGCCGCCCTCGTCATTTCCGGCGATAGGATCCGCCCTCGCCGCTTTCGGCGAGGCAGGCCCTGGGCATCGTCGCTTTTGGCGAGGGGATTCGCCAAGCGTCGTCAATGGCGGCAAGCAACGCCTGGCGCTCCAGCATCGGCAGGCGATGCAGCCGGCTCGTCCATCTCTGCTTTTTGCGCTTGATGCGCTCGCGCTCGCGGAAGCTCGCACCAAGGTGCCGGTAGTCGTGCAATGCGACCGGCTCCGGGAAATTCGACCACAGCCATTCGGTACGCGGCCCGCCATGCGTCATCGCCTGAAAGCGGACGCTGTGCCAATCGCGCAAGCGGGTCGCGTAGAGCCTCGACCAGTAGCCGGAAACCATCACCATGCAGGGCAGGGCGGTGAGGATGTCGAGCAGCGCGCGATGCTCGCCGGCGTCGCCAAGCTCGAAGGCGTAGCGGGTGCGCTCGCTGCTGCGTGTCTCGAACAGATAGGGCGGGTCGCAGTAGACAAGCTCGTCGCCGGCGAAGCGATAGGAGCGGAGAAACGCCAGCCCGTCGCCGGCCTCGAAGTGGAATCCGCCCTCGCCGTTTCCGGCGATGCCAGCTCGAGCTACGGCTTTGACCGCTTCGGGGTCACGGTCAATGCCGATATTGAGGCTCGCGGGCTTCTTATGGCGCATGATCGCGCCGCCGCCAAGGAACGGCTCGATATAGACGCGGTGCGGCGGCATGCGGTTGATGATCGTCTGAAAGACGCCCGCGCCGGCTTTGCCTCCGGGGTACGGCATGCCGGCAGCATCGCCGGAAGTGGCGAGGGTGTCAAGCGCGGCGGCGCTGTCGATCCTGCATCGCCGTTTTTGGCGATGCACGATCGCCGGCATCGGTCACAAAATACCGCGCATGTCGCGGATATGCAAAAAGCGGCGGTCGCAGATTTGCAAAAGCGGCAGGTGGTAACACTCGCCAAATCAGGGTTTTAGACGCGCTGGTCGGCGGGTAGCGCGGCGGTCGCTTTCGGGCGGCATCGAGGCGACAAACCCGGAAATGACATAGAGATCGGTGGCGATGTTGGGCAACTTCTGCCGCTCGGCCCATTTGATGAGGTCGGCGAGCTTTTGTCGGGCGGCTTCCCGGTCGGTTTTTGGTTGGCGGCGGCGCGGCATGGCAACAGGTCTGCCACTGAGCGGGGGCGCTGTCAAAAACGCGAATAACAACCCTCTTGCCTGAAATAACCAACCGGCTTAAGCCGGTTGGTGCATGCCGCGTTACTTTATCCTCTCTTTTCTTTTGCTCGCGCCGTTGCTCGCCGGGTTCTGTTGCTGTCCTGACGGTGCAAACACTGTAAATGCTGACACCGTAAAGACGCGAGTTATCCAGTTTGAGCCGACCTACGAGGCGGGCGCGCCTGTGGGTGCGCCGGTCGCGCCGCCGCCGAAGTAGATTCCCCATGCGGAGAGTACCACTCGCGCGTCGGTTTCCGCTCTTGGTGAGCCTGCTAGCGTGCGTTGCTGCCGGACCGCTCATGGCCGGGCCGGTCTTTGGTGCGGCTTGCTCAAACCCTGCGGGGAACGAAGCCGACGAAATGTACAACTATAGTTATCATACCTATCAGTTTTGCAATGGCACGAGTTGGCGGGCCTATGCCGGTGCATTGTATCAGCAGGTCTCGGCGGGGTCTGGTTGCACAAACCCGGCCGGAAACGAAGGCAATATCTTTTACAATTGCACTTACCATACCCCTCAGTTTTGCAACGGGACGTACTGGGTACCGTTCGGCAATGGGGGAACACCCTCGGTGCCGGGTTATTTCGTGCTGTCCAAGGGCACCTACAATGGCAATTTCGGCGGTTATAGCGCCGCAGGCGGTAATACTGGTCTTGCCGCCGCCAATGCAATTTGTCTCTCTGAAGTGACCAGCAACCCCGGGTGGAAGGGGTATTCGACCGCCAACAGTAACGGACAGTTGACGGCGGCTAACGTCACGGCGTGAGGCTTGACCGACGGGACGACGTATAACGTCCTCGCTGGAAACACGACCTATTATTTCGCCAATGCAGGAAATTCCTCGGCGGGTGGAGCTTCTTTTACTACGGATGCGAACGGCGTCGGCCCCGGTGACAATGCCAACTGGTCGGGTACGACCTACTTTGATGCGTCGGTCGATTACTGGAGCGGCGAGGGCGAAAGCTGCGGCGATTGCGGCGGTGCGCCTTCGACAAAGTGGAATGGGGTATTTCTGAACGGTGGACTCGGGGGGAACAGCTGCTCAGGCTGGACGAGCGCCTCTAGCTCATCGTCGACAAGTATCGGCATTTCCAATAGCACAACTACGACTCGCTTCGAGCAAGGAGGTGGCTATGGATGTAACGGCAGCGAGCACATCATTTGCCTTGTGAATCCGTGAGGCGGGCGCGGCTTCTAGATGTTGTGTTCCGCTGCCCGGCGGCGATTTCGATTTTGTGTCCACCAGATAGAGATGTCACTGACTCTGCCATTTAGAAATGTCACTGTCGTCGGGGTCGGGCGGCGGGCGGGCGCGGAGCCCCCGGCGCAGCGCAGCGCCCGACCGACGCCCGATGCACGGCGCTTCCAGTCGCACCCGTTGGTTGACCGAGCGGGCGTCAGCGCGCTCGGCTCGTAGAAAGATCCAGCAGGCGACCTCGACAGCGTTGGCATCGCCGCCGGCTGTCGGCTGGATAACATTGACAGCGGTGGACCGCTTGCGCGTCGCCGCCTTGGTGTTTTTGGCGTCACGGTTTTCCGTTACGTAACGAATTTCATGGGGACGGCTGCGGCAGTCAACCCTTCACCCCGGTCCGCCGCCTCAGACCGGAGCCGCGACAGCTGCGTGGCGCGATGCCCGCCCCTTCGACGGCAGACCCGGCGCCTCGAGGTTGTTCGGCGGCCGCTGCCGTGCAACATGCCCGCGCTGCCGATGCGCCGGATAGGCGGCCTGCTGCGCCTTCACCTGCTCGAGCACGGCCGACAGCCGCTTGTTGTCGACGATCGCGCCGGGCTGCACTGTCTGGATCTTGTCGAACACCTTGAAACCGAGCGCCGTCCCGTTGAACTGAACTGCGAACCGCCGGTCCGGATAGTTCACCACCTCCACCTTCTTGCGCACCAACCCGCGGGCCAGTGGCGTCGGGTCGAGGAGCAGCATCATCCGGTCGTAGTGCAGGGTCAGGTTGCGCGTGACCGTGCGTTCCTCTCGCCAGGCCAGGATCTCGTCCAGATCATCCGATTGTGTCAGCGGCCGATGCAGGTCCTTCTTATTCGCCGGGTCGCGGCCAAAGCGCGCGTTGTGGGCGGTGATGAACCCCGGCAGCCAGGCGTTCGCCGCCGCCATCGACGACACCCCCGCCAGCCGCAATTCCTTGACCATACGGTCCTGCAATGTGCCGAACGCACGTTCAACGCGTCCCTTCGCCTGCGGGCTGTTGGCACAGATGATGTCGATGTTCAGCGCCAATAGCGCGCGGCCGAATTGGGTCACGCCCTCGCCGCCGACGGCGTCCTTGCTGTTCACCCGAAAGATGCCGTGCTTGTCGCTGTAGAAAGCAACCGGTTTGCCGTGCTCCTCCAGATAGGCGCGTGTCGTGCGGAAGTAATCGAACGCCGATTCCGAGGCGACGAACCGCAGTTGCTGCAGCCGGCTCGTCGCATCATCGATGAAACCGAGCAGCGTGCACGGCGGAGCGCGGTCCTCGAACCAGGCGTGCTCCGAGCCGTCGATCTGCACCAATTCGCCCAGGCAATCGCGCCGCCGGCGCGGCTGATGCGGCGAGGGAAGGCGATGCCGACGGTCCTGCCACAGCCCAGCCGCGATCATCCAACCGCGCAACGTCTCATGCGACACCGTACAACCGTGATGCTCGGCCAGCTTCTCCGCCGCCAGGGTCGGACCGAAGTCCGCGTATCGCTCGCGCACGATCGACAGTGCCAGGGTGCGAACCTCGGCAGGTAGCCGATGATTGCTCGGTTTGCCGCGGTGCTTGGAAAGCAGGCTCGCGGCGCCATCCTGCTTGAGGCCATGCAGCAGACGAAACACCTGACGCCGCTGCAAGCCGATCAGTTCGCACGCGTCTGCGACACGCAGTCCACCGGACTGAACCCGCAACAGAACCTCAAGCCGGCTGAACTCCTGCTTGCTCATCGACACCACCGCCACGGCGCACCCTCCGGGACCCCAGAACCCGGCGGAGTGTCACCTCTACTTTGCACAGGGGTGTCATCTCTATATTGCGCTTACAGCACCACCGCGCGATACCTGCAGATTGCGGCGACCACGGTCTGCGCCACGCCCAGCGCGATCGACTTGCCAGACCCGTCGCCTCCCGCCGCGCCGAACCCACCTGGCCAAGACTAGGCGTCAGCCTCATGCCCCGCGGGGCAGCAGAAGTGGCGGACGTGTTCCGCCGCTACGGCGACGCCTATCGTCAGCAGCACGCGGCTGCGCTGTCGACGGCACAGCGCCGTGTCATGACGGCGATCGAGCAGTGTCGCACGGCGGCGCTCGGCGGCCACGTCGAGCAATGCGATACCTGCGGCCACCAGCGCATCTGCTACAACTCATGCCGCAATCGGCACTGCCCCAAGTGCCAGTCCCTGGCCCGTGCCCAGTGGCTGGAGGACCGCCGATCCGAACTCCTGACCACGCCCTATTTCCACGTGGTCTTCACCGTGCCGCAAGAGATCGCCGAGATCGCCTATCAGAATAAGGCTGTCGTCTACGGCATCCTATTCCATGCCGCCGCCGAAACCCTGCGCACGATCGCCGCCGATCCCAAGCATCTCGGTGCAGAACTCGGCTTCTTCGCCGTCCTCCACACTTGGGGCCAGACGCTGCTCCATCATCCGCACCTGCATTGTGTCGTCGCCGGCGGCGGTCTCTCGGCCGATAGCAGCCGTTGGGTCACCTGCCGGCCCAACTTCTTTCTGTCGGTCCGCGTGCTTGCCCGTCTCTTCCGCCGGCTGTTCCTCGCCGCTCTGGAAAACGCCTTTAACGCCCAAAAGCTGTCCTTCTACGGGCCCTTGGCACCACTCGGTGACCACCGCGCCCTCCGGTGTCATCTTGCGCCCGCCCGAAAAGCGGAATGGTGCCTCTACGCCAAACCACCCTTCGCCGGCCCTGAACAAGTCTTGGCCTATCTCGCGCGCTATACCCATCGCGTCGCCATTTCTAATAACCGCCTTCGCGACATCGAAGAAGGCAGGGTTCGCTTCTGCTGGAAAGACTACCGCAACGGCAACCGGCAGAGGACGATGACACTCACCGCCGACGAATTCATTCGCCGTTTCCTGCTGCACGTTCTTCCGGAGGGCTTTCAACGCATTCGCTACTACGGCTTCCTTGCCAATCGCTACCGCGAGCAGAAACTGGCTCGCTGCCGCGAACTTCTCGCCATGCCGCAGCCGGAGCCGGCGGATCACCAAACCGCCGCGGATTACCGGGACCAATATCAGGACCTCACCGGTACTTCGTTGACGCAATGCCCTGCCTGTCGGCGCGGGCGCATGGTGATCATCGAAGTGCTCAACCCCATCAAGCCATGCCGCCCGATCAACGACACTTCATGACGCCCGCTGACGCCCTTATCCCCCACACCCGACCGCTTGCCGCGAGCAAGCCACCGAGAACTTTGCCGCCAAGCCGGGCCGCCGCCACTTCGCCTACTTGACCTGTTCCCGCACCAGCGCCGCACCAACTTCGGGCAGCATCCCATATCGCTGCTCGCGCCACAGAGCTTACCGCTTCGGCCTGCTTCGAGAGCCCGACCCGCAATCACCGGAGCCATCCGATCCCCATAGCGTCCGCCGCCGGGCCACGGTTTAGTCCAATCCGTTTTTAGCGCACCGTCGCGGCCCTCCCTGTCGGGCCTCTCCGGAAAGATCGTGCACCGCGCCGCCGCGCTAAAAAACGCTCTGCAGTCTGGAAAATGCGAGGGCGACTCGCGGCAAGCTGGACGGGTTAGCCTCACCGCCGCCGCGCGGCTTCCGAAATCGTTGATTTACGCACACACCCGGCGATATCGGCTATTCGTTTGGCTCGCGTTATACTCTATCAAAGGTAAGCGAGCGCTGAGCAGAGGGGCCCATGCTTCAACAAATTTGGGCTTGGTCAACGAGTTCCGCCGGCGAAGGTGTGGGAGTTCTGCTTCATATCCTCGTAACAGCCTCGGCCGTAGGCGGCGCTATGTACGGCTGGTTCCCACAAAGACTTAAGCATAGCGGTGCTGTCATTGCTCGATTGCAGGATGATTTAACGCACCTACGGCAAGCGGCAAGGCGGCCGTCACGCCGGCGATCCTGGCGCTGGCCGACGAGATCACGGCGGGCTCGACCGAGCGGCGGGAGCAGGCGCACCTGATCTATGATTGGGTGTCCAAGCATATCCGTTACGTGTCGATCTGGCTCGGCAACGGCGGTTACGTGCCGCACGAGGCGACCAAGATCCTCGAAATGCGCTATGGCGACTGCAAGGACCACGCCGTCGTCTTCGAGGCGCTGCTCAAGGCAAAAGGGATCGCGAGCGCACCGGTGCTGATCAACAGCGGCAACCGCTACCGGCTGCCCGAAGCGGCCACGCCGGCCGCTTTCAACCATGTATTCACCTACCTGCCCGAGCTCGATCTTTACGCGGATTCGACGATCGGAGTGGCGCCGTTGGGAACCCTCGCCGCCGACGAATACGGCAAGCTGGTCGCGGTCGCCATCGATACCGGCGCCGGCCGCCGGGCTCTGCCGCTGGTTGCCGCCGAGGCGAATGAAGAGACATTGCAGACGACAGCGGAACTCCTTGCAGACGGCACCGTCGAGGGCGAGTCCGAGACGACGGCCTCCGGACCCTTTGCCGTGACGCTCCGGCATCTTGCCGCGTTCGTCGAAGCGCACGGGCGCGAGGAATTCGCAGCGACCGAGTTGCGGAAGCTCGGCCTCGCCGGCACCGGCTCTTTCGATTTCGCCGCGCCGCGCGACCGCCTCGCCCCCCCGCTACGCGGTGACCGGAAGCTTCCGGACCGACCCGCGACCGGAGCTGCTCGACGGCAAACCGTTTGGTCTCCCCACCGGGTTGCCGCTGCTCGTTCAGCCCGGCGAATTTCTGCTTGGCTCGTGGACCCTGCCGAAAACGGCGCCGACACCCTGTTTCTCGGGCCATCAGGTCGAGGAGCTGTCCTTGACCCTGCCGCCGGGACGGAACATCACCTCGCTCCCCGCCGGCAGCAGCTTTGCAAATTCCTATCTGCGGTATCGGTCGGAGTGGAGCCGCGATCGCCAAACCGTACGAGTGCGCCGCGAGATCGCGGTAAGGCTGCCGGTTGCGGTGTGCCGCGACGCAATCAGGGCCCAGCTCGCCGAGCCGATTGCCGAGATCCGCGGCGACTACCGCAGCACGATCGCCTTGCAGCCGACTGTCCATTGAAGGCGGACGCCGCGTGAAGGTAGACGCCGCGGCGAGATCGCAGCAGGGGAAAAGCCCGATGCGCTCGAAGCAACCAGATTTTCTGAAACCCGGGGCCGGCGAACGGATCTTCGGCCGGGTCCTGGTGCTGCTCGTCCGCCTCGGTCTCGTCCGCGGCCATTTCTACGTACTCGAAGTCCGCGGGCGAAAGAGCGGCCGGACGTTCTCGCTGCCGGTCGACCCGATCGAGGTCGCCGGGCGGCGCTACCTCGTCTGCGCCCGTGGCAATGCCAATTGGGTGCGCAATGCCCGCGCGGCCGGTGAAATCGCGCTCGTCCGCGCCTTGCGTCGGCATACCTACGCCGTACGCGAATTGCTCCCGGGCGAGCGTCCGCCGGTCCTCAAAGCCTATCTCGACCGCTTCGCCGCCGAAGTGCAGCGTTTCTTCCCGGTAGCGAACGGATCGCCGGTCGAGGCATTCAGCGATCTGGCGCAGCGCTACCCTGTGCTCGAACTGCAGCCGCTCGGCATCGGACAGGCCGCTTCACGCGAGGCGCGCGCGGATCCACGAACGAATGTTCTCGTCGAGGCGATAGAGCGCGATCCCGAGCAGCGACGGCAGAATCGACGGAACGACGCCATGCGTGAACACCTGCATCTGCCGGGCGCCGGTCAGGCTCAGCGCGTCGATCGGCGCCATATCCATATGCTCGATCGTCTCGGCGAAGAGACGGCCGAGCATGCCGATCGAACAGCGACGCCCAGCCGAGGTCGGGAACGGCGCGGGCAAACCCGATGACGCTGCGCGCCGCGTAGCAGAGGGTGCGCGACGGCGATACATTGGCGGCGGCGAGAATGGCGAGCGGCAGCGCCATGACGATCCCGCCGAGCGTGCCAAGGATCGCGATGTCGACGGTCTCGAGTGCCGGCCACCATATCTCGTTGATCTTGCCGAAATCGGGCGGCGACGCCGTCTCTAAGGGAGGCCGGGACCCATCCCGGCCATGGGCACCGGTCTGCGCCGGTGTGACGGCGAGGGGGATCAGCTCAACATCCGAAGAACGTCTGGTACACCACGCCGGACGTCAAAGGGCGCGTTCGCCGTCGGAACGGAACCGCTCCGCAGCCTTGGCCCGGGCCTTTGCTGCCTCGACCTCGCGAAGGCGGGGTGCCGCATTCGTCACCAGCGACCGAAGAAGTTCGTGGGCCGCTTTCGCGACGTCCTCGACGGCGCGATCGAAAGCCGGCCGGTTCGCCCGCGATGGTCGGGTAAACCCGCTCAACTTGCGGACAAATTGCAGTGCGGAGGCCTCGATCTCCGCGTCGGTCGCCGGCGGCTTGAAGTTGTGCAGCGTCTTGATGTTGCGACACATGGCAGTCCTCTTCGCAGGATCCTTGGTTGGCGATCACGGTCGCGCGTGCCCGGGCCATCGCCGAGCGGTGCTGACGCTTGCCGATTGCCGCCGCCGGGATCATCTTTTTGGGAAGACGACAGGAGGCGCCTGTGACCATCCATCTCGACCACACGATCGTTCCCGCCCGCGACAAGGAAGCATCGGCCCGGTTCTTCGCCCGGATCTTCGGTCTCGCTTATAACGGACCGGTGTCGCATTTCGCGCCGGTCAAGATCAACGATACGCTGACCATCGATTTCGACAACTGGGACGAATTCGAGCAGCATCATTATGCCTTCAAGGTCGGCGAGGCCGAGTTCGACGGCATCTATGACCGGGTGCGCGGCGAGGGGCTCGTCTATGGCAGCGGGCCGCGTTCCGCCGAGGACATGCAGATCAACCATCGACACGGCGGCCGCGGCTTCTACTTCCGCGACCTGAACGGCCATTTGCTCGAAGTTCTGACCGCCTAGGCCCGCCCCGGATTACCCGCAATCAAAAGGAGGAAACATGTCGCAGTCCGTCGATCAGCGGCCGCCGGTGGCGGTGGGCCACGTCCGGTTCCCGACAACCGATGTCGCCGCGGCCGAGCGGTGGCTCGAAACCGTCGGCTTGCGCCCGATTTTTGCCGACGCCGACCTCGCGGTACTCGAGTTGCGCGGCGGCACTCACGTCGTCGTCAGAAAGGCGGCGCAACCGCCGACGAGCGGTGCCGCGGCACCCTTTGACCTTATGGTCGACGATATCGAGGCGGCGCGCGGCGATTACGCGGCAAAAGGCCTGCGTCCGTCCGACATCAGCCGGGGTCGGATCCACAACTCGTTCCACCTCGCGGGACCCGACGGATACGATTTCACCGTCTGCTCGTCACACGCCAGGGGAAGGGCCGTCTAAAGAGAGCGTCTCGCTATCCCAAGGGTAGGGCGGAACAGCGCCAGCGCCTTCCGCCATCATCGGGTGCCGATCATACCTTGATGGCCGGCGGTTGCTGCAACCGAGGCGAGTGAGCATCCGGTCTTCGCGAAATGCCGCGCGACGCCAGGCGGCAGCATCGTGATCGGGCCTCGCCGAAGAGGCCGTGGATGCAAATCGGCGGAATACGCTCGCGCTTTTCCGCCCTACGCCGCTCGCTACGCCGCTCGCCGGTTGAAAGCCGTTGCCAATCCGGGTGCAATGTGATATTGATTGCTATGATCGCAAGAGAAGACCTCCCGGCGGGTCTGGGTTTGGGGCCGCGACCGGCGGTCCCGAAATCCCTCAGCCTCGGCCGGAAATTCCCTCAGACCGGTGCCAGAATTCCCTCAGCGATCCCTCAGGAAATCGCCGTCAGCATGCACAACTCGGCAATTTTACATAGTGTTATCAATAACTTATATACGGTCAGCGCGGATTTGTGACGGCAAAATTGGACGAAATTCCCTCAGCGCAGCGAACATCGCGGGCCGGTCCCGCGGCTGGGCCGCGGCGCGGCGCCGCCCGGCAAATCGGCCGGCCGTGTTGGCCGCCACCGAAATCGATCTGCCCGCTGCGGCGACAGCGGCGCCGCCGGTCAGTGTACAGTCGGAGCTGGCGCCGGAGCCGTTACGGCACGACGCGGCGCACTGCCGCCGCGAGTACCGGCACGCCGAGGCGCAGCACCCGCGGGCCGAGGTCGAGCGGTTTCAGCAGCATGCGCATGCTCATCTCGGCCGGGAAGTGGGGCCGCATCAGCACCCGGCATTGCCGCCGCACGTTACGGTAGACTGCGTCGTCGAACGAGGCGCCGGGCCGGCGAGCGACGTGGATGTGTTTCAACACGATGAGCCGGTCCTCGCCGCCGGTCATCATCAGCCGGCGCCACAAGGATGCGGCGACGGCGCCGCGCCCGGGCCGCTCGGTCTCGCGATATTTACGGAAAAACCGGTAGAAATGCTTATAGTGTCTGACCTCGTCGCGAGCGATCCGTTCGGTCACCGCGGCGAGAACCGGTTCGGTGCTTGCCCGCGACAGGCCGGTGTAGAAGCTCGCCGTTCCCATTTCGACAACGCAGCGCGACGCCATTTCAAGGCTGCGCACGGCCTCGAGCAACTCGTCGCAAAACGGCCGAAACTCTTCGACGAACGCTTCGCGCACCCGGCTCCACGGGAAATCCGGCCAAGCCGTCTCGACATAACGGCGCAACGCCCTGCCGTGCTGCAATTCCTCGGGCAGCCAATAATCCTCGAGCCACGACGCGATCTCGTCGTCGTCGGCGAAGAACTCGATCAGGTTCGCGGTGTAGAGATCGGTGGCGCTCTCCATCAGCGACGAAGCCGCGACAAGGTAAAACAGCGCCTCGTTCGGCGCCACCGCGTCGCGATGAAGCGCCGTCCAAGGAATATCGTCGAGCGACCAGTGCCGCCGGGGAGGAGAGGTTTCTCTCGCCTTCGCGGTGTCGATCGCGGCTGAGGTGAATGGCTCCATCGGGGTCAGCGGCCGGCGCCGTCCACTTAAAAGGTGAACATCGTGCTTTCGGGTTCGATGCCGAGCAGGACCTGGCCGACGCTCTCGAAATGCGCTTGGCGGCCCTGATACTGCTGGATCACGGTGTGGATGTCGCGGAACCGGCGCTCGAACGGGTTCGATTCGAAGATCGCCGTCGCACCGGCCGCATGGTAGAGCGTGTCGACCGCCTCCTTCGCCTGGTGGATGGCCCAGGTCGAGGCGAGCCGGATCGTCGCGTTGTGCGCGTTCGTCAACCGGCGGGTCGCGCCGATGTCGCGCCAGATCTCGTCCAGCGCGCCGATCAGAAAAGCGCGCGCCGCACCGAGCCGGGCCTCAACCTGGGCGACCTGCGCCTGGACTACGTTGTCGTCGCGCAAGGTCCGCTTGGCGCCGCGCGGTATCTTGTCGCGGGCCAAGTCGATAAAGGCGTCGAACGTGCTGCGCGCGATGCCGAGCGCCACCCCGGCAAAACCCGCCGAATAGAGGTTGCTGCTGCTGAAGGCGTAGAGCCGGCCCTTCTCGCGCGGTTTGGCTGTGCCGTCGCGGCGCACCGCATAGGCCTCGGGGACGAAGAGATCGGTCACGGCATAGCTGTCGCTGCCGGTGCCTCGAAGACCGATGACGTACCAGATATCGGTGAATTCGGCGCTCGCCTTCGGGAACAGCAGGGTGCGGATCGAGGCGTCGCCGTCGACTGCGACATGAGCGCCGAGCCAGCTCGCGTGATGGCTGCCGCTGGCGAAGCTCCAGCTGCCCGTCACGCGGTAACCGCCCGGCACCGGGCGTGCCTGCGCCGCCGGGTTCGGCGGACCCCATGCGACGATGCCACGCTCGTCGCCGAAGACGGCGCGCGCCGCTTCCGGATCGAGCAGCGCCGCGGTCATCGTGCAGCCGCAGGCCTGGCCGAGGCACCAGGCGGTGCTCGCGTCATGCCGGGCGATTTCTTCGATGACCGGCACATAGAGCGCCGGCGGGAGTTCGGCGCCGCCGAGCGAGCGCGGCAGCAACAGGCGGAAGAGGCCGCGTTCGACCAGCGCATCGACGATCTCGGCAGAAAGCTCGCGCCGCCGCTCGATTTCCTCGGCGGCAAGGGCGAGCGCCGGGCCGAGTTCGCGCGCCGCCGCGAGGCAGGCAGCCCCCGATTTGCCGGCGCCAAGACAATCCGCGGAACCGGACGTCATCCTTGCCTTTCGCAACGCGGCCCAACAGTGCCGCCGGCGCATAGTAGCGCACTCAGCGAATAGCGGAAGGCCGCGACTCTTTTATGGCAACCATCGTCCTCGTCTTTATGGCAACCATCGTCCTCGTCGCCGCAACCCACGCCAAAACGACAGTGATCCGGCCCGATCGACGACCCGGCGCCGGCGGTTCCCGATTGCGCCTCGGTTCCGGATTGCACCGGCGCGGCGCGAGTGGGAGAATCGCTGCGGTCCGCACCGCGCGGCGGGCGAATCCGATTGGCGACAAGGGAGGGCGACAATGGCCGAAGCGACGAGCGCCAATGCCGCGCAGCGTGAATATTGGAATACCGTCGCCGGGCCGCGCTGGGTCGGGCTCGAAGGGTTTGTCGAGCGCCGCGTGCGCGCCGTCGACGATCTGCTGCTCGAGCGTTCCGGCGTCGAGCCGGGTGAGGCGGTGCTCGAAATCGGCTGCGGCACCGGCGCCTTCACCGAGCCGCTCGCCAAGGCCGTCGGTGAACGGGGTACGGTCGTCGGCGCCGACATTTCTGCAGCGATGCTGGCGGGTGCGAGAAAACGCCTCGCCGAAGCCGGGCTCGGCAACGTCTCGCTGATCGAGGCCGACGCGCAAACCCATAAATTCGCGCCCGACCGCTTCGACCTGATTACCTCGCGCTTTGGTGTGATGTTCTTTGAGGATCCCGCCGCCGCTTTCGCCAACCTCATCGGGGCGGTCAGGCGCGGCGGCCGGCTGTGCTTCGCGTGCTGGGGTTCGCTCGACGAAAATCGGCATTGGCTGATCCCCTACGAGGTCGCGTTGCGCCATCTCGGCGCGCCGGAGCCGAGGCCGGCGCACGCGCCGGGCCCGATGGCCCTTGCCGACCCCGATTACGTGCGCTCGTTTCTCGGCTCGGCGGGTTTCGCCGACGTCGCGGTCGATCGCGCGCATCCCGAGGTGTTCGCCTCAGCGCCGGCCGAGGAGGCGGAATACGCCTGCCTGATGGGCCCATCGGCGCGGCTGATCGACGAAAAGCAGCCCGACGACGCGACCCGCCAAACGATCCGGCGCGAGATCGAGGACGCGTTCGCTGCCTATTTCCGGGGCGGTAGCGTCGCCCTGCCGTCGACCGTGCTTCTGGTGACCGCACGCCGCCCGCAATAGACCCAGAATGGCGCGCGTGCCGGCGGTCGCTCGGATCCCGGTTGCCGCCGCGCTGCTGCTGCTGCTAGGACTCGGCGCCGCCCCCGGAGCACAGCAGCTCCTGCATTTCCCGTCGCTCGACGACAACGGGCCGGGCCAACCGCCGACCTTGCTTGACGGCTATCTGTTTCGGCCGTCCGGCGGCGGCAGCCATCCGGCTGTCGTCTTTCTGCACGGCTGCGGCGGGCTCTTGCGGCGCGACGGGACGATCGAGGCGCGCGAGCGCGACTGGGCCGCCGAGCTGAACCGGCGCGGCTATATCGTCTTGATGGTCGACAGCTTTTCGCCGCGGCATCAAGGGTCGATGTGCGCTTACCGGGATTTCAACGCGACTGTCTACCAGGAGCGACCGCGCGACGCTTATGGCGCGCTGTTTTTTTTGCAGAGCCAGCCCGAGGTCCGGCCCGATCGCATCGGGGTCGTCGGCTGGTCGGAAGGGGGCGGAGTTGTTCTGCTTTCGATCCGCACGCAAAGCCCCGGTCGGCCGATGCAGCTGCCGCATGGCGACTTTCGGGCTGCGGTCGCCTTCTATCCGGCGTCGTGCGACGAGCGCAAGCAAAAGACCTGGTGGTCGAGCGCGATCCCACTTTTGGTGCTGGTCGGCGGCGGGGACGTCTGGACGCCGGCCGGACCGTGCAAGCAGCTGCTCGACGACGCTGTTGCCCGCGGCTCCCCGATCGAGCTCAAGATCTATGCCGGCGCCTATCATGACTTTGACTGGCCGGCGATGCCGGTGCACCAATCGCCAAGATTTCGCACTGCCGCCGGCGTCGTTCCGATCCAAGGAACCGACCCGGCCGCGCGTCAGGACGCCTTTGCCCGCGTCCCCGACTTCCTCGACCGCTACCTGATGCGGTGATCATTTGCTTGCGGCTAGCGCCCCGATTTCCGCGAGCAGCGCATCGGTCGAACGCTGGCGGCAATAGCCGCGGATGCCGATCAGCGAGTGCCGGTGGCGCTCGGTGCTGCTGGTGGTGCAGGCGTCCGTGACCAAGGTCACGAGATAGCCGAGATCGCAGGCGTTGCGGACGGCGCTTTCGACGCATTGGTCGGTCATGATCCCGGCGACGATCAGCGAGCGCAGGGCGAGATTGCGCAGCACATAGTCGAGATTGGTCGAGATGAAGACATTGCTCGACGTCTTGCGGAAGAGCATCTCGTCCGGCGCCGGCGCGATGTCGTCCAGCACCCGGGCATCCCACGAACCGCGGGTCACGTCGATGCCGGAAATCCGGTAGTCGAGGCTCCGGTCGCGACCGTCGCGGGTCATGTTCTCGATGACCGAATAGAGGATTTCGATCCCGCGTCTGCGGCAGGCGGCTTGCAGGCGCCCGAGATTGGGCAGCACGCTGTCGCGCAGGCTGGCGAGGAAATAGCCGGTCGGCTCGTGCTGCCGCCACCAGCCGCCCTCGGGATGGGCGCAGTAATTCTGGACGTCGACGATCAGCAACGCCGCGTGCGCCGGGTCGATCGGCACCTCGCGGCCCGGCGCGGTCATCGGCGCAGAAATTCGCCGAAGGCAGCGGGCAACAGGCGCGCCAGTCGCTCGGCCCAGATCGCCTGCCCGGCCGGTCCCGCAATCAGATCCTGGCGGATCTCGATCTCGACATGCGGCAGGCCGCGGCGCTCGCCATGCACCGGAACGGTGTAGTCGGTTTGATCGCTGACGGCGTAGGGCTCGTTCTCGCCGATGACGAGCCCCCGTTCCGCCCGCAGCAAGGCAGCGAGAGCGTGCGCGAGGCGAGGATCGCGGTTGAACAGGACAGCTGCATGCCATGGCCGCGCCGTACCCTTGAACACCGGCGTGAAGCTGTGCAACGCGATCAGCGCGGTGGCGCGGCCCGCTGCGGCCCGCCGATCGAGCGCCGCTGCGATCCGGTCGTGATAGGGCTCGAAGACGGAATCGATGCGCGCCGCCCGCGCCGCAGCACTCAGACCGCGATTGCCCGGGATCTCTGTGGTCTCGCTGATCTCCGGGATCGAGCTCGGCACGGCAGGGTCGCGGTTGCAGTCGATCACCAGCCGCGAATAGGTCTGCCGGATGCAGGCCGCGTCCAACAGGCCCGACAGACGCTCGCCGACGGCGCCGATGCCGATGTCCCAGGCGATGTGGCGCCAGGTCTCGGTTTCCGGCAGGCCGAGCCGGCCGAGACGGCGCGGGATTGCCCGTCCGGCGTGGTCGCAGGTCAGGAAAAAAATCGAAGGCCCGGCTTCGTTGTCGAAGGCAACCGGATCCGGCTCGTCGGGGTCGAGCAGCGAGGTATCGGCCATTTGAGCTAATAAATCTCGGCGTAGTGGGCGCAGAGCTCCGACGGGGACAGATCGGCGACCTTATCGGCCTCGACGCGCTTAAAGCGCAGATAGGCGTCGAGATGCGTCGCGCCGAACCAGCCGAGGGCCGCCTCGCTCTTTGCGAGGACATCGAGCGTCGCGCCCAAAGATTGCGGCAGGGATGGCGGTGCTGCGGCCGGGCTCGGCAACGGCAGCGCCCGGCGGATCCCGTCGACGCCGGCGAAGATGAGCGCACCCAAAGCGAGATAGGGGCTGGCGGCGGCATCGCAGGCGCGGAACTCGACATTGAATTGGCGCGCCGTTTCCGCCGCGGTTCCGGCGGCGAAAACCGGACAGAGACGCAGGCAGGCGCCACGGTCCTGCCGCAGTAGATCGATCGAGGTCGGCGCCCAGCGGTTCGGCACGAGCCGCAGATAGGAAACCGGCGACGGTGCGGTCACGGCGCAGATCGCCGGCATGTGATGCAGTACGCCGGCGAAGAAATGCTGCGCCGGCTTGGCAAGGTCCATTTTCTCGCCGGGAAGATAGGTCGCCGGCCGCCCGGCGAGATCCCACAGGCTCATATGGATATGGACGCCGCTGCCGACGCCTTCCGGGTCGGGCTTTGGCGAGAAGCACGCGCGATGCCCGAGGCGATGCGCCACGGCGCGCGCCATCTCGCGGGTGACGATCGCGTGGTCGGCGGCAATGAGCGCAGGCTGCGGCGCCACCGTCACCTCGAACTGACGCGGTCCGTATTCGGCGAGAAAGGTGTCCGGCACAACGCCGGCGGCGCGCAGCGCGGCGACGAAGCTCTCGCCGAAAATGCCCTGGCGACGGAAGGCTCCGAGAGCGTAGGCGTCGCCCGGCCGGTCGTCGGTGCCGCCATAGACGAACTCCTGCTCGAAGGCGGCGACGAGGCGCAAACTCGCCGTGTCTTCCAGCTCGGCGGCGGCGCGGCGCAGAAAGTCGCGCGGACAGCATTCCCAAGGCTTGCCGTCCGTCGTGCGGATGTCGCCGAGAAAGAAATGCTCGACCGCCGAGTCGTCACCGAAATCAACCCGGACTTCGGCCGCCGGATCGGGAACGATCATCAGATCGCCGGCAGTTCCGAACGGCGTATCCCAGATCGGCCCCTGCGGCGACATCATCAGATTGCTGCCGGTCCAGCCGATGCCCTTGTCGAGCCGCGCCTTCAGCTCTCGCGAGGGAAAGGCTTTGCCGCGGACATGACCGGAAATGTCGCAAGTCGCGGCGAAAACGAGTTCTTCACGGATCATCTGAGCCTGTCGGTTGAGGGCGCCAACCTGCCTATCATTGCCGCACGGGCCGCAACGATATCGGCTAGGATGGCAGAATTCCGGGTGCACGACCATCGAGGAACGCCATGCCGATCGCATCAATCCGCGGCGTCGACATCAATTATCAGGTGCTGGGCGAACATGGCCCTTGGCTGGCACTGCAGCCCGGCGGCCGGCGCGGCCTCAGCGCGGTGACGTCGCTCGCCGAGAAGATAGCGGAGGCCGGCAACCGGGTGCTGATCTACGACCGGCGCAATTGCGGCGCCTCCGGCGTCTCGTTGGAAGGCCGCAATTCGGAGAACGAGATTTGGGCCGAGGATCTGCGCGAACTGCTGCTGCGGCTCGATGCGCTCCCCGCTTTCATCGGCGGCAGTTCGTCGGGCTGCCAACTCGCTTTGCTGCTGGCGCTGCGCCACCCGGCGGCGGTACGGGGGCTGTTGCTCTGGCGCGTCACCGGCGGGGCGTATGCGGCCAAGCGGTTGGCGCAGAATTACTATACGCAATACATCGAACTGGCGCAGCAGGGCGGCATGGCGGCGGTTTGCGGCAGCGAGCATTTCGCCGAGGTCATCGCCGCCAATCCGGCCAATCACGCGCGGCTCATGGCGGTCGAGGCGACCGACTTCATCGCCGTCATGGGACGCTGGCGGCGCGCCTTTAACGAAGGCGCCGAGCATCCGGTCATTGGGCTGAGCCCCGCCGAATTGCGCTCGATGACGATGCCGGCCTGCATCGTGCCGGGCAATGACCGGGTTCATCCGCGCGGCCCCGGCCAGGCGGCACACCGCTTGATGCCGAACGCCGAATACCACGAGGTGCTGACCGAAGACCGTCCCGACCTCGACGTGGCATTAGAGGATTGGCAGGCGAAGGAAGGTCTGCTGGCGGCGATCTTTATCGATTTTCTGCGCAGGTCGCAGCATCGGATCTGACGACGGAACGCTGCTCCGACGCGTGATCCGCCGCAGTTGAGCCCATGATCGCTCGGGTGGGACATGACCTTCCTGCAAGCCTTGATTTTTGCTGTTGTCCAGGGGCTGACCGAGCTGTTTCCGGTCAGCAGCCTCGGCCATGCGGTCGTCCTGCCGGCCCTCTTGGGCTGGCATATCGACCAGGATTCGCCAAGCTTTCTGCCGTTCCTCGTCGTGCTGCACGTCGGTACCGCGACGGCGCTTTTGTGTTATTTCTGGCGCGAGTGGTGGGGTCTCCTAATGGCCGTATTCGGTCGCGGCAGCACCCGCGCCGCGGTTGCGGCGAACCGCCATATGATCGTGTTGCTGATCGTCGGCACATTGCCGGCAGTGGTATTGGGCTTCGTCTTTGAGAAATGGCTGCGCCATTTGTTCGGCTCACCGGTCGGGGCCGCGTGTTTCCTGATCGTCAACGGCTTCGTGCTGTTTCTTGGCGAGCGATTGCGGCGCCGCGCCGTGGTCGCCGGCAACCGCCGACGGCTGACGAATGCCGGCTGGCGCGAAGCGCTGGCCGTCGGCCTTTGGCAGACGGCGGCGTTCCTGCCCGGAATTTCGCGGTCGGGTGCCACGATCGTCGGCGGTCTCCTGGTCGGCTTGCGCCACGAGGATGCGGCGCGCTTCTCGTTTCTGCTGGCGACGCCGGTTATTGCCGGGGCCGCGGTTCTCGAAATCCCGAAGCTCTTGCACCACCCGGCGGCCGGCGGCGCCGCATTCGGCAGCGGCGTACTATGGGTTGCCGGCCTCGCTGCCGGCATCACCGCTTACCTCAGCACGGCCTTTCTGATGCGCTATTTTCGCATCCGCGAGGAAAATCCGGCTCTCGACCCGTTCGCCTATTATTGCTGGGCCGCCGGCCTCTTCGCGCTCGCTTACCTGAAATTCGCGTGAAGCGACGCAAACCTGCAGACCTGTGACGGCCGGGCGATAAAAGCATATGCCGCAGCCAACCGCCGCAGGGAGGACCGCGATGGTCGCGAAACCTATATCGTCGCATTGACGAGCATTATTACGCTCCCGAGGTGATTATTCGCTCGTCGACAATCCGCCGGCAGCGAAATGGCTCGAAGCCTTGCCGCCCTGCGCGAGGACAAGAAAAGCTGCTGCACGGCAATGGCAAGCGGCTGTTGAAGATAGCTATGGATCCGGCCGGGCGGTGCCGGGTTATCGAAATGGCGTCACCGCCCCGGTCACCGATGACAGCCGGACGCCGGGCTGATAGAAACCGGTGCACCCTATTCGCGCATTGGCGGAGCAAGGCGATGACGACCAAGCCCTATATTATTGCCCTCGAAGAGCATTACCTCGATCCCGAGGTGAAGCGGCATTACGCCGGCACCGACGCACAGCACGCGCCGGCCATTACCGAGCGCCTCGACGACGTCGGCCAGGGCCGGATTGCCGACATGGACGCCGCCGGCATCGATCTAGAGGTGCTGTCGCACGCCAATCCCGGCATGCAGAAGATGGACGCCGAAACCGCCTGCCGCCTGGCGCGCGGCGCCAATGACCGGCTGCATGAAACCGTTCGCGCTCACCCCGACCGTTTCGCGGCGTTTGCCGCGATCCCGACGCCCGACCCAAAGGCTGCGGCGGACGAACTCGAGCGGGCTGTGACAAAGCTCGGCTTCAAGGGTGCGCTCGTCAATGGGCTGACCAACGGCGTTTTCCTCGACGACAAACAGTTCTGGCCGATCTTCGAGCGTGCCCAGGCGCTCGACGTGCCGCTGTATCTGCACCCGTCGGTGCCGCATCCGGCGGTCATCGAAGTTTATTACAAGGAGTATGCCGCGCAATATCCGTCGCTGCTGCGCGCCGCCTGGGGCTTCACGGTCGAAACCGCGACACAGGGCATACGCCTCATACTGAGCGGCGCGTTTGACGCCTATCCGGATCTGAAGATCATCCTCGGCCATCTCGGCGAGGGACTACCGTTCTATCTTTGGCGCATCAGCATGGGGCTCGGCCGCGACGGGAGGAGCGGCAGCAGCTTTCGCGACACGTTCTGCGAGCACTTCTACATTACTACCAGCGGCTTCTTCTCCGACCCGGCGCTGCTGTGCTGCGTCATGGAAATGGGGATCGATCGGATCATGTTCTCGGTCGATTACCCATTCGTCGACAACCTGCCCGGCGGCAAATGGACCGAGACGCTGCCGCTATCCCCGGCCGATCAGGTCAAGCTTTTGAGCGGCAATGCCAAGCGGCTGTTGAACCTGTAGGCGAACGGCCGGTTCCGCTTGCGTCGTCAATCGACCAGAGCGGGTTCCGAACAGGTTGAACATGCCGCGGCCAGCAACCGGGATCCTGGGAGCTGCTGCTATCCGGTCGGATCCCGCACGCCGAGGTCTATTGGTTCGACCGAAACGCTCTTTTCGAGCGTTTCGTACGGGATCGATGCGCTAACGATGCGAAGTGGTCATCGGATCGACAGGATCCGATGGCATCGCCCACCGGCTCAGGCCTGCGCCGATTGCGGCGGGAACCAGCGCTGGTCGCGATTGTCAAGCCGGCCGGCGCGGCGGTGCCGCTGCAGCGCAATGCCAAGGTGGTTTGGTCTTACCGACATTCCCAGTTCGCGCGTCAGAAACGCCAGGACGTCGCTGGCGGTCACTCCTTCCGGGTGCTGCTGCACAGCCTTCAGCGTTGCATCGCTCAGCGACAGACCCTGGACCTGCTGAGCCATGCGCGGGCGCTGCGCGACCGGGCTGGGCGCCACCGGTTTTGCCTGGCGTCCGCGGCGGCGCGGCGCAGCCGTTTCGCTTTTGCCGAACCGCGACAGCACGCGTTCGGCGATTTCCAGTTCGCTCAGCTCCTCGGCGAGCTTCGCCCGATCGGCGTCGAGGCGCGCCAGACGCTCGGCGATCCGCTGCTTTTCCTGTGCTACCTCGTCCCATGTCGCCATTTCGGCCTCTCCCTCGATTGCTCCGCCGCCGCATTGCGCGGGCATCGTGCAATAAATAGCGAAAGCCGACAGCGAGAAAAGTGCCGATGCACGAATTATTGCGTTTTTATGGCGTTGGCGCCCCAGCCAGCGATCTTCGCCGCCCTCGAGCCCGGGCAAGTCGGCCGTGCCCAGCCAGACTTCCCATTTCCCGAATACACGCGCCGTCAATGCACGGCGCCGCCGCCTGCCCGATCTTCCGCTTGCCCATCGCGTTAACGACGATTGGTGCGGCACCACGCAGCAGGTGGCGGCAGAGCCGGCGGTTCAGATGATGCCTTCGTGCTTCAGAGCTTCGACTTCGGCGGCGCCGATGCCGAGCCAGTTCTGCAACACCTCGACACTGTTCTGTCCGAGTGCCGGGGATCCTTTCAGCTGCACCGTCCGGCCGTCGATCCGCACGGGCCAGGTCGCCATTTTGTAGTCGCCGTTGTGGTGATTTACCGTCTGCATGATGCCGCGCTCGGTAAGGCTCGGCTCGTTCTGCAATTCCATGGTGTCGAACACGGCGCTCGACGGCACGCCGACGGCAATGAGTTTCTCCATCGCTTCGCGCTTGTCGTGCTGGCTGGTCCATTCGCCGATAATCGCGTCGAGTTCCTTTTCGTGCGCAACGCGATCGTTGCCGGTCGCAAAACGCGGGTCCTCGATCAAATCCTCACGTCCGATCAGCTTCATCAGGCGCGACCAGTGCTCGGGATTGGCCCGGCTAGTCGTCAGGTAAACGTAATCGTTAGGACCGCCGCCCTTGGCCGGATAGAGCCCCGACGGCGCATTGTTGCCGCCGCCCGACTTGGCGCCGTTGCGCCGCGCCGCCCGGCCGGTGCGCGCCATCGTGGCAAAGCAGGTCCGCATGTAATGGATCATTGCGTCCTGCATTGCCAGCTGCAGGCGCCTGCCCTGGCCGGTGCGGTTCCGCTCATGCAAGGCGCCAAGGATCGTGGCCGCCATCAGCATGCCGGTACCGGTATCGCCAAAGCTCAAGCCCGGCTTGACCGGCGGTCGGTCGGGCTCGCCGGTGACGCTGATCGGGCCGCCTGCCGCCTGCGCGATCATGTCGAAGGCTAGGCCCTTCTCGTGCGGGCTGCCCGATCCGAAACCCTTGATCTGGCAGTAGATAATCCGGGGATTGAGCTGCTTGACCAAGTCGTAGTCGAGGCCCAGGCGCTCGATTGTGCCGGGGGCCATGTTCTCGGCGGTCACATCGGCCTTTTTCAGCATCTCTTTGACGATGTCGAGCCCTTTCGGCGATTTCAAATTGATCGCCAGCGACTTCTTGTTGACGTTGAACTGGTGGAAATACCACGGGTCGTCGTCGGGCTTGCCGGGCCGCAGCCGGCGGCCGGGGTCGCCCCGCCCTGGGTTCTCGATCTTGACCACCTCGGCGCCGAACCAGGCCAGCACCTCGGTGCAGGTCGTCCCGGCCTCGAACTGGGTGAAGTCGACGACCTTGACGCCTTGCAGAAAATTGAAATCCTGGGTGATGTCGCTCATGACTTGCTCCTCCCGTCGCACCGATCCTACGACATAGCCTGCCCCTTCTGCCGCTCTTCGGCAACGCCTCTCGACATTCTCCGAAGAAGAAAAACCGCAATGCAGAGATCGCAGAGCAAGCGCAAAGGCGCTGATTTTCGGAACGTAACGAAGCCGGCGCTGGGCGCCGGCATGCGGGACGCTCTCAATATCCGAAGCGAACCGGCTGCGAGCCAGGAAGCTTCGCGTCCTTTGCGTGACCTCTGCGCCGCCGCGCCGCCGTTCGTTCCTACCGTTTCGGCGGGTGAGCGCGGACGAAGTCCTCGTTGACATCGGCGCCCCAGCCGGGGCCGGTCGGCAATACGAGATCGCCATTGTCGATGACCGGCGGGCGGGTGACGATGTCGTCTTTCCATGTCACGTCGTCGATGTCAATCTCCATGACTTTGAAGTTCGGCACCACGGCGCACATATGGGCGCTGATCAGCGAGCCCAAATGGCCGTTGAAATTATGCGGCGCGACATTGATTTCGTAGGCATCGGCCATCGCCGCGATCTTGACCAATTCGAGGATGCCGTTCCGGGCGACGTCGATGATCGCGTAATCGACCGATTGCTGCTCGAAATACGGCCGGAACTGGCGTCTGCCGTACAATGATTCGCAGGAGGATATTGGGGTGCGGGCGGAGCGGCGAATCAAGGCGAGCCCGGCCGGGTCGTAGAGATCGATCTCGAGCCACACGAGATCGAGCGGCTCCAGTGCGCGCGCCAAACGAATGTAGCCGTCGAGCTTGTAGTTGAAGTTGGTGTCGAGATGCAGACCGACGTCGCGGCCGGCGCCGCGACGGAACGCCTCCAGCTGTGCCACCGCGCCTCGGCGATACGGCTGTCGGCATTGAGCTCGGGGAAGCCGGGCGGATTGCCGGTGCCGGGGCCATACATATAGGGCTTGTCCCGGTCGAAACGGATCAAATTGGTCTTCAGCCCCTTGAAGCCGCGGCGCCTCACCTCCTCGCCCAGGGCAGCGATATCGTCGAGCGAGCGCACCGGTTCGACCCCGGCCCATTCCTTAATCCGGTCGGCATGGCGAGCACGGTAGGTGCCGCAATGTGACCAATAGAGCTGCAGCCGGTCGCGCACCGGCCCGCCCAGCATCTCGTAGACCGGCACGCCCAATGCCTTGGCCTTGATGTCGACGAGAGCATTCTCGATGGCCGCGATCGCCATCTGATTGATCCCGCCGGCGGCCTGCCTGGTCGCGGCGTAGAGATAGGCGCTGTGGCGCTCGACCGGCCTCGGGTCCTGTCCGATCAGCCGTTCGGCAAGCCTGCGGATGACCGCGGTCAGTCCTTGCGCGCCGTACCCCTCCATGTATTCCGACCAGCCGGTGATGCCATCGTCGGTCGTGATCTTCAGAAACGAGTTTACCCGCCAGCCGGCGTCGCAATGCAAATCTTCGACCTTGACGATCCTCATCGGCGGTTCCCTCCATTTGGCTGAGCGACAGCGATCTTATCATCGACGATCGGATATCCGGGAATGTGCTAAACTAAACGCATGGCGGAACGCGAAGGAAGACCGTCGCCTGAAGCGCTGCTCGCCGCCGCGAACCAGGAGAGCCGCGGCCGGCTGAAGATTTTCCTGGGCGCGGCACCAGGGGTCGGCAAGACCTACGAGATGCTCCTGTCGGCGCAGGCAAAGCGGCGCGACGGCGTCGATGTCGTGGTCGGCATCGTCGAGGCGCATGGCCGGCGCGAGACCGAGGCGCTCGTCGCAGGCCTCGAGGTGATCGCGCGGCAGCAGGTTGAATACAAGGGCCATCTGTTGGCCGAGATGGATCTTGACGCGATCCTGAAACGCCGGCCGCAGCTCGTGCTGGTCGACGAATTGGCCCATACCAACGCGCCCGGCAGCCGGCACCCGAAGCGCTATCTCGATGTCGAGGAGCTGATCGCAGCCGGGATCGACGTGTTCGCGACGCTCAACATCCAGCATGTCGAGAGTCTCAACGACGTGATCGCGCGGATCACCCGGATCCGGGTGCGCGAGACGGTGCCCGACAGCGTCCTCGACAAAGCCGACGACATCGAGGTGATCGACCTGGCGCCCGAGGATCTGATCAAGCGCCTACGCGAAGGCAAGGTGTACGTGCCGCAGCAAGCCGAGCGCGCCGTCCGCCACTATTTTTCGACCGGGAACCTGACGGCGTTACGCGAGCTGGCCTTGCGCCGCACCGCACAGCGCGTCGACGAGCAGCTGCTGTCGCACATGCGGGCGCATGCGATCTCCGGGCCATGGCCGGCCGGCGAACGGGCGCTCGTCTGCGTCAGCGAGGCGCCGAGCACCCCCGGGCTCATCCGCTATACGAAGCGAGCGGCCGACCGGCTGCAGCTGCCCTGGACGGCGATCTACGTCGAGACGGCCCGCACCCAACGGCTCAGCGACGCCGAGCGGGATCGCATCGCCGATCACCTGCGGCTCGCCGAACGGCTCGGCGGCTCGACGATCACGATCCCGGGCCGCAGCATCGTCGACGAGCTTCTCGCCTATGCGACGGCCAACAACATCACGCAGATCATCATCGGCAAGTCCGACAGGCCGCGCTGGTTCGAGATGATTCACGGTTCGGTCGTGCATGATCTGGTGCGCCGGACCGGCGAGATCAGCGTCCACGTCATTTCCGGCGACGGCAAGGACGCAGTGCCGCCGAAGCGGGTCCAGACCCGACCCAAGGTCGAGCCGCTGCCGGCCGAGCATTATTTCGGCAGCGCCGGGGCGGTCGCCGTCGCTCTCGGCATCGGTCTCCTGCTGCGCAAATTCATCGCCGTTCAGAGCATCTCGCTGGTCTTTCTGACGGCGGTGCTCGCCTCGGCGATTGCCTGGGGGTTGTGGCCGTCGCTGTTCGCCGCCGTCGCCAGCGTACTCGCCTACAATTTCTTTTTTTTGCCGCCGCTCTACACCTTCACGGTGGGCGATCCCGAGAATGTCGTGGCGCTGTTCTTTTTTCTGACGGTCGCGGTGATCGTCAGCAATCTGACCTCGGCGACGCGCAGCCAGATCGTGACCGCGCGTCGCCGCGCCAAGACCACCGCCGAACTTTACGCGTTCAGTCGCAAGGTCGCCGGCATCGGCGGTCTCGACGACCTTTTATGGGCGACGGCCTATCAGATCTCGTCGATGCTGAATGTCCGCACGGTGCTTTTGATGCCGGTCGAGGACGGCGACGGGATCGAGGTCGCCAGCGGCTATCCGCCCGAAGATCGGCTCGACGACGCCGATATGGCGGCGGCACGCTGGACTTGGGAGCACAACCGGCCGGCCGGGCGGGGTGCCGACACCTTGCCCGGCGGCAAGCGGCTGTTTCTGCCATTGCGCACAGGCAGCGGCCCGGTCGGCGTCATCGGGATCGACCGCGACGCCGCCGGCCCGCTGTTGACGCCGGACGAACGGCGACTGCTCGATGCGCTCTGCGACCAGGCGGCGGTTGCCATCGAACGCATTTCGCTGGCCAAGGGCCTGGACGAGGCGCGGGTATTGGCCGAAACCGAAAGGCTGCGCGCGGCGCTCCTGACCTCGATCTCGCACGATCTGCGCACCCCGCTCGCCTCGATCCTCGGGACCGTGTCGAGCCTGCGCAGCTATCCGCAAAAATACGGCGCCGCCGAGCGCGAAGAGCTGCTCGCGACCTTACAGGAGGAGGCCGAAAGGCTGAACCGCTTCGTCGCCAACCTGCTCGACATGACCCGTCTCGAATCCGGCGCCGTCGAGTTGAAGCTCGAAGTTGCTCGATGTCGGAGAGATCATCGGCACCGCTCTGCAGCGCGCGGCCAACGTTCTCGCCGGACATCATGTCGAGGTCACGGTACCGTCGGGACTGCCGATGCTGCGCCTCGATGCGGTGCTGTTCGAGCAGGTGCTGTTCAATCTCCTGGACAATGCGGCGAAATATTCGCCGACTGGCAGCCGCATCGACATTCGCGCGACCCGCTATGGCGAGCTGATTGAGATCGAGGTCGTCGACGAGGGTTCGGGCATACCGCCCGCCGATCTGGAGCGCATCTTCGACAAATTCTATCGGGTGCAGGCGCAAGATCGCCGCCGCGCCGGCACCGGCCTCGGGCTCGCGATCTGCCGCGGATTTGTCGAGGCGCAGGGCGGTTGGATCGTCGCGCGCAACCGCCGCGACCGCTCGGGCGCCGTGCTGACGATCCGGATGCCTGTCGTCCCGGAGATCGTCGCGAAGCGGCAGCCGGCGCTGGCGCATGGCTAGGCCGCTGACGGTTCTCGTCGTCGACGATGAGCCATCGATCCGCCGCTTTCTGCGCACCACGCTCGCGGCCGAAGAGTATCGGGTCGTCGAAGCCGACGCCGCCGCCCCGGCCTGGCGGCTTCTGGTGAGTGAGAAACCCGATCTGGTGATCCTCGATCTCGGTTTGCCGGACCGCAGCGGCCTCGAGCTGATCGCCGAAATCCGCAAGACGTCGACCGTGCCAATCCTGGTGTTGTCGGCGCGGCACGACGAGCGGTCCAAGGTCGAGGCTCTCGACCTCGGTGCCGATGACTATGTGGCAAAGCCCTTTGGCATGGCCGAACTGATGGCCCGGCTGCGCGCCGCGTTGCGCCATGCCTTTCAGGCACAGGGCGAATTGCCGGTCTTTGTCTCGGGCGATCTCGCGGTCGATCTGGTGCGCCGCCATGTCACGCGTGCCGCCCAGGAAATCAAGCTGTCGCCGAAGGAGTTCGATCTGTTGCGCCACCTCGTCATGCACGCCGGCAAGGTCCTGACCCACCGGCAATTGCTGCGTGAAGTCTGGGGGCCGGCGCAGGCCGAGGAAGTGCAGTATCTGCGCGTCTTCATCCGCGGGCTGCGGGCCAAGCTCGAACCGGACCCGACGCGCCCGACGCATATCCTGACCGAACTCGGCGTCGGCTACCGCCTGCAGTTGCCGCCCGAACAGCGGGTCTGATCCGGCCTCAGGCGCGGGGCAGCATCGCTGGCGCCGAGGCGGCGGGCTTCAAGAAGCTGAGGAAATAGCCGAGGCAGCTCAGGCTGACGATCCAGAAGGTCGTCGGCCAATCCGTTGCATAGGCAAGAGCGATGCCGCTTAAGGTCTCGCCAAGCGCGAGAGCCACCGCGAGAGCGACGCCGAAAGAGAGCCGCGAGGCGAGCCGCAACGCGGCTCCGGCCGGTCCGACCATCAACGCGAACACCAGCAACACGCCGACGACCTGCGCTGCCTCGGCGACGGCGATTGCGACGATCGCGAGAAACAGCACGGAGACGAGCTTGAGCGAAACCCCCTTCGCCTCGGCAAGCTCCGGCGCCAGCGTGGCGAACAATAGCGGCCGCGCGATCGCCGCCAGGGCGGCGAGGTCGACGAGGCTCAACCATAAAAGACCCTGTAAGGTGCTATAGCCGACCCCGAAGAGATTGCCGAACAGGATCGTCGTCGCGGCGCCGGCGCCGGTCGTATAGAGGTACAGAAAAAGCACACCGAGGCCGAGCGCCAGCGCCAGCACGATGCCGACGGCGATATCGCGGTCGCGCAGGCGGTCGCCGAGCAGCCCCATTACCGCCGCCGCCGCCAAGGTGAAGGCGAGCAAGCCCCAGAGCGGCGCGACGCCCAGCAAGACCGAGCCCGTTGCCCCGGCAAAGCCGATATGCGAGAGCGCGTGCCCCGCAAAGGTCAGATTGCGCAAGACCAGGAAATATCCGACCGTCCCGGCCACGACGGCGACAATGCCGCCGGCGAGAAAGGCAGTGCGCATGAAATCGTATTCAAACATCGCGCTGGAAGCAGATCTCCGACCGGCTTGAGCACTTTCCGATCGCGTAGACGTGACTCACCGATCCTCCTGTCGGTTTGGCGCGCATCACCCTCACCCCCAGCCCCCATCGAGGGGGCGGTTGGGCAGGTTGAAGCGCACGTTGAGGCCCTCCCCCTTGATACCCCCTGATTGGGGAAGGTTTGGGAGGAGGTGAGGATTGCGGTGCAGTTTGGTCGAAAACTACTCTAATGCGCATCGTGGCGATGCGCGTCGGCGTCGACAGCGCCATGCCCGGCCGCGACAATGATGCGTCCGCCAAACCGCAGCACCTCGATTGGCGTCTGGTACAGTTGCGAGAGGATGTCGCCCCGGATCACTTCGTCGACCGTGCCGAGGACGGCGCGGCCATTGCCGAGATAGAGGATCCGATCGATGACCGGCAGCAGCGGGTTGAGATCATGCGCGGTGAACAGCACGGTCATGCCGCGCACCTGCTGGATCTTCTTGATGAGCGCGACGACGGCCTGCTGAAAATGCGGGTCGAGGCTGAGCAGCGGTTCGTCGAGCAGCAGGAGTCTCGGCGCGCCCAGCAAGGCCTGGGCTAGCAGCAGCCGCTGCAATTCGCCGCCGGAAAGGTCGCACAATCGCCGCGGCGCGAGCGCCGCGGCGCCGACCGTGTCGATCGCGGCTGCGACGCTCTTCCGCCCTACTCGGTCGAGGCGCGGCAGTCCCCAGCGCTCGCCGTGGAACGCGCTCGCGACAAAATCCCAGCCGCGCAGCGTCAGATCGGAGACTGAGCCGCGCCGCTGCGGCAGATAACCGGCGGCACGGTTTCCATAACCGGGAGGCGTGCCGAAAACTCTGATCGTGCCGGCGCGCGGCTGCAATAGGCCAAGAATTGCCTGCAGCAAAGTCGTCTTGCCGGCGCCATTCGGCCCGAACACCCCGATGAATTCGCCGGCCCGCATCGTCGCGCCGACATCGGTGAGCACGCTGCGCCTGCCGCGTGCGAGGCTGACCCCGACGAGTTCGATCGCGGCATCGCCTGGGGAGGCAGTCGCGGCGTCATGGGCCTGGGCGCCTTGTGCCTCCGACCGCCGAGTCAAACCGTTGGCCGTGGGAGGGAGCCGGCCGAAAGAAGCGTCTATCGGCATTGCACTCCAAGCCCTAGCGCGCCAGCGCGCGGTCGAGCGCGTCGAGCTGCGACAGCATCCATTCTTGGTAATTCTTTCCGGGCGGCTCGGTCTCGGTCACGCCGACGACCGGAATGCCGGCTTTCTCGCCAATTTGTCGCATGCGCGCGGTTAGCGCCTCGGTCGTTTGGGAATTGTAGAAGAGCACCTTGACGGCGCGCGATGTAAGGTCGCGTTCAAATCCCGCAACGGCCGCCGCGCTCGGTTCGGTGTCGTTCATGACAGCCAGTTGGAAACGGTAATTGCGCATGACGAGGTCCAAGGCGTCCGCCATGTAGCCAAAAACTGGTTCGGTCGCGGTCACCGGCGTTCCGGCACATCTCCGGCGCAATGCAGCGATCCGTGCGTCGAGCGGCTGCAGCGAGACGCGAAACTGGGCAAGACGCTGCGCGTAGTCCGATGCATGTGCCGGGTCGACCCCGCGGAGAGCGGCGGCGAGGGCCTCGGCAAACGCCGGCATCGTCGCCGCATCGTACCAAAGGTGCGGGTTGTCGCCCGGTTTCTTGCCGACGAGGTCGGCCACCTGGATCACCTCGCGGGACGGCGAAGGCGATGCGGACAGGAGCTTGACGACCCACGGATCGTAGTCGGCCCCGTTGTAGACGACGATGGCGGCGCCGGCCATCGCCCGCGCCGTCGCCGCGTTCGCTTCGAACTCGTGCGGATCCTGGTCCGGGTTTGTCAGAATGCTGGTGACGGCGACGGCGTCGCCGCCGACCTGTCGAGCGACATCGCCGTAGAAGTTTTCGGCCGCGACAATTTGGATCGGCGCGGCCTGCGCGCCGCACATCGTCACCACGATGCCGACGAGCCCAGCGAAGACCGCTCGGTGCCAGCCCGCCCTGCTGCACGCGAACGGAATCGCGATTACCCCAGACAAGATCAGCTCGATGCGAACCCGATAATGCAGCAAATCCGACAGCGGTCGGGCCATGGGCAATCTCTACGTCAGCGCGAGCCGCTCCCGCGCCAAAGTGATATATTATATCTTATTGACCGATGCCATCGTCGCAGATTTCGGCTCGCGGGCGCGCTCCCAGTCCGAATTCGACGGCACTTGAGGAAGCGGAAATTTGTACGCAAACGATCCGGGTGCGGCGCCGTGCCTATAGCGAATTGATGCGAAAGCAGGCAAAATCGCGTATTGCGGGATGTTCCTGCGAAATGGAGGTCAACGGGATGCTCAGGAAACTAGGCTTGGCTATCGGCGCGCTCGGGATCGCCGCGGGTGTGTTGGCGCAGGGCACGCCGGCGCAGGCGCAGTCTGGTGTCCGAGTCGGAACGCTCAGCTGCAACGTGGCCGGCGGCTGGGGCTTCGTCTTCGGATCGTCGAAGGCGCTGCGTTGCGTGCTGACGCCCGGGCCGGGCCACCCCGAGCATTATTACGGCAGAATATCGAAGTTCGGCGTTGACATCGGCTACACGCAGGGCGGCGTTCTGGTGTGGGGGGTGTTCGCGCCGACCGCCAATGTCGGCCCTGGGGCGCTCTCCGGCGACTATGCCGGCGCGACCGCAAGCGCCACGGTCGGCGTAGGCGCCGGCGCCAACGTGCTGGTCGGCGGTTCGAACCACACGATTTCGCTACAGCCGCTCAGCATCGAGGGCAACACCGGCCTGAATGTTGCCGCCGGGATCGGCGCGATCACCCTGCACGCCGGCCGCTGACGTCCCGCTGGCCGCGCCGAGGCGCGGGGCGAGGCATCTCCCGCCCCGCCTTCGACGCGGTTTTCTCTACTTTGGTTCGCTCCGGGATCGACCGGCGCCGCGCGACGCGGCGATCGCTGAGCGTCGCCGGCCCGCCGTTGCGCCCCCGTTGTCGAGCGCGGCCAGTCGTTTTCGGCGCGGTTTGGCACCGGGAATTAACGGATCAGTCATCCGCTCGCCACAATCTTGCGCCATCGTTGCAGTCCCTCCCGCGGCGGGTGGGCTGGCCGCTCTTGGCAATCAGGTTGCTTTTCGGCAGCTGGCGATGCGCAGCCTGCTCTATTACCTCTACGCCCGGCGGCTGACCCAGGAGGTCGCAAAACGCCCCAAGCCGCGGCATATCGGCATTATTCTCGACGGCAATCGTCGGCACGGGCGCGCGCTCGGCATCACCGAGCCGCGGGCGCTCTACGATCTTGGCGCCGACAAACTCGACGCGGTCCTCGAATGGTGCGCCGAGCTGGCGATCCCGACGGTAACATTGTGGGTGTTCTCGACCGACAATTTTCGCCGCCCGCCGGCGGAAGTCTCCGGCATCCTGGCCTCCGTCGAGGCCAAGCTGACGGCCCTTGCCGCCGATCCGGCGATCCATCGCCGGCGCGTGCGGGTGCGCGCGATCGGCTGCCTCAAGATGCTGCCGCCGCCGGTGCTCGATGCGATCGCCGCGGCCGAGCAGGCCACCGCCGACTATGACGGGTTGGAGCTCAACATTGCCGTCGCCTATGGCGGGCGACAGGAAATCGCCGACGCGGTTCGCGCTCTCCTCGCCGGCATGGCGAGCCCGGAGACAAGTTTGGCCGCCGCGATCGAGCGGATCACGCCCGAGGCGATCGGCAACCACCTCTACACCGCCGGCGTCCCGGACCCCGATCTGATCATCCGCACCAGCGGTGAGATTCGCCTCTCCGGCTTCCTGCTGTGGCAGAGCGCGCACAGCGAATTCTATTTTACCGATGTGCTGTGGCCGGCCTTCCGCAAAATCGATTTACTGCGGGCCATTCGCTCCTATCAGGAGCGCCAGCGCCGCTACGGCTGTTGACGGACGATGCGGCGATCGATAATCGCGCAGGTGGCTATAGAATGCGACTATCGGATCTGGTGGAATTCACAACATGGCGCAACCGGTCATTGGTCTCACCCTCGATTACGAGCCCGAGGGCGGCTATTCCAAATTTCCATGGTATGCGATCCGCGAGAACTACTGTGCCGCGGTGCGCCGCGCCGGGGGATTGCCGATGTTGCTGCCGCACGAACCCGAACTCGCCGCGGCGTATCTCGACAGGATCGACGGGCTCGTCGTGACCGGTGGCGGCTTCGATGTCGACCCGGCCTTGTTCGGCGCCGAAACGCGGCATCCGAGCGTCAAGACCAAGGATCGCCGCACCGCCTTCGAGCTCGCCGCGGCGCAAGGTGCCTTGGCCCGCGATTTACCGGTGCTCGGCATCTGCGGCGGCCAGCAATTGCTGAACGTGGCGCTCGGCGGCACGCTCATCCAGCACATCCCGGACGAGGTTCCCCAAGCCCTGCCGCACCGCCAGCCGAACCCGCGCGACGAACCCGGGCATGCCGTCCGCATCGTTGTCGGCACGCTGCTGCACCGCGTCACCAAAAGCGACAGCCTCGCCGTCAACAGCGCCCATCACCAGGCGGTCAAGCGGGCGGGGCCCGGCCTCGTTATCGATGCCGTCGCCGAGGACGGGGTCGTCGAAGGCATCGAGGACCCGCGTCGGCGTTTTTGTCTCGGCGTCCAATGGCATCCGGAGTTCGAATTAAGCGCCGGCGACAGGCGGATCTTCGAGGCCCTCGTCGCGGCCGCCTCCGGCCGCTAGCCGCTCAGCCCCGGCTGGTGCCGATATGGGCGACGGCCTCGATCTCGACCTTCAGCGACGGGTCGGCGAGGGCCGCCACCTGCACCAGCGTCGAGGCCGGGAAATTGCCGGTGAAGAACTCGCGCCGGGCCTGCCAGACCTTCTCGCGTTGCGAGATGTCGGTCACGAAGATCGTCACCTTCATGACATCGGCCATGCTGCCGCCGGCGGCCTCGATGAGCGCGCGGATCTTGGCGAAGATCGCCTTCGCCTGATGGTATTCGTCGCCTGTCGCCTCGCTGCCGCGGGCGGTCATACCGGCGATATAGGCGATGCCGTTCGCCGTCAGACAGTTCGACCAGGTGCCGGCCGGCGGTTCCGGAACGGCGGGGCTCGTGACGCGGAGGATGCTCGACATTATCGCGGCTCCTTGCTTTCGATGCCCGGAGCTTAGCCGCCGCAGCCGGCAGCGCAAAGCCGCCGGGGGGCCGGCGACCCGGCGGATGTGCGGCCGATGTTCGATTGACAAACCCACGGCCGCGGGTCAGCAATCAGGGCGAACCTTCTCTGCTGGAGGAAGCATGCTGTCGCCGGCCGCCCGCGAAACCTACCGACGCGACGGATTTGTCTTGCTGCCGGAGATCCTGACGCCGGCAGAAGTCGACGGCTTGCGCCGGGTCACCGAAGAATTCGTGCGCCAAGCGCGCCACGTCGCGGCCAATGACGAGATCTACGACCTCGAAGACACGCATTCGCCGGCGGAACCGCGGGTTCGGCGGATCAAGACGCCGCATCTCTTCGCCCCGGAATATGCGCGCGCCGCGCGCCATCCGCCGATCGTCGCGGCCTTGCGGGATTTGTGGGGCAGCGTGCGGTTCGACACCGGCAAGCTCAACATGAAATCGGCCGGCTACGGCGCGCCTGTCGAATGGCATCAGGACTGGGCCTTCTACCCGCATACCAATGACGATCTCGCGGCGGTCGGGATCATGCTCGACGATTGCGATCTCGAGAGCGGCCCGATGCTGGTACTGCCGGGCAGCCACCTGGGCCCGGTATACGATCACCATGGCCCCGACGGCCGGTTTTGCGGCGCGTTCGATCCCGACGCCTGCGGTCTCGATGTATCCGATGCCGTGCCGTGCCTCGGCAAAGCGGGTTCGATCACGATTCACCACGTGCGCGCGGTGCACGGCTCGGCGACCAATTTCTCCGGCAAAGACCGGCGTTTTCTCCTGTTCCAATACCGCGCCGCCGATGCCTGGCCGTTACTCGGCTTCAAGGATGGGATCGAGAAATTCGACGAGCTCTTGCTCGCCGGCGCCCCGACCCTGATGCCGCGCCTGGCCGCGGTGCCGGTGCGGCTGCCGTTGCCACCGGCCGAGCATCAAGGCTCGATCTATGAAAACCAGCGCGCCACCGGCCGCCGGTTCTTCGCGACGGCGCCGATGACGGAAAGAGTTGCGGTCGCGGCAGAGTAGACGCCGATGCCGACGCGGACGCACCGTAATGGACGGCGGCGGTCGGGTCGAGGATCAATGAAACTGCGGCTTAACCTTCTCGCATAACAGCTGCAGCGACTTCATGACCCGCTCGTGCGGGATCTTCGTGCCGCAATTCATCTCGGCGAGAATGCCGTCGAGGCCCAACTCTTGCTGCAAGCCCCTGAGTCGGTCGACGACCTGCTCCGGCGTTCCGACGATGATCTTGTCGCGCAACGCTTCGTCATAGGTGATCGTCTGCAGGCGGCGGCCGCGGGCCGCCCGATCCTCGATCGCCCGCACCCCTGCCCGGGTCGCCGAATCCTCGAGCCGCTCGCCGAGGTAGCGATAGAAATACATGATGCTTTCTTCCGGCTCCTCGCGCGCCTGCGCCGCGGTCTCGGCAACGTAGACCGGGGCGCGCAGGAACACTCGGCCCTCGCCCGGATGCCCAGCCGCCTTGTAGGCTTCGCGATAGGCACGGATGTTCGGCCCGAGTTCCTCGATGGTTCCGAGCCGCACCGCGACGAAGACGCCATGCCCGAGCTTACCGATCGCCGGGAAGGTATCGGGGCTGTTGGCCGCGATGCGGATCTCGGGCCACGGCCTCTGGTAGGGCTTTGGTGTCAGCCGGATGTTGTCGAACTTGTAAAACCGGCCCGAATAGGAAAACGAGTCATCGCTCCACGCCCGCTTCAGGATTTCGAGCGTCTCGGCAAAACGCTCGCGGCTTTCACTATAGGGCACGCCGTAGGCCTCGTAGGTCCGCGGAAAACCGCTGCGCCCGACCCCGAAGATCAACCGGCCCTGACTGATCTGATCGACCGTGGCAGCCTCCTCGCCGACCCGCAGCGGATGGCATAGCGGCAGCACTTGGACGCCGGTGCCGATCTTGATCCGTTTGGTGCGCGCGGCGATTGCGCTGGCAATCGTCAAAGGCACGGCGCAGACCGAGCGCTCGGGAGCGACATGGATCTCGGCCAGCCACATCGCGTCCAGCCCCCACTTCTCGGCCGCGTCGACCTGCGCAAACGACTCGGCGAAGGCGGCCTCGGGAGTGGTTCCGGCTGGGCACTGGAATTCGTGAAACATGCCGAACTCGAACGCCATTCCGATTTCTCCTTCTCGCCGCGCAAGGCGCACATTACCGCCAGTTTAGGGTCGATGACGCGGCGATGCCAGCACCACAAAACCCGCGACATCCGTGGGTCCGGGCGACTGCGGGTCGCCGTTTCTCCGGGTTCGGGTGCCGTCGACGGCGATCGATGTGCGGGGATCGGGAGCGAGGGTGGGCTGCCGGCGCCACGTGCCAGGCCGAACCCGGGGAGCCGGCCTCCAGGCGAATATCTGCGCTACTCGACGGCGAGTGCGCGCGCCAACTGGCTCAACGCTTCCTGGTGGCGTTCGTTCGGGATCTGCGCGAAATTGCGTGACAGTTCGAGACACATCCGCTCGCGGGGCGTGATCGAACGCACGTTCTCTCCGGTCAGGCCGTCGAAGAAATAGCTGACCGGCACGCTCAGCACCTGAGCGATCTCGAACAGCCGTCCGGCCGACACGCGGTTGATCGCACGCTCGTATTTGTGCGCTTGCTGGTAGGTGACGCCGATCAGGTCGGCGAGCTGCTGCTGGGTGAGGCCGAGCATGATCCGCCGCTCGCGGACCCGGGCGCCGACATGCCGATCGATGTCCTGGGTTCGGCTCGTCGATCGACGGGTGGTCGGGCCGTGGCTGGCCGCGACGGCGCCCGCTTGGGCGGCATCGGGACGAAACGGCGTGGTCTCGATCTGGTCCTTCATTTCGCTCCACTCGCTCAGCTCATGAACCGGCGCCGGCGGGCCGGCGCGATCTCACTATTACGGCGGATTTTCCGTGGGAATGCTGGCGTTCTATTCGCCGATCGTGCTCAACTCCATGGTGCCGGCGGATAAAACGGTTGCGATGTGTCAATTTTTGGGCAGGATCGCAGCTCAGGCTGCAGCGAGCGCCGCGCATACCTGCATCGTCCGCATGTCGTTCGCGTTGACAGTCGACCGGCGGCGATGATACCGACCCCGATCTGTTCAGGCCCGTGTGCATCGATGCCACGCATCTCAATCGGTGAATGCTCGCTCTATTACGAGCGGCACGGCATGGACTTCCCCGTCCTGTTCATTTCGGGGCTCGGCGGGTTTGCCGCGTTCTGGCACGACCAAGTCGCGACCTTCGCCAAACGCTTCGAGGTCGTTACCTTCGATCATCGCGGCATCGGGCAAAGCGATGCCAGCCGGATCGGCTATACGGTCGAACGCATGGCGGCGGATGTCGTTCGCTTGCTGGATGCGCTCGACATTTCGCGCTGCCATGTCGTCGGGCATTCGACCGGGGGCGCCATCGCTCAGGTCTTGGCGATCGATCATTCGAGGCGGATCGCCAGCCTGGTTCTTTCGGCCACCTGGACCAGGGCCGATGCCTATTTCCGCCGGCTCTACGGACTGCGCAAGGAGATTTTGCAGCGGCTTGGCCCGAGCATCTATCTGCAGTCCGCAACGCTATTGTGGTATCCGAGTTGGTGGATCGCTCGCAACAACGAGCGGCTGCGGCAGGCCGAGGCACAGGCGCTCGCCGACTTTGCCCCGACCGAGATCGTGGCCAGCAGGATCGACGCGATGCTGGCCTTTGACCGCACCGGCGATCTAGCCCGCATAAGGGTGCCGACGCTCGTGGTCGGCGTTGAGGATGACATCGTCACGCCGGCTTATTTTTCCGAGGAACTCGCCCGTCTGATCCCCGGCGCCGAGATCAAGCTGTTCCCGCGCGGTGGCCATTTTCTGAACCAGGTCAGGGCGCGCGAATTCAACAACGCCGTGTTGCCTTTCCTCGTCTCGAATACGCCGGCTTGACCGGTGTTTCGCCGGCGGTAGCCGGATCCGGCGGCCCGCCTCGCGAAGTGCTGCTATCGCTCCGGTTAACAATTCTTTCAATCTCGCTGTTTAGCATCGCGCGTCGCGGCCGCTCCCATCCGCAGCGCCGAATCCTAGCAATTGGCGAAGCGGCGAGGATCGAGAAATGAGGTTGCCGTCGTGGCTTTTTGTCATCTCGCAAATGAAATCCAGCCCCAGCCGGTTGCCGCATCGCTCCGCGGGGGGTCGTTGAAATCTGCTCTGCACGGCTGACCCGTGGCCGCTTCCGATCGCAAAGCCCGGTGGCATTGGCAGCGGCGCAACCAGGAGATTGTCGCCTCGGTCGAAGACGCGCTTAACCACGATCGCCTGCTGCTTGCGTTTCAGCCGGTGGTCTGCGCCGCGACAGGACGGATCGACTATTATGAATGCCTGCTGCGGATGCGCGACGAGGAGCGCGGCCTCGTCACCTGCGGCGAATTTATCGAGGCGATCGAGCGGGTCGGCCTGATCGGCCTGATCGACCGGTTTGTCGTGCGAAAAGTTGCCGCGGAGCTGGCCGGTCACCCCGAGGTCAGGCTCGGCCTCAACGTCTCCGGGCTCACCGCCTGTGACCGCGAATGGCTGCGGGCGGTGATCGCCCTGCTGCGCCGGCGACCCGATGTCGCGCGCCGTCTCGTCGTCGAGATCACCGAAACTGCGGCGCTCAACAATGTCGCGGAATCGGTCCGCTTTGTCGATGCCTTGCGAGACATCGGCTGCCGCGTCGCGCTCGACGATTTCGGCGCCGGGCACACCTCGCTGCGCCATCTACAGATCCTCGCCGTCGACACGATCAAGATCGACGGCAGTTTTGTCCGCACCCTGCCGTCGAGCCATGACAGCCGGGTCTTCTTGCGCCATCTGGTGGGCCTGACGCGCGGTTTCGGCTTACGCACCGTCGGCGAATGCGTCGAGACGGCCGAGGAAGCGGCGCTGCTGCGCGCCGAAGGCATCGGGTACCTGCAGGGGTTTCATTGCGGCCGGCCGACGATCGAGCGCGACTGGCTCGGTGAAGCGCGGCCGCTTCAGGCGCTTGCGAATAGCGGCTGATCGAGCCAACAATGCAAGGCCTGCGCCGCTCGTCCCCGGCCGACCTCGGGACGGGCGTGGCACGGTTCTCGCGAGCGGTCGCTCGAAGGCGGGGGCTGCGGAAAACCCTATGCAGATCGGCATTCACCTGCCGCACGCCGGCGAACAAGCGACGCCCGAGCGCATCCGGCGGGCCGCGCTCCGGGCCGAGGAGATGGGCCTCGCCGATGTCTGGGTCAGCGAGCACATCATCGTGCCGCGATCGAGCTTTCCGCGCTCGCCTCTGTTCTTCGATGCGGTGCTTAGCCTGACCTGGGCCGCCGCCGTGACAAAGCGGGTGCGGCTCGGCACGAGCGTCCTGGTATTGCCGATGCGCCATCCGCTGCCGCTGGCGAAGGAATTGGCGACGCTGCAGAATTTCTCCGGGGGACGGCTTATCCTCGGGGCCGGCGTCGGCTGGCTTGAGGCCGAGTTCGCCGCCCTTGGGATACCATTTCACGAGCGGGGCCGGCGCATGAACGAAGGTCTCGCGATGATGAAGGCGGTATGGACGCAGGACCCGGTAACGTTCCGCAGCCGCCATATCCGGGCCGAGATCGTCGAGATGACGATGACGCCGCTCCCGGTGCGGCCGATCCCGGTCTGGTTCGGCGCCCGCTCGGAGGCGGCCTACCGGCGCACGGTGCGGCTCGGCGACGGCTGGCACGGCAGCCAGCTCACGCCGGCCGCGGCGGCACCGATCGTCGAGCGTTTGCGGCGCGATCGGCCGGAGCCCGAGTTCACGATCTCGATGCGCACCCATTGGAACGGCAAAGACGATGGAGAATTGCGCGACCGCATCGCCGCCTATGCCGAGATCGGCGTCCAGCATCTCATGGTGCATCCGATCGATCGCGATGTCGACGACTGGGATGCCGTGATCGAAGGCACGGGCCGCGTCGCCGCCCAGTGAGCACGGATCGCGTCCCCCCACCCGGCCCGTCAATGATCTCGGAACAGTTTTCGATGGCCGATCGCGTACAGTTCGAGCTGGTTTCGCCCGAGCGCCTTTTGCTCTCGGAAATGGTCGAAATGGTGGTGATTCCCGGGTCGGAGGGCAATTTCGGAGTGCTGCCGGGTCATGCACCGTTGATCGCGACGATCCGGCCGGGAATGATCGAAGTCTATCGGGGCCGAACGGTCGTGCGGCGGCTGTTTGTCGTCGGTGGGATTGCCGAGGTGACGCCCGAGCGCTGTACGGTTCTGGCCGATGCGGCAATGCCGCCCGAGGCTCTCGATCGCGGCGCGATCGAGAGCGAGCTGGCAACGGTGGCAGGCAATCTGCCGAGCCTGCGCGAGCGGGTCGCGCGAGCCGTCGACACCGACCGCGAACGACTCGTCGCCGAATTGCACACGCTCGAACACGAGGAGGCAGTGCTGAGGGCGAAACTGCAGGTGCTGGCCGAGCCTCATTGAGCCGATTCTCTACCTTCGCGGGAAGTCCGTACCGAGACGCAAAGCGGGAGGCGGCATGGGGTATTGGACGCTCGACGATATTCCGTGGGACGATTTCGACCGCAGCCGGGTCGACCCGGAGATTGTGCCGATCGTCAAGGCGGCGGGGCTCGTCGAATACAATGGCGGCGCCTACGCGCATCACTTGTGCCGGATCTTCGTCGATGATCCGGATTTTCAGACAGCGGCCCGGCATTGGGGCAAAGACGAGATCCAGCATGGCCAAGCCCTCGGCCGATGGGCGGCATTGGCCGACCCGGCCTTCGATTTCGCCGCCGCGTTTGGCCGCTTTCAGGCTGGATATCGCGTCGATTTCGACCACGCTGCCTCGCGCCGTGGCTCTCGCTCGGGGGAGATGGTGGCGCGTTGCATGGTCGAAGTCGGGACCAGCTCCTTTTACGGGGCCCTGCGCGACGCCGCGGAGGAACCGGTGTTGCGGCTGATCTGCCGCAACATCGCCGCCGACGAAGTGCGCCACTACAAGTTGTTCTACCGCCAACTCGGCCGCTGCCTCGCAGCGGAGCGGGTCGGGTTCTGGCGACGGCTGCGGATTGCGCTTGGGCGGATTAGCGAATCTCAGGACGACGAACTCGCCTATGCTTATTACGCAGCCAACGAAACGGCGCGCCCCTATGAGCGGCGCCGCTGCCATCGCGCTTATGCGCGGCGCGCCTGTGGGCTCTGCCGCGAGCGGCATGTCGCGCACGGCGTGGCGATGATATGCAAGGCCGTCGGTCTGGCGCCGCACGGCCCGTTATCGCATGCTGCCGGCCGCCTCGCCTGGGCTCTCATGCGCCGGTACGCCGCCCGCCTCGCCAAGGCTGCGGCCTAACCGAGCTCGGGAGCCCGCGATGACGACTCAGCCGATCGCCAGCATTCGTTCGACCGCCCGCCGGGCGCGGGCGGCAATCGCCGGGGCGACGCTGACCTCATGGGTCATGGTTTCAAGCGCCCGGCGGATCTTCGGCAGGGTGATCCGTTTCATATGCGGGCAAAGGTTGCAGGGCCGCACGAAGTCGAGATCAGGATATTGCAGGGCGACATTGTCGCTCATCGAGCATTCGGTCAGAAGCACGACGCGGGCGGGCCGCTCACGGCCGACGTAATCCGCCATCGCCGCGGTCGAGCCGGCGAAGTCAGAGGCGGCAACGACCTCGGGCGGACATTCCGGATGGGCCAGCACGATGATGCCGGGATAGCTCTCGCGCAGGCTTCGGATCTCGTCGGCGGTGAAGCGCTCGTGTACCTCGCAATGACCCTTCCAGGCGATGATCTCGACTTTGGTCTGCGCGGCGGTGTTGCGGGCGAGGTACTCGTCGGGCAGCATGATGACCCGCGGCACGCCGAGCGCCTCGACGATTTTGCGCGCATTGCTCGAGGTGCAGCAGATATCCGACTCGGCCTTCACCGCGGCCGAGGTGTTGACATAGCTGACGATGGGCACGCCCGGATGGCGCTCGCGCATCAGCCGGATGTCGGCTGCCGAAATCGATGCGGCAAGCGAGCAGCCGGCCTCGCGGTCGGGGATCAGCACGGTCTTTGCCGGATTGAGGAGTTTCGCCGTCTCGGCCATGAAATGGACGCCGGCGAGGACGATCACCTCGGCGTCGGTGCGCGCCGCCTCTCGAGCCAGCGCGAGGCTATCTCCGACGATGTCGGCGACCGTGTGAAAGATGTCCGGGGTCTGGTAGTTGTGCGCCAGCACGACCGCGTTGCGCCGCCGCTTCAGCTCAAGAATGGCGGCGATGTCGTCGGCCAGGATCGGCCACTCGACGGCCGGGATGTGCCGCTCGACGCGCTGGTAGAGCTCGGGCAACGGCAGTGCGGCGTGCGGGTCGGCTGGGGTCGAGAGTAGAGCTTCCGGCATGCGCCCTCCTTATACTCATATTGAGTATTATTGAAGCCCGGAAAAGCCGGGCAATCGGCCCGGCGTTTCGTTATACCGCTTATGAGTATAAGCGCGGCAGGCCGACTGTCAAGGTTTCGATGTCAAGATTGTGTCACGCGGCGGAGGGCGCGCAGCCGCAGTCCCGGCGCCGGACGCTCAAGCACGACCTCGCGGCGAAATCGCACGAGCCGTGCTGGGCGGCCGCCGGTGCCGGCGCTGATCCCGCCGGTTTCCTCGACGAGACCCTGCTGCTCGACGAGGCGGCGGAAGTTCTGCTTGTGCAGCCGTACGCCCGACAGCGCCTCGACCGTGCGCTGCAGTTGCAGCAGGGTAAAGGCGGGCGGCATGAGCTCGAACACGACCGGCCGGTACTTGATCTTGCCGCGCAGCCGACCGATGGCGGTGGCCAGGATGCGGCGATGGTCGGCCGCCATCGGTACCCCGAAAAAGGGACAATCCGCGGGCGGCGTCCCGGGCCCGAGATCGCGCCGGCGCTCCTCGGTCAGTCCTGCCTCATAGAGCAGCTCGTAGCGTTCGAGAGCCAGCTCCTCGTTCCATGACGCTGCAAAGGCGAGCCCCAACCGTTCCGCGCGGCGGTGCCGCTCGGCCTCGCCTGCGGCCGTCTGCGTCCATCGCGCGAGCTGCTCCTCGAGCGGCGGCAATAAGGCGGGCTTGCCGGAACGCCAATCCTCCCACGGAAAATAGCGGTACCAGCTCTGCCATTCGGCCTCGGCGGCGCCTTCGAGCCGCGCCTCGCGCACCAGCGCCAGATAGGCAACGGTCAGCGCCCGCCCCGGCCGCGCCGCGCCGGTATCGGTGCGATCGCGGTCACCAAAGGTGTAGAGCTGCTCGACATAGCCGAGCTTCTCGTGCGTCTGCCGCTCGACCCAGGTCCGCAAGCCGACTTCGAGGGTGCGGTGCTCGACCTCGAGCGGGCCGGAGGGCAGCGCCTCGGCGCCCGCGCGTCCGCTGTGTACGGTCAGGACGCGCGGCTCGTCGACCGTGGCGGCAACAATGACGGCACTCAATCGGATGGAGAGGGAAGCGCCGCGGCCGCGTTCCGGCGCTGCGGCGCGTATGGCCGGCACGACGGTGCTTCCCGCCGACTGTCTCATGCGCTGGGTTCGGCCCTCCCTTGTATGAGGCGCATCCTAGCATAGGTCTGCACTTCCCGGACCGAGCATCGGAGGCAACCGGCGCCACGGCAATATGTCGGCATTTCGCGAAACGAGTTCTTGTCAGCGCCGTCCGAAGCGCCTATGCGCAGGCGAGTGGCCGAGATTGCGCGCGCCGACGAGCTAGAGCCGACAGGAGACGACGCCGGCGTCCGGCGGGCCGCGGCCCGTCTGCGCGACAGCGAGCTGTTTCTGCTGGGACTTGCGGTTTGCGCCGGGGTCGCCGCTGGGTTGGGCGTGGTCGCGATCGATCTGCTGCTCGAGCAGCTGCGGCATCTCGCCTTTACCATTTCATTGGCAAAGCATCTGAGTGATGCGGGCGATCTCGCCCCGGCACGTGTGCTGTTCGCGCCGGTCGTCGGCGGGCTTCTCGTCGGGCTGGCCCAGTTCTTGCTGCGGCGCTGGCGGCCGCGCGAAGTGGTCGACGCGATCGAGGCGAACGCGCTCTTCGGCGGCCGGATGTCGGTCGGCGACAGCCTCGGGTTGGTCGGCGCAACGATCCTGTCAGGCGGGTTCGGCGCCTCGGTCGGGATGGAGGCGGCATATACCCAACTTGGCGCGGCACTCGCCTCGCGGCTCGGCCGCAGCGTCGAGCTGCGCCGCGACGATGTGCGCACGCTCGTCGGCTGCGGCGCTGCCGGCGCCATCGCCGCCGCCTTCAACGCCCCGCTGACCGGCGCTTTCTACGCCTTCGAACTGATCGTCGGCAGCTACACCTTGCAAAGTTTGGCGCCGGTCGGCATCGCCGCCTTGACTGGCGTCCTCGTGTTCCGCGGCCTCGTCGGTTCGAACCCGATCTTTGTCGTGTGGCACGACATCGCGCTGTCGCCGTCCGACTACTTCGTCTTTTTCGGTCTCGGCCTCGCCTCTGCCGCGCTCGCCGTCGTCGTCATGAAGGGGGTGACCTACACCGAAACACTGTTCCGCGCGCGCGCCGTACCCCGCTGGCTGCGGCCGGCCCTTGGCGGCCTGATCGTCGGTCTCTTGGCCTTGCCGTTTCCGGAGGTCCTCGGCAGCGGTCACGGCGGCATTCTGACCGAGCTGCATTCACCGGGCGTCGACCTGCCGCTGCTCGGCGGCGTGCTCGGCGCCAAGATCATCGCGTCGGCGGTCTCGATCGGCTCCGGCTTTCGCGGCGGAATGTTCAGCTCTTCGTTATATCTCGGCAGCCTGTTCGGCAGCCTCATCGGCGGCGCGCTTGCCCAACTCGGACCCGGCGTCTCGGCCGACCCCCTCGTCTACACGCTCGTCGGCATGGGGGCGGTCGCCGCCGGCATCGTCGGCGCGCCGGTCACGATGATCATGCTGGTGCTCGAGACGACCGGCGATTTCTCGGCGACGATGGCGGTCATGGTTGGGGTCGTGACGGCTTCCTTCGCGGTGCGCCATTGGTTCGGCTATTCGTTTGCGACTTGGCGCTTCCATCTGCGCGGGTTGAAGATTCGCAGTCCCGAAGATGTCGGCTGGATCAACGATCTCTTGATCGGCCCGATGATGCGGCGCGACCCGGCGGTGATCGCCGCGGCGCTGCCGGCCGAAGAGCTGCGGCGCCGGTTTCCGGCGGGCAGCGTCAAGCAGGTCTTTGTCGTCGACGGCGACGGCCGCCTGTGCGGGACCGTGGACCCGACCGGCACGGAAGCCGGCGACGCGGCAAAGACGATTGGCGAGCTCGTCGGCGAACCGGCCGCCTTCCTGTTGCCCGGCGACGATCTGCGCACCGCGCTCGACCGCTTCAGCCAAGCGGCGCAGGAGATCCTGCCGGTCATCGACAATCCGGAAAACCGCCGCATCATCGGCTATCTGAGCGAAGCCTACGCGTTGCGCCGTTACGCTCACGAACTCGAGGGGCACCGCGGCGCCCGGCAGGATGATGCCGGCATCTTCAGCCCCGCCGTTGCCGACGGCGCGCCGCCGCCTCGGCCGGCAAAATAGCCGAGGCGATTTCGCATGGCTGCGTTAGAATGCGCGCAACCCCTGGATCAGAAGCGGCTTTCCACGCTTCGGGAACCGGAGGTGCCGCTAGGTGCGGGCGGCGGGCCTTATTCGTTCTTGCCGGTCGGCAGCGCCTCACCGGCATGATTGGCGGGGCGACGAAAGGGTAAAACGTATGTCGCAAGTTGCGCTTCGCAATGTCGTCAAGACCTTCGACAGGACGCCTGCCGTACAGGGGATCGATCTCGACATCGCCGACCGGGAATTCGTCGTGTTGGTCGGCCCTTCCGGCTGCGGCAAGACGACGACCTTGCGCATGATTGCCGGCCTCGAAGAATGCACCGAGGGCGAGATCTATATCGGTGATCAGCTGGTCAACGGCGTGCCGCCGAAGGACCGCGACATCGCGATGGTGTTCCAGAATTATGCGCTCTACCCGCATATGACGGTCTTCGAGAACATGTCGTTTGGGCTGCGCCTGAGGAAGTTCCCGAAGGCCGAGATCAAGAGCCGCGTCGAGGCCGCCGCCAGCATCCTCGAAATTGAAAATCTGCTCGGGCGGCGACCAAAGCAGCTTTCTGGCGGGCAACGTCAGCGGGTGGCGATGGGTCGGGCGATCGTCCGCAACCCGAAGGTCTTTCTGTTCGACGAGCCGCTCTCGAACCTAGACGCCAAGTTGCGCGTGCAGATGCGCACCGAGATCAAAAAAGTGCACCAGCGGGTCACGACGACGACGGTGTATGTCACCCACGACCAGGTCGAGGCGATGACCCTCGCCGACCGGGTCGTCATCATGAACCAGGGCAGGATCGATCAGATTGGCACGCCCTACGAGGTGTATAGCGCGCCGCAGACGAAATTCGTCGCCGGCTTCATTGGCTCGCCGACGATGAACCTCTTGTCGTGCCGCCTTGTCGAGAACGGCGGCGGGCTGACGGTGCAGCTCGCCGACGGGCTTTCTTTCCTCGTGCCGCCGGCGCGCGTCGCGCGTTACCGCGCACATGTCGGCAACGAGCTAACCTTTGGCTTGCGTCCAGAACATATTACCGAGGTGCGCGGTGGCGATCTGCCGCCAGGCATGGCGAAGTTCTCGGTGCCGCTCGACGTGGTCGAGCCGATGGGCATGGAAACGATGGTTTATTTCCTGATCGACGGCATCGAAGTCTGCGGCCGCGTCAACCCGACCGCCGCCGGCCGTGCCGGCGAACACATGCCGCTCGTCGCCGACCTCAACCAGATGCACCTGATCGATCCGCGCAACGATCGCGTGATCTGAGCTTTGGGCGGTGCCAGCCTGCCGATGACCGGTCGACTTTCTGGCAAGGCGGCACTGGTCGCCGTCGCCGCCGGCGGCATTGGCCGGGCGACCGCGCTCGCCTTTGCTGAGGCGGGTGCCGCGGTCGCCGCGATCGATCTCGATGGGGCGGCGGCGCTTCAGCTGCGCAAATTCTCGCGCATCGTGGCACCCTCGTATTCGGTGCGAAGCAGGCCGCGCCGCTGCAATTCAGGCGTCAGCATTCGGGCGAATTCCTCCCACATGACCGGCGAGATCGTCGGCGTCAGCACAAACCCGTCGCACGCGTGGGCCTCGAACCAATCCTGCATCTTGTCGGCAATCGCCGCCGGCGTTCCAACCATCAGGTTGCGAGGCCGGCGAATTGCCTCGGCGAAACTGATACCTTCGGCTCGCATCGTCTGGAGAAACCGCTCCTCCAGGCCGCCATGCCCTTGATGACCCCGCTCGCGGACCAGTTCGACTTCGTCTTTCATTCTGCTGAGATCGGCGCCGAGCATTGCCGAATTGGTCGCCAGCACCATTTCGAGCGGCACCAGAGACAGTAGATATTCCGCCTTTTCGCGAGCGATCGTTTCCGTCTCGCCGAGCACGATTGTCGTCGAGGTGCAGATCGCGCAATCGTCCGGCGCGCGGCCCGACCGGATCATGTGCTCTTTGATGTCGACGTAGAATTCGATGGCGTCCTGCTTCGAACCCGACGAAGCAAAAATCGCCTCGGCCCAGCGCGCCGCAAAATCGCGACCGCGCGGCGAGGCGCCGGCCTGCATCAGCACCGGGCGCCCCTGCGGCGAGCGCGGGATCGTCAATGGTCCACGGCTGCGCACATGGCGACCCTCGTAATCGGCATACCGCACCTTTTGCGGGTCGATGAACAACCCCTTTTCCTTGTCCATGACGAGCGCATCTTCGCGCCAGCAATCCCACAGCGCGCAGCACGCTTCGACCACTTCGTCGGCGCGGTCGTAGCGCAGCTCTTTCGCCGGCAGATGCCCAACGCCAAAATTGCGCGCCTCGAAATCGGTCGTCGACGTCACGACGTTCCAGCAGGCGCGGCCATGCGAGATATGGTCGAGCGAGGCCAGAACCCGGGCCAGATGATAAGGATGGTGAAACGTCGTCGAGAGCGTGGCGCCAAGCCCCAGATGCTGCGTCGCCCGCGCCATCACCGGCAGCACGATCATCGGGTCGAGATAGGAAAGCTGGCCGCCATAGCGCAGATAGGTGTCGAAGCTGCCTTTATAGATGTCGGGGAGGCCCAAGGTATCGGCGAAGAAACAGCCGTCAAAGCGCGCCGCCTCGAGCACCCGAGCCAAGTGCTCGTAGCGCGTCGGCTTGAAAATGTCGTCAAGGTCGGCCTCGGGGTGGCGCCAGGCGCCGGCGAGTTGCGCCGTCGGGCCAGTCTTGACGTAGGCCAGGAGGTGCAGCTTGCGGTCGCGCATCGCAGGTTTCTCCTCGGGCAGGGTCAATCATCGCGGCAGTGGCGGCGAGCTGCGCGCTGCCGTGCACCCGAGCCAAAGCAGCGACCGGTGAAGGGCGTCGATCGGAAATTGCTCTAACCGCGGCGATGTGACGGTCGAAACCATTAGGCCCGAAGCGTGTCGAGCAGGTTGCCGTCCGGGTCGAAGCAGGCGGCGACGAGGTGGCCGCCACGGCCTGCGCCGCCGTCAAGCGACACCCCGAATTTGCCCTCGACCAAGCCGCACGGATAACGATCGACGCCACGCACGACCCGCCGAAAACCGGCGAACGGCGCATCGAGATCGAGGATGTCGCGGTGTCCCCACCAGAAGGCGTCGCCTTGCGCTTCAAGTGGACGTGCCGGGTCGATCGCGGCAGGCACGAGGAGCAGCCCGCGGCCCTCGGTAATGGCAGCATGGCGCAGCGCAGAAAACAGCATGCGGTGGCCGGGTGCGGCGTTCATCGCGCTGCGCAATGTGCCCGTCCAGCGCGTGATCGTTTGCGGGCCGTCGCGGGCCGCGGCAAGGCCCTGTCGTAATTCGCCACCATAGGCGCGCAAGGTCGCGGTAAGACCCGCATCGGCCATCCAGCGTAGCACCTCGCCGGGGTTGCCGGCGAATTGCAGCTGCAACAGCTTTTGCCACATCTCTTCCTGCGCACCGCGCAGAACGACGACGTGGCAGGCGAAGCCGCGGTGCCGTCCGATCACCCGCCGGCGAAAGTCGAGAAGTTCGTCAATGGCGGCAAGGACAGCCTCGCCATAGCCGGTGAAGTTGCCGAGATAGACGAGCCGATCCCCTTCGACGAACCGCTCGCCAATCAGGTCGTGCAGCCGCACCAAACGATCGGCTTCGCCGTGCACGGCACCGATCGCCCACACTCGGCGGGCGCCCCACAAAGAGGTCAGCCTCGGATCCAATTCCTCCCCGTTCACCGACTGGTTGGTAGCCGCCTTCGTTTGGGCGACGAGAGTCAGGCGGTCAGCATCTGCTCGACACGTTGCGTTGCGGTGGTCTCGTCAATCCGCTCGACGGCGGCGAACTCGCGCACGAGGCGATCGAGCGCCGCCTGGTAGATCTGCCTTTCGCTGTAGGACTGCTCGGGTTGACCAGTGTTGCGGTACAGATCGCGGACCACTTCAGCGATCGAGCCCGGGTCGCCGGAGGCGATCTTGGCCTGATATTCCTGGGCGCGGCGGCTCCACATCGTCCGCTTGGCACGCGAGCGGCCGCGCAGCTTGGCGAGCGCCGCATCCATCTCCTTGCGGCTCGACAGTTTGCGCAGCCCCGACACCTTGGCCTTGCCGAGCGGTACCCTGAGCGTCATCCGGTCCTTGTCAAAAAGGACGACAAAGACGCTAAGCGTCAGTCCTGCGATCTCCTGCGTCTCAATGCCGGTGATCCGGCCCACGCCATGGCTGGGGTAGACGACGAGATCACCGGTGGCGAACGAAACCTTTTCCGACGTCATATCCGTACTCACAACCGACCCGAGTGGTACTGTCGGGACGCTTCAACCTATCGCTGATCCGGGGGGGTGGGGACCGCCCGAAATGCGACGAAGAGCGCGGAAACCGCGGAGAAGGCGTCAATAGCACCGTTGCGACAATACCATGACATAGTTGTCGAATGCCAGCGACTCCGCCAGATCGCCGCACATAATTCGCCGCGGCGCGGCTTTTGCCGGTCGCCGTAAGAGTACCGTCAGCTTCCGCCGGGTTTCGGGCTGAAGTACTTCTCGTATTTGTCGCCCACGTCCTTCCACTCGTCGGCATCGGCCGGATACGGCTTCTTGCGGGTAATGTTCGGCCAGCTCGCGGCGTATTCCCGGTTCAGCTCGAGCCAGCGGTCCGCCTCGGTTTCGCTGTCAGGAATGATCGCCTCGACCGGACATTCCGGCTCGCACACCCCGCAATCGATGCACTCGTCGGGATGAATGACGAGCATGTTATCGCCCTCGTAGAAGCAGTCGACGGGGCAGACCTCGACGCAATCCATATATTTGCAGCGGATACAGGCTTCAGTGACGACGTAGGTCATGGCAACGACTTCTTCTCCTCGATTGCGACGGCCAGTTCCGGAACCCGGGAGCGGATCGTCCGGTCGAGCCCGCGCCCCAACATAACGCGCTGCCGCGCGGCGCCGCGCTCACGATCGGACACGTAGACGAGCCCGCCCAAGCGGCGCACCAAGCTGTCCTCGTATTCGTCGATCCCGCCGTCCGCATATGCGACTTCCCAGAGCATCTCGATGAGGTCGACGCGCTGATCGTGCGACAGCCGTTCGTTGATGATCCTCGTGAAGCGGAACAGCTCGGCCGACCGTTCGCCTTCGCGCTCGCCGGCGGCGAGCAAAGCCTGCGCCGCGGCTTCGGTCAGTTCGAAGCGCCGCCTGAGCAGTCGGGCGATGACCGCGCGCTTGGCGTCGTCAAAGCGGCTGCCACTGTGGGCCGCCTCGACGAGGAGCGCGGCCAGTGCGACCTGCAGCTCGTCCTGGTGTGCGGCGCCGGTAAGCCAAGCGACAACACTCTCGATCATCGCGCGTTGCGTAGCATGCGCGGCGCCGCCGGGGCAACCCCAAGCGGTTTGGGGGTTTGCTCCGCCATAGGCGCGAGGAAATGGGCGTCGCCGCCAGCCGTTGTCCCTGATTGGCGGGCAACCCTAGAGGAGCGCAATCCTTGGGCAATTACGGCAGGCGCGGCAGGATCATCGTGCTGCATTTTGCCGGGCGCATGCCGCTCGGTGGGATTGCCTGGCAGGCGCTGCATCACCTCCTGGGGCTGCGACGGCTCGGCTGGGATGTCTGGTATGTCGAGGATAGCGGAGCCAACCCTTACGATCCGCGCATCGACAGCGTGGCGATGCAATGTAACTACAATATCGCCTATTTACGGCGGGCGATGGAGCGGTACGGGTTCGGCGAGCGCTGGGTTTATTGGGATGCTATCAACGACGTGCATCATGGGCTCTCGCGCGAGCAACTCCATGCGCTCTACGGGGAAGCCGCCGGCCTCATCAATCTGTGCGGCGCGACTCGGTTGCGCAACGAGCATCTCGCCTGTCCCGTCCGCATCATGATCGACACTGATCCCGTCTACGAGCAGATCAAATATGCCCGCGCAGATCTGCCGGCGCGGGCCTATCTCGACGCGCACACGCATTTCTTCAGTTATGGCGAAAACCTTGGGGGAGCCGATTGTCCGGTGCCGCTTGGCGGCATCGACTGGCACCCGACCCGGCCTCCGGTCGATCTTGCCGCGTGGCCGCAGCCGGCCGGCGCCCCGCCCTGCTTCGGCACCATCGGGACCTGGGAAAACAAGGGCAAGGACATCGACTTCGGCGGCCTCCGCTATGTCTGGTCGAAGCATGTGAACTTCCTGCGCTTTCTCGAATTGCCGCGGCGCCGGCCCGAAACCTGCTTCGAGATCGCGATGCATCCGCCCGACCAAGGGGTGCGTCAGGTGGTCGAGGCCGGCGGCTGGCATATCGTTGACCCGCGCCCGATTTCCGCCGACATCGCAGCCTATGCCGAGTTCATTGCCGGCGCGCGTGGCGAGTTCACCGTCGCCAAAGACATTTATGCGCGCTCTAACAGCGGCTGGTTCAGCGACCGCAGCGTCTGCTACCTCGCCGCCGGCCGGCCGGTCGTCACAATGCGCACCGGATTCGCAAAGTTCGTGCCCGTCGGGGAGGGCTTGTTCGACTACGCGACCGAAGACGAGGCGCTCGCGGCGATTGACGCGATCACGGCCGATTACGTCCGGCACAGCCGCGCGGCGCGGGCGGTCGCCGGCGAATATTTCGCCGCCGAACTGGTCCTCGGCGCGCTGCTTGCAGCGGCCGGCTTGTAGCCTTCCGCGATCTCGAACCGGCGCTGCGCCTCCGCGGATATTGGACTCTCGAAGGTTGCCGTCCCGCCGCAAACGTCGGCAGGCCTCGGGCCAGGGCGGCGGTTTAGCATCGTCTTGCAATTACTGGATGACGGCAGTTTCATCGCACCATGACGACGATAGCGGCATGATACGGCTGTGCGCCCCTGAGAGCATGAAGGCGCGCATCACGGCTTCGCAAACCCAAATCGTCGGTCCAAAAAGCGAGATTGGCGTCTCGCAGAGCCGAAATCGCCAGGCGTCCGGGCGCCGCCCTGGCTCGTCTTGCGGCAAAGGCCGCGCTGGACAGCAACGCCGGCAGGTAGCGCCATGACCACAGCCTGAGGCGCGTGATCGATACGAACGGCGTGTTTATCTCCTGGGTCTTTGCGATGACGCCGGGAAGCGCGGATAATTGAGGCGATCGCGGTCGTCCGGCCAGCCCGGCAGGCGGTGTAGAAACAGGGGTGTTCGCCGTTCTCGTCGTTTAGCTCGATCGCCGGTGCGTTTGGCGGCCGGTCTCGTCGACCGCGCAAAACGGATGATGCCCGCCGCGGAAGGAGAATATCGATGTACAGAGCTTCGGCCGGCATCACCTTGCCCACCTCGATCATCGGGTCGCTGCCGCGGCCGAGCTGGTTCACCTCCCAACTCGGCAAGGAAAACTTTCTCGAAGCGATGATGAACCTGCGCTGGCGCGAGCAATACGAAGATGCGGTATCGGTCTATCTGCGCGCCCAGGAGACCGCGGGGCTCGATATCGTGACCGACGGCGACGCACATTTCGACGATCAGATCAGCGGCATGAGCTGGCAGAGCTATCCGCTGGCCCATATGGCCGGCTTCTCGCGGGAGGCCGCGCCGAGCGTTTATCAAATGGGCGCCGGCGGCCAACCGCGCGGTCACATCCTGCACGACTTCCTCGAAGCGCGCGTCCTGCCGCCCATCGTCGGGCCGGTCGGCCCGGGAAATCTGCAATATGCGGCGATGTGGAAGACGGCTCAGCGGCTGACCCGGAAGCCGGTGAAGTTCGGCACGATCCTTCCCGAACTCCTCGCCGCGTCGGTCGCCGACGAGTATTACAAGGATCCGGTCGAACGTGTCTGGGCGCTGAGCGATGCGCTGAACCAGGAGCTGCATCAATTGGCCGATGCCGGCTGCCCGGTGATCCAATTGGAGGAACCGCAGATCCACATGGTGCCAGTGCGCGGCAAGACGTTCGGCAGGCTCGGCGTCGACGAACTCGTCGACCTGTTCAACAACACGGTCAAAGGGTTGCGCGGCAGGACCGAGGTCTGGTGCCATACCTGCTGGGGCAACCCGGCGCAGCAGCGGATCTTTCGGGAGATCCAGAGCTACCAGCCGACGCTCGCCGCACTCGCCAGGGTCGATGCTGACGCGATCACCTTCGAGACCTGTTCATCCGGCACGGGCGACCTGCCGGCGATCGGCGCGGCGATCGCCGACAAGAAGGTCGTGATCGGGGTCATCGACCATCACACGTTGCAGGTCGAGCGACCGGACCAGGTCGCAGCGCTGATCCGCGAAGCGCTGCGCTATGTGCCGGTCGAGCGGCTGATGATATCGTCCGATTGCGGCATGGGGCGCGAAGGCATGAGCCGCCGGCATGCAGCGTACAAAATGGTCGCGATGGTCGAGGGCACCAACCTCGTCAGGAAGGAGCTGGGGCTGCCCGAAGCCGAATGCCTCGCGGCTGACCCCCGTTACTCGCTGGCGGCGTCGACCGCCACGTAAGCGGCGAGGCGCCGGCGCCAACGCCGGACAAAAAGACCAGCGAGGAACGGGAGGAGATGGCAATGGCGAGATCCACCATCGCCCGCACGTCCGCGCTGGCGGCGAGGCTCGGCTACGGCTTTGTTGCCGGCTTTCTGGCGACTCTAGTCTTTCACCAGGGCGGGCTCGCTGTGCTGTACGGCGCTGGCCTCGCCGGCCGGGCGGCGTACGACATGCAGCCGGTGGCGCCCTTCGGCGTGCCGGCGCTGCTCCAGCTCGCCTTCTGGGGCGGGGTTTGGGGCATCGCTTTTGCCCTCCTCGAACGCGTGATCACGCGCTGCCCGGGTGGTTTTTGGCTGGGAGCCGTGCTGTTCGGCGCGATCGTTCCGACGCTTGTCTTCTGGTTTGTCGTATTGCCGCTCAAGGGACTGCCGGTCGGTTACGGCTTTCGCCTCTCCGGCGTCGTCGTGGCGCTGATCGTCGATGGGCTCTGGGGGTTCGGCACCGCACTGTTTCTGAAGATGCGGCCGGGTAATCGTTAGAGCGGTTCTCGACCAACTGCGCTTCTCACCCTTCTCGAACCCTCCTCCATCAACCGGCATCAAGGGGCGCGTCGCCTCGATCGGAAACGGCTCTAGCCTGACTTCGCCGATTGGCGGCGGGGTTTTCGATTTTTGATCCGGCAAGTAATTGAGAAATAAGGGGCCGATCTACAGAAAATGATGAAAAACGACTGTAGTGAAGACCTGGGCCATTTTCGGGGTGGCTGCCGCGCGTATAATTCGCAGCGTCATGTTTCTCCGCCACACCAAGCGCAAGAAGGACGGCAAAGAGCACCGTTACTGGAGCATCGTGGAGAATCGCCGGGTCGGCGGCGGCCGTGTGGTACAGCGGCCGCTGCTGTACCTGGGCGAGATCAACGATTCTCAGGAACTGGCTTGGCGCAAGTCGATCGCCGTCCTGGAGGCCGGAGCGCCGGCGCCGCGCACCTTGTCGCTGTTCCCGGAAGACCGCTGCGAGGGGGTGCTGCCGGACGCCTCGATCGTCCGGCTGAAGCTCAGCGAGCTGCGGCTGCGCCGGCCGCGGCAATGGGGCGGGTGCTGGCTGGCGGTGAACCTGTGGCGCGAACTGGCGCTCGATGAGTTCTGGGCCGGGAGGCTCGGCCCCAGCCGCAAGGGGACACGCTGGCACCAGGTGCTGTTGCTCTTGGCGACCTACCGGCTGCTGGCGCCGGGCAGCGAGTGGCACTTGCATCGCCAATGGTTCGAGCACAGCGCCATGGCCGACCTGCTGGGCGAGGATGTCGGACTGGCGGAGATCCACAAGCTCTACCGCTGTCACGATCGGCTGCTCGAACACAAGCAAGCGCTGTTCGACCATCTGGTCGGGCGTTGGCGCGACCTGTTCAACGTCAACTTCGATGTGCTGCTCTACGATCTGACGAGCACCTATTTCGAGAGCGATCCGCCGTTTCCGGAAGGCGACAAACGTCGGCACGGTTATTCGCGCGACCACCGAGGCGACTGCGTGCAGGTAATCATCGCGCTGGTGGTGACGCCAGAAGGGCTGCCGCTCGCCTACGAGGTATTGCCGGGCAACACGGCGGACAAGACGACGCTGCGCGGTTTTCTCGACCGCATCGAGCGGCAGTACGGCAAGGCACGGCGGATTTGGCTGATGGACCGCGGCGTACCGACCGAAGCGGTGCTGGCCGAGATGCGCGCCGCCGATCCGCCGGTGCAGTATCTGGTCGGTACGCCGAAGGGCCGTCTGACCCGGCTGGAGAAGGCTCTCGTTGCCAAGCCCTGGCAGGACGCCCGGCCGGGTGTGCAAGTCAAGCTGCTGCCCCAAGACGGCGAACTTTACGTCTTCGCGCAAAGCACCGACCGGGTCGCCAAAGAACGGGCGATGCGCCGCCGCCAGCTGAAATGGTTGTGGGCACGGCTCAAGCAGCTCGCTGGTATGAAGCTGACGCGCGAAGAGCTGCTGATGCGGCTCGGCGCCGCGCGCAAGCAGGCCCGAACCGCTTGGCGTCTGATCGCGATCGAGGTGGCTGCGGACAGCGCCGCCCTCAGCTATCGCCTCGATCGCGCCAAGCTGCGCCGGGCCCGACGGCGCGAGGGCCGGTATCTCTTGCGCACCAATCTCACCGACGACGATCCGGCGCGGCTGTGGGGCTTGTACCTCCAGCTCGTCAGCGTCGAGGAGGCATTCAAGAACCTCAAGAGCGACCTCGCCATCCGGCCGATCTTTCATCAGGACGAGGCGCGCATCGAGGCGCATATCTTCATCGCCTTCCTCGCATATTGCCTCCACGTCACGCTCGGTCGGCGCCTCCACGCCTTCGCGCCCGGTCTCACCCCGCGCAGTGCCATCGAAAAGTTCGCCGCCGTGCAGATGATCGACCTGCATGTCCCGACGACTGACGGCCGCGAGCTGGTGCTGACCCGCTACACCGAGCCAGAACCCGAGCTCGCGCTCCTCCTCGACAAGCTCAAACTCGTCCTTCCCGCCCAACCGGAGCCCAAAATCAGCGCCTCTCAGATCGCCCCGACATCCCCCGTGTAGTGAAGACCTTCGTGGGTCCAGTCGAAAGAAGTCAACCACTTACCTCGTTCAACCTGCCCCAATCGGCCAAGTTCGGCTAGCTCTAGCGGATTGCCGCGACGATCGCGGCACCGAGATCCTTGGTGCCGGCATTGCCGCCGAGATCGGGCGTGCGCGTGCCCCCCTCGGCCAAGACGTCCGAGATCGCCTGTTCGACGGCTGCGGCCGCGGCATGCTCGCCAAGATGCGCGAGCATCATCGCTCCCGACCAGATCTGACCGATCGGGTTGGCAATGCCCCGGCCGGCGATATCGGGCGCCGAACCGTGCACCGGCTCGAACATCGACGGGTATTCGCGCTCGGGGTTGATGTTGCCCGAGGGGGCGATGCCGATCGAGCCGACCACCGCCGGGCCTAGATCGGACAGGATGTCGCCGAAGAGGTTCGAGCCGACGACGATATCAAACCAGTCGGGATGGCGCACGAAATGGGCGGTCAGGATGTCGATATGATACTGGTCCGTCCTGACGTCGGGGTAATCACACGCAACCGCGGCGAAGCGCTCGTCCCAGAACGGCATCGTATGAATAATACCGTTCGATTTCGTTGCCGAAGTTACGTGTTTCTTGCGGGTGCGGGCGAGATCGAAGGCGAAGCGCATGATCCGGTCGCAGCCGCGGCGGGTGAAGACCGCCTGCTGCATCGCCATTTCGAAATCGCTGCCAGAATAGAGGCGGCCGCCGATCTCCGAATACTCACCTTCGTTGTTTTCGCGTACAACATAGAAGTCGATGTCGCCGGGGGCCCGGTCGCGCAGCGGCGACGCGACGCCGGCCAACAGCCGCACCGGCCGCAGATTGACATACTGGTGAAAGCCGCGGCGCAGCGGGATCAACAGCCCCCAGAGCGAGATATGGTCGGGCACGTCGGGGTGGCCGACCGCGCCGAGATAGACAGCATCGTAGAGCCGCAACCGGTCCAGCCCATCCTCCGGCATCATCCGGCCGGTCTTGCTGTAACGGGCGCAGCTCCAGTCGAAATCGCTCCAGCTGAAGTCGAAGCCATAGGCGCCGGCCGCCTTTTCCATCGCGGCGACTCCTTGCGGCATCACCTCGTACCCGATGCCGTCACCGGCGATCACCGCCACCCGATAACTCTTCGCCATGACTTATCTCCAATGCATCGCCTGCAGCTTCCCGCGCTTGATCGCGTGGAGCAACCCTCAGATCTCGATCGACCCCTTCATGACCGCGATGCAGCGGCCGCCGATCCGCGTTCTAATCACGCCGCCGTTACGCTTTTCGGCACTGGCGTCGAGAAGGCTCGGACGGCCCATCTCGATCCCCTGGACGATCCGCAAGTCGAGCGTCAGGTCGGGCTCGGGCCGCAGGCTCGCCAGGAGGCCGGCGAGCGCCACATTGGCACTGCCGGTCGCCGGGTCCTCCGGAACGCCGTGCAGCGGAGCGAACATCCGCGCCCGGATATCGATGCCGGCGGCACCGTCGTAGGAGTAGAGATGAACCCCGGTCGCGCTGTCGACCGGAAAATTCCGGGTGAAGATTTCGGACCTGGGCAGCGCCGATTGCAGCGCCTGCCTTGTCTTCAGCTCGGCAAAGATGAACGCGGTCCCGCAGGAAACGACGCAGGGAGTATGATGCTGCGTCGCGATGTCATCGACCGCGATCGAACAGGCCGCCGCGACGACATCGGCGGCGACGTCGGCGCCGCGCGACAGCGGCCGAGGTGCCGTAAGCCGGGCGCCGACGATCGCCGCGCCCTCGTACAGAAATTCTATCGGCACCAGGCCGGCTTGCTCCTCGAACACCACGCTGTCGCCGACGGCGCGGCCATGGACGCTGCCGCGACCAGCCAACGCGAAGGCGGTACCGATATTCGGATGGCCGGCAAATGGTAGCTCGGCCTTCGGCGTGAAAATCCGAACTTCCGCCGTATGCGCCGTCTCTTTCGGCGACAGCACGAAAGTCGTCTCGGAAAGGTTGAACTCGCCGGCGATCGCCTGCATCTGCCCCGTCGTCAACTTGTCGCCATTCAGCACGACCGCCAGCGGGTTGCCGCCAAACCGCCGGTCGGTAAAGACATCGACAGTCACAAACTCGAGCTGCATCCGGTTCCCTTCCTCACGCATTCCCGACAATTTCCTACTTTATCTCGCGGACCCGGGTTTCATACTGCCTACCGCGAAACCGGATGCCGACATGCAGAACGAAGACGCAATAGACAAGGAAGCGATTGCCGCGACCGAACGGCGAATCAGGCCGCATATCCGCCGGACGCCGGTCATTGAGGTCGACGGGGCAGATTTCGGGTTAGGCAGCGTCCGTTTGCATTGCAAGCTCGAGCTGCTGCAGCACGGCGGCTCGTTCAAGACCCGGGGAGCCTTCGCCAACCTCTTGATGCGCGACATCCCGCGGGCGGGCGTCGCTGCCGCCTCCGGCGGGAACCACGGTGCGGCGGTCGCTCTTGCCGCCGCGAAGCTCGGCGTCCTGGCGAAGATCTTTGTCCCGAGGATCTCCTCCCTGGCGAAGATCCAGCGAATTCGCGAATACGGCGCCGATCTCGTCGTTGGCGGCGAGCGATACGCCGACGCCTTCGCCGCCAGTGAAGCATGGGTCGCCCAATCGGGAGCGCTTCCTATTCACGCCTTTGATCAGCGGGAAACGCTGCTCGGCCAGGGGACGATCGGCTTGGAGCTATATGAACAGGTTGGCGACCTCGACAGCCTGCTCGTCCCGGTTGGCGGCGGCGGGCTGATCGGCGGCATCGCAGCGTGGTATGAGCGGGGAATTCGCGTCGTCGGCGTCGAACCGGAAGCGTCCCCGACGTTGACAAAAGCATTATTGGCGGGCCGACCCGCCGACGCCGAAGCCGGTGGAATCGCGGCGGATTCGCTGGCCCCCCGCCGCGTCGGCGAAATTGTTTTCCCGATCGTCGCGCGCTTCGTGGAACGCGTCGTCCTGGTGTCCGACGAGGCTATCCGGCAAGCCCAAAAAGCGCTTTGGATAACGCTCCGGGTGGTCGCCGAGCCGGGCGGCGCCACAGCCCTCGCGGCTTTGTTGTCCGGCAGCTATGCGCCGAAGCCCAGCGAGCGCGTCGGCGTGTTGCTGAGCGGCGGCAACACCGTCGCGGTGGATTTCGACCGGTAGCGGACTCGATCGTTCATGCACCCGGGCGCAGCGGGTGGGCATGGTCGAGCGGCCCGTGGCCGCGGCCGAAGCCGGGTGCTCCGGCGATCGCCCGCTGCACAAAGCTGTGCGCCCGGTCGACAGCGGGCTCGACTGCAAGGCCCTGCGCGAGACCGGCGGCGATTGCCGAGGCGAGCGTGCAGCCGGTGCCATGTGTGTGGCGAGTGTCGATCCGCGGACTTTCCCAGACGCGCATTGCCGTCTCGCTGATGAGCAGGTCGACGACCGTATCGCCGGTCAGGTGTCCGCCCTTCATCAGCACCGTGCCGCAGCCGAGCGCCAACAAGCTCTCGCCGGCGCGCCGCATGTCGGCGACATCGCCGATTGTGGTGCCGGTGAGGATCTCGGCTTCCGGCAGGTTTGGCGTCAACACCGCGGCATGCGGAATCAACAGCTCTTTCAAAGCGGCGATCGCGTCGGGATCGATCAGCCGCGCGCCGCCCTTCGCCGCCATCACCGGATCGGCGACGAGCGGGATCCCTGCGCCTCGTTCGCGCAATACCGCCGCCAAGGTCTCTATGACGGCCGCGTCGTGCAGCATCCCGGTCTTGACCGCGTCCGCGCCGATATCGTCGAGCACGACCTCGATCTGGCGGCGAATGAATTCGGGCGGGATCGGCAGCACCCCGAATACACCCAGTGTGTTCTGTGCGGTCAGCGCCGTGATCGCCGTTGCGGCGTAGGCATCGAGCATCGTGACCGTCTTGATGTCGGCTTGGATGCCGGCGCCGCCGCCGGAATCGGAACCGGCAATAATCAGCACGCGGCCTCTCATGTTTCTCTTGCGCATTACTCTGCCGCCGCGTTGAGCGGGACCTTGGGATCCGCCACCCGCGGACGATCGGCGGCGGCGAGCGCTGCGCAGATGTCGTCGACGACCGCGGCGATCAGCGCCTCGTCCTCGCCCTGGGCCATCACGCGGATCAGCGGCTCGGTCCCCGACTTGCGGATGACGAGGCGGCCGGTCTCGCCGAGCCTCGCCTCGCCCCCAGCGATCGCTTGCTTGACCGCAGGCTGGTCGAGCGGGGTCCCGTCGATGAAGCGGACATTGCGCGCGCGCTGCGGCACCGGCGCAAACAGCCGACATACCTCGCTCGCCCTGCGACCGGTCTCGACGATCGAAGCCAGCACCTGCAATGCGGCGATCAGGCCGTCGCCGGTCGTCGCATAGTCAGCGAGAATAATATGGCCGGATTGCTCGCCGCCGAGATTGCAGCCGAGGCTGCGCATCTTTTCGACGACGTAGCGATCGCCGACTGCGGTCCGGTGCAGCCCGATGCCGGCGCCGGCGAGGAACCGTTCGAGGCCGAGATTTGACATGACGGTGGCGACCAGCGCACCGCCGACGAGCCGACCGGCGCGCGCCAGACCGGTCGCTATCAGCGCCATCAGCTGGTCGCCGTCGAGGATCGCGCCGCGCTCGTCGGCGACGATCAAGCGATCGGCGTCGCCGTCGAGGGCGATCCCGATGTCGGCGCGCCGGGCCAGCACTTCGCGCTGCATCTGCTCGGGTGACAGCGCGCCGCATTCCCGGTTGATGTTTAGCCCGTCGGGTGCGACGCCGAGTGAAAACACCTCGGCCCCCAGTTCCCAGAACACGGTCGGAGCGACCTTGTAGGCGGCGCCGTGCGCGCAATCGACGACGATGCGTAGCCCGTCGAGCCGGCGCCCGCGAGGGAAGCTCTGCTTGACGAATTCGATGTAGCGGCCGCCGGCGTCGTCGAGCCGCTTGACCCGACCCAGTTCCGAGGGCGCGGCACGCCGGCTCGGCCCCTGCTCGAGACAGGCTTCGATCTTCTGCTCGATTTCGTCCGACAGCTTGTAGCCGTCCGGTCCGAACAGCTTGATGCCGTTGTCGGCGTAGGGATTGTGTGAGGCCGAGAGGACGACGCCCAAATCGGCGCGCAGGCTACGAGTTAGCATTGCGATTGCCGGAGTTGGCAGCGGCCCGACCAGCACCACGTCCATGCCCATCGTGACAAAGCCGGCGGTCAACGCCGGCTCCAGCATATAGCCTGAGAGCCGCGTGTCCTTGCCTACCACAACGAGATGTTTGTGGGCGCCTTTGTAGAAGCTTTCGGCCACGGCCATGGCCACTTTGAGAGCCGTCTCGGGGGTCATCGGCTCGCTGTTGGCGGTGCCCCGGATACCGTCGGTGCCAAAGAGTCTGCGCATCATCTTCCTCCGCGGCAATGCGGCGATATCCTGCCGCGGAGGTAATTCGCGGAAATCCAGCGAGGAGTCAAAGGCGAGGTCGCCAGGACCGCGCCTTGATGCCGGTCAGCCGCCCGGCTGCGGCGTCGGTTCGAGTCCGGCCGGACGGCCCGAGGGCGGCACCGAGCTGCGCCGGCCCGGCCGGACCTCGTCGCCGGCGGGCCCCGACGAGGTCTCGCGCACGATGCGCTCGCCCTTGATAATCCGGCGAATCTCATCCGCCGCCAGCGTCTCGTATTCCAGCAACCCCTTGGCGAGGTTATGCAGCTCGTCGAGCCGAGAGGTCAGGATATCTCGCGCCGTCTGCTCGCCCTCGTCGACGAGCCGGCGGATCTCCTCGTCGATCACCCTCGCCGTCGCGTCCGAGACGTTTTTGCGCTGCGTCACCGAATGGCCGAGGAACACCTCCTCCTCGTTGTCGCTGTAGCGCAGCGGACCGAGCTTTTCGCTGAAGCCGAATTCGGTGACCATCCGGCGCGCCAGCGAGGTCGCCCGCCGGATGTCGTCGGCGGCACCGGTCGTCACCTTGTCCGGTCCGAAGATCAGCTCCTCCGCGACGCGGCCGCCGAACAGGCTTGCCACCATCGCTTTGATCTCGATCTTCGACTGGCTGTACTTGTCGCGCTCCGGCAGAAACATCGTGATGCCGAGGGCCCGGCCGCGCGGAATGATAGTCACCTTGTGCAGCGGCTCGTGGCCTTCGGCGTAGAGCATGCAAAGCGCGTGTCCGGCCTCGTGATAGGCGGTCAGCTTCTTCTCGTCCTCGGTCATGACCATCGAACGCCGCTCGGCGCCCATCATCACCTTGTCCTTGGCCTGTTCGAACTCGCTCATCGCTACCGAGCGCTTGCCGCGCCGGGCCGCCATCAGCGCCGCCTCGTTGACGAGATTGGCAAGGTCGGCACCGGAGAAGCCTGGCGTGCCGCGGGCAATGACCCTGGCGTCGACATCGGGGGCCAACGGCACCTTGCGCATGTGGACCTTGAGGATTTTTTCGCGGCCGACGACGTCGGGGTTCGGCACCACCACCTGGCGGTCGAACCGGCCGGGGCGGAGCAAAGCCGGGTCGAGCACGTCGGGACGGTTGGTCGCCGCAATCAGGATGACGCCCTCGTTGGCTTCAAAGCCATCCATCTCGACGAGCAGCTGGTTGAGGGTTTGTTCGCGCTCGTCGTTGCCGCCGCCAAGGCCGGCGCCGCGATGCCGCCCGACCGCGTCGATCTCGTCGATGAAGATGATGCAGGGCGCGTTCTTTTTGCCCTGCTCGAACATGTCGCGCACCCGGCTGGCGCCGACGCCGACGAACATCTCGACGAAGTCGGATCCGGAAATCGTGAAGAACGGCACGTTCGCCTCGCCGGCGATCGCCCGCGCCAGCAGGGTTTTGCCGGTTCCAGGCGGTCCGACCAGCAGCACGCCTTTCGGGATCTTGCCGCCGAGCCGCTGAAATTTCTGCGGATCCTTGAGATACTCGACGATCTCTTCCAATTCCTGCTTGGCTTCGTCGATCCCGGCCACGTCCTCAAAAGTGATCCGCCCGACCTTTTCCGTCAGCAGGCGCGCCCGGCTCTTGCCGAAACCCATCGCCCGGCCGCCGCCACCCTGCATCTGGCGCATGAAAAAGATCCACACGCCGATCAGCAACAGCATCGGAAACCACGAGATCAACACGCCGAACAAGGATGGCACGTTGTCGTCGACCGGCGCGGCGGTAATCCGCACGCCTTTCGCCGTTAGCCGGTTGACGAGATCCGGATCGTTGGGGGCATAGGTCGAATAAGCGCGGCCATCAGTAAAATGGCCGTTGATCGTGTTGCCCTGGATCGTGACGTCGGCCACCTGGTTGCGGTTGACGTCGTTGAGAAAGTCGGAAAAGGCCAGAGTAGCCTGCGGCCCTCGGCTCGACGAGGTTTGGAACAGATTGAAAAGCGCGACGAGAAGCAGCCCGATCACAATCCACAGGGCCAAGTTCTTGCCGAAATTGTTCACCGCCGAGGCCTTTCCTGACCGGACACCGCGCGCCAAGCTAGCCTACTCCGGCCGGCGGCGGCTCGCGAGCATCTTCATCGATTGAACACATAAGATGCGCAAACCGCCAAACAACGGCAAAGGGTCCGCCGGAAAGACAATTGACGGGCCGCAGGACGATTCGCGGCAATTCACCGATCGCGACACGCCGGTAACCGAGATCGGGCACGGCGGCGAGACCGGCGTCATCCCACACAGCCGGCAGCACCTGATGGACGATCGGCGGCAGCGGGCTGTGACGCCGCAAGTCGGGCATTCGACGAACGAGCTCGCCGACCTCGGCGTTTTGCAGATAGCCGACGACGTACGGGCCCGGCGCGTCCGCGGCCAGCGACAGGCGGAAGCGGCGATCCCAGACGAGTTTACCCCCCGGCGACAGTCGCGCCGGAGCGGCGGCCGCGGCGGCCTCGCGCAGCACCAGGATGCGGCGGCGCCATGCGACGAAGCGGCAGCCGCCGAGCGTATGTCCGAGCGTCCCAGCGCCGGCACCGGCAACCGCCTCGCGCAAGCGGACAATCCGCTTCTGCCGCGGCGGATAGGAAGCCCCACTGACTGCGGTGACGAGCGCGGCAAGCGCCCGGTCGGCGATCGGCGCCGGCGCCTCCCGGATCGGTTCCGGATCGAGCACGCCGAACCCGGCCGGGTGGAGTGTCGCGGCCCGCGCGAGGAGCGCGTCACGGGCGCACTCGCGGGCTTGGCGTGCTGCGCCGAGCTGGCGCAGCTGCCGATCGATGGTGGCAAGCTCCGAACCGGCCGAACCCGCGGCGCCACTAGCGGTGCGTAGCCGCGCCCGTTCGAAGGCCGGGTCGAGATTGCTCGGATCGATGATCCAGGGCTGTCCCTCGGCTGTCAGTAACGCGGCAAGGCGAGCTCTCGCGACGCCGAGCAGCGGACGAAGCAGCCGGCAATCCGCCAGCTCGCGAACCGCCGACATCCCCGCCAAGCCATTGGGTCCGCTGCCGGCGCGACGGCGAATCAAATAAGTCTCGGCCTGGTCCGAGATATGATGCGCCGTCAGCAGATGGATACAGCCTCGGTCGCGACACCATCCGGCAAGAAGTCGGTAGCGGGCCTGGCGCGCCGCCGCCTCGATCCCGGTCGCCGGCTTTGGCTCGCGCCAGACCAGCACCTCGTGGCAGATTTCCCGCGCGCCGAGCCAGACGTGCAGTCGGCGAGCTTCGCCGGTACTCTCCGGCCGCAGGCGGTGGTCGACGGTCAGGGCGCAGATGCGGCCGCCGCGGGCACGCGCCCAGCGATCCGCGAGAATGGCGAGGGCGAGGCTGTCGGGGCCGCCGGAAACGGCCACCGCCAGGAACGGGGCTGCTTCAAAAGGGCCGAGCGCTTCGATTGCCGCAGTGAATTCGGCGGCGCTCAGCGGCTGCGTGGCAGTCGACGAGCTCAGGGTTCGGCCAGGACGGGTGCTTGCTATCTTGCGGCTCTGATCAACTCACGTTCTTGATTATACACTGCGATTTGCGCACGAGGGGCGCTTCGCGCCAAGAACGAAACAAACCGGGGTAGGGCGGAACAGCGCGCGGCGCGCATTCCGCCGATCGGCCCGAGGCGCCGCAGATGGCGCAATGCGCTCCGCTTTTGCGCCCTACGACGAGATTGGTGGTTTCATCTCTTGCGGGTCGGCGAAGCCGGTGGGCGACTAATTTCATTTCGTGATGATGCCGGCGAAGACCGGTGTCGGTCAGCAACCGGACCGTTTCTTCTCGGTGTCCGCCAATTCCTTGACCGAACTGGCCGCGTGCGGAAAATCATGGTCGAGCTGGGAAAGCGCAATGCAGGCATTCTGTTTCTGGGAGGCGCGGCCGAGCGACATCGCGAGCTTCAACAGAGTCTGCGAGGCTTTCGGTCCCCTCGGGTAACGCTTGTACCCCTCGGCAAAGGCGACCGCGGCATCGCTGTACCTGCCACGGGCGAAATATGTTTCCCCGAGCCAATATTGGGCGCTGCCGGCGAGGCTGCTGTCGCGATGCTGCTCAACGAAGTTCCGGAAAGCGCCCTCGGCGGCCGGATAATCGGCCCGCCGCAGCAGGCCGAAAGCTGCGTTATATTCGGCCGATACCGAAGCCGAGGGCAGGGTCTGCGGCGGCGGGGACAGGCCGCTGCCGGCGGCCGTGCTCGCCCGCTCGAGTGCCGATCGCGCCGCCACCGGAGGCGAAGCTTCCGGCGGGGTCAAGGTGCCGGAGGTGTCGGGGGTCGGGGCGAAGGCGCCCACTGTCGCCGGAACCCCATAGGGCGACGCCGACGGCGGGCTGCCGTAATTCGGCGGCGGTGCCGCGCCGTTGACCGGTAGGTCGGCGTTCTCGTCTGTGGTACCTTGCCTGGCAAAGGCTTCCTGACGGATCGCCGGCCGCGGTGCCGAGGTCGGCGGCGGACTGCCTGACCGCGCCGGGCCCGCCCCCTGGTTCAGCTCGCCGAACCGGGTGTCTACGTCGCTGTTGACCTGCTCGAGACGCTGGCGCAGCTGCTGGATTTGGTTCGCTTCGTCCTCGACCTTGCCAGTCAGGTCGCGCATCTCTTGTTCCAGCCGATCCATGCGGATCTGGGTGTCGACGGCGAGATTGCCGCCCGCGCCGTTGCTCGTGTCGTCGCCGGGGCTGACCCCGTCGCGATACACTTGCCGCTGCAGCATGCTCAGATCGCGTTCGAGCCGGTCCAGCCGCTCCTGCGTCGTCGCGTCCTGCGAGCGTGCCGCCGGCACGACCGCGCCGATCGCGAGCAGCGTCAGCAGCAAGGTTGGACGGATGGGCGGCAAGAACCAATGCCGGATCATCGGCGGGCCTCTTCGAATTCGTCGGGGACGGCCACCCTCGACGCGGCCAGGGTCAGCGCAAGGTTGCACCGGGGGCTTATCGGCGCCTTTTAGGGCGAAAAAAGGGCGTCCCTTCAGCGCCAACGGGCCGTTATGGCGCCCGAACGGCCATCCGAATGCATGAAAATCGTCACTGCAGGGGCTGGGGACTACGAATTCCCGTTTTCCAGCCATGGATGGAGCCTCGCCGAGGCCTCTCACCCCTTCCCTCTCTCCGCACGCAAGCGCGGAGAGAGGGGGGCTACGCGGAAGAGCGAAGAGGCAGAGCTAAGACGATCACTTCGCGGGCGCCTCGGAATGAAGGGGTTGCGGGCATTGATGGCTGCACAGCGGCGCTCACTGTACTATCGTGATGGCGACGCGGTTCTGCGCCCAGGCTTCCTCGGTCGATCCGGGGACGATCGGCCGTTCCTTGCCATAGCTGATCGTCGAAATCCGCGACGCCGAGATGCCCCCGGCGATCAGCACGTTCTTGACGGCGTTGGCCCGGCGCTCGCCGAGGGCGAGATTGTATTCGCGCGTCCCGCGCTCGTCGCAATGACCCTCGATGCGCACATCGAGATTGGGATAGTGCTGCAGCCACTCGGCCTGTTTCTGCAGCGTTTGCTGTCCTTCGGCGTCGATATCCGACCGGTCGAAGGCGAAGAAGACGCGGTCGCCGGCAGTCGCCGCGAGATCCTGCTGTGAACCCGGGACGATCGTTGTCGACACGCCCGCCCCGCCCGGCGGGCCTGGTGGGCCTGCCGGCGGTGGTGGCGGCGGCGTGGCGCTGCAGGCGGCGAGCACGAACAACACCGCCGCCGCGCCGATCATTTTCGCACGCATCTTTCCCCCTTGAATGTTACGGTCCACGTGACCTGCCAATCAGCGCAGCAGCGGCGACCAAGCCGGATCGGATGCCGGCCCGGGAGTCGGAATCTCGCGTTGGTTGTATCCAGTCAAATCGATCGAGTAAAGATGCGGGGCGCCGCCCTCTCCGCTCGCGTCGGAGGGCTGCTGACTGAAATACATCAATACCCGCCCATTGGGCGCCCAGGTCGGTCCTTCGACAAGAAAACCGTTCGTTAAAAGGCGCTCGCCGGATCCGTCGGGGTGCATCACCCCGATGTAGAACGAGCTGCCGTCGATCTTGGTGAAGGCGATCAGATCGCCGCGCGGCGACCAGACCGGCGTGCCGTAACGGCCCGAGCCGAAGCTGATGCGGCGCACCCCGCTGCCGTCCGCATTCATCAGATAGAGTTGCTGCGAACCGCCGCGGTCGGAGTTGAACACGATCTGGCTGCCGTCCGGCGAATAACAGGGGGAAGTGTCGATCGCGTCGTCATCGGTCAGGCGGGTCGCGCTATGCGTCAAGAGATCGAAAACGAATATGTTGGTGGCCCCATTCTCCGCACGGCTGAGGATAACGCGATTGCCGCCCGGCGCGAACCGCGGTGCGAAGGTCATGCCCGGAAAATCGCCGATGACTTCTTGCTGCCCGGTGTCAATGTTCATCAGGTAAACTCGGGGCGAGCCGCTCGCGTAGGAGAGATAAGTTATCTCCTGCACGGTCGGCGAAAAGCGCGGGGTCAGCACCAGAGCCCGGCCGTCGGTCAGATAGCGATTATTGGCGCCGTCCTGATCCATGATGGCCAGGCGCTTGACGCGCCGCTGCGCCGGCCCGGATTCGCTGACATAGACGATGCGCGTGTCGAAATAGCCTTCCTCGCCGGTGATGCGCTTGTAGACCTCGTCGGCGATCATGTGCGCGACGTGCCGCCAATTCTGCGGGGTCGTCGTGTAGCCGAAGCCGCTCAGCTGCTGGCCGGCATAGACATCCCACAACCGGGATTCGACGTGGAGACGACCGTCTTCTTGCGTCTGAACCGTTCCGGTCACCAAGGCCTGCGCGTTGATCTGTCGCCAATCGGCAAAATTGGGCTGGCCGTCGGACGCCGAGACCTCCTGGATAAAGCTGTGCGGGTCGAGCGGTCGAAACAGGCCGGAGCTGGCGAGGTCCGCCGACACGACGCCGGGGATGTTTTGTCCCGCCTGCCCGCTGTCGCCGGCGGCGGCAAAAGCCGGGATCGCGATCGGCAGCGGCTGGACCTCGCCGCTCGTGATGTCGAGGTGCAACTCGGCCAGCGCCGGTCCCCCGAGACAACAGAGAATGGCGAGCACGACTGTCGCCGCGCCCGCGATCTTGCGGCGGCCTTGCGTCATGAGAGGTCCTTTGGGCTGAAGTCGACGACCATATCTCGCCACAGCTCGTACTTGTCGGGTGGCAGGCGCAGCGGCTGGCATTCCGGATTGAAGAAGGCGCGACGCGCGCTCTCCGCGGCGGCCCGGAAAAACGGATCGACGGCGGCGCGCCCCTGGTCGACGATCGTCGCCTGCTGGACGTTGCCGTCCGGGTTGACGATGACCCTGATCTCGACGACGAGATCCTTGGCGTCGCGCGCCCCGGCCGGCACATTCCAGCAGCGCGAAATCTGCTCGCGCACCATGTCGAGTTCGCTGCCGCTCAGCCGCCTGTCGAGCGGTGCCTCGGGCTGCGACGACGGCACTCCGGCGGTTATCGCCGATTGCCGTGGCGGCTCGTCGGGCGCAGGCTGATTGTCCGCCGTCGCAAGGTTGCGTAGCAGCGCATCGAACCTGCCGGGGTCATATTTCCGGGACTGGGCCCGGGCCGCCGCAACCGCCGGCTTCGGTGGTTCCGGCTTCTCCTGCGGCGGCAAGGCGACGGCTTTTTTCTCCATCGGCGGCGGCGGCTCGGGCTTTGCCTGCGGCAACGGCGGGGGTGGCGTCGAGACCGGCTTGGGCTCGGGGGGCAGCGACGGTTCGGGGATCGGGGCCGCCGCGGCCGATGCCGCCGCCGGCGGTGGCGGCTCGGGTTTGCGCTGCGGCGTCACCGCGGCCGGGCCGGGGACCGCTTCGACCGGTTTTGCCGCCTGCTGCGGGTGCCGATTGGGATGGGTCGCCCGCGTCTCGGGTCCGACGTTGACGAGATCGACCGCGATCGGCATCTCCTGCAGCGGCGGCGGGCTGAATAGCGTCGGCAAGCCAAAAACTAACAGGGCGATCAGCGCGAGATGCATTAACCCGGACAGCGCCATGCCGCGCCGCCCGATGCCCCCCGGCATCGCCACCGGGGCGGGGCGGAGCGGCGAAGGATGCCGGGTTGCGGCGACTCTCATCTGAGCGCGAGCGGGCAATAGCGGTCAGTGCCTTTCAGGGCCCGATGCGCCTGTCGCCGGCGTCGTGCCGGCGTTCGCCGGACCGGCCGCAACACGGGGCGGTTGGGCGATCAACGACACCTTGCGAAAGCCGGCGGCGCTGACGAGGCTCATGACCTCTAAGACCTGGCCGTATTCGATCGACTTGTCGGCGCGGACATAGAGCAGGGCGTCGGGATTGTTGTCGGTGATCGCCTGCAGGCGCGGCGTCAGCGAGTTCGAGCGGCACCACGGTGTCCTGGACAAAGATTTGGCCGGCGCTGTCGATCGAGATGACGAGCGGTTCCTTTGGGTCCGTGATCGGCGGCGCCGCCGTCTGCGGCAGATCGACCGGCACGCCAATCGTCAACAACGGCGCCGTGACCATGAACACGACGAGCAGGACCAACATGACGTCGACAAGCGGCGTCACGTTGATTTCCGACATCGGCCGATATCGTCCCGTCGAACGGCGGCTGGTCCCGCCCACGCCAAGTGTCGCCATGTCTTAGGGCCGCTCGTCGAGTTGGCGCGACAGGATGGCGCTGAACTCTGAGGCAAACGCTTCGAGGCGGCCGGCATAGCGGCCGAAATCGCCCGCGAGCTTGTTGTAGGCGATCACCGCCGGGATCGCGGCCACCAGCCCGAGAGCGGTCGCGAACAGCAATTCGGCGATACCGGGGGCGACCACGGCGAGGCTCGTGTTCTTCGACGCGGCGATCGACTGGAAACTGTTCATGATGCCCCAGACCGTGCCGAACAGGCCGACGAATGGCGCCGTCGCCCCGACCGTCGCCAGATAGGCCATGAAGCGCTCGGCGCGCTCCATTTCGCGGCCCACGGTCACGTTCATGACCCGCTCGATGCGCTGCTGCAGGCTCGCCCGCATGATTGCCGTGCCGAGCAGGCCCTTGGCGGCGCTGCGGCGCCATTCGCGCATCGCCGCCGAGAACACCGCGGTCATCGGATCGGGCGGGCGCTGGCCGACCCGCTCGTACAGATCATCGAGCGAGCCCCCCGACCAGAAGCTCTCCTCGAAACTCAGCGCCGCACGCCGCAGTCGGCGCAGTCGGATCGCTTTGTCGAAGATAACGGCCCAGGTCCAAAACGAGGCCACGAGCAGCAACAGCATGACAACTTTGACGATGGCGTCCGACTGCAAAAACAACCCGACGATCGAAAGATCGTGCGGTATCGAACCGGCCAAGGGCAAACTCGCAACGGCGGTAGGCGGCATTCTGGGCAACCCTTTATGGCGTCTTTGGGATGATTTTCGGCGTCACGGCGCCGTCTCGGCTGGCGGCACGGACGAGATATCGGCGAGCAGGTCGAGCTGGGCCGGCAAACTCGCCGGCGTCGCAATGCCGAGATGGCGAAAGGCGATCCCCGTCAACATCCTGCCACGCGGCGTGCGCTGCACGAACCCCGCTTGCATCAGATAAGGCTCGATGACCTCCTCGATCACGTCGCGCTCGTCGCCGAGTGCTGCGGCCATCGTCTCGACTCCAACCGGACCGCCGGCATAATTCTCGGCGATGCATCGCAAGTAGCGGCGATCCATGCCGTCGAGCCCGCTTGCATCGACATCGAGTCGGAGTAGGGCGATATCGGCGTCTGCGGCATCGACGCGCGCCAGCCTCTCGACCGCGGCGATGTCGCGCAGCCGACGCAACAAACGCAGCGCGACGCGGGGCGTCCCACGCGCCCGGCGGGCGATCTCGGCGGCGCCGGCCGGCAAGAGATTTAAGGCGAGCACCCGTGCCCCGCGGGCGATGATCGTCTCGAGCTCGGCCGGTTCGTAAAACGAGAGGCGCAACGGGATGCCGAAGCGCTCGCGCAGCGGCCGGCTGAGCAACCCGGACCGGGTTGTCGCGCCGATCAAGGTGAAGGGCGGCAGGTCAATCCGGATCGAACGCGCCGCCGGGCCCTCACCGATGATCAGGTCGAGCTGGAAATCCTCCATCGCCGGATAAAGCACCTCCTCGACCGCGGGCGTTAGGCGGTGGATTTCATCGACAAACAGGACGTCGCGCGGCTGCAGGTTCGTCAACAGCGCCGCAAGATCGCCGGCGCGCTGGATCACCGGCCCCGAAGTGGCGCGAAACCCGACCCCCATCTCGCGGGCGACGATCTGCGCGAGAGTGGTCTTGCCGAGACCCGGCGGGCCGGAAAACAGCACGTGGTCGAGCGCCTCGCCGCGGCCGCGAGCGGCTTCGATGAAGATATGCAAATTAGCGCGCAGCCGCTCCTGGCCGACGAAGGCGTCGAGCGTCAGCGGGCGCAACGACGCGTCGGCAGCGTCGGGTTCGGCGCGGCCGGGATCGACGAGGCGCGGCGCGGCCCCGGTCGCCGTCATCGGATCGCTTCCCGTGCGAGCAGCTGCAGTCCGCCCTTGATCAGCGCATCGACGACGGCGTCGCCGCCGAGCTGTTTCGCGACCGCCGCGACGGCGCCGAGCGCCTCGGCCGGCCGATAGCCGAGGTTGACGAGTGCCGAGACGGCGTCGGCGGCGGCGCCGTCCGGCCGCAGCGGTGGCCCTCTATCCGCCGCCGCGCCGGCCGCCGGCAAGGCGTCGATCTTGTCGCGCAACTCGTTGACGATGCGCGCCGCGAGCCGCGCCCCAACCCCTTCCGCCCGGGTCAGTGCCGCCTTGTCCTGGGCGAGGATCGCGAGGGCGAGCTGGTCCGGTTCGGCAATCGACAATAACGCGATGGCGAGCCGCGGACCGACGCCTTGCACCGTCGTCAGCCGGCGGAACCAGTCGCGCTCCGCGGCATCGATAAAGCCGTAAAGGTGGATATGGTCGTCGCGCACATGCGTCTCGATCAAGAGCCGCGCCGGCAACCCGGCCGATGGCAGGCGGCCGATCGTCCGGGCCGAGCAGAAAGCGAGATAGCCGACGCCATGCACATCGATGACCGCCATATCCGCGCCAACGTGGTCGACGGTCCCGGCGAGCTTAGCGATCATCGCGGCAGCTGCCAGAGCCGCCGCGTCTCGGCGTGATGCGCGTGGCAGATCGCCACCGCCAGCGCATCGGCGGCGTCGGCCGCGCCGATCGCGCCGCCGCAGAGGATGCGCCGCACCATCATCCCCACCTGCGTCTTCTCGGCATGTCCCGACCCCACGACCGCCTTTTTGACGAGGTTGGCGGAGTATTCGGCAACCGGCAGTCCGCGTTCAGCCGGGGCTAGCAACACCACGCCGCGGGCGACGCCGAGCTTTAGCGTCGACGCCGCATTGCGATTGACAAAACTCTCCTCGACCGCCGCCTCGTCGGGGTGAAAGCGTTCGACGACGGCAGTGATCTGCCGGAACAATGACACGAGCCGGTTCGCCAGCGGTTGCTCGGCGGCGGCATGTGCAATGCCGTCGGCGACGTGGATCAAACGGGTGCCGGCGATGTCGATGACTCCCCAGCCGGTATGCCGCAAGCCCGGGTCAAGCCCCAAAACGCGCATCGCCGCTCCGGCGCGTTACACGGTCGCCGTTAGGCGCCGAGCCGCGCCAGAACGTCGTCGGCCACTTCGAAATTGGCGTAGACGTTTTGCACGTCGTCGCTGTCTTCGAGCGTCTCGAGCAATTTGAAGAGCGCCGGCGTCAGGTCTTCGGCGACCGGTGCCGTCATCTTCGGGCGCCAGACCAGCCGGGCCGAGGCGGCCGGGCCGAAGCGCGCTTCGAGGGCGTCGCGCACGGCGTTCAGGTCGTCCGGCGCGCAGCTCACGAGGTGCTGTTCGGCACCGCTCTCGATGTTGTCCGCTCCGGCTTCGATCACGGCTTCGAGCATCTCGTCGGCACTTGCCGTTGGTGCCGGATAAGAAATCTCGCCGATGCGATCGAAGAGGAAACCGACGCTGTTGGTTTCGCCGAGCGCCCCCCCCGCCCGGGTAAAGGCAGCGCGCAGCTCGCTTGCGGTGCGGTTGCGATTGTCGGTCAGCGCCTCGACAATGACGGCCACGCCGCTCGGACCGTAGCCTTCATAGCGGACTTCGTCATAGGCCGCGTCGCCCTCGCCGCCGGCACCGCGGCAAATCGCGCGTTCGACCGTGTCCTTTGGCATATTGGCCTGGCGGGCGGTCAAGATCGCTGCACGCAGCCGCGGGTTCGCGGCCGGATCCGCGAGACCGGTGCGGGCCGCGGTCGTCAGTTCCCGGATGATCTTGGTAAAGACCTTGGCGCGCTTTTTATCCTGCGCACCCTTCCGGTACATGATGTTTTTGAACTGCGAGTGGCCAGCCATCAGTTTCCGCGCGGCGCCCAGCCCGGCATCAGCGTCCCCCACGCGCGCCGCTTCTGACTGCCCCGCCTAGCGAGCCAATATGGCAGGATTGGGGCGCCCCAGCCCGCGCTGAGCGCGCTCCAGAGCATTTCCGGCCGAGTTAAGTGTCGACAAAAAGCCGAACACCCTCGCCTCGTGCCCCTTGTCTCCGCTTCGCGGGTCCCTCCCTCTCCTCACGAGCGGGCGCCGCCGGCCCATCGGGGGCGCAAATGACGCTCAGAGCCGCGGCATGTGAGACACGAGACGGCCGCCCAATCGTACCGGTTCGATGCGGCGCGCAAGCCCGCTCGCATCGTCAGTTTCGAGGAGGATGCCGCACAGGGTACCCTCGCCCTCGGCAACCTGCGGCCGTTCGCCGGGCATCCGCGTCACAAAACGGCGCACCGCTGGTCCCTTCTGCATGCCGATCACCAAATCGTAGTCGCCGCACATCCCGGCATCGGTCTGGTAAGCGGTGCCGCCCGGCAGGATCTGTGCATCGGCGGTCGGCACATGACAATGCGAGCCAAGGACCGCCGACACCCGGCCGTCGCAAAAATGCGCGAGCGCCATCTTCTCGCTCGACGCCTCGGCGTGAAAGTCGACGAGGATCGCAGCAACGACGCCGAGCGGATGATCGGCGAGGAGCGCATCGAGCCGGGCAAAGGGGTCGTCGAGCGGCTCCATGAACAACCGGCCCATCAGATTGACGACGAGCGCGCCGCGCGCATCGCCCACCGGGTGCAACCGCCAGCCGGCGCCGGGCGTCCCCGGCGGAAAATTCGCAGGCCGCAGGACGCAAGGATCGCGCTCGATGTAGGGAATGATCTCGCGCTGGTCCCAGACGTGGTTGCCGGTGGTCAGGATATCGACGCCGCCGTCGTAAAGCTCGCCGACGAGCCGCTGGGTCAGGCCGCGTCCCGCCGCCGCATTCTCGGCGTTGACGACGACGAGATCGAGCTTGAGGTCGCGCCGCAGCGCCGGCACATGCCGCTTGACGGCGTCGCGGCCCGGCCGACCCATGACGTCGCCGCAAAACAGGATCCTCATTCCGGCAGCACCGCTCGCAGGAGGCCGAGGAGACGGAGCGGAGCCGCCTCGGCCGTTGGCTTGCAACTCCCTCGTGGCCCGCCTGAGCAGGTGGGAGCCATTTGTCGAAACCACGGCTTCGACAGAGACGGCCCCCATGAGGTAGGTATCGGCCCCGGGGCAACATGCGGCCTGACGCACCGCGCAGCCCCGCCCCGCGGCAAAAGCTAGGGTGTCTCGCGGCGCGCCGCAATAGCCGCGATTCGCCGCATTCCGGTGCCGGCGGCGATACCCTCACCCCCAAGACGACAGGCGACCATGCCAATCGTTGCCACGGCGCGGGTGGCGAACGCGGTCCTGATGACCCGCGACCAACGCATCCTCGACTACGTCGCCCGCGGGCAGCTGCCGGCGATTGCCGCCCTTTTCGCGAATTTTAAATCGATTGTAACCAGACGCGGGCTGAATCGGCTCGACATCGGATCTGCTGCGCCGAGCCGGCGCCCGGCACCGATCAGGAGAGCCGCAATGAGATTGAGCCACCTCGCGGGAGCGACAATCGGCCTGGCCCTCGCGGCACTGCTCGCGGCCGGGCCCGCCGCGGCCGAGAACGGCGTCAGCGCACAAGCCATCCTGTTCGGCCAGGCGGCCGCTTTGAACGGACCGGCTGCGGAACTGGGGCAGGGCATGCGGCAGGGCCTGCTCGCCGCATTCCAGGAGGCCAACAAGGCCGGCGGCATCAACGGCCACGAACTCGACCTGATCTCGCTCGATGACGGATACGAGCCCGGCAAATCAATTGCCGCAGCCCAGAAGCTGATCGACGACAACAAGGTCTTTGCCCTTGTCGGCTCGGTCGGAACGCCGACCTCGACTGCGGTCCAGCCGATCGCCAGCGAGGCCGGCGTGCCGTTCATCGGCGCCTTCACCGGCGCTGAATTCCTGCGCGATCCCTACAAGCCGGCGGTCGTCAACGTGCGCGCCTCCTACTACCAAGAGACCGAGATGATGGTCGACCATCTCGCCAAGGATCTCGGCGTTACGCGCATCGCGATCTTCTACCAGGATGACGCCTTTGGCCGAGCCGGTCTTGCCGGCGTAAATCGCGCTCTCGACAAGCGCGGCATGGCGCTCGTTGCCGACGGCACATACGAGCGCAACACCACGGCGGTCAAGGCGGCGCTGCTTTCGATCATGAAAGGCAAGCCGGAAGCGGTCATCATGATCGGCGCCTACCAGCCCTGCGCCGCGTTCATCAAGCTCGCGCGGCAGGTGAAGCTCAACGCCATCTTCGTAAACATATCATTCGTCGGCAGCGACGCGCTCGCCAAGGAGCTGGGTCCGGATGGCGCAGGGGTCGTCATCACCCAGGTGGTGCCGCTGCCCGATGATACGGCTATCCCCTTGGTCAAGCGCTACCGGGCGGCGCTCCGCGAAACAAATCCCGATGCCAAACCCGGCTTTGTCTCGCTCGAAGGCTACGTGGCGGGTCGTCTTGTCGTCAGTGCCCTCGCCCGGATCGACGGCGAGATCACCCGCAAGGCGCTGCTGGACACGATCGCCCACATTGGCACCTTTGATCTTGGCGGGGTCAAACTGGTCTACTCCGCCGCCAGCAATCGCGGATCGAGCGAGGTATTCCTGACGGTGCTTCAACCAGACGGCACTTTCAAATCGGTTGAAAAGCTGACCAAGCCGAGCAGCTGAGGCGATTTGCGACAACCGGCATGGCCATCGCTGCGCAACCTCTGCTGTGGCCCGTCGGCTGCGGCCGAAGGGGCTTCGGTCTGCGCGCAAAGCTATTCTGCGCCTTTGGCACGGTGGCCAGTCTCACCGTCCTCGCCAGCTCGGTAGCCTTGGTCTCGTATGGCCACGTCGGTCGCGCCCTGAGCGGCATTACCAGCGAGAATCTCCCTTCGATGAGCGCCTCTGTCCGGCTGGCCCGGAGCAGCGCCGAGATCGCGTCGATTGCCCCGGCGCTGCTCGCTGCGCACGACGTCAAAGAGCGTGAGGCGGCGCTCACCGCACTTCACGCTGATGAGCGGTCGCTGCTGCAGGCCATCGACGACATCGCCGCGACCGCTGACCAGCCGGCGGCGATCAAAGCGCTGCGCGACATGGCGGGCGAAATGGTGACAAACATCGATGGACTTGCCGTCGGGGTCGAGCGACGGATCAGCCTCGCGTCAGTGATCTCCACTCGTGCGGCGCAGTTTCGCGCAACCCACGAGGCAATCAACACGACCCTGGCACCGCTGGTCGACGACGCGTCCTTCGATCTCGTCACGGGTCTTCAGACCGCGGCCGGGGTTAAAGATCCGGCGGCGATACAGCAAAGCCTGTCGAAACTCGCCGACAACCAGGTCGTGGCCTTACAGGCGATGTCGGACCTCCGCGCCGACAGCAATCTCGTCCTCGGGCTTTTGACCGAAGGCGCCGGATTGTCCAGCAGAGACTTCTTCCCACCGCTGCTCGACCGCTTCGACGCCGCGTCCAGCCATCTGGAAAAGTCGTTGGCCGAACTCGGCGAAGGCAAGACCGCCCCGGCCCTGCGCCGGTCCGTGGGCGACCTGTTGCAAGAGGGTCGCGGCGCAACGAGCATCTTTGCGCTACGCAGGGCCGAACTCGATGCCGCAACGAGCGGCGAGGCGGCGCTCGCCGCCAATCACCGACTTGCCGGGGCGCTCGAGGACGCGGTCACAAAGCTTGTGGAGAACAACGAACGCGCGGCGAGGGCGGCCGCGGCAAGCACCGACAAGGCCATCGCGCGGGGCCAAGGGCTTTTGATCTCGATTGCCGCGGCGAGCCTTCTCGTCGCCCTGATGATCGGCGTGTTCTACATCGGCCGCAGTGTCGCCGGTCGCCTGGGCGTCATCCGCGACAGCATGTCCGAGATCGCCGCCGGCAATCTCGATGCCGAAATTCCAACCGCGGGTCGCGACGAGATTGCCGAGATGGCCGCGGCACTGGTCGTCTTCCGCGACACCGGTCGCGTCGTCAAAGCTTCCGAGGCGCGTGCGGGCGCCGAACGCAGGCGAATGGAGGAGCAGCGTCGTGCCGACCTGCTGTCGCTCGCCGACGGGTTTGAGACGAACGTCAAGAGTGTCGTCGATACCGTCCTGAGTGCGGCGAACGAAACACAGAACGCCGCTGCGAGCCTCGCCAGCCTCGCCGATCATTCAAGCCGGCAGACCGCTGCGGTAGCGGCAGCCTCGGCCGAGGCGTCGGACAACGTGCAGAACGTCGCCGGCGCAACCGAGGAGCTTTCGATCTCCACTGCTGAGATCGGGCGGCAAGTGTCGGAATCCGCGGAGGTCGCGGCGCGCGCCGTCGGCGAGATGGAGCGCACAAAGACGACCGTGCGGGGCCTCGCCGACGCGGCTCGGCGGATTGACGACGTGGTCTCGCTGATCAACGAGATCGCTGGGCAGACGAATTTGCTGGCGCTCAATGCGACCATCGAGGCGGCGCGCGCTGGCGAGGCAGGCAAGGGCTTTGCCGTCGTCGCCGCCGAGGTCAAGGCGCTGGCCACCCAAACCGCCAAGGCCACCAGCGATATAGCGGCTCAAATCGGGGCTATCCAGGGGGCGACGCAAGACGGGGTCGAGGCGATTGGCGATGTCGGCAAGACGATTGGCCGGATCAACGACATCGCCGCCGCGGTGGTGTCTTCGATCGAGGAGCAGAACGCGACAACCCGCGAAATCGCGCGAAACGTGCAGCAGGCCGCCCTGGGCACGCGCGGCGTATCCGAAAATATCGCCGGCGTGACCGAGGCGGTCGGCGAGACCGGCAACGCGGCAAAGCTGGCGCTCGCCGCGGCTGCCGAACTCGTCCGCCAAGCGCATCAACTCAGTCACGAAGTCGAGGGCTTCCTGAGTGGCGTGCGTGCGCGCTGATCGAGCTATGGGCCTGAGGCGCCCGCGCGGCCAGCAAGGGCAGCCGATCGTAGCACGCGAAGAGAAGATCCCAGCCCGTCAGGATGAGTTGGCCTTGGGGAATGACCCTGAGCGCGTTGCTGCTGCGCCCGATGCGGTGCCGCAAACGTCACACTGGAAAAGCCCAAGCACGGCGGAAGATGCGCGCGAATTTGTCCCCCAAGGGTCGGGTTGACGATCTTGAGGGGCCATGCTTTGTGGCGCGCGGCATTTCGCTTGATCAACGACGCGCGCTGAGCCTGATCAGGGTCAGCGCGTCTCGAGGCGCGCCGCGAGGGCCTCGATGCGCTGCGCGATGCCGTGCACGCCGCCCGCCGCTGCGTCGGCGGCAGCGGTGGGGTCGGCCTCGGCCGCGCGCGTCCGGCTGCGCTCCTCGGCCAGCGCCTCGTTCGCGTCGGACAGTTCGTCGGCAATGGCGAGCGCCGCAAGCAGCAGCAGGCGTGCCTCGCCCGCCTGCCCGACATTCCTGATGAATTCGGCGACCCGCCCGTCGACAAATTGCGCGAGCCGCCGGATGCGCGGCTCCTGCCCGTCTTCGCAGGCCAGCTTGAATGGGCGGCCGTTGACCGTTACGGCAACCTGGGCCATCTTCACCTCTCCCGCTGCAACACCCGGTCGACCGTCGCGAGCGCCTGGTCGATCCCGGCACCGATCTCGCCGAAGGCCTCGCGCAGCCGCCGGTTTTCGGCGGCATCTGCGGCTTGCCCCCCCACCGCCGGCGTGTCGCTCGCGCCGGCGCCGGCCGCGAGCAGCTTCTCGAGCAGCGCCACGGCCTGCTCCAGCCTGTCTAGCGCCTCGTCGAGCCCGCTCATCGGATCGGCGAAGGCGCACCGTCAGCGCAGCCTTTCATACTTCTGCAAGGAGCGGATGTAATCGGGGCGGGGCGTGTCGGGGAAGAATTGCGGCCATTGCGTCCACGACACCTCGCCGACATAGAGGTCGCCGCGCAAATCGACCGCGAGCCCGTGCGGGCCGAGAAACGCGGTCGGCGCAGTCCCGGCATGCAGATCGCCGAAGCGCGACAGCAGCTTCCCCTTGTTGTCGACGATGCTGACCCGCGGCCCGAGGTTCGGACTGTTGCGGTTGACCGGCTGGACCGGCCCGAGTTCGCCGATATAGCAGACTGGATGGCGGGCATAGTCCATGTAGAGGCCGCAGGGTCGGTGCAGGTTGTTCCACTGCGTTTCATAGCGGCCGTTGCCGTCGAACACCTGGACGCGGTGGTTCTCGCGGTCGGCGACATAGACCCAGCCGTCGGCGTCGGTGCAGATGTTGTGCACAATGTTGAACTGCCCGGGATCGGTGCCGGGCTCGCCCCACGACAACAACAGCTTGCCGTCCGGCGCGAATTTGTGGACCCGGGCGTTGCCGTAGCCGTCCGAGACATAAATGTCGCCGTTCGGCGACAGGGCGGTGTGGGTGCAGCGGTGGAACGGCTCGCCGCTCATATAGGGCTTAGGCTCGCCAGGGATGCCGAGTTCCAAGAGCACCCTGCCGTCGAGCGCGCATTTGCGCACGAAATGGCCGCCGTCATCGGTCAGGTAGATCGAGTCGTCGGGGCCCATATGGACGCCATGCGCCCGCGGGTATTTGCCTTCGCCCCAGGAGTACCGGAAGTTGCCGTCGCGGTCGAACACGATGACCGGATGGTCGCCGCGGTTGAAGACGTAGACGTTGTCGTTGCGGTCGACACCAACCGCGCCGACCTCCTTGAACGACCATTTCTCGGGCAGTTTCGCCCAATTCTCGACGATACGGTATTTGTAGTCGCCGGAACCGACGATGATCGCCATTTCTCGTTTCCTCTTGGTGTACGGCCGCCGGCAGGCCGCGGTTAGGTCGGCACCGCAAAATTAGCGAAGCCGCCGAGGCGAAACAACGCCACCGCAAACAGACACCGCCGCATCACTTGCGCCCGGAGCGGACCCCAGCGGATCGTTCCGGTATGTGCGTGCTTCGAGATGCACCTGACGGCGCTCCTCAGCATGAGGTAACCTCTTGATGTTATTAAGAACACTCCTTATCCTGAGGAAGCCGCGAAGCGGCTGTCTCGAAGGACGCAGTGCGCCTATCCAGCCATTTTTTCTTTTACAACCTCTGAGTGCTTGATCGGAAAATGCGCCCGGAGGTTTCGAAGAGGCACGCCTGTGCGGCGTGAAAGATACGTCGTGCGGCTTGCCGCTGCATCGAGATCGACACGCAGCACCGTCTCCGCCTCGCGATGCTCCGGCGCGGATGCGTATATGAGCGGCATGCCCGGGTCGTTGTAGAAGCTGGCCGGGCAGTGCGGGACACTCCGATGGGGGACTACCCCGCCGCGATCCAGTCGACGACGCGTTCGCCTATCATGATCACCGTGGCGTGGGCGCCGCCCGAGCGGGGAATGCGCGGCATCACCGACGCGTCGGCCACCCACAGCCCCCGGATTCCCTTGACGCGGCAGTATTGATCGACGACCGCCATCGGGTCCGCTTCCGGTCCCATCCTGCAGGTGCCGGAGACGTGCCTGGCGGTGCCGATGGTTTGGCGTATCCAGCGGTCGAGAGCGTCGTCATCGGAGAGAATGTCGTCGGCGGGGTGGATCCGGTAATCGGCTGCATCGCGATAAGCCTTCGACTGCAGCAGTCGCGCCGCCATTCGTACGCCTTCCCTCACCCGGCGAATGTCCTCCGGATGCTGCAGATAACAATAGTTGAAGCTCGGCTGGACATGGGGATCTGCCGACGCCAGCCTGACATATCCCGAGCCGTCGGGTAGTCCGAGCGTACAGGAGATCCGCGCCGCCTGCTCCGGCGGAACCTCGCCGATCAGGTATCTGGTCCGGACGCCGCGGACGCGCTCCTCTCTTTCGTCGACGACCGGGCTCGTCCGCAGCACCATGTCGTTGACGGCGCTCGACCCCGGGGCCGTGTAATGCAGCGAAAAATGGACCGCATCGCGCGGCGCGGCGAGGGAGACGCCGTCTTTGACCTTGAAGGTCATCTGGGCGCTGAGGTGGTTCCGAAGGTTCTGCCCGACGCCCGGGAGATGCCGGACCGCCCGTATCCCAAATTGCCGCAAATGGTCTTCGGGGCCGACGCCCGAGAGCATCAGGAGGTGCGGCGATCGGATCGCCCCGGCGCTCAGCACCACCCGGTCGGCTGAGACCTCGAACGCCTTCCCGCCGCTTTCGGCTTCGACGCCGACGGCCTTGCCGTCTTTGATCAGGATCTTGCGGACGAATACGCCGCCGCGCACCGTCAGGTTCAGATGGTGCCGCACCGGGTTGAGATGCGTCATCGCCGTGCTCATCCTGACGCCGTCGATGTTGTTCGACGGAGACACGCCGAGGCCGGCGGGGTGCAGGCCGTTTTTGTCGCTCGTGGTGCCGAACCCGGCCTCTAAGCAGGCCGCATGAAAAGCCTGCTGGATGGCGGGCCAGTGACCCGACTGGCGGCGCCTGACCGGCATCGGTCCGTCCGTGCCGTGGCAATAATTATCCTCTATGTCGAGATCGCGCTCCGATTTTCGAAAGTAAGGCAGGACCTTGTCATACGACCATTCGTCGTTGCCGAGAGCCGCCCAGGAGTCGAAATCCTCCGGAAAGCCCCGCTGCATGGCCTGGCCGTTGATCGACGACCCGCCGCCGATCACCTTGCCCTGCGCGACGTGGATCTCCCCTTGCTCTTCGGTGATGGTGCCGCGCAAGGCCCAGTTGTGTTTCGAGTCGGGGGCTTCGGCGAAGCGTGTGTGCCCGAACTTGATTTCGTCTGGAAGATGGGCCGGATCTGGGTAATCCGGCCCGGCTTCCAGCAACAATACGGAGGTTTGCGCGTCTGCCGCCAACCGGCCGGCCAACACTGACCCGGCGGCGCCCCCGCCGACGATCATCACGTCGTATTTCATTGGCTTTCCTTCGCCGATATTCCGCGGCTTCTCGCGGCCGCGATGATTATCGTGTCGCCCTTTCCCGGCGATCGCAATCGCCGCCGCCATGCGGCGCGCGCGTACCGGCTAGGCGTGGCAGCGCTTTCCGCCGCGCCGCCTCTGCAGGTCGGCGGATTGCTCCGGCTTCCCGAGGGGCGTCATCCAATCCCGCACACTCGAATCGCTTCCCCCGCGAAAAGCGTGCGAAAAGCGGGGGCCTTCGAGGGCTTTCGCAATCGCCAAGTGGTGGAAGAATAGGTCCCGGCTTTCCGCCCTCTTCCGGGCCTTCGCACCAATTTCCCGACTGGGGCGATGCGACCCGCGTGGGGCGACCCCGTACTCCCGCCTCACTTTGCTATCGGGCAGAGAAATTGCCGATGGCGCTACGGTGTTTGTCATCGCGGGGAAGCACGGTAGATTGCGCCTATGAGCGCCGCACCGCCCCTACCAGAACCCAAGGACCCCGCAACTGCGCCGCATGGCCAATGCGCTGGATCGGTCGCGCGCTTTCGGAGGATCGGGCAATGACGACACGGGTTGCGATCAACGGCTTCGGCCGCATCGGCCGGCTGGTGTTGCGGGCGGCATACGAGAACAAGCGCGAAGACCTTGAAATCGTCGCGATCAACGATCTCGGACCGGTCGAGACCAACGCGCATCTCTTACGCTATGACAGCGTGCACGGCCGCTTTCCCGGCGAAGTCACGACCGGCGAGGGCTGGATGGATATCGGCCATGGCCGGATCCGCGTCACGGCCGAGCGCGACCCGGCCAAGCTGCCGTGGCGCGAACTCGCCGTCGACGTGGCGCTCGAATGCACCGGCCTCTTCACGAAGCGCGAGGCCGCCGCGAAACATCTCGAAGCCGGCGCCAAGCGCGTCGTCGTCTCGGCGCCGGCCGACGGCGCCGATCTGACCGTCGTCATGGGCGTCAACCACGATGAGCTGAAGCCAACGCACTCGGTCATCTCGAACGGCTCGTGCACGACCAATTGCCTCGCTCCGGTAGCCTATGTGCTGCACAACGGCATCGGCATTGAGCGCGGCTTTATGACGACGATCCACTCCTATACCGGCGACCAGAGCCTGCAGGACACGCTGCACAGCGACCTGCGCCGGGCCCGCGCCGCGGCCCAGGCGATGATCCCGACCTCGACCGGCGCGGCGCGGGCGATCGGGCTCGTCCTGCCGGCGCTGAAAGGCAAGCTCGACGGCACCGCGATCCGGGTGCCGACCGCCAATGTGTCGCTGATCGACCTGACGTTCGACGCGGCGCGCGACACCTCGGCCGACGAGGTCAACGGGCTGATGGAAGACGCGGCAAAGTCGAACCGGCTGAAGGGCATCATCGGCATCAACAAGGCGCCGACCGTCTCGGTCGATTTCAACCACGACCCGCACAGTTCGACCTTCGACGTGACGCAGACCCAGGTGCTCGACAGGCGCTTTGTCCGTGTCCTCTCGTGGTACGACAACGAGTGGGGCTTCTCGAACAGGATGGTCGAGGTCGCCGCCCATATCGGCGGGCTAGCCCAGGGCTAGCCGAGTAATGGCGTTCAGCTGCCGCGCAGCGGGATCTCCTTCAGCCCCAGGGCGCCGACCGTGGTTGCCGCCGAGATGATCGCGGCATAAAAAAAGACGCGCGCGAAGGCAGCGCGGAAGCTCTCCATCAGATCGGCGAGCAGCGCCGGGCTTACATTCTTCTGCTGGTCGAGATGCATCAGCGCGACCCCCGGTGTTGTGCCGAGTGCCTCGTGGCCCGGTACGGCGAGGGCACTGGAATTGAGGTCGGCAACGAGCAGCGCCGTCAGCAACGCGACGCCGAAAGCGCCGCCCATCAGGCGAAAGAACATGACGACGGAAAGCCCGATGCCGGCGTCCTCGATGTCGAGCGCGTTCTGCACCGGCACGATGACCGGCGCGAGCTGGAAGCCGAAGGAAAGGCCAAGTATGGCGGTCAGCGCCGTATCGAGCGGCGCCGAGCGGCCGAGGCCGACGAGCGCGATCGCGCCGCAGGCCAAGGTCATGGCGCCGGCGCCGAGGATAGGAAAGATCCGGTAGCGGCCGGTCCGGCTGACCAATTGGCCGGCCACGAACGAGCCGAGGACCGTGCCGCCGGTCATCGGAATGAGGCGAATCCCGGCCTCGTTTGCCGGCAGGCCGCCGACCAGCTCGAAATCGAGCGGCACCAGGATGATCAGCGCTATCATCACCATCGACATCGTGAAGGTGATCAGATTGGCCACGGCAAAAATCTGGTTGCCGAAGAGGCGCAGCGGAATCATCGGCGAGGGAGCTTCGCGTTCGCGGACGACAAGGGCGAAGAAAAACAGGACGCCGATCGCGAACGGCGCCAGCACGTCGGGCCGCAGCCAGCTGCCGGCGGCTTCGACCCGGCCGATGCCGAGCAGAATGGGCGTCGTCGCGGCAATGATCAAGACCGCGCCGAGCCAGTCGATCACCGGCTTGCGCCGCGGCTTCGGCAGCCGCCGGAGGTTGCGGTTGCACAGCAGCAGTGCGACGGCACCGAACGGCAGATTGATCCAGAAGATCCAGTGCCACGACAGGTAATCCGCGAAAAAACCGCCGAGCACCGGGCCCAGCACATTCGAAACCGCCATGACGCTCGAAAAATAACCCTGGTAGCGGCCGCGCTCGCGCGGCGGGATGGCGTCGGCGATCGCCGCCTGCGACACCGAACGCAGGCCGCCGCCGCCGACGCCCTGCAATACCCGCGCGCCGATCAGCTGCAGCATCGTCTGCGACAGGGCGCACAGCACCGAGGCGGCGAGAAACAGTCCGATCGAGATCAAGAGGATCGGGCGACGACCGTAAAGATCGCTAAGCCGGCCGTAGATCGGCGTCGTCACGGTCGAGGCGACGAGGTAGGCCGAGACCACCCACGACATCATCGTCCAGCCGTTGAGGTCGCGAGCCATCGTCGACAGCGAGGTGGCGACGATCGTCTGATCGAGGCTGGCGAGAAACATCGCCAGGATCAACCCGGACAGGATCTGAACGATCTCCGAGCGCGAGAAATGCAGGGTTGCGGACGGCGCCAGCTCGGCCATGGCCGCCATGTGGTCACGCGACGCCAGGTGCCGCAAGGCGAGCGCCGGACGGCGCAACGGCGCCTTGCGTTTGGCGTCTATCGGCGCGACGGTGGCAACAGAAGCATTCGTCGGGCCGGAACGATCATCGATGGACGACAGCCGCGAGATTCCGGGGCGGTGGCAGGACGATCTCTACGATCTGCTGCGCCGCCACGATGTGACGCAGTTCGCCTATGTACCGGACGCCGGCCACCGGATATTGATCGACCGCTCGCTCGCCGACCCGCAGGTCCGCTCGGTGGCGCTGACTACCGAAGAAGAGGGTGTCGCGTTGCTGGCCGGCGCCGATCTGGGCGGTGCCCGCGGCGTCCTCCTGATGCAGTCGAGCGGCACCGGCAACTGCATCAATATGCTTTCGCTGATCAAAGGCGGCCGCTTCCCGTTTCTGGCGCTCGTCAGCATGCGGGGGGATTTCGGCGAGGGGAATCCGTGGCAATTCCCGATGGGCCAGTCGGTCGAGCCGGTGTTGCAGGCGATGGGCGTCATCGTCTTGCGGATCGAACGCCCGGAGGAGGTGGTGCCGACCGTCGTCGCGGCGCTGACCATGGTGTTTCAGAGCGGCCATGCGGTCGCCGTGCTGCTGACCCAGAAACTGCTTGGCGCCAAAGAGTTTTGAGGAGACGGCGATGCCGACCCCGGAGAATATGGGCGAGATCGTCGATGCGGCGATCGCGGCGGGTTTCGTGCTCGACCGCTGCCGCGCGGTGCCGCAGCTTATCGGCCGGCATCAGGATTTCCTGATCGTCAGCGGTCTCGCCGGGACCAGCAAGGACGTCGCGGCGCTGACCCGCGACGGCGCCAACAGCTATACGATGGCGGGGGCAATGGGGGGTGCGGCGATGATCGGCCTCGGCCTGGCGCTCGCCCGCCCCGACAAGCGCGTGCTGGTGGTGACCGGCGACGGAGAATTGCTGATGAATCTCGGGGCGCTGGCGACGATCGCGGTGTTGAACCCGGCCAATCTGGCGATCCTCTGCGTCGACAACGGCCATTACGGCGAGACCGGGTACCAGAAGAGCCATACGAGCCTCGGGGTCGATCTCGAAAAGATCGCGATCGGTGCCGGGCTCCAATCGACCCGCACGATCGTGGCGGAAGCCGAGATTGCCGACGGCGCGCGGCTCCTCCGCGCCGGCAACGGCACCGCCTTCGTGGTTTTGCGGGTCAGGCCGACCGATCCACCGGCCTACAAGCGCAACATGGACCCGGCTTTTTGCCGCCACCGCTTCCGCACGGCCTTGCTCGGCGCCGGCTGAGCCTTCGAGGAGAAACTGATGCTCGCGACCCCCGGCTTTCATCATCTGCATCTGAATTCGGTCGATCCCGACCGCGCGATCGACTTTTACACGCGGCAGTTTCCGAGTACGGCGAAGGACAGTTGGGGCGGGTTTCCGGCACTGCGGTCGCCAAACGACGTACTGGTGCTGTTCACCAAGGTCGCCGAGCCGCCGGCGATGCTGCCGCAGAGTGCGATCTGGCATTTCGGCTGGCATGTGACCGACGCGCGCGCCTGCCTCGACGACTATCGGGCGCGGCCCGCGGTCGAGTTGCTACCGCTCTACACGAGCGAGGAAGGCGGCTCGGTGCTGATCAGCAGCGATACCTGGCCGAGCGTCGGCGGCGTGCTCGGACTGACCAGAGCGCAGATCGCCGAGGCCAAGGCGAACGGCACCAAACCCTTGGGTGGCGGCGGTTTCGCCTATATGCGCGGCCCAGACGCGGCGCTCGTCGAATACGCCGGCAACCACCCGGCCGAGCGCTTCAATCATGTGCATCTCTACCAGGAGGACCCGATCGCCGCGCTCGAATGGTACCGGACGCATCTGAATGCGCCGTTGCGGCCCGGCTATGCCCCGGCCGCCGCCCCCGACGGCGCGCGGCGCGGCGCGGACCGTACCTGGCCGGCGCTCGATCGCGACGGCATGTTCCGCACGCCGCGCGCCGGGGTTGAATTCGGCGACGTGTCGATGATGTGGTATGCGAACCAGGGCGATACGCCGCTCGCCCCGTCGCGCGGCCAATTGCAGGATCACATCGGGTTGAGCGTGCCCGACCTCGACGCCTGGGTCGCCAAGCTGAAGGGCGAAGGGGTTACCTTCCTCGAAGAGCCCTATGCGCTCGGCGACACGCGCGCCGTGATGATCGAGGGCCCGGGCCGCGAAGCGCTCGAGCTCGTCGAAGCCAAATAGGCGAGGTCTGCCCGGGCTCGTGCCGCGCGGCGACGCATTTCTCGCCTATCCTGCGACTGCAGACCTTCGTCTACCCACCGGCGGCCCGAGCCAGCGCGGGCCGCTTCGCTGAATGCTGTAAACCAAGCCTTCGCGACAGCGACAACTGATCCCAGTGCGAGCAACGACCAAAATAAGGCCGTTATGGTCGGGCTCGTCCCGGCCATCCACGTCTTGGACGCCACGGAGGCGTCGGTCGCGGCTGCGTGGATGCCCGGGTCAAGTACCGGGTAGGAGGGTGTTAGTTGCGATGAATGTTCGCCGATTCGCCCTGAGAGACCGCCAGCGCGGCGGGGGCGCGCACCACGATGGATGAAAATGGGGCGAAGGCTGTAGGCACGTGGGCCGGGCCGTGGCAGAACCGTCGTGGTGGTCGTTTGAGGTCGACACACCCTTGGAGGGCTTGAACCCCGCCTGAGAGACTGACCCGCGCGGCGCGAAGGTATCACGTTTTGTTGCCCCCATTCTGGGTGAGCACGCATGGCAGTGTCTGATTTCCCTGGCGGCGCAGCGACCACCACGTTGCACGGGAGGTGGTTGTGGATGTGATCGTGGAACGGGGCTGCGGCCTCGATGTACATCAGGCGACGGTGGTGGCGTGTCTGTTGACTGGTCCACCGGGGCAGCGACCGACGAAGGAGATCCGCACGTTTCGGACGTTGACGGCGGCGCTGCGGGAGATGCGGCAGTGGCTTCAGGAGAACGGCTGCACGCATGTCGCGATGGAGAGCACCGGGGTCTACTGGCAGCCGGTCTATGCAGTGCTGGACGGGGCCTTCGAATTGGTGGTCGGCAACGCGCACCACATCAAGAACGTGCCGGGCCGCAAGACCGATGTGAAGGACAGCGAGTGGATCGCCAACCTGCTTCGCCACGGCCTGATCCGCAGCAGCTTTGTGCCGGCCAAGCCGGTGCGCGAGTTGCGCGATCTGTTGCGCTATCGGCGTAAGCTGGTCGACTCCTGCGCGGCCGAGCGCAACCGTTTGCTCAAGCTGCTGGAGACCGCCAACATCAAGCTGTCGAGTGTGGCGAGCGACGTTTTCGGGGTCTCCGGGATAGCGATGCTTCGGGCGCTGATCGAGGGCACGGCAACTCCGGCTGAGATCGCCGCTCTGGCGCGCGGTCGGTTGCGTCGCAAACTGGCCGAGCTGGAACTCGCCCTGGACGGCTGCATCGAGGAGCATCACCGCTACCTGCTGGGCGTGCAACTGCGGCGCATCGAGGCGATCGAGCACGACATCGGCGAACTCGATGCCCGCATCACCGCCAAGCTCGAGCCCTACGACGAACAGCATCGCCGGCTGATGCAGATTCCCGGCGTCGACTGGTTCGTCGCGGCGGTCATCGTCGCCGAACTGGGGGTCGACATGACGGTGTTTCCGAGCGCCGCCCATGCCGCCGCCTGGGCCGGCATGTGCCCCGGCAATTACGAGAGCGCCGGCAAGCGCCACGGCGGCAAGCTGCGCAAAGGCAACCAGCACCTGAAGACTGCCTTGATTACCGCCGCGGTCGCCGCCTCGCGCAAGACCGGCAGCTACCTCAAAGACAAGTACTTTCGCCTGCGTGCTCGGCGCGGCCCCTTGCGTGCCGCCGTCGCGGTCGGACACAAGATCTTGATCGCCGCCTACCACATGCTCGCCACTGGCGCCCGCTTCAAAGATCTCGGCGCCAATCATCTCGACAAGACGCACACGCAGCAAAAGATCAGAACCCTGCTTCGCCGCCTCAACCGTCTCGGCTACCAGGTCGCCCTCAGGCCGCTCCCAGCAGGAACGTGAGCCGGGTCGTGCCTGCGGTTATTTTCATGGCAGGTTGTGAAAGAATTGGCCTTTGGCCCAGGCATCCCTGCTGCACCACGACCGTGCGTGCTTCGAGATGCGCCTGACGGCGCTCCTCAACATAAGGTAAGTTATTGATGGCATTAAGAATCCCTTTATCCCCGGCCTGCGCCGGGGCAGGCCCTGAGGAAGCCGCGAAGCGGCTGTCTCGCCCTTCGAGGCGCCGCCGCCAGGCGGCGGCTGCCTCAGGAGACGCAGTGCGCCCATCCAAGCCATTTTCCAATCTTCCACAGCATTTGAGGTATCGGCGTGAGGGGGAGAGCTTCAGCAACACGATCGACCGATGAGATGGGAACCCCATTCGGTAGACGCATGGGGACCAAGCGTTCGAGCCGGACGACCTGCCAAGATGATAGGTGTATCATCAATAGATGGTACCTCATCAGACGACATCCCATCCGTCGCGGCGATCGGAGCTGCGGAACAATTTTCCGAGCCTGGTCGCTCAGACGGGCCGGCAGTGGCGCCGCGCCGTTGACGTCCGGCTGCAGCCGTTCGGCTTGACCGAGGCCACCTGGTTGCCGCTGCTCCACCTGGCGCGGGCACCGGCTCCGATGCGTCAGAAGGATCTCGCCGCCTCGCTCTCGCTCGATAGTTCATCGGTCGTTCGACTGCTCGACGCCTTGCAGAGTGCAAGGCTGATCGAACGCCGCGAGGAAGCGGCGGACCGGCGGGCGAAAGCGACCGTTCTGACCGCGCTCGGGCGGTCGACCGTCGAACGCGTCGAGGCCGTGTCGAGCGAGGTCCGACGGGCCGCACTAGCGGGCTTGACCGACGACGAGATCGCGACGGCAACCCGGATCCTCGAGCAGATTGGTCGATCTCTTGCCGGCGTCATCGAGCAGCATGGGTGAGGCGACGGCGCCGGCGCGAGCGGTAAAGAGAGTAAGCGCGGCGCCGGGCGTCAACCGTCCGGCGATCACCGCGACGGTCATCTGCGCCTGCATCATGCAGGGGCTCGACACGACGATCGCGAATGTCAGCCTGCCGCACATTCAAGGCACGATGTCGGCATCGCAGGACGAGATTTCGTGGGTGCTGACGTCCTACATCGTCTCTGCAGCTATCGCGATGCCGCTGGTCGGCTGGCTTGCCGACCGCCTCGGCGTCAAATACCTCTTTCTCGCTTCGGTCATCGGCTTCACCTTCGCTTCGGCATTGTGCGGCGCTGCGACGAGCCTCACGCAGTTGGTGCTCTACCGCGTGCTGCAAGGGGTGTTCAGCGCCGGACTGGTGCCACTCGGCCAGGCGACGCTCTATACGGTCTATCCGCGTGAGCGTCATGGCTACGCGATGGCGATCTTCGCCACCGGCGCGATGATGGGCCCGATCGCGGGCCCGACCCTCGGCGGCTGGCTGACCGACAATTTCGAGTGGCGCTGGTGCTTCTACATCAACCTACCGGTCGGCGCGTTGTGCGCGCTCGGTGTATTCGTTTTCATTCGGCGCTCGCGGGGTGCCACCCGCGCACCGTTCGACATGTTCGGCTTTGCTGCGCTCAGCATCGCGGTCGGCGCGCTGCAATTGTTGCTCGACCGCGGCGAAAGCAAGGACTGGTTCCATTCTACCGAGATTTGGACCGAGGCGGCGATTTCGGCATTGAGTTTCTATCTGTTGATCGTCCACACGGCGACGACCGGGGAGCGCTCGTTTTTAAGTCGGGAGCTGTTGAAGAGCCCGAATTTTGTCGCCGGCAGCCTGATGATGTTCGCCGTCGGCGTGATACTCAGCGGCACGCTGGCGCTTCTGCCGTCGATGATGCAGGACCTGATGAATTACCCGGTGTTCGACGCCGGGTGGATGATGGCACCGCGTGGCGTCGGCGCGATGGCCTCGATGTTTCTCGTTGCCCGGATGGTCAACAGGATCGACGCCCGTCTATTCATCCTCGTCGGTTTTCTGCTGACCGCGGCCTCGCTGTGGCAGATGACCGGGTATTCGCTCGCTATGGGGTCGTGGCCGATCCTGTTTGCCGGGCTGGCCCAGGGTTTCGGGCTCGGCCTGACTTTCGTGCCGCTCAACCTTCTCGCCCTGTCGACCTTGCCGGCCCGCATCATGTCGCAGGGAACCGCGATCCGCGCCCTGATGCGCATGCTCGGCGGCAGCATCGGGATCTCGATCCTCGAGACGCAGCTCGCCCAGAACACCCAAATCGTCCATTCCCGTCTGGTCGAAGGACTGCGTCCCGACAACCCGCTGGCGCAAGCGCCGTTCCTGCACGCGCCGTTCAGCCTCGTCGAACCGTCCGGGCTCGCCGCACTCAATGCCGAGGTCACCCGCCAGGCGGCGATGGTCAGCTACAATGACGACTTCGCACTGCTGACGATGGTCGTCCTCTTGGCGCTGCCGGCATTGCTGCTGGTCCGTATCCCCCGCCGGCAGCCGGTTACCGCGGCGGCGGATGATTAGCTGCGCTAGCTACTTTCTGTCGCAAAATCCGGCAGCCGAGCTGAACGTCTGCGTCGGCCGCGCCTCGGCTACCCTGCTTTCGGGTGCCACGCTGAGGCCGGGCTCGATTGCCCGGTCATCTTCAGACACACGCATTGCTTCCCCGGAAACTGGCTTGCGCCCTACCGCGCCTCATCCGGTGGCGCTAGGCTGTCACGCGCGACGGCAGAAGCCGTTAAGATTTCCCAGTTCGATGGGAAAATACTGGGAATTTTTCGATTCTCCCTGCCGGCGCGCAAGCAAATTCAATAGCTTATCCGGCAAATTCCCGTACCGCCGAGCGCACAAAAATTCGACATAACTGGGAATTAAATCAGCTGAACGAAATATAGGGAAATCACCGATCCGCCCCCCACCCCGGCAATCTGGCTAATAACATAGCCGATGATCTGGACTTAAATATCGCGGCGATGCCCGACCTGAACGCACCGGCGCCGTCGGAGCCAATCCGCCGAAACTGGGCTTCTTCTTTCGGTCGGCTTGCCGATCGGCAACTGATCGAGGCGTTCTTCACCAACGGGCAGATTGTTGCCGATCCGAGGCGAGCGGCCGTACCGCTCTTGCGATGCGCACCTGACCGGCCCTGAGTTTCGAAAGAGGTTCGGCTGCGCAGGACTTTACCGAAGCCATCAAGCTTCCCTGGTCACATGGGAATATACCGGGAAAAAATCCCGCTCAGGCTCGACCCCGAAAAAAATGCAATCTTTATCAAAAACTTGCGAACAAATTTCCCTAGCAGCGCAACAGGGAAATAAATCCGCCCGAACATGGAATTAAATCGGCCGAACAGGGAAAGCCGGGGAATTACCGGACCGCGTCCCGCGGCCCGCCGGTTTGAGCGGCGAAACGGCGAAGAATTTTCTCAGCGCGATTATCGCAATTTCATAGCAGAACGATCGTGATTTGTCAATGGGCACGGCCGGACGGCCACCGCCTTGCGAGCCGTCGGCCGCGAGGCGTCGTTGGCCTGCCGGGCGGCGAGTCTCGGGCTGCCGACCCGCCGTCCGTCACCGGGAGGATCGCTCCTGTCGTATGCGGCGGGCCACCCACGAAAATCCGATTTTTGCGCCGGAAAGTAGCTGCGTAGCTACTTTCCGGCGCAAAATTCACCCGCCGCGCCGCACGGCTGCGTAGCGCGCGCCTTGGCAGGATCTGCAACGGTGGTCCGCTTTCGGATGCCGCGCCCGGGCTGGCTCGAGACCGTCCAATCCGTCTCATCCGGTTACCGTCGCCTGTCGCGCGACTGCACAGAGCGTCAGGCTCGGATGCGGCGGGATCGGCCTGTGGGTTGGCGGGTTGCGCCAGCAGGAGAACATTCCTCAGGTTGCGCAGCGGTTCGCGGCGCGAGGCATGCCACAGGCCGTAATAGCGGACCTTGTGGAAGCCGGCCGGCAGGACGTGCTGGAGGAAACGCCGCATGAACTCGTGGCCGGCCACAGTTTCCTTGCGCTGGCGGTCGGCGGTGCGGTCCTTGTAGCGGTAGGTCACGGTCGCGTCGTCGACGGCCAGGATGCGGTTGTTGGTGATGGCGATGCGGAAGGCGTAGCGGGCGAGATAGTCGAGTGCCGCCTGCTGTCCCTCGCCCCATGGCGTGATGTGAACGACCCAGGGGATTTGCCAGACATGGGGCGGCAGGTCGGCGTCCGGACAGAGCCTGGCGAAGGCGTCGCGGAAGCGGGCGCGGGCAAGGGTAGCAAGCGCCGTCTTCGGGAACAGAAACGTCTTGCCGGCGGGATGCCAAGCGGCACCGTCCTCGGACAATCCGCCGCCGGTGACGAGGCAGTGAACGTGCGGATGGAAGATAAGCCGTTGCGTCCAGGTGTGCAGAACGGCAAGCACGCCAACGGTGCCGCCGACCCAGCGCGGATCGCGGGCCAACACGATGATCGCCTCGGCGGCGGCCTTGATCAGCGCGCCATAGCCGTCGATCTGATGCCGGCGCAGCACGGCCCGCAGTTCCTCGGGCACGGTGACGGTGACGTGGAAATAGGGAACCGGTAACATCTCCTCCCGACGCTGTTCGAGCCAAGCCTGCGTCTGCTCGGCGTGACACTTCGGGCAGGCGCGGTTGCGGCAGGAGTGAAAGACGTGCAGCAGGGCGCCGCAGTGATTGCAGCACCACTGTTGTCCGCCGAGCGCTTCGGTCCGGCAAGCGATGATGTCGGCAACGGCGCGACGATGCGATGGCAGCATCGCCGCGCCATGAGCCTCCAGATAGCTGCCCCCGAAACGGCGGAACGCGTCCGCCACTTCGGGCATGCGTCAGAAGCCGCTCATCACCTTGTCGAGCAGCTTGCGTAAAGACACCCGCGTCGGTTCCGTCAGGTGCGTGTAAATCGTCGTCGTGGCGATGTTCTCGTGGCCGAGAAACGCCTGGACGACGCGGGTGTCGACCCGCTTCTCGAAGAGCCTGGTCGCATAGGCGTGACGCAGCGTATGTGGCGTCGCGCGGCGACCGCCGGGGAGATTGGCCGCCTTGACGGCCTCGGCGAAGGTGCGGGTCAGGACATGGGTGGCGACGGGACCGGTTCGCCAGCCATTGGGGAAGAGCCAGCGCCGATCCCGGTGGTCCTTGGCCTGCCACATCCGCCGCAGGCCTTCGTGCACCTCCTTGGGCACCGGCACGACCCGTTCCTTGTTGCCCTTGCCGACGACGCGCAGGACGCCGCTGGTTTTGTCGATGGCGGTGACGGGAAGAGCAGCGGCCTCGCTGATCCGCAGGCCGCAGCCATAGATCAGGCTGAAACAGCCGCGGTGTATCGGATTGCGGACCGCGGCGAGAATGCGCCGAACTTCGGCGTGGGAAAGCGTCTGCGGCAGCCGCCTCTGCTTGGGGAGCCGGATCTTTTTTTAAACAGCCCCCAGTCCTGGCCTAGCGTGTTCCGGTAGAAGAACTGGATGCCGTAATGGCTGGTCTTGAAGCTGCCGCGCGCATTCCGCTCACGAACATCCAGCAGATATCGCCGCACCTCTTCCTCGGCCAGCAGCGCCGGCGACCGATGGTAATGCTTCGCCAGAGACCTGACCGCCTGGAGATAGATCTCCTGGGTCGTGGCCGCCAAGCCGGCCAGCTTCATGTCCTCGATCATGCGAACACGTAACGGTGACATCGTCTTTCCTTCGTCATCGAAGACGGGACCATCCCGCCTCGACGCAGACGATAGCTTCACCAGCGACCCTCAGGCGACGCCGAGCCCCCCTACGGCGAAGCCGTTCCGTTAACCATCCCCTATTCCCGCAACAACCGGAAAAATACCGGAAAATCATCGCGGCAATCCCCCGTAACTAATTTATTATATTCATAATTATTACTTAATCGAAGCCGCGCAGCGGGAGCCGCGTTGCGGTCTATCGGGAACGGAAATTCCGCGAACGGGAATCGAACGGGAACCGCGGCCCGGCCCTCGATGACCGACGCCATCGCCAGCCATGCACATCATAGCAATTATCATCCTGATAAGCAAGCGAAAACTTGCTACGGTTTGTTGCAGCAATCGGATCATTCAGCAATCAAATCACTCAAGACCGGATCGATGAGCACTGACCCCTCCGATGCAGTCGGCTACGGCGAGCCGCCGTTGCCGACGCGCTTCAAACCGGGCCAGCGCGCCATCCCGGGCGGCCGGCCGCGCGGTGCGCGGAACTGGAAGACGCTGTTGGCCGAGGCGCTCGACCGGCGGGTCCTCGTCACCCGCAAAGAGAAACGCACCTCTGGACGACCGGTCTTATGCCCTTGCGGACCACCGCCGCACCGGGGGGCCGGCCGTGGCGGCGGTTGCAATCGCCGCGTCCGCACCCCAGACTCAAATCACGCAGTCGAGGATTCTTGCGATGGACATGACCGGCGAATTTCGCATCCCGGCGCCGCGCCAGCACGTCTGGGAGGGGCTCAACGATCCGGAAATTCTGAAACAGTGCATTCCCGGCTGCGAGACAATCGAGAAGTCGTCCGACACCGAGTTCACCGCGAAAGTGGTCGCCAAGGTCGGACCGGTCAGGGCAGCCTTCAACGGCAAGGTAACCCTGTCGGATCTCGACCCGCCGCAGGCTTACACGATTTCCGGCGAAGGGTCGGGCGGTGTCGCCGGCTTTGCGAAGGGCAGCGCCAAGGTCAGGCTCGACGAGGACGACGCGGCTACGACCCTGCTGCATTACGAAGTGCAGGCGCATGTCGGCGGCAAGCTCGCGCAGATCGGCTCGCGACTGATCGACGCCACCTCGCGCAAGATGGCCGCGGATTTCTTCGAGCGCTTCGCGGCGCTGATGGCCCCGGCCGAGGCAACGCCGGCCGAGGCGACAGCGCCGGGGATGGCTGCGGCCGAAGTCAACTCGACTGCGCCGGCCCGGGCCGAGACCGTCGTCACGGCAACGGTTCCCGCCCCGGTCGAAGCGGCGGTGGATGCGCCAATGCCGGCCGCGGCGCGGGTCGCCGAGCCGACGGCGGCCGAAGCTGCGCTGCAAAGCCGGCAGCCGGCGCCTGCCGCGCCGTTCCGCCTGCCGCCGGCGGTCTGGGTTACCGGGCTCGCCGTCGTCGTTTCGCTGATGCTCTATTACTTCACCCGGCACGGCGGCGGTTGACGCGGGCAGGGAAAAAACGGCTGCGGCCTGGCCCGATCGTCTCGGCGAACGCCTTGACCGCGGGCGGGTAGGCGTGAAAATTTAGCCCGCCGCGCGCCCGATCAGCTGGATGGTGGCGGCTGGAGGGCGACGAGGGCAGGCAAGCGGGGAGGGGTTCGATGCAAAAGACGGTGAGCCTGACGGTCAACGGCAAACCGGTTTCGGCGACGGTCGAAGGCCGCACCCTTTTGGTGCAGCTGCTGCGCGAACATCTCGGCCTGACCGGCACGCATGTCGGCTGCGACACCAGCCAATGCGGCGCCTGCGTCGTCCATGTCGACGGCGAGGCAATCAAATCCTGCACGCTCCTGGCGCTGCAGGCCGAAGGCCGCTCGGTGCTGACCATCGAAGGCGTCGCGGACGGCGACACCCTGCACCCGATGCAGGAGGCGTTCCGCAACAACCATGCGCTGCAATGCGGCTTCTGTACGCCCGGCATGGTCATGAGCGCGCTCGACCTCGTCAAGAACAACCCGAACCCGACCGACCGCGAGATCCGCGAATATCTCGAAGGCAATTTCTGCCGCTGCACCGGTTATCACAACATCGTCCTGGCGATCGCCGAAGGGGCGGCCGTGATGCGCGGCGAGACGCCGCCGGCCAACGTCCACGGAGCGGCGGCGGAGTAGGGCGATGACGACGGTCGGCACGCCGGTCCGGCGGCGCGAGGACTACCGTTTCCTGACCGGACAAGGCACCTACACCGACGACATCGACCGCCCGCATCAGCTTTACGCCTATATCCTGCGCAGCCCGCATGCGCATGCCCGGATCGCCGGGATCGATGTTTCGGCGGCGACAAATGCTGCTGGTGTCGCCGCGGTCTACACCGGCAAGGACATCGCCGCCGCTGGCGTCGGCGGGTTGCCCTGCGGCTGGCAAATTCATTCGAAAGACGGCAGCCCGATGGTCGAACCGCCGCATCCGGTGCTGACAATCGACCGGGTGCGCCATGTCGGCGATCCGGTCGCGGTCGTCGTTGCCGAATCATTGGCGCAGGCGCGCGACGCGGCCGAGCTGATCGTCGTCGACTACGCCGAGGAACCGGCCGTCACCGACCCGGTCGCGGCCTTGCAGCCGGGAGCGCCTGTCGTGCGCGACGAGGCGCCGGGCAATCTCTGCTACGATTGGCAGCTGGGCGATCTCGCCGCGGTCGAAGCCGCTCTCGCCAAGGCGGCGCGGGTCGTCAGGCTCGACCTCGTCAACAACCGTCTCGTCCCCAATGCGATGGAGCCGCGCGCCGCGATCGGCGAGTTCGACCGCGCCACCGGCGACTATACGCTCTATACGACGAGCCAGAACCCGCATGTGATCCGCCTGCTGATGGGCGCCTTCGTGCTGCACATCCCCGAGGCGAAACTGCGCGTCGTCGCCCCCGATGTCGGCGGCGGTTTCGGCTCCAAGATCTACCATTATGCCGAAGAGGCGATCGTGACCTGGGCGGCCGGCAAATTGCGCCGGCCGGTGAAGTGGAAGGCCGAGCGTTCGGAAAGCTTCATGTCGGATGCGCATGGCCGCGACCACGTCACCCATGTCGAGCTGGGGCTCGACGGCGAGGCGAAGTTCCTCGCGCTCAAGGTGTCGACGGTCGCCAACATGGGCGCCTATCTGTCGACCTTCGCGCCGGCCATTCCGACCTATCTCTACGGCACCCTGCTCGCCGGCACCTACACGACGCCGGCGATCTACGTCGAGACCAAGGCCGTATTTACCCACACCGTTCCGGTCGACGCCTATCGCGGCGCCGGGCGGCCCGAGGCGACGTTCCTCTTGGAGCGCATCGTCGACCTCGCCGCAGACGAACTCGGCATGGACCCGGCCGAATTACGGCGCCGCAATTTCATCGCGGCCGATGCCTTCCCGTATCAGACGCCGGTGGCGCTGCAATACGACAACGGCGACTACGGGGCGACCCTCGAACTTGCTTTGAAGGCGGCGGATTATCAGGGTTTCGAGGCGCGACGGCACGCGGCGGCTGCGCGCGGCAAGCTGCGCGGCATCGGCATCGCGACCTACATCGAGGCCTGCGGCATCGCGCCGTCGGCCGTCGTCGGCTCGCTCGGTGCGCGGGCTGGCCTCTTCGAGAGCGCCGCGGTGCGGGTTCACCCGACCGGCAGCGTCTCGGTGCTGACCGGGTCGCACAGTCACGGCCAGGGGCACGAGACGACTTTCTCGCAGCTCGTCTCGGACACGCTCGGTATCCCGATCGACAGCATCGAGATCGTGCATGGCGATACCGCCAAGATCCCCTACGGCATGGGCACCTATGGCTCGCGGTCGCTGGCCGTGGGCGGCACGGCGATCGTCAAGGCGATGGACAAGGTCGTTGCCAAAGGACGCAAGATCGCGGCCCACCTGATGGAGGCGGCCGAGGCCGATGTCGAATTCAAGGACGGTAAGTTTACGGTCGCCGGCACCGATCGGTCGAAGAGCCTCGGCGAGGTCGCGCTGACCGCCTATGTGCCGCACAATTTTCCCCATGACGAGCTCGAGCCCGGGCTCGACGAGACCGCGTTCTACGACCCGAAAAACTTCACCTTCCCGTCGGGCGCGCATATCGCCGAGGTCGAGATTGATCCGGAAACCGGGCATGTCGCGATCGTCAACTTCACCGCATCGGACGATTTCGGCCGGATCATCAACCCGCTGATCGTCGCCGGCCAGGTGCATGGCGGGCTGGCGCAAGGCATAGGCCAGGCCCTGCTCGAAGGCTGCGTCTACGACAACGAGTCGGGACAGCTCGTCACCGGCTCCTACATGGATTATGCGATGCCGCGGGCCGACGACCTGCCGAGCTTCGCGCTGTCGACCAACGTCACGCTGTGCGCGCATAACCCGCTCGGCGTCAAGGGTTGCGGCGAGGCCGGCGCGATCGGTGCGCCGGCGGCGCTCACCAACGCCCTCGTCGATGCGTTGAAGCCGCTCGGCGTGCGCCATCTCGACATGCCGGCGACGCCGGAAAAGCTGTGGCGCGTGATCCAGCGGCACCGCCAGCCGCTCGCCGCCGAATAGGGAGAGCCCGATGTACGAATTCACTTATCACAGGCCCGCGAGCCTCGACGAGGTCGCGGCGTTGCTGGCCGCCAACGAGGAGGCAAAGCTCGTCGCCGGCGGCATGACCCTGGTCCCAACCCTGAAGATGCGGCTCGCGAAGCCCTCGGATCTCGTCGACCTCGCCGCGATCACTTCGCTGCGCGGGATCACCGACGCCGGCGATGCGCTGGTCATTGGGGCGATGACCCGGCACGCCGAAGTCAATCGCTCGCCGGTCGTCAAGGCCGGCATCCCGGGGCTCGCGGCGCTCGCCGGCATGATCGGCGACCCGGCGGTGCGCAACCGCGGCACGATCGGCGGCTCGATCTCGAACAACGACCCGGCCGCCGATTATCCGGCGGCGCTCGTCGGGCTCCGCGCCACCGTACACACGACGAAGCGCGAGATCGCCGCCGATGATTTCTTCACCGGCATGTTCGAGACGGCCTTGGAGCCGACCGAGATCGTGACGTCGGTGCGGCTGCCGAAGCCGCAGGCGGCGGCCTACCAGAAATTCAAGAACCCGGCCTCGCGCTATGCGATCGTCGGCGTCTTTGTCGCCCGCACGCCAGGTGGCGTGCGGGTCGCCGTGACCGGCGCCGGGCCTTGCGTCTTCCGCGTGCCGGAGATGGAGGCGGCGCTGGCGACGTCCTTTACGCCCGACGCGATCAAGGACATCGTGATCCCCGACACCGGCCTCAATTCCGACATCCATGCGAGCGCCGAGTATCGAGCGCATCTCGTCAATGTAATGGCGCGCCGCGCCGTCGCCGCCTGCGGCTGATTGGGTAATGGCGCGGCGCGCCGTCGCCGCCTGCGGCTGATTGCCGCCGAGGCCGCTGGTCCCGCCCCCTGGGGTCTTTGGGGACAACGAGGGGACGTCGATGCGAGGACTTTCCGGCCGCTGCGCGTTGCTGACGGGCGGGGCCAGCGGGATCGGCAGGGCGACGGCAATCCGGCTGGCGGCAGAAGGATGTCAGGTCGGCATCCTCGACATCGACGAGGCCGGCGCAGCGCAAACCGCCGCGCGCTGCGCCGGCAGAGCCTGGACCAGCCGCACCGACATAACTGAACGCGCCCAGGTCGAGGTTGCTGTCGCCCGGTTCGAGGACGAAGTTGGTCCCATTGATCTCCTAGCCAATATCGCCGGCTGGGACGTGATACGAAATTTCCTCGATACCGACACCGGGCTGTGGGACCGGATCATCGGCATCAACCTCTACGGCCCGTTGCACTTGCATCATGTCGTGCTGCCGGGCATGGCAAGACGCGGCTTCGGCCGCGTCGTCAACGTCGCCTCCGACGCCGGCCGGGTCGGGTCGTCGGGCGAAGCGGTGTATTCGGCGTGCAAGGGCGGCATCATCGCCTTCACCAAGACGATGGCCCGCGAATTGGCGCGCCAGGGAGTGACGCTCAACGTCCTCTGCCCCGGCCCGACCGACACGCCGTTGTTCGATAGCATCAAGGCCGCGTCTGCCGACGGCGCGAGGATTGCCGAAGCCCTGGCCGGCGCCGTGCCGCTGAGGCGCATCGGCACGCCGGAGGATTATCCCGGGGTTATCGCGTTCCTCTTATCCGACGACGCGGCCTATATCACCGGCCAGACGCTCAGCGTGTCGGGCGGCCTCACGATGTCCTGAACCGGCAAGCCGATGTCGGAAATAGACGGATACGAGGTCTTGTGTCTCGGCCTCAATTTCGAGGACCTGCCGGTCGGCCGGAAGTTTCGCACGATCGGCCGTACCGTGACCGAGGCCGACCTCGTCGCCTTCATCGGCGTCACCGGCATGACCGAGGTGCTGTTCACCAACCTCGAATTCCTCGAACGCGAGAGCGACATCAAGCAGCGCGTCGTGCCGGCGGCCCTCGTCTATGCGTTCGCCGAGGGGCTCTTGGTGCAGGCGACGATGCAACACACCGGTTTCGCGTTCCTCCATATGGAGCTGGACGTGAAGGCACCGACCTTCGCCGGCGACACGATCCATGTGGAATGCGAAGTGGTCGAAAGCCGGCGCAGCGGCAGCCGTCCCGATCGGGGACTGGTGCGGACCTTGAACCATGTCCGGAAGCAGGACGGCACGGTCGTGCTGGCCTACAATCCGCTGCGCATGGTGAAAGCCAGAGGCGCTGGCAAATAGGTTTCGCCGGTGCCGTCAGACCGGCGAACCCGGCGGGAATACCGGCTTGCGTTTTTCGAGATGCGAGGCGAGGCCCTCCTTCACCTCCGGCCCGGTGAAGCCCAGGAACTCCAGGGCCAATGAGGCATCGAAGCTGGGGCCGGCGGCGCGCAACCAGTTGTTGAGCGCATATTTCGTCCAGCGGATCGCACTCTGCGCGCCTTCGGCGAGGCGAACGGCAATTTCTACCGCCTTGGCGTCGAGCTCCCCGTCTTCGACGGCGAGGCTGATCAGGCCGATCCGCTCGGCTTCGGCGCCGAGCACCTCGTCGCACAACAGCAGATAATATTTCGCCTTGGCGAGCCCGCAGAGGAGCGGCCAGATGATCGCGGCATGGTCGCCGGCGGCGACGCCCAACCGCGTGTGCCCGTCGATGATGCGGCAATCTTTCGTCGCGATCGAAACATCGGCGAGGATGCCGCAGACGAGACCAGCGCCGACCGCTACGCCCCGCATCGCGCTGACCACCGGCTTCGAGCAGTTGACGAGGTTATGGACGATGTCGCGGGCTTCCCTCCACTGGCGGGCGCGCGCATCGAAATCGTCGATATTCTGCTGGATCATGCCGAAATCGCCGCCGGCCGAGAACACCTTCCCGGCGCCGGTTATCACTGCGGCGTTGACCGTCGGGTCGCGATCGACGTCGCGCCAGATCTCGGCCAATTCGCCGTGCATCGCCTCGTCGGCCGTATTCATCCGACCGTTATCCATCGTAATGCGTAGCACCTTGGGATGCGGCCGGTCGAAGCGCAGGCGGGCATAGCGATCGTAGGGGGTCGTCATAGCTGCCTCTTGCGGCGAAAGTGTTCGCTACGAGGGGAGAACTACACGATGCGAGTCTTCACCACACTCCCGATGCGGCATTGGAACGAGGCGGGACCTGCCGCCGCGGTCGCCGAGGCAGCTGGGTTCGATGCCGTCATGACCGTCGAATTGGGGCATGACCCGTTCACGCCGCTCGCCTTTGCCGGGGCGGCGACGGCGCGAGTCGAATTGACAACCTCGATCGCCGTCGCCTTTCCGCGCAGCCCCACCGTGCTGGCGAGCCAGGCCTGGGACCTCCAGGCGAATTCCGCAGGCCGCTTCGTGCTGGGGCTGGGCAGCCAGGTCAAAGGACACAACGAACGCCGCTTTGGCGTGCCGTGGACGCCGCCGGCGCCGCGCCTGCGTGATTACGTGCAGGCATTGCGCGCGGTCTGGCGCTGCTGGGAGACGCGCGGCAAGCTCGATTACCAGGGGGATCACTACAAACTGACCTTAATGACGCCGGATTTCTCGCCCGAGCCGACCGGGCTGCCGATGGTTCCGGTGACGATTGCGGCTGTCGGCGAGGCGATGCTGCGCGTCGCCGGCGAGGTCTGCGACGGCGTGCGGTTGCATCCGCTTTGTTCGCGCCGCTATCTCGAGGATGTCTGCCTGCCGCGCCTCGCCGAGGGCATGCGACGGAGCGGGCGCAGCCGGTTGCATTTCGACATCCATGGCGGCGGGTTCGTCGCGACCGGCCCCGATGAAGCCGCGGTCGCCGCCGCGATCGAACGCGTGCGCGGCCGGGTGGCGCTTTACGCATCGACGCGCACCTATCGGCCGATCTTGGCGTTGCACGGGCTCGAGGAACTGAACTTGAAACTGCATGCGCTGACTGTTGCAGGACGGTGGCACGAGATGCCGACGCTGGTCTCGGACGACGTGGTCAGGATTTTTGCCGCCTGCGGCCCTTATGACGAGATCGCCGGCCGCATCGAGGGACGCTGGGGCGGGGCGGCGGATTCGATCGATCTAGCCTTTCCGTCGGATGCCCCGGCCGGTTTGCAACGCGAAATCCTGGCGGACATTCATCGTATCCCGCACGCCTTCGCCGGTTTTCAAACGGCGTGAGCGGGCGGGTTGCAGAAACGGTCAGCGCCGCGCGGCGGATGACGCACCACCCGATCCCGAGCGGCCGCCGTCGATGACGAGATGCGTGCCGGTGATGTCGCTCGCCAGGTCGGAGCACAGATACATCACCACATTCGCCACTTCCTCCGGCGTCGCATAGCGCCCGGTCGGGGTGCTCGCGGCGTTCGCGTCATGCACGGCGCGCGGATTCGTCGGGTCCCGCTGGGCCTCGAGCGAGCGCATCATCCGCGTCTCGACCGGGCCGGGGCATATCGCGTTCACTCTGATGCCGAGGCGCGCGACATCCGCAGACGCGACCTTGGTCAACCCCAGCACGGCATGCTTCGAGGCGACATAGGGCGCCATGCCGGGTCCGCCGAACAGCCCCGCCACCGATGCCGTGTTGACGACGGCGCCGCGCCCCTGTTTCAGCATCACCGGCAGCACGTGGCGCATGCCGAGGAAGACGCCCTTCAAATTGACACCGATGACGGCATCGAAGACCGCCTCGTCGTATTCCTGCACCGGCGCGACTTTGCCCTCGATGCCGGCATTGTTGAAGAAGCAGTCGATTGCGCCATAGGCGTCGAGCGCGGCCTTGACGTAATTCTGCACATCGGCAGATTTTGTAACGTCGGCACGCACGAAGCGCCCGTCGCCGCCGCGCTGACGCACCAGTTCAGCGCTCGCCTCGCCCGCGGTCGGGTCGAGGTCAACCACCACCACCTTTGCGCCGCGTTGGGCGAAGCCGAGCGCGCTGGCGCGGCCGATGCCGCCACCGCCGCCGGTGATCAGCGCAACCTTACCGGAGAATTCCATCCCACACCTCCCCGAAGCGTGTCCGGCTCAGCATTCGAATTGGACGCTGCGCCGTTGATCGTGCCCGCGCAATGCAATTTCGCCTTGATCGGGGTTGGTGCAGGGCGGCACAGCGAGCTTGACCTCGGGGCGCCGGCGACCGTTGATCCTGCGCGCTTCTGGCACCGGCGCTATAAAGGAGGGCGGGTGGCACGCGTCTTCATCACCGGATCATCGGACGGCCTGGGCCTCCTGGCGGCCAGGCTCCTGATCGAGCAGGGCCATCAGGTCGTCCTGCACGGACGCAATGCCGGTCGGAGCCGCGACGCGCTCGCGGCGGCTGCCGGCGCCCTGGGAGTCGTCTCCGGGGACCTTTCGACCATTGCCGGGGCAAGGACCGTCGCCGACGAGGTCAACAAGCTCGGCCGCTTCGATGCCGTAATCCACAATGTGGGCATCGGCTACCGGCAGACGCGGCGTGTCGAGACCGAGTTTGGAGTTCCGAGCGTCTTCGCGGTCAATGTGCTGGCACCCTATATCTTGACGGCGCTGATCGAACGGCCGGATCGGCTGGTCTATCTCAGCTCCGGCATGCATCGCGGCGTGCGGCCGCGGTTCGACGATCGCTTTTGGACGAAGCGGGCCTGGAGCGGCTCGTCGGCTTACGCCGAGAGCAAGCTTTACGACGTCCTGCTCGCCTTTGCCGTCGCCCGCCGCTGGAAAGACGTCAGATCCAATGCGCTGGAGCCCGGGTGGGTCCCGACGAAGATGGGCGGTCCGTCAGCCCCGGGCGATCTGCACCAGGGGTGCGTGACCCAGGCATGGCTCGCCGTGAGCGAAGACGAGTTGGCGCGCGCGACCGGCCGGTACTTCTATCATCAACGCCTGCACGCGGCGAACCCGATCGCCAGCGACGTCGATATTCAGGAAGAGCTGATCGCTCAATGCCGCCGCATCGCGGGCGTCGCTCTCGATTGACACCCCAACCTACCTCCGTCGCGTGCTCCGCCATTCCGGCCGAGGAGGCCGAACCCGCGTGGCGGTTTGATTTGTGCGAGAGCTGATTTACGGTACGTCGAAGCTTTCGCCCGCCCTATCGCCGATCGAGGATGAAGCCCGCCGCTTTTCAATATTTTGCGCCGCGCAGCCTCGACGAGGCGCTCGATCTCCTCGCCGCGCACGGCGAGGAAGGCAAGGTGTTGGCGGGCGGCCAGAGCCTCGTGCCGGCGATGAATTTTCGCCTGGCGCGGCCGCGCAGCCTCGTCGACATCAATCGCATCGCAACGCTCGATTACGTCAGGGAAGAGGATGCGACCCTGCGCATCGGCGCGCTCGCCCGGCATGCGCGTTTCGAGACGCCGGTCGCGGCCGGGGCACTCGGCATATTGCTGCCGCGCGTCGCGCGGCACATCGCGCATCTGCCGATCCGCGTGCGCGGCACTTTCGCCGGCAGTTTGGCGCATGCCGACCCGGCTTCCGAATGGTGCCTCTTGGCGACGACGCTCGATGCCGAGCTGGTCGCCGCCAGCAAGCGCGGCACACGCGTGCTGTTGCCGGGGACGTTTTTCGTCGGGGCGCTGACCACCGCACTCGCCGCCGAGGAATTGCTGACCGAGATCCGCCTGCCGCTCCTCGGCGAGGAGTGGCATACCGGCTTCGCCGAGTTCAGCCGACGCGCCGGCGACTATGCGCTGGCAATGTCCGCCGCCTTGCTGCGCCTCGAGGGAGGCGTCGTCGTCGCGGCGCGCATCGGCGTCGGCGGCGCCACCGACCGGCCATGGCGCAGCGCCGCGGCCGAGCAGATCCTGGTTGGCAGCGCCGGCGGCCGCGATGCCGTGCGCGCAGCCGCGAATGCGGCGGCGGAGGAGATCGAGCATCCGCTCGAAGACCTGCAGGCCGGTGCCGAATACCGCCGCGACCTGGTGCGGGCGATGGTCGAGCGCGCGGTTTTGCAGGCTTGCGGGTGATGCGCTGGGTCGGGCGGCCCTTGCCGCGCTTTGAGGACCCGGTGCTGCTGCAGGGGCGCGGCCGCTACACCGCCGACCTCGCCCGAGGGGCACGCGCCCTGCGCTTTGTGCGCAGCCCGGTGGCGCGCGGCCGGATCCTCGGCGTCAAGGCGCCGCGGGCTGCGACAGTCATTACCGCGGCCGATCTCGAAAACGTCAAACCTATCTGCGCGCGCCTCGACCGTCCCGACTACGTCCCGATCGCGCAGCCGATCCTCGCCCGCGAGCGCGTGACCTATGTCGGCGAACCGATCGCCGCGGTGATCGCCGACACTGCCGCCGCCGCCGAGGATCTCGCCGAACAGGTCGAGGTCGAGTTCGCCGCCGAGACGCCGGTCGTGACGTTCGACCAGGCGCTGGCACCCGGCGCCCCGCAGGTTCATGACGCCGCCAGAGAGAACACGCTGATCGACGCGCGTTTCGCGACTCCCGATGTCGCCGCTGCCTTCGCCGCGGCGCACGAAGTGGTCGAATTCGTCTTCACGTCGCGGCGCCAGGCGGCGGTGCCGTTGGAGGCGCGCGGCGCCGTCGCCGTCCCCGATCCGGCCACCGGCCGGGTCACCCTGACCGTCTCGGCGCAGATGCCGCATCTGCTGCGCACCGGCATCGCCGACGCTCTCGGCATGCCCGAAGCCGAACTTCGCGTCATCGCACCCGAGGTCGGCGGCGGCTTCGGCCAGAAGATGGCATTCGCCCCGGAGCATGTCGTCGCGGTCTGGGCGGCGCGGCGTTTTTCGTGTGCGGTCGCGTGGCTCGAGGACCGGCTCGAAAACCTGACCGCCTCGGCCCACGCGCGTGACCAGCGCCTCCACCTCCGCGGCGCCTTCGATCGCGACGGCAAATTGCTCGGCCTCGACGCCGATGTGCTCTGCAATGTCGGGGCTTATTCGAGCTTCCCGGCCACATCGGGCGTCGAGCCGTTGATGGCGCTCGCGGATCTGCCCGGGCCTTACCGCGTGCCCGAATACCGGGTTCGCGCGCGTGCTGTCGCCAGCAACACCTGCCCAATGGCGCCCTATCGCGGCGTGTCGCGGCCGGTCATCACCGCGGCAATCGAGCGGCTGATGGATAGTGTTGCCGCCCGGCTCGGGCTCGATGCGCTGGAGATCCGCCGCCGCAACCTGATCGCCGAATTTCCGCACACTTCGGTTACCGGCGTCATCCAGGATGGCGGCAGCTACCGCGGGGCGATGGAGGAAGCGGCTAAGCTCGTCGACATCGCGGCGTTCCGCACGCGGCAGCGCGCGGCGCGGGCGGAAGGACGCTATCTCGGCCTCGGTCTGTCGGTCTTTTCCGAGCGCACCGGCCCCGGCAGCCCGGCTTTTGCGGTGCGCCGTATGGCGATCACGCCGGGCTTCGAGCGGGTCGAGCTGGCGATGGACCCGTCCGGCTTCCTGGAGGCGCGAATCGGCAGCTCGCCGCACGGCCAGGGCTTGAAGACGAGCCTGGCGCAGCTCGTTGCCGACGAAACCGGAATCATGCCCGACCAGATCCGGGTCATATCGGGCGATACCGACCGCACGCCCTATGGCTGGGGAACCTTTGCCAGCCGCTCGCTGGTGATTGCCGGCGGTGCCTGCCAGCTCGCCGCGATCAAATTGCGCGATCGCCTCAAGGAGGTCGCGGCGCAATGGCTCGAAGCGGACCCCGCCGACGTCGAACTCGGCGATGGCCGCGCCGGCGTTCGCGGCACTGATCTCGGCGTCGAGATCCGCGAACTGGCGCGCGCCGCCTATCATCAAAGCCACCGATTTCCGGCTATCGCCGAGACCGGGCTGTCGGCGGTGGCGACCTACGACCCGTACGGCACCTTCTCCAACGCCTGCCACATCGCGATCGTCGCGGTCGACATCGCGACCGGGCAGGTCGCGATCGAGCGCTTCGTGGTCGTCGAGGACGCAGGCCGCCTGATCAACCCGATGATCGTCGAGGGCCAGATTCACGGCGGCGTCGCCCAAGGCATCGCCAATGCGCTGTACGAGGCGGTCGTCTACGATGAAGGCGGCAACCCGCTCAGCGCCTCGCTCGCCGATTACCTAGTCCCGACGATGGCGGAAATCCCAACCCTCGAAATCCGTCATTTGCAGACCTTGACCGAAGCCAGCATCACCGGCGCCAAGGGTGTCGGCGAGGGCGGCACGATCGGCGCGCCGGCGGCAATATTGAACGCGGTTTCCGACGCGTTGGCGCCATTCGGCATCGGCATCTATGAGATGCCGATCACGCCGCAGCGCATCCGGCAATTGCTGGGCGACAGGCAAAGGACAGAGACTGATGGCGATCACCCTCTCCCAACCCTCTCCCCGCAAGCGGGGAGAACCATTCAGGGATCTTGCAACCCCGAATGCCTCGGCAACGCTCTCTCTCCGCGCTGAAGGGGGGGCGAGGGTAAATTCTCGTCAGCCTTGATCTGCGGTACTCGGTCAGCTCCACAGCTGTTTGCTGGCGAGGTCGGCGCCTTCTGTCAGCGCTTCGAGCTTGGCCCAGGCGAGCTGCGGATGGATGCGGCCGCCGAGGCCGCAATCGGTGCCGGCGATCACGTTCTCGCGGCCGACCACCCCGGCGAAACGGCTGATGCGGTCGGCGACCAGCTCGCGATGTTCGAGCACGTTCGTCGCATGGCTGACGACGCCAGGGATCAGGATCTTGCCGCCTGGCAGTTTCACATCGCGCCACACTTTCCATTCATGCTCGTGTCGCACATTGCCGGCTTCGACCGAGAACGCCCCGGCCCTCACCTTCAGCAGCACGTCGACGATGCTGGCGAGCGGCAGATCGGTGCTGTGCGGGCCGTGCCAGCTGCCCCAGCAGATGTGGTAGCGGATCCTGTCCTCCGGCAGGCCGCGCAGCGCGTGATTGAGTGCTTCGATGCGCAAGCTCGCGAATCTCTTGTACTCCTCGACGCTGGGCTCTGGATTGGCCATGTCCCAGCTGTCTGGCAGGCCCGGATCGTCGAGCTGCAAGACGAGCCCAGCCTCGACGATCGCCTGGTATTCTTCGCGCATCGCCTCGCCGAGCGCGAAGAGGAAGGCCTCGTCGCTGTCGTAGTAGCGGTTCTGGCGGCGCGCGAAGCTGCCGGGCGCGACCGAGGTGATGAAGCCTTCCTCGGCCTTCACTTCGGCAAGCGCCGCCTTGAAGTTGGCGATGTCGCGGGCGACCGCGCATTGGCCGACATAAGCGATTGGCGCGATGAAGACCGGCGGCCGGCCGCCGAGCGAGCTCGACGACAGAAAGCTCGTGGCATCGAGTTCACGGTAGAATTCGGCAAATTTCTGCCGGTCGCGACGCGAAGCAAGCGCCGGCAGCGGCCCCGGTTCGCCCGGCTCCCAGCCGCTGAGCCGGGCCCAGGCATAGCTCGACCAGGCGCCGTAATCGATGGCGCCGCGCGTCGCCTTGCCGAATTCGCCGTCGTTGATGACGTCGATGCCAAGCGCTGCCTGCTTGCGGCAGACCTCGCCGACCGCCTCCCCGAGGCGCGCCTCATAGACCTGTTCGTCGAAGCCGCTGCCGGCGAACTTCGCCTGGTTGACCTCGATCAGTGCCTCGGGACGCGGCAGGCTGCCGGCATGCGAAGTCAGAATGCGATTGGAGCTCCGCTTCATCCTCCTCACCTCCTCAAGCTGTCGTGATCCCCCGGTTCATGCGGATCCTCCGCGGAACTCGGGGCAAACCGCGCCGCTGGTGCTCGCCGGCCCGAAAGCGAGACAGAAGAGCGCCTGTCAGGCTTGCTGCGGTCCGATCCGCTTGCAGAAGATAACAAAAGCGCGGATCACGCGCGCCCGTAGAGCCGACGCAGCGCCTCTTTTGCCTCTGTCAGCACCTGCCGCCGCGCGGGCGGCAGGTTGCGGCCGGCGCGGTTGATATAGAAATTCAGCATCGACATCGCCGATTGGTAGGGCCCGGCCTTACGCCGTGTGCTCGCCTCTGCCGAATCCCGCAACGAGCGGGCAATGCGCTCCGGGTCGTCGAGCTCGAAAACCCCGGGTTCGAGGTCGAGCGCGTCGCTCCTTCGCGTGACCTCTCCCGACCAGTATCGCTCGGGACGCCCGGCGCCGCTCGCCTGGCGGCGGGTCATGGGTCGCGGTGCCGCTCGGACGGCGGCGACAGGCCGGGGTCGCGATCGACAAGACCGGCGTGCAACGCTGCCCGGATGCAATCGGCGGTCGACACCGCGCCGATCTTCGCCTTGATCCGGCTGCAGCTGTTGGCTGCAGTCTTATAGCTGACGCCGACCGTGTCGGCGATTTGCGCGAGACTGCAGCCTTCGGCCAGCAATCGCAGCACTTCGAGTTCGCGGGTCGACAGCCCGGAGAGCGGCTCCGGCCGGGCTTCGATGCCGGCGAAGACGAGTTCTTCGGCAATTGCGTGTTCGACATAGGTGCGGCCGCGCGCGACGCGCCGCACGGCCTCGACGATCTCTTCGGGTCGGGCATTCTTGCTGACGTAGCCGGCCGCTCCGGCCCGCAGCGCTCGCGTCACATGCATCGGGTCGTCGTGCATGCTGAGCACCAGCACGCGGGCCGCCGACGAGGCACTCTTCAGCCGCTCGAGCATTGCAAGGCCGCCGATGCCGGGCAGGTTGAGATCGAGGATGACGAGGCTCGGCTGCCACGTCCGGAAGAGTGCAAGGCCTTCCTCGCCGCTCGCCGCCTCGCGGATTTCGACGGCCTCGGCGGCCAGCAACCGGCGCAATCCTGAGCGGACGATCGGATGGTCCTCGACGATCAGAATGTTCATTGCAGGGCCCTTTTCCAGGTCCCGGCAACGGTGTCTGCGCGTCGGGGGCGGGGCAGTTCGGCGGTCAGCGTGCAGCCTCCGCCAAGCCCGGTCGAAAAGGACATACGCCCGCCAAGAGCGGCAATCCTCTCGCTCAAGCCGGTCAGCCCGTAACCCATTCGCCGGGCCTCAGCCATCCCGCGGCCGTCATCGGCAACGACCACCCTGATTGCCGCGCCGCGCTCCGCGACATCGCGGCACTCTTCGACGATGATCGTGACGCGCTTTGCCTCGGCGTGCCGCACGGCGTTGCTCAAGGCCTCCTGGACGATCCGGCAGATCGTCGTACCGACCACCTCCGAGAGATCCTCGCATTCGGCGGCGATCGACACCCGGTAACGGATCTCCGGACAGCGACGGCGCCAGAAGGCGACCAGGTTTTCGATCGCCGCCGGCAAACCCAGCTCGGCGAGACCGATCGGCCGCAGCCGGGCAAGCATGCGCCGCACCTCTTGTTGGATATGACGCACCGCATCGGCAATCAATTCCACATGCGCCGCTGCCTCGCCGCTGCGGCCCGCGGCGAGCAGCCGGGCGGCGGCGGCGGTGTCGACGTTGACGGCGAACAGGAACGGGCTGACCTCGTCGTGTAGATCGCGGGCAAGGTCGGTCCGTTCTTCCTCCTGCAAGCTCAGTAACTGTTCGTTGAGGCGCTGTTTCTCAGCATCGGCCTCGGTTAGCCGCGCCGCCATGCGGTTGAAGCTGTCGCGCAGGCGCGACAATTCAGGCGGCAGGCGGCCGCTGATCCGCGTCCGGTAGCGGCCGTCGCCGACCTCTTCGAGCGCGGTGGCCAGTCGATTGAGCGGCCGCAACATCCGGCCGATGAACCAATAGACCAGAACGACCGTCAGGATGCAGAACAGGGTCGGCGCGACGAGGCTGCCGGTAAACGCGTCCCAGACTTCTAGGGTTTCGTTGTACGGGTCGGTCTCGACCCGGATCGCGCCGTAGTCGCTGCCGCCGATCGCGACCGGTATTCGCTCGGTCCACGGTGCGGCGCCGATGATTCGCACGAACCAGGCCGGTACGCGGCCGAATCGGCCATTCTCGACCACTGGCGCCGCGAGCACGGCCGTGGCGCCGTTGCGCCACACCCGGATATGGCGGTTGCCGTCGAAGGATCCGACCAGCTGATCGAGGTCGCGCGGCGGGTTGCCGCTGCGCCGCAGCCGCTCGATCCCGACCTCGATGGTTTGCCGGCCGACCAGGAAGGCCGCTTGCATCTCGGCACGCACCGAGCGGACCGCAGTCGAATAGGCGACGACGCTGCCCAGGACGAGACTGAGCAGCAGCACGAAACAAATGAGGCCGCTCAAACGAAAACGCAGCGACATCGGCTTTCCGTCGGGCTCGATCGCGGAGCATGCCATGGTCGGGCTGCGGTGCCTATCGGTCGTATTTGGAAGATGCCGTGCCGGGATCGGGAAGATTTCCCCACGGGATCGGGAATAACGCCCATCGTCATGGCGGTGCGGTTCTGCTCAGGTCATGAGCCACGCAGTTGCGGCGCTGTCGGTGGGAGAGCGGGTGTCCGGTATCACGGCAATAAGCGCGACGGCCGGCCTCGTCCTGCTGTCCGGGCTGGCGGCGCTGGCGCAAACCCCGGCGCCGTCGGGCGCCGCCCCGGCCGCGGCCAGCGCCTCGACCACCTCCTCGATCACCTTGCCGACCGTCGAGGTCGTCGGCGTCTCGCCGCTGCCGGGCAGCGGCATCGACATCGACAAGGTGCCGGCCAATGTCCAGACCCTGAGCTCGCAGCAATTGGAGCCCGGTGGGGGCGGCGCTTTGCTGCCGACAGCGGCGGACCGCCAGCTCTCGGGCGTCAATCTCAACGACGAGCAGGGCAGCCAGTATCAGCCCGATTTTGTCTATCGCGGCTTCGAAGCGTCGCCGATCTCGGGCATCCCCGAGGGCATTGCCGTCTACCAGAATGGCGTGCGCATCAACGAGGCGTTCGGCGATACCGTCAATTGGGATCTCGTCCCGCAATTCGCGGTCGACCGGATGACCTTGCAAGGCAACAACCCGGTCTTCGGCCTGAACGCGCTGGGCGGCGCGGTGACCCTGGAGATGAAGAACGGCTTCGACTTCCACGGCTTCGACGGTCAGCTCTCCGGCGGCTCGTTCGGTAATATCACCGGCTACGCCGAAGAGGGCGCGCAGTTCGGGAATTTCGCCTTCTACGGCGGCGTCGGCGGGCTGCATGACGACGGTTACCGCTACCACTCGCCGACCAACCTGACCTCGGGCTACTGGGACCTCGGCTGGCGGAAGGATCAGCTTACTGTTCATCTGTCGGTGGCGGCGGCGGACGACGTCATCGGCGCGGTCGGGCCGACGCCGGTCCAGCTGCTCGCCGAAAACATACAAAACGTCTTCACCTATCCGCAGGCGACGCATAACGAGGCCGAGCTGGCGCAGCTGACCGGGACCTGGCAGCCGAGCGATCTCGTGTTGTTGAGCGGCGACGTCTATTATCGGCATTTCACGCAGCATCTGATCGATGGCAACACCACCGACGTGCGGACCTGCGTCAACAACGCCGCTTTCTTCTGCCTCGAAGGCAACAACCAATTTCCGGCCGACGCGCTCTATGATTCACTGGGGAATATGGTCCCGACGAGCGTCTTGCCGCCGGGCGCCACGCCCGGCGAAATCGACTTCACCAACACCGGCACCAATACGGTTGGCAGCGGTCTGCAGGCGAAATTCTCCAATCCCGTCCTGGGCCGGGAAAACAATCTGGTGTTCGGCGCCACGATGGATCACAGCGAAACCAACTATACCGCCTATGGCGAACTCGGCACGCTCTTGCCCGGCCTCGAAGTGATCGGCTCGGGAGTGACCATCGATGCCGGTCTCAGTCCGACGGCGTCGCCGCCGATCGAAGAACCAGTCGACGTCAACGGCACCAACAATTATTTCGGCGCCTATGCGACCGACACCCTCAACATCACCCCCCGCCTTGCCGCCACCCTGAGCGGCCGGCTCAACCTCGCCGCAATCGGCCTGCAGGATCTCACCGGCATCGCCCCCCAGCTCACCGGCAATTACCTGTACACGCATTTCAATCCTGGCCTCGGCGCCACCTACAAGCTCGCCGACAACGTCACCGCCTATGGCGGCTGGTCGGAATCGAACCGCGCTCCAACGCCGGCCGAGCTCACCTGCTCGAACCCGCAGACGCCGTGCATTCTCGACGCGTTCCTCGTCGCCGATCCACCGTTGAAGCAGGTCGTGTCGCAGACCTTCGAGGCCGGCCTGCGCGGTCAGCTCGCCGATCCCGCGATCCCCGGAAAATTGGCTTGGAATCTCGGCGTCTATCGCACCAATGCGTTCGACGACATTCTGCTGCTGGCGACCCAGATCAACGGCTTTGGCTATTTTTCCAACGTCGGCGAGACGCGGCGCCAGGGGATCGAGGCCGGCCTCTCGTACCATTGGCGGAAGTGGACCGTAAACTTGAATTACAGTTTCCTCGACGCGACTTTTCTCGACAATCTAACGTTGTCGTCGAACAGTCCGGCGGCCAACGCCAATGGCGACATCTTTGTGCACCCCGGTGATTACATTCCGCTGATGCCGAAAAACCGGGTGGTTCTCGATGTCGAATACCAGGCGACGCCGCAATGGAGCATCGGCGCCGACGCGAAATTCGTCGGCCGCCAGTTTCTCGTCGGCGACGAGTCGAAGCAGGAGCCGCCGCTGCCGGCCTATGGCGTGGTCAATCTGGACACCGCTCTTCGGGTCAACAAGTCGACGACGTTTTTCGTCGAGGTCGACAATCTGTTCAACCGGACCTATTACACCTACGGCACGTTCACCCAACTCGACGGGTTGCCGCCGGGCCTCGATTTGACCGATCCGACGAGTTTGAGCCCGGCGCCCGGCCGTCTTGCCTATGCGGGCGTCAAAGTCGCCTTTTGAGGCCGCGGATTACGCTGTCGCTGATCGGCCCTACGCTTCGCTGGGTAATTGCAGCGGTCCCTTCGGACCCGCGCCGGTTTAGTTTGCCAATCCGAGGTGCCGATGCCTGACGACGAACTGGGCGCGTTTGTTCCCGGCCCGAGGCTGCGTATCGAAGGACGCGCCGGCGGGCCGCTCGCTGGCCTCACCTTCGCGGCGAAGGATCTCTTCGATGTCGCCGGCCATCCGACCGGCGCCGGCAATCCCGATTGGGCGGCGCATCATCCGGTACCGACGCGGCACGCCTGGGCGGTGGCGCGCCTCCTCGATGCCGGCGCGACCCTGGTTGGCAAGACGATCACCGACGAGGTGTCGCTCGGCATCGTCGGCGAAAACCCGTTTTACGGCACGCCGACGAACCCGCGCGCACCCGATCGGGTGCCGGGCGGCTCGTCCTCGGGCTCAGCGGCGGCGGTCGCGGGCGGGCTCTGCGATACGGCACTCGGCACCGACACCGGCGGCTCGGTGCGGGTGCCGGCGAGCTTTTGCGGCCTTTTCGGCATCCGACCGACGCATGGTCGGATCGATGTGACCGGCATGCTGCCGCAGGCGCCGTCCTCCGACACGACGGGCTGGTTCGCCCGCGACGCCTCGACCTTTGCCCGGGTCTCGGCGGTCATGCTCGGCGAGGACATTCCGGCCGCATTGCCGCGCCGACTGATCGTCGCCGGCGACGCCTTCGCCTTTGCCGAACCCGAAGTCGCGGCCGCCTTGCAACCGATGCTGGCGCGCCTCGTGGCATTGCTTGGCGAGACGAGTGAAGAAATCATGGCGCCGGGCGGCATCGTGCAGTGGGCCCGGGCGCAACGCGTGCTGCAGCCGACCGAGGCTTGGCTCACCTTCCGCGACTGGATCGACCGGCACAACCCGCGCCTTGCCTACAGCGTCGCGCGCAACCTCTATACCGGCTCGCAGATCCCGGAGAGCGAGCGGCAATGGGCGCTCATCATACGGCAAGAGGCGCGCGGCCGGCTGCGCCGGCTGCTGCTGCCGGGAACCATCCTCTGCCTGCCGACGACGCCGTTCCCGGCGCCAAAGCGCGGCGAGGCGCTTTCTGTCGCGAGCGCGCAGCGCGACCGCATCCTTTGCCTCTGCGCCCATGGCGGTCTCACCGGGGTACCGCAGGTTAATCTGCCGGGCGCCAGCCTCGACGGCCTGCCGGTCGGCATGTCGATCGTCGGCGGCCCTGGCAGCGATGCGACTTTGGTCGCCGTGGCGCAGGCGATGGCGGCGGCGGCCAGCTGAAAGCGCTTTCCCTGCCGGGTCGAACCGAAGCGGGCCGCGCAGGCAGGTCGCCGGCTCTTCCGGCCCGACCGGAAGCCGCCGGGATGCGCACCCGGTGCTCGTGGCTTCGCCTCGCCGTCGGCACCGGTATCATCGCACGGGCGGCGTCAACGTGTTCTCCGATCCGACATAGGTCACCTTGGGCGGCTTTCCGTCGGCGCTGGTCCAGGCGATGGCATTGCCCGACCCGACAAAATTGATTGCAGCCGCCCGGCCAAATTCGATCGTGATCTTGTTTCCCGACCCGGCGAGATCGAGACCGGAGCAATTGCCCTTTATCGTCAATACATCGTTGCTGCCCATGATCTCCGCCTTGCCTCCGGCGCAATCGAGCATTGCCGTCTGATTCGAACTGATGAAGCCGGCCGTATTCCCGGAGACCTGGGCATGGACCGCACCGGCCGCGGCACAGCAAAGCGTCGCAAAGATGAGTGGCGACCTCGTTATGCGATTTGGCACCTCTTTCCCCTTTTTGCTTCGACGCCCAAGCATGGCACGATGATAGCCCTCTATTTGCGGAACCTCGCGCCGAGCATCCGCGGCGCGATCGACGATTGGCGCCGGTAAGCGGCCCGCACCGCCAGTCGCCGGCTGATCCGCTTGCCCCACCGGTCGGCCTATGTCGCTTCCGGCCACGCCTCAACCTCGAGAAAGGTGCTCTGGTAGGTGGCCCCTTCGCCGAGATCGGTGAAGCGGTCGGAACAAAGGAGGTTGATCGTGCCATCGATGGTTTCGCCGTCGGGCCGCTGCCCCGGGACCAGTACGACGCCGGGTCGCACCTCATCGCCGATCCGCAGCACGAGCCCGACGGCACCGCGCTCGTTGAACAGCCGCACCCGGGCGCCGTCGGCGAGGCCGCGCGCCGCGGCGTCGTCCGGATGCAGTACGCAACAAGGCGCACCCTCGCGGCGGCGCAGAAAGTCGACGCCGGAAAACGCCGTGTGGCTCTGGAAATAGCCGGGGGCGGTCAGGAGGCGCAACGGCCAGCGCGCCGCGTCGCGTTCCTCCTCCGGGTCGGGCTGCCAATCCGGCATCGGCGGCAGGCGCTGCGCTGCCATCACCTCTGAATAGAATTCGAGCCGGCCCGAAGGGGTGCGGAATTCCTGCCCGCCCCCCGGCGCATCGTTCGGCGCCAAGGACACCGGTCCCGCCGCGCGCAGCCGCGCCAGGTCAAGCCCTGCCGCCTCGCCGCTCGCGCCGCGCAGCATCAGCCCGGCGAGTTCGGCGGGCGACATCCGGAATACCAGTTCGTCGACTCCCATGCGCTGCGCCAGTTCCTGCGCCAGTCGGAAATTCGACCAGGCTTCACCCTGTGGTGCGACCGCAGCCGGTGCGTATTGCAGATAATAGGTGCCGTAGGCGCGGTAGAGGTCTTCGGTTTCGAGATAGGTCGCGGCCGGCAGCACGATGTCGGCATAGCGCGCCGTGGCCGACAGGAACGGGTCGTGCACTACCGTGAACAGATCCTCGCGCCCGAGACCGCGGCGCACCTTGCCGGCGTCGGGGCAGGTGACCGCCGGGTTGTTGGCCGCGACGAAGAGGGCGCGGATCGGCGGTTCCTGCAGCGCAAGGAGCGCTTCACCAAGGCGCAGATGGTTGATCGTGCGCGTCTCGCGCGGTCCCGAAGGCTTGCGCACGACATCGTAGTCGAGTTCGCAAGAGGCCGCGGTCATCAGGAGCGCGCCGCCGCCTCTTCGGCCATAGGCGCCGGTCACCCCAGGCAAGAGGGCGACGGCGCGCAGCGCCTCGCCGCCGCGGGCGAGCCGCGTCATGCCTTCACCAAGGCGGATGAACGAGGCCTTGGCTGCGCCGTAGAGCTTGGCAAACCCTTCGATATCGTCGACCGGAAGCCCGATGATCGCGGCGGTGCGCTCCGGCGGAAAGCGCGGCAGCACCGCGGCTTCGAGGCGCTCGAAACCGGTGGTGCGGGCGGCGATATAGACGCGGTCGCAGAGCCCGTCGCGCACCAGGATATGCATGATGCCAAGTGCCAGCGCCGCATCGGTGCCGATGCGGAGCGCGAGATGCCGGTCGGCCTGCCGTGCGGTGCGGCTGCGCCGCGGATCGATCGCGACGAGCGGCACGCCGCGCTTGCGCGGCGTCTCGGCCTTTGCCCAGAAATGCACGTTGGTGGCAATGAGATCGGCCCCCCAGGCCACGATCAGATCGGCCTCGGCGACACTTTCCGGGTCGGCGCCGCCGATCGGACCTACCGTCATGTCCCAGGCAGTCTCGCAGCAGGTGTCGCAGACCGTACCGGCGCGCAGCCCGCTCGCCCCCAGCGCGTGAAACAGGCCATTGACGAGGCCGCGGTTCAGCTGCCCCTGATGCGCGCTGTAGGCGTAGCCGAGGAGAGCGAGCGGGCCGGTCTCGGCGATGACCCGCTGCCACTGCGCGGTGATCTCGTCGAGTGCGGCGTCCCAGCTGATTGGCGAAAAGCTGCCTTCGCCCTTTTTGCCGACCCGGCGCAGCGGTGTGCGCAGGCGCTCGGGCGAATGCACGAGCTCGGCGTCGCGATTGACCTTGCCGCAGGCAAAGCCGGCGGTGAAGGGCTGCTCGGGATCACCGTCGATCTTGACGATCCGGCCATTGTCGACCCGCGCCAACAGCGAGCACATGTCGGGGCAGTCATGCCCGCAGACGACGCGAACCGTTGCCAAACTCTGTCTCCTTTTCGAATGCCCCGCCTGTCCGGCTGGAAAATAGCCCGGTCGCTGCTGCTGCGCCAATCGGACGTGCAGGCCGCGCGGGCTGGCCCCTTGCCCGCACCTGACAGCATGACGGCAAAGCCTCGAATTCGAAGAACGACGCCCGGTGAGCGCTCGGTCAGGCGGCGGTGAAGTCGATCAGCTGGCGCACCGGCGCTCCCGATTTCAGCGCCGCAAAGCCGTCGTTGATCTCGCCGAGCTTCAGCCGGCCCGAGATCAGGTGGTCGAGCTTCAGCCGTCCCTGGCGCCACAACGACAACAGCCGCGGCATATCGACGCGAAAGCGGTTGCCGCCCATCGAGGTGCCCTGCAGCTTGCGGTCGCGCAGAAAGTCGAAACCGTGCAATTCGATCTTCACGCCGAACGGCACCATGCCGATGATCGTCGCGGTGCCGCCCGCCCGCAGCATCTGAAATGCCTGCTCTGCCGTCGCCTTGGTGCCGAGCGCCTCGAACGAGTAGTGCACCCCGCCGCCGGTCATGTCGCGAACCGCTTTGACCGGGTCGGCGTTGCTGACGTTCAACGTGTCGGTGGCGCCGAGTTCGCGGGCCAGGTCCAGTTTCGAGGAAACCGTATCGATCGCGATAATGCGCTCGGCGCCGGCGAGAGCGGCGCCATTGACCGCCGACAGCCCGACGCCGCCGCAGCCGATCACCGCGACCGTTGCTCCCGGCTCGACCTTGGCGGCATTGAACACCGCTCCAACCCCGGTCATCACGCCGCAGCCGACGAGGGCGGCACGGTCGAGCGGGATGTCGTCGTCAATCTTCACCATAGAATTTTCGTGCACCAGCATCTGTTCGGCGAACGATGACAGATTGAAAGCCTGGTTCAGCTGCTGTCCGTTCCAGGTCATGCGTCGCGCGACGCCGGGCAGCATCTTGACCTCGGTGTTCTCGCACAAGTTCGGATGACCGGTCAGGCATTGCGGGCAGGTGCCGCAGAACACCGAAAGACAGGTGATGACGTGATCACCCGGCTTCACATAGGTGACGCCGTCGCCTACCGCCTCGACGATCGCCGAAGATTCGTGGCCGAGCACAACCGGCGTCGGGGTCGGGTACAACCCCTCGATGAAATGCAGGTCGCTGTGGCACAGCCCGGCGAAAGCCGTACGCAGCAGCACCTCGCGCGGCCCGGGCTTCTCGATCGCCACCTCTTCGATCGTCAGCGGCTGGTTCGCGGCATGAAAGACGGCGGCTTTCATGGTTGCCTCCTCAGCGTCGGAACATTGACTTAAGCCATGAAGTTGAGGCGCAGGCCCGGCTCCAGCCAATCCATCGCCGCGAGCCGGCCGGTGCCGGAAAGCGTGATGAAGGCGGTTTTCATGTCGGCGCCGCCAAAGCAGATATTCGTCGGGTAGACGTCCGGCATCTTGACCTGCCGCAGGACTCGCCCGTCGGGCGAGATGACCGTGATATGGCCGGTGATCAAGGTCGCAACGGCGATGTTGCCGGAGGCTTCGACGGCAAGGCTGTCGAAGCGCTGGAAGCCGGGCAAGCCGCAAACGAGCCGACCGCCATAGGGCGCCGGAAACGGCTCGGTGCGCAAGACGCTCGGCGTGACGATGTCGAAGGCGAAGAGCCGCGAGGACTCGGTATCGGCGACGTAGACGGTCTTTTCGTCGGGCGACAGGCCGACCCCGTTCGGGCTCAGCATCGGGTAGACGAGCTCGACGATCCGCGATCCATCGGGCAGCGCGTAATAGAGGCCGCCGTGGTCGCGGTCATGGGCCCGTCGCTTGCCGAGATCGGTAAAGTAGAACCCGCCTTCGCTGTCGAACACGAGATCGTTCGGCGCCGACAGTTTATGGCCGTTGCACTCGGCATAAAGCACCCGCGTCGCGCCGTTTGCGAGATCGATGCGTTGAATGTATCCGCCGCGATAATCCTTGGAGGGCCCGGTCGAAAGAAACCCGCCTCCGGCGTATTCGTTGCCGCCGTTGTTGCAAAGATAGAGGGCACCGTCCGGGCCGAGGGCGAGCCCGTTCGGCCCGCCGCCGGCATCGCCGATCGGCGATTTGCCGCCGTCGCGAGCGACGCGCGTCACAGCGGCTCCGGCGATCTCGCCGAGGATCACCGAGCCGTCGCCCATCGCCACCGGGCCTTCGGGAAACCGCAGCCCGTCCGCCATTATCCGAAGATCGGCCATCGCGTCGCCTCCCGCTGCGCCGGCGGATAGTGTCGCCGGGCGGCGCATCGCGTCAAGCCGACCCGCTTGCCGATTTATTCAGCACGTTTCCCGATCGGGTTTCGTGCCGTCGTTGCCTAAAGGTTGGTCTTCTGGCATCAATGACCGCCCCGACCCGCTGCGCCTGCCGCGGGCGGGGGTTTTTTCTGCGACCCGTCGCGAAGGAAATATTTTCAATGCTTCCCGTGTATTATCTGGTCATCGCCTGTGGCGTGCTGGCGTTGCTCTACGGCTGGTTCACCAGCCGGCAGGTGCTGACCGCCAATGCCGGCAACGCGCGGATGCAGGAGATCTCCGGCGCGGTTCAGGTCGGCGCCCGCGCCTACCTCAACCGGCAGTACCGCACGATCGCCGTGGTCGGCGTCGTCATCCTCATCGTCCTCGGCGCGACGCTCGGGCTGCGCGTCGCGATCGGCTATCTGATCGGCGCGGTGCTGTCGGCTTCGGCCGGCTATATCGGCATGAACGTGTCGGTGCGCGCCAATGTCCGCACCGCCCAGGCGGCGCGCAGCGGTCTCAAGGCCGGGTTGTCGATTGCGTTCAAGGCCGGTGCGGTGACCGGCCTCCTGGTGGTCGGTCTCGGTCTCTTGGGCGTCGGGATCTATTATTTCGTCCTGCGCGCTGTGACTCCGGGCGAGGATTTGCGCCCGGTGCTCGAAGCGATGGTGGCGCTCTCGTTTGGCGCCTCGTTGATTTCGATCTTCGCCCGGCTGGGCGGCGGCATCTTTACGAAGGGCGCCGATGTCGGCGCTGATCTCGTCGGCAAGGTCGAGGCCGGCATCCCCGAAGACGACCCGCGCAACCCCGCCGTCATCGCCGACAATGTCGGCGACAATGTCGGCGACTGCGCCGGCATGGCGGCGGATCTGTTCGAGACTTATGCCGTGACGATCGTCGCGACGATGCTGCTCGCTGCGATCTTTTTCGCACCGCCGTTGCGCGACAAGCTCCTGCTGCTGCCGCTAGGCATCGGCGCAGTCTGCATCGTCACCTCGGTGATCGGCACGTTTTTCGTCCGGCTTGGCGCCGATAACGGGATTATGAAGGCCTTGTATAAGGGCCTCATCGCGACCGGCATCTTGTCCGTCGCGGCGATCGCGCTGATCATTTATTGGTTGATCGGACTGGCGATGCCGCTGCCGATGAGTTCCGGCGCGTCGGTTACGGGTCTCGGCTTGTGGTTCTGCGCCCTGGTCGGTCTTGGGGTCACCGGCAGCATCGTCTGGATCACCGAATACTACACCGCGACCGGCTATCGGCCGGTGCGCAGCATCGCTCAGAGTTCGACGACCGGCCATGGCACCAACGTCATCCAGGGTTTGGCGGTTTCGATGGAGGCGACGGCGCTGCCGGTCATCGTGATCTGCGTCGGCATCGTCGTTTCGTATCTGATCGCCGGGCTATTCGGCATCGCGATCGCGGCGACGACGATGCTCGCCTTGGCCGGGATGATCGTCGCCCTCGACGCCTATGGGCCGGTCACCGACAACGCCGGCGGCATCGCCGAGATGGCCGACTTGCCGCGCGAGGTACGGCGCACGACCGACGCGCTTGATGCCGTCGGCAACACGACCAAGGCGGTCACCAAGGGCTATGCGATCGGCTCGGCTGGGCTCGCCTCGCTTGTTCTGTTTGCCGCCTATACCGAGGATCTCAAGCATTACTTTCCGGGTCTCGATGTCCATTTCGGTCTGCAGGACCCGTTCGTCGTCATCGGGCTGTTCATCGGCGGCCTCTTGCCTTACCTGTTCGGCTCGCTCGGCATGACTGCGGTCGGCCGGGCCGCGGGTTCCGTCGTCGTCGAAGTGCGCCGCCAATTCCGCGAAATTCCGGGCATCATGCAGGGCAAGGCCAAGCCCGATTACGGTCTTGCCGTCGACCTGCTGACCCGTGCGGCGATCCGCGAGATGATGGTGCCGTCGCTCTTGCCGGTAGCAGCGCCAATCGTTCTCTATGTCGTCATTTCACTGATCGCCGGGCGGGCGGCCGCGTTCAGCGCCCTGGGCGCGATGTTGCTGGGCACGATCGTTACCGGCATCTTTGTTGCGATCTCGATGACTTCGGGCGGCGGCGCCTGGGATAACGCCAAAAAATATATCGAGGAGGGCCACCACGGCGGCAAAGGATCGGAGCCGCACAAGGCGGCGGTCACCGGCGATACTGTCGGCGACCCCTACAAGGACACTGCCGGTCCGGCCGTCAATCCGATGATAAAGATCACTAATATCGTGGCCCTGTTGCTGCTGGCGATCCTGGCGAAATGGGCCAGCTGAGAAAAGTGTGAGCGGCGCGACGCGGCGCCGCGAGCCGTCATTCTCAGTCTTCCTTGTTGGGGTTCGGGCCCGCAGTGCCGCCGCTTTCGGCCCCTTGCGCGGCGCCGCCGCTACTGCCGCCGCTGAAGCGGCCGAGGTTGCCGATCACCTGTTCGAGGAAAGTCAGTTCGCGGCCCGGCGCCGGAGTAGCGCCCGGTGCCGGCGTGATGTTTTCGGCGTCCAGCAGCCCCTTGTGATCGACCGCCGAGACTACGCCGTCCTTGTTGAAGTCGACGATGTAGACCTGCTGGTCGGTCGTCTTGGGCAGAAAGAAGGAGGTCTGGCTCGTTCGCTTACTGATGTAATACCAGGCGTTGGGATCGAAGACACCGACGCTCGACGGGGACCCGAGGATCGCGACGACCTGATCCTTGGTCGTTTTGCCGGGGTGAATCTTGGCGATCTGCTCCTTCGTCGGTAGATAGCCGCGCTGTTCGATGTCGGGCGAGCAACAGGTTAAAGCGAGCCCTGCCAAGAACGCCGCGACACTAAAGGGAAGACGAGCTGTGTTAGCCATGGTTTGCCACCGGCGCCGATGACGAGACTGCAGTATCTCTGGTTGAAATCGGCAATCCCCGCACCGATTTCACGACCGTACCTTCAGCCGATGGCGGCGCATTGTCAACCTCCAGCGGGGCGGCAACGGCGATGATTTCGCCAACTCGGCGCAAGTATATGCGCGACGTTTCGGAACTCGCCTATAGACGGGTTGTCGAGCAGGCGCGGCAACCGGTGTTCTTTGCCGAATTCGGCGTGCCGGACACGCTTGACGGACGGTTCGAACTAATCTGTCTGCACGCCTTTCTCTATCTTCATCGGCTCAAATTCGAGCGGCCGCGGGCAAGTGCGCTGGCCCAGGCGTTTTTCGATGCAATGTTTGCCGATCTCGATCGGGCGCTGCGCGAAATGGGCACCAGCGATTTGCGCGTCGGCAGAGAGATCAAACGTATGGCACAAGGTTTCTACGGGCGGATTCGCGCTTACGAAGAAGGCATCGCCGCGGATGATGCGGTGCTCGGCGCCGCGCTTGCCCGCAACCTCTTCGGTACCGTCGTGGAACCCTTAGCGCATCTCGCCGCGATGGCCGGCTATGTCCGTCGTGCGGCCGACGATTTGCGCGGCCAACGAGCGGCAGAACTGCTCGCCGGACGCGTCCGGTTCATCGCCGCAGCACCTGCGGTGGTTCGCCGATGACGGTCCCGACCGCCGAATTCTCGCGTCGCGTGCCGCTCGACGGTCTCGCTGCCGGCATGTCCCGGCACGGGATTGCAGCGGAGCCGGACGAGCGCGAAGCGCTCGCCGTTCGGTTCGATCTGATCGCGCTCGACCGTTTAGCGGCGATGGTGGAACTGCGTCGTCAGGAGAACGGTACCGTCGTGCTGGAGGCGATGTTCGAGGCCGAGTTCGTACAGAGTTGTGTCGTCACTCTCGATCCCGTTCGCGGCACGATTTCGCAGCGCTTCGCGCTGCGCTACGGTCCGCCGGCGTCCGAGGGGGACACGCCGCCGGCGGCGGATGAGCCGGCGTTCGAGCCGTTCTCCGGCGACGCCATCGATATCGGCGAGGCCGTCGCGCAGGAGCTCTCTTTGCAGCTGCCGCCATTTCCGCGCCTTCCGGGGGCTACCGTCGAGGTCGACGCCGCAGTGAATTTTGGCGATCGCGCCTTTGGCGCCTTGGCGGAACGGCGCGGTCGCAAGCCGGGCTGAGGCGGGGCAATCGGCAACGAACCGCGGGAACCCGCTTCGTTGTTGCCGTCGCCGCAGATTTGGGCTTATTACCGGCTTTCTCTGTCATGCCGTTTCAGAACGCGGGTCCTCCATGGCCGTTCCGAAGAAGAAAACGTCGCCATCCCGTCGCAACATGCGGCGTTCGCATCATGCGCTGAAGCCGGCGGCGTATGGCGAATGTCCGAATTGCGGGGAATTGAAGCGACCGCATCACCTTTGCCCGTCATGCGGATACTACGACGGCCGCGAGATCGCGGCACCGCGCCCCGAGACAGCCTGAGCAACCGGCGCCGGCGCGGAGGCCGCGCAAGGTGAGCGAAGAGATCAAAATCGCGCTTGACGCGATGGGTGGCGACCAGGCGCCGGCGATGGTGCTGTACGGCGCCGATCTGGCGCTCGGCCGGGCGCCAGATCTGCGCTTCTCGATCTTCGGGGCGGAAGGCGCGATAGTTCCGCTGTTGGCGAAACTGCCGCATCTCGCGGCCACGGCGGCGCTGCATCCTACGAGTGAGGTCATCTCGAGCGACGCCAAGCCGTCGCTGGCGTTGCGCACCGGCCGGCGCTCGAGCATGCGGCTGGCGATCGATGCGGTGGCCGAAGGGCAGGTCGACGGGGTCGTCTCCGCCGGCAACACCGGCGCATTGATGGCGATGGCCAAGTTCGTCCTGAAGACCTTGCCCGGCATCGACCGGCCAGCGATCGCGTCGCTTTTCCCGACCCGGCGGGGCGAGAGCGTGATGCTGGACCTCGGCGCCAATGTCGACTGCGATGCCGACAATCTGGTGCAGTTCGCGCTGATGGGCGATGTCTTTGCGCGAACCGTGCTCGGTCTTGTTGAGCCGACGGTCGGCTTGCTCAATGTCGGATCGGAGGACCTGAAGGGCAACGACGTCGTACGCCGCGCCAGCGCGAGACTGCGCGGAGCGATGACGCCGATCCGCTTTCACGGCTTTGTCGAGGGCGACGATATCGCCGCCGGAACCGTCGATGTCGTCGTCACCGACGGGTTTACCGGCAATATCGCGCTGAAGACGGCCGAGGGCACGGCAAAGCTGTTCAGCGAGTTCCTCGAGGAGGCGTTTCGCCACTCGCCGTTGGCGCGATTAGGCTACCTGTTCGCGCGCGGCCCGCTGCGCAAGCTGCGGATGCGGGTCGATCCGCGCCGGTACAATGGCGCGATTTTTCTCGGCTTGAACGGGATTGCGGTCAAGAGCCACGGCTCGGCCGATGCCCTCGGCTTCGCCAACGCGATCGGCGTCGCGGTCGACATGATGACGCACGGCTTTCTCGACAAGATTCGTGGCGATCTCGCCCGTCTCAACACAGCATCGACAGCGCCGCAGCCGGCGGCTCAGTAGCCGCCGATGACGGCACTGCGATCCCAGATCGCCGGTTGCGGTGCCTACCTGCCGGAGCGGATCGTCACCAATGACGAGCTCGCCGGCCGGCTTGACACCTCAGACGGATGGATTCGGCAGCGCACCGGTATCCGCGAGCGGCGAATCGCCGATCCGCAAGAGCTGACCTCCGATCTCGCGGTGCATGCGGCCAAGCAGGCGCTCGAACGCGCCGGCATGCGCGGCGACGAGGTCGATCTTCTCGTCCTTGCCACCGCGACACCCGATAACACCTTTCCGGCGACCGCGGCGCGGGTGCAGGCGCGGCTCCAAATGACGCGAGGCGCCGCTTTCGACGTACAGGCCGTATGCGCCGGGTTCATCTTTGCGCTGTCGATTGCCGACAATGCCTTGCGCGGCGGCCAGGCGCGGACCGCCCTGGTGGTCGGGGCCGAAACCTTCTCGAGGATTCTGGACTGGGACGATCGCGGCACCTGCGTCCTATTCGGCGACGGCGCCGGCGCCCTGGTATTGCGTGCGGTAGCGCTCGCCGACGCCGACCGTCGCTACATCCTCTCGAACCATCTGCATTCGGATGGCGCGCAATACGACATCCTCTATGTCGACGGGGGGCCGTCTTCGTCGCACAGCACCGGTCTGTTGCGGATGGAAGGCCGCGAGGTGTTCCGTCAAGCCGTGCAGCACCTCAGCGACGTCGTGGACGAGGCGCTGGCGGCAAATAACCTAACCGCCGCGGATCTCGACTGGTTGGTGCCGCATCAGGCCAACCGCCGGATCATCGACGGCGTTGGGCGCAAGCTCGGACTGCCGCCTGAAAAGGTCGTTGTCACCATCGACCGCCATGCCAATACCTCTGCCGCATCGATCCCGTTAGCACTCGACGAAGCGGTCGTTGACGGGCGGATCAAGCCGGGTGATCTCGTGCTGATGGAAGCGCTGGGCGGCGGGTTGAGCTGGGGCGCGAGCCTCGTGCGCTGGTAGGTTTGCGCGGTTTAGTTGCAGGACAAGCTTCCGGGAATTTGACGCGGCTTTCGCAGCCGGCTAACCTCGGGCCAAAGCGGGAGGGCTTCATGACGGTTACTCGCGCTCAGCTCAGCGAAGAAGTCTATAGAAGGGTGGGATTGTCGCGTATCGAATCGGCGGAGCTGGTCGAATCGGTTATAGCGGAAATCTCGGGTGCCCTCGAACGCGGCGAGATGGTCAAGATTTCTTCTTTCGGCAGCTTTGCGGTTCGCCAGAAGGGTCGGCGCATCGGCCGCAATCCCAAAACGGGTCAGGAAGTGCCGATCAGCCCTCGTCGCGTCTTGGTGTTCCGCGCCTCGCACGCTCTCAAAGATCAGATAAACCAGGGCCTTGCGGAATCGGGCAACGGCGCCGGCTCGGACCAAATGGCGACGGCGGCGGCGAAGGGACCGTCGGCCTGATGTGACGCGAGCAGGCGAGACTGAGGCAGACCGGCGTCACGACAAATCGGCCGCGGCATTCCGCACGACCGGCGAGGCGGCCAAAGAACTCGACGTGCCGGCCCATGTGCTGCGCTTTTGGGAATCGAAATTTCCGCAAGTCCGGCCGTTGAAGCGCGGCGGCGGCCGCCGTTACTACCGTCAGGAGGACATCGACCTCCTGCGGCGCATCCGGGAATGCCTCTACCAGGAGGGGTATACGATCCGCGGTGTGCAAAAGCTGCTCGGCGGGCGTGTGCCGCGTGGCCGCGAACCGCTGTCGTCGCCAGCCGAAGCGGCACCGCGGGACAGACGGCTTGCCTTACGGTCGGACGACGGAGCCGCGCCCGCGGCCGACATTGCGCCCTCGCGGGCGGCGCTGCGTGCCGCGCTTGTCGAGGTGCGGGGCGAACTCCTGCGCATCCGCGCCCTGCTCGACGAACTGATGCCGCGCTGACGCGGCGGCGCAGCGCGTCGTCGGCCGGTTGCGTCGGTGGGCGCGGGTACCTATGATACAGTTGCGGCTGGATCGCCCCGGTCGGAGCGTAGCGCAGTCTGGTAGCGCATCAGCATGGGGTGCTGGGGGTCGTGAGTTCGAATCTCACCGCTCCGACCAATTCCGCCGCCTCTCCGACGGCTACCGCGCGGACGAGAAGGAAATCGCGATGAATGCCGGCAAGCCCGATCTCGAACCCTGGCAGTGGCCCGAGGGGGAGTGGCGCCGCCGGGTCGACCGCGTCCGTGCCGGGCGGCGGCTGCGGCCGGCGGAATGGCCGGGCGACGCCCGTTGCGCGGTGGCGTTGTCGTTCGACAGCGATCACGAGACCAGCGATCTGCGCGACGGCGGCAATTCGATCGGCCGCCTCGCCTGGGGGCAGTACGGCAGTCGCGTCGGCGTGCCGAGAATACTGCGGCTGCTCGAGAAACATACGGTCGAGGCCAGTTTTTACGTGCCGGCCGTGACCGCGCTGCTGCATCCCGACGAACAGCGCCGCGTTGTGGCGGAAGGCCACGAGATCGGCATCCACGGCTGGATCCATGAACTGAATTCGGTTCTGCCTTACGAGGCGGAGCGCGATCTGATGCAGCGCTCGGCGGATGCGCTCGAAAAGATTGTCGGCGTGCGGCCGGTCGGCCTGCGCACCCCGTCATGGGATTTCAGTCGGCACACCTTGCAAATCGAGCAAGAAATGGGCCTCGCCTATGACTCGTCGCTGATGTCCGATGAAGACTGCTACGAATTGCTGCTCGACGGCGAAGCCACCGGCGTCGTCGAATTGCCGGTCGAATGGGTGCGAGACGATGCCGTCTATTTCATGATGAACCGTTTTCAGTCATTGCGCCCGTATACGCCGCCGCAGGATGTCTTTGACATCTTTCGTCGCGAGTTCGACGCGGCCTATGAAGAACGCGGCCTGTTTCAGCTGACGATGCACCCGCACATAATCGGCTACCGCTCGCGCATCTGGATCCTTGAAGAGATCATTCGCCACGCCAAGGCGCACAAGGACGTATGGTTCGCCACCCACGCCCGGGTGGTCGAGTGGGCGAAGCGCCACGCGGCGTGAGCGCGCCGGCTGCCGGTGTCGACGCGGCTTCATCCGTAAAGACGAGTTGCGGCTATGTCGCCTTGATCGGCGCGCCGAACGCCGGCAAGTCGACCCTGCTCAATCGACTGGTCGGGCGCAAACTGGCGATTGTCACGCCGAAGGCGCAGACGACGCGCAGTCGGCTGCTCGGGATTGCCATCGAAGGCTCGGCGCAGATCGTCTATGTCGACACGCCCGGCATATTCGCGCCGCGCCGCCGGCTCGACCGGGCGATGGTGGCGGCCGCCTGGTCCGGGGCCCAGGACGCCGACGAGACGGTGCTGCTGGTCGACGCGACGCGCGCCGTCGACGGCGATACGCGGCGCATTCTCGATCGCCTGGCCGAGCGCGGCCGTCCGATGATCCTCGCGCTCAACAAGATCGATCGGATGCGCCGCGAAAACCTGCTCGGCCTCGCCGCGACGCTGTCGAAGGAAGGCGCTTTCGATCCGGTGTTCATGCTCTCGGGTCTCAACGGCGATGGCGTGGCCGACCTGAAGCGACATCTCGCCGGCGTCTTGCCGCCGGGTCCGTGGCTCTTCCCGAAAGACCAGATGTCGGACGCGCCGGAGCGCCTGCTCGCGGCCGAAATCACCCGCGAGCAGGTGTTTCTGCAGCTGCATGACGAACTGCCCTACGCCTCGACGGTCGAGACCGAGCGCTGGCAGGACAGGGCCGACGGCAGCGCCCGGATCGAGCAGACGATCTATGTCCAGCGGCCGGCGCAGCGGGCGATCGTGCTCGGCGCCGGCGGCGAGCGGATCAAGGCGATCGGCGCCCGCGCCCGGCGCGAAATCGAGCGTCTATTGGAACGGCCGGTGCACCTGTTTTTGTTCGTCAAAGTGCGCGAGAACTGGGTCGACGATCGCGAGCGGTTCGAAGCACTCGGCCTCGATTACTCCGCCTGATTTTGGTGGGCCTGATGCAGTGGGCCGATGACGGGTTTGTCATCGCCGTGCGGCGGCACGGCGAAAACGCGGCCATCGTCGAGCTGTTGACCCGCGCGCACGGCCGGCATCTGGGGCTGATCCGCGGCGGACAGGCGCCGAATCGGCGCTCGGTGTTGCAGCCGGGCAACGAGGTTGCCGCGGTGTGGCGCGGCCGGTTGTCGGAGCACCTCGGCACCGTCAGCTGTGAATTGCTGCGGGCTCATGCCGCCCGCTTTCTCGACGATCCGGACCGGTTGGCGGCGCTCGCGTCGGCGACGGCGCTGCTCGCCGTCACCTTGCCCGAGCGCGAGCCGCATACCGATGTGTTTGCGGCCTTTGCACTGCTGCTCGAGGCCCTCGATTCGGCGCTCGGCTGGCCGGCGCGATATGTCGACTGGGAGTGCGGCCTGCTCGCGGCACTCGGCTTCGGGCTCGATCTGACTCGCTGTGCCGCGACAGGTGCTGCCGGCGATCTCGCCTATGTCTCGCCCCGCACCGGCCGCGCCGTGTCGCGCGAAGCGGGCCGGCCGCATCATGACAAGTTGTTGCCATTGCCCGAGTTTTTGTGGCGCCCGGCGGCCGCGGGCATGGGCGACATCGCGCTTGGCCTGGTATTGACGGGGCATTTCTTGCGGCGCCATGTGCTGCTGCCGCAGGGCCGGAGCCTGCCGGCGGCGCGCATGCGGCTCGCCGAGCGAATGCGGCCCAAACCGACGGCTGATACGATCGATTGAGCGACAATTTGAGGTGCTTTGCCCGATGTCCGTAACGGCGCCGCCCGACGGGATCCGCGACGTCGACTTTGCCGACGCGCTTGGCGAGCGGTATTTGTCCTATGCGTTGTCGACGATCATGTCGCGTTCGCTGCCCGACGTTCGCGACGGACTGAAGCCGGTGCACCGGCGCATCTTGCATGCGATGCAGCAGCTGCGCCTCGACCCGGCCTCGGGCTATAAAAAATGCGCCCGCGTCGTCGGCGACGTGATCGGCAAGTTTCACCCGCATGGTGAGCTCGCGGTCTATGACGCGCTGGTACGGCTCGCGCAGGATTTCGCACAGCGCTACCCGCTCGTCGACGGGCAAGGGAATTTCGGCAATATCGACGGCGATAATGCCGCGGCGATGCGGTATACCGAAAGCCGATTGTCGGCGGTAGCGCAGGCGATGCTCGACGGCATCGATGAGGACGCCGTCGATTTCCGGGCGACCTATGACGGCGAGGACCGCGAGCCTGTTGTCCTGCCGGGGCGTTTTCCGAACCTGCTTGCCAACGGCGCCTCCGGCATCGCCGTCGGCATGGCGACGAGCATACCGCCGCACAATGCCGGCGAGTTGTGCGCCGCGTTGTTGCATTTGATCGAGGATCCGGCGTGCGGCGTCGATGCGCTGCACGTGCGACTGCCCGGCCCGGATTTCCCGACCGGCGGCATCCTGGTCGAGCCGCCGGAAAACATTCGTCTTGCCTACGAGACCGGCCGCGGCAGCTTTCGCCTGCGAGCGCGCTGGACGAAGGAGGCGCTGGGGCACGGCGGCTATCGGATCGTCGTCAGCGAGATGCCGTTTCAAGTACCCAAGGGGCGGCTCGTCGAAAGGATCGCGACGCTGCTCGAAGAAAAAAAATTGCCGCTCCTTGCCGACATTCGCGACGAATTGACGGAGGATGTTCGCCTCGTCCTCGAACCGAAGACCCGCAATGTCAGCGCGGAGTTGTTGATGGAGCAGCTCTTCCGCCTGACCGAACTCGAGATCCGTGTACCGCTCAACCTCAACGTCCTCGATCTGTCGGGCGTGCCGCGGGTGATGAGCCTGAAGGAGGCGCTGCAGGCATTTCTCGACCATCGCCGCGAGGTGCTGCAGCGTCGGAGCCGGCATCGTCTTGCCGCGGTCGCGCGGCGCATCGAGATTTTCGAGGGGCAGATCATCGTCTACCTCAATCTCGACGAGGTCATCCGCATTGTCCGCGAGGCCGCAGATCCCAAGGTTGAAATGATGGCGCGCTGGAGCCTCAGCGAGCTGCAGGCCGAGGCGATTTTGAATATGCGGCTGCGCGCCTTGCGCCGGCTCGAGGAAATCGCGCTCCGCCAGGAGCTCGACGGGCTATCGGCGGAGTCGAAATCGCTAGGCATCCTGTTGGCGAGCGAGCGACGTCAGTGGCGAGCGATTGCCGACGAACTCCGCGCCACCGCCGCCGAGTTCGGCGGGGACACGCCTCTTTGCCGCCGCCGCACGACGCTTGCCGCCGCCCCGGAGCCGGTCGACATCCCGGCCGAGGCCTTGGTCGAGCGCGAGCCTGTCACCGTGGTCTGTTCGCAGAAGGGTTGGATCCGCACTATCAAGGGACACAACCTCTCGACCGCCGAGCAGAAATACAAGGAGGGGGATGGGCCGCGTTTTGCGGTCGCCGCCGAAACCACCGATCGGCTGATCATATTCGCGACCAATGGCCGGTTCTTCACGATCGGGGTCGATCGCCTGCCGGGGGGGCGCGGGCAAGGCGAACCGCTGCGTTTGATGGTGGATCTGGCGAACGAGCACGACATCGTCGCGATGTTTCCTTATCGGTCGGGCCAGGAGCTGCTGGTGGCGGCGAGCGACGGCCGCGGCTTTGTCGTCGACGGCGAAGAGGCGCTGGCGCAGACGCGCGCCGGCAAGCAAGTACTAACCCCGGCCGAGGGTGCCGTCGCCCGGATCTGCCTGCGCGCCGAGGACGGCGACGCCGTTGCTTTCGTCGGCGACAACCGTCGGATGCTGGTTGTCAAGCTCGACGACATCCCGCTGATGACGCGCGGTCGCGGCGTCATCCTGCAGCGCTACAAATCGGGCGGCCTCGCCGACGCCAAGGTGTTTCGGCTGGCCGACGGCTTGTCGTGGCGCCAGGGCGAGACCCGCACCCGCACCGAAATGGACCTCGCGCAGTGGCTTGGTTCCCGTGGTGCCGCCGGCCACACCGCCCCGCAAGGCTTCCCGCGCTCAAACCGGTTCGGTTGAACTTAGCTTAAATTTGGCGGTTTCATCACGATGCCGCGGCGGACACGGAGAAGAAAGAGGACTTGGAATACATTGATCACTCCTCTTTCTGGTGGCGTCCGGGAAGTTCGATCTCGTGGAAAAACCTCCGTGATCTCCGTGTCTCTGTGGTGAATTGCTCTTTTGGGTTCAGTCCTATTTCATGATGGTGACCATATTTGGCATTGGAACCTCGCATCATTACAGGCGTAATTATAAGCTGATCAGCCAAATCGGCAATCGCTGGATCGCAGACGGAACAGAAAGGGGGCAGAAGATGGTGAATGCGTCGTGAGAATTCCAGGGGTTCGGCCCGTGACCCAGATAAGCCGGGCGCCGACGAATTGTCGCGCTCAGGTACTCACTACTATTCATCCCGTTCCGGGTTAGAATCGGGTATCTCTTTTGTGAGCCTGCCGATGACGCAACCAGCTACTGCTGAAGCCGCCGCGACCCTCGATACGATCGGCCTCTTGTGCCCGCTGCCGGTGCTGAAAGCGCGGCGGGCGTTGAAACCGCTCGCCCCCGGGGCGGTGCTCGAAGTGCTGGCAACCGACCCCGGTGCGGTCAAGGATTTTGAGCATTTCTGCCGTACCACCGGCTGTGAGCTGCTGGAGTTGTTCGAAGAACCGGGCGGCGTTCTCCGCTTCCGCATCAAGAAACCGGGCTGAGGGAGGCCGCCATGCCTGCGATGATCACGGCGCCGCGGCTGATCTCGGTCGGCGGCGGCGCGCTCGTCGAGTTGCCGGGCGTTCTGCAGAGCCTTGGCCTCGCCCGACCGCTGGTCGTGACCGACCCCTATATCCAAGGCTGCGGCATTTTTGACCGGGTGGCGGCATTGCTCGACCGGGTGCCGATCCGCTGGTCGATCTTTCCTGACACGGTGCCCGATCCGACGACCGCCGTCGTCGAAGAGGGCACGCGCCGCCTCAGCGCAGGCGATTACGATTGCCTGATCGCAGTCGGCGGCGGCAGCTCGATCGACACCGCAAAAGCGATCAGCGTGCTTGCTGCCAACGGCGGGAGGATGCGGGATTGGAAGGTCCCGGCGGTAATCCCGCAAAAGGGGCCTCCCCTGGTGGCGATCCCGACGACGGCCGGAACCGGCTCGGAGGTCACCCGGTTCACCGTCATCACCGATACGGAAACCGACGAAAAGATGCTGATCGCGGGTCTCGCCTGCTGTCCGCTGGCGGCGATCGTCGACTACGAGCTCACTCTATCGATGCCGTTACGTCTGACCGCCGACACCGGGCTCGACAGCCTGACCCACGCGATCGAGGCCTATGTCAGCCGCCGCGCCGGCCCCTTCACCGACGGTCTCGCCAGGCACGCGATGGCGCTGATCGCGCGCCATATCCGCACCGCCTGTGCCGAGCCCGACAATCGAACGGCGCGCGAAGCGATGATGCTGGGCGCGATGACGGCCGGCATGGCGTTTTCGAATTCGAGCATCGCCTTGGTCCATGGCATGAGCCGGCCGATCGGCGCCTTCTTTCATGTGCCGCACGGCCTGTCGAACGCGATGCTGCTGCCCGAGATCACCGCCTTTTCGGCACCGGCGGCGCTCGACCGCTACGCCGACTGCGCGCGGGCGATGGGCATCGCCGAGGAGGGCGAAGGAAGCCAGGGCGCGGTGGCGCGCCTGATCGACGAATTGCGCCGGCTGAACCAGGATTTGCGGGTGCCGAGCCCGCGTGCTTACGGTATCGACGCGGCGCGTTACGAGGAATTGCTGCCGGTGATGGCGCGCCAGGCACTGGCTTCGGGCTCGCCGGCCAACAACCCGCGGGTCCCGACCGACGACGAGATCGTCGAACTGTACCGCCGGGTCTACGGGTGAGGCCCGGCATCGTGATTTTTTAGGCGAGCCTGACCTCGATCTCGTCGCCGCTGACGCGGACTGGGTAGGTTTTCAAGTCTTCGGTGGCGGGCGGGTCGAGCACCTTGCCGGTCCGGATGTCGAAACGCGCAGCATGCAGCGGGCATTCGATCGCATTGCCGTCGAGCCAGCCATCCGACAGGCAGGCATAGGCGTGGGTGCAGACATTGTCGGTCGCGAAGAGATCGCCGTCGTAGTCGTAGATCGCGATCGACTGGCCGCCGACCTCGACCCCGATGACTTCACCGGCAGCCAAGTCGCGGCGCCCGGCCGCTCGCATCCAGCCCTTCTCTTCGACGCTCATCCTTCACCTTCCCGATCGCCGAATTCCCGATCGCATCGGCCACCGGCGAATGCAAGCGCCAAGACGCGGGCCGCAAAGGCAAAGCCGCGGAATCCTCGGAAACCCACGTCAACGCGATGATCGTAAACTTGTCTCAGGGGCGGGCGACGATCCGCGGCGGACGGGCGAGAAAGGCGGGTAGATCCTCGCCGAAACCGACGGTCCGCGACGTGTCGGCATCTTTTGGGTTACGTACCGGCGGCGGCGCTCGACGCCGCGCCGCGCCATCCGAGGCCGTCACAGGCCCGCCATTCCCCGGTTGCATCGGCGCGCTCGCAACCGAGCGACGAGGCCGGCGCTCCGCCGGGAAGGAGGGGCGGGACGGCTCGGCGTGAGCGTTGCGCGGCGCGCGGGAGGCGTGCACCGTTCGTCGCGGCCGCCGTCCGTCCCGCTCGTCGTAGACCAGCTCTGCCGCCGCGATCCCGTCGATCGTGGCCGGCGCGATCTCGGCGCCGATCAGTTTGACGATTGCCGCGACCGCCTTTCCGTCTTCGGGTGCAGCGAGCATGAACGATCGTCCGGAACGTCCGGCGCGGCCGGTGCGGCCTATCCGGTGAACGTAGTCTTCGGCGTGAACTGGTACGTCGAAGCAGAAGACATGGCTCATTTCCTTGATGTCGAGGCCCCGCGCCGCGACATCGCTGGCGACGAGCAGACGGATTTCACCGCGACGGAAGCGCTCCAGGGTGTCGGTGCGCTTCGGTTGCGCCATGTCGCCGTGCAGCGCCGCCGCATCGAAGCCGTGCCGCACCAGCGATTTGTGGAGGATGTCGACATCCCGCTTGCGATTGCAGAAGATCAGCGCGTTCTTGACGTCTTCGGCGCGGATCAGTCGGCGCAGCGCCTCGCGCTTGTCGAACGGCTCGACGACAGCCAACGATTGGACGACGGTTGCTGCCGGCGAGGCCGGCGGGGCGACGGCAATTTCGACCGGGTCATTGAGGAAGGCATCGCCCAGTCGGCGGATTTCCGGCGGCATCGTTGCCGAAAAGAACAATGTCTGGCGGCTTTTCGGCAGCAGCGCGACGATGCGCTCGACATCCGGGATGAACCCCATATCGAGCATTCGGTCGGCCTCGTCGATCACTAGCAACCGCACGTCCGAAAACAGGATCTTGCCGCGCCCGTAAAGGTCGAGGAGACGTCCGGGCGTGGCGATCAGCACATCAACTCCCCGGTCGAGTTTACGCTCCTGGTCGACAAAGCTTTCGCCGCCGATCAGCAGCGCCATCGTCAGGCGATGATGTTTGCCGTAAAGCTCGAAAGAAGCTGCGACCTGGGTCGCCAGTTCGCGCGTCGGTTCGAGGATCAGCGAACGCGGCATGCGCGCTCGGTTGCGCCCGGCCGCCAGCCTGTCGATCATCGGCAGGACAAAACTTGCCGTCTTGCCGGTGCCCGTCTGCGCGCAACCGAGCACGTCCCGACCTCGCTGGACGTGCGGGATGGCTTTCTCCTGGATCGGTGTGGGGTTCGTATAGCCCGCTTCGGATACCGCTTGAAGAACTTCAGGCGACAGATCTAATTCAGCAAAACCCATCGAAAAGTTGCAACCTTTTTGTAATAGTTTTGTATCTCGCAGTTACCCCTTTAAGTCGGGACCGCGGTGATAGATGTCAAACGATTTTTTACCGGCGAGCTATGTTCGCCGCACAAGGCTGATCGGACGAGCAGCGACCCACCGCATCAGCGGCGACGGTATTGCGGACGCGGCGCCATCGGCGGTGCCGCACGCTCGTCCTTGTGACGGAAATTGATCCTACCCTTTGACAAGTCATAAGGGGTCATCTCCACTGTGACCCGATCGCCGGCAAGGATCCGAATGCGATTTTTTTTCATTCTCCCTGAAGAATAGGCGAGGGTCTCATGCCCGTTGTCGAGTCGCACGCGAAATCGAGCGTCGGGCAATAGCTCGAGAACCGTTCCTTCGAACTCGATCGGATCTTCTTTGGCCAAACAGATCTCCCGCTAAGGAACGGGGGCGCTCCGGCCCCCGCACGTCAATTCCATTCTCCCTCAGGCCTGGCGCAGGTTCACGGCCGACACCCGACCGCGCTGGCCTTGCTCGAGCTCGTAGGTGAGCCTTTGACCTTCGCGCAGATTGTCCATACCGGCGCGCTCGACGGCGGAGATGTGCACGAACACATCGGCACCGCCGCTTTCGGGCTGAATGAAGCCATAGCCCTTTTGCGCGTTGAACCATTTGACCGTACCGGTCGTCATCAGCAGGAACTCCAACTAGCATAGAGGCCGCCGCGCGAATGCACGGCGCATCGGACATCGATTGGCTCGGAGGAAACGGTGGGCGATCGCCAGACGAACGCAGTCCCGGAACGCCGAACCCAAACGGGTCGACACGCCTTAGGTAGTCGGCGCCGACGCCCGGCGCAAGAAATCTTTGGGCCCTATTGTCTGACCGGGGCGCGCGGCCGTTCGGTTCGCCCCGCAGGGCACGGAGCGACAGCGAGAGAAGGCGGGCAGTCCGCGGGGTGAGGTTGCCGCGAAGCCCCTCTTCTATACGTCGAGGTCGCGAGCGAACCGGGCGTTTTTTTGGATATAGTCGAAGCGCAGCTCGGCGCGTCGGCCCATCAAGGTCTCGACCAGCGCCCGGGCGCGTGCGAACTGCTCGCCGGCATCGTCGATCGCGGTGCGGTCGGGTTTCCGCGGCAGCTTGACGCGCAGCAAGATCCGGTGTGCCGGATCCATTGTCGTGCTCTTCAAGTAACGCGCCGGCATCTCGCCGAGGCCCTTGAAGCGGCTGATCTCGACTTTGCCGCGGCCGGCGAAGACCTCGGCGAGGAGCGCCTCGCGATCAGCGTCGTCGCGCGCGTAGAGGGTGGTCTCGCCCTGAGAGAGACGATAGAGCGGTGGCAATGCCAGATGCAGGTGCCCGTTCTCGACGAGGATCGGCATCTCCTGGAAAAAGAAGGTCATCAATAGCGACGCAATGTGCGCACCGTCGACATCGGCGTCGGTCATGATGATGACCCGCTCGTAGCGTAGCGCCTCGTCACGGTAGCTCGCCCCCGAGCCGGCGCCGAGCGCCTGGATGATGTCGGACAGCTCCTGGTTGGCGCGCATTTTTTCGACTGACGCGCTGGCGACATTGAGGATCTTGCCGCGCAACGGCAGGATCGCCTGGGTCTCGCGGTCGCGCGCCTGCTTGGCCGAGCCGCCGGCACTGTCGCCCTCGACGAGAAAGATCTCGGTCCCGGCCGCGCTGTCTCGGCTGCAATCGGCGAGTTTTCCGGGCAGCCGCAACTTGCGGGTCGCGGTCTTGCGCGCGAGTTCGCGTTCTTGCCGTCGCCGTTGCCGGTCTTCGGCGCGCTCGGCGATGCGGTCGAGCAGCAGCCGCGCGACGGCCGGATCGGCGCCGAGCCAGTGGTCAAAATGGTCCTTGACCGCATTCTCGACGAGGCGGCCCGCCTCGGCAGAGGTGAGCCGTTCTTTGGTCTGCCCTTGAAACTGCGGTTCCCGCATGAACAGCGACAAAATCATTACCGCGCCGGTCGTGACGTCCTCGCCGGTCGCCTGGGCGACGCGGCGATTGCCGACGAGCTCGGCATACGATCTGACACCCCGCAGCAGCGCGCTGCGCAGCCCGGTTTCGTGGGTGCCGCCCTCGGGAGTCGGCACGGTGTTGCAATAGGAGAGGCTGAAAGCGTCCTCGTCGTCTTCGGGCCAGGCGATCGCCCATTCGACGCCGCCGCCCTCGGGAAAGTCTACCCGACCGATGAATTGTCGCGGCGTCAGCATCGCCCGGCCGTCGAGACTTGCCGCGAGAAAATCAGCAAGACCGCCGGGGAAATGAAGACGCGCCTCGGCCGGGACGTTGTCCGGGCGCGGCATCGACGAGTCACAGCTCCAGCGGATCTCGAGACCGCCATGCAGAAATGCCTTGGAGCGCGCCATCCGATAGAGAAGCGCCGGGCGAAACCCCTGTTCGCCAAAGATCTCAGGGTCGGGACGAAAGCGCAGGCTGGTGCCGCGGCGATTGGCGACCGGTCCGCTTTCCGTCAGCGCACCGCAAGGTCGGCCGCGGCGGTAGGATTGGCGCCACAGACGCCGGTCGCGAGCCACCTCGACCTCGAACGCGTCGGACAACGCATTGACGACCGAAACGCCGACGCCGTGCAAACCGCCGGCGGTGCGATAGGCATCGCCGCCGAACTTGCCCCCGGAGTGTAAGGTCGTCAGGATGACCTCGAGGGCCGACTTGTCCGGGAAGCGCGGATGTGGGTCTACCGGGATGCCGCGGCCATTGTCGCGGACCGTCAGCCAGTTGCCGGCGGCGAGCTCGATCTCAATGCGAGTGGCATGACCCGCCACCGCCTCGTCCATAGCGTTGTCGAGCAGCTCGGCGGCGAGGTGGTGCAAACCGCGTTCGTCAGTGCTGCCGATATACATGCCGGGCCGGCGGCGGACCGGTTCCAGCCCTTCGAGGACCTCGATGTCCTTCGCAGAATAGCTGTCGCCGGGTTTTGCCGAGGGATGATCGAAGAGGTCGGGCATCGCTCGAATATAAGGCGCCAACCGGCGCGCGCAAGCAGCATCAGGTGTTCGTTTCGGTCGGCAGCAACTAGATGTGGGACCGGCCAAATCCGACGCATCGCCGTCGCATCCGGCTCCCGCAGACGCCTGCCGACCCCGCGGGAACCGACGGCGCGCGTTCGGGTGTTTTCCCGATGATGACAAACGAGCGCAAGATTTGGGAGGCGGCCTTGATGCTGGTGCGCCGCCACGGCGTCGAGGCGCCGAAGATTGCCGAACACGAGGCGCGCCGTTTGCGCAGCGGCGGCGACGAGCTGACCTGCGTCGTCTGGTGCTGGATCGCCCGGGCGACGACGGAGTTGCTTCGCGCGAACCCGCAAAAGGATGAGCGCATCCATTGAAGCTTTGCTCGCCTACCTCTTAACGCGTCCGGTTATCAACCCGATATCCCGGTCGGGTTCATCGCAGCCTGCGGCGGCCATCTGGGCCATGTCTTCGACGCCGGCCCGCAGCCGACCGGACGGCGTTATTGCATGAATGGCGTCTCGCTCGACTTCCGTCCCGCTGAGCCGCCTCCCGATCGTCCAAGCAAAGTGCCCGGCCGCCGCACCAAAGGGTAGCCGGTGCGACCGCCCGATCGATGCGATTACCCGTAGGGCCGGCGTTCACACAATTCTCGGCCGCCTGCGTCAGAGGGCGTCCGGACCCTGCTCGCCGGTTCGGATGCGAATCGCCTGCTCGATCGGCACCACGAAAATCTTGCCGTCGCCGATCTTCTCAGTGCGCGCCGCATCCTGGATGGCCTGCACGGCGCGCTCGACCAGGACGTCGTCGAGAACCACTTCGACTTTGATCTTGGGCAGGAAGTCGATCACATATTCAGCCCCGCGATACACCTCGGTATGGCCCTTCTGCCGCCCGAAGCCTCTGACTTCGGTGACGGTCATGCCGCTCACTCCGACCTCGTGCAACGCATTCTTGACGTCGTCGAGCTTGAACGGCTTGATGATCGCTTCGACTTTCTTCATGGCGCTACCATCTGGAGTTGGGCGCGGAGGGATGCCCGGTCGAGCTTGCGGCGCCGCGCGTCGGGTCGCCCGGCCGGTTCGCCGCGGAACACAAGGGCCGGCTCCGCGAGTTTCGCAGCGGAGCGGGGCCGGCCGGGAATCGGGCGTTGCTCGGCATCATCAGCGACAAGGTCACCGTCGTTCGACGACGGTGGAGCCGACTCTACCACGATTGCCGCGGAACACCGCCTAATCAAACCGCCGACGAACGACGCGGGCGCCTAACAGCAGAGGGGCCGGTCGTCCCGGCCCCTCCGCATCACCTGCAACTGCTGCCGCGGGTCAGTCGGCGGCGGCGCTCGCCCCCTCTCCGTCGCCGAAGTTGTAGGCCGTCTCGCCATGCACCGCGTCGTCACCGACGCGCAACGTCGCCTCGTCCATCCGCAAGGCCACGAAGATCGAGATCACCCTGAGGATGATGAAGGTGGCAATGACGTTGAGCACGATGATGAACAGCGCGGCGTAAAGCTGCAGCATGAACTGGTGGAAGTTGCCGTAGAACCAGCCAGTGCCGTTCACGCCGGGTGCATCCTTGTCGGTACCGATATATTCGATCATATCGGGACAGGCGAGGATACCGGTCAACAGGCCGCCCATCAAGCCGGCGACGCCGTGGGTCGACAGCACGCTGAGCGTATCGTCGACCCTGCGAAACAGCGCCGTCGTCTGCACCTTGTTCATGAAGAACCAGGGGATGATGCCGGCGCAGATGCCGATGATGATCGCGCCCCAGCCGTTGACGTAGCCGGCGGCCGGGGTGATGCCGACGAGGCCGGCGATCATGCCGTTGATCGCGCCGACCACCGATGGCTTGCCGTAGACCATCGAGTCCATGATCGTCCAGACCAACAGCGCGACGCAGGTGCAGAGGTTGGTATTTAGCACTGCGGCCGAGGCGTCGGCGTTGGCGAAGTAGGGGTCGCCGCCGTTGAAACCGTTCCAGCCGAGCCACAGGATGCCGGCGCCGGCAAGCGCGATTAAGAGGCTATTCGGCGGGAAATGGTCGCGATCCTGCTGGATCCTTGGGCCGATCACCGCCGCCGCGGTGAAGCCTGAAATTCCGGCGGCGAGATGGATCACATAGCCGCCCGAGAAATCGAGAGCGCCGAGCTGAGCGAGCCAACCGCCGCCCCAGAGGCTGAACGCGCCGACCGTGTAGACGAAAGTCATCCACAGCGGCACGAAGATGATCCACGCCTTGAAATTCATCCGCCCGATCAGCGAGCCGGCGAGGATAATCACCGTGATCGCGGCGAAGACGAACTGGAAGAACATCATCGTCGCCATCGGAAAGGCGAGCGGTGGCATGCCCGACGCAGCGGCCGGGATCGTCGCCTGCTCGGTCAGGAAGGCGGCGGAGATCGCCGGCTGCGGTTTGCCCCAGAACGGGAACAGTTGTTCGCCGAAGGACATGTTGTAGGCCCACAACACCCAGACGACCATCACCGCGGCAAACGCGTAGAGCGCCATGAACGCCGAGTTGATCGCCCATTTCCGTTTGACGATTCCCCCATAGAGGATCACCAGCCCGGGCACGCTCTGCAGGCCGACAAAGGTTGCCGCAGCCATTTGCCACGCGTTGGAGCCGGTATCGAGCCATTTTGGCGTTGGAAGTAACATTTTCTGCCTCTTACGATTGCTGGCGGACCCGACTGTTCAACCGAGCCCTTCACTGGCGAATGCGGCAAATGCATCCCCTCGGGATCGCGTTGAGGCAAAATCCATGCCTAGATGGAAAACCGTGCTGGCTCTGGCTGAGGCGCCCCTTCGATGATCCTCGATTTACTCGGCTTTGCAGCCGCGACCACGCCGCCGGCGCAATGCGCCCGGAACCACGGCCGCCGGCAATTGACGGTCTGCGCGATCAGTTTGGCCATCCTGCTGCCGGCCTCAGCCGGTTCTGGTCGGGCAGCCGCGCCGGAGGTCCTTCACCTGCGCTGCATCAACCGCGCGAGCGGGGCGAGCTGGCCGCTCGTCGTCGATTTCGATCACAGCCGCGTCAATTCACTCTCCGCGACGATCACCGATAAATGGATCAGCTGGCATGACCCCAAACAGGGTTTTTTCAATCTCGAACGGGCTACGGGCAACCTGCAACTCCGCAACGCATCGGCCACCGGCGGCTATTTTCTGTATTACACCTGTCGCTCGGATTAGCGGTCCAGGGAAATACGAACGCCTAAACTTTGGGCAATAATTTGCTAAAAATCTAACCCATGCGTTCATGGATGTGCTCGAAAGTGTCTGATTGATGTATCTCGCGGAGGCCGAGGGGGGCGGCGCGGCGGCCGGCTGCGAATCCGTGGGCAGGGCCTTGCTCGTCGCCGCGATCTCGCCGGAAAACGGGGAGAATCACTTCGCACGAGCGATGGGCCAGGCGGTGGAGCAGGCGCCATGACGCTGGCTGAGACCGGCGTCCAGGCACGCGCCGGCTTCGCCTCGAGAACCGGGCTGCGCAAGGCCAATGAGGATTTCGCCGGCGCCCTCTACGGCGCTGAGCTGCCCAAGCCCCGCCAGGAGGTCGTCGCCGCGGTCGCCGATGGCATCGGCGGCGCGAAGGGCGGCCGGATCGCGGCGGAAACCGCCGTGCGCGGGTTTCTCGACGGATTTTGCGATTTGCCCGAGACCATGGGAGTGCAGCAGGCGGGCGCCAAACTCATCAGCGCACTCAACAGCTGGATCAACTCGATGGGCCGCCAGGACCCAGACCTCTCGGGGTTCGGCTGTACGTTCACGGCGCTGGTGCTGCGCGGGCGTGTCGCGCACGTGCTGCATGTCGGGGATACACGCGCCTACCGGTTCAGTCGAGATCGCCTCACCCGCCTGACGGTCGACCACGTCCGCCAGGAGGGCACGAGTCGCTCGCACACGCTCGCCCGGGCGCTCGGCGTCGAGCCGGAGGTGCGCCTCGATTACGACACGCAGCCGATGGCATTGCACGACCGTTTCCTGTTGTGCAGCGACGGCGTGCACGGGTTTCTGTCGGAGCAGAGCATTTCCGACATTCTGCGCGACCGCTCGGCTCCGGAAGATACCGCAAAGGCCCTTGTGGCGGCGGCGCTGGACTCCGGCAGCACCGACAACTGCACCGCCTTGGTGCTCGATGTCGTCGCGCTGCCGACGGCGGGATCGGCGGATATCAGCGCCACGCTGATGCGGCTGCCGGTGATCCCGGTGCCGGTCGACGGCGAGACGGTCGACGGATTTGCCCTGAAGGCGCTGATCTCCGACGGCCGATACACCCGCCTGTTCGCCGCCGAAGACGAGATCGAGGGCGGCCCGGTTGCCATGAAGTTTCCCAAGCCGCAGCTTGCCAGTATCGAGGCTTATCGGGCCGCGTTCGTGCGCGAGGCTTGGGTCGGCGCCCGGGTGCACCATCCCGGGGTCGGGCGCGTCATCGAACTGCCGCCGGGTCGGCAGACCTGCCTCTACACGGTCATGCCGCTCTACCAAGGCGAACTATTAGAGGTGCGGCTGTCGCGCAGTCCGGCGTTGGGATTGGAGGAAGGGCGGAATATCGCCCTCAAACTCGCCCGTGCCGTGGCGGCGTTGCATCGCGTCGGCATCATCCACCGCGACATCAAGCCGGACAACGTCATTCTCGAAGGCGGCGGTTCGCTCAGGCTGATCGATCTCGGGGTCGTGCGCGTGCCGGGATGGGAGGATTTTCCCCCCGAATATACTCCCGGCACCGCGGCCTACATGGCGCCGGAAATGGCCGAAGGCGAGGCCGGCAACGAGGCCAGCGACATCTATGCGCTGGGCGTCACGATGTTTCGGGCTTTTACCGGCCAATATCCCTACGGCAATGCCGACGCCACGAGCCCGCCGCGGCGGAGCCGGCCACTGGACTTTTCGACGCTGCGGCCCGATCTTCCCGCCTGGCTCCAGGCCGCATTGTCGCGCGCGATCGCGGTCGATCCGACGCGGCGCTTTCATGACGTGACCGAGTTCGCGCTCGAGATCGAGGCCGGTCCGGCGCACGCTCCGCCGGCAATCCCCCGGCCGCGCACGCTTTACGAACGCGCCCCGCTGCGGGTCTGGCAGGGGATCGCGGCGCTGCTGGCGCTGGCGCTGCTGTGGTCTTGGCTGCGGCACTGAGATTGCCGGAACGTCGTCGCCGGCCGGAAAAACCACGGCGCCGGCGCCCGCGCCGGCTATACTTTAAGGATACGCAGGCGCCCGCGCCGGGTATACGTCAAGGATAAACCAATATCGGAGGGAACCATGGGTCTGAGCCTCGAAGAAGCCAATCGGATCCTGCGCGGCGCCCTGGCGAAAGCTGAGGAGCTCAACATTCGGATCAGCGCTGCGGTCTGCGATGCCGGCGGCCGGCTGATCGCGCTACAGCGCATGGACGGCGCCATCTGGGCGAGCGCCTATGGTTGCCAGGGCAAGGCTATCGCTTCGGCGGCGTTCGGCCGGCCGAGCGGCGAGATGGCCGAGCGCGCCGATCAGCCGACCCCGCGCGGCATCGCCGCGGCCGAAGGCGGTCACATGATCATGGGCCAGGGTGCTGTGCCGATCCTCCGCAACGGCGTCGTCGAGGGCGCCTGCGGCGTCGGCGGCGGCACCTCGCAGCAGGACGAAGACTGCGCCCGGGCCGGCGCCGCGCAGCTCTAGTCTCGCCGGCATTTAAGGTTAAAGTCGAACCCGCGGTGCGCCGAAGCATCGAGAACGCAGAAAATTCTAGATTTCTGTACTCTTCCGTGGTACGCACGATTGCTCAATAAGGCAAATCACTTCTGCCCTTTCGACACTTGGCTTCACTTCGCACGAATACGGAGGGAGTGCACATGAAGACGCTTGCCGCGGCGGCCGCCGGAGCCGCGATGTGCGGGATTTCCCTGTTGCCGGTCGCGACCGAAGCGCAAAGCGGCGCCGCCGGTGTTCCCGGGTACCTCAATCCGTCGACCGGCATGTTTACCGCAAGGCCCGCTCTGTTGTCGGCCGCGTCCGCGTTGAAGCGGATCGGAACGATCAACGTCACGGTGACCGCCGTGCTCGGCTCGAATATTCCGGCCTCTGTGCCGGTATTCTGCACTGTGTTCCTTGAGGCCGATGATGGGGGCTTCGACAATTCGGCCAGCGGAGCGGGCGTCTTCGTGCGGAAGGGCAGCGGCGGGACCTGCAAGCTAACGATCCCGTACATATTCGAGGTCGCGGTCGCGACGACACCGATGAACGTCACGGCTTCCCTGAGCGCCTCGACGAGCACAACCCCCAGCCTGGGTTACGGCGCATCGTTCAGCTTCTCGCCATTCGCCGTGCCGAGCGGCACCAAGAACCTGAGCGTGACGCTGGCGATGTAGCTGGCGACGGCGCCGCCTCAGCTTGCGTCCGTGTCGAGCGACGGCAGCCGATAGCGGTCCTGCGGGTCGTCCCAGCCCTTGAAGCGGGGCACCCGCTTTTCGGCGAAGGCGGCGCGGGACTCGATGAGATCGCTTTTGGCGCCGTGTTCATGCAGCAGGGCGGCGAGCCGCTGCTGTTCAACCGACGGCCGCGGCCGCATCTGCCGCATCATATGGACGGTGTTGACGCGCGAGGCGGGCGGCAGGGTCAAGAGATGCTCGGCCATTGCGATCGCGGTCGGCAGCAGATCATCGGGTTCGACGAGGCGGTTCAAGAATCCGACTTCGTAGAAGCGCTCGGCGGTGAAGCGAAAGCCGAGCGCCATCTCCATCGCGATCGGGTAGGGAAGGTTCGCGATGTGTCCGTGATTGTAGCCGCCGAGCAGCCAACGCTTCGCCTCGGAGACCTCGAACACCGCCCCCTTGGCGGCGACGCGCAGATCGGTACGCTCGACCAGCATGAAGCCGCCGCCCATCGCGTAGCCGTTGACCGCGGCGATGACCGGCTTTTCGAGATTGCCGGTCATGAACGGATCCTCGATATCCGGCCGCCGCCCGCCCGGTCTGTTATTCTGTAGCGACTCCTTCATATCCTCGCCGGCGCAGAACGCCCGGCCGGTTCCGGTGAAGATCGCGACCTCCAATTCGCCGCTGCGGCGGAACTCGGTCCAGGTCTCGGCGAGCCGGCTGCGCATCTCGTGGCTCAGCGCGTTCAACCGCTCGGGCCGGTTCATCCGCACGATGAGGATCTGTCCGCGAGTTTCGGTCTCGACGACAGCCATTTCTTGTTCCTTTTCCTCTGAGCACGAAGGGCGGCGCAAAGCCTAGCATCCCTGCCCGGTCTGGCGCGAGCCGGTCGTGCGCCGACCGAAGTAACGAGGACTGCCGCGCGCAGGGAGTCTCAGCGCAGATGGCAGGCAACCCAGCGCCCGGCGGCGGTTTCCTTCAGCGGCGGGGTTTCAGTGCTGCACAACGGCAGCCGGCGGATTGGGCAGCGGGTGTGGAAGCGGCAACCGTTCGGCGGCCGGATCGGGCTCGGCACATCGCCTTCGAGCATGATGCTTTTGCGCCGCACGGCCGGGTCCGGGATCGGCACCGCCGACAACAAGGCCTCGGTGTACGGGTGCAACGGCTCGGCATAGAGCTCGTCCACCGGCGCGATCTCGACGATCCGCCCAAGATACATCACCGCGACGCGCGTCGCGATGTGCTCGACGACCGACAGATCATGCGCAATAAAAAGATAGGCAAGGTTGAACTCCTCCTGCAAATCCTCGAGCAGGTTGATCACCTGAGCCTGGATTGAGACATCGAGGGCCGAGACCGGCTCGTCGCAGACAATCAGCTTTGGCGACACCGCAAGAGCGCGGGCGATGCCGATCCTTTGCCGTTGGCCGCCGGAGAATTCGTGCGGGTAGCGACGCATGTGATCGGCGCCGAGCCCGACAGTTTGCAGCAATCCGACGATGCGTTCCTCAAACTCCCGTCGGCTCTTGGCGAGCCGATGGATGACGAGCGCCTCGCCGATGATCGCACCGACGGTCATGCGAGGGTCGAGCGAGGCATAAGGGTCTTGAAAAATGATCTGCAGGTCGCGGCGCAGCGCCCGGAGCGCGCTGCGGGAGAGTGCCGTGACCTCCTGGCCGGCGAACCAGATCCGCCCGGAGGTAGGTTCGATCAGCCGCAGGATGCAGCGCGCGGTCGTCGACTTGCCGCAACCCAACTCGCCGACGAGACCCAGGGTCTCGCCCGCGGCGATGGCAAAGCTCACCCCGTCGACCGCGTGCACATATTCCTTCGTGCGCGACAGCAACCCGCCCTTGACCGGGAAGAATTTGACCAGCTCCTCGACCCGCAGCAGCGGTTCCGCCATCCGCGCAACTCTCTAGCCGGTGACAACCGCAGCTTCGCCCGCTCCCGGCTTGGCGGCCGACCCCCGACGCCAAGGGTCAGGCCGCGTCGAGTGCCTGCGCGAGATCGGCCAGAATATCGTCCGGGTGTTCGATGCCGACAGACAGCCGCACGTAGTTGTCGGTGACCCCGGTCTGCAGCTGTTCCTCGGGCGAGAGCTGCGAGTGGGTGGTCGAGGCCGGGTGGATCGCCAGACTGCGCAAATCGCCGATATTGGCGACATGATAGAACATCTGGAGGCTGTCGATGAAGCGGCGCCCGGCCTCGCGCCCGCCTTTCAACTCGAAGCCTACGAGGCCGCCATACCCGCCTTTGAGATAGGCATCGGCGCGGCGCTTGGCCTCGCCTTCCATCAGGCTCGGGTGAATGACGCGCGTGACCTTGGGGTGCTCGGACAGGAAGTTCGCGACTGCCAGCGTGTTCGCACAATGGGCGCGCATCCGCAGCGGCAGGGTCTCGAGCCCCTGGATGAACAGAAATGCGTTGAACGGGCTCATCGGTGCGCCGAGATCGCGCAGCAGGGTGACCCGCATCTTGAGGATATAAGCGATCGGACCCAACGGCTTGACCGCCTGCGTCCAGATCGCGCCGTGGTAGCTCGGATCGGGCTGATTGAGGAGCGGGAAGCGCTCGGCGTGCTTTTCCCAATCAAAATTACCGCCGTCGACGACGATGCCGCCGATCGAAGTGCCGTGCCCGCCGATATACTTGGTCGTCGAATGTACGACGATCGCCGCGCCGTGCTCGATCGGCCGGCACAGCACCGGGGCGGCGGTATTGTCGACGATTAGCGGTATGCCGAGCTCGCGGCCGATCCGCGAAACCTCGGAGATCGGAAAGACTTCGAGCTTTGGATTGGGTAGGGTCTCGGCATAATAGCAGCGGGTGCGCGCATCGGTGGCGCGGCGGAAACTCTCGGGATCGGCCGGGTCGACAAAGCGCACCTCCATCCCCATCGTCTTCATCATCGTATTGAGAAACAGGTTCCACGTGCCGCCGTAGAGATCCGTCGAACTGACAAAATTATCTCCGGCTTGGCATACATTCTGGACCGCGAACAGCGATGCGGCTTGGCCCGAGGCGAGAGCCAACGCGGCGACGCCGCCCTCCAGCGCCGCGACCCGTTCTTCGAGCACGGCGCTCGTCGGGTTCATGATCCGTGTATAAATATTGCCGAGCTCGGAAAGGCCGAACAGATTGGCGGCGTGCTGCGTATCGCGGAACTGATAGCTGGTGGTCTGGTAGATCGGCACCGCGACTGCGTTCGTCGTCGGGTCGCTGCGGTAGCCCGCGTGCAGTACGAGGGTTTCTGGATGCTTGCTCTTCGTCGGCATTCTGAGCTTCCTCGGCAGGGACGGCGTGCGGGCACTCTGCCACGAGCCGGCGTCAGCGGTAAGGAACTTTCGCTGCCGGCAAAGGCGGGCGGTAGCGGCCGCTGCCGCGGATCCTGCCATGTCGGCTCGCCGAGCACCGGCTGATGCGGTCGAAACTCGCCTGGTTGGTTGCGGCCACGGCTTTCGCCTTGGTCGCGGCGGTCGCGATCGTGATCGGTCGTTTCTGGAACGCGATCGGCGTTGCCGAGATCAGTCCTGGCGGTTGGCTTGCCATGGGGTTCGGGATCATCACGACCCTGGCGCTCGGAATCGGGCTGATGGCCTTGATGTTCTTCAGCAGCCGGCATGGTTACGACGATACCGTGCTGGGGGAAGACGAAAACGGTCCGCCGGCATCGACGGATCGCGGCGGCGATTCGGAAGCGGCGCGCGCCGAGGCTCGACGACGCGGCTTGAAAATCGAGAAATGAAGAAGACCCATACAACGGCGCTTAATATTTGCACGCAATTCGTCTCCTGGTTGTCGGTGGGTGGCGATTGCCGCTTGCGTTGCGCCAGGGTGCAATGCGAATTTACGGCCGGCGGATGCCTTCAGGGGAGCTTCGTTGAGGAATCCAGCAGGCCGCGTCACGGAGGTCAAACCGGCTGCCAAATACGGGCGTGGCACTGGCGTGCCCAACCCGATCGATGTCCATGTCGGCAATCGTGTCCGCATGCGCCGGCTGTTGCTTGGCATGAACCAGGAGACCCTGGCGAACGCGCTCGGCCTGACCTTCCAGCAAGTGCAGAAATACGAAGGTGGTGCCAACCGCGTCAGTGCCTCGCGGCTCTCGGCAATGGCGGAGATCTTGGGCGTGCCGATCTCGTATTTTTTTGGCGATCTGCGGCCCGACGATGCTTTGGTGAGTGACGAGGACCAGCGCTGGCGCGAGTATCTGCAGCGGCCGGAAACCATCGAGTTTATCCGGCTTTACTATGCGATCCCCGACGTGAAGATCCGGCAGCAGTTTCTCGAGATGGCAAAAACGCTCGCCGAATCGTTCGAGGAGAAGGCCTGAAGCGCCGCCCGGCGCCGGCGGGCTGCGTCGCGCCGAGCGTCGCTGCCGCGTGAGCGAGGAATCGTCTGAATGTGCGGTATCGGCGGCTTCGTGATCGCGCACCCGCTGCCGCAGGCCGATCTCGAGGCGCGCCTCTGGCGCATGGTCGCGATGCTGCGGCATCGCGGCCCGGACGACGAAGGCGTTTGGACCGACGGCCGGGCCGGGCTCGCGCATACCCGCTTGTCGATCATCGACCTGTCTCCGGCCGGCCATCAGCCGATGGCCAGCCATGATGGCCGGGTATGGATCACCTACAACGGCGAGATCTACAACTTTGCCGAGATCGGCCGCGAGCTCGAGGCGCTCGGCTACCGTTTTCGCGGTCGCAGCGACACCGAAATCATCGTCAACGGATGGCACGCCTGGGGTCCGCGGATTTTCGCGCGGCTGCGCGGCATGTTCGCAGTGGCCCTCTGGGATCGGCGCGTCCGGCGCCTTGTGCTGGCCCGCGACCGCCTCGGCAAGAAGCCGTTGTATTGGGCGCGCACGTCCTCGGGTTTAATCTTCGGCTCCGAGATCAAGGGGCTGCTGACTTGGCCCGATTTTTCCCGCGCCCCCGATCTGGCGGCGATCGACCGGTATCTCAGCCTGCAATACGTGCCGGCACCGGATACCGCCTTTGCCGCGGTGCGCAAGCTGCCGGCCGCGCACTGGCTCGCCGTCGACGTCGCGGCGGATGGCAGCCTCGGCGAGGTCGCACCGACGCGGTACTGGCGGCTGCCCGCGCCGCGGTCGCCGGCATCTCCGCGCTCCGTTGCCGAGCTGCGTCTCGAACTGGCCGCGCGCGTCGAAGAGGCCGTCCGTCTACGCCTCGTGGCCGATGTGCCGCTCGGTGCGTTTCTGTCGGGCGGCATCGATTCTTCGGCGGTCGTGGCGATGATGGCGCGAGCCGGCGGCGGCCGGGTCAAGACCTTCTCGATCGGCTTCGCCGCCAAGGAATACGACGAGGTGCGCTACGCACGGATGGTAGCCGAGCGTTACGGGACCGATCACGAAGAATACGTCGTCGAGCCCGATGCCGTCGCCGTATTGCCGCGTCTCGTGTGGCACTATGGCGAGCCCTTTGCCGATCCATCGGCCATTCCGACCTATTACGTCGCCGAACTGGCGCGCCGCAAAGTCACGGTCGCGCTGACCGGCGATGGCGGCGACGAGTGTTTTCTCGGCTATAGCCGCTATAAGGCGATGCAATACCTGGCCCGGCTCGATCGCTGGCCGCTCTGCGGCCGAGCCGGGCTCGAGCGAGCGCTCGGTGTTCTGCCGCCGGCGCTCGACCGACGGTTCAAACTGGCGCGCGTCCGCGAGGTTTTGCGCGCGCCCGAGGATCGGCCGGCGCATCGCTATGCGCCGACGATCGCCTTTTTCGGCGATGACGACAAAAAAGCCGGCTACGGCGAGGCACTGCGCGGCCGGCTAGGCGAGTCGGCCTTCGACGCACTCGCACCCTATTTTGCCGAGGCCGAAAGCCTGGTCGCCGGCGCCAACCGCGCCGACATCCATACCTATCTGCCCGACGACCTGCTGGTGAAGGTCGATGTCGCGACGATGGCGCACGGGCTCGAAGCGCGCTCGCCTTTGCTCGATCATGGGCTGATCGAGTGGGCGGCCGGCGTGCCTGCGGCCGCCAAGCTCGCTGGTGGGGTGACGAAGGCGCTCTTCAAATCGGCGATGCAGCCCTATCTGCCGCCGGCGGTGCTAAACCGCCCGAAGCGCGGCTTCGGCTGTCCGGTGGACCACTGGTTTCGCAACGAGATCAAGGATCTCGCCTACGATACCTTGCTGTCACGCGCCGCCGCCGAACGCGGGCTCTTCCGGCCCGGCTATGTGCGCCGTCTGCTCGACGAGCACTGCGCTTACCGGCGCCATCATCACACGCGACTCTGGGCGTTATTGCTGCTCGAACTCTGGTTCGGGATGTGGATCGATCCGCCGGCGGAAGCGGCGGTGCTGCGCCCGGCCGCCTAGAGGTGCAATATAAGCGGCGGGATACGGCAGCCGCAGCCGTACAATTGATGAATCGGCTGATGAATCGGCCCTGGGAGGTGTGCGATGAAAGTCTTCGTCTTCGACCTCCTGGCTTATGGCGAGCAGCTCGAGCATCTGAAAGTCGGCGGCGAACTGCCCTATCCGTTGGCGAAAGAGCATTTCAAGCCCGAGGTCGCGGCGCGCACCTATGCCGAGCATCTCGCGGCGTGGGAAGAACTGGATCGGCTCGGCTATGACGGCGTCGGGTTCAACGAGCACCATTGCTCGCCCTACGGGCTGATGAACTCGCCGAATTTGCTGGCCGTGGCCGCCGCCCAGCGCACCACGAACCTCAAACTGTTGATCTACGGCAATCTGTTGCCATTGCATGAGCCGTTGCGGCTTGCCGAAGAACTGGCGATGCTCGATTGCCTGTCGAACGGCCGGCTGATCTCCGGCTTTGCCCGCGGCATTCCGCGCGAATACCAGGTGCACAATGTGCCGCTCGCGCAATCGCGCGCCCGTTTCGAGGAAGCCTTCGACATCATCACCCGCGCCTGGAGCGAAGAGATCTTTTCCTATCGCGGGCAATTCTGGCGCTACGAGGACGTGTCCCTCTGGCCGCGTCCGTTGCAGCAGCCGCGCCCGCCGATCTGGGTGCCGATCGTCGGCAGCAAGGAATCGATCGAGTTCGCCGCCGCTCATGACCTGCCGATCACGCCCGGCCTCGGCCGCTCGCGCGGTCTACGCGACGATATCATCCGGCATTACGCGCGCTGCCTCGAACGCGCCGGATACCGGATTACACCCGATCATCTCTCGCTGGGCATCAGCGCTTATGTCGCGCCGAGTAAGGCCGACGCGGTGCGCGAGATGGGTCCGCACCATCTGTATTTCAACCGTACATTGTTCAGCCACGGCAACTTCACCGAAACCAGTCGGCAGCGCGAGACCGGCTATTCGAGCCCTGCGTCGACCGATTATGTGCGTCCGGAAAACCAGCGTGCAGCGCAATTCGCCCGCGAGGATTTCCGCAATCTGACGATGGCCGATGTCGAGCGGCAAGCCGAGGAAATGCCGTGGGGCACAGCCGCGGAAGTCGCGCGCCGGATCATCGATGCCGCCGACAGCGCCGGCGCCGACAATATCCAGGTGAGCCTCAACCGCGGGGTTCTGCCGCACGAGATGTTCATCGAACAGATCCGCCGCTTCGCCCGCAACGTGTTGCCGATCCTGCAGGCGCACGAGGTGACGCGTGTTCCACTAGCGGAAGAAGTTGCGGCTTGACCGCCGCCGAGGGGTATATCAGCTACACGCTAAGGTAGGTGTTCCACAACAAATGTGACAGTTCGGCGAAGCCGTTTCCGATCTCCGAAACAACTTTGATCAAAGCTCAAGAAACCTATCGATATCAATCTGTTATGGAACTAATCCACAATTGGGCCAGGACCCGAAAAGCGCCGTTGATGCGCGAGGATCGGCGCTTGCACGGCGATTTTTGAACAGGATTATCCACAGAATCCGGGATATCTCGCGGACGGTTTGACGTAGGCCTGCGCCGCGACGGCCGGCGGAACGGTCATCCCGCCGCAGCGTCGATCAAGAGCGAGCGAAACCAGACCTGTGCCGGTTCGCTCGCCGCGCGGCGATGCCAGGCCATCGACACGATCGCCGATAGATCGATCGGCAACGGCACGATGTCGACCACAGCGGCTGCGGCGATCTGCCGGGCGGCGCGCCGCGGCACCGTGGCGACGAGGCCGGAGGCTGCGAGCGCCGCGGGCAAGGCGAGGTAGGTCGCGACAAAGAGCGCGATACGACGCTTCAGCCCCAAGCCTGCGAGCGCGCGATCGATGGCGCCGCTGGCGTCGCCGCGCGGCGAGACGAGGACGTGATCGAGCGCCGCGTAAGCCTCGATCGGCAACGGCGCGACCGTGCAGGGATGACCGCGACGGGCGACCAGCACGAACGGGTCGCGCAACAGGACGATCGATTGGAACCGCGGCGGCATGGCTCCCAGATGGGCGACCGCGACATCGATCGCGCCGCGGTCGAGCCGCTCCACGGCTTCGGTGCCGGTCAGCGGCATCAGGCGCAACGTCGCCTTGGCCGCCTCGCGCGCAAACGCGGCGGCCAGGCTTCCGACCAGCGCGACCTCGGCATATTCGGCCATGCCGGCGGTAAAGATACCCTCGCTTTTTGCCGGGTCGAACCCGGCACCGAGATTGAGCGCCGCCTCGATCTGCTCGATCGCCGCCGAGACGAGCGGTGCGATTTGACGGGCGCGGGCCGTCGGCTCCATCCGGGTCGGGCCGCGGACGAAGAGATCGTCGGCAAAGAGATTGCGCAGGCGCGATAAGGCATGGCTCATCGCCGGCTGCGACAGCCCGATCCGGCCGGCGGCGCGCGTTACGGCCCCCTCGCTGATCAGCGCATCGAAGGCTTTCAACAGATTGAGGTCGACGGCGCGGATATCCATCGCGTGAACGAATAATCGACTATTAATCGATTGGCGACACGGCCGGCGGCGCTGCAGGCAAATCCGCGGGCGGAGATGTAAGCCGCGCCGACCCGTCGCGGTCGACCGGTGCCGGCAGGCGCAGGTCGATGTGCGCCACTCCGAAATCGTCGTAGGGCTGTGATGTCGCCGCAAAGCCGAGGCTCTCGTAGAAGCCGGCGAGGTGCCTTTGGGCGGTGAGCAGGATCGCGTGTCCCGGATGGCGTGCACGGCATTGCGTGAGCGCCTCGGCCATCAGTTTGCATCCCAATCCCTGCCGGCGCCGCTCGGCAGCGACGGCGACCCGGCCGATCCGCAGGCGTGGCGGCGGCGACAGCCGGAGGCAGCCGGCGAGCTCGCCGTCGATGCGCAACAGCAGGTGGGACGCCTCCTGGTCGAGGCGGTCGAGATCGGGATAGGGCGAACGCTGTTCGACGACGAAGATCGCCTGGCGAAAGCGCAAGAGCTGATAGAGCCCTTCGGTCGAGAACTCGTCGAAGCGCTGCCATTCGAGCGCGATATTTGGCATGCTGCTCACCACACCCGGCTTCGGAGGTCGCCATGCAGCCGCAGGATTACGGCCCCTTTCCTTATGTGCCGATCAACGAGCGGCCGCGACTTGAATGGCCCGACCGCGCCCGGCTCGCGGTCTGGGTCATCCCCAATATCGAGTTCTTTCCGCTGAGCCGAGGGATTGCCGGGCTGCCCGGCGCACCCCCAGGCAACCCGCCCTCGGTGCGCGCCTGGGCGCAGCGCGATTACGGCAACCGGGTCGGCATCTGGCGGCTGATGGATGTGCTGAGCAAGCACGGCATCCGCGCCAGCCCGACGCTCAACAGCGACATTTGCGACCATCATCCGCAGATCGTTCGGGCCGCGGTCGACCTCGGCTGGGAAATCCTCGGCCACAATCGCACCAACAGCGTCTGGCTCGACCAGCTGAGCCCTGAGGAGGAGCGCCGGACGATCGCCGATACGCTGTCGCGCATCGCCGAGATGACCGGCCGAAAGCCGGTGGGCTGGCTCGGGGCCGGCCTTGCCGAGACTTGGCACACGCTCGATTATCTCGCCGGCGAAGGCTGCCTTTACGTCGCCGACTGGGTCAACGACGACCAGCCCTATCTGATGGATGTCGGCGGCCGGCGGCTCGTCTCGATCCCCTATTCCTACGAGATCAACAACTCGCCGTTTTTCAACAACCGTAACGGCACGATCGACGAATTCGAGAAGATGATCTGCCGCCAGTTCGACACGCTCTACGCCGAAGGGGCGCAATCGGGTCGGGTCATGGCGATCTGCCTGCACCCTTACCTGATCGCCGTGCCGCACCGCATCGCGGGGCTCGATAGGGCGCTCGCCTATATCCGCGCGCACGACCGGGTGTGGTTCGCCACCGGCGAGGAGATCGTGCGCCACTGGCTGCAGGCGGGCGCGACCTTCTGAAGCTGGAAAGGCCGTGCCCGCAGCAGTCTACCGGCCGGGGGCGCGGTAATTGACGCTTTTTTCGAGCGCCCGGTCCAACTCCTCGACGGTCATCAGCGCCGTCGTGCGGGCGCGGATCAGGCCGGTCGCCGAGGCGGCGACGCCGAGCGCCGCGATACTGGCGTTGTCGGGCATGTCGACGATCAAATACACGTCGTCCTGCCCAAGCGCGAAGTGAACGCTCTCGAGCTTGCCTCCGAGACCCTCGATGGCGGCGGTGACGGCCTGGCGGCGGCCGGACGCCTTGTCCTTCTGCAACCCGCGCAAGCCTTCGGCGCTGTATGAGCCCGAGACCAAGTATTTCGCCATGATGCGTCCTCCCTGTGAAACTCCGTGCGACCCCGCGTCTAGCGGGCCGGCCGATAGACCTTGGCGACAGCATCGGCCTGCCGCATGCCCTCCACGCCTTCGGCCCCGGTCATCAATACGGTGGTCTTGCTGGCCTTGATGGCGCCACCGGCGGCGATTGCCAGCGCGATCGCCGACATAGCCTGGTTGTTCGGCACATCGGCGATGATGACCAAATCATATTCGCCAAAACTGTACCAGCCGCCGACAAGTTTGCCGCCGACCGCCTCGCAGGCCTGCCGGCCCACGGCATCAACTCTGTTCTGCGGGTTCTTGAGCTGGGCGGCCCAGGATTCGGGCGTGTATGCCGCCTGATACAGGTAGATGGGCATGTTTGACCTCCCTTGTGAAAGCGCACTCTGCGAGACGCGGACGTGGTCGTTTTTCATTGCCTTCCGGCTGCGAAGATTATCCCGCGGGAGAAGGGAGGACAAGACCGGCCTCGGTGACTTATTAATGCCGCAGGTGGCGACATCGCATTGCGGCCAATGCAAATCACAATAAACGGCATTGGAGAACCCGCGCAGGGCCACTGTCCCATCGTCTTGCGGCGTCGCGCCGCGATTGTGCTGCCGCCGGCGGCAGCTGCGCCGGCTACCTGAAGGTTCGCCTGGGCTTGGCGCGCCGCGGCGAAGTGTCACTAACGGCAATGGTGCAACATTGGGCGCGCGGCCAGCGGCCTGATGTGGACAAGCGCAGATGCGCGCCATCATCATCGCGGCCGGGCTCGAAAACTGCGGGCCGCTCGAAGACGTGCAGAAGGCCGCCGGCATGGCGACCCGAGCCGGACGGCCGGCGCCGGTACAACCCGATCGACGCGACGAACTTCTTCGCCACTAATGGTTTCTCCATTTTTTTACTCGAACAATTTGGACTGCATCACACACAAATTCGGCCGCTGCACAGCAGAGTCTTGCGATGGCCCCAGGCTCGAAGACGATCGGTGTACGGCGAGGGCCGCAGGAGGGAGACCGAACCAATATTGATTTCAGGAGGATTAATATGTTTGCAAAGACTTCGGCAAAAGGCAGAGCACGCACGATCTTATCGGGAATGACGGGAACCGCGGCGGCAGTGATGCTCGCGACTGGCGGCGCGTCGGCGCAGACCGCGGTAATCCTTCCGCGGATCGTCACGCCGCCGTCGGGCGCGGAGGCGTCCGCCGATATCGGTCGGCGCGTTCACACCAATGTGGAACTGTTCGTTCCGACACGGCCTTTTGCGGGCAGAGCTCATCCCAAGAACTCGCCGCCATACTCGGGTGAGTTGTTCGAGACGCCCGCGTCGCTAGCCTGCGCTTACGGCCTCGTGACTGTCGCATCCGGCTGCAACCCGAATATCGTGACGACAAACCCGGCCGGCAGTTCGCACGCCATCGCGATCGTCGACGCTTACAACAGCCCAACCGAGCGCACCGATTTGGCGGCCTTCGACGCGCAATTCGGCCTGGCCGCGGCCGATTTCACGGTCATCTAGGGGACTGGCAGCCCGAGCGCCGGCTGCACGAACGGTCCTGCACCGCCGAGCGGGGCGGGCACCGGCTGGGATCTCGAGGAGACGTTGGACATCGAATGGGCGCACGCGATGGCGCCATCCGCCAAGCTGTCCCTGGTGGAAGCCAGCTCCAGCTCCTTCAGCGACCTGTTAAATGCCGAACAGGTTGCCGTCAAATGCGGGCAAGCCAATACTGAGGGCCAAATTTCTAATAGTTGGGGTGGCAATGAATTCGCCGGCGAACTGGCCGACAATTCGAGCTTCACGGGCAATAATGCCGAGTTTTTTGCCGCCGCCAGTGATTATCCAGGCGTGAGCTACCCCGCTGCCTCTCCGAAGGTGATCAGCGTGGGCGGCACCGCCATTAGCCGCAACCAGATCACCGGCAGCTACCAGAGCCAGGGCGCCTGGGAGAATGAGGATTCGTACCAATATTTCGGGCAGCTCTTAGGCACCGGTGGCGGTCCCAGTGCCTATGAGCCGAGTCCCAGCTATCAGGCCGCCGTACCGGTCATCGCCGGGACCGCACGGGGAACGCCGGACCTCGAGGCGATCGGCGATCCTGCCACGGGCGTCTGGGTTTACAATATTACTTATTGCGGCGGCTGGTGTGTCGTCGGCGGTACCAGCGTCGCCGCGGCGATCACGGCCGCCATCTTCAACGAACTGGAGTTTTTCTACGCATCGACCGCAGCCGCAATGGACGTCCTCTACTTCAATTCAGGAAGCTTCAGGAAAAATTATGTGACCCCCATCCTGAACGGCGACTGCGGCCCTCCCGGGGTTGCCACGAGCGGCCGCTATGACGCGCACGGTGAGCCCTACGACCCCACCTGGATCTATGCCACCACCAATGTTGCCTGGAACTGGTGCACCGGCTGGGGCTACATACACTGACGAGGCGCGTTAGGCGCGGCGACGAAATTACACCCGGCCGAAGGCCGCCAAGAGCCCGAAGAGCGCGCCGCTCGCGGCAAACAGGATCAGCGGGTTGAGCCGCGGCCAGCGCAACAGCACGAGCGTTGCGACGATCGTTGCCGCCCACATCGCGCGGCCGCTGGAGACCTGCAGCACCGCCAAGCCTCCCGCGAGCACCAGCCCGGCGGCGATCGGCGCCAATCCGCGCTCGATCGCCGTGTGCCAGGGCGAGCCGCGCCACCTTCCCCAGACCCGGGCCGTGCCATAGACGAGGAGCGAGGACGGCAGATAGAGCGCCACCGTTGTGGTCAGAGCGCCCGGCCAGCCGGCGACCTTCCAGCCGATCAGCGCCGACAGCATCGTGCCTGGCCCCGGCGCCGCGCGCGAGATCGCGAAGAGATCGGCAAATTCGCGTCGCGACGTCCAGTGCTGGACGCCGACCGCCTGGTGCTCGATCTCGGCCAAGAGCGAGGCGCCTCCGCCGATCGAAAACAACGACAGCGGACCAAACACCAGGGTCAGCGCCAGCAATGTCCGCCAGTCGTCGCGCATGTCAGCGCTCGCGCCGCCGCTGTTGTAGGAGCACGAGGCCGATGCTGACCGGCGCCAGGCACAAGACGACAGGGAACATCGGCCAGCGCAGCACGCCGACCGAGAGCACGGTCGCGACCGTGATCAAGATCTGACCCATCTGTCCCATGCCACGCGGCACCAGCACGAGCCCGGTTGCGAAGGTCAGACCGATCGCCGCCGCCGCAACCCCGTCTAGGACGGCATGCGCGACCGGGCTGCCGGCGATCCTGGCAAAGCCCGCCGCCAGCGCCACCACAATAAAGAGCGGCCCCGACAAAAGCCCGACCACCGCCGTCAACGCACCTCGGCCGCCGCGCAGCCTTTGCCCGACCTGGACCGTCAGATTGACGCCCGACGAGCCCGGCAGCAGCCGGCTGAGCCCGACATCGATCAGAAACGTCTGCTCATCGATCCACTGCCGGCGCTGCACGAAGGCGCGGTAGAGCCAGGCCGCGGTGCCGCCGCCAAAGCTCGTCACCCCGAGCCGGAAGAAGGCGACGAAAATCGCCGGCAACCCGATATTCCGGGTGGCGGCGCCATCCCCGGCTTCCATCGCCAAGCCGTTCCTCCGCGATGACAGCAAGAGCCTAGCCGGGTGCCGAAGCCATTTCCACCGGCCGGACAGCGCGATAGGGTTGCAATCCTGCATGCAACCTACGGTCTCGCCTGATGCCCGACACGTTGCCCGATCTCGCGTCGCCGCAGCCGATCCGGCTCGCCGACTACCGACCGCCCGATTTTCTGATCGATACCGTCGACCTCGATTTCGATCTCGGCGCTGCCGAGACACGGGTTAAATCGCGGCTGCGGCTGCGCCGCAATCCGCTGAGCGCGGACCGTCAGGCGCCGCTGCATCTCGACGGCGACACGCTCGAGCTCGTCTCGCTGGCGCTCGACGGCGCGCCGCTCGGAGAGAACCGCTACCGTTTGACGCCTGAGGGCTGTCTCGAATTGCCCGATGCTCCCGACACTTTCATGCTAGAGATCGAGACGCGTATCGCCCCCGACAAGAACACGGCGCTCTCCGGCCTTTACATGTCGGGCGGCAATTTCTGCACCCAGTGCGAGCCCGAAGGGTTTCGCCGGATCACCCATTTCATCGACCGGCCCGACGTGATGGCCCGCTATACGGCGACGATCGTCGCCGACCGGGCGCGCTTTCCGATCCTGTTGTCGAACGGCAACCCGGCCGGCGCCGGCGAGGCCGAGGCCGGCCGGCACTGGGCGAAATGGATCGATCCGCACCCCAAGCCGTCCTACCTGTCGCGTTGGTTGCCGGCGACCTTGTTGCCGTACAGGACGAATTCGTCACGCGCTCGGGCAAGCGGGTGGCGCTTGCCATCTGGGTGCGGCGTGGCGACGAGGACAAATGCGACCATGCGATGGCGTCGCTGAAAAAGGCGATGCGCTGGGACGAGGACGTCTTCGGCCTCGAATACGATCTCGACGTGTTCAACATTGTCGCGGTCAGCGACTTCAACATGGGGGCAATGGAAAACAAGGGCCTCAACATCTTCAATACGCGCTATGTACTGGCCAAGCCTGAGACTGCAACCGATACCGACTACCAGAACATCGAGGCGGTGATCGCCCATGAATATTTCCATAATTGGACCGGCGACCGGGTCACCTGCCGCGACTGGTTTCAGCTGTCGCTGAAGGAGGGGTTGACCGTCTTCCGCGATCAGGAATTCTCGGCCGACCAGGGGAGCCGAGCTGTCCGCCGGATCGCCGAGGTGCGCACGCTGCGCGCCGCGCAGTTCCCCGAGGACGGCGGCCCGCTCGCCCATCCGGTGCGGCCGCAGAGCTATCTCAGAATCGACAATTTCTACACCGCGACGGTCTACAACAAGGGCGCCGAACTGGTCCGCATGATCCAGACCTTGCTCGGCCGGGACGGGTTCTGCCGCGGCATGAATCTCTATATCCGGCGGCACGACAATCATGCCGCGACGATCGAGGACTTCGTCGCGGCGATGCAGGACGCCAACGGGGTCGACCTCGGCCGCTTCGGGTTGTGGTACGAGCAGGCAGGCACGCCCGAAATCACGGTTGCCGACCGCTGGGACGAAGAGCGGCAAAGCTACGAGCTCGACATCGCGCAAAAGGTGCCGCCGACACCGGGCCAGCCCGAGAAATCGCCGATGCCGATCCCGCTCGCGATGGGCCTTTTGGCGCCGGACGGCGCCGAGCTGCCGACCCGGCTCGACGGCGAGGCGGCGAGCCGAACCGGGACGCGGCTCCTGACCCTCGGCGCGGCGGAACAGCGCTATCGTTTTGTCGATCTGCCGGTGCGGCCAGTGCCGTCACTGCTGCGGGGCTTTTCGGCGCCGGTGAAATTGCAAGGGGTGCCGCTCGACCGGCTGAAATTTCTCGCGGTCCACGACACCGAGCCATTCGCCCGCTGGGAAGCGGGCCAGCAGGCCGCGACATGCATCCTGCTCGACGCCGCCGCGGCCCATCAGCGGGGTACGCCGCGGCCGCCGCTCGACGCGGATCTGGCCGCAGCGATGCGCCGGACCCTCGCCGACGCCGACCGCGACCCGGCCTTTGCCGCCGAGGCGTTGAGCCTGCCGAGCGAGCCGTTCCTCGCCGACCAGCTGGCGGTCGCCGATGTCGATGCTGTGCACGCGGTGCGGGAAGACGCCCGGGCTGCGATCGGCCGGGCCCTGCAGGCGGAGTTCGCCGCCGCTTTTGCAGTGCTCGCCGATCCCGGTCCCTATACGATCGACGGCACCGCGATCGGCCGCCGGGCGTTGCGCAACACCTGCCTTTATTACATCGCCGGGGTCGATCCGCGCGCCGGGGCCGCGCTCGCCAAAACGCAATTCGAGGCCGGGCGCAACATGACCGACGTACTGGCGGCCCTCGCGGTGCTTACCGACCTCGACTGCCCGGAACGCCCGGCGGCCCTCGCCCGCTTTTATGCCCTTTGGTCGCACGACGATCTCGTCGTCGACAAATGGTTCGCCATCCAGGCCCGCTCGTCTTTGCCGGAAACCCCGGCGCTGGTTCGCGACCTGACACGCCATCCGGCCTTCTCGCGGCAGAACCCGAACCGGATGCGGGCGCTGGTCGGCGCCTTCTCGCAAGGCAATCAGCTGCGCTTTCACGAGCCGAGCGGCGCCGGCTATGCGCTCTTGGCCGACGAGGTCATCGCCCTCGATCCGGACAACCCGACGACGGCGGCGCGCCTCGTCCAGCCGTTCGGCGCCTGGCGCCGCTACGATGCGGCGCGCCAGAGGCTGATGCGCGCGAGCCTCGAACGCATCCTCGCCGCCCCTGGCCTCAGCCCCAACACCTACGAAATGGCGTCGAAGAGCCTCGCCTGAGGAGGGCGTCCGTCCAGGGTAACCGGTGCGGTATCAGGGATGCCGTGACCGGCGGACGCCGATGCCGGGCCGGCAACAGCACGGCGCCCTCGGAGGAACCTCGGAAAATTGCGGCGACCGTCACTCGCTTGCAAGACGAATCCGATCGCTTCCGTAATCGGACCGGCGTCGTCAAGCGAGTTCTTGATTGGATTCAGCAGATTTCATCTCTCCCTTTTGGTCGCGCCGGTCGGTACAGTTGCAACTGCGTTTTGGCGCCGACCAGGACGCCCCAACGGGAACAGTCATGCAGGATCGACCGGAAAGGCCAGAGCAATGAGGGGCCGACCGCGGTCGCGCTCGCGTTGTCGGTCTATCTTCCTCGTCGTTGCGATAGCGGTCGCCGCCGCGCCATTCACCTTCGCCGCTTTCGCCGAGGAGGCAAACCAAATGACGCTGCCGCAGGTAACCGTGACCGCCCCGTTCGTGCCGCTTTATCTGCGCTCCGGTAACGGGTTGAAGGCGTTCCAAAGGAACCCCTATTTCGGGAACAACCGGGTCGAGGAGAACCGCTTTGCGCCGGTGCCCTGCGGCGGCTTCCGCATCGACCCCGCGTCGGCCGGCGCTTCCGACCGCACCTGTCTGCAGGGCGATCGGTTGGTACCAGGGTACGTACACGTGTCCAAGGGGGCGGGGCCCGACCGAAGCACCAGACACTGCGACATCAATCACGACGTGACGATCTATAACGTCGGCGATTTGTCGGTCGAGGCCGATGTATTTGTTTTCGATCCGTACAAATTGACGGGGGAAGGGTTTCCGGACACGGATTGCTATGTTCTCGGCTATACCGGCTATGATCAGGAAGATTTTCAGGACATGAACCGGATTACGCGGCGCGGCACCGATTGGCACGACTTCCGCGGCGAGACCTGCCAATGGTCTGACTCGCGCGCGGCTTGCGAGACGAAATCGATCGAATTTTCCTATGGCCCCGACAAGTGCATCGCGGTTCGCCGGCCCGGACCGCGCTGGTCAGGGGGCTTTGTCTGGATGCTGACCGCAAGCATCTGCCGCACCGACAAGGAAAGCATGCAAGCCGGCGACGTCGACAGCGCCCTCGACGCCGTGCAAATTCGGCAATTCGACCCGACCGGCAACGTCGCGCGCCCGCCAAAATAGCCGGCAGCCCGCACGCCGGTCCTGGTCAGATGCCTTTTTCAACGAGGACGAAACCGGAATTGCTCACCGCCTCGGCGGCAAATTTCAGCGCCGCCTTAACGTCATCGTGCATCAGATATGGCCAGGCCTCGATAATCTGTCGTCGGCGGCGCCGCCGACGATCACGCTGACCGGCACCGGCGTATTTTTGATGCACTGTACGTGTGGGATCGATCGAGATTCTCTCGCGACAGCTCATCGCGGGAAGCCTTCTCTCCCCATCTTGAGCCGCTGCAAATCCCGTCGCGGCCACGGCATCGGTCAGGCCGGGGTGAACATGGGCACCGGCGGGCCGCCGTCGCTTGGCTTGAAGACGAGGCGGACGGCTTGGCCGATACGGATCTGGTCGAGGTCGCAGTCGACGATATTGGTCATCATCCGTGGGCCCTCGGCCAGGGTCACATAGGCGATCGCATAGGGGATCGGCGTGCGGCGCATCACGCTATAGGTATAGATCGTCCCGTTGCCCGAGGCCTCTTGCAACCGGGCCGCGTCGCTGAAGCAGAACGGGCAGTGCGCCCGCGGATAATAATGCACCTTGCCGCAGGCATTGCATTTGCCGATCATCAGCTTGCCGTCGGCGGCGGCGTCCCAGAACGCCTTTGTTTCGAGGTTGGGGACCGGCGCCTGGATCTTGCGTTCCTGGCTCTGCATCGCCTTCACTCCCGCTCCATGATCACGGTCGCCGAGCCGTGCCGGGTGCCGAGCGACCCGCCGGTGCCGTGCGCCAAGGCGAGATCGCAATTCGCCACCTGCAACTTCGGATGCGCCTCGCCGCGCAGCTGGCGCACGGCCTCGACGACCTTCGTCAGCCCGCCGCGGTTCGACGGGTGGTTGTTGCAGAGGCCGCCGCCGTCGGTGTTGAACGGCAGTTTGCCGGTGCCCGAGATCAGGTTGCCGTCGGATACGAAGCGGCCGCCCTGCCCCTTCTCGCAAAAGCCGAGATCCTCGATCTGCATCAGGACGGTGATCGTGAAGCTGTCGTAGATCGAGGCGTATTTGATGTCGGCGGGCTTGACCCCGGCCTCGGCGAAGGCCGCCGGCCCTGACCATACGGCGCCCGAATAGACGAGGTCGACCTCGCCGCCCATCTGGTGCTTTGGCGCCTCGCCTGTCCCGATGACCTTGACGAGCGGCCGCTTCAGGCTCTTTGCGACCTCGGGCCTGGCGACGAGGATCGCGCCGCCGCCGTCGCTGATCACGCAGCAATCGAGCCGGTGCAACGGGTCGGCGATCATCGGCGAATTGACGACGTCCTCGACCGTGACCACGTCGCGCAACATCGCGTGCGGGTTGTATTGCGCATGATGCGAGGCCGCGACCTTGACCCAGGCGAGCTGCTCGCTGGTCGTGCCGTATTGGTACATGTGCCGCATCGCGCACATCGCGTACATGTTGGCGGTGGCCGGCGCATAGGGGTTCTCGAACGCCGTTTCGGCCGATTGCGCCGTCGTGACGCGCGGTGCCGTGCCGGTCGCCATGCCCTCGCTGCGCGGTCGGCCGGCCAAAGTGATCAGCGCGATCGAGCATTTGCCTGCCGCGATCGCCTCGGCCGCGTGGCCGACCTGCAGCAGATAGGACGATCCGCCGGTGTCGGTCGAATCCCAGTGGCGCAGCTTCAGGCCCAGATAGTCCACCATCGACAGCGCGCCGAGGCCCGGCGTGTCGCCGGCTGCGCAGAAATAGCCGTCGATGTCGTCCTTGCCGAGCCCGGCATCGGCGAGTGCGCCGGCTGCGCATTCGGCATGCAGCTGGAACAGCGACTTGTCGTCGGCCTTGCGCGTCGGGTGCTCGTAGATCCCGACGATATTGGCCTTCCCGTTGATGCTCATCGGCGCTTCTTCTCCCTCTGCGCGGCAACTGGCGCTCACCGCGATGGGATACCGTCCGGCGCCGCCGGTCAATCCCCCGGCCGCGCTCGCTTGTCGGACGGTCCCGGCAATGCCTATTCTGTGGGACCCGGTGGTGATTTCGACCGGCCGGAGAGGAGGCGATCCGATGACGAGGGGCCCGATTACAGGAAATGGCGCAAACCGCCCGAAATCCTACATCTATCTGGGTCTGGCCGGCGAGACCGGGACTGGCCGGGTCGTCCATTCTGGCCTGTTTCGCCTCGCCGAAAACGGCGAGGCATGGGAGTCGTTGAGCGCCGGGTTGCCGGAGGCGCCGGCCGTGCGGGCACTCGCGGTCCATCCGCAAAATCCCGAGATCCTCTATGCCGGGACGCAGGCGGGGCCCTACCGCAGCGCCGACCGCGGCGAGCATTGGGAAAAGGTCGAACTGCCCGACCACGGCCTGCCGGTCTGGTCGGTGCTGTTCCACCCGCATGATCCGGACTCGATTCTCGTCGGTTGCGAGAATTGCGAGATCTACCGCAGCGACGATGCCGGCGAGCATTGGGCCCGCCTGCCGGTCGATGTGCGGTTTCCCGACATCACGACGGCGCCGGGCGCCAATCCGGCAAAGCGGGTGCTGAAGATGGACGCCGCGACCGGCGAGCCCGACTTGATCTATGCCGCGATCGAGGTCGGCGGGACCTTGCGCTCGAAGGATGGCGGCGAGCATTGGGAGAATTTGAGCCACGGCCAGTATCTGAACGACGATACGGTCGACATGCACGGCGTGCTGGTCAGCCGTTGGCGCCCTGGCACGGTCTACGGCATCGCGCGGGCCGGCATGTTCCACAGTGCCGACGGCGGCGACCATTGGCGGCCCGTGCCGCTAGAGCCGTTGAACGCCAAAGGGCACATCTATTGTCGCGACATCCGCGAGGTGCCGGGGAACCCGCGCAAATTATGGGTCGCGGCAGGCGGCGGCTTCCAGAGCGAGGTCGGCGTTCTGCTCCATAGCCCCGATGGCGGCGAGAGCTGGAGCCGGGTCGATATGGGATGGAAGCCGCCGCACACGATGTTCGCGCTCGCCTTCGACGAGCGCCGGCCGTCATGGATGGCTTGCGCCACGAATGGCGGTGAGGTCTATGACAGCCGTGACGGCGGTCAAAGCTGGACGGTGTTGCCGCCGCCTCCCGGCGGTACTCAGGTCTACGCGCTGGCGCGGGGCTGAAGAAAAGCGGCTGCAGCGGCGCTGCCGGGAATTGGCATCGGAGTTCGCTGTCCTAGCACTAACGGGCGAGCCTTCCGTCCGCGGCCGGGTGACGACGCAGGGCAGGGCGAAAACCCCAGCGAAAGCCTGGGCATTCCGCCATTTGCTGCACCTCAGCCGCGCACGTAGCTTGATGCTGACGCGATGTTCGGTCAGGCTCGTTTTGTCCACCCGGAGGAGACGGGATCGCGGATCGATGCTGACCTGTGTCGCCGAATATTTCGTGATTTTCGTGTTGCTTCTGATTAGCGCCTATGTCGTCCCGGCGGGTTTGTTCCATTACCTGTTCTTCACGCGCCGCAGCCCGGCGACCGAAGCCATGCGGATCCAGAAGCGGCGGCCTCGGCCGCAGAGTATCCGGCGCGAGATTCGCGCATCGGTCTTGGCGCTGCTGCTGTTCTCGGCTTATTCCCTGATCGTCTATCACGCGGCGACGAATGGCGCGACGACACTCTATCTCGACTTCGGCGAGCACCCGTGGTGGTGGGCGGCGGCGGGGTTTGCCGCCCTGGTGGTTCTGCACGACATTTATTTCTACGCGACGCACCGGCTGATGCATCTCGCCCCGCTCTTCAAGGCGGTCCACGCCGGCCACCACAGCTCGATCACACCGACGCCGTGGGCGATTCTGTCGTTCCAACCATTGGAAACCATTCCGCAGTTCGGCTTCTTCGCCCTGGTGATCTTCCTTCTGCCGCTGCATCCGGCGACATTGCTCGCCTATCTGCTGTTCGACGGCGTCGTCAACGCCGCCGGGCATTGCGGGCATGAAATCGTTCCGCAATCCTCACAGGAACATTGGCTGCTCAAATACCTCAACGCGGTAACCCACCACGACCTGCACCATTCCCGCTTTCGCTACAATTTCGGGCAATATTTCAACATTTGCGACCGCCTCTTCGGCACCTTTCTGGACCGCCCGCCAGCGTGATCGGCGCAGCAACGTGATTTCGATCATCATTCCGACCTTGAACGAGGCGAGGATCATCGAATCGACGCTGGGGACGTTGGCGGCGACACTTACTCTTCCGCATGAGGTGATCGTCTCGGACGGGGGAAGTTCCGACCGGACGGCCGAACTGGCGGAGAGATATGCGAACACCGTCGTCGTGTTCTCGGGCGTCGGCCGTCAAACGATCGGCGAAGGGCGGAATGATGGCGCCAAGGCTGCGGTCGGGGAGTTTTTCGTCTTTCTTGATGCTGACTGCGTGATCCCGGACCCGGACCGGTTCTTTGCGCAGGCGCTCGCGCATTTTGCGAGAGATCCGGGGCTGGTCGGATTGAGCGCCTATCTGCGCGTATTTCCGGCGGACGAGACATTTGGCGACAAGCTCGTCTCGGGCATCGCCAATCTCAGCCTGCGGGTCGCCAACAACATGCTGAAGCGAGGCGCCGCTTTCGGCGAGTTTCAAATGATCCGACGGGAGGCGTTTGCCAGAGTGGGCGGGTTCCGTGCCGATCTGATAGCATTCGAAGACGCCGACATCTTTCGCCGTCTTTCCCGGATCGGCCGCACCATGATCGATCCAAGGCTATGCGTCCTGCACAGCGGCCGTCGCGGCCATCAGGTGGGCTACCCGCAATTGCTGGCAACGTGGTTCGTCAACCTCGTCTCCATGGCGGTCCGCGACCGGCCGCTCAGCAAAGAATGGAAGCCGATCCGCTAGGCCGGATTCGCCGATTGGCCAACGCCTGCGGCGTATCGCCGATCACGTCCGCTCGAAATCGGTGCGTTCGGTGACCGGCAGGCCCTGCAGATAGCGGCGCAGACAGTCGAGGCCGAGCTCAACGGCGCCGAGCCGCACCCAGTCGCGCCCGCCATAGATCCGCGAACGACGCGACTCGATATTCTCGCCATCGGTAATCGCGAGGTGGATGCTGCCGCCGAAATCGATCCGGTCGGGACCGTCATCGACTTCGATCAGGACGGCGAGCGCATGGCTGGCGCCGGTTTCGGCGCGCATCGCGGCGGCGACCTTCTCGGCAGTCTCGCGGCTGATCTCGCCCGAGATCAGCCCGCCATCGAGGCCGAGGGCGGCGGCGATCTCGGCCGGGTCGCGGGCGACGAGGCCGCGGCGGAACACCTTTTCGGCGCCTGGCAGCGGGGCGAGGCGGGCGGCGATCTGGCCGCCGGTATAGGTCTCGACGACGGCCAGCGAACCGTTGCGCGCGGCGAGCGCCTGCAGCACCACGCCTTCGAGCGTGTCGTCATCCTCGGCGAGGATGAAGTTGCCGAGCCGCCGGCGCACCTCGGCGACGACCGGCGCCAGTTTGCCTGCGACGTCGTCGGCATCGGCGCCGCGCACCGTCAGCTTGGTTTCGATCTGCGGGTAGTGGCTGCGAAAGCCGAGCTTGACGCTGCCGTCGGGGACCAGCGCCTCGACGCCGGCCAGCAGCTGGTCGACATGCGACTCGCCGAGCCCATAGGAATGGAACCGCTTCAGATGAATGACCCCCGGCGTCCCGCCGCGCGCCAGGAGGCGCGGGATGACCTGTTCTTCGAGCATGCGGAACAGCTCGCGCGGCACGCCGGGCGTGAAGAAGAACCGCGCCTTGCCGATATCCATCGCAAAGCCGCAGGCGGTGCCGACCGGGTTGTCGAGGATCTCGGCGCCGATCGGCAGCATCGCCTGCTTCTTGTTGTTCGGCGACATGACGCGGCTGCGCCGGCGGAAGAAATCCTCCATGCGCGCGAGCCAACCCTCGTCGAGCGCCAGATCGACACCGGCGGCTCGCGCCGCGACCTCTTGCGACAGATCGTCGACCGTCGGCCCGAGCCCGCCATTGACGATGACCGCGTCGGCGCGCTCGCCGGCCATGCGGAACGCCGCCAGCAATTCCGCCCGGTCATCGCCGACGATCGTGCCCCACGCGACCGACAGCCCGAAATCCTCGAGCTTCTGGGCCATATAGCTCCAGTTGGTGTTGACGATCTTGCCGGTCAGCACTTCGTCGCCGGTGCAGATGATCTCGATGCGCATGCCGTTCCCTTGCCTTTGGCGCTAATCGCGGATGCACCGCCTCAGACTGGCGGTTCGCCTTTCAGCATCAGCCGGTAGAGATAGCGCCGCTCGCTCATGTCGTAATCCGGATTGGCCTTGTGAATGACGCTGCGGTTGTCCCAGATCACCATGTCGCCATACCGCCAACGATGGCGATATTCGTATTTCGTCTGGGTCGCGTGCGTCATCAGCTCGGCGACGAGGTGGAGCGCGTCGCGGTCTGCCATGCCTTCGATCGACTCGATCCTCACCGGGTTCAGATAAAGCGCCTTGCGTCCGTTTTCAGGGTGGGTGCGCACCAGCGGATGGATGCCGGGCGGCGGCACCAGCCGGCTGCTCTCGTCGGAAAGCGGGCGCAACTCGCGAGGGCTGTATTTGCTCAGATAGACGTGCACGCCCTTCAGCCCGTCGATCCGTCCCTTCATCGCCGCCGGCAGATCGTCATAGGCGAGGTGCATGTTGACGTATTGCGTGTCGCCGCCGGTGCGCGGCAAAGACACCGGGAATAAGAGGGTGGCCTTCGGCGGGCTCGGATGGTTCGAGTGGTCGGTGTGGAAGGTCTCGCCCGAGATGTAGCGTTTCCCAGGCACCGTCTGCTCGTTCGACACATAATAGATCTGCGGCCAGCCGGGGACGTGCATTTCCCGCTTGTCGTGCTGGAACAGCTCACCGAAGATCTGCGCCGCAGCGAGGAACTGCGGTGGCGTGAAGCTCTGGCCGCGGATCACCAGCACATGGTGGTCAAGAAAGGCGCGGTTCAGCGCCGCGCGGGTTTCCGGATCGACCCCATCGTTGAGATCGAGGCCGCGCACCTCCGCTCCGGTATGGGGGCTGAGCGGCGTGATCCTGTAGGCCATCGGCGGTTTCCTCTGCTTCTCGCGGACGCCCTCGACACTATGGCGAGGCGGCGTTGCGCTTGGCAACCGCGTTTGCCGGTCCGATCGAAATGCTCGGTTCCCGAGAGTTTCGTGAATCGGACCGCCCGATCAACGAATTGGTGGTGCGATTCGGCCAACGGATGGAAATCATCCGTCGGCATCGCACCACCGGGTCAGTCGTCGGCTTCCTCGATCGCGCTTTCGTGCCAGTGCCGCAAGAGGAAACGCGACAACAGATCGATCGCGAGGTAGATCGCGATGCCGGCCGCCGACAGCAGAACGAGCGCGGCGAACAGCCGCGGAATGGCGAGGCGGTAGCCGGCTTCGAGAATGCGGAAGGCGAGCCCGCTCGCGGTGCCGCCGGTGCCGGCGACGAATTCGGCGACGACCGCGCCAATCAGCGCCAGTCCGCCGCTGATCCGCAATCCGGCGAGAAAATGCGGCAGCGCCGTCGGCAATTTCAGATAGCGCAGCGTCTGGACGCGCGTCGCGCCATAGAGGCGAAACAAAGCCAGAAGATTGCGGTCGGCGCTGTTCAGCCCAAGGCTGGTGTTCGAGACGATCGGAAAGAAGGCGACGATCCAGGCGCAGACGAGCAGCGCGAGGAACGGCTGCTGCACCCAGATGATGATCAGAGGCGCGATCGCAACGATCGGCGTCACCTGCAGGAAGAGGGCGTAAGGGAGCAGGCTGATTTCGAGGATGCGGGAGAGCGAAAACAGAATTGCGATCGCGCCGCCGAAGACGACCGCGGCGGCGAGGGCACAGAAGGTCGTACGCAAGGTCACCAGCAGAGACCCCAAAAGGCTCGGTCCGTCGCTCCACAAAGCGCGCGCGATCGCCGCCGGTCCCGGCAGGATGTAGGGCGGCACATCGTTGATCTCGACCAACGCCTGCCAGGCCGCGAGCACGACGAGGCCGACGGCGAGCGGCGCGGCGACCCGCAGGAGCCGAGCGGACCGCCCGATCATCCCGTATCTTTCGGTGTAGGACGCTGCCCCTCACCCTCCCGCTGTCGCGGGTCCGTCCCCGCCGGCGGGGAGAGGGTTGGGGTGAGGGGCCGGCGACGCAATGTTGTCTAGAACGGGCTAATCGCGCCGCGTCGGCGCCGAGTATTCGGCGGCGCAAAAGCTGCCGCCCTGGTAGCATTCGGCGATCGGGTCGACGGGCTCATTGGCCTCGGCCGCCAGCACCGCCGCGGCGTAGGGTTCGGAATCGTCCTGCGGCCGGTAGCCGAGGCGATAGGCGTTCGCATTGTCGTACCACGCGCGCCGATTGTTCGAGACGCCGTAGACGATTTCGTAGCGGATTGCCGGGTTGTCGAGCCCGATGCGCACGAGTTGGGTCAGATCGCGCGGGCTGATCCAGATCGACAGGCGCCGCTTGTCGATCGGCCGCGTTCCGAAATTGCCGATCCGCACGCAAAGGAAACCGATCCCGTGCTTGTCGGCATAAAGGCTGGCGAGCGCCTCGGAGAACGCCTTGCTAACGCCATAACGGCTGTCCGGCCGCGGCACGACGCGGTGGTCGATCTTCTCGGCGCGTGGATAAAAGCCGACCGCGTGGTTGCTCGTCGCCATCACGATGCGCTGCACGCCGGCGCGGCGCGCCGCGTCGAAGACGTTGTAGAGGCCGACGATGTTCGATTGCAGGATCACCGGCCAAGGGGCCTCGCCGGAATTGCCGCCGAGATGGACGATGCCGTCGACGCCGTCGACCATGCGCTCGACCGCCGTCATGTCGGCGATCTCGGTCCGGTCGATCTCCTCACCGTCGCGCGCCGGCGGCAACGCGATGCGGTCGGAAAGCCGCAGGACCGGATAGATGCCGCGCAAAGTCTCGCGCAAGGTGCCGCCGATCCCGCCGCCGGCTCCGGTAATCAAAACCCGATGCATTGTGTGCCTCTTTTCCCGGTCTCTCGCGGCAAGCAACGTCATCCCCGGAGGGATACCCTTGCCCGCCGCAGGATCGACCCCAATTTCCAGCTGTTTCCACCTCACCCGATGCGGCGGGCCCGCCATTGCCCGGCGCCGAACTGGCCGCGATTGACGATCCCTTGATGCTGGTCGCTGGCGGCGCCGAGAACCGCCGTCCCACGCATCTCGCCGTCGCGGATTTCGCCGTCGAAGCGATAGGAGAGCGTGCTCGCCTCGTAGCGCGTCGTGAACAGGAGCTGCACGGTCTCGCCGTCGAGCCAGCCGATGAGCGGGCCGTCGAACCCGTCGGCGCGATGCCGGCCGGAAAGCTCGGCGCCGCGTTGCGCAATCGCCAGTCTATGGACCCGAGCCCCGTGCAGAAAATCGAGGTGCAATTCCCATTCGCCGGCGAGGTCGGCCTGCGGCGGCCGCTCGACCAGCGGGTCGTCCGCGCCGGCCGCGCGCAGGGCCGCGACGACGGCGTCGGCGACTTGCGCTGCCTCGCCGGTCTGCAGCTGGAACGGGTCGATCTCGATCTCGTTGTCGGTGGCCGAGTTGTCGTCGAGCATGATGCGCGGCGCGCCGTCGAGCAGGCGCTGCCTGAGGCCGAGCCCGTCGATCGGATGATGCCAGCGATCCCAGGAGAGCCGGAGCCGCGGCACGAGGTCGACGCCCTCGGGCTCGATTACGGCGCCCTGCGCGGTCCGTAGCTGCCCGATCCGCTCGGCGATCACCGTCAGGTCGTCATACCATTGCTGCCGCTCGGCGGCCGGATCGCGCGCCTCGAACCAATGCTCGACGGCGGCGAGGACGCCGACGATGTCCTCCTTCGACACCTTCATCGGCCGGCCCAGCGCCTGGTGCGGCGAGGCGTTGCGCCAAGCCGCCTCGACGAGCCGTTTGGCGCCGAGCAAGAGCCCGCTCGTTTGCGGGCCGCGCAGAAACTTGCCGCCGCTGTAGACGACGAGGTCGGCGCCGCGCACCAGCCACGGGCTCGGACGCGCGAGATGCTCCGAAGCGGCGTCGACCATGATCGGAATGCCGCGCGGCTTGGCGACCGCGGCGAATTCCTCGAGCCGGACGGGGCCCTGATGTTCCTCTTTGCCGAGCAGCACGATCAGCGCCACCGGCTCGTCGAACGCCTGATCGAGGTCAGCGCGCGTCTCGATCTCGACGATCGGGCAGCCGATCATCCGCACCGCTTGATCGTAGGCGAAACGCTGACTTTTCGGGATGATTACGCGATTCACCATACCGTCGGTAAAAGGCAGCCGCAGCATCTTGAGCGGATCGTTGCCGGCGACGCAGGCGGCGGTGCCGAGCGCCACCGCGGCGGCGCTGCCGCAGGTGACGATGCCCCATTCGGCGCCGGTCAACAGGGCGAGCCGCCGCCCGGCCGCTTCCATCAGCTCGTCGAGGTTGACAAACCAGCGCGACGCTTCGGCCATCGCCCTTTTGACCTGCGGCAGCATCAGGCTGCCGCCATGCATCGTGCGCACGCTGCAGCAATTGATGAATGGCCGCACGCCGAGCTCGAGATACGGGTTGGCGTTTCTATTGGCCTGCGGTTGCGCGTCCATGGGCCCTCCGGCGGCGATCGTCGCCGACTATAGCAGGACGGGAGCGATTTGCTCTGCCGGGCGTTTTCTCCAGCGAGCGTGACCAGCAAGGGAGCATGCCGCCATGGCGAAAGATACGACCGAAGAGAAGCAGAACAGTGCGTTCGGCGATGCGCGCGCGACGCTGTCGGCTGCCGCCGAGGAGGCCTTCGAAGAGACCGGCGAGGCGCTGCACGGGCTGCGCTCGGCGATCTATCAGGCGTCGCACAGCTTGCGCGAGCTGGGCCGTGCCGGTGAAGAGTGGGCCAAGGGCGCCAAAGAGCGGGCGCTCGAGAACGGCAGGGAATTGCGCGAGCAAGGCGGACGCGCGCTCGGCGGGGTGACGCGGCAGGTCGAACAGAATCCGCTCGCGAGCCTCGGCATCGCCTTTGCGCTCGGCTTCTTGTGCGCGGTGGTCGCGCGCCGCTGATTCCTCCTGGTCGGCGCGGCGGTCCGCGCTATATCGAGGGAACGGGCCGCACATTGCGCGCAGGAGGGCTGCCGTGCCGAGCTTCGACATCGTTTCGCGCATCGATCTCGCCGAGGTCGACAACGCGGTCGCCGGGATCATTCGCGAAATCGCCACGCGCTTCGACTTCAAGGGCAGCAAATGCACGATCGAGCGCGACGAGGGGGCGCTGACCCTGCGCGCCGATGACGATCTCAAGCTCAAGCAGATGCACGAGCTGTTGCGGGTGCATCTGACGCGGCGCAAGGTCGAGCCCGGCGCCCTCGAATACAAGCCGCCGGAAAAGGCTTCCGGGAACACGGTGCGGCAAACGATCGAGCTGCGTCAGGGGGTCGGCGCCGATCTCGCCCGCCGGCTGATCAAGGAGATCAAGGACCAGAAGCTCAAGGTGCAGGTTTCGGTGCAGGGCGAGGAGCTGCGCGTCGCCGGCAAGAAGCGCGACGATCTGCAGGCGGCGATCACCGCGGTGCGCGGGCTCAAACTCGAACAGCCGCTGCAATACCTCAATTTCCGCGACTAGGATCTGAACCGCCCGGCCGATGCTTGCCGCGGCGGCGCCGAGCCGCTATGTAACGGGCGGCGTCGCGTCCCCTTCGTCTAGAGGCCCAGGACACCGCCCT
>CAWBQT010000024.1:0-127491 GCA_963790875.1 uncultured Alphaproteobacteria bacterium
GGCGGAAGAGGCAGGAGTTCGAACCTACCGGGGACGCCTTCGCGCCCCCCGACGGTTTTGAAGACCGCGCGCCCCACCGGGGACGATACTCTTCCTTCGTCAATTAATAGAGGACGTTACGCCGAGCGAGACACGAACGTCAAGAGAACGAAGTGCCGCATTGGACCCAATTTGGGATCCATTCAGTCTTAGGACCTGAGCCCCGCGAGAGCTTCGGACACTCGGCCCGAGTGCCGGACCCCGAGAGCGATCGCAATTTCGGTTTCGTTCATTTCGGGGTGTTCGGCGGCGAAGGCGCGGATCTTTTCCCGCCAGACCCGAACGCTCTTTCGTTTCGACCGGCGACGGCCGGGCTGTCGGAAGCTGGCGGGGCTGGCGACACCGGTTCCGTCACAATGGAGATTGTCCCGTCTTTTCCCGAGGAACTTTTCGAAAATTGTAATGCAAGCTCAGCGCCGCTCTGTCCCGCTGACGACCATAAGGACCTGCCGGTTGCCGCGGCCGGAGCACACGTGTTTGCCACCGGATTTTTGACGATCATCAGCATGCCGTGGTATATTATGGTTAACGGCTGACTGCGAACAGGGATGGAAGAAAGCCGATGGATGCGAAAACTTCCGGGGTCTGCAGCGATATCGGTGCGGGCCGAGCAACGGCATCATGCGACGGCGCGGGACTGCTGTCGGCCTTGTCGTCTGTTGCCTATTATCGAGCGGCTGCGGCGCAAGCCAAGGCGCTTGAGGCCATGACTGCCGCACCAGAGCTCAAGCGGCATCTCAGGGAGATGATCTCTCGGTATGAACGGCGAGCTGTTGAGATCGAGGGCTCGGCCAAGGCTTGATCGTTACCGCCGCTCGGTTCCCGCTATATCGACCTGCCGGCTGCCGCAGCGGGAACACACGAGACGCTCGGATGAGACCGGCTCATCGTCAGATCACCGCAGGAATCTGGCGGACCTGGTCCGATACACCCTGAGACCGGCGCCGTTCTCATGTTCTTGCCCCGGTTAAGCGGCGCGATGATACCGGCAGGCTCGCAGTTTGCGCGACCGACCGTCCCGATGATCGAGGGCGCAGGCGTGCATCGGAAAAGCCAAGTAAGGAGTGCTGTAAATCCAGGTTGATCTTGCCTTCGATCGGATCCCAGCCGCATAATCGATGCCTATTGGGGTCAACCGACGGTCAACATCACGGCGCGGCGAGTCTTGAACGGCTAAGTATTCCGGAGACAGAAGATGGCGGAGGACATCCCCGCCTGGGCGGCAATGTTGTTCCCGCTTAACCCACAGGGGATCCGCGGCGCAATCCGCGTATCGCGGCGTCTACACTGGACATGCGAGGCGGCGCGGGCAGAGGCCGACGCCTGGATCGCCGAATTGGGCCTCGGCAAGATCGCGTGGCGCGTCATCGATGGCCAAGACGACATCTTGATCGGCTATTGCGATCGCTACGAGGCAGTCGTGCGCTCGGCCCTGTTGCCGGAAGGTCCGCCGCCGCAGCCCGGCCGCGAGCCCACTACTTGAGACACCGACAAGGCCACCCGGGAAGAAGGCGAGCGGATACGCAAGGCGTTCCCGTGGCTCGATGAGCACCGGCTCGCTTCAAAAGCGCGTCGTTGAAAACACGGACCTCATCTCGATTTGTAATAGAGCGGATTGATCCCCTTGCGGGTCCTGCACCGCGCCCATCAGGCCGACCACGATGAGCAATTTTGCACAGGAACTCAGAGCCGAAATTCTGCGCCTTAAGCTTAAGCGCGCGGAGGAGAGCTTGCCGAGATCTCTCGACGCACCGGAGCGTAGGTGGCGGAAGCGCGGAAATCCTTGACGAGTTGGAAACGGCCGCGGAGACGAAGTTCAGCCTGGGGCGTGACTGCCAAAACGCGCCCCACGGGGACGACCATCTTCCACAGAGGCTCCGACCGGCCGTCAAGCGAAAGCTTCGCCGCCGCGCAGCACGACGCGGGCATCGCCGTCGCGGCGGGTCGCCCCGATTTTATCGAGATATTCGAGAATTTCGATCGTCAGATTGCGGCCGACGCCGGAGCGGTCCTTGAAGACCGCGGCCGTGAAGCGGCCTTCCGGCGATCGGCCGGCGAGCTCGCACGCGAGCTCGGCGAGGTGCTTTAGGCTCTCGGGCAGGAAATAGCGGTTGTCGGCGACCTTGGCGACACGGCCGAGGCGCTCAGCGCGGCGCAACAGACGCTCGACGGCGGCGGGCTCGAGGGCGAGCGCCGCGGCGAGCTCGCGCACCCGCGGCGGGCGCAACCCGCCCTCGGCGATCAGCGGGCGCAGCCGCTGCCACAGCTTTTCGTCGGCGGTGGCAAGCCGCGGCCGATGCTCGGCGAGGCGCCACATGCCGCCCTCGCGCACCGCTGTTCCCCGTTCGGCGAGCTGCAATAGCGCCGCGTCGAGCGCCGCCTCCGGCGCCGCCGGGCGCAGCTGCACCGCGAGCGCCGACCCGGTCGGGCCGAGCATGTCGGGCTGCGCCCGATGCCATTCGGCGAGCGTCCCGGCGACGCTCTCGGCGAGCGTGGCGAGGCGCTCTTGGGTGATCGCGAATGGCGCTTGCGGCGGCCCGACGCACCGCGAACCGGCGCCGAGACCGTCGATCAGCGCCGCGAGCTCGGCCGCCGTCAGGTTGCGGACGAGCGCGAAATGCCCGAGGTCGACGAGCCCTTCTGCCGCCAGCATCAGCCCGAGCGCCGTTGCCGGGTCGGAGGGCGCCATTGCCGCGAGCAGGGCGAGCCGGGCCGGCCGCCGGCGCCCGCGCCGCGGCGCCAGCGGGTCGACGACCCGGCCGCCGGCCAGGGTCGTTCGCGCGGCGTGGTCGCGCAACACGGCGCGGTCGCCGCAGAGCGCCGCAATCTCGCGGTCGAGGTCGAGCTGCACGAAACCCTCTTCCCCGGGCGCGATCGTGCGTCCGCTCAAAGGGGCAGCGCGGCCGACGACATCCTCGGTCCCGAGATGCAGATGCACCGGCAACCCGTCGCGCAGCGGCGCCTCCGCGTGGCGCGATACGCGCGCCGCGAGGTCGAGCCGCTGCACCGGCAACCGGCGCTCGGCCGCCAGCAGCCAATCGCCGCGCGCCGGTTCGGCCCCGTCCGGGAACGACCCGGCGAGGTTAACGGCAACGCGCTCGCCGGCACCGGCGCGCTCGATCGGGTGGTTGCCGGCGTGCAACCCGCGCACCCGAACCGCGATGCCGCGCGGGCCGACCATCAGCCGGTCGCCGACCGTCACCATGCCGGCGGCGGCCGTGCCGGTCACGACGAGCCCGATGCCCGGCAGGCTGAAGGCGCGGTCGATCGCGAGGCGAAAACGGCCGGCGGGCGACGTCGCCGCACGGGTCAGCGCGGCGCGCCGCGCGCTCTCCTGCAAATGCCCGGTCAATGCCGCGATGCCGTCGCCGCGATGGCTCGAAACCGCAAATATCGAACTGTGGGGATGACCGGCCTCGGCCAGCAGTGCCGCGGCCTCGGCCGTCACGAGCGCCACGCGCTCGGCCGGCACCCGGTCGATTTTGGTCACGACCGCGGTGATCTCGGCGACCTCGATCAGCTCCAGGATGTCGAGATGCTCGATCGTCTGCGGCCGCGGCCCGTCATCGGCGGCGACGACCAACAGCACACGATCGATCGACAGAATCCCGGCGAGCATGTTGGGCAGAAAGCGCTCATGGCCGGGAACGTCGACAAAGCCGATCGGCGTGCCGTCCGGCAATGCGGCATAGGCGAAGCCGAGATCGATCGTCATGCCGCGCCGCTTTTCTTCGGGCAGGCGATCGGCGTCGACCCCGGTCAAGGCCCGGATCAGTGCGGTCTTGCCGTGGTCAATATGCCCCGCCGTCGCCAAAATCATCACGCGAGCCCGGACAGGGCGCCGAGCTGCGCCGCAAAAGCCGCCTCATCCTCGAGGCAGCGCAGGTCGAGCAGCACGCACCCCGCTTCGATCCGGCCGATGACCGGGATCGGCAGGGCGCGCAGTTTTTTCGCCAGCGCCTCGACCTTGGCGCCGGCAACGGGGCGCAAGACCAAGGCGACGCTTGGCAGCAGCGACACCGGCAACGCGCCGCTGCCGATTTGGCTGCGCGTTTCGACGCGGCTCGTCTCGGCGCACCCGGCAAGCGCCTGCGCGACCGCCGGCAGCTGACGGCGGGCGACGGCGTCGATCTCGGCCTGCGGGCGAGCGAGGAGGCGCAATGTCGGCAGCCGCTCGGCGAGGCGGTCGGGATCGGCATAGAGGCGCAGCACCGCCTCGAGCGCAGCGAGGCGGATCTTGTCGAGCCGCAACGCGCGCTTCAGCGGGTTCTTCGCCAGCCGCGCGACGAGATCGGCGCGGCCGACGACGAGCCCCGCCTGCGGCCCGCCGAGCAATTTGTCGCCGCTGAATGTGACGAGGTCGGCTCCCTGCCTCAGCGCCTCGGTGACGGTCGGCTCGTGCGGCAGGCCCCAGGCCGAGAGATCGACGAGCGAGCCGCTGCCGAGGTCTTCGAGAAATGGGATGCCGCGCTCGCCGGCGAGGGCGGCGAGCCGCGCCGCCGGCACCGCGGTCGTAAAACCTTGGATCGTGTAATTGCTGGTGTGGGCCTTGAGGATCAGCCCGGTGTCGGACCCGATCGCCGCGGCGAAATCGGCGAGATGCGTGCGGTTGGTCGTGCCAACTTCGCGCAGCCGCGTCCCGGCGCGCGCCATGATGTCGGGGAGACGAAAGGCGCCGCCGATCTCGATCAGCTCGCCGCGCGAGACGATCGTTTCGCGGTCGTTGGCCAGGCTGTTGAGCGCCAGCACCAGGGCGCCGGCGTTGTTGTTGACGGCGAGCGCCGTCTCGGCCCCGGTCAGCCGGGTGAGCCAGCCCGAAACATGGTCGTCGCGCTCGCCGCGCCGGCCGCTGTCGAGATCATATTCCAGCGTCGAGGGGTCGCGCATCGCCGCCGCCGCTGCCGCGATCGCCTCTTCCGGCAACGGCGCCCGGCCGAGATTGGTGTGCAGCACAGTGCCGGTGAGGTTGAAGACCCGGCGCTGCGACGGACGCGTCAATGCGGCGAGCGCCGCGGCGCAGTCGGCGAGGACCGCCTCGACCGAGCCGGCGGTGCCGCTCTGCCGGCGCACCGCCAGAGCTGCCCGCGTGGTCTCGAGCACCAAGCTCCGGCCATATTGCGCAACGAGCGCCGCGCCGCCCGCCGAGCGCAACACGCGATCGACGCCCGGCAGGCCTGCGCGGCCGTCGCCCGGTTCGGCGATCGTCACGCGACCGGGACCGGTTCTGACGCCGTTGCCGCGGCGCCGGCTGCGAGCCGCACCCGCGGCGCGTCGCCGGTTCCCGGTTCGACAGCACCGATGATGGCCGCGCGACAGCCGAGCCGGCGCAACGCCGCGAGGCAGCGTTCGGCGCGGCCGGCCGGGAGGCCGGCGAGCAATCCGCCTGCCGTCTGCGGATCGACGAGGAGCGGTGCCATCCGATGGGTCCGCCCCGTCTCGTCGAGCGCCATGAGGGCGGCGCGATTGTCGGCGTAGAGCGAAGTCGCGATGCCGCGCGCCACGAGGTCCAGCGCGCCGTCGAGCGCCGGGATCGCGTCCGGATCGAGCACCGCGTCGAGCGCCATGTCGAGCCCCGGGTCGAACTGGGCCGCGCGCAGCATTTCGAGGAGGTGGCCGAGAAGCCCGAAGCCGGTCACGTCGGTCGCGGCGGCGGCGCCATGCGCGGCCAGACAATCGGCGGCCGCGGCCGATGATTGCAGCATCGCGGCGAGCGCGTCGGCGACGGCCCGCGCCGGCGCCAGCGCGCGCCCGTCGGCGGCCAGGATCACGCCGGTGCCGAGCGGCTTCGTCAGCAGCAACCGGTCGCCAGCGCGCAGCCCGCCTTTGCGCAGCAACCGACCGAACGGGGGCGCCCGCCCGGTCACGGCAAAGCCCAAACCCAGCTCGGCGCCCTCGGCACTGTGTCCGCCGACCAGCGCCGCGCCCGCGGCTTCGAGCACGTCGAGCGCGCCGCGCAGCATCTGGAAGAGATCCTGCTCGACCATTTCGGGGTGCGCCGGCGGCAAGGTCGCGATCGCCAGCGCGGTCTCGGGCCGGCCGCCCATCGCATAGATGTCGCCGAGGGCGTGGTTGGCGGCGATTTGCCCGAACAGAAACGGGTCGTCGACCATCGCCCGGAAGAAATCGACGGTCTGCAGCAAGGGCGGCGCGCCGGGGAAAGCGATCAGCGCCGCGTCGTCGGGGCTGTCGAGACCGATCGCGACCGTATCACTCGGCGCCTGCCGCAGTCCGGCGATGACCCGGCCCAGCACCGCCGCCGGCACCTTGGCGGCGCAGCCGCCGCAGCGCATCCCGGCCGCTGTAGGGGCGTCGGTTGGGGCTTCGCCGCCCGGCTCGGGCGCCATTACCGGCAATTCGCGGTAGCGCCGCATCCAGCGCCGGTCGATCCAATCCTTGAGGCGCCACAACGGGGCGCCTTCCGCCGCAAACGGCCCGCGCGAGGCGACCGCGCGGCCGTCGCCGGTGCCGATCAGGGCGAGGCCGCGGCGTTGCGGCACGGCGCGGCGCGGCGTTTCGCCGGCGAGCGCGCGGCGCAGATTGGCGGCGAGCGGCGGCCCCTGGCGGACCGCATAGACGCCGGCCTTGTCGCGCGGATGGGCCGGCATCGTCGCGACGTCGCCGACGGCGAAGATGCGCGGCTCGGCCGGCGAGCGCAATCTCTCGTCGATCGCGACAAAGCCGCTCACGGTCAACGGCAACCCGGTCTCGGCGAGCCAGGACGCGGCGCCCGCCTCGGTCACCCACAGCGCCTCGTCGAAGGCGATCCGCCGGCCGTCGGCGCAGACGAGCACGCCGGGCTCGACGCGCAACACGGCATCGCCGGCGGCGAGCGCGATGCCGCGCTCGGCGAAAACCCGCGCGACGCGCCGACGAACCCCACGGTTGTGCGACGGCAGCAGCGCCTCGCGGGTGATGAGCGTCACTTTCGGCTCGCTCTCGCACAGCAGGGCAAGCCGGTACTGCGCCGCGAGCGCCAGTTCGACGCCGCCGACGCCACCGCCGACCACCGCGAGACGAAAACCGGGAATTGTTCGGGCGCGCACTAACAGGGCTTCCCAGCGCCCCGCGAACCGGGCGATCGGCTTGACCGGAACCGTGTGCTCGGCGGCACCCGGGACCTCGTCGGCGCGCGGCGCCGAGCCGATGTCGAGCGACAGGATGTCCCAGCGGAGCGGCGGATGCTCCCGGCACAGCAGCCGCCGACCGGCGGGGTCGATGCCGATCGCTTCGTCGCGGATCAACCGCGCGCCAGCAAAGCGCGCCAGCCGGCCGAGATCGATATGGCACTCGTCGAGGGCATAATGGCCGGCGACCCAGCCCGGCAGCATGCCGGAATAAGGGGTTTCGACATCGCGCGCCACGAGGCTGACGCGCACCCCGGCCATCGGCCGCATGCCGAAACTCTTCAGCACATGGACATGGGCATGGCCGCCGCCCACGAGCACCAGGTCCTGGGCGACGGGAACCGGCTGCTGCATCGCCTTCTTTATGCAACAGGGCCGCGCGGAAGACGAGACGGCGGTTCAAATTCCCGTGTGAGCCGGGACTGGGGTGCGTCTGCGGCTTGACCCGAAGCCTCCCGTTGACTAGCGTCGGCCGCGAGTTGCTTTCGTCGGGCCTCAGTTCCGTGGTGAATTGGGCGCCGCGCCATGCGGGCCTTGTCCCGGCGCAAGCCTGCTCGCCTGACTCAATCTCCTCGATATGCTGGAGCGCACAGATGCGTGGCGCAGAGCCGACTGTCGGTCGCCGCAGGTTCCTCGTTACGGCGGGACTGGCGACCGCCGGTCTCTCGGCGGCGACTGTTTTCCGGCCCGCTCTCGGGCAGTCGCAGCGCCTGCGGTTCGGCGTCGGGCCGCTCTTGCCGAACCCCGAAGACACTAAGAAGGCGTACACGCCGATATTCGCCTACCTCGCGAAGCGGCTCGGCGCGGACTATGAGCTGTCGACGACGACGGATTGGGCCGGCATGGCCATCGCGATGGGCTCCGGCCAGCTCGATGTCGCCTGGATGGGGCCGTGGGGCTACGTGATCGCGAACGCCGCCACCGGCTGCCGCGCCGTGGCGACGGCGAAATACGACGAAAAGCCGATCTATCATGCGATCATCGTTGCTCGCCCCGATGTGCCGGCGGCGAAGTTTCCCGACGACACCAAGGGGAGGTCGATCTCCTTTGCCGATGTCGGTTCGACCTCGGGTTGGCTGATTCCGACCTACTACGCCAAGGAAATCTGGAAGATCGACCCCAAGACATTCTGGAAATACAGCGAGGGAGCAACGCACGCCGCCAACGAGATATCAGTAAGCGCGGGTCAGGTCGAGATGGCCACCGATTTCGATCGAAACCGCAATGCCATGATCGAAGCCGGGCGGATCAAGCCGGACGCCAGCAAGATCATCTGGACCTCCTTTCCCTTGCCGAACGACGCGATCGTCCTGCCGAAGGACGCACCGCAGGACCTGCTGTCCAACGTCCAGAAGATCCTGATCGGGATCACCGTCGAGCAGGCGAAGACATTGCTGCCGCGGCACTACACCGGTTTCGTCCGGGCGACCGATGCGACCTACGAACCGATCGTGAACGCCGGTATTGCCGTCGGAAAAATAAAGCCGCATGGCTGATCCGAAAGACGGCGGCGACCGACGACGGCCGCGATGACGCCGGCGGAACAGGCGCTGGCCAGTCTGGATGCGGCGCGGCGAGGCCCCCGCCGGCTGCGCGGGTGGCTGATCGGGCTCGTCATCGTCATGTTTTACGGGGTCGCGTGGCATCTGGCCGGGGTCGACCCGGCGCGGCTTTTGACCGGGTTGCCACGCCTGGCGCATTGGCTTGGGCAGGCGTGGCCGCCAAAGGTCGAGGAAGTCCCGCTCTTCGTGCAGCGCACCGCGGAAACGGTCGCGATGGCAGCGATCGGGACGACATTCGCGACGCTCTTGGCGATTCCTTTGGCGATCCTGGCGAGCCGCAATATCACGCCGCTGCCGTCACTCTATTACCCGGTGCGCTGGTTCCTCAACGGGTTGCGCGGCATCGATTCGTTCGTGTTCGCGCTGCTCTTCGTCGCCGCGGTCGGGCTTGGCCCGTTCGCCGGCGTTCTTGGGATTTGTCTGCATAGTTGGGGGAGTGCGGCGAAACTCTTCGCCGATCACATCGAAAACACGAATCTCGGACCGTTCGAGGCGGTTCGCGCCACCGGCGCCGGCCGCTTCCAGTCGATTCTTTATGCGCTCGTGCCGGATGTATTGCCGGTACTGTTGTCGACGACGCTCTACCTTTGGGAATTCAACATCCGCGCCTCGACCGTGCTCGGGGTCGTCGGCGCCGGCGGCATCGGGCTGGAATTGAAGAACAGTGTGGATCTCTTGGACTTTTCTCGTCTCTTGACGATAATCGCGGTAATTCTCGTCGTGGTGACGGCGCTGGATCAGCTGTCGAACTGGTTGCGCCGCCAACTCGTCTGAGAATGACGCCGGCAATTCATATCGTCGGCGCGGCGGGACCGCCGCCGAACCGGCCCCGCCTCGTTGTCGAGGATATGACCAAGGCCTACAACGGCCGCCCGGCGATCGAGGCGGTGAGCTTCACGGTCGGAGAACATGAGTTCGTCGCGGTTCTCGGCCCGAGCGGTGTCGGCAAGACGACCCTCTTTCGCTGCGTCGCGGGCCTCCTGGCGGCGGACCGGGGCATCGCCCGGATCGGCGGCGACCCGATCACGGCACTCCGCGGCAAGGCGCGTCGGCGGGTCGCGGTCGTGCAGCAGCAGTTCAACCTGGTGAGCCGGCTCTCCGCGCTCGACAACGTGCTCGCGGGCCGGCTCGGTCATGTCCCGGCCTGGCGCGGGTGGCTGCGGCGTTTTGGCCGGGAGGATCGCCTGCTGGCGCTCGAATGCCTCGACCGGGTCGGGATGCTGGCCCATGCGACGCAGCGCGCGGACCGCCTGTCGGGCGGCCAGCAACAGCGGGTCGCCATCGCCCGTGCGCTCGCTCAGCAGGCGGAACTGATTGTCGCCGACGAGCCGGTGGCGAGCCTCGACCCGAATGCCGGCTCCGGCGTGCTCGAACTCCTGCGCAGGATTGCGCGGTCCGACGGCATCGGCGTCGTGTGCAGCCTTCACCAGGTACCCTATGCGCAGGCGTTCGCCGATCGGATCGTCGGCCTGTCGCATGGCCGGGTGTTGTTCGACCTCGAGAACCGACCGCGTCGACGGCGCCGCGTTCGAGCAGCTTTACGGGGGCGGTATCGAACCGGCGTCAGCCCCATTCACAACCGAGTTCCCCCGCCCCCTCGAGAGGGGCGGATCAGGGTGGGGGTGCGGGCGAAAACTAATGGTTGGCGATCGACATCTGGAACGCCGGCAGTCACCCCCTCCCAACCCCATCCAGGAGGAGGGCCTGAAAGAGCCATAACGGGTCAAGCGCGGTCGACCCGCGCCGCGTAGCACCCGGGGGCGGCATAGTGAATGTGCAGGTAGGACGTCAGCGGGTTGGCCAGAAGCTTCCCGATCGCAGTCTCGAGGGCGCGGCCTTCAAGCATCTCCCAGCCGACCATCATCGCGTCGGCGTCGAAGGCGCGGACCGCGAGCGTGCGGATGCGGAGTTGCTCCGGCACCTCGTCGACGGCGTCATAGGTTGCCTCGCCCGGTCGCACATAGACCGCGTAACGCATCCGGTACGGCGAGGCGACCGGATGATGTTCGTAATTGACCAGCAGCAACTCGTCGCCCGGTCGCGCGTCGGTAAGACTGATGCGACAGGGATATCCGGGTACCCGCCGATCGGCGAAGCGGCGGACGCCACCCCGCGCCGCCAGGGCTTCGTCAGAAAGCCGGAACAGATCGGCGAAGTCTTCGGCCGGCAGGCCGGTGATGCGGAAACTCATGATCGCTCCTCCAGTATCGAACAAAGCGAATTTGGCGCCGTCGCGCGCTCTTCCCGCCGTTTGCTTTCGTATTCGTCGTCGGCGCCAGTCGAAGCGGCGGGTGGGGGCCGCTAGCATGGTCCGGGACGCTCGGAGATCGGATCTTGACAGCTCGGTTACGGCACTTATGCTCGGAACAAGCATAAGTGATCCGGCGGCGGCGCCGCGGACCCACGATGCGTTGGAGCGATGCGAGGCCCGCGATGGCGATGCGCCTGTTGATCGAGCCCATCGTCCGGGCGGCTCTCATCGAAGATCTGGGCCGTGCCGGCGACATCACGACCGATGCGATCGTGCCCGACGACGCGCCGATCGAGGCGGTCGTCGTGGCGCGGCAGCCCGGCGTTCTGGCCGGGCTCGACGCGACACTGCTCGCTTTTGAGCTCGTCGATCCGGGATTGCGGATCGAACCTCTGTGCCGGGACGGCGCGCGCCTCGGGCGCGGCGAAACCGTAGCCCGGATCAGCGGACGGGCGCGGCCGGTGCTCGCCGCCGAGCGCACCGCGCTCAATTTCCTCTGCCGTCTTTCAGGGGTTGCCACCGCGACGCGCGCGCTCGTCGACGCGATCGCCGGGTGGCAAGCCCGGATCGTCTGCACGCGCAAGACCACTCCCCTTTTGCGCATTATGGAGAAGGAGGCGGTCCGGCTCGGCGGCGGCGCCAATCACCGCTTCGGCCTCGACGACGCGATGCTGATCAAGGACAACCACGTGGCACTCGCCGGCGGGGTCAGGCCGGCGCTCGAGCGCGCCCGGCGGCACGCCGGGCATCTCGTCAAGATCGAGCTCGAGGTCGACACGCTCGACCAACTCGCCGAGGCGCTCGCGGTCGGCGTCGACGCGGTATTGCTCGACAACATGGGCCCGGAGACGCTGCGCCGGGCGGTGGCGATGGTCGACGGCCGCGCGGTCACCGAAGCCTCAGGCCGGATCAGCCCGGAGACCGCCGCGGCGGTCGCTGCGACCGGCGTCGATCTGATCTCGTCGGGCTGGATCACGCACAGCGCGCCGATCCTCGATCTCGGGCTCGACATCGCCGGCTGACGCGGGGTAGTCGAACCCGAAGATGTTGTTCGGCGTGCCATTCGGCGAACTCGCCGGGCTCGCCGCGGCGATCATCGCGGCCGGCATCGTCACCGGGCTGCTCGCTGGCCTGTTCGGCGTCGGCGGCGGCGCCGTTATCGTGCCGGTGTTGTACGAGGTGTTCGGCCTCTTCAGCGTCCCCGGCGATGTGCGCATGCAGCTCTGCGTCGGCACCTCGCTGGCGATCATCGTGCCGACGACGATCCGCTCCTATCGCGCACATCGCGCCCGCGGGCTCGTCGTTCCCGAGGTCATGCGCTGGTGGCCGGTGCCCGCCGTCGCCGGCGTCGCCATAGGCTCGACGGCGGCCGCCTTTGCCTCCGGCGGCGTGTTCAAGATCGCCTTCGCGCTGATCGCCACGGTCATCGCAACGAAGCTGTTGTTCGTCGGCGACCGCTGGCAACTCGGCGACCAGCTGCCCGGCCGCGCCGGCATGGCCGGTTTCGGGTTTCTCGTCGGGCTCGCCTCGTCACTGATGGGGATCAGCGGCGGCTCGCTGGTGACGATGATCCTCACGCTCTACGGCAAGCCGATCCACAATGCCGTCGCGACCTCGGCCGGGCTCGGCGTGCCGATCACGATGGCTGGGGCGTTCGGCTATGTCCTTGCCGGCTTGCCGCATCAGGCGGCCCTGCCGGCGTTGTCCGTCGGCTTTGTCTCGGTGATCGGCGTGTCGCTGGTCGCGCCGATTTCGAGCCTTGCGGCGCCGCTCGGCGCGCGGCTCGCCCATGCCCTCACGCGGCGCGCGCTGGAGATCGGCTTCGGCGCATTCTTGCTGCTCGCCGCGCTGCGCTTCGTCGTGAGCCTGACGGCGTAGCCCGACCGCATCGATCTTCACCCGCATCGATCTTTGCCCGTATCCAGCTTTGACTGGACTTGGGCGCTTGCGCCGTTAGCGTCGGCGCGCGAGTGGCTCGGCCGCATACTAGCCGAACTTGGCCGATTGGGGCAGGTTGAACGAGGTAAGTGGTTGACTTCTTTCGACTGGACCCACGAAGGTCTTCACTACACGGGGGATGTCGGGGCGATCTGAGAGGCGCTGATTTTGGGCTCCGGTTGGGCGGGAAGGACGAGTTTGAGCTTGTCGAGGAGGAGCGCGAGCTCGGGTTCTGGCTCGGTGTAGCGGGTCAGCACCAGCTCGCGGCCGTCAGTCGTCGGGACATGCAGGTCGATCATCTGCACGGCGGCGAACTTTTCGATGGCACTGCGCGGGGTGAGACCGGGCGCGAAGGCGTGGAGGCGCCGACCGAGCGTGACGTGGAGGCAATATGCGAGGAAGGCGATGAAGATATGCGCCTCGATGCGCGCCTCGTCCTGATGAAAGATCGGCCGGATGGCGAGGTCGCTCTTGAGGTTCTTGAATGCCTCCTCGACGCTGACGAGCTGGAGGTACAAGCCCCACAGCCGCGCCGGATCGTCGTCGGTGAGATTGGTGCGCAAGAGATACCGGCCCTCGCGCCGTCGGGCCCGGCGCAGCTTGGCGCGATCGAGGCGATAGCTGAGGGCGGCGCTGTCCGCAGCCACCTCGATCGCGATCAGACGCCAAGCGGTTCGGGCCTGCTTGCGCGCGGCGCCGAGCCGCATCAGCAGCTCTTCGCGCGTCAGCTTCATACCAGCGAGCTGCTTGAGCCGTGCCCACAACCATTTCAGCTGGCGGCGGCGCATCGCCCGTTCTTTGGCGACCCGGTCGGTGCTTTGCGCGAAGACGTAAAGTTCGCCGTCTTGGGGCAGCAGCTTGACTTGCACACCCGGCCGGGCGTCCTGCCAGGGCTTGGCAACGAGAGCCTTCTCCAGCCGGGTCAGACGGCCCTTCGGCGTACCGACCAGATACTGCACCGGCGGATCGGCGGCGCGCATCTCGGCCAGCACCGCTTCGGTCGGTACGCCGCGGTCCATCAGCCAAATCCGCCGTGCCTTGCCGTACTGCCGCTCGATGCGGTCGAGAAAACCGCGCAGCGTCGTCTTGTCCGCCGTGTTGCCCGGCAATACCTCGTAGGCGAGCGGCAGCCCTTCTGGCGTCACCACCAGCGCGATGATTACCTGCACGCAGTCGCCTCGGTGGTCGCGCGAATAACCGTGCCGACGTTTGTCGCCTTCCGGAAACGGCGGATCGCTCTCGAAATAGGTGCTCGTCAGATCGTAGAGCAGCACATCGAAGTTGACGTTGAACAGGTCGCGCCAACGCCCGACCAGATGGTCGAACAGCGCTTGCTTGTGTTCGAGCAGCCGATCGTGACAGCGGTAGAGCTTGTGGATCTCCGCCAGTCCGACATCCTCGCCCAGCAGGTCGGCCATGGCGCTGTGCTCGAACCATTGGCGATGCAAGTGCCACTCGCTGCCCGGCGCCAGCAGCCGGTAGGTCGCCAAGAGCAACAGCACCTGGTGCCAGCGTGTCCCCTTGCGGCTGGGGCCGAGCCTCCCGGCCCAGAACTCATCGAGCGCCAGTTCGCGCCACAGGTTCACCGCCAGCCAGCACCCGCCCCATTGCCGCGGCCGGCGCAGCCGCAGCTCGCTGAGCTTCAGCCGGACGATCGAGGCGTCCGGCAGCACCCCCTCGCAGCGGTCTTCCGGGAACAGCGACAAGGTGCGCGGCGCCGGCGCTCCGGCCTCCAGGACGGCGATCGACTTGCGCCAAGCCAGTTCCTGAGAATCGTTGATCTCGCCCAGGTACAGCAGCGGCCGCTGTACCACACGGCCGCCGCCGACCCGGCGATTCTCCACGATGCTCCAGTAACGGTGCTCTTTGCCGTCCTTCTTGCGCTTGGTGTGGCGGAGAAACATGACGCTGCGAATTATACGCGCGGCAGCCACCCCGAAAATGGCCCAGGTCTTCACTACAGTCGTTTTTCATCATTTTCTGTAGATCGGCCCCTTATTTCTCAATTACTTGCCGGATCAAAAATCGAAAACCCCGCCGCCAATCGGCGAAGTCAGGCTAGGGTGACGGTTCGCCTGTTGGAAATCGTGTCGAATGGAGCCGGCGGTGGATTTGCCTGCGGGGTTGCGGATCAGCATCGAAGACGAGCCGGCGGTCGCGGACCTCGCGGTGCTCGACCGGGCGCTCGACCACTACAATCGCGATTTTCTCGGCGATACGAAGCCGTCGCGGCTGGCGGTCTTCGTCCGCGACCTACAGGGGCGGATCCTTGCCGGGCTGGCCGGTTCGACCTATGCCGACTGGTTCTTCGTCGCCGATCTCTGGGTGCATGCCGAGCTGCGCCGCCGCGGCATCGGCCGGGAATTGCTGGCGCGGGCCGAGCGGCGTGCCGCCGAACTCGGCTGCCATTCGGTGTGGCTCGACACGTTTTCGTTTCAGGCCCCGGAGTTCTATCGGGAGCTCGGCTACGAGGTCTACGGCGCCCTCGACTATCCGCCCCGCCACCGGCGACTGTTCCTGGCAAAGCCGCTCGATCCCGATGGGGCGCCGCATCTCGTCAAACTGTTTCCGACCTCGATTAAGGGCGTGCTGTTCGAAGGCGACCGCGTCGTCCTGCTCGAAAACGAGCGGCGCAGCTGGGAGTTGCCGGGCGGCCGGCTCGACCCCGGCGAGGACCCCGCCGCCTGCCTGCGCCGCGAATGTGCCGAGGAACTCGGCGCCGAGGTCGTCGTCAATTCGATCCTCGATTGCTGGGTCTATGCGGTCGCCCCGCCGCGCGACGTGCTGATCGTGACTTACGGCCTGCGCCGCGCCGATCGCCAAGAGCTGCGGGCGAGCCCCGAGCACCGGCGCCTCGGGCTCTTCCGGCTCGACGAACTCGACGGCCTGCCGATGCCGGAGGGCTACCGCCGCTCGATCCGCGACTGGGCGGCGCGCTGCGGCGTCCGCTGAGCGCCGACGGCCAGCTTACCCGGGAGACAGGCTTTGATAGAGCGCGTGGTATTGGCGCGCCGCCGCCGCCCAGGTGAAATCGCAAGTCATCGCCTGCTGCATCATACGCCGCCATAACGCGCGCTGCCCGTAGAGGCTCTGCGCCCGCTCGAGCGCCGCCCGCAAGGCCGGCGCGCTGTCGTCGTCGAAGGCAAAGCCGGTGGCCGAGCCGTCGGCCAAGGTCACCGCCGTCGCATCGACGACCGTATCGGCGAGGCCGCCCGTCCGCCGGACGAGGGGCAGAGCGCCATAGCGCAGCGCATAGAGCTGGGTGAGCCCGCACGGCTCGTAGCGCGACGGCATCACGACGCTGTCGGCGCCGCCGACGATCAGATGCGCCAGGCTTTCGTCATAACCGATTTCTGCCGCGACCCGTCCGCGGTATGCCGCGGCGGCAGCGGCAAAGCCGTGTTCGAGCCACCCGTCGCCGGCGCCGAGCAGCGCCAGCTGGCCGCCGCCCTCGACGAGGCCGGGCAGCACCGCGAGCAAGAGGTCGAGGCCCTTCTGCGAGGTCAGCCGGCTGACCACGCCGAAGACCGGTGCGTCGCCGTCTTCGGCGAGCTGCAACCGGGCTCGCAAGGCCGATTTCGCCGCCGCTTTGCCGGCCGCCGCATCGGCGGTGCCGTAGGCCCGCGGCAGCGCCGGGTCGTGCTGCGGATCCCAGACCTGCGGATCGACGCCGTGCAGAATGCCGGTGAGCGCGTCGCTCCGCCGGCGCAACAGGCCGTCGAGCCCCCAGCCGAAGGCCGGCGTCTGGATCTCGCGCGCATAGGTCGGGCTGACCGTCGTCAGCCGGTCCGAATAGATGAGGCCCGCCTTGAGAAAAGACAGATCGCCGTAGAATTCGAGCCCGTCAACCGAGAAGAACTCGCCGGGCAAGGCGAGATCGGCATAGAGCGCCGCCGGGAAGAGGCCGCGATAGGCGAGATTGTGGATAGTGAAGACGCTGCGCACTCCCCGGTCGGCCGCCGGTGCGACAGCAAGCGGTGTGGCGGCGAGATAGGCCGGGGCGAGCCCGGCATGCCAATCGTGGCCGTGCACGATGTCGGGGCGCCAACCCGGATCGGCGCCGCGCGCCAGCGCCGCCGCGACCCAGCCGAAGAGCGCAAATCGGCGATGGTTGTCGGGCCAATCGCTGCCACCAGGATCGGCATAGGCGCCGCCTGGGCGGTCGTAGAGCGCCGGGTGGTCGACGAGATAGGCGAGCCCGGTGCTGCCGGGCAGTTCGGCGAGCACGACGCGCACCCGCTCGGCGGCAAAGGGCGTGTGCAGCCTGACGACATCGGCAATGCCGGTGAAGGCATCGAGGAACCCGGCAAACCCCGGCAGCAACAGGCGCACCTCGACGCCCTGCGCGGCCAGCGCCGGCGGCAATGCCGCGGCGACATCCCCGAGCCCGCCCGACTTGACCCACGGGTAGAGTTCGGCGGTGACGTAGAGAACCTGCATCGCCTGCGAGCATAGCACACCGGCTCGAAGGCGGTCGCGCCGCAGCCGGACCCGCGGAGCGCGCCTCGGTCGGCGCTCGCTGCCCGGCTGCTTGTGGTCAGTGCGAAACCGGAGGCGGTTCGGCGAAGCCGCCGCCGGCCGCGGCGGGCGCTGTCGATGCGGCGGGCGCAGTCGATGCAGCCGGCGTCGGTTCGACGAAGGATCCGCTGCCGCCGGTCGCGCCAGCCGCAGTCGATGCGGTGGGCGCGGGCTCGACAAAGCTTGCGCCGGCGGGCGTTGCGGCAGGCTTCTTGTGGGCATACCGTTTCTGGTGCACGGGTGGCGGTGGTTCGGCCGCCACCACCGGTTGCATGTAATAAGGCGGTACGTTATCGCCCTTGGCGTACATGCAGGCCGAATAGGCGGTATCGTATTGCTGCTGCACTGTGGTCGTCGCCTGGGCATTCACCGTTACTGCGTTCGCGCCAATTCCGGTCAAGACATTCTGCAGTGCGGTTGCTGTAACCTGGTTGTTGGCTGCTTGTACCGCCGTGGCCATTTGCTGATTGGTTTGTGCGAGACACGCGGCATGATCGGAGCCCAAGTCGGCGGGCAGCTTTCCCGGTCCGGGTGTCGCCGTCACGGTCGGCGCCATCACCGCCGGGACGCACCCCGCCAACACCATGATTTGTATCGTGACGGCGCCTATTCCCCACTTGTACGTCTGCATGTTCGCCTCCTGCTGCGTCGATGTTTCGGCGTTTCAAGGTTGGCCCCAAAGTCCGCGCTTGGCGTTTCGCGCCTGGGCCTCGCTGTCGCGATAGGCGGGCATAGCGCCGTCGCCGACGCGCCCGCAGCCGTTCAGGATCGCCGCCTGCGCGACATCGACCCCGCCGCCGGTCAGACAACGATAGCGCCCGGTCTCCGCCTCCGGTTGGCAATCGAGCGCGCCTTGCGCCGCGACCCATTTCTCGAATGGCGCGAGAACCGCCTGCGGCCCCGGATCGATGCCCGACAATCGGATACGCTGGTCGGCCACGACCAATGTCGCGGCATTGGGCACCCTGCTGACCGTTCCGCGGATCGCTCCGGCAACCGACGCCGGGGCGGCGGCGGGCGTCACTGCCGCGGATCGGGCCGGCGGGGTTGCGCCCGCCGGCGCCGTGGCTGGCGGCGGCGCCGCACCGCCGTTTTCGAATTCGATTGCCGAGCGCGGCAGATAGGCGATCGCGTGATTTGGCAACTCGATCTGCACCCAGCTCTTGTCGGCTACGAGGCCGACCGCCTTGATCTCGGCGCCGGCCCGGATCTCGCCGGCTGGCTTGCCGGCGGCGGCCGGACGATCCACGGCTTGCACGGTGTCGCGCAGGCGTACGGTTTGGTTCAGCCATTCCTCGATCGTCGGCGTGGCGTCCGCCGGCGATGCGGGGGCCGGTGCCGTTCCTGCCGGCGGCCCGGCGGCGAGCGCCCGATGCGGGGGGACGGCCGCGGCCCAAAGCCCAATGCAGCCGAGAATGAGAAAGATCCGACAGGCGGCCCCGGCGACCGCGCCGCGACCCGCTGGCGAATGCCGCAGACCGGTGTTCGCCGGCACGGCGACGCGATACCGCAATCGCCGGGTGCGGCATCCGCCATGGCCGGCCGCCCTACCCCTGCCGAAGGTGTTGTTCATCCGGCAAAGCCGCCATCGCAAATATTAATATAATTAATTCCCCATTTTAATCGAGTCTTCGGAAAATGGCAAACCGAAACCGGAATGTTCATCTTTCGTTTCGACGAATGCGCCAAACGCGCTTTATCACCCCGTCCCTGCCCTGCGAAAGGCGAAGCCCAGGGGACACTTGCTCCGTTAGGTTTTTCGAAGTAGTGTTGGACAATTGTCCGAAAAGGGGCTTATCGGTTGGTACCCCGCGCCCTCGGTCGGCCAAATTGTTGATGCACGGTTTGCTCTTTTTCGGAGCATCGTTGCGCTTGACCGGACGCGGCGTCGTCTTCGGGCCGGCAATCGCGCTCATGCTCGCTACCGCGGCGCGTGCTGAAGACCCGCCAAACCGCGTCGGCAGCCTGAACTATGTTTCCGGCGAGGTCAGCTATGCGCTGCGCGGCGAGGGGGAGCCCGAGGCATCCGATGCGTTGAGCTGGAACCAGGCCGACTTCGATCAGCCGGTCTGTGAGGACATGTCGTTACGGACTGGCGAGAAGGCGCGCGCCCGTATCCGGATCGGTCCCAATGCGATCGAGATGTCGGACGATACCGTAATCAACTTGCTCAATCTCACCGAAAAGCTGATCGAAGCGAGTGTCCGGCAAGGGCGCGTCTACCTACAGGTCGACAAGCTCGGTGCCGGCGAAAGCGTCGAGATCGAGACTCCACGCGGCTCGCTGTGGTTGCTGCAGCCGGGCGGCTACGACATCGCGGTCGGCACCGTCGACGCGCCCGCTCACATCACCGTGTTCGACGGCAAGGCGCGATTTTTCGGCGGCGACACCGATACCCCGGTCGCAGCCGGCGAGGAGTTGCAGGTCAGCGGCGTCTATCCGGCAGTGACGGCCACCGAACGCAGTACGGCAGAGGCAAATCCGACGTCGGCCGCGGCCCCGGTATTCGCTAACGGGACGCAGCCTTCGAGTGCGCCGACGGGAACGCCCGAAAACGACGCCGCGAATGCCGGCCGACCGGCAGCCGGCGCCCCCGGTCCCGCCGCGACGGAAGACCAGGCGGCAGCGGCGCCGCGCGGTCCGGCTCCCGCGGCAGCGGCGCCGGCTCAGTCCGACGATTTTCTTTATTTTGTGGCGGAATCGAACAGCGACACCAAGGCCGACCGGTCGGCGCATTACGTTTCGCCCGAAACGACCGGCTATGACGAACTCGATCAATATGGGCATTGGGGGACTCTGCCGAATTCCGAGCCTGTGTGGTTCCCCGACCCGGTCCCGCCCGACTGGGCGCCCTATCGTTTCGGCCATTGGGCCTCGATCCCGCCATGGGGCTGGACCTGGGTAGACGACGAGCCATGGGGGTTCGCGCCGTTCCACTACGGCCGGTGGGTTAATCTCGACGGCCGCTGGGGGTGGGTGCCGGGTCCAGTCGTGTCCGATCCCGTTTATGCCCCGGCATTGGTTGCCTTCGTCGACACCGGTGGCGGTCCGGATGGGCCGGATGTCGCCTGGTTTCCGCTCGGACCTTACGACAAATATGTGCCGTGGTACGTGGCTGGGCCCGCCTATGTCGAGCACGTCAACACTGTCGTGCGCGGCGGCTCAGGGGGGGACCTCGGCCATGGCGCAGCGTGGTTGGCGCCCTACGCGAATCGGCCATTTGCCACGGCGGTGACGCGCGGTGCCTTTGCCGACGGGCGGCCCGTCCAGGAGGCGATGGCGCGGATCCCGGCGGATCGCCTGGCGCAGGCGACGGTGATGCGTAGCGCCCCGCATGTCGCCGCGGTGGCGCGACCCGCGCCGGGCGCCGAAGGGGTGGACCGCCAAGCCTCCCGCTTGCCGGAAAACCGGCCAGGGCTTTCCCGCAACGCGCCCGAGCGTGCCGGGACGGCATCGCGTGAGCGGGGCGTGGCATCGCGCGGCTCGGCCGAGACCCATCGCGGCGGCCCGCAGCAATTCGGGCGCCCCGGCGAATTCCGCAATTCGACCGCAGCCAATCGCGGCGCGGCGCAACAGGTCCGGCAGCCAGAAATGTTCCGCACCCCGGCCTCATCGTTCGGCGGTCGAGGCTTTCAAATGCCGCAGTTCGGGACGCGGCCGGTGGGGACAAGTTTCGGCGGCGGCTCGGTATCGCGTCATCGGTGACGGCGGCGATGCACAGAGCTTTGTTTCCAGCGCCCCAAGCAGGGCCGAGGCCGAGGCTGATTAGGCCGGGGTTGATGTCGTGAGTGCGGAGCCGCGCGGGCGCACGGAACGCAAACTGATGGCGGTCTTGGCGGCCGATGTCGTCGGTTATTCGCGCCTGATGGGCGAGGATGAGGAGGGTACGCTCGCTGCGCTGAAAATCGTCAGGCGGGAGGTTACCGATCCGAAAATCGAGGAGCACCGCGGCCGGATCGTCAAGACCCTCGGCGACGGATTGCTGGTCGAGTTTGCCAGTGTCGTCGACGCCGTACGTTGTGCCGTCGACGTGCAGCGCGCAATGGCGGCGCGCAACCGCAAAATCCCGGCCGACAAGCGCGTCGCGTTTCGGATCGGCGTCAACCTCGGCGACATCATTGTCGACGACACCGACATCTTCGGCGACGGCGTCAACGTCGCGGCGCGGCTCGAGGCCCTGGCCGAGCCAGGCGGGATCTGCGTCAGCCGGGTCGTGCGCGACCAGGTGCGCGACAAGCTCGGCTTCGGCTTCGAGGACCTCGGTCAGCGGCAAGTCAAGAACATCGCCCGACCGCTTCACATCTTTCGTGTTTCGCTCAATGACGTGTCCGTCAACCTGATCGCCTTGAAGGATCGGGCGGCAAGCGACGTCGGCGTCATCGGAGAACGGCGACACGGACGGGCAGCCATGCCGGCCGTCGTCGCGCCGTCTCGCGCGCCGGATGCCGGCGGTTCCTTCGCCCCGCGGCCTCGAAGCCGCGCCTTCCAGCCGAGGGTCCTGCTCGTCGGAGGTCTGATGGCCTTCGGTGCGCTCGGCATCTCGACGGGGCTATGGTGGTGGGCAGGCGGAATGAATGCCGCGCCGGAGGCAAACGCTTCGCCGGTCATCGGCGGGCCGGTGCTCTTCAAGACGGACCAGGTCGTGTTGATCCAATCGGCGAGCGAGACGATCGCGGAGCAGGCCAAATTTTTGCGAGAAACTCCGGATATCAAGGTGGTTATCCTCGCGTCTTGTGCGCGGGAAGAGGGCGGGCGCGAGGGAGCGTGGGTCCTGGCGCAGCTGCGCGCCAACCGGGTCCGCGACGCGCTGGAGCGGCTCGGGGTCGCCGGCGGCCGGATGACAACCGAGAACGGCTGCAAGGCCGGCGGCGCCGCGAACCCGGCGCGCGAGGTATCCGAGGCGCGAGACGGACAGGTCTTCGTCCTATGGAGGTAAGGTAAGCCGCCGTTGCGGGTCGCCGGCGGCCGCAACGGTACGCCGACCGCGGCGCGGGCTGCCGTCGCTCACGCCTGTTGGGCGATCGCGGCGGTCGCCGGGCGCAGCCGGGTGGCCAGCGGCACAAGGATGCCGGCGGCCGTCACCATCCCGGCCATGACCAAGAGCGGCAACCGGTAGGCGCCGCTGAAGTCGCGCAAGAGACCGACGAGCTGCGGTGCGGCGTAACCCGAGACGTTGCCGACCGAGTTGATGAAGGCGATGCCGCCGGCCGCGGCGGTGGCGCCGAGAAACCGGGTCGGCAAGTTCCAGAACACCGGCAGCGACCCGGAGATGCCGAACTGGGCGATCGAGAAGGCGACGATCGCGAACGGCGCCTGCATGCCGACTGCGATGCTGGCCAGCAACAGTCCAAAGCCGCCGATCAACAGCGGCACGACGAGATGCCATACCCGCTCGCCGGTGCGATCGGAGCTCTGCGAGAAGACGATCATGCCGACCACCCCGGTGATCGCCGGTATCGCCGTCAAATACCCGATCGTCACATTGCCGAGGCCGAAGGTCTTCAGGATCAGCGGCAGGAAGAAGCTCTTGCCGTAGACGCCGAAGCCGGTCAGCAGCGCGACGCCGGTCAGCATCACGAGCTGCGGGCTGATGATCGCCCGCGTCGTCGGCAAATGGCTGCCGATCGCGGCGCCGCGTTCTGCTTCCAGCCGCGTCTCGAGCCATTGGCGTTCCGGCGCGTCGAGCCATTCGGCGTCGGCCGGTCCGTCGCGCAGCACGAACGGGCACAGCGCCGCCAGCATCAGGGTCGGCAGCCCTTCGGCGAGAAACACCCATTGCCAGCCGGCGATGCCGAACCAGCCGTCGAGCCGCAGCAAATTGGCCGATACCGGGCCGACGAGAATGCCGGCCGAGGCGCCGACCGCAAAGAATGCCCCCATCGCCCGGCCGCGGTAGCGCGACGGAAACCAGCAGGTCATGTAATAGGCGATCCCCGGAAAGAACCCCGCCTCGGCCATTCCCAACAGGAAACGCGCGATGACGAAGGTCGTGATCCCGGTCGCCAGCGCCGTCCCGGCCGAACACAGCCCCCAGGCCGCCGCGATCAGGGCGATCCACCGGCGCGCGCCGACCCGCGACAGCGCCGCATTGGCCGGCACCTGGAACAGCACATAGCTCCAGAAGAAGGCGCCGGCGCCGAGCCCGTAAGTCGTCGCCGACAATCCCAGCGCCTTGTTCATCGTCAACGCCGCAACCGCGACATTGAAACGATCGAGCACATTGATGCAGTAGCAGAGACCGAGGAGCGGCAGAAAGCGCCACGCCACCTTGCGCATCACAGCAGCTTCGCTACCGAGCGCCATCGTTCCCTCCCGGCAAAGCCTCGTGGGCTCCGTTCGCAGTGGACCATATGGCCGCCGGCGGCGAATGGCTACATCGCGGCAGAGCCAGCGGGTTGCATCGACTCTGCGGCGCGGCGTAGGAAAGGGCGATGCGTCATGCGCTGACCCTGATCGCCGCAGAGCGCAGCCGGCAATTGCTGCCCGAAGCGGCGATCGAGATCGGCGCGGCGCTGCCGGGGCGGCCTTCGCCGATTTGGCTCGCACCCGCCGAAGCTTGCGACTTCGTTGTCGAGATCGAGGATAGCGCCGCCGACGCCGAGATCGAAGCTGCGGCGCGGGCAATCATCGGCAGCGCCGCGATCGATGCCGTGCTACAGCCCGCCGCCGGGCGGCGCAAAAGGCTCCTCGTCGCCGATCTCGAAGCGACGATCATTGAGAACGAGATGCTCGACGAACTCGCCGAACTGCAAGGCGTCGGGACGCGGGTCGCCGAGATCACCCGCCGGGCGATGAATGGCGAGATCGACTTCGTCGCGGCGCTAGAGGCCCGCTTAGCACTGCTCAAGGGCATGGATCGCCGCATCCTCGACGCGGCCGCCGCCCGCATCCGGCCGCGCGCCGGCGCTCGGGCTCTGGTCGCGACGATGCGCCGCGACGGGGCGGAGACGGCGCTCGTCTCCGGCGGGTTCGCGGTGTTCGCCGAGCCAGTGGCGGCGGCGCTCGGCTTCGGCCATGTCGTCGCCAACCGGCTCGATCTCGTCGACGGGAAGCTCGCCGGGACGGTGGCGTCGCCGATCGTCACCGGCGCGACGAAATGCGCGACCCTCCTCGCGCTCGCCGCCCGGCACGGCCTTTCGCCGGCACAGACGCTCGCGGTGGGCGACGGCGCCAACGACCTGCCGATGCTCGCCGCCGCCGGCCTCGGGATCACCTTTCACGCCAAGCCCGCGGTCGCCGCCGCCGCCCGCCGGCGGCTCGACTATGCCGACCTCAACGGCCTCCTCTACGCCCAGGGCTATTCAAAGGACGCGATCGTCGAGGAACCGTAGAAAAGGTCTGGCAGCGGAATACGCTGTCGCTCATCCGCCCTACGAGTGCTGCGACGCCCGGTCCGAGGTCGGGATGACGCGCCGGGCGAGGTCGGCTAGGCTGGACGCCGGAGCTTACGAACTCCAGGGAGGAGCGAGGAAGAAAATGACCGGCGCCGCCATCGATACCGACAAATTCCGCCTGCGGCGGTTTGTCGAAGACCTGGTCGAGATGGGCGAGGTCGAGATCCATGACGAGCCGGTGCCGCTGGTCGGCCTCGCGGCGATCATCGAGGGCACGAAAAAGGCGGTGCTGTTCAAGGCGGCGGGGCCTGAGCGCGCCGAGATCGTGGCCAAGACCGGCGGCAACCGTCGCCGGCTCGCCGCCGCTTTCGGGACGACCGAGGCGAAGCTCTACGACGTATATTTCCGCCGCCTCGCCGCGCCGCAGCCGCTCGTCGAGATCGCTTCGCCCGACGCGCCGGTCCACGATGTCGTCATCGACGGCCGCGACGTCGATCTGACGCGACTGCCCTTTTTTCCGCATCACGCCTACGACGGCAACTGTTATCTGAGCGCCGCGATGGACTTCACGGTCGATCCGGCGACCGGGCGGCGCAATGTCGGCTGCCGGCGTTTGAGCCTGCGTAACCGCTACGAGGCCGGCACCAACATCACCGCGCCCTCTGACTTGAAGCGCATCTACCAGGCCTGCGTCGCGCGCGGCGAACGGCTGCCGATCACCTTCACGGTCGGCGCGCATCCGCTCGACTTCGTCGCCGCAACGATGCGCCAGGGCGAGGACGAACTGCAGCTGATTGCGCAGTGCCGCGGCGAGCCGGCGGCGATCGTCAAAAGTCTCACCAACGACATCCGCGTCCTGGCCGACGCCGAGATGACCCTCGAAGGCTATCTCGACGAGCGCGGCTATGTCGAGCCGGAGGGCCCGTATGGCGAATACATGGGCTATTCCGGCGGCATCCACATGGACCCGGTATTCCACTGCACCGGGGTCACGATGCGCCGCGATGTTCTATATCTGACGTTGCTGCATGGCTCCGCGGCGGTGCTCGACCAGACCGACAGCGCCAACATCAGGGCGCTGCGCACCGAGGCGGAGGCGATGCGGATCTTGAAAGCGACCGGGCATGACCCAGTCGCGATCTCGCTGCGCATGCGCTCGGGCGGCGGCAATAACCTGCGCGTCGCGCTGCGCGAACGCTTTCCGGGAGAGGCGCGCGCCGCCATTGCCGCACTCTTCGGCGGCATCAGGATACTGAAGCACGTCTATGCCTTCGACGAGGACATCGACATCGAAGACGACGGGCAGGTCGAATGGGCGATCGGCACGCGCTTCCAGGCGCACGAGGACATCCTCGTGCTGCAAAGAATGATGGGGATGACGATGGACCCGTCGTTGCAGGGCAGGCGAACCGGCGCCAAGGCCGGGTTCGACTGCACGAAGCCGGTCGGCCGGGACGGCGAAATTCCGCTGACGCCGAGCGCCGCCAAGCTCTTCAACGGCCCGGCGCGGTTCCAATCGGTTGCCGGCGCGCTCGCTTCGGGGCCGCTGTTCTATGCCGAGATCGTCGAGGGAGTGGGCAGCGCCGACGGCCGCGAGGTGGCCGCTGCGCTCGATGCGCTGCGCCAGGAAGGCCGGCTCGTCCGCGACCGCGACGGCCGCTATTCGCTGGGCTCGGCGCCGCCCGGCACGACCGGCATCCTGGGTGCCCTCTACCATGACCCGAACGAGGGGACATAGTCTCGCGTAATCTCGCCAAGAGCGCGACCTTACCCGAAGGACGTCGTCGTCGAGGAACCGTAGCGCGATCCGCCGGTCAAGCGTGCTCCTGCGAGATGTCCCGGCCGGTGTAATCGGGCAAGAGGATCGTCGCGACGAGGCTGATGATCGCGCAGACCGCGATGTAGCCGGCGATGACATAACCCGAACCATATGCCGCCAGCAGCTCCGTCGCGATCAACGGCGCCGGACCGCCGGCGGTAATAAAGGCGAGCTGATAGCCGATCGAAGAACCGCTGTAGCCCAACCACGGGGTGAAGCATTCGGCGATCAGCGCCACCTCGCGGCCGATCCGGTCGCCGTAATGGCCGAAGATGAAGGCGCCGATCGGACGGGCAATGAAGCCGACGGTATGATCGCGAAGGCCTGCAGCACACCGATGAGCGGATCCGATTTCGGAAAGAACAGCCTGCCGAAGACGAGGCCGATGACGACGCTGTACAGCAGGAAATCGTACCACTCGATCCTCGTGCCGACCGTGCTGGCGATCACCGCCTTGCGCAGCTGGGCGCGGTGCTCGGCATCGGATCGCGGTCCGGCAAGGAGCTCGGTCGCCGCAATGGCATTCGCTCCCCAACATCTATTTTTCTATCGGAGGTTATACACCCTCCTGCACCGCCAACAAACATGACCGCCGCGATGGTGCTTCAGCGACCGGCGGCTTCAGTCAGCGGGGACGTGCAAAAGGCGCAGCGGCGCGCTGCGATCGGCACGTCGCTGAGGCATTCCGGGCATTTTTTGGTGGTCGGGTCGGGGGCGGGTTCGCCGCGCCGGATTCGCGCCAGAAGCTGGTTCATCGGCAGCACGATGAAAAAATACACGGCGACGCCAATCAGGATGAACGAGACGATCGCGTTGATGAAATCGCCGATCGCAAACCGGCTGCCATGAACGGTGAACACGATCCCCGAGAAATCGGGTTTGCCGACAACCGCCGCGATCAAGGGCGTGATCAGATCCTTGACGAGTGCGGTGACGACGGCGCCAAAGGCGGCACCCATCACCACCGCGACGGCGAGATCGAGAACATTGCCGCGTAACATGAACTCTTTGAAGCCCTGCCACATATCGGCCTCCACTGGCCGCGGGGCGTCGGCTGGCGACGACCTGCCGCGCCGTCGGGGTCCCGCTATGATGCTCGATCAGATCGAGTGTGGCCGGCGCGGTCAAGCCGCCGCCCCACCTCCGCAGACCTCCACAGGGCGGGAGTGAACTCTCAGACTCGCCCCCATGGTCAGGGAAGGATAGGGATAGGGCTTGGGAGGGGTGAACGGCGTGTCACCCGGATAATCGCTCGATGATTTCCAGCATACGGTCGCGGTCGAAAGAGCGGTAATGACCGGGATACACCCTATTTGCCGGCAACTCGCGCAGCCGATCGAGGCTGGCGGCATATCCGGCGCGGTCCGCCGCCGGCTCCACACCCCTCTCGAAGAGCGGATCGTCGTGTAACGTGTCGGACGTAAATAGGCTGCCGGTTTGCGCTTCCCAAAGCAGCACCATCGTGCCCGGCGTTTCGCCCGGCATGTGGAGCACCTCGAGGCGGCGATCTCCCAAATCGATCGCGTGGCCCGGCGGTCGACCGGGAGCAGGATCGATTTGCGTCGGGCAAGCGGTCCGCGATGCGTCCGAAGCACCCGGCTGCGCGCACCTTTGCCGTCGACAACAACCTGCGCCGATATCGGTGGCTTCGATCACCGGACCCGATCCGAGATTGCTGTCCTCGGGTCGCGCGCCAGCGGCTTGCGTTCTCCGGATGCGGCGTGGATGCGGCGGGGGCAGGTCGACCTGATCACCGGCGGGATCGAACGGCGATAACGATCAGGACTTAGCCGCGCCCTCGATCTCCCCGGCCTTCATAACGAGCGATCATTGCGCCGAGGTACTGCTTGAGCCCCGGTGTAGTGGTCATGGCCTCAAGCGCCTTAGCTTGCGCCGCCGCCGCCCGATTATAGGCAGCAGACGAGAATGCCAACAGCAGTTCCGCGCCATCATCGCATGGTGCCGTTGCCCGGCGCACACCGATATCACCGCGGGCCTTGGAGGTTTTGGCGTCCATCGGGTTTATCCATCGATTCGCGTTGACAGTCGGCACGTTATTAATGATTTCGTCAGCACATCATCCCGATAAACGTCAAAAATCCGTTAAGGCGACAGCGTCTGCTTCGGGTTAACGCTTCGTGCGCGACATCCATGCGGCGGCCCAACACATTACTGTCGCGTCCGCCAACCGTCAGATGGCCGGTCAGGGAGCAAGCAAATTTGCCGAGGATCTTAACTTATTAAACACGCGCGTCGTTGACTGTTGACTGTAACGGCAGGAGGTCGTCGATAGAGACGATAGCTGCGAGGCTTTCGCCAGCCTCGGCGCAGTCGGCTCTTACGGCGGGGTTTTCTTCAGCGGCGCGCCCATACCAATATTTTGACCGCGTACGGACAGCCCATGCTCTCAAGACCGAAGGACGCGATCGTCGAGTAGGCGCGGCGCCTGTTCCTGGGCCTACCCCTGGTCGAAGCGGAGCGCGACGAAGCGCAGATCGCCCTGGCGGTCGACCAGGAGCAGGATCGATTTGCGTCCGGCGGCTTTCGCCTGCGTGATTTCTTTGGTCACGTCGTCCGGGCTCTTCACCTCGGTTTGCGCCGCTTCCATGATCACGTCGCCGGGCCGGAAGCCCTTCTCGGCGGCGGCGCTGTCGTTGGCGACCTCGACGACGACGACGCCTTTGGCGTCCTCGGCCAGCGAGAACTTGTCCTTCAGATCGGGCGTGATGCCCGAGAGAGTGAGCCCCAGGGTCTTGATGGAGGCGCTGTTGCCGGGCGGCGCGGTCGGGCCGGCCGCGCGCGCGCTCGCCTGTTGGACGGCGCCCTCGTCAAGCCGGCCGATCTTGACCTCGACCGTCAGGTCCCGCCGCTTGCGCCAGACCGTCAAGGCAGCGGTCTTGCCGACCGGCGTCTCGGCGACCAGCCGCGGCAGCTGCCGCATGTCGTCGACCGGCTTATGGTTGAACGTCAGCACGACATCGCCGGGCTGCACCCCGGCGGCCGCCGCCGGTCCTTTCGCGGTGACGCTGGCGACAAGCGCGCCCTGCGGTTTGTCGAGGCCGAGATTCTCGGCGATCAAATCGGTGACCGTCTGGATGCGAACGCCGAGCCAGCCGCGATGCACCGTATGGTCGCGCTCGTCCTTCAGTTCGTCGACGACCTCCTCGGCGAGCGCCGCAGGGATCGCGAAGCCGATGCCGATCGAACCGCCGGATGGCGAGTAGATCGCCGTGTTGATGCCGATGACCTGGCCATCCATATTGAACATCGGTCCACCGGAATTGCCCCGGTTGATCGGCGCGTCGGTCTGCAGATAGTCGTCATACGGCCCGGAATTGATGTCGCGCTGGCGCGCCGACAGGATCCCGGCGGTGACGCTGCCGCCGAGGCCGAACGGGTTGCCGATCGCCACCACCCAATCGCCGACGCGCGCGGCATCGCTGTCGCCCCAGACCGTCGCCGGCAGCGGTTTCTTGGCATCGACTTTGAGGAGCGCGATGTCGGTCTTGGTGTCGCGGCCGACGACGGTCGCCTTCAGATTGGTGTTGTCGTGCAGGATCACCGTGATGTCGTCGGCGTCGGCGATCACGTGGTTGTTGGTGACGACGTAGCCGGCCGGATCGACGATGAAGCCGGAGCCGAGCGAGGTGGCACGGCGCGGCAGCGCCTCCCCCTGCCCTTCATCGCCGTTATGCTGCCCGTGGTCGAAAAAGTCGTGAAAGAATTGCTCGAACGGCGAACCCGGCGGCAGCTCCGGGAGTTCGGTCCCGCCGTGCTCGCCGCTCTCCGCCTTCAGCGTCTGCGTCGTCGAGATGTTGACGACCGACGGCAAGAGCTTGGCGGCGAGATCGGCAAAACCGTCGGGCGCCGGCCGGGCCGCGGCCGGACCGGGCAGCACAAGCGGCGGCGCCGCAAAGAGGAGTGCCGCGGCCGCGATGGCGACGGCTGCGGCGTGGCGCGGCAAGCATGAAAAAATCGACGACACCCTAATCCACTCCCTGCGTTGCAGGCGTACCTCACCTTGCCGACCGTTGCCTGGCGCGGCATTTTCGGAGCGGCCGCGAGAGTGCCCGAGATAAAGGCCGCGCGGGCCAGTGGCAGTTTACCGCTCGCGGCCCGCTCCGGACAACCGGGCGCAAAATGCCCGTTCCGCGGCGGTGCAACATGATCGACGATCCCGGCCGCCGGCACCCCAGGAATCACGAGGTTGGCCGAAGCCGTGCCCACATTACAGATGATTTCGCGCGTAAACGCTGATGACCGCTCCCGATAAAACCAGTGTCAGCCCAAGCACCATCAGCATATTTGGAAGTTTTTGTTCAAGAACAAGCCCGCCTACGCTGGCGATAAAGATCCCGGCAGTCACCGATATAACGGCAGCGTTCAAGACCGATTGAAGTGAATAAAGCCGCTGAAAAAGATAATTACCAGCCAGCATGACGGTTAGACTCGCAACCACAAATCGATGATTTCCTCCCGGAATAAATTGGTATATAGGCGTCAAAAAGGCAGGAAATAATTTTCCTGCCATAAAAGTGAGCCCGGTATAGATGAATATTTGGGCCGCGACCGCAATCGCGATGGCGTAAATGAGTGGCATTGTCACCACCTTAGGAAAATCGCACCGCAGCTGATGCGACTCTTCATTTCTCGTCGCACAAAGGGACCGTGGCGCATCCGCCAACGTGTCGCAGCTTGGTTAATAAATGGTTACCGCCGGTGTTCCTCACCAATCCCAAAGATATCGTTCGATTGCTTCCAAGTTAGGAACATAACACGAACAAGCGCCGGTGTCAAGGCCAAATTGCGAGAACCGCACCAACCTTGCGGAGGCCTATCGCACAGACATGCTATCCGGGATCGCTGACAGCCATCCAATCAGAGAGGAGATGGCCGGCAGCGACCGGGTCAGCGGCGCACCAGCCAGACGAGCGCGACGCCGAGGCAGACGGCCGCCAGACCGGCCATGCGCAGCGCCTGCGGCGGGATTGCCATGGCCCGCACCGCGGCCCGCTTCATGCCTTCCGGAAACAAGGCGTAAAGTACGCCCTCGATGACGAGGACGAGGGCGAGCGCCGTCGACAGATCCCGCATCGCCGATCGCTGCGCCCTAAGGCGACGGGTGTCGGCGGGACGGCGCGTTCACTTGCGCGCGCCCGTTGGCGCGGGCGCAGCCGGCGTGCCGTCCGGACTCTCGAAAAAGCGGAAGAAGTCGTTGGTCGGATTCAGCACAAAGGAGGTGGTATTGCTGGTCAGCGCGTCGCGATAGGCTTGCAGCGACCGGTAAAAGACAAAGAAATTCTTATCCTGGTCATAAGCGTTCGCATAGATCCCGATCGCCTTGGCGTCGCCGTTGCCGCGCACCTCCTGGGCATTGCGTTGGGCGTCGGCGAGGATCACGGTCCGCTCTCGGTCGGCATTGGCGCGAACCGTCTTGGCCGCCTGCGTCCCCTCGCCGCGGTAGAGCGCCGCCTGCTGTTGCCGCTCGGAACGCATGCGGGCATAGATCGCTTCGCTGTTCTGCGGCGGCAGGTCGGCGCGGCGGATGCGGACATCGACGACATCGATGCCGAGGGACTTCGTCTGGCCGGCGACTTCGTCGCGGATGCGCCGCATGATCGCCGCCCGCTCCGGCGACAACAGCGCCGACAAAGTGACGTTGCCGATGACCTGCCGCAGGCTGCCGCTGACGAGCGCGCCCAACCGAGCGCGCACGACGGGTTCCGTGGCGACGGTTTGATAGAACAAGAGCGGGTTGGTGATGCGGTAGCGCGCGTAGGTATCGACAATCAGCCGCTTCTGATCGGAGGCGATGACCTCCTCGGGCGGCGGCTCGAAATCCAAGAGGCGCTTGTCGTAGATGATCACATTCTGGATGAAGGGCTGCTTGACGCGCAGGCCGGGCGTGTCGACGACGCGGATCGGCCGGCCGAATTGCAGCACCAGCGCCTCTTCGGTCTGGTTGACGATGAACAGCGAACTCATCGCAAAGATGCCGGCGACGATCAGCACCGCAGCGAGCGCAAAGAGGGCGCGGCGGCTCATCGCTCTGCCCTTATTGCTGGCTGCCGTTGGCCGGCGGCGGCGCGGCCGTCGCGTCCGACGACAAAGGCTGCGTCCCGCCCGGCGCCGCCGCCGCGGCGCCGCTGCCGGCGGGGCCGGTCGGCCCGGCCGACCTGCCGCCGCCGAGCGCCGGCAGCGGCAGATAGGGCAGCACCCCGTTTCCGCCCTCGGCGGATTTGTCGATGATGACCTTGTGGCTGTCCTTCAGCACCTCCTCCATGGTCTCGAGGTAGAGCCGTTCGCGGGTGACGTCCTGCGTCGCCTTGAACGCGTTGTAGACCGACAGGAAGCGCGCGGATTCGCCTTGCGCCTTGGCGACCGTCGCCAGCAGAAAGGCTTGCGCTTGCTGCTCGATCTGCACCGCGTCGCCGCGGGCCGCCGGGATGATGCTGTTGCGATAGGCCTCAGCCTCATTGCGATAGCGTGCCTGGTCGGCGAGCGCCGCCTGCACGTCGCGATAGGCGTCGATGACCTCGGCCGGCGGATCGACGCGCTGCAGCTGTACCTGGGTGATCTCGATTCCGGCGCCATAGCTGTCGAGGATTTGTTGCAACAGCGCCTGGGTATCGGCCTCGATCTTGGCCCGCCCCTCGGACAGCGCCTGGGCGATCGGCGTCTCGCCGATGATCTCGCGCATCGCGCTCTCGGCCGCCGATTTGACCGTCAGCTCCGGATCGCGGATGTTGAACAGGTAGGCCTGGGCGTCCTTGATCACCCAGAAGACCGTGAAGTTGATGTCGACGATGTTCTCGTCGCCAGTCAGCATAAGCCCTTCTTCCGGTACCTGGCCGGCTTCGGTCTCGGTCCCGCCTTCGGCTTCGCTCTCGCCCGAGCGATAGCCGATCTCGATGCGGTTGACCCGGGTCACCTTCGGCGTCAGCACCAACTCCATCGGGCTCGGCAGGTGGTAGTTGAGGCCGGGCTGCGTCGTGCGGTCGTAGGCGCCGAACCGCAGCACGATGCCGACCTCGTCCGGCAGCACCCGGTAAAAGCCGCTCGCCAGCCATATGACGACGACGGCGATGACGGCGATGGCGATGCCGCTGCCGGTGCCAAACCCGCCCGGCAGGATGCGGCGGAACTGGCTTTGCCCGCGGCGCAGCAGCTCCTCGAAATCGGGCGGGCGCGGGCGGCGCGGACCGGGGCCCGAGCCGCCGCCATTGTCGCGAGGCCCGCCGCCCCAAGGGCCGCCGCCGCGCGGACCGCCGCCCCAGGGACCACCGCCCTGACTGAGCCAGAACATCGACCCGAAACCTTTTCGCGCCGGCGCGGTCCGGCGCCTTGCGGTGCGGCGAGGCGATAGAAGCCGCATCGGACGTTGTCAAGCCGCACCGCCGGTCCCAAATCCCACGAGGACGGCGGCCGCCCGGGTTCCGCTACTCTGCCTCAACCGACGCCCGGAACCAAGCGCCGTGCGAGCCGTTCCGCGGCAGCGGACGAGGATGTGCCATGGCCGTCAGCGAAAAACAGATTCTCGATGCACTTGCCGCGGTCTCCGACCCCGACCGCGGCGGCGACATTGTCGCGCTCGGCATGGTTTCCGGGATCGCGATCCGCGACGGCAACGTCGCCTTTGCAATCGAGGTCGACCGGGAGCGCGGCGCCCGCCTCGAACCGTTGCGCAAGGCGGCCGAAAAGGCGGTCGAGGCGCTGCCCGAGGTGCTCTCGGTGACCGCCGTGCTGACGGCGCAGGCCGCAGCCGGCGGCGCCGTCCGGCCGCACCCGGCGGCAACGCCGCTGCCGCATCGCCCGCCGTCGGGCGGCGGCGCGGCGGCGCCGGCGCCCCACCCCGCCGCCCGGGCGCAACGCGGCGAAATCCCGGGGGTCAAGGCGATCGTCGCCGTCGCCTCGGGCAAGGGCGGCGTTGGCAAATCGACAGTCGCCGCCAATCTGGCGCTCGGGCTCGCCGCCAACGGGCTCGCCGTCGGCGTGCTCGACGCCGACATCTACGGGCCGTCGATGCCGCGCATGCTCGGGATCACCGGGCGGCCCCGCTCGCCCGACGGCAAGCGGCTCATGCCGATGCACAATTACGGGCTGGAGGCGATGTCGATCGGGTTTCTCGTCGCGGAAGACACGCCGATGATCTGGCGCGGCCCGATGGTGATGAGCGCGCTGCAGCAGATGCTGCGCGAGGTCAACTGGGGCGCCCTCGACATCATGGTCGTCGACATGCCGCCCGGCACCGGCGACGCGCAGCTGACGATGGCGCAGCAGGTGCCGCTCGCCGGCGCCGTCATCGTCTCGACGCCGCAGGACATTGCGCTCCTCGACGCGCGCAAGGGCCTCAACATGTTCACCAAGGTCGACGTGCCGGTGCTCGGCATCGTCGAGAATATGAGCTATTTCCTCTGCCCGCATTGCGGCGGGCGCAGCGAGATCTTCGATCATGGCGGGGCGCGCCGCGAGGCCGAACGGCTCGGCGTCGAGTTTTTAGGCGAAGTGCCGCTCGACCTCAGGATCCGCGAGACCTCGGACGGCGGCCGGCCGATCACGGTCGCCGAACCCGACAGCCCGCACGCGCAAGTCTTCCGACAGATGGCGGCGCGCATTTGGCAGAAGGTGGCCGGCGCCGACGCCGTCGGCCGCCCGCCGCCGCGCATCGTCATCGAATAACCCGGGGCTCATCGCGGTTTGCCTGTACTCGCCGCGGTTAATCAGCACCCGCCCTCCGCCCGCCCGGACATGGGGTGGACGGCATCACGCGGCATATCGTGACCGATACCACCAGCCTGATGGCTGGAACCGTAATCCACCCCGCCGACGTGCAAGACCGTGACGGTGCGCCGCTCGTTGTCGAAGCCATCCAGCCAAGCGAAAGTCGGGCGAATACGCACCCGCTACCCGCAAACCGATCAATTAATAAAGATGAACCACTATTATCTGTGTATCGTGAGTTTTTACTTCGGAGTGTCTTCACCATATGGATAAGGATAAGGGACTATTCGGTCGCGTCCGATGCGGAAGTGATCGGCCACCCGACAGCGGGCGGACGCGAGTGCGGCGGTAGCGGCGGCCTGACAAGGAGCGACGGAGATGGCGTCGGCGGAGGCCCTTTTCCTCGATGAGAACTCGGTTTGGGTTACCGACGGAAGCAAATCTGGCACACATCAGCTGCTGCTAAGGGCAGATCCCGGACAGGAATTGGAAGGCCTAATCGGCCCATATTATTTCGTGCCGTTCGATGGGAAGCTGCTTTTTTTTGAGCTGGAGTATGGCAGTACCGGCTACCATGTACAGATCTACACGACAAATGGGACACAATCCGGCACCAAAGAGTTTACGATCCCGGCTTTGTCTTACTATTACCCAAACTCTTATCTGGAGGACGCAGATTTCGCTGCGTTCGACGGCAGGCTACTGATCCTCGACAGCGTAACGGCGGTCGAGGGGGAACCGCCAAAGGTCGAGTTCCTGGTCACCAACCTGACCAAGGGCGGGACAAAGACCTTCACAATCGCAGGGCCGCCGCTCCCCTTCAATTTCGACCCGAGCGAGTTTACCGGCTTCGGGAAGCTTGTGCTGTTTTCGGCGACGAATTACGCGGGCGTGAACACGCTGTGGGCGTCGAACGGGAGTGCCGCCGGGACGAAGGCGCTAACGGTCAAAGGCGCGTCTTCCTACGGTTTGGATGCCGCCGATCTTACCGTATACCGCAAAGAGATCCTCTTCAGCGGCGATGACAGCGCCGGTTATCGCGGGCTGTGGGTGACGAATGGTACGGCAGGCGGCACCCACGAAATCGCGCAGACCGGCGAACCCTTTGGCTATGTCGAGAACCTTAATCCGCAGGACCTGTTGGTCGTCGGCAACAAGGTGCTCTTCATCGCGGACGGCGGACTGTGGCAGACTAACGGCACGGCCGTCCGGACGGCGGAAATCGTCATCCGAGGTGCCTCAGAAGAAGGAATTGATCCCGAACCGTCGGAGCTAGTCGGTTTCGGCGACCGGGTATTGTTTGTCGGGAACACGGCGGCCGGGGGCACGGACATCTTCGTCAGCGACGGCAGTTCCAAGGGTTCGTTCGCACTGACCTGGTCAGGCGCCTCTCCGCAAGATTTCTCGGTGTTCAGCAGTCTCGTCCTCTTCAAGGCAGAAGATTCGGCTGACAAGGAAGGACTTTGGGCGACGAACGGCACCGCGAACGGCACCCACGAAATAAAGATCAATGGCGCCTATTTCTATGGCATTCTTGACTTCGAGAGCCTGGCCGGCGCGGTTATCGGCAAGGAATTTGTGTTCATCGGTACAGACAGGCTGGAAAATACCGGGCTCTGGGTGACGAACGGCACCGCGGCCGGCACCCACGAAGTCTACGCGCCGCTTTCGGTTGTCGACCTGACGGCGGTGCCTTCGGCGCACGCCGCGCCGCTGCTCGCCGATGCCGGCGACATCCTGATCGCCGGTCGTCATTCGACCTTGCGCGGTACCGCCGGCAGCGATCTGTTCGAATTCGCAACGCCGGGTTCGCCGCTCCATCCGGACAGCAACGTCATCCTCCATTTCGACGCCGCCGACGACCAGGTGGCCTTCAGCGATCCGGGGTTTCATCTTGGTCTCGCCAATCCGAGTGCTGCGCCGCAGGCGCTCCCCGCCGATCTCTTCGCGGCAAACCCGACCGGCAAATTCAACAATGCGACCGAGCGCTTCGCTTACGATACGCGCAGCGGCGCGCTCTTCTACGATGCGCATGGCGACCGGCCCGGCAGTTCGCGCGAACTCGTCGCCACTTTTGCCGGACATCCGCATCTGACGGCCGGCGACGTGTTCTTCGTCTCATAAGCGGGCAAGGCCCAGCGACCGTAGGGCGGATTAGCGACAGCGCAATCCGCCGCCAGACGGTGCGGGCCGGCGCTTTGGGCCCACGGGAAACGTGCCGCCGATGTAGCCGACGGCAGGGGTTGTCGAGGGCGCAGCCGCGGCGGAATGCGCGTTCCGCTTTTCCGCCCTACGGTTCCTGCCTGACGGCGCGCCGGCGCGCCATCGAAGCGCGCGCCTGAACCCGTCCCGCAAATTGCCATAGTCGTAAAGTAGAAACCGCGGATGCGTAGCTTTGCACTGCTGGCAGGGCTGGCAGGGAGGAATGCCCGACCGCGGTGCCTGTGGCCGAGCGGCATCCCGACCCTTCGGCCCATCGCGCTGCCGACCTGTCGATCCGCGACTGCGACCCGCCGGACGCTCGGAACCTACTGGTTGCGCTCAGCGCACAGCAAGCATTGGTAAATATTCGTGATCGCCGACGGCCTGGGTCTCCTTGATCTCGCCGGGCTTTTGTCATAAAATCTTCGACGATCCGGCAGGTCGCGGCGCGGTGCTGCGCCTGTCCGAAGGGAACCCGACGACAGCGCAAATTGGGAGGTGCCGGTGTCTCTGGCAGAGAAGCTGGCGGCAACCTGGCACCGGAAACGGCCCGCGCCGGCCTTGCGGCTCGTGTCGGCGAGCGGCGCGGCCGGGGCGCCGCCGTCGCGGCCGGCGAGCGACGCGACGGCCGGGACGGCAGTCTCCTCCGAAACCGGGCTTGCCTGCCTGTTTTGGCTCGGCGTCCAGACCGGCGTCTATGCCGATGTCGATGCGGTCCGCCGGCGCAACGTCGTCGACGACCCAACCGTGCCGATCTCCCGCCTCTCCGCCCTCGCCGGCGAGTTCGGCCTGACCGCCGTCCCGGTCCGCCTCGACTGGCAGGCCTTGACGACCGGCACCTTCGCCCATCCGTTGATCCTCGTCCTCGGCAACAGCAACGCCGTCGTGCTGATGGGTGTGCGGCGCGGCGGCGCCCCCGAATCCCTTGGCGAACTCGCGGTCTCGGACCCGCTCTTCCGCGACGGCGAGATCTTCTTTCTCGGACGCGGCGAGTTCGAGCGCGCCTGGCGCGGCGACGCCCTCGTCGTCACGCCGCTTCCGCCGAGCCCCGAGGACGCGAAATTCGGCTTCTCCTGGTTCACCAAGAAGCTTTTTGCCGAGCGCGGTCTGATCCGCGACGTCGTCATCGCCGCGCTGGCGATGCACCTGATCGCGCTGTCGGTGCCGATCTTCTTCCAGATCCTGGTCGACAAGGTGGTGCCGAACCAGGCCTTTGCCACGCTCTACACGATCACGGCCGGCATCTTCGTGCTGATCCTGTTCGATGCCGGCTTCAACTATATGCGCAACTATCTGTTGGCCTTCATCACCCGCAAGCTCGACCACGTCATCGCGACCGACACGATCGACCACCTCTTGAAGCTGCCGATCGACTTCTTTCACGCCAATCCCTCGGGCGTCACCGCCTACAAGCTGCAGGAGGCGAACAACGTCCGCGAGTTCCTGGCGAGCCGGCTGTTCAACACCTTTCTCGATTTCCTGTCGGTCATCATCTTTTTGCCGGTGCTGTTGATCTATTCCTGGCAATTGACGCTGATCGTGCTGGCGGTCTCGGGCGCCGCCTTTCTGACGCTCGCCGTGATGTCGCGCGAGTTCCGCATTAAATTGCGTGACGTCAACGACATCGAGGGCCGGCGCAAAGCGTTCCTCTACGAGATCCTGAACGGCGTCGAGACGATCAAGACGCTGGCGCTCGAACCGCGCTCGATGCTGCGCTGGCGTCGCTACACCGACGAGGCGGCGACCAAGACCCTGTCGCTCGACCACACCGCGGCCCGCGCGCGCAGTGTCGTGATGAGCCTCGAACGGGCGATGAGCGTCGGCATCGGCGCGCTCGGCGCGCTCTTCGTGTTGAGCGACCAGATGACGGTCGGGGCGCTGATCGCCTTCAACATGCTGGGCTTGCGGCTGGCGCAGCCGCTGATCCACGCTTCGACCTTGATGCAGGAATATCAGCGCGCCGTCCTGTCGCTGAAACTGATGGCGCAGCTGATGCAGACCAAGCCCGAGCCGGCGACCGGGCAGCTCGCCCCGCGGCTGCGCGGGCATATCGAATTCGAGGATGTCACGTTTCACTATCCGGGATCGCCGACCCCGGCGGTCAAGGACGTGTCGTTTGCGATCGAGCCCGGGCAGATCGTCGGCATCGTCGGCAGGAGCGGCTCGGGCAAGACGACGATCGCCCGCCTGCTGCAGGGCCTCTATCGGCCGCAGACCGGGCTCGTCAAGATCGACGGGCAGGACCTGAAGGAGCTCGATCTCGGTAATCTGCGCGCCCAGATCGGCGTCGTCCTGCAGGAAAACTTCCTGTTCCGCGGCACGGTGCGCGAGAACATCGCGATGACGAAGCCCGCGGCCTCGCTCGACGAGGTGGTGCGGGCGGCACAGGTTGCCGGTGCGCATGACTTCATCCAGCGCATGCCGCACGGCTATTCGACGATGCTCGAGGAGGGCGCCGCCAATCTCTCGGGCGGGCAGCGGCAGCGCCTGGCGATCGCCCGCGCCCTGATCCATGCGCCGCCGATCCTCGTTTTCGACGAGGCGACGAGCGCGCTCGACCCCGAAACCGAGGCGATCGTCCAGCAGCACCTCGCCGGCATCGCCCGCGGCCGCACGATCGTCATCATCACGCACCGCCTGTCCTTCGTCGCCCGCGCCGACGCCGTTATCGTCATCGACCAGGGCCATATCGTGCAGGTCGGGCCGCATGAGACCCTGCTGCGCAGCTGCCTGCCCTACAACCAGCTGTGGAGCCAGCAGGCGCGGGTGTACCAGTGAACGACACCTCGCTCGCCGCCGCCCGGCCGAGCGCCCCCAAGTGGAAGTCGGGCGAGCCGGCGCCGCGGGCCCTGATCGATTACGATTTCAACAGCGTGCTGTTGGCGCCGCCAAAGCGGCGCGTCGTCTTGTGGCTGATGGCCGGCCTGTTCGCCGCCGCCGTCGCAGCTCTCGCGCTCGCCAGGGTTGACATCGTCGTCAGCGCCAATGGGCGGCTCGTCACGACCGACAGCGAGATCGTCGTGCAGCCGCTCGAAACCTCTGTCGTGCGGTCGATCGACGTCAGGATGGGCGACCGGGTCAAGGCCGGCCAGGTCCTCGCCACCCTCGATCCGACCTTCACCGAGGCCGACGAGGCCGAGCTCGGCGCCAAGCTCTCCCGGCTGCAGGCGGCGCACGACCGGATCGCCGCCGAACTCGCCGGAGCCGTCTACGATCCGCGCCGCCCGAACTCCGACGCGCTGACCCAGCGCGACATCTTTCGCAAGCGGCACGACGAATATGCGGCGCGGCTCGCCGCACTCGACCGCAAGACCGAGGAGTACCAGGCGGACCTCGCGGCGCACAAGATCGAGGCCGCCGGGCTCGCGCAGCAGATCCGCCTGGCGCAACAGGCCGAAGGCATCTACCAGGCGCTCGTCGCCAAGGATCTCGCCTCCAAGCTCAAGCTGATCGAAACGACGCAGAGCCGGGTCGCGGCGCAGTCGCGGCTCGACGCCGACGACGGCGAACAGCAGCAATTGACCGACGAGATCGCCGAGGCCGCGGCCGAGCGCGAGGCCTTTGTCGACGAGTGGCGCCGCAAGCTCGCCGAGGAGATGGTCGAGACCCGCGGCGAACGCGACGCCACCGCGGCGCAGCTGTCGAAGGCGGAGCTGCGCCGCCGGATGGCGGTGCTGCGGGCGCCGCACGACGCGGTCGTGCTGGCCGTGGCGGAGCGGCCGGAGGGTGCCGTGGTGCAGCCGGCCGAGCCGCTCTTCCGCTTGGTCCCAGCCGACGTGCCGCTCGTCGCCGAGGTCGAGATCGACACCCGCGACGTCGCGCGGATCCGCATCGGCGATCCGGTGACGCTCAAGTTCCAGGCATTGCCGTGGCAGCAATACGGTCTCGCCGACGGCGTCCTGAAGGCGCTGGCGCCGGACACCGTCGACGACGCCGGCCGCGAGACGCTGGGGGCGGCGGCGCCCGGCTTCGCGGCGCCGCGCCAGGAGATGCCGATCCACTATCGGGCGCGGGTGGCGCTGACCAGGACCCAATTCCGCAACCTGCCGCAAGGCTTCGCGCTGCGGCCGGGAATGCGGCTCGTTGCCGACATCAAGATCGGGCGCCGCTCGATCCTGCAATATGTGCTGAACCCGTTGACCCGGGTCGTCAACGAGAGCCTGCGCGAACCCTAGCGCGATATCGCGCACGCCACGCTTCGGCGCCGCGCGTAACCCTCCCGGTTTGCCGCGTTAATTAACCGGAGCCGTCGCCGTTGTTTGCCGATTGCGGTTTCGGCCCGGCGTTTCGCATGTTCACCAGATTTTGCAGCAGCCCGAACCAGAACGGCGCACCCAGGCCGACGGCCGCCGCCGTGATGGCCCAGCCGCCGACCGTTGTCGGCGCGCCGTCCCCCGACCCGCTTTCAGCGGTCCAACCGAAGGGGAGATTGGTCGCTTCGAGGTTCCGATAGGAGCCCGCCACGTCTTTCATGATCTGGCCGATGTCCGGCGCATTGGACGTTGCCGGCGACGGTTGCTTCTGAGCGGCTTGCGTCGCGCCTGCGACGACCGCGGCACGGAACGCCGGCGTTTCCCACAGCGTGCGCGCAACCCTGATGCTGTCCAGGTTGAGCGCGACCGCGATCAGCACACCGAGAACAACCATCGCATACTGGCTCATCCGCTTGTAAACGCCGGCAACGCGATCCATCGCGTCGTCGAACCACTGCTCGAGTTGTGCCCGGAACGCGTCCAGGTCTCCGCCGGCACTCTCGAGAAATGCCGACAACGTTGTCTTGAGATCACCGTCGGGCAGCGCGGATATTGTGCGCTCAGCCTGACTAAACAGCGGCGCCTTCGAACCGTCGCGCAATGTCTCCAGCAATGCCAGCGAGAAGTTTCGCGCCGGAACATAGGAAGGCACTGCCGACGGCGTTCCCTTCATCAATGGGTGCATCGGCACCGAGAGAACTTGCTGCAGCGTTTGCTGTGCCGGTGTCGCCTGTCCGCCCTGGCTGGCGACCGTCGCTGCCAATCGGTCGGCCGCGGTCGGAAGCGGCTTGTTGGTGAAATGCGCGAGCAGCCACTCACCGATGCCGGCCCACCTGAAGGCCGCCGAACTGTCGTTGTCGAGAATGACATCAACACCTCGCGCAAGATATGTGCCGCGCCAGGCGAATATTCCGGCGACAACTTCTTGGATGCCGCTGGCGATGACGGACAGCAGGAAATAGATGAAGACAAGGCCGATGGCGGTATCGAGGATGCCGCTGAGCGTCACGGCGATGCTCCTGAGACGATGGCTGGTCCGGACAGGAGGTCGAGCAGCAACTTTGCCTGGTAGTTGAATGAATCGGGTCCGCTACCGTTGTAGCGGCGGACGGCATAGGGCCAGTCGCAGAGAAACGCGGCGCGGTCGGGCACACCGATGTAGTTTGGGTTGGAATAGTATTTCGCTTGCCCGTAGGTCTGGGTCGATCCGTGATACAGCGGGGTGCTGGCGCTGATATCGACCTTGCCGACCTCGAGCGCGCAGTCCTTGCACGCCCGCATGTATCTGGTGTCGCCTGGCGCGTAGCGGCAAAGCCGCAGCGACAGCCGCGGATGTTCGGCCTCGCGGTCGTCGGCCGTCGACGAAGGGCCGACGATGAATTGGTCGAACTTGCCCCGCAGTTCGGTAAACGCCTTCTGCACGTTGCGGACCGGATCGGCGATGAAATCGCTGACCTCCTCCGGGCGGGGCGGGTGGTGGAACAGCGTGTACTGGCCAAGGCCATAACCACGCGAGGTTACCCCGTCGGGCGAGGGCCCGTTGTGATCGAGGCCGATGGTGACGAAGGTGTCGGAATCCTCTCTGCTGCTCGGCACGACATAATGCTGACCGCTGCTTTCCTGCTGGAAAATCGCCAGCAGGTAGGGCGTCGGCGCGATCGTGCTTCTGAGGCCCGCCACCGCGGCCATTGCGGCGCGGTTCGCGGCAGCCGGATCGTCGCTGTGCGGCAGGCGGGGGACGCGCGCGTCGGCGAGCGCCGCCTCGATACTGTCGGCGAGCGCCGCATCGACGGTTCCGGTAACGGCCGTGACGCCCCGGTTGAACGTTGTCAGGGCGACGGGTGCCGGCCCATCGCCGCCTGTCGAACGGCCATCGTTTCGCATCAGGTCGAATTGCAGCCGCCGCACGGCCTGATACGTGCCAAGGCCGAAGCCGCCGTCGATGCCGCGGTGCAGATAACCGAGGCTGCGCAGATCCTGTTGCAGAGCACGGACGAGTGCGGCGTCCTGGACCTTGCCTCGTGACAGCCCGGCGTCTCGGTACGCAAGCGGCATGGCTACCCCCGGATATTCGGTTAGCGGTGATGTCTGCGGGTTACGCCCTGACGGTAAGTATGGTGTCGTTTGACTGGGCGATCATGGTGCGCCACTGCCGGTCCAAGACAATGCAGCCGTTGGAGGCGGATTTGTTGCGCGCCGAGGTATCGCCGTGAATATAGAATCCCGATCGATCGAACATATTGTTTCCCGGCCAGGGGTTCAGCGGAAGAACGTAAGGGCCCATGTGTCCGCCATCCGCCATCGGTGGGCCGATATTGTAGGTTCCCTGGGGAAGCGGACCCTCGAAGGGGATACCCTGCGAACCGGGATCGTTCAGATCTGACCCGAGTCCGGCATAGCCGGTGGCGATATATTCTCCGTCGTGGCTGAGTTCTCCGGTCGCTTGGCTATAGCTCCAAGTCATATGTCGCCCCCTCCGATAGCCGCTCCTGCCGGACCGGTTGCCCCATCCCTTGCCCGCCGGAAACGCGTACACGATCGACCATGCCGCCTCCCGTTCTCTCGAGCGGTTTCGAATATGATTCCGCGGGGTCGTCGAGCGTTGTGATCTGGATCACAATCGACGGATTTTGAGCTGCAAGGTCGAGCTTCGAGGCTACGGCCTCGAGGATCGTGCCGCCGAGGATTTTGCGATCGATTGACGCCCAAAGCCGGATCCGTTCGCACGCCTCATCCGCTGACCCCTATCGGGGCCTGAATTCGCAGTCAAAGGGGGGGGTGGCGGCTCGCCGCCGAAGATATCGGATAATGTCGACAACAGCCGGTCGATTTGCGCGTCGGTGCCCACAGTGATCCGCAGATAATCGGCTATGCGAGGAGCGGCAAAATGGCGGACGATCACCGCGCGCCGGCGAAGCGCGATTGTCAACGCCGCGCCGTCATGGGCGGGGTGGCGGGCGAAAACGAAATTGGCCGAGGATGGCAGGACTGCGAAGCCAAGCCGGACCAGTCCGCGGCTCAGCCGCTCGCGACCTTCGATCACGCGCGTGCGGGCCGCTTGAAAATAGGCCTCGTCCGCAAGCGAGGCGATGGCGCCGGCTTGGGCGGGCCGCCCGACGGGATAGGAGTTGAAGCTGTCCTTCACACGGGTGAGCGCCTCGATCAGGTCGCGATCGCCGATCGCGTAGCCGACGCGCAGTCCGGCCAACGCTCGCGACTTCGACATGGTGTGCACCACCAGCAGGTTTGCATGAGAGGCGACCAGCGGGACGGCGGTCTCGGCTCCGAAATCGACATACGCCTCGTCGATCACCACGGGCGCGTCTGGATGTTCCTCCAAGAGGGTCGCGATCTCGCCACGCGACAGCGCTAGTCCAGTAGGGGCGTTTGGATTGGGCGCGATGATCGCGCCGGCCGACCGGCGATAGTCGGCGACACGGACCCGCATGGCCTCATCCAGCGGCACCGTTTCGTAGGCGATATCGAATAGCCGGCAATAGACTGGGTAGAAGCTGTAGGTGATGTCCGGGAAAAGCAATGGCGCGTCGTGCTTGAGGAGGCCCGCAAAGGCGTGCGCCAGCACCTCGTCCGAGCCGTTGCCGACGAATACCTGCTCGGGTCGCACCCGATGGTAGCCGGCCAAGGCCGCTCGCAATTGGGTGGCCTGCGGATCCGGATAGAGACGCAGCGTGTCGGCCGCCTCGGCGCGGATCGCCGCCAATACGCGCGGCGAAGGACCTATCGGACTCTCATTGGTGTTGAGCTTGACCAGCTCTGCCATGTGGGTCTGTTCGCCTGGCACATAGGGCCTCAGGTCGTGCGTCAAGCGGCTCCAGAAACGGCTCATTTGTCACGCTCAGATTTCATCATCGTCGCAGCGCAATGCCCGCCATCGTCGGCGCTCGTTGCCGAGCTCGGTTCAGAGCCAGCGGAACCCTTCACCCGCCTCCCGGGCGAAGCCGGGGCCCATGTTGCCGCGGCACGAGCCTATGAACACTGCCAAGATGGCCGGCCCGTGCCTATCGGACAGCCCCTCATCGGGCTTCAGGGGGTCGTCGTTGACGATCGGATCGGCGCCCCGCCCATAGTGAGATGAAAAACGCTCTGAAAACGTCTGGCGACCCCGAGCGCGAAAGCGGTGCGTCAGGCTGTCTACAGCCCGGCCCAGATATCAGCTAACTTGAACTGCGTTCTGGAGAGCCCGCAGTCCATCCGTGAGCGCGGCAGGGCCCGGTTGCAGGATAAGCGACGATTTGATTTCGCGAAGCGCACCGGTTTGAACCGCCGGCACCGACGCGAACCCTGGCCGTGCCGCCACCTTCTCCGGGCGAAATTTCTTGCCGCACCAGGAGCCGATAATGATGCCAGGGGCGCGGGCGATGATTTCCTCTGTGGTGACAATTCGTTCCTTCGCGGCCTTTCCGCCGGCGCGATCGGCGAAGATGTCGATCCCGCCCACCGCCTCGATCAGTTCCGAGACCCAGCCTATGCCGGAGATCATCGGCTGATCCCATTCCTCGAAATAGACCCTCGGCCGGTGCGGCAAGTGCACGCCTTGTTGGCGCGCCGTGGCAAGCCCGGCAGCCAGCTCGTCGGCGAGATCATCGGCGCGGTCTGCCGCCCCGACCATCGCTCCGAGCATGCGGATCATGGCGAGAATCCCGGCGACGGTGCGCTGGTTGAAGGCGTGAACATTGACGCCCTGGCGAACGAGCGCCGCCACAATGTCGGCCTGCAGGTCGGAGAAGGCGAGGACCAGATCCGGTCCTAGCGCGAGGATCTTCGGGATGTCCGCCGAGGTGAAGGCCGAGATCCTCGGCTTTTCACGGCGCGCCTCGGGCGGCCGCACGCAATAGCCGGAGATGCCCACAATACGGTGCTGCTCGCCGAGAAGATAAAGCGTTTCGACGGTCTCTTCGGTCAAGCAGACGATGCGCTCGGGCGGAAACATCTCACGCTCCGGTATTGGGGGGGAACGTCTCTAAACCGGAAAAGCTGCGGAAGAGCCACCGCGGCGTTCTACGGTGAGCGCTCTGCCGTAGCGCAAAATCTCATAGGCCCCGACGAGACCCACGGTCCACCCGATGTTCAAGAGGGCGACATGGCCGACGATCGCCGGCGTGAAATCGTCCCGGCCGCCCAGCGCGAAGCTTGCCAGGTAGACGCCGCCTTGGTAGATGGCGAACGCCGGAACAAAAGCGGCCCCCGTAGCGGTGATCTTGTTCTGGATCCCTAGCTGCAACATGGCGACGGCGGAGCCTGCGGCCGCCAAAGTCGCGGCGCCGATCGCCATGCCCCATAGGATCGTGTCGACCGTCCAGGGATAGCCCAGGACCCCGAAACCGATCGCCTGGTTCGCGAGCCAAACGGCCGCGATGGTGAAGAGAGCCGTCCGCGTCGACAACGCATAGGTTGCGGCGACGGCGAACGCCACGAAAGGCGTGATGCAGGCGAATTCCCAGCTGCTGACTGCAGAAATCGCGACCAGAAAGCCCGGCAACAACCACGATTGACGAAGAAGGGGTGGAAAAGAGCGACCCATGTGTTGATGCTCCATCTGCGGAATTCAGTGTGTGAAGCCTGTTCCCGAGCGGTCGAGCGGGTCGGGACCGGGCGATCCGGTCCACCGCGCGCGCAATTCGTCCCATAGCGCCAAGCGCGACCAGTCCGGCTCTCGCAAGACCTTGTCGCCATCCGGCGACAGGAACGGGTTCGGCAGCAGGACCGTCAGCTGCTGCTCGCCGGCGCCGTTGAAGAGGCGCAGACCCCACGAGACCGGCGAGCCGGACCGGTCGAGGCGACGATAGAGTTCGGCACGGGAGGTCTGCCGGTGCCGACCCAGCGCCGGCGGCGTCGGCGCGTGATGCGGCCCGCGCGTCGGGCCGATGCAGATGTGGAAATGCGAGGCGCCAAATGCGACGGTGAGATATCCGTCCAGCATCCCGAGATGCGTCGGCGCATGCGGCGCGCGGATCTCCCAGGCGGCGCCCTGGATCAACGGCCCGAACGTGATCGCCCGCCAGTGGTTCTCGAACACGTCGCGCAGCAGCGCTTCGAGGCTCGCCTCATCCGCCGGCAGCGGAAAGATGTCGACCGGCGCGCCGTCCGGCTCGGTGAGGCGCTGCGGCTCTGCTTGCGGGTTCATTGGCGACTCGTTCCTCCGCTTTGACCGGCAGACGCGCCTGGTCCAAGGGCGAGGCGCAGCCCGACATAGATGCCGAGCCCCGGGTGGTCATAACCGAGCGGGTTTTGATACTGCCGATTGAGCAGATTGTCGATCCGGCCGAAGGCACTCACGCCGTGCCCGAGATCGTAGGATGCGGCTAGGTTGACGAGCGTGTAGGCGTTGGCCGGGATGCCCGACACGGTGGCGTCCCGGTCGGTATCGATCCACGGACCGACATAGAGGATGGTCGCGGTCGACGACAGTGGGGCGTTCACCTGCCAATGTGCGCTGAGGCTCGCTTTGTTCTTGGGCCGGCGCAGCAATTCCTGTTGTGTGATATCGTCATCGGCAATCGTGAAGGCGTAATCGGCGCGCAATTTCAGCGCCTGCCGGGGCTGCACGGCGACGAAACTTTCGACGCCGTAGGTCGTCGCCCTGCCGATATTTACATACGAGGTCCCGGTATCGTTGATCTCGATCAGATTGTCGATGTTGTTGTGAAACCAGGTGGCGCCGAAATCGACCTTCTGATGCAGCAAGGCCTGCTCGAAACCGGCATCATAGCCGAGGCTGGTTTCCGGCTTGAGGCTCGGGTTGGCGAAGAAATCGAATTGCGGGTAGTTGTCGTAGAGCTAATCGAGCGAGGGCGGATTGTACCCGGTGCCGACCGTTGCCTTGAGTTTGGTGCCGGTTTCCGGGATCAGATAGGCGGGTGCGAACCGATAGGTCGCCTTGCCGCCGAACTGGCTGTTGTCGTCGTAGCGCAGGCTGATCGTATCGAAGAGGCGGTCGCTCCAGCTCGACTGGAGCTGGATATAGCCGGCATCGTTGGCGTAATGCGCGGCGGCCGGCGCGCTGTCGGCGAGCCAGTCATATTCGTGCTCGCCGCCGAGCGTCAGGACCTTGCCCGGGCATCAGCTTGATGTTGCCTTGCCAGTTGAGCTTGACGCGGCCGCCGTCATAGTCGCTCGGATCATTTCCCTCGAAGATCGTCGCCGCGTTCGGGTCGTCATAGCGGTTGTGGTAGCCGGTGTAGGCGAGGCCCCACTTCTCGTCGAAGCGTCCGTCGAACAGCGACAGGTGCGCCGTTTCGCGCAGGAACAATTCCTGCGTCGTGCCGATGGTCGGCGATGCCTCGGGTCCGAGGAAATCGTCCTCGGTAAAATGGTAGTCCGAGTTGATGTAGATCGCGGCCAGACCGACGTCGAAATTGTCGGTGAGATCGGCGCCGAGCCGAGTTCGACAAGGTCTCGTTGTCATAGGAAATCGGTGTTCACCGGGGGGCCGGTCAACACCAGCCCGGGCGGCCTGACCGGCGTGTCGTCCGCGCTGAAATGGGCGGCATTGAATTCATAGTGGAACGGGCCGGTCGAACCGCTGGCATTGGCATATTGGTTGAAGGTGCCGAACGAGCCGCCCTCGAGGGTGCCGGTCAGGGCCGCCGGCCCTGACCCGGCCTTGGTGATGATGTTGATGACGCCGCCGATCGCATCGGCGCCGTAGAGCCCGCTTTGCGGGCCGCGCAGCACCTCGATGCGGGCAATGTTCGAGGTCAGGATGTTGGCGAGATTGAGCGAGCCGTCGGGCGAGCTCGGATCGCCGACATCGATGCCGTCGATCAGGACTTTGACCTGGTTGGCATCCGTGCCGCGCATATAGACCGAGGTCGTGGCGCCGGGCCCGCCGGTCTGGACGACGTTGAGGCCGGGCACATCGGCGAGCGCGTCGGGCAGCGTGCGTTCCTGCTTTTGCTCGATCTCCTCGGCGGTGATCACGGTGATGCTGCTGACGACCTCGCTCTCCGGCGTCGGCAGCCGGGTCGCGGTGACGACGACCGGGCCCAAAGTCATCTCTTCGGGCGGTGCCTCCTGCGCCGCAACGCGCGAGCAGACGACGATTTCAACGAGGAAGAACAGGACGACGGCGGGGATCGCCGAACCCGGCAGGACGCGGAACGAGCATCGAGACCTCGCGGCGACCGTGACACGTCACCGCGAACCAAAGCCGTCCCCGCGCCCTCAGCGAGCCGGAACGAACCCCATTGGTGCACCCCGTCCAATGTGTCCGCGCGTGACCACGTCGACGGCACGTCTCCTGGCTCGCGGGTCACTGCTTTGGCCGCCTTCCCGGTTGCCCAGTGGCGTAAATGGCGCTCGGCTCACCGCCTACAGTTGCGGGGGCAGCCGCGGCTTCGGGCTCGTGCCCTGACCGCGTTCCCTTTCAATCCCCGAGGGGAACCGTCAAGACGATGGTCTCACTCGCGGTTTCGCGCGTCAACTTCCCGACATCTAGCGCGAGAAGGTGACCGGCACGCGGGCCGACCGGCGCGAGTTCAACCCGATGCTCGCCAAGCTGGCCCCCGGCGATGTGGTGACGGTGACGCGGATCGACCGGCTCGCGCGCAGCACGTTCGGCCTATTCGGCATTGTCAAGCGCATCGTGGACGCCAAGGCGCAGTTTCGATCCTTGGCGGGAACCGTGGGCGGGCACCGGCACCAGCACCGAGCGCTTGATGCTCGCGGTACTCGGCGGCCTGGCCGAGGTTGAACGCGACCTCATCCGCACGCGCACGCCGAGGGCAGGAGCCGTGCCAAGGCCCGAGGAAAGCACATGGGCCGACCCCTTTCCCGACGCCGGCACGGCAGAAGGAGGCCACCACACGGCGCGCGCTGGGCGCTGCATTGCAGGAATTGGCCGACAGCTACGACCGCAGCATATCCACCATACGTTGCGCGACGAGAGCGGCGTGAGCAGCGGGAAGGAACAAGCGCGCGCGTATGATCCGGGAAAGCGCGGACTGGAAGAAACCCCATCTTCCGGACACGCCGTGGTTTGGCCGAAAGGAAGACCCCGGCCGAATGATCCGGGCAATCCGGGCTTCCCTTCCACCTCATACGAGGCGACCAGTTGCCGGCCTGATCACGGGTGATTTGCTCCAACCCGCGACTGCACTAACAACGAAGAGAAATCCAATAGGGTTCCGGGGAGTCCCGAGAGCCATAATATTGTCACAGCGATAAGCATATCAAAGCCGGCGACGAGCAAATGGCCGCCGCGGACCCGCTGTACTGAGAGATGCCTGTGCTCTTGCCTGAAATTTTTAGGAGGAGCGCATGCTTCCCGCGGTTCCCATCTCGGCTGATCACGCAGGGCGCTCGAGCATGGGCTCGGGCATGGCGCGCCGCGCCATGCACGACATAGGCGCCGGCGGAAAGTCCGATGCGACACTTCCCCGGACCGGCCGGGCCTGCGCCCATCCATCGTTTGGCTAGAGAGGGTGTTAAAACGTCCTTTTGTTACTGGAAGGCTACAGGTTGGATCGTTCTGCCCAAATATTGTGTCCGCAGCGGTCAAATGACAGCGCGGACGGCGAAGGATATCGGAGCGCCGAGCCGACCTGCTCCGCAAAGTGAAACGCTCCGCCCCGCCGGGGCTCAACTGGCCGCCTCGCTGCCTCGATTCGCCCCCCTTGGTCGGCGCGCCGAGCGGCGCAAAGCGCCGGCGGATGGCCCCGCCCAGTTTCGGCTCAACTTCTCGCTGCGCCTACTTGATCAGTCGGTCGATATCAGCATCGGTAAGACCGGCGGCGACAACGCGCACCCGCGATTTTCGCCGCGCCAGGGCCAGCCCCTCGGCCGGCTCGATGATGATCGACATCGGTTCGTCGGGACCGACGGCCTGGCGCAGCAACTCGGCGGTGACCGGCGACGGTTCGTCTCGTTGACGTCGGACGGCGGCATGGACTTTAGCCTGGCTTGGCTTCCAAGGCGCGGCGCACGCCCTCCGGGTCGCGCGCGATTACGGTGAGGTAGGCGCGCGCCGGCTGGCCGGGTTCCGAACGGCCTTGCTCCCAATCGCGCAGCGTACCGATCGGGATGTGATAGCGTCCGGCAAATTCCTCCTGCATGAGGCCCAGCGCCCGGCACAGCGTCTCGGCCCGCGGCACCTTGCGCGCCCGTCGGAAGTCTTCCTCGGTCATCGGCCCCGCGTCGGGATCGGCGACGGCCGCCGCCGCGACCTCCGTTTTCGCGCTCCGTGTAGGTGACGCACAGGCGCCGTAAGCCGCAAGTTCGTCGGTCCATTCATGGCGAACGGATCGGCAACACCTTGACCGCTTCGTCAAAGGTGATGCCGTGATCGCGCAGATTCTCGGCTGCCTTCGCAGCGCGCCACCCAAAGTCCGCATCCGGGATGGATTACGGGAATCCCGTATATTTTGCAAGCGTCTAGTGTGATATGAGACGTAATCACGAGCAGGCAAGAGTAGAGATCGCTACGAGGGATTGACGGCAGTTGCCCCCACTGCCGTCGCTCGCGGCAGTGCTTGGGACCGGCTTGTTCGATGGGAAAGCCGACCTTATCCCGTCGTGCACTCCGGCGCTCCTCAGTATAGGATTGCCGAATTAGGGAGAGCGCGCCCTGCTGCCGGAGTGGGGCTGGTGAACCACCGCCTTGCCGCCGATGTTGGGGTCTTCGCTGGAGAGGCCGACGTAGGAGCTGTGATCATGGCTGAAACGATCGCTCCGGAGGACGTGAGGCTCCGCTATGTCAGCCTCGCCGAGGCGAAGACCCTGCCGGGGTTGCGGTTGATCCTCGGCGCGCGAGCGATCCCGGGCCCGTGGCGCGAGGCCTGCAAGGCAATCTTCCACGTCAAGCAGGTCTCCTATGTGCCGGTCGCCTCGCGCGGCGCCGACGGCAGCGACAGCGAACTTTATGACTGGACCGCGCAGCGCAGCGCTCCCGTCGCGATCTGGAACGACGAACGACCGCGCTCGACCTGGATCGAGCAATTGTACCTGGCCGAGCGCCTCGCGCCGGAGCCGGCATTGATCCCCGCGGCCATCGACGACCGCGTGGCGATGTTCGGCTATGCTAACGAGCTGGCCGGCGAAAACGGCTTCGGCTGGTCGAAGCGGCTGACGATGATCCACCAGGGCGTCACCGGCGGCGACGAGGCGGCGCGGGCTGGCTGGCGGCTGTTCGGCGGCAAATATGGCTACAGCGCCGCGGCGGCCGTGGCGGCGCCGGTCCGGATGGCCGAGGTTCTGAACTGCCTCGCTGCGCTGCTGCAGCGTCAGCGCGCCGCCGGCAGCCGTTTCCTCATTGGCGACCGACTGTCAGCATTGGACATATACTGGGCGACCTTCGCCGCTCTGATCGACCCGTTGCCACCAAATCTGTGCCCGATGGGTAGCGCCTTTCGCGAGCACTACATCGAGCGCGACCCAGCAGTCGTCGCCGCGGCATCGCCGCAGCTGATGCAGCACCGCGACTTCATCTACCGAGAATACCTCGAACTCCCGATCGTCTTCTGACGCCGGCCGCCCCGCGCTCTCCAACTCGACGAGGCACAGGTTTAAGACGCCTAAGACAATCTTGGTGGATTAGCATTCCAGAAACCGCAAATTACCTAATCGAGAGCGTATGCTTTCGGCGCCCAGGCGACGACGTTTGTCCGGCCGCTTCGTGCGACCCCTGCCCCTCTGCTCTCGATCAAATCTGTTTCCAGGAATGAGGGCCGGATCAATCCAGCTATGGAAGGAAATTTTGTGTCGTCAGTGGAGTGCGCCGGGCGGCGGCGTGCTGGTCAGCTGCGTGACGGCATCCCATCATCCGCCGCCAGGCCCGCAGTGTCAGCGTCGGCCTCGGGCTGCGAAACTACGTCCGCAGCTCGGACCTAAACTCAGTGGAGCTTGGGTTTTCCTGCACCTGACTTACGCAACACCTGAGCCTTTCCCCGCTTTCGCTTAGGGCCGGGCTAGTCGGGAGCGCGCTGCATCGCCATTAACTCCATCTCTCGCAGATGGACGGCCTCGGCCGAGACCAGGCGGGTCGCATATTCCTCAAGAACGACAGATTTGTCTTTCACCAGCGCGAGTAACTCCCGATAGAGTTCCACGCCAGCCTCCTCCCGCTGTATTGACTCCGCCAGGATCTCATCAATCGTGTTGTGCTGAGCTGCCGGCAATGCGGCGATGCCGAGTGCCGGCCTCTTGTGCAGCCGCATGATCATTTGACCCGCCTCTTGGGCGTGGGCCAGCAACTCCGATGCGTTATCGCGCAACCACGAAGTGATCGGAATTCGCGCATGACCGTAGATCATAAAGGAGTAGTGCGTGTAGTAGATGACCGCGGCGAGCTCCATCTGCAGAATGCGGTTGAGTTGTTTGACGACAGCCTCGACGTCAAATTGAAAAGCCCTTGCCATCGCGTTCTCCTTCCCCGTAGCCATTTTCCTGATCTCGCTGACGACAATGTTATCGGTTTTCAACCGACATATGAGAGCGAACGGGTTGGTCGGGCGATTCGTTCACCGAACCCACCTAGCGCTGCTCCGCCAAAGGGCTAAAATAGGGCGCCGGTCCGCTCTTGGCGCAAGATAAATGCAACCCGCGCGGCTCGGATGCCCGTCGAGCGGGTCTTCCGTCTAGACGATGGACTGTAGCCGCGCCCGTGCGCGCGAAGGCGATGGGGATGGTTGAGGGTCTCGAAATCCGCGAGGCTGAACCGGGTGACGCGCCGGACGTCGCGGAAATCCACTTGGCCGCGCGGCGCGAGGCGATGCCCTACCTCCATCGTCCGCACTCTGACGACGAAACACGAGACTATTTCGGCCGCATTGTCGGCGGTTGGCCGTCGGCCTGGTGGGTCGCTCGAAGAGAACGAGCCCGACATGAAATACGAGTGGGCGCCAGTGATGAACCAGATCGTCCCGATCAGCTTGCCCCAACTGCCCCGGGCGCTGGTCCTGGTCGCCGGCGAGCGCGCAAGGGAGAAGGGGCACAAGGGTGATAACACCATCGGCCGGAGCGACCGGCGTCACCATCGAAACCGCGCGGCTGCGGATGCGAGCACACCGCAATGACGATCTTGCCGATCTCGTGGCGCAGGCCGGCAATTGGGAAATTGCACGCTGGACGAGTACGATACCGCACCCCTACAGCGAAACCGATGGGCGCGAGTGGATCGCTCGCGTACAGGAGGATCATGCGACCAGCCAGCCGCGCCGCTTCGCAATCGCGCTAAAGGAAACCGACCACCTGATCGGCGGGGTGGGGCTTGACGGCAGCACCGGCGACAGCAGTGACGAGCCTGCGCTCGGTTATTGGTTGGGCCAACCTTACTGGGGAAACGGGTATGGCCGGGAAGCGGCCGCGGCCGTAATCGATTACGGGTTCCCAACTCTCGGCCTAAGGACGATCCGCGCCTATACCGACCCAGGCAACATGGCATCGCAAAGGGTTCTTCTGGATTCCGGCCTGAAAAACGTTGGGGAGATCGAGCTGCTCAAGCCGACCCGTCACGGCGAGCGGCGTGCGCCGTTATTTCGCATCTCGCGGCCGGGGGTCCCCGCATGAGAGCGATCACACTGCCGAATTTTCTGCGCAGAGCCAGCTTCCGGCGCTCGTCACCGCCGCCGGCGGGCGTGCCCGAATCCGCTCTCTCGAATTCTTCGCGGCCGCACGGTTCTGCCGCAGGCGAACACTATGCGACGATCCGCCGGCGCACCAAAGTGGCGGGCATCGCCACCCTGCTCGGCAATCACCGTTTCCGCGCGACCGGGATCACCGCCTATCTCAAGAATGGCGGGACGCTGGAGAAGGCGCCGCGGTGACGCCTCGACGCACACCACGCAGCTCGACGACCGCCGGTGCGACGGTCGAACGGATCGTCGTTTGACACGAATACGTACTCAGCAAGCGAAAGATATTCGATGAGGTTGGCTCGGATCAGCGGAACCGAAAACTATGCCGATGAAGCTGCCAAGCTGTTCAACCGGTATGAGAGCATCTCTTTTGCGGACGCCCATGCGCCGGTCTTGCACCTGATCCCGCCGGCTCCGTGCCGCGCGCTCGATATCGGCGCGGGGACCGGACGCGACGCCGCAGGACTTGTCGCCCTCGGGCACTCGGTCGTTGCCGTCGAACCGACCGAAGAACTTCGACGCGGCGCGATGCTCCTACATCCGTCGCCGATGATCGAATGGCTCGATGATAGCCTGCCGGATTTGGCCGCTGTGCTAGCACGCGAGGTAGAGTTCGATTTGGTCATGCTGACGGCGGTGTGGATGCATCTCGACGAGGCGCAGCGGCAACTGGCAATGCCGAACGTTTCGGCATTGGTGCGTCAAAACGGTATCATGATCATGTCGCTTCGGCATGGGCCGGTCCCACCAAGACGCCGCATGTTCGAAGTATCGGCCGAAGAGACGATAGCATTAGCGCACCGCTCGGGTCTATCCTGCACTCTAAAAAGAGAGGCGGAATCTTCATTGCGGCAACCCGGAGTAAGCTGGACACGTCTAGCATTCCAAAAGAACTTTGCTTCGGAATCTAACAAGAAACAAACCGCCCGATCTGGCGTCGGACGGACCACGGTTTCATCGCCTGCGGGTCGGCGGAAGCCGGTGGAGGACTAAAAGGTAACTCGTGATAACGATCTCACGACGAGGCTCGCCACATCGGCCGTAGCGAGGAAGAGCTAGCCGCAGTTAGGAAGCGTACTTGAAGCGGGTGACGAGCCCGGCCGCATGCCAGATCAAGGCAGCGGAGTCGAGAGCGGTCCTGAGACCGGGTGGAGGGCGCAGAACGCCGGATCCCCTTGACCGGCCTGGGTGACAAACGCCGTGCGCGGCAGTACGGCCGTGCCGTCGAGCGACTCGCCGATCGGGCAGTGGCAGGTCGCTACCGGTACGCCGTTGATGTAGGTTTGCGAATCGCAGGCAAAGCTGAAGCAGTTGGCGAGCGTCGCGCCGAGCGGGGGGCTCTTAGGACAGAACAGCGGCGGTGCCAAGGCCTTGGGGCCGGTCGCCACCCAGCCGTTAATCGCCTGCGCGATGTGTGAGTGCGCGGCATAGTACGACCAGATCCCGACCGTACCATCCGGTGCCATGGGCGGCGTGCACGAACCGCGCATGTTGCCGCCCGCCAGATCGGCGATCCCCGGACCGGAGAATATCGGGCAGGTGCATTCCGCCTCGGGGAAAAGGGCGAAACCACCGCTCGTGACGTTCACCCTGATCTTGCGTCCGGTAGGCTTGCAGGTCGAGGCCGCGCACAGCGCAAAATAGCCGCCGCAAAAGGCGAATTGGTGGCCGCTCGCGGCGAGCGCCGGCTGGCCCGCCATTGTGGAGCCAACCAGCAGGATTGCGGCGCAAAGGATGGATTTCAGGGAAAGGCCCGCGACAGTGACCGACCGACGAGTTTCCTGCGAGCCCGAATGGCGCATGGCGCTCCTCCTCCCGATCGACCGCTGCGGAGCGTACCGCCAACCGGACCAAGTGTCCACAAAACGGCAAGACGGCAATCCGAGGCGCAACCGCACCGCAACTGAAGCAGCGGTGCGCGCCGCCGACGGACGCCGCGACGCCGGTTCACAATCGGCCGTGGTCCGCGTTACCGGATTACGGCGACCGGCGCCGATAAGCCGTTTCCGCGCATGAGTTTCGATCATGTCTTACGGTACTGCAACTGCTTGATTTCTCAAAGACGTTAAGTTTTGCCGAAACACTTCATTTTTGCACTTTCGTAAAATCGCGGAGTGCATGCCCTTGCGCTCTTCGGTCTTTTCGCCGTTTCGGCAATGCTGGTGTGCTACGCGCTTGAAAGCCGTAGTCATTGGTTCATGCTGTTGTTCGCCGTTTTCGTGCGCTCTCGGGTCTGCCTATGGTTTTTTCTTCAAGGGGCTTGGCCGTTTGATCTGGTCGAGGCGATCTCGTCTGCTGTTGCCCGTCGCCGCTGGCTCACGCCGACGCGATGCAGCCCTGAGAGCGGCGTTTCTGTATTCAGCGCTTGCGCCATTGCGGAAATTGCGCCATGCGTCCGGTGAACGGCGGTGCAGCCGACTGGGTCAGGGAGCAAATTCGTGACCGTGATTTTCCGCGCGATCGGCCTTGCGGCATTTCTGTTCGCCTTGCTCGCCTTCTACGCCGGCAGCGCGAGCGCGGCGCCCGGCCCATGCCCGAATAACGGGAGTACCCTGCAGCCGAATTGCACGAAGGAAATACAGGTCTGGAACAATACCGATGGCACGATCTACGTTGTATTGCAGGGCAGCATCCAGGTGACCGACGCCCGCAATTGCCCGAAATCGACCACCGGAGGTGGCGATGTCTGGCTGCAGGCAGCCTTCGGCGACTACGATCACTGCTATCCGGTCACGAATACCTATTACGTGTTTGTCAATCCGAAATCCGGGATCGCGAAGAACAGCTTCGCGTCGATCAGCGTCCCATGGTGGTCGCAAACCCAGCCGGGCGCTCCCGATCTCTTCATCGACTGGTGGCGCGCCGCTCGCGTCTACATCTTCGACGACCAGACCGCGCTGGATGACAGCTACAAGAAGCTGACTTCGGCCAGCCTGGTCAAATTCGCGACCCAGTCACCGGTCGTCTCGTGCTCGACGGCCAGCGGCAACCAGTGTCTCCCCGCCGAACTGCAGATTTATCGCATTCCGAGTACAATTCCGCAAAATGAAGCATTATACGGCGCCTTTACGCCGTATCAATTGAACGAATATACCTTCGCCGATGTGTCGCCGCTGACCGACAACGATACTTCCGGCGGTGATTTCACCGATTTCAACCAAGGCTACAATGTATCCAACGTCGACCAGGTATATCTGCCGATCGCGATCGAACCGGTACGGGAGCCGGCCGATATCGGCTACATCGGCACGACCTCGCCAACCGCCACATTTAGAACAACGCTGGCTAACTTCACCGGGCCCGCCTCCAACCTCACCTGGCCGATCTACAACAATGCGACAAAAGCCGGGAAGCCCGCATATCCGAATGCCGGCATCAGGGTACCGTCGACCGCATCGCTGTTCACTTTTTACGCAAACCCGGGGTTAGCGCCGAACGGCACGCCGGTCATCATTCCCGCGACACCGCCAAAGCTGGTCGAAAACTTGATGAGCCAGTGGACCGCCTGCACCACTACTGGCAAGGATTGTCCGCAATCCGACATTTACAACGAGATAAATGCCGTCTTCGAAGCCAACTATAAACAATATATCAAAGCACCGAATTGCACGCCACCAACATATTTGCAGCCGGTCGACAACACCGGACTCCCCAGTCAGTTGGCCTTTCTCCAGTTCGTTTATGGCTGGGTACCGTTCAATGAAAGCTGTACTGGTGATCTGTCGGTATTTGACCTGCCGACGGTGGCAGAGGGCAACAGAAGCGCGCTTGATTACATTTATCTCCAATACAATTACAAAGACTCGGCGCTTACAGAAACGCAGTGGTTCAACCCGTACACGCAGCTGATTCATGCCGCACCGCCCGATGGTCTTGGTGCCAGCGCCTATGCCTTTTCGATCGACGACCAGGCGAGCTTTGTCAGCAATAGCGGCGGTTCGCTGCCCGGCGGGCTGATCATCGCGGTCGGCGGGCCCAGCGGCCTGCCCAACCCAAATCCGTACCCGCCCCCGCTGCCGGACTATTACCAGTTTTTCGATTTCGCGGTCGGCCTCGGCGGCACTCCCAGCATGAAGACGACCTGGGCGAAATACGGCATCTGCAGCCAGGACGCGACGATCCCGTTCCGGCCGAGCCCTACCGGGGGCTATGTGTTCGGCGTCGATCCGAAACTGCAAACCTTCCCGTGCACAATCTCGCTAACGGATTCCAGCAACAATAAGTATCAGATCACCGTAGCGAAAGCCGCCGTCCCGCCGAACCCGATCTGGCCGTTCTTTTGCGGGAAGAATTGTACCGGTTTCAATTCGACGGTGGTTTCCTGTCCGAGCGGCAGCGGTCTCGTGCCGCCCGCTCAGTGGTGCAATTTCACGAATGAGACGACGGATACGGCGGCGCATCCGGCGCCGATTTACTCACTTTCGGCGCGGGTTCCGCTGCAGCCAGCACCGTAACGGCCATCCGTCCTGTGCAGCCGGAAGACTGGCCGGGACGGTCAGGCCGGCGGCAGGCCTTGTTTGCGGCGGAGTTCTTCGAAGCGCATGCGGTAAAGGGCGAAGATGCCGTCCTCGCGGCCGGACATCTTGAACCAGTCGAGGAACTGCGCGGTCGAAATCGACCTGGTCGTCGTGCCGGCCGTAGGGGAACACCGAGAGCTCGTGCAGGTATTCGGCGAGCCAGGGTGCGGCCTGCGGCAGATGCACAAAGCCGTTCTCGATCGTCGCGGTCTGCGCATGCATGCGCATCACCTTGTCGGCCTGCGGCCGGTAGCGGGTGACGGCATAGAGGCCCTCGGCGATCAGCTCCTGGATCAGCTGGGTGCCCGAGGCCCGGTCCTCGATCAGTACGACATCGGGCTTTAGGCGCGCATATTCGTCGCGCACCGCCCGCTTCAACTCCGGGTATTCCAGGCGCCGCCGCAGCACGTCCAAGAGATGGAGGTTCTTGCCCTTGATGCCCCAGCTCGTGCAGACGCTGAAATCCGAAAGTTCGCTCGCCTTGTTGGCGGTGTCCCAGCTCTGCACGAGGCGCTCGAAGGCGGCCGGCAATTCGTCCGGCAGATAGCGCCGGAACCAGGCGGGCTTGATCATGCCACCGCCGAGCGGCGCCGGCATCTGCTGGTATTGGCCGGCAAAATTGTATTCGCCGATCTTGCGGCGGATGTCGTCGAGCATCGCGACCGGCTCGCGCGCCGGATGCAGCGCCTCGCCGGCCCGCCGGGTAAAGACGCAGGGCCCGGCGAGCGTGTCGATCGGGTGCCGCTCGTCGTTCTCGGCGATCGCCGGAAAGCGCGCCACCTCCCAGTCGCCCTGGGCCAGCAGATGGCCGGTGAGGTCGTCCTCGTGCAGCCGGTGCATGACCAAGACGACTGCACTCTTCGCCTTGTCGTTGAGCCGGCTGTAGAGCGTCGAATCGTACCATTCGTTGGCGCCCTGCCGGTGCCTGTCGGACAGCGCCTCCTCGGGCTTCAGCGGGTCGTCGATGACGATCAGATCGGCGCCGCGCCCGGTCAGGACGCCGCCAACCGAGGTGGCGATGCGGCCGCCCCGCGCCGTCGTCTCGAACTCGGCCATCGCCTGCTTCGCCGGTGCCAGGCGCGTCGGGAACAGGCGGCGGTACCAGGGGCTCGCGACGATGCGCCGGCAGTCGCGCGACCATTTGTCGGCGAGCTCCTGCGCATAGCTGACGCACAGGATCTCGGCGCTCGGCGCGTGGCCGAGGATCCAGGCCGGAAAGGCGACCGAGGCCAGGAGCGACTTCAGATGGCGCGGCGGCACATTGACGGCGAGCCGCCGGATCTGGCCGTCGCGCACCAGGGCGAGCCTGGCCGCGATGACCCGGAGGTGCCAGTTCATCGCGAATGGCGTGCGCGGGTAGAGCTCGTGAAACGCGCGCTGCGCGAAGGCGGCAAAGTCGCCGCGCAGCAACGCGTCGTACTCGGCCCGGTCGAGGCCGCCGGCCGCCTCGCCCGGGATCGCCTCGCCCAGGATTGCCTCGCCCGGGATCGCCACGCCCCAAAATCGTCGCTCAGGGCGTGCGCAGCCGGGCCAAGAGGTTCGCAATCACCGCCTTGTCGGCGGCGTCGAAGGCCGGCGGCTCGCCCGGATCGGGTGGGGCGCGCCGCTCGAGCTCCAGCATCACGCCGAGCAGGAGCTTCGCCGTCTTCGGATCCGCCTCGGCGAACTTGTCGGCGAGACGGGTGATGCCGATTTCGCATTTGGCGATCCGCCGGCGCTTGCCGCCCTCGGTGACGAGGACCCGCCGGTCGAGCGCCTCGGCCAACAGCGTCTTCCAGTTCCGCGCGCCGCGCGGCCGGCCGCTCGGGTTGGCGCGCTGGCCAGGTTTGAAGCGCGTCTGCAACGGCGGCTTGCCGTAGCCGACCGGGTAATCGGGCCCCCGGTCAGCGGTCATCGATCGGGCGGTTCTGCATCGCGGCGGAAAACTAGCAAATCTTTTCTTGATTGTCAATACACGAATTGCTATAATGCACACAACCGCAGCTGCATGGAGCGGCGCGGTCGTGGACGGGCCAATTCGTGATTTCCGATTTTCCCAGTTATCTCTTTTCTGCCTCCGATTTGGCTGCTGTTTCGCCGAATTGTTTCCCAGTTTCGGTCGGGGTCATCTGGCGAATGTGCATAAAACGCAACCGCTTAGAGAATGACGCAACGATCGCAAAGCAAATTTTTCCCAGTATTTTCCCGCCGAACTGGGAATTTCCGGTGTCGAAACTGGGAATTTCGGTTCGTTCCAGCGGCGCGGCCGGCGCGCGATGCCTCGATCGGCCGCGCGACAAAAGCCCGCCCCGGGCAGATGCGGCGCCACCGCTTCTCGCCGATCGCGACGCGGATTTGCGGTTGTGCCACAATGGCGCGAATAGTCCGGGCAAGGGCGCACACCGAGGAGCATCGTCATGAAAGTCGCCAACGCCGTCGCCGAGATCCTGAAGCGCGAAGGCATCGAGTTTCTAATCGGCTATCCGGTCAACCCGATCATCGAGGCCGCGGCCGAGGCCGATATCCGCACGATCATGGTGCGCCAGGAGCGGATCGGGCTGCACATGTGCGACGCTATCGCCAAGGTCACCTCGGGCGACCGGATCGGCGTCTTTGCGATGCAGCACGGCCCCGGCACCGAAAACGCCTTTGGCGGCGTCGCGCAATCCTGGGGCAATTCCTGCCCGGTCGTCGTATTGCCGGCCGGCTATGCCCGCAACGTCAATCAGGTGCGGCCCAATTTCAACGCGGCGCTGAATTTCCGCCACGTCACCAAATGGATCGAGCAGGTGACGGTGCCGGAGGCGACGACCGAGGCGCTGCGCCGCGCCTTCACCCAGGTCAAGAACGGGCGGCCGGGACCGGTGTTGATCGAGTTCCCGTCCGACCTGTTGCGCGAGGAGATCGCGAGCCCGATCGACTATCAGCGGACGCCGCGGCTGAAGAGCGGCCCCGATCCGCGCTCGGTGTCCGAGATCGCCGCGGCGCTCGTCGCCGCTCAGCGTCCGGTGATCTGCGCCGGGCAGGGCGTGCACTACGCCAAGGCGTGGCCGCAGCTCCAGCAGCTGGCCGAATTGCTCGAGGCGCCGGTCATGACCACGCTGCCGGGCAAAAGCGCCTTCCCGGAGGCGCATCCCTTGGCCCTGGGCTCGGGCGGGATCGGCATCTCGAAGCAGCTGCACACGTTCCTGCAAAAGGCCGATCTGGTATTCGGCATCGGCTGCAGCTTCACCCGGTCGAGCTTTGCGACGCCGATGCCGAAAGGCAAACGCATCGCGCACGCCACGCTCGACCCTTCCGACATCAACAAGGACGTGCCGGCGGAACTCGCCGCGGTCGGCGATGCCGGGCTGACCCTGGATGCGCTCCTGGCCGAGGTGAAGGACCGCCTGCACGGCAAGACGCGCGACCGACTGCCGGCCGTGACGCGCGAGATCCGCGGGCTCAACGAGGAATGGATGGCGCAATGGATGCCGCGCCTGACCCAGGACACAAAGCCGTTGTCGCCCTATCGGGTGATCTGGGAATTGCTGCACGCGGTCGACGTCAAGAACACGATCATCACCCACGATGCCGGCAGCCCGCGCGACCAGCTGTCGCCGTTCTGGGTCAGCGAGACGCCGCTCGGCTATATCGGCTGGGGCAAGACGACGCAGCTCGGCTATGGGCTCGGCTTGGCGATGGGCGCCAAACTGGCAAAGCCCGACAAGCTTTGCATCAATGTCTGGGGCGATGCCGCGATCGGCTTCACCGGCATGGATTTCGAGACGGCGGTCCGCGAGCGGATTCCGATCCTGTCGATCCTGATGAACAACTTCTCGATGGCGATCGAGCTGAAGGTCATGCCGGTGGCGACCGAGAAGTACCGCTCGACCGACATCAGCGGCAATTACGCCGATTTCGCGCGGGCGCTCGGGGGCTACGGCGAGCGCGTCACCGAGCCCGAGCAGATCGTGCCGGCGATCCGCCGCGGCATCGAGAAGACCCGCGAAGGCACCCCGGCGCTGCTCGAATTCATCACCGAAAAGGCGGTCGACGTGTCGCGCTTTCCTTGAGGCGTGAGTCGCGCTCGCAAGAGTTCGAAGGCGCGACGGCGGGGTCGGCGCTCGTCATTGCCGGCCCGACGGCGAGCGGCAAATCGGCCTTGGCCTTGGCATTGGCCGAGGCGCAGAAGGGCGTCGTCATCAATGCCGACAGCCTGCAATGCTACCGCGATCTGCGCATCCTGACGGCGCGCCCCGACGCCGCTGCCGAGGTGCGCGCACCGCACCGCCTCTACGGCTTTCTCGATGCCGGCGAACGCGGCTCGGCCGGGCGCTGGCGCGAGCTGGCGCTCGCCGAGATCGACAGGGCCGGCGCCGCCGGGCGGTTGCCGATCGTCGTCGGCGGCAGCGGTCTTTATCTCCGCGCCGTGACGCGCGGTCTGGCGCCGATCCCCGAAATCCCCGAGGCGATCAGAGCGGAGGTGCTGGCATTGCACCGCCGCCTCGGCAACGCCGCTTTTCGCGAGCGGCTGGCCGAGCTCGACCCTGCGGCCGCCGAGCATCTCGCTCCGGGCGACACGCAGCGGTTGTTGCGCGCATACGAGGTGGTGCGCGCGACCGGCCGGCCGATCGGCTATTGGCAGGCGCAGCCGCACCGGCCGCCGCCCCTGCGGTTCCGGACGATCCTCCTGATGCCGCCGCGCCGGGCGCTCTATGCCGCCGCCGACGCGCGGTTCGCGGCGATGATCGCGGCGGGTGCCTTCGACGAGGCGGCAGCACTTGCCGAGCGCCGGCTCGATCCCGGCCTGCCGGCGATGCAGGCGGCGGGACTGCCCGAGCTTTTGGCGCATCTGCAAGGCGCACTGCCGCGCGACGCCGCGATCGCGGCGGCGCAACGCGCCACCCGCCGTTACGCCAAGCGCCAGATCACGTGGTTTCGCCACCAGTCATGCCCCGACCTCGTCCTCGACGAGCAATTTTCGGAAAGAATCCTCGCCGTTGCATGCCAGTTTATTAACCGGGCGCACTTGACCGTCCCGGCATAGCCGATTAGGTTGCGCGCCCCGCCTCGGGCGCGGAGTTTATCCTCGGGCCGCGCGTAGCACGGATCCGGGGGGCGATCCGCGCGAGGCGGTTTGTCGTTTCGCCGAAGGGAGAGCGTCATGTCGGCCGAGCCGATCAGTGGAGCGGAGATCGTCATCAGAGCCCTGGCCGACCAGGGCGTCGATGTCGTTTTCGGTTATCCGGGCGGCGCCGTTCTGCCGATCTACGACGCGCTCTACAAGCAGAATGCGCTGCGCCACATCCTGGTGCGGCACGAGCAGGGTGCGGTGCACGCCGCCGAAGGTTACGCCCGCTCGACCGGACGGGTCGGCGTGGTGCTGGTGACGAGCGGTCCGGGGGCGACGAACGCGGTTACCGGCTTGACCGACGCACTGATGGATTCGGTGCCGGTCGTCTGTCTGACCGGGCAGGTCCCGACGCATCTGATCGGCAACGACGCGTTCCAGGAAGCCGACACGACCGGCATCACCCGCCCCTGCACCAAACACAATTACCTGGTCAAGGACGTGGCCGAGTTGGCCCGGGTGCTGCACGAGGCGTTCTATGTCGCGAGAAGCGGCCGACCCGGGCCGGTCGTCGTCGACCTGCCGAAAGACGTGCTGTTCGCGATCGGACCCTATAGCGGACCGGAAGCGGTGCGCCACAAGACTTACCGGCCGCAATCGACGCCCGACCCGGCGAGGATCGGGCAAGCCGCAGAAATGCTCGCCGCGGCGCGGCGGCCGCTGTTCTACGGCGGCGGCGGGCTGATCAATTCCGGCCCGGAAGCCTGCGCCGCTTTTGCCGAATTGGTGCGGCTCGCCGACGTCCCTTGCACCCTGACCCTGATGGGCCTCGGCGCCTTTCCGGCCGACGACCCGCATTTTCTCGGCATGGTCGGCATGCACGGCACCTATGAGGCGAATTTGGCGATGCATGACTGCGATCTGATGATCGCGGTCGGGGCGCGCTTCGACGACCGCGTGACCGGCCGGCTCAACGCCTTTTCGCCGGGCTCGAAGCGCATCCACATCGACATCGACCCGTCGTCGATCAACAAGAACGTGCATGTCGACCTGGCGATCGTCGGCGACGCCGGCGCGGCGATCAAGGCGATGCTGGCCGCCGCGGCGAGGGCGCCGGGTTGCCCTCCCGGCGAAGCGGCGCGGGCCGAATGGTGGCGGTGCATCGACACCTGGCGGCGGCGCGATTGCCTGCGCTACGACCGCGGCAGACGCGACCTGATCAAGCCGCAATACGCGCTCGAACGGCTCCATGCGCTCACTCGAGATCGCGATCTCTACATCACCACCGAGGTCGGCCAGCATCAGATGTGGGCGGCGCAGTTCCTCAAATTCGACCGCCCCTATCACTGGATGACCTCGGGCGGGCTCGGCACGATGGGCTATGGGCTGCCGTCGGCGATCGGGGTGCAGATCGCCCATCCCGAGGCGCTCGTCATCGACGTCGCCGGCGAAGCCTCGATCCTGATGAACATCCAGGAGATGTCGACCGCGGCGCAATACCGGCTGCCGGTCAAGGTCTTCATCCTCAACAACCAGTATATGGGGATGGTGCGGCAGTGGCAGGAATTGCTGCACGGCGGCCGCTATTCCGAGAGCTACACCGCGGCATTGCCTGATTTCGTCAAGCTCGCCGACGCCTTCGGTGCCGCCGGGCGGCGGGTCGAAGATCCTCGGCAGTTGGACGACGCGATCCTTTGGATGCTCGAGACGCCGAGCGCCGTCATCCTCGACGTTGCCGTCGATCCGGCGGAGAACTGCTTTCCGATGATCCCGTCGGGTGCGGCGCACAACGAGATGCTGCTCGGCCCCGAAGACGAGGCGGAAAAGCCGGTTTCGGAAGAGGGGATGGTGCTCGTCTGAGCCGCCGCGATGCCGGAAACCGAACGCCACGCGATCGCCATCCTGGTCGACAACGAACCCGGCATCCTCGCCCGCGTCGTCGGCCTTTTCTCCGGGCGCGGCTACAACATCGAGAGCCTGACCGTCGCCGAGGTCGACCGCGGCAACCGCCTGTCGCGCATCACGATCGTGACCTCGGGGACACGGATGATCATCGAGCAGATCAAGGCGCAGCTGTCGCGGCTCGTCCCGGTGCACAAGGTGCATGATCTCTCCGACGAGGGCCCTTTCGTCGAGCGCGAGATGATGCTGGTCAAGGTTGCCGGGAAAGGCGATGCGCGCATCGAATGTCTGCGCCTCGCGGACATCTTCCGCGCCCGCGTCGTCGAACTCGACGACCGAGAGCTTTGTCTTCGAGATGACCGGCTCCGCCGAAAAGCTGAACGCCTTTGTCGCGCTGATGGAGCCGTTGGGGCTCGCCGAGATCGCCCGGACCGGCGCGGTGGCGATGTCGCGCGGGCCGGGCAGCTTTTAGCGGAGGCGGGATCGCCGAGAACCGCGTCGTCGACCGCAGCAAGAACTGAACCCGCCGATCGGCGGCGCTCTCATCGTCCGGTGAAGACCGGACGCCGCTTCTCGACGAAAGCGCGGGCGGCTTCGCGATGGTCTTCGGTCATCGCCGTGCGCGCCTGGTGGACGGCCTCCATGTCGAGCACCGTCGCGAATGGTTCAGTTTCGGCGGCGAACAGGTTCCGCTTCATATAGCCGTAGGCGATGCGTGGCCCGTTCGCGATGCGCCGGGCCAGCGCCATCGTCTCGTCGTGCAAGGCTTCGTCGTCGACGACGCGATTGACGAGGCCGAGCGTGAACGCCGCGGCGCTGTCGACGATGTCGCCGAGAAAGTAGAGCTCGCGGGCCTTTGCCGTGCCGACGAGGCGCGTCAAGCTCCACGAGCCGCCAAAATCGCCGGAATAGCCGACCCCGGCAAAGCCGGTGCCAAAGCGGGCGGACCGTCCGGCAACGCGCAGGTCGCAGGCGAGCGCCAGACCCATTCCGGCGCCGACCGCCGGGCCGTTCACCATTCCGATCACGACCTTTGGCAGCGTGCGCATCAGCAAAGGAAGCTGATGCATGCGGCGCAAGCCCTCGACCCGCTCCTCGAACCCTTGGCTCGCGCGGTCCGCCATCGTCTTGACGTCGCCGCCGGCGCAGAAGCCGCGACCGGCGCCGGTGATCACGATCGCACCGACGCCTCTGTCGCCCCTCAACCGCTCGAAGGCTTCGCCGAGGGCGAGCAGCATTGCCGGCGACATCGCGTTCAGCCGGTCCGGTCGGTTGAGGGTCAACCAGGCAACGCCGCCCTCGGTCGCTTCCAGGAGGTCGTCCATCGCGCTATCCCCTCCCACCTCGAGGCGCCAAGCGCCGGCCTCGATCGCCTCCGGCGCGCTGCTATGCTGCTATTCGGCGGCCTGCTGCAATGGGCGCAGCGCGCCGCGCATCTGCATGTCATAGGCGTCGCGCCAGGCGATCTTCGCGTCGGCCAGAAAATCGCCGCTGCGCACCGCGACATAGACCTCCGGATTGTCGACGCCGGGCGGGACCGTGCCGTCTTTCCGAAAGGCGCGGGCGGCGCGCAACAAGCGGCGGCGCGTGCGGGTGATCATCCGGTCGCTCGGCCCCAAATGCTCGAAATCATGGTCGATGATCGGCCCCATGCTTTCGGTGACCGCCTGGTCCTGGGCCTGGATGCCCGTTATGCCGGTATAGATCCCGCCGTTCTTCTGCGCCTCGCGGTCGATCAGCCAGTCGTTCGCCGCATTGCCGGCGAGCCGCCAGCGCCCATACCAATCGGTCGCGTTCGGCAGGAAATCCATCGTCAGCTTAGAGCCCGGCAAGATCCGGCTGTTGCTGAGCGCCGCGCGCGATGCCGGCAGGCCTTTCCACGACAGGCTGACGAACATCGTATGGGTGTCGTCCATCGGGACCCAGGCGCGACTGTTGACCCGGTCGAACGCTCCCTGCGGCGTCTGCGTCCAGAACGGGAAGAGGAAATTGGCAAAACGCCAATAGGTCTGCCCCGCCGTCGCCGGCCGGTAGGCGGCATACATCGTGCCCCAATCGGTGTCGGCGACATGATATTCGGGCGACCGGTTGGCGACCGTCCAGCGGATCAGATTGTCGGGCGTGACATCGGCGGGATTGACCGATCCGGCGTGCAGAAAGCCGAAATGCGAGGTGTCGATGTCGCCTTCGAGCGCCTGCAGCCAGTTGCATTCGCGCTGCGCGAAGACGATCTGCAGCTCGTCTTCCGGCAAGAGCGACGCCTCGATCCCTGGCAAGGGCGGCGCCTCGGCGCGCTCGCCCATATAGACCCAGACGATGCCGTTGCGCTCGGCGACGCGGTAGGCCCGGGCCTTGACCTTGTGCTTGTAGTCCTGATCCGGCGTCGCATTCGGCATGTCGACGCAATTGCCGGCCGCGTCGAATTTCCAGCCGTGATAAACGCAGCGGATGCCGTCTTGCTCGTTGCGGCCGAGAAACAGCGAGGCGCAGCGATGCGGGCAGCGCTGGTCCATGACCCCGACCCGACCTGAACTGTCGCGAAACGCGATCAGCCGCTCGCACAGCAACAGGAGCCGCAACGGCGCACCATCCGGCTGCAATTCCGACGCCATCAACGCAGGCAGCCAGTATTGCCGCATCAGTTCGCCCATCGCCGTGCCGGGACCGGCGCGGACCAGGTCCTCGCTGTCTTGCCGCTTGCTCATCGCCTCACGTCCAAAGAACGAAGCCGAGGCCGGTACCGGACCCGGCCGGGGTCCGGTAGCCCGGCACGTAATGCGACCAGGTGCAATCGAGATGCTCGGCAGCCCCGGCGGCGCAGATCCACATCCGGATCTCGGAGCTGCCGGAGTTGAGTTTCTGGCGCGGCAGGGACTGCAGCGTCTCGCCGTCTTTGCGACGGATCGCATCGATGACGCCGCGGTCGAGTTCCTCGTCGACGACGAAGTGGCTGAGCCCGCCAGAGCCGACGATGCCGACGCGCGCGTCGCCGGGGTAGCTCTCGACCGCCGCCCGGATCGCCTGGCCAAACTTCCAGCAGCGCCGGGGGGTCGGCTGGTTCGGTGGAAAGTAGGTGTTGATCAGCACCGGCACCACCGGCAGAGCCTGATCTTCCATCAGCCGCTTGCGTACAAAGCCGAAGGCATGCCCTTCGCCCTTCCCGGCGGGCAGCGCGTCGGACGAGACCGGGTCGAACTCGCGGTCGATGAGTTCCCCGATCAGATGCCGCGCCAGCCGGTTGTCGACCGGGTAGTCGCGTGCCGCGCTCTCTTCGTAATAGCGCGCCGTGGCGCGCCGTGCCCATTCGGGCCCTTTGAAGCCGTCGAGCGGCACATTGCGGATGGTCTTGCCGTGATAGACGGCGAAGGCCGGGAGGTTATCATCCTGGTAGAGTTCTTTGTGATCGTCGCCGACGACGATCAACGCGTCGAGTTCGGCACGGCGCACCGCGTCTTTGAGGTGCTCGACCCCCTCTTGCGCGGCGGCGTGGCGGGCGGCAAACCGTTGCGGCGTCAGCTCGGCCGCGACGCCCGGCTCGACGCGGGCGAGCAACTCGGCATAGGTGGCCGGGTTGCCTTCTTTGTCGAGGAAGTCGCGCACGCCGTCGCGATCGATGAAAGACGGCCAATCTTCGGCCGAGGCCATCAGCATCGGCGTGTGCGACGTGGCGACGCCGAGTACGATCTTCGCCATCTCGCTCGCTCCCTTCGGTAACAGTCGATCTGCACCGAGCCTAGGATCGAGCACGCCGTGGCGTCAACCTCGCAGAGTCTTGGCACGGCCTGCCGGGGCTAGAGACACCAATAGCGAATTTCCGGCGGGATCAGATCGGGCGGGACGGCCGATTTGACATCGACAAAGACACCGCCGGGCGTCACCGCGGCGAACAGCCGGTGCCAACCGGCCTCGCGCAGGGTCCGATGCGGCACGGCCAAAACGAGGCCGTCGAGCTCGCGAAAACGATCGAGGGGGACCAGCTCGATGTCGTATTCTCGCTTGGCTTCAGCCGCGTCGACGAGCGGATCGGCAACCAGGGCGACAATGCCGAACTCGCGCAACTCGGTGACGATATCCGGCACGCGGCTGTTGCGCAGATCGGGTACGTCCTCCTTGAACGCGATCCCGAGAATGCCGATCCGCGCCTTCCTGATCGGCCGGCCGGCCGCGATCAGCAGCTTGACCAGACGCTGGGCGATAAATCCGCCCATGCCGTCGTTGATGCGCCGGCCGGACAGGATCATCTGCGGATAATAACCTGCAGCTTCGGCCTTCGCGGTCAAGTAATAGGGATCGACGCCGATGCAATGTCCACCGACGAGACCCGGCGTAAAGGGCAGGAAATTCCATTTCGTGCCGGCTGCCTGTAAAACCTCGCGGGTCGGGATACCGAGCCGATCGAAGATGATCGCCAACTCGTTCATCAGGGCGATATTGACGTCGCGTTGGGTATTCTCGATGACCTTGGCCGCCTCGGCGACTTCGATCGAGGAGGTGCGATAGAGACCGGCCTCGACGATTCGCCCATAAACGGCGGCCACCCGCTCCAGGGTCGCTGCGTCCTCACCGGCGACGATCTTGACGATCGTCTCGAGGCGATGCCGACGGTCCCCCGGATTGATCCGCTCGGGCGAATAGCCGAGCTTGAAGTCCCTGCCCTGTCGGAGCCCGGAAGCTTCGGCAAGCCGCCGGCCGCAGAATTCGCGCGTCAAGCCGGGATAGACGGTCGACTCGAAGACGACGACAGAGCCCGGTGCGAGACGCGGCCCGATCAGAGCGCAGGCGCGCTCGAGCGGCCGCAGATCCGGCCGGCGCTCGGCGTCGATCGGCGTTGGAACCGTGACGACGAAGAAACTCGCGTCGCCGAGCGCCCCGGGATCCTCGGTCAGGCGTAACGTCGTTCCTCGCAACGCCGTCTCGGAGACTTCGCCGGTGACGTCCTTTGCCGCCCGCAGTGCCCCGATCCTTTCGGCCGATACGTCGAAGCCGATAACCGGCGCAAACTTGTCCGCCAGGGCAAGGGCGACCGGCAATCCGACATAGCCGAGGCCGAGCACCGCGAAGCCGCGTTCCATCGAGCTCGGCTCGGCAACGTATTCGACGTCAGCCACCCCGCTCGCCTCTCGATCCAGCTTGCGTCGCGCGCTCTCAGCGCAACCGATGATAGGATTTGTACCAGTCGACAAAGCGGCCGAGGCCATCCTCGATCCCGGTCTTCGGCTCGAAGCCGAGATCACGCCGCGATGCCTCGATATCGGCGAAGGTTTCAGTGGCGTCGCCCGGCTGCAACGGCAACAGCTCCTTTTTTGCCGTCCGCCCAAGGGCCCGTTCGAGCGCGGCGATAAAATCGAGGAGATTTTCCGGGCGATTGTTGCCGAGATTGTAAAGCCGATGACGAACCCCATCCTGCGGCGGAGGCCGGTCGTGCGCCGCAATAGTGCCGGCGACGACGTCGTCGATATAGGTGAAGTCGCGCGCCATTCGGCCGTCATTGAACACCTGGATCGGCTGATCGGCGAGGATCGCGCGGGTGAAGCGATAGGCGGCCATGTCTGGCCGGCCCCACGGTCCGTACACCGTGAAAAAGCGCAGGCCCGTCGCCGGCGTTCCGTAGAGCCGGCTGTAGGCGTAAGCCATCAATTCGCAGCTGCGCTTGGTCGCCGCATAAAGCGAAACCGGCCGATCGACACGATCCTCGATTTTGAAGGGAAGGCTGTCATTGGCTCCGTAAACCGAAGACGAGGACGCATAAGTGAACCCGGTCAGGCCTTCGACGCGCCGCGCCGCTTCCAGCATTACCAAGGTACCGGTGATATTGGCGTCGACATAAGCGTAAGGATTTTCAAGCGAATAGCGCACGCCGGCCTGCGCCGCGAGATGGATGATGCCGACGATGTCGGGATGGCGCTCGAGCAGGGCAAAAACGGCGCCGCGGTCGGCAATGTCCAGCTTGACGAACAGAAAACCGGGGTAAGCGCGCAGCACGTCGAGCCGCGCTTCCTTCAATCCAACATCATAATAATCGTTGAGATTGTCGATCCCGACCACCCGGTCGCCGCGGTCGAGCAGCGCCTTGGCGGTATGAAAGCCGATGAAACCGGCGGCGCCGGTAACGAGGGTCGACATCAAAATCCTGTCGCGAGCCGAGCGCTCGCCCTATCGTCTCGCCCGGCATTCGGCAAGAGGTTTTTCGGCGAGCAAGCGAAGGGCCGCCAGTCCTGCGTCATGCCGCACATCATCTCGTATTCTTCGCTAATCCCGCCCAACTTGTTGATTCTCGCGGGCCTGATCGGGACATTGCTGGCGTGGCGCTCGCGTTTGTTCGGTCTCTGGCTGGCGACGGGCGCCATCGCCTGCCTCTATCTGTTGTCGACGCCGATTTTGGCATTCTCGCTGATCCGTGCGACCGACGCACTCGCCGGCGCCATGCCGGCGGCCGCGGCGAAGGCGCCGCCCGCCGCTATCGTTGTGCTCGGCGCGGACACGGAAACCGGCAATCCTCCCGGCGAAAGAGACCGCGTCGGCCCCGTCACCCTCGAGCGGCTGGCCGAGGCAGCGCGCCTGCAGCGCCGTCTCGGCCTGCCTATCCTGGTCAGCGGCGGTCGGATCAGCGAGGCCGGCGGTTCGCTGGCCGACGCGATGAGCAGGGCATTGCATGACGATTTCCAGGTGCCGGTGCGCTGGCGCGAGGATCGCTCGCGCAACACCTACGAAAACGCGGCCAACTCGGCGGCGATCCTGCGCCGAGCGGGCGCGTCGTCGGCGCTCGTCGTAACCCAGCCCTGGCACATGGCGCGAGCGCTGTGGTCGTTCGCCGCGGTCGGCTATCCGGTGATCCCGGCGCCGACGCCCGGTACGCGGACCCTGCCAGTCACGGCCGCCATCCTCCTGCCGCAGGTACCGTCCTTGCTCGCGAGCTCTCTTGCGCTGCATGAGATTCTGGGGCTTGCATGGTATGTCTGGCGCTATCGCCATGGGTGATCCCGGAACGTTTCCTGGCAGGATCGTTGCCGGCGGCGCAGGCGCGCAATATCTTCGGTCATGGATTTCGAACTGTCCGACGCGCAGCGAGCCGTTCAGGAGACGGCGCGGCTCTTTGCCGGCAAAGACTGGCTGCCTGACGCGCCGGGTTGGGACGAGCGCGGTGAGTTCCCAATCGCGGCATTGCGGCGGGCAGCTGCGCTCGGCTTTGCAGGGATCTATGTCGGCGAGGACTGCGGCGGCAGTGGGCTCGGCCGGGTCGAGGCGGCGATCGTTTTCGAGGAACTGGCCGCCGCCTGTCCATCGACTGCCGCCTACCTGTCGATCCACAACATGGTCGCATGGATGATCGACCGTTTCGGCAACCGGGAGCAGCGTGCCCGGTGGCTGCCAAAGCTCGCGAGCATGGAGCATTTCGCCAGCTATTGCCTGACCGAGCCGGGCAGCGGTTCGGACGCTGCCGCGTTGGCAACCCGCGCTGATCGAGACGGCGGCGATTACGTGCTGAACGGCAGCAAAGCGTTTATCTCGGGCGGTGGCGCCAGCGACATCTACCTCGTCATGGTGCGCACCGGCGGCGCGGGACCGGGCGGCATCTCCAGCCTTGTTGTCGAGAAGGGCACGGCAGGCTTGTCATTCGGCAAAGCGGAGAAGAAGCTCGGCTGGCACTCGCAACCGACGACGATGGTGATCTTCGAGGATTGCCGGGTGCCGGCCAGCAACCGGATCGGCGCCGAAGGCGCGGGCTTCAAAATCGCGATGATGGGCCTCGACGGGGGCCGGCTCAACATCGCCGCCTGCTCGCTGGGCGGGGCGCGAGCTTGCCTCGACGCGGCGCGGGCATACCTTCTCGAGCGTCGCCAGTTCGGCCGGCCGCTCGGCGAGTTCCAGGCATTGCAATTCAAGCTCGCCGACATGGCGACCGAGCTCGACGCGGCACGGCTCCTCGTATGGCGCGGCGCGGCGAGCCTCGACCGGGCCGAGCCGGCGGCGGTGATGCACTGCGCGATGGCCAAACGCTTTGCCACCGATGCCGGGTTCCGCATCTGCAACTCGGCGTTGCAGATGTTCGGCGGCTACGGCTATCTGCGGGACTTCCCGATCGAACGCTATCTGCGCGACCTGCGGGTCCACCAGATCCTCGAGGGGACCAACGAGATCATGCGGGTCATCATCGCCCGGCGGCTGCTCGGTCCGTCGAATGAGTGACGGCCGAGCGCAAATAACGGGCACTCGCCCAATCCGGCTGCGGACGATGACCGAGAAGGACCTTCCCGACGGACTACCGCTGCTCGCTCAACTCGGTTACGAAATGAGCAGCGCCGAGGCCGCACAACGGGTTCAAGACGTGCTGACGACGCCCGAACATTGTTTGCTGGTCGGCGAACGCGAAGGACGGGTTGTCGGGTTGCTGCACGTGTTTGCGCGCCCGGCGATTGAAAACCCGCGCGAGGCGGTCGTGCAGGCGCTGGTCGTCGACCAGCGTTGCCGTCGGACGGGCATCGGCCGGGCGCTGATGGCCGCGGCCGAAACCTGGGGACGCAAACGCGACTGTCGATCGGTCGTCTTGAGCTCGAACGTCGTCCGTGCGCCGGCGCACGCCTTTTACGCCGCTCTCGGCTATCGGGTGGCGGCAACTTCTTTTGTGTTTCGCAAGCCGCTCTCTTCGTCGTGACCGATAGCGGCGAGATCTTGCTCGAGCGTCGCGGCGGCCTCGCCTGTCTGACGATCAATCGGCCGCAGGCGCTAAACGCGTTGACCCTGGAAAATTATCGACGCTTCGCGCCGGCCCTTGCCGCGTGGACAGAAGACCCGGCGATACGAGCCGTCGTTGTGCGCGGCGCCGGCGGCCGCGCCTTTTGCGCCGGCGGCGATGTGCGGGCGGTCTATGAGGCCGGGAGCGGCCTCGCCGGCAATCGATCGCTAACCGCGGCGTTCTTTCGTGAAGAATACCGGCTGATCCGCGAGATCCACCGCTTGCCAAAGCCATATGTTGCGATCGTCGACGGCATCACGATGGGGGGCGGCGCCGGGATCTCGGTCAACGGAGCCTATCGGGTCGCTACCGAGCGCACCCTGTTCGCCATGCCGGAAACCGGGATCGGCCTCTTTCCCGATGTCGGCGCGACGCGGTTTCTCAACCGCTGCCCAGGACGGATTGGCCGCTATCTCGGCTTGACCGGAGCGCGGCTCGGAGCGGCCGATGCGCTCTACTGCGGCTTTGCCACGCATTTTGTGGCGCAGGACCGGGTCGAGCCATTGTTGCAGGCATTCGCAGGCATCGCTTGGCGACCTGGCCGCGAATTCGATCAAGTCGCGGCGCTGCTCGACGGATTTACCGCCGATCCCGGGCCGGCGCCGCTCAGCGCGTTGCGACCGGCGATCGACGATTGCTTCGCAGCCGACAAGATCGAAGCGGTTCTCGACGCGCTCGCCGGAATGGCCGGAAGCGCAACAGCCGAGTGGGCGGCCGCGAACTCGGGCCAGCCTCTTCAAGAAATCGCCGACCAGCCTGAAAGTGACGCTGCGCCAGCTCTCAACAGGGCGCGATTTCGATCTCGAAAAGGCGCTCGCGCTCGAATACCGACTGACACAGCATTTCATGGCGGCGCATGATTTTTATGAGGGGGTACGGGCGTTGCTGATCGACAAGGATCAGGCGCCGCATTGGCGACCTACGACCCTTGCCGAGGTCGATGATGCAACGGTCGAAGCCTATTTCGGGCCGCTCCGCGAAAGCGAACTGCAGTTCGGCTGACCGAAGAGAGCCGCAGACAGGGAAGGTTGCTGGCGGGCAGGAGGAGGTCGGGGATGACGGCGATCGGGTTTATCGGGCTCGGCAATATGGGCGCGCCGATGGCGGCCAATCTCGTCAAGGCGGGACACCAAGTGACCGGCTTCGACATCGCGGCGCGCCCGGTCGAAGCGCTGACGGCAATCGGCGGCCAGGCGGCCCGATCCGCCGCGGAGGCGGTCGCTGCGTGCGAACTCGTCATCACGATGCTCCCGGCCGGGCCGCAGGTGCGCGAGGTCTACTGCGGCAAGGGCGGCATCCTTTCGCATGCCCGCAAAAATGCCCTCCTGATCGATTGCTCGACGATCGACGTCGAGACGGCGCGCCTGGTTGCCGGCGCGGCCGCCGAAGCCGGGTTTGCGATGCTCGACGCGCCGGTCTCGGGCGGCACGGCGGGAGCCGCGGCGGCAACCTTGACGATCATGGTCGGCGGTGCGGTGGATGCCTTCACGCGCGGCCGGCCAGTCCTCGAAGCGATGGGTCGGACGATCGTGCACGCCGGACCTTCGGGCAATGGCCAGGCCGCCAAGATCTGCAACAACATGATCCTCGGCGTCTCGATGATCGGCCTGTGCGAGGCTTTCGCGCTCGCCGACAGGCTCGGCCTTGCGGCCCAGACCTTGTTCGACATCAGCAGCAAATCTTCGGGGCAATGCTGGGCCTTGACGAGCTATTGCCCGGTGCCCGGGCCGGTGCCGGCGTCACCGGCCAATCGCGGCTATACGCCCGGCTTCACGGCGGCAATGATGCTGAAGGATCTGCGCCTCGCACAACAGGCGGCGGCGACGACGGCCTCGCCGACACCGCTCGGCGCGGCGGCCGCCAGCCTTTACCAGCTGCATGTCGATCGAAACGGCGGGGACCTCGACTTTTCCGCGATTTACTGGTTCCTCGGTAAGCCGGAGGGTAAAATTTGAAACGATATATTTACAAACCTCGCGTTAACCTCGGCCGATCGGTCGGCAAACGAGGTTCGGATGATCAACGCTTATCTCGAGGCGATTTCACTCATCGAGCGACTCCACCGCCATTTTCTGGAGCTGGTGAAACTCGAGCTTGAAGGGCTCGGCATTCATGACATCAACAACGTCCAGGGAATGATGCTGTTCAATATTGGTGATGCCGAGATGACGGTCGGCGAACTGACATTACGAGGCTGCTATTTGGGTTCGAACGTCTCTTATAACGTGAAAAAGATGGTCGAAAATGACTATTTGGTGCAGCAGCGATCGCTGCACGATCGCCGCTCGATCCATGTCCGGCTGACCGACAAGGGCTTCAAATTGCGCGACAGCCTGAGCGCGATGCATCGCCGCCACAGCGAGATGCTCGGACAAGCCGTGGTCGGCGTCAACGACCTCGACGCCCTCTGCTCTACCTTGCGCCGCCTCGAGCGCTTCTGGATCCGCGCCGGGGACATGGTGCAGCGGCCGCCACAGTTCGCCGCCTGATTTTTCTGGTGACCGCGACCGTCGAGGCTGCAAATCTGCGCTTCGGCAGACCGCGCCCAACTCATCCCCTTGACGCCGGGCTTCGAAGTCACTGGCCGGCTCGATCGTTGGGACATCGAGGCGCTGGCGCAGGCCGGCGTGCGCACGATCATCAACAATCGGCCGGACGGCGAGGACCCGGGCCAGTTCGACGCAGCCGAGGCGCGGCGTGTCGCCGAGGCACACCGGATCGACTATCACCACATCCCGGTCACGGCCGAAAGCCTGTCGCGTGCCGATGTCGACGCGTTTGCCGAGGTGCTACGGCAGGCGCCGGCGCCGGTCGTCGCGCATTGCCGCAGCGGCACGCGCTCGACGCTGCTGTGGGCGTTGACGCGGCTGCGCGAGGGTTTCGATGTACCAGCGCTGATCGCGGTGGCGGCGCGGCATGGCATCGACATTTCGAGCCTGCCGGCGATCGCCGCTCGGTTGCGTTAGCTCCGCCACTTGCGGCGCAAAAAGCGGTCTTTCGGAGGTCCGTCGGCCGCGCCTGACAGGAGCCCCAACCCGTGGCGGGCCGGCGGGTCTGCACCTGCTGCTTTCCGTCCGGCAGGTGGTCGCCGGGCTGCTCGTGCGTATGACGCCCACGTTGACAAATCCTGATTGTTCTGCTATGCAATTGCGATAATGGCATCGGCGAATTACCGCTTTGGCGTTCAAACCGGCCTGCGGCGGCACGGGGGTTAGTTCAAATTTTCGGGCTGGCCCGCCTGCGCGAGATTCAAAATCGGTCCACCCCTAGCCGATATTGTCAAATTCCCCCGACCCGTACCGCCATCGCAAGGTCGAGCAAGGGCAGCAGGGCTGGCGCCACCGGCAGATCGCGCTCGACGATGTCGGCGCGGCTGAGCCAGGCGACTTCGTCGGCGTCATCCGCGGCGACACCTTCTCCTGAACGCCAGATGCCGCGCACCGCGACGAGCGCGTAATGGTAGCGCACCCGGCCGCCATCCTCGCGCTGGATCGAGTCGAGAACGGTCAGGGTCCCGGCCGGTTCGGCGACGACGCCCGTTTCTTCGCGAAGTTCGCGCATCGCGCCTTCGGCGACGGTCTCCCCGAGTTCAAGGACGCCTCCCGGAAAGCCCCAACGCCCGGCCAGCGGCGGGTTCGCGCGCCGCACAACGAGCGCGCGCCCATCGCGCAACACCACCGCCAACACGCCGACGATTGGCCGGTCCGGGTAGCGGCGGCTCATCAGGTTGTCATTGCGGGCAGCCGCCAGGCGGCGAAGCAATCTCCCCGACAAGGGCTAGGCTGCGCCGCGATCGCTTCGCGGGCGGTGATCCACCGCGATGGACTCGCAATGACATCACTCATTCTGCGGCGATCGCTTTTTCGCTGTAGATCTCGCCACCCTGTTCGCGAAAGGCCTTCGACTTCTCGTCCATCCCGGCTCGCGCGTAGTCGCGGATCTCTTGGGTGATCTGCATCGAGCAGAATTTCGGGCCGCACATCGAGCAGAAATGCGCGAGCTTGGCGCCTTCCGCCGGCAGCGTCTGGTCGTGGAACTTCTCGGCCGTTTCGGGATCGAGCGACAGGTTGAACTGGTCGCGCCAGCGGAACTCGAAGCGTGCCCGCGACAGCGCGTCGTCGCGCTCGCGCGCCGCCGGATGGCCCTTGGCGAGATCGGCCGCGTGCGCCGCGATCTTGTAAGTGATGACGCCGGTCTTGACATCGTCGCGGTCGGGCAGCCCGAGATGCTCCTTTGGCGTCACGTAGCACAGAAGCGCGGTGCCGAACCAACCGATCATCGCGGCGCCGATACCCGACGTGATGTGGTCGTAACCGGGTGCGATGTCGGTCGTCAGCGGCCCCAGCGTATAGAATGGCGCCTCGCCGCATTCTTCGAGCTGCTTGTCCATATTGATCTTGATCTTATGCATCGGCACATGGCCGGGGCCTTCGATCATGACCTGGACGCCGTCTTCCCAGGCAAGCTTGGTCAATTCGCCCAGGGTTTCGAGTTCGGCGAACTGGGCGCGATCATTGGCGTCGGCAATCGAGCCGGGGCGCAGCCCGTCGCCGAGCGAGTAGCTCACGTCATAGGTCCGCATGATCTCGTTGATCTCGCGGAAATGGGTGTACAGAAAACTCTCTTGGTGATGCGCGAGGCACCACTTCGCCATGATCGAGCCGCCGCGTGACACGATTCCGGTGACCCGCGAGGCGGTCAGCGGGATGTAAGCGAGCCGGACACCGGCGTGAATCGTGAAATAATCGACGCCTTGTTCGGCCTGTTCGATCAGCGTATCGCGGAACAATTCCCAGGTTAGCTCTTCGGCCTTGCCACCGACCTTTTCCAGCGCCTGGTAGATCGGCACCGTGCCGATCGGCACCGGCGCGTTGCGGATGATCCATTCGCGGATTGTGTGGATGTTGCGGCCGGTCGACAGATCCATCACCGTATCGGCACCCCACCGCGTCGCCCATACCATCTTCTCGACCTCCTCGGCGACCGAGGAGGTGACGATCGAATTGCCGATATTGGCGTTCACTTTGACGAGGAAGTTACGGCCGATGATCATCGGCTCGGTTTCCGGGTGGTTGATGTTGTTGGGAATGATGGCGCGGCCGCGCGCGATCTCATCGCGCACGAATTCAGGCGTGACATGTTCCGGGATCGCCGCGCCGAAGGATTCACCGTCGACGGCTGCTTCGCGCTTCACTCGATCGCGGCCAAGATTCTCGCGGATCGCGCCATATTCCATTTCCGGCGTGATGATGCCGCGCCGAGCATAGGAAATCTGCGTTACCGCCGTTCCCGGCTTGGCGCGCAACACCTGGCGCCCACCCCTGTCGAACAGTGAAACGGCGCTTTCCTCGCCGCGGCGCAAGCCGTTGTCCTCGGGCTTGACATCGCGCCCCTTGTAGAACTCGACATCGTCGCGCGCCAGGATCCACGGAGTGCGCAGCCCAGGGAGGCCGTAGTTGATGTCGATCCGGGCCGAAGGGTCAGAGTAGAGGCCGGAGGTGTCGTAGACACGGACCGGCGGCTCACCGGCCCCGGCCTCGAGGTCAATTTCGCGCATCGCGACCGAGATCGCGGAGTGCATTCGACCCGGCACATGGACCTTGTGCGAAGCCGGGAACGGGCCGGTCGTGACCTCAAGCTCCGCGATCGATGGATTGCGTTTTGCGGGCGGGAGTGGAGCGGAATCGGGCATCGTCGGTCTCCGTTTGGCCGGTCGGACACTGCGCGGGACCTGCGCCGGACGGAAATCGGCTCTTGCCAAGCGTTCCTGTCCCTACGCCGGTACGACCCGGATCAGGTTCAAAGGGTTTCCGCGCCCTCACGGCGGTCTCTCAGCCCCCTGCCGGGGCACCCCTTGGACAGAACGATTATCCGCAGACGTTCGGGCCGACGTCAAGGTTTCGGTTTGATGATGCGGGGATCCGCCTTCGGGCGATGCTCGCGGCCGCTAGCCCGCGATGCCGGCGAAGCGGCAAACGACCGCGGCCAAATCAGTTGCCGGTGTTCGGCGAACCGCTTTTCTCTCTGAGGCGCTCCAGCGCCCCCGCTATCTCCCCAATTATGCGCACGGCGGCTCCTCTCGGCTCGCCATCTCGGATGATCGGGCGGCCGACGACGAGGTAATCCGCACCATTTAAAATGGCGTCGTGAGGAGTAGCCGTTCTCTTCTGATCGTCTCTTGCACTCCCGGCCGGTCGGATACCCGGCGTGACGACCAGAAAATCTTCGGTCGGGATAACTGAGCGAATCAATTGGATCTCGTTCGGGGAGGAGATCACTCCATCGCAATTCAGGCGGTCGGCCGCGACCGCGCGCCGCTTCACGAACTCCGGCAATGTGAGGGAGGTAAAATATTCCCTCTGCATATCGTCTTCGTTAATCCCTGTCAAAAGGGTGACGGCCAATATCTTCAGATCTGCGCCTCCTCGAGCTTCGACCGCAGCCCGCAAGATCTGCTGCTGTCCCATGATCGTTATGACATTGATGCCGAGTTGAGAAGCCATTCTGATCGCGCCGGCGACCGTCGCCGGAATGTCGATATACTTGAAATCCAGAAATACCTTTTTCCCCGCCGAGCGCAATCTCGTGACCAGGGCATGCAGTTCCGGCGCAAGTTGCAGATGTAGGCCGATCTTATAGAACGACACGGCGTCTCCAAGCCGATCGACGAGCCTCATGGCCTCGTCCACGGTGGCGACATCCAAAGCGACGATCAGGCGCTCCTTTGCCGAGAGCGACCGCCGATCAGTGGGCGGCGGCGCGGCTTCGTGCACTACCATCTCTCAGGCTTTCACATGGTGGACAAGAGTTCGAAGGCATCGATTGGCCAGCCCATACCTCGCTACCGCCTATCGAGCTTCCGCGGTCAGGGTGTGGCCTCCTGGTCTCGTGCCCCGCAACCGAGATATCGCGGAGGACCAGCGGCGCCCGGCAGGCAACCGGCGCGAAGCCCCATTCGGCGCGTGCCTTCACGGCGGTCCCGGCATAGGCTTGATCTTTTCTCAGCATTGTGCGGCGGATTGCCCGCACAGACGATAAAGGGAGGGCGATATGTTGTCGAGCGCGCGCGTCCAACAAAGACTGGGACAGCGCGCGCTTGCGCTCGTCCTTGCCGGGGGCCGCGGCAGCCGGCTCAAGCAGTTGACCGACCGGCGAGCGAAGCCGGCGGTGTTCTTCGGCGGCAAGTTTCGCATCATCGACTTCACGCTGTCGAACTGCCTCAATTCCGGACTGCGCCGCATCGCCGTTTTGACCCAGTACAAGGCCCACAGCCTGCTGCGTCATCTGCAGATGGGCTGGTCCTTTCTGCGCCCGGAGATGAACGAGTTCCTCGACCTGCTGCCGGCGCAGCAGCGCCTCGACGAAGCGACCTGGTATCGCGGCACCGCCGATGCGGTGTATCAGAACTTTGATATCTTTCGCGCTGTTGCACCCAGATACTTTGTCGTCTTGGCAGGCGACCACATTTACAAGATGGATTATTCGAACATGCTGGCCGATCACGTCGACAAGGGTGCCGACTGCACCGTTGCCTGCATCGAGGTGCCGCTTGCCGCCGCTTCGGATTTCGGGGTGATGGCGACCGACGGCAGCATGCGGATTGTCGATTTTCTAGAGAAGCCCGAGAACCCGCCGGCGATGGCCAGGAAGCCCGATCGTGCGCTCGTCAGTATGGGGGTCTATATCTTCACCGCCGATTTCCTCTATGCCGAGCTCGAACGCGATCACCGGGATCCAGCATCGAGCCATGATTTCGGCAAGGACATAATTCCGAGCCTCGTCGCCCGCGGGCTCGCCGTCGCGCATTCCTTCGAGGAAAGCTGCGTCAAGACGACCCCCGAAGCCGAGGCCTATTGGCGCGACGTCGGTACGATCGACGCGTATTGGGCGGCCAATCTCGACCTCGTCAGCCCGGTACCATCGCTAGACATCTATGATCCCAACTGGCCGATCTGGACCTACCAGCAGCAATTGCCGCCGGCCAAATTCGTGTTCGACGACGATGACCGGCGCGGCATGGCAGTTGATTCGATGGTTTCGGGGGGCTGCATTATCTCGGGCGCGACCGTTCGCCGGTCGCTGCTTTTCTCGAACTGCCGCGTCAACTCCTTTGCGCGGACCTCCGAGGCCGTGCTGCTGCCGGAGGTCGACGTCGCCCGCCATGCGCGGCTGACAAGGGTCGTCGTCGACCGCGGTTGCCGGATCGCTGAAGGGCTGGTGATCGGCGAAGATCCGGAGATGGACGCCGCGCGGTTCAGCCGCACCGACGGCGGCGTCACGCTCGTCACCGCCGAAATGTTGGCCGCTCTGGGCTGATCCCAGCGGGGCGAGACGTGCGACTGTGACGCGGCCATAGTCACCGTCAAAAGATCCGCGCCGCAACGTTCCGGTCTCGTAGCCAAACTTGCGCCTCGCAGCCCGCTTGGGTCGCATCGCGTGCCGCGTCGACTGCATCGAGCAGCGCCTGCTCCTTGTCGAGATAGGCGCCATAGATCGCGTTTCCGAGGGTGACTACCCAACGGGCTTCGCGGCCCTGACGGCAGACCCGAAACTCCATGACATCCATCAAACCGCTCCTCGGGCGGCGACGACCGCCGGGTCGCGCGTCGTTGCCCTACTCTCTCACCATACTAGGCGTCGGAAAGATAAAATAAAGTGAACTCTTTCACATTCACTATAATTCGCCGACAAACAAGGTTAATTACTTTTCCTCTGCGACGAACACGCCATCCCAATCGGCCGGCGGCGGCGCGAATCGGAAGTGCGCGATCCGCCGGCGATAGAGGTCATAGACCGGCGCCAAGTGCGACGCGGCGGCGAGGCGGACGTCGTCGAGCATCTGCAGCGCCGCCGCCCAATCCTGGCGCCGGTAGGCGTGGAGCATCGCCTGATGCAGCCGGCCGAAATCCGCGTCTTCGTCACTCTCCTGCGGCAGCAAGGTGTAAACGCGGCCAGCCTGCGATTTGCCTTTGACCGCAACCAGATCGACCTCGATCAGCGGTGCATCGCCGAGCCGCTCGGCAGTTTCTTCGCCGATCACGAGATCGATGCCATAAACCTTGCCGAGGCTCTCGAGCCGCGACGCCAGGTTCACCGGATCGCCCAGCAGCGAATAGTCGAAATGCTGCAGCGAGCCGAAATTCCCGACGCAGCACTCGCCGGTGTTGATGCCGATGCCGATCCGGACCGGCGCGGCCGGTCTGCCTGCAGCTCCCGCCTCGTAAGCCCAGAGACGGTTCAGTTCCACCAGCTGTCGGCGCATTGTCTGCGCCGCGCGCATTGCGTTTCCGGCGTGCTCGGGGTCGTCGAGCGGGGCGTTCCAGAATGCCATGATGCAATCGCCGATGTATTTGTCGATCGTCCCCTTCAGCTCGGTGATGATTTCGGTCATCGGCGACAAAAAACTGTTCATGAAATGCGTCAGAGTTCTGGCGTCCATGCCCTCGGCAAGGCTGGTAAAACCGCGGATGTCGCAGAACATGATTGTCATCATGCGCATTTCGCCGCCGAGCACGAGCTTTTCGGGATGGGCCGCGAGTTCTTCGACGTAGTGCGGCGACATGTAGCGCGAGAAAGCGCTACGGATTTCGCGCTGGCGCGCCTCGGTGCGCAGATAGCCCAACAGCGACGCGACCAGATAGACGAGCGTCAAGACGGCCCACGGATAGATCGGATCGATCAGCAGCCCGGCATAGGCGAAGGCACCCCAAGACGTCGTCAGCGCCACCGCGACCGCAGCGCCGCCGACGACGGAGCTCGGCAGGGCGCCGATCCGCGGCAGCACGAAAATCAGTGCCGCGCCGATCAGCAAGGTGAACAGAATCTCGGCGCCGACCGCCCAATCGGGTCTGGTTAGGAAGGATTGCGCGAGGATCTGGTCGATCAACTGCGCATGAATCTCGACGCCGGGGACGTTCGCGGCGATCGGCGTCGCCTGGAGATCGTTGATCACGCCGGCCGCTGAGGTGCCGACGAGGACGATGTGGCCGGCGACGCGGGCGCGATCGAAATTGCCCGCGAGAATGTCCGCAGCAGAGATCGTGTCGCCGGGCCGCAACGTCGCGTAATGCAGCCAAACCTCTCCGGCGGCATCGGTCGGCACGGTCAGCGGACCGATGCGGATCGCCGTCAGCCCGGTGGCCTTGCCGAAATCCCACTCGCCATTCGCGCCGGCGGCTCGGCCGATATAGGTCGAGGCGCCGAATGCGACTCGCAACGTCTCGGCGACAAGTGACGGGTACGGCCTGCCGTCGAGCCTCAGGACCAGCGGAACCCGCCGCACGACGCGGTCCCACGTTGGCAATTGGTTAAGGAAGCCATCGCCTGCGGCAGCAGTCTCCAATATCGGCAGGTTGGCGACCGCGGCCGGAAAATTTTCGACATGGCCGAGCGGGCTGTCGCCGGCGAAAGCAAGTCCTGTTTTCGCCGCCGGCGCATGGGTCCCGCCGTGATCGGCCAGTATAAAGCCGGTCACGGTCGGGACTTCGCGCATCGCCTGCGCCAGCCGCGCGTCGGGGTCGGGCAGCGGCGCGAGCAATTCCCCGGCCTGTTGAGCGCTGGCGCCGTCCTGCAACAATAGCGGCAGCAGCTTCTTGGGAGAGGTCCGGTCCGGCTCGGCAAAATCGATATCGAGCGCGAGGACCGCGGCACCGGCGCCGCCCAGCTTGTCGATGAGCTGCGCGACGATCGTGCGCGGCCACGGCCATTGGCCGATCGCAGCGAGGCTCCTGTCATCGATATCAACGATCATAGCCGGCAATTCTGTCGCCGCGCGCGGTGACGCGCGCTGGTAAAAATCAAAGGCGATCAGCGACAGCCGATCGAGCAGATCGGGAGCGACGATCCGTGCTGTCGCCGCCGTTATCAGAACGGCAAGCGGCAAGACGTAAGGCACTGCGCGGCGAAGCGTCGGATAAAGGCGCATGGTGGAGAGGGAGACCGGCGAGCGCTGCGAATTCCGTTACGACGGTTCCGCATCATCGCGCATGGTGTTCGGAGTTTCCAGGATCGTCAGTGCACCAGCGAGCTTGCCCGAACGAAATCGAATGACCAGTGTTTGTTCAGATCCGCTCGCAAGACGGTGAGAGGCGGTATGTCAAGCACGATCGAGGCAACCTGCCCGCGCGCCGGCGCGCGGGCAGACGAAGCTAAGAAGGCAAAGCTCGTTCAAAAGGCGGCGACGATCGCTGCGCAGGCGCTCGAACCGCGCGAGCGGAGCATTGCCGAGCGGGCCGTTGCCGAATTCTACCAGCATGTGCCGCCGGTCGACGTTGCGGCGGGTAGCCCGCGCGATCTCTGCGGCGCGGCAGTGTCGCTATGGCGCTTTGCCGCCCGACGCCGCCCCGGCCACGCCAAGGTGCGGGTCTTCAACCCCGATCCCGCTGTCGATGGCTGGTCATCGCCGCACACCATCGTCGAGATCGCCAATGACGACATGCCGTTCCTTGTCGATTCGGTGACCGGCGCCATCAATGCCACGGACCGCGTCGTACATCTCACCATTCATCCGTTGCCGATCGTGGCGCGTGATCCCGTCGGAAAACTCGCCGAATTGCGCGAGAACGGCGACACGGGGCTCGCCGAATCCTGGATGCACCTCGAAATCACCCACGAAGTGGACCCGGCCGAATTGGCCCGTCTGGCGCAGACGTTGACCGGGGTTCTCGCCGACGTCCGCATCGCTGTCGGCGATTGGCAGGCCATGCAACGGACCCTGCGCGGCCTGATCGACGACCTGTCTGGAGCGCCGGTGTCGGCCGCCGAAAGCGCCGAATCCCGAGAGTTCCTCAAGTGGCTCGACGACGAGAACTTCACCTTCCTCGGTTATCGGGAATATGACTTTCGCACCGAGGCAGAACCCAAGCGCCCGGCGCTCGGGATCCTGCGCGATCCCGGGTATCCGGTGTTCGGCGGACTTCGCGATGTGTCGTCTCTGCCGCCAGACGTGCAGGCTTTCCTGCGTCGCCACGAACTGCTCGTCGTCACTAAGGCGAACCGGCGCGCGACGGTGCATCGCCGCACCCATATGGATGTGATTGGCGTGCGCCGTTTCGGGAGCCACGGTGAGGTCGTCGGCATCCGATTGTTTCTCGGGCTGTTTACCGCCCCCGCCTATAGCCGCGACCCACGCACCATCCCACTGCTACGGCAAAAAGTCCGTCGTATCCTCGAGCGCGCCGGGCTCTCGACGACGAGCCATGACGGAAAAGCGCTGCTTCACATCCTCGACACGCTGCCGCGCGACGAGTTGTTCCAAGGGGACGAGGACCAGCTCTTCGAGAACGTGACCGGCATTCTCAACCTCCAGGAACGCCAGCGAATCGCGCTGTTCGTACGCCGCGATCCGCTCGAACGCTTCGTTTCCTGCCTCGTCTACGCCCCCCGTGAGCGCTACGACACAGCGCTGCGCCAGCGCTTTGCAGCAATCCTGGAACGCGCCTTTGCCGGCAGCCTGTCGGCCTTCTACACGCGTCTTGATAAATCGGTACTGGCGCGGATTCAGTTCATCGTGCGCACGACCCGCGGCGCCGTGCCGGCGGTCGATCCGGCGGCGCTCGAACGGGAACTGGCCGAGGCGGGCCGGACGTGGTCGGATCGTTTTGAAGAGGCGGCGGCAACCGCGTTTGGCGAGGATGGGGCTCGCGCGCAACTCCGCCGGCTTCGACCGCTGCCGATTGCCTACCAAGCGCGGACTGATGCCGCCCAGGCGGTAGCCGACCTGCCACGCATCGACGCCGTGCTCGCCGGGTCGCCTCTCGAAGTGTCGCTGCAGCAGGAGCCGGACGGCCGGCTTTCGGGACTGCAACTCTACCGCGCGAAAGAGCCGGTGGTGCTCTCCGACATCCTGCCGATGATCGAACATCTCGGCTTGCGTGTTGTCGCCGAGGAACCCTTTCGCATCGACTGCGCCGACGGGGCCGCGGTCTGGATCGATCAATTCCAGGTCACCGGACCCGCCGCCGCAGGCACGGTCGCCGGCCCGCCCGGAGCACGCTTCGAAGAGGCGCTTACCGCGATCTGGACCGGCCGGGCGGAGAGCGATGGGTTCAACCGCCTGGTGCTCGCAGCCGGCCTGACGATCCGTCAGGTCGTCGTGCTTCGCCTTTATGCCAAGCTGCTGCGGCAATCCGGCATTCCGTACAGCCAAGCGTATATGGAAGATGCGCTCGGAAGCCGTCCGGAGATCAGCCGGCGCCTCGTCCGCCTCTATGAAATCCGCTTCGATCCTCAGTTTAGCGGCGATCGCTCGATGGCGACGATGGGCGAGGTGCAGGCGATCGACCATGCCCTGGACGCGGTCGCGAGCCTCGACGAGGACCGCATCCTGCGCAACTACCTGACGCTCGTTCTGAAGACTGTGCGGACGAACTTTTTTCAGCGACTGCCTTCCGGCGGACCTAAGCCCTATCTCGCGGTCAAGCTCGCCAGCGACGCGATCGATCTGCTCCCGCGTCCGCGACCCCTGTTTGAGATTTTCGTCTACAGCCCGCGGGTCGAGGCGGTGCACATGCGGGCCGGCAGAGTGGCGCGCGGCGGCATCCGCTGGTCCGACCGCAAGGAAGACTTCCGCACCGAGATCCTCGGGTTGATGAAAGCCCAGACCGTCAAGAACGCCGTCATCGTCCCGGTCGGGGCAAAAGGCGGTTTTATCGTCAAGCGGCCGCCGGCGACGGCAGATCGTCTCGACGACGAAGCCGTCGAATGCTACCGGGTCTTCATCCGCGGGCTCCTCGACCTGACCGACAATATTGTCGCGACAAGTGCGGAAACGCACCGCATCGTGCCTCCTTCGGAGGTCGTTCGGCATGACGGCGACGATCCCTATCTCGTCGTCGCGGCGGACAAGGGAACCGCCACTTTCTCCGACTATGCGAACGCGATTTCGGCGGAATACGAGTTCTGGCTCGGTGACGCCTTTGCCTCGGGCGGATCGGCCGGCTACGACCATAAGGCGATCGGTATTACCGCGCGCGGCGCCTGGGAGCTCGTCAAGCGCCACCTGCACGATCTCGGTCGAGATCCGGAGACAGGCGATCTGACAGTCGTCGGCGTCGGCGACATGTCGGGCGACGTATTCGGCAACGGGATGCTGCGGTCGCGGCGCATCCGGCTCATCGCGGCCTTCGACCATCGCCATATTTTTGTCGATCCGCAGCCGGATGCCGAACGCAGCTTCGCCGAGCGGCAGCGTATGTTCCGGCTGCCGCGATCGAGTTGGGCCGATTACGACCGCGCGCTGATTTCGTCCGGCGGCGGGGTTTTCGAGCGCGGCGCCAAGTCGGTCCCGATCAGCGCCGAAATGAAGCGCGCCTTCGACATCGAACCGGAGCGGCTGACTCCTGCCGAACTGATCCGCAAATTGCTGACCGCCGAGGCCGATCTCCTATGGTTCGGCGGGATCGGCACTTTCGTCAAAGCGCCGGACGAGAGCCACGCCCAGGTTGGCGACCGCACCAATGACGGGCTGCGGGTCGACAGTGACAAGGTCCGAGCCAAGGTGATTGGCGAAGGCGCCAATCTGGCGGTAACCCAGCGCGGGCGGATCGCTTTTGCGCTCGCCGGCGGGCGGATCGATACGGATGCGATCGACAACTCTGCCGGTGTCGACACTTCGGACCACGAGGTCAACATCAAGATCGCAATCGACCGAGCCGTCGCCTCGGGGGCGCTGTCGGCGGAGGAACGCGAGCCGCTCCTACAGCAAACGACCGAGGATGTTGCCGGCTTGGTTCTGAGCGACAACTATCGGCAGGGCGTGGCACTATCGGTTGCCGAGGCGGCTGGCGTCGGTGCGCTCGATCGGCAGGTCCGGCTGATCCGTGAACTCGAGCGTTCGGGCCGGCTCGACCGGGCTCTTGAGTTCCTGCCGGACGACAAAGGCCTCGCGATGCGTGCTGTCGAGCGACGCGGGCTCGTGCGCCCCGAGCTGGCGGTGTTGCTGGCTCACGCCAAATTGGCGCTCGATGCCGAGCTTTTGGCCTCCGATCTGCCCGACGCGCCGGAGCTGACCGCGGTGCTTTCCGGCTATTTCCCCATGGCGCTGCGCGACAAGCTCGGGGCGCAGATCGGATCCCACCCGCTGCGCCGGGAAATCATCGCCACGTCGATCGCCAACGATCTCGTCAACCGCGCCGGCCTCACCTTTGTCGGCGATCTGCGGGTGCGGACGGGCCGCGCCGCCCCTGACGTCGCCCGCGCCTATCTGATCGTACGGGAAGTATTCGACCTGCCCCGCTTGTGGGCCGCGATCGAGGCGCTCGACGATGTCGTTGCGTCGCCGCGGCAGTACGAAATGCTGATCGACATCGCCGAACTCGTCGCCCACGCGGCCGGCTGGCTGCTGCGCGCCAATCGAACCGATATCTGTGCGGAAACCGCGCGCTCTGCTCCGGCGGTGCGCCGGCTCGGAGAAATCGTCGAGACGCTTCTGCCGCCCTCGGAACAGGCGCTGCTCGAGGCGCGCGTTGCCCGATCTGCGGCCGCGGGCGTACCGGCGCCGCTCGCCCGGCGGATCGGCGGGATCCTTTTCCTGACGACCGCTCTCGAAGTCGGCGCCCTCGCCGAACGCACCAGCCAGCCAATCGAGCGCGCGGCACGGACCTTTTACGGCGTCGGCGCCCGCTTCGCATTCGATGACCTGCGCGAAGCCGCGCGACGCCTGCCCAACGATACCGGTCCGCAGCAGGCCGCCGCCGACAGCCTGATCGACGATTTTTACGGTTTGCAGGCCGATTTGGCCGAAAGCGTACTCGAGGTCGCCGACGGGACCGCTGATCCGCTCGCCGCCTGGATCGAAACCCACAGCCGGGCTACGCTCGCAGCCGAGCGGGTTGCCGACGAACTGCGCTCCGCCAAAGCGCCCGATCTGGCTATGTTGGTCGTCGCTGCCCGGCAACTGCACCAAGCCTCCGGCTGAGCAACGCGATCGCACCGCTCGGCGATCGCGAGCGGCCGCGAAACAGCGTCACATCGCTTGCTTGGCTGCCCTGGTTCGGCCATCGAGCCATTGCGGCGCTCCGCAAAACGCTAGACATCTCGATCAGCCTCGTCGCGGTGATCGGGGTTCTCATGACCCGAGTGCTCGAATTGCGCCGAATCGACGGGCGGCCGCGCACCGATAATGCCTGTCTACAGGCGGACGTCCTCCACCCGGCGCCGGATGTCGGCGGCCGCATCGTCGAACTCGATGTGCGCGACAAGATATGCGCGACAATTCCGGATCGACCCGGTGGCGATTGCCGCCTCCGGTGTTCCGCGCAGTCCAAGGGTTCAGGATGCGCGGTTCAGCCGGTTGTCGACGAGTTCGTCGACGACTGCCGGGTCGGCCAAGGTCGATGTGTCGCCGAGAGCCCCGTGTTCGTCCGCCGCGATCTTTCGCAGAATGCGCCGCATGATCTTGCCCGAGCGCGTCTTCGGCAGACCGGGCGCCCATTGCAGGAGGTCGGGCGCGGCGATCGGGCCGATCTCCTGCCGCACCCAGGCGACGAGTTCGCGCCGCAATTCCTCGCTTGGCGCCTCGTCGACGCGCAGCGTGACATAGGCGTAGATGCCCTGACCCTTGATATCGTGCGGATAGCCGACGACCGCCGCTTCGGCGACTTTCGGGTGGGCGACGAGCGCACTCTCGATTTCGGCGGTGCCGAGCCGATGGCCGGCAACGTTGATTACGTCGTCGACCCGCCCGGTGATCCAATAATACCCGTCCGCGTCGCGTCGCGCCCCGTCGCCGGTGAAATAAAATCCCGGAAAGGCCGAAAAATAGGTTTCGACAAAACGCCGGTGATCGCCGAATACCGTGCGCATGATGCCGGGCCAAGGCCGCACCAGACAGAGGTTGCCCTCGCCCGCACCGTCGATCCTGTTGCCGTCGTTGTCGACGAGAACCGGCTCGACGCCGAAGAACGGCCGCGTCGCCGAGCCAGGCTTCAGCGGCGTGGCACCGGGGATCGGCGTGATCAGAATGCCGCCGGTCTCAGTCTGCCACCAGGTATCGACAATCGGGCAGCGGCCCTCACCGACGTGATCGTAATACCAGAGCCAGGCATCGGGGTTGATCGGCTCGCCGACGGTGCCGAGAAGTCGCAACGAACGCCGGCTGGTGCGGCGGACATACTCCTCGCCCTCGCGCATCAGCGCCCGGATCGCGGTTGGCGCCGTGTAAAAGATCCGCACCGCATGTTTGTCGACGACTTGCCAGAAGCGCGACGGGTCGGGGTAGTTCGGCACTCCCTCGAAGATCACCGTCGTGGCACCGTTGGCGAGGGGCCCGTAGAGGATGTAGCTGTGGCCGGTCACCCAGCCGACGTCGGCGGTGCACCAATAAACTTCGCCCTCGCGATAGTCGAAGACGTATTCATGCGTCAGCGCCGCATAGACGAGGTAGCCGCCGGTGGTGTGCAGCACTCCCTTCGGCTGGCCGGTCGAGCCCGATGTGTAAAGGATGAACAGTGGGTCCTCGGCCGCCATTTCTTCGGGCGGACAATCGGGCGAGGCGGCAGCGCACAGTTCGTGGTACCACAGGTCGCGTCCCTCGACCCAGCCGATTCCGCCGCCGGTGCGGCGCACGACGATTACATCACGCACATCGGGGCAGCCTCTGAGGGCCGCATCGGCATTGCGCTTCAATGGGACGGTTCGCCCGCCGCGCAGCCCCTCATCGGCCGTAACCAGCAAGGTCGAACGGCAATCGCGAATGCGCCCGGCCAAACTGTCCGGTGAAAACCCGCCGAAGACGACCGAGTGGATCGCGCCGATCCGGGCGCAAGCCAGTATCGCCACGGCGATCTCCGGGATCATCGGCAGATAGACCGTGACCCGGTCGCCCTTCCTGACGCCGCGGGATTTCAGGACATTGGCGAAGCGGCACACCGCTTCGTGCAATTCACGATAGCTGACGCGGCGGCTCTCGCCGGGATCATCGCCTTCCCAAAGGATAGCGGTCTGGTCGGCCCGCCTGGTAAGATGCCGATCGAGACAATTGTAACAAGCGTTGAGCGTACCGTCCCGGTACCAGGCGATGCGCACGTCGCCCTCGAACGACGCGTTCTGCACCTTCGAGTACGGCTTGATCCAGTCCAACCGCTTGCCGTGCTCGCCCCAGAAGCGGTCGGGATCGGCAAGCAACTCGTTGTACAGCTGGAAATAATCGGCTTCGCTGATCTTGCCGATCCGTGGATGGGCTGAGATCGGGATCAGGGTGCGGCTCGGCATGGCGCTTCTCTCCTCGGCCGGCGGAGCGCCAGCCCGCGGCGCCGCCCGGCCGCAAGATTATGACGCCGCGCTAAGCCGTTACAATAGCCCTCGGCGGCACGCCCCATGCGGCACCGGCCCGCGCCGCGAGTAACGCCGCCTGCGTCCGGTTCGCTAGGTTGAGCTGCCGGAGCGCCGCTGCAATTCCGGCCGAGCCAAACCGCCTGCGGCCTGCTACCGTAGCGCCGCGATCCTCTTCGCCGGGAGGCAGAGATGCAATACGGGTTCACCCCACCGGTCAGCGGGCCGCTATCCGCGCCGGACAGCCTTGCCCGCATCGCGGCCGACGGTGAGGCCGCCGGCTACCATTACGCGACGATCAGCGATCATGTCGTGATCCCGCGCGACATCGAGGCCCGCTATCCCTACAGCGACACCGGCGAGTTCCCCGGTCGCGCGCGCGGCGATCGGCACGAGCAGCTGACCGCCGCCGCCTTTATCGCCGGCAAGACGGCGCGCCTGCGCCTCGTCACGTCGGTCACGGTTGTGCCGCATCGGCCGGCAGTCCTGCTGGCCAAGATGCTGTCGACGATCGATGTGCTGTCGCAGGGCCGCCTTACCTTTGGCATTGGCGCCGGCTGGATGCGCGAGGAATTCGAGGCGTTGGGCGTACCGCCATTCGCCGAGCGCGGCGCCGTCACCGACGAGTATCTCGCAGCTTGCCGCGAGCTGTGGACCAAGGACAACCCCAGCTTTGCCGGTCGCTACGTCAAATTTGCCGACATCTTTTTCGAACCCAAACCAGTCCAGAAGCCGCACCCGCCGATCTGGGTCGGCGGCGAGAGCGGCCCGGCCTTGCGCCGCACGGCGAGGCTCGGTGACGGTTGGTACCCGATCGGCACCAACCCGCAGCATCGGCTCGAACTCGATGAAGCGCTTTGCCGCCGGGGTCGAGCGGCTGCGCCGCCTGACCCGCGAGGGGGGACGCGAACCGTCACAGATCGCCCTCGCCTATCGCGTCGCAAGCTGGGGCCGATCCCTGCCGGCGCGTGCGGATGACGGCGAACGCCGGCTGTTTTCCGGCGAAACGGCCGATATCGTCGACGACTTGCGGGCCTTCCGCGATTTCGGCGTCGGCCATGTAGATTTTGGTTTCGACGGGACCACCGCCGACGCGATGATCGCCAATATGCGCCGCTTCGCAGACGAGGTGCTGGCAAAAGTTTGACACCCAAAGGTTTGACATCGCGGCAGCCCCTCACCCCAGCCCTCTCCCCGCGTGCGGGGAGGGCGCGACCTGCGTCAGGGGCGGCTCTGCCTAGCTTAAAAGGAGCTGCTGTTGTTGAAGCTCGGATACAAGGCGTCGGCCGAACAGTTCGGACCGCGCGAGTTGCTGGAGTTCTCCTGCCTGGCAGAAGAGGTCGGCTTTGACTCGGTTTTCGTCAGCGACCATTTTCAGCCCTGGAAGCACACCGACGGGCACGCCCCGTTCTCGTTTGCCTGGCTCGGCGCGCTCGGCGCCAAGACCGCGCACGCGCTTATCGGCACCAGCGTCGCAACCCCGACCTTCCGCTACCACCCCTCGATCGTGGCGCAGGCGGTCGGCACCCTTGGCGCCATGTTCCCGGGTCGCGTCGTGTTCGGCGTCGGCACCGGCGAGTCGCTAAACGAAGTCCCGGCCACCGCCATGAAATGGCCGGGGTTCAGGGAACGGCAGGGCCGCTTGCGCGAGGCGATCCTGCTGCTGCGGCGGCTGTGGACCGAGGAGCGTGTGACCTTCGAGGGCCAGTATTACCGCACCCTCGCCGCGACGATCTACGACCGCCCGAAGGAGCCGGTGCCGATCTGGATCGCCGCGTCCGGGCCGACGGCGGCGGCGATGGCCGGCGAGCTCGCGGAGGGCTTCATCTGCACGAGCGGCAAGGCGCCCGCCTTGTACCGCGAAACCCTATTGCCCAAGCTCGAGGAAGGGCTGAAGCGCGCCGGCCGCGCGGCCGGCGCCGTCGAGCGGATGATCGAGGTCAAGGTTTCGTTCGACAGCGATCCGGCCCGCGCCAAGGAAGACACGCGGCATTGGGCCGCCTTGGCGTTGACCCCCGAGGAGAAGGTCAGCGTCGAAGACCCAGTGGAGATGGAGCGGCTTGCCGCGGCATTGCCGCTCGACCGCGCCGCAAGCCGCTGGATCGTCTCCTCCGACCCGGAGGAACAGCTGGCGCAGATCCGCCCTTATGTCGAGCTCGGCTTCACCCATCTCGTCTTTCACGCCCCCGGGCCCGACCAGCCCCGGTTTTTGAAGCTCTACGCCGAACGGGTGCTGCCGCTGCTGCGCGCCAAGCTCGGCTGATGGTCGCGGAGGTCAGCCTCAAACCGCTCGCCGGCATCAAGCTCGTCGAACCGGGCGACGATCTCGGCGTCGTCGCGATCGCGGCGTTCGCCGGAAATGGGGTGGTGCCGGAAGACGGCGACGTGCTGGTGGTGGCGCAGAAGATCGTGTCGAAGGCCGAGGGCCGATATGTCGACGTCGCCTCGATCCGGCCCTCGGAGAAGGCGATCCAGCTCGCCGCGGAACTCGACAAGGACCCGCGCTTTGTCGAAGTGGTGCTGTCCGAGTCGCGACGGGTGGTACGCCACCGGCCGGGGTTGTTGATCGTCGAGCATCGCCTCGGTCTCGTCATGGCCAATGCCGGCATCGATCACTCGAACGTCGCGGCGCCGGGGGGCAGCGAGCGCGTGCTGCTGTTGCCGCTCGACCCGGACGGCTCGGCGCGGGCACTGCGGGAAGCGCTCTCCGCCGCTTGCCGCGTCCGGCTTGGCGTCATCATCGCCGACAGTTTTGGCCGGCCTTGGCGCAAGGGCACCGTCGGCGTCGCGATTGGGGCCGCCGGTCTGCCGGCGGTTGTCGATCTGCGCGGCCATCCCGATCTCTTCGAGCGGCCGTTGCAGGTGACCGAGACCGGCTTTGCCGACGAGATCGCCGCCGCTGCGGGATTGTTGATGGGCCAGGCGAACGAAGGCGTGCCGATGGTCCTGGTGCGAGGACTTTCCTGGACGGCGCCGGACCTGCCCGCCGCGGCCTCGGTTCGTCCGGCCGAGCACGATCTGTTTCGATGAGCGTGGCCAGGGGTCGCGTGCTCGCCTTGTCGGGCGGCATCGGCGGCGCCAAGCTGGCGCTGGGGCTCTATCGCGTGTTGCCGCCGGACAGCTTGACCGTCGTCGCCAATACCGGCGACGATTTCGAATATCTCGGTCTGTCGGTCTCGCCCGACCTCGATACCTTGCTCTATACGCTCGCCGGCGTCGACAATCCGACAACCGGCTGGGGCCGCCGCGACGAGACCTGGACGTTCATGGCGGCGCTCGAAAGCCTCGGCGGCGAGACCTGGTTCAGGCTCGGCGACGGCGATCTCGCGACCCATGTCGAACGCACCCGCCGGCTCGCCGCCGGCGAGAGCCTGTCCGCGATCGCTGACGATTTCCGGCGCCGGCTCGGGATTTCGGCGCGGCTCTTGCCGATGAGCGACGACCCGGTCCGCACCCGCCTGTTGACCGGCGCGGGATGGCTCGATTTTCAGGACTATTTCGTACACCGGCAATGCGCCCCGGCAGTGCGCGAGATCGTCTTTGCCGGTGCCGCCGCAGCCTGCCCGCACCCCGCTTTGCTCGCCGCCCTCGGCGACGAGAGCTTGCGGGGGGTGGTGATCTGCCCGTCGAACCCGTTCATCAGCATCGACCCGATCCTGGCGCTGCCAGGAGTGCGCGAAGCCCTGCGGTTCTGCCGCGCGCCGGTCGTCGCGGTGTCGCCGATCATCGGCGGCCAGGCGGTCAAGGGTCCGACCGGCAAAATGATGGCCGAACTCGGGCTGCCGGTCGAAGCGGCGGCGGTTGCCCGGCATTACGGCGACCTCCTCGACGGCTACGTCGCCGACGCGGCGGATACGGGCAATATCGGCGATGTTGGCGTGCCGGTGACCTTGACGCAAAGCCTGATGCACACGCTTGCCGATCGCGAAGCGCTGGCGCGCGCGGTGCTCGCAGCGGCGGACCGGCTCGCCTGACATGGACATCTGGGCGGTCGTGCCGGTCAAGGAGCGCGACCGGGCCAAGGAGCGGCTGGCACCCTTGCTGCCGTCGGCGTTGCGCCAGGGTCTGGCGCTCGCGATGCTCGAGGACGTGCTCGCCGCGGTCGCGGCAACGCCGGGCCTCGCCGGGCTCGTCGTTGTCACCGTCGACCCGGCAGCGGGCCCGTTGGCGCGGCGCTATGGCGCGCGTCTCCTCGAGGTCGGCGCGCGCGACGGCCATACCGGCGCCGTCACCGCGGCGGCACGGTTGTTGCTGGCCGAAGGGCGGGACGGCATGCTGACCCTGCCCGGCGACGTGCCGCTCGCGACGGCGGCCGAGATTTCGCGCCTGCTTGCGGCGCACGACGCGGCGCCGGCCTTTACGATTGCCCCGTCGCATGACGAGGCCGGTTCGAACGCGGTCCTGCTGTCGCCGCCCGACGCCGTGCCGTTGCGCTTTGGCGTCGACAGTTTCTTCCCGCATCTGCGCGCGGCCGAGGCGCGGGGCATCCGCCCAACCGTGCTGCGGCTGCCGGGCATCGCGCTCGACATCGACAATCCCGAGGATCTTGCCGTTTTTGCGCGCCGGCCGTCGCCGACCCGAACCTGCGCATTCCTCGCCGAGAATGCTATGCTGGCGCCGCCCTTCCGGGCCGCGATCCCGACAGGAGCCTGAGAGGCATGACGATCGACGAGGTTCTGACCCGCGCCGCGTCGCGGCGGCTCTCGGCCGACGAAGCGTTGGCTTTGGCCGAATGCCCCGACCCCCGGCCGCTGATGGCGGTCGCTGCGGCCTTGCGCGACGCGGGTCACGGCGACCTCGTCAGCTATTCGCGCAAGGTCTTCATCCCGCTGACCCAGCTGTGCCGCGACGTCTGCCACTACTGCACCTTCGCGCATCCGCCGCGGCCCGGCGAGCCGCTCTATCTCGACCCCGATGCGGTGCTGGCGATCGCCCGGGCGGGCGCCGCCGCCGGCTGCGACGAGGCCTTGTTCACGCTGGGCGACAAACCCGAATTGCGCTATCCGGCAGCGCGCGCCGCCCTCGATCGGCTCGGCCATCCGACGACCCTTTCCTACCTCGCGGCGATGGCCGAGATGGTGCTGCGCGAGACCGGGCTGCTGCCGCATCTCAACCCCGGGGTCATGACCGGCGCCGAGATCGCCGGCTTGCGCAAGGTTTCGGCGTCGCAAGGGATCATGCTCGAAGAGTGCCTCCGAACGGCTCTGTCAGCGCGGCGGGCCGCATTTCGGTTCGCCCGACAAGGATCCGGCGGTGCGTCTGGCGACGATCCGCGCCGCCGGCGAGGCGGCGGTGCCGTTCACCTCGGGGATCCTGATCGGCATCGGCGAGACGCGGCGCGAGCGCCTCGAGGCGCTGCTCGCGCTGCGCGATCTGCACGACCGTTGGGGTCATATCCAGGAGATCATCATCCAGAATTTCCGGGCCAAGCCCGACACCCGGATGGCGGCCGCGGCGGAGCCCGATCTCGCCGACCATCTCTGGACGATCGCCGCCGCCCGGCTGATCTTCGGTCCCGAGATGAACCTGCAGGCGCCGCCCAATCTGCAGCCGGCGGCGCTCGCCGAGATGGTTGCCGCCGGGATCAACGATTGGGGCGGGGTGTCGCCGGTCACCCGCGACCACGTCAACCCCGAAGCGCCGTGGCCGGCACTCGACAGGCTGGCCGCAGAGACCGCCGCCGCCGGCAAGTTGCTGGTGCCGCGGCTCGCGATCTATCCGGCCTATGCGCGCGAACCCGACGACTGGCTCGACCCGGCCCTGCGAACGCCGGTCTTGCGGATGATGGACGCCGAGGGCTTCGCCCGGCCGGATGACTGGATCGCCGGTTCGGGCAGCGCGCCGCCGCCCGCCTCCCCTCACCCCGGCCCTCTGCCCGTGAGCAGGGAGAGGGAGAGGGAGCGGCAGCTGACGGCGATCCTCGACCGGGCCGCCGCTGGCGAGGTTTTGACCGAACCTGAAATTGTTCGGCTTTTCCAGGCGCGCGGCGACGGTTTTCGGCAGGTCTGCGATGCGGCCGACCGGCTGCGCCGGCGGGTCAACGGCGACACGGTCAGCTATGTCGTGACCCGCAACATCAACTACACCAACGTCTGCTATTTCCGCTGCCAGTTCTGCGCCTTCTCGAAAGGCAAGCTCAGCGAAAACCTGCGCGGCCGGCCCTATGACCTCGATCTCGCCGAGATCCGGCGCCGCGTCGAAGAGGCGTGGGAGCGTGGCGCCACCGAGGTCTGCCTGCAGGGCGGCATTCACCCGGATTATACCGGCGCCACCTATCTCGCGATCTGCCGGGCGATCAAGGAGGCGGTGCCCGGCATCCACATCCACGCCTTCTCGCCGCTCGAAATCTGGCAGGGAGCCAAAACCCTCGGGCGCACCGTGCCGGATTTCCTTTGCGAGCTGAAAGACGCGGGGCTCAGCTCGTTGCCCGGCACCGCCGCCGAGATCCTCGACGACGAGATCCGCGCCGTCATCTGCCCCGACAAGATCAAGACCGCTGAATGGTTCGAGGTCATGGCGGCGGCGCACGCCGCGGGCCTCAGAAGCACCGTGACGGTCATGTACGGCCATGTCGAAGGTTACCGGCATTGGGCGCGGCATCTGTTGCGCATCCGCCAATTGCAGGCGCGGACCCACGGCTTCACCGAATTCGTGCCGTTGCCGTTCGTGCCGATGGAGACGCCGATTTATTTGAAGGGCCGCGCCCGCCGCGGCACCACCTGGCGCGAGGCGGTGCTGATGCACGCCGTCGCGCGCCTCGCCTTGAACCCGGTGATAACGAACATCCAGACCTCCTGGGTCAAGATGGGGGCCGAGGGCGCCGCCTTCTGCCTCGGGGCCGGGGCCAACGACATGGGCGGGACCCTGATGAACGAGAGCATCACCCGCGCCGCCGGCGCCGTGCATGGCCAGGAAATGGCGCCCGATGCGATGGAAGCGCTGATCCGCGGCCTCGGCCGCACGCCGCGACAGCGCACGACATTGTATGCCGACGCGCCGGCCGAACGCCGCGCCGCCGCCTTCGCCGCGGCGCCGCTCGTCGAATGGGTCAACACGCCGGCTCGTCGCTGGGAGCGGCATTCGCAACAGCCCGCAGCCGCCGACTGAAGCCGCCGGTTTTACCCTGCCAATGGCCATTGGCAGGGTAAAAATCGCCGGCCACGACCGGAAATCGTTCTCGGCCAATGACTTCCTTCCATTTTGGCGCAGCTGGCAGGGAAGAATTTTTCCCTGCCGACGATCCGGCAGGGAAGTGGCAGGGAAAGCGACCGCATTCAATGCCATTGTCGCAATTAAGTACCATAACGATCCGAATTTGTCAATTCGCGACAGCGGCCTGCGACCCGGCCATCGCCTTTCTGGACCGTCGCCAGCGGGCTATAGTGCCGCTTTGGAGGAGGCGCACGGCATGGAGATCAACGCCGCGGTATTCCGCAAGGTGCACGAACCGCTGACGATCGAGCCCGTCGATATCGACGCCCCTTGGGGCCGCGAGGTGCTGGTCCGCACGGCGGCGACCGGTGTGTGTCACAGCGATCTGCATGTCGTCGACGGCTTGGGGCGCTTCTCGCTCGACCGGCCGATCGTGCTCGGCCACGAAGGCGCCGGCGTCGTCGAGAAGGTCGGCGCCGAGGTGACGACGGTCAGACCGGGCGACCATGTCGTCGCCTGCCTCTCCGGCTTCTGCGGCAGCTGCCCGCAATGCCTGTCGGGCCACCCGAACCTGTGCACCGGCGGCATCGTCACGCGGCCCGACAACGCCGCCCCGCGGCTGTCGCAAGACGGGCGGCCGCTGCGCCAGTTCATCGGCATTTCGAGCTATGCCGAGAAGATGCTGCTGCACGAGAATTCGATCGTGCGCATCGATCCGGAACTGCCGCTCGACAAGGCCGCCCTCGTCGGCTGCGGCGTGTTGACCGGGGTCGGTGCGGCCTTGCGCAGTTCCGGGCTCGAAGCCGGTCAGACCGTCGCGGTCTTCGGCTGCGGCGGCGTCGGGCTGTCGATCATCCAGGGGGCGCGCATCGGCGGCGCCCGCCGGATCATCGCCGTCGACCAGTTCGAAGCCAAGCGCGAGATGGCGATCCGCGCCGGCGCCACCGATTTCGTCAACAGCGCCGAGGACGACCCGGTCAAGGTGGTGCGGGCCTTGACCGGCGGGGCCGGCGTCGACCATGCCTTCGAGGCGGTCGGCCTCGCCAAGCTTTGCCGCCAAGCGATCGAGTGCCTGGCGATCCGCGGCACGGCGACGATCGTCGGCGTCTTGCCGCCGGACGCGACGATCGAGTTCCCGTGGATGGCGATCCGCCCCGAATGCAAAGTGCAGACCTCGCGGATGGGCTCGAACCGGTTCCGCACCGACATCCCGCTCTATCTCGATTTCTACCGCCAGGGGCGGCTCGATCTCGACGCGATGGTCACGAAACGCGGGCAGCTCGGCGACATCAACGAGGCCTTCCGCGCGATGAAGGCCGGCGAAGTCGCCCGCACTGTGCTTACTTTCGATTGAGGAGGAGATAGTGATCAAGGTCAGCGTGCTTTACCCCTACCAGGAAGGGGTCGACTTCAATATGGGCTACTATCTGAGCAGCCACATTCCGATGGTGCGTCAGAAGCTCGGTGCGGCCTGCAAGGGAGCGGCGGTCGAGGGAGGGCTCGCCGGCGGAACCCCTGGGAGCCACCCGACCTATGTCGCGATGGGGCACTTGCTGTTCGACTCGGTCGAGGCGTTCCAGGCGGCGTTTGCGCCGCACGCGGCGGCGATCATGGCCGATATCCCCAATTACACGGCGATACAGCCGACTATCCAAATCAGCGAAGTGAAGATGTCGTAAACGCCAGCAGATCGCGGATAACGACCGCGCGACGACTTTTTACTCCATCAGCCCTATGTCGACTGAAAGGATGGGTCATGGCGAGGCTTCCCCCGATCACCAGCAAGGACCAGGTCGCGGCCAAAGATCACGCGGCCTTCGACAGCATCGTCGCGAGTCGCGGTGCGGTGCAGGGACCGTTCACGATGTTCCTGCACTCGCCGGAGCTCGCCGGGCGGCTTGCCCATCTCGGCGCCTATGTCCGCTTCGAGGGTTCGCTCGACATGCGCGTGCGGGTCTTGGCGGCGATGACCGTCGCCCGCGAGTTCGAGGCCGTCTATGTCTGGGGCGCACAGACCGGCGGCGCCCGCCGGCTCGGCGTCCCCGAGACGACGATCGCGGCGATCCGCGAGAATCATTCGCGCGGCATCCCGCCCGAGGACGCCGAAATCGTCGAGTTCACCCGGCAGTTGCTGCGCCGGCACCGGGTCGACGCCGCGGCTTTCGAGAAAATGCGGGCGCGCTTCGGCAATGACGGGTTGATCCAGCTGACGGGTGCGATCGGCTACTACAGCATGCTGGCGATGACCGTGAATGCCTGCGAGCTGGAAGCCGCCCCCGGCGCCGAAGCGCTCCCGGCTTCGCGGTAAGATCTCTCGGGGAGGATGGTGAACGATGCTGAAGACGACCCGCGACATGGTATTGCCGACCGCGATCACCGGCTCCTACCCGCGTCCGCTGTGGTTCGAGGAGAACCTTGCCGGCCGCTCGTTCAAGGCGGCGCTCGGCGACTCGCTGTTCCGCGAGCAGTATCTCGACGCGGTCGCAGCGATCATCAACGCGCAGGAGGCGGCGGGGCTCGATATCGTCACCGACGGCGACAGCCGCTTCGACCTCGCGGTCGGCGGCAAGTCCTGGTTCTTCTATCCGATCGAGCGGCTCGGCGGGATTCACGGCCATCGCTCGACCTCGCGTGGCTGGATGGCGCGCCACGACATCCGCCCCGGCCATATCCTGTGGGAGGTGCAGGAGGCCTATCAGCCGGCCGTCGTCACCGAGAAGCTCTCGCGCGGACCGCTCGAATACGCGGCCTTGTGGCAGATCGCGCAGCGCTTCAGCGACCGCCCGGTCAAATTCGGCGCGATCTGCGCGCCGGCCTTGGCGAGCATGCTGTGGAACCGGCATTACCCCGACGACAAGGCGATGGTGCTCGATTTGTGCGACATCATGAACGCCGAATTTCGCGAACTCGTCGCGGCCGGCTGTCCCCTGATCCAGGTCGAGGAACCGCGCCAGCACGGGCTGACGACGCGGCCTGACTGCACCGATACCGAGCTCGAATTCCAGACCGAGGCCTTCAACCGCCAGCTGAAGGGTGTCGAGGCCGAGATCTGGGCCCACACCTGTTGGGGCAACCCGAACCAGCAACGGGTCTATTGGGAGGTGCCGAGCTACGAGCGCGCCCTGCCCTATCTGCTGCAGCTCGACGCCGATGTCGTCACTTTTGAATGCTGCAGCAGCAACGGCAAAGATCTGGCGCTCTTTGGCAAATACAAGACCGACAAGAAGATCGGCATCGGCGTCATCAGCCATACCGCGACGACGGTCGAACCGCCCGAACACGTCGCCGGGCTGATCAGGAAGGCGCTCGAATACATCCCGGCCGAGCGGCTCGTCGTCACCACCGATTGCGGCTTCGGCCGCGAGGGCTTGAGCCGCCGCATCGCCTATTACAAATGCGTGTCGCTGGTACAGGGCACCAACATCGTTCGCCGCGAGCTGGGCTTGCCCGAGGCCCATATCCGGGCCGCCGACCCGACACTCTATTTCGCCGGCGCCGGCGAGGCGTGAGAAGCGGATATCGAAGGAGCCGCTGGTCGAAAGTTTGCCGGCACTGCGGCGCGGCAGTAGCCTTGCCGCATGAAGGCAATCCTGTTACGCCGTCCCGGCGGTCCCGAGGCGCTCGAATATACCGAGGTGCCGATGCCTGTTCTCGGGGACGCCGAAGTCCTCGTCCAAGCCGACACGATCGGCGTCAGCATGCCCGAAGTGCTGGTGCGCCGCGGTGCTTATGCTTGGATGCCGCCGCTGCCGGCGATCCCCGGGATCGAGCTGAGCGGCACAATCGTGGCGCACGGCCGCAACGTGACCGATCGTGCGCTCGGCGAGCGCGTCTTCGTCAGCGCCCGCGACTTGCCGATACGCGCCGGTTGCTATGCCGAATACATTGCGGTGCCGCCGCTCGCCGCGCACAAATTGCCGACAGGCTGCGATCTCGAAGCCGCCGCGTGCCTGTCGAACTACCAAGTCGCGTATCACGTGCTGCACACCGCTGCCCGCGGGATCGAAGCGAAGACGGTTCTGGTCCATACCGCCGCCGGCGGGGTCGGCAGCGCAGCGCTGCAACTTGCGCTGATCGCCGGGATGCGGGTGATCGGGGTTGCCGGCTCCGACGCGAAGACGATGGCGGTTCGAGCCCTCGGCGCTCACGATGCGATCAACTACCGCAACGCCGATGTCGTCGCGCGTGTGCGTGCGGCAACAGGGGGACGCGGCGTCGATCTGATCCTCGACCCGATCGGCGGCAAAGGCTTCGGCCGCAATTTCGCAATGCTGGCGCCGCTCGGCCTCGTCGTGTCCTACGGCAGGCTCGACGGCCCACCCGACCCCGACTTCGTCGGCGCGATGCGCGAGCATCATGCGGTGAGCCCGGCGGTGCGCTTTTTTACGATCCACAGCTTCGACGACCGCCCGGATATCCGCGCGGCTGCGACCAACACGCTGCTGGGCCATCTCGCCGCCGGGCGGATCAGGCCGCTGATCCATGCCCGCCTGAGGCTGGCCGAGGCCGGCCGCGCCCAGGCAATGCTCGAACGCGGCGAGGTGATCGGGAAGCTGCTGCTGAAGCCGTAATTGCGCCGAGCCGGAGGCGTCTCCGCCCGAGCGTGAGCTGTGAGGCAATCGCCGAAGAGCTGAGAGCTTGTGAATGTATTCGGGCGCCGGCCGCTTCAGTCGTCACCCCGGCGGAGGCCGGGGTCCAACGTTCCGCGGCACTGGCGGTCATCCGCCGGGTGGGGCGTTGAAATTGCTGGGGAAATCAGGACCGGCGGAGAAATGGGCGCCGGCCTTCGCCGGGGTGACGATGGGGGGAATTGAACCGTTCCCGTCTGATTTGAATAGTTTCACAAACTCTGAGGTCAACCGGATTAGCGGTGAGGCCTGCGGGCGCGCACAGTCCGGAACCTGCGCGATATCACAGAATGGCCGGCGCCACGCCGAACAGCCAGGGATGCACCAGCAGCAGCGCGATCCAGGCAACCACGGCTATGGCCGGCGTAAGCCAACCGATCTCGCTTGGAACGAAGCGGTTACGCCCTTCTACGATCGCCGCGAACGGCACGATCGATGTCGCTTCCGACAACGGCCGCCAGGCGCCGATGTCGCGGCCTGCCAGCTTGGCATCGATCGAGGGCATGCCCGCCAGCGCGGTCACCAGAAAAGCCCCGAAAAATACGATCGCTGCGGTATCGCCATTGCCAATGATGTGCACCGCAGCCCAGATCGCGAACGACCACAGCATCGGATGGCGTGTCACCCGGATGACGCCACTGGGTGGCCGAGCGCCGCCGTTTTGCGGGCCGATCATAGTTGGATTCGGCCCGCTGACCGAGGCAACAAACAGGACGAACGCCGGCAGCATGGCGAGAACCAGCAACCAGCGCAGCCAATCGGGTGTAACCCACAGCAATGTGCTCGGCGCCGCGTGCCATGCCCATACGAGAAACATCAGCGCCACGACCGACAGCAGTGAAAAGGCGCCGCGAAACGGCCCTCCTCCGATGCGCTGCACCAGCGCGTCGCGCAGCATTGTTCCGGCGAGCCCGAGATGAAGCGCGATCCACACGAGGGCGGCAACGATCAAGAGAGCCATCGCACCCCGCTTCGTCCGGTGCCGAGTCAGGCCGTCGAAGTTATGCCGTCTTCTCCTCGCGGTAGAGGCTCAAGGCCTTCATGACCGGCGCGTCGCTGAAGCTGAACAAGAAGGCCGGGCGGTCGCCGCCGTTGACATGCTCATGGAAGGTCCAGGTCGGCACCGTGAACACATCCTTGTCTTCCCAGTCCAGCCGACGGCCGTCGACCAACGAGTAGCCGGCCCCCTCGACCACGTGATAGTTCGAGCAGCAGACGCGGCGGCAGGCCTGCGTCTTCTCGCCGGGACGCAACAGCTGCATGAAACAGGCGATGGTCGGCATGACCGGGCCACCGGTAAGCCGGTTGGTGTATTCGATGACGATGCCGTGGCCGGCGTCGGCGGTATCGGCGGCAGCCAGGCGGTGCAGGGCGGCCCGCATCTCCGACATCGGGTAGTGCCACGGCGACAACGCGTTGCTCGTGCCGAAGTCTTGCCGCTCCTCGGGGTGCTCCTCGTAGAACCCGGCCTCGAGCATCCGCACCAGCGGCGTGTCCAATCCGTCCAGCCAGATCATCGGCGCATCGGTGTCGTTGGCGTGGTCGTGCCATGACCAGTTGGGGGTGAGGACGAGATCGCCCGGGAACATCGGGACGCGCTCTCCATTCACGACCGTGTAGCCGCCCCTGCCCTCGATGATCAGGCGAAGGGCCGCCGCGGAATGGCGATGGGCCCGGGCAATCTCGCCCGGCATCACGATCTGGATGTTGGCGACGAGCGTGTTGCTGGCCACCCCGGGCAGCTCGGGGTTGGTCAGGCGCAGAACCCGGCGTTCAGCCTGCTGGGTGCCGACGAGCTGGGCCGCCCGCATCGCCTGTGGTCGCAGATCGCGCCAGTGCCACATGTAAGGCACGGCCGTGCTTTGCGGCTCGATGCTGATGCCACCGCCGATCCAGGCCGGTGTGATGTGTTGCGCGCGGAGCTGCGCATAGTAGGCCTCTAGCTCTTCCGGCGAAGATTTGATGTCCGAAAGCTCCAGCATTGGGTCCTCCCTTGCCGAGGCGAGCGTCTCGAAGGACGCCCGGTTTCGGTCCAGCGAAGCCGCCAGCATAGCGGCATTCCGCGAAACGTTGACACACCCAATCAGCATACTTTGTTTTACAAAGTACGCTGCGCTGCGGAGGATGCGATGATGGACGATCGGGTGCGCGAAGATATCGCTTTGATACGCGAGGCGATCGAGGACGGGCGCGGCTATGCGACCACCAACGGCCCGAGCCTGGTGGTGTGGGGGGTGGCGCTCGCGGCCGGGTTTGTCGCCACCTATGCCTTCGACCGCGGCTACCAATCGGCGTTGCCGCCGGCGGCGCTGTGGCCGCTGGCCATCGCCGTGCCGTGGGCCTATTGGCTGCGCCGGATGTGGGGCCGCGGTTTCGGCAGCGCGCCGGTCCCGCGGCGCAGCCCGATGGTCGCGGCGCTGCGCATGCTGTGGCTCGGACTCGGCATTTTCCTGACGACATTGTCGCTCGCCGTGCTGTGGAGCGGCGAGGTGCCGGCGGACTGGCTCGCTGCGGTCGTCGCCGGGGCGACCGGCACGGCCGTGTTCGCGACGGCGTGGCTTGCCGGCCTGCCGTGGCTGCGCTGGGTGGCGGTCGCCTGGTGGATCGGCGAATTGGCGCTCTTGGCGCTGCGCCACCGGCCGGAGGCGCTGCTGCTGTCGGCCGGCTTGATGCTGGCGCTGCTCGCCGGGCCCGGCGTGGCGCTGATCATGCGCCGGCGGAAGCTCGTCGCCGCATGACCGATTACGACCATGCGGCGATCGATGAGATGCTGCACAGCCGTGTGCGTCTGGCAATCGTTGCCTTCCTCGCCGGCGCCGGCGGCACAGCCGAGTTTGCCGCGGTCAGGAACGCGATCAAGACGACCGACGGCAACGCCAGCGTGCATCTGCGCAAGCTCGAAGACGCCGGCTACATCGCCGCCGAGAAGCGCTTCGTCGCGCGCAAGCCGCAGACCCTCTACAGCCTGACCGGCGCGGGCCGCCAGGCGCTGCGCGTCTATGTCACCCATCTCGAGACCCTGCTCGCCAACGGGAGAGCCCGATGAACCAAGCACTCCGTCAACTTGCTGGGGATTTCCTGTCGGCGATCCTGTTCTTCGCTCTATACGCGCTGACCGGCAGCCTCTATCTTGGGGTCGGCGTCGCCGTCGCTGTCGGCATCGCGCAAGTCGCCCGGCGCAAGCTCGCCCAACGGCCGGTTGAGCCGATGCAGTGGATGAGCCTCGCGCTCGTAGTCGTGCTCGGCAGCGCCACGATCCTCTTCCACAGCCCGCGTTTTTTGCTGGTCAAACCGAGCATCATTCACCTGTCGATCGCCGCCATCATGCTGCGGCGCGGCTGGATAAGCCGCTATCTGCCGCCAATTGCGCAGCGATATCTCGGACAGCCGATCATCGACGCGGCCGGCTATGCCTGGGCGGCGCTGCTGGCGGCCATCGCGGTGGCCAACCTGTTCATCGCGCTCGAATGCAGCATTGCAACCTGGGCGTGGTTCATCTCCTTCGGGGCGATCGGCGCCAAGGCGGCGGCTTTTGGCCTGCAATACGTCGTCTTCCGCGCGATTATCGCCCGGCGGATTGCCGCGGCCCGGCTGGCGCCGGCCGGCGCCATGCCCTAGTGTCCCGATCGCGAAATTCGCATGAGCTCGATATCGGGTTTTGTACGAATTTCGGGATCGAAAGTACACTAACTGCTTTTTGATCTGGTGTCGTTTTGATTTCGAAGTTCGCCTCCGGAAACTGATATCGGAAATGGGGCGAACTTCGAAATCACGACACTAGGATGATTTTCGCCTACCGCCGGAGCCTCCGTCACCCTCGTCTCGCTCGCGCTCGAACGGCAGGACTTGCCCCACTGCGCACCGTCCGTCTCGCGCCGGGTCATTCGGATTTGTTTGGGGAGAACACCCGGTCGCCTATCGGTCGGCGACGGCGGCGCCCGTGCGACCGCCCCGGGGACCCTCTCGGCGCACGGATCACCCGATGCAGGCGAAGAGGACCCGAGAGCCGGCGGGGGGAGCCGCGGCTGAGCGAGGTTATTCGGGCGCGCCAAGACCGCGGGCCAGCCTCGCCCGTGGTACCGCCGCCAAGTGTACCCTGGGGCAAGTGCCATGCTCGGCGGGATGCGATAGAGCCTGATTTCCGCGGGACATCCTCCAGCGATGGCGCTGCCTCGTGCCGGTCGGCAGCTTTTATGATTGGCGGTGCAAAAAGTCTGTACGGCCGAAGGGCCGCACACGTGAAGGGTTTCGGATGCCGGCCGGGCACGAGTGGTCGACGCGGTATAGAGCCGGCGTCCGAAAGTCTTCACGTCTGCGGTCATGACCAACATTGCTTGATGACGCACCTTGCCCGGGGGGCCGGAGCGGGTAATCATTGCCTGCGACATCCTGGTTTCCGGGAAATGTCGGACAAAGCGGCGCGCATTGCGCTATGGGAGGAAGGATATGGCCGGTCGGACGTCCGACGAGCTTCTGGCGCTGTTCGACACCGCCCGGCTCAACGCGCGCTATTGGGTTATTTTCGCGATCATGTCGGCGATCATCGTCCTCGAATTCTTCGATTTCGGGGTCGTCGCGTTCTTGCTCGCCGTGGTCGGGCCGGCTTGGCATCTGACCTACGGCCAATCGGCGACGATCCTCTACAGCGGCGGCATCGGTTCGATCATCGGCGCTCTTGCATTTGGTGCGTTTTCCGACGCCTGGGGCCGCAAGACATCGATCGTTGTCGGCACCTTCATCTGCGGCATCGGCGCCGCGCTGAACGGCTTCGTCCCAAACGGCCAATGGCTGCTCTTCGCGGCGTTACGCTTTGTCGTCGGCATCGGGCTGACCGCGGCGGTAGTCCCGGCGCTGACGATCGTCGTCGAATTGACCCCGACGCGGCACCGCACGTCGGTGACGAGCTTCTACATCGTGTTCGCCACGGCCGGCGGGTTCGTGGCGTCGCTGTCCTCCGCGTTGTTGCTCGGAGCGATCGGCTGGCGCGGCATGGCGATGCTCGGCATCTGTGTGACGCTTGCTGGTTGTCTGGCCTGGGCGTTCGTCCCGGAATCGGTGCGCTGGCTTGCCGCCAAGGGGCGCTTTGCCGAGGCGCGCGCCGAGGTTGCGAAGCAGCTGGGGATGCCGCTGCCGTCGGTTCCGCTGCCGACCGTCGCGCCGGCCACCCAGCCGCGCGCCAGGCTATCCGAATTGTTCGAGCAGCCGCGCATGTTCTTCGAGACGATCTTTATCTGGGGTGGTGCCGCGACCGCTGCCTACGGGGTCTATCTGTGGGGACCGACCGTCATCGCGCTGCTGCAAAAGATCCCGGTGCCGCAGGCGGCGAAATACTTCGTCTTCGTGACCGGCTGCGGCATCATCGGAAAAATCGTCGTATCCTTTGTCGCGCCGCTGATCGGTCGCCGCGCCCTCGGTGTCCTTTGGGGGTTCGCCGGCGCGGCAGCGCTCACCGCGGCGGCCTTTTACCATGGTTTTACTATAGCCGGCGTCCCGGTAATGGTTCTATTGCTTTCCGCTTCGGCGTTTTGTATCGACGGCAGCTTCTCTAACCTCGCGCCCTACACGGTCGAGAGCTACGGCGTGCGGCTGGGTGCGCGCTCGTCCGGCCTCGGGCAGACCGCGAACGGCGTCGGTAAGATCCTTGGACCGCTCTCAATCGCGGTAATCGCCGGCACCAGCAACATCATCTCGCCAAAGGCGACGGAGGGCGCGTTGACCGGCGGCTTCCTGTTCCTCGCCGCCGGCATGGCGCTGGTAGGGCTATCCTTCCTGTTGCTTGGGGTCGAGACGCATGGTCGCGCGATGACGGTCGAGGCCGAGCAGCAGACGCTCGGCGCGGCAGCCGCCGAGCCGACCTAAATACGTGGCCGGCCGAGATCCGACAGCTCCTCCGCCTTGAGCTCGACCACGAAATAGGCCGCCATGACCATCTCCGTCCCGGCGGTTGCGGAGCCGCCAACCTGCGGACATGACCTCCGGGAGCCAAGCGTCGGGAATTGCCGGCGGAGTTCGGCGGCCACGGGGTTAATCTCGCCGCATCCCATCGGAGGGCTGATATGATCGGCTGGAGGGCAAGGCTCGGCTTTCTGTTGCCGCCTGGCAACCCGACCGTCGAGCCGGAGGTGATCGCGATGGCGCCCGCCGGCGTCTCGGTGCACTTCCAGCGCATGGTCGCCCGCGGCACTCCCGGGGCGCATGCCGGACAGAGCGAACGCAACCGCATGATGCTCGACAACATCGATGCCAGCATCGAGATGCTGGCGCTGGTGAAGCCGGACGTGATCGCGATCGCGCACACCGCGACGAGCTACGGCCTCGGCCGGGATGGCGAAGCGCGCCTGGTCGCGCGTCTGCAGCAGCAGACTGGGATCAGGGTCGTGACCGCGTTCGGGTCGGTCGTGACGGCCTTGCAACGGCTCGGCGTCACGCGGGTGGCGCTCGCCGCACCCTACTCGGCCGAGACGACGCTCACAGGCAAGGCGCATCTCGAAGCCTGCGGCTTTCGCGTCGTCGGCTGCAAAAACCTGAAGGATGTCGCGAACATCTACGACGAGACCGCCGAGCGCGCCTACCGTCTGGCCCGCTCGGTCGATACCGCGGAGGCCGAGGCCGTGTTCCTGTCCGGCACCGGAATGCCGACGATCGCGGTGCTGGAGGCCCTGGAGCAGGATTTCCGGAAACCGGTCCTCTCCAGCAACGCGGCGATGACGTGGCACGCACTGCGCGAGGCAGGCGTGCACGCGCCGATCGCCGGCTACGGCCGGCTCTTGACGCTCATTTGACCTCGAGGCTTGCCATTTCCGCCTGGGCGAGCGGCGGGTCGACGACGAGCGTGTAGAACGTAGCGACCGCGGTTTCGCAGTTTGCGCTGGCCCACCAGTTGTCGGCGGCGACCTTGACGAACGCGCTCGCCCCGGCCGGGAGCAAGACGCGGACGAATTGGTCCGGGGCCGCACCGTCGCTGTCGACCGTGATCCGGTAGCTGCCGGGCGGTACGTCGCGGTAGAAGGCGCCGTTGCGCGGGGCCGCGGCGACGACGGCACCGTTGAACCGGACATAGGGCGTCTGCGACGGTGCCGCCGGCTCGTAGATCCGGTAGATCCAGATCCGGGCTTCCCCTTGCGGCGGCCCGGCGCCTGCCGCGACCCCCGGCAGCGCCGCGCCGAGCAGCAGCGCAACGCAGATCGCGAGCGTTTTCATGCGGCCCATCCCTCAAATCAGCTGCCGTCGCCGACCGCCAATACCGCCATTTCCAACCCGGCGAGGCGCGGCCCGACCACCATAGTATATAGTATAGAGCATCGATGCGGCACCACCGGCACATCCCGGCCCACCGATCGTTGGCGTCGACCTTGATGTATACGGTCTGCCCGGCGGCGAGCGCCACCTGCGCGAACTGGTCCGACGCCGAACCGCGGCTGTCGGCGGTGATCACGTAGTTGCCGGGCGGTACGTCCCGATAGAAGGCGCGGCCCAGCCGCGCCACCGCCACGATCGCGCCGTTGATCTGGACATGGCGTCTGCAAGGTCAGCGACGGATCGAAGGCGCAGTAGATCCAGATCCGCGCCGTGCCGGGCGGCGGCTCGGAACACCGGCCGGCGCCGGCGCCGCCCAAGCGAGCAGCGCCGCGCCGAGGAAGACGGCCGCCAACGGCATGACACCGGCGGCGCAACGGGCGCAGCGCAGGGTTGGGAGCATCGTCATACGGCACCTCCCGTTTCGGACCGGTCTATCACCTGGCGACGCGGTCGACGTGAACCAGCATCCCGGCGCGCGTGAATGCGCGCGAGGCGACTCCCCTTCCGCCAAGCAGCCCGAAGGCTGGACGGCGGGCGCCTGCAAGCTCCGGTCTCGCTACAAGGTCGCGGCGGGTGCCCTCGGTAAACCGTGGTCCCAAGCCTGTAGGCCTTTGCGGAACAAGCGGGACGCACCCGCACGCGTGAGGAAGGGTGCGAGCGTCCGCACCAGTCGGCTACTGCTGTCCCCGGGGCCGTAGCGCCGCGCCATCTCACCGGGGTCGGGCTCAATCAAACCCTAGTCGCCGAGGGCGAATGGCAAGGCGGCTTGGCCGAGACTGGGGAAACGCAGAGCCTGTAGTGATTCTTCGCACTCAGGAGACTCGGGCGGAGACCCGGAAAGGAAGGGGCAAGTTGCCCATCGAGGCGCCTGCCGCGGAATGACCCGTACTGCCACCTGCGCGGTCGTCGGGGGCAGGCGTAATTTTTACTCCTGCGATCGTTTCTAATGTGCCGCCGCGCCGGCGCCCGTGCCCTTGCGCAACAGCGCCACCGGGATAATGGCGGCGAGCAGCACAATTCCGAGCAGGCCGAAGCAGTCGGCGTAGCCCATGATCGTAGCCTGCGCCCGGATCGTATTGCCGACGGCGATGACGGCTTCGTGCCATGCTTCCGCCACGCCCGCGACCCCGTGTGCCATCGCGTATTGCTGCTGGTTGCCGCTGAGCAGCTGCGGATCGACGGTGCTTGCGGTTCCGTGGGTCAGGAAATGTTGCTGCAGGTCGGCGATCCGCGCGCGGGTCGCCGGCTCATACAGCGACACATGTGCATTGATGATGAAGGAGTGAAACTGCTCGCGCTTGGTAAAGAACGTCTCGAGTGCGGCAGTACCTATCGCGCCGCCGAGATTACGCATCATATTGAACAGGCCCGATGCGGCACCCGCTTCCGCCGGTGCGATCCCGACCATCGCGATCGCCGACAGCGGAGTCAAAATGACCGCCTGGCCGAGCGCCCTTGTGACGTCCGGCCAGAACAGCTGCGGCGCCGCATAGTTCAGATCGAGCTCCAGGTTCATCAAGCAGCTCGCGGCAAAGGCCAGAAGCCCGATGCCGACAATCAGGCGGGCGTCGAAGCGCTTCATCAGCAACGGCACCAGCGGGATCACCAGCAGTTGCGGCAATCCGGTCCACGCCACCACCGCGCCGGCTTGCGCGGCATCGAAGCCTTGGGTCACCGCGAGGTACTGGGGCAACAGATAGGCCGAGGCATAGAGCGCGAAGCCGACGAGAAAATTGCCGAGCGTACCGAGGCCGAAATTGCGCCGGCCGAGCAGGCGAAGATTGAGGACCGGTTCGGCTGTAAAGAACTCGAGCACGACAAAAACGGTCAGTGCCAGCCCGGCGATCAGGCTCAATTTGACGATATAGGGCGAGCCGAACCAGTCATAGACATTGCCGTCGTCGAGAACGGTCTGCAATGCGGCGAGGCCGATCGCCATCAGCGCGATGCCGCGCCAATCGCCGCGCCGCAAGAGGCCGAGTTGCATCTCCCCTTTCGGCAGGCCGTACCAGAGTGCCGCGAGCATCAGCACGCCGGGCCCGAGATTGACGTAAAACACCCAGGGCCAGCCATAGGTATCGTTCATCCAGCCGCCGATCGCCGGGCCGATCGCCGGTGCGAACGTGGCCGTAACCGCAAATCCCGCAAGGCCCATCGCGTGCTTCGAAGGCGGCAACATCTGGAGGATGATCGTGAAGGCGAGCGGGATCAGGACACCGCCCGTGAAGCCTTGCAATGCGCGATAGAGGATCATCTCGCTGAGGCTGTGCGCGTGCCCGCACAGCACCGAGAACAACAAGAACAGCGCCGTATTGACCAGCAGATAGCGGCGTAATGAAAATACCTGCGAAAGGTAGTCGGTGATCGGCACGACGATGATCTCGCCGATCAGGTAGGCGGTCGAGATCCAGGTGCCATAGATGCCGCCGGTGGCGATGCCGCCTTCGATATAGGGGAGCGCGGTATTGGTGATCTGGATGTTCAGCACCGCCAGGAAGGCGCCGAGCAAGGCGCCGCCGACCGCGATCCAGGTCTTCAGCGGCACCGCCTCGCGCTCGGCGCTCATGACACCCTCCCCGCCGCCGCAGCGGCTGCAGCCGTCGGTGCGGCGCCCGGCTTCGTGTCGATCGTCGGCTCGACCGACATGCCCGGCCGCAGCGTGCCGAGCAGCGGATCGTTCTTGTCGATGGCGATCTTGACCGGGATACGCTGCACGATCTTCGTGAAATTGCCGGTTGCGTTGTCGGGCGGCAGCAAAGCGAAATTTTCGCCGCTCGCCGGCGCGACGCTCTCGACGGTGCCGTGCACCATGCTTCCGGGGTACGTGTCGACATCGATCGTGACCGGCTGGCCGGGCCGCACATCGGTCAGCTCGGTCTCCTTGTAGTTCGCGGTGATGTAGACCTCACGCAACGGTACGATCGCCATCAGCTGCGTGCCAGCTTCGACATAGGGCCCGATCGTCGCCGTGCGCACGCCGACGACGCCGTCGAACGGCGCCACGATCGTCGTGTATCCGAGGTTGAGCTCGGCCTGTTCCTCGGCCGCCTGCTGTTGCGCGAGCTGCGCCTTGGCTTGCGCGAGCTGCGCCTTGTAGACCGCGATCTGCTTTTGCGCGGCGGCGATACCTGTCGTGTCGCGCTGCAACGCCGCCGTTTTTTCGCGAATGTCGGCGGCCGCCTGCTGGGCGCGCTGCACCGTGCCGAAGCCGGTGTGCTCCAAATCGGTGTAGCGGGCGTAATCCTGCTGCGAAAAGACCAGCGCCGCTTGGTCGGAGGCAACCTGCTGGCGGTCCTGCTCGACGACGAGCTGCTGCTGCTCGACCTGCTGTTGCAGGGTGGCGATGCTCGCCCGCGCCGCCAGAACATTGGCGCGCGCCTGATCGAGTGCCGCCTGATAGAGGCGCGGGTCGATCCGGGCCAGGAGCTGGCCGGCGTGCACCCGCTCATTGTCATTAACCGGCACGGCAACGATGTATCCCGACACCTGGGGAGCGATCGGCGCCGAGTGCGCCTCTATGTAAGCGTCGTCGGTCGTCACCAGGAAACTGCCTGTGTTCCACCAGTAGTCGCCGTAGAGGCCGGCGAGGATCAGCGCGAGGCCCGCCGCAAGGGCGATCAAGAGCTGCCGCAGCGACCAGTGGTGACGCTCTATCCTGGCCGAAGGCGCATCAACGGGATCGGCAAGCCCGGATCGGGAAATCGAGCGCGTTTCGGACATCGGACTGCTCCCGGACGAACGAGGTCTGCCGGGGAAGTCGTGTCTCGAACCACTCGCGATAATCGATTATATATTGGAAGGACTATCTAATTAAGCTTGATAATCGGAGGTCCTTTTGGACCGTATGGCCAGCCTCGCCGCTTTCGTCCGCGTCGTCGAGAGCGGCGGCTTCACCGCGGCGGCGCGCCGCCTCAACCTGTCGCCGACGATGGTCAGCAATCACATCCAGTCGCTCGAAGACGGCCTCGGCGTGCGTCTCTTGAACCGAACGACGCGCCGGGTGAGCCTGACCGAGATCGGCCGCGAATATTATGAGCGCTGCTCGCAGATCTTGCATGAACTGGCGGAAGCGGATGAGGTCGCCAGCGCCCTGCAAGCGACCCCGCGCGGGCGGCTACGCGTTTATTGCCACCAGGGACTGGGTGGGTTCGTCGCCCCCGTCGGGACGCGGTTTTTGAGCGACTATCCGGATGTCTCGCTCGATCTGCTCACCGGCGACGCAATGATCGACCTCGTGTAGGAGGGATTTGATCTGGCGATCATGCCGATGTCGCCGCCTGACTCGCCCCTGATCAAACGGACCCTGGCGAAATGGCGCTACGTCCTGTGCTGCGCGCCGGCCTACCTCGGCACTCATGCCACGCCGCGGACCCCGGCCGACTTGTCCGATCACAATTGCCTGCTCTACGCCTATTCGGCATTCGGCCCCGAGTATCGTTTCGTCGATCCTGCCGGCAGTCCGGTGAGTGCTCCCGTGTCGGGCAACCTGCTCAGCACCAGCGTGGCCTTGATACGCGCAGCTGCCGCTGCCGGGCTCGGATTGTGGCAGTGCCCCCCGTTTATCGTTTCCGATCTTCTCGCCTCCGGCGCGTTGGTGTCGCTGCTGCCCGACTACGGAACTCCGGAGATGGAGATCGTCGCGCTCTACCCGCATCGGCGGCAGCTAAGCACCAAGGTCCGGCTGTTCCTCGACAGTCTGGTCGACCGGTTCGCCGAAGAACAGCGCTAGCTTGATGCCGCGCCCGATCGGTAAGACCCGACTGGCTGCTTTCGGCGCTCCCCTGTCGTTCGAGCGCAGCCCGGGCTCACGACAAGCGGCATTGCTTGCCGACCTGCGATAAAATCTTGTCTGGCTACTCTCGGCACCGGCAGGGTCGGGATCGGACCAAAAGCATGATGCCTGTCGTTCCAGCCCTGTCCTGGCTAGTTGTCTGTTTCGAGCCCAGGTTCCGACCCCTTCGACACCGCCCGGCAAGCCGCCGCAGCCGCCGCCCGATCGCGGCGCACCGCCGGTCACGGAGCCGCAGCGTCCCGTTCCGGTGCTCGCCCCGGTTCGCCGCCGTCCGTAGACGATCCTCCGGCAGCCTGAGCTTCCGGCTCGCTGCGAACATCGGCGTCCGCCTTGACCCCGTTGCGCGGCCTACTTGAAATCGTGGCAAGCCGGTCGAGACCGCTCCGAAGGACGGCGCGCTGATTTGGACTTTCACGACATTTGGCGGCCGGTCACAGGATCGTCGGCAGGTCGCCGGCGCTCGGCTTGCCGAGGACCGCCTGCCGCGCGGCCTCGCTCGCCGTCTTCCAGTCGGCGTCGATCGGCAGCCGCAGGGTCGCCGCGCGCACCTTGTCAAGCTCGACGTTGTCGACGTTCGGCGGCACCTTGCCGTGGTCCCGCAGGTTCGTGACGACGTCGAGCAATTGCTTGCGCACCGCGATGATCATGGCGTCCGACGAGGTCAGGTGCTCCTGCGTACGGTCGTAGATCGGCTCGCCCTTATCGTTGCACATCAGCTCGGTCATCGCCCGGTCCTGCAGGTTCACGACGAATGGGATGCCGCAGAACATCGTATTCTTCTGCACTTCCAGGTCGCGGCCGTAGTCGTTGCGCTTGTTGTACCTGGTCATAAAATAGCTGCGCGGGTCGTGCGTGCGCTCGATATAGCCGCCGATCTCCTCGAAGCGGTTGGCGAAGGCTTCGCCCGCCCCGGGCGGCAGCGGCGCGACCGGGTCGGCCGATTGCGTGATCAGCATCGCGTGGGTGTCGTCGAGCGGCACAAAGCTGCGCAGGCCTACCTTGCCGTCGCCTGACGTGATCATCGTGTGGAACGGAAAGATGAACTGGTTGATGCGGTGCCAGTCATCGGTGTTATTGAGCCGCCGGCGTGCCGAATAGTAGACCCCGTATTCGGTCGGCACCACGTCGAGCTTGGGCGGCTTCGGCGCCTCCGGGTTCCAGAACCCGCGGACGCCCTTCTCCGGCTTCGGGCTGTCTTCGGCCAGCCGCCGGTGCACCCAGTCAAGGTGTGCGGAATCGAGGTCGCCCTCCATGTTCTGCAGCCAGTTCGCTTCTTCCATCATGATGTTGGGCGTTGTCACGTGCTCCGGCGGCAAGGTCAGCACCTCGAATAGCGGCAGCGGCGGCGGTGCCTTGCGAGGGCCGAGATAGACCCAGACCATGTGGTTGACCTCGCGGCACGGATAGGCGCGCGCCTTCAAATTGGCCGCGAAATTCTCCTTGCGGATGCCTTCCTCCGACGGCAGGTCAAGGCAGTTGCCGTGAATGTCGAACTTCCAGCCGTGATAGGCACAGCGCAGGCCGCACTCTTCGTTGCGTCCGAAATAGAGGCTGGCGCCGCGGTGTGGGCAGGCCTCGGCGAGCGCCCCAACACGGCCGAGGCTGTCGCGGAACATGACGAGGTTCTCGCCCAACAGCATCATCCGCTTCGGCGGGCAGTCCGGCGTCGGGAATTCCGTCGAAGGCAGCGCGGGCACCCAATATTGCCGCATCAATTCGCCCATCGACGTACCACGGCCGACGCGGCACAGCATCTCGTTATGTTCGTCTGACAGCATACCGATGTTCCCTCCGTTTCACGGCCGCCGCCGCCTTATTTGCGGCGTTTCCGCCGCAATCTGCCCGAATCACCCGGCCTCGCCAATGCCCGATAGCGGCCCCCGCGGGCGTGCGCGCCTGGCCTCCCACCCCCACTCTTGCAAGTCCGAGAGGGGTCGCGCGGGAGGCGCGCCGCCGCGTCATCGGCGGAAGGCCGCGTTTCTACTCGCGCATCACCGACGCCGGGCACGCCTATAGTGCATCAGGCGGGCTTTGCGAAGTCGCGGAAAATAGACCGCAGGCCCTAGCGACTGACTGATTTTCGTCAGACCCCAGCAGCCATCGGGAGCACAAGGTATCAAGGTATGGCCGGCTCGCTGGATGATGGCCATTCTCGCCATGGGATGCGACTTGCAGCTTAGGCGCTGTAGCGTCGGTCCAACTCCAGAGTGGATTGTGCCACGTAACGCGGCTCGCAACTGCAGGACATCAGCAGCGACATGCCGGCGACTCGGCTCGGGGCCGACATCGATGCGAGCGCCACGAAAAGCTGGAACAGCGGCGCCGGTTTCATTCCGCTCGGCGCCAACAGTTCGACGCCGACCTCGCCGGCGCCGTTAACGGGCACCTCCGACGGCGCCGGGCACAAGATTTCGAACCTGACGATCGCCTCGTCCGGTACTTCGGCTCTTTACGGCGCTTTTCGCCTATGTCGGGGCGAAGGGTATCGTCGACACGACGCACTGGCCGAAAGGTGCGGGGCGCGGCTCGCAAAAGGGCCTGCGCGGCCTCTCTGGCGCGACGCTGAAATCTGCGCACTTTGCCGGCGGGTTTCGATCCCGAGCTCTGGGACGCGAAAGCCGGCGCCTATCCGTTCCTGGGGCGCCCTGCCGCCGGCCTGAGCCCGCTCAGAGGTTGTGAAAGATTAGAAAAATGACTGATGGGCGCACCGCGTCTCCTGAGGCAGCCGCCGCCTGGCGGCGGCGTCTCGTAGGGCGAGACAGCCGCTTTGTGGCTTCCTCAGATGAAGGTGTTCTTAATGCCATCAATCACTTACCTCATGCTGAGGAGCGCCGTCAGGCGCATCTCGAAGCACGCACGGGCGTGGTGCAGCAGGATGCCTGGGCCAAAAGCCAATTCTTTCACAACTGCCATGAAAATAAGATGTCATGCTCGTGCCTTGTAGCCGAGGCGATTGAGGCGGCGAACGCCCGCGTGCCTACAGCCTTCGCCGCATTTTCATCGATCGTGGTGCGCGGCCGGCCGCGTTGGTTGTCTCTCAGGCTCAGGCTGCACCGGCGCCGCCGTCGCCGTAGCGGATCTCGAGCACCTCGAGCATCTCGCTGCCGGACGGGGCTCGCAACTCGACGATGTCGCCTTCGCGCGCCTTCAACAGGGCGCGGGCGATCGGCGACAGCCAGCTGACCTCGCCGCGGGCGAGATCGGCCTCGTCGACGCCGACGATCGTGACCGTGGTCTCGCCGCCGCGCGCGCCGGCGAAGGTGACCGTCGCCCCAAAGAATACCTGGTCGCGCCTGACCTGTCGGCGCGGATCGACGATTTCGGCACTCTCCAGCCGCTTCGTCAGAAAGCGGATGCGCCGGTCGATCTCGCGCAGGCGTCGCTTGCCGTAGATGTAGTCGCCGTTTTCCGAGCGGTCGCCGTTGCCGGCGGCCCAGGCGACGGTCTCGACGACCTTTGGCCGCTCCTCGCGCAGCAACAGGCGCAATTCGTCCTGCAGCCGGCGAAAACCGCGCGGCGTCATGTAATTCTTGACCCCGCGGGGGAGCGCCGGCGCGCCGTCGGACGGCTCGGCCGCGTCGGCCTCCTCCGCCGTCTCCTTGACGAAGGCCTTGCTCATCGTCGTGCCGATGGCTCAGGCCGGCGGTGCGACCGAGAGCCGGCCGGTGACGCCGTGGCGCTCGATCAGCCGGGCGACGAGGCCCGATTTCTTTGCCTCTTCGACAAAATCGCGCAGGAACGCGGCGCCGGCCGTATTGGCCCGCGACGTGCCGACTGCCTGCTGCACCGCGGTGAACTGGCCGTCGAGGAGGCGCGATCCGGGCAGTTTGTCGCGATAGGCCAGGAGCCCCGGCCGCAACCCGGCGAGCGCCTCCAGCTTGTCGTCGACGAACTGCCTGAACGCGACGTCGCCGCCGCCTTCCGAGCGCACGACTTGCGCCTCTTTGATATTGCGGGCGAGCCACAGGTCGTAGGCGCTGCGCGCCGTCACGGCGATGCGGATCCCGGGGCGGTCGACCTCGGCGATCGCGGTAAGCGGCGAGCCGGCCGGGACCAGATAGGTCGCCTCGATCTCGACATAAGCCGGGGTGAACAGGATCTTCTCGGCGCGCTGCGGCTCGGCGCCGATCAGGCCGACGTCCCAGACGCCGGTTCCGGCGGCGTCGGCCAACTCGCCGGGCCGCGCATAGGGCACATAGGCGACCGGCACGCCAAGCCGCTCGGCGATCGCGCGCGCCATGTCGGGCGCCACCCCTTCGGGGTCGCCCGACGCCGTCTTGCCGGTGACCAAAAGGAAATTCCCCATATTGATCGCGGCGCGCAGCACGCCGGTCGGAGCCAATTCGGTGACGAGATCTTGCGGCATCGGGAGAGGTCCGTCAGTGGTTGGTTCGCCGATGGCCGCTAGCCTGACCGATCGGCGGTCGTCGGGCACGCGATTTTTCAGCGGATATGACGAGCCTCTGCGAGAATACCGGCCGAGGTTCGATGGGCCGAGGTTCGATGGTACCGGAGAGATCCGCGCGCTAAGTGGGAGAACCGGTCAGCCAATCGAGTCGCGGCTCGTCTTCGAGGCGCTGCAGGCGCGCATAGAGCGCGGCACTGCCGGCGTCGCCGAGTGCGGCGCCGGTGAGGCGGCGGAATTTGTCGGCGAGTTCGCCGTCTTCGAGCATGCCGTCCCTTTCGTGACGCTCGAAGCGGCGCCCGTCGGTGAGGGTCACAGCGACCGTGCTGCCGGGCGCAGCATGACCGTCGGCGGGTTCCGGCACCAGCACGACACGCCGCGTCAATGCCCGGATCTGCGGATCGGCGAGCGCCGCCGCGTCCCAGGATTCGGGGTCGCGCGCCTCGCGGAACAGCGCCAGCGCCACCGAGAACGGGATGCTGTACTGCGCCAGCATCAGATCGGCGGGTTCGCGGATGTCGTGGCGTTCGCGCATGCGCGCGCTGCCGGTCACCGTGATCCCGTCGACGTCGGCGCCGGCAAAGCCGTGCTCGGCCTGCAAGGCGCGCACCGCCTTGACCGCGGCATGCGCGGTGGCGTGGCACGGGTAGCGCTTCAGCACCGCCGTCGCGACGGCGAATTCGCTGCCGAGCCCGCGCGTCAGCTCGGCCTCGTCCCATTCGCTGCAGAAGACGCGGAGAAACCCGAATTCGCCTTCGATGACGGTGCGCGGTCCGGCAAAGCCGGCGGCGGCGAGGCTCGCCGCGAGGACGCCGGCCTCCGAGGCGCGCCCGAGATGCAGGCGCTTGACCATGCCGCCGTCGCCGCGGGCAAATTCAAGGAGGCCGCCGGCGAGCGAGCCGGCGATGCCGAGCGCCTTGGCCATCGCCGTCTCGTCGAGCCGCAACAGGTGGCTGGCGGCGACCGCGGCGCCGAACGGGCCGGTGGTGCCCGGCGCATGAAAGCCGCGCGCCTCGTTCGTATGATGGGTGGCGCGGCCGATGCGGATCATGACCTCGTTGCCGGCGACGAACGCGGCGATCAATTCCTTGCCGCTGCAGCCCTGCTGTTGCGCCGCGGCGAGGGCCGGCGGCAACACCGTGGCGCCGGGATGCGCGCCCGCGCCGGGCCGGGTTAGGCTGTCGAGCTCGAAGGCATGCGCCAGCGCGCCGTTGGCGAGTGCCGCGGCCGGCGCCTGCACCGCCGCACCGGAACTGCCGAGGATCCGGCAGTTGCCGCCCGGACCGGTGCGCCGCGCATAGTCGATGACGATCCGGCTCCACGGCAACGGCGCGCCGCAGATGCAGGCGGCGATGGTATCGGTGATGCAGTCCTTGGCGCGGCGAACGATCTCGGCCGGCAGGTCCTCGTAGCGAAGGCCCGCGGCGTACTGCGCGAGCCGGACGGTTTCCTTTGCCATCTTCGACGCCCCCTCCGTAGCGCGTCGTTCGAGACTGCTTCGTCCTCTCGCTCTTCGCAATCACGTCCGCTTTCGTTGTCATTGCGCGCGCGAGGAAGCAATCTCGGTCCGCCCGAGGCGGAGAATTCAGCGATGGAAATCGACCCGCGCAACACCTTTGACGTGATCGTGGTCGGCGCCGGCAACGCCGCGACCTGCGCGGCGCTGTCGGCGCGCGAGAAGGGCGCGCGCGGTGCTGATGCTCGAAATCGCCCCGGAAGACCAGCGCGGCGGCAACTCGGCCTTTACCGGCGGCGCCTTCCGCGTCGTCTATCACGGCGGCGAGGATCTGGCGCGGCTGATCCCCGACATGAACGAGACCGAACTCGTCGACATCGATTTCGGCACCTATACCGAGGAGCAATATTTCGACGATATGGGCCGGCTGACCCAGTATCGCTGCGACCCCGACCTGACCGAGATCCTGATCCGCAGCAGCTTTGAGGCCGGCGCTGTGGATGCGCGAGAAGGGCGTGCGCTTTCAATTGGGGCTCGGCCGCCAGGCGTTCCGCGTCGACGGCAAGTTCAAATTCTGGGGCGGGCTCGCCTGCCACATCTGGGGCGGCGGCAAGGAGCTGATGAAGGCGCTGCATGCCCGCGCCGCGCGCGACGGCATCGCGGTCCTCTACGAGACGCCGGCCATCGCCCTCCTGACCGGCGACCGCGGCGTCGAAGGGGTGCGGGTGCGCCAGCGCGGGCCGGCTGCGCGACTTGCGCGCCAAGGCGGTGGTCCTCGCCTGCGGCGGGTTCGAGGCCAATGCCGAGATGCGGGCGCGCTATCTCGGGCCCAACTGGGACCTCGCCAAGGTGCGCGGCTCGCGCTTCAACACCGGCCAGGGGCTGAAGATGGCGCTCGATCTCGGCGCCGCGGTGCACGGCCACTGGTCGGGCGCGCATGCCGTCGCCTGGGATCTGAACGCGCCGCCCTTTGGCGATCTCGATGTCGGCGACCGCTTTCAGAAGCACAACTACCCGTTCGGCATCGTCGTCAACGCGCGCGGCGAGCGGTTTCTCGACGAGGGCCTCGATTTCCACAGCTATACCTACGCCAAATACGGCGGCGAAATCCTGAACCAGCCGGGCATGTTCGCCTGGCAGGTCTTCGACCAGAAGGTCGGTCCACCTGTTGCGCGAGGAATACCGCATCCCGCGCATCACCAAGGAACAGGCCGACAGATTCGAGGCCCTGGCGCCGCGGCTCGAAGGCGTCGATCCGGCCCGGCTTTCTCGCAACCGTGCGCGCATTCAACGCGGCGCCGCGGCCCGATGTGCCGTTCAACCCGAACATCCGCGACGGGCTCGCGACGACGGGCCTCGCGATCGACAAGACGAACTGGGCGCAGCGTCTCGATCAGCCGCCCTACGAGGCCTATGCGGTGACGACCGGCATCACCTTCACCTTCGGCGGGCTGAAGATCTCCAACGACGCGCAGGTCGAGGACACGACCGGCCAGCCGATCCCCGGCCTCTTTGCCGCCGGCGAAATCGTCGGCGGGCTCTTCTACCACAATTACGCGAGCGGCACCGGCCTGATGTCCGGCGCCGTCTTCGGCCGCCTCGCCGGCAGAAGCGCGGCCCTCTCGGCGAAGGCAGCAAGCCTGTAGAGCCCACCGCATGCGCGCCTGGAAGCGATCTCTGGCGTAGGACCGGGCCTTTTCACGCGCTCTTAACTCGACGCGTGATCTAGCCGACCAGTTTCATCGGAGGTCACGACCGCCGAACCGCGCGGTGTAATGGTGGCAAATCCGCTGGAGCATCGATTCGTAGGACAGCGGATCGCCGACGCCCAGGCTCGGCGGAGTGGGTGCGACCCGCGTCGGCTTCCGAAGATCAACGTATTTGAGAGGATCGGGGTAACGGTTGAGGTTGTCGTGCTCGATCACTATGACGCCTAATGCCTCAAGGCCAGGGCCGTCCTCTGCGGAATGCCGGAGGTGGATCGATCGAAATAGGTCGATCGATTGGGTCACCAGCTGCCTCGCGCTGCGCCGAGCAGTTGTATGGGTATTCAATTCCGGTCGATTCACTTTACCAAAATTCAAAGGAGAATAGAACAGGTCCGAGCTATTGATAACCAGAAATGCGGCGACAACCGTGCTCGGGTCGTAGTCGTGACCATGACCGTAAAATGCTCCAAAGTCCCGCAGGCGATTTCGACGAGCTTTCCCGTGCTCGGTGATCACACTCTTCAGTTCGATGGCAATCCGAATGATTACAGGCGAACTCATCCTGATGCTGGTCGAAGCAGGCGGCGGGATAGGCGCGCCGGCGCATGTCCCAATGGCTATGTCGATAACCCAATCGTTCTGGCCGATCTGCTGGTGATGCCGGAGGCTCGCGACAATCCGGCCGCTCGCCGCTCGCACGGCGATCAGCGGGCAATTGCGCACCAGGTCGCGAATGATGATCTCCGAGAGGAAGTCGCTGTGCCGTGAAGAGCGCGGATCGTAGCCCTTCTCCGAAAGATAATTCGTGAACTCATCGGCAATCGTCATTCACGCTTGCCGCGAGGCCGTTTCAATCACAACCGCGGTGTGATTCTCGATCAACCGGCCCGCAGCTTCCTTCGCGGCGCGGCGTGTCGCCGAGTTCAGATATTCCTCTTCGATTTCGACCGAGATCGAGTTCCGCCCGGAGCGGATCGCGGCGACGGTCGTCGAGCCGGAGCCGGCGAACGGATCGAGGATCGTATCGCCGGCAAAGCTGAACATGCGAATCAGCCGTTCCGCCAATTCGGGCGGGAACGGGGCCGGGTGACCGTCGCGCAGGCTGGCGCCGCGAATGTCGGACCAGACGGGTCGCATCCACGCCTCCATCTCGTCGCGCTGCAGCATCGACAGCGCCTTCTGCAGCATCGGCGTCGTCCGATAGCCGCCGGGCTTGCGCAGCATGACGATGTGCTCGTGATCGTTTTTGATGATAGCGCCGGGCTGGTAAGGCTTGCCGTAATAGCCGCTCGACCCGCCGCCGGCCTCGTTCGTCCGATTGCCGATCTTGAACCAAAGTATCGGCGTCAGATTATCCAGATCCAGTCCGCGACTTCGAACCTGGATATCGGAGGGGAGCGGCAGCACGCGGTGGCGCCCATCCGCGCGCCGCGGGATCAAAATGTCGCCGATGACGCAGCAGATGCGTCCGCCGGGAACGAGAAGGCGCGCGCATTCGCACCAAACTCGGTCCAACTCGGCGAGAAAGGCCTCGTAATCGTCAATCCGTCCGAGCTGTCCGCCGCCGGCATTCGAAGCATACGGCTTCAGGTTGAAATAGGGGGGCGAGGTGACGACGAGATGCACCGATTTCGGTGGCGACGGTTCCCAGGTCACGTGCGTCGCCGAGCATCATCTGATGCCGCGTCCGGTCGAAGGGCGAAGGCCAACGACGGCCACGCAACATCTTGTTCGCTTGCAGCAGAGCTTCGGGAGCGCCCGGCTCGTTGTCGGTGGCCGGAAGCCGCGGAAAATCGGACCGCCGCCGAAACGGCTCCGTCTCCTCTGATAGCCAGGCAACGCTCTTTCTTGCCATTCAAGCTCTCCCGCGAAGGATGGTATCGCTTTCTTCGAGGATCACAAGATATTGCTGGGTGTCTCCGCGAAGGAGGTTTGGCATAATCCCAGTCTGCCTCGGGCATGTTCTCCTTATGTTCGAATACCGTCAACTGAAAAGTGTATCCGGTGGCGGCTTCGGACCACGGCACGCCCGGCGGTAGCCGCACAACCGCGGTCTAGTCGCTTCCTCTGGGCTGAGCGGACGCAACCCTTCCCGAATGGGGTCTATGGCGTGTCGTTAATTGAGCCGAATGGCGACCTCGGGGAACCGGACGGGTCGCCGGGTCGTGCGTTATCGCGTTCCCGATTTCGATTGCGGCCGGTCTTACCTCAACCTCGGCGGCCGGCGCGGATCGGCAATGGG
>CAWBQT010000025.1:0-70034 GCA_963790875.1 uncultured Alphaproteobacteria bacterium
ATGGTGCTGATCGAGGCCGACGGCAGGGTGGTCGCGAAACGGGAGCTGATGTCCCGGGTGTGGCCGGATGTCGTCGTCGAGGAGTGCAACCTCCGGGTTCAGGTCGGCGCTCTGCGCAGGGCGCTCGGCGAGGAGCGAAACCTTGTTCAAAGCGAACCCGGCCGCGGCTATCGCTTCGCCGCGGCAGTCCGTTCGGTCTTTGCGGTACCGCGCGACGCTTCGCCGACCGACGCGTCCCAACCGCCGGCAATCGCGGCCATCGGCCGATCCTTCGACGCGTGTGTGATCGCCGTGCTGCTGGCGCGCATCGACGCCAAACTGACCCAGGCGCTGCACCTCATCCATGCGGATGGCTCGTGGCCCGGAGGTCGGCCGGCAACACCGCCAGTGTAGTATTCGGGGAGCTGCCGCATTGCCGCGGTTGCCTGCCACATTTAACGCCTCCCCTCGATGGAGGGCTTGCCGTACCGCCGGCCCGGGTTGACACCGGGCCGGCCGCCCGCCCTTCCTTTCGACCATCGTCAGCCTCGATCCGACCCTGCCGCGTCAATTGGCGAACGCGCGCCAGAGGCGCAGTGCGACCGAGCCGCGCCGTCAGCGGCTTTGAAACCCGAGCGGCCCGTCTGCGGGTGCGCAGGCGGTGTTTGCCATAGGCGCCAAAACGCGCCTCACCCCGCTTGCCTGGCCGTAACCCATTCCGGTCTCTGTAGAAGGATCTTTCGCATTGTGAAGCACTTCACAACAGCTCATGGCAATCGATCGCTATGTGATTAGATATTGCGGGGCAATTGCCGGGCCCGCCCCGGCAGCAGACCTGCGACATCCGTTCGGTCGGCAACGAAGCTCATTACCTTCGTTGACCGAGCCGGCCGCCCAGGCCGTTTTATGTTGCTTTGCAACAGGAGGATAGTAATGGTCGCGGCACCGGTATCGAGGCCATCCCGGGCGACTCCGAGCGTCGCGTTGATGCTGCAGGGTGGTGGGGCGCTGGGCGCCTATCACATCGGCGCCTACCAGGCGCTGGCCGAGCATGACCTGCATCCGGACTGGGTGGCCGGCATCTCTATCGGCGCGATCAACGCAGCGATCATCGCCGGCAACCGGCCGGAACACCGCTTGGCGCGTCTGACGGCACTATGGGAGGCGATCTCCTGGCCAGATCTGCCGATGAAGCTGGCTCTGACGCCGTGGCAGATGCTGCACAACATGGCCAGCAACGCCGAAGCACTGCTGTTCGGCCAACCCAATTTCTTCACCCCGCGCGCGATGAACCCGCTTCTGCTGCCGCAGGCGGCGGCGCAGCAGGTGAGTTTTTACGACACCACTCCGATGCTGTTCACGCTGCGGCGGTTCGCCGATTTCTCGCTGATCAACAGCCGTGCCGTCCGGCTCAGCCTGGGGGCGACCAACATTGCCACCGGCGATCTGGAGTTCTTCGACAACCACCAGCAGGCGATCGGACCGGAGCATGTGCTCGCCAGCGGCTCGCTGCCACCCGGTTTTCCTGCCACTCTTGTGAATGGGAAACTGTACTGGGACGGCGGCTGCGTTTCCAATACGCCGTTGAATGCGGTCATCGACGAAGCCGAGCATCCACGCATGGTCGTATTCGTGATCGATCTTTGGGATCCGGCCGGGTCACCGCCGGAGACGATCAACGACGTGCTGTGGCGCGCCAAGCAGATCCAGTATGCGAGCCGCACGGCGCACCAGATCGATGCGGTGGCGACCAAGGTGAACCTGCGCCACGCGATGCGGTTGCTGAAAGAGGCGGGGATCCCGGACGTGGCAGCGATTCCCGACGATCCGGTGCCGACGCCGCGGCGGCTGGACATCGTGCACATCGTGTATCGCCCGGGCGTGGCCCAGATTCCCAACAGCGACGCAGAGTTCTCCCGCAGCTCGATCGCCGAGCGGCGCGAGGCGGGTTATCGCGACATGTCGTCGGCGCTGGCGGCGGAGCCCTGGCTGCGGCAGGAAATGCCGGCGCATCTCGGCGCGCTCGTGCATCGGGTAGAGCGGGAGAAGGTGATCACGCGTCCCGAGCCCAACCTGCACACGACGATCGACAAACCAGCCGTGGCCTGACCGGCGCCCGAAGGGTGCCGTTCGCGGTGCCGGATGAGCCGGCGCGGGCGATGCCGGAGAGACGCCCCGGCCACCCAACGGGAGTGAAGGCCTGGCGACGACGAGCCTGAGTGATACCGGTCTACCCATCACGAACTGTTGAACGGAACGGCTTCGCCGTAGGGGGGCTCGGCGTCGCCTGAGGGTCGCTGGTGAAGCTATCGTCTGCGTCGAGGCGGGATGGTCCCGTCTTCGATGACGAAGGAAAGACGATGTCACCGTTACGTGTTCGCATGATCGAGGACATGAAGCTGGCCGGCTTGGCGGCCACGACCCAGGAGATCTATCTCCAGGCGGTCAGGTTCTGGCGAAGCATTACCATCGGTCGCCGGCGCTGCTGGCCGAGGAAGAGGTGCGGCGATATCTGCTGGATGTTCGTGAGCGGAATGCGCGCGGCAGCTTCAAGACCAGCCATTACGGCATCCAGTTCTTCTACCGGAACACGCTAGGCCAGGACTGGGGGCTGTTTAAAAAAAGATCCGGCTCCCCAAGCAGAGGCGGCTGCCGCAGACGCTTTCCCACGCCGAAGTTCGGCGCATTCTCGCCGCGGTCCGCAATCCGATACACCGCGGCTGTTTCAGCCTGATCTATGGCTGCGGCCTGCGGATCAGCGAGGCCGCTGCTCTTCCCGTCACCGCCATCGACAAAACCAGCGGCGTCCTGCGCGTCGTCGGCAAGGGCAACAAGGAACGGGTCGTGCCGGTGCCCAAGGAGGTGCACGAAGGCCTGCGGCGGATGTGGCAGGCCAAGGACCACCGGGATCGGCGCTGGCTCTTCCCCAATGGCTGGCGAACCGGTCCCGTCGCCACCCATGTCCTGACCCGCACCTTCGCCGAGGCCGTCAAGGCGGCCAATCTCCCCGGCGGTCGCCGCGCGACGCCACATACGCTGCGTCACGCCTATGCGACCAGGCTCTTCGAGAAGCGGGTCGACACCCGCGTCGTCCAGGCGTTTCTCGGCCACGAGAACATCGCCACGACGACGATTTACACGCACCTGACGGAACCGACGCGGGTGTCTTTACGCAAGCTGCTCGACAAGGTGATGAGCGGCTTCTGACGCATGCCCGAAGTGGCGGACGCGTTCCGCCGTTTCGGGGGCAGCTATCTGGAGGCTCATGGCGCGGCGATGCTGCCATCGCATCGTCGCGCCGTTGCCGACATCATCGCTTGCCGGACCGAAGCGCTCGGCGGACAACAGTGGTGCTGCAATCACTGCGGCGCCCTGCTGCACGTCTTTCACTCCTGCCGCAACCGCGCCTGCCCGAAGTGTCACGCCGAGCAGACGCAGGCTTGGCTCGAACAGCGTCGGGAGGAGATGTTACCGGTTCCCTATTTCCACGTCACCGTCACCGTGCCCGAGGAACTGCGGGCCGTGCTGCGCCGGCATCAGATCGACGGCTATGGCGCGCTGATCAAGGCCGCCGCCGAGGCGATCATCGTGTTGGCCCGCGATCCGCGCTGGGTCGGCGGCACCGTTGGCGTGCTTGCCGTTCTGCACACCTGGACGCAACGGCTTATCTTCCATCCGCACGTTCACTGCCTCGTCACCGGCGGCGGATTGTCCGAGGACGGTGCCGCTTGGCATCCCGCCGGCAAGACGTTTCTGTTCCCGAAGACGGCGCTTGCTACCCTTGCCCGCGCCCGCTTCCGCGACGCCTTCGCCAGGCTCTGTCCGGACGCCGACCTGCCGCCCCATGTCTGGCAAATCCCCTGGGTCGTTCACATCACGCCATGGGGCGAGGGACAGCAGGCGGCACTCGACTATCTCGCCCGCTACGCCTTCCGCATCGCCATCACCAACAACCGCATCCTGGCCGTCGACGACGCGACCGTGACCTACCGCTACAAGGACCGCACCGCCGACCGCCAGCGCAAGGAAACTGTGGCCGGCCACGAGTTCATGCGGCGTTTCCTCCAGCACGTCCTGCCGGCCGGCTTCCACAAGGTCCGCTATTACGGCCTGTGGCATGCCTCGCGCCGCGAACCGCTGCGCAACCTGAGGAATGTTCTCCTGCTGGCGCAACCCGCCAACCCACAGGCCGATCCCGCCGCATCCGAGCCTGACGCCGACCCCCAGGCCCCGCCATCGCCGCGCCGTTGCCCGCATTGCGGGACCGGCCATCTGACACTGCTGCGCCGGCTGTCGCCCGCCCGGCCGCAAGGCCCGTGACCACCAGCATGCTGCCGACGCCCACACCGCCGACCCCATGCTGTCGCTCCACCGTTCCATCGCGGGAGCGTCGGCGCTCGCCCGCCGCCACCCCAGAATCATCGGAAATCGCCCCACGGCAGCGACCGCAGCAGCCAATCGGCTTGCATCAGCGAGCCATCATCAGGCCCGCGCAACCTTTCAACCCACCGGCCGCTTCTTCCTACCGCGTCTCCGACCACCTGCCACGGTAGAAATCCCCATAGGCCCGTCCCACTACCCTCCGAGTCCATCCAGTCAGACGCGTTCCTTCAACCGAGCCTGCGCGCCCGTCACGGGCGCGCAAACTCTGATTCGTTCCTGTCTGGCCTGGAGCGCGCTGCAGCACAAGAACGATAGCTGATTTCAGAGCCTTAGAGGGCGTCTAGGTCGCAAGGCGCGACATTCCGCTGCGATCCGGGTGGCTTGCCGTTAGCGGGCCGATCTGCCAGCATCCGCTTGCGCGTGCCGATTCCGAGGCGTCAAGGTGGCAGGTTGGCCAGCCGGGTACCTCCTCCGAGCGTGATCCACACGCCGGCAAAACATGCCGAGCAGGTCTTTGCGGCCGCCCATGCCGACATGCCGCCGTCGGGAGCCGAAGAGGTGCTCGCCTCTTGGCAGCGCTCCGCCCTCGAGCATGGCGTCGACCCGACGCATGACGAGGCGCCGCGCATCCTTTCCTCCTGCGAGCTGAAAGACCGGCGTGAGCCGATCGGTGCGCTGATCTCGAGCGCCGAGGACGAGCTGGATCGGCTGTACCAGCTGGTCGGCAACGCCGGTTACACGATTCTTTTCTGCGATACCGCCGGCGTCGCCGTCGAGCACCGCGGCGACAACCGCGATGCGAGCCGCTTTCGCTATTGGGGAACCTGGCTTGGCGGGGTCTGGTCCGAGGCGGCCGAGGGCACCAACGGCATCGGCACCTGCATTGCCGAGGAGCGGCCGGTCACGGTCCATAGAGGCCAGCATTTTCGCTCGCGGCACATCGATCTGAGCTGCTCGGGCGCGCCGATCTTTGGGTCCGACGGCCGGCTGCTCGCCGTGCTGGACGTATCCGCGATCGACCCGCAGCTGTCGGAAAAGGCGCATGCGCTGACCGGCACGCTGACCGCAACATCGGCCCGCAGCATCGAAGAACGGTTCTTTCGCGAACGCTTTCGCCGTTATTGGATCGTCATGCTGGCCGCCTCAGGCGACGCAAACGATCATCCGCTGCTGGCCGTAGACAGCGATCAGCGGATCGTCGGTGCGAACCGGGCCGCGCGTAGGAATTTCGGCCTCGACGGGCCGATGCTGCAAGCTGGGCTCGGCCTCGGGGCGATTTTCGAACGCGCGCTCGGCGTCTTTCGCCGCAACAGCCAGGCCGACATCGCGACGCCGCTGACAATCAAGCACGGCGGCGAGTTGCGCACCGCGCTGGTGACGCCGCCGGAGAGCGCGCTCGCCGCCCACAGCGCCGCCGGCGCCGCGCTGCACACGCGGGCCCGCCAGGATCTCATCGGGACCCTGGCGCGGGCGGCGCCTGCCGCGCCGCAGCGCGGCGGTCTGCCGCCCCGCGCCGAGCGCCGCGTGCGCGAGTATGTCGACGCGCACCTCGGCGACAGCATCGACCTCGCCGAGCTCGCGGCGGTCGCCGGATTGTCGCTGTTCCATTTTGCCCGCCAGTTCAAGCAAACGGTCGGCGTGACGCCGCATCATTACCTGGTGCAGCGCCGCGTCGAACATGCCCAGAAGATCCTGGCGCGCACCGAACTGCCGCTGTCCGAGGTGGCACTCGCCGCCGGCTTCGCCGATCAAAGTCATCTGGCACGGCATTTTCGCCAGCTGCTCGGCGCGACGCCGCGCGAGTTCCGTCTCTCGCGACGCTGAGAGCTGCAAGTCGCGAAGTCACGGGCGTCGGCCCGCCGGGCAATTCGTAGCGGCGCTCGCGTTTCCTGCATCGTGGTGTGAAGCGGTTCACAGCACGGCTCGCGTCCGCGCACCATCTTCAGCCGGCGACTACCAAAATGGAGGAGGGAAATGCCTAATTATCGCTTCGGCAAGCATCCGCCGAAAAACGACTACCGGACGCTGCTCTTCAAGAATTATCTCACCAGGGATCTGGCGCCGCCCCCCGCTTCGGTAAACACGCTGGCGCGTGTCTATGACGAACTCGGCGTGTCGAACCCGGCGACACTGTTCCCGATGGACGGCAATGATACTCTGGGGGATTGCACGATCGCCGCCGTCGCGCACGCCATCACGACCTATCGCGGCCTGATCAGCAAAAAACCGCACATCATGACCCAGCAGGCCGCGATCAAATTGTACTTCCATCTGACCGGCGGCGTCAATTCCGGCCTCAACGAACTCGACGTACTGAATTATTGGCAAAGCAACGCCGTCGATGGGGACAAGATCCTGGCGTTCGCCAAGATCGATCCAAAGAACCACACCCACGTGCAGCAGGCCATTCAGATTTTTGGCGGCGTCTACCTGGGGTTCCAGGTTCAGCAGAACGCCGTTCAGGAGTTCGACAACCATCAACCGTGGACACCGGGCCCGCTCACCAATGACGGCCACGCGGTCTTCGCTGTCGCCTACGACCAGACTGGCCTCACCGTGCTGACCTGGGGAAATACCCAAGTGGGCACCTGGCCGTGGTGGGACGAGTGCGTCGACGAGGCCTACGCGATCCTGCCGCCGGAGGCGACGAAGCCAGGCTTCGCCCCGGGCTTCGACATCGCGCAGCTGCAAGCCGACCTCGCCGACGTGTCGACCTGATCCGGACGCGCGTTCCGGGGCCGCTCCGATATCGCACGAAACGAGCCGCAGTCCGAGTTGCGGGCTGCGGCTCTCACCGCCGTCGAGACGATCATCGCCGAAACAGGGATGCGACGTGAAATCGAATAGGCGGGCTCTCGCACGGCCTGGTGAATATCCATGCTATGCATGGAAAGTATATAATCAAGCAATTTGGCAAATGCAAAACGCCCCGCTATATCGAGCCTCACACGACAGGAGGCCAGTGATGAACGAACCATCGTCCGTCGGCAACCGCGGCTATCACGCGCACGTCTATTACGACCCGGCGACGACCCGCCCAATCGCGGAGCGGCTGTGCCGGCGGCTCGCCGAGGAGTTTTCGGTCGAATTCGGCGGCTTCCGCGACGGACCGGTCGGGCCGCACCCGGTCGCCAATGTCCAGGTCATCTTCACGGCGGAGCAGTTCCAGAAGATCGTGCCGTGGCTGATGCTCAACCGCGACGGGCTCGACATCCTGGTACACATGCTGACCGACGATTCGGTCGCCGACCACAGTAGCCGCGCCCTGTGGCTCGGCAATCCGGTGCCAATGAAGCTCGAGGTGCTGCGCCCCAGCTACCGCGCCGAGCTGCTGCCGAGCGCGGCGCGATAGAACTTTTTCGACCATCGACGCCGAGATTTAGGGCAATCCGGTGTTCTTAATGATCCGATTTGCGCCCGAAACCCGGAAGATTCGGGCCTAGCGCCACAGATTGGTGCGCGCCAGATCGATCAGCTCGTCGCCGCGGCCGCTCATCACCGCCCGGACCATGTAGAGCGTGAAGCCTTTGGCCATCTCCAGCGTGACGGCGGGCGGCATCGCCAGCTCGGTCCGGTTGACGACGGCGTCAACCAGGACCGGTCCGGCATGCGCCAGCGCCGCGGCGATGCCGGCCTCGACCTCGCTCGGGTGTTCGAGGCGAATCCCGCGGATGCCGGCGGCTTCGGCCATGGCCGCGAAATTCGGGTTCTTGAACTCGGTGCCGAAAGGCAGAAAACCGGTGGATTTCTGCTCGAGCTCGATAAAGCCGAGCGCGCCGTTGTTGAAGACAACGACCTTCACCGGCAGCCCGAGCTGCGCGAGGCTGAGGAAGTCCCCCATCAGCATTTGAAACCCGCCATCGCCGGACAGCGAGATCACCTGGCGGCCGGGAAACGCCGATTGCGCGCCGATCGCCTGCGCCATCGCATTGGCCATCGAGCCATGCCAGAACGAGCCGACGAGCCGCCGCTTGCCGTTCATCGCCAGATAGCGCGCGGCCCAAACCGTCGGCAGGCCGACGTCGCAGGTGAAGACGGCGTCCGCCGCGGCCCGATCGCTGATCGCCTTCGCGACCTGCTGCGGATGGATCAGCTTGCCGCCCGGCGCCGCAACGGCCAGATCGTCGAGCGCCTGGCGCGCCTTCGCGTAGTGCTCGCGCGCCTGCGTCAGATGCATGCCGTCGGGGTTCTGCCGCAGCAACGGCAGCAGCGCCGCGAGCGTCGCCTTGACGTCGCCGACGACGCCGAGATCGACCGCCGCGCGGCGCCCGATCTGCTCCGGCCGCAGATCGACCTGCGCGATGCGCACGCCGTCGCCGCGCGGATAGAACTGCCGGTACGGAAAATCGGTGCCGAGCATCAACAGCACGTCGCAGTCGAGCATCGCGTAATAGCCGGAGGCAAAGCCGATGAGGCCGGTCATGCCGACATCGTAGGGGTTGTCCCATTCGACATGTTCCTTGCCGCGCAAGGCATGCACGATCGGCGCCCTGAGCCGCTCGCCGAGCGCCAAGAGCTCGTCATGGGCGCCGGCGCAGCCCGAGCCGCACAGGATCGTGACACGCCCTTCGCGGTTCAGCAGCGCCGCGAGCCGGTCTAGATCCTCTTTTGCCGGCGTCACGACCGGCCGCGGCGGCAGCAGGCTCGCAACCTTGGGCGGTGGTGCCTCGGCCGCCGCCTGCAATGCGACATCGCCCGGGATCACGACGACTGAAACGCCGCCTTTGCCGACCGCTTCGCGGATCGCGATTTCGAGCGCGCGCGGCATCTGGTTGGCGCCGGAGACCAGTTCGCAATAATGGCTGCACTCGCGAAACAGCTCTTGCGGGTGGGTTTCCTGAAAATATCCGGCACCGATCTCGCCCGAAGGAATGTGCGCGGCAATGGCCAATACCGGCACGCGCGAGCGGTGACAGTCGAACAGGCCGTTGATCAGATGCAGGTTCCCCGGTCCGCAACTGCCGGCGCAGACGGCGAGTTCGCCGGTCAGGTGCGCGTCGGCGCCGGCCGCGAAGGCGCCTGCCTCTTCGTTCCGGACATGCAGCCACGCGATCCTGCCCTGCCGGCGGATCGCATCGGTAATGCCGTTGAGGCTGTCGCCGACAACGCCGTAGATGCGCTTGACGCCGGCGGCAGCGAGGATTTCTGCAAACTGGTCGGCGACCGTCTTCGGCATGACAGGCCTCCCGCGGCTGGGTTGCGCGAAATGTTCGACGGATCACGATAATCAGGCGACCACACCAGTCAATTCTGGTGAATTTCCGGCGGATTTAACCTGCACCCAAAGAGGCCTCAACCAGCTGCGGCAAGGAGGCCGTCGGTCTTGTGGTTGAGGGCCGCGACGAGCCCCTCGATGCCGTCGTGATTGAGGATCGCGGCAAATTCCGAACGGCGGGTCGCCACCTCGCTGATCGTACCGTCGAGATAGATGTCGGCGATCAGCCAGGCGTCGCCGCTACGGCGCAGCAGATAGTCGACCTCGACCGGTTCACCGTCGGCTTTGACGATCCGGCTGTGCACGATGACTCCGAATGGAGCGGGCTGCTCGCGGGTCACTTCGAGCCTCTGCCCGGCATAACTGGCGAAGCGGTCGGCCCAGACCGCCGCGATGTAGCGTCCAAAACTATCGGTCATTGCCTGGCGCTGTCCGTCGCTGAGCGAGGCCCAGAGCGGGCCGACCGTCAACCGCGCCATCGCGGCGATGCCGAAGCTGCGGCGTATGACCGGCTCCAGTTGCGCGAGGCGACCGCTCTCGCCCAATGTCCGGCCGTTCTTCATCGTGCCGAGCAGCGTGTCGTAGAAACCTTGCACGGTGTCGCCGCCGTTCGCCGGCGCGGCATGGACCGCAGCCGATGCTATCGCGAGACCGAGCCCTGCGGCAAAAATCGCGGCTTTCAGCGACGGCGTTCTGATTGCGTCCGACGGCCACCGAAAAACCGCATGGCCAAAGAGCCGATTACTCGGCCGCTGCCGTCGTCGCGTCGGGTACCGGCCGACGCCCGGCAGGTCGGTCACGCGGATTTTGGCAGTGAAGCGGTAGCCGCGGCCGAACTCGGTGCGGATGACGTCTCGGTCCTCGCCGAGCGCCTTGCGCAGTTTGCAGATCTGCACCTTGAGGTTGTCTTCGGTAACCACAAAGCTTGGCCAGCCGCGGTGCAAGAGTTCGTTTTTGGTGACCAGTGACCCGTCGGCCTCGATCAGGGCGAGGAGCAGATCGAAGGCGCGCGACCCGACTTCGACCGGCACCCCGTCGGCGAGCAGTTGCCGCCGCCGCGGCAGAACCCGGAAACGACTGAATTCCAGCGCCGCATCGCCTGCCTCATTGGACGGCAGGCGAGCCGGTTGCGACCCGGTGCTCCAGCGACAAGCAATCAAACCGTCGCGACGCCGGTCTCTTCCGTTGTCTTCGTTTTTGTGCCTCGCCGGCAATAAATCGCGGTGCTGCGTCTCGCTACGGTTTTCCTGTTCGATCATGATCGCCTCTCCTTCTGTGGCTCGGCTCGTTCGGAAGGTTCGACGTTTTGCAAAAGGGTCTGCGCCCGATCACGGGAGGCTACCGGGCCATCTCGCAGCGTCCTATTGCACGCGCGGATCGATCGGCTGGTGCCTCGGAATCAGCGCTATTACACTTTGGTTTAGGAGGGAGCGCCTCGGACAAACGGGGTAGGGCGGGAAATCGCCAGCGCCTTCCGCCATGATCGGGTCCTGATCACGCCCGGATGACCGGTGATCGATGCAATCGAGACGAGAGAGATCCTGTCTCGGCGAAACCCCGCTCGACGGCAAGGAACCGCGTCGGAGATCGGGCCTCGAAATAGAATCTGTCGACGTAAATCGGCGGAATGCGCTCGCGCTTTTCCGCCCTACGCTGGTTCACTCAAAAATCTTGTATTGGACAGTCAGGGTGATCCCTGAGGAGTGCACCCCGACATACGGGAGCTGAAATTACCTCGTCATACCGGCGCAAGCCGGTATCGATGGCAGAAATAGGTCCCGGCTTCGGCCGGGACAAAAAAGACGGTGGTTTCTAAACCGCGGTGACGTTCAGCTTGTCGGCCATTCGCGCCAACTCGGGCAGCGACGCTGCCTGCATCTTTCGCATGACCTGGCCGCGATGCACCTTGACGGTGATCTCGCTGATCCCGAGGTCGTAGGCGATCTGTTTGTTGAGGCGGCCGGCCACGACGAGGGCCATCACCTCTCTTTCGCGCGGCGTCAGCGTCGCGAAGCGCTGGCGTAGCGCGGCGATCGCCCTTTCCTCTTCGAGCCAGGCGCAATCTTGGGAAAGGCCCTGTTGAATCGCATCGAGCAGGTCCTGATCGCGAAACGGCTTTGTCAAGAATTCGACCGCGCCGCCTTTTATCGCCTGGACCGACATCGGAATGTCGCCAAATCCGGTGATGAAGATGATCGGCAGACGAATATTCAGCGCCGCCAGTTCCCGTTGCACATCGAGGCCGCTGCGACCGGGCAGCCGGACGTCGAGGACGAGGCATGCGGGTCCGTCCGGGCGCCCTTCTTTCAGGAACTCCGGCACCGAGGCCAACGCCCTGACCTGCAAGCCGACGGAACGCAACAGACCGTCGAGCAACTCGCGGATCCCGGCATCGTCATCGACGACAATGATGGTCGGCTGCGCAGTCATCGCTCACGCCCGCTGCAATGAGGCCCCAGAACCGCTTCGGTAGCGGCCATCCTAAAAAAAGAATATTCCGGAACCCGTGCGCGCAGGAAGACAGGTTTTCACCGGAAGCAGTCCGCCCGATTGCCGGTCCCATACCCGTATTTTACACCAAAGTATAATCGCGAGCCTTCCGGTTTCGCCTCATCTTTTGGCATGCCGCTGCATATCGCGGCGCGACGCTGCGAGGCAGCGCCTTGATGAGCCGGGAGGCCGGAGGCGGAGGTTTGGTGCCGAAAACAAGGCCACTGATTGCGATCGTCGACGATGACGAGCCAATGCGCGAGGCCATCGGCGGGCTGATGCAGTCTCTGGGGTACCGGGCCGAGACCTACCCCTCCGCTGCAGAATTCTTGAACTCCGGCGATTTCCGCCGCACCGCCTGCCTGATCGCCGACGTGCAGATGCCCGGGATGACGGGGCTCGAATTGCATCGCCACCTGATGACGTCGGGAAACAGCATCCCGACCATCCTTGTCACAGCTTTTCCCGAAGACGGGATGCGACGGCGCGCCTTGGCGGACGGGGTCGTCTGCTGTCTGAGCAAACCATTCGACGAGAACGATCTGCTCGCTGCCATCCGCTCGTCGCTCTCTATCTGAGCGACGAACTCCCCGACCGCGTGCCCCGCCAATTGCTGCCCCGGAGCATTTACCGGCGCTTAACAGGACTCGGCACGACCCGCTCGCGGCAGGATGAACCAAAACACGGCGCCGCGCGATCCGTCGGTCGTCGCCCCGATCCGTCCGCCATGCGCTTCGATGATCGAACGGCAAATCGAGAGACCCATGCCCATACCGCCGGGCTTGGTCGTGTAGAACGGATCGAAGAGCCGGTCCGCGCTCGCCGGGTCGAGCCCGGGGCCGGAATCCTGCACCGTCACGCGCAGGTTGCCGAGACCATCCTGTTCTGTCCGGATCAACAGGCCCCGCGCCGTCGCGCTCGACCCGCTCATCGCTTCGAGAGCGTTGAGGATCAGGTTGAGCATCACCTGCTGCAGCTGGATGCGGTCGCCAGCAACGAGCGGTACATCGTCAGCCAGCTGCGTCTGCAGCGCGGTCCCGCTGCTGCGCAATTCGCTCCGCGCGAGGGCGACGACTTCCGCTGTCACTTCGTTGAAGTCGAGTTTGTCGTTGCTTGGCGTCGCTTGCCTGACGAGCGCGCGAATCCGGCCGATGATGTCGCTGGCGCGCCTGCCGTCGCGGATGATCCGGCCGAGCGCTTGCCCGGCCTCTGCGAGATTGGGCGGCGCGGCGGCGAGCCAGCGCGATGCCGCATTGGCGTTGGTCAGCGCCGCCGCGATCGGCTGGCTGACCTCATGCGCGATCGACGCCGCCAGCTGGCCGGTCGCCGTCACCCGATTGGCATGCGCGAGCTGCAGCTGCGCGTCGCGCAGGCGGGCCTCCTGTTGCCGCAGTTCTTCCTCGGCGCGCTTCAGATCCTCGATGTCGGTGCTCGCCGCGTACCATTCGACAAGATTGTCGCGGGCGTCGCGCAACGGCACAAAACGCAACAGGCATCGGCGATATTCTCCGTCGGCGCGGCGCAGGCGCGCCTCCCTTTCAAACGGCTCGCCGGCGGCAAAGGCGGCCCGCCAGCCCTCGCCGGCGCGGTCCTCCGGATGCAGCGCCTCAATCCAACTCCAGTTATGTTCCGTCCCTGGCGCAGGACCGGCATAGTCACGAAAACGTTCATTGATAAAATTGATCGAACCGTCGGCGGAATTGCTCCAAACCGCCGCCGGAATTGTGTCGATGATGACCTGAAGCCGGTCTCTGACCGCCGCTGCCTCCCCCAGCTTGCGCGCCCGGCGCACGAGACCGACGACGACCACCGCCGTGGTCGCGAAGGCGATAACGGCCACCGCGTCCTGCGGCGAGGCGATGCGAAAACTGAAGCGCGGCTCAGTAAAAAAATAATTGAGGCATCCCGCTGCGATGATCGAGACGCCGACCGCCGGCACCGGACTGCCGCACAGCGACAACAGCACGATGACGATCGTGTAGGCGAGACACGCCGTGGCGACCCCGACCTCGAGCTGGAGACCGGCCAAGGTCAACAGCGCAACGACGCCGGCGCCAAGCAACAGCACCCCGGCGGCCCGCGGAAAATTGCTGCGGTTTCGATCGAGGAACGCGGGAAACGCCGAAATCGTCAGTTTTCGCTCCCGTCGTCGGCTGCCGGCGCGACGTCGCGCCGGCAGGATGCGCGGAAGCTGCGGCCGCGCCAAATGCAGAGTTGTGGATCGCCGTCAGGCCGGCTCGCGGTGGCCTGGCGCCGGTGAAGCGCTCGCTGTGCATTCAGGTTATACTGGAGGCGGTCCGGGTTAGGGCTTGCCCGCAACATCGGCCAAGCGAAGGGTTGGCGTGCGCCATGGAGCTGTGGAACCACTGCGAGAACCCGTACCCGTTCGTGCCGAACGAGGTGCTGGAGGCGGCCTCGTCGGTGCGGGCGAGCCTGCCGAACCGCTATTGCGATCCGCAAGTCGCGGCGCAGCTCTATGACGAGGTCCTCGACGAATACCGGCTGTGCGACGATCTCGGCCTCCACATCGTCACCAACGAGCATCATTCCGGCATCAACAACCTGTGGGCGGCGAGCCCGGTCATCACCGGCATCGTCGCCCGGCTGACGCGCAAGGTCCGCATCCTGTCGCTCGGGACGCTGATCACGGTGCGGCCGGACCCGGTGCGCGTCGCCGAGGAATACGCGACGATCGACGTGTTGTCGCGCGGCCGCCTAGAGATCGGCTTTGTCAAATCCGGCGCCACCGAGATGGTCTCGGGCGACGCCAACCCGATGCGGATCCGCGAACGCGAGTGGGAAGCGATCGACCTGATCGAGAAGGCGCTCGTGACGCAGGACGGGCCGTTCAGCTGGGAGGGCAAGTTCTTCATCCATCCGCATGTCAACATCTGGCCGCGGCCGTTCCAGCAGCCGCGGCCGGATTTCTGGGCGGCGACCAGCGATCTCCCGACCTGCGCCGAACTCGGCCGGCGCGGCATCGTCAACACGCTGTTGTTCGGCGGCTATGACCGCACCCGGCAGGCCTTCGCGGCTTATAAGAGGGCGCGGGCCGAGGCCGGCCTGCCGCCGCCCGGCGAGGACCGGTTCTCCTACATGGCCTTTGCCTATGTCGGCGACAGCGACGAGGAAGGGCTGCGCATCGGCCAGAAGATCGCCTGGTTCCTGACCGTCAGCATCAAGAGCGCGCCGCAATTCTCGAGGTTTCAGCCCGGCGCCGTCGATCCCGAGATGGCGCCGCAGGCCTGGCGCAGCGGCGCTGCGCGGCGGCCGCGGCCGACCAATCTCGATGCCGAGGCGCTGGTGCGGCAGGGCCAGATGTTCGCCGGCAACCCGGATACGGTGGCCCGGCAGATCAAGGAGTTTCGCCGCCGCGTCGGCGGCATGGGCCATGTCATCATGATGACCCGCCAGGGGCTCGTCACCCATGCCGAGGCTGAAAAGAGCTTTACGCTCGCGGCCCGCGAGGTGCTGCCGCAACTCCGGGACCTCGAACCGCTCGATGCCGACGAGGCGGCCTCTTTGGCGCGGCGCGAGGCGGCGGCCGAATGAACCTGCCGCCCGACTTGCCGTCCGACCGGCTGCGCGTCGGCCCGTACGAACTCGACCATTTGCGCCACGGCGGCAGGCCGGGCGGCCGGGCGCTGCTGCTGCTGCACGGCATCAATCCGCTGAGCCCGCGTGCGCCGTTTCTCGACCTCCTCGCGGAACACGGGGAAATCACGGCACCCTCGCATCCGGGCTTCGGCAGTTCGCCGCGAGCCGCCGATTTCGACACGATCTACGATCTCGTGCACCTCTATCTCGGCGTCCTCGATGCGCTGCCGGCCCAGCGGGTGACGCTCATCGGCTTCTCGTTCGGCGGTTGGATCGCCGCCGAGGTAGCGGTCGCCGGTCACCCGAAGCTCGACCGGCTGATCCTCGTCGATCCGGTCGGGATCAAGCTCGGCGGCCGCGAGGAACGCGACATTGCGCATCTCTTCAACACGTCGCCCGACGAGCTGAACCGGCGCGCCTGGCACGACCCGGCGCGCCGGCCCGAGGGCTCTTATGGCGTCGGCTGGCACGCGGCGATCGGCGAAGCGATCAGCGACGCCGAGATCGTGACCTTGGCGCGCAACTGGGACGCGCTCTGCCTCTACGCCTGGCGGCCGCATCTCTACAACCCGCAGCTCAAACACTGGCTGTTCCGCATTGCCGTGCCGACGCTGGTACTGTGGGGCGCGAGCGACCGCATCGTCACGCCCGATTATGGACGCCGCTACGCCGAACTGATCCCCGATGCCCGGTTCGAGATCATCGCTGCGGCCGGCCACCACCCCGAACTCGAGCAGCCGCACGACTTCGTTGCCCGGCTCGCGCGGTTTCTCGGAGAAGGCGAGGGGAGCGCGGTCCCGCCGTGATGTTCATCCTCCGCAGCGGCGGAGCGGCGCCGACCGCCGCCGGCATCGTTGTCAAGGCGTCGCGCCGGACGCCGGCGGAGGTACCCGGCGGCGCCGGGAAGACCGACTATTTCTGCGCCGGCGAGAGCGAGGCGATGACGGCGCTGCACGACCAGGGCTCGGAGGTGGTCGCCTTGCGCGACGGCTGGTATCAGGGCGACCACGGCGGCGGCGTCGCGATTTGGGGTCACGGCAAATATTGGGAAATCCGCGACACGCTGTTCGCGGTCAGGGAGGCGGTCGGGCCGGCGACGGAATCGGCATCGACCGAGGCTCGGCGCCGACCCCGTGAACATCCGCCGCGCCATCTTCGGGGTATAGGCCGACCGGCGACTGTCGCGGCGGCGACCCGCACCCTTCGAGGGGGCTAAAACTAGGCGTCCCGCGCGCCGGAGCCGAGGAACCCGGCGGGACCGGCGACCTCCGCCTCGAGGACGGCGACGTTCCATTCCCAATTGCTTGGCGGCGCACCTCACTAACCTTTGGCTCCTTGCGGGATCGGCAACGGCCGTTGCACTGCCAACTCGTGGTGCTGCCGGCTACGCCCGAACCTCCCCGAACGAGGTCTGTTTCTCGTTGATCGCGACGGTCTTCCGAGCCGGAGGTATAATGGAGTCGATGCATGGCAAGCCTTAAGCAAACTAAAACTACGTTTTCCTTGCTTCTCAACCTTGCTTGGCGGACGGTTTTCCGCCTTGGGTTCCCGCTTGCCCGCATCTGGTGGCTGGCGGCGCGTTCGCGGCACGAGGGCGTCGCAGTCGCAGTCTATGTCGGTTCGGCACTGCTGCTAGTGCGCCCGTCTTATCGGGTCGGGTGGCACTTGCCGGGTGGCGGCGTCCGGCGCGGTGAGATGCCGGAAGCAGCGGCGCGGCGTGAGCTAGCCGAAGAGATCGGCCTCACGGCGTCGGCGCTACTCCCTTCGGGCGTCATCTGCGGCGTCTGGGATGGGCGACGCGACCGGGTGCATTTCTTCGAGCTGCGGCTTGTCGAGCGGCCCATACTACGGCTTGACAACCGAGAGATCATCGCGGCCCGGCTGACGTCACCAAGCGAGCTGCGCAGCATGGCGCTGACCGGCCCGCTCGCCGCTTATCTTCAGCGGGACCTGAACGGCCCCAGCTGCCACTCTAAGCCGATATGAGGCGGCCTAACCATGCTCGGTCGGACTGGCCCGTTGAGGCCCCGCCTCGTCTCGCAGCATCACCCGACGAGCTATTGGGATATCAGGATATCATCGGTCGCGACACCCCCCGCAAAGGAACCGCAACGGTGCGGTGCCAGCCACGGCGGCGCAAGACAGCGGACGGAATGCGGCAGGACCTGTCAGAGCCGTGCGACGATCCGTTTCGGCCTCGCCGCCGCCTCGCCGGACCCCAGACGATGGCACTCGACTCGAATGAAGAACCGCGGGCTATTGGCGCCGCGCTCAGCCATCTGCCGCGGACGCCTATCCGGGTACCGAAGAATACCCATTGGCATTCGCCAAAATCGTAATTGACAAAATCGATACAACCTGCTAATGTTGGAAATGAAAGGCCCAACCCTGGTCGGAGCGCGACCGTATTCGAACCAAGGGGAGGGTGCGGGTGCCGCCTGCGATTTTACGCTGAGAGGAAAGCAATGTACGTCATGGTTGTGGTTATAACGCTCACCTTACCTTATCTGACGAGCGGGTCGACGCAGCCCGCACAGGCTGTGAGTGTGACCCCGGGTTTCTCAACCCTTGCTAACTGCGAAGGCGCCGGCAACTGGCTCACATCGAACGCCCCCACCGGTACCATTACTTATTCTTGCCGCGCTCAATGACGCTGGATCAGCTGCATCACTGGATCTTTTTATGTGATCGCATCGCGGCACCGGATGGTCGACATCGATTTCGAGAAACGCCTTTTGTACCCGCTCGCCGTCTTCCCGGATGTCTCTGTCGGTCGGGGTTTCGGGCTCGAGACCAGCGATCCGACGGCGCGAGCGTGAGCAGGTAGTCGACCGGTCGACCAACTCGGCGCAGAGACGGCGCAGCACAGCGACCCATATCATCGCGATAATGACGCCGACCTTACCGACGACGGGACGGCCGCCCTTGCGCCACTTCTCCAGAGCACTATCGATGAAGCCCGCTACCCGCTGTCGCCGCGACTGGCGCCCCTAAATTAGACGCGGCAACCCCCAAACTCGACACCTGATGGGCGTGATAGCCCGGTACAGATGTTCGTGCTCAGCACGCACCTTCCCGCAAGCGACACCGGCGCGCTTGGCCGCAGACGAAACGACGCCAAGCGCTTTCTCTGCCTCAAGAATTCTGAAAGGGCGGGGCCGGCGACCTGACTTTCTTTCCGTCAGATAAGCTCTCGCCTTATTCTTCGCACAAATTTGTGGCGCTTCTGTCCCGGCCCTCATGGAAGGCAATCTGGGTGCTTCTTCGAAAACCGAGCAACCAGCATTCGCTTGCCTGGCTGGGGGTGGCGGGGTCGTCATCGACTTCATCAATACAACCTCCTGGGGCATGACGACCGCGGGGCCATGCGTAAACAGCCCGAGAAGATAGTCGTCCGGTTTCGGGCGGTGCTTTTTGTCGCTATCGCCTTTGCGGCGTGTATTCCGCCTGGGCACCCGGGCAGGACCGCGAACTACCTTCACAACAAAGCCGATGCGCCCTATCGCCAAGAAGACGAGCGAGGCGACAACGCCGCCCTGAAGCAGTCGATCGAGACTTGGCGCCTAGCCTTGCAGCAGTGCCCTCGCGATCGGGCGCCGCTCCTATGGGCGACGGCCCAGAACAACCTCGGCGCCGCGCTTGTGAGGCTTGGCGAGCGGGAGAGCGGCACGTCGCATCTGACGGCGGCGGTCGCGGCCTTCCAGGCGGCGCTCGAGGAGCGCACGCGCGAACGCGTGCCGCTCGACTGGGCGGCGACGCAGAACAACCTCGGCATCGCGTTCTGGACGCTTGGCAAGCGGGAGAGCGGTACGGCTCATCTGACGGCGGCGGTTGCGGCCTTCCGTGCGGCCCTCGAGGAACGGACGCGCGATCGGGTACCGCTTGAGTGGGCGCAGACACAGAACAACCTCGGTCTCGCGCTCTGGACGCTTGGCGAGCGGGAGAGCGGCACGGCGGATCTGACGGCGGCGGTCGCCGCCTACCAGGCGGCACTGGAGAAATTTGCCCACAATCGGGTGCCGCTCCAATGGGCGACGACGCAGAACAACCTCGGCATCGCGTTCTGGGCGCTTGGCGAGCGGGAGAGCGGCACGGCAGATCTGACGGCGGCAGTTGCAGCGTTCCGTGCGGCTCTTGGAGAATGGACCCGCGACCGGGTACCGCTTCAATGGGCGATGGCGCAGAGCAACCTCTGCCTCGCGCTCACCGCTCTTGGCAAGCGGCAGGACGGCATGTCGCATCTGACGGCGGCGGTCGCGGCCTGCCAGGCGGCGCTCGAAGAGTTCACCCGCGATCAAATGCCGCTCGATTGGGCGACGGCGCAGAACAACCTCGGCACCGCGCTTGAGATGCTTGGCAAGCGGGAGAGCGGCACGGCGGCTCTGGGGGAGGCGGTCGCCGCTTTCGATGCCGCGCTTAAGGAACGGACGCCCGATCGAATGCCGCTCGACTGGGCGCTTACGCAGAACAACCTCGGCCTCGCGCTCACGGCGCTTGGCGAGCGGGAGAGCGGCACGTCGCGTCTGACGGCGGCGGTCGCCGCCTTCCAGGCGGCGCTGCAGGAACGAACGCGCGATCGGGTGCCGCTCGACTGGGCAGCGACGCAGAACAACCTCGGCCTCGTGTTCTCGGCGCTTGGCGAGCGGGAGAGCGGCACCGCGCATCTGGCGGCGGCAGTCGCGGCCTGGGAGGCGTGCTTGACGGTTACAACATCCACTTGGCCAAAAACATGGGTGCAGCGGGTGCATTCCCACATCGACCAGGCGCGCGCCGAAATTGCGCGCCGATCGGCGAAATAGACAGTAAGTCATGGCCCGATCGTCTTAGTGTGCAGGATTCGAGGCTTTTGGAAACTACGCTTGCGTCAATTCCGTCAAGGGATCGCGTTTCCCTCGGCGGGAAATTTCGCCGCAGGTGACGGAACGTCGCGCCATAGGTCGCACCAAGATCGACAGCGTGGAGACCGGCCCTGCGGCCGGCGCGATACGTATAGGCGCCAATGACGATGGCGCCGATCGGGCGCACGACAAAGGCGGCGGCGAAAGTGCGGAAGTCAAAACTTTCCGTCGCGGTCGAAGACCACGACCGGCGGATCCTTGCGCTGGAACACGTAAATCCGATCCTGCAAATCCGCCGCCACCCGGCTGATCAGCCCGAAGGTTTCACCGTTCGGCAATTTGAAGAAATCGGGGATCAGCTCACAGGTGTATGGCAGGTGCCGACTTGTGCCATTGCTGTGTTCCTCCCGTAGAAGTAGGTGCGAAGGTCCGTTTGCCGTCTGCCGTCGCGCCATACCCCAAGAGACAATGTTTATGGCCGAGGTCGATAGCGCAGCGGCACCGAAGAGGTCAAACCTCCGATAGCCGATGCAAACGCGGCCGAGCTTTGACAAGAAGGCGCCGCCGGCGCAGAACCGGGCGCCGATGACCGCGTCGAATTTGGCGTCCCGTTTGCTGCTCGTCGTGCTGGGCGCCGTCGGCTACCTCGGATTGGCGGTGCTCGGCCGGGGCGGCGTCGCCGCCTTCTTCGTAGAGCCGGCGTTGACGGCCCTCGCGCTTGTGCTAGCAGCGCTTTGCGGTGCGGCGCTGTTCGCCGGCGGCAATTTGAGCTCCGGGGTGCGCGAGGATCGCGGCAACCGTTGGGTCCTCGCCGTCTTCACGCTGATCGGGCTGCTCGACGCCTTTCTGCCGGCCTGGACGGACCGTAACGAGATCTGGGTCCTCGACGGCGGCGCCGTCCGCTGGCTCGGCGTCGTTCTCTTCGGCGCCGGGGGCGCCTTGCGGATCTGGCCGGTCTTCGTGCTCGGCGACCGGTTCAGCGGGCTGGTGGCGATCCAGCCCGGACACCGGCTCGTGAACAGCGGGGTCTATCGCGTCATCCGTCACCCCAGCTATCTGGGATTGCTGGTGAGTTCGCTCGGCTGGGGCCTCGCCTTTCGCGCCGGCGCCGGCGTGCTGCTCGCGGCGCTGCTGATCCCGCCGCTCCTCGCACGGATCGGCGCCGAGGAGCGGTTGCTGCGCGAGCAATTTGGTGCCGAATACGACGCCTACCGGGCCCGAACTTCGCGCCTCCTGCCGGGCCTCTATTAGGAATCCGTGGGTAATGCCGCAACTGTCCACGTACAGGCCGGCGGGCCGATGTTCGTTGCCGGGCCTATGGGCCTCCATAACTCTCTGCGTAAGCCCGGCCTGGCCTCTCTCGACTGATTCGGGCGCATCGTCGACCCCCGCGCCTACGAGTACGTACAGCGTTGGTCCGGCGCTGAGACCCGGATGCGGCGTTTTTTGAGATGCGTTCGCTCATGCTCGGGCTTCCGCCGCTGCTACTCCAGCGCTACAACTGCCGGTGCGGGGGCAGCCCCGACGCGAGAATTCCGAGGAAACGAGGAGAACGAGCATGCCAACCTTCGCCCGGCGACAAACACTGAATCGGCTGGCGCTTCGCGCTACGATCGGATGGGTCGCGGTCGCGGCGCTGGCCCTCGCCATCCCGGCGGCGCAGGGCAGTAGCCTCGGTAACATGTACAGATTCGAGGACATCATCAACGACAACGATGTCACCTTCAATCAGGAACTCGGCATTAACAACGGCGGCGTCATCGCCGGTTACTTCGGCAGCGGTGCGGCCGGCCATCCCAACAAAGGCTATCTTGTGATCAATACCCTGAAGCCGATTATTCAGGGCGACTTTATCAACGAAAACTTTCCACACTCCGTGCAGACGCAGGTGACGGGCCTCAACAACCGCGGCGTTACGGTTGGTTTCTGGTCCAATCAAAACACGAAGAGTATGGCCAACAACAACTTCGGATTTATCAACTTTGGCGGCCAATACGGCCTGTTTATCAACATCAACGATCCTATGACCGGCACTATAAAGAAAATAAAGGTTAACCAATTACTCGGTGTAAACGACTTCAATATTGCGGTTGGTTTTTATATCGATGCGGCAGGCGCAACGCACGGTTACAAATACTTTTCTACCATGAATACTTTCTCACCTAACATCGATGATCCGAATGGTGTCGGTACGACAACGGCGGCCGCGATCAACAATTTCGGACAGGTGGTCGGTTTTTTTACTGACACGAGCGGCGTAACGCACGGTTTCTTCAAGAAGAGCGGCGTGTTCACGACGATAGACGGGCCGAACGCGACATCGACCATGCTGACCGGCCTCAACAATTTCGAGATCGCCGTCGGCGTCGAAACCGACAGCAAGGGTAAGATGCACGGCCTCGTCTGCAACGTCACGACCAAGTCCTGCCAGACGCTTGACGACCCGAAGGGGAAAGGCACGACGACGTTCAACGGCATCAACGATCTAGGGCAGATCGTCGGCTTCTACACCAAGGGTGCCAACACGATCGGCTTGCTTGCCAACCCGGTCACGGTCCCGTGAGAGAGCGGGCCGCCGACAGGCCCCCTTGCCCGTTCGAACGCCTTGCGCGGCGGGCAATACGCCTCTCTCAGGTGCATGCCAGACCGATGAGCAGCTACGAGACCGTGTCGATGTCAGCGTCGCCGATCGCTGTATCTATGACCGGATCCTGGTCTCAGCGGCCGATGGCGTAGCCCTGCATGCCGCGCGGGTTGGCGGCGGCCTTGACGATCCTGCCGTCGGCGGTGTCCTCGCGGGCACAGGCCGAAAGACGCCCCTCCGACCAGTCCTCGCCGAGGACGAGGTGATGGCCGCGCGCGGCGAGGACCCGGCGCGTCGCCTCGGGAAAGCGGCCTTCGAGCGCGACGACGCCGGGCCGCATCGCCCGCGGGTAGAACGAGCTCGGCGCATGCTCGGTATGAAAGGCTGGGCAGTCGATCGCCTGCTGCAGGTCCATGCCGTGATGGATGTGGTGCAGCAGCAGCAGCAGCGACCATTGGTCCTGCTGGTCGCCGCCCGGCGTACCGAACGCCAGATACGGCTCGCCATCGCGGAAGGCGAGCGACGGAGACAACGTGCTGCGCGGCCGCTTGCCCGGGGCGAGGCTCGCCGGCAGCCCGTCTTCGAGCCAGCACATCTGCAGCCGCGTGCCGAGGCAGAAGCCGAGTTCGGGGATCACCGGCGAGCTTTGCAGCCAGCCGCCGGAAGGCGTCGCTGAGACCATGTTGCCCCAGCGGTCGACGACGTCGACATGGCAGGTATCGCCGGCAACGACGCCGCGCGGCGCGCCGAAAATCCCGCCCATCGTCGGTTCGCCGAGCCCACCGGTCGTCGGCTCGCCGAGCCCGGCGGCGCAGGCGCACTCCTGCCCGCCAACCAGCACCCGCGGCATTCGGCCGTCCGGGCTGCCGGGCCGCAATTCGAACGAGGCGCGGCCTCCGATGAGGCGCCGCCGCGCATCGTTGTAGGCGCTGCCGAGCAGGGTGCCGAGCGGCACGTCGACAAAGCCCGGATCGCCGTACCAGGCCTCGCGGTCGGCGAAGGCGAGCTTCAGGCATTCGACGACGACATGCACGAAATCCGGACCGAGCGGATCGAGGCCATCGAGATTGCAGCCATGCAGCAAGGCGAGCGCCTGTAGCAATACCGGGCCCTGGCTCCACGCCCCGCCTTTGGCGACGGTCCAGCCGTGGTAGTCGAAGGTGACGGGCGCCTCGACCGGCGCGTCCCACCGCGCCATGTCGGCGCCGGTCAGCAAGCCCGAATGGCGCCGCCCGGAGGCGTCGAGCACCGCTTGGCGCCGGCAGAAATCGTCGATCGCCGCGGCGACGAAACCCTGATGCCAGGCGGTGCGGGCGCGCTCCAGCTGGCGCTCGCGGTTGCCGCCGCCGGCCTCGTCGAGGAGGCGCCGCCAGGTCGCGGCCAGGGCCGGGTTGCGGAACAGCCGGCCGGGCTGCGGCGGCGCGCCGTGCGGCAGATAGACCGCGGCCGAACTCGGCCATTCGCGGCGGAACACCTCGGCGACGGAGCCGATCGTCGCGGCGATGCGGGGGACCACCGGGTAGCCGTTTGCGGCGTAGCCGATGGCCGGCGCCAGGATCTCGCCGAGCGGCAAGCTGCCCCAGTCGCGCAGTAGCCGGATCCAAGCGGCAAACCCACCCGGCACCGTCGCGGCGAGCAAGCCGTTGCCGGGGATCAGGTCGAGCCCGAGCTCGCGAAAGCGCTCGATCGTCGCCGCGGCCGGCGCCACCCCTTGGCCGCAAATCATTTGACACCGACGGGTCGCCTCGTGCCAGGCGAGGATCGGCGCCTCGCAGAGCGGCCCGTTCAGATGCGGCTCGACGACCTGCAGCGTGAAACCGGCGGCGGCGGCCGCGTCGAAGGCGTTGCCGCCTTTTTCGAGCGTGCTCATGCCGACCGCCGAGGCGAGCCAATGCGTCGAGGCGACGGCGCCGAAGGTGCCGCGGATCTCGGGTCGCGTCGTGAAGACTGGCATCGCTCCTCCGCTGGCCGGCCGAACCGAGAGGTTAGACGATGTGTCGGGCGAGGGGAACGGCCGGCCGGTCGCAATCGGACCGCGCTGCGCCTATTTACAACGGATTGCCGGGCCCACTCGTGGCGCGCCGCCGGGTAATGTTGTGCCGATGGATACCGAAGAAACCCTGACCCTCCCGGCCCCGACGCGGGGCGAAGAGTTCTTTCGCATCGAAGGCGTCTACAGCGGCTTGGGCGCGCCGATTCTCGGCGGCGGTATCGGACGCTGGCTGTTGACCGAAGGTCCGCAGATCGAGAGCGGCGTCGAGCTCGTCGACGAGCTGTGCTGGCGGCTGGTCGGCGACAACGTGCCGCTATGGCGGGCGAGCGTGCATGGCAGCACCTTGCATCCGCAGATCCGCGGCATCGGCATCCGCTGGTGGCGCGACCGCAAGATCGTCGAGGATTACCGGATCCTGCACGGCTCGGAAGAGACCGAAGAATACAAGCTGAGCCCGATTCGGGTCACGATCGAGCGCGGCCAGCCGGTGCGCCAGCGTCTCGATCGGCCGTTCCCGAAAATCCCGCTGCTGGAACGGATCAGAAGAGCCGGCGGCACCGATTATTACGCCCTGCCGCTCAATCGCAGTCTTCGCCGTTTTCCGGTCGCGACATGGACGACCGACCGGCCCGGCGGGTTTTCGGAGGCCGACATCGCCAAGCTCGACGACATCAACCCGGCGCTCGCCGCGATCGTCGAGACGCGCGAGGCACGTCGGCTCAGCACCAATCTGCTCGACACCTATCTCGGGCCGCAGGCCGGCCGCCGCATCCTCGCCGGGCAGATCATGCGGGCCCAGGGCGAGCGCATGCGCGCCGTCATCATGATAACCGATATGCGCAACTTCACCGGGCTCTCCGACCGCCTGTCCGGCGATGCGGTCATAGAGCTGCTCGATGATTATTTCGACGCAATGGTCTCGCCGAGCCAGGAGGAGAGAGGCGAAATCCTGAAATTCATGGGCGACGGCGTGCTGGCGATCTTTCCGGCCGACGACGACGAGGATTTCGCGCCGGCGACGTTGCGCGCTCTTGCCGCGGCCAAGGAAGCGCTCGAGCGGCTCGCCGCCGTTAACCGGCGGCGCCGGCAGAAGGACGAGCCGGAGCTCCGCACCGGCATCGGGCTGCATCTCGGCGAGGTCATCTACGGCAATGTCGGCGCCGCCGACCGGCTCGACTTCACGGTGATCGGCCCGGCCGTCAACCTTGCTTCGCGTATCGAGGGGCTGACCAAGCGCCTGTCGCGGCCGCTCCTGACGTCGCACGCCTTCGCCGAAGTCTGCCCGCAGCCCCTCGTCTCCTTGGGCTTCCATCCGGTGCGCGGCCTCTACCATCCGGAAGAGGTCTTCGGCCTGCCGGATTAGTAGGGCATTCCGGCAGGAGCGCCGGATTGTTGGATGGGAATAACCCGCATCGAACTATATCGGCGCGGCAACAATGCGAACCCACGCATGGACCATGTTCGTCCGATCGACGTCACGATATTCCTCCGCAATGGCGTGGCCTGGGTCCGCCAGCGGTCGGGAGGGATATCGACCTTCTCGTCGATTCCTCCCGGGCGGGGTAGAATTTGGCGGCTGCCGTCCGGAACCCTATATTCCGATCAACTAAACCTCGAAAACGACCATGGCGACCATTGGTCGTGGGAGCCGGCGCAAGACATGGAGTTTGCCCGATACCGAGCACTATTGGAGACGGTCGGGCGCGAATTCCTCTGACCATGCGGTTCTGACTCGAAGATGAGACCATGACCAAGCTATCACCGAAGGCGATGCGGTTTATCGACCGGGCCGTCACCATGTCGAAGGAGGACCAAATTCGGAAGGCGTGGAGCGCCTTCGATCGCGGCAGCGGAGCCGATCTGCCCGACGCGATCACGCCGACCGCACTGGCAGCCTTGAAAGAGTCCAGGGATCGACTGAGCGCTCGGTTGGCAGCACCGCTTCTGGGCGAAGACGAAGCCGCCGAGTTGTCGAACGACCTTGGCCTTATACGCGCGATCGAAGCTGACCTGACCGCACAGATCGAGCAGGCACCGGCAATCGAAGACGCGGAGCAGGTATGGCGGTTTCTCGAAGGCCTGCGCGACAACCTGGTCCCTAATTATGGAGCGCTCATTGCACAGCGAATTGCCGGGTTCAAGCACTGGAACCCCGATAAGGTCGCATCGCTGTACGCGCGGCTGGACGCAGCCTACGAGAGTACCAAAGGGAAGCAAGTGCCTCTAGCAGAGCTCACCGTGCACAGCCGTTGGCAGGGTATTCTCGGTGCGGCGCGTAACCGTTTAAAGTGAAGTGTCCTGCGGCAGAGAAATCGGCTCCGCGTCAATCTCCGGCGGTGTGGTGCTGCAGCGCCACGAGCCAACGGCACAGCACCGCGGCGTGGGCGGCGAGGCGCTCTCCGATCTCTTCGCCGATGTGACCCCGATACATGTGAACTGCAAGATTGCGGTCGCGACCGACCCGGATCGCGGCCTCGGCGTCCCCATCCGACAGCAAGCCGACTCGCCGCGCCGCCCGGATCGCCGCATTCGGGGAAGCAATATCGATGCCTTCGCGCTCGGCGAGCAGCTGCTGGCAGGCCTTCCACACGGCCTCGAAGGTGTAGATCAATCGCAGGATCGCACAGTCGCGCTCGACCAACGACTGGCCGGCTGTGACGACGACTCCTCGAGCGTCGCGAGCGCCGCCGCGGCTTCGGCGAGCCGTCGCTCTAACGTCGCCACTTCACCCCTTCGCGCCGGACCGCCTCGGCGAGCGCCGCGTCGGCGTGGCGAAGGTCGACGAGATCGACGTCGTAGGGGATCGTGCTGTCCTCGATCTCGGCCGCGAGTTCGGCGAAAAATCCACACGGCAGCTCGTCGCGCGGCAGGATTGCGACATCGATGTCGCTGTGTTGCCGCGGGTCGCGGCGGGCGCAGGAGCCGAAGAGCCACACTTCCGCGGCGTGCTCGCCGAGTGTCGCCAGCACCATCCGGCGCAATTCTTCGATCGCCCGTTCGCGAACCGGGTTCACGCGCCTCTCGTCTAGGCGTTCTCGTAGACGACGACGCCGTAGCCGAGGGTCGCCGGCGCCGCATAGAAGCGGTGCAGGCAGCGCACCTCTTTGCCGAGCGCGCCGCGCATGCCGAGCCACATGATCATCTCGACCCCTTCGGCGCCGCCGCGTTCCATATAGGTGTGATGGTCGAGGCCGGTCAGATCCTCCGGCTGCGCTTCGAGCAGGTCGAGGAATTCGTTGTCCCATTTTGGGTTGACGAAACCGGCGCGGGCGCCCTGCACCTGATGCGACAGGCCGCCGGTGCCGACCACGGCGACCTTGATGGCGCGCGGATAGCTGTCGATCGCCCGGCGGATCGCCTTGCCGAGCTTCCACAAGCGCCGGGCCGAGGGCAGCGGGTGCTGGATGACGTTGACTGCGAGTGGGACGACTGGGGCCGGCCACGGCCTGTCGCAAAGCAACGGCAGCGGGCCGAGCGCTCCGTGGTCGAGGGTGATTTCCTGGCAGATCGTCGGATCGAACTCGTCCTCGATCAGCGACCGGGCGAGGTGCCAGCCGAAATCGGGATCGCCCTGAAGATCGGGCAGATCGCGCTTGCCCCAGCCTTCATCGGCCTGGCCATGCCGCTCGCCGACGCCGAGCGCGAAGGTCGGATAGGCGTCGAAGAAGAACTGGTTGACGTGATCGTTGTAGATCACGATCAAGAGATCCGGCGCCGCGCGTTTCAGCCAGTCCTTGGCCGGCGCGTAGCCGTCGAAGATCGGCGCCCAGGCGGGGTCCTGCTGCCAGCCGCGGTCATAGGCGTGCGCGAGCCGCGGCGAGTGCGACGTGCCGATGCCGCCGACGATCTGGGCCATGTCAGTTCTCCCCACGCATCTGTTTCTGCATGTCGAGCACCGACTGCCCGACCGTCGCGCCGATCTTGAGCAGCAAATAGATGTTGCCGCCCTGCGCCAACATGCCGGCCCAATCGCGCCGCCGCACGACGTCCTGCTCGGCCTCGGTGAGGCCCATCCCCTGCATGTAGCCGGCCTCGTCGGCGCAAAAGCGCTCGCGGTTCTGCGGCAGCGAAAGCGACATCGCCATGCGGTTCAGCCGGTAGCCCTGCCGCGAGCGCTCGCCGGTGAACACCGTCGTTCCAGGCATTTCCTGGTTCATGACACCTCCTCGTGTTCCATCACAGCAGTTCTTTTGGCTCCGCCATAGCCCCAAGCTCATTCGTCACACCGGCGAAAGCCGGTACCCATGGCTGAAATGGGTCCCGGCTTTTCGCCGGGAAGACAAGATAGAAGTAACGAATTTTCACGGACGCCCCGAGCTTCCTACCCGGCCCGGCGGCGGCGCGCGGCGGCCGGCGTCTTCAGATAGGGGCGCAGATAGTCGCCGGTATAGCTGCCGCTGCTCGCCGCGATGTCTTCGGGGGTGCCGGTCGCGACGACATGGCCGCCCTGATCGCCGCCCTCGGGGCCGAGATCGATGATCCAGTCTGCGGTTTTGACGACTTCGAGATTGTGCTCGATGACGAGGACCGTATTGCCGGTCTCGACCAGCGCGTGCAGCACCTCCAACAGCTTGCGCACATCGTCGAAATGCAGGCCGGTCGTCGGCTCGTCGAGGATGTAGAGGGTGCGGCCGGTAGCGCGCCGCGACAGCTCCTTGGACAGCTTGACGCGCTGCGCCTCGCCGCCCGACAAGGTCGTGGCCGGCTGGCCGATATGGATGTAGCCGAGCCCAACCTGCTGCAAGGTCAGGAGCTTGTCGCGGATCGACGGCACGGCGCGAAAGAACTCGACGCCCTCGTCGACGGTCAGGTCGAGCACGTCTGCGATACTCTTGCCGCGGAACAGCACCTCCAGCGTTTCGCGGTTGTAGCGCCGGCCCTTGCAGACGTCGCACTGAACATAGACGTCGGGCAGAAAGTGCATCTCGATCTTGATGACGCCGTCTCCCTGGCAGGCCTCGCAGCGCCCGCCCTTGACGTTGAACGAGAACCGGCCGGGGGCGTAGCCGCGCGACTTCGCCTCGGGCAGGCCGGCAAACCAGTCGCGGATCGGCGTGAAGCAGCCGGTATAGGTCGCCGGGTTCGAGCGCGGCGTGCGGCCGATCGGCGACTGGTCGATGTCGACGATCTTGTCGAGGAACTCGACGCCTTCGAGCCGCTCATGCGGCGCCGGCTGCTCGCGCGCATTGTTGAGCCGTTTGGCGAGCGCCTTGTACAAGGTCTCGACGATCAATGTCGATTTGCCGCCGCCCGAAACGCCGGTCACGACGCAGAAGGCGCCGAGCGGGATCTCGGCCGTGATGCGTTTGAGATTGTTGCCCGAGGCGCCGACGATGCGCAGGATCTGGCCGGGATGGCCGGAGCGGCGGCGCAGCGGCAGCGGGATCTGGCGGGCGCCGGTCAGGTACTGGCCGGTAATGCTGTCGGGGCTGGCCATGATCGCCGCCGGCGCGCCTTCGGCGACGGCATGGCCGCCATGGATGCCGGCCCCCGGTCCCATGTCGACGACCCAATCGGCGGTGCGGATCGCCTCCTCGTCATGCTCGACGACGATGACCGTGTTGCCGAAGTCCCAGAGCCGCTTCAAGGTCGCGAGCAACCGGCCGTTGTCCCGTCGGGGGCCAAAGTCCCGCGGTGAGATTAAATAGTGGGTAAACTCAAGTGGCATTAAGTCACGCTCGCGAGCCGTTGCCGGGCTCGCCTGCGGAGGTTGAGAACGCTGTGGCGCGCGCCGCCATGGCGCAGTTTCAGTCCCATTCGGAATAGCTCTGGTACCTCATATGGTGGTGCATCGCCAAAGATGATACCGTGTCTGCGTAGGCGTTCAATATCATCATCCGCGAGACCAAGCACCTCCAGAGCTTTCTCGTCAATTGGCGCAACCACCTCTCCAGATCTTGCCCTAAATTTTGCGAATGTCGGCCGAAGTTCACGAATTTCTTCTTCCGTTTCGGCCACTTTCTTCTCACTCGTCGGGCCGATAGCCTCCTTAAGCGCCCGAGGCACGAGGAGTCGTGTGCCGTACAGAGCTTCATCCTCGGGGCCTGGGGGGTAAGCGGCGGCATGGTGGAGAAAGCGTACCAGGTCGCGCGCGACGAGGCGCCCTTGCAGGTCGGACAGCACCGCAATGACCCAGCTCGCAGTGTAAGCCTCTCTAATGCGCTCGCCAGGTTTCTCGTCCCGGCCGAGTTTGCGACCCCAAAGCGATTCGAGCTGTTCCGTCTTTTCCGCTTCCGGAAGTTCGCCAAATTTTTCTGTCCAAACCTGGAGGGCGCGTGCCTTTGTCGCAAGCCAAGCGGCTAGTTCGAGAACATCTCCTTCGGTCCAGGTGAGCGCAAAATCGGCGTAGCTTCCTCGGAATTGATCCCGGTTTTGTATGACTCCGGCATCCACCGTATCCCGCCGCGCGAATACGATTAGACCCAGCGGCCGGCCCGGTTCGCTACGCAAACGAACTGGAAGGTCGATGAGGAGCGCTCGAAGCATTGGCACGACCGAAGGGTCGCTCGCTGAACTCGTAAAGTTCCTCGATGCCCTCAACAAGACAAAGCAGCGGTGGGGGAGATTTCCGGAGGCGATTGAGCAGTTGCTTACCGGCACCCGCTTCGCCCTGGCCAACTCCCGCGCTCCACGCGATCGCATCAAGCCATAAATCGGTCCATTCGCGATCAGAAAGACCGCCTCGGAGCTTCTCACGCAATGCGCTCGTCGTGTTCCCTACTGGCTGGGGAGCCCCAGCGCCGAGCTGCTTCGCGACCGACAAGCGGCGAGCGTCGATCTCTAACAAGAAGCGTTCGCTGGCTTAAATCGACCCCAACACGGGGAGAATAGGTGCGTCGAGCGCCCGCGGGGCCGCTGCAATTTGAGATACAGCTGCCCGCCAAGTAGCCTTAGCGACCAGGAATCGAGCGGTTAAGGTTTTCCCGGTCCCCTTAGCCCCTTCGCTGATGACAATCGGCAACTGTTGCGAGAACATCTCGGCAAGCGCGAGCATCGGCCTAGTCACGAGCGGCGTCTCGACGGGTTCATCGGCGGTCTCGGCGGCTACCAGTCGACCAGCGAATTCGCGGAGGCGGGTCCGTCGAACCGACGGACTCTCCTGCCTCGGCTCGACGGGCATCCGGGAAGCACGGTCAACGGGTTTGATGTCTGCGATCACTTCCTGAGTGAGCCACGCCTCTACACCGACCTGGAGACGCCGCAAGAAGCCGGAAGCTTCGATTTGATCGGTATAATCAGACAAACGCGCAGACGTGACTTGAAGATCTGCAATCTCAGGTATCTTCACTATATACAAAGGTGAAATCTCAACCTCTTCCTGAAGAATTGGCTCGTCGACACCTGCTTCACTATCATGACCAAACAACAGGTCAGCCGTGATCTGATCGAGCATTGGCCCGAGTAGACGGTCATCCTGCCCGAACTCTCGCATTACGGTCGGCACCCGATTAACAACGAGTAACGGCGGTATTAGGGGCGTCCTCGTGCGGCGAAGCTCACGGGCTACAAAGCGGAATAGCGCGCGCGTCGCTTCGAGCGATTGTCCAGATAGCGATGTTACGACGACGCGTGACACACCGGGATCGAGGACGAGTTGTGCCGCGAGCGGAACGAGCCCAGCTCGTACATCGACGACGACCCCGACGCATTCCAGCCTTTGAGCGACCACTCCCAGAAGGTCAGCGAAGGCATACGGGCGATCGGGGGAGGCTAGATGCTCGGCCCGAATATTAGAACTTGCTAGCTCGTCAAGGTCACGGCGGAGTGGGAGGACGACGAGCTCGCCAAGCCTATGGTCAACCAAGCGGTCAGCGACCCAGCGCGTGGTTTCGACACGGTCTGGATCGGGATCCGCGTGCGCCATTGCCACAAGGTCTTCGAGTGAGAACCAGGGTTTCTCGCCGAGCTGCTCGGAACATATAGCTAATACCGGGAGCCTCGACGTCTGCGTCTACAAGCAGTACCGGGCGCCTTTCGCGTCAACTCCAGCTCAGAGCGGTCGCTATTGCCGTGATTGTTCGTCCAGTCCCGCCCTTAACACTATGGCACACGATAATCGGCACGGGCCGGACAACGGGTTCGTGGTCAATCACATCTATAAAGTCGATATCGCTCTCAACTGCTCCAAGATTTGGACGTGGACGCCGTTCCGGCCAATCCTCCATCTCGAACTCGATCGGCAGGCGACTGCTGTGCGGAGGTCCGTCCAGCAATAGCACGGGTTCGTCGCCGTTCTCGACCCGATGGGGGAAGAGCCGGGCTAGCCACTGCAGGACCTCGGGACGATCTCGGTCAATATTCATTAGGACAAATGTCGCCCCGCGCCAATCCACTCTTGCTCCACGCAATCCGGGTGGGCGGGCTTTCCAATCCCTTTCGTTCGGCTCGAAGGACCGAAAGGCGTCGCGCTACGTCAATCCACGTTAACGGGCTTCCGTCGCCTGAGTATGCCGACGCTTCTTGATCGTTTACTCCGCTCATCGGAGCTCCTGCTTCATATGGGCCGCAATTCGATCAAGCCACGCAACAACCTCGGTGTGGGCATCGATCTTCTCACCGTACCGCCAAGCCTCGTGAAGGTCGAGTACTTGGAGTGTCATGCCGTTGCGAAGTCCAAGGTGCGGTGGGCGTGGCGAGATCTTGCTTGGAGGAACTCGGAGTTCGACGACGAGGTCGTCAAGACGATGACCAAAGGACCTTGCTGAGCGGGCACGAGAACCTTCGGTCGATGTGGTAGCCAGCTTGTGTACATCCATATACAGCGCCTTGAGCCCGCATTCGACGGCGTAGAAGAGAAGTAGGGCCTTGGAGTCCTCGTCGACCTCTGAGCCAGCAGCAAGGAGGAGCTCCTTAGCCCGGCGCCTAAGCGTTCGGTAATTTGGGTCAACGGCCATCGCCATTTAGAATGGGCCCGGCTCTCCCAGATCGCGCAACCAAATAGAAGGATTATCATCGTATCCTCGATTCAGGAGGGGTTGCGAGCCTCGTCGACCGCGTCAGCAGGGAATCATGGAACCGACGGATGAAGACTAAGCGAGCGGTCTTGGCGCTCGGATCGTGAAGAAGATTAATGAACTCATAGATGGATTGACAAACGATCGAAAAGCCGATGCGGCGTGGAAGGGCGAAGCAGAACGGCGGTTCCGGAAGCTTGAGGACGAGGTAAACGCGCTCAGGGATCGGAACCGCGGGTTGAAAATCGCTAAAGGTAAGGCGATGGCCGCACAGAGAAGGGCCGAGACCAAGCTGGAAGAGGCTCGTAAGCTGTTGCACTAGAGCCGCTCGGACCCCGTCCCGTCGAAAATCAGACGATTCGCTACCCCGCCCGGCGGCGGCGCGCGGCGGCCGGCGTCTTCAGATAGGGGCGGAGATAGTCGCCGGTATAGCTGCCGCTGCTCGCCGCGATGTCTTCGGGGGTGCCGGTCGCGACGACATGGCCGCCCTGATCGCCGCCCTCGGGGCCGAGATCGATGATCCAGTCTGCGGTTTTGACGACTTCGAGATTGTGCTCGATGACGAGGACCGTGTTGCCGGTCTCGACCAGCGCGTGCAGCACCTCCAACAGCTTGCGCACATCGTCGAAATGCAGGCCGGTCGTCGGCTCGTCGAGGATGTAGAGGGTGCGGCCGGTAGCGCGCCGCGACAGCTCCTTGGACAGCTTGACGCGCTGCGCCTCGCCGCCCGACAAGGTCGTGGCCGGCTGGCCGATATGGATGTAGCCGAGCCCAACCTGCTGCAAGGTCAGGAGCTTGTCGCGGATCGACGGCACGGCACGAAAGAACTCGACGCCCTCGTCGACGGTCATGTCGAGCACGTCGGCGATGCTCTTGCCGCGGAACAGCACCTCCAGCGTCTCGCGGTTGTAGCGCCGGCCCTTGCAGACGTCGCACTGAACATAGACGTCGGGCAGAAAGTGCATCTCGATCTTGATGACGCCGTCGCCCTGGCAGGCCTCGCAGCGCCCGCCCTTGACGTTGAACGAAAACCGGCCGGGGGCGTAGCCGCGCGACTTCGCCTCGGGCAGGCCGGCGAGCCAGTCGCGGATCGGCGTGAAGCAGCCGGTATAGGTCGCCGGGTTCGAGCGCGGCGTGCGGCCGATCGGCGACTGGTCGATATCGACGATCTTGTCGAGGAACTCGACGCCTTCGAGCCGCTCATGCGGCGCCGGCTGCTCGCGCGCATTGTTGAGCCGTTTGGCGAGCGCCTTGTACAAGGTCTCGACGATCAATGTCGATTTGCCGCCGCCCGAAACGCCGGTCACGACGCAGAAGGCGCCGAGCGGGATCTCGGCCGTGATGCGTTTGAGATTGTTGCCCGAGGCGCCGACGATGCGCAGGATCTGGCCGGGATGGCCGGAGCGGCGGCGCAGCGGCACCGGGATCCGGCGGGCGCCGGTCAGGTACTGGCCGGTGATGCTGTCGGGGCTGGCCATGATCGCCGCCGGCGTGCCTTCGGCGACGACATGGCCGCCATGCACGCCGGCTCCCGGTCCCATGTCGACGACCCAATCGGCGGTGCGGATCGCCTCCTCGTCATGCTCGACGACGATGACCGTGTTGCCGAGGTCGCGCAGCCGCTGCAAGGTCGCCAGCAGTCGGGCGTTGTCGCGCTGGTGCAGGCCGATCGACGGCTCGTCGAGCACATAAAGAACGCCGGTCAGTCCCGAGCCGATCTGCGAGGCGAGCCGGATGCGCTGGCTCTCGCCGCCGGAGAGCGTGCCGGACGAGCGCGACAGGGTCAGGTATTCGAGCCCGACATTCTGCAGAAAGCCGAGACGCGCGTTGATCTCGCGCAGGATGCGCTGGGCGATCTCGCGCTGGCTCGGCGTCAGCTCGGCCTCGACGCCGGAGAACCAGGTGAGCGCGTCGGCGATCGACCGGCGGGCGACCTCGCTGATGTTATGCCCGGCGATCTTGACCGCCAGCGCCTCGGGCTTCAGCCGGTCGCCGTGGCACACCTCGCAGGTCTTGGCGCTCTGGTAGCGGCCCAGTTCCTCCTTGACCCAGGCGCTGTCGGTCTCGCGAAAGCGCCGCTCCATGTTCGGCAGGACGCCTTCGAACGGCCGTTCGGTCGTGTATTTCCGCAGGCCGTCGTCATAGGTCATCGCGATCGGCTCGCCGGTCGAGCCGGAAAGGATCGTCCGCCGCATCCTTTCCGGCAGCTCGCCCCAAGGCGTGTGCATGCTCTGCTTGAAGTGCCGGGCGATGCTCTCCAGGGTCTGCATGTAATATTGCGACGAAGAATGCGCCCAGGGGCTGACCGCGCCCTCGGACAAGGTGCGCGTCTCGTCATGGACGACGAGGGCCGGGTCGAAATAGAGCTTGGTGCCGAGCCCGTCGCAGGCCGGGCAGGCGCCGAACGGGTTGTTGAACGAGAACAGCCGGGGCTCGATCTCGGGGATCGTGAAGCCCGAGACCGGGCAGGCGAATTTCGCCGAAAAGATCGTCTCCTCAGCGGTATCGGCGTTCTCGGCGATGGCGATGCCGTCGGCGAGATCGAGCGCCGTCTCGAACGAATCGGCGAGCCGGTTGCCGAGATCGGGGGCGACGACGATACGGTCGACGACGACCGCGATGTCGTGCTTCAGGTTTTTGTTGAGCGGGCGCGCCTCGTCGAGCTCGACCATTTTGCCGTCGATCTTGACCCGCTGAAAGCCGCGCTTGCGCAGATCGATCAGTTCCTTGCGGTATTCGCCTTTGCGCCCGCGGGCGATCGGGGCGAGCAGATAGAGCCGCGTCCCTTCCGGCAGCGCCGTGACCCGGTCGACCATCTGCGAGACGGTCTGGCTGACGATCGGCAGCCCGGTCGCCGGCGAATAGGGCACGCCGACCCGCGCCCACAAGAGGCGCATGTAGTCGTAGATCTCGGTCACCGTCGCGACCGTCGAGCGCGGGTTGCGCGAGGTCGTCTTCTGCTCGATCGAGATCGCCGGCGACAGGCCCTCGATCGATTCGACCTCGGGCTTCTGCATCAGTTCGAGGAACTGCCTTGCATAGGCGCTGAGGCTCTCGACATAGCGGCGCTGGCCTTCGGCATAGATCGTGTCGAAAGCGAGCGACGACTTGCCGGAACCGGACAGCCCGGTGATCACGACGAGCTTGTCGCGCGGCAGATCGACGTCGATCCCCTTCAGATTGTGTTCGCGCGCGCCGCGGATCCGGATCTGCTGTTGCATGGCACAAATCTAGCGCGGGTCGCCGGCCGGCGCCACCGCCGGCCGCGCGTGTAGCCCCTCACCCTCCGGCAACCTAGTTTGACCCCCGTGGCCGGGCTTGACCCGGCCACCCACGCCCTCTTCCGGGCGATTGCCGTCTCGGCTGCATAAATCGGTTGTATGTACAGTTGGCCCGCGGGAACACTGCAAGAATGAAGGGCGGCTGGGTTTACATTATGACGAATCGACCGAACGGGACGCTTTACGTCGGGATGCCACGAATCTCGCTCGCCGCGCCTGGGAACATCGCAACAATGTCGCCGACGGTTTCACGAAGCAATACGGGTTGCATCGGCTCGTCTACGCACAACGACATGAAGATATCTTGGCGGCCAAGCAACGCGAGAGGAACATCAAGCATTGGTCGCGGGCCTGGAAAGTCCAGCTGATCCGCAAAGACAATCCGAACTGGGACGATCTCTACGATATCCTCACGTGAGGCACGTGGGTGGCCGGGTCGAGCCCGGCCACGGGGCGCAGTTAGCCGATCAAGCGGCCGGGCGGGGGGCCGATTCGCGCGGCGTCACGCTGATTTCGAGCTTTTGCGACAGGCGCAGCACGGAGAGCGGCAGCGGCTTGCCGACCCGGTCCTCGGTCATCAGCCGGTGCAGCTCGTCGATGTCGCCGACCGGAACGCCTGACGCGGCGACGATGATGTCGCCCATCTGCACCCCGGCGGCGCGCGCCGCCCCGTCGGGGGCGGTCGACTGCACCCGCACGCCGGTTTCGCGCGCCAGTCCGTGAAAGCGCACGACCCGGCGCGGCAGCGGCACGTTCTGTCCGGCGACGCCGATATAGGAGCGCCGCACCCGGCCATCGCGAATCAGGCGCGCGGCAACGAACTCGACGGTCGCCGCCGAGATCGAAAAGCAGATGCCTTGCGCCATGCCGATGATCGCGGTGTTGATGCCGACGACCTCGCCCGAGGCGGTGACGAGCGGGCCGCCGGAATTCCCCGGGTTCAGCGCCGCATCGGTCTGGATCACGCTGTCGATCAGGCGGCCGGAGCGGGTGCGCAGCGAACGGCCGAGGGCGCTGACGACGCCAGCCGTCACCGTGCACTGAAAGCCGAACGGGTTGCCGATCGCGACGACGAGCTGGCCGACCCGCAGTCGCCGCGAATCGCCGAGCCGGGCGAAAGCGGCGGTGTCGCCGTCGAGCCGCAGCACGGCGAGGTCGGTATCGGGGTCGTCGCCGACGAGATTGGCGGCAAGGCTGCGACCGTCCGGAAAGGTCGCCTCGATCTTGCGGGCGCCGCTGACGACATGGCTGTTGGTCAGCACATAGGCGTCGGGGGTGAAGACGACGCCCGAGCCGGCGCCGCCGGCGCCGTCCTTCGAGCCCTTGACCTGGAGATGCAAAACCGCCGGCCCGACCTTGTCGACGGCGCCGATCACGGCGCGCGAATAGGCGTCGAGGAGGGTCATATCCTCGGCGGTGCTCGAGGAACCCGGCTGCGCCGTGCCGGGATCGTCGTCGTTGACGGGGTCGTAGCCTTCCGAAAGAAGGGTCATCCGCGGGTTCCCTGTGGATAAGAATAAAGTAGGAACATTCGCCGGATTTGATAAGATGGGGACCCTCGGCGGCCACAGCAGTGCGGTGATGTCATGGCAGGCAGCGTCAACAAGGTGATCCTCGTCGGCAATCTCGGCGCCGACCCGGAGATTCGCTCGACCCAGGACGGCACGCGCGTCGCCAATCTGCGGATGGCGACGTCGGAGAGCTGGCGCGACAAGATGTCGGGCGAGCGCAAGGAGCGCACCGAATGGCACCGCGTCGTGATCTTCAACGAGCGGCTCGCCGACATTGCCGAGAAATACCTGAAGAAAGGCTCGAAAGTTTATCTCGAAGGTGCCCTGCAGACCCGCAAATGGACCGACAATTCCGGCCAGGAGCGCTTTACGACCGAGGTCGTGCTGCAGCGCTTCCGCGGCGAACTGACGATGCTGGATGGTGCCGGAGGCGGCCGCGGCGCCGCCGGCGGCCCGCCGGCCGAGGGCGGCTACGACGAGGAATACGGCGGCGGCGGCTTTGTCAGTGAGCCGGTTGCTGCGCGCAACGTGGCGCCGGTCCGCGCCCGCACCCCGGTCAACGACCTCGACGACGACATCCCGTTCTGAATCGAAGGCTCACCATGAGACGGTGAGACGGCGAGAGAAGTAGATGCGCGTGCCCTCCCGGGTCATCCCATGCCGAATGCCGTGACCATCGCCCACGGCTCCCTCGCCCCGCGAGCGGGGCAGGGAGAACCGTGCGCCGCTCAATGGGCGAGGATCTGGCTGAGGAAGGTTCTCGTCCGCTCGCTTGCGGGGGCCGAGAAGAAGTCCTTGGGCGGCGCGCGCTCGACGATCTCGCCGCGGTCCATGAACACCATCAAGTCGGCGACGGTGCGGGCAAATCCCATCTCGTGGGTGACGCAGACCATCGTCATGCCTTCGTTCGCCAGCTGGACCATGACGTCGAGCACTTCCTTGATCATCTCGGGGTCGAGCGCCGAGGTCGGCTCGTCGAACAGCATGATCTCGGGCTTCATGCACAACGAGCGGGCGATTGCGACCCGTTGCTGCTGGCCGCCCGAAAGCTGCCCGGGATATTTGTCCGCCTGATCGGCGATGCGCACCCGCTCCAGGTAGTAGCGGGCGGTCTCCTCGGCCTCCTGTTTCCGCATTCTGCGCACCCAGATCGGTGCGAGGGTCAGGTTCTGCAGCACCGTCAGATGCGGAAACAGGTTGAACTGCTGGAACACCATGCCGACTTCGCGGCGGATCGCCTCGACGTTCTTCACATCCGAGGTCAACTCGATGCCGGCGACGATGATGCGGCCCCGCTGGTGCTCTTCGAGCCGGTTGATGCAGCGGATCATCGTCGATTTGCCCGAGCCGGACGGACCGCAGACGACGACCTTCTCGCCCTTGCCGACCCGCAGGTCGACGCTCTTCAGCACATGGAAATCGCCGTACCATTTGTCGACCGACTGCAGTTCGATCATCGGGGCCGGCGCGGCCTCGCTCATCGCCGTCTCCCTCGGTTGAACTCGCGCTCGAGCAGCCGGCTGTAACGCGACATGAAAAAGCAGAAACTCCAGTAGATGACCCCAACGAACACGTAGGCTTCAACATAAAAGCCTTGCCAATTGGCGTCGGACAGCGCCGTCTCCGCGGTCGTCAACAAGTCGAACAGGCTGATGATGATGACGAGCGCGGTATCCTTGAAGATGCCGATAAAGGTGTTGACCAAGGGCGGGATGACCATCGTCAACGCTTGCGGCAAGACGATCAGCCGCGTGCGCTGCAGATAGGATAGACCGAGCGCGTCGGCGGCCTCGATCTGCCCGCGCGGTATCGCCTGCAGCCCGCCGCGGACGACCTCGGCGAGATAGGCGCCGGCGAACAGGATGAAGGCGACCTGCGCCCGCACCAGCTTGTCGATCGTCACGCCTGCCGGCAAGAACAACGGCAGCATCAGCGAGGCCATGAACAGCATCGTGATCAGCGGCACGCCGCGCACCAGCTCGATATAGCCGACGCAGATCGCGCGCACTGCCGGGAGCTTCGACCGCCTGCCGAGCGCCAACAGGACGCCGAACGGGAAGCCGAAGAGCATCCCGACAACGGCCAGGATCAAGGTCAGCGGCAGCCCGCTCCATAGCGCGGTTTCGACCCTGCTGAGGCCGAGCGCGCCGCCGCGCATCAGCGCGAAGACGGCGCACAGCCCGACGAGCCACAGGATGGCCAACGGCCGTCCCCACAGCTGCCGCCGACAGGCGGCGAGGATCATCGCCAGGAAGACCGCGACCGCCACGACCGGCCGCCAGGTCTCGTCGACCGGGAAGAACCCGAACAGAATGAATCGGGCCTTCGCGCCGATGAACGCCCAGCACGCGCCGGCGCCGTGGCACGCCTGTCCATTGGGCGCCGACCAGATCGCGTCGATCAGCCCCCAGCGCAGCACAGGCCAAACCATGACGACGATCAGCGCCGCGCAGAGCATCGTCGCAATCGTGCTGGTCATGCCGTCGAACAGGTTGGCGCGCAACCAGCCAAGCACGCCCGTTGATCGCGGCGGTGCTGGCACCGCGATCGGAATGTCGCGGGCGAGATCGGTCACGCTAACGCTCCACCAGCGCCACGGCGCGGTTGTATATGTTCATCCCCAGCGAGATCGCGAGGCTGATGAACAGATAGACCGCCATGATGATCGTGATCCCCTCGATCGCCTGACCGGTCTGGTTCATCGTCGTGTTGGCGACCGAGACCAGATCGGGATAGCCGATGATGACGGCGAGCGAACTGCTCTTGGTGAGGCTCAGATACTGGCTCGTCAACGGCGGGATGATGATCCTCAATGCCTGCGGCAGCACGATGAGCCGCATCCGCTGGCCCGCCTTCAGCCCGAGCGCCATCGCCGCCTCGCTCTGACCCCAGCTGACCCCGAGAATCCCGGCGCGCACGATCTCCGAGATGAAGGTCCCGGTATAGATCGCCAAGCCGAGCAGCAGCGCGGCAAATTCGGGCGACATCGTAGCGCCGCCGCTGAAGTTGAAGCCCCTCAGCACCGGCAGGTCGAGCGTCAGCGGCGCCCCGAAGCCGAGGAATACGGCACCCGGCAAGCCGACGATCAGCGCCAGGGCGATCCAGCCCCTCGGCAATTGCCGGCCGGTTGCCGCCTGCCGGTGCGCGGCCCAACGATTGAACCCGATCGCCGCGGCGATGCCGATGCAGAACGCCGCGGCGACCCAGCGGTAAGCGGGGTTGGCGGCCGGCACCGGATAAACTATTCCGCGATTGCTGACGAACATATTGGGCAGAATCTGCCAAGCCTGGCGCGGGCCGGGCGCGATCTTGTCGAGCAGGCCCCACCAGAAGAACAGCTGCAGCGCGAGCGGGATGTTGCGGAAGGTCTCGACATAGACCACCGCGAGCCTGCTCACGAGCCAGTTGCGCGACAGCCGTGCCAACCCCATCAGCGTGCCGAGTATCGTCGCGAGGATGATGCCGAGCACCGCGACATGCAGCGTGTTCAGGAGCCCGACGAGAAGCGCCCGGCCGTAGGTGTCGGCCGGCGAATAGTCGATCAGCAACTCGCCGATCCCGAACGCCGCCTCGCGATGCAGGAAACCGAACCCGGTCGCGATGTTCTGTCGGCCGATATTGCCGAGCGCGTTGTGCACGACGAAGGCGATAAAGCCGGCGACCGCGGCGACGAAGACGACCTGATAGGCGATGCCGCGGATCTTGGCGTCGCGCCACGGCGCTGCGCGGGCTGGAGCCCGCCCGAGGGAGACTTCGTCGCCGGTCATCCTGCCTTCACTCCACAGGACAAAATCGCGTTGCTGCCCTAGCGGATCGGTATTGCGTAGAGCAGCCCGCCCTTCGTCCAGAGGTTATTCAAGCCGCGGGTGAGTTTAAGCGGTGATTTTGCCCCCAAATAGCGATCGAAGATTTCGCCGTAATTTCCGACCGACTTGATTGCGTTGTAGGCCCAGGTCTCGTTGAGCCCCAGGGCCTTACCCATGCCGGGGGTGACGCCGAGCATCCGCTTGATGGCCGGATCTTCGCTTTTCAGCATGGCGTCGACATTGGCCTGGGTGATGCCGCTCTCCTCGGCCTGGATCAGCGCAAACACCACCCACTCGACGACGTCGTACCACTGTTCGTCGCCATGGCGAACGGCCGGCGCCAGCGGCTCCTTCGAGATCCGGTCGGGCAGGATGACGTAGTCTTCGGGATGGGTCGCCCGACCGGTGCGTTGGGCGGCGAGCGCAGAGGCGTCGCCGCTCATGACGTCGCAACGACCGGCGAAAAATGCCGCGTAGATTTCATCGACCTTTTCGATGACGACCGGTTTGTAGTCCATCTTGTTGGCACGGAAATAGTCGGCGAGATTGAGTTCGGAAGTCGTGCCCGGCGCGACGCAGATGGTTGCGCCGTTGAGTTCCTTGGCGCTTTTGACCCCGAGCTTCTTCGGCACCATGAAGCCCTGGCCGTCGTAAAACACGACCGGCGCGAAATTGAACCCCAACTCGGTGTCGCGGGTCAGGGTCCAGGTCGTGTTGTTGGATAGGATGTCGACCTCGCCCGATTGCAGCGCCATGAACCGCTGTTGCGCCGTCAGCGGCACGTATTTGACCTTCCCCGGATCGCCGAATATCGCCGCCGACAGCGCCTTGCAGACATCGACGTCGAAGCCGGCATAGACCCCCTTGTCGTCGGGCTGGGCAAAACCGGGGATCCCGGTCGGCACGCCGCAGCTGAACCCGCCGGCCTGTTTGATCTTGTCGAGCGTCGGCCCGGCCGATGCCGAATTCGCCGCGACGAGCGCGGCGATGACGACCGCAGCCCGCGTCAGGCCAGCCCACCGTCCGACGATCGAGTTGCCCATTTTTTGCCCCCCTGTTCCCGGCCGCCCGTTATCTCGCGCGGCGGGATTCGGCCGACGCTAGCACAGACCGCGCTCGCGGCCACCACCGCGACGGCGTGCAGAGCAAGATCGAGGCCGTTTTCGGCCCCGCGCCGATACGGCAACCAGCTAAGGGCGACCGCGGTCACGACCCCACCCCGCTCTACGAGGTCGATCCGTCGAATTTTCGGCAGCAGAAGGCGCTCGGAAGCCATGGCTACCGCTTCCTGCGATTGAATCTCTTCTGGGCGCTGCAGACGGCCACGGCGCATGCGCTCGTGGAACAGGCAAAGGAACAGACCGATGGCCTCGCCAACGGCGACTTGCGGCTATGTTCGGTGGGCCGTGTGCTCAAATCCATCGATGACTTCCGGAATATGAATCGCCGGCGCATAACCGCCTTCGGTCAGTGCCGCCAGCCGCCGCTGATTCAGATCCCGTAGAACCTCGAGCCGCGTCAACTGTCCATCGCCCATCAGCCGAACCGTCACCCCTGACACCCCCGGAAATCCGCCGGGGAAGTGTCATCTCTAACCTGGAGGCGGGTGACATTTTGGTCCGGCGCCTACAAGAAAACCGCGCATAAAGGCGTCTTCTGGAAAAATCACTGGCTCGGCTTACCGGGCGGCCAAGCTTTTTCTGGCGGCATCGCCGAAGTCGGTCAGGAAGTCCAACTCGTCCTTTTGGGTCATCATCTCATGAAGGGTGCGGTTTGGCCCTAGGTAGGTCTCGATAATGATGTCCACGGCTCGCATGGCCGCAACAACCACTAACCGATCAGAAACTAGGCGCATACGCCCAAGCAAGGCGTAGAGCTGCACCAAACCGGTGATCTCTTCCGTCTGGTGGGTCAGAGCATCTCCATAGAGGCGCGAAGCCTCTGCGATGAAGTCGTTGTAAAGCGTCTCCAGCTTGGCCTTCTCGGCTTCGCGATGCGCGTGGCGAAACTGCGTCCACTGCGTCGTCCACGAAGTGGCGAACGACGTCAACCCGCCGATGGTCGCGCCCGCCAGAGCGGAGAGTGCCGAGAGATAGGCCGGGTCCAAATCCCCCTCCAAGAGAATGCCGCCCTACAAGGAGGATCATCCATCAAGATTGCCCAGCAAGGATGATCTGGTCTGGAAAATGAAAATCAGTGGAAATCGCCGCGAAAGGGGAGGATGACCACAATTGGGTACGGGTCAGTTTCGATTGTACACAGCTTTATGCGGGTTCAATCGACCAAGCCCTGGCGATTTTGATCGTGGCGGCACAACGGCGTGCCTCTCCCTTGGTTTGGAAGCGCATCGCTCGTTCCCGCTCTCCCCAGCGTACCGGCACCATTGTCAGCAGGTACATGGTCACATTGTCCCGCTGTAGAGCTATCACGAACATTTCCCAAGCCTCGATCACCCGCACCATCGGGTGCGGGCAAGCTCTTCCGCAATCTCAAACGCCGGCCGGCAACATTCGGCTTTATCGGTGATCTCGATCATCGCTGTGTGGCGCTGCATGGCAACGGTTGTGCCAGTAGGTGAGGGCCGCTGTCACCCTTGTCGCTGCAAGATAGAAATGTCACCGGGCGCGCAAAGTAGAAATGACACCCTGCTGTCGTCGGGTTCGGGCGGCGGGCGGGTGCGGAGCCCCCGGCGTAGCGCAGCGCCCGACCGACGTCCGATGCACCGAGCTCGCAGCCGCACCCGCTGTCTACCGAGCGGGCGTCAGCGCGCTCGGCTCGTAGAAAGATCCAGCAGGCGACCTCGACAGCGTCGGCATCGCCGCCGGCTGTCGGCTGGATAACATTGACAGCGGTGGACCGCTTGCGCGTCGCCGCCTTGGTGTTTTTGGCGTCACGGTTTTCCGTTACGTAACGAATTGTATGGGGACGGCTGCGGCAGTCAACCCTTCACCCCGGTCCGCCGCCGCCTCAGACCGGAGCCGCGACAGCTGCGTGGCGCGATGCCCGCCCCTTCGACGGCAGACCCGGCGCCTCGAGGTTGTTCGGCGGCCGCTGCCGTGCAACATGCCCGCGCTGCCGATGCGCCGGATAGGCGGCCTGCTGCGCCTTCACCTGCTCGAGCACGGCCGACAGCCGCTTGTTGTCGACGATCGCGCCGGGCTGCACTGTCTGGATCTTGTCGAACACCTTGAAACCGAGCGCCGTCCCGTTGAACTGAACTGCGAACCGCCCGTCCGGATAGTTCACCACCTCCACCTTCTTGCGCACCAACCCGCGGGCCAGTGGCGTCGGGTCGAGGAGCAGCATCATCCGGTCGTAGTGCAGGGTCAGGTTGCGCGTGACCGTGCGTTCCTCTCGCCAGGCCAGGATCTCGTCCAGATCATCCGATTGTGTCAGCGGCCGATGCAGGTCCTTCTCGTTCGCCGGGTCGCGGCCAAAGCGCGCGTTGTGGGCGGTGATGAACCCCGGCAGCCAGGCGCTCGCCGCGGCCATCGACGAGACCCCCGCCAGCCGCAATTCCTTGACCAGCCGGTCCTGCAACGTGCCGAATGCACGTTCGACGCGTCCCTTCGCCTGCGGGCTGTTGGCGCAGATGATGTCGATGTTCAGCGCCAACAGCGCGCGGCCGAATTGGGTCACGCCCTCGCCGCCGACGGCGTCCTTGCTGTTCACCCGAAAGATGCCGTGCTTGTCGCTGTAGAAAGCAACCGGTTTGCCGTGCTCCTCCAGATAGGCGCGTGTCGTGCGGAAGTAATCGAACGCCGATTCCGAGGCGACGAACCGCAGTTGCTGCAGCCGGCTCGTCGCATCATCGATGAAACCGAGCAGCGTGCACGGCGGAGCGCGGTCCTCGAACCAGGCGTGCTCCGAGCCGTCGATCTGCACCAGTTCGCCCAGGCAATCGCGCCGCCGGCGCGGCTGATGCGGCGAGGGAAGGCGATGCCGACGGTCCTGCCACAGCCCAGCCGCGATCATCCAACCGCGCAACGTCTCATGCGACACCGTACAACCGTGATGCTCGGCCAGCTTCTCCGCCGCCAGGGTCGGACCGAAGTCCGCGTATCGCTCGCGCACGATCGACAGTGCCAGGGTGCGAACCTCGGCAGGTAGCCGATGATTGCTCGGTTTGCCGCGGTGCTTGGAAAGCAGGCTCGCGGCGCCATCCTGCTTGAGGCCATGCAGCAGACGAAACACCTGACGCCGCTGCAAGCCGATCAGTTCGCACGCGTCGGCAATGCGAAGACCCCCCGACTGAACCCGCAACAGGACCTCGAGCCGGCTGAACTCCTGCTTGCTCATCGACACCACCGCCACGGCGCACCCTCCGGGACCCCAGAACCCGGCGGAGTGTCACCTCTACTTTGCACAGGGGTGTCATCTCTATATTGCGCTTACAACCCTTTGGCGCATAACGTCGCCTTCTGGAAAATCGTAGAGTGAGGGCCTATATCGGACGTTGCTGCAAAGAGGCACATTGCAAGTGCGTCTGGTCTATGCTGATGAGGCGGGTATCTCCGACAAGAAGCAAGAGCCGTTTCTAGTCGTCGCTGGTGTCATCATTAATGCAGACAAGCAACTTGTAGCTTTGGAGCGCCATTTAGATAAAATAGTGGCTCGGCATATACCGCCGGAACATCGCGACAATTTCATTTTTCATGCATCACACCTGTTCAATGGGGGTGGGAAGGTCTTCACCCGTGGCAATCCAGAGTGGCCGCTAGAAAAACGACTTACGATTGCCGACGAATTGGCTGCGATACCAGCAAAGTTCCGGCTTCCTTTGCCGATGACGTGGGTAGAGCGGGCTAACTTTCCCTCCGACGCGGAGTATCGGGCTATCCACACGGATGCTGAAAAAACCCTCGCGGCTCATGTTGCTGCATTTATTGCCTGCGCGGTGCAGGTGGAACAATGGATGAGGCGCAACACAAACGGGGAAATTTGCATGATGATCGTTGAAGATAACGACAATGCGCGACGGTTCATCAGACAGTTCCAAAACCACTACCAGCAGCGCGAAGCTTTGAAAACCCTAGATGCAGAAGCGCGCAAAGTTTTCCCGCTCCGGCGTATCAAACACGACCCGTTATTTGAGCCGAAAAAACGCTCTAGCATTTTGCAGCTCGCGGATTTTTGGGCCTACGTGGCAAAGCGGATCGCCATGAACTCTGAGGATCGCCGTTACCGCCGCTTTTATGATCCAATGCACGCGCAATATTGGCAGGCAATCAGCGCGACGCCCCGGCCATCCGAGAGAGCACGGGGAAGCGCCGCGTGAACTCACCGAGAAAGGCTTGCCTTATGCACAGGCGTCGGCTATCCGCCGTCTATGCAGCCAACTACATATGAGGAACTGAAGCCAGACGCCGACGATCTCCTGGTCTTCGTTGACGACACGGGCGACGAGACGTTTGCCGGCAGCCAAGGTTTCTATGGGCTCGGCGGCTGCGCCATGCCGATGATTTCGTACGGTCATATCAAGGTAAAGTGGGGCGAGATCGGACCATTATAAACGGGGACCCCAAAGCGCCATTGCATGCGTCTGCGATGGATCGGAAGCCCGAAAATTTCGCGGCGCTGTCCGGATTCTTTTCGGATCGCTCGTTCATCCGTATCGCCGTGACGACAACAAAGAACGTAGGGTTGCCGCCGGAGATGCATCCTTGCGTCCCTGCGATGGGTCAGCTTCGGGAGGAGATTGGGCTTGTCGCCCCCGTGGTGCCTTGCAGGCGTGTATGGATCCTTGTTGAAAGTTCGACGCGGGCTGATCCGATAGTGCGAAGCTGTTTCTCTCAGCTCACTTCACTGAACGTTCCTTGGCCGCTTTCTGTCGAGCATTGCTTCATGCCCAAAAGCTCGAACGAGCCGGGCCTCGAAGTCGCTGATTTCATCATCAGCGCCGCCAGCAGCCAGGTGCAGCGACGGTTGCGTGGTCAGAGCGGGCAAGCGCCCGATTTCAAGGACGTGTTCGGCCGTCTTCCACCCGTAGGCTGTCGGTATCGAGAGATCGCGCGCACAGGTATCCATGGCGACGGCTTAGTAAGCGTGAGCGGGGTAAGCCTTGCAGGCTGACAGTCGCTGAGGGTTGCACCGCCTATATGTAATAATGCAGAGCGTTTTTAGCGCGGCGGCGCGGTGCACGATCTTTCCGGAGAGGCCCGACAGGGAGGGCCGCGACGGTGCGCTAAAAACGCTCTGCAATCCGGAAAGCCCGGCCAAAGCGTCCCCAAATCGCTGCCGGGACCCGCAAGTGGAAACACAGCGCGGAGCGCGTCTCGACTTGCGGAGCGGGTCGGCCTGGCGCCGCGAAATATTTCGCCGGTCGCGGTCGTTCTCGGGGCGCGCGAACACAAAATCCAGGCGAGCCGGGAAATCGTGCTGTGCGAGACGGTAGCCGCGGGCGATCTCGCGCACGGTCTCGCCGTCACGGTCGCGGCGACGGATCGCCTCGCGCTTCTGGTGGTCGGTCAATTTCGGTTTGTGGCCGAGCTTCAAGCCTCGTTCCCTTGGCGCGGGCGCGCCCCCCATTGGTGCGCGCGGATTAACTCTTTCTCGAACTTGGCGAGGCCGCCTAGCACAATCAGCATCAAGCGGCCGTGGGGCGTCGTGGTGTCGGCCCAAGTGCCGACGAGCGAACGGGAACCGGCTTTCTTCTCGGTAATCGTGGCGAGTGTGTTCGACAGGCCGCGGGTGGATCGCGCCAGCCGGTCAAGCCGTGTGACCATCAGCACGTCGCCGGGGTCCAGCTTGTCGAGCAAGCGCCGAAGCTGCGCACGGTCGGTGTTGTCGCTTTGCGCCACTTCGCGGAACACCTTGCCCGTGCCGTTCTTCTTCAACGCCGCGACCTGTGCCGCCTCGCTCTGGCTGCCGGTCGAAACGCGCGCGTAACCGTAAATCGTAAATCATTGCCGCCAACCGGTGCCGTGAAGATCGCGCACGGCCTTTTCCCATTCGGGCCCGAGCCGTAGTCCGTCGAGTAGCCAAGGGGGGATTCCAGGATCGACACGGTTGAAGCATTTTTCAGGTTGCGCGCCCGACCTGTGCACCTTGCCCGGAATGGCGACGCCGACCCCGCCAGCATCGGCGCACTGTCCACGGGCGAAGCGTGCGCGGTTGCGCTGTTGCTTGGGCGCCTCGATGAACAAATAGCAAAGATCCGGTTCCTTCAACTCCGTCCGGGTGCAGACCGTAGGAGACAATGCCATGAGCCGCTTCACGAACAAGATAGTCGTCATCACTGGTGGCACGAGCGGGATCGGCCTTGCAGCCGCAAGGCAGTTCATCAAGGAGGGCGCGAAGGTCGTCGTGACCGGACGCAGCCCGCAGTCCATCGGCAATGCTCAAAAGGAGCTTGGCGCGAATGCTGTCGCCATCGCCGCCGATGTCACGAAGTCTCCCGAACTCGACTCCCTGTTCCAGCAGGTGCGCGAGAAATACGGACGGATCGACGTCCTTTATGCGAATGCGGGCATCGCCAAACTGGGCTCCGTCGCGGAGACGACCGAGGAAGTCTTCGATGAAATTTTCGACGCCAACTTCCGCGGTGCGTACTTCACCGTCCAGAAGGCATTGCCGTTGCTGACCGATGGCGGAGCCATCGTCTTCACGACTTCCTGGTTCGACGAGGCCGGCGTCGCCGGGACGTCAGCCGTGTCCGCCTCGAAAGCGGCGCTGCGCAACTTCACCCGGACGCTTGCCTCCGAGCTGATCGGCCGGAACATCCGCGTCAACGCCGTCAGCCCCGGCGTGATCGAGACGCCCCTTTTCGGCAAGCTCGGCCTCCCCGAAGCCAACGCACGGGAACTTTCCCAAGCCCTGCTCCAGCAGATCCCGGCGAAGCGCTTCGGCAAGCCGGAGGAAGTCGCCACAGCGGTGGCATTCCTCGCGTCCGACGACGCCTCCTACATCACAGGCGTCGAGCTCGCCGTCGACGGCGGCCGCACGCAGCTCTAACCGGCGTCATCAGGGGCGCAAGGCCCCCGCCGGGATAGAAACCCCGTCGCGTCGGGTCTGTCGGCATAGAGCGACTGTCTCAAACGACCGAGGTATTCGCTGCTCGTGCAACGGGGCCCCTGGAATCAATCCCGGCGATCAGTCCCGCTTCGGGCCGACGACAGGCGCCCCGGAGACCTCCGTTACCCGCGCCGTCATCCGGCTCGCCATCAGGCGACTCGCCAGAACGCGGGCTTTTGTGTCAGGCTGCGACGTCTACCAACCCCCGGAGCATCCGCCATATCGGCGAGGGTTCCGCAGGCGGCTGAGTGGGGCTGGTGACGGTCATATGAACGGCAGGACTGCGCGGGCGCTTACCACCAAGGGAGAGTCAAATCATGGCGAATTACCGGGTCATATCATCGGACAATCACGTGTTTGAGCCACCGGACCTGTGGTCGACCAGAGCCAAGCCGGCGTTCAAGGACCGGGTCCCACAACTCGTCCGCGAGTATGATGGCGATTGGTGGTTCTGCGACGGCCACCGGACGATCGGGCTGGCCGCCGGGGCACAAACAGGTATGCGGTTCGAGGCGCCGGAACAGATGGTCCGTACCACGACCTTTGATAAGGTGCGGCGCGGCGGCTACGTCCCTGAGGAGCACCTCAAGGATATGGACGCCGATGGGGTCGATGTAAGTATTGTCTATCCGACGGTCGGTCTACTGCTGTACAGCGTGCCGGACAGCGCGCTGCTGTCCGAGATTTTCAGAGGATACAACAACTGGCTCGCCGAGTTCTGCTCGGGGGAGCCGAAGCGCCTCAAGGGCATCGCCATGGTCAACGTGGACGATGTGCAGGAGGGCGTCAAGGAGCTGGAGCGCTGTGCCAAGATGGGGCTGGCGGGCAGCCTGATCACTGTATACCCCCCGGAGGGGAAAGGGTACGACAATCCCATGTACGAGCCGCTGTGGGCAGCGGCCCAGGATCTGGATATTCCGCTTGGCATGCACATCGCGACCAACCGGCCGGGCGCAGGGCAGGATTTTGGGCTCGAGGACCGCAACCGCGTCCGCAACTCCTTCTTGGCCAACGCCGACCACTGGGTGCGGATGTCGCTTGCCGACATGATCTTCAGCGGGGTCTTTGAGCGCTATCCAAAACTTCAGGTGGGCACCGTCGAGCACGAACTGTCCTGGATTCCCCATTTCCTGAACCGTATCGACTACACCTACACCCAACGGGTCCAGCAAGAGCGCTATCGATTTAAGGAGACCATGCTGCCCAGCGACTATTTCCACCGTAACGTGTTCGCGGGCTTCCAGGAAGACGCGATGGGCATACGCGACCGCCACATCATCGGTGTCGACAATCTCCTCTGGGGCTCGGATTATCCCCATGTCGAATCCACCTTCCCTAGGAGCCGGCAAATCATTGAGGAAGTTCTGATCGACTGCACTGAAGAGGAGAAGGCGAAGATCGCCGGAGGCAACGCTGCCAGGATCTACCACCTCAACTAGGTTCCTCTGGTCCTCCTCCTGGTCGCTTGAGGCTGCTACCGCTGGGTCTTCCGAGGGAGGAGGACCCAGCGCTGTAGCGGGGCCGCAAGGTCTCCGTCTCCCCAGGGTGCCAAACGGACACGGTTTGGCTCCGGCTTGACGCGCACGCGCCGCAGGAGGCTTATACCCGGGGGCGCGGCGCTCTCGGCCTGATGGCCTGCGACCCTTCCCTGGTAACAGGCAAAATAACAGCGAAAGCGCTGGATTTGGGCCGGCCGCGTTCCGAAAACCTTCGTAGAATCAGAGGCTTGGCAATCCGGTTCCCTGCCGATGGAACAGGGAAACAATTCGCCCTTTCAGGGAATTAAATCCGGCCAATCAGGGAACACGGGAAAATACCAAACCCCCGTGCCTCTGCCAGCCGATTTTAACGCCGAAGCGGCCAATTCGCCTTCCATGCCAGTATCGCAATTTGATAGCAGAGCGATCGCGATTTGTCAATGCGCGAGCCCCGCGGCAGTCGCCTTTTCGGGTACCCTTCCGGAAGTGACCGATCGGTGTGAGCGGGCGTCTATCCGGGAGATGCGGTCTTGCGTTCCCAATACCCGGCCGGCGCCGGAAAGACCGGCTGGCAGCGCGTCGCCTCAGGCGTGCCGTCGAGCGTATCCGCGGCGGCGCGCCAGACCGCATAGTGCGGCGCGGCGCGATGCGCCTCGAGCGCCGCTTCGTCGCGGTAGACCTCGTAGAAATAGTAGACGTTCCGGTCCTGGGCGTCCTGCAGGACGTTGAAGCGCAGGCAGCCCGGCTCGTCGCGTTCGGAGCCGACCGCGTCCACTTCGATCGCCTGCAAAAATCGCTGGCGTTCCTCCGGCTTGACCCGGACCTTCACCCACATGGCCAGCATATGTCCTCCTTTTTTGCGACTGCCCTGCAGTGATGGACCTGGCCCAGTCTATGCGAACCACCGAGGCGGCGTCACCCCGAATGCTGATCGCTTTCCCCGCGGGCGAGGGCCACGCCAGCTGTTGGCAGACCCGCGCCTCATGCCCGGCGAGCCTCACGATTGCCTGAAGAATCCGGAGAGCGGAAAAACGGGTCCCGGCGCCGATTGAGCGGCTTCATTGGTCAGGCACGTGCTGCAGGAAATGCCAGACGTCGGACGTGAACTGCTCGGGGTCCTGCAGGAACGAGAAATGGCTGACCTGCGGCTGCAGCAGCAGGCCGGCATCCCTGATGTTCGCGGCCATGAACTCGGTGTTCTCGCGTTTGATCGCCTCGTCGTGGTCGGCATCGACGATCCAGACCGGCACGGCGATGTGATGCAGGTCGGCGGCAGTCCAGTTCGGCTGCGTCTCCCACATTTTGGTGATCTGCGCAAGGAAGGCTTGGTATTGGCCCGGGGTTGGCGACAATTTCTCGTATTCCTTCGCCGCCCGGGCGATGTAGGCGTTGAACACCGGGCTGTGGGCGATGTCGGCGACGCCGCTCGGATCCGAATTCGCGGCAAAGGCAAACAGCTTCGACACCCGCGCCGGATCGTGCATCGCGATGTCGAGACCGATGATCGCGCCGTCGCTCCACCCGACGATCGCCGCCTTGCGGATTTTCAGGAAGTCCATCAATCCGATCACGTCGGCGGCCATCAGATCGTAGCCGAAGGGCCGCCCGTCGCGCGTGCTGCGCCCATGGCCGCGGCTATCCATGACGACGATCTGGTAATTTCGCTGCAGTCCGCGAACCTGATTGCCCCAGTAATTGGCGTTGGCAAGCCCGCCATGCAGCATCAGGACCGGCGCGCCGCGGCCGAAGCTGGCGTACCAGATCCGGATGCCGTTGACCGGTGCATAGCCGCTCGTCGCCGCCGGCGGCAGGCTCGGGGTCGGCGGCAAGGTCAGCCATTGCGGCCCGGCCTTTGCCGCCGTTGCCGCCAGAACGATTGCGAGAGCGGCAGCGATCTTCAACCGGCGCATTTTGAACCTCCGCCAAGTCGACAACGGACCGCGACGCGGCGCTTGCCCGTGCCGGAACCGTACCGCAAGCTCAGGCATCTGCGGTATCGAGGGCAACCATGACCGAACCCGTCGGCTTGTCGCGCGGCCTCACCAATTACGGCGACCCGGATTTCGCGCTTTATCTGCGCCGCTCCTTCGCCCGCTCGATGGGCTATTCGACCGACATGCTGGCGCGGCCGGTGATCGGCATCGCCGACACGCGTTCCGGCTTCAACAATTGCCACCGCCATTTCCCCGAACTGATCGAGGCCGTGAGGCGCGGCGTGCTGGCGGCGGGTGGGCTGCCGTTGAGCTTTCCGACGATATCGTTGGGCGAGGTGTTCCTGGCGCCGACCAGCCTGATGTTCCGCAATCTGATGGCGATCGACACCGAGGAGATGATCCGCGCCCAGCCGATGGACGCGGTGGTGCTGGTCGGCGGCTGCGACAAGACCGTGCCGGCCCAGCTGATGGGTGCGATTTCGGCCAACCGGCCGGCGATCGGCCTTGTCGCCGGGCCGATGCTGACCGCGCGCTGGCACGGCGAGCGGCTCGGCGCCTGCACCGATTGCCGGCGCTTTTGGGCGCGCTACCGGGCCGGCGAGATCGGCTCGGATGACATCGAGGAAATCGAGGGCAATCTCGCCACGACCGCCGGCACCTGCGCGGTGATGGGGACCGCCAGCACGATGGCCGGCGTCGCCGAGGCGCTCGGCATGATCCTGCCCGGCACCGCGGCGATCCCGGCGGTTCACGCCGACCGGCTGCGCGCCGCCGAGGCGACCGGCCGGGCGGCGATGCAGCTCGCCCGGAGCCGTCTCGCTCCGGATCGGATCGTGACCGAACACGCGATCGAAAACGCCTTGACCTTGCTGATGGCGATAGGCGGCTCGACCAACGCGGTGCTGCATTTGACCGCGATCGCCGGCCGGGCCGGCGTCGACATCGATCTCAAGCGGCTCAACGAGGTCAGCGACGCGACCCCGGTCCTCGTCGACCTCAAGCCGACCGGGCCGCATTACATGGAGGATCTGTTCGCGGCCGGCGGCATCGGCGCGGTGCTGCGCGAATTGCGGCCGCTATTGCATCTCGACTGCCGGACGGTCGCCGGCGAAACGTTGGGCGAACGGCTCGCGGCCCCGGCCGGCCCGGTCGACCGGGCCGTCATCAAGCCGCTCGTCGATCCGCTGCAGCCGCAGGGCGGGCTCGTGGCGCTCTTCGGCTCGCTGGCGCCCAAGGGCGCCATCTTCAAGCGCTCGGCGGCCGACCCCAAGCTCTTCGAAAAGGAGGGCAGGGCGGTCGTCTTCAATTCCCTCGAGGATCTCTCGGCGCGCATCGACGATCCGGCGCTCGACGTGACGCCCGAGGATTTCCTTGTTCTGCAGAACGCCGGACCGCTGTCCCCCTCGGGCATGCCCGAGGCCGGCTACCTGCCGATCCCGCAAAAGCTGGCCCGCGCCGGGGTCAGGGACATGGTGCGGATTTCCGACGCGCGGATGAGCGGCACCGCCTATGGCTCGATCGTGCTGCACGTCACGCCCGACGCCGCCGCGGGCGGCCCGCTTGCGAAGGTCAGGAACGGCGACCGGATCAGGCTGTCGGTCGAAGAACGGCGCCTCGACCTCCTCGTCGCCCCCGATGAACTGGCCCGCCGCCCGGTCGAGCCCCCGCCCGTTCCCGAGCGCGGCTATGCGGCACTCTATCGCCGCGAGATCCTGCAGGCCGACCGCGGCTGCGACTTCAATTTCCTCCGCAAGCATCCGCTCGCCGAGGCGGCGCGCTGACGGTCATCAGGCCGGGTCGGGAAACCAGTCGCCAAGCACCTGTTCGGCGGTAAATCCCCCTTGTTCGAGCCGGGCACGAATTCCTCCAATCGTCTCCCCGTGCCGCGCAAGGTCAACTTCGGCCAGCCGCGCGGCGATGCCGATCTGTTCAGCGATCGTTGTGTCGACTTGCCCCCGCAGGCTCGGACTGTCCCGCAAGATGTCCTCGATCTCCGCCCTGGCGTTAAGGATCGTCGACCGCCATCCCGCTTGAGGCTCTATCGCGGGCGAGCCTTCCATCTTCAGTAGATGATGTAAGATGCGTCGAATTTGCGACACCAGTCCCCGGCGGTCGGATTTGCCCAAGCTCTCGATCTCTTCGGCGAGGTTCTCCCAGTCGAGCGGCAGGTTCGAGTCCTTGGCACGGCGCAGCGCGGCCGCTTGCTCCTCGGTCCACAGCACGAAATCCCGGTCGTAAAGCACACCGACTTTCGGCATCGAAGTCTGTCTATTTCTCCTATCCTCGGGTGTAAGCGGAGAAACGGGTCAGCCCAGCATGCCCTTTTCGGCGAGTTCGCGACGGGCGCTCTCGTTCTTGTCGAGATCGAGCTGCATCGCGTGCAACACCTGCGGCGCCTTGGTGAATTGGATGTTTGCGTAGTCGACGACTTCGACCCGGTTGCCCCAGGGGTCGAGGAAATCGAGAAACGGCCCGGGCAGCAGCTTGCCGCCGGCCGCCTCTACCCGCGCGCGCACGCTCGACCGGTCGTCGACGACGAGGCCGAAATGCCGGCGGCCGTCCTGGTGCGGCGTCTGTGTTTCCATCATGTTGATGAACTGGTCGCCGAGTTCGATAAAGGCGTTTCCCGGCCGCCGCGCGCGCAGCGTGAAGTCGAAAATCTGCCGGTAAAAGGCGAGCGCCGCATCGATGTCGCCGACTTCGATCGCCACGTGATTGACGCCGACAAGTCGCGGTTTTGGCTGATTGCTGGCATTGCTGTCGGTCATCGGGCGTCTTCCTCCTCACGAATGGGGCTGTCTATAGTAGAGCCGGAACCGGGCGCGGTCGATCGCCGCTTCGACCAGGAGGGATGTGATGTCGGTTGATCTGAAGATCGACGGGGCGGTGGCGACGATCGTGCTGAACCGCCCGGAAAAGCTGAACGCGCTGACCGTTGAAATGCGCGAGAGCCTGTCCGAGATGCTCGTCCGGCTGCGCTGGGACGACGCGGTTCGCGCGATCGTGATCACCGGCGCCGGGCGCGCCTTCTGCTCCGGGGCCGATGTCGACCGCATGGCCGGGCAGCCGCAGGATCTGCGCGCCGGCCGCCAACGCATGCAGCAGGGCGGGCACACCTTCATCCGCGCGCTGCATGCAATTGAAAAGCCGGTCGTCGCCGCGGTGCGCGGGCCGGCGGTCGGCATCGGGTGGAGCATTGCGCTCGCCTGCGACCTCGTGGTCGCCGCGAGGAGCGCACGTTTTTCGCAGATCTTCAAGCGCATCGGATTGGCGCCGGATGGCGGTGCGATCTGGTTTCTGACCCGTCGGCTGGGCATGGCGAAGGCCAAGGAACTGGTATTTTCGGCGCGTTTTGTCGAGGCCGAGGAGGCGCTGGCGCTAGGTCTCGTCAATCAGGTCGTCGACGATGATGAGCTCCTGACCAGGACCGGGGCGCTCGCTGCCGATCTCGCCGAAGCGCCGACCTTTGCCTTGGGCCTCGCCAAAAAACTGTTTCATGCCGCGGTCGGGCCGAGCCTCGACGAGTACCTCGACATCGAGAGCCTGGTGCAGCCGCAGCTGCACCACACGACCGACAATGCCGAGGGTGTCGCGGCCTTCCGCGAAAAACGGCCGCCGAAATTCGTCGGCCGCTGAACCCGGCCGCTCAACTCGGATCGAGATTGCCGGGTTCCCCGGCGCGAAACAATCCGAGGTAGGGCGGAACAGCGCAAAGCGCGCATTCCGCCGACTTCGCAGGCGATGGCGGAAGGCCCCCGGCTTTCGCCGGGGTTTTCCGCCCTACGATTCCTCCGACCGACGGGCGCGACGGCCTGCCGGCGGGCGGTCGGAACCTCGACTCGTCAGTCGCTCTGCATCCCCGCTTCCTTTGCTACGCGGCGCCAGCGGGCGATTTCGGCGCGAATGACATCCTCGAGGATGGTTGGCGAGCCGCCGACCGGCTCGCCGCCGATCGCCGCGAACTTCGCAGCGACGTCGGGCTCGTGCACGATTTCGTCGAGGGCGTTGCTGAGCTGCGTGATCACCGCGTCGGGCGTGCCGGCCGGTGCCAGCACGGCAAACCAGCTGACCGCGGTATAGCCGGGCAGGGTCTCGGCGATGGTCGGCAGATCGGGGGCGGCGGCGGCGCGCTGCGAGCCGCTGACGGCAAGCCCGTGCAATTGGCCGTCGCGCATCAGCGGCTGCGCTGTGATCAGCGGCGCCAGCATCACCTGCGCCTTGCCGGCGACGACCCCGTCGACCGCCGCCTTGCCGCCCTCGAACGAGACAGGCGCGATGTCGGTGCCGCTCGCGATTTTGAACAGTTCGAAGCCGAGCTGGGTCGGCCCGCCGATGCCGGCCACGGCATAGCGCAACCCGCCCGGATGGTCCCTGGCATAGCCGATCAGGTCGTCGACCGATTCGATCGGCAGCGACGGGTTGACGACGAGGACATAGGGCGCGCCGAGCAACAGCGAAACCGGCGCGAACGCGGTTTCGCTGTCGAACGGCAGGCGGCGATAGGTGCCGGGATGGATCGTGAAGGAGCTCGGCGTCAGCAGCAGGGTATAGCCGTCCGGCGCCGCCTTCGCCACTTGCGCCGTGCCGGTGATGCCGTCCTTGCCGGCGACGTAGTCGATCTTGACCTTCTGATCGAGCAGGGTAGCGAGCTTGGGGGCGACGGCGCTGGCCACGACATCGGACGGTCCGCCCGGCGGAAACGGCACGACGACGCGGATCGGGTGGTCGGGATAGACCGCCCGCGCCGCCGTACCGCCGATTGCGGTCAGGAGCAGCACGAGGCACAGGCGGAACAGCGCCGTCATCGGTTCCTCTCGGGGAGTTTTGCAGCCGTCCTCGATATGCAATGTCGCCCCGGCCCGCCGCCGGCGCAATGGTGCGGGAAACGGGCCGATGCGGCCGCGGGATGGCCGCCGCACCGCGCCTGACCTATATAGCGAACAGGCAGATCACCATCGGAAAAGTCGATAAATGCTCGACTTCGCAAATGTCGCGGCCGTGCTGCGCGACCCGCTCGTCGCCACGCTGTCGCTGTTCTGCCTCGGCGTGCTGCTGACGCATCTGCTGTTCCGCCGGCATGCCCTCGCCCGGGCGATCGTCAGGGTGGTCTTTCTGCTCGTCCTGACCGTTGTCCTGCTGCATGCCGGCGTCGTTCCCTATGAACCGCTGACGCGGACCGGGGTGCCGCTCGAAGACGCGGTCCGCGCCGCGCTGAAGATCGTCTGGTGGTTCTGGGTCGCCTGGTTTCTGGTCGGCTTGCTGCGCGCTTTTGTCGTCGCCGAGCATCGCCCGCGCGAGGGCAAGCTCATTCAGGACCTGCTTGCCGGCCTCATCTACCTTGCCGCGGTCTTCGCGGTCATCGCTTATGTCTTCGATCTGCCGATCCAGGGTCTGCTCGCCACCTCCGGCGCGATCGCGATCATCCTCGGCCTCGCCTTGCAGAGCACGCTGAGCGACGTGTTTTCCGGCATCGTGCTGAATTTCAGCCGCCCCTACCGGCCGGGCGACTGGGTCAGCATCGACGGCAGCACCGACGGCCGGGTCATCGAGATGAATTGGCGGGCGACGCACATCCTGACGGCAAAGCGCGATTTGGCGATCGTGCCGAACAGCACGATCGCCAAGGCCAAGATTGTCAATTCCAGTTCGCCGTCCGGCATCCATGGCATGACGATCGTCGTCCAGCTCGCGGCCGAGACGCCGCCCGCCGCCGGCGCCGAGATCCTGCAGGGCGCGATCCTGAACACCCGGCTGATCCTGGCGACGCCGGCGCCGCTGATCGCGGTCAAGTCGATTTCCGCGGATGCGGTCGAATTCGACCTGAGCGTCTTCGTCGAGGATCTGGGCCAGTCGACCCGCGCGCAAAACGAGCTGTTCGACTGGATCTCCCGGCATCTGGCGGCGGCCGGCATCGCTCTCGCATCGAGCCAGAGCCAGCCTTCGTGGATGCCGCAAGCCGCCCCTGCCATGCCGCCGAGGAGCGCCGCCGACCGCGCGTTCGATCTCGTCGCGATTTTCGCCGGGCTGACCGAAGACGAGCGTCGCATCCTCGCCGGCAAAACCAAGCCCGCGCATTACGAAGAGGGCGCCGTTTTGGTCGAGCCCGGCCGGGTGCTGCATTCGCTGTTCATCGTCGGCGCCGGCGTCGTGTCGCTGACGGGTTTTGCCTCCGAGGGCGAGATCGAATTGCTGCGCCTCGGTCCGGGCGAGCACTTCGGCGAGATCGGGATGCTGACCGGCAATCCCGCGACGGCGACGCTGAAGGCGCTCCTGCCCGTGACCGTTTACGAATTGTCGAAGGATGACTTGGCGCCGGTGCTGGAGGCGCGCCCCGAAGTCTCCCAAGAGTTGTGCCGCGCGCTGGCGCGCCGCCAGGCTGTGGGTGAGCTGATCGCCTCGCCCGGCATCGACAAGAGCGAGCCACCGAGCCGTGTTACCGCCTGGTTCTCCGATCGGCTGCATCGGCTGTTCGATCTGTCCGGCGCCGAATGAGCGAGCCGTCTGCCGCCGGCCGCACCGCCAGTTCGTCCGCTCGGGCCCGTCGGAAGGGCGGATAGAAGCTCTCGCCGGCCGCAGGCATCGCGGCAATATTGTGCATCGGCCGCAGCCCCTCTCGGCGCAAGGTGAAGTCGCAAGCACCCGGATTGGCCGCCGGCGCTGCTCTCCGGCCGCTCGGCAGGAGCCGCACGCCGAGGTAGGCGGCGCCCTTAAACTTAAAGCGCTCCCCTATCGACGGGGCAGGGCGTTCGATCGCCACACGTCGCGCCCTCCAAGTCGCGCATCCTCGCTGCCACCGATCCGCGGCACCGTCGCGCGTTGAATTTGCGCCGGAATCAACAGCCCCGCACGCGTGTTCGCCTCCACGAGTTGGCCACGAGTTGGCGCCGGCTTAAGGCTTTCTCCATGGCGATGCCGGAAAACGTCGCACGGCGCGCCAACCCCCCAGCCGGCGCCGATCACCCCGAGGCCGCGAGTGATGCGCAGGTTGATCTCGATCATAGGCTTGCTCCAGGTCGTCGCCGCCTGCGCCCAGCCGACGGCGCAGCGCAGCGAAGCGCCCCTCGCACTGCCGCCAAAACCAGGCGTCAGCGCGGCATTGCCGTCGTTCGATGTGGATGGCGAGGCGGCGCGTCTGCGCGCCGCGCTCCGTCGCGAGGTGCCGAATGCGCTTACCGATACGCAGGCCGAGGAGAGGGCGTGGATCGCGTTGTCCCGGGCCGCGGTTGCCGACAGCAGCCAGAGCATCGACCGGCCGCAGCTGCTCGTCGTCGTCGACCGCAATCCACAGGTGCAACAGCTGCGGATCGTACTGGCCCGCCCGGATGGCGGTTGGCAGGACCTCGGCGGCAGCAGGGTTTCGACCGGGGAAACCGGCCGGCGCGATTATTACGTGACGCCGACCGGTGTCTTTTCGCACACCGATCTGATCCTCGACTGGCGCGCCGCGGGGACGTTCAATGCCCAGCATATTCGCGGCCTCGGTGTTGCAGGAATGCGGGTGTGGGATTTCGGTTGGCAGCAAGCGGCGAAGGGCTGGGGCACGCAGGAAGACGGCGAGATCCGGCTGCTGATGCACGCCACCGATCCGGCCTACCTCGCGCGGCGGCTCGGGCGTCCGGCCTCGAAGGGATGCGTGCGCCTTCCCGATGCGATGAACCGGTTCCTGGATCACCGCGGCGTCCTCGATGCCGATTATGAGCGCGCGGCGCAGACCGATCGCCGCTTTGCCGCCTTGCTGGCCCCGGACCGAATTCCGACGCCGCTTGCCGGAAACATGCTCGTCGTCATCGACTCCGCCGAGTCGCCGCAACAAATCGCAGCAAACCCCAGCCATTGAGCCTTTCCAACGATCACCGCGATGACGCGCGAACCCTAAGGATCCGCAGCGCGAGAGACTTGGCGCACCCAAGCCAGGACCTCGTCGGCACCATGCGGCTTTTCGAGGAAGGCGATCGCGCCGGCGGCCGCGGCGCCGACGCGGGCGGCGCCGTCCGTATGCGCGATGACGATGATGACCGGCAGCGCATCGCCGCGCCGGCGCAACTCTTCGACGACGTCGAGGCCGTTCATGTCGGGCATGTTGACGTCGACGATCAAGCAATCGCCGTCGGCCGGACGCGCATCAGCGAGGAACGGCCGCCCGGCGGCGAATTCCCGGTGCGTTCGGACGGGGCATCGGCTCTTCACCGGCTTTCTGCGCGATTTGACCGAGCGGCAGCAGACGCTCGACCGGCTGCAGGACCTGCAAAGCCAACTGTCGCATGTCTCGCGCCTGACCGAGATGGGCCAGATGGCCTCGGCGCTCGCCCATGAGATCAACCAGCCGCTGACCGCGGCGACGAATTATTTCGAGGCCGGGCGGCGGCTGCTGGCGCGCGGCGATGCGGCCGGCGTCGAGCGGGCGCGCGGCATCTTCGACAGCGCCGCGGCCCAGGTTGTGCGGGCGACGCAGATCATTCGCCGGCTGCGCGATTTCGTCGGAGAAGGCGAGGGCAATCGGCGCGGCGAACCGGTCGCCAAGCTGATCGAGAAGGCGAGCGCGCTCGCCTTGATCGGGGTCAAGGACAGCGACGTCAGGATCGAGCTGCAGGTCGCCCCGCAGCTGCCCGAGGCGCTGGTCGACCGCATCCAATTGCAGCAGGTCGTTGTCAACTTGATTCCGCAACGCGTCGAAGCCACGGAGGGCTGCGCTTGGCGGGAGCTGACGCTCGCCGCCGAGCGCGACGCCGACGGGATGATTGCGATCAGCGTCGCCGACGCCGGCCCGGGCATCGCGCCCGAGGTCGCCATACGGCTGTTCCAGCCATTCGTCACGACCAAGGCGCAAGGGTTGGGGGTCGGCCTGTCGATCTGCCGCGCGATCGTCGAGCGCATGGCGGTGCCTGGGCGCCGCGACCAACGCGGCCGGCGGCACCACCTTCCGCTTCACGATCCCGCCGGCCGCGTAGCGCGGTTGGCGAACAGATCTATTCCGCCGCCTCCAGCAAGACCGGGTGGCGCGCCTGCTGCAGCGTGTCTTCATAAGCCTCGAGCCAGGGCTGCGCTTCGGGCGCGATCAGATCGCCCGACCGGATGCTGCAGGCGGTGGCCGGATCGTCGACGAGCGGCGGCACGGTCGCGCGGTCGCGCAGGGCGCGCGCCGCGTCAATGAGCCGCCGGCGCGTCATGACGATCATCCGGTCGCTCGGCGCCAGATGCTCGAGCGTGCGGTCAGCGATGTCGCCCATGCTCTCGGTCATCGCCGAATCCTGCGGGAAGACGCCGGCGATGCCGGTAAAGCTGATGCTGCGCTGAGCGTCGCGATCGATCAGGTAATCGTTTTCCTGATTGGCCACCGGGCGCCAGCGGCCGAACCAATCGGGAGTGTTCGGCAGTGTCGCCGTGGTGCGATCGAGCAATGGCAGCGGCTGGCCCGCCTTGTTGCGGCTGAGCACCGGCGTCTTGCGCTTCCAGGTATAGGTGAAGGCCATCGTATGCGTGTCGTCCAATGGCACCCAAGCCTGGGTCAGGATGTTGTCAGTCAACGGTCCGTTCGGGAACAGCGTCCAGAACGGAAACGCGAAATGGGCGAACCGATAATAGAGGGACCCCGGCGTCGCCGGGCGGTAGGCCGCGTACATCGTGCCCCAGTCGGTCGTCCGGACGTGATAGCGCGGCGCCCGGTCGATCAGCTGGAAGCGCTCGAGATGGTCGGGATCGATGTCGGCGAGCTCGACCTTGCCGGTATGCAGAAAGCTGAAATGCGAGGTGTCGATGTCGCCCTCCAGCGCCTGCAGCCAGTTGCATTCGCGCAGCACACAGGAGATGCTCGTCTCCTCGGCCGGGCATAACGTCGCTTCGATCGCCGGCAGCGGCGGAGCCGCGGCGCGTTCGCCCATATAGACATAGACGACCCCGCCGCGTTCTGCCGCCCGGTAGGATTTCGCCTTGACCTTGCCGCGGAAGTCCTGGTCGGCCGGCAGGTTCGGCATGTCGAGGCAGTTGCCCTCGGTGTCGTATTTCCAACCGTGATAGACGCAGCGCAGCCCGCCCTCTTCGTTGCGGCCGAAGAACAGCGAAGCGCAGCGATGCGGGCAGCGGTGGTCGAGGACGCCGATCCGTCCGGCGCTGTCGCGAAACGCGATCAGCTTCTCGCCGAGCAGCATCAGGCGCAGCGGGTCGCCATCGGCCGCGAGCTCGGACGAGAGGCAGGCGGGGAGCCAATATTGGCGCATCAACGCGCCCATCGGTGTGCCGGGCCCGATCTTGGTCAGCCATTCGTTTTCGGCGCGCGAGGTCATGTCGGCATCCTCTTGTGGGGTGGCTTGCGGGGTTGCCCATCGGACTCGCAGGAAACGTGCCATCCTCGCCTTACAGGAACGATAAACTCCGCGGCGAGCGCGAAACCGTATAGTCCAGAGGCCGGTGGGCCTGCCAGGCTCAGAGCCGTGAACTCGGCCGGTAGAAGGGCTGATGGCGCTCCGCGTCGTAATAGTCGGCGTAGAACGCCTTGACGTGCGGCAGCAGCGCCTTCGACAGGCGCCGGCGCTCGACCTCGTCGTCCGACAACGCCCTTTGCAGGTCCTCGTGCAGCGCGCGCAAGGCGTCGTCGCGGTCGACCCGGGTGAATTTGCCGTCGCGGTAGATGACCTCTCCGTCGCAGATCACGGTCCGCACGCCGCTTGTCTTGGCGCGCTGCACCACCGCATCGAGCAATGGCGTCTCGTCGTCGAGATAGGGATAGCCGATCTGATCCCAGTCGATCAGCACGATGTCGGCCCGCCGCCCGACCTCGAGCGCGCCGATACCGTCGCCGAAAGCGGTGGTCTTCGCGCCGCCGGCCGTGGCCATGCGGAACACCTGGGCCGGGGTCGGCACATCGTCCGCCATGCCCGGCACGCGATGAGCGCGCAACACCATGCGGATTTCCTGCAGCATATCGCGGTCGTCGTTGATGCCGGCTTCGTCGATGCCGATCGCCGTGTTAATCCCGTTGGCTTCGAGCGCGTTCAGTGCCGCAACCCCAGAGCGCAGCCGGAAATTCGATGAGCAATTGTGGCACACGCATGTGCCGGTCTCGGCCAGCCGGCGAACATCCGTCTCGTTGAGCCAGACGCCGTGGCCGAGCGTCATCTGCGGCCCTAAAAGCCCGAAGCGGTCAATATAGTCGACCGCACTGCCGCCGCCGCGCCGACGCGCATATTCTTTCTGGTAGGCCGTCTCCAACAGATGCATATGCAACGGAACGCCATATTTGCGCGCGGTGTCCGAGAGCCGCGCGAGGGCCGCGTCCGAGCACCAGTGCAGATTGGCCGGGGCCAGCTGGATCCTGACCCGGTTCTTGTCGTGGTGGCGGCCGTAGAGGCCTTCGAACAGCGCGATACGGTCGTCGAGCGACAGCCGAAAGCGGTCGTACCAGCGCTGCATCGGCCCGCGCAGCTCGGCCGGCAGGCTGGCAACGAAGTCCTCGTCACGCTGGTAGACGAGCCGGTTCTGGTCGCGCACGGCAAAGGAATAGGAAACCCGCATCCCGACGTCCTCGTAGGCGCGGATCACCTCATCGGCGCCGCGGTCGACGTCGGCGAGCGTGCCGGGAACCCAGCCCTGAATGTGCTGTACCGTCGTGACCCCGGACATGATCATCTCGAATGCGGAATAGAGCGTGTCGAGATAGAGGTTCAAATGGCGCGCCACCATGCGGGTGACGAACCACAGTTCGAGCGGCATGTCCGGCGAGCCGAGCTGCACCGGGGTCAGGCCGATGTGATGGTGGCCGTTGACGAAGCCCGGCAGCAGGATCTCGTTGCCGCTGCCGATGACCGGCAGGTCGGGATGCGCGCGGCCGAGTTCGGCAAAGCTGCCGATCGCGGCGATGACGCCGTCTTCCTGCAGCACCGCCCCGTCTTTGATCTCGTTCCAGCGATGGCGGTCCGTCGCCCCGGTGATCGTCGCGCGGCTGCGGATCAAGGATGCCGGCATCGGACCTCCTGTTCGGGTTTTGCGCAGCATCGGCCGGTCGCGGCCCGAGCGCAATCGCGTCCGAACGAGGCGCCATTCCCATCGACGAGGGCGCGGCGAACGCCTGGCTCGGACTTGGCCCTGCTCAACTAGTACCCTTGCACAGAGGTTTTGACGGGTTGAAAAAGCAGCCACTCGGCCTTCACGCTGGGAACGGGTCTCGCTGCCCCACAGCCGTCGTTCGCGGCAGCGCCAGGGACCGGCTCCGCTGAGTGAAGGCGGCATTCCGGAGGAGCCGCCGATCAAACGACAGTGTCGGCGGTAACCAGGTTCCCGCCGACTCCGCCGGGCAGTCGAATTGCCGGTGGTGCCGCCCTGAAATGTATCAGTCTTGCCCAATCAGGAGGGTGCTCGCGCCCGTTGAAATCGATATGTTGTCGTCGACATCATAGGGTGCCGACAAACCGCCGCTGTGCCGGCCGCCACGTTTTCGCGCGGCAGCCGGCAGATCATCGCCTGTGATCCCGAGCTCGACTCACTGACCTGGCTGTGGGGTAGCAAGGAAAGCGTGGGATTCACCGGTGCTCGTGACCCCCAGGCCGACGATCTCTCCCACATCATTGATCTGGAAGGCAAAGACCAGATACAGCTTCGAATTCGCCGGGATCAGGGTGTTGAGGTCCGTCATCACGTTGTCTTGCCAGAGGAAGGCACGGCAGGTGCCAGTCGCCGCATAACCGAGGCATGATTGGCCAACCACCTGTCCGATATTGTTGATCCCGCCAAACGGCCCGGGCACGGCCGACTTGTCTTTGCCCACGGTGCCAATGTTCTGCATCCCGGTAGCCTCGGTCCACAGGAAGGCGGGATTGGCCTTGTCGCCAGGCAGGCTCGAAGTGCCGACCACTTGACCTTTGTCGTTGATAGCGGTAGCCGCATTGATCAGCTTGCCCCCCAAATTGCCGAGGTTGGTGGGTGCGCCGTTCCGCCACAGCACGGCGTGCGGCGGCCCGACGAGGGGGGTCGGCGGTGCAATTGGGGTGTTGGCGCATGTACCCGACCCGCCGACGACCTCGCCCTTGTCGTTGAGCCCGATGGTCAATCCGATGGTGTCGCCGGGGAGCGGAGGAAGTTCCTTGATATCGTCGATATCGTCCGGTTTTGGCCCCCACAGCACGGCTTCATAACGGAGAACTTGAGGCGCTGGGCAGCTCTTGTCCTTGGTGCTGGTCTCGCTCTCCCCGATTACCTGGCCGCGATCGTTGATTTCGACAGCTTGGCCGTTGTGGCCGCCCAAGTTGGGAAACGGCGTCATTTTCCCATCGCGCCAGAGGGCCCCGAGGCATATGAGGTGAGTGCCGAACCCGCAATAATCCTCGCCCAACGGATCTTTCTTCGAAGTCTCGGCACTTATCGGCAGCTCGTCGCTGCCGTTGGGCCCGCCCGCCTCGCTGTTTGGTCCACCCAGTGTGCCGAGGTCCTGCATTCCCTTGTCCTTGATCCACAGGAACGCGTGTTGGTTCGCGTTGGACAGGGTCCGCACCCCGCCAACATGGGCCGCCCTGTTGAGGCCAAAAGCTAGGCTGAACGTTCCGCCCAGCGTGCCGAGGTCGGTAACGATGTAGTGCGGAGGGGGATTTGCATCCTGTTGCTGTGCGGAGCTCTGGACCGGCATGGCCAGCACGGCGAACAGCGCGGTAGCGGTAATCCAACTCAATGTTGTGAATTTCATTATCGTCTCCTCGAGCGATGCCGATGCCCATGCCGATTGGCCGCACAGGGTCCGACCGGAAGCCCGATCCAATCCTGATCGCGACGGAAGCCCGCTATGAGACGGCGATGAAAATATTAAAAACCTTTGGGAGGCGCGGGAGCCGTCGTTGTGCCCATGGCGCGACACTCTCTCAGCATCGGTGATGGCAGCGACCATGATCCGACCGCCGGTGAAGAGGCGTCTATGAGGCTCTTCCCAAAATTTCTGAATCGATTCTGAAGAAATCGAACGACACAAGCGCGTCGGCGCGATTAAATCAGCCAGTCGCAACGGACCAATCAGTCGCAAGCACATCTGAGGCTTGGTGTGGACAGGGGAGGAACGGACGGCAGGCGCATGGACGCGCCCGCGTCGGCGGGTGTGTTCCTGTTCGAAGGCTTTCGTTTCGATTGCGCCGACAGGTGTCTGTATCGCCTGGGGGGCTCCAGTGTCGCCGAGCCGGTAGCGCTCGGTTCGCGGGCGCTCGCGCTCCTAGCAGCCTGTCGGACTGGATTTAACTATCGAGGGATGGAACGCGGCTTTGCATTGCGTCAACCGTCGTCGGGATGCTGACGGGTTGGAGACTTGGTCAAGGGTTCCGACCGATATCTCGCTTTGGTTGAGATATACTCTTCTGATGCTCCTTTACCGGGCGGCGAGGGCGAAGATCCGCTTGATGTTCCAGGCCATGGTGACCAGGCTCCACTCGCCGCGGACTTTATCGAGCCCGCGCAGCAGGAATTGGCGAAAGCCCAGAACCGACTTGATTATGCCGAAGACTGGCTCCGGGGTGCACTTGCGCCGGCCGTAGAGCTTCTTGCCTTCGGGTGTCGCCAAGCGGTGCGCCATCGCTCGAGCGGCGTCGGGTCCTGCGGTGCGGGCGGTGCCGGAGCAAAGCGCTCGGCCAAGGGTGGGTTATGTGGCGCACGGCCGAGCGCCAGCAGCGGCTCGATCCCTGCCGCGGTGCAGGCTGTCACATTGGCGGCGCTGCAATAGCCATTGTCGCCGAGCATCGTTTGCGCCCTGCCGAGATCCGCCGGCAAAGCCGCCAGCTTGCCCAGCATCGGCGCGAGTTGCTGCTTGTCGTTCGCGGCTTGTACGACATCGCTGGCGACCACCAACAGGCTGTCTGCCGTCACTACGGCTTGCGCGTTGTAGCATTGCTCGAACCCGCCGCCCGCCACCGGCATGATCCGCGAGTTCTCGTCGGTCAGATTGATCTGATCAGTGGGGCCGGGCCCCGCAGCCGGCGGCGCCGGCGGCCTGCCGCCAGGCTTCCTGCCGCTCGCCCTGGCCTTGGCCTCGCGCGCCGCGACTTTGGCCTCATACTCCGCCTGCTCACGGGCCAAGCGCTCGCTGGCACGCGCCTCGATTTTGCTGCGCGCCTCGGCCAGCTTCTGCAGTCGTACTTCGCGTCGCTCCAACTCCTCGGGGATCGACATCCCCCCGGCCTTCGCCGGGGCAGGCTTAGGAAGATCCGCCGTATCGGCCGCCTCGGCCTTGGCCATCAGCTCTCCCACCTCGGCCTTCAGCTGCGCCTCCAGCTTCCCAGCATGCTCATAAGAGAGCGCGCTATGCCGGCTCGCATTGGCGTGGATCTTGGTCCCGTCCAACGCCACCGTGCCCAGACCGAGAACCCCCATCTCGCGGGCCAACAACAACACCCTGACGAACAGCCCCTCGATCTCCGGCAAAAACCGCCGCCGGAACGTCGCGATCGTGTCGTGGTCCGGGTGGTCGTTTGCCGCGATGAAGCGAAACGCCACCGAATTGTACGTCGCCTGCTCCAGCTTTCGGCTCGAAAACACCCCCGTCGCATAGCCGTAAACCAACAGCCCCAGCAGCATCGCTGGGTGGTACGACGCCGAGCCCGACCCGCGATAGCTGCCGCTCAGCTCGTGCAGATCCAGACCGTCAATCACTTCCACCACAAAGCGCGCCAAATGTCGTTGCGGCAGCCACTCGTCCACCGAGGGTGGCAACAGAAACCCCGTCTGCCGATCCACCTGGCGAAAATTGCTCATCCCCCACCCGCCCCTAGTACACATCCCCCACTCAAACCTACCACATTCTGGGTCGGCTTCCACCTAAGTCCGACAGGCTGCTAGCCTTTCTCGTCGAGCGCCGGGGACGGCTCGTCTCGAAAGACGAGATTATGCGGGCGGTTTGGCCGGCTGTTGCTGTCGAGGAGAATAACCTTTTCGTCCAGATTTCGGTGCTTCGCCGCGTTCTCGACCGGGATCGCGGAGACCGGAGCTACATCCAGACGGTCTCGGGGCGCGGTTATC
>CAWBQT010000026.1:0-25998 GCA_963790875.1 uncultured Alphaproteobacteria bacterium
GCCGAGCAGATCCACGACCGGCTCGATCCGGCGATCCGCCCGAGCGTCGTGCTGATGAACCCGCCTTTCTCGGCCTCGCCGCATGTCGAGGGCCGCTTCGCCGAAGCCGCGATGCGCCATCTCACCTCGGCCCTCGCGCGGCTCGCCGAGGGCGGACGGCTCGTCGCGATCACCGGCCACAATGTCGGCCCCGATCAGCCGGCCTGGCGCGAGAGCTTCGTGCGCCTGCAGGCAGAAGGGCCGCGTCGTCTTCACGGCGCCGATCGCCGGCAAGGCCTATGCCCGCCACGGCACCGACGTTCGACACCCGGCTCACGGTCATCGATCGTATCCCGGCCGAGGACCCGCGCTGTTTTTCCGCCCGCGTTCGGCATGGCCGCTGATCCCGAGGAACTGCTCGAACGGGTTTCTCCGTCTCGTTCCGCGCGACCGCCGGTTGCCGCAGTCTTCTCCCCTGCCCGCCCCCCGCCATGTTTCCAATACGGGCGCCAGCTCGCCGCGCGCCCAAATTCTCCCGCGCCGAGCAGTTCACACTCGTCAAACGGCCAACATCGGGGCCAGGACGTCGTCGAGCTCGCCTATGAAACCCGGCAGTGGATGTCGGCGGCGCAAACACGCGGCTCACGGCGAACCTCTACGAAAATTACACACTGCAGACCATCCATATTCCCGGCGCGACAACCCGCATCCGACCAAGCTCGTGCAGTCGGCCGCCATGGCCGCGGTCGGGGCGCCGCGCCCGTGCTATCGCCCGCATTTGCCGCCGCGCCTGCTCTCCGCCGGAATTCTTTCGGACGCGCAGTGCGGAAGAACGTGATCTATGCCGGCGAGGCGCATGCCGGCCATCTCGCCGGCTCCTACACCGTCGACGAGACTTATGATCTTGTGACGGCTGCGCCCTGCCGATGCGACGCGAACGCCGTGCGTTTCCGGCGCGGCTGGTTCCTCGGCGACGGCACCGGCGCCGGCAAGGGCCGCCGGGTCGGCGGCGATCATCCTCGACAATTGGCTCAAGGGCCGGCGCCGCGCGGTCTGGATCTCGAAGTCCGACAAGCTGATCGAGGACGCCGAGCGCGACTGGACCGCGATTGGCGGCTACCGCTCCGACCTCGTGCCGCTCTCACGCTTCCGGCAAGGGGCGGCGATCGCGCTCAAGGAGGGCATCCTCTTTACTACCTACGCGACGCTGCGCACCCAGGCGAAGGGCGAGAAGGCGAGCCGGGTGCAGCAGATCATCGACTGGCTCGGACGGGATTTTAATGGCGTCGTCGTCTTCGACGAGGCGCACGCCATGGCCAACGCCGCCGGCGACAAGGGCGAGCGCGGCGAGAAGAAACCGTCGCAGCAGGGCCAGGCGGGACTGCGCCTGCAGAACGCGCTCCACGACGCGCGCATCCTCTATGTCTCGGCGACCGGCGCCACGACCGTGCAGAACCTCGCCTATGCCGCGCGGCTCGGGTTATGGGGCACCGGCGATTTTCCGTTCGCGACCCGGGCCGACTTCGTCGCGGCGATGGAAGGCGGCGGCATCGCCGCCATGGAAGTGCTCGCCCGCGATCTCAAAGCGCTCGGCCTCTACGCCGCCCGCTCCCTGTCCTTTGAGGGCATCGAATACGAGATCGTCGAGCACAGCCTCACGGCCGAGCAGATCCGCATCTACGACGCCTATGCCGACGCCTTCCAGGTCATCCACAAGAACCTGAACGAGGCGCTGAAGGCTGCCAACGTCACCGGCGAGGGCGGCGCCGCCTACAACCGCAATGCCAAGGCCGCCGCGCGTTCGGCCTTCGAATCGAACAAGCAGCGCTTCTTCAATCATCTGCTGACGGCGATGAAATGCCCGACCCTGATCGCTGCGATCGCGCGCGATCTCGAGGCCGGCCATGCCGCCATCCTGCAGATCGTCTCGACCAACAAGGCGTTGCTCGACCGGCGTCTCGCGCAGATCCCGACCTCGGAATGGGCCGATCTCTCGATCGACATCACGCCGCGCGAATATGTGCTCGACTATCTGAGCCACTCGTTTCCGACCCAGCTCTTCGAGCTCTTCACCGACGAGGAAGGCAATCTCCACTCGCGCCCGGCTTATGATGCCGACGGCAATCCGGTGATCTCGCGCGAGGCCGTCGAGCGCCGCGACCGGATGATCGAGCACCTCGCGTCATTGCCGCCGGTGCAGGGCGCGCTCGACCAGATCCTGCACCGCTTCGGCACCGACCTGGTGGCGGAAGTCACCGGTCGCTCGCGTCGCGTCGTCCGCCGCAACGATCGGCTCTCGATCGAGACCCGCCCGGCTTCCGCGAATTTCGCCGAGACCGCCGCCTTCATGGACGACGACAAGCGCATCCTCGTCTTCTCCGATGCCGGCGGCACCGGGCGCAGCTATCACGCCGATCTCGGCTGCAAGAACCAGCGCCAGCGCGTGCATTACCTCTTGGAGCCGGGCTGGCGCGCCGATGCGGCGATCCAGGGCCTCGGCCGCTCGAACCGCACCAACCAGAAGCAGCCGCCGATCTTCCGCCCCGTAGCGACCGACGTGAAGGGCGAGAAGCGCTTTCTGTCGACGATCGCGCGCCGTCTCGACACCTTGGGCGCGATCACCCGCGGCCAGCGCCAGACCGGCGGCCAGGGCCTGTTCCGCGCCGACGACAATCTGGAGAGCGCCTACGCCAAGGCGGCGTTGCGGCAGTTCTACCAGCTCCTTTACGCCGGCAAGATCGAGGGCTGCTCGCTCGGCGAATTCCATGACGCGACCGGCCTCGATCTCCTCGACCAGGACGGCTCCTTACGCGAGGAGCTGCCGCCGATCACACAATTCCTCAATCGCCTGCTGGCCCTGCGGATCGATCTGCAGAACACGCTCTTCGCCAGCTTCGAGGCATTGCTCGAGGCGCGCATTGAAGCCGCCGTCGCCGCCGGCAGCTACGACGTCGGCGTCGAGACCCTGACCGCCGAGAGCTTCCGGGTCGCCGAGCGCCGCACGGTTCACAAGCACGCCGCGACCGGCGCCGAGAACCTGCTGCTACCGGGTATTGCGCAAGGACCGCAACCGTCCCCTCTCGCTCGCCGAGGCGATCGAGTTGTCCCGCATGCCCGGTGCGAGACTGTTGGTCAACGCGCAGTCAGGCCGCGCGGCGGTGCAGGTGCCGGCGGCGAGCCTGATGCACGATGATGGCACCGTCCAGGCGCGTACCCGGCTGATCCGGCCGATGATGCGCGAGACCGTCACGTCCGACGAGTTTGCCCGCTCGCACTGGCGCGCGGCGACTCGTGAGCATTTCGCGCCGGTGTGGGACACCGAATGCGCCAAGGTCCCGGAATTCTCCGAGAGCGCCTTCCACATCATCACCGGCCTCTTGCTGCCGATCTGGGACCGGCTGCCGGCCGAGAACATGCGGGTCTACCGCTTCGAGAACCGATGACGGCGAACGGGTCATCGGCCGCCTCGTCACTCCCGAAGCGCTCGATCGCGTCTACCAAGGCCTCGGTATCGCGGGCGGTTCCGGTCTCTCCCCCGAGGAGGCCTGGAGCGCCGTTATCGAGCGTGGTGCGGTCCTAGATCTCGTCGGCGATCACCAGATCCGCCACTCGCTGGTCATGAGTGCGCACCGGGTCGAACTCACCGGTTTCTCCGACGGCGCCGTCAGCCAGTTGAAGGCGCTCGGCCTTGTCTCGGAGATCATCGCCTGGCGCCTGCGGCTGTTCGTGCCGGCCACGGCAGATCGTGGTCCGGCGATCCTCGGCGCGCTCTTCGACCGTCATCCGCTCCTCGGCGCCCGCGCCCGTGCCGCCGCCTGATCGCGAGATCCGTCATGATCGGCCAGGCCGGCGATCTGGCCCGCCGCCTCGCGCGCGACGCGGAGGCGGTATGCCACCATTACCTCTCCAACGGATGCCGCCGCGGCCATTACTGGGTCGTCGGCGATGTCATGAACACGCCGGGCCGCAGCCTCTACGTCCGGCTCCGCGGCCCCGAAACCGGTCCCGGCGCTGCCGGCAAATGGACCGATGCCGCGACCGGCGAACACGGCGACCTGCTCGACCTGATCGGTCGCAACCGTGATCTGCGCGATCTCGGCGAGACGATGGACGAGGCGCGCGCTTTCCTCGCCTTGCCGGGCTCGAACCCCTTCCGCCGCCGACCGTCTGTGCCGACCGGATCGCCCGACGCGGCCCGCCGTCTGATCAGTGCCGGCCGCCCGATTACCGGCACCCTGGCCGAAGCCTATCTGCGAGCTCGCTGCATCACCGGACGGCTCGACTGGCCGGCCTTGCGCTACCACCCATCCGTGTACTACCGCGAAGCGGAGGACGCTCCACGCCAGGTCTTTCCAGCATTGCTCGCCGCGGTCACCGCTCTCGACGGCACGATCACCGGCATTCTGCGCACCTGGCTCGATCGGCGCCGTCCGGCCAAGGCCCCTCTTGCCGATCCGCGCCGGGCCCTCGGCCATCTCCTCGGCAACGGCGTTCGCTTCGGCAAATCCTCCGACATTCTCGCCGCCGGCGAAGGCGTCGAGACCATGCTCGCGCTCAAAGCAGTGCTCCCTACGCTGCCGATGATCGCCGGGCTGTCAGCCAACCACCTCGCCGCCCTTGATCTGCCCCCTGCCCTTCATCGCCTCTATGTCGCGCGCGACAACGATACGGCCGGCCGCAAGGCGGCGGACCGGCTACATGAACGCGGCGAGGCGGCAGGAATCGATGTCCGCGACCTCGTGCCGGTCCATGCCGACTTCAACCTCGACCTCTGCCGTCTCGGCCCTGTCGCCATGCTCACGCACCTCGCGGCGCAGCTCGTCCCGTCGGACCGGGTGCTGTTCCTCGATCATCGGGTCAATCCGCAAAGCCCGGCGTGACCTTTCTTGCCAGGTGTCGCGCCGGGATAGGGAGTGGCTGCCGTTCGTGCCGAGGCTGCCTTCGCTGGCCGGAAAAGTGCCGCGCGGCGGCCTTCCCGAGCGGCGATCTGCCGGCGGCGCCGGGCGGCCAAAGGGCCGCCCTGAGCCGGGTTGCAATGGCGCGGAACAACTATTTTCCGCCGCCGCCCCAAGAGGGACGGCTTTGCATCGCGAAGCAAAATAGTTGCCCCGCGCCATCCCCCGCTTTGCTTCGGCCCTGCGGGTGCAACCCGTCTCCGCCCCCGGCAAGGGATCGCCGTGAAGGCCGCGATGGGCGCGGCTGATCCTCCGGCAAGAAAGGCCCCTGCGATGTCACGCAACGAAAGCACCTCCCTCTTCCTCGACACTCACACCGATCCGGAATTCCACACCGCCTCGGCGACCGCGCATCTGCTCGACGAACTCGCCCTTTACGGCCACCGCCCTGGCCAGGACGAGCCGGATCCACGGCCGATGCCCGAACCCGAAGCCGTCCAGGCCCAGCTCGACGCCACGGTCGAAGCGTTGAGCGGCATGCTGGCGGGCACGCGGCTCGAAGGACGATCTCGCCGATCTCCTCTGGTCGTTCGTGAACCTGTTCCACCGCAAGGTCGACCGCCTCGAGCGCGAGCTCGAGACCAACGAGCAGGCGCAGCGCCGCGGCCAGGCCGAGCAGGACGGCTCCGAGGTCAAGTCGGTCGAGCTTCGAAGCGCCTGATCGACCAGGGCATCAGCCTCATCGAGCGCCGCAACGCCTTCGAGTTCATCCGCGACCATGCCGCCGAGCTGTTCGAAGCCGCGACCGCTTCCGCCTGGCGCCCGCGTGCCGGATCGATGGTCAACCACCGCAGCCTCACGGCATCGATGATCGACAGCCGCGAATTCCTCGCAGCGCGGCGCCGGGCCGACACCGAAGTGCTCGCCCCTGCCGGCACGCGCATCGCCTTCACCGGCGGCACCGATTGCAACGACGTTAGCCGCATCTGGGACGCGCTCGACAAGATCCGCGCCAAGCACTCCGACATGGTGCTGCTGCACGGCGGCAGCCCGCGCGGCGCCGAGCGCATCGCCGCCTGCTGGGCCGACAACCGCAAGGTTGCGCAAGTCGCCTTCAAGCCCGACTGGACGCGGCACCGCAACGCAGCGCCCTTCAAGCGCAACGACCAGATGCTGGAAGCTCTGCCGATCGGCGTCGTCGTCTTCCCCGGCTCGGGCATCTCCGCCAACCTTGCCGACAAGGCAAAGAAGCTCGGCATTCCCGTGTGGCGGGCCGACAAGCCCAGTGCGCCGAAGGCTGAGAGCGGCGCCACTTAGGCGCCGTTTTCTCTCATCGACCTGTTACTGCGAGTTTCGTACAGCGGTGCGTCACCGCTAATCCTGCCGCTGTGTCCTTCAGGATTCCGTCTCGCTGGACTTCCCATCATGTCATGCCGGACCGGCCGGCCCAAGGATGCGCGGTGCCCCCAATTTTGCCGAGCGTTAGGAGCGCGCTGGCGCGCGCCGGTCACCATTTGCGCCCGACAAAACCGGCTCCCCCGCGCCCCGCTCCGCGGCGCCTGCCGGCGTCCTTGACCCGGCCGCTCCGGCCTGACGCGCGCGTCCTGACTTTCAAAACGAAGGGAGAGGACGATGATCACGCTTTACGAGCACATCCAACAGCTTCGGGCCGAGCTACGCGGCTGCTCTTTCACCCGCCGCGAGCGCGCCGCCGTAGAAGCCGAGCTGGCAGCCGCCATAAGGAAACGGGCCGGACTCGACCGCGCCTTCGACCGCGCTCTCGAAGCGGTGCACAACAGTGAGACAATCGGGGCCGCGTAAGCGGCCCTTTTCCGCCTCGAGCGGCTATCCGCCTGGCGGAGACCCCGGCGCCGCGATGATGTCCGCGCGTAACTCGGCTCACGGTCGCACGGCTGACGCCCGCTTCGCGGGCCACCTCTTTCTGCGTCGCATCGGGCTTTGTCCGCCGGACCTCGATTATCTTGGCGCGCCGCTCGGGCGAAAGCCGCTTGTATCCTTTCGCCGCCCGGCCCTCCGTCAATTCAATGTCGGCCCGGTCCGCGCGCCGCCATACCGTGGCAAAGCTCACGCCAAGTTCCTTCGCAACCCGCGAGGCGTGCCGCGCCGTCTCCACAGTGGCAACAATCTTTTCTTCCTGCTCCAATGTAATCGGGACGCCACGGGTCATTTTTTGTTCAAAGAAACTCTAGGAATCGGGAACGAATAAAATATACATTATCCAATTATATGGAGCAAAGTTTCGCGCGCAGGCCGAGTTTTGGATTCGCTGACGCCTCGTCAAGCTCAAAGAGCCGGCCGAGGCGAATTGATGATCGCCATTTCGTGCCGCCGGCGGCCGCGGGCCGCGGTCGTTAAGCTGCACACCGACGATCGCGAGGACGTTGTCGCCGACGGCGCTTCGCTTATCGAAGCCGAAACCCTTTACGCCATGAGGATCACCGGCATCCCGCAGCCGGCGCGAACGCCGGCGCTTGACGCCGAGCCTGAACCTCACCCTCCGATGCGCCCCACCGATCGCGGGCAGCTCGCGGTTGAATTGTTGAGTTCTGAGAGCCATGCCGACGAAGGTGGCCGGTCGTTTTCGCGCCGGCCCCTTTCCCCTGTCCGGCCGCCACGGGCCTCGATTTCTGGCGAACCCCGGCGCTTCGGGGCAAGGTCTTTCGATCTCGCCGCTTTCTCCCGGATCAAAGGATCAAGCCCGGGGCGCAAAACGGGGTGATCCCACTCCGAGGCTCGCTCCGCCGCTTGCCGGGGGCCTGATTGTCTGGCGGCTCGACCGGCTGGGCCTCGGCCGCTCGCTCGCCCAACTGATCGAATTGCTATCCGGCCTCGCGGCTTGCGCGGCGTTCCGTTCCGCTCGCTGTCGGAGCATCTCGACACTACCACGTCGACCGGCAAGCTAATGTTTCGTTTCACGTAATCCGCGCACTGGCCGAGTTCGAGCGTTCGAGCGCGCCATCATCATCGAGCGCACCAGCGCCGGGTTGAAGGCGGCGAAGGCGCGCAGCGACCAGCTCGGCCGCAAGCCGTCAACTGAGGCCGGCGCAGGTCAAGCGGTCAGCGGTCAAGCACGCGCAACGGCTGATCGACGCCGGCGGAAATCCGCGCGCCGTGACGCAAACGCGATCGCCAAGCCCCGATCTTTGGCGGTTCCAGGAAGAGCGGGGCCGCCAAACGATGGTTCTCGTAGACGAAACCGAGGTGCCTTCAGAAGCGGGACGGGACCGTCGGAGAAGCCGGCGAGGCCCCGAGGCACCTCGTCCACCACGGAGCGTTACCCCCGGATCGTGATATTCACCCCTTGCTGGACCCGCGGAGCGATCCCTGTACTTCAGCTTCGCTGCTTCGCTGTTCAGACGTCATAAAGCTAACGATCGTGGCCTCACGCCTGACGCAAACCTCGGTATGCCAATCCACCGATGATTAACAGTGTACCCCTTGTATCTCTTTGGCACTCCCGGAGGGACACCTTTGAAGTCTTTATTTATATCAACAAATAGCTGTAGTCCTATTTTAGGATCGCCGCTAGGCCGCAACGATACGCCGACGATGTCGGGAAACCGATCTTCAAGGTCACGCCCAAGCATTTCTGCGGCTTGATGGATGGTTACACTATTGATTTTCGTCATAATCATACCTAAGGCCGCCCATATAATGTACTTGCCGAACAGCAAAATGCTATGTTGCCACGCCTTTTTAGCGCTGTCCACAAAATAAGCATTTTGCTTTCCACCCACTAATTGTCGCAAAACTTCCATCATGGATAATTGAACTGCAGTCGCGAACATCTACGCACTTCAGACCACGGAGACGCATAAGCCATCCCCTCCGTACTACCTACAGCAAATAGAATTCCTCCAATTTTGTTGTCACTTTTGCGCATCACAATTGACCCTGAATCGCCATGCGCTACCTTGTCGAGCTTGAGTTCTATCTGATCTCGAAACCTATATCGCCCTGACGAATACGGATTTCCGGTCATCCAGATGGACTTCGCAATCGCGACAGCTTGACCCTGCATCCACTTTGAGTGCTTACCGTAGACGCAGACATCTATCGGAGTAGAAGACATGGTGATATCGTGGTCGATATCACATTCCCCTGTCGGTGTAATCGAGGGGTTTCCGATGTTTTTGCTGACGTTTCTAACGGGCCTGCACCACGCGACGTCGGCCGTATTCACAGTCGTAGTAGGGAGAGTTGCATTATAATCTTGGAGATGCACAAAGTCTTCTATGTGTCCAATAACATCATTACTGCTCCCGCCGTCACCTGTGCCCGGTTGGATAACTGCTACGCCACGACTATAATTATTGAACTCACATATCACATGATTATTCGATATGCCCAACAACCCCAGACTTTTCTCCGCAAGCCAAGCACCCATTGTGCCGGTTACGGAACCGTTAATTGGGCTGACACTACCCCCACCGCTCGCGATCGAAGCCTGAGAAAAGGATATTCCATTTGGCGTAGCGACCGCCTTAATGGGAAACCTTCGCAAAACGGCACTTCCCTCCAGAGCATTATTGAGGAGTTGAGCGCCCCTATCATTGGAATAGATACCCACAGACATACCTGGCGAATCGAGGTCGCGTCCAATGCGTGTACCGAATATTCCATTCGAGATAGCGGCCTCAATACCGGCAAACGGGAACAGGTCAAACAGATCTACGAATTCCTCGAAGCGCAATGGTGAGAGTCCGTGAAGGGGTATTTTGGCATCTTCGTCTGTGGAGACGTAGCCAAAGTCGTAGAAGGCCTCTTCGGCCCGCCAACGATCGTCAACGATTGCATAAGAGAGAAGTGAGGCGACTACCTCAAGCGCCATAGTGTCCTGATTGCCGGTGAGTAGAACGGGCATTAGCTGTCTCCCTCGCAGGCCTTGTCTAAAATAACTTTCACTGCTGCGACCGCGACCGCAGCAGGAGGATAAAAGACGCTGAGAAGTGCGACGGCCACTTCGAGCGCAGGCTTGGCCTGTTTATACACCTCGCAAGCATCATCCACTACGCCGGCTGGGGAGACGGCTTGTTTTACACGCTGGAGCTCTGTTTCGATTTCTTGTGGGTAAATTTTGATCGAATGAATGTCCATTCGTACCTCCCTTATGCCCGGATGGCCGGCGCGAGCCGGCTGGGAGGGGTAGGGACGCCGCTCAGTGCTCCCGTTGATGACGGGCCGGCGCTACGTCCTGGGTGCTGGGTTTGGGGCGCGCGATCAACCCCTCTGTCCCAACTTTCCCCGGCATGAGGTCGGGCGGTTTTGGCGGCGATGTAGTCATCGCTATGAAGTAAAACGAGGGCGTCAGAGCCGAGCCGTTCGGCGGCGCTAAGCGCCTCGAAATTGATCGGCGCGGCAGTCATCGTGCCCCCTTTTTCACCATTGCAGTCGGTCAATCTGATGCTTAGCCTTGCACCATATTCATGAAGAAGCGGTGATTGCGCCACCCCTTGCGGGGAACGCTCTGTGATCAGCGCTTCTCCCACCTGCACGTCCCCAGCCATCCGCGTCCTCCGCTCGCATCGTTGTCTTTGCCGGCACCCGCAGCCTCATCACGCCAGGACCCCGCATTAGAGCCGATTTTTCGGCAATTTCTAGGCAGACGACACCTTCTAGCAGGACGACAGCTTCGCTGCCAGTGGGAGGACGGAGAACTGACAAGGCGGCCCCGCCGTCAAAACGATCATGGAGCAAGGCAATTTTCACGCCACGCCTGCGTTTCCAGCTGATTGAGGATGCCTGGCATCCGGGCGTCGGGCTCGCTCAGGGGCTATTTGCCGACGCACGATCCGCACAGTGCGGATCGTGCGTGGCAGGAGGACAATTCGGTTTCGCAAGGCGGGCCACGACAGCAGTTCGGCGATGCGCGGAGGCTCACACCTCCAGATCTTTCGCTGGCAGGCCCACTGAATTGGAAATTCCACGATCATATGCGTGGCTCCTCCGAGGAGAGATGGGGAATCATCTCGGCTGCTCGATGTAAAAATATGTAAATTATTCAAGGCATATGTGGTGCCGGTCACATTGTCGTCGAAAAAAACCCTGTATTCCGGTGTCTGGTCGTGCGTCGTGCCCTACGCTGCCGAGGTCGCCCTCTGGGGCTCTGTTCGATCGCCCTAGCCGTCGACTTTATTTTTTGAACGTCACGAATCGCGTGCAGTTCCGTTACTGCTGGAGCTAGCATCATCAGTATTTATATGTTCTCATGGCAATTATAATATGGTAATTGTGTAAACAGTATCAAGGGGCGTCCGACGAGCGAGAAACGCACGCACTCATCTCCCGAAATCCCTCCCCCGCTCCGATCGCGCCGCCAGCGCCCGACGGATCAATCTCGAAATGCGTGCACGCCTTGATCACGTCACTCCGCGGATTACGCCAGGCGCAGCTTCGGGGCCGATGCGCCCGAGCTACTCAAGGCCCTGGAACAAGCCATCGCCGCGCTCAACGGTCGACCGCCTCAAACGCGAGCTCGAGACCAACGAGCAGGCACAGCGCCACGGTCAGGCCGAGCAGGACGGCTCCGAGGTCAAGTCGACGAGCTCGCGTGATCGACCACGGCATCAGCCTCATCGAGCGCCGCAACGCCTTTGAGTTCATCCGCGACCATGCCGCCGAGCTGTTCGAAGCCGCGACGGCTTCCGTCTGGCGCCTGCGCACCGGATCGATGGTGAACGGCCGCAACCTGACGGCTTCGATGATCGACAGCCGCGAATTCCTTGCCGCGCGGCGCCGCCCCGAGGTGCTGATTCGAACCCGGCAATCGGTGAAATTCCGCTTCCTCCTACAGCCGCCGGGAGCCGCTGACCTCGGGGCCCCTCCCCTCCTCCGCTGTTTTTCCGGGCGCCATTCGTCGGCCCGCGCAACGGCCGTCGAAGGCGTCGCCGCCGCGGGACCGCAGAAACGCGCGGAGTCACGCGCGCCTGGCCGGGGTCCGAGAAGCATCGCAGTCAATCACAATGGCAAGGCTCCCCTGCCCCGTCGCGGAACGGAGATCACCGACCTCACGCTACTGTGGCCTTGCACGATCACGTTACCTGGCAATCCGAGCACATAAGGGTACTAACGTTCGGGCGCATGTACGTTCAACATGTCAGACGCACGAGTTGGCGCGATCTCGAAGCGTCGACATGGCACGCATTGCGGTCGAGCATGCAGAGAGAGCCAGAATCGTAAGAAAACGTAAATGCTTAGGGTCAAAATGCACCATTTCGCCTCTCCTGCGTCAATTTCGACGGCGGTGGTAGCGATTGCCCTGAAGATGTGCGGGAACCCGTGCAAACAGCCCAAACTCGCACACTGCGCCATGACAGGTTACTCGAAGAATGGCGGTTTCGCTCTATCGCTGATCGAGGCAGCTTCGGTGCCGAGATACCAATCCATACGTAAGACTGCATGAACGCCTGAACGTATCAACGCATATACGCCAGTAGCCTAGAACGCTGAGAAGATCAGGCGTATGAAGATTAATATTTTCAGACGCTTGATTCTTCTAACGTTTGCGCTAAAGAGAGAGGACGCGCCAGACATTCCGGGGGGAATAAATGTCTGTCTTGACCGTCGCCGGCCAAAAGGGTGGGTCGGGAAAAACGAATCTTGTCCGCAACCTTGCCATCCAGTTTGCTCTGGATGGCTATAGCGTCGGCGTGATCGACGCCGATCTCATTCAGCAGCACTCCAGCGAGTTCTTCGCCGACCGGCATAAGGATGGCGCGCACGACATCTGGTCGCCACGTCACGACATTCCCGGGCTAACGGTCGCCGTCTGGGACCGCGGATCCGCGGACATCCCGGAGGCATCGATTGTGGTCGCGCCTCAAGTCGATCAGGACGCCATCGGCGACGTCATCCAGTCTCTTGCCGATGCGGTCGACGTTGTGATCTGCGACCTCCAGGGGTCGGCGAGCGTCGCGATGCTCCACGCCATTCATTACGCGGACCTCGTGCTGATCCCGGTGCAGCCATCGAACGACGACCTCAAAAGCGCTCATTCGACCGCGCGCCATGTAGCGCAGGCGGGAAAGAGCGCGCGCAGGGAAATCCCGTACCAAATCGTAATCAGTCGGGCGTCGACCGGTTTCCGGCCGGAGGTCGAGAAGGTCGTGGAGGAGGCGCTTGAGAACGCCGGCATTCCACGTCTCAAAACGCCGGTTTTTGAACGAACCGCGTTCAAGCGCGCCAGCTTCAGCCGCGTGGCGCCGATCTTCGACGAGCCAGGCGGCGGAGCGGCCGAAAACATCAAGGCCGTGTACGCCGAAATCAAAGCCGCGCTCGCGGAGACGGTGGAGAAGGGGAGGGAGCTCGCGTAATGGCCGACAAACTCGTGACCCCCAAGCTCGACCCGATCGACGAGCCGGCCCCGCCGGCTGAGAGCTTGCTGCAAAGGCCAGCCTTGCGGACGACCGCCAGGCGACCGAAGCCGATTGTCAATTCGCTGATCGCGACCGGGTTTGTCACGGAGGCGGCGCCTCCCCAACGCATCGAGCCGGACGATACGCTCGAAGGTATCACGATCGAGGTGCCGCGACGGCTCAAGCGCGCCTTGCAGAACGAGGTCGCCGGCCGCCGCGACGATCCGCAGCGACGTTCGGTTGCCTCGATGAAATCGGTGATCCTCGAGGCGCTCGCGGCCTATGGCTTTCGGGACCTCATTCGCCCATCCGACATCGAAGTCCAGGCCGGGATCTTTATGAAGCGTCAATCGGCGCAAATGCGACGCCGCTAGCCGCCACCTAATCCCGAACGCCCGAGCGTTCGGACGCATGAACTGCAATGCTTGCACGGCCCCGCGCCGGTGATTTTCCGGGCCGTGTTATCCGCAACGATGCGTAGGGCAGGGGAGGGGCGACTTGGCCGGCCTCCTCGGAAAATCACCGGTCGCGCCCCGGCGAATTTCTCTGTGGAAATCCTTCCTGGCGGCCTTCCTTCAGGCCGGCTGATCTTGCGATCGAACTCAGAAAATCACCTGCGGGCTGACTGCAAACCCGGAAAGTCACCGATCGGCGTCGAGCTTTGTTGGACCCTTAGCCCAATTCGCCAGCCGGACCAGCTAAAGCACCGGAAACTCACCGGTCGGCACGGCTATCGTTGCCGCTAGACGGCGTCGCTTTGCCATGCCCTCACGCATAACCGGTGAAATTCCGGTGGCCTTGTCATCTTAGCCGGTGACTTTCCGATGGCGCGGCACGCGCAACCGGTGATTTTGCCGAGAGATTCTTTCAAAAACCGGTGAGTTTCCGACGCAAGCGTGTGGTCAAGCAAGGTCTCGCCTGTATCATGACTATGCCGAACTACATGTGGTATCGCTGTGGCGACCAAACAGGAACAGCTGATGCTCTGGGAGGGGGCCAACCCTCCTTTCCTTACCACTCTCCTCGATCCCGGACCGCTCGCGGCGCCTCTCGACGGCCAGCTCGACGTTTCCTTCCTGCTGAACGGGTTTTGTATCGCAGGCCTGCCGCTCCGTCGGCCGCGCGACAACACGCTCGTGTGGAAGCGCCAAGACGAGCGCTTTGCGCTTACCGTGCAGTCGCCGGAGATCGCCTTGCCTGGCGGGACCAGCTTTGTCGCCGGCCTTCCGTTCGGCCCCAAGGCCCGCCTGCTGGCGATGTGGCTCGCGACCGAGGCCAAGGATGGCAACCGCCGTTCCGACGACCGCTGGATCGAGATCGGAAAAATCACGGATTGGCTGCGCGCCGTCGGAATCTCCCCGGAGTGGGGACCGCGGGGGTCCGTCGTCGCCACCAAGGATCAATTCATAAGATTGGCGTTTGCGCATTTCAGCATGGTTTTTAGGCGCGAGGATGGCTTCCAGCCGTTCAAGCACGAGACCCTGATCGAGGCGGGCGTATTCCGCGACAACGACCTCGAAGAAAGCCTCAGCCGGAAACATCGGCGAGCTAAAATGGCCCTCCGGCTTCCTCCTCTCCCAAACGGCCTTCGACCGTTTCCGCAACCAGTCGGTACCGATCCCGACTACACGGCTGCGCCAGGTGGCCCACAACGCCATGGCGATCGATATCCTGACACTGCTCTGCTACCGGCTGCCGCTGATCGAGGCGAATTCGACAGAAATCATCACTTGGCGGCAATTGACCGCTCAGTTCGGCAACCGCGGCGAACCGGTCTACCAATTCAAAGACACCTTTATCGATTCGATTAAGCTCGCCCTGCGCGCTTACCCGGAGGCCCGGGTCGAGCTAGTCGATGCGGGTCTCCAGCTTCGACACTCCGATCCGGCGGCTCTCCGGCGGGCTTTCTATGTTCTGCCCGGCTCGGGAGGTAAACGCCGAGGCAAACTCCCTCTGCGCGGATCGCGCGTTATCGCTAGGGAGCCGCCGCCCTCGCATTTAGCGCGCTAGCCGGGCGCGCGCTCTTCGCGCAACGCCGCGCGATGTGCAGAAGAAAGAAAAGCTCGTCCGATTGTCCCCGAGTCTGCGGACCGGTCCCCCAATATTGGCGAAATTTCGAATCGCGCCCATCCAATTTCCGCATCCAAAACGATCCAAACAATCCGCGCCAATCATGGCAATACTAGACATGCAGAAGTGTTCCGAATGGACTCCCACAATATTTTGTATATGACTCCCGGTTGCTAGCAACTCGTTGGGGGAGGTCATGGAAACCGCATCGAATACCGTGAGCGACAAACATCGCGCCTACCGTCGGCGTCTCGCCGCGAACGGCAATCATCAGCTCATCGTCGCATTGCCCCGCGAGACGGTCGCTTTGCTCGACGAGATCAAGGAACGCCAAGGGCTGCGCAACCGCAGCCAGGCGGTATTGCAACTCATCGAACGGGGGAGGGAAGTCACCCAACAGTAAAGACCCAGAAACAGAAAGCCCGCCTTGCCGGGCGGGCTTTCTAAACTCGTGACGGGCCTTGTTAAGGGCGACCGTTAGGATCACGCAGCCCTAACCTAGCCACAAGACGCCGTACCTGTCAAATGGAAATTGCCGTTTCCGTTAACGGGTAAGGTTTGCCCGTCGCGATCCAACCCAAAGGAGGATCACGATGGCACAAGAAAATAGCGCCCTAGGGGCGCAACGGGGAGGCTTTGGCCATGCCCCGACCGGCTTCCGGCGGATGACGCCGGGGCTGCTCAAGGCCGACCGCGCCGCGGAAGGCTTTGCCGGCCTGCCCGAGCGGGTAACCTCGCCCGGGCAACTGCTCGCCGCCCTTAAAGCGGCGGCGCCGCGGCTCGGCATCCCGCCCCGGCTCATCCACGCGATCGACTGGCTGTTCCGCTTCACCCAGCCTCAGGACTGGGTAGAAGGCAGCCGGCCGGTCGTCTGGCCGTCGGCCCGAATGCAGCAGGAAGCGCTCGATCTTTCGCCCTCGCAGGTCAAGGAGATCAACCGGCGCCTGATCGAGCTCGGCCTCGTCACGATGAAGGACAGCCCGAACGGCAAGCGCTACGGCCGCCGGCACGAGAAGACCGGGCGCATCATCGAAGCCTATGGCTTCGATTTGTCGCCCATCGCCATGCGCCATGCCGAATTCGTACGGCTGGCGGAGGAGGGGAGGGCGGAGCGCGCCGCCATGGGACGGCTGCGCCGCCGGGCGACCATCGCTCGCAAAGCCATCACCCAGATCCTCGAGACGGCCGCCGAGTACGCGATCGAGGGCGAGGAGTGGCAGACGCTCGCCCGCGAAAGCGAGGCTCTCACGCGCGCGCTGAGGAGCGTCGAGCGGGTGGATGAGATGGAAACCGGGGTAACGAGCCTCGAACGCCGGCAGGAAGCCGCGCGCGAGCGTCTTGAGACCTTGTTAGGGCTCGTAGAATCCGACCCCAAGGAGCCGGAAAATCGGCCCCACATATACAACTACAAACCAAACCTTGATCTTCAAGAAGATACAGTAATCGCAGCCAAAGACTGTAGCGGGGCAGGGGCGGACGGCGTTCCTCAATCCCCAGCACCGGTGCAGCTAAAACGGCCCGAGAAAGGGATGGTGCACGGCATCCGCCCGGAGGAGGTGGTCAAGCTGGCGCCGCGGCTCAAGCCCTATCTGCGGCGGCCCGATGCGACCTGGCCGGAGCTGATCGACGCGGCCGGCGACTGGTTGCGGCACGACCTCGGGGTATCGAAATCCCTCTGGGGTGACGCCTGTCTCGTCATGGGGCGCGAGCTGGCGGCCGTGGCGCTGGCGATCGTGTCGACCAAGGATCCGGAGCATTTCCGGACCACTCCCGGCGGCTACTTCCACGGCATGGTCGCCAAAGCCAAAGCCGGCGATTTGCACCTCGAACGCACGGTGTGGGCGATGCGGCGCGCCTCGGAGCCGGAACAGCACCGGCGGGGCAGACCCGGGGAGCGCGCTTCCCGTGACGGTGTCCGGGCGTCGTGATGAAGCTTGCCATCATGGCCGCTCTTTCGCAGAGCCCCGGAATTGGGGGCCTCGATTTGCGGGCTCCCTACGGTTCACTCCGGCGCTTCGGGGGTCGGCTACGCCTCCGTCCAGGGACCGCGCCGGCGGTATCCCCGACTTTCGGTCGCTGCGCGCCCTGCAAGCCGGGTGATCCCCCTCCGCCGGGCGCGCCCCGCCGCTGCCGAAGCCTCGAACCGTATCCGGTCGCTATCGAGGCCCCATACCGGGGCTTCATTAGCAAAAGGAGACAGTCATGATCATAGGCAATTTCACCTACAACGAGGCCCAGGACACGTTACACGGGCGAGCTCGCGACCCTAGAGGTCGGTGCCCGCAAGGTGGCGTTCCGGCCGGCCGAGGCGAGGTCCGACAAGGCGCCCCACTACCGGGTCGTCGGTCTGAGCAAGTCCGGCGATGTCGAGTTTGGCGCCGCGTGGAAGAAGCGCAGCGAGGAGGGCCGGGATTACCTCTCGGTCAAGCTCGACGATCCGGCGCTGACCCAGGCGCTCAACTGCGCCCTGGTCGGGATCCGGCGACACCGAGGATTTCATCCTCGTGTGGTCGCGCGACAGCCGCAAGGCGAAGGCCGAGTAAAGCCCGGTCGGGGCGGTTCGCAAGGGCCGCCCCATTCGCGCGTTTTCAGGGAGGAGGGGGAGAGACACTGGAACCGGCTTCACGGCCGGCGCGGTTGAATTTGGAACCGGGACCATCCGGTTCGGGCAGATCCGGAAACAGCATGCGGTCATGCGGGCGGACGACATACTCGTCGAGCAGCCGGAACAGCAACTTCCCGAACTCGCTGTCGCGGTTCTTCTCGTAATGTTCGAGGGCGAGCGCGCCGGCGATGACCTTGCGTCGCGTGTCGGCTTTGCGTTCCGCTTGTTTGTTGCGGGCTGCGAGAGCCCTCAGTTGGGCGTCGAGCTGCTCGCGTTTCTTGCGGAGGTCATTCAGCCGATCGGTCGTGGACTTGCGTGGCATCGGTCTTTCCGTGAACTCGGGAAAGCGCGGTGATGTTGTCATAGGCGAGGCTTTGGGGCAATCATCCGTATCGTCGTGGTGAGTCGGCACAGGGCCATCCCGCCGCGTTTGCGAAGGGCGCACTTATGCATTGCTGGCGCAATGCCGTGACGGTAGGGGCGTTCCCCTGCACTCCCATGCGGCGGCGACGAAACGCCGCCGCCGGGATAGCTGCGAGCGAGTAGCCGCATGGCGATCTATTCGCTGCAGGTTAAGATCATCTCCAGAAGCGCCGGCCGCAGCGTTGTCGCGGCCGCTGCGTATCGTGCCGCCGAAAACATCGGCGATGACCGGCTCGGCGTGGTGTGGGACTTCACGCGCAAAAGCGGCGTCCTGCACGCCGAGATAATGGCCCCCGAGGGCGCGCCGGAATGGGCCAAGGATCGCGCCGAATTGTGGAACGCGGCCGAACGCGCGGAGGATAAATCAACTCGATGGGCGACCGCCGCAACGGGCCGGGACATCATCCTGGCGCTGCCCCACGAGCTCACCGACGAACAGCGATTGGGCGCGGTGCGCGAATTTGCCGCGGCGCTTGTCGAACGCTACGGCGTCGCGATCGACTTCGCTCTTCATGCGCCCGACCGTCATGGCGATGAGCGGAATTACCACGCGCATCTTTTGATGACGACGCGGCGCATAGGCCCGGACGGCTTCGGTGCGAAGACGCGCGAGCTCGACGATTTCAAAACCGGGCCGCGCGAGATCGAAGCGATCCGGCGGACCTGGGAACGAATCGGAAATCGCGCGCTGGAACAAGCCGGGATCGACGAGCGCATCGACTGCCGCAGCTACGCCGACCGGGGCCTCGACCGCGAGGCGACCGTGCATCTTGGCCCGGTCGCGTCCGGAATGGAGCGCAACGGCGAGGGCTCCGATCTGGGCGATCGCAACCGCGCCGCCAAGACCCGCAATGCCGAGCGCGAGCGCATCGAAGGCGACCGTAGCGCTGTCTCGGCCGAGATCATCGATCTGGCAGCAGAACGCGAGCGGCGCCAGGCCGAGCGCGAATTACGCGCTTCAATTCGGACGCGAAGCCCGCCCCGCATCCTCGATCAGCTCACCGAGCGGCGTTCGACCTTCACCCGTGGCGATCTCAATCGCGAGCTCGCCAAGGTGATCCCGGACGCGCAGGCGCGGGCTGCGCTGACCGATCAGATCCTCAGCCTTCCGGACGTGATTGGACTGAAGGAGAGCGTAGACGCCCCGGTCTCGCGCTACACGACGCGCGCCGTCCTGGCCGATGAGGCGCGGGTCATCCAGGATGCCGCGGCGTTGGCGGCCAGGAGCCGTTACGGCCTGACCCGGGCGCAGTCCGAAGCGGCGCTCAGCTGGCATCCTCAGGTCACCGGCGAGCGCCGGACGGCCTTTTTGAAAGCGACGGAAGCCGGAGGCCTCGCCGTCATCGCCGGCGAAGCCGGAACCGGCAAGAGCACAACCCTCGCCGCCGTGCGGGACGCCTATGAAGCGGCCGGTTACCGGGTCATCGGCATGGCCTGGACGAATGCCATCGTACAGAACCTGCAGCGCGACGGGTTCGGCCATGCGACGACGATCGCAGCCGAGCTGAAACGTCTCGAAAGTGGTGCCGGCCAATGGGACGGGCGAACGGTGCTGATCGTCGACGAAGCCGCGATGCTGTCGACCAGGCACCTGGCCGCCGTCACGGCGCAGGCGCGCGCAGCCGGCGCCAAGCTGATCCTCGCCGGCGACGACCGACAGCTCGCCAGCATCGAGCGCGGCGGAATGTTTGGCGCGCTCAAGGAGCGGCACGGTGCCGCCGAACTACATGAGGTCGTGCGGGTCTCCGACGCCGAGCAGAGGCGCACCTTCAACCTGATGCACAGGGGCGAGTTCCTGCCGGCGCTTGCCATTCTCTCGCGTCAGGGTGCGCCGGGTGCGATCCGCTGGAGCGGCCGACAGGAGGAGGCCTTCGACAGTCTTGTCGCGCAATGGGCCGCCGACAGCGCCGGCGCGCCCGACAAGAGCCGCTTCGTGTTCGCCTACACCAACGCCGACGTCGCCGAGCTCAACGCCGCCCTGCGGCAAGCCCGGGCAGGGCAGGGGGCTCTTGGCCCCGACCGAATTCTGTTATCCGCCGACGGTCCGTCAGCTTTCGCCGCGAACGACCGGATCCAGTTCACGGCCACCTCGCGCAGAGCCGACGAACGCCGCGCCGGCATCGTCAACGGCGCCGTCGGCACGATCCGCGCCATCGAGGGCAGCCGCATCACGGTCGCCCTCGACGGCCGGCCTGGCGCGCGGGAGCGGCTCGTGTCGTTCGTCGCCGGCACCGACCAAGCGGCCGGTGAGTTCGGCCAATTCCGCCACGGCTATGCCGGCACGATCTACAAGGGGCAGGGGCGCACCCTCGATCAGACCTACCTCTATCACAGCGAGCATTGGCGCAGCGCGTCGAGCTATGTCGCGCTCACCCGGCACCGCGACAATGTCACGTTGTTTGTTGCGACCCGGACGGCCCGCGACCTTGGCCAGCTCGCGCGTCAAATGGCGCGCATCGACGACACGCGGGCCGCGTCGCAATTCGTGCCGGAAGACAATCCGGAGCCGCCGGCCCGCAAACGCCGAAGCGCCAGCGGCGGGGGAGGGGGTGCGGGCGGCCTCGACCCCGAGACCCTCGAAATCCTCAAGGAGGCCCGCGCCACCGAGGAACGGCAGGCGCAGGAACGTGCCCAAGACCGCGGATGGACCCGATCGCGATGAGCCGCCGGGGGCCGGGGCAGCCCCGCGGCGGCCAGCGTCCCAGCCCCGCACCCCGGTCATGCGGCGAAGCCCGTGACGTTCGCGCGGCGCGGCGAGCAAATGCCCGGAACAGGAGCTGCCACCGGCCATGGACGAGACCGAGATCGTCGCGCTGAAAGAACACGTCGCGCAGCTCGAGACCGATATCGGCACTCTTCATCGCGAGCTCGAACGGGCGCTGCAGCTCGTCGACCGCTACTGCGACACCCTTGGCCGCCACCTCAAACTGCTGATTGCCGATCAGGGAGCGTTGTCGCATCGGATCGCGGCTATCGAACGGCGGCTTTCCCGCTAAACCACGCGTTTGCCGTCCCGTTCACTATGTTGCGTCTCACGAGATTTTCGTAGCGCGCGGCCGCGAAACGCTCGCAAAATATTTGACGGATTTTTTTCAAAGCCGAGGCGGCGATGCGCGGCGCCAATGCGTACCAGGCCCTCAACAACACCCATGCGCGGCTCGACGCCGAGTCCGACTTGCCCGGTACCCGCTACGAAGAGCTGCGGGATACGCTGCGGGAGCTCGATTCTAACCCGCGGCCCGGGCCTATGTCGCTGATCGATATAATCGAAAAACGCCGCGCAGAGCTCGATCGGGAGCTCACTGAACTGCGCGAGGCGGGCCGAGGCCCCGAGCCCGGGGCGCCCGAGCGGAACGAGCAAACCGATATCGACCGCGCCCTTGCGCTGCAATCTGAGGACGAGCCGGAGCAGAAGGCCAAACCCCTTGCGCCCGGCGAGCTTGACGATTTTGTCGCCCCCGAACAGTGGGCCGAGAAGGGCGGCATGGTCGAGCAGCAGGCCTCCGCCCTGGATTGGCTCAAGCATAGCGACGAGGTCCGGCGCGAGCGGGCAGGGCGGGAGGCGCCTGATCCAGCCACCCATCATGATCTCAGCCAGGACGACAGGGAGCTGCTCGCCGCCGCGCGCACGACCGAGCAGCAGACCCGGCAGCAGGAACACGGACCGTCGCAGGTTCACCAACCCGACGGTCCCTGACGCATCACCCTTCGCTTCACGTCGGAGAAAGCGCCTTGGCTTCCGGCAACATCGTCGAACGCTGGAAAGGAGCGCCACCTGGCGGCGCCCCGCTCGGAACCGCGCAATGGATGACCGAGGGCGAGGCGCTCGATAAGTTCGCGTTCGACGATCAGCTCTTCGCGCAAAACCCGGACGGGCTTTGGGAAGGCCGCGCCAACGGGCAGGTCTGGGCCGGCGAGACCTTCGACGGCGGGCCGGTTCCAATCGGCTACCGCGACGATCGCCACGTGCTGCTCGTCAGCGGTACACGGGGAGGGAAGGGGACCAGCGTCATCATCCCTAACCTTTGCCTGTGGCCGGGCTCCTGCATCGTCATCGATCCCAAGGGCGAGAATGCGACCGTCACCGCGCGTCGGCGCGGCAAGGGCTCGGAATACGCCTATGGGCTTGAGCAGACGGTGCGCGTCCTCGATCCCTTCGGCGAGGTGCAGCTCGATCCGGATCTTAAGGCCCGCTACAACCCCCTCGACGCAATCGATCCCAAAAGCGATTTCGCGGTCGACGACGCCGGTCGCATCGCGTCGGCGATCGTCGTCATCGAAAACCAGCACGATCCGTTCTGGGAGCAGGCCGCCCGCAATCTAATCAAGGCCCTCATTCTGCACGTCCTGACGTCGCGGCAGTTCGAGGGCCGGCGCAATCTCGTCTCGGTCTGGCGCCTGTTGCGCCAGGGCGACTGGCTGACCGTGGAGCGCGCCCGCGCCGTCGGCCAGGAGAACATCCCCTCCGGATTCACGCTCCTTTGGCACGGCATGAAGCGCAACGCGGCCTATAGCGGCCTCATCGCCGGCGAGGCCGAGCAGATGCTCGACATGCACGACCGCACGCGCTCGAGCATCCTCAAGGTCGCGACGACCGCCACCGAGTTCCTCGACGGCCCGCCGATGCAGCGCCTGCTCGAGGCGTCGGATTTTGATCTGGAAGCGCTGAAAACCGATCCCGAAGGCCTGACGATCTACCTGACGCTGCCGCAGCGCTACATGAGCACCCATTACCGCTGGCTGCGGCTGATGATCAGCCTCGCGGTCGGCGACATGGAGCGGATCAAGGGGCGGCCCGCGACCGGCTACCCGACCCTCTTCGTGCTCGACGAATTCGCCGGGCTAAAGCGCATGGAGGCGGTCGAGAACGCCGCCGCCCAGGCCGCCGGCTTCGGCGTGAAGTTCCTTTTTGTGCTGCAGAACCTGCCGCAGCTGAAGGAAATCTACGACGACAGCTGGGAGACGTTCCTCGGCAATTCCGGGCTCAGGCTGTTCTTTCAGATCGACGACAATTTTACCCGCACTTACCTCGCCCAGCAGATCGGCGAGCGCGAGGTGGTGCGTCAAACGCGATCCGGCTCGCAGTCCCGATCTTTGTCGACCTCGATCACCCGCGGCGATTCGAGCAGCGTTACCGACGGCACCACCACTTCCATCACCGACGGCACCAGTACTTCCTTCACGGACGGGCAGACCACCGGGTCCTCATCATCGACGACCCATGGCGTGAATTACGGCCGTTCCTATTCGACCGGTCGCGGCCGCTCCGGGGGAAGCTCGTTCAATCGTGAAGGGTTCACCAGCCAGGGCGGCTCGAACCACTCGCGTTCGCGGTCCGGCTCGAGCGGCTGGTCGCGCTCGCTGTCGAGCGGCCGCTCGCGATCACGGTCGACCTCGACCTCGGATTCCCGTTCGCGCTCCCGATCGTTCGGGCAATCGCAATCCCGCACCGCCTCTATTTCGTCATCCCGATCGCAGTCGCAGTCGATCTCGACGAGCGAGGGCTGGAGCGACGCAGTCCATAAACGCCTGCTTCTTAATCCCGACGAGATCGGCCGGTTTCTCGCCCGGATCGACGACGAGGAACATCCCGCCTATCCCGGCGTGTTGCTCGCTCTCATACCGGGCGAGCAGCCGCTCCCCCTGCGCCGCGTCAATTACTTCCAGTCCTCATGGTTCGACGGCTTCTTCGATCCGCATCCGGATCACCCGCCGCCTCCGACGCTCGCCGAGCGCATTCGTCGGCTCGCCACGCTCAAAAAGCTCCCGGAACCGGCCCCGGCGCGCCGCGGCCGCGTTGCGATCTATGCCGGTATAGCCGCCGGAGTGGCGATTGCAGCAGCCGCAGCGCTCTGGTTGATTTTTGCACCCGGCTGGCACCAGCAGCAGGCCGTCGCGCCGCCGCCGCCCGTGGCGCATCCCCAACCACCACCACCTTCGCAACCGGCGATGTCTGCCGCCGACGCGTTAAAGGCCGGCGATGCCGCCTACGCCAGGAAAGATTACACCGAGGCCCTGCGCTGGTATCGCCAGGCGGCGGATCAAGGAAGCGCTCAGGCGCAGGACAATATCGGGGAACAGTATTTAAATGGGAGGGGGTCGCCAAAGACCCGAACGAGGCGCTGCAATGGTATCTCAAAGCTGCCAAGCAAGGGCTCGCCGAAGCCCAGAATGATGTTGGGCCCTCTATATGGGCTACAACGGCATCGCGCAGAACTATGCCGAGGCCCTGCGCTGGTTTCACGAGGCCGCCGACCAAGGTTATGCCGAAGCCGAGGCGAATCTCGGGCTGATGTATGCGTTTGGACAAGGTGTTCCGCAGGATTATGCCGAGGCGGCGCGCTGGCTGCGCAAGGCGGCCGACAGGATTCTCCCGGCGCACAGCATCTACTCGGGCAGCTGTATTTGAAGGGCAACGGCGTACCGCAGGATTACGGCGAAGCTTTCCATTGGTTTGGTAAAGCAGCCCAACACGGGAACCTCGATGCGGAGGCGCAGGTCGGAACCTTCTATCTGGACGGCAAAGGCGTGGCGCAGAATTATGCCGAAGCTCTGTCGTGGTTGCACAAGGCCGCCGGCCGGGGCAACGCCCAGGCTCAGCTCGAGCTTGGTGTAATGTATGTAGACGGTAGAGGCGTCGCGCGCGATGACGCCGCTGCACTGGACTTGTTCCGTAAAGCCGCGGAGCAGGGAGATCTAGAAGCGAAATCACGTATCGGCATCATGTACCTGAACGGCACAGGCGTCAGACGCGACTTCGCCGAAGCGATGCGATTGCTTCGCGAGACGGCCGCGCAGGGCAATGCTGCCGGTGAGAACGGCCTTGGTATGGCGTATTTTCAAGGCTACGGGTCCCGCGCGATGCAGCCGCAGCATTTACGTGGATTTACAAGGCGGCCGATCAGGGAAACTAGAAGCCGAAACGAATATCGGCTCAATGTACGTGGCCAAGCGCGATTTACCAAAGCACTGCCTTGGTTCAGCAAGGCGGCCGCCCAGGGCGATATGCATGCGCAATATCACAATCGGGCAGCTCTACGAATACGGGCTGGGGGCTAGGCACGACCATGCCGAGGCCTTCAGCTGGTTTCGCAAGGCCGCCGCTCTCGGAGATCCTGGGGCGGAATTCTATATTGGCATGGCGTACGCCAAAGGCGACGCCGTACCGTACGATATGACCAAGGCACGGGCGTGGCTGGCCAAAGCCGCAGCGGGTGGGATTAAGGAAGCGAAGGACTGGTTAGCTTCGCATTGATTTAAGGGCGCTGCGACTATCTGAGCGACTTGCGCAAGTTTCCCATCGACGGTTCGGTCGATTTCAGCGCAGACCGGCGCCATGGCCGGTGACCAAACTTCCCCGATCATGCAGATCATCGACGAGTTGCGCGCTCGCGGGGCGCTGATCACCAACCGCGGCGGCCAGTGGTGCGTGAACGTCAGAGGCGGCACCCAGGCCACGGAATATCTCACCGACGATCTGCAGGAGGCTTTCGATCATGGACGCGCTCTGGCAGCCGACCAGATGCCTTCGCCGGCGCCGATACAGCCGCCCGGCATCCGCCGCAAATGGCGCAAGCCGATGAGCGCCAGGGCGCAGCGCCGCCGCATTATCGTGGCGCACAATCACCGCATGCGGGCGAGGATGCTCAAA
>CAWBQT010000027.1:0-7457 GCA_963790875.1 uncultured Alphaproteobacteria bacterium
GCGGGCGGCTTGCCATAGCCGACCTCGTAATCGCCGTCCCTCTCGGACATTTCGCTTCTCCATTTCGCGAACGCCGATGCGTCCGCCAGGCTTGCGGCGGCGAGCCCTGCGCCTTACATACAGCATGCGTGTGATATTATCAATTATAAAGGGCCTGAACATGCCGATGGAGCAAGAGACCCGACCCTGCGGAGGCGGACCTCTACCCGCATACCTACGCCTCGCCCGTGTGGTCCTGTCAGTTATTACGAGCCTCACCATGCTAATAACGCAACATCGAGCAAAGCCGCCGAATTCGGCTACCATTTCGCCGCCGACAGGAGATTCGACAGGATCCGTCCCGGCCATTCGGGGCTTCCCTGCCGGTTCCCTGCCACGCCTTCGATTCTCCCTGGGCGGCGTACCCAAGTCTATGATCGCACGCGGTTTTTTCGGCGTGGGGGAAGCCGCGAAAAATTTTTTCCCTGAGTTTTCCCTGTCGGCAGGGAAAGCGAGGGGCGACATTTCACGCTCGCGAGTTGGCGTGCCCGGCTCTGCGAACTCGGCGCCGCCGGCACGCTGCGCCAGAAATGGCTGGCAGAGCGCGGCGCTGCCGGGTAGTCTCGGTGTGGGGAAAGTCGGGGGTGTCGAATGCGGGGGGTCGCAGTTTTCGTCCTGCTGGGTCTCGTCGCTTGCGCGGCAGCGAATGGCGTCACGCCTGCCCGCGCTTCTTCCGAGCTTCGGCAGTGGCAGACAACCGCCGGCAAGCCGCCTTCGAAGGCCGAGTTTGCGGCCGTCGTCGCCGCCTGCGAGGACCGCGTGAAGAGCTCCGACAACGGCGGGCCGATCGACTGGTGTCTCGCCGATTTGGGGCTGCGCCGGGTGCAGTGAACACCGTGTCGATCACAACAACAGCTCGGGCAGAGAGCGGATAATCCGGTCGGGCTGGGTGGGACAGCCGGGCGGGAGCCCGGTGGAATAGCCGTCGTACCAGATCGCATAGATGCCGAGCCGCTGCGGTGCGGCAATCTCCCATTCGAGATTGTCGCCGACCATCCAGGTTTCCTGCGGCTCGACCCCGAGCGCCTCCATCGCATGGGTATAGGCGCGCTCTTCGGGTTTGCCAAAGCCGTGCTCGCCCTCGATCTGGATATGATCGAAACGCTCTTCGAGGGCGAAGCGGATCACCTTGGCGCGCTGCGGCTCGGCCGCACCATTGGTGACGAGCGCGAGGCGCACACCGAGTTGCTTGAGGCGGTCGAGCGTCTCATGCGCGCCGGGAAACATGCGCAGCTCGGCTTCGTGGATCTCGTTGAAGCGATCGGCGATCGCATCGCAAACCTCGCCTGACGGAACCGGTCGGCCAGCCGCACCCGCCAGCCCCGCGAACGCCCTGGCGACGATGTGGCGCCGCGCCGCGCCGATACGGGGGCGCCAATCTTTGTGCCGGGTCGCATCGGCCCACAGGCGTCGCGAATAGGCTTGGATCGCGGCGACGACCTCGTCCGGCGGCTGCGGCGCGAGCTGATCGATGAAAGCGGCAATGACGCGCCGCCACTGGTCCTGCGCCTGGCCAAAGGCAACAAGGATCGTGTCATCCAGATCGAACAGGATGGCGCGCGGCAGGCTCTTCATTCGGTCGATCTCGCAACGGAAACGGTCGAAACGCATCCGCCTATCTGATCGGCGGCTCTTCCGCGTAACACGTCGAGGAGCGGGTACAACGTACGGTGATGAGCGAGCGGCTGGGGTGGCAGATCGAACAGAACCGCTTCGAAACGGGGCACTGGCCTTCGCCGGTGTGACGAAATTTTTGGTCGCAGCATCGGTCCGCCGTCGACCAATGAATCGTATGAATGGGTCTGAACGCTAGCGCCCAGGTATGGCGCCTCGGGGTGGTTAGCTGTTTGCCCGCGCGCGCTGGCGCCGATGTTTGGCCTTGAGTTTGGCCTTGCGTTTGTTCGCCCGGATCGCCTTGCTCGCTTTGACCGCTTTGTTCACCTGCATCTCCATCTGGATGGGATCGAGTCATTCTCGTGTGGACGCCATCCTCAATCGCTGTCGAAGATCGCCTCCGGCAACAACGCCGAGACGACATAGTTCGGCACATCGACGACGTTGGAGATACGCAGATCGACCGCGACCGAGCAGATCACATAGGCCTGCTCGCGGCTGAAGCCGCGCTCCCCTAACAATTCCATCATGTTGAGGACGGCGTTGCGGCAGGCCAGCGTCAGGTTCTCGGCCTCGATCTCGCCCTGCTCGTTGATCGGCATGCCCATGACGCCGAGGAACCGCTCGGGTGCAGCATAGCGCGGGTCAATGAAATAGCTGGTCCGCGAAAACACCGGGGCACTGAACTTGCGCCGGTTGGCGAGCCCCTTGTGCACCTTGAACCGCAGGACCGCCGTCGCACCCATCTCGACGGCGGTCACGCAGACTTCGCCGTCGCCTTGCGCGAAGTGACCGTCGCCGGTTGAGAACAGACCGCCCTCCTTGAAGACCGGAAGGAAGAGCTTCGCGCCTTTGGTCAGCTGCTTGACGTCGAAATTGCCGCCATTCTCGCGCGGCGGTAGGGTGCGCAGGCCGGCAAGGCCGCAGGGCCCCGTCGGCACCGCGCCGGCAGGATCGGGCGGAAAGGCCAAGCCCCCCTTGTCGATGACGCGCTGCTCACGCGCCGTCCATTCCGCGAGTTTCTCGGCCGAGGGCGCCACCCCCGAGACCCCCATGAACGGGGCGCCTGGAATTCGCACGCCGGGGATCTCGGCCGAACTGGCCCAGCCGTCGCGGATCCGCCAATGCGCCAGGAACGGCTCGGTCATCACGTCGCGCAGAAAGCCCAGCCCCGGCATGATCGCGCTGAACGCCACGGGCTGAGCAATGATATCGGTGAACTCGATCTCGAGGATATCGCCGGGTGCGGCACCCTTGACAAAGACCGGCCCGGTCAGCGGATGCACCGCGCCGACATCGAGGGACGGAAAATCGGCGACCGTCGTCCCCGGCTTGAGCTGACCGTCGAGCGCATCGCGGGTTTCCAGCGCCACCTCTTCGCCCTCGCCGATCTCGATGACTGGTGCGATGTCCGGATGGTACCGGTTGTGGCCGCAATGCGGCTCTTCGCCGAGCCGCTTTTGCCGATCGATGCGGATCGATTGCATGACGGACCCCTTAGTCGAAGGTCAGGACGGTGCGGGCGACCTCGCCGGCCTTCATTGCGCGGAAGGCCTCGTTGATGTCGCCGAGCCGGCCGCGCTTGGTGACCATCTCGTCGAGCTTTAGCCGGCCCTGGCGGTAGAATTCGAGATAGATCGGGATGTCGTAACGGAAGCGGTTCGAGCCCATCCGCGAGGTCTGCACCCGGCATTCCGGCCGGATCGCCATCCACGGGAACTCGATCATCGCATCCGGCGGCAGCACGCCGACGATCGTCGCCGTGCCGCGGATCGCCAGGCTCTCGATCGCCTGGCGCACGAGCTTGGCATTGCCGACCGCCTCGAAGGCGTGGTCGACGCCGGCGCCGCCCGTCAGTGCACGCACGGCCTTGACCGGGTCGTCTTCGGCGCTGTTGACGAAATGCGTCGCCCCCGCGCGCTCTGCCATCTCGCGCTTTGACTCGAAGTAATCGACGCCGATGATCTGCCGGGCGCCGCCGATGCGGGCCCCCTGGATGATCGACAGCCCGACCCCGCCGCAGCCAAAGACGGCGACGGTCTGCCCGGCCTCGAGCCCCGAAGTGCGCAGCGCCGCGCCGACGCCGGTCAGCACCCCGCAGCCGACGAGCGCGGCCCGGTCGAGCGGCAGTCCGGGATCGATCTTTACCAGCGAATTCTCGTGCAGCAGCATCTTCTCGGCATAGCTCGAAATGCCGATGAACTGGCGCAAGGGCTGGCCCTTTTGCGACAGCCGTGGACTCGCCCCATCGGGCCGGGTGACGAGGCCGCCGGTGCACAAATTCGGGTGGCCCGCGAGGCATTGCGGGCAACTGCCGCAAAAACCCGAGAGGCAGGCGACAATGTGATCGCCCGGCTTGACCGCGCTCACCTCGGCGCCGACCGCTTCGACGACCCCCGCACCCTCGTGGCCGAGCACGATCGGCCGGTCGAGCGGGAAGCGCCCCTGCCCGTCGACGACGTGAAGATCGCTGTGACACACCCCGGTCGCGGCGGTGCGGACCAGCACCTCGCGGCCCCACGGCTTGTCGATCTCGACCGCTTCGATCGTCAGCGGCTCGTGCACCTTGCGAAAGACCGCAGCGTTGATCTCCATCTTCGGCCCCCGAAGCAGTCAGCAAACTTGCGGCACTCTAGCTCGGCGGCGAGAGCCCGAGAAGCTTCCTTCGCCTCTCGGAGAAGAACCGAAAACTGGTCCATGCCAACAGACCGGTGCGGTAGTAGTGTCTGGATTGAAGCGCCACCTCCGCGGAGGATTAGATTGATGCAGACAAGGGCTCCATCCGACCTGCTTAGCGCAGTCTGGGAATACCCGCTCTTCGATGCCTTATATGGGCGACGGACGCGGCGTTTCGGGCTCGGTTTTGAAATGGCGCACGGCCCCTACCGCCACAAATCATCGCAGACGCCGGTGCCGTTGTGTGAGGACGAAGAGGCCTTGCTGGTGGCGGCGGGCATCGGCTTTTCCGGGATGGCGCTGTGGGATCAGAGCCGACCGCTGCCGTACCGGAACAGCGACGGCCGCACCTTTCCGAGTACCGCGCGCGGTCGCCGAACGGCGCTGTTTTTCACCAACGACCGCGGCGTATATGTCATTGATCCGAATGCGGGCTCGGCCGACAAGATGAGGGAAGCCGACGCGCCGGACGGGCGGGCAGCAGCGCTCGACCTCTACCATCGCCATCGTCTTACCCTGCAGCAGCGTCGGCTAGACATTCCGCGACGCGTGCCACCTCTGTGCGGGCACAATTTGTGGGCGTCGAACATGCCCGGGTCGACGCTGTTCATGCCGATCTGCGATGTGAGTTTTTCGCTGATCGGGCTAATTGCGCAATTTGTCGATGCCCGGCTCGAACGCTTCGCCGCTACGAACGGGCGCGGCGTCAACATCGTCGACGATCGGTTCGGCTTTCGGCTAGCCGGCACCGAGGCTTGGGTCAAGAGCGGATTTCTGGCTCAACAGGACGCCTTGGCGTTGTCTCACCTCGAGCGTCAGGCTTGCTATTTCATGTTCAGCGAGCCGGCAGCGATTTGCCAAAACATGTTTCTCGTAACCGAAGCGATGGGTCTCGGCGGCTGGATGCATTGCGGGATCCTGTCGCAAGAAATCCTCGAAGCGCTCGGCTTTGCGATCATCGAGCCGGAGGGAGCACCGGGGCTGCCGAACCCGGTGGGCCTCAATCGGGTCTTTCAAGCCTACTGCCCGCCCTATTGCGAGAACATGGATGCGGCCGTCGACGCGGTGCTCGGTCCGCTGTTGCGAGCGGGATCGGCGTCGGATGCCGCCGATGGACGTCCGGTGCCATACCGGATTTCCGATGACGAACACCGCGACGGCGCGGTTGCGGTCAGCGAAGAGGGTATCGCCTGCACAAAAGCCGTGTGCAATTACATCCATCGCACCTACGGCCGCTTTCCGGGCACGGTCGATGCGATGCATTTGATGTGGATGATGCAGGTGCACCACCTGGATACCGATTATTACGACCGCTTCTTCCGCCCGGGGGCCTATGGGCCCGCCCATGCCGCCCATATGACGACATGGCATCGATAGCGACCGGCGGGCCGCTTCGGTCTCGCCATATCAGAAGTGCCGATCGATCTGATTTGGCGGTGGTTCAATGGATTAGCGCCGACGCGTACATTGCCGTCCCGCCGCGCTCGGTCTCGCCGAAATTCGGTTTTTATGCGAACGTGCGCAATGGCGAAGAACATCGCGCTTTACCGGCGGCATGGCTATGTCGAAGCAGGTGTCTGCAACAGAACCTATCAAACTCGTAGCAGCAGAGGACATGAGCGTTTTATTAAAACTCGAGAACCAGCCTGGATACTTTCGACGGCCAGAGGTGAGTTGGACAAAGTTGGCGTTCTCAACAGGCTCTATTGAATTTGGTGTGGGTCAGGCGGCGTGAAGGTTGATGCGAGTAAAGTCGAGCTTGCCGGCAATGAGGAATAGAACGGTGCGCATCGTGGCAAAGCGGGTGTAGCCGCGGGCTTTGCGTTTGGCCGCCTGGAAGAGGCCGTTGAGGGCCTCGATGAAGCCGTTGGTCTGACGCGTTTGGGTCCAGGCGAGGATGCCGTCGAAGTGTCTGCGGATCATGCGGGCGACCTCCTTCATCGGCGCGACCTTGGAGCGCAGAACATTGGTGCACCATTGCTTGAGCATGGCGGCGACGACGTTGATCTGCTTGCGGTCGAGGATGGCACGCAATCCTTCGCGGTAGAGCCAGGCGCGGGCGGTGCGTTTGGTGGCGGCCTGGCTGATCAGGGCATCGAGGTCGGCGCGCGCTTCGGCAGACAGCCGCTGGCGGTCCTTGAGCAATGTCCAGCGCAGTCCTTTGAGGCTGGCATCGCGTCGCTGTTCAAGCCGTCTGGTGTGGTCGAGGGCAGTCGAGGCGTGGGCGACGACATGGAATTTGTCGAAGGTGATGCGCGCCCGGGGCAGGTGGTCGGCGACACCCCGGATAAAGGCCGGCGACATGTCGATGCTCACTGTGGTGATCTGCTCGGGCCGCGCTTTGTGGGCGGCCAAGTGCTCGGCAAAGCGGGCGACGGTCGTGGCGTCGCGTCCCTCGGTGACGAACACCACCTTGCGTTCGGCGGCATCGGCGGCAATGGTCAAATAATCGTGGCCGCGCCGGCAGGCGGTCTCGTCGATCGCCACCGCGCTGACCGCCGACAGGTCGGCTTCGGCCACGGCGAGATCGACGTAGCGCGAACAGATGGCATGCACGCGGTGCCAGGACTCGTTGACCAGCCTGGCGACCGCGGCAAAGGTCATCTGCTGGGCCATGGCCAGCACCAGCGCCTCGAACAGGAGCGTGAAGCCGGAGAGCTTGCCAAACCAGTCGGGTTCGATCTGGACGACCCGCCCGTCCGGCAGCTTGACCCGCGGGGTTCTGACCTCGATGTAGCATTCATGCTGGAAGAAGTTGAGGTGGCGCAGCCGCTTGGTCTGGGTGTCATGGACCCGATGCAGCCCTTCGACCCCAGGTGCGGCAAACCGGCTGCCGGCGACAAAGTCGATGCCGATGGTCAGCACCTTGCGGGCGGGGTCGAAATCAACACCCCGCACGTACCACGGTTTGGCGATACCGAGAGCGACTTCAAATAGCTGGTTCTGCATCCACGGGCTCTTGCTTCCATTGCTGAATGCCGCACCATGCCGGCATTCAGCAATCCTCGATTGTCCGGTCCTGTGGGCGCCGTCAAGGGTTCGCTGCGCCGGGCTTCGCCCGCCCTTGACCGCGCCCACAGGACGCTCCTCAGCACCCCCACCCACTCAGATTTCAAAAGAGGCTCTCA